>NZ_JAHVHV010000002.1 GCF_019802085.1 Ferrimonas balearica
GCCTGGTGGCAATAGCGTTGTGGACCCACCTGATCCCATGCCGAACTCAGCAGTGAAACGCAACCGCGCCGATGGTAGTGTGGGGGTTCCCATGCGAGAGTAGGTCACCGCCAGGCACCTAATTTGCTGATATAGCTCAGTTGGTAGAGCGCACCCTTGGTAAGGGTGAGGTCCCCAGTTCAAATCTGGGTATCAGCACCATCTTCAGAACCCAGCCGTATGGCTGGGTTTTGTCGTTTCTGGACGTCAGAAATTCCCGCCTGAAGTGAACCGGGCTTGTCCCATCCCCGTTGCTCCATTACCGTGAGGCCAAACGCCTATAACGTTAAGGGAAGTGATGCGTTTCGAAATGATATGCACCGGCGAAGAGGTGCTCTCCGGTCAGATCACCGATACCAATGCCGCCTGGGTCGCTCAGTTGCTGATGGAGAACGGCATTGAGATGCAGCGGCGCACCACGGTGGGTGATCGCATGGCCGATCTGGTGGCGGCCTTCGCCGACTGTGCCGAGCGCGCCGACGTGGTGCTGGTGAACGGTGGTCTGGGACCCACTGCCGATGATCTAAGCGCCGAGGCCATGGCTCAGCTGATGGGGGTCTCTCTGGAGCTCAACGAGGCTTGGCTGACCACCATGAGCGCCATGTTCGCTGCCCGGGGACGGCCCATGTCTGACAAGAATCGTAAGCAGGCGATGCTGCCGCAAGGCGCCGTGATGGTGGACAACCCGGTGGGGACCGCTTGCGGTTTTCGGGCTTGCTATAAAGACACCTGGTATTTCTTTACCCCCGGTGTGCCCTCCGAGCTCAAGCGCATGGTGCATGAGCAGCTGCTGCCGTGGCTCAAGCAAGCCTTTCCCATTGAGGCCCCTGTTGGGCTGCATCGCATGCTGACCATTGGCCAGGGGGAGTCCAATTTGGCCCAACTGTTGGAGCCCATCGCTCTCCCCGAGGGGGTAACCCTGGGGTTTCGAGCTTCGCTGCCCTACATCGAAATCAAGCTGCTGCAACGTGAGCCGGTGGCCCAAGATGCCTGGAGCAATCTGCTGGACGCGTTTCGGGGCGTGCTGGGGGATGCTTTGGTGGGGGAAAACCTCAAGTCCCTGCCGGAAGCCGTTCATGATTTGATGCGCCAGCAGGGTAAGACGCTGGCCACGGCGGAGTCCTGTACCGGGGGCATGGTGGCCAGTCAGTTGGTGGACCTGCCGGGCAGTTCCGATTACCTGCTGGCTGGCTTGGTGACCTACAGCAATCAAGCAAAGCAATCGCTTCTGGGGGTGAAGAGTCAATCCCTGGCCAAAGAGGGTGCGGTGTCACTGGCGACGGTGATTGAGATGGCCCAGGGCGCGCGGCAGCGCATGGGAAGCGACCTGGCGGTCAGCATCAGTGGCATTGCCGGCCCGGAGGGAGGCTCAGAGGATAAGCCCGTTGGCACCGTCTGTTTTGCTTTGGCATCCGAGAGTGGCTGCGTGGCCCAGACATTGTTTTTGGGAACCCGAAGCCGCAATGCCATCCGTTTGCTGGCCGCGACGGTGGCGCACGATATGGTGCGCCGAGCCCTGTTGGGGCAGCCCCCCCTGGCGGATTACGGCTATATGAAGCGAACGGGCACTCGATTGCTCAAGGCCTGAGGACAAACTCCAGTTTGCCTGGGCGCACCTTAAGCTCCTCGCCAAACTGGCGCAGCAGGTCCTCACGCCAACCCTGTTGGTCCAGCTGGTACACCGGCTGGTTTTCCAGATAGAGTCTCACAAACTGCATCGCCTCGCGGCTCAGGGGAATGAGCATCTGTTCCAGCTCCTCGGGGCTGGCTTTGACCCCGGACAGCTCCACCTCTTGCAGGTAGAGGCTGTGATCGCTTCGGTCATACCAGGGTTTGGCGCTGAAAGTGAAGGCTAATTGCGCCCGCAGGGGGATCAGCGGGGTGTCGATCTTGACGCTGCTGCGAGTCTGGATCGCCACCCGGTCCGGCTGGTCACCGATGGTGACGGCGATGTCCGACAGGGTCATGGTGGCGCTGAGGCCCGGGCTGAGTTCGGCACTGCGCTCCTTGCGCAGTGCATCGTTCAGGTAGCCCTCAAGCTCGGACTCCGTCACCGTGTAGGAGGTGGCGCATCCGGCCAGCAACAACGTCAGTGCCGCGATCCAAATCTTCATTCGTTACCCCGTGTTCCGCAGACCGGCGGCGATGCCGGCGATGGTGATCATCAATGCCTGTTGCAGTGCGGGATCCTCCGGCTCCTGGCGACAACGGCGCAACAGCTCCGCCTGCAGGAAGTTCAGGGGATCGATGTAGGGGTGACGCAGTGCTACGGATTCCTTGTTCCATGGCGTCAGGTCCATCAGCCCCTGCTCCTGGGTCAGGTCCAGCACGCTGGAGACACCGGTCTCCAGGCGACGGCGCAATTCGGCCCCCAGGCCATGCAGCTCCGGCAACACCAGGATCTGTTCATAATAGCGTGACAGGTTGGGCTCGGACTTGGCGTACACCATCTCCAGCATTGAAAGCCGGGTACGGAACAGCGGCCACTCCAGGAACATCTCCCTGAGGGTCTCCTTGTGTCCCTGCTCGATAGCGTGCTGCAAGCCCTCACCGGCCCCTAGCCAGGCGGGCAGCATCAAGCGGTTCTGGGTCCAGGCGAAGATCCAGGGAATGGCTCGCAGAGACTCCACGCCACCGTCGGCCCGGCGCTTGGCGGGGCGGCTGCCCAGGGGCAGGGCCGAGAGCTCCAGCTCCGGTGTGGCGGCCCGGAAGTAGGGTACGAAGTCCGCCTCCTCCTGGACGATCTCCCGGTAGGCGTTCACCGAGAAGTGGCCAATCTCATCCATCAGGCTGCGCCACTGGGCCTTGGGGGCCGGGGGCGGCAGCAGGGTGGCTTCCAGGACGGCGGAGGTGTAGAGCGCCAGGCTCTGCACCGCCACTTTAGGCAGGCCGAACTTGAAGCGGATCATCTCGCCCTGCTCGGTGACTCGCAGACGGCTGTCGACGGAGCCCGGGGGCTGGGAGAGGATCGCTTCGTGGGCCGGGCCACCGCCACGGCCAATGGAGCCGCCGCGACCGTGGAACAGGGTCAGGGCCACCCCGGCGTCGCGGCACACGCCCACCAGGGCTTCCTGTGCGCGGTATTGGGCCCAGGAAGCGGCCATTACGCCGGCATCCTTGGCGGAGTCAGAGTAGCCGATCATTACTTGCTGTTGGCCCCGGCAGTAACCCAGGTACCAATCGATCTGCATCAAGGCACCCATCACCTCGGGCGCGTTGTCCAGATCGCTCAGGGTCTCGAACAGGGGCACGATGGGCAGCGAGAAATCGCAATCGCACTCCTTAAGCAGCAGGGCCACCGCCAGCACATCGGACGCTTCACTGGCCATGGAGATGACGTAGGAGCCCAGGGCCTCCTGGCTCTGCTGACCGATAAGGCGGCAGGTGTCGAGCACCTCCTGAGTCTCTTGTGAGGCTTGCCACTGGTGGGGCAGCAGGGGACGGCGGCTGGCGAGCTCCCGCAGCAGGAAGGCGCGCTTCTCCTCTTCGCTCCAGTGCAGGTAATCGCCCAGGCCCAGGTAACGAGTGATCTCCGCCAGGGCGCTGGCGTGACGATCGGAGCTTTGGCGGATGTCCAGGCGGACGAGCGTCAGGCCAAAACAGTGGATGCGGCGCAGGGTGTCCAGCAGCAGGCCGTTGGCGATCAGACGCATACCCTGGCCCAGTAGGCTCTGGTAGATCACCTCCAGGGGCTCCAGCAGGTCGCGCTTCTGCCACACCAGATCATCCAGGCTGACTTCCGGCTGATGGCCATCCAGGCGGGCCAGCAGGTATTCGTGGGTGTCGGCCAGCTTATGGCGCAGCTTGCGCAGCAGCACCCGGTAGGGCTCACGGTGCTCGCCGGCCAGAGCCCGCAGGGCCTCGTCGCAGTCGGTCATCGACAGCTCGCCGATCAACTGGTTGATGTCCTCCAGGTAGAGGCGGACGGCGGTGCAACGGTTGCGCAGCAGCACCTCCTCGCTCACCTTGGCGGTAACAAAGGGGTTGCCGTCACGGTCCCCCCCCATCCAGCTGGAGAACTTGACCGGGGCTACGTGGGGTGGGATCTGTCGACCGGCGTGTTCCTCCACCTGCTCGTTAAGCTGACGAAGAAACTCCGGCACCGCGTGCCAGAGGCTGGCTTCCACGGTGGCCATGCCCCAACGGGCTTCATCCACCGGGGTGGGACGCTGTTTGCGGATCTCGTTGGTATGCCAGATCTGCGCCACCAGCTGGCGCATCCGCAGTTGGTTGCGTTTGGCTTCACGTTCACTGAGCTGGGGGTTTTCCCGCTCACTGAGGCAATCGATCAGGGCGGCGTATTTGCTGATAAGGGTCCGACGGGTCACCTCGGTGGGGTGGGCCGTGAGCACCAGATCGATCTCCAGCTTCTCCAACTCGTCAATAAGCTGGTCCGGGTTGAGCTGGGCCTTGCCGTTGAGCAGACGGCCCAGCAGCAAGTCCACCGGATCCGGCACGCACACCAGCTCGTCGCAGTTGCGGGAGATGGTGTGAAACTGCTCGGCAATATTGGCCAGATTGAGGAACTGGTTAAAGGCACTGGCAAAGGGCACCAGCTCATCGTCGGGCAGTTCGGACAGCAGAGCGAGCATCTGGGATTGCGCCTGGGTGTCTCCCTGACGCGATGCCTTGGAGAGTTGGCGCACCTGCTCGATGCGATTCAGGAAGGCTTCGCCGTGCTCGGCCTCGATGGTCTCTCCCAAAATGGCGCCCAGCATGTGGACGTTCGCTTTTAGGGGGGCGTACATATCAGTCATTGAGGTTCCCTTGCCAAATACCCTGACCCTCGATCCTGAAGCTGGGAGTCAGTGGGGTCAATAGGTCTGTTCGTAATTTTCCTACATTTATCCTTTAGCGGGGTCGCCGCTTGGACATCGATGCTGCACCCGTGCGGACTGGGAAAAATAAATATGCGACGGGGTTGCATAATAAATCAGTGCTGTTACTCTGTCCCCATCTCACGGAGTAATGAGCCGAACCATGACCATCTGGACCCTGCCTGTTTCTGTCAATCGACGACGACCCTGATCCCTCCGGGGCCATCAGGCCCGCCCTCGCTGTACCCCATTTCGCATTGACACAATAAGGATAAGACCATGATTCAGGTCGCCATCATCGGTGCCTCCGGCTACACCGGCGCCACCCTGGCCAAACTGGTTGCGCAACACCCCAGCCTGACGCTGGCCGGCTGCTACGTTTCTGCCGGCAGCGCCGATGCCCACACGCCGCTCTCCCAACTGTACCCTGAGTTGCTGGGGTGGGTGGACCAGCCCCTTCAGCCCCTGACCGACAGCGCCCTGGCCCAACTGGGCACTCAGGCCCAAGCGGTGTGCCTGGCCACTGAGCATCAGATCAGCGCCCAGTTGGCGCCAACCCTGCTGGCCCAGGGGCTGACGGTGTTCGATCTCTCCGGTGGCCACCGGTTCGCCGAGCCCGCGGTTTACCCAAAGCATTACGGATTCACCCACCCGGCCCCCGAACTGCTGCCCGGTGCCGTGTACGGGTTGGCGGAGTGGGCGCCGCCGAGCCTGGGGGAGGCGGCACTGATCGCCGTCCCCGGATGTTACCCCACCGCCTCCTTGCTGGCCCTTAAGCCGCTGAAGGAAAACCATCTCATTGCCGGAGTGCCGGTGATCAATGCGGTCAGCGGTGTCTCAGGTGCCGGGCGCAAAGCCAGCCTCACCAACAGCTTTTGCCAGGTCAGCCTGACCCCCTACGGGGTACTGGGTCACCGGCATCAACCGGAAATCGAATCTCAGCTCGGCCACGCCGTGGTGTTCACCCCTCACCTGGGAGCCTTCAAACGGGGGATCCTGGCCACCATCACGGTGCCGGTGACCGTCAATTGCACTGACGCGGACGTGGCACAGGCCTTCGCCGCTTATGATGCCAGCCAGGTGGTGTACTGCCTGCCGGCGGGGCAGTGGCCGAAGATTGATGACGTGGCCGGCACCGATCGCTGCCTGCTGGCGTGGAAACTGGACAGCGAACGCCAGGTGCTGGTGGTAGCCAGTGCCATCGACAACCTGATGAAGGGGGCAGCCAGCCAGGCACTGCAATGCATACTTATTCGTTTTGGATTCGGGGATGACGCATGAAGACCATGGTGATTAAGGTTGGCGGGGCCTTGCTGGGCTGCGAAGCGGGGATGGACCGACTGTTTGTCACCCTCAAAGGCCTGTCGGAGGCCGGTTGGCAGGCGGTGCTGGTGCACGGTGGTGGTGCCCTGGTGGAGCAGCAGCTCAAGGCCAATGGGTTCAGCTCCCACAAGCTTAACGGACTGCGGGTCACCCCCGAGGTGCAGATGGACGTGGTGGCCGGAGCCCTGGCGGGCAGCGCCAACACCCAACTGGTGGCCAAGGCCATCGCCGCGGGCCTGACCCCGGTGGGGCTCTCCCTGGCCGACGGCGGGCTGACCCAAGCCCAGGTGCTGGCACCGGAGCTGGGGGCGGTGGGCAAAGTCGCGGCGGGCAAGCCGGCATTGCTGGAGGGCCTGTTGGCCCAGGGGATGCTGCCCATCATCAGCTCCATTGCCGTCGATGCCGAGGGCCAGCGGCTGAACGTCAACGCCGATCAGGCCGCTACGGTGATCTGCCAACTGTTGGGCGCGGAGCTCACCCTGCTGTCGGACGTCTCCGGCGTACTGGACGGCAAAGGCCAGCTGATCCCCCACCTGGACCCGGCCCTCGCGGCGGAGCTGACGCGTCAAGGAGTCATCGAAGGGGGCATGAAGGTCAAGGTGGACGCGGCCCTGGATGCGGCGCGCTCCATCAACAACCGGGTGCTGGTGGCCAGTTGGCGCTACCCCGAGCAGTTGGCGGCCCTGGTGAAGGGCGAACCCGTGGGCACTCAGGTCCACCCCTGATAACGCATTCTAAGGAAACGCAATGAACCATCTACTGAGCATCAAGGACCTGAGCCCTGAACAGATCCACGGCTTGATCGGTCTGGCCAAGACCCTGAAGGCGGATTACACCCCTTACCAGGACGCCCTCAAGGGCCAGTCCGTGGTGACCCTGTTTGAAAAACCCAGCCTGCGCACCCGGGTCAGCTTCGACATCGGCATTAACAAGCTGGGTGGCCACTGCCTCTACCTGGACCAGCAAAATGGCGCCATCGGTCAGCGGGAAGCGGTGAAGGATTTTGCCATGAACCTGTCCCGCTGGTGCGACGCCATCGTCGCCCGGGTGTTCTCTCACCAGACCCTGGAGGAGCTGGCCGAATACGCGACGGTGCCCGTGGTTAACTCCCTGTCCGATCTCTACCACCCCTGCCAGGGCCTGGCGGATTTCCTTACCCTGGCGGAGCACTACGACGACCTGTCACAGGTGAAGCTGGCCTACGTCGGCGATGGCAACAACGTCACCCACTCGCTGATGTTTGCCGCCGCCAAGCTGGGCGCCACCATGGTGGTGGTCTGCCCCCCGGGTCACTTTCCCGATGGCCAGGTGGTGACCGAAGCCCAGGCGATTGCCGCACAGCACGGCGGCAAGCTGGTGCTCTCCTCGGAACTGGCAGCCCTGGAAGGGGTGGACGCCCTCTACGCCGATACCTGGATCTCCATGGGGGACACCACGCCGTTGGAGGCGATCAAGGCCAAGTTCCAGCCCTACCAGATCAACAGCAAGCTGATGTCCCTCTCCGGTGCCAAGCACGTGTTGCACTGCCAGCCGGCCCACCGTGAGGTGGAGATCACCTCCGAGGTGATGGACTCCGATGCCTCGTTGATCCTGGACCAGGCCGAAAACCGCATGCACATCCAGAACGCCATTTTGCTCGAATTGATGAAGGACTAAGACCATGACCCAGATTAAGAAAGTTGTTCTCGCGTACTCCGGTGGCCTGGATACCTCCGCCATCATTCCCTGGCTGAAGGAGCAGCACGATTGTGAAGTGGTGGCCTTTGTGGCCGACGTGGGCCAGGGGGCCGAGGAGCTCGAAGGCGTCGAGGCCAAGGCACTGGCTTCCGGGGCGTCCAGCTGCCACGTGGTGGACTTGAAAGAGGCCTTTGTCAGCGACTACATCAATCCCATCCTCAAGACCGGCGCCCTGTACGAGGGCACCTACCTGCTGGGTACCGCCATGGCCCGGCCCATCATCGCCAAGGCCCAGGTGGAGCTGGCACTGAAGGTGGGGGCCGACGCGGTGTCCCATGGCTGTACCGGCAAGGGCAACGACCAGGTGCGTTTCGAGTCCACCTATGCGGCCCTGGCCCCGCAGCTGGCGGTGATCGCCCCCTGGCGGGAGTGGACCATGAAGTCCCGGACGGATCTGCTCAACTACCTGGCCAGCAAGAACATCCCTACCACCGCCAGTGCCGAGAAGATCTACAGCCGGGACGCCAACGCCTGGCACATCTCCCACGAGGGGGGCGAGTTGGAGGACCCGTACTGCGAACCGAGCGAGCAGGTCTGGACCTGGACCCAGTCTCCGGAGCAGGCCCCCAACGAAGCCCAGTACGTCAGCCTGCAGTTCGAGGCCGGGGTACTGACCGCCGTGGATGGCGAGGCGATGACCCCCTACAACGCTTTGAACTACCTCAATGGCGTGGCCGCCAAACACGGCGTTGGCCGCATCGACATCGTCGAGAACCGTCTGGTGGGCATGAAATCCCGCGGTTGCTACGAAACCCCCGGTGGCACCGTGATCAACAACGCGCTGCGGGGCCTGGAGACCCTGGTGCTGGACAAGGCGGCCTTCAAATTCCGCGAGCAGGTGGGCCTGGAGTTCTCCCACGTCCTGTACGACGGTCGCTGGTTCACCCCGGTGGCCAAGGCCCAGTTGGCCGCTGCCGAAAGCCTGGCCGAAGCCCTGACCGGCGAGATCGTGGTGAAGCTCTACAAGGGTCACGCCGTGGTGGTGAAGCGTCAGAGCCCCAACAGCCTCTACTCCGAGGCCTTCTCCACCTTCGAGGAGGATGAGGTCTATAACCAGAAGCACGCCGAAGGCTTTATCCGTCTGTTCAGCCTGTCCAGCCGGATCGCCGCCATGCACGAGGAGCAGCAGTAATATGAGCGCAAAAGGGGCCCTGTGGGGAGGACGGTTCAGCGGCGCCGCAGACAGCCGCTTCAAGTTATTCAACGACTCCCTGCCGGTGGACTTCCGCCTGGTGCAGCAGGACATCACCGGCTCCATCGCCTGGGCCGGGGCGCTGCAGCAGGTGGGGGTGCTGGATGAGCTGGAGCACGGTTCGCTGGTCAAGGCACTGCACGAGTTGTCGGAGTCCGTCAGCGATGAGCAGATCCTCGCCTCCGGCGCCGAGGACATCCACAGTTTTGTCGAAGGTGCCCTGATCGAGAAAGTGGGGGACCTGGGTAAAAAGCTGCACACCGGGCGTTCCCGCAACGACCAGGTGGCCACGGATCTCAAGCTCTGGTGCAAAGACCAGGGGGAACTGATCATCGAAGCGCTGGTGCGCCTGCAGCAGCAGCTGCTCGGTCTGGCCCAGCAGGAGGCGCAAACCGTGCTGCCGGGCTACACCCACCTGCAACGGGCCCAGCCCATCACCTTTGGGCACTGGTGCCTGGCGTACGTCGAGATGCTGGAGCGCGACCTGACCCGGGTTAAGGACGCCGTGAACCGGCTGGATCGCTGCCCCCTGGGCAGTGGGGCCCTGGCGGGCACCGCCTATCCGGTGGATCGCCAGGCTCTGGCCCAGGCCCTGGGGTTTGCCAGCGCCACCGCCAACAGCCTGGATGCGGTATCGGATCGTGACCATGTGGTGGAGCTGTGCAGCGCCGCGGCCACCGCCATGATGCACCTGTCCCGCTTTGCCGAGGATCTGATCTTCTACAACAGCGGGGAGGCGGGCTTTATCGAGCTGGCCGACGCCGTCACCTCCGGCTCCTCCCTGATGCCGCAGAAGAAGAACCCGGATGCGCTGGAGCTGATCCGGGGCAAGGCCGGGCGGGTGTACGGGGCCCTGGTGGGGATCCTCACTACCATGAAGGCCCTGCCCATGGCCTACAACAAGGACATGCAGGAGGACAAGGAGGGGCTGTTTGATGCCCTGGATACCTGGCTGGCCTGCACCGAGATGGCCACCCTGGTGCTCGATGGGCTCAAAGTGAACCGTCAGCGCACCCTCTCCGCGGCCCAGCAGGGCTACGCCAACGCCACCGAGCTGGCGGATTACCTGGTGTCCAAGGGCGTGCCCTTCCGGGAAGCCCACCACATCGTCGGCGAGGTGGTGGTGGCCGCCATCGACGCTCAGAAGGCGCTGGAGGACTTCACCCTGCCGGAGCTTCAGGCGTACAGCGAGGTGATCCAATCGGACGTGTTCCAGCATCTGACCATCGATGCCTGCCTGGCCAAACGGGATACCCTGGGTGGCACCGCCCTGGGCCAGGTGGAGCAGGCGTTGGACAGCCGCGAAGCCAGTGCCGATCTGGCGGAGCTGGATGCCCTGGGGGGCACCGCGCCGGAGCAGGTGCGCCACGCCGTGGACACCAGTCAGCAGCGTCTGAACGCCCACAAAGCGGAGATCCTCAAGGTCCGCAGCGCCAAACTGTCCGATGTGGACGCCATCCACAGGATCAACGCCTACTGGGCCGAACTGGGCGACACCCTGCCGCGCAGCCGGGACGACGTCTTGCGGGACATCCTCGACTTCTCGGTGGCGGAGCAGGACGACCAGGTGGTGGGCTGTGCGTCTCTCTACATCTACGAAACCGGTTTGGCGGAGATGCGCTCGGTGGGGATCGATCCTCAGCATCACGGCGCCGGCCAGGGACGGGCACTGGTGGACTACATGTTGCAGCGGGGCCGGGAGCTGGAGCTGGAACGGGTGATTGTCCTGACCCGGGTACCGGGCTTCTTCAACAAGCTCGGGTTCGAGCGCACCGAGATGACCGGCCTGCCGGAGAAGGTGATCAAGGACTGCGACCTCTGCCCGCGCAAACACGCCTGCGACGAGGTGGCCATGGAGTATCGCTTCGACTGAGTTCACCACAGCAAAAAAAGCCGCCCCGTTGGGCGGCTTTTTTTGTTGTTGGCGGCTCAGAACAGCTCTTCGGTGGCTTCCTGCTCGAACACTGGGGCTTCCGGCTCGGCCACTTCGGCCAGCTCGGTGGGCGCGGTGCCGTCGATAAAGTACTCGAAGCGGGAGCTGGCGTCGTTGCGATTGGACAGCTTGCCGCTGGCCAGATCGATGCGGGCGGTGACGATCCCCTCGGGTATCGCGCTGCTCTCCTGGGGCACGCCGTTGAGCACCTGGTGCATAAACTGGTTCCAGGCCGGGCCCGCGGTTTTGGCCCCGGACTCGCCGGCGGTGATCTGATCCTGGGGCCCGTAGGGGTTCCAGCGGGTGCGGCCCAGCTGACGACCGTGGTCATCGAAGCCCACCCAGGCGGTGGCCACCAGGTTGGGGGCGAAACCAGTAAACCAGGTGTCTCGGGCTTCGTTGGTGGTGCCGGTCTTGCCACCGATGTCCCGGCGCTTGATCAGGCGGGCCGCCCGCCAGGCGGTGCCGTTCCAGCCGGTGCCCTGGCTCCAGTCGCCCCCGCCCCAGATCACCGACTTGAGGGTCTCGTGGATCAAAAAGGCGTTTTGCTCGCTGATCACCTGAGGTGCCAGGCGATCCGCTGGCCAGGGGCACTGCTGGGCAAAGTCGGCGCGCGCCTCTTGCGACTCGGTGCCGCTGTCGGTCTGGGCCAGGGCGGCTTTGCACTCCAGGCAGGCGATCTTCGGTTGGGACTCGAAGATGACGTTGCCGTCGTAGTCTTCGATCCGCTCGATAAAGTAGGGATCCACCAGGAAGCCGCCGTTGGCGAACACCGCGAAGGCCCGGGCGTTTTCCATCGGGGTAGCGGAGGCAGAGCCCAGTGAGACCGACTCGTTGCGGGGGATGTCCGCCCGGTCAAAGCCGAACAAGGTGGCGTGATCGATGAACTCGTCCACGCCGATCTCCCGAAGCACCCGCACCGCCATCACGTTGATGGACTGGGCCAGGCCCTGGCGTACCCGGGTTGGGCCGGTGTACACGTCCGGTGAGTTGCGCGGGCGCCAGGCGGTGCCCTGGCTGCGGTCCCACTGGTTGATGGGGGCGTTGTTGACCAGGGTGGCCAGGGTGAACCCCTCCTCCAGCGCACTGGAGTAGAGGAAGGGCTTGATGTTGGAGCCGAGCTGACGCTTGGCCTGGGTCACCCGGTTGTACTGGCTCTGACCGAAGTCATAGCCGCCCACCAGGGCTTGGATGGCGCCGTCGTTGGGATCCAGGGCCACAAAGGCGCTGCTCACCTCCGGCACCTGGGACAACCACCAGTGGCCATCGTGCTGACGGATCCAGATTTGATCCCCCGGGGTCATCACTTCGGCAGCCTGCTTGGGCGCGTTGCCCTGGCGGGAGTCGGTGAGGAAGGCTCGGGCCCAGTTGATCCCCTCCCAGGGCAGGGTCAGGCGCTCACCCCGGGCGTTCATCACCTCGGCGCTCTTCTCCTCGACGGCGAGCACCACCGCGGGGTGCAGGTCCCGGAATCGGCTGACGCCCCGCAGGTGCTGTTGGATCCGCTCCGGATCCCAGGCCGCCGCTTCGATGGCCTGGTTTTGATCCTCCAGCGGCTCGCCCCACAGGCGGGTGACCGGCCCTCGGTAGCCATGACGGGTGTCGTAGGCGAAGAGGTTGTCCAGCAGGGCGCGCTGGGCGGCATGCTGGGTCTCGGCGGTGATGGTGGTGTAGATGCGGAAGCCGCTGGTGTAGGCCTCCTCCTCGCCGTAGGTGGCCACCATGTGGTCGCGCACCATCTCGGCGATGTAGGGGGCGTACAGATCGATCTCGGCACCGTGGTAGCGGGCGGTGATGGGCGCCTGACGCGCCTCGTCAAACTCGGCCCGGCTGATGTAGCCGACGTCCATCATTCGGCTCAGCACCACGTTGCGACGGTTGCGGGCCCGGTCCGGATTGCGGATGGGGTTGGCGGCGGAGGGCGCCTGGGGCAGGCCGGCGATCATCGCCATCTCCGCCAGGGTCAGCTCCTGTACGTCTCGGCCGTAGTAGACCTGAGCCGCGGCGCCCACACCGTAGGCCCGATTGCCCAGGAAGCTGCGGTTGAGGTAGAGCTCGAGGATCTCCTCTTTGGTCAGCAGCCGCTCGATCTCCAGGGCCAGGAAGATCTCTTTCACCTTCCGGATGTAGGTTTTTTCTCGGGTCAGGAAGAAGTTTCGGGCCACCTGCATGGTGATGGTACTGGCGCCCTGGGACTTGCGTCCGGTGGTCACCAGCACCACGGCCGCGCGCATCACGCCGATGGGGTCGACCCCCCGGTGTTCGAAAAAGCGGGCGTCCTCGGTGGCCAGCACCGCCTGAATGAGTGGGTCCGGGATCTCGTCGTAACGTAAGGGAATACGACGTTTTTCACCAAACTGGGACATCAATTGCCCATCGGCACTGTAGACCCGCATCGGCGTCTGCAGTTGAACTGTTTTTAGGGAGTCCACTCCCGGCAGGGTTGGGGCTATCCATAAATACAGTCCCGCCAGGGCGCCAATCCCCAGCAGGGCGAGGATCCCGAGCGTTGCCAATATGCGCTTAAGCCACTTCACGTTAGTGTTTTCCACTCATTAACTGGAATTAAAAGGGCACAGTATACCGCGCCAAACCCTGACCAAAAAGGCGTCGTTTTTTTATTAATAATGGAGGGGTTTCTGAATGCGCGAAATAAAAACTGTGCTAGTCTAGGCCATGGATATAACAACAACTTAACAATGGCAGGGAGCATGCTTTCCAATTTATTCAAACCCCGTTTGCCTAGGATGGTGGGGGTGGATATCGGATCGCGGGAAGTTAAGGCGATCCTATTGGCCGAAACCCCTAATGGTTACCGCGTAGATGGTGCTGCCCGGGTGCCCTTGCCTCGTGGTGCCGTCGTCGACCGAGAGATCAAAGATCCCATGGTGGTGGCACACGCCATGGGCCAGATCAAAGCCCAGCTGCCCAAGGACGCCCGCTTCGGCGCCGCCTCGGTGTCCGGCTCCACGGTGATGACCAAGGTCATCTTTATGGATGCCGCCCTGTCGGACGAAGAGCTCGAGGCGCAGATCGAGATCGAGGCGGACAATCTCATCCCCTACCCGCTGGAAGACGTGAACATCGACTTCCAGACCCTCAAAGTGAATGACCGAGACGCCGGCAAGGTCGATGTGCTGCTGGCGGCCTGCCGCTCCGATAACGTCGATGCCCGGGTCGAGGCCCTGGAAGCGGCGGGATTGGAGTCCAAGGTGATCGACGTCGAAGGCTACGCCCTGGGCCGCAGCTACAAGCTGATTGCCGAGCAGATCATCGGTGGCACCGCCGGTAAGGTGGTGGCCCTGGTGGATCTGGGCGCCAGCATGACCACCTTCGCGGTGGTGGACGACGGCGAGACGGTGTTCATCCGTGAGCAGGCGTTTGGGGGCGAGCAGTTCACCCAGTCCATCCTCTCCTACTACGGCATGAGCTACGAAGAGGCCGAAGCGGCCAAGGTCAATGGCGAACTGCCCCGCAACTACGTGTTCGAGGTGTTGGCTCCTTTCCAGACCCAGCTGCTTCAGCAGATCCGGCGCACCCTGCAGATTTACTGCAACGCCTCCGGCAAAGAGAAGGTGCACCACCTGATCTTAAGCGGCGGCAGCGCCGGCATTGAGGGACTGGCGGACATGCTGACCAACGAGCTTGGGATCCCCACTGCCATTGCCAACCCCTTCGAGGGCAACCTAACCGCCAACGACGGACTGGCCAATCGACTCCAGGAGGAGATCCCACGATATATGGTGGCCTGTGGATTGGCCCTGAGGAGCTTTGAGCCATGGCACACATAAACCTATTACCCTGGCGGGAAGCGCAACGCCTCAGACGCAAGAAAGAGTACCTCTATGCCCTCGGGGCGGTGGCCGTTTTGTCGCTGGCGGTCACCCTGGTGGCGAACCTCTGGGTGGGCCATCGCCAGGATCTGCAGCGTGAGCGCAACCAATACCTGCAGACCGAGATCGCCAAGCTGGACATTCAGATCGCTGAGATCAGCAAGATCAAGGATCAGAAAGCCAACCTGATGCGCCGCATCGATGTGATCGAAGCGCTGCAGATGCGTCGCCACCTGCCGGTGCAGGTGATGAACGAGCTGGCCCGGGTGATGGTACCCGGGGTCTACCTGACCCGCCTCAAAGTGGAGAATGGGGTGGTGCAGGTGGAGGGCTACTGCGAGTCCAACAACCACCTGGCCAACATGATGCGGGAAGTGGAGCAGGCCAAGTGGCTGGCTCAGCCCAAGGTGCAGCAGATCGTGGCCGCTAATGGCGCCCAGGGTCAGCCGGGCCGGGTTCACGCCTTCAAATTGGAGCTGGCGGTGTTGCAGCAGGGTGACGGGCCTCTGCGCTTTGTCGAGGAACTGGCCGCGGTCGGGGGGCAAGGATGAGCTTGGATTTAAAGCAGTTAGGGGATCTCGATTTCGAGAACATCGCCACCTGGCCCAAAGAGGTCAAGGTGATTTTCGCGGTTATCGTCGCCATCCTGATGGGGGTGGCCGGCTACTTCCTGATGATCAAAGACTCCATGGACAGCCTCAACCGGCTGCAGGCCGAAGAGCAGGAGCTCAGGGGTAAATTCGAAGCCAAGTACCAGTTGGCCGCCAACCTGCCTCGCTATCGTGAGCAGCTGGATCAGATGCGCGCACAGTTCCAGGACATGCTCAGCATGCTGCCCACCCAGAGCGAAATGCCGGGCCTGCTGGACGACGTGACCTTCCTCGCTACCGACGCCAACTTGCGGATCACCAGCCTCAACTGGCAACCCGAGCAGCCCAAGGAGTTCTACACCGAGCTGCCCATTGAGATGAAGATCCACGGAGGCTACCACGAGTTTGGCCAGTTCTCCGCCGGGGTGGCCAACCTGCCTCGAATCGTCAGCCTGCACGATTTCACCATGGTGCGCTCGGACGACGGCGTGTCCATGACGGTGCTGGCCAAGACCTACCGTTTCTCTGAACAGCAGGACAAGGAGGGCAAGTGATGCGCAAGACGATCGCGTTATTGAGCCTGACCCTGCTCAGCGGCTGCGGTGGTGGCATGGGGGACCTTCGGCAGTACGTGGCCGAGGTGCAGGCCACGCCGGTACCCTTTAACGAGCCGCCGGTGGTGCCGCCTCAGTTCCATTCGGTGCCCTACCAGGTGGCACAACTGCGCAGCCCCTTCCAGCAGGTCAGGGTGACCCTGAGCGAGCCCATTGATCTTGGGCGCCCCGACTGTCCACAGCCGGACATGCAGCGGACCCGGGCCCACCTCGAGGCCTACGCCCTCGACAGTCTGGATCTGAAGGGCACCCTGAAGGATGGGGAACAATTTTGGGCATTGCTCTTGGCGGGGGACGGCAACGTCTACACCGTCAGACAGGGCGATTATTTGGGGCTGTACCATGGCCAGGTCGCCGACATTGACGGCGAAGCAGTCCTGGTGTCCGAGTGGATCCCTGATGGCGATGGCTGTTGGAATCAAAGAGACACTAAACTCTTGTTGGCCAAGGATTAAGAACAAGGACGGCGTATGAACTTACTGCAGGGGATCCGGCACTTGCTGCCGTTTGTTTCGTGTCGAAGTCGGGTTACCCGGGTCGCGCTCGCAGGGTGGCTGCTGGCCACCAGCAGTCTGGTTGGCGCGGCCGAGCTTCGGGACCTGCGCTACCAGGGGCAGGTTGATGGCATGCTCGAGGTGGAGCTGGCCTTCGATCAGTCGGTGGCGTCACCGGAGATCTCGGTGTCCGCCAACCCGGCGCAAATTCGATTCCGCTTTGCCGATGGACGCACTGGGCTGCAGATGAGCCAGATCCCCATCGACATGAAAGGGGTGAAGCGGGTGGAGGTGACCCCGGTCGGTGCCGATCTGGAGGTGGTGTTCTTCCTGGAGAAGATGACCACCTACCAGGGCCGAATCCAGGGCAACAGCTACCGGGTGACCTTCAACGACAACATGGCCAGCCAGAGCGACGCCGGCAGCCAGTTCCTGAACCGCATCGAGTCCATCGACTTCAACCGCGGCAAAGAGGGGCAAGCCCTGTTGACCTTCACCCTGGCCAACAGCGCCGCAGCCACCAACTTTACCCGCACCGGCAGTGACCTGGAGTTGACCCTGTTCAACACCCGCATTAACGACGACGATCTCTATATCGTCGACGTCCAGGATTTCACCACCCTGGTCACCGGTTTTGAAACCTTCCGCGACAATTTCAACACCCGGGTGCGCATCGACACCCAGGAAGCCTTCGATTACGACTACCGCCAGGAGGGCAACCGCTTTGTGGTGGAGCTGTCCAAGCCGGCTGAGCCGCTGATGGAAGACAAGGTCTACGAAGGTAGTGTGCTGTCGATGAACTTCCAGGACGTGCCGGTGCGCACCGTGCTGCAGATCATCGCCGACCACAACAAGTTCAACCTGGTGACCACCGAAAGCGTCAACGGCAGCCTGACCCTGCACCTGGACGAGGTGCCCTGGGACCAGGCGCTGGACATGATCCTGAAGATCCGGGGCCTGGATAAGCGCATCGAGGGCAACATCCTGCTGGTGGCACCGCGCGAGGAGATGGCGGCCCAGGAGAGCCAGGAGCTGCGGGCGGCCCAGGAGGCCAAAGAGGTGGCCCCGCTCTTCTCCGAGTACATGCAGATCAACTACGCCAAGGCTGCGGACATCGCCGCCCTGTTGGACAACGAGGGCAACACCCTGCTGTCAGAGCGCGGCTCCGTCTCCGTCGACGAGCGCACCAACACCCTGCTGATCTACGACACCGCCGAGCGACTCGAAGACATCCACCGTTTGGTGGACATCCTCGATGTGCCGGTCAAGCAGGTGGTGATCGAGTCGCGGATGGTGACGGTGCGCGACAACATCGACGAGGAGTTGGGGATCCGCTGGGGGATCACCGACCAGCAAAACGACAAGGGCACCTCCGGTACCTTGCCGGGGGCCGAAGCGATTGCCAACGGCACCATTCCGGCCATCGGCGACCGTTTGAACGTCAACCTGCCGGTGGTGGAGCCCGCCGGCAGCATTGCCTTCCACGTGGCCAAGTTGGGAGACGGTACCGTTCTGGATCTGGAATTGTCGGCCTTGGAGCGGGAGAACAAGGGTGAGATCATCGCCAGCCCGCGTTTGACCACCGCCAACCAGTTCACCGCCTTTATCGAGCAGGGGACGGAGATCCCATTCGTCCAGTCCACCTCCAGCGGTGCCACCTCGGTGGAGTTTAAGAAGGCGGTGCTGGGTTTGACGGTAACCCCTCAAATTACTCCGGATAACCGCATCGTGCTGGATCTGACGGTGACCCAGGATACCCGGGGCGAGACGGTGCAAACCGCTACCGGTCCCGCCGTGGCCATCGACACCCAGCGAATTTCCACCCAGGTGCTGGCGGTCAATGGGGAAACCATCGTGCTGGGCGGAATCTTCCAGCAGCAGCAACTCAATACCGTGACCAAGGTGCCGGTTTTGGGGGACGTGCCTTTCGTCGGCTGGTTCTTCCGAAGCACCCAGGATTTCACGGAAAAACGGGAACTGCTTATCTTCGTGACCCCCAAAATCGTGACCGAAGAGTTCTAAACCTGGAGATGGGCGGCGCACCTGCGCCGCCCTCTCTTGCCATACCGCCGCTTTCCTTGCGATAATCTGCCACCAAAATTTGCGTCATAGTGGGTGTTATTCCACCGCCGTGACGGCGGTCGCGTGTCTACAGTATTAACGATTCGACTTTTGAAATGGCTGAAAAAAGAAATATCTTTCTCATAGGTCCCATGGGGGCTGGCAAAAGCACCATCGGCCGACATCTGGCCCAGATGCTCCACCTGGATTTCTATGATTCCGACCAAGAGATTGAAGCCCGCAGTGGTGCCGACATCTCCTGGGTGTTCGACGTGGAAGGTGAAGAGGGTTTCCGTGTTCGCGAAGCCCGGGTCATCAACGACCTGACCGAGAAGCAGGGCATCGTGCTGGCCACCGGTGGTGGCTCCGTTCAGTCAAAAGAGGTTCGTAACCGTTTGTCTGCACGTGGCATCGTGGTCTACCTGGAAACCACCATCGACAAGCAGGTGGCACGAACCCAGCGGGACAAGCGTCGTCCGCTGCTGCAGGTGGACGAGCCTCGGGAAGTGCTCGAGCGCCTGGCCGAAGAGCGCAACCCCATGTACGAAGAGGTGGCGGATCTGGTGGTCCGTACCGATGAGCAGAGCGCCAAAGTGGTGGCCAACCAGATCATCGAGAAGCTCGGCTTCTAATCTCCCCAATCACAGAAAAGGGCGCCATGGAACGGATCCAGGTCGATCTGGGGCAGCGCAGCTACCCCATCATCATCGGAGAGCGGTTGTTGGCGCAGGCCGGGTCCTGGCTCGAGTCCGTGCCGTTCTCCCGTCTTCTGGTGATCACCAACGACGTGGTGGCGCCCCTCTATCTTGATCAGGCCCTGGCGCTGCTGAACCAGAGCGGGCGACCGGTGGATACCCTGGTGCTGCCCGATGGCGAGGCCCACAAAACCCTGGAGACCCTGGAGCGGATCTTCGCCCGAGCCCTGGAGTTGGGTCTGGGTCGGGATTGTGCACTGGTGGCGCTGGGGGGCGGGGTGATCGGCGATATGGTCGGCTTCGCAGCCGCCTGCTATCAGCGCGGCGTGCCCTTTATCCAGATTCCCACCACCTTGCTGGCCCAGGTCGACTCCTCAGTGGGCGGCAAAACCGCCGTCAACCACCCCCTGGGCAAAAACATGATCGGTGCCTTCCATCAGCCCGCCCTGGTGCTGGCGGACACCACCACCTTGGGCACCCTGCCCGAGCGGGAGTTCGCTGCCGGCATGGCCGAGGTGATCAAGTACGGCATCATTTGGGACAAGGCGTTTTTCGAGTGGTTGGAAGCTGAGCAGGGCGCGCTGCGCCAGCGGGATGACGCTGCTTTGAGCTACGCCATCCGTCGCTGCTGCGAGATCAAGGCCGAAGTGGTGGCCGAGGATGAGACCGAGCAGGGCGTCCGTGCGCTGCTGAACCTGGGGCACACCTTTGGTCACGCCATCGAGGCGGAGATGGGCTATGGCCAGTGGCTGCACGGCGAAGCCGTGGCCGCCGGTACCATGATGGCCGCTACCCTGGCCCAGCAGCTGGGCTGGCTGAGCGCGGAGCAGGTCAGCCGCATCGAGCGCTTGCTGTTGGCCTTTGATCTGCCCATTACGCCCCCACCGTCGATGGACTTCACCCACTTTATCCCCCACATGCGTCGAGACAAGAAGTCCCTGGCGGGCAAGGTGCGGCTGATCCTGCCCACCGACATCGGCCGCGCCGAAGTGGTCTCCAACGTCTCCGATGCCCAGCTGCAGCGGCTTATCGACGGCGCATGACGGTTCCACCGGCTTCCCTGCCCCTGCTGCCCAGCCAGCGTGCTCTGCTGGAGCGCTTTCGATACCTCACCGAATACGGCGATCACCTGTTGCTGTTGCACGGCATTGATGGGGTTGGAAAAAGCACCCTTGCTCAGTCACTGCTCACCGACGCCGAGGAGTTCAACCAGGCCTATCTGAGCGTTGAGGCGGGCATGGATCCGGCGCTGGCCCGGGAGCGGCTAGTGCGCCAGCTGGTGGCCGAGCCGGTGTTCGACAACCAGGACCCCTTGGGTGACAGTCTGGAGCGGCTCCTGCCCCCCAACCACGCCCGATTGATGCTGGTGGTGGACAACGCCCACCGCCTGGCGGACACCCTGATGGCTGAGTTGATGGCCCTGGTGCTGAGCGACGAGCCTTCGGGCTTGCGGGTTACCCTGGTGCTGGTCTCCGACGATGCTCTGGTCAGCCGCTTGCAGCAACAACTGCCCGAGCATTATCAGAGTCACCTGCTGCCGGTGGAAGTGCCCCCCCTGTCGGACCGGGAGCGTCGCAAACTCTATGATCAGCTGGTGGCCCGGTATCAGGGCAAGCTGTTTTTGAATGAGGCCGCCATCGAGCGGCAATTGGCCGAGCAGGACGGCAGTGCGCGGGCGGTCGTCGCCCTGGCCGAAGCGGCCAAGTCGCGCCCGGTCGCCGGGCAGGGGCTGCGGCGCCCCGTGATCACCGGGGCCATCGCCCTGCTGGCCCTGATTCTGCTGGCGGTGGGGATCTGGTGGCCGGTGGCCAAGGACCCAGCCAGCGAGACTCAAGCGCCGGTCGAGGTGGTGAACGCTGAAACGGACTTGCCGGAGGCGTCCGCGCCGGCGGTTGCCGAAGCGGAAGCCAATGCCGATGCGGTGACGGTGGCTGGGTTGGCCAAACCCTGGCCCACCGAGCCTGAGCGGGATGAAACCCCGGTGCCCTTTGAGCCGGACTCCCCGGAGCCCACCGAAGCGCCACTGGCCACCACTGAAGTGCCCGAGGGCGAGACGGAAGCGGCGGAAACCCCAGTGGCCCTGGCGCAGACCTCCGAACCGCTGGAGGAGACGGCGTCAGCCGAGCCGACGCCTGAGCCTGAGCCTGAACCCCAACCTCTGGGTCAGCAGCCCCTGATGGCCCGCCCGGCTCAAAGCTACGTCCTGCAGCTGGCGGTCTTCTCCTATCCCCAGCTGATCCCGGATTTTTTGGCCAGCCACGGCTTGGCGGACCAGGTTCGGGTGTACCGGATCGATCGGGAGCCGATGCCCTGGTTCGTGGTGGTGCAGGGGGGATACCAGAGCAAAGCCGAGGCGCGAGAGGCCCGCGAGGCGCTGGTTGAGAGTGTCCGGCGCTTGTCCCCCTACGTAAAACCGGTGGCCAAGGTGCAGAGCGAGCTGGCCGCCGAGCTGGAACTGACAGAGATCCTCAGTCCCCAGGGCTGAGGCACAACTATTCAATACAATGGTCGGCAGATGACGAAATCGAGAGCCTTTCTCAAGTGGGCGGGTGGCAAGTTCAAGCTGGTGGATGAGATCGCCGCCCGGCTGCCCCAGGCCGAGCGCCTGGTGGAGCCCTTTGTCGGCGCAGGCTCGGTGTTTTTGAACACCGACTACCCCAGTTACCTGCTCAGCGACATCAACCCCGACCTGATTGGGCTGTACGAGACCCTCAAGCAGACCCCGGAGCGTTACCTGGCCGAGTCGAACAAACTCTTTATCGACAGCAACAACCGCAAAGAGGCCTATTACGGTCTGCGGGCCGAGTTCAACCAGTGCCACGACCGTTTCGACCGGGCGGTGCTCTTTCTCTACCTGAACCGCTACGGCTACAACGGCCTGTGCCGCTACAACAAGTCCGGCGGTTTCAACGTGCCTTTTGGTTCCTACAAACGGCCCTACTTCCCCGAAAAGGAGCTGCGTTTTTTTGCCGAGAAAGCGCAGAAGGCCACCTTCCTGTGCGAAGGCTATGCCCAGACCTTTGCCCGCACCCAGCCTGGCGACGTGGTGTATTGCGATCCACCCTACCTGCCGCTGTCCACCACCTCCAACTTCACCACTTACGCCAGCGGCGGCTTCAGTCTGGACGACCAGGCGATGTTGGCGACCCACGCTGAGAAGACCGTTCGGGACAAGCGTCTGGCGGTGCTGATCAGCAATCACGACACCCCCCTGGCGCGCAAGCTCTACGACAAGGCGGCCCTGGACACCATTCAGGTGGCGCGTTCCATCAGCCAAAACGGCCGTGGGCGGAAAAAGGTGGATGAGCTGATGGCGTTATACCGAGCCTGAGAGCACCAGATTGACCACCGCCACCAGGCCGAGGACAAACAGGATCACGGCCATTAAGCCGGTGAGGATGTAGGGGAGCGGGGACGCGGAGGCAAAATCCCGTTGACGGTTGCGTTCGCTTTGCACGCCAAACAGGGCGGCGAGGACGCTAAGCAGGACTCGCACTACTTGCCTGGACGATTGGGCATGGGCTCATGCCGCTCTTTGTGGCCGTACAGCAGCTCGAGGAGATCGACGAAGTGGAATTGGCTGGAGCCGCTTTTGCCCACCAACCAGTTGCGCCAGTTCAGGGCGGTGGCGGTGCTGCACTGCGCGGTGAGCGCGCGGTCATGGCACTGGAGGTGGTGGACGGTGACGCCAGAGGCCAGCAGGAAACCCGCCGTTCCCAGCACCAGTAGCCACCGCTTTGACCCGTTCTTGATAGCCATACCCGCCTCCTGCAAGCGCAACGAGACGAGTATAGCAAGTTGACTAATCCTTGACCATCGCAGGATGGCCAAGGTTTAGGCGCACTTAGAGGTCGAACTCGTAAGCCCAGCTGACCATGACGATGGGATCGTCGTCGTCCAGGTCAGTGTCACTGACCATAAAGGTAAAGTCACCGATGTCGGTGGCCTTGGAGACGTACGCGTTGTAGTTCACGTAGTCTTCGTCACTGATGTCAAAGCTGTAGTTACCGACTGCAAAGCCAATGCCGATGGTTTCGGTGAGCTCGAAATCAAAGGTAGCCTCGACGTAGAAAGCGTCTTCATAGTACTTCTCAGAGGCGCTTTCGTTGGTTGCGTACGCAACGTTGACGCCGAACCAGTTCCAGCCGACCCCGGCATAAACTTCACCGAAGTCTAGGTCATCACCGTTGGGGTAGGCGTAGTAGACGTAACCCACGTCCCAGAAGAAATCTCCCACGTCACCGGCGAAACCGCCGTACAGATCCAGCTCGTAAGTGGCGTCATCACCGAAGTCGATGTTGGAGACCCAAGTGCCGGCATAGAAGCCGATGTCAGTACCGACATCGATGCCGCCCGAGATGGCGGGCTTGCCGTCGGTTTGAGAAATACCGCGCCAGAGGTAGTCACTTCCTGCGCCAATGTTAGCCGACCATTCTGCGGCAGACACAACCGAGCTGCTGGCCATCAGGGCGACAGCCAAAGAAGACAGTGCAAATTTTTTCATCATCCATTCCCTAATCCATGGGCAACGCCCAATGTGACAAAAACAAAGCGGAATGGACCTGGGGGGAATTCCTAACCTATGGGCAAAGCCATTGTGATGCAAGGAGAAATTAAATTGGCCTTGGGGCTGGCCCGGTGAAACGCTAAAATGGCGGGCAAAAATTGCCCCCCATAAGAGATCCGGCCATGAAAGAGTTCCTGATTGCCCCCTCCATTCTCTCCGCTGACTTCGCCCGACTGGGGGAAGAGGTGGCCAATGTGCTCGACGCCGGCGCCGACGTGGTGCACTTCGATGTGATGGACAACCACTACGTGCCCAACCTGACCATCGGCCCCATGGTGTGCCAGGCTCTGCGCAACTACGGCATCGAGGCCCCCATCGACGTGCACCTGATGGTCAAGCCGGTGGACCGCATCATTCCCGATTTTGCCAAGGCCGGGGCGTCCATCATCACCTTCCATCCCGAGGCTTCTGAGCACGTGGATCGCAGCTTGCAGCTGATCAAGGACCAGGGCTGCCAGGCCGGCCTGGTGTTCAACCCGGCGACCCCGCTGCACTACCTGGATCACGTGATGGATAAGCTGGACGTGATCCTGCTGATGTCGGTCAACCCCGGCTTCGGCGGCCAGTCCTTTATTCCCGGCACCCTGGACAAGATCCGCCAGGTGCGGGAGCGCATCGACGCCAGTGGCCGGGAGATCCGACTGCAGATCGACGGCGGCGTCAAAGCGGACAACATCGCCGAGATCGCGGCGGCCGGCGCCGACATGTTCGTGGCCGGCTCCGCCATTTTCGGCAAGGCGGACTACAGGGCGGAGATCGACCGCATGCGCCAGCAACTGGCCAGCGTCCGCTGATGGCGGGTTTTACCGGCATCCGGGCCATCGCCTTTGATCTCGATGGCACCCTGATCGACAGCGTACCGGCCCTCGCCCAGGCCGCGTCAGCGGCGCTGGTGGACCTGGGGCGACCGGCCTGTGACGTGCACGCGGCCCGCGGCTGGATCGGCAACGGTGTCGAGATGTTGATGCGTCGGGCCCTGAGCGCTAATGTGGTGCCGGATCCGACGCTGTCGCCGGAACTGCTGGAGCGGGCTTTGGACCGATTCCACCATCACTACGACGCGCACCTGGACCAGGGCAGCCCCCTCTACCCCGGCGTGGCCAACACGTTGGCGATCCTGCGTCAGCGCGGATACCGATTGGCGCTGGTCACCAACAAGCCGGCCCGCTATCTGCCTGAGCTGATGGCCACCTGTGGCTTGGCTCAGCATTTTGAGCTGATGCTCGGCGGCGACTCCCTGGCCGAGCGCAAACCCCATCCGCTGCCGCTGCATACGGTGCTGAACAAGTTTGACCTGCAGCCGGAGCAGATGGTGATGGTGGGAGACTCGCGCAATGACATCGACGCGGCCCGGGCGGCCGGCTGCGGCTGCGTCGGCCTCAGCTACGGCTACAACTACGGCCAGCCCATCGCCGAGTTGGGCCCAGACCACACCCTGGATCAATTTGAACACCTGCTGGCGCTGCTGCCAGCCCGAGAAGAGACCGTAACCCTATGACCAAACCCGTTGTATTGAGTGGCGCACAGCCCTCCGGTGGCCTGACCCTTGGCAACTACATGGGCGCTCTGCGTCAGTGGGTTAAGTTGCAGGAAACCCACGATGCCCTGTACTGCATCGTCGATCTGCACGCCATTACTGTCCGCCAGGACCCGGAAAAACTGCGCAACGCCTGCCTGGACACCCTGGCCCTCTACCTGGCCTGTGGCGTGGATCCGAAGAAAAGCACGGTGTTCGTGCAGTCCCACGTGCAGGAGCACACCCAACTGGGCTGGATCCTCAACTGCTACACCCAGATGGGTGAGCTCAACCGGATGACCCAGTTCAAGGACAAGTCCGCCCGCCACGCCAGCAACATCAACGCCGGTCTGTTCAGCTACCCGGTGCTGATGGCCGCGGACATCCTGCTCTACCAGGCCAACGAGGTGCCGGTGGGCAACGATCAGAAACAGCATCTGGAGCTGTCCCGCGACATCGCCACCCGGTTCAACAACCTCTACGGCGAGGTCTTTACTGTGCCGGAGCCCCACATCCCTGAGGCCGGCGCCCGGGTGATGAGCCTGCAGGACCCGGGCAAGAAGATGTCCAAGTCCGACGACAACGCCAACAACCGGGTGGGGCTGCTGGAAGATCCCAAGGCGATCACCAAGAAGTTCAAGAAGGCGGTGACTGACTCCGACGAGCCGCCGGTGGTGCGCTTTGACCTCGACAACAAGGCCGGCGTCTCCAACCTGATGAGCATCTACTCCGCCACCTCCGGCAAGAGCTTTGCCGAGATTGAAGCGGAGTTCGAGGGCAAGATGTACGGCCACCTCAAGGTGGCGACCGCCGAGTCCGTGGTGGCCCTACTGGAGCCGATGCAGAAGCGCTTCGCCGAGATCCGCGCCGATCAGGCCTACCTTGACGAGGTGATGAAGGCCGGTGCCGAAGGCGCCCGCGAGCGGGCGGCCGTGACTCTGGCCAAGGTCTACGACGCCGTCGGCCTGCCGCCGATGCCGCGCTGACCGTCAAAGCGAAAAAAGCCGACCATCAGGTCGGCTTTTTTTGTAGCGGGAAACTCAGAGGTACTCGAACACCTTGACCACCTTGCGGACCCCCGAGGTGGTGCGGGCCACTTCCACCGCCAGATCCGCCTCCTGGTTGTCTACCAGGCCCAGCAGGAACACCTCGCCGTTCTCGGTGACCACCTTGATCCGCAGGGCGTCCAGTTCGTTGTCGCCGAACATGCGGGACTTCACCTTGGTGGTGGTCCAGGTGTCGTTGCTGCGGGTGGAGAAGCCTACCGGGTTGCCGATCCTGAGCTGATCGTGCACCTGGGTGACCTCGGGGTGATTGCGGGCGATCTGCGCCGCGCGCTCTTTGAGCATCTGGTTGGGCACCTGGCCCACCAGCAGCACCCGGCGGTTCATGCTGATCACCCGGATCCGCGACTCGTTCTTCAGCCCCTCGTTTTCGTTGAGGGCGTCGGTGATGGCGACATCCAGGCCGTGGTCGTCGATCTGGGTTTCGAAGGAGCGTCGGTCGTTGACCATCACCGCGCCGCCCACCGCGCCGGCCATGATCACCCCGGCACAGCCGGAGAGCAGGCTGGTCATCAACAGCAGCAGGGCGGCCTTAGCGCCTAGGGAGAGGGAGTGGGGCATCTCAGTCCTCCTGGGGGAACAGGGTGCGGTCGATGGCGTCGCACAGGCAGTGGATGGCCAGCAGATGCACCTCCTGGACACGAGCAGTGCGGTTGCTCGGCACCCGTACCTCGACGTCGTTTTCGCTCAACAGCCCCGCCATGGCGCCGCCGTCGGTGCCGGTGAGCGCGACGATGGTCATGTCCCGGTTGACCGCCGCTTCCATCGCCTTGATGACGTTCTGGGAGTTGCCGCTGGTGGAGATCGCCAGCAGGATATCCCCCCGCTGACCCAGGGCATGAACCTGCTTGGAGAACACCTCCTCGAAGCCACTGTCGTTGGCGATGGAGGTGAGGCTGGTGCTGTCGGTGGTCAGGGCGATGGCCGGCAGGGAAGGGCGCTCGGTTTCGAAGCGGTTGAGCAAGCTGCTGGACAGTTGCTGGGCGTGGCCAGCGCTGCCGCCATTACCGCAACAGAGGATCTTGTTGCCGCTGAGCAGGCACTGCACCATCGCCATGGCCGCCTGTTCGATGGAGTCCGGCAGGGACTCCAGGGCGTCAATCTTGGTTTGGATGCTTTCGGTAAAGCTCTCTTTGATTCGTTCCAGCATGGTCCCCTGACCCTATTAAAATGCGTTTTTTATCCAGTTGATGTCGTTGCCATCGAGGGCCAGCACATCGAAGCGGCAAGGGCGCTGACTCCATCCCTGTTGCTGCAGATAGCCCTCGGCGGTCAGGCGCAATTTGCGCTGTTTTTCTGCGGTGACGGCCCCTAGGGCGCCCCCAAAGCCGCTGGAGCGGCGAAACTTCACTTCCACGAACACCACTACCGGGTGATCCAGCATCACCAGATCCAGCTCACCAAAGCGACCATGAACGTTCTGAGCCAGGGCCTTGAGGCCCTGGGACTCCAGGTAGCGCTGGGCGCGCTGCTCGGCGAGTTGCCCGTCTCGGCGCATCAGTCCGCGTTCAGCTGACCGCGGCGGTACTTGGCCCAGTCCAGCTCCCGGTCCAGATCGCCGTCCGGGGTCACGGTCAACTGCCCACTGAGGCCATTGACCCGGTAGCCGGTGAAGACCCGCATCTGGGCCAGCCGGTCAATGAGGCTCCAGCTGTCGTAACCCATGGCGTAGAGGCGCATCAGCGCCTGCTGGCGCTCCGGCCAAAGGGTTTCGGCCTGACGACGCTGGGCGTTGTCGTTAATAAGCCAGGGCATGTCGCTCAGTGCCAGACCATCCAGTTCCTGGCTCTGCTGGCCGGCCAGGGCCACATGGGCCCGGCTGCTGGCGTAGAGCGCCAGGGGATCGGCGAACACCGCCAGGCTGACGTCCACAAAGGGCTTGAGCAGACGCACTTCGTCGCCGTTGGCGACCAGGTAGAGGGCATCGACGTCCCGGCGGGAGCGGAAATCCGCCTGGGTGCGGGGGCCGAAGATCCCCTTCATCTCCTGGATGCGCGCCTGGCTCTGATCCACGTGCATAGCGCTCTGTACCGTTTCCCGCATGGTGGCGTTGGTGCTGAAGTAGTGCACCTCCGCGTCTTCGTCGCTGAGGGTTTGCCACTCCTCGACGAAGCGCTCCGCCATGCGTTTGCCGATGGCGCTGCCGGCAGCCAGCACCATGGGATGACGATGGCCCTGCTGCCACATCTTGCGGGCCGCCTGGGCCGCTTCGGCTTCCGGGTCCAACGAGAAGAAGTAGAGATCCGGCTGCTCCGGACTTTCGGCTTCGCGGCTGTTCAGGGCCAACAGGGGCACCTGACCGTCGTACAGGGCCAGCACCTTATCGAGGTTGGGCTTGAGCAGTGGCCCGATGATGAACTCGGCGCCGTCCTCCAGCGCCTGCTGGTAGGCCTGCCCGGCGTCCATCTCGCCGGTATCGTAGAAGCGCACCTGGCGCTCCTCCTGGTTGGCCAGCAGGTTGGCCAGAAGACCATCCTGGATCGCCCGGGCCTGGTTGGCGATGCGGCCACTCAGAGGCAGCAGCACCGCCACCTGGTGCGGTCGGTAGGGTTGCACGCTGAGCGCCCGTTCCAGGTTGACCGGCAGGCGTTGGGCCGCCGGGTGGCTGGGATTGGCCTGCTGCCAGCGGGCCAGCTCGCCCAGCAAGGAGGAGGGCTGCACCGCAAAGTGCTGGGCCAGCCAGGCCAGCTCCAGCCAGCCGCGCCACTGGGGCTCCCGGCTTTGACTCTGCTGAGCTTTCAGGGTCTCCTCGTCCACCCGGGAGAGGGCCAGCCAGAGGGCGTCGTAGTTGCTTTCCTGTTCAGCGCCGCTGAGGTAGGCGGACTGGCCGTAGCGGGCGGCGGCCTCCGCCAGGTACTCCCCGCCTTGCTGGTGCAGCTCGGCACGCAGGGCAAAGAAGTCCCGCCACTGGGCGGAGGAGAGTGCCCAGTTGCTGGGCCACTCCAGCAGCGCCAGGGCGTCTTCGCGTTGCTGCTGATCGGCTGCGATATGGGCACGCAGCAGGCGGTACTCCGCCTGCAGGGGGCCCTGGGTCGGCAGTTCGGGGGCCAGGGAGTCCAGCAGACCCTGGGCCGCTCCCCGTTGCCCCTGGTTCAGGTAAGCGCGGGCGGCCAGCAGCAGATAGCCCTGGCGGGCTTCGCCTTCGGCGCCGTTGGCCAGGCCCAGGTATTGGCTGGGGGTTTGAACGGATTGGCCCAACTCCACACGTGAGGGGGCCGTGGTGGTGCCGGGATCGGCGGCGCAGCCGGTCAGGACGGCCACCAGCAGGGCAAGGGCCAGGTGCCGGCGAGGGGCGGGTCGAACAAGGGAAACGCTTTTCACCACGGGGATCCACTCTGATAGAATTGCTGGCACTAGTTTAACCCCCTGTTTGCAGTAAACCAATCCGAGCTACTGCCGCTTCGAGGTGCCCATGTCACACACCGCCGCGCTTTACATCGTGCCCACCCCCATCGGCAACCTGGCCGACATCACCCACCGGGCCCTGACCGTGCTGGAAGCGGTGGATCTGATCGCCTGCGAAGACACCCGCCACACCGGCAAACTGCTCAGCCACTTTGGCATCGGCACCGCCACCCTCTCGGTGCACGATCACAACGAGCGTCAGCGCGCCCAGACCATCATTCAGCGACTGGGTCAGGGGCAGAGCATCGCCCTGGTCTCGGACGCCGGCACGCCCCTTATCTCCGATCCCGGTTACCACCTGGTGACCCAGGTGCGCGAGGCCGGGTTTGTTGTGGTGCCCCTGCCGGGCCCCTGTGCCGCCACCACCGCGCTCTGTGCCGCGGGTCTGCCGTCGGATCGCTTCAGCTTCGAGGGGTTTTTGCCGGCCAAGAGCAAGGCCCGAATCGACACCCTGACGGCCCTGAAAGAGGAGCCGCGCACCCTGATCTTCTACGAGTCCCCCCGGCGGGTGATGGACACTCTGGCGGAGCTGATTGAGGTGATGGGGCCCGAACGCCAGGTCGTCCTGGCTCGGGAACTGACCAAGAGTTTCGAAACCATCCACGGCGCCCCGTCGGCCGAGCTTCGAACCTGGCTGGCCGAAGACGACAACCGCACTCGTGGCGAGATGGTGTTGATGATCGCCCCCTATAAGGCCCCTCAGGACGCCCTGCCTGCCGAGGCGCTGCGCACCACAGAACTGCTGTGCCAGGAGCTGCCGCTGAAGAAGGCGTCGGCCCTGGCGGCCCAGATCCACGGCGTAAAAAAAAACGCCCTCTACAAAGCCGGGCTGGAACGGGGCTGGTAGGCGGCCGATCGAGTCGCTATAATCCGCCGCCTGGAGTTGGCCAGGCAATCGCTGCCTTGTCGTTGTGCCGGTACCTTCGGGTGCGGGCAGACGGGCGAGGGGGAGGAAAGTCCGGGCTCCATAGGGCAGGGTGCCAGGTAACACCTGGGGGGCGTGAGCCTACGACCAGTGCAGCAGAGAGCAGACCGCCGATGGCCCGCGCTTTTCGAAGCCGGGCACAGGTAAGGGTGAAAGGGTGCGGTAAGAGCGCACCGCGCGGCTGGCAACAGTTCGCGGCACGGTAAACTCCACCCGGAGCAAGACCAAATAGGCCCCCATTGGCGTGGCCCGCGTTGGGGGCGGGTAGGTTGCTGGAGCCTGGGAGCGATCCCAGGCCTAGAGGAATGATTGTCCACGACAGAACCCGGCTTATCGGCCAACTCCAACCCATTCGAGAAACCCGCAGTTTCGAAAAAGGCTGCGGGTTTTCTTTTGCCGACGGCTTAGATGTGTTCACTCCACGGATACAGGAGTGGCGGCTTATCGACTAACGCCAACCCGTTCGAGAGACCCTTTTTTGGGCGACAGCAAAGCGTGTCCACTCCACTGATACAGGAGCGGCGGCTTATCGGCCTGCGCCAACCCATTCGAGGGACCCGCAGCGTCGAAAGAGGCTGCGGGTTTTCTAATGGCCCTCCGTGAACCTCACGGTTCAGTTCAGTGGGCAACCCTTCTCGTTCTGATGCTCAAAGGCGTTCTTCACATCGTTGTAGCTGCCCTTGCTGGCGCCTTGCACCGCTGCGACCACCTCGTCCTTGCTGTACTTGTAGCTGACGTCGTCATTTAAGGCATTGAGCAGTGCGGCCACCGCGTGGCGTCCCATGGCGTACTCTTTACCACCGCCGGTCTTGAGCACCTCCAGCAGGGTCTTGTCGGATCCGAAAATGTCGGAGCCGAAGGCCATATAGAAGGTGTCATCCGGGCTGTACATGACCCAGGAGTCGAAGTGGTGGGGCTGCTTCCAGTAGCCGGGGGTGCAGCCTTCGCCACCGGGGATCCGAGCCACCTCAGCGGCCTTGACCAGATAGTCGTTGTTGACGTCCTCCCCTTCGGTGCCCACGGTGTCGTAGGGACGCAAAACCAGGTAGGGGGCATTAGCGCCACCCAGCGCGACCACGTCCAGCATCTGCTCGACATTGGCGTCGCTACCGACAAAATCGGCCAGCAGGGTCAGGCCACCGTTGTTGGGATCCCCATCGGAGTCCATCCAGATCTGGCCCGACTCCGGCTCCCCCTCACCGCCATTGCCATCCAGAGATGAGAGGTAGACCGCCACCCAACTGTAGTTGTCGGGGCGTTTGAGGTAGATGAACTCCGGTGCCACCTGGTTGGAGAGTTCGTTGATGTCCCCCCCGCCGGTATCACAGGTGTCCCCTTCAAGGGGGTTGCAGACGCCCAGACCTTCATCGCCGGTTTCATCGCGACGGTAAAGGTTGGCCATCTCCCACATCCCCGTGGTGTCGTTGTAGTACATGCCCATGGCCATGATGCCGGTAGAGGCATCGGTGACGGTGGCGGTACCCAGGTTACCTTCGACGCCTTCGGAGAAATCGGCGAACCCGGCAAAGGCCAGTGTGGGAGTCATCAGGGCTACGGTGCCGGCCAGCGCCAGCGAGCGGGTGATCTTGGAGTACGTCATACATCACTCCTAATGCGAATCTGAGGCAGAAAATACCGTGAATGGGCCGGTGAAAAATCCGGCACTCGGGAGTCTAGGCGGGGATCCGCCAACCCTCCACTTCGCACCAACAAAGAATCGCTTTGCGCGGTGGCCGGATTTCGGGACACGGAGAGTGGCCGTTGAGCCGACTTTCGTTAGGGTAAGAAATTTCGCCTTTGAGCGTCGGATCCCCGGCCCGGCCGTCTGAGGCGAAGTTTGATCTTTCTCTTTCTTTTCCTGTGGTTGCGAAAAAAGGCTTTTCTTCATATGGAAAAATGCCGTTAAAAGCGCTGTTTGACGGGCTTTTTCGACCCCTGCACCGCCTTGACAAGATTTGCACCCTGTCCATAAACTTGTTTAGTTGTGGGAAAAAGTGGTTTTTTGTGGATCTTCCGGGATCGTAACGACAGGGAAGGGCGGCTATGTTTCGTGGCGCCAACGCCATATCGCTGGACAGCAAGGGTCGACTCACGGTGCCGACGCGCTACCGTGACCCCCTGCGCGCCTGTTGCGGCGGGGCCCTGATCTGCACCGTCGACATCCAGTCTCCCTGTCTTCTGCTCTATCCTCTGCCTGAGTGGGAACGGGTGGAGCAGAAGTTGATGTCCCTGTCTGATACTCAGCCGGCGGAACGGGCCATCAAACGTCTGCTGCTCGGCTACGCCACCGAAGGGGAGATGGATAAGGCCGGCCGCCTGTTGCTGTCGGCCCCCCTGCGCCAATACGCCCAACTGGACAAGTCCGTGATGCTGGTTGGGCAACTGAACAAGTTTGAACTCTGGGCCGAGCCGCAGTGGCAGGCCCAGATCGAGGCCGCGCACCAGCAGGTGAGCCAGGCCGAACTCCTATCCAACCCCCGGCTGCAGGAATTTTCACTCTGATGTCTGATGCATTCCGACACATCACCGTGCTGCTTGATGAAGCGGTGGACGGGCTCAATCTCCAGCCGGACGGGATCTACGTTGACGGCACCTTTGGCCGGGGGGGGCACTCGCGGCACATCCTGGCCTGCTTGGGCCCCAAGGGGCGCTTGATCGGCATCGATCGCGACCCTCAGGCGGTGGCCGTGGCCGAGCAGTTGGCCGCTGAAGACCCCCGCTTTCAAATTGTTCATGGCCCCTTCTCCGGCCTGGCGCAGTACATCGAAGATCTGGGTCTCAGTGGACAAATCGACGGTGTGCTGCTGGACCTGGGGGTCTCCTCCCCCCAACTGGATGACGCCGAGCGAGGCTTCAGCTTCCTGCGCGACGGTCCGCTGGACATGCGGATGGACAACAGTCGGGGCGAAACCGCCGCCGAGTGGCTGGCCCGCGCCGAGGCGGACGACATCGCCTGGGTGCTGAAAACCTTTGGCGAGGAGAAGTTCTCTCGCCCGATCGCCCGCAAGATCAAAGAACACATCGCCGCTGGCGAGCCCATGACCCGCACCAGCCACCTGGCGGGGCTGATTGAGCAGATGACCCCCAAGCACAAGCGCGAGCAGGGCAAGCACCCCGCCACCCGCAGCTTCCAGGCGATCCGCATCTTCATCAACAGCGAGCTAGAGGAGATCGAGCGGGCCCTCAGCGGCGGCCTTGAGGTGCTCAAGCCCGGCGGCCGCTTGTCGGTGATCAGCTTCCACTCCTTGGAAGACCGCCTGGTGAAGCGCTTTATGCGTCGTCAGAGCCAGGGAGAGCCGATCCCCCATGGCTTGCCCCTGACCGAAGACCAGCTCAAACAGACCCGGCGGCTGAAAACCGTCGGCAAGGCCTTGAAACCCTCCGACCTGGAAGTGTCGGACAACACCCGCGCCCGCAGTTCCGTACTGCGGGTGGGCGAGAAGCTTTAGGAGCCCCATGACCACCAACCTGGCCCGCATCATCGGCATGGACCTGTGGCACCACAAATGGTTGGTGGCCCTGGCCCTGTGCGTGTTGGCGTCCGCCATGGGGGTGGTCTGGTCGGCTCAGGAGTCCCGAAACCTGACGGCTCGCTGGAACGAGCTGTTGCAGGAGCGTGATCAGTTGGACGTGCAGTGGCGCCATCTGCTGCTGGAGGAGCAAACCCTGGCCGAGCACAGCCGGGTGGCCCGAAAGGCTACTCGAGACCTGCAGATGCACCGGCCCAAGCCCTCCCAGGAAAAAGTGGTGAGGCTGCCATGACGCGGCGCAAGGTCAACAAGGCCAGCAAGAACAAACAGGCCAAGCAGAAGCTTAAGCCGGTACCGTTTCGCTGGCGCTTGCAGCTGGTGACCGTGGCGATCCTGATGGTGTTCTCCGCCATCGTGGCCCGGGCGGCCTACATCCAGGTGGTGGCGCCGGACCGACTGCGCTACGAGAGCGATCTGCGCACCCTGCGCCTGGAGACCCGTGAAGTGCAGCGGGGCATGATCACCGATCGCAACGGCGAGATGCTGGCGGTCAGCGTGCCGGTGCAAGCGGTGTGGGCGGATCCCAAACGGGTGTTTGAGGGCAATGGCTTTGCCGATCCCCGACGCTGGCGGGCTCTGGCCGACATCCTCGAGCTCAAGGAGGCGGAGCTGGTGGCCCGGGTGAAAGAGGATCCGGCGCGCCGATTCATCTACCTGCGCCGTCAGGTCACCCCGGCGGTGGCTGAGTACATCTCCAAGCTGCGCATCCCCGGTGTCGGGCTCAAGCCCGAGTCCCGCCGCTACTACCCCGCCGGTGAAGCCACCGGCCAGCTGATTGGCCTGACCAACATCGACGACAAGGGGATCGAGGGGCTGGAGCGCAACTACGACGACTGGCTGACCGGGGCTCCGGAGCAGATCCGGGTGCGCAAGGGGCTGGGTGGCGAAGTGGTGGAGAACCTCTCGGTGGTGGCGGAGGGCGAGCACCCCAACGATCTGGTGCTGAGCCTGGACATGCGGGTGCAGAGTCTGGCCTACCGGGCGTTGAAGAAAGCCACCCAGTACCATATGGCCACCTCGGGCTCGCTGGTGATCATCGACATCCCCACCGGGGAGATCCTGGCGATGGCCAACACCCCAAGTTTCAACCCCAACCAGCGCAGTGGGGTCCAGGCCTACCAGATGCGCAACCGCGCCATCACCGACGCCTATGAGCCCGGCTCCGTGGTCAAGCCCCTGGTGGTGGCCGCCGCCCTGGAGCGCGGCCTGGTGACCCCGGACAGCGTCATCGACACCAGCCCCGGCTGGATGCGGGTCAGTGGAGGCCTGGTGCGGGACGGGCGCAACCTGGGCAAGCAGGACGTCAGCACCTTGCTGGTCAAATCCTCCAACATCGGCATGGCCAAAATGGCCCTGCAGATGGAGGTGGACGACGTACTGGCCTTCTACGCCGATTTTGGCCTGGGCACCTACAGCGGCATTAATCTGGACGGCGAGTCACCGGGTAACGTGCCCAAGCGCCGTCGCTGGTCCGAGCATGAACGGGCCACCCTGGCCTTTGGCTATGGCCTGACCACCACGCCCCTGCAACTGGCCCGTCTCTACGCCATCCTGGGGGGCGACGGCGTGGCGCGTCCTGCGTCCATCCTCAAGCTGCGAGAGGGCCAGGTGCCCCAGGGGGAGCAGGTGATTGCCCCGGAAGTGGCCCGTCAGGTGGTGCGAATCCTCACCGGGGTGACCGAACGGGGCGGCACCGCCACCCGCGCGGCCATCGACGGTTACACCGTGGCCGGTAAAACCGGCACCAGTCGTAAGGCCGTGGCCGGCGGTTACGGCGAAGATTACGTCACTCTTTTTGCCGGCCTGGCGCCGGCGGACAACCCCCGCCTGGCGATGGCGGTGGTGATCAACGAGCCCCAGGGGGACGCCTACTACGGCGGCACCGTGGCCGCCCCGGTGTTCTCCGAGGTGATGGCCGGGGCCTTGCAACTTTTGAACGTGGAACCGAGCCAGCGACCGCCCGCAGCGGGCACCCTGGCCTCGGTATGGGGGAGCGAAGATGTCGTCACTCGATGATCTGCTGGCTCCCTGGATGACGCTTGCAACAGGGATCCAATTCAATCAGTTGGCACTGGACAGCCGACGCGTACGCCCAGGGGATCTCTTTATCGCCGTGGCCGGCCACAGTGTGGACGGCCGCGATTTCATTGACGCCGCCATCGCCAACGGAGCGGTGGCGGTGCTGGCCCAGGCGGACCGCGACGAACGCCTGACGGATCGGGACGGGGTGGTGGTGGTGGGACTGTCCCGCCTTGCAGCCCGCCTCTCCGCCATTGCGCTGCGCGCCTACCCGGCCGCCAGCCGTCCGCGCCTGATTGGGGTCACCGGCACCAACGGCAAGACCACGGTCAGCCAGCTGTGCGCCCAACTGCTCAGCGCCCTGGGTCACCAGGCCGGGGTGATGGGCACCGTGGGCAACGGCCTGTGGGGGGATCTCACCCCGTCATTGAACACCACCTCGGACGCGGTCACCGTGGCCCGAGAGCTGGATCGGCAAGCCAAGCTCGGCGCCGAGGCGGTGGCTCTGGAAATCTCCAGCCACGGCCTCAGCCAGGACCGGGTAGCGGCCCTGCCCCTGGAGGTGGGGGTCTACACCAACCTCAGCCGCGACCATCTGGACTACCACGGTGACATGGCCAGCTACGCCGCCGCCAAGCGACAGCTGTTCCAGCTGCCCGGGCTTCAACTGGGGGTCTTTAACCTGGACGACGAAACCGGCGCTCGCTGGCACCGGGAGCTGAGCGGAACACTTCAGGCTCTGGGCTACAGCGCCCAGGGGGCCCGTTGCGACGGTCCCTTCCTGTCCGTCGAGTCGGCGCAATACCACGACCAGGGTGTCTCGGCCCGGGTGATCTCCAGCTTTGGCGTCGGTGAGCTGCACAGTCCTCTGCTGGGCGCGTTTAATCTGGCCAACCTTTTGGCCGCCTTGGGAGCCTTGCTGATGATGGGCTTCCCGCTGGAGCGGCTGCTGGCGGTGGTGCCCGGGCTGCACAGCGCCGCCGGGCGGATGGAGTGTTTCGGTGGTGAGGGTACCCCGACCCTGGTGGTGGATTACGCCCACACCCCGGATGCCCTGAGCCAGGCCCTGTCTGCCCTGCGTCCTCACTGCGACGGCGCACTCTGGTGCGTGTTTGGCTGCGGCGGCGAGCGCGACAGTGGCAAGCGTCCGCTGATGGCCCAGGCCGCAGAGCAGGGCGCCGATCATCTGATCATCACCGCGGACAACCCCCGCAGCGAAGCCTTTGTCACCATAGCGCAACAGATGGAGGCGGGGCTCAGTGGCCAGGCGGAGGTGATCGAGGATCGGGCGACGGCGGTGCGCCGGGCCTTCGCCGAAGCCCAGCCAGGGGACATGGTCCTGCTGGCGGGCAAGGGGCACGAAGATTACCAGCTGATAGGCGCTGAGCGCCTGGAGTACAACGAGCGCGCCTTGGCGCGCCAACTGGTGGAGCAAGGCGCATGATCCCGGTATCTCTGCAAACTCTGGCCCAGGCGGTGGGCGGCACCCTGGAAGGGGCGGACAGGACGGTGACCCGGGTCACCACCGACAGCCGGCAGCTGAGCGAAGGCGATCTCTTCGTGGCCCTGGTAGGCGAGCGATTCGATGGTCATGAGTTTGCCGATCAGGCCGCCGAGGCCGGCGCCGCAGCATTGCTGGTCAGTCGCAAGCTGGACAGCCCGCTGCCGCAGATCCTGGTGGCCGATACCCTGATGGCCCTGGGGCAGCTGGGCGCTTGGCTGCGTCATGCCCTCAATCCACTGTGCCTGGCCATTACCGGTTCGGTGGGTAAGACCTCGGTCAAGGAGATGACCGCCGCCATCCTGGCCCAACAGGGCCCCACCCTGGCGACTCGGGGCAACCTGAATAACACCATCGGCGTGCCGCTGACCCTGCTGGAGCTCAAGCCGGAGCACCGCTTCGCCGTGCTCGAGCTGGGGGCCAATCACGCCGGGGAGATCCGCTACACCTCCAGTCTGGTCGCCCCCAAGGCGGCGCTGATCAACAACATTCGCGGGGCTCACCTGGAGGGCTTTGGTGGCATCGAGGGAGTGGCTCGGGCCAAGTCGGAGATCTACGAGCACCTGGATGAGGACGGCGTGGCCATCGTCAACCTGGACGATGAACGCGCCCCCTGGCTGCTGGAGCAACTGGGGGAGCAAAACCGGATGACCTACTCCAGTCAGGACAGCGCCGATCTCTGGGCCTCGGCCATCAGCCGGGATCACTCCGGCTGCTACCACTTCCTGCTGCATCGCGGTGAAGCCCAGGCCCTGGTGCGCTTGCCCCTGCCCGGGCGCCACCAGGTGGACAATGCCCTGGCCGCCGCGGCCCTGGCCACCGCAGCGGATGTGTCGCTCGAGGCTATCGCCACCGGACTGGCCCTGGCCCCCACGGTGGCCGGTCGCACCCAGTTTTATCCTCTGAAAGATGAGGTCACCCTCATCGACGACAGCTACAACGCCAACGTCAGCTCCACCCACGCCGCCATCGATCTGATGAGCGAACGCCCCGGCAGCCGGGTGCTGGTGTTTGGTGACATGGGGGAGCTGGGGGACGAAGCGGAGGCCCAACATCGTGAAGTGGGGCGCTACGCCGAGGAAAAAGAGATTGACCGGCTGCTGACAGTGGGTACATTAAGCCGTTTTGCCGCCGAGACCCACTCGGCGGCCACTCATTTTGGGGAGCAAGCGGAGCTGCTTCCCGCCTTGTTGACCGAGCTGGCGGCTTTGCCCCGCCCGGTCACCGTGTTGATTAAAGGGTCGCGCAGTGCCCGCATGGAGAAAGTGGCTAAGGCCCTGCGCGACGAAATAGGGGAAAACGAATAGATGCTGGTTTACCTGGCGGAGTACCTGACGCAGTACTACAGCGTATTTAACGTCTTTTCCTACCTGACGTTTCGGGCCATTGTCGGCCTGCTGACCGCACTCGCCTTCTGCCTCTGGTCCGGCCCGCGCATGATCGCCTACCTGCAGCGCCTGCAGATCGGTCAGGTGGTGCGGGACGATGGCCCCGAGTCCCACTTCAGCAAGCGGGGCACCCCCACCATGGGCGGGGTGATGATCCTGGCAGGGATCTTTGTCTCCACCCTGCTGTGGGGGGATCTCTCCAACCACTACGTCCTCATCATGCTGTTCGTGCTGGGGGCCTTTGGTCTGATTGGCTTTATCGACGATTACCGCAAGGTGATCCGCAAAGATCCCAAGGGCCTGATCGCCCGCTGGAAGTATTTCTGGCAATCGGTGGCGGCTCTGGTGGTGGCAGTGGTGCTCTACCAGGTCACCGCGCCCGAGCAGCAGGTGCTGGTGGTGCCCTTCCTTAAAGAGGTGATGCCTCAACTGGGTCTGCTCTTTATCGCCCTGGCCTACTTCACTATTGTTGGCAGCTCCAACGCGGTGAATTTGACCGATGGTCTCGACGGGCTGGCCATCGTGCCCACCGTCATGGTGGCCGCGGCCTTTGCCCTGGTGGCTTACCTCAGCGGCAACGTCAACTTTGCCCAGTACCTGCACATCCCCTACCTGCCGGGTGCCGGTGAACTGGTGGTGGTGTGCACCGCCATGGTGGGCGCCGGGCTCGGCTTTTTGTGGTTCAACACCTACCCGGCCCAGGTCTTTATGGGCGATGTGGGCTCCCTGGCCCTGGGCGCGGCCCTGGGGGCGCTGGCGGTGTTGACTCGTCAGGAGATCCTCCTGGTGATCATGGGCGGCCTGTTCGTGGTGGAGACCCTGTCGGTGATCCTTCAGGTGGGCTCCTTCAAGCTGCGCCGTAAGCGAATTTTCCGCATGGCGCCCATCCACCACCACTACGAGCTGAAGGGCTGGCCGGAGCCGCGGGTCATCGTGCGTTTCTGGATCATCTCCCTCTGCCTCGTTCTGCTGGGTCTGGCGACCCTGAAGGTGCGCTGATGACCCAACCGGCCCCCCACACCTGGATCCTCGGCCTCGGCATTACCGGCCTCAGCGTGGTGCGCCACCTGGCTCGCCAGGGGATCGAGTTTGGGGTGTGGGACAGCCGGAGCCAACCCCCGGGGGCCGACGAACTGGCTCGGGATTTTCCGGAAGTGGTGCTGCGCAGTGGCCCCTTTGAAGGCGCCGAGCTCAAGCGCGCCCGCCAGTTGGTGGTCAGCCCTGGGCTCGATTGCCGCACCCCACCCCTGGCCGAGGCGATCGCCGCTGGGGTCGAAGTGTTGGGCGACATCGAACTTTTTGCTCGAGCCGCCGATGCCCCTGTGGTGGCCATCACTGGCTCCAACGGCAAATCCACGGTGACCACCCTGCTGGGTCACCTGGCGGGTCGCTGCGGGGTTAACGTCGGGGTGGGGGGCAACATTGGCACCCCGGCCCTGGATCTGCTCGGCCAGGGCCACGACCTCTACGTCCTGGAGCTGTCCAGCTTCCAGCTGGAGACCACCCGTTCGCTCAGCGCCGTGGCCGGCACCGTGCTGAACGTCAGCCCGGACCACTTGGACCGCTATGACGGCTTTGAGGCCTACCGGGATGCCAAGCTAGCACTCTACCCCCAGTGCGCGACTTGCGTGGTCAATCGCGCCGATCCCAACACCCGGGCGCCCCATGGGGCCAAGGTGGTCAGCTTCGGCCCGGATCGGCCAGAGGCGGGGCAGTTTGGCCTTTGCGGTGACCATCTGGTGCAAGGGGAGACCGAGCTGCTATCCCGCCAGGCACTGCCGATGGTGGGCGGACACAACGAACAAAATGCCCTGGCGGCACTGGCCCTGGGGCAAGCCGCGGGTCTTGAGATGAGCGAGATGGTGGCGGCGCTTGAGAGCTACACCGGTCTGCCTCATCGCTGCGAGCCGGTGGCGACCGTGGCCGGCGTGCGTTACGTCAACGATTCCAAGGCCACCAACATCGGCGCCACCCTGGCCGCGTTGCAGGGGCTGGCGCTGGATCAGGTCTGGCTTATCGCCGGCGGCGATGCAAAGGGACAGGATCTGACGGAGCTGGCCCCGGCGGCCACGCAATTGGCCGGCCTGCTGACCCTGGGTAAAGACGGATCAGCCTTGGCGGCCCTGCGTCCCGACGCCATCAAGGTGGACAGCATCGAACAGGCGGTGGTCGAGGCCGCCGCCCGGGCAAAGCCCGGCCAGATGGTGCTGCTCTCACCGGCCTGTTCCAGCCTCGACATGTTTGCCAGTTTCGAACAGCGCGGTGATCGCTTCAGCGCCGCCGCTCGGGGGCTGTCGTGAAGGCCCCGGCGGCGCAACTGAGCCTGTTCAGCGACCGCTGGTCGGCGCTTTGGGCGCGGCTGTTCCCCGCCCGGGCACCGGGAATGCAGCTGTATGATCGGCTGCTGCTGGTGCTGATCCTCGCCCTGTCAGTGCTTGGCGTGCTGATGGTGACCTCCGCCTCCATGCCCGAGGGGCTAAAACTCACCGGCGACCCCTACTTTTTCGTCAAGCGCCAGGTGGGCTTTCTCTTGACCGCCCTGATGATCGGCGTGGTGGTGCTGCAGGTGCCCATGAGCTTCTGGGACCGCCAGAGCTGGCTGTTGATGCTGGCGGCGCTGTTGCTGCTGGTGGCGGTGCTGCTGGTGGGGCGCAACGTCAACGGCGCCACCCGTTGGCTGCCGCTGGGGCCGTTGAATCTGCAGGTGGCGGAGGTGGCCAAGCTGGCCTTGTTCGTCTTCCTGGCGGGATACCTGGTGCGCCGTCACCAGGAGCTGAGGGAGCAGACCAAGGGGTTCGTCAAACCCATCCTGGTGCTGATGGTGTACGCGGGCCTTATCCTGCTGCAGCCGGACTTGGGTACCGTGGTGGTGATGTTTGTGACCGTGATGGGCATGCTGTTCCTGGCCGGGGCCCGGGTAGGAGAGTTTGTGGTGCTGGTGCTCTGTGGCATCGCCCTGGTGGTGGCCCTCATCATCTTCGAGCCCTACCGCATGAAGCGGGTGATCAGCTTTATGGACCCCTGGGCGGATCCCTTCGGCAGCGGCTACCAACTGACCCAGTCCCTGATGGCGTATGGCCGGGGTGACTGGCTGGGCCAGGGGCTGGGCAACAGCATCCAGAAGCTGGAGTACCTGCCCGAAGCCCATACCGACTTTATTTTCGCGGTGCTGGGGGAGGAGCTTGGCTTTATCGGCGTTGTAACCGTCCTGGCCCTGCTGCTCTGTCTGGCGATGCGTGCCCTGTGGATTGGCCACCTGGCCCTCAAGCAGGAGCAGGCCTTTGCCGGCTACCTGGCGTACGGCATCGGGATCTGGTTCAGCTTCCAGACCGCGGTGAACGTCGGTGCCAGTGTGGGCGTGCTGCCCACCAAGGGACTGACATTGCCACTGGTTTCCTACGGTGGCAGCAGTTTATGGGTGATGACCGCGGCTTCGGCCATGTTGCTGCGGATCGATCACGAGCGGCGGGTCGCACAGACCCAGCCCGCAACAACAACGACGGAGGTGGCCAATGAGTCAGTCTGATGCCTCGACCGCCCCGCGGTTATTGGTGATGGCCGGGGGCACCGGCGGTCACGTTTTCCCCGCCCTGGCGGTGGCGCGTCGCTTGCGCCAGCAGGGGTGGGAGGTGCTCTGGTTGGGCACCGCCGAACGGATGGAGGCCCGACTGGTGCCCCAGCACGGCTTTGCCATCCGCTTTATCGACATCAAGGGGGTGCGGGGCAATGGTCTGGTGCGCAAGCTCAAGGCCCCCTTCCAGATCTTAAAGGCGATCGGCCAGGCCCGTGCCATTCAGGCCGAGTTTAAGCCCGATGTGGTGCTGGGGATGGGCGGCTACGCTTCCGGCCCAGGCGGGATCGCCGCCTGGCTGCGTCGCACCCCGCTGGTGCTGCATGAGCAAAACGCCGTGGCCGGCGCCACCAACAAGATCCTGGCTCGCTTTGCCCGCCGGGTGCTGGTGGCTTTCGATGCGGTGCTGCCGGACAGCGAACGGGTGGGCAACCCGGTACGGGATGAGCTGCTGGCCATCGGCGCCAGTGAGCCTGTGGCCCCCGACGGACCGCTCAAGGTGCTGGTGGTGGGGGGCAGCCTGGGTGCCCGCGTGCTTAATGAGTTGGTGCCCCAGGCGGTGGGGCAGCTGTCGGATCAGGCAGCGGTGACCGTCTGGCACCAGGTGGGCCGTGGCAACCGAACCGAAGTGGAGCAGCACTGGCGCGAACAGGCACCCGGTGTGGGGGCCCAGGTGGCGGAGTTCATCGACGACATGGCCGCGGCATACGCCTGGGCGGATCTGGTGATCTGCCGGGCCGGCGCCCTGACCGTGGCGGAGTTGGCGGCCACCGGTCGGCCGGCACTGCTGGTGCCCTTTCCCCACGCGGTGGACGATCACCAGACCAAGAACGCCGAGGCCCTGGTGCAGGCGGGGGCGGCGGTGCTGATGCCGCAGTCCCAACTGACCGCCGAAGGGCTGGCCGAGCAGCTGCTCGGCTTGGCAGAACAACCGGAGCGTCTGCAGGCCATGGCCCAGGCGGCTCGTGACAGTGCAGTCCTGGACGCCACCGACCGGGTGGCGGGGATCTGTGAACAATTGGCCCGGAGAGAACACGATGAGTGAAGTACGAGTCTCTGCCGCCAGCAGCCCCCGTCCGGGGATGGGGCGCGTTAAACGCATTCATTTTGTCGGCATCGGCGGTGCCGGCATGGGCGGGATCGCCGAGGTCCTGGCCAACGAGGGGTACCAGGTCAGCGGCTCCGACATCGCACAGAACCCGGTGACAGAGCGCCTGGTTCAGGCCGGCGCGACCGTCCACATCGGCCACAGCGCCGAATGGGTGGCTGACGCGGACGTGGTGGTGGTCTCCACCGCCATCCGAGAGGAGAACCCGGAGATCCGGGCCGCCCGCGAACGACGAATCCCGGTGGTGCGCCGGGCCGAGATGCTGGCGGAGCTGATGCGCTTCCGACATGGCATCGCGGTGGCGGGCACCCACGGCAAAACCACCACCACCAGCCTCACCGCCAGCCTCTTTGGCGAGGGGGGGCTGGATCCGACCTTCGTCATTGGTGGCAAGCTCAACAGCGCCGGCACCAATGCCCAGCTGGGACTGGGGCGCTACCTGGTGGCGGAAGCGGACGAGTCCGACGCCAGTTTTCTGCATCTGCAGCCGATGGTGGCGGTGGTGACCAACGTCGAGCCGGACCATATGGACACCTACGGCGGCGACCTCAACAAGCTGCACGACACCTTCGTGGATTTCCTCCACAACCTGCCGTTTTACGGCACCGCGGTGATGTGCATCGACGATCCGGGAGTGCTGGCAATCCTGCCGCGCGTCGGCCGGCGCATCGTCACCTATGGGTTTGCCCCCGAGGCGGACATCCGGGCCGAGGATTTTGTCCAGGTGGGCACCCGAAGCCAGTTTACTCTGCACCGTCCGGACCGCGAGCCTCTGGCCCTGACCCTCAATCTGCCGGGCCGGCACAATGTGCAAAACGCCCTGGCGGCCATCGCCGTGGCGATGGAGGAGGGCGTCGACGACGAGGCGATGATCCGCGCACTGGATGGCTTTGCGGGCATCGGCCGGCGCTTCCAGCAATACGGCGAATTCGATACCGGCGCCGGCAAGGTGCTCTTGGTGGACGATTACGGACACCACCCCAGTGAGGTGGCAGTCACCATTAAGGCCGCCCGGGCCAGCTGGCCCGAGCGCCGTTTGGTGATGGTTTACCAGCCCCACCGTTACAGCCGCACCCGCGATCTGTACGACGATTTCTGCGCGGTGCTGTCGGAGGTGGACTGTTTGCTGCTGATGGAGGTCTACAGCGCCGGTGAAGACCCAATCCCCGGGGCCGACAGCCGAGCGCTGAGCCGTTCCATCCGTCAGCGCGGCATCGATCCGGTCTACGTGCCCGGCCCGGAAGGGCTGCCAGCACTGCTGGCGGAGCAACTGCAGGATGGCGATGTGGTACTGACCCAGGGGGCGGGCAACATCGGGGCCCTGGCCCGGGAGCTGGCCCAGATGGGCCTGTCGGTGGAGAAGATGAAACAGGAGCGCAGCGGTGACTGAGGCGACCAAGCGGGACAAGGTAGCGGTGCTGTTTGGCGGCACCAGCGCAGAGCGGGCGGTCTCGCTCAACAGCGGCAGCGCGGTCTTGGCCGGGCTGCAGCGCGAAGGAGTGGATGCCCACGCTTTCGACCCCAAAGAGCGGCCCCTGACCGATCTGGTCGATTATGACCGCGCCTTCGTGGTGTTGCACGGGCGGGGCGGTGAGGATGGCACCCTGCAGGGGGCGCTGGAGCTGATGGGGATCCCCTTTACCGGCTCCCGATCCCTGGGCTGTGCCCTGGCGATGGATAAGGTGCGCACCAAGTGGCTTTGGGCCGGCGTCGGTCTGCCCACTGCGGATTTTGAAGTAGTTGAAAAAGAGTCATTTAGTCGCGACAAAGCCGAGGCTATAATGGCCCGCTTGGGCTCGCCGGTGATGGTGAAACCGGCCAATGAAGGCTCCTCCATCGGCATGGCCAAGGCCAACACCGAGGCGGAACTGGCGCAGGCGATCGAGGCGGCGCTGGTCTACGACAGCACCGTTCTGGTGGAGGCCTGGATCCACGGTCCCGAGTACACGGTGGCAGTGCTCGGCGAAGAGGCCCTGCCGGCGATCCACATGGAAACGCCCAACGTCTTCTACGACTACCAGGCCAAGTACCAGAGCAACACCACCCAGTATCACTGCCCGGCGGGACTGAGTGACGACGACGAGCAGGCCCTGCGCGCCCTGGCGGTCCGTGCCTTTAAGGCGGTGGGGGCCAGTGGCTGGGGCCGGGTGGATGTCATGCGTGACGCCGATGGCCGCTGGCAACTGCTGGAAGTCAACACGGTGCCCGGGATGACCGAAACCAGCCTGGTGCCCAAGGCCGCCGCGGCGCTGGGCATCGATTTTGACACCCTGGTGACGCGGATCCTGGCGGACGCGCGCTAAAGGAGAGGGCGATGGCAATGGCACGATGGCAAGAGATCCGGTGGGGCCTGTGGCTTGGCCTGCTGTTTCTGGCCATGGTGCTTGTGGGACTGGTCCAGGGCGGTGTCTGGCTGAAAGCCTTCGCCACCAGTGCCGATGACCTGCCCATTGAAGAAGTGGCGCTGATCGGCGAGCGGCAGTACACCGATGACAGTGAAGTGCGCGATGCACTGGAAAGTCTGGAGCACTGGAGCCTGTTCACCGCCGACGTGGCCCAGATCCGGGATGCCCTGACCGAACTGCCCTGGGTTGACCGGGTGACGGTCCGGCGGGAGTGGCCCAACCGGCTGCGGGTGTTCCTGGTGGAGCAGCAACCGGTGGCCCACTGGGCCCAGGGGCAGTGGCTCAACGAGCGGGCGGAGGCGTTTTCCGCGCCGGAGCGCGCTGGCCTGGCCCCCCTGCCCCAACTGGCAGGGCCCCAGGGCAGCAGCGAAAAGGTGTGGCAAATGTGGCAGCAACTGGCTGAGCTGCTGGCTTTAAATGGGCATACAGGGCACTCTTTGAGTCTCAGTGCCCGACACGCCTGGCTATTGGTGCTGGACAACGGCATCGAGTTGGAGCTGGGCCGCAAGGATACCCTGGCTCGGGTGCAGCGTTTTATCGACGTCTGGCCGGAGCTGCAGCGCGAAGGGCGAGTGCCTCAGCGCGTGGATTTACGATACGACACGGGATTGGCCGTGCGTTGGCAGCAACAAGAGCAAGAGAAGCAGAAGGGATGACCACGAGCACAGAGACGGGTTTGGTCGTTGGACTGGATATCGGCACCGCCCAGGTCACCGCAGTGATCGGTGAGGTGCTGCCGGACGGCGAGATCAGCGTGATCGGCATCGGCAGCCAATTGTCCCGCGGCATGGACAAGGGCGGGGTCAACGATCTTGATTCCGTAGTCCGCAGCGTCCGCCTGGCCCTGACCCAGGCGGAGAGCATGGCGCAGTGCGAGGTGGCGTCGGTCTACCTGAGCATCTCAGGCCACCACATCAGCTGCCAGAACGAAAAGGGCATGGTCTCCATCGACGGCGCCGAGGTGCTGCAGGAGGACGTGGAACACGTCATCCACACCGCCCAGTCGGTGAAGATCCCCACCGAGCGGCGCATTCTGCATGTGCTGCCCCAGGAGTTCACCATCGATGAGCTGGAGGGGATCCGCAGCCCGGTGGGGATGTCCGGCATGCGGATGGAAGCGGACGTGCACATGGTGACCTGCGCCTCGGATTGGGCGCGCAACATCACCAAGTGCGTTGAGCGCTGCGGCATCCACGTGGACGACCTGGTCTTCTCCGGCATCGCCTCCGCCGAAGCGGTGCTGACCGAAGATGAGAAAGATCTGGGCGTCTGCCTGGTGGACATCGGCGCCGGCACCACCGACATCGCGATCTACGCTGGGGGTGCACTGCGCCACTGCCGGGTGATCCCGGTGGCGGGCAACCAGGTCACCAACGACATCGCCAAGATTTTCCGCACCCCCCTGAGCCACGCCGAGCAGATCAAGGTGCAGTACGCCAGCGCACAGAGTGGCCTAGTGAGCCAGGAGGAGAGCATCGAGGTGCCCTCCGTGGGCGGTCGCCCCGCGCGCACCATGTCTCGCCAGACCCTGGCGGAGGTGGTGGAGCCGCGTTACCAGGAGCTGTTCGAGCTGGTGGCCGATGCCCTGCGCTCCAGTGGCCTGGAGGACCAGGTGGCGGCGGGTGTGGTGCTGACCGGCGGCACGGCACAGATAGAAGGGGCGGAGACCGTGGCGGAGGCGTGTTTTGGCATGCCGGTGCGCCTGGCCCAACCCCAGCCCCTCAAAGGGCTGAACGATTACATCCGGGAGCCCAGCTACGCCACGGCGGTGGGGCTCCTGCACTACGGTGCCCAGCAACTGATGGACAAGACCCAGGAACGGGCACCGCAAAATGGATTGGGCCAGCTGCTGGGCAGGATGCAGAGCTGGTTCAAAGGCGAGTTTTAACGAATTGGACGCGGGCTGAACGGAGATAAGAGCATGTTCGAGATTGTGGATAGTCACAGTGATGACGCGGTCATCAAGGTCATCGGCGTCGGTGGTGGCGGCGGTAACGCCGTCGAGCACATGGTGGAGCAGACCATCGAAGGGGTAGAGTTCATCTGCGCCAACACCGATTCCCAGGCGTTGCGCAAGTCCTCTGCCAACACCACCATCCAACTGGGCAAGAACGTCACCAAGGGGCTGGGTGCGGGCGCCAACCCCGAAGTGGGCCGGGAAGCCGCCATGGAAGACCGGGAAACCATCCGCGCGGCCATCGCCGGCTCCGACATGGTGTTCATCGCCGCCGGCATGGGCGGGGGCACCGGCACCGGTGCGGCCCCGGTCGTGGCCGAGGTGGCCAAGGAGGAGGGGATCCTCACCGTGGCCGTGGTGACCAAGCCGTTCACCTTCGAAGGTAAGAAGCGCTCCACTTTTGCCGATCAGGGCATCGAACAGCTGTCCAAGCAGGTCGACTCCCTGATCACCGTGCCCAACGACAAGCTGCTGAAGGTCCTGGGTGGCCGCACCAGCCTGCTGGACGCCTTCAAGGCTGCCAACAATGTGCTGCTGGGCGCGGTTCAGGGTATTGCTGAGCTGATCACCCGTCCCGGCCTCATCAACGTCGACTTTGCCGACGTGAAGACCGTGATGTCCGAGATGGGCAACGCCATGATGGGCACCGGCGTCGCTCGCGGCGAGGACCGGGCTGAAGAGGCGGCGGAAGCGGCCGTGGCCAGCCCGCTGCTGGAGGACATCGATCTGTCCGGCGCCCGCGGCGTACTGGTGAACATCACCGCCGGCCTCGACATCAGCATCGAAGAGTTCGAGACCGTGGGCAACCACGTCAAGGCCTACGCCTCCGAAAACGCCACCGTGGTGGTGGGTGCGGTGATCGATCCCGAGATGAGCGATGAGCTGCGGGTGACTGTGGTGGCCACCGGCATTGGCGCCGAGAAGAAACCGGACATTCAGTTGGTCTCCAATACGGTCGCTAAACCTAAGCAACCCGAGCCGACTCGCGAGAGCTACGCTGCCGAGCCGGCGGTGCCGAGTGCACCGACTATGGGCCGTCCCATCGTCGATTCCACCCCCGCCATGGGCGAGCCGAGCGAGCCGGCTCGTACTCCGGCCGCGGGCCAGGGGAATGTGGCGGCGGCAAAGCAGCCCAAAGAGAGTCAAGAGAAGGATTACCTGGATATCCCGGCATTCCTGCGTCGTCAGGCCGATTAAACCAATCGATCTGACTGGCCCGTCCAGACTTTGGTGATGTGGTCAATTTGTGATAGGATTGCGCCCCTGATTGAGAGGAGCAGTGAGCTAGATGAGTAAACAGCGAACGCTACAGCGCCCGATCCAAGCGGCGGGAGTGGGATTGCACTCCGGCAACAAGGTCACACTGGGGATCAAGCCGGCACCGGTCAACACGGGTATCGTGTTCCGTCGTGTCGACCTGGATCCCGTGGTGGAGATCGCCGCGCGCGCTGATCTGGTTCGTGAAACCACCCTGTGCACCGGCTTGGTTAACGAGCAGGGCGTCAAGGTGGCGACCGTCGAGCACCTGCTCTCCGCCCTGGCGGGACTGGGGGTGGACAACGCCTACATCGAGGTGGATGCCCCCGAGATCCCGATCATGGACGGCAGTGCCAGTCCCTTTGTCTTCCTGCTGCAAAGCGCCGGTATCGCGGAGCAGTCTGCGTCCAAACAGTATCTGCGGATCCGCAAGACCGTGCGCGTGGAAGATGGTGACAAATGGGCCGAGTTCCGCCCCTACCACGGCTTCAAGCTGGATTTCTCCATCGACTTCCAGCACCCCGAGATCAGCCGCAGCGCGCAGCGCATGACCCTGGATTTCTCCGCCGGGGCTTTCAGCCGCAAGATCAGCCGCGCTCGTACCTTCGGCTTTATGAAGGACATCGAGTTTCTGCGTGCTAACAACCTGGCGCTTGGCGGCAGCATGGAAAACGCCATCGTGCTGGACGAGTTCCGCATCCTGAACCCCGATGGGCTGCGGGATAAGGACGAGTTTGTGAAGCACAAGATCCTGGATGCCGTGGGCGACCTCTACCTGGCCGGCCATGCCATTCTGGGGGAGTTTCGGGCCCACAAATCTGGCCATGCGCTCAATAACCAGATGGTTCGTGCCGTGCTGGCCGACGCGTCCGCTTGGGAGCTGGTCAGCTTCGACCAGGCCCAGGAAGTCCCCATGGACTACCTGGTGCCCGCCACCGCTTAACCTCTTCGCTTCGCATTTTCTGGCCGCCCTGCATGGGCGGCCAGTCGTTTCAGCTTTTCCCCCAATTCGCCGCCTATATCCTTTGCCAGTTGTTGTAAGTGCTCACCAGCTTGGGGACTTAACCGATTGGAATTGGTCGGTTTTTGTTGCTCAAGCCGTGACAGCTGCGGGTTGACTTTGAATTCGATACTGGTGAGCATGGGAAACCCTTTGCTCCTCAGTTCTGACAGCAACTCGAGACGCTGGTATTGCAGTCGGGTGGCCCAGGCAGCGGAACTCACGCCGATCACCACCACGCCGCCGCGCAGGTTGGCGATGGCGCAGTGCGGGCGTGCTGCCGGGTCGATTAGGGGCATCAGATGTTGATGCAGCTGAGCCAAGGCACCGGATTTGTCCTGGATTTGGGCGAATCGATGGCCGACCAGATCAGCCAGATCTTGGGGCTTGGATTTCATCAATGGATTGGAACCAATGTAAGAACACCATGAGTGTAACAGTCTTTATCCGTGGAAAGCACGGCGTACGCCGTTATGAGCCGGGCAAGCGATGGATGCTGCTTCCGGCCGTTGTTGTTTGTGCCGGCCTCACCCTGTGGTGGCAGGCGAAGAGCGACGCCTCCCAGGTGGAGGGGCAGCTGGCGGTCGCGTCCGCTTCCACGGCTCAACATCAGAATGAGATCAGCGCCCTGCGTGAGCAGACCGAAGCCCAGCTCTCCCTGCTGGCCGCCCGATTGGGGCGGATGCAGGCGAGAATGAACCGGATCGAATCCGTGGGCATGGCGGTGGCCGATCGGGTCGAATTGGCGGATCAGTTCGATTTTCAAAGTGAAGTTGGTTTGGGTGGTGGCAATGTGCCCTCTGAACAGGGGGTTGAACTGGGTTTGCTGCTCGAACAGATGGATCAAATGCTGCTGCGCCTCGAGCGCTCAGATAATCAGCTTGCCCTACTTGAAACCCTGGAACGTCACCACCATATAGACAACGACAGTTACTTGTCCGGTCGCCCACTGCTCAAAGGCTGGCAGTCGTCCTCCTTTGGATACCGCAATGATCCATTTAATGGACGCCGGACGCTCCACCGCGGATTGGATTTTGCCGGTCCGGAAGGGGGAGAAGTGATCGCCACGGGGGCAGGAGTGGTATCCTACTCCGGCACCATGTTCGGATATGGCAATTTGGTGGAAATTGATCACGGTAACGGCATCAAGACCCGTTATGGTCACAATAAAGAAAATCTGGTGGAGTTGGGCCAGGTCGTGGCCAAAGGGGACACAGTAGCGCTGATCGGCAGTACCGGACGTTCTACTGGCCCCCATGTGCATTACGAAGTAATGCTCAACGATCAACAGGTGGACCCTGCGCGGTACGTGTACCGCAAGCCCAGAAGTTAGCGGGGCTCCATGCAATGTTAATTATCGGGCGCCGGCGAAAGCCGGCGCCTGCCGTAAAGTAGCGACGTAAGGCGATGTTTGGAAAACTCCTGACCAAGGTTTTTGGTAGCAAGAACGAACGTACTCTCAAGCAGCTGCAAAAGGTGGTTGCCCAAATCAACGCATTGGAAGCGGACTGGGAAGCGCTGAGCGACGATCAGTTAAAGCAGAAAACCGAGGAGTTTAAGCAGCGCATTGCCGACGGCGACAAGCTGGACGCGGTGCTGCCGGAGGCCTTTGCCACCGTGCGCGAGGCCTCAAAGCGGGTGTTTGGCATGCGCCACTTCGATGTGCAGATGGTCGGTGGCATGGTGCTGCAGTCCGGCCGCATCGCCGAGATGCGTACCGGTGAAGGTAAGACCCTGACCGCCACCCTGCCGGCCTACCTCAATGCCCTGACCGGCAATGGGGTGCACGTCATCACCGTGAACGACTACCTGGCCCGCCGTGACGCCGAGTGGAACCGCCCCCTGTTCGAATTCCTGGGCATGACCGTTGGGATCAACGTCCCTGGTCTTTCTCACGCCGACAAGCAGGCCGCCTACGCCGCCGACATCACCTACGGCACCAACAATGAGTTCGGCTTCGACTACCTGCGGGACAACATGGCCTTCTCCGCCCCGGAGCGGGTGCAGCGTGAACTGCACTACGCCGTGGTGGATGAGGTGGACTCCATCCTGATCGACGAAGCCCGGACGCCGCTCATCATCTCCGGTGCCGCCGAAGACAGCTCCGCCCTCTACACCCAGGTGAACACCCTGATCCCCAAACTGGTGCGCCAGGAGAAGGAGGACAGCGAAGAGTTTACCGGCGATGGCGATTTCACAGTCGACGAGAAGGCCAAACAGGTCAACATGACCGAGCGTGGCCAGGAGAAGGTGGAACAGCTGCTGATTGAGACTGGCCTGCTGAAGGAAGGTGACTCCCTCTACAGCGCCGCCAACATCTCCCTGCTGCACCACGTTAACGCCGCCCTGCGGGCTCATACCCTGTTTGAGCGGGACGTGGATTACATCGTCAACGACGAGGGCGAGGTGGTGATCGTGGATGAGCACACCGGCCGTACCATGCCGGGGCGTCGCTGGTCCGACGGTTTGCACCAGGCGGTGGAAGCCAAGGAGGGGCAGCGGATCCAGAACGAGAACCAGACTCTGGCTTCCATCACCTTCCAGAACTACTTCCGGATGTACGAGAAACTGGCCGGCATGACCGGTACGGCGGATACCGAAGCGTTCGAATTCCAAAGCATCTACGGCCTGGATACCGTGGTGATCCCCACCAACAAGCCGATGATCCGCAAGGACATGGCGGATCTGGTCTACCTCACCGCCGAGGAGAAGTACGAGGCGATCATCAACGACATTCGCGACTGCATGGAGCGGGGTCAACCGGTACTGGTGGGCACCATCTCCATCGAGTCCTCCGAGTACCTGTCCGGTCTGCTGCGCAAGGAAAAGATCAAGCACAACGTCCTAAACGCCAAGTTCCACGAGCAAGAGGCCGAGATCGTGGCCCAGGCGGGTCGCTCCGGCGCCGTGACCATCGCCACCAACATGGCCGGTCGAGGCACCGACATCGTGCTCGGTGGCAGCTGGCAGATGGAGATCGATAAGCTGGGTGAGAACGCCAGCGAAGATAAGATCGCCAAGATCAAAACCGACTGGCAGGTGCGTCACGACGAGGTACTGGAAGCGGGCGGTCTGCACATCATCTCCACCGAGCGTCACGAGTCTCGCCGTATCGACAACCAGCTGCGGGGCCGTTCCGGCCGTCAGGGGGATGCGGGTTCCTCCCGCTTCTACCTCTCCATGGAAGACACCCTGATGCGGATCTTCGCCTCGGATCGCGTCTCCGGCATGATGAAGAAGCTGGGCATGGAGCGCGGCGAAGCGATCGAGCACCCCTGGGTGAACCGCGCCATCGAGAACGCCCAGCGCAAGGTGGAAGCCCGTAACTTCGACATCCGTAAGCAGCTTCTTGAGTACGATGACGTGGCCAACGACCAGCGTCAGGTGGTGTACGCCCAGCGTAACGAGTTGATGGACGCCGGGGACATCCACGACACCATCGAAGTGGTGCGCGCCGACGTGCTGAGCGACATCATCGGCCAGTACATCCCGCCGCAGTCCCTCGAGGAGATGTGGGACGTGCCCGGGTTGGAAGAGCGTCTGGCATCCGATTTCAACCTCAAGCTGCCCATTGCCCAGTGGCTGGAGGAGGAGGACGATCTGCACGAGGAGACCCTCCGCGATCGCATCGTTCAAGCCTGGGACGACGCCTACAAGGCCAAAGAGGGGCAGGTCGGGGCGCCGGTACTGCGCCAGTTCGAAAAGGCGATCATGCTGCAGACCCTGGACAACCTCTGGAAGGAGCACCTGGGCGCCATGGACCACCTGCGTCAGGGGATCCACCTGCGTGGCTACGCCCAGAAGAACCCCAAGCAGGAGTACAAGCGCGAATCCTTCGAGCTGTTCCAGAACATGCTGGAAACCCTGAAAACCGACGTCATCAGCATCCTCTCCAAAGTCCAGGTTCAGGCCCAGGCCGATGTGGATGAGATGGAAGCCAAGCGTCGCGAGCAGGAGGAGCAGCTGGCCCGGATGCGCAACTTCCAACATGCCCAGTCTCAGGGCATGGGAGAAGAGGGCGGCCAGGCACCAGCTGCGCCCCAGCGCCAGGGACCCAAGGTGGGGCGCAACGACCCCTGTCCTTGCGGTTCCGGCAAGAAGTACAAGCAGTGCCACGGCAAGCTGAGCTGAGCCGGGCAGGTTAACAAGGGCGGCCTCGGGCCGCCCTTTTTCATGGAGGGAAGACGATGTTGGTGCAGGTGTCGATCGGCATTGTGGTAGATGGTGGCAAAGTGCTGGTGGCCAAACGCCACAAAAAGCAGCATCAGGGCGGTCTGTGGGAGTTCCCGGGGGGAAAAGTGGAGGACGGTGAAAGTCCTGATAGGGCGCTTTGCCGCGAGCTGGCAGAAGAGGTGGGGCTAACCCCCTCGTGTTGGCAACGGTTCGATACCGTGACCCACGATTACGGTGACCGCCAGGTGCGGCTGCACACCTTCCTGGTCACCGAGTTCTCTGGCAGTGCCAGCGCAAAGGAGGGCAACCCCATCCAGTGGGCCCCCCTGTCAGAGCTTACAGCTTTGGCGATGCCTGAGGCGAATCGGCCACTGGTGAAGAAACTGCTGTCTCAGCTGGCATAAGCCCCTGGAAAGTCGGGTCATCCCGAAACAGGAGATGAGCCCTGGCCAGGGTCTGTATGGCGTCGGTGGACTTGCCCTGGGCGCGCTGGGCGTCGAAAAGCAATCGGTAGGCCCCCTTGGAGGGGCGCAGCACCACTTCGCTTTGGGCAATCTTTTCCGCTTCCGACAGCGCCTGGGGGGTGCCGACGCGCATCAGGGCGCTGCCGGTCAACATGTTGATGGTCTTCTCCTGGCCAAAGGGATTCATAATCCTGGTCAGGTAACTGGGATCCTGGGTGGCAAAGTAACGTCCGCCCCAGTAGGTGGTCATCAAGTTGGTGATCATAAAGGCACAGACCAGCAGCACCATAATGGGGGCACTGAGTCGCAGCACGCCCTCCCCGACGATGGACTTGGAGCGGCGTGGGGTTGAGTCCATCTCCGCCATCAGCAGGGCAAAAAGCGCCAGGTGGGGCACGGAGTGGTACAGCGGGAATTCGGTCTGGGTGTGCAACAGGATGGGAAAGAGGCACAGCCACATCGCTTTGTGATGAAGGTCGCCGTTACGCCAAACTTGCCAGGTCAGCCATAGGCCGAGCAGGAGCAGGGCCAACATCGGCAATACTCCCCCTTCCACGCCCCAGTAGAGCAACTCGTTATGGGGGTGGCTGCTGGCGGTAGACCAGAATGGGTAGTCGGTACCCGCCTGATTCAACTCTCCCTGGCGCTCCATAAAGGCGTCCTGGAAGCGTCCCAGGCCTACACCGGTTAGGGGGGACTCCACGATAAGTTCGGCTGAGATCCCGTACAGTGTGGCCCTATAACCGGCTTGTTCAAGGTTGTTTCGCCCTGGGGCATCACTAAGCCATTGCAGGGAGAGCGCGAGCAGGGTACCCAGGGCCAGGGGGAGCCAGAGCTTGCTGTTTTTGCGCCATCCGGTCAGTAATGTCACGCCAATCAAGGCAGCAAAGGTGCCCAGTAAACCGGTACGGGACAGCACTAGTGCTTGTGCCATGGCGCCAATGAGCAGCAGGGCAAGGTGCTGGTAGCGCCAATACTGTGACTTCTCCAAAGTGCCCAACCGGTAAAACGCCACCACCATGGTGCTGCCGACAAAGGTGGCCACCAGGTTGGTTTGCTGGAAGATGCCGGTGGGACGTTGCTTATTGATGAGTGTGGGGAAGGACTCTGGGAAGAGGAACTGCACCACAGCAAAGGTGGCTTCCAGCAACCCCGCCATAACCACCAGGCGCCATAGCCAAGTCTGGCCTGGGGTTTTTAAACTGATTTGTCGGTGCCCCAGGGCGATAAGCCAGAGTGCGATAAGACCAAGATACCGGGAATGGGCTTCTGCAGCCCAGGGAGAGGGGGACCAGACTAGTGGAAAAGCCAAAGCAAGCAGCGTCAGTCCAAGTGCCCTGTCCTGCAGGCTCCAGTTAACCTGGGAGCTCTTAGCCACCTGAAAAAAAACTGTCGCCATGACCAGCGACAGTGCCATCCAACTGGTGCTGTTGAACGCTAGGCTGAGGCCACTGCCACCGCCGTTGGGCTGGTAGTAGTGCATGGCCCCCAGCAACATCAGAGCCCAACAAATCAGATAGGTTTTTTGAATCTTGCCTTCCGTGGCCGTCATACTCAGTGCTCCCTGTCGTCGGGGTCGTCGTCCAGGAAAAAGTCCGGCTCGCTGACATCAAACTCGTCGGGCAATTCGGTTTTACCGTGGATGGCGTGGCGCTCTTCGGCCCACTCCCCCAGGTCAATCAGCTTGCAGCGTTCACTGCAGAAGGGTTTGAACGGGTGCTGCTCATCCCAGGTTACTTCGGCCTGGCAGGTGGGACACTCGACTTTCAACGTCATTTGGCTTCCATGGACAGGGAGAGGCGCACCGGCAGATTGCGGTTGTCGCCTTTTCCGGTCTCGTAATTAATCAGGTGAATGGTGTAGCGATGGCGGTGGGCACTGATGGTAGGGTACACCCCGTACTCCTGTTTGACCTGCACCCGGAGCAGCTCCAGCCCCTGCTCGCTGGTCTCCTGGTAACAGCCATTCATGGCAATTTGCTCGGTCCAGCGCCCGGTTTCCCGCAGCATGGTCAGCAACAGGCGCACCGTGTCCACCATGGGGGAAAGCTCCTGGCGCCAGGACTGTGCCTGAGCCACTTTGTCTTCCACCGGAAGGGCCTGCCAGTGGTGAAATTGGGGCAAGTCGAAGCTGCCGTAGCCACCGGGGATGGTCATCCGCTGACGCAGTGCCGAAAGAAATCGGTCGGTCTTGAGGTGCTGGCCCGGCCGAGTCAGCTTTTGAAGGCCCTGAAGCAGCCCGGTGAACTGGGCCTCCAAGGCATTGAGCTGCTCCTGGTCGACATTGGCCGCTTGACGCCAAAGGGCGACGTGGTTGAGCTGTCGCTCCAGATCTTTGAGCGCCTCAGAGCGCAGGTCGGCCCGCTCGAGCAGTTCGCCCAGCTCAAACAGGGAGCGAAAGAAGGCCCACTCGGCGCCCGGGTGGTCAAAGCGGCCATGGGCCTCTACCTGGGCAGCCACGGTTTCGATGCGCAGGTAGTTGCGGACCTTCTCGTTCAGAGGTTGTTCATACACCAGCAGCACTGGCCTGTTTCCTCGCCAACTCTAGGTAAGTGTGGTGCAGGGTCTGCACCTGTTGCTGCAACTGGGCGACGCTGCCACTGTTGTCGATCACATCGTCAGCCTCGGCCAATCGCTCCTCTCTGGATGCCTGGCGAGCCATGATCTTAGCGACTTCGGCTTCGTCGGTACCGTCCCGCTGGGCCGTGCGGTTTTGCTGAACGGATTCAGGCACATCTACGACAGCGAGGCGGTGCACCAGTTGGTTAAGGCCATTTTCCACCATCAGGGGTACCACCATCAAGGCGTAGGGGCTGGTGGCGGCTTCACACTGGCTGAGCATGCGCTGGCGGATCAGGGGGTGGGTCAGCCCATTGAGCCATTGGCGCTCGTTCTCATTGTCGAAAACTCTTGCACGAAGCGCGGCGCGGTCCAGCTCCCCCTGCTCGGTTAACACCTCGGGGCCGAAATGTGCCGCGATGGTCTTGAGCCCTTCGGAGCCCGGCGCCACCACCTCCCGGGCGATCACATCGGCATCCACCACGGTAATCCCTAACTGCTCGAATTGGTCGCTGACTTTGGACTTGCCTGAGCCGATGCCCCCGGTCAGGCCCACGATAAAAGCACTCATGCGCCCACCATCAGGCTCAGGTACCAATCCACTACGTCGTTGCCCCACACCAGATAGAGCCAGCCGCCCAGGGCGATCCAGGGGCCGAAAGGCATGGGCTTGTCGCGGCTTAGGCGACCAGTAGCCATCAAGGTGATGCCCACCACGGCACCGCCGAAGGAGGCCAGCAGCATCACAGGCAGCAGGGAGGCATAACCAAACCAGGCGCCAAACAGTGCCAGCAGTTTGAAGTCCCCGTAGCCCATACCCTCTTTGCCGGTCAGCAGACGAAACAGGTGGAACAGGCCCCAAAGGGAGAGATAGCCCAGTGCGGCCCCCAGCACTGCTTTCTCCAGCGGCACAAAAAGGCCGTTGATGTTTAACAAGAGGCCCAGCCAGAGCAGGGGCAGGGTGAGCTGGTCCGGCAGCAACATGGTATCCAAATCGATACCGGAGAGCGCCACCAGGCCCAGGGTCAGAAAAGCGCCAGCAGCAAAGGCCGGTGTAGGGCCAAAGTGCCAGGCGAGAAAGCCCAGGCTCAGGCCACAGAGCAGCTCAACCATGGGGTAGCGAGGGGAAATGGGTGCGCTGCAGTGATGGCACTTCCCTTTAAGCAGTAAAAAGCTCAATACCGGGATGTTGTGCCAGATGGGAATGGCGGTGCCGCAATGAGGGCAGGCTGAGCCGGGCACCAGCAGGTTATAACGCTCCGGCAGGGTGGAGGCGGGCAGAGGTTGAGATAGCGCTTCTGCGCACTCCAGTTGCCACTCCCGCTCCATCATCCGGGGCAGGCGATGGATCACCACGTTAAGAAAGCTGCCCAGTATCAGCCCCAGCACACTGGAAAGAGCAATAAACAGCCAGGGGAGTTGGTCAAACAGCGCGATCCAGTGCGTCATGAAGTCTCAGTCGGGTTGCAATGCCAGTGGAGTTGATTGCGATCCTAGCCGACCACGTTGCCCAATTGGAAGATCGGCAGGTACATCGCCACCACCAAGCCGCCGACAATGGTGCCGATCACCACCATCAACATGGGCTCAATCAAGGTAGAGAGTCCATCGACGGCGTCATCCACCTGCATCTCGTAGATGTTGGCCACCTTGTTGAGCATGTCGTCCAAGGAGCCGGACTCCTCGCCAATCATCACCATTTGGGTCAGCATATCCGGAAACAGTCCGGTGGTGCGCATGGCGATGTTCATCTGAAGGCCCGAAATCACCTCTTCTTTCACCTTGAGGATGGCGTCACGATAAAGTGCGTTACCGGACGCGCCAGCGGACGAGTCCAGCCCCTCCACCAATGGCACACCGGCCGCAAACGTTGTGGCCAGCGTCCGGGCAAAGCGGGCAATGGATGCTTTATGCAGGATGGGCCCTACAGCCGGGAGTTTCAAAAGCGCTTTATCAAACTCGTCTCGGAACTTTTGCGAATTTCGGTGACTGCGGATAAACATCCAGGCGGCGACGGAGAGCATCCCCAAAAAGTAATACCAGGAGCTCGACAAGAACTGGGAGAGCCCGATGATCATCTGGGTAAAGGCGGGCAGTTCGGCACCAAAGTCATTAAAAATGGCTTCAAACTGTGGGACTACAAACAAAAGAAGGATCACTGTGACGACAACGGCGACGACGATCACCGCTGCGGGGTAAAACATCGCCTTTTTGATCTTGGACTTTAGCGCTTCCGCTTTTTCCCGGTAGGTGGCGATGCGATCGTAAACCGTATCCAGGGTTCCTGAATGCTCACCGGCGGCCACCAGATCGCAGTAAAGATCGTCAAAATGGGTGCGATGAGGGCGCAGGGCCTTAGAGAGCGGAATACCGGACTGAACTTCGCCCAAAATGCTACCAAGCAGTTTACGGACGGCTTCATTTTCATGGCCTCGGCCCACCATCTCCAGGGCGGTCACCAAGGGGACCCCGGCGGTCAGCATGGTTGCGATTTGACGGGTGACCACGGCGATGTCCATCGCCTTAACTTTTTTCTTTCTCTCAAAGAGGGCTTTGGGTTTTTTCTTGACGCTTAAAGGGGTGACGCCCTGTTTACGTAAAAGAACCTTAATCTCTGCAGAAGACTGGCCGCGCAGTTCGCCCTTCAGGGGTTTGCCTTTGCTATTTTTTCCCGTCCAGAGAAAGGTTTGCACGTCCAAAGGAGATTTGCCTTGAGCAGAGTGCTTGGCTTCGGCTTGTCGATAGGCTTTGGTGGCGAGGGCCATGGTGGACTCCTTCCTGAGTCAGAGATTCCCTGAGTCGTTTACTTGCCGAGATGCGCCCGGCTACTTTTGATTGGTTACCCGGTTAACTTCCGCCAGACTGGTGACACCTGCAAGGACTTTTTCTAAGCCAGAATGACGCAGGTTTACCATCCCTTCGTGCGCGGCCTGGGCTTCCAGCTCTAATGAAGAGCCGCCCCCCATAATGAGGTCGGCAATGGCTTTGCTCATGGGCAGCATCTCGTAGAGGCCAATCCGACCCCGATAACCGTCGGTGCAGGAGTCGCAGCCTACGGGTTTGTAGATGGTGGGGCGCGTGCTGAGCTGCGCAGGGCTAAAGCCCTCTTTTAGCAGTTCTTCGTGGGGAATGTGCTCTGGTACCCGACATTTGGGGCAGAGCTTACGGCACAGTCGCTGCGCCATAATCAGATTGACCGAACTGGCAATGTTATAGGCGGGTACCCCCATATTGAGCATACGGGTCAAAGTTTCCGCCGCGGAGTTAGTGTGCAGAGTGGAGAGCACCAGGTGACCAGTTTGGGCAGCCTTAACCGCAATTTCAGCGGTTTCCAGATCCCGGATCTCCCCCACCATCACAATGTCCGGATCCTGTCGCAGGAAAGCCCGCAGGGCCGAGGCAAAACTGAGGCCCGCCTTGGGGTGGATCTGCACCTGGTTGATGCCCGGCAGGTTAATCTCCACCGGATCTTCCGCCGTGGAGATATTGCGCTCTTCGGTATTGAGGATATTAAGGCCGGTATAGAGTGAGACGGTTTTACCCGAGCCTGTCGGGCCGGTAACCAGGATCATCCCTTGGGGGCGATTCAGATTCTCCAGGTACAGCGCTTTCTGCGCCTCACTGAATCCCAGTATGTCGACATTCAGCTTGGCCGCGGAGGAGTCGAGGATCCGCATCACCACCTTTTCCCCATGCAAAGTGGGGAGGGTGGAGACTCGAAAGTCGATCATGTTTTTCTTACCGACTTTGAGTTTGATGCGGCCATCCTGTGGCAGACGTCGCTCGGCGAGGTCCAGTCTGGACATCACCTTAATGCGAGCCGCCAGGCGAGCCGACAGAGAAACCGGAGGGCTATTGACGGTATGCAGCATGCCATCAATGCGGAAACGGATACGGTAATGGTCTTCGTAAGGTTCGAAGTGCAAATCAGAAGCGCCTTTGCGGATCGCTTCGGTCATAATTTTATTGAGAAAGACAACAATAGGCGCATCGTCTGCGCCAGACGCGTCATCCTCTTTTTTCTCTTCGACAGTATCGATATGAGCAAGACGCTCTTGATCCTCATCGGTGATCTCCAGTTGATCGAGGTCTTCCTCCATCAAATGGTTGATCACAAGCTCAAGCGCTTCGCCATCAGCAATAATGGGCTCGGCGTGAAGCCCAAGATTGAATTGAAACTCCTCCAGTGCGGAATCGGAATCGGCACTAGGAACGGCTATCACAACCTTATTGTCCCGAATTGAAACGGGTAGCACTCTATGTTTTTCGATGAGCTTTAGGTTGATGATGGACTCAGGAATGGAGGCAATATCTAGAAACGAGATATCAAAAGAGGGGGTGCCAAAAAACTGAGAAGAGAATTGATTGGTGTCATGTGGTTCTGAATGAGCATTTTGAGGCGGAGTAGTTTGGTTAAAAGAAAAGTCCGACATACACAGCGCCTCACCTACTCCGTCAGGTTTGGATCAATCAAACGGAGCCCCCAGTAGGGACTCCGCATAAGCTCGATCGATTTAGTTGCAAAGACCGGCAGCTACGCAGGTACCACCAGAAGTCCAGGTGACCCCCAAGTCACTGGAAACCGCAGCTTGCAAGGTATAGGTCTCGCCATCGACGTCAGTAGTACCAGTCGCGGTGATGGTCGGGCTGCTCCAAGCTACGCTGGCCACGAAGTCACCATTGTCGGCACCGGCACTGGAAGGTGTACAAGACCCAATCGCGGTGCCACTTTGAACACATACTTCCACCTGAGTTTTCATGGCCCCCGTTGCGGCAATCACTTCACTAAACTTCGCACGCTTGGTGTAGGTTTGATAAGCCGGCAGCGCGATCGCAGCCAGAATGCCCACGATGGCAACCACAATCATCAGTTCGATCAGGGTAAAGCCCTGCTGTTTCCGTACTTGGCGGTTCATGTTTGTCTCTCCATAGCAAAAGTTAGAAAATCGCCAATTCCGGCCCTTTACCTCTCTCAATGGGGCAATACGACAGGCCGCTCCACTTTAAAGCTAGTACAGAATACCAAGGCCGCAAGAAAATGATCCTCGGAAGTGACTCCTTTGCCTGGGTTTTTTGTCTGGAATTGGGTTCGTGAGCCAGTCAAAAAAAGCACACTCGGAAGAGTGTGCTTTTTTGACGTCCAATCGACGAATTTTTGACGGGGGTAAAGCGCTTACAGTCCCTTAAAGCGCATGGACAGATCCAGTGCCCTTACGTGCTTGGTCAGGGCCCCGACGGAGACGAAATCCACCCCGGTTTGGGCAATGTCACCGATGGTATCGAGGGTCACGTCGCCGGAGACTTCCAGCTTGGCCTTACCACCAAAATTGCTTCGGTTGAGCTTAACCGCGTCCAGCATCATGGTGAGGTCAAAATTGTCCAGCATGATGATGTCGGCGCCCCCCTCCAAAGCCGTGGCCAACTCGTCCAGGTTTTCCACCTCGACCTCCACCGGGGCGTCCGGCTTCAAGGCACGGGCGGCGCTGATGGCGGCGGGGATCCCGCCGCAGGCGGCGATGTGGTTCTCCTTAATAAGGAAGGCGTCAAACAAGCCGATGCGGTGGTTGTGGCCGCCCCCGCAGGTGACGGCGTACTTTTGCGCGGTGCGCAGCCCAGGCAGCGTCTTGCGGGTGTCCAGCAAACGGGTGGGCGTGCCCTCCAGTCGTGCCACGTAGTGGCTGACGGTGGTGGCCACGCCGGACAGGGTCTGGATGAAGTTCAGTGCCGTGCGCTCGCCGGTCAACAGCGCCCGGGCGGGCCCGGCCAGCTCGCACAGGGTTTGGCCAGGGACCACCAGATCGCCGTCGTCCACGTGCCAGTGCAGTGCCACCTCCCCGCCAAGCTGGTTAAACACCTGCTCGGCCCAGGCCTTGCCACAAAATACGGCGTCTTCCCGGGTGATGATGGTGGCTTCGGCGTAACGGTCTGCGGGGATGAGCTGCGCGGTGATGTCGCCCTCTTGCGGCCCCAGGCCGCCAAGATCCTCATCCAGCGCGGCGGTGACGGCCAGGCGAATGTCGTTTTCCAGCATGGTGTTCAGTACTTCCTTAGTGTCAGAGTCTCCCCCCGCTGCACCATCTCCAAGTCCTTCAGGGCGTTCATGCCCAGTAGGATGGTGGTGTCCTGCATGCCGGGGTTGATGTTGGCATCGAGGTCATAGAGGGTCAGTGCCCCGATGGACAGGCGTTCGATGGTGGTGTGCCAGACGGTGACGGTGCCGTTGGCGGTGTCCACCGGGTAGGGGCGCCCCTTGGGCAGATTCAGGCGCTCGGCCACCGTCTCCGGGATGGAGATCCGGGTCGCGCCGGTGTCCACCATCATCACCACCTCGGCCCCGTTGATCAGCCCGCTGGCCACATAGTGGCCCTGTCGGTTGCGCTGCAGGCTGACCAGGATACCCCGCTCGTCCACCTCGCTGGCGACCCGCTCGTTGGGATTATATTGCCGCTCCAGCTTCCTGTCGAAGTAGAGGTAGAGCAGGGCAGCCAGGATCAACCAGGCCAGCACAAACATGGTCTGGCCGTATCGTCGGTGGTAGGTGGGAGTACCCATGGTGTGCGTCTTGCCGCCTAAATTGCTAAAGTCCTGCCTTGACACATTATTTGCGAGTGAGGCCGCTTTTTCCATGGCAAACTGCCCCTCAGTTGAGGATTCGTCCCGGCCGGTGCCCTCTATGGCGCTGGAACCCAAGGGGCGTTGGTTGGAACAGGCCCACCACTGCTTTTCCCCCTTCCAGGGGCCCAGGCCGGACCCGGCCGACATCAGCCTGCTGGTGATCCACAACATCACCCTGCCGCCAGGGCAATTTGGTGCCCCTTATATACAGCAGTTGTTTCTCGGTTGCCTGCAGCCGGATCACCCGTCTTTGGTGGCGCTGGCGGGCCTTGAGGTCTCCGCTCACCTGCTGATCCGGCGCGATGGCTCCCTGGTGCAGTTTGTGCCCTTTGACCGGCGGGCCTGGCACGCCGGAGTCAGCGTCTTCGAGGGCCGAGCCGGATGCAATGATTACTCCATCGGCATCGAGTTGGAAGGGGGGGATCACATCCCCTATAACGATGAGCAATATCAATCGCTTGCTGGCGTGACTCGCGCATTGTTTCGGCAGTATCCTTTACTGACCCCGGACAGGATTGCCGGCCACTGTGACATCGCTCCGGACCGAAAGACGGATCCGGGGCCGGCGTTCGACTGGGCTCGATACCGCTCATTACTCGATTAAGGACATTTGATGGCCCTGTTTTCTCTGATCTTGGTGCTGATGGCGGAACGGATGCGTCTGGTCGCCGCCCACTTTCAGTTTGAGCCCCTGTTCGAGCGCTACCGCGCCTGGATGTTCGACGACGAGGCGCTCAGAGGCGGCCTCAAGATGGCGTTGGCGTTGGCGCTGCCGGCGGCGCTGGTGTGGCTGGCACAGCAACTGCTGACCGGCGTCTGGTTTGGTGTCTTCCATCTGGCACTCTGGGTGGGGGTCGGCCTGGTGCTGTTCGGCCACGAACCCCTGCGTCAGCGCTTTCGCGGTTACCTCAGATCCGCCTGCCGTGGCGACACCCAAAGCTGTTATCACCATGCCGACAGTCTGGACGAGAGCGATCGCATCCAGGCCAGCAGTGAGGATGAGCTGGGGCAGAAGATGGGCCAGCTGGCCGCCTGGCTCAACTACCGCTACTACGCGGCGGTGGCGCTCTACTTCGTGCTGCTGGGCCCCGCCGCGGCCACCTTCTACTGCACGGTGCGCGCCTATCACGACCACTTCACCGAGGCGGATTGTCGTCGACCTATGGTGAGCCTGCTGATGCGGCTGCTCGACTGGATTCCGGTGCGCATCGTGGCCCTGGGCTTTGCCCTGTCGGGGCATTTCAGCAAGGCGGTACCGGTGCTGATCCCCAAGGTGCTGGACCCCATGGCCGAGCCCCGCGCCATGATCAGCGAAGTGGCGCTGGCGGCGGAGGAGATCCCCGAGACCAGCGGGGAGCCGGTCTGCGTGCAGCCCACTCTCGCGCTGCTCAAGCTGGCCAAGCGGAATTTCATCTTGCTGTTGGTGGTGGTTTCCCTGCTCACCATCTTTGGGGTGATCAACTGAGTGGGCCACCTTGATCTATATTTGGTCAGACCACTTAAACGTGAGCCCCATCCAACCCATTGAGCCGCCATTCGTCACGATGAATGCGGTTCTGTGAGGTGCATCAAATTTGTTGCCATGCCATTGTGTGATCTGCTACATTCCCTGCAGCTGTTCAATGGTCATACCAATTAACAACATTAGTTAACAAGCGGATAACACATCCATGACCTACCGTAGAATCAACCAGCCGAAGCTGTCCGACGTCATCTTGAAGGAACTGGAAAAGATGATCCTCGAGGGCAGCCTAAAGCCCGGTCAGAAACTGCCGCCGGAGCGTGAATTGGCGGTGCAGTTCGAAGTCTCCCGACCCTCCCTGCGTGAAGCCATCCAGAAACTGGAGGCCAAGGGGGTCCTGACCCGTCGTCAGGGGGGCGGCACCTACGTGAAACAGCAACTGTGGAACAGCCTGGCGGATCCCCTGGTGGAGCTGCTGGCCAGTAACCCCGAATCCCAGTACGACTTGCTGGAGTTCCGTTACGCCACCGAAGGCATGATGGCCTACTACGCCGCCCTGCGCGGTACGGATGCGGATCACGCCCACATGCGCCAGAAGATGGACGCCATCAAGGCGGTGCAGGGGGATACCGATTCCGAAGCCAAGGCCATCGTCGACTTTTACCGCAGCATTGCCGAAGCGTCCCACAACGTGGCGATGCTGCACCTGGTGCTCAGCCTGTCGCCCCTGTTGGAGCGCAACATCGCCGAGAACCTGGAACTGCTTTACCGCCGAGAGCGCTCCTCCGAGGTGGCCAACACCCACCGCGAGGCGCTGCTGGAAGCGATTTTGAAACGCGACCCCGAATTGGCCCGACGGGCCTCCAACGATCACCTCGCCTACATCGAAGAGGTGACCCTGGAGGTGCGCCAGGAGGACAGCCGTCAGCAGCGGAGTCTGCGAAGAATGAGAAACGATCTGTAGCGATCGTGCCCAGATAAGGCTCCTAAGTAGGGCCTCTCAACACAAGCAACGATGGTGAGAGACAGTCATGTCAGAACCGATGAATTACGACGTAGACAAGCAGGAAACGCAGGAGTGGCTGGAGTCCCTGGCCGCCGTGATGCAAGAGGATGGCCTGGATCGGGCCCAGTTCCTGTTGGAACAGATGATCAGCCGGGCCAAGCACGACGGTGTCGACCTGCCCACTGGCATCACCACCAACTACATCAATACCATTGCTCCCAAGGACGAGCCGGCCTACCCCGGTGACAGCAGCCTTGAGCGACGCATCCGTTCCATCATCCGGTGGAACGCCATCATGATTGTTCTACGTGCCTCCAAGAAAGATCTCGATCTTGGTGGCCACATGGCCTCTTACCAATCCGCAGCCGCTTTCTACGAAGTGGGCTTCAACCACTTCTTCCGCGCCCCCAACGGCCAGGATGGTGGTGATCTGGTCTACTACCAGGGCCACATCTCCCCCGGCATCTACGCCCGCGCCTTTGTCGAGGGCCGCCTGACCGAGGAGCAACTGGACAACTTCCGTCAGGAGGTGGACGGCAAGGGGATCCCCTCCTACCCCCACCCGAAGCTGATGCCGGAGTTCTGGCAGTTCCCCACCGTCTCCATGGGCCTGGGGCCTATCAGCTCGATTTATCAGGCACGCTTCCTCAAGTACCTGGGCAGCCGTGGCCTCAAGGACACCTCCGCTCAGCGCGTTTACGCCTTCCTGGGGGACGGCGAGATGGACGAGCCGGAATCCCGTGGCGCCCTCTCCTTCGCCGCCCGCGAAGGCCTGGACAACCTCTGCTTCCTAATCAACTGCAACCTGCAGCGCCTGGATGGCCCGGTGATGGGCAACGGCAAGATCATCCAGGAGCTGGAAGGCCTGTTCAAAGGCGCCGGCTGGAACGTGGTCAAGGTGATCTGGGGTAATGGCTGGGACAAGCTGCTGGCCAAGGACAGCTCCGGCAAGCTGCTGCAGCTGATGAACGAAACCGTGGACGGCGACTACCAGACCTACAAGGCCAAAGACGGCGCCTACGTGCGCGAGCACTTCTTCGGTCGCTACCCGGAAACCGCCGCCCTGGTGGCGGACATGACCGACGACGAGATCTTCGCCCTGCAGCGCGGTGGCCACTCCTCCTCCAAGCTGTACGCCGCCTACATGAACGCCAAGAACACCCAGGGCAAGCCCACGGTGATCCTGGCCAAGACCGTGAAAGGCTACGGCATGGGCGGTGCCGCTGAGGGCATGAACATCGCCCACCAGGTCAAGAAGATGAACGCCGAGCACGTGCGTCAGCTGCGCGACCGTCTGGGCCTGAAAGACTTGGTCTCTGACGAGCAGCTGCTGGAGCTGCCCTACTTGAAGCTCGACGCCGACAGCCCCGAGCACCGCTATCTGCACGCTCGCCGCGACGCGCTGCACGGCTACACCCCGCAGCGTCTGCCCAACTTCACCCAGGAGCTGGCCCTGCCGGCGCTGGAGAATTTCCAGGGCCTGCTGGACGAGCAGAAGCGTGACATCTCCACCACCATGGGCTTTGTTCGCGCGCTGAACATCCTGCTCAAGGACAAGGGCATCGGCAAGAACGTGGTGCCCATCATCGCCGACGAAGCGCGGACCTTCGGCATGGAAGGCCTGTTCCGTCAGGTGGGGATCTACAACCCCAAGGGCCAGACCTACACCCCGCAGGATCGTGACGTGGTCTCCTACTACAAGGAGTCCACCAACGGTCAGGTGCTGCAGGAGGGGATCAACGAGCTGGGGGCGATGAGCTCCTGGGTGGCCGCGGCCACCTCCTACAGCACCAATGATCTGCCGATGATTCCCTTCTACATCTACTACTCCATGTTCGGCTTCCAGCGGGTCGGCGACATGGCCTGGATGGCGGGCGATCAACAGGCCCGGGGCTTCCTGCTGGGGGCCACCGCGGGCCGGACCACCCTCAACGGGGAAGGCCTGCAGCACGAGGATGGCCACAGCCACATCATGGCGGGCACCATCCCCAACTGCATCAGCTATGACCCCACCTTCGCCTACGAGGTGGCGGTGATCCTGCAGGACGGCATCCAGCGCATGTACGGGCCGGCCCAGGAGAACGTCTTCTACTACCTGACCCTGATGAATGAAAACTACGCCCAGCCGGCCATGCCCCAGGGCGCCGAAGAGGGCATTCGCAAAGGGATCTACAAGCTGGAAAGCTACACCGGCGATAAGGCCCAGGTGCAGCTGCTCTCCTCCGGCACCATCATGATGCAGGTGCGCGAGGCGGCCCGTATCCTCAGCGAGGAGTACGGCATCGGCTCCGAGGTGTTCAGCGTCACCTCCTTCAACGAGCTGACCCGCGACGGTCAGGACGTGGAGCGCTGGAACATGCTGCACCCGGCCGAAGAGGCCCGTGTGCCCTACGTGACCCGCGTACTGGGCAGCGCGCCCACCATCGCCGCCACCGATTACATGAAGAACTACGCTGAGCAGATCCGCGCCTTCGTGCCGGCGGACAGCTACAAGGTGCTGGGCACCGACGGCTTCGGCCGCTCCGACAGCCGCGCCAACCTGCGTCGCCACTTCGAAGTGGATGCCGGTTACGTGGTGGTGGCCGCCCTGTCCGAGCTGGCCAAGCGTGGTGAGCTGGACAGCAAGGTGGTGGCCGAGGCCATCGCCAAGTTCAACATCGACGCCGACAAGCAAAACCCGCTGTACGCATAAGGGAAACCCGACATCATGACTATTGAAATCAACGTACCCGACATTGGTGCCGATGAAGTTGAGGTGACCGAGATCCTGGTCAAAGTGGGCGACCGCGTTGAAGAGGAACAGTCCCTGATCTCCGTGGAGGGCGACAAGGCCTCCATGGAGGTGCCGGCCAGCGCCGCCGGTGTGGTGAAGGCCATTAAAGTGGCGGTGGGCGACAAGGTCGCCACCGGCAGCCTCATCATGCTGTTCGAGGCCGCAGGCGATGCCCCGGCCGATGCCGCCCCCCAGACAGAAGCGCCGGCCGCTGCCGCCGCGGCCACCAGTGTCCAGAGCGTGGCCGTGCCGGACATCGGTGACGACGAGGTGGAGGTCACCGAGCTGCTGGTCAAGGTGGGTGACGTGGTGGAGGAGGAGCAATCCCTCATCACCGTGGAGGGCGACAAGGCCTCCATGGAGGTGCCCGCGCCCTTTGCCGGCACCGTCAAGGCGATCAGCATCAAGGTGGGTGACAAGGTCGCCACCGGCGCCATCATCATGGAGTTTGAGGTGGGCGGCGTAGCCGTGGCCACCACCACGCCGGCTGCCGCAGCGGCGCCCGAAGCCCCGGCGCCCCAAGCCCCGTCCGCTCCTGCCACCCTCAGCGTGCAGAGCATCGCCGTACCGGACATCGGCGGCGACGAAGTCGAAGTCACCGAAGTGCTGGTGGCGGTGGGCGAGAGCATCGTCGAGGAGCAGTCCCTCATCACCGTGGAGGGCGACAAGGCCTCCATGGAGGTGCCCGCGCCCGTCGCCGGTACTGTCAAAGGGATCAGCGTCCAGGTGGGCGACAAGGTCTCCACCGGCTCCATCATCATGGAGTTTGAAGTGGCCGGCGCCGCCCCGGCGGCTGCGCAACCGGCCTCCACCAAGTCCGAGGATCGCCTGCCGCCGCCGTCGGCGCCCGCCGACTCCGGCAAGGTGGCCACCGTGGAGTCCAGCACCGGCTTTATCGAGAACAGCGCCTACGCCTACGCCACCCCGGTGATCCGCCGCATGGCCCGGGAGCTGGGGGTCGACCTGTCCAAGGTGAAGGGCACCGGGCGTAAGAACCGCATCCTCAAAGAGGACGTCAACGCCTACGTCAAGGCCGCCCTGGCCCAGGTGCAATCCGGTGCCGTGGCCCCGGCTGGCAAGCACGGTGGTGGCCTGGATCTGCTGCCCTGGCCCAAGGTGGACTTTGCCAAGTTTGGCGAGGTCGAAGTCAAGCCGCTGTCCCGGATCAAGAAGATCTCCGGCGCCAACCTGGCCCGCAACTGGGCGATGATCCCCCACGTCACCCAGTTTGACGATGCGGACATCACCGAGCTGGAGGCGTTCCGCAAGGAACAGAACGCCGTGGTGGCCAAACAGGAGCTGGGCTTCAAGATCACCCCGCTGGTGTTCATCCTGAAAGCCGTCGCCAAGACCCTGGCGGATCTGCCCCAGTTCTGCGCCTCCCTGTCCGAAGACGGCGAGAGCGTGGTGCTCAAGAAGTACATTCACATTGGCGTGGCGGTGGACACCCCCAACGGCCTGGTGGTGCCCGTGGTGCGCGACGTCGACCAGAAGGGGATCTACGAGCTGTCCGAGGAGCTGATGGCCATCTCCAAGAAGGCCCGCGCCGGCAAGCTGACCGCCGCGGACATGCAGGGCGGCTGCTTCACCATCTCCAGCCTGGGGGGCATCGGCGGCACCGCCTTCACCCCCATCGTCAATGCGCCGGAAGTGGCCATCCTCGGGGTGTCCAAATCGGAGATGAAGCCCAAGTGGAACGGCAAGGAGTTCGCTCCGCGTCTGACCCTGCCGCTCTCCCTGTCCTATGACCACCGGGTCATCGATGGGGCGGACGGTGCGCGCTTCTCCAGTACCCTGGCCAGCTACCTGAGCGACATTCGCAAACTGGTGCTGTAACTCCCATAAAGGCCGATTTTGTGATCGGCCTTTTGTTTTCCTTTTGTTTGATTGGGGGCAGCAGTACAATGCGCTCGCCCCCAACGGAATACAGAATAATCAGAGGAACATCATGAGCAACGAGATCAAGACTCAGGTCGTCGTACTCGGCGCTGGCCCCGCAGGCTACTCTGCCGCATTCCGCGCCGCGGATCTGGGCCTGGAAACCGTCATCATCGAACGCTACAGCACCCTGGGTGGGGTGTGCCTGAATGTGGGGTGCATCCCCTCCAAGGCGCTGCTGCACATCGCCAAGGTGATCGACGAAGCCAAGATCATGGCCGACCACGGCGTGAGCTTCGGCGAGCCGAGCATCGATCTGGACAAGATCCGTGCCCACAAAGAGAAGGTGATCGGTCAGCTGACCGGTGGCCTGGGCGGCATGGCCAAGATGCGTAAAGTGAAGGTCGTGAACGGCAAGGGCCAGTTCACCGGTGCCAACAGCATCGACGTGACCGCCGAAGATGGCAGCGTCACTACCGTCAAGTTCGACAACGCCATCATTGCCGCCGGTTCCCGCCCCATCGAGCTGCCCTTCATTCCTCATGAAGACCCGCGGATCTGGGATTCCACCGACGCGCTGGAACTCAAAGAGGTGCCGGAGCGCCTGCTGATCATGGGCGGTGGCATCATCGGCCTGGAGATGGGCACCGTGTACAAGGCCCTGGGTTCCGAAGTGGACGTGGTGGAGATGCTGGATCAAGTGATCCCCGCCGCCGACAAAGACGTGGTGCGGGTGTTCACCAAGCGCATGAACAAGAAGTTCAAGTTCATGCTGGAGACCAAGGTGACCGCCGTGGAAGCCAAGGAGGACGGGATCTACGTCTCCATGGAGGGCAAGAAGGCCCCGGCCGAGCCTCAGCGCTATGACGCCGTTCTGGTGGCCATCGGCCGTACCCCCAACGGCAAGTCGCTGGGCGCCGAGCACGCCGGCGTTAACGTCGATGAGCGCGGCTTCATCAACGTCGACAAGCAGCTGCGCACCAACGTGCCCAACATCTACGCCATCGGCGACATCGTGGGTCAGCCCATGCTGGCGCACAAAGGGGTGCACGAAGGCCACGTGGCGGCCGAGGTGATCGCCGGTAAGAAGCACTACTTCGACCCGAAAGTGATCCCCTCCATCGCCTACACCGATCCGGAGATCGCCTGGGTGGGTCTGACCGAGAAGGAAGCCAAGGCGCAGGGTCTGAACTACGAGACCGCCACCTTCCCCTGGGCGGCCAGCGGCCGGGCCATCGCCTCCGACGCCGCCGACGGCATGACCAAGCTGATCTTCGACAAGGAGAGCCACCGCATCATCGGTGGGGCCGTGGCCGGCACCAACGCCGGTGAGCTGCTGGGCGAAATTGGCCTGGCCATCGAGATGGGCTGCGACGCGGAAGATCTGGCGCTGACCATCCACGCGCACCCGACGCTGCACGAGTCCGTGGGCCTGGCCGCCGAGGTGTACGAAGGGTCCATCACCGACCTGCCGAACCCCAAAGCCAAGAAGAAAAAGTGAGGGTAACCCTCGCGACAAAGGCGGCCCCCGGGCCGCCTTTTTTGTTGCCCCTTCGCTGACACTGCCGCCGGGATCACGTAGAGTGTTTGCGACAAAAAAATAACAACAAATCAGGGAACGGGTTTCATGCGCTTCTTTCTGCTGCTGTTGCTGTGCCTGCTGCAGAGTGTCGCGCCGGCCAGGGCGTCGGCGATTCGGCTGGTCAATGCCGAGCAGGGGCTGTCCAACCAGACCGTGCTGGCACTGGCGGAGGATCAGGACGGGCTGATGTGGATCGGCACAGAGGACGGCCTCTACCGGCTGACCGACCGGCGCCTGCGACGGATAGACCAGCAAGGCGCCCGCTACCTGTTCAACGAAAGCTTTATCCAGGCCCTGCTGCCGCTGGCGGATCACCGCATGCTGGTGGCCACCGACAGTCACCTCTACCTCTACGACATCCGGGTCAACCAGGTGCACAACCTGGAAACCCTGCTCGGATTGCCGGAATTCACCACCACCCGCCGCTTCTACCAGGACCGCCACGGCAGCATCTGGTTCATCTCCGAGGAGGGCGCTCTGTTTCGCCTGGACCCGGAGCTGACCCAGTACGATGCCTTGGGTCAGATGCCCCCCCAACAACACTGGCGCCAGCTGTTGCGGGACGATAGAGACAGCCTCTGGGCCATGAGTCGTCACCAACTGGTGCGGATGGACGACCAGGTCATCGGGCCCCGGGAGAACCTCTGGCCGGCGCAGCTGGGGGAGCTGCGGGCCATGGCCCAGGATGGCGAGGGTCGGCTTTGGCTGGCCAGCTACAGCGGCCTCTATCAGCTGGACACCGAGCGCGGTGAGGTGATGCCCCAGCCGGCGGTGGCCCGCGCGTTTCGCGATGTCGAAAGCGATGGCCGTGGGGGACTGTGGCTGCTGGGGCGCGACGATCTCTGGCACTGGCCTCAGGGCGCCGCCGAACCCCGGACGGTGTCCCTCGGCCTGGATGCCTCCTACCGCATGGAGTCCCTCTTTGCCCTGGAGGTCGACTCCCGGGGCCAGGTGTGGATCATCAGCAGCTACGAGGGGCTGGTGGGCTACCGTCACACGGCCCCCTTTGTCACCGAACAGATCAACCAGGATCGCTATCCCGGCCTGACCAGCGAGATGGTCTGGGGGATCCACGCCGACGGCCCACGCCGCTTCCTGGCCACCGACGGCGCCCTGCAGTGGGTGGATCTCGACAGCGGCGACTCCGGCCACATCTCCCTGCCGGGGATGCGCGATGCCGGGGCGGTGTTTGCCGTGGTGCCGCAGGGGGAGGAAGCCTTGCTGGCCGCCACCAGCGAGGGGCTCTACCGGGTGGATCTGGCCAGCTTCCAGGCCCGCCCCTTTGCCGAGCAGGGCCTGCCGGATCTCAGCCACCGCATGGTGTTTAACCTGATCCCCGATGGCGACAGCCTTTGGATTATCACCGACAAGCACCTCTACCGCTGGTGGCCGCAGCGTCAGCACAGTGAAGTGTTCGAGGTGAATGGCGAGCCCCTGTACGGGGTGCGCAACCTGGCCCGAACCGAGGACGGTCGACTCTGGCTCGGGGGCGACAACCTGCTGGCCTACCAGGACCCCGACGGCCCCGTCGAGTCGGTGCTTCAGCAGCTGCCGGCGGGGGAGCGCAAACACTCCATCAGCCTTCTGCTGCCCCAGCCCGGGGGCGGGATCTGGTTTGGCAGCTTTGGCCGCGGGATCTGGCACTACGATCCCCGCTGGCAGGAGTTTCGCGATCTGACCGACGAGTGGCAGCTGGACTGCGACAGCCCCTATTTCGGCGTGGCCCTGGATCATCGCCTGGTGCTGGGCTGCACCCGCAACCTCTTCGTGGTGGATCCGCTGCGCCATGAACTGGTGGGCTTCGACCAGTTCGATGGCCTGGCGGTCAACGATCTGAACGAAGGCGCCGTGCTCTTCCGGCCGGAGCTGGGCCTGATGATCGGCGGCGTGCGGGGCATGGTGACCCTGGACGTAGAGCGCATGGTGCACGAAGAGCGCGACGAGCGGCCGATGATCGAAGCGATGGAGGTGCACTACCAGGACGGAGAGCGCCAGCTGTCGCTGCGCCCCGAGGGGGAGTCCCTGGCGGTGGGCCCGGATTACCGCCTGCTGACCCTGCGCTTTGCCAGCAACCGGCAGCTGGATTTTCATCCCAAGCCTTACCGCTACCGCCTGAACTACAACGGCGTGAAGGGGGAGCTAATCGACGTCTTCCAGGACGATCAGCTCACCTTCAGCGGCCTGCGCCCCGGCCTCTACCAGCTGGAGCTGTACGGCATCCAGCAGGGGATCTGGTCGCCGGTGCCCAGCCGGGTGGAGTTTGTGGTGCAGCAGCGCTGGTGGCAAAGCGAAGTGGCGATGCTGCTGGGCGGCACGCTCTTGTTGATGCTGCTGCTGGCGGGGCTGGTGCAGCGCCAGCGCCAGATGGACCGGGTGCGTCAGGTCAACGCCCAGCTCAGCCAGAGCCGTCAGCGCCTGCACCTGGCCCTGAGTGCCGGCCGCTCCGACACCTGGGAGTGGGACAAGGCCAGCAACCGTTTCCGTCTGGACAATCGCCAGCGCTGCCTGGGGGACATCGAAGACACCCAGTTGTTGGAGATGAGCGAGATGACCATCCACCCGGACGACCGTCTGCGGGTGTGGCGGGCGTGGCGGGAGCACTACCTGGGGCTGTCGGAACACTACGACATCGAATACCGCCAGGCCGATCACAAGGGCCGCTGGCGCTGGATCTGGGCCGCCGGCAAGGCGGTGGACCGGGACGAACGCAACGGCCAGGCCCGGCGGGTGGTGGGGATCTACACCGACATGACCGCCCACCGTCGCTTGGAGGAGGAGCACGGTCTCTACGCCCAGGCCATCGAAAACACCTCCGAAGGGGTGGTGATCCTGGACCATCAACTGGTGGTCCAGGGCTGCAACCCGGCGGCGGAGATGATCCTGGCCACCCCCCGGACCCGCATCATGGGGGCCCGCTTCCAGCACTACTGGTTCGCCAACCAGGGGCCGCAGCTGGAGGCGATCTGCCAGGGGGCGTCCAACTGGCAGGGCGAAGTGCTGCTGCAGGGCAGCGGAGCCAACCAGGTGCCGGTGTGGCTCAACATCAGCCCCATGGGGGACAACGCCCGCCATCTGGTGGCGCTGTTCTCCGACATCACCGAACGCAAGCGCACCGAGCTGGAACTGCGCCGCCTGGCGGACTTTGATCCCCTCACCGGACTGCCCAACCGCAGCCAGTTCAACAACCGCCTGGTGGAGGCGATTGAGCAGCGCGGCGCCCTGGGCGGGCCCATGGCGCTGATGTTCCTGGATCTGGACCGCTTCAAGCACATCAACGACACCTACGGCCACTCCACCGGGGATGGCCTGCTGATCGAGGCGGCGCGTCGACTCAGCGGACTGATGGGCGAGCATGAGTTGTTGTGCCGGTTCGGCGGGGACGAGTTCATCGTGCTGGTTCGACGTTACCAGGACAAACGGGACCTTGAGGTGCTGGGGCAAAAGATCCTGAGCGCCATCGCCCAGCCGTTCGAGGTGGAGGGGCAGGTGTTCTACGTCTCCACCAGCGTCGGGGTGGCCTGCTGGCCCACCGACGCCGACCAACCGGAGACCCTGATCCGCCATGCGGACCTGGCGATGTACCACGCCAAGGAGGAGGGTCGGGGCCGGGTCTGTTTCTACAGCCAGCAGCGCAACGCCCAGGCCACCTATCAGCTGGAGCTGGAGAACGCCCTGCGTCAGGCCCTGGAGTCCGACCGCCTCGAGCTGCACTACCAGCCGCAACTGGACCTGCAAAACGGCCGGGTGATCGGGGTCGAGGCGCTGCTGCGCTGGTACGACGAGGACAACGGGCCGGTGGCCCCGGACACCTTTATCAGCCTGGCCGAATCCAGTGGCATCATCGTCCAACTCGACCGCTGGGCCCTGCGCCAGGCCTGTCAGAGCTTCGTCCGCTGGGGGCTGGGGGAGGGGGCCCGGTTGTCGGTGAACGTCTCCGCCAGTCACTTCCGTCAGCCCGATTACGTGGAGTTCGTCTCCCGCGTACTTAAGGAGACGGGGATGCCCGCCAATCAGCTGTGCCTGGAGATCACCGAAGGGGTGCTGATGAAGCAGGTCAGCCTGGCCCGGGGCCACCTGCGGGCGCTGCGCCGGCTTGGGGTGTCGGTGGCGGTGGACGACTTTGGCACCGGTTACTCCTCACTGGCCTACTTAAGCCAGTTTGCCGTCGATGCACTGAAGATCGACCGCTCCTTCGTCCAGGATCTGCCCGGCAACCCAACCAACGGCGCCATCACCCGAAGCATCCTGGATCTGGGTCGCAACCTGGGACTGCAGGTGGTGGCCGAGGGAGTGGAAACCGTCGAGCAGGAGGCGTTCTTGCGTCAGCAGGGCTGCTTGCGCATGCAGGGCTTCCTCTACGCCCGACCGATGAACGCCGAGGCCTGCTGCCTGTGGCTGCAGGAGTTCAACGAAGGCCGACCGACGACGGCCGGCACCGCAGTCAGTCGAGGGCGTTGAGCCACTCGGGGGTCAGCGCCACCAGGCTGGGCAGGCGATGGTCGGCGATGACAAAGCGGGGGTCGTCCTGGTGGTGGGCATCCGGGATCGCCAGGGCCCGCATCTGGGCAGACTTGGCCGACAGCAGACCGTTAAAGGAGTCCTCGATGGCCAGGCACTCCGTGGCCGCCACGCCCAGGGCTGCCGCCGCGTCCAGGTAGACCTGGGGGTGGGGTTTGCCGTGGGGCAGGTGCTCCGCCGACAGCGTGGCGTCGAAGGTGTCGGTCAACCCCAGTCGGGCAAGCACCGCGGCGATCAGCCGGCTCGGTGAGGAGGTGGCCAGTCCCAGGGCCAGGCCCTGACTGCGGATGGCGGCGATGGCGCTGTGCACCCCCGCCAGGGCTTCGCCCTGCTCGGCCACCAGGGTTGCCACTCTGGTCAAAATCTCATCACTTGTGCTGTCGATGCCGGGCCCGTCCCAGGGGTGGCGCCAGTACCAGTACTCCACCACCTTATCGATTCTGAGGCCCTGAGTTTTCAGTGTGTCTTCAAAGGTTAAGGGCACACCAAGTTCAGAAAACACCTGAAGCTCGGCCTGCTGCCAATAGGGCTCTGAATCGATCAAAACCCCATCCATATCGAAAATTACCGCTTTTAATTGCTGGGCCATTGTGTCAAAAGGTACCGCTTGAATTGAATTCTAAACTTGGGTGGGTCGCCTGTTCGGGAACAGATGGGCAACCGAGAGACGGAACTCCTACACTTTACTGCCTACCCAAAAAATTTGCTTACCGATGTAGGGGAGTACGAGATGAAACTGCAAAAAACCTTGGTTGCTGCTTCATTGATTGGCCTGTTGGCCGCCTGTGGCAGTGACGGTTCTTCTGAAGAACCCGCCCGCCTGACCCTGGGCGTGTCCGATAACCCGGCCGATGCCAACGAGGTGGTGATCGCCTTTAAAGAGGTGGGCCTCAAGCGCGTCTCCGATGACGGTGACGTGGAAGAGGGCGAGGTGGAGCACTTCATCGGCGTGGACAACGACGACGAGAGCAGCGAGTGGCGCCAGATCGATCTGCTGGACTACCAGGGCAGCGACACCGCGTTGCTGTTCGAAGACCAGGGTGAGCTGACCGCCGGCGACTACAAGATGTGCATCTACATCCAGGACGGCGACGGCAGCCGCGAGAGCTCCTACGTGGCCACCGACGACATGGACTACGGCCTGAAGAGCAACTCCAACGGCGCCTGCGCCGGCTTCAAGCCCGATGACGGTGATGACACCGGCCGCCTGTTCGTCAACAAGCAGTTCACCCTGAACCCGGGCGACAACTTCCTGGTGCTGGAGATGGACCTGATGAAGGTGCTGCAGCCGCCCCGGGGGAGCAGCGACGACTGGACCCTGAAGCCCACCGGCTATGAGCTGGTGCACGTGGAGGGCGTGGGCAACCTGCGCGGCAGCGTCGACACCGACAGCGTGCGCCTGGCCTGTGAAGTGGCCGTTGCCGGCTCCACCTTCGCCGAGGCGGTCTACCTCTACCCGGCGGACACCACCCTGGAGCAGATGGGTGACTTCCGCGATGGCGAGCAGGAGGAGGGCAAGGTGGCCCCGCTGGGCGCCTCCCGGGTGACCGAGGGCGAAGAGGAGCTGGCAGGCACCTACTTCTACGAGTTTGGCTTCCTGGATGAAGGCAACTACAGCCTGGGCTATACCTGCACCGCCCACAACGACGATCCCCAGGCGCCCAACGGTGACCAGGACGTGGAAGGCCCCTTCTTCCTCTCCTTCGCCTCACCGGAGAACGCCGAAGTGGTGGCCGGCACCACTTCCACCTACGATCTCATCGACACCCCCGAAGAGTAAGGGGCACGTCGAGAAAAGGGGGCCTGCGGGCCCCCTTTTTGGGTTTATGGGTCGGTTCGAAACGGTTGCCCCTCAATTGGCTACGACTTTGGTGTAAATCGGCCCCGAGTTTGACTTCGATTCGGTCAGGCCGATTTAAAAGCGTGCGCAAGATCGCTATACTGCGGGCACCCAAGATGTGGCGTGCGTCACACAACCATGCCGAATTGCCACATCCGTTCACAGGACGTGCAGCTTGTATGTGAGCCTGCCAGCAAGAGAGGAAGTGAGTCGTGTTAGAAGCCTACCGTGAACACGTCGCAGAACGTGCCGCCCAGGGCATTGTGCCCAAGCCCCTGGACGCCCAACAGACCAGTGACCTGGTCGAACTGCTGAAGAATCCCCCCGCCGGTGAAGAGGCCACCTTGGTCGATCTGCTGGAAAACCGCATCCCGCCGGGCGTGGACGAAGCCGCCTACGTCAAGGCGAGCTTCCTGGCCGCCCTCACCACCGGTGAGGCCAAAAGCCCCCTGATCTCCGCCGAGCGTGCCACCGAGCTGCTGGGCACCATGCAGGGTGGCTACAACATCGAGCCGCTGATCAAGCTGCTGGGTCACGAGCCCCTGGCCCCCCTGGCGGCCAAGGCCCTGTCCCACACCCTGCTGATGTTCGACGCCTTCCACGACGTGGTGGAGCTGGCCAACGGCGGCAACGCCCACGCCAAGCAGGTGCTGCAATCCTGGGCCGATGCCGAGTGGTTCATCAGCAAGCCGAAACTGGCGGAGTCCATCACCCTGACCGTGTTCAAGGTGCCCGGTGAAACCAACACCGACGACCTCTCCCCGGCCCCGGATGCCTGGTCCCGCCCGGACATCCCGCTGCACGCCCTGGCGATGCTCAAGACCGCCCGCGATGGCATCACCCCGGATGAGCCGGGTGTGGTGGGCCCCATCAGCACCATCGAACAGCTCAAGCAGAAGGGCCACCCGCTGGTCTACGTGGGCGACGTGGTCGGCACTGGCTCCTCCCGTAAATCCGCCACCAACTCCGTGCTGTGGTTTATGGGGGACGACCTGCCGGGCGTGCCCAACAAGCGCGGCGGCGGCTTCTGCTTCGGCGGCAAGATCGCCCCCATCTTCTTCAACACCATGGAAGACGCCGGCGCCCTGCCCATCGAGATGCCGGTGGAGCAGATGGCCATGGGCGACGTCATCACCGTCTACCCCTACCAGGGCGTGGTGAAGAACGAAGCCGGTGAGGTGATCTCCGAGTTCGAACTGAAAACCGATGTGCTGCTGGACGAAGTGCGCGCCGGCGGCCGGATCCCGCTGATCATCGGCCGTGGCCTGACCGACAAGGCCCGTGAGACCCTGGGCCTGGCCCCTTCCGAGGTGTTCCGTCGCCCGGTCGACGTGGCCGACACCGGCAAGGGTTACACCCTGGCCCAGAAGATGGTGGGCAAGGCCTGTGGCGTCGAGGGCGTGCGCCCCGGCCAGTACTGCGAGCCGAAGATGACCACCGTGGGCTCCCAGGACACCACCGGCCCCATGACCCGGGACGAGCTGAAAGACCTGGCTTGTCTGGGCTTCTCCGCCGACCTGACCATGCAGTCCTTCTGCCACACCTCCGCCTACCCCAAGCCGGTGGACGTGAACACCCACGCCACCCTGCCGGACTTCATCATGAACCGCGGCGGCGTCTCCCTGCGTCCCGGCGACGGTGTGATCCACTCCTGGCTGAACCGAATGCTGCTGCCCGACACCGTGGGCACCGGCGGCGACTCCCACACCCGCTTCCCGCTGGGGATCTCCTTCCCCGCCGGCTCCGGCCTGGTGGCCTTCGCTGCCGCCACCGGCGTGATGCCGCTGGACATGCCGGAATCCGTACTGGTGCGCTTCAAGGGTGAGATGCAGCCGGGGATCACCCTGCGTGACCTGGTTCACGCCATCCCCTACTACGCCATCCAGCAGGGCCTGCTGACCGTAGAGAAGAAGGGCAAGAAGAACATTTTCTCCGGTCGCGTACTGGAGATTGAAGGGCTCGAGACCCTCACCGTTGAGCAAGCCTTCGAGCTGTCCGACGCCTCCGCCGAGCGCTCCGCAGCTGGCTGTACCATCAAGCTGTCCGAGGACTCCATCGCCGAGTACCTGCAGTCCAACATCGTGATGCTCAAGTGGATGATCGCCAGCGGTTACGGCGATCGTCGCACCATCGAGCGTCGCATCCAGGCGATGGAAGCCTGGCTGGCCAACCCGGAGCTGATGCAAGCCGACGCCGACGCCGAGTACACCGAGGTGATCGAGATTGATCTGGCCCAGATCAAGGAGCCCATCCTCTGTGCGCCGAACGATCCCGACGACGCTCGCCTGCTGTCCGAGGTCCAGGGCGACGACATCGACGAGGTGTTCATCGGTTCCTGCATGACCAACATCGGTCACTTCCGGGCCGCCGGTAAACTGCTGGACAAGCACAAGGGCGCCCTGCCGACCCGCCTCTGGGTGGCACCGCCGACCAAGATGGATCAGCAGCAGCTGATCGACGAAGGCTACTACGGCATCTACGGCCGGGTGGGCGCCCGCACCGAGCAGCCGGGCTGCTCCCTGTGCATGGGCAACCAGGCCCGGGTGGCCGACGGCGCCTCCGTGGTCTCCACCTCCACCCGTAACTTCCCCAACCGTCTGGGGACCGGTGCCAACGTCTACCTGGCCTCGGCGGAGCTGGCAGCGGTGGCCTCCATCCTGGGCAAGCTGCCCACGGTGCCGGAGTACCTGGAGTACGCCAAGACCATCGATGCCCAGGCGGCGGACACCTACCGCTACCTGAACTTCCACCTGATGGAGCAGTACACCAAGCCCGCCGGTGAGGTGATCCTGCAGCAGCCGGCCTAAACTCGGCAGCAACAAAAACGCCCCGCAACTGCGGGGCGTTTTTTTGTCTGTGGGGAAACCGGCGCCGGGTTCGAGCTTGGCCTGTCGGACTAGCTGGCTTCGCTGTGGCGTTCAAACAGGGTTTCCAGCAGGCGGTCCTCCAGCTCGAAGCGCTCCTCCATCTTCTGTCCCAGGTGCGACAGGTCCTGGTCCAGCTCCATCAGCACCTCTTCATTGACGCCGTTGGTGTACTTGTCGTTGAAATCCAGCGCCGAGTCGGTGCTGTGGCTGATCTTGGGCAGCAGGCTGTGGGCCAGGGCCCGGGACTGCTCGCCGTGGCGTTCGCAGGCGGAGGCCACCTGATCGTACACCTCGAAGTGGCCTTCGGAGACGTAATCCACCAGCAGGTTACAGAACTGCTTGATGTTGTCTTCGTCGGGCAGGGTGCCCGTGTCGGCTTCGTAGGGCGGGAGACCCGCCAGTTGGCAGTAGTGGATCAACAGCTGTCTGCGGCTCTCCAGCCAGTGGTCAATCAGCTTGTTGGAGCCTCCCCAAGCGTCCACGGCCCGTTCTAGTTTTGTCAGCATGGCACCATCCCCTTGCAAGCCAACTCTCATTCGTGTTCTTCCAATTTAAGTAAGGGATGGCCTTGGGATCAACGGTTTTTTAACACTGGTCGGAGTATTCTTCTGGCGAGGGGGGGAGCGGGCAATAAAAAACCCTGTCGCAAAAGCGACAGGGCTCAAGATTGGGTGTTGCGGGCTCACTCGCGTGAGCTTCTTACTTCGTTTTGCTAGCGCGGTATTGTTATACCAAAGGCGATCTGGGAGTGCAAATTTTTGCATACAACTATCCATTGATGAGGATTGCACCGATTTGTGGGGCGGCTCACGCTCGCTTCGTATCAATCCTCGGAGGCGGTGCTACAATGGCCCGAAATTTTGTGTTGCGTATTGATGCGTAAGGGATGAACTTGATGTCAGAACTGAAAAACGATCGTTACCTGCGGGCCCTGCTGCGTCAGCCAGTGGATGTCACTCCGGTTTGGATGATGCGTCAGGCCGGCCGCTACCTGCCGGAATACCGCGCCACCCGCGCCGAAGCCGGCGACTTTATGAGCCTGTGTAAGAACCCCGAGCTGGCCTGCGAAGTGACCCTGCAGCCGCTGCGTCGCTTCCCCCTGGACGCGGCCATCCTGTTCTCTGACATCCTGACCATCCCCGATGCCATGGGCCTGGGTCTCTACTTCGAGACCGGTGAAGGTCCGCGCTTCCAGACTCTGGCCGACAACAAGGCCACCATCGAGAAGCTGCCGATCCCGGATCCGGAAGGCGAGTTGCGTTACGTGATGGACGCGGTGCGCACCATCCGTCGCGAGCTGAAAGGCGAAGTTCCGCTGATCGGCTTCTCCGGCAGCCCCTGGACCCTGGCCACCTACATGGTTGAAGGCGGCAGCTCCAAGGACTTCGCCAAGATCAAGAAGATGGCCTTTGCAGAGCCGGCCACCATGCATCTGCTGCTGGACAAGCTGGCGGACTCCGTCATCGTCTACCTGAACGCCCAGATCAAAGCCGGCGCTCAGGCGGTGCAGATCTTCGACACCTGGGGCGGCGCGCTGTCTGGCCCGGCCTACCGTGAGTTCTCCCTGCGCTACATGCACAAGATCGTCGACGGCCTGATCCGTGACCACGACGGTCGCAAGGTGCCGGTGGTGCTGTTCACCAAAGGCGGCGGCCAGTGGCTGGAAGACATCGCCGCCACCGGTTGTGATGCCGTGGGCCTGGACTGGACCGTGGACGTCAAAGACGCCCGCGCCCGTGTGGGCGACAAGGTGGCCCTGCAGGGCAACATGGATCCCTCCATGCTGTACGCCCCGGTGCCCCGCATCGAAGAGGAAGTGGAGCGCATCCTGGGCGAGTTTGGCCACGGTAACGGCCACGTCTTCAACCTGGGTCACGGCATCCACCAGCACGCCGATCCGGAGCACGCCGGTGCCTTCATCAAGGCCGTGCACGAGCAGTCCCGCAAATACCACAAGTAAGCGCGACCGCGGTTTGGAAAAAAGCACCCCTCGGGGTGCTTTTTTTGATCCTGGCCCTTTTCGCGGCGGGGCGCACTCGCTAGAATGCAAACAAAAGTTCGCAAGGCAAACAAATGTTATGACGGAGCGAGAGCAGCAGATCCTGGCCCTGATCCGCCAGGACCCCCTGATCCCCCAGCAGGTGCTGGCGGACAAACTGGGGATCAGCCGCAGCGCCATCGCCGGCCACATCATGCACCTGACCCAGAAGGGCCACATCCAGGGCAAGGGCTACATCCTCGCCCCAGAGCGGTACGCCCTGGTGATGGGCGGCGCCAACATGGACCTGTGCGGGGTGGCGGACACGCCTCTGGTGGACGGGGACTCCACCCCCGGCAGCCTGACCGCCAGCGCCGGCGGTGTGGGCCGCAACATCGCCGATAACCTGGCGCGCCTGGGCAGCCGGGTGGAGTTCGTCTCCGCCCTGGGGGAGGACCGCTGGGCCGAGCAGCTCATCGAATCCTGTCGCCTGGCCGGGGTGGGCACCGAGCACTGCCTCAAGGTGCCCGGCGCCACCACCTCCAGTTACCTCTCCCTGCACGACAGTGATGGTGAGATGCGTCTGGCCCTCAATGACATGAGCCTGATTGACCGCCTGGACGCCGAACAGATCGAGCGTCGACGCGGCCCCATCGACCGTGCCTCGGCGCTGGTGCTGGACGCCAACCTGTCCGAGACCGCCCTGGCGGCGCTGTTTGCCCGCCCTGTCGAGGCCCCGGTGCTGGTGGACCCGGTCTCCCAGGCCAAGGCCCATAAGCTCAAGCCCTTCCTGGGCCAGATCGACACCCTTAAGCCCAACGCGCTGGAAGCGGCGCTGCTGGCCGGCCAGCCCCTGGAGAGCGACGCCGATCTGCCCAAGGTGGCCGACGCGCTGCACGAGTTGGGCGTGCCCCGGGTGCTGCTGAGTCTCGGCAGTCGCGGCGCCTACGCCTCGGAAAACGGCGTCGGCCAGCGCTACCAGAGCAGTGCCACCGAGGTGGTCAATGTCACCGGCGCCGGTGATGCGCTGATGGCGGGCCTGGCCCACGGCCGACTGGCCGGCTGGTCCTTTGCCGATACCGTTCCCTTTGCCCTGGCCGCCGCCCGTCTGGCGCTGGCGACCAAAACCACGATCAATGCCACCATGTCTGAAGCGGCGGTGCGCCGCCTGATGGAGAACACCCCATGCTAGAGAAGTACCTGGACATCCACCCGGAAGTCGCCGACGCCATCGCCAACAACCGCCCCGTGGTGGCGCTGGAGTCCACCATCATCTCCCACGGTATGCCCTACCCGCAGAACGTGGAAACCGCCCTGAAGGTGGAGCAGACCGTCCGTGATGCTGGCGCCATCCCGGCCACCATCGCCATCATCAAGGGCCGCCTGACCGTGGGCCTGACCGAAGAACAGGTGGAGTTTCTCGGCAAAGAGGGCCTGTCCGTCACCAAGGCCTCTCGCCGGGACATCCCCTTTATCGTTGCCGCCGGTAAGACCGGTGCCACCACCGTCGCCTCCACCATGATTCTGGCCGCCATGGCCGGCATCAAGGTGTTCGCCACCGGCGGCATTGGCGGCGTGCACCGCGGTGCCCAGCAGACCTTCGACATCTCCGCCGATCTGCAGGAGCTGGCCAACACCGACGTGGCCGTGATCTGCGCCGGCGCCAAATCCATCCTGGATCTGGGCCTGACCCGCGAGTACCTGGAAACCTTCGGCGTTCCGGTGGTGGGGTACCAGACCGACTGCCTGCCGGCCTTCTACACCCGGGAGAGCGACTTCGACATCGACTACCGACTGGACAGCAGCGAGGCGATCGCCACCGCGCTGAACGCCAAATGGGGCATGGGCCTCAAGGGCGGGGTGGTGATCGCCAACCCCATCCCCCAGCAGTACGCCATGCCCAAGGCCGACATCGACGCCGCCATCGAGCAGGCGCTGAGCGAGGCCGAGCAGCAGGGGATCGGCGGCAAGGAGTCCACCCCCTTCCTGCTGGCCCGGGTCTGCGAACTGACCGGCGGCAACAGTCTGGACTCCAACATCCAGCTGGTGCTGAACAACGCCCGTCTGGCGTCCGGCATCGCCCGGGACCTGTGCGCTGAGTAAGGCGCCACCGTCGCAATCCTAAGCCGCCATCTGGCGGCTTTTTTGTGCTCAGTCGGCCAGGGCCTGGCGCACCCGTCGCTGCAACTCGGGCACCACATCGGCCTCGAACCAAGGATGGCGCTTGAGCCACAGGGTGTTGCGGGGAGAGGGGTGGGGCAGGGGCAGGCGGTTGGGGCCCCAGTCGGCCCAGCGCGCCACCGTCTCGGTGAGGGTGGTGAAGCCGGACAGGTAGTGCTTCTGGGCGTACTGGCCGATGCACAGGGTGAGTGTCAGGTTGGGCAAGCGGGCCAGCAACTGGGGGTGCCACTGGGGGGCGCAGCGGGGATCCGGCGGCTTGTCGCCACTGCGCCCGCGGCCGGGGTAGCACAGCCCCATGGGGACGATGGCCACCCGGGCCGGATCGTAGAAGCGCTCCGAATCGATCCCCATCCAGCGCCGCAGCCGGTCGCCACTGGGGTCGTCCCAGGGGATCCCGCTTTGGTGGACCCGGGTGCCCGGGGCCTGGCCGATGATCAGTAATCGGGCCCGCTCGTCGGCCTGAACCACCGGATTGGGGGTCAGCACGTCCTGGCACAGGGTGCAGGCGCGCACCGCTTGCAGCAGATCACAAAGGGGAATATCGCCGCTTCGATTTTTCTGCACTTCCCCTCCAACACACTGCAAAACAGTGAAAAATCCTCAAGATGCGTTTCCATCGGGGCCGGAATTAGGTAACTTCAAAACTCTTTTCGCACCGTCAGAGATTTGGGTTGTAGCCCGCCGATGAAACTCTCCCGCCGATTATTGCTGCTCCTGCTCTGTCTGGCCATCCCGCTGACCATCCTGGCCACCAGTGCGGCGTATTGGCTGCTGAGCGACGGCGTGAAGGGCTACGAGCAACGCCGTCAGGCGACCGAGCTGGCCCACATCCAGACCGACTTCGAGCAACAGCTGTCCCAGACCAAGGGCGAGCTGGTGGCGATCCGCACCGCCCTGGAGGCGGATCACCGCGAGGTGATGGATTACCTGCTGGGCCAGGCCCAGCTGGCGGGCCAGACGGTGCTGCTGATGAACCACCATGGCGAGCTGCGGCCGCTGATGGCCGGCAATCGGCCGGTGGACGGCGGCACCCAGTCCCTGGTGGAGCTGCTGGACCCCATCCTCTCGGTGGGCACCTTCCAATTCGAACGCACCGGCTACCTGGCCCTGGAAGCCCAGGTGATGCAGGCCGTGGCCCTGCCCCTGCGCCATCGCAACTGGCGGGGGGTGATCGCGGTGCGCCTGGTGGACGCCGATGCGCTGGACCAGCTGGCCTATCGCCACAACCAACTGTTGTCGGTCACCATCGAGCCCCTGGCGGCGGATGCCCCGGCGGGCCTGGCGCTGAGCAGCTTCCACGGCGCCGCACTGGCGCTCAAGCCGGTGTTCGACACCGCGGCGGTGGAGGATCGCGAGGCCCAGATCCTGCGCACCATGCTGGGCTTTGGCGCCCTGCTCATTCTCCTGATGGTGGGGATGTTCCTGGCGTTTCGTCGCACCCTGCTGACGCCGCTGGAGACCCTGCGCCTGCGCCTGGAGCAGGGGCTGGGCAACAGCAAAAGCAGCCGCCCCCTGCCTCAGGGGGCCGCGGACGAACTGGGCAACCTGGCGGAGCTGTGCAACAGCCTCTTCGCCGCCCGCCACCATCAGCGTCAGCAGCAGTACGCCATGATGCGCGCCATCAGCGACGCCGTGGTGCTGGTGGATCCCAAGTCCCGAATCGAACTGGTCAACCCGGTGGCGGAGCGCCTGCTGGCGGTGGACCACGGGCCGGTACGCCAGTGCACCCTGGCCAGCCTGGTACCCGGAGCGCCGGGCCAGGAGCTGCACGCGGCGCTGCAGGATCTGCTGCGTTCCGGCCGCATCAGCCTGGATGGGCGGATCCGCATCGCCAAGGAGAGCGGCGCCCAGGTGCTGGAGTACAACGCCGTGCGCACCCTGGATGGCGAGGGTCAGACCCTGGGGGCGGTGCTGGTGCTGAGGGACGTCACCCACTCCGAGCAACTCAAGCGCGAGCTGCAGCGCAAGTCCCAGCGGGACCAGACCACCGGGGTGTTCAACCGCCACACCTTCGAGCAGCGGCTGGAGGAGCTGGAGGGCCAGCCGGGCCAGCACGCCATCTGCTACATGGATCTCAACCGCTTTAAGCTCATCAACGACAGCTGCGGCCACGAGGCCGGGGACCGCATGCTGCGTGACGTGGCCCAGGAGATGGCCCGGGGCCTGCGCAAACAGGATTTCCTGGCCCGCATCGGCGGCGACGAGTTTGGCCTTATCATGAAAGACACCTCGGCGCTGGACGCCGCCCGTCTGCTCAAGCAGATGATGGAGCGGGTGCAGGGGATCACCCTCTACTGGGACAGCGGCAGCTACAAGGTGGGGATCAGCATCGGCGTGGCCTTCCAGCGTGCCGACGAGCAGCGCCCGCGGGAGGTGTTCAAGGACGCCGAGATCGCCTGCCACGCCACCAAGGGCAAGGGGGGCGAAAGCCAGATCCACTTCTTCGACTCCCTGGATCAGGACCTGGCCCACCAGCGCAACGCCCCCCACTGGGCGATGAAGATCAACGAGGCGATCGTCAATGACGATCTGGTGCTCTTCTACCAGCCCATCGAGCCGGTCCAGGCCGGCGGCAACCGGCGCAAGTGCGAGGTGCTGCTGCGGATCCGCGAGGAGGGCGGGCGGATCCTGGCCCCGGGCCAATTCATCGCCGCGGCGGAGCGCTTCAACCTGATGCCGGCGGTGGACAAGGCGGTGATCCGCAAAAGCTTCGAGTGGCTGGCCCGCAACCGCCACCTGTGGGACACCCAGGTACTCTCCATCAACCTCTCCGGCACCACCCTCTCCAGCGGTGGCCTGGTGGCCTACATCGACGAGATGTGCGGCCTCTACCGGGTGCCGCCGGAAACCATCTGCTTCGAGGTCACGGAGACCGCCGCCATCGCCAACGAGAGCCGGGCACTGGAGATCCTCCACGCCCTGCGTCGCCGCGGCTTCGCCTTTGCCCTGGACGACTTCGGCTCCGGTTTTGCCTCCTACGGCTACCTGCGTCAGCTGCCGGTGGATTACGTCAAGATCGACGGCTGCTTCGTCCGCAACCTGGCCAGCAACGCCAAGGACTACGCCATCGTCAAATCGATCCACGATGTGTGCCGGGTGATGGGAATCGAAACCGTGGCGGAGTTTGTTGAGGACCAGGAGACCCTGTCCCGCCTGAAGGCGATCGGCGTCAACTACGCCCAGGGGTACGGCATCGGCCGGCCCAAGGACCTGGAGAGCTACCGGCCGGTGCCGGTGGAGGACGAAGTCCACGCCTGAGGGCCCAGCTCAGTTCAACGCGGTGCCTCAGGCGCCGCGTTTTTGCTTCAAGGAGGAGTGTATGGAAGGAAAGGTGGTGCTGTTGACCGGCGCGTCCGAGGGGATCGGTCGGGCCCTGGCCCAGTCCCTGAGCGCCCAGGGGGCCCGGCTGATGCTGGTGGCCCGAAATCGGGAACGGCTGGAGGCGCTGGTGGCCGAGCTGCCCGGCGAGGCGATGGCCTACCCGCTGGATCTGACCGAGTTTGAGCGGCTGCCGCAGCTGGTGGCCGACACCCTGGCCCACTTTGGCCGGCTGGACATCGCCCTGCTCAACGCCGGCGTCACCATGTGGAGCACGGTGGCGGAGCTTGAGGATCTCTCGGTGCTGGATAGGGTGATGCGGGTCAACTACCTGGCCAATGCTCACCTGGCCCATGCGGTGCTGCCGGCCCTGCAGCAAAGCCGGGGCCAGTACGCCGTGGTCTCCTCGCTGACCGGCTTGACCGGGGTGCCCACCCGCAGCGGCTACTGCGCCTCCAAGCACGCGGTGATGGGGTTTTTCGAAGCCCTGCGCGTCGAGTTGCGGGGCAGCGGCGTAGACGTCACCCTGCTCTGCCCCGATTTCGTGGTCACCCAAACCCACAAGCGGGCCATGGGAGCGGATGGGTCGCCCCTGGGCCAGAGTCCGATGCAGGAGGGCAAGATCATGACCGCCGAGCAGTGCGCCGAAAAGATGCTCCGGGCCATCGAGGGGCGTCAGCGCCTCTGGCTGGGTTCCTGGCGCGGCCGGCTGGGGCGCTGGCTTAAGCTGCTGGCTCCCGGTGTGATTGATCGCATGGCGTCGCGGGCGATCGCCCGGCGTCATTGAGCGCTTCCCAGGCCCGCACGGCCTCCTCTCCCGCTGCCAGGCCCTGCTCATAGGCCCGCTGCAAGGCTTTGGGCTCGCGGGTCAGGCGGCCGATGGCAAAGTCGTCCGGCGGACACAGCTCGATGATCTCCACCCCCTCAGGCGGGTTGCGGATCAGCTCCAGCGTGGCGTTGTAGCGCTGGGCCCGCGCCAGCAGGGGTGGGATCAGCGCCGGGGTCTTGCGGTTCATCGCTTTGACCAGGGCGGGAATGCGGGGGGGCGTCTTGCGGTAGTGGGCGCTTTGGCTGCGCAGCACCAATATCCGTTTGGCCCCGCGACGGATCGCCTCTGCCACCGGGATCGCATCCGCGACGCCACCATCGACATAGTTCCCCGACGGCAGCGTCACCCCACCCCGGTAGGCCAGAGGCATGGCGCTGCTGGCCTTCAGGGTCTCATTGAGCAAAGGCAGCGCGGGCCGGTGGTATTCCGCCTCGCCGCTGGCGCTGTTGGTGAGGGTGATAAAGTAGGGGCGCTGCTCCGCCTGGAGGGTGTCCCAGTCGATGGGCAGCTCCCTCAAGCTGATCTCCCACAACCAGTCGAGATCGATCAGGTGCTTGCCCAGGGCAAAGCGACCCGGGGTGACAAAGGGGGGGCGGCAGCTGTAGTCGAGGTAGACCTTGTGGTTGCGCCCGGGCATCCGAGCCAGGAAGGACGCCAGGTTGGTGGTGCCGGCGGAGACCGCCCAGAAGCTGTCGAAGGGGTCAAAGCCCGTCTCGAGAAAGTGATCGAGCACGCCGCAGGCGAAGATCCCGCGCATGGCGCCCCCTTCGACGATCAGCGCCCTTGGTCCCACATGCTCCGTCATCCCTACCTCCCTCTCCTTGGCGTTCTGAGCAAAGGACTACTCTATCCAATGGAGGGGTAGGCTGGCCAATGGCCCTGCCCGAATTGAGTGAATTTTAAACATCGCGGTGGCGCAGCCAACCTGCTACAATCCGCCGCCCCGGGCCTCCCCGGGAGAGATGAGGTGCCCATGATCCAGACCCCCGAGACCAAGCTGTTCGACCATCCCAAGTTCTGGGCCGAGTGTTTCGGTCCGGCGCCCTTTTTGCCCACCTCCCGCAAGGAGATGGCCAAGCTGGGCTGGGACAGTTGCGACATCGTGCTGGTGACCGGGGACGCCTACGTGGATCACCCCAGCTTCGGCATGGCGGTGATCGGCCGCATGCTGGAGTCCCAGGGGTTCCGGGTGGGGATCATCGACCAGCCCGACTGGCAGTCCAAGGACGCCTTTATGGCGCTGGGCAAACCGAACCTGTTCTTCGGCGTCACCGCGGGCAACATGGACTCGATGATCAACCACTACACCGCCGACCGGCGGTTGCGCCACGACGACGCCTACACCCCGGATAACGTCCACGGCAAGCGGCCGGATCGGGCCACCTTGGTCTACACCCAGCGCTGCAAAGAGGCCTACAAGGAGGTGCCGGTGATCCTCGGGGGGATCGAGGCCAGCCTGCGTCGCATCGCCCATTACGATTATTGGTCCGATAAGGTGCGTCGCAGCGTGCTGTTCGACGCCAAGGCGGATCTGCTGGTCTACGGCAACGCCGAGCGGCCGCTGATCGAGGTGGCCCATCGACTGGCCAACGGCGAGGAGGTGAAGGCCATCCGTGACGTGCGGGGGACGGCCTTTCTGACCCGGGACGCCCTGCCGGGCTGGTCCGGGCTCAACTCCACCACCCTGGACACCCCGGGCAAGATCGATCCCATCCCCAACCCCTACGGGGCGGACGACATGGGCTGCGAGCTGGGCAGCAAGTTCGACGATGCGCCGGCCAACCAGAGCGCCCAGCCCATCGAGGTGAAGCCGGTCAACGCCGGTCGCAAGCCCAAGCCCTGGGAGAAGCAGTACATCCTGCTGCCGGCCTACGACCAGGTGCGGGCGGACAAGGTGCTCTACGCCCACACCTCGCGGATCTTCCACCTGGAGACCAACCCCGGCTGCGCCCGGGCGCTGATGCAGCGCCACGGCGACCGTCACGTCTGGCTCAATCCGCCGGCGATCCCGCTGGAGACCGACGAGATGGATGGGGTGTTCGGCCTGCCCTACGCCCGGGTGCCGCACCCCAAATACGGCAGCAAGAAGATCCCCGCCTACGACATGATCAAGACCTCCATCAACATCATGCGGGGCTGCTTCGGCGGCTGCTCCTTCTGCTCCATCACCGAGCACGAGGGCCGGATCATCCAAAGCCGCAGCCAGGCCTCCATCCTGGAGGAGATTGAGCAGATCAAGGAGAAGGTGCCGGGCTTTACCGGGGTGATCTCCGATCTGGGCGGGCCCACCGCCAACATGTACCAACTGCGCTGCAAAAGCCCCAAGGCGGAGGCCACCTGCCGTCGGCTGTCCTGCATCTACCCGGACATCTGCGGCCATATGGACACCGACCACACGCCCACCATCGAGCTCTACCAGGCGGCGCGTAAGATCCCGGGGGTCAAGAAGATCCTCATCGCTTCCGGGGTGCGCTACGACCTGGCGGTGGAGGATCCCCGCTACGTCCGGGAGCTGGCCCAGCACCACGTGGGGGGCTACCTGAAGATCGCCCCGGAGCACACCGAGGAGGGGCCCCTGTCGGTGATGATGAAGCCGGGCATGGGCAGCTACTACCGCTTCAAGCAGCTGTTTGACCAGTACTCCAAGGAGGCGGGCAAGGAGCAGTACCTGATCCCCTACTTCATCTCCGCCCACCCGGGCACCACGGATGAGGACATGGTGCACCTGGCCCAGTGGCTCAAGCAGAACAACTTCAAGCTGGACCAGGTGCAGAACTTCTACCCCTCGCCCCTGGCCAACGCCACCACGGTCTGGCACACCCAGAAAAACTCCCTGCGCAAGGTGAGCCACGACAGCGAGACGGTGCCGGTGGCCAAAGGGGGGCGCCAACGTCGCCTGCACAAGGCGCTGCTGCGCTACCACGATCCGGACAACTGGCCCATCATCCGCGAGGCGCTCCAGGCCATGGGGCTCGGCAAACTCATCGGCACCAGCGCCAACTGCCTGGTGCCGCCGGAGGGGCGGGGGGATCGCCGCCGCGGTGGGCCCGGTCGTCCGGCGCTGACCAAACACAGCGGCACGGGCCAGTTCAAACCGCGGGCCCTGCCGGGCAAGATCAAGCCCGGTGGCCAGGGGAAATCCGGCGGTCAGGGCAAGGCGGGACAGGGCAAGAGCGGTGCCAAGGGTCAGGGTACGGGCGCCAGCCGGGGCAAGGCCAGCGGCAGTGGCCGACCGACCCAGGGGCCGAAACGGCACCGTAAATAGAAAACGGGGCGCGCTGCGCCCCGTTTTTGCGTTCTCATTCCCTCAGACCTTCACGACGGCTTCGCCCTGGACGCAGGGCTGGCCCTGGCTGTTGAGTACCTCGGTCACCAGGGTGACGATGGGCTTGTCCTCCCGCACCTGGGCGACGGTCACCCGGGCGGTCACCTCTTCTCCCACCAACACCGGGCGGACAAACTTCAGCGTCTGGCCCAGGTAGATGGTGCCCTCACCGGGCAGATGCTGCCCCAGCAGGCCCGACAGCAGGCTGGAGAGCAGGATCCCATGGACGATGGGGCCGCCGAAGGGGGTCTGGGCGGCAAAGTCCGGGTCCAGGTGGATGGGGTTGCGATCCTCCGACAGCTCGGCAAAGGCGGCCACCTCGTCGGGGCCAAACACCTTCTGGATCTGGGCACTCTGCCCTTGCGCGAGGCTCATGCCGCCTCCCCATCGTCAACGGGGTTCAGGCGCACCCGGACGTAGTCGCCGGGGGCGGCGGCCAGGCCGGTGTCCGGGACCCGGGCCGGCACCGGCTCGGCGCCGGGCTGGGCCTTGAGCCAGGCGTCCCAATGGGGCCACCAGGAGCCCTCCTGGTGCTCGGCGCCGTCCAGCCAGGCTTCCGGGTTGTCCGCCAGGGGGCCCACGTAGTGGCCGTACTTGCCGCCGGGGGGATTGATGATGCCGGCGATGTGGCCCGACTCCCCCAGCACAAAGGTGCGCTCGCCCCCCAGCTGCTGCATCCCCAGGTAGGTGCCTTGCCACAGGGCGATGTGGTCGTCCACGGTGGAGACGAAGTAGCTGGGCACGGTGATTTTGCTCAGATCCAGCTTGGTGCCCCGCACGCTGAAGGTGCGCGGCTGAACCAGGGTGTTCTCCAGGTAGAACTGGCGCAGCATGGTGGAGTGGGTGGGGCCGGCGACGTTGGTGCTGTCGCAGTTCCAGTGCAGCAGATCGAAGGCCATGGGGCTCTGCCCCTTGAGGTAGCCGTCGATGTAGTAGTTCCAGTAGAGGTTGTTCTCCCGCAGCAGCGAGAAGGTCACCGCCAGCTGGCGGCCGTCCATCAGCCCGGTTTCCGCGTTTTGCGCCTCCATGGCGCTGACCACCTCCTCGTTGATGAAGGCCCCCAGCTCACCGGGGCGGCTGAAGTCGAGGATGGTGGTGAACAGGGTGGCGGACTTGATCCGCTGTTTCATTCGTCGTGCCGCCAGGTAGGCCATGGTGCAGCTGAGCAGGGTGCCGCCGATGCAGTAGCCCACGGCGTTGACCTCCCGCTCGCCGGTGGCGGCCTCCACCGCGTCCAGGGCGGCCAGCAGGCCATCCACCACATAGTCCTCGAAATCCACCTGGGTGTGGCGCTGGTCCGGGTTGGCCCAGGAGATCATGAACACCGTGTGGCCCTGGTCCACCAGGTACTTGGCCAGGGAGTTCTCCGGTCGCAGATCGAGGATGTAGTACTTGTTGACGAAGGGCGGGACGATCAGCAGCGGCCGCTTGGCCACGGTGTCGGTGGTGGGGGCGTACTGGATCAGCTCAAACAGCGGCGCCCGGTGCACCACCCGGCCGGGGGTGGAGGCCAGATCTCGGCCCAGCTGGAACACCGACTCGTCGGTCATGCTGACATTGAGGGTGCCGGCGCTGCGGCCCATGTCCTGGGCCAGCTGACGGATCCCCTGCAGCAGGTTCTCGCCGCCGCTTTCCAGCGTCAGCTTCAGCAGTTCCGGGTTGGAGGCCAGGAAGTTGCTGGGGGCCAGGGCGTTGACCATCTGGCGGGTGAAAAAGCGCAGCCGGTCCCGCTGGGCGGGTTCCAGATCCGGGATCCGGTCAATGCTCGCCAGCATCTGCTTGGCGGTCAGCAGGTAGGACTGCTTGATGTAGTCATACCAGGGGTGCTCCTGCCACTGGCTGTCGCGGAAGCGACGGTCGCCCCGCTCCGGCTCCACCATGGGAGCCACCTCCTGGCCCGCCTGCTTGAGCATGGCGTTCTGAAACAGCAGCAGCTGGGACTGCCACCAGTCCATCTGCTGCTGCAGCATCTCCCCCGGATCCTCCATCCCCTTGTTGAGCGCCTGGGACAGGTCGTCCACCTGGGTCTGGAACAGGGCCTTGCTGGTGTGCTGGCCCTGCTTGGCGGCCAAGTCAAACAGCTGCTCGTTGCAGCGCATCAGGCTTTCCAGCAGCTGCTGGTAGCTTCCCGAACTCATAGCGACTCCTTTGCGGATGGGCGGGGACGTCGTGGCCCCGCGGACACTCTCGGCGCTCAGGTTAGTGGGCGAAAATGACAGCGCCTTGACGATATTATGAGCATATTGTGCGCCGCACAAGAAGCTAGACCAAGGTGTTATCGGGCGATAACCGGATTGAATTGATCACAGTTCAGGCCTTGGGGCAGTCTGTCATGACATTGTCATTTGACATGCGGCAAAACGCATATATGATTTCAGTTATATCTGTTTTTCCGTATGTGAGAGGTGGCCATGAACAGCCCCGTTGCCCTGCTGAAGGGCCTGTCCGACGAAACCCGGCTCAAGATCCTGATGCTGATCCAGCAGGAGGAGGAGCTGTGTGTCTGCGAGCTGACCTGTGCCCTGGACGAGAGTCAGCCCAAGATCTCCCGCCACCTGGCCCGCCTGCGTGCCGATGGCCTGCTGGAGGACACCCGCCGGGGCCAATGGGTGTTCTACCGCCTGGCCACGCTGCCCGCCTGGGTGACCGATACCCTGTCCGGCGCGGCGGCCAGTCAACCGGCCTTCCTGGCCCCCTGCACCGAACGCCTGGCCAACATGGGGGACCGCCCCCAGCGCCAGCAAAGCTGCTGCGCCTGAGGAGGGAGTATGGGCAACTTCGAACGTTATCTGAGCCTCTGGGTGGCCCTGGCCATCGGTGTGGGGGTGGTGCTGGGCCAGGCCCTGCCGGGGGTGTTTGAGACCCTGGCCACCTGGCAGCTGTTCCAGATCAACGGCGTCATCGCCGTGCTCATCTGGGTGATGATCTACCCGATGATGATCCAGGTGGACTTCAACGCCGTGCGCAAGGTGGGGCAGCAGCCCCAGGGGCTGTGGCTGACCCTGGCGATCAACTGGCTGATCAAACCCTTCTCAATGGCCGCCATCGGCTGGCTGTTCTTTCAGGTGCTGTTCGTCGACTGGGTGGCCCCCGAGGACGCCAGCCAGTACATCGCCGGCATGATCCTGCTGGGGGTGGCCCCCTGCACCGCCATGGTGTTTGTCTGGAGCCAGCTGACCCGGGGCAACCCCGCCTATACCCTGGTGCAGGTGTCGGTCAACGACCTCATCATGGTGTTCGCCTTCGCGCCCATCGCCGCCCTGCTGCTGGGGGTGTCGGAGATCCTGGTGCCCTGGGAGACCCTGCTGCTGGCGACACTGCTCTACGTGGTGCTGCCCCTGGTGGCGGGGATCCTCACCCGCCGGCTGCTGCTCAAGCGCGGCAAGGCGGCGCTGGAGGGCTTTGTCCAACGGCTCAAGCCCGCCTCCATGGTGGGGCTGCTGGCCACGGTGGCCATCCTGTTCGGGATCCAGGCACCGACGCTGCTGGCCAACCCCATGGTGATCGGCCTTATCGCCATCCCGCTGATGATCCAGACCTACGGGATCTTTGCCCTGGCCTACGGTGCCGCCAAGGCGCTCAAGCTGCCCCACAACGTGGCGGCCCCGGCGGCGATGATCGGCACCTCCAACTTCTTTGAACTGGCGGTGGCGGTGGCCATCGCCCTGTTTGGCCTGCACTCCGGTGCGGCCCTGGCCACCGTGGTCGGGGTGCTGGTGGAGGTGCCGGTGATGCTCTCCCTGGTCGCCTTCGCCAACCGCACCCGCCACTGGTTTCCCGCCTCGGCCGACGCGCCGACCGATTTTCCCCCTGTTGAACAGAGAGACGCAGCATGACCATCAAGATTGGCATCAACGGATTTGGCCGCATGGGCCGCCTGGCGCTTCGCGCCGCCTGGGATTGGGCCGATTTCGAATTCGTCCAGATCAATGACCCCGCCGGCGGCGCCGCCGCCCTGGGCCACCTGCTGGAGTTTGACTCCGTCCACGGCCCCTGGGACAAGGACGTGGTGGTGGACGATGACACCCTGATCATCGACGGCCAGCGGGTGGCCATCACCGGCAACAACGAGATCGAAACCACCGACTGGTCGGGCTGCGATCTGGTGATCGAGGCCTCCGGCAAGTTCAAGCGCAAGGAGGTGCTGCAGAAGTACCTGGACCAGGGGGTCAAGAAGGTGATCGTTACCGCCCCGGTCAAGCAGGAGGGGGTGCTGGACGCGGTCTACGGCGTCAACCACCACTGGTACGACAAAACCAAGCACGACATCGTCACCGCTGCCTCCTGCACCACCAACTGCCTGGCGCCGGCGGTCAAGGTGATCCACGAGAAGCTCGGGATCCGCCACGGCTCCATGACCACCATCCACAGCATCACCAACACCCAGACCATCCTGGACGCCCCCCACAAGGATCTGCGCCGGGCCCGCGCCTGCGGGGAGAGCCTGATCCCCACCACCACCGGCTCCGCCACCGCCATCACCCACATCTTCCCGGAGCTGAAGGGGCGGCTGAACGGCCACGCGGTGCGGGTGCCCCTGTGCAACGCCTCCCTCACCGACTGCGTGTTCGAGGTGGACCGTGCCACCAGCGCCGAGGAGGTCAATGGCCTGCTCAAGGAGGCCGCAGAAGGGGAGCTCAAGGGGATCCTGGGCTACGAGGCCCGACCGCTGGTCTCCATCGACTACCGCACCAACCCCCACTCCGCCGTGGTCGATGCCCTCTCCACCATGGTGATCAACGACACCCAGGTGAAGCTTTACCTGTGGTACGACAACGAGTGGGGCTACGCCAACCGCACCGTGGAGCTGGCCCGCTACGTCGCCAAGCAGGGCTGGTAACCGATGTTCCGCGCCCTGTCCGGCCTGAGCCATGAGGTGAAGCAGTACCTGCTGGTCACCTTCAACTACTGGAACTTCACCCTCACGGATGGGGCGCTGAGGATGCTGGTGGTGCTGCACTTCCATCAGCTGGGTTACAGCCCCCTGGCCATCGCCTCGCTGTTCCTGTTCTACGAGATCTTCGGGGTGGTCACCAATCTGGTGGGGGGCTACCTGGGGGCGCGCCTGGGGCTCAACCGCACCATGAACCTGGGGCTGACGCTGCAGGTGGTGGCCCTGGCCATGCTGGCGGTGCCCGCCAGTGTGCTCTCGGTGCCCTACGTGATGGCCGCCCAGGCCCTCTCGGGCATCGCCAAGGATCTCAACAAGATGAGTGCCAAGAGCTCCATCAAGATGCTGGTGCCCAAGGGCCAGACCGGGGCGCTCTACAAGTGGGTGGCGATCCTCACCGGCTCCAAGAACGCCCTGAAGGGGGTCGGCTTCTTCCTCGGCGGGGTGTTGCTGATGGGGCTGGGGTTCCAGGGGGCCATGGTGGCCATGGCGACGGTGCTGCTGCTGGTGCTGGGCCTCAGCCTGGCGTGGCTGGGCAAGGATCTGGGCAAGGCCAAGAATAAGCCCAAGTTTTCCGAGCTGTTCTCCAAAAGCCGCAACATCAACCTGCTCTCCGCCGCGCGCCTGTTCCTCTTTGGCGCCCGGGACGTCTGGTTCGTCATCGCCCTGCCCATCACCCTGGGCAGCACCTTCGGCTGGAGCCACAGCGCCGTGGGGGGCTTCCTTGCCCTCTGGGTGATCGGCTACGGCCTGGTGCAGGGGCTGGCGCCGCGGCTGACCGGCACGGCCCGGGGGGTGATCCCGGACGGGGCCGCCGCCCTGAACTGGGCCGGGATCCTGGCCCTGGTGACCGCCGCGGTGGCCCTGGGGGTGCAGCTCGACTGGCAGCCCCAGTTCACCCTGGTGTTCGGCCTGATGGTGTTTGGCGCGGTGTTTGCCATCAACTCCAGCCTGCACTCCTTCCTTATCGTGCACTACGCCGGTGAGGATGGCGTCTCCCTGGACGTGGGCTTCTACTACATGGCCAACGCCATGGGCCGGCTGATCGGCACCGTGCTCTCCGGCTGGGTGTTCCAGGTGGCGGGCCTGGCCGCCTGCCTCTGGATCGCCCTGGCGTTCCTGGTCCTGACTACCCTGATATCTCTGGGCCTGCCCCGTGGCGCCCACCCCAACGAAGGAGAACAACATGGCGTTTGAACCGGCGTACCTGACCGTCAATGGCCTGCCCATGGCCCTGCACCCCGCCCCCGGCCTGGGGGGCGAGCTGGAGGCGGAGGTCGACCAGCTGGCCGCCGCCGGCGTGGCCGCCGTGATCACCCTGCTGAGCGAACAGGAGCTCTCAGATTTGGGGATCCCCGGTCTCGGCAATGCCGTGTCCCAGGCGGGCCTGCGGTGGCACCACCTGCCGGTGAAGGACAAGTCCCTGCCGGATGCGAAGTTCGAAGCGCGCTGGACACAGGTGCAGCCCCAGCTGACCGCCCTGCTGGAGTCGGGAAAGCGGGTGTCGGTGCACTGTCGCGGCGGCACCGGCCGCACCGGCCTGGTGGCCGCCAAGCTGCTGCTGGACAGCGGCGCCGACTGGGACGAGGTGCTGGAGCAGGTGCGTCAGGCCCGTCCGGGGGCGTTGAGTCACGAGAGCCAGCTGGCCTACCTGAATGGCTGAGTGCGTGGTGCCGCTCTAGGGCATTGACGCAAACCGCCCCACCCATAGGTTCGGGCGGTTTTTTATTGTCAGTCAATCTGTTAGAACTGACTGTCTGCCCTTTGTTGTCCTAATCCGGGAGTCCGATATGCCCTATACCATCCGCCGGGCCGAGCCCAGTGACGCCGCCGCCTTTCAGCAGATCGCCGCCGGCCGCAGCGCCTACAGCAATACCATGCAGCTGCCCTGGCCGAGCCTGGCGATGTGGCAGCGGCGCTGCGAACAGTGGCCGGATCACCTGCACATGCTGGTGGCGGAGACCCCCGAGGGACAGGTGGTGGGCAACGTGGGGCTGGAAGCGCTGCAATCGCCCCGCCGGCGCCACGTGGGTCAGCTGGGGATGTTTGTCCACGACCAGTGGCAGGGCAAGGGGGTGGGCAGCGCCCTGCTGGCGGCGGCCATCGAGCTGGCGGAGCAGTGGCTGGCGCTGACCCGGCTGGAGCTGGAGGTCTACACGGACAACGAGGCCGGCCTGGCGCTGTATCGCAAGTACGGCTTCGAATCTGAGGGGGTGGCCCGGGCCGCGGCGTTTCGGGACGGGGCGCTGGTGGACGTGGAACGGATGGCGCGGCTGCGCCCTTAGCTTAGGGCGCGCCAGCCCGGGTAGAGTTCGGCGCCCAGGGGCGCCAGAGAGCGGGCGCTCTGGTGGCCGTCGGCGATGAGGATAAGATCCACCCCCAGGGCGGCGGCCACCTCGTGGTCGTGGTCGGTGTCCCCCACCAGCACCGTCTCCCTGGCCGACACCCCGGCGGCGGCCAGCAACTCGTGGCCGCGGTCGATTTTGCAGGCGGCGTGGTGGTTGTCCAGGCCGTAGACGTGGTCAAAGCAGTGGGCGATCTCGTGGTGGGCCAGGCAGTGCTCAAGGCTGGGCTGGGCACTGGCGGAGAGCAGCGACTGGGTGTGGGTCTGGGCCAGGCGCGCCAGCAGCGGCTGAGCGCCGGGGTGCAGGGACAGGGTGTCCCGGGCGGCCCGGTAGGCGAGGCCAAAGCGTTGGCAGATGGTGTCGAAGTCCAGCTTCTCCACCAGTCCCAGGTTGCGGTAGTAGGTCTCCACCGGGTGGCAGAAGGCGTCCCGGTAATCGGCCAGTGAGGTGGCCGCCATCCCCTGCTCATCCAGCAGGCCATTGACGATGTCGGTGGCCAGGGGCGCGTCGTCCACCAGGGTACCGTTCCAGTCCCAGATCACCTGGCGGTAGTCGTTGAGGCGGTGGAGCAGTTTTTGGGGCAGGGGGGCAGCGTGGCGCATGTCAGTCCGCTTCGGGCAAAAGCGCGCACGGTAGCGGGCCTGGGCGGCGGCCACAAGCGGCGGGCCGCCAGGCTGTGACCTCAGTCGACATCGTCCACCACGGCGTAGCCGATGGGGGCCACCGTCAGCATCGCCAGCTTGACGTGCTGCATGCCGAAGGGGATGCCGATGATGGTGCAGATCAGGGTGATGGCGAAAAACAGATGGCCCAGGGCCAGCCAGAAACCCGCCACGATAAACCAGATCACGTTACCCAGGGTGCCCAGGGCACCGGTGCCGATATCCTCTTCCCGGTTGACCACCCGGCGGCTGGCGATGTCCCGACCGAAGGGCCAGAGGGAGAGTTTGGCGATGACGAAGCAGCTGCGGGCGAAGGGGATCCCGATGATGCTCAGCGCCATCACCACGCCGACCAGGGCCCAACCCAGGGCCATGGCGATACCGCCCCACAACAGCCACAGCACATTACCGATAAAGCGCAGAAGATCCATAACCTTACTCTTTGATTGCGATTCCACCAGCATAGTGAGATGGGCGCCATTGGGGGAGCACAATTTCGTAACCGACGGTGAACATCAGACCACCGCCAGCAGTTTGCGTCCCAGGTAGGCGGTCTTGCCGGCTTCGGCGGCCAGGGTGGCGGCGGCTTTGACCGGATCGACCTGTTTGAGGGCCTCCTCCACCGCTTTGGGCGGATCCTGGCTGTGGTCGGCGGGGCAGAGGGCTTTGGGCATCACCCAGTGGTAGGCGCTGTGGGCGGCGTTGACGATCATCGATACTTCCTTGTGAGGCGTCTGTTACAGGGTATCGACCGGCCCGCTCCTAACTTGAGGGCGCCCCTTGGCCCCGTGCTACCATGACTCCCCCGTTTGCCTGCCCTGGACGCCCCTGTGACTGCGTTGCCCATCGATCCCCTCAAACCCCGGTATCTCGAGGCCCTGAACCGCACCCACCTGGTGGTGGAGGCGGACACCGGCTCGGGCAAGTCCACCCGGTTGCCCCTGTGGGCGGCCGAACGGGGACGGGTGCTGGTGGTGGAGCCGCGTCGGGTGGCCTGCACCGCGTTGGCGGAGTACCTGGCCGGGCAGAGTGGGGCGCCGCTGGGGACCGAGGTGGGCTACGCCATCCGTTTTGACAGCAACGTCACCGACCAGACCCAGGTGGCCTTTGTCACCCCCGGCATCGCCCTGCGCTGGCTCAGCGAAGACGGCCTGGCCGGCTTCAGCACGGTGATCATCGATGAGTTTCACGAGCGGCGCTGGGATACGGACCTGCTGCTGGCCCTGCTCAAAGGCCGGGGCCAACACCGCCTGGTGCTCACCTCTGCCACCGTGGACGGCGCTCGCCTGGCCCAGTACCTGGCGGGGGAGCGGCTCTACGCCGAGGGGCGGCGCTTCGAGGTGCAGATCGCCCACCGGGCCCGGGACAGCCAGAGCCTGCCGGACGAGCGGGGGCTGGAGGCCCGGGTGCGGGACGCCGTGCTCGAGCAGTTCGACGCGCGTGAAGGCGACATCCTGGTGTTCCTGCCCGGGCGGCGGGAGATCAGTCAGTGCGAGGCGGCCCTTAAGCCCGCCCTGGGAGAACGTGCCCTGGTGCTGCCCCTGCACGCCTCGGTGCCCAAGCCGGTGCAGCGCCAGGCGCTCACCGCCGGGCCCCAGCGTCGGGTGATCCTGGCCACCAATGTGGCGGAGACCTCCTTGACCATCCCCGGGGTGACCGTGGTGATCGACGCCGGACTGGAGCGGCGCACCCGTCAACGCAACGGCCGGACCGTGCTCGGTCTGGCGCGGATCTCCAAGGCCTCGGCGGCCCAGCGGTCCGGACGGGCCGGGCGCATCGCCCCCGGTTTCTGCCTGCGGCTGTGGGGCCAGCACGCCCCCCTGGAAGCACTGACCCCGCCGGAGCTGCAGCGGGAGGAGTTGGTGGAGCCCATGCTGGCGGCCGCCTGTGCAGGGGCCAAGCTGGACACCCTGGCCTTTGTTGATCCCCTGCCGGAAAAATCCCTGGCGCTGGCCCGCGAACGGCTGACGGTGATGGCGGCGCTGGATGAGGAGGGCGGGATCACCGAGCATGGCCGAGCCCTGTTTCCCCTGCCCATCGACACCCAGTTTGCCCATCTCATTACCGCCATGCCGGACAAGCCCTGCCAGGAGGCGATGGTGGACTTGGCCGCGGCCCTCTCATTGGGGCAGCGGCTGTGGCGCCTGCCCAGCGGCGAAACCGCCCTGCGGGCCTTGAAAGCCTGGCAGCCCCTGCCCTGTGACGGCCTCACCCTGGTGACCCTGCTGCGCCAGAATCCGCCGGAGGAGCTGGGGATTGACCCCGCCCTGCGCCGGGAGGCGCGCCAGCTGGCCAACCAGATCCGTGCTGCCCTGGCCCTGCCCCAACTGGCGGCCAGCTCGCACCTGCCCTATGGGCCCTGGGTGGCGGCGATCTTGAGGGCCATGCCGGAGCTGGCCTTTGTTCGCCGGGCCAAACGGCGCGACGCCCTAGGCAACGGGGTGATGGAGGTGCAGCCGGGCAGGGAGAGTCGGTTCGACGATGCCGCCGAGGCGGCCCTGGTGCTGGATCTGCACAGCCTGCCGGGCCGCGGGGTGAAGCAGACGCTGAACCTGGCCACCTGCATGCTGCCACTGAGCCTGGCGCAGCTGGCCAGCGCCGAGCTGGGGGAGGAGCGCCAGGGGGCGGTGGCCCAGGGCGAGCAGGGGATGGAGGTGACCCTGGAGCGGGTCTACGCCGGTCGGGTGATCGCCGTGCGTCAGGCCCAGCCGGAGGGGGCTCAGGCTCGCACCGCCCTGGTGCAGCAGATCCTGGCCGGCAAGGTGCTGGCGCCGGCCGGTGAGCGTTTGCTGGCGGATACCCGCGCCTGGGCCCTCTGGCTGGCCCTGGGGGAGGCCGAGGGCGAGCCGGTGGTCGCCGAGCGCTGGCTAGCGGATGAATTGGCGGCCCTGGGGGTGGAGAGCGAAGCCGACTTGACCCTGCTGGAGCCGGAGGATCTGCGCTTCGAGGGGGTGCCGGAGTGGCAGCGGGCGGAGTTCGATGCCCGCTACCCCCACTTTTTGGTGCTGGCGGAGCTGAAACTTCACGTCGAATACCAGCCCCGGGGCAAGCGGGTGACCCTGGTGTACGCCGAGGGCGGTCGCAAGGGGGATCCCAAACGCTGGGAGCTGCCGGCCTGGCCCGGTTGGCGGGTGCAATACCGACGCGCCAGTCGGGTGGTGGACGTCCGCTAGGGGCGCGGGGAGGCTACACTTGAAGGTCGGGATCGGCTGCCATAAGCGAAGACGGCGATGAAGGTGTTAAGACTCTTGGTTTCCCTGTGGTTTCTCTGTGCCACTGTGCCCGCCTTGGGGGCCGGGCTGGTGGACTCCCTGGTGACGCAACTGGGGGTGACGCCGGCCCAGGCCAGCGGTGGCGCCGGCGCTTTATTGGCCTACGCCCAGCACGATCTTAACCATGACGACTGGACCCAACTGACCGCCCTGGTGCCGGAAGCCGATGCCCTGGCCCAAAGCACGGATCTGGGTCGGGGGGTGATGTCGAGCCTGGGCAGCGTGCTGGGGGACGACAACCTCACCATGGCCAAGGTGGCGGAGCAGTTCCAGGCCCTGGGGCTGGACGCCACCACGGTCAGCCAGTTTGCCCCGGTGATCCTGGATTACCTCAATCAGCATGGCGGGGAGGATCTGGTGGCCCCCCTGGCGGATCTCTGGATCCCCTGAATCCTCGGTGACCGTCATCCCCGCGTTATCGCCGCGTTATCGCCGCGTGATGGAAGGGTCATCCTCGACGGCTAGGCTGCCCGGGTCTGTCCGAGGACTTGGGTGAACAGGGAGAGGGTATGGAGATCATGTTGGAACGCGCGCTGGCGTGTGTGGCGCGGGGCAACCTGGTGGAGGGGGAAGCGCCGGGTGCGGCGCTGGAGCACCGGGTGCGCTGGGAGGCGGCCTGCGTTGGCACGCCATCGGACCGCCACCCCTGGCCCCGGGAGGGTGAACACCCCAGGGCCGATGCCTTACTGGGGCGGGAACTGGGCCAGTAGCCGGGTCACCAGCTCCTGGGTGCGTTCATTGCGCTTCTCCGGGCTGTCCCGGTCGCTGACGTTAAAGTCGTCGCTGGCTCGCCAGATGAGCTGGCCCGCTTGCACCATGTCGATGCGGATCACCTGCACCTTGCGGGTGCTGTCCCCCACCGGGATCGCCACGCTGCCGCCGATGCTGCTGTTGCCGCTGCTGCGACCGCCCCCCACCCCGATGGTCATGCCCGAATCCCGGCTGCGGGTCTCCTGCCAGGCTTGGTAGGCGATGGCCACGGCATCCCCACTGAGCTGCACATCCCCCTCCGCCAGGGCTTGCCATCCCTTAGCCTCCAGCTGCTCCGCGATGGCGGTGCGGATCCGCTTGTCCATCAGGGGGTCCAGCCCCTCATCCGGGGCCAGCAGCGCATAGCGATTGATGGCGTTAAAATCGGTCTGGCTGTTGTAATCCAGGCTGACGCTGTTGCTGGAGCAGCCAAAAATCACTAGGGCGCTCAGTAAGATGGCAAGGTGCTTCATGGTCCGGTGACTCGCAGTGGGGGCCTGTCCCCATCAAAGCAGAAGATGGCGATGCTGCCAAGGGCGGTTGCCCGCCCGGTTCAGCTCCAGTACTTTGAGGGCCTTTGGAAAGTGTGGGAGACCGGGATGTCGGTGTCGTCGCCCTGCGTGGGCTGTTGCAAACTGGATGAGCAGGAGATCTGCATGGGCTGCTACCGCTCCCTGGAGGAGATCGCCAACTGGAATCGACGCAGCGACGATGAGCGTCAGGGGATCCTGGACCGCATCGCCCACCGTGCCGAGACCTACCGGGACAGGGACTACCACGCCATCCCCACTCACCCCATCACCCGAAAGGCGGTGCTTGCGGTCAAGGAGTGAGCCCTGGCAGCGTTGCTGCGCCCCGGCGTTCCGGTTACTCTGGCGTTACATCTAGTTAACCTGGGCAATCCATGATCCGCACCGCACTTCCCCTTGTTCTGCTGACGGCCCTGCTGGGCTGTCAGCCCTCCTTGACGCCCCAGCAGCAGGCGGCCGAAGGGCGCTGGCAAAGCTGGCTGGAGGAGCAAAACCGCTCGGCTCGAGATCCCAAAACCTCCTTTTTGAACATCCGGGATGCCATGTACCTGGCACCGGGACAAAGCGCCTACCTGGACAGCCAGGCGTCGCCGGAGCGGATCCGCTGGCACGACGAAGCCAGCGAGGGTGATCTGGGATTGACCCATCAGGGGGCGGTGGCGGCCCTGAAGTTGGGGGAGCACCAGGCGACCCTGGCGGTGGGGGAGGAGTGGCCGCTGACCGAAGGCCTCTTCCTGACCGTGGGGCGGCTGCATAACGAGGGCCTGAGGGCCTTTGTGCGGGATCCCAACCACCCCAGGGTGCGGGATTTCCCAGGCTACCGCTACTACCCCTACAACCCGGAAGCGGCGGTGACTGCCCGGTTCGAGCCCGGCGAACCCAAGACCGTGACCTTCCAGACCATCCGGGGGCTGAAGAACCAGCTGGTGCGGGTGGGTCAGGTGCACTTTCCCTGGCAGGGGGAGTCGGTGAGCCTGTCGGCCTACCACCCCACCGGGGAAGCGCCGCTGGAGGCCCTGGTGTTCCTGTTCAAGGACGGCACCAACGGCGATGAGACTTACGGTGGCGGCCGGGAGCTGCTGGTGGATCTGCCATCGGGGCCCGCCGAACCCTTTACCCTGGATTTCAACTACACGGTCAACCTCTACTGCGCCCACTCCACCTTCTGGAACTGCCCCGTGCTCTGGGATCCGCCCCTGGCCATCGAGGTGGCCGCCGGGGAGCAGTTGCCCCGGGATCATTGACGTTTCGGTGACAGCGGGGCCTTCCAGGCCCCCTGGATGCCCCCAGCTGCCATACTCAATACAGGTACGGCAAACTGGGGAGGGAACCGATGTACGTACACCTTCATGCCTGTCGTTTAATGGCGCCCCAGGCGGTGCGAAGCCGCTTCTATATCAATCCGTTAGGTGAAGTCGACGTGGAGCTGGAGAACGCTGCCCGGCCGCTGCATGGGCGCTTTGGCCAGTTGCGCTTTGAGCCGGAGGGCCCCGAGGGGTACCGGCTGACCTGCCAGGAGCGGGCCAAGCCGCGTTGGCAGTTGCACCTCAAGCCCCAGGACGCCCGCTCTTTGCAGCGGCTGATCGCCGAGGCAGAGGATGAGCTGGACGCCCTGATGCGGGATCTCTAGCCCCGGCTCAGGCGTTTGCCGGGGTTGCCAGAAGGGTCTGGATGGCCGCCAGGGTGGGGGCCGGATCCCGGTAGTCCAGGGGCAGGGGGTGCCAGCCCTGATGCCAGAGCACCAGCGAGGGGAACCCCTGGATCGGCAGCTGGCGGGCCAGTTGCACCTGGGCCTGCAGCGCCTGTTCGGTTCCAGGGGCGGTCAAGGCCCGGTCGAAGCGGGCCCGATCCAGCCCCAGGGTGTCGGCCAGCGATTTATGGGTGTCCTGGTCCGAGGGGTTCTGCGCGTCCAGGTAGTAGGCCCGTTGCAGGGCCAGGATCATCGCCTCCTCGGCGCCCTGCTCCGCTGCGGCCAGCACCGCCCGGCAGGCGGGGTAGGTGCTGCGTCGGGGCTGACAACGCTGCCAGAACTCGAAGTTGAACTCGGTGCCCAGGGTGGCCTGGATGCGCTGCCAGATCCCCTGTAGCTGCTGGCGCATCGGTTCAGCCATGGGCACCTCGCTGTCCGGGGCCAGGCCCCCCAGCAGGTTGGCCCGGGCCAGCCCCGGCGGCAGTTGGGCCTTGAGGCGCTGCCAGGTGGGCCGGTAACCCCAGCACCAACTGCACATGGGGTCGTGCACGTAGAGCAGCAGCGGCCCGTCAGGTCTCATCCCGGATCACCTTAATCTCGTCAAACCCCAACTCGCGAAAGTAGTTGTCGCGAAAGTCCCGGTGCGCCTGCTTGTCCCGGGTGCTCATCTCCACCTGCTGCTCCAGCATCCGGTAGCGACTGAGATCCAGCCCCTCCGCCGCGGCGGCGGCTTCAAACATGCTGTGGTGCTTGTCGTTGGCGTAACCAATGGTCTTGGTGTGCCCTTGGTAGGTGTATTGCAGTTTCAGTGCCATGGTGTGCTCGTTTACAGGGGGCGATAGGGCCAGGTCAGGGGCTTGTCGAGGGTCTGCAGGTAGAGGGCCTCCACCTTGGCCCGGGCCCAGGGGGTGCGCCGCAGGAACTTAAGACTCGATTTGATGCTGGGATCGTACTGGAAGCAGCGCACCGGGATCAGGGTGCCCAGGGTTTCCCAGCCGTAGGTGGCGTGCAGCACCTCCAGCATCTTCTGCAGCGTGACCCCGTGGAGGGGGTTGTTGGGTTGGGATTGACTCATGGGCAGGTCCGGCGGTGTGATTGGCCCGCATTGATACCCCATCTGACGTCCGGGGTCAAAGGGGCTCGAACCGCTCCAGGATCTCAAACTCGTCCCGGGACAGGGACCACTGGCCGTCGGCGGTGCGCACCCACTCCTCCAGGGTGATGATGCCGCGCCCGACGTTCATCGACCAGTGGGCGCCCAGCTGCACGGTGTCAGCGTCGATCTCCTTGAGCCAGATCTGGGTGTAGACCAGGTCCGTGGCGCCGGAGGCCACAAAGGGGCGCCAGAAGTGGTCGATGTCGGTGCGGCCGTGAAACTCGCCCAGGGGCTTGGCCACCAGGGTGGCGTCGGCCTGATAGCGGCTGACGCAGTAATCCAGATCGCCAAAGTTGAAGTGCTGGATCCAGGCCTGGCTGGCCTGCAGCACTTCGATAAGCCGTTCCTGATTGTTCATAACCCCCTCCCGCGGATGGCGCTGATATGAGGATGGCACAGGGCGACGCCGGGTGCCGTTCTTGCGCCAGATCAGCTTTTGGGTTGTCTCGCTGGCGAGGGGCGGAGCAGGGACTATCTTTGGGGCTCCTCCTCTTTGGATGGACGCACAAGGAGCGCGCATGAGCATCGTCAGCAAAGAGTTCACCCTGGCCGACAGCGGCCCCAGCCGATTCCAGCTCGACCCCAGTGGCTTCCTGTTTGTCGAGTTGGCGGACCGGGAACTCAGTGCCCCGCTTTCCCAGCTCGACTTTACTCCCCAGGGGCCGGGCCAAACCCGCTTGAGCCGGGAAAGTGGCGAGGCGGAGCCCCTGTGGCAGCTGGTGCTGGCGGACGAGGACGCCGGCTACCTGCTGCGGCTGATCGGCCGGGAGGGGTGAATCGGCGCGTTGACGCAGGTCATTGAACTAGACTGACATTAGGGCCGGGTTTGATCCGGATCGGGGTAACGGGGTCCGGTCGGTGGCAAGCTGGTCACACTCATCGACGAGTGACAAGAGGCGCGTATGCAACTGCTCACCATAGTCCTGTTGTTCCTTATCGCCGTGGCCGCGGTGCTTTTTTTGATGCTGCCGCGCAAACGCAAACACAAGACGGTCACCTCCATCCCCAACCACGCCCGCAAGCGCCGGCCGCGCAAGCGGGCCCGGGCCAGTCAGTAAAGAAGCTGTTGTAACCGCTGGTGATTCTGTGCGCCGCTCGGCAGATCGGCGCCGTTGTTGATCTGGATCACGGGCGCCGAGGCGCGCTTGCTCCAAGATGGGGCCACGTTATCGAGCCTTGGAGTACCGCCATGACGATTTCCCCCCTGCCCCAGGATCCCCTCACCCTGTGCCTGGACCGCGCCCTGGTCGAGCACGGCTGCGCCCAGCCGGGTCTTTACCGCGAGTTCGTGCCGCTGTTTATGCACTACTACGGCCAGATGCACCAGGCGGTGGCGCTGGAGGGCGAGGTGGGCCGTGCGGTGCGGGATTTCAACGCCATGGCACTGGCCTTTGCCGACGTGGTGGAGGATCAGCACCTGCCCCTGGAGCGCGAATTGCTGGCGGAGTTCGGCATTGAGCTCGGGTTTGATCGCCGGGATCCCGGACGCCGCGAGGCGTTGACCGGCAGCCTCTGTTACCAGAACTGCTACGACCGCCTGACCGCGGCGGTGCTGCCCCTGGCCCAGATGCGGGACAGCGTCCGCGGCGCCCGTCTCGGCCACTAGCGCCTTGCGCGGGCCACCGGGAGCGGGCAAGGTGGAGAAAAACGCGCAAGGATGCCCCAATGAAACCGTTGTTGCTGACGCTGCTGGCCAGTTTGGCCCTGGCCGGCTGCGCCACCCCGTCCCCACCGACTGAGCGATTCTGCGCCTTGGGCTGCGAGCTCGACGCCGCGCCCTTTGCCGCCCCCCTGAACGCCTACCTGGCCCAGCGGCAACAGCTGGAGCAGGCCGGCTTCTTTACCCAGATGGACGCGGTTTATCGGCGCATGGGCTGGCCCTCCCGCCACCAGATGCACGCCGAAGCCAGCCAGATGTCTGACCCTCAGCGGGCCCGCTACCTCAATTTCTACGCCGTCACCGGTTTGTTGGATGAGATGGTGGCGCTGTACCGGCTCAACGGCGAAGCTCTGGCCAGCCTGCCCCAATCTCAGCTGCAAATCCCAGCGCCCCTCTCCCCCTTTGTCGTGGACACCCTGTCGCTGCCCCCTCCGGCCCGCCTGTCGATGGTGGCGCGCTGGGGCCAGATCGTGACCGTGCTGACCGACAACATGGTGGCGGAGTCCGTCCAGTGGCAGGAGGCGCGCTGGTTTTCACCTACTGTTACAGAACCCTCGAGCGGGAGATTGCCATGATCAAAACCACCTTGGACGCGGCCCTGACCCTGGGCCGACGCAGCGGGATCTTCCTGCTGATTCTGGGCGTACTGTCGGTGGCCATGCCTTGGGCCACCGGATTGGCCCTGGAGATGCTGCTGGGGGCGTTGCTGCTGTTTGCCGGCCTGGCCCAGCTGTTTTTTGCTTACCGCACCCGCGGGATGAGCGGCTTTCCCCTGCGCCTGGTGTTTGGCCTGATCACCAGCCTGGCCGGGCTCTATCTGCTGTTCAATCCCACCGCCGGGGTGGTGGCCATCACCTTGATCCTCGGGATCTACTTCCTGGTGGATGGGCTGGCGACGTTGCTGGCCAGTTTCCAGTACCGGGCGCAACGCAACTGGGTGCTGATGTTCGCCAACGGCGCCGTGACCCTGGCGCTGGCGGCGGTGATCCTCTGGCAGTGGCCCGCATCGGGGCGCTACGTCATCGGCATCCTGGTGGGGATCAAGCTCATCATGATGGGCCTGATGATGATCAGCACGGCGGGCATGGTGAGCGCGGCCAAGGAGCGGATGGAGACGGTGCGGATGCAGCAGCGGGCAGACGGCGCCAAGGTGGTGGAGGGGGAGGATCGCCCCCTGGATCCCTGATAGAGGGGGGACCGGAGCCCAGAGGAGTTGGGCCCCAGTCCCGAAAACTCAGGCGGCCTGGGGTTGGTCGCCGTAGGCGGCTTCCAGGTAGGCGATGATGTCACTGGACTCGTACATCCAGCGCACCTGGTCGCCCTCTTCGATGCGTAGGCAGGGCACCATCAGGCGGCCTCCGCCGCTTTCGAGTTCGCTGCGGTGGGGCTCCTGCTTGGCGTCCCGCAGTTCGATGTTGAAGCCCTGGCGGCGCAGCGAGCGGCGCACCTTGACGCAAAACGGACAGGCGTCGTACTGGTAGAGGCTGTAACGGCTCAGGGTGGCGTCCAGCTTGGCCTGAACTTCGGCGGGGCGCTGTGGGGGTTTGGGCGCGGTCAGGGCGTTGACCAGCAGCACCAGGCGACCCAGGATCCAGCGAATGACAAACATGACTGACCTCACGAACGGGGCAAAAGTGGGCGCAGGGTAACATTTGCGGTTCGGGACGGCCAGCCCTGCAGCGCAGGGGCGTTTCCCTTCTCCTCTAGCCCGGTTCCGGGCCCCGTCCGGTTTTCCCTCACAAAGCACGGATTCCTATGCAAACTTCCAAGTTCGTTATCACATTTTTGTCATAGAGCCGGCCCTTGCGGCCGGGAAATCCTGTCTATACTTCAAATCCAGTCTCCAAGGAAGATGTGCAGGGGCGGGGTGCCAGGCAATCGTCGATTGACGATGACGAGCGAATCGTGGGCATCCGGGCTGCATGGCTTTCAACTCTCTGATCCTCACGTATTTGTGGCTTCCTGAAGTGTCGAAGCCCCCGCTTGTCGCCGTCACCAAGCGTGTTTCTCCTGTAGTGAGGAGTCTGAAGTATGGCGACAGTATCCTATCTGATGGGGGCCCTATTGGCGGTGTCGGCCGCCGGTGCGCAGGCATCGGACACCCCACTGGATTTGACCCGCAACCCCTTTTCCCTGGCCAACGCTCACTGGGCACCGGTCTCCGTCGACAGCCCCTTGGTTTACCGAGATTTTGAGTATGCCACTGCGGTCACTTCCTTAACCCGGATCAGCAGGGTCAAGCCCACTGCCCACACCCTGTTGGTGACCCGTTACCGGGCGCCGGTCCCCGCTTTGGCCCCAGCGCCCTCGGCGCCCCAGGTGGAGTCCGAGCCGGCCCAGAGCGCACCGCCAAGCCCACAAAAGGGGGAGGGGGAGATCATCATCATCGACCCGCCCCCCATTACCGATGATCCTGAGCCGCCCCCTGCCGAGGGCCCCATCCGGGTCGGTGGCCCCATCGATGCCGGTTTTCGCCCCATCAAGACCCAGCACCATCGCATGGGCAAACCCGAGGCGGCGCGCCTGTTGCAGCAGGCCACCTTTGGCCCCCGGGCCGGGGACGTCCAGAGACTGCAGAAGATGGGACTGAAAAGCTGGCTGCAGTGGCAGCGGGACCTGCCCCGAAGTGAGCATCTGCCCCTGTTGGAGACCTACTACCGGACGCAGTACGAGCAGCGTCAGCAGGACAGGGCCGACGTGTGGTGGCAGCACGCCCTCTATGGCGAGGACCAGCTGCGTCAGCGGATGGCCTTTGCCCTGAGTGAAATTCTGGTGATCTCCCGCCAGGATGCGGTGCTCTTCTACCAACCCCTCTCCATGGCCCACTACTACGACATGCTGTCGGAGCATGCCCTGGGCAACTATCGGGACCTGCTCAAAGGGGTCACCTTGCATCCGGCCATGGGGATCTACCTGTCGATGCGGGGCAATCTCCTGGCCGATGAGACAAGCAACCGCTTTCCCGATGAGAACTACGCCCGGGAGGTGATGCAGCTGTTCAGCATCGGATTGCACCAGCTGAACGACGACGGCACACCGGTATACGATGCTAACGGCGAGCTGGTGCCCACCTACACCCAGACCGACATCGAGAATCTGGCGCGGGTCTTTACCGGGTGGGACATCGATGGCCAGTTTTGCCGCCTGGTGTGTGACTCCATGGTGCCTATGGCCGGGACGCCGGAGCGTCACGACGACGGCGAAAAGTGGGTAATGGGGGAGTACTTCCCCGCTGGCCAGGGGATGGAAGCGGATCTCGACCAGGCGATGGATCTGCTGGTCCACCACCCCAACACCCCGGCCTTTATCAGCCAGCAGTTGATCCAGCGGCTGACCCACTCCAATCCCAGCCCCGCCTACGTCAAGCGGGTGGCGGATGTCTTTCGAAACAACGGTTTTGGCGAGCGGGGCGATCTCTTCGCCGTGGTCAGTGCCATCCTGATGGACCCGGAAAACCTGCAGTATTACCCCCGCCGGTCGCCCCGCAAGGTGCGTGAGCCGCTGGTTGCCACCGCTGCCCTGGCCCGGGCACTGGAGATGCAGTTGGCCGGCGATCGCATGGTGGATTATTTCAAGAGTTATTCCAGCTATGGCCAGGCTCCCCTGGCGGCCCCCTCGGTGTTCAACTTCTTCAGTCCGGACTACAGCCAGGGCGCCGTGGCCCAGATGGGCCTGGTGGCACCGGAGCTCTCCATCCTGGGCTGGAACACCTACATCGGCTTTAACAACCGCCTGTGGGGCATCAGCGGCAGTCTGACCGAGGGACTCGATGGCACCCTGTTTTTCGGTGCCGAGACGCTGGCCGGCATGCCCGCCCAGCGCTACGTGGACTGGTTGGATGAGCGGCTGTTTGCCTACCGGATGAGCCAGGGGCTTAAGGATCTGCTGCTGGACCACCTGGCGGGGATCCCCCCCTCCGAGCTTGAGCGCCGTGTGCAGGAGCCGCTTTATCTGGCCCTGACCGCCCCCGAATACCTCTATCAGGAGTGACCCATGGACCGCAGACGCGTACTCAAAGGGCTGGCCGCCGGTGCGGGCACCCTGATGCTGCCCCGCTGGGGGCAGGCCAATACCCAGGACTTTGGCGATTACCGGGCCCTGGTGGGGGTCTTCCTGCTCGGCGGCAACGACGCTTTCAATATGATTTTGCCCGGCGGAGCCGACGGCTACGGCGAGTACCAGATGGCCCGCTCCGACATGGCCCTGTCCGAGGCGGGACTGCACCCCAGCGGGTTGCAGGACCAGTGGGGTTACCCGCTGCGATTCCACGCCCAGATGCCGGAGATTGCCCAGCTGTTTGCCCAAGGCAAGGGGGCGGCGGTGCTGAACAGCGGCACCCTGCTGTCGCCCACCAGCAAAGACGACATCCGATTCGGCACCACTCCGTTGCCGGCGTTCCTCTTCTCCCACAACAGCCAGCAGATCGCCACGGAGAGTGGCACCGACGCGCCCGGGCAGGCCCGGGGCTGGGGCGGCCGTTTGATGGACCTGTTGAGCGACGGCAGTGAGCCGGTCACCCCCCTGTTCTCCTTGCTGGGCAACCGCAAGTGGCTGAGGGCGGATGTCGGTCAAAACCGCCTCTCCGCCGGCAGCGTGCCGGAATTTGACGCCCTGGCCGAAGAGCCCCTGGCCAACGCCTACCAGCGGCTGCTGGCACTGCCGGGACGGGACCCCATGAGCACCGAGCTTCGAGCGGTGATGGCCCGGGCGGTGGACACCAGTGCCACCCTGGCCGGGGTGCTGGAGCGCTACCCCGCCACCGGCCGCTACCCCGCCGGCAACGGCCTGGCCAACCAGCTGAAAACCGTGGAGTCGCTGATCCAGGCCAATGCGGAGCTGGGCCATGGCCGGCAGATCTTCCTGGTGGGGATGGGGGGCTTCGACACCCACTCGAACCTGTTAAGCACCCACGACCGCCTGATGGGTTTGCTCAGCCAGGCCATCGGTGCCTTCCTGGGGGCGCTGGACGAGATGGGGCTGGGCGGTCAGGTGACCACCTTTACCATGTCCGACTTCGGTCGCCGGCTGACCAGCAACGGCAGCGGCACCGACCACGGTTGGGGCGGCCACCAGTTGGTGTTCGGCGGTGCGGTGAAATCCGGCGCCTATGGCCTGTGGCCCTCCCTGGTGCCCAATGGCACGGACAGCCTGAGCCTGGGCCGGATGATCCCCACCACGTCGGTGGACCAGGTCTCGGCCACCTTAAGCCGCTGGATGGGGGCCACCGACGATCAGCTGTACCAGCTGTTCCCCACCTTGAACGCCTTCAACCGTCCGACGCTGGGCTTTATGAGCTGACAAAAAAGGCCGCAATCTGCGGCCTTTTTTCTTACTGGGAGCGGGATTACTCCTGCACCTCCAGGCGGTTGTCGGCATGCTGGCTCAGCTGCGGCGTGTTGTCCGCCGGGGCCACCTGGGGCGCGGCCCGGGTCTGCTCGTTGACCTGGTAGATCTTGGAGGCCGCCGCCAAGTCCTTCTCATTGTTGATGCTGGCGATGGTCTCCCGGTCGCGCAGGAAGCTGCGCAGATCGTCGACGATGCCGGTCAGCTCCTTGTCGTCGGCCCGCATCTCCAGGATGTGGCGAGGGTACTCCAGGTTGCGGGCGCCAATGCCGGCAAAAGTGGAGCTGACGATGCGGGTGACGATCACCCAGGGTGTCATGGAGGAGCGCACCACGGTGTTCTCCGACTGGGTGGAGTCGTAGACGCTGGTGCCGGTGGAGATGCGCGACTCGGTGAAGGTGCCTTCGCACTTGAAGTACACCAGCAGCGACTCGAAACGGATCTCGCCCCAGAACACGTGGGCGAAATTGGCCAGTAGGCGACCGAAGGCGCCCAGCAGCAGCAAACCCATGGCCAGGGTGGCCAGGTGTCCTGCCAGACCCGCCAGTTCGGTCAGGTGGGCCACCACTTCGGCGTCGGCGCCGTTGGTGGGCAGGACGCGCACCAGGGTGATCACCTGGTTCAGCGGGGTCACCGCCATAAAGAGCATCACCGCGGCCAGTAACAGCAGGAGTTGGCCCGCCAGGGTGGCACCGAGGCGCACCGGCTTGGCGATCCCCTCAACGCCTTGTTGCTGCACCACCGGCTGAGTTTCCTGGATCATCTCCCCGTAGAAGGAGCCCTTGCCGTCGGTCTGCTCCCGCAGCTTAGGCTGCAGGGCGCGGTAGATGCGGTTGGGCACCTCCTTGTGGCGACGGTTGGCCATCACCATGGAGTCGATGTTGATGAAGATCTCCCGGGGGTGCACTGACTCCTGCCAGTTGTCCCGCAGCTCCGCCACCTCGGTGACCGGGGTGGCCTGCTGGCTGCGCTGGGCGATCAGCACCATCAGCAGGGCGCAGCTCAGTACCGCCATCAGGCAGAGCAGCCCCAGCCACAGGCCGTTGCTGTACGCGTCGGTGTAGGCGCCCCAGATGGTGAGGAACTGGGTGGTCATCTCGCTCACTGGCTCGGTCTGACCGTTGAACTCCGCCACCGCCCGGGCCAGGTTCGGCTCGGCGCTCAGCAGCTGGTTGATGCCGTAGCCGATCAGGACGGGGCCCAGGATGGAGATCGCCAGGATCTTGGCCAGGCTGGCGGAGCCGGCGCTCTCCATGGCACGGGAGACCGCCCGATTGACCGGCGTGCCCGCTCGGAACCACACCCAGGCCAGGTAGAGCAGCAGCACCGTGGTGAACACCGGCATCATCAGCGGTCCGACGCTGCCGGCCAGCCCGGTGCTGGTGGTGAACCAGGCCAGGACAAAGCACAGCAGGCCCACCAGAGTCTGGGTCAGGGCCCCGGCCAGGCGTTGGGCCAGGTTACGGATGGGGTAGGGGACGAAGGTCAGCTTGGGGAACAGGGTGTGCACCACCCGGGCAATCAGCCCCTGAGGTTCGGCGAAGGTGACGTTCTTGCGGCCCACCATCATCTGCTCGATCTGGTCGGCGTCGTAGGCCAGATCGTGCTTCTCCCGGGCGGCGGTGTCGCTCTCCGACTTGGCGTGGTTGTAGGCCAGGGAGGTGGGCACGGAGCGGCCCACGAAGAAGCGCAGCACCTGCATCAGGCCGCTGCCGCAGGTCCACAGCCCCTGGGCCAGCAGGAGGAAGCCGATGCCGGCGGTGATCCAACCGGTGGTCGGGTCGGCCTTCACCGCCTCGGCCACCTGGAGCAGCAGCACCAGCCCCAGCAGGGCCACCACCACGCCGCGGGTGGTGCGCACCACCCCTTCGAATCGGAACGGATTACGGATCCCCAGATCCAACGAGCCGTGTTCATAAGCCATTGTTTGTCAGTCCTTTTGGTTAATCCTGGGCCGTTATGCCGTTTCAAACATGTCGCGGTAGCCGTCGTCCACCGACTCCGACAGGCCGGAGTGGGGTTGCAGCAGGTTGATCTTGTCCAGCGCCGGCCGCATCGCCAGCAACTCGTCCACCAGCTGGCTGTTGGCCTTGTTGAACATCCAGTCCAGCGGCCACTTGAACAGCGCCTTGGCGCCGAAGTAGCCCAGCGCCGCGCCAATGCCGCCGGCGGTCAGGTTCATGTTGCGGCTGTGGTACTCCCACAGTTCCAGCGGGGAGGTCAGCACGTAGGGCAGGCTGGTCAGGGCATCGAGCAGGTAGCCGTTTTGCAGCATGTTGCCCAGCCACAGGCCGAGCCAGCCAAACAGCGCCGCACCCAGCAGGGTCCACAGGCCGCGCAGGTGGTAGCGTCGGCTCTGCCCCTTGGTCAGGGTGATAAGGCGGCGGACGGTGTCGTGCTCCCCCTGTTTGCTGAGCCACTTGATCTCGTCGGTGGCGTGCACGTAGAGGGCAAAGCTGAAGATCAGATCCTTGCGCTCGTCGATGCCGCGGATCAGGGTGATGTGGCTGCCCGGGGGAATATTGACGTTGAAATCGGAATAGAGAGTCAGGACTTTGCCATCGGCTTTTTCCAAATAGATGGTCTGTTGAAAGTGGTTTTCACCCTTTTCTCTTTTTCCACCGGAGTAAATACCTGTAATGGTGCGCAGCTCAATAGGGTAGCTGCGTCCCTTGGCTTCCAGGGAGAGCCGATGCGTTTTTTCCATAACGGAGCCTGTCCTGTTTTGCGGGCCACAGCCTGGATGACAGCCTTGACCTGAACTGAATGAATTGGCGATTTTAGCCCGACTTTTCCGTATCAAACTAGTGGTTTTTCAGCACCTTGAGTCGTTGGGTTGAATGGGCAGCAAGGCTGTGGGAAATCGCTTACAGGCGCGCTCGAAAAGTGCTCACTTATGAATAAGGTTCGCCAGTATGTCGGCTATTGCTGTTTATCTAATATTTTTGAATTTATGGTATGAGGCGAAGCGCTTTATATTTTCTGCTCAATTATTCTGAGAAATAAAAAAAGGGTCGCGAAAGCGACCCTTTTTTATTCGAGTAAGTGGACTCAGTCTTGCTGTTCCCGGGCAATGGCGCGGTAGGCGATGTCACGACGGGTGAACATCCCCTGCCAGCTGATCTCATCGGCCAGTTGGTAGGCGCGCTGCTGGGCCTCGGTCACGGTGGCGCCCAGGGCCGTGGCACAGAGCACCCGGCCGCCGGTGTTGACGATGGCGCCCTCTTTGTCGCTGGTGCCAGCGTGGAACACCTTCTCACCCTCGGCGTAGTCGCTGCGCAGGCCAGAGATAGCGAAGCCCTTCTCGTAGCTGGCCGGGTAGCCGCCGGAGGCCAGCACCACGCCCACGGCGGCGCGGGGGTCGAACTGGGCGGTTTTGCCGTCCAGCTTGCCGTCGCAGGCGGCCAGGCACAGCTCAACCAGGTCCGACTGCATGCGCAGCATGATGGGCTGGGTTTCCGGATCGCCGAAGCGGCAGTTGTACTCGATCACCTTGGGGGTGCCTTCGGCGTCGATCATCAGGCCGGCGTAGAGGAAGCCCTTGTAGGGGTGGCCTTCGGCCTTCATGCCATCCACCGTGGGGCGGATCACCTCGCGCATGATGCGGTCGTGGATCGCCTGGGTCACCACCGGGGCGGGAGAGTAGGCGCCCATGCCACCGGTGTTGGGGCCGGTGTCGCCGTCGCCAACGCGCTTGTGGTCCTGGCTGGTGGCCATGGGCAGGATGTGGTCGCCGTCCACCATGACGATGAAGGAGGCCTCTTCGCCATCCAGAAACTCCTCGATCACCACCCGGTGACCGGCATCGCCGAAGGCGTTGCCGGCGAGCATGTCTTTAACGGCGGCTTCCGCCTCATCCAGGGTCATGGCCACGATCACGCCTTTACCGGCGGCCAGGCCATCGGCCTTGACCACGATGGGGGCGCCCATCTCCTGAAGATACGCCAGCGCCGGCTCAATCTCGGTGAAGTTCTGGTAGGCGGCGGTGGGGATATTATGGCGGGCCAGGAAGTCCTTGGTGAAGGCCTTGGAACCCTCCAGCTGGGCCGCGGCGGCGCTGGGGCCGAAGATGGTGAGGCCCGCCGCTTCGAAGGCGTCCACCACACCGTCCACCAGCGGCTGTTCCGGGCCGACGATGGTCAGGGCCACGGCGTTGTCCTTGGCGAACTGCACCAGGGCGTCGTTGCCGGCCACGGCCACGTTCTTCAGCTTGGGCTCGGTGGCGGTACCGGCGTTGCCCGGTGCCACGAAGACGGTCTCTACCGCCGGGTTCTGGGCTGCTTTCCAGGCCAGGGCGTGCTCACGACCACCACTGCCAATTACCAAAATGTTCATTGTCTTTCCTTTCCGGTTGCCGGGCGCTCAGGCCCGGGTCCAAGGAAGCGTGGGAGGGGTCCCTCACCACACGCTCAAATTCTCGCAGCAGGACAGGCCCTGCTTCTCAAGCGCAGGCCAAACGGATGAAGTGCCAGGCGCCCGCTCCACAGGCCTCCGAGTTTGCTGATGCAAATGAGGAGGCCGAGGACCGCGGGCAACGCCGCAATTCGCCGTTTGGACCAGCGACACCAATAGCGCTTAGTGCTTGAAGTGGCGCATGCCGGTAAACACCATGACCATGTCATGCTCGTCCGCCGCATCAATCACTTCCTGGTCGCGCATGGAGCCGCCCGGCTGAATGACGCAGCTGATCCCCGCCTCCGCCGCGGCGTCGATACCGTCGCGGAAGGGGAAGAAGGCGTCGGAAGCCATCACGGAACCCGGTACGGTCAGGCCCTCGTCGGCGGCCTTGATGCCGGCGATCTTGGCGGAGTAGACGCGGCTCATCTGGCCGGCGCCGACGCCCACGGTCATGCCGTCTTTGGCGTAGACGATGGCGTTGGATTTGACGTACTTGGCCACCTTCCAGCAGAACATCAGATCTTTGAGCTGCTCCTCGGTGGGCTGACGCTTGGACACCACCTTGATGTCGTCCAGGCTCACCATGCCCTGGTCGCGATCCTGCACCAGCAGGCCGCCGTTGACCCGCTTGGTGTCGAACTCGGCGGTCTTGGCCTGCCACTGGCCACACTCCAGCAGGCGGACGTTTTTCTTCTCAGCCACGGCGGCCTTGGCCTCGGCGCTGATGCTCGGGGCGATGATCACCTCGACAAACTGGCGCGCCACGATGGATTCGGCGGTCTTGCCGTCCAACGCGCGGTTAAAGGCGATGATGCCGCCAAACGCGGAGGTGGGATCGGTCTTAAAGGCGCGGTCGTAGGCTTCCAGGATGTCGTCACCCAGGGCTACACCACAGGGGTTGGCGTGCTTAACGATGACACAGGCCGGGGCGTCGAACTCCTTCACGCACTCCAGCGCCGCATCGGTGTCGGCGATGTTGTTGTAGGAGAGCGCCTTGCCCTGCAGCTGAACGGCGGTGGCCACGGAGGCTTCCTGCACGTTGTTTTCCACGTAGAAGGCGGCACGCTGGTGGCTGTTCTCGCCGTAGCGCATGTCCTGCTTCTTGGTGAACTGCTGGTTGAAGGTGCGGGGGAAGACGGACTCCTCGTCGCCCTCTTTGTTGTCGCCGTGGCTGGGCACCATGGTGCCAAAGTAGTTGGCGATCATGCCGTCGTAGCCGGCGGTGTGCTCGAAGGCGGCAATGGCCAGATCGAAGCGGGTCTTGAGGGTCAAAGAGCCGGAACCTGCGTCGATCTCGGCAATGACGCGGTCGTAGTCGTGGGCGTTGACCACGATGGTGACGTCTTTGTGGTTTTTGGCGGCGGAGCGCACCATGGTGGGGCCACCGATGTCGATGTTCTCCACCGCGTCCTCCAGGGTGCAGCCCGGCTTGGCTACGGTCTGGGCGAAGGGGTAGAGGTTGACCACCACCATGTCGATGGGGCGGATGCCGTGGGTGTCCATCACGGACTCGTCCTGCTCACGGCGGCCGAGGATGCCACCGTGCACCTTGGGATGCAGGGTCTTGACCCGGCCATCCATCATCTCGGGGAAGCCGGTGTAGTCGGACACTTCGGTCACGCTGAGGCCGGCCTCGGCCAGCAGGCGTGCGGTGCCGCCGGTGGAGAGCAGTTCAACGCCGCGCTCGGACAGGGCACGGGCAAAGTCGACAATGCCGGTTTTGTCGGAGACGCTCAGCAGGGCTCGACGGATCGGGCGGGGTGCGTTCATAGGGTACAGAGTCCTTTTAGCGGTTTGGCCATTCCACCGGGATGCCCCGGATTGATGGCGCATTATTATGTTGAAGATATTTCGCCAAACCGATTTGGGGAGGCGGTGTGCCGCTCCCGAAATGGCCCCAGCCGACGATGCCGGTATTGGGGGGAAGCTTGGCGAAATACCCTCGTTGCGTCGCGCCCGCTGATGCGCGCGTATTCTACGAAAAAATGCCGGCCAGATCAGCGCCGTTTCCGACTCGGATCACTTTTTTTCCCTCCCGGGTGCCCAGACCCCGCTTTTTCCTTTGACCTTTGACCAAACTCCAAGGTTTATACTGGTCGAATTCGGTGAACACAATGGAGCACCCATGTATCGCATTGGGGAATTGGCGCAGCGCTACGAGATCAAAACCGACACCCTGCGCTACTACGAGAAACACGGTCTGCTGGCCCCCAGTGGGCGCAGCGACAGCGGCTACCGCCTCTACGACGAGGCCGACGAGGTGAAGCTGCGCTTTATCCTGCGGGCCAAGGGGGTGGGCTTCACCCTGGCCCAGATCCAGGAGCTTTTGATGATCGACGCCAGCCGGGCCAGTTGGGCCTGCCAGGACGTCAAGGCGATCGTCGAGAACAAGGTGGTGGAGCTGGAGCGCAAGATGGCCGAGCTCAAGCAGTTTCGTGACTCGCTGCAGCAACTGGCGGACGCCTGCTGCGGCGGGCCGGAGAGCGCCGAGCACTGCTCCATCCTGGATGCGCTGGAGGTGCGCTCATGAGCACCCTGACCGAGCTGGCCCTCAACTTCTGGGATCTCTTCCTCGACTCCGCCCCCTGGCTGCTGCTGGGCCTCTTTATGGCGGGGATGATCAAGATGTTCGTGCCCATGAGCTGGATGCAGAAGCAGCTGGGGGGCCACGGCATCAAGCCCACGGTGAAGGCTGCGGTGTTCGGCGCCCCCCTGCCGCTGTGCTCCTGCGGGGTGATCCCGGCGGCGGTGGGCCTACGCCGCTCCGGTGCCTCGAAAAGCGCCACCACGGCGTTCCTGGTGGCCACCCCGGAAACCGGGGTGGATTCGGTGTCAGTCTCCTACGTGCTGCTCGGGCCCTTTATGGCGGTGGTGCGTCCCATCACTGCGGTGGTCTCCGCCATTGTCGCCGGCCTGCTGGTGGGGCGGGATCAGGACGCCGAGCCCCAGCCAAAACCCGCCCCCAAGATGACGCCGATGGCCGCGGGCGGCTCGATGATGCGCGCCCCTGATGCGGTGTCTTCGGTGACGCCAGCGAAATCCGGCTGTTGCGCCAGCCAGGCGGCAGTGGCGCAACCGGCGCAACAATCCGGCTGCTGCGGCAGCAAAGCGGCCCCGGCGGTGAAGGCTGAGGCGACCGGCTGTTGTTCCAGTAAAGCCCAGGCCAGCGCCAAAAGCGGCTGCTGCGGCGGTAAAACCGAGGCGCCGGCGGCCCCCGGTGTGGTGGCCAAGCTGATCAAGGGGGTGCACTACGCCGCCACGGACCTGGTGCGGGATACCACGGTGTGGCTGCTGGTGGGACTGTTCTTCGCCGCCCTGGTGAACACCTTTGTGCCCGCCTCCTTCCTCTCCCAGTGGGGGGATGGGATCCTGGCGATGACGGTGATGGTGCTGGTCAGCATTCCCATGTACATCTGTGCTACCGCCTCCACCCCCATCGCCGCCGGTCTGCTGCTGGCGGGGGTCTCCCCCGGTGCGGTGCTGGTGTTCATGATGGCGGGGCCGGCCACCAACATCGCCACCCTGGGCGTGGTGCGCAACGAGCTGGGCAAGCGGGCCCTGTGGGCCTACCTGACCGGGGTGATCGGCACCGCCATGCTGTTCGGATTCGCAGTGGACTTTGCCGTGGCCGAGTTTGGCTTCAAGGTGATGCCCCTGGTGGGCGAGGAGCACCGCATGCTGCCCCACGCCCTGGTGTACGGCAGTGGCGTGCTGCTGGCCGTGCTGATGGCCAAAGCGCTGTGGGACAAGTGGGTGCCGGCGAAAGCCGCCCTGGCCTGATGCCCTCGAGGTCAAGAAGTGGGCGACTTCGGTCGCCCGTTCTGGTTGACTACCGCAGGAACCGTTTAGGAGACATCTGATGAAAGGGATCACCCTGCTGGCCGCCCTGCTGGCCTCCACTTCCGCCCTGGCGGCGGACCCCCTGGTTTACCGTTGCAACCACGGCAACGCCGAGCGCCTTATCGAGGTGCGCTACCCCGCCGAGGCGCCGCTGCCCTGTGAGGTGCACTACACCAAGGCCGAAGGCAGCCAGATGCTGTGGAGCGCCGCCAACACCGCCGGCTACTGTGAGCAGCGGGCGGAGAACTTCGTCGAGAAGCAGCGGGGCTGGGGCTGGAGCTGCGAGCTTGAGGCCGTGGAGCCGGCACCGGCCACCGAGCCCGAGGCCCAGGTGGAGTAAGCCTGGACCGAAAAAAAACGCCGGCATCCGCCGGCGTTTTTTTATCCCCCCAGGGAGAGGAAGAAGGGGATCAGTATCGGCCCGGCCAGGGTCAGGACAAAGCCGCTGACGATGGCGATGGGCACGGTCTGCGGGCCGCCGCTTTTCTGGATCACCGGCAGGGTGAAATCCATCGCCGTGGCGCCGCCGTAACCGATGGCCGAGGCCGGAGTGCGGCGCATCAGGATGGGGATCAGCACGATGGCAATGAGCTCACGGCACAGGTCGGCCAGGAAGGCCACCGAGCCCAGGGCCGGGCCCAGCTTGGCGCTCACCAGGGCACCGGAGAGGGAGTACCAGCCGGTGCCGGCGGCCAGGGCCAAACCATGGTGCACCGGCATCTGCCACAGCAGTGCGGTGGCGGCACCGGCCAGCAGGCTGGTGCCCAGCACCAGGGCGGCGATGGCCAGCCCCCGGGGGTTCAACAGGATCTGGCGCAGGCTCATGTTGCTGGCCCGCAGCTGGATGCCGATAAGCAACAGCAGCAGCATCAGGATGGCGTTGGCCCAGCTCTCGATCAGGTGGCCCGGCAGGGGCATCAGCATCCCCAGCATAAAGCCGGCCAGCACCACCCCCGCCAGCTGCAGCGACTCCATCACCATGGCAAGGGTGCGCACCCGGCCCTGCTCCTGGCCCAGGCTCAGGGGCCAGCGGCGGTCCACCAGGGGCAGCAGTGCCAGGTTGGCCACCAGGGTCAGACCGATCAGGGTGCCGGTCAGCCGGGCGATCTCCCCGATCTCCCCGGCCAGGTTGTCCAGTCCCCCGAGGCCCATGCCCATCAGCCCCAGGATCAGGTAGACCAGGGCGGTCAGGGCGCGGTCGATCAGGCGCAGGCTGGGCAGGTGACTGAGCTTGATGAGGTAGCCCAGCACCAGGGGGGAGAGAATGACCAGGGTGTCCAAGGTGTTGTCCGCGTTAACAAAAGGCGCGGCAAGGTTAGCAAGATGGTATACCATCCACAAGTCACGGAACTCGCGGGCCCTGTGGTGGTCCCAGAGGCCTAAGAGGAGGTGATGATGAGTAAACGCAGTGCGGTCTTCGGGGCCGTTATCTTGCTGTTGGGCCTGATGGGGTTTTCCCTCTACCAGCTGGGTGCCGGCAATCGATTGGCGCTGTCGCTGAACCAGGCCCATAAGAGTGAGGTGCTGATGTACGGGGCCAGTTGGTGTCCGGCCTGCGCCGCCACCCGGGAGTTTCTTAATGCCCGGAACCAGCCCTTTTTGGAGCTCGACATGGAGAATGACCCTCAAGCGGCCCGGGAGTTTGCCCAGTTCGGCGGCCACGGGATCCCGCTGGTGCTGATCGACGGTCGGGTGATCCGCGGCCATTCGCCGGCGGAGCTGGATCGGTTACTGGCGAGGCTGGAGAAGTAGGGGTCAGAGTCGGTCGCCGGCGAGGCTGAGCACCTCGACGTCGCCGCCGAGAACGGCGACGATCACCTTGCCCTGGCGGAAGGCGTCGGGCAGCATCACCCGCCCGCTGGTGCCGCGGGCCAGGCCGTTGAGCACCGCCTTTTTCATCACCAAGGACTCGTCACCATCGAAAAAGAGCACCGTCACCGTGTCGTTTGCCACCCTGGCCTCCCTGTCAACAATCTGGCGTTGAGGGGCGTGTACAGCCGGATTGCTGCCGTTTAGATTACTCATTTTCTTCGCAAAAATTAACGAGATGGCAACAATATTGAGGGGGCGGGGGCACTTTTGCAAGCCAGGCAATTCAAGCCAATTCCCGTTTTGTGAGCCGGCGGGAATTTGACGCCATTTGAGTCGGGGGCGGACACAGGGCAAAATAGCGCCCCCTGTCGCTTGAGCGAACAGGGTATACTCTCCCCTTTACCCCCAACTCCCTGGAGTCCGCCTTGCAGTTTTCCGAGCTGGCGCTGGATAAGCGTCTGTTAGCCACCGTTGAGCACCTGGGCTTTGCCGAGGCGACCGAGATCCAGCAAAAGGCGATCCCCGCCGCCATCGCCGGCAAGGATCTGCTGGCCAGCTCCCGCACCGGCTCGGGCAAGACCCTGGCGTTCCTGCTGCCGGCAATGCAGCGGCTGATGAAATCCAAGGCCCTGACCAAGCGCGATCCGCGGGTGGTGATCCTGGCGCCCACCCGGGAGCTGGCCAAGCAGGTTTACGGCCAGCTGCGCCTGGTGGTGGCCAACACCCAGTTCAAGTCGCTGTTGATCCTCGGCGGCGAAGACTTCAACCAGCAGAGCAAGGCCCTGGCCCGGGATCCCCACTTCGTGGTGGCCACCCCTGGCCGCCTGGCGGACCACCTGGAGCACGGCCACCTCTACCTGAACGGACTGGAGCTGCTGATCCTGGACGAGGCGGATCGGATGCTGGATCTGGGCTTTGCCGATCAGCTCCAGGCGATCCATAAGGCCGCGGATCACCGCAAGCGCCAGACCCTGATGTTCTCCGCCACCCTGGATCACGCCGCGGTCAATCGCTTCGGCGCCGAGCTGCTGAACAACCCCATTCGCATCCGCATCGACTCCGAGGCCGAGATCCACAGCGACATCCACCACCGGATGCTGTTCTCCGATCACCTGGATCACAAGGAGGCCCAGCTCAAGGCCCTGCTGGAGAAGCAGGCGTTCAAGCAGCTGATCCTCTTTACCGCCACCCGCTCCGACACCGACCGCCTGGCGGGCCTGGTCAGCCAGTGGGGCTTCACCACCCTGGCCCTGTCCGGGGATCTGAACCAGTCCGCCCGCAACCAGATCATGCAGGACTTTGCCGGTGGCAAGGCCCAGGTGCTGATCACCACCGACGTGGCCAGCCGGGGCCTGGACATCCCCCAGGTCTCCCATGTGGTCAACTTCGACCTGCCCAAGCACCCGGAGGAGTACGTCCACCGGGTGGGCCGCACCGGCCGGGCCGGGGCCAAGGGGGACGCCTTCTCCCTGGTGGGCCCCAAGGACTGGGTCAGCTTCAAAAAGCTCGAAGCCTTCCTCAACCAGAGCCTGGCCTTCGAGGCGCTGGAGGGGCTGGAGGCCCAGTTCAAGGGCTTTGCCGACAAGCCCAAGCGGGCGCCCGTCAAGGCCAAAAAAACGGCCAGTAAAGGGCGCAAGGGGCCGGCTCCCAAGCGGGCGCCGAAGAAGGTCAAGCGCGCTGCCGGCGGGCTGCGGGACATCGGCGACGCCCCCATGGTGGTGCGCAAGAAACCCAGCGCTGCCCCCGAGCAGGAGTGAATCCCGGCCGCACCTCGTGCGGCCTTTTTTGTGGCTACCCTTGGGGGAGAATCCGTCGAGGCGAACCCGTGAAACTGCTGGCCCTGTTTCTGACCGGCTACCTGGCGATGGGGGCCCTGCTTACCCTGTTCCAGCGTCAGCTGATCTACCTGCCCTCCCCGCTGGACCCCCCGTCGCTGCCCAGCGAGTGGGTGGACACCGCCTGGGGTCGAGTTCAGGTGCACCCCCTGAATCCGGACCGTGCTCGGGCCCTGCTCTATTTCGGTGGCAATGCCGAGCTGGTGGGCTGGAGTGGGGCCGAGCTGGCGGCGGCGCTGCCGGATCACACCCTCTACCTGGTCAACTACCCCGGCTACGGCCACAGCGAAGGCAGCCCCAGCCAGGCCAGCCTGGTGGGCGCCGCCGTGGCGGTGTTTGATGTGGTGGCCCCCCGCCATCAGCAGGTGGGGGCCATCGGCCGCAGCCTGGGCTCGGCGGTGGTGGTGCAGCTGGCGGACCAGCGGCCCCTGGCCCGGCTGGCCCTGGTGACCCCCTTCGACAGCATCACCGCCCTGGCCCAACAGCAGATGCCCATCTACCCGGTGACCTGGCTGGTCAAAGACCCCTTCGACAACCTGGCGGTGGCCCCGGAGTTGACCCAGCCCCGGCTGGTGGTGCTGGCCCGTTGGGACCAGGTGATCCCCAAGGCCCGAAGCCAGGCGCTGATCCAGGCCCTGGAGCCCGCCGGGCTCACCGTGGTGGAGCTGCCCCAGGCGGATCACAACACCCTCTCCCGCTACCCGGAGTACTTCACCGCCCTGGCCAGCTTCTTTGCCCCCTAAAATCGCCCCCTAAGCGCCGTCGCTTCTGGTAGAGTGCGGCTTCTTTAGGCCTAGCAGTAAGGGGCAGTGGCATGGTGGTGGCAGCGAAGATCGCCGCGGCGGTGGTGACCGTGGTGGGATTGGCCTGGTTGACGGAGCGGGTGGGACCGCGCTGGGCGGGGGTACTGACCGGTTTCCCCCTGGGCACCGCGATACTGCTGTTCTTCTACGGCCTGGAGCAGGGCCCTCAGTTTGCCGCCGAGGCCGCGCCCTACGGTTTGCTGGGTCTGGTGGCCACCACCGGCTTTGCGCTGACCTACACCCTGACCGCCCCCCGTTTTGCCCGCCGCTCCTGGTGGCCCCTGGTACTGGCGCTGCTGGCCCTGTTGGGTCTGGCCACCCTGGGGCAGGCCAGCCCCAATCTTGGCCCCTGGGGCGCGCTGCTGGCCCTGGGCGGGGCGGCTCTGGCGATTCGCCTGACCCGACGCCTGCCGGAGCCGGAGTTTGTCGCCGTCCGCGCCGGTTGGGGGCTGCTCTGGGCCCGGGCGGCCCTGGCGGCGGCCTTGGTGGTGGCGATCACCGCCCTGGCCGGCGCCGTGCCTCCCCAGTGGGCGGGGGTGATGGCCTCTTTCCCCATCACCCTGTTTCCGCTGATGCTGCTGTTGCAGTGGAGCTACGGCAGCGCGGTGGTGCAGACCCTCACCAAGCACTACCCCTACGGCGTCGGCAGCCTGGTGGTCTACACCCTGGCGGTGTGGGTGGGTTACCCGCGACTGGGGCTGGGGTTGGGCACCCTGCTGGCCTTTGCCCTGGCCGGCCTCTATCTGCTGGGCTATTGGCGCTGGAGCCTGCGCCGAACGGCTCCCTTAACCCCAGAGTCCCCCTCCGCACCCCAATAACGCCGACGCCCTTCAGGCCTTGGCGGCCTGGGCCACCGCCGTCATCCAGAACTCGAGGGGGCCGGACAGGGCCTCCTGGGTGAGCGCCCCGGCGGCCGCCTCCTGGGCCAGGGCGTAGCCGTGCAGGTAATCCACCAGCAGATCCCGACAGTGGGCCAGGGTGATCGGCGGCAGCGCCAGCGGCGCCAGGGCCTGTTCGAACCGTTCGATGAACACCTGGGCCGGACCGGTGCTGGTCAGCCCAAGCAGGGTGCCCAACAGCCCCGGGTGGGCCTCCAGCAGCCCCAGGTAGCTGCGACACAGGGCCTCAATCTCAATCCGCCAGTCGCCGCCATCGGGTTGATGAATGTCGGCCACCAGGGAGCGGCACAGGGCGTCCAACAGCGCCGCCTTGTTGCCGAAGTAGTGGTAGATCGCCATGGGGTCCACCCCCAGGGCGCCGCTGATCGCCCGCACGCTGGGCACCTTACCCTCCTGACGCAGCAAGGTTTTGGCGCAATCCAGGATCCCTTCGCTGCTGAGCTGGCTCGGCCGGCCCCGCTTTTTCGCCTTGACAGTCATCCGCTGCCCCCTCTACGATTTAATAATTCTACGGTGTAGATTAAATCTGTTTTTTCCCCGGAGCAAGCCGCCGGGGGGCATTGAGGAGGGGTTATGGGTCACGTCGTTTACATTGCCACCAGTTTGGATGGCTACATCGCCGATCGCGACGGTGGACTGGATTGGCTGCACAGTGTGCCCAATCCCGAGGGGGATGATCTTGGCTTCGCCGAGTTCATCGCCGGCGTCGATGCCCTGGTGATGGGGCGCAACACCTACCAGACCCTGCTGGATTTTGACCTGGAGTTGCCGGCCCAGTGGCCCTACCCCAAGCCGGTCTACGTGGTCAGCCGTCAACCGGTGACGGTACCGGCGGCGCTCGAGGGGAAGGTGTTTGCCCTGGCCGCGGACGATCCCAGGGGGCTCAGTGACCGCCTGGCGGAGCTCGGTCACCAGCGGCTCTACGTGGATGGCGGACGCACCATCCAGGGATTTTTGGCGGCGGAGCTGATTGATGAGCTCATTCTGACCCAGATCCCCATCCTGCTGGGGGGAGGCGTGCCGCTGTTCGGCGCGCTGGCCGAGCCTCAGGCCTTCGAGCTGGTGCACAGCGAGGTGCTGCTGGGTGCTCTGGTCAAATCCCACTACCGGCGACGCCGGTAAGGGGCACAAAAAAACCGCGCCTTGGCGCGGTTTCTTGTCTCAGCACATCGCGGCCTGGCGCTGGGGGCGATCCCCCATGGCTTCAAGCCGGGCGCTGTGGGGCGCCAACAGCTCCGGCTGGGCCTCGGCGATGTCCGTCAGGGTGCGGGCGAGCCAGGGCGGCAGCGGCGCCAGATCGTAGAACACCCACTGCCCCTGGCGGGTGTCGATCAGCAGGCCGTCGCTGCGCAGTCTGGCCAGGTGGCGGGAGATCTTGGGCTGGTTCTGGTCCAGCGCGGTGGTCAGTTCGCAGACGCATAGCTCCCCCTGTTGCTGGATAAGCAGCATGAGGCTCAGCCGGGTGTCGTCGGCCAGGCTTTTCAAGGCGGTTACCGGGGCAATCATGGGGCTCCTCTGTGGGCATTGGGCTGGGTGGGCGACTGAAGCGCAGTATTGTGACACAGGGATGAGGGTGGCGTCACAGTTGCGAGTGATTCGCGTCTGACCCAAGGGTGCGGCCACCCGGCTTTGTGGGTCGGCTCACACTCCGGGGCCCGTTTTCCCCGAGGCCCTGTGCCGTTCGATGGGACAAAAGTGGCGAAAACCCCATGCCAAGCAGAGGGTTACTCACCAAGGAGCGGGGTTCGCCCAGGGCTTCGCAGAACGCCCGCTTTTGTCGCTGCACTCACCACCTTGATGCACCGGGGAGCAAAGAGTTTTTGCCTGTGAGGCCCGTCACCCTCCGGGAGGGAATTATCCCTAATATATGGTGAACCGCATATGCATATATGAGTGTGAGCCATGAACAACGATAAACCGGTCGATCTCTCCCGCCGACACCTGCTTAAAGGCACCGCGGTGGGTACCGCGCTGCTGGGCCTGGGCGGCGGCTATCTCTTCCAGCCCGTGGTGCAGGCCATGGAGCAGGTGCTGCCCAAGGTGGACCTGCGCACCGGCACCGGCCAGTGGGTGCCGACCACCTGCCAGGGCTGCACCTCCTGGTGTGCCAAGCAGGTCTACATCATGGACGGTCGGGCCATCAAGGTTCGAGGCAACCCCCACTCCAAGATCCACGACACCGCCAGCTGCCCTCGCCAGCACCTGGGGCTGCAGATGGTCTACGATCCGGACCGCCTGCGTACGCCGATGATGCGCACCAACCCCAAGAAGGGGCGGGACGAGGATCCCAAGTTTGTCCCCATCAGCTGGGACCAGGCGATGGAGATGCTGGCGGATCGCATCCTGGCGCTGCGGGCCAAGAATGAGAGCCACAAGTACGCCCTGCTGCGCGGCCGTTACTCCCTGGTCAACGACCTGCTCTACAAGCAGATGACCAACCTGATCGGCTCCCCCAACAACATCTCCCACAGCGCCATCTGCGCCGAGTCCCACAAGATGGGGCCCTACTTCCAGGACGGCAACTGGGGCTACAACCAGTACGACGTCAGCAACACCAAGTACATCCTCTCCTTCGGTGCCGACCCCATCGCCAGCAACCGCCAGGTGAGCCACTACTCCAGCCAGTGGGGGGACACCCTGGACCGCGCCAAGGTGGTGGTGGTGGATCCGCGCCTGTCCGCCTCCGCCGCTAAAGCCCACCTCTGGGTTCCGGTGGAAACCGGCCAGGACGCGGCGCTGGCCCTGGCCATTGCCCACGAGGCGATGGTGGCCGGCCTCTGGCACAAGCCCTTTGTCGGCGACTTCAAAGACGGCCAGAACCGCTTCAAGGCGGGCCAGGAGGTGGACGCTAAGCTGTTTGAGGAGCGCCACACCCACGGCCTGGTGAGCTGGTGGAACCTGGCGCTGAAAACCTGCAGTGCCGAGTGGGCCGAAGGGATCACCGGCATCGAGGCTCAGACCATCAAGACCATCGCCCGGGAGATGGGCGCGGCGGCCCCGGCAGTGCAGGTGTGGACCTCCCGCGGCCCCACCATGCAGGTGCGCGGCAGCTACACCTCCCTGGCCTGCCACGGGCTCAACGGCCTGTTTGGCGCCATCGACAGCCAGGGCGGGCTGTTCCCCTACAACAAGGCGCCGCTCAACAAGAGCTTCCCCAGCGCCAAGCCCTACCTGGACGCGGTGGCCCAGGCCGGGGTCAAGATGGAGAAGATCGATCAGCGCGGTCGCCTGGGCTTTCCGGCCCTGAAGAAGGGCAAGTCCGGTGGCGGGGTGATCACCGACAACGTGGCCAACGCCATCAACAGCGCCGATCCCTACAACATCGAGGTGATGCTGGCCTACTTCAACAACTTCGTGTACTCGGCGCCGGAAACCCAGCGCTGGGAGGCGGCCCTGTCCAAGGTGGACTTTATCGCCCACGTCACCACCAACATCTCCGAGTTCAGTTGGTTCTCCGATCTGCTGCTGCCGGCCAACCACCACATGTTCGAGAAGTGGGGCGTGCTCTCCGCCGCCGGTAACGGCCACAGCCACGTTTCCTTGCAGCGCCCCTCCATCCAGCGGTTGTACGACACCCGCCAGGACGAAACCGAGGTGCCCTACCTGCTGGCGAAGAAGCTGGCGGAGAAGGGCTTCGACGCCCCCTGGCGCTACATCAACGAGCAGGTGCTGGACCCGGAAACCGGCCAACCCGCCAAGAACGCTGCAGAGTTTGCCGAAGTGGCGGTGAAGTACGTCACCGCGCCGCTGTGGCACCAGGACGCCAGTCAATACGGCGACAAGCTCAGTGGCTGGCAGGAGTTTGTGGACAAGGGGGTCTGGAACTCCAAGCCCTACGTCTACCAGGCGCGCTGGGGCAAGTTCAAAACCGCCACCGGCCGGTTCGAGTTCTACAGCGAAACCCTGAAGAAGGCGCTTAAGGGCCATGCCGAGAAGCACCAGGTGAGCGTCGACGAGGTGATGGCGGCCAGCGAGTACAGCGGTCAGGGCGAACTGGCCTACGTGCCGCACTACGAGGCGCCGGTGCGCGACGGCGACGCCAAGGCCTTCCCGCTGCTGCTGGTGGACCAGAAGTCGCGGCTCAACCACGAGGGGCGCTCTGCCAACGTAACCTGGACCCACGCCTTCAACGACGTGAATCCCGGTGACGAGGTGGGCCAGGACACCGCCAAGATCAACCCGGTGGACGCCCGCAAGCTGGGCCTCAAGGATGGCGACGCCATCCGCCTGGTCAGCCCGGTGGGCAGCATCGACTGTGTGGCCAAGCTGTGGGAGGGGGTCCGCCCCGGCTCCGTGGCCAAGTGCTTCGGCCACGGCCATTACGCCTACGGTCGGGTGGCCGCCGAGACCTTCGGCAAGCGCCCGCGGGGGGGCAACAACAACGACATCATTCCCAGCCGGTTCGATCGTTTGAGTGGCGCGTCCGCTTACTACGGCCACATCCGCATCCGTATTGAGAAAGCCTGAGGAGCCGTGACATGAAACTAGGCATGGTTATTGATTTGCAAAAGTGCGTCGGCTGCGGCGGCTGTGATCTGGCCTGTAAGACGGAGAACAACACCCCGGACGACATCCATTGGTCTCATCACATCACCGAGACCCAGGGGACCTTCCCCAATGTGCGTTACAGCTACACCCCGACGTTGTGCAACCACTGCGATAACGCCGCCTGCGTCGAGGTGTGCCCCACCGGGGCGATGTACAAGGCGGACAATGGGCTGACCCTGCACCACAGCGAGGACTGCATCGGCTGCCAGCGCTGCGTGAAAGCCTGCCCCTACCAGGCGATCGGCTTTAACCGCACGGTGCCCCACCGTCAGTGGCAGGACGACAGCGAGCTGGTGCCCGGCGGTACGGCCTCGCCCAAGATGGTGCTGGATCGCACCGGGGCCAAGCACTCGCCGCTGGAGAACCCGGAGCGGGGCGACACCTACCCGGTGACCCGCCCCCGACGGACCGTGGAGAAGTGCACCCTGTGCGACCACCGACTCAATGTAGGGCTGTCACCGGCCTGCGTCACCGCCTGCCCCTCCGGAGCGCGGGTGGTGGGGGACCTGGACGATCCTCAGTCCGAGGTATCCAGGCTCATCAAGCTGCACGCCCCGCGTCAGCTCAAGCCGGAGGCGGGCACCAAGCCCAACGTCTACTACATCCGCACCTTCGGGGTCCGGCAGAGCTGATCCCCGGCCACAAAAAAAACCGCGCCTCGGCGCGGTTTTTTATTGGACGGCCCGCCTCAGGTGCGGGGGGTGAGGAAGATCTCCACCCGGCGGTTTTCCGCCCGGCCCGCGTCGGTCTGGTTAGTGGCGATGGGGCGGTCCGGGCCGTAGCCGTGAGTGCTCATGCGGCCCACGCTGACCTGGTGGCGCACCAGCTCGGAAGCGACGGACTCGGCGCGCTCCCGGGACAGGCGCATGTTGAGGTCACGACCGCCGGTGCTGTCGGTGTGGCCGGTGATCATCAGGTTGGTCTGGTCGAACTCGGTCACCACCATGGCCACCCCGGACAGGGCGTTGATGGCCGGCAGCTTCAGCTGGGTGCTGTTGACGTCGAAGGTCAGGCTGTTGGGCATCACCAGCTGGATGTTGTCGCCGTCGCGCTTGACCGACACCCCGGTGCCCGCCAGCTTCTCCCGCAGGGCCGCTTCCTGGCGGTCCATGTAGTGGCCGATGCCGCCGCCCACCGCCGCGCCGGAAGCGGCGCCGATCAGGATCCCCTTGCCCCGGTCGCTCTTGGAGGAGCTGGCGGCGCCGATCAGGGCTCCGCCCACGGCACCGATGATGGCGCCGGAGGTGGCGTTGGAGGTTTTCTGTTCGCCGGTGTAGGGATCGGTGCTGGCGCAGCCGGAGGCCAGCAGGGCGGCCAACAGGGCCGGGATCAAGCGGGTTTGCATTAGGACCACTCCTTAGTACTGAAAACTGGGGTCAAAACGGAATTCGGGACTTCAGTCTGCCAGTTCATTGCCGGCCAGACCATGCCCTATACATTGTTTTACCGAACGGAAAAATAAGGGCGCCCACCGGCGCCCGCTTGGCAGAGGCGAACCTTATTCCTCTTCCTCTTCCGGTTCAAGCATGCCCCAGCCGTCGGTTTTGCCCTTGAAGGGCTTGGCCAGGGCCGCCAACTGGGCCTCGATGGCGCTGATGGCGTCGTACTCGGGCACCATCTCCTGCTGCAGGCGCAGCTCCCACTGGCCGGTCTCCTCCGCCAGGTTGAGGAACAGCCCGGCGCCCTCAAAGGCGGCGGCCACCGCTTCGGCGGCCAGCTGGCCCTGTTTCTCGCTGCCGAAAACCACGTAGAAATCCAGCATGTAGGACTGGGACAGATCGATGCCTTCGCCCTGCATCAGGGAGAGCAGTTCGCCGTTGGCGTCGTTGGGAAAAGCCATGGGGGCTCCTTAAAATTTCAAACTGGGTCGGCGTTTGGGCTTGGTCACCTGGGGTTCGGGCTCGACCTTGGGGGCGGCCCGGTCGCTGGCCTGGATCAGCACCGCTTCCTCACCGAAGATCACGTTGTCGCCGGGCACCAGCTTGCGTCGCTTGCGGGTCTCCACTTCGTGGTTCACCAGCACGTGGCCGTCGGCGATCAGCATCTTGGCTTCACTGCCGGCGCCCACCCAGCCCTGGATCTTGAGCACCTTGAACAGCTCGATAAAGTCGTCGCCGGGGTGCAGCTCGAGGATGTCGGTGGCCATGCCTGCCTCTGGGTATAGGAAAAATCGTCCGACATTATACCGGCTTTGTGGCCCCTTGGCCCAGCAGACCCGCCTTTTCCAGCGTTTGGATCAGCGGCGCCAGCTGGCCTTCGTAGTGGCGCCACAGGTCCCGGGCGTCCCGGTAGAGGGGCTGGCGCACCTGGGCGGCGCTGGCGGTGGTGCTGGCGCTGGGGTTGCGGTTGAAGGCCAGCACCTGTTCGTCCCAGGGCAGGCCGCAGTGGCCCAGCAGGGCGCGCACCGTCTCCTGGGGTTCGTCCACCAGGGCCTCGTAGTCCAGGTGGTGAATTCGCCCGGGGTGGCAGCGGGCCCAGTGGGCCATGAGTTCGTGGTAGCCCTGGTAGTAGCGGCCCAGCTCCGTCAGATCGTAGGAGAAGGGGTAGGCGCGATCGAACCACTGCTTGTAGATGGCGTAGCCGGTGGCCACCGGGTGGCGGCGGACGTGGACGATGCGGGCCTGGGGCAGGGCGCGCAGGATGAGGCCCACGTAGAGGAAGTTGAGGGGCATCTTGTCGACGAACATCGGCGCGGCGGCCGCCTCCGGCGGCAGGCTGGCCAGGTAGGCCTGGCCCAGGGCGGCGAAATCCAGCTGGGCGCTTTGCGCCACCAGTGCCTTGGTGCTCCGCAGGGCGCGCCCCTGTTGCCGGGCCTGCTGGCGGGCCTGGCGGCTCATTAGCTGGGCAAAGTCGTTGAGCTCGCCGGCGCCGTGGCAGCCGGGGTGGGCGTCGAGGATCCGCTCCACCAGGGTGCTGCCGGTGCGGGGCAGGCCGAGGACGAAGATGGGCACCGGGCCGGATGGGGTGGGCCGGGGCTGGGTGTCGGGGCCGAACTGCTCGGCAATGGCGGCCATGATCTCCAGATCCTGTTCCACCTGGTAGGGGATCTGGGCCCGGCGCTGGGCGGCGCCGGTGGCCAGGGACTCGAAGGCGGCGTCGTGGCAGCCCAAGTCCTCCCACTCCTTGGCCAGGGCGTAGTGCAGGGCGGGGCAGGGGCGGTCGCGCTTGGCGATGGTCAGTTGCAGGGTGTCGATGTGGTGTCGGGCTTCGCTCTGGCGGCGCAGGCTGGATCGCAGGTACCAGGCGTCGTCATCCTCCGGGTCCAGGGCGATGGCTGTGTCCAGGGCCTGCTCCGCCCCGTCCAGCTCCCCCAGGTAGCGCAGCACCGTGGCCAGGCTGTAGTGCAGGCCGGCGTCCTCCGGGTAGAGGGAGAGCAGGTGGCGGTACTGGCCGGCGGCGGCCTCGTAGCAGCCCAGCTCGGTCAGCAGCCAGGCCCGGTCGCTGCCAGGACCGCGCTGATCCAAAGTGCCGATGGCCAGGGCGGCTTCCCGCCCCTCCTGGTAGCGGCTCAGCTGGCGCAGGCAGCGCACCATCTGCAAGCCGATGCGGGTGTCCGGGCCCAACCGCGCCGCCCGCTGGGCCAGGGCCAGGGCGTTGTCGCCGTTGCCCAGGGCCAGGGCGATCTCGCTGGCCAGCAGCCAGCCGGGGGCGTACTCCGGGGCCTGCTGGTTGAGGGTGCGGCACAGATCCACCGCGCCGGCCAGGTCGCCCTTCTCCAGTGCGGTGCGCACCAGGTGGGCCACCCCGGCGGGGTTGAAGTCCGGATTGGCCATGGTCACTGTCATCCCTGTTTAACCATTAGGCTATGAATATAAAGAAAAAAGCCGGGTGGGGCCCGGCTTTTTTACTGGGGGGGTGACCTAGAAACGCCAGGTCAGGGCGGCACCGATGGTGCGTGGGAGACTGATGTAATCCTTGGAGCTGTTGCCGAGGAAGCCTTCGCTGGTCTCGGTGCCCATATGGTCTTCAAGCAGGGCGCCGGTGACCCCCTCCTCGTTGAACAGGTTCTTCACGTAAACGGACAGGTCCCAGGTCTCGGCGGAGAATCGGGTCTGCAGGTTCCACAGTGAGAAGCCGTCCAGGGTGCGGTTGAACTTGGGGTTCATGCTCAGGGAGTTCTCCGTCTCCGACTGGTAGTAGCCGCTGACGGTGGTGATCCAGTAGATCCCGCTTTGCATCTCGTGGTTGTAGTCCAGCTGCAGGTTCACCGCGTGCTCCGCCTGACCCGGCAGGCGGCTGCCCTTCTCGGCGTAGAGGTACTCGCCGCCGGTGCCCGGCAGGACGATGAAGTCCTCGGTCAGCTCGGCGTCCACGTAGGCGTAACCGAAGTTGTAGGTGATGGTGTCGGTGAGGTAGCCCCGGGCCTCCAGCTCCAGCCCCTGGGTGCGGGCCGAATCGCCGTTGACCGCGGCGAAGAAGCCCCAGTTGGCGGTGGCGATGTTGAGCTGGGGATCGCTCCAGTCCATGTAGAAGGCGGACAGGGTGTAGCTGTGATCCGCGGTGGCGCCCTTGATCCCCGCCTCGTAGTTGATCACCGAGTCGGAGTCGTACTGCTGGTAGGCGGGATCTTCGGCCAGGAAGCCCTCCAGGGGCACGGCGTTGGCCCCGCCGCGACGGTAGCCTTCGGACACGGTGGCGTAGAGCATGTGGCGGTCGGTCATGTCCCAGGCGACGTTGGCCTTGAACAGCACGTCGTCGTCCTCGGTCTTGAAGTTGGGCTCGCTCTCGAAGCCGGGCCAGACCGGGAAGGCCATGATGGTGTTGTTGGTGAACTCGTTGTCGAACCAGCGGGCGCCGATGGTGGCGCGCAGATCGTCGGTGAAGTGGAAGGTCAGCTCACCGAACAGCGCCATGTCCTTGAAGTTCTGGTCCCGCCGATAGAGGAAGTCCTGGTCCTGGATGTCGGCGCCCCAGCTGATCCACAGATCCGCCTGATCGGTGGCTTCCATCCACTCGGCCCAGCCGGGCATGTAGCTGTTCTGGAAGGCGTGCAGATCCTGGTCCATGTAGTAGGCGCCCACCACCCAGTCGATAAAGGCGTCGGTGGCGTTGGACACCAGGCGCAGCTCCTGGACGAAGGCCTCATCCTCGTAGCCCCGCTCGGCCACCGCCAGGGGGCGGGGGGTGCCGGCGTAGAGGCCGCTGAACCAGGCGTTCTTGGCGTAAAAGCCGGTGTTGTCGCTGATGGCGCTGCCCTTGTGGCTGTAGACGGAGCTGGAGGAGCTCAAGGTGGCGAAGCCCAGGTCCAGGTCCAGCTCCAGGGCGGCCAGATCCACCTCCCGCTCGGAGGGTTCCAGCACCACGGCGCCGTTCTCGTATTCGCCGTAGGGCTGCTCGCTGCCGTCCACCCAGTTGGTGCCGGTGGTGACCTGGCGGCGACCGCCGATGTCGTCCTCCTGGCGCTGGTAGCTCAGCAGGGCGCTGAAACGCTCATTGGGCTCGAACAGCAGCGCCGCACGGCCGTAGGTGATGTCCACGGTGTCGGCGTCCTCGACGAAGCGAAACTCCGGGCCACCGGCGGCGATGTCCCCGCTGACCGCCGTGGGGGCGCCGTTGCCGTCCAGCACGTAGACGTTGGGGTAGTCGACGATGCCGTCGTTATCGATCTTGCCGATGTTGGCGCGGAAGGCGAAGTTCTCCCCCATCGGCAGGTTGATCAGGCCATCGTAGTTGAGGTTGAACCCCTCGGAGCCGTCGGTCTGGCCGAAGTTGGCGCTGACCTGACCGGAGAGCTCCTCCAGCTGGGGCCGGTTCATGATGTAGCGGACGGTGCCCGCCAGGGAGCCGGAGCCGTACAAGGTGCCCTGGGGGCCCCGCAGCACCTCCACCTGGGCGATGTCCTTGATGATGAAGTTGGCGTACAGCGGGGTGTCGTCGATGTAGGTGGCCACCGTGGGCACCGCGGAGAGGGCCACGTCCCCCTGGGTGGCGGAGTCCACGTTCATGCCGCGGATCATGATGCTGTTGACGGTGCCGGAGTTGCGGTAGCCGCGGTCGATGACGGTGATGCCGGCCACGCTGCGCAGCAGATCCACGGAGTCGACGATCTGCTGGGCTTCCAGATCCTCGCCGCTGACGGCGGAGATGTTGTAGGGGATCTCATGGATGGACTGCACCCGACGGGTGGCGGTCACCTCGATGCGCTCGATGTCGCGGGTGCCCGGGGCCTCCTCGGCCATGGCGCCGGTGCCCAGGGTGCTCAGGGTGGCGGCGCTGATGGCCAGCGCCAGTTGGGAGCGCGTGAAGCGCTTCGGAGTGTTTGCCTTAACTGCCATCTGTCGTCCCTCAAGAATGTGGTTCGCTGGGTCCAACCTAAACAGCGCCGCTGGACCGGTGTTAGAGCCAGTGGCTCAGTCGGTATGGTTCCAGTTGCGCCCTTTGGGCTTGGCCAGGGGACCCAGTTGGTCCAGCGCTTCGGAGCGCGCCCCGCTCTGGTAGGGGGGGTAGGCCAGGGGGTGGTCGCGGAAGCTTTTCAGCGGCTGGCCCAGTCCGTGCCAGCCTTGCTCGCGGCAGCGGCGCAGGTAGGCGAGATCCAGCTCCACCAGGATCACCTCGTGGTGGGTGCTGGCCTGGTGCAGCACCTCGCCCCCGGGACCGGCGACGATGGACTGGCCCACCCCCAGCTCGCCGGCGGCGTTGATGTCCACCATGTAGATCTGGTTCATGGTGGCGTTGGCCCGGCTCAGGGCCAGCTCGGCGTCCCGGTCGATGGTGTTGGTCAGGGTGGGGTGCAGCACCACCTCGGCGCCCTGCCAGGCCAGGGTGCGGCACACCTCGGGAAACCACATGTCGTAGCAGATGGCGATGCCGAAACGGGCCACCCCGGGCACCTCGAAGCTGACGCACTCCCGACCGCTGCTGACCCCGGTTTCGTAGGGCAGGAAGGGGAACATCTTGCGATAGCGGGCCACCACCTCGCCGTCGGGATTGATTGCCGGGGCGGTGTTGTAGATCGCCTCGCCGTCCCGCTCGTAGAGGGAGCCCGGCAGCAGCCAGATCCCCAGCTCCGCCGCCAGCTCGCAGTAGCGCTGCTCCGCGGCACCGGGCATGGGCTGGGCAAAGCGCGGGGCGCTGCCAAAGGTGCACAGCTCCGGCAGCAGCACCATGTCCAGGTGGGGGAACCGCTTCTTGGCCAGGATCACCTGCTGGCGGATGGTGGCGAAGTTGTCCTGATGATTGCCGAGGGCCAACTGCAACCCGGCAACGGTGAATGTACTCATAGGCTCGCTCCCTGAGATCCCGCCCCGAGTGCTGGGGCGACAGGGTTCACCCTAGGCAAGGCCACTGGCCCGCTGTAGTACCAGATCCCAACAGGACACTGGGCCAGTTCAGCCCAGGCGGCTGAAGAACGCCGAGTCCACCAGGTTGCCGTCGCGAAACCAGAGGATGCGGTTGTGGTCCAGCACCACCTCGAAGCCCGCCACCTCGCCGTAGGACCAGGACTGCCACTGGCGGTACCAGCGGTCCCCCTCCAGCCACCACTGGCCGGTGTCGCTGCGCTCGTCCCGCCGCCCCTCCCAGCCCTCCATGGTGCCGTCGGGGTAGAGGCGGATGCGGTAGGGATCGCCGAACACGGTGCGGCCGAGAAACTCGCAGTTGGCCAGGTGCTCCTTGAGGGTGTGGGCGTCCAGCTTCTGGCCGGTGCTTTGGTCCAGTTGCTGGCGGGGGGCGTCGGACAGCGCCCAGAACAGCGTCGCCAGCTCGGCAATGCCGGGACGGATCTGCTCGGTGGGGATGCTGGAGACCCCCAGTCGCAGGGCGTTCTGCGGGGTGCGGGGATCGCCGAAGAAGCGCTGCACCGGCTCCATCAGGATCCCCCGTTTGGCCGCCTCGTCCGCCAGCTCCTGGCTGCCCAGCTCCGCCGGACCCTGGATCCAGCAGCTGCTGCCGCCGACGGTGCGGGAGGTGACCACCGCGGTGGGCAGGTAGTGGTTGAGGGCTTCGCGCAGCTCGGTCCAGCGCTCCGACAGCTCGGCGTTGAGCTTGCGCATCATGGTGTCGTAGTGGCCCAGGGAGAGGAACAGCCCCAGGGTGCGCTGGTTGTTGGTGGGCGGGTGGCGCAAAATCTGGCTGCGCAGGGCCCGGGCCCGGGCGATGAGCGGCGCCGGCCCCACCAGGTAGCCCAGCCGCAGCCCCGGGGCCAGCACCTTGGAGAAGCTGGAGAAGTAGAGCACCCGGCCGCTGCCGTCGAGGCTTTTCAGCGCTGGGTGGGGGTTGCTGACGAAGTTGCTCTCCGACTCGTAGTCGTCCTCGATGATGAGGAAATCCTCCGCCTCCGCCTGGGCCAGCAGCGCCTGGCGCCGCTCCATCGACAGGGTGACGGCGGTGGGCACCTGGTGGCTGGGGGTGACGTACACCAGGTCCGCCCCCCGGGGGATGCTGTCCACCTCGATCCCCTTCTGATCCACCTCCACCAGGGCCAGCTTGCTGCCCATCAGCTGCACCAGCTGGCGCATGCCGGGAAAGCCCGGCTCCTCCATGGCCACCAGGGTGGACTCGTCCGCCAGCAGGCGCATCAGCAGGTAGAGCGCCTGCTGGGAGCCGACGGTGATCAGGATCTCCTCCGGGTTGGCCTGGATCCCCCTTCGGGGCAGCACCTTGGTGCGGATCTCCTCCACCAGTAGGGGGTCGTCCCGGTTGGCGCCGTCGCTGGCCCAATCGTGGATGGCGTCCACCCCAAGGCTCAGTCGGGAGCACTCCCGCCAGGGGTTGGTGGGAAACAATGAGGGATCAAACTGGCCGTCGATAAAGGGGTAGGGGTACTTGTGCCAGTTGTCCGGGTAGCTGCGGGCCAGGGGCTGGGGCGGGGTGCGCTTGAGATAGCGGCCCCAGTCCAGCTGATGTTGATCCTGGCGCGGCGGCGCGGCCACCGTGGCCGGCGCCGGGGCGTCACAGACGAAAAAGCCGCTGCGCTCCCTGCTCTCCAGGTAGCCCTCGTCCACCAGGGCGGCGAACACGTGCACCACGGTGTTGCGCGCCACGTCCAGCTGGTCCGCCAGCTTGCGGGAGGAGGGCATGCGGCTGCCCGGCGGGTAGAACCCATTGCCGATGGCGGTGATCAGCTTCTGCTTGATCTGCTGCTGAAGGCTGAGGCCGCCCTCGCTGTCCAACTGGAACAGGTGATTCTGCATAGCGCACCAGGATGTCGTTATTGTTGTGCGATTGTTAACCTATCGGCTTTTTTCTACTCCGGCAACGTCGTTGATTTTTATGGAAAAGGCGGCAAAAGTGCAGGCATCCATCCCAGGCAGCCCGGCCAGCACAGCGCCCGGCCAAGCCCCGCTTTGGCCGCAGTTTAAACGCCTGTATGAGCTTCAGCTGGCGGCTTCGTTTTCGCCACTGACCCGCCCTTCGAGCAGCATCTCCTTGAGCAGCGCCGCCTTCTGCTTCTCCCGGGCGCCCGCCTTGCACACCAGCGACAGCTGCACCGGGTAGCCCCAGCGCTTGGGCTGCAGCAATCGCATGCGACCGTCCGCCAGGTAGGGGGCCAGGTAGGCCTTGGGGAAGAAACCCAGGTAGACCCCGGAGAGCACCAGCGCCGTGCGGGTTTCGTAGTGGTAGGCCCGGGCAGTCAGGTGCATCTTGCGCAGCGCCTTGCGGCCCGCCTCGTTGAGTTCCACCCCCGGGTGCACCGTGGCCGAGGCGTGGATCTCGCCCTCCTCGATGGCCTCATCGGGGCGTTCGTACAGGGGGTGGCCCCGGCCACAGGCCAGGTACATCCGCTCCTGGTAGAGGGGGTAGTAGACCAGGCCGTCGATGTTGCGGTAGTGGGGCAGCACCCCGACGTGGGCCTGCTCGTTGAGCACCGCCTGCTCGATCTCCGGGATGGTGGCGGATTGCAGGGCAAACTGCAGCTGGGGCTCGCGGCGGGCCAGCTCGGCGATGGTGCCGGGCAGGTTCAACTGGGGGGCCAGGGCCAGTTCGTCGGAGCACCAGAGCACCAGATCCCCCCGCAGGGTCTGGTCCAGATCGTGGATCTGGTGGCTGAAGTGGTCCAGCGCCGCCAGCAGCTCCAGGGTGGCCTGGTAGGTCTTCTGCCCCTGCTCGGTGAGCATAAAGCCGCGCCGGCCCCGCTGGCAGAGCACCAGCCCCAGGCGCTGCTCCAGGTTCTTGATGTGGATGCTGATGGTGGAGCGGGTCAGGTTGAGGCTCGACTCCGCCGCGGCAAAGCCGCCGCATTCCGCCACGGTGCGGAAGATCCGCAGCAGCTTGATGTCGTAGTCGCTGGTGGGGCGGGGCAGGGAGGGGGCGCGGTACATAGTTTTAATTTACTCAAACAAACTGTTTAAAGTTTTATCTTTACCCGGGTTGGGCGGCGGATTCAAATGGGAACCCTCATAGCGTCATCATCACGGAGCGACCCATGCAAGGGATCTTGGATAAGCAACTGATCCGCAAGACCTCATTCATCAATGGCCAGTGGCAGGATGCCGCCGACACCTTCGAGGTGCGCAACCCCGCCAACGGCCAGCTGCTGGCCGAGGTGGGCAACGCCGGCGCCGATGAGGCCACCGCGGCGGTGGAAGCGGCCTACCAGGCGCAAAAAGCCTGGGCGGCCACCCCGGCGGCCCAGCGCGCGGCGCTGCTGATGGCCTGGCACGACGCCATGCTGGCCCACCAGGAGGACCTGGCCCGGCTGCTGACCTTGGAGCAGGGCAAGCCGCTGGCGGAGGCCAAGGGGGAGATCGCCTACGGCGCCAGCTACGTGAAGTGGTTCGCCGAGGAGGCGGTGCGGGTCTACGGCGACACCATCCCGGCCCCCTCCGCCGACAAGCGGGTGCTGGTGGTCAAACAGCCTGTGGGCGTGGTGGGCTCCATCACCCCCTGGAATTTTCCCAACGCCATGATGGTGCGCAAGGCCGCGCCGGCCCTGGCCGCCGGCTGCGCCTTTGTCGCCAAACCGGCGGCGGAAACCCCGCTGTCCGCCCTGGCGGTAGCGGAGCTGGCCCAACGGGTGGGGCTGCCCGCCGGCCTGTTCAATGTGGTGGTGGGCACCGACGCCCCGGCCATCGGCAAGGTGCTGACCCAGCACCCCCACATCCGCAAGTTCTCCTTCACCGGCTCCACCGCCACCGGCAAGCGCCTGCTGGCCCAGTGCGCCGAGGGGGTCAAGCGCACCTCCATGGAGCTGGGGGGCAACGCGCCCTTTATCGTCTTCGACGACGCCGATCTGGACGCGGCCATCACCGGGCTGCTGGCGGCCAAGTTCCGCAACGCCGGCCAGACCTGCGTCTGCAGCAACCGCATCTTCGTGCACAGCAAGGTGTACGACGCCTTCGCCGACAAGCTGGTGAGCGCCGTGGCGGGGCTGGGGATCGGCGATGGCCTGGCCGAGGGCACCCAAATCGGCCCGCTCATCAGCCAGGGGGCGGTGGACAAGGTGGCCGAGCTGGTGAACCAGTCCCTGGCCCAGGGCGCCCAGTGCCGCGGCAGCGCGCCGGTGCCCACCGAGGGCCACTACTACCCGCCGACGGTGCTGACCGGGGTCAGCAACGCCATGGCGGTGTCCCGCAACGAGATCTTCGGCCCGGTGGCGCCGCTCATCCCCTTCGACGACGAATCCGACGTCATCGCCCAGGCCAACGACAGCGAGTACGGTCTGGCCGCCTACCTCTACAGCCGCGACATCGGCCGGGTGTTCCGGGTCAGCGAAGCGCTGGAGTACGGCATGGTGGCGGTGAACGAGGGGATCCTCTCCAACGCCGCGGCCCCCTTCGGTGGGGTCAAGGCCTCCGGCCACGGCCGTGAGGGCTCCAGGTACGGCCTGGACGACTACCTCGACATCAAATACCTCTGCCTCGGTGGCATGGACAAGTAAGGAGTACAAGATGAACAACGCCGAACTTCAGGCCCGCAAGGAGCAGGCTTTTGCCCGGGGCATGGGCAACCTCTACCCCTTCTACGTGGCCAAGGCGGAGAACGCCGAGATCTGGGACGTGGAGGGCAACCGCTACGTGGATTTCGCCGCCGGCATCGCGGTGACTAACACCGGCCACATGCACCCCAAGGTGAAGGCGGCGGTGGCGGCCCAGCTGGACGCCTTCAGCCACACCTGCGCCATGGTGACCCCCTATGCCTCCATGGTGACCCTGGCGGAGAGCCTCAACCGTCTGGCCCCCGGCAACAGCCCCAAGCGCTCCATCCTGGTGACCACTGGTGCCGAAGCGGTGGAGAACGCGGTGAAGATCGCCCGCGCCCACACCGGGCGCCCCGGGGTGATCGCCTTTCAGGGGGGCTTCCACGGCCGCACCAACCTGACCATGGGACTGACCGGTAAGATCGCCCCCTATAAAGCGGGGTTCGGCCCCTTTCCCGGCGAGATCTACCATCTTCCCTTCCCCATCGCCTACCACGGCCGCAGTGAAGAGGCCTGCCTGGAAGCGCTCAACCAGCTGTTCCACTGCGACATCGAGCCGGGCCGGGTAGCGGCCATCGTCATCGAGCCGGTGCAGGGGGAGGGGGGCTTCTACCCGGCCCCGGCCAGCTTTATGCAGGCCCTGCGCCGGGTGTGCGACGAGCATGGCATCGTGCTGATCTGCGACGAGATCCAGACCGGTTTTGCCCGCACCGGCAAGCTGTTTGCCACCGAGTACGCCGGCATCGAGCCGGATCTCATCACCCTGGCCAAGGGGCTGGCGGGGGGCTTCCCCCTGGCGGCGGTGACCGGCAAGGCGGCGATCATGGACGCCGCCAACCCCGGCGGCCTGGGGGGCACCTACGCCGCCTCACCGCTGGGCTGCGTGGCCGCCAACGCCGTACTGGAGGTGATTGAGCAGGAGCAGCTGTGCCACAAGGCGCTGGCCATTGGCGAGTACCTGGAGGGCCGGCTGAACCGCCTCAAGGCCCGTTACCCCCAGTGGGTGGGGGAGATCCGCATCACCGGCGCCATGGTGGCCATGGAGCTGGTGCAGGAGGGGGACGCCAACCGCCCCAACCCGGAGCTGACCAAGGCCGTCATCGCCAAGGCCCAGGAGCACGGCCTTATCCTGCTCAGCTGCGGGGTGCGGGCCAACGTCATCCGCATCCTGGCGCCGCTGACCATCCCCCAGGCCCAGCTGGGCGAAGGGGCGGACAAGCTGGAGGCGATCTTCGCCGAACTGGGCTGATAACAGGCTCGATTGAGCAGAAAGAGGGAGGTTTCGGCCTCCCTTTTTATTGGTGAATCACAGCGTCAGGCTGTAGCTGACAAAGCCCTGGTTGCTGCGCCGGTAGCCCAGCTTCTCGTAGAGTCGCTGGGCGCCATGGTTGTCGATGGCGGTGAGCAAGTCCAGTCTGGCGGCCCCCACTTCCCGGGCACAGTCGGTGGCCCGGTGCATCAGCGCCTCGGCCACCCCCTGGCCCCGGTGCTCGGCGGCCACGTAGAGATCGTAGAGGATGAGGATCTTCACCATCTCCACCGAGCAGAACGAGGGGTAGAGCTGGACAAAGCCCGCCGCCACGCCCTCCCGACGGGCCAGGAACACCCGCGATTCCCCCCGGGCCAGGCGCTCGGCCAGGAAGGTCCCGGCCCCGGCCTCATCCGGCGGGCAATCGTAGAACTGGCGATAGGCGTCGAACAGCCGGGCCAGCTCCGGCAGGTCGGCTTCGGTGGCAGGGTAAAGGTGCATGGGCGCTCCTTGTGGGATCACTGGAATCCTCACTATGAAAGGGAAAGCCATGCCAATCAAACCCTTACTGGTAATGGTTCGCCGAGTCAGTCCAGGGGGATGATCCACTTAGGTTGGGGTGCAGTACCAAGCAGGTTGGGTTCGGGTGCGTCGCCGAGGGTGGGCCGCGCCCCTGAGTCCCACAACTTTGGCCATCACCTGCGAGGCAAGCCCATGAACCCTTACCCCAGAACCTTCTCCCACATCGGGATCTCCGTGCCGGATCTCGACGCCGCCGTGAAATTCTACAGTGAAGTGCTCGGCTGGTACGTCATCATGCAGCCCACCACCATCACCGAGGACGACTCCGCCATCGGCCAGATGTGCACCGACGTGTTCGGCCCCGGCTGGGAACGCTTTCGCATCGCCCACATGTCCACCGGCGACCGAGTCGGCGTGGAGTTGTTCCAGTTTAAGAACCAGACCAACCCCGAGGACAACTTCGAGTACTGGAAAACCGGGGTGTTCCACTTCTGCGTGCAGGACCCGGACGTCGAGGGACTGGCGGAGAAAATCGTCGCGGCGGGGGGCAAGAAACGAATGCCGGCCCCGCGCTACTACTACCCGGGGGAGAAGCCCTACCGGATGATCTACATGGAAGACCCCTTCGGCAACATCCTGGAGATCTACTCCCACAGTTACGAGTTGCACTACTCCAGCGGGGCTTATTCCTAAGCGCCCCGACAACCCTCACACCCTAGAGGGCCAGTGGTTGAACTTTGGCCACCGGTCGCTATAGTGCGCCCTTCGGCAGGCTCCCCTGTCGGGGTGCCGTAGCACTGTTGCTGCCGTGCTCCACCGGGCCAGACGCCTCGCGTTGCGCCCGGCTATAGGTATGCCATGAAGATAGAGAACGCCCTTCCCGAACACTACGCCGAGATGCTGGCGGTCTGGGAAGACTCCGTCAGGGCAACCCATGACTTCATCAGTGAAGCGGACATCGCGTTTTTCAAACCCGTCATTCTTGAGCATGGGTTTCCCAACGTGACCCTGAAGATCGCGTTAAGCGACCAGGGCCGGATCCTGGGCTTTATCGGCACCGCCGAACAGCGCATCGAGATGCTGTTTGTGTTGAATGCCGCCCGGGGCCAGGGCATTGGAAAACGCCTGCTGCAGCTGGCGATGAAGCAGCTCGGCGCCACTCAAGTGGACGTCAATGAGCAAAATCCCCAGGCCGTTGGGTTCTACCAGCGAATGGGGTTTAAGGTGGTGTCCCGTTCGCCCACCGATAGCATGGGTAAACCCTTTCCCATCCTGCACCTGAGCTTGTAATAAGCCACTGAGAGTCCCTCTCAGCCCAAGACAGAAGTCGCGCCGAAGGCCAATAACCTTCGGCGCTTCCGTATCTGTACCCCCAATCAAATGAATAGATTTCTCCCACTCATTTCTACCAGTTGGCTCAATAGTGCCTGATTTGGCAGGCAGTTCGGCCATTCGGGTCTAGGGTTCTAAAAGAGCCATATGGCTCGCGCTGATACACGGATGTATTGGCCGCAATCGACAAAGGGACTTGTTATGAGAACTCTCCTATTGGCCGTGCTCTTCTCGGCCTCGACGGCGTTGTGGGCGCAGCCCTTCGACGCCTTTCCCGAATGGGACAACGAAACCCGCTACAAGCGCGGTACTGTCGTTCAGCACCTATCGCACCTTTGGGTTGCCCGTTTGCCCAACGCCGGCCGACCACCCCATGAATACCCATTATGGGCGCGAGCCGAGCTGGTCGATTTGCCTGAATGGCAAGAGCGACGTTGGTACCCACTTGGCGCAACCGTCATATACGAAGGAACCCCCTACCTGGCTCGACAGGTCACCCGCCATCACCCTGACCATCCGGCAGGCACTAAAAAATGGATTCCCTTTGACCACCCCGCGCTGGGGTACGACTTGCCGGTCATCGACGAGACTCAGGCCCAAGCCACCTTGCTAGGGGTGGACAGCAATGACAACGGCATACGCGATGATTATGAAGTTTTCGTCGTCATGAGTTACACCGGAAAAACTCGAGATATGGGATTGCTTGCGGGGCGCTCATATCAGCTCGCCTTAAAAGCGGAGCAGGGCGTTGCCGCTTCATGGCCCGAGTCTGAAGTCGTTGCCATAGTCGACACTTTGGCAAACCTGATCCCATGTAAAAGAGAGCTTCGGCGCCAGGATGGCGAATTTCAGGGGTTTGAGTTTAAGCAGTTCAACACCGTGGACCGCTTTATGGCCCACCGAAGGAGCCAGCAGATACTGTATGACCTGCTGGGAGAAGGGTATCGTCCGACGTTTGATAACCAAGACCCGTGTGGGTATGTCGCCTCAAATAGCGCTTTTCTGAGGGGGCAATATGATTAATTTACTGCAAGCCGCCACTTCATTTTCTCATGTACAGCTCATAATGCTGGTGTCTTCCAGTTTATGGGCGCAGCCCTTCGACGCCTTTCCCGAATGGGACAATGAAAGTCGCTATAAGCGCGGTACTGTCGTCCAGCACCTATCGCACCTTTGGGTTGCCCGTTTGCCAAACGCAGGCCGACCACCGCATGAATACCCGTTATGGGCGCGAGCAAAGTTGGTCGACTTGCCTGAATGGCATGAGCACCGCTGGTATCCAGTCGGGGTAACCGTCATCCATAAAGGTATCCCTTACCTGGCTCGGCAGGCCAATCGGTCTCGTCCTAATCATGCTGACGGTTCTAATAGGTGGATTCCCTTTGACCACCCCGCGCTGGGGTACGACTTGCCGGTCACCGACGAGGCTCAGGCCCAAGCCACATTGCTGGGTGTGGACAGCAATGACAATGGGGTACGTGATGATTACGAAGTCAGAGTCGTCATGCGATTTGCTGGACGTACCCGCGAAGTGGCTTTGGGTGTTGCGGACTCGTTTCATAAAGTGTTGCTTGCCGATGCTGCGACGGCATCGCAGTGGCCGCAATCCGAATCCTACATTCTGATGGGCTCCTTGATTGACTTGATGGACTGCCAGGTAGAGTTACGGCAGGAAGAACCGGAGTTTTCGGGGTTGTTTCACATCTATTTCAACACCCCTGAGCGAATTCGTGTAGACCGGCAAAATCAAGAGGTATTAGGCGAGCGAATCGGCTGGGATACGCAGTTTCCTGTGAGTGACTCCCCTTGTGAGTCAGCGATGCAAGCTGTTCAGCAATAGGAGAAAAATCATGAAATTGGTATCTGTCTTCTTATTCCTGTTGGTTTGGATGGGACCGGGTTATGCAAAGAGCTCTTGTGGTGAAGAAGTGGACTCCCTTCAGCTTATTTACATCAATGGCATGTTCACGGACCTAAGCGGTTTTTGGAGCAATGCTAACGATTTGGATCAACTTCAAAATCAGAAAGTATCGCTATACATTCCCAAGAAGAACTTGGTCATGGGTTACCAGAATCGAGATGAAGGCACCGTTGAACAATTGATTCAGGTATTTCTTCAGAAGTTGGATAGTGCTGGAGAGATGTCATGGGAGGAATTGTTTTGGCGTTTCATCAATGGTGAAGGTATTGGAAGCTTTGAAGCCACGCCTTTTTTCCATTTATGGTCAGAAGCAGTCTCAGAGTATTACCAGTTAGGTACGGATGAAGACTATGCAGGAATGGCTAATGCGCTGTCTTCACACCTGAGGGGGTGTGCTCGCACGATTTTGGTTAGCCACTCTCAAGGAAACTTCTATGGAGACGGCCTTTTCTCCGAAATGGCAGAAGGGTTCGTGTTCGACGCTGACTGGCCTTTGGCGGACTACCCCATGTTAGGGCAAATGGCGATAGCGACACCGTCCTACCGCGTGGGTGGTCATCGTGGGGGTGATTACGCAGACCTACTTGGCAACGTGACTAACGATACGGACCTGGTGATGGCCGGGGTACGTGCCACCGTGGGAGCGCTTCCGGCAACCTTTAGCGCAGAGTTCAACATCCATGATTGGACTGGTCATGGATTCTACGACTCCTATGTCGGACAGCCTGGGCAGTCCGAAGCTATTGCCAATCGCATTGTTGGTATTGCCTATAGCATGGTCCCTTGGCCGATGCATGATCAACATGCAGTAACCTCCTCAGCAATGGACAGTTTTGGGTACTCCAAGATCAACCGCATGCTGGATATTGAGTTTGTCAGTGGTGGGATCTACCGATACTACGATGTGCCTCATAGCATTGTGTCGGGTTTGCATGAGGCGGAATCCAAGGGGCGTTACTTCCATCAAGCGATCCGGGATGTGTTCGAGTACGAACGCTTGAATTAGACCTTCGAGTGATAACGGAAGTTAAGGGCTACCCGTTACCTACTCCCCAACCGCGAACTCATACCGGTGCAGCCCCACGGAGGCTTCCAGCAGCAACCCACCGCGCAATTGGCTGAACACCGCCACCTCGGGGTTGTAGCCGGGGTTGGTGGCGCCGCCGGCGGTGATCAGCGCCGCGTGGGCCTGGCCGGCGAACTCGTTGCTGGCCTGACCCATCGCCTCGAAGGCGGCGTCGGTTTTGAAAAACACTATCTGCCGGTAGCGCTGGCCGCCGACGTTGGCCCCGGCGCTGAACTGCCACATCCGCGCCACGCCCACCGGCGCGTTGTCGCGGTAGACGGTGCCCAGTGCGTAGCCGCCGCCAAAGCCCATGCCCGCCCGCCAGGCGCTGGGGAACACCACCACGATTTTGGCCTCGTCGAAAAACCGGGTCAGTCGGTCGTCGGCCTGAAAGGCGCTGAGGGCGGCCCGGCTGTCGGTCAGGGCGGTGTCGCTGGGGGTCGGGCTTAAGCTGCAGCCGGTCAGGGCCAGCAGCAGAAGCAGGGGGATCAGAGTCTGCATTCCAGGTGTCCTGTCAGTACGTCGGAGCCGCCGGAGACGTTGCCGAGGATGTCGGAGTTGGCGAAGATCCCGGAGCGGTGGACGATGGTGAGGCCGATGTAGCAGTCCTTGCTGCCGAGGTTGCCCAGCAGCAGATTGGTGGGGAAGTCGACGGTGGCTTCGAGGTAGTTGAGGAAGTGGGCGGTCTCACGGCCGCGCTCGGCCTGCTTGACCTGCTCGATGATGGGCACCTGATCAGCGTAGGAGAAGCCAAAGCCGAAGCCGTAGCGGAACCACTCCTGCTCGCTCCAGGGGCTGTAGCCGGTGCCCATCAGCATCACGTAGGCCACGTACTCGAAAAAGTCGTCCTGGTAGTCGTTCTCCAGCCGTCGGTTCAGTGAGAAGCGGCCCCAGGCGTCCAGCGTCTCGCCGTCGTTGAGCAGCCGCCCCACCGTCAGCCCCACCAGGTAGGTTTCCACGTCCTCGCTTTCACGCACGTAGCCCCGGTGCACCTTGTGGAAGGTCTCCTCGGCGGTGTAGCCGCCGTTGATGCGCAGGCTCCACTCGCCGCTGCGCTGCTCCCCCACCTGGCTCTGCTGCAGATCGCCGAAGTAGTAGGTGGCCCCCACCAGGCCGGTAACCAGCTGGTCCCGCTCCACCATGGGGCTGGCCTTGGCCTTGTCCGGCACCGTCTCCCAGGCCAGGTTGGCGTAGAGGTGCCAGCCGGCGCTGAGCTGGTAGCTGGTGTTCACCCCTACGCGCCAGAAGTGGTCACCGCCGTTGACGGCGTACTCCGGGAAGGTGGGGGGCGGCGGCTCGATGGGGGGCAGGGGGATCTCGCTGGGCACCGAGTAGTAGTAATCCAGCAGGTCTTCGGTCTGGTAGAGGTAGCTGACATAGGGGGTGATGCGCCAGCGGGCGGGGCTGAAGGTGTTGAGGTAGGTCACCTCCATCTCGCCCCCCTGGTGGCGGCCGAGCAAGTCCCACAGGGCGCCGAGGCGCAGGTGGCCGTAGTCGGATTTCAAGGTGGCCTCCAGGCCGCCGTCCACCGTCTGGCGACGGGGCTCCAGGCCGATAAAGGCGGGATCGGCGTCCGGCTCCAGGCGGTCGAAGCGGTAGCGGCCAATCAGGTCCAGTTTGAGCCAGTCGTTGCGCACCAGGTGCACCCCGGCGGAGGTGCCGTGGGCGAAGAGGTATTTCCCTTCGTAGAGGTAGAGGGGGATGAGATCGGTGCCGTTGTCGTTGTTGATGCTGGAGACGTTGTCGATCCCCTGGTAGGGGGACTCGCCAAAGCGCAGGCCGAAGCCCAGGCCGACGGTGCCGGGGGGCGCGTCCGCCATGGGGGTTTCCGTCACCAGGGAGGCGGCCATCAGGGCCGGCGTCACCAGCGTCAGCCCCAGCGCTGCCCATCGCATCCTGCCCATATTGGCCCCAAAAAAGTCGGTATCTGGCTGTAATTATGGACAGAATTGCAAAGGTTGCCGGACAAAAAACGGGGCCCGAAGGCCCCGCGGTGTGTCGCCCGACACAGCCGAACTGGGGGTTACTGGCAGTAGGGCCGGATCCGGTTGGACTCGGCGGCCGCCATGGACCACAGGTAGGTGTCGTTGTCGCTGAACACGTAGTAGGCGGTGCCGTTGGGCAGCAGGAGTACGGAGATCCCGCCGTAACCGGACATGAAGGGCACCCAGGTGTCGCTGCTGCAGCCGACTTTGGCCTTCACCTCATGGGCCCAGAAGCCGTTGTTGTACTTGTAGTCCGTCAGGGGGTCCAGGCCGCGGTCGCTGCCGTCGCGCTGCATCGCCGCTTCGAACAGGGCGCTGTCGAACATCGCCTGGCCGCCGATCGTCCCGTCGTCGTCCGCCAGGAACTTGGCCAGCTTGGCCACGTCGTCCTGCAGGAAGGTCAGCCCCCAGCCGGCGAAGGGCTGGGCCTTGGCGTCGTAGGTACGACGGCTGACCTTGGCCGCCGGCGACAGCCCCAGGGGGGCGTAGAGGTCCTGCACCACCAGATCATCAAACAGGTCGGCGCTGCTGCCCTGCTGCTGCTTGAGGTAGGCGTCCATGGCGGTGCCCAGGATGTAGGTGTCCGAGGTGTGGTACACCCACCGGGTGCCGGGCTGGGCCTTGCGGCTGTACTCGGTGCAGCTGTAGGCGATCTTGGAGGCGTGGTCCTCCGGCAGGAAGAGGTCGTTGGTGTGGCTGGCCCCTTCGTCGCTCATGTAGCCGGAGAGGTTGTAGTTGCCGGTGCCCATGTCCAGGTTGTCCTCGAGCCGCACGTCGCCCCAGTTGCCGTCGGCGGCGCAGTCGCTGACGTAGTCGGCGATGGGCTCATCCTTCACCCCGCTGTAGAGCTTCTCCAGGCGCATCAGGGCGGCGCCGGCGAACACCGTCTTGGCGGTGGAGTAGGAGGGCACCGTGATGCGGTGGCAGTAGGGGTGCGGCCCCTGGCGGGTCTGGCAGCCGCCGACGTAGTTGACGCCGTCGATGACGAAGCCGAACAGGGTCATGTAGGCCGGATCCGTCTCCGCTGCCGAGCCGAACTGGCTGGGATCGGCGCCGGGGTGGTCGGTGGCCAGGGCGCTGATGGGCTTGGTGGGCAGGCGGCCGGCCTCCTCGGCCTGGTGATCGGCCTTTAGCGTGCTGGCACCGGCCACGGCCTGGGGGGTGTAGCTGGCGTCCAGCAGGCCCCACATGTCGAACTGGAAGTAGAGGCAGGTTTCCGAGGCGATCTGGTAGCTCACCTTGGAGACGCTGCCGTCGTCCTTGAACAGGAAGCTCATCAGGCCGTTGTGCTGACAGTTGGCGTTTTTCTGGTGCAGGGTGAAGGGCAGCACGGCGCGGCTGTAGCCGTTGTCGCCGTTCTCATCCCACACCCGGCCCGGCTCCAGGATGTACTCCCACTCCGGGTGACTGGCGGGAATGTTGCCCCGCTGGGTGGGCACCAGGTGGCTGCCGGTCTGGACAAACTCGAAGTCGAACTCCGGCAGGTGTTTGCGGGTGGTGTCGCCATTGCCGGTGTAGCGGAAGCTGTCCTTGTGCTCGTCAAAGCTGCCGCCGCTGGCCTCGCCGAACAGCTCCAGCCGTCCCTCGAACTGGTTGCTGGGGTGGGCGGCCTCGGCGGGCAGGGCGTAGCCGTCGGTGGCCACCAAAGCGGCGCTGCCACCGGTGAGGGTGGCGTAGCTCAGCAGGCTGCGACTGACCGCGCCGCTGCCAGAGAGGGGGTCGAAATCGTCCACCACGGAGCCGGGCTCGACGCCGGTGCCGGAGAGGGTCAGGGTCAGCGGGCTGTTGGCGTCATTGGAGGGGATGCTCAGGCTGGCGCTCTGGTAGCCGGTGGCGTTGGGGCTGAACTGGGCGGTCACGGCGCAGTCGGCCCCGGGGGCCAGGGTCTGGCCGGAGCAGGCGTCGCTGGCCAGGGCAAAGGGCGAGGCCAGGGCGGAGAGCGTGCCGAGATTCAGATCCGCGGTGCCGGCGTTACTCAGGGAGAGGGCGCTCTGGGCGCTGTCGCCGAGATCGACGCTTCCCAGGTGAGTGGCGCCGCTGACGCTCAGCTGCGGTTTGGGGGTGACGCCGCCGGCGGTGCCGGTAACGGTGACGTTGTCGCCCCAGCAGTAGTCCCCCAGCAGGTTGCCGGTGCTGCGAAAGCGCAGGCGCAGATCGGCGTTGTCCTCCGCCTCGGTGGGGCTGGCGCTGGCGTTGTGGAAGGTGGCGTCGTCCTGGCCGTCCACCAGGTGCACCAGGGTGGTCCAGTTGCTGCCGCCGTCGGTGGAGAACTCGGCGTAGCAGTTGTCGCCGCTCTCCAGGCCGGTGGCCGCCAGGTGCATGGTGATGGTGACGGCCGAGTGGCCGCTGGCGTCCACGCTGGTGGTGGCCGAGGCGGTCTGTTTCAGGCGCAGGGCGTAGTTGCCGATGGCCTGGGTGCCGCTGGTCTGGGCGTTGCCCACCAGGGTCCAGCCGTTGGCGTCGTGGTCTTCGAAATCGTCGCTAAAGAGGGTGGCGGCCTGGGTGGCGCAGCTGAAGCTGGCGGTTAACAGGGCCACGGAGATCAGTCCTTTCATGGTGTGCTCCATCATGGAATGTTGTCCAGGTGAACCCAGACCCACTCCTTGTGGGGCCCCATCTCCCGAACCTCCCTGTCCGGACCGCGGTGTCGAATGAAATCGGTTCACCTGCCCACCCTAGGTCAGCCAACTGGTTGGGCGTAGCACCAGTTGGCCTGCCCGGATGGGGCCAGATGGGCGTCAGAGGTAGGGGATCAGCGCCGGGGTCAGCACCAGGGCCGACAGGGCGGCGGTGATCATCGCCGGGATGCCGTTGCGCCAGCTGTCGAAGCGCAGATGGCAGAACAGGGCGCCAAGGGAGGTGAGCAGCAATGCGGCGATGCCGGCCACGCCCAGGGGGCGGTCGGGAAACCAGACGGCGAGGGCGCCGAACACCTCGATGGCGCCGACCACGGCCATCAGGCCACGGTTGAGGCCGTAGAGGTGGAAGAACTCGAGCTGGGCGGCGAAGACGGTCTTTTGCCAGCCGGTGAGCTTGATGGAGCCAGCCAGGGCAAAGAACAGGGAGAGCAGGGCTGTGACGGTGAGGATCATAAGGCCTCCGGGCGATTAGGGATTGGCCTGAAGCCTACCCCTGGGCCATCATGAGCAGAAGTGATGTTGGCTCATTAGCAATATGCAGCAAATTGATAATTTGTTGGGGCTGGACCTCAACCTGTTGAAAACCCTTACGATACTTCTGGAGGAGCGCCACGTGGGGCGCGCCGCCAAGCGGCTGCACCTGAGCCAGTCGGCGGTCAGTCATGCCCTGGGCCGGCTGCGACTGGCCCTGGACGATCCCCTGTTTGTGCGCACCGCCCAGGGGCTGGAGCCCACCCCCCGGGCGCTGGCGATGGCGGCCGGGCTGGGCCGGGTGGTGGGGGAGCTCGACGCGCTGATCACCCCCGCCCGGTTTGACCCGGCTCAGCTGAGCGGCGACGTCACCCTGCTGACCCACGATTTCCTGCTCAGCGCCTACCTGGCCCCGGCGCTCAACCAAGTGCAGGCCGAAGCGCCGGGGCTCAATCTGACGGTGGATACCCTGGGGGAGGCGGGGTATGAGCAGCTGGACGATCAGCGGGTGGATCTCATCATCGCCGGCGCCCTGGCGGCCAAACCGCGCTTCTACCAGCAGCGGCTGAGGGAGGAGGCCCTGGTGTGCCTGCTGGATGCGGGCCATCCGGCCCGGGAGGCGTGGGGGAGCGAGGCGCTGTTTCGGTTGCCCCAGGTGCGACTGAGTCTGCTCAGCGAGCGGGACGATCCGCTGCGCCAGTACGCCCGGGTGCACCGGCTGGCGGAGCCGCCTTTGGCGATGCAGGTGGGGAACCTGGGGATGATCCCGCCGCTGCTGGTGGCCAGCGAGAGGGTGGCCCTGGTGCCGGAGTCCTTCGCCCGCCAGGCGGCCCGTCACTGGCCCCTGGCGGTGTTGCCCGCGCCGCTGCCGCTGCCCGCGTTAACCCTGAAGGCGGTGTGGCACGAGCGTCAGCAGCAGAGCCCGGCCCATCGCTGGTTGCGCACCACGTTGGCCCAGGCGGTGATCAGCGGCGATCCAGCCGGCGGGCAGGGGGCAGCATGACGGCGATGCACAGCAGCAGTGCCCCCACTGCCAGGTTGATGAGCAGGGTGTAGTTGCCCTCGCCCACCAGCAGCGCCGCGACCATGGGGCCGGAGGCCAGCCCCATCTTGGAGGCGAAGCCCCCCAGGGCCGCCATCTGGCCGTGGCGGTCGAAGGCGGCGGCCATCCCCAGCAGGTAGGGGATCACAAAGGCCCAGGTCACACCGATCCCCACGTTGGCGAGCCAGAACACCCACTCCCGTTCGCTCAGGTGCAGGCCCCAGGTGCCCACCGCGGTCAGGCCGATGGCCAGCAGCAGCGGCCAGGTGCGACCGAACCGGACGGAGAACAGCACCACCAGGCCGGAGCCCAAGATCCCCACCCAGGCCGCCTGGCCCAGAGTGCGGGAGGTGAACTCGGTGCCCAGCCCCGCGGCCTCGGCCAGGGGCAGGATGTAGGCGTAGAGCCCCATGTTGGCGCCCTGGAACAGGAACAGCGCCGCCAGGGTCAGGGCCAGGGGGCGTTTCTCGATGCCGGCCGCCGAGTCCTGCTCGGCATGGGGCCGGGCCACCGGGTAGTCGTCGAGAAAGGGCACCATCGCCAGGGTCACCAGGGTAAAGGCGATAAGGGAGAGAAAGAGCACCGCGGTGCCGTACTCCGGCACCAGCCGGGGAAGGTACATCACCCCAAGGCCGCCGAGGCCGAACTGCACCAGCAACAGCATGCCGAAAGTCTTGTCCGGATCGCTGGCCCGGGCGATCACCGCAAAGCCGACCCCCACCAGGGCACCGCCCACCACGCCGTGGACAAAGCGCAGGGCCATCAGCGCCATCGGGGTGGTCACCAGGATGGAGAGGGCGTCCAGGGCCAGCAGGGTCAGCAGCATGGCGTAGGCGGCGCGGCGCCAGGCCAGGCGTTTGACCACCAGCACAATGGCAAAGGCCCCCAGGGCCGCGCCGTAGACGTTGAGCGAACCCACCAGGCCGGCGTCCCGCTTGCTGAAGTCCAGCCCGGTGACCAGGCCGTCCACCAGGGCCGGCATGATGTTGACGTAGAAGAGGCCGGCGGTGGCCAGAAACGCCAGCAGCACCCGGGCGACAAGGCCATCGGCGGCCGCCTTGGGGCGTCGGTTGGGCGCGCTGGCCTGGGCGGTGTCCATCTGGGTCATGAGCGCTCCTTGCGCTAAGGGTCTGATCTCACCTTACCCGAAATGGCCTGGCCGGATAGAGCCAGATGGGCAAAAGGGATGGATCCAGCCCCTTGGACTGGCCTTGCTCCTCAAAGGGCCGAAACCCCCGCCGAAAGTGACCTGGATCACGCTTCGGGGTTGCTCAAAATGCCATCAGATTGGTCAAAATTGATCCAGGTTAAACAAGGTTCGAATAGCGTCTAAACCCTTAACAAAGGCAGGGTTATCTGTGTTACACCCAAAGGGCAACCAGTGTTGCGATTTTGTAAATGCAGCGGGTTATACAACTCTAAGGACGGATAATCATGCGCACTCATCATCTTCATCTGCTTGCCCTGGCCCTGGCCAGCGCAATGGCACTCTCGGCCTGTGGTGACGATGGCAAAGACGGTGCTCCAGGCGAAGCCGGACCTCCGGGTCCTCCCGGTGACCCCGGAGCCCCTGGTCTGCCAGCCGGCAGTTTTGCTACTACCGCAGAAAACGCGAGCGATCTGACCTTCACCCTAACGCCCGAAGGGATCGCCTTTACCGACGAGTTCGGCATCGAGTTCGAACTGGCCGGGCTGAACCCCCAGGGCGACACCGTGCCCTTCGTCGGGCTGGACCGCATCGCCATCTACCTCTCCCACCTGACCATCAACCAGGAGGACATCGGTGCGCCGACCGCCTGGGCCAGCCACAGCTACCTCAGTGCCGGCGCCAGCTCCATGTACTGCGCCATCGGTGGCGGCGAGATCACCGTGCGGGGCAACACCTACAAGGCCTGCACCCTGGTCGAGGGTGAGCCGGGCCACTACACCGGCACCTGGGAACACGCCGACACCCCGGCCCCGGTGATCCTCGAAGGCGACGATATGGATTTGACCCACCGCCTCTGGCTGCGGGCCTACAACATCGTCGATGCCACCGGCAACGGCGTGTCCGACAAGGTGCTCTCCGAGCGGATGGACTTCATCCCCGCCACCGGCGAGGTGCTGGAGGACAGCGGCCGCGACATCGTCAGTGACACCGCCTGCCAAGGGTGCCACGGCGGCGAAGAGGGCGGCATCATCAGCAACATCCACGCCCACCACAACTACCAGAGCGTGGGCAACTGCGTGAACTGTCACAACCCCTTCTGGGAAGCCAGCGAAGAGCAGGTGGCGGAAGGCTGGAATGAGGGCAACTGGGACCTGACGGTACTGGTGCACCGGCTCCACGCCGGCAGCCACATCGCCGACAGCTTGAGCGGTGAGGCACTGGAGTTTATGGGCCACATTCACTACCCGGGTGAGCTCAACAACTGCCTGACCTGCCACGAGGGGAACACCGCCTTTACCGACAACCTCTACCGCGACGCCTGTGTGGCCTGCCACATCGACACCGATCCCCGCACCGGGGAAAACCACGGTGGCATCGTCATCAGCACCGACGCGGCCTGCATCAACTGCCACGGCAGCGGGGCACTGGGGGTGATGGCGGCCCACGAGATCGGCATCCGCGACACCCTGCGGGACGCCTTCTACGCCGAGGTCGACCCGGCCACCATCATGGTGACTCCGGACCCGCTGGATCCGACCCTGACCACCGTCAGTTTCGGCTTCAAGGCCTACCTGAACGGCGCCGAGTTCACCGGTGATCTGGCCACCCTGGACTTCATCTCCTCCGCCCAGAAGTGGTTGGTGAACTTCCAGGCCGACAGCGGCTACGCCCTGGCCTACACCGCCTACGGCACCGGCAGCGCCCCCTTCCAGGAAGCGCTGTACAACGGCACCCACTACGCGACCAGCACCACGGCGCCCACCAGCATCGTGACCGGCAGCGGGGTGATCATCGGTGACGTGCGCCTGTGCGCCAACGACGGGGCCCTGACCACCTGTGGCGCCGAGATTGACGACACTATCTCGCTGGCGATGAAGTCCGACGCGGTCTACTTCGATACCGCCAACCCGGCCAACCCGGACGTGGTGATGTCCCGCTATGCCACCGACGAGGGCGGCGTGGTCTCCATTGCCAAGTGCAACGACTGCCACGGCGACATCGCCTACGGTAAGCGCGGCCACCACGGGGTGGACAAGATTGAGCAGTGCGTCCATTGCCACAACGAGAATGTCATCTTCTTCAAAGGCAGTGCCCGGGACCTGGGGCTCAACACCCACAAGTTCCACGCCGGCCACAGCGAGTACTTTGGCGAAGGTGAGAGCATCGGCTACCCGAACCTGCTGACCGACTGCCAGGCCTGCCACGTCAGCGACCAGTGGTTCGACGGCAGCGGTGCCCTGCAATCCGGCAAGACCGGCTTCCGCGTCAGCCTGGATCTGGATAACGTCGATCGGGTCTCCCCGGTAGCGGCCACCTGCCTGGCCTGCCACGAGTCCGATGCGGTTGCGGCCCACGCCGCCTCCCAGGGCGCCATCGTGGATCCGGCCAACGCCGTGCCCAACCCGCCGGTGGAAAGCTGCGCGGTGTGCCACGCCGACGTGCACAGCTTCTGAGCTTGCGCTCCCGGCTGTCCTGATGGGCAGTCGGCCTCCCGAGGGAGCCCCCAGGGGCTCCCCTTTTTTTGCCCATTGGCGACCCCGGTTCACCGTCGGGGTCGAATTTGTTGGGGCGCTGGGGTAGCTTGTTCCCTTCGACCGGGAATCGCCCGGTTCGCAACGGTGTCCAAAGAGCACCGGGTTACTACAAGCAGGAACGCATTCATGACAGAGCAACACGGCCGCTGGCGCATCGAGCCGCTGGCCCCGGCCCACTTTGCCGGTGTGGTGGCCCTGGGCAACCTCGTCCACGGCGACGGCTACCTCACTGACGAGGGCCTGCGCGCCCACGCCGCCAAATCCTTTCATAACGGCATCAACTGCAGCTTCGTCGCCCTGGAGGGGGACACCGTGGTGGGCTTTCGCCTCACCTTCGCAGCCGGCCACTGGCAACCGGACCAGTGGTGCACCCCCGACAAGTGGCCGGTCTCGCCGGACAAGGTGTGTTACTTCAAGTGCAACACCGTGGACGAGGCCCACCGGGGCGAGGGACTGGGGGCCGCGCTGCTGCGCCGCTCCATCGACGCCGCCCGGGCCCAGGGGGCCGAAGCCGGGCTGGCGCACATCTGGCGCGCCAGCCCGGGCAACAGTGCCTTTCTCTACTTCAGCAAGTGCGGTGGGCAGTTGGTGGCAGACCACCCGGGCAAGTGGCGGCAGGACAGCCTGGAGGGCTACGACTGCGTGATCTGCGGGATCCCCTGCAGCTGCACCGCCGCCGAGATGATCATCGATTTTCGCACGGCCCCCGGGGCCTGAACCGCACGGACGCGACCCATGTACGACCCCCTTCATCAGCGCCACCCGGGCCAGGGTGAGCCCTATCCCGACAGCTACTGGGCCCAGACGGTGCCCCCCCTGACCCTACCGACGCTTTCCGAATCCCTGGACGTGGAGGTGGCCATCGTCGGCGGCGGCTACACCGGCTTGTCCACTGCGCTGCACCTGGCCCGTCTCGGGGTGGGGGTGGCGCTGCTGGAAGCCAACCAGCTGGCCTGGGGCTGCAGCGGCCGCAACGCCGGCTTTGTCCTCACCGGCACCGGTCGGCTGGGGCTGGCCCAGCTGCAAAAGCGTTTCGGAGAGGCGCAGGGGCGGGCGGTGTTTGCCGAGTACCAGGCGGCGGTGACCACCGTGGCCCAGCTGATTGAGGAGGGGGAGATCGACTGTGAGGCTCAGGCCCCCGGCTACTACAAGGTGGCCCACAGCGCCCGCTGGGTGGCGCCGCTTCAGGCCCAGGCCACCTTGCTGCGGGAGCAGGCCGGGGTGCCGGTGCGCTGGCTGGCCCCGGACGAGCTGGCCGCCAGTCACCTGGGGCACCAGGGGGCCCACGGGGCCCTGCGTTTCGACGACAACTTCGGTGTGAACCCGCTGAAGCTGGCCCAGGGCTACGCCCGGCTGGCCCAGGCCCGGGGCGCGCGGCTGTTTGGCGCCACGCCGGTGGTGGCCATCGAGTCCGCCGGACGGCGTCATCGTCTGATCACCCCCGGTGGCCAGGTTACCGCCCGCCACCTGGTGCTGGCCGGTGGCGGCTACACCCCGAAGGGGCTGCACCCGGTGGTGGAGGGGCGGCAGCTGCCGGTGCTCTCCAGCGTCATCGTCACCCAGCCGTTCAGCAATGCCGAACTGGCGGCGGCGGGGCTGCACACGACTTCGGTGGTGATGGACACCCGGGCGCTCAAGTACTATTACCGTCGCCTGCCCGATGGCCGGGTGCTGTTCGGCGGCCGCGGGGCGATCAGCGGCAAGCACGCCGACAAAGCGGTGTTTCGCCTGCGTCTGCTGGCGGCGCTTAAGCAGGCCTACCCGGGGTTGCCGGCGCCGCGCATCGATTACGCCTGGAGCGGCTGGATCAGCGTGGCGCTGGACGATCTGCCCCGGGTGCACAGCGAGGACAACCTGCACTACGCCCTGGGCTATTGCGGCAGCGGGGTGGCTTTCAGCGCCCAGGCGGGCAAGCGGCTGGCGGAGCGCATCATCGGCCTGGAAGAGGCGGCACTGCCGCTGTATCAGGGCCCCCTGCCCAGGTTTCCCCTGGCGCCGCTGCGACGGCTCGGCCAGTGGGGCTATTACCACTATGGCCGCCTGGTGGACGCCCTCTGAGGACACAAAAAAAGCCGGTCACTGACCGGCTTTTTTCTTATCTACCACGCTCAGAGTTCGGCGTTGTGGTAGACGTTCTGCACGTCGTCGCAATCTTCCAGCATCGCCAGGAACTTCTCGAACATCGCCACGTCGTCACCCTCGATCTTGGTGTAGGTCTGGGGCACGAAGGTGATCTCTTCGACGTCGAACTCGATCCCCTCGAAGGCTTCCTGCAGGGCGGTTTTGGCCTTGAAGTACTCGGTGTTGGGGGCGAATACGGTGATGGCGCCCTCTTCGGCTTCCACGTCGGTGACGTCCACGTCGGCCATCATCAGGGCCTCGAGTACGGCATCCTCGTCGTCACCGGCGAAGGAGAAGATCGCCTGGTGATCGAACATGTGGGCCACCACACCGGGGGAGCCGATCTTGGCGTCGGTCTTGACGAAGCACTGGCGCACGTCGGTGAAGGTGCGCTTGTTGTTGTCGGTCAGACAGTCGACGATCACCATGCAGTTGCCGGGGCCGAAGCCTTCGTAGCGTGCCGGGGTGTAGTCCTCCCCTGCGCCGCCTTTGGCCTTGTCGATGGCCTTGTCGATCACGTGGCCGGGCACCTGATCCTTCTTGGCGCGGTCGATCAGGCTGCGCAGAGCCAGGTTGGCGTCGGGATCCGGGCTGCCGTTTTTCGCCACCACGTAGATCTCTTTACTGTACTTGGAGTAGACCTTGGTCTTCTGACCGGCGGTCTTGGCCATGGAGGCCTTACGGACTTCGAAACTGCGACCCATCGGGAATCTCGCTCTGTCTAGGTTCTAACGATAACGGGGCAAGAGTGTACCAGTTGCGCGGGAGAGGGCCAATGGCGGGCCCCCCTTGGCGGCTCCGCCCGGCGTCCAGGCACAAAAAAACCGAGTCCGGGGACTCGGTTTTTGGCAACTTCGAGCAGCGCTCTTAGTTCATGCCGTACTTCTTCAGCTTCTTACGCAGGGTGCCGCGGTTGATGCCGAGGATGTTGGCGGCGCGGGTCTGGTTGCCGCGGGTGTACTGCATCACGATGTCCAGCAGGGGCTGTTCCACTTCGCACAGTACCATCTCATACACTTCGGAGGCTTCTTGGCCATCCAGTTGAGCAAAGTAGTTGCTTACGGCACGCTTCACGGAGTCGCGCAGTAACTGGGGCTTCACAGTGCCATTGGGGGTTTCGATCTGGCCTACGGTCAGTTGGTGCGCTTCAGAAAAGGAGTTCTGCTGGTCAAACATACTGTCTTTGCTCTGTCTGTTTACAATCAATGCAATTCAAAGAAGCCGGCTAGGGCTTGGCGCTGTGCAGCGGCGCTATCCAGCCCATTAAACTGGCGGCGAAGTTCCATCTGCTGCTGGTGCTCCAGGTACCAGCCCACGTGCTTCCGGGCGATGCGCATGCCGCGCTCGTCGCCGTAGAAGGCGTGCAACTGTTCCAGATGCTCCAGCATCAGGGCCTTCCGCTCCTCCCGTGACGGGGGCGGCAGGTGGTCACCGGTTTCCAGGTAGTGCTGGATCTCGCGAAAGATCCAGGGACGACCCTGGGCGGGACGACCGATCATCAAGCCGTCGACCCCGGTGTAATCCAGGACGAACCTGGCCTTCTCCGGGCTGTCGATGTCGCCGTTGGCGATCACCGGCAGGCTGACGGCCTGCTTGATGGCGGCAATGGTGTCGTACTCCGCCTCGCCCTTGTACATGCACTGCTTGGTGCGGCCATGTACGGCGAGGGCGGCGATGCCGGACTGCTCGGCAATCCGGGCGATCTCGACGCCATTGCGGTGCTCCGGGTCCCAACCGGTACGGATCTTCAAGGTCACCGGCACGTCCACCGCGTTAACCACGGTTTCGACGATTTGGCGCACCAGATCCGGGTGGCGCAGCAAGGCTGAGCCAGCCAGCTTCTTGTTAACTTTTTTGGCCGGGCAGCCCATATTGATGTCGATGATCTGGGCGCCCCGTTCAACGTTGAACTGGGCGGCCTGAGCCATCAACTCGGGCTCGCTGCCGGCGATTTGGACGGAACGAATGCCGGTTTCACCGCTGTGATCCATCCGCGCCATCGATTTTTCCGTCGCCCACACCTTGGGGTTGGACGACAGCATCTCTGACACGGCCAGACCGGCGCCGAGGCGTCGGCACAGCTGGCGAAAGGGGAGATCCGTGACTCCGGCCATCGGCGCCACGATCAGCTGGTTGTCCAGTCGATAGGGTCCAATTTTCAAGGTCACTTTTCCGTCCCGCTCGTTTACGAGGGGGCGAATATTACTCCTTTTTTCCGGGCCTGGGAAGGTTAGAAAATGAACGCGGCGCAAATTTTTTTGCTTGACATCGCCTTCAAGGATCGGGGCGCCATGGGGATAGTGACGTTAGCGGTCACTTACTTCTGTTGGCGCCCCTGAGTTGGCTAATTATTGCGCGGCCGTAAAAAGTTTCGGTCGTTGAGCGTCGCTCAGCGCTTGGTGCCATCCAATCGACACCAGTCCCCCTCGACGGCGGTGGGGTTGAGATCAAACCACTGGCCGTAGATGGCGCGAAGCTCTTCGGCCTGCTCCGCCAACAGGCCGGACAGGGCCAGCTGGCCGCCGGGTTTGACCAGGGCGCTGATCACCGGCGCCAGCTCCCGCAGCGGGCCGGCCAGGATGTTGGCCACCACCACGTCGGCCTGCAGGTCCGCCGGCTGGTCCTTGGGCAGGTACACCGTCAGCTTCTCCTCCACCCCGTTGCGCTGGGCGTTGTCGGCGGAGGCGGTCAGGGCCTGGGGATCGATGTCCAGCCCCACCACCCGCTCGGCGCCGAGCTTGATGGCAGCGATGGCCAGAATGCCGGAGCCGCAGCCAAAATCCACCACCGACTTGCTGGTCAGATCCAGGCCGTCCAGCCAGGTCAGGCAGAGGGCGGTGGTGGGGTGGGTGCCGGTGCCGAAGGCCAGGCCGGGGTCCAGCAGCACATTGACGGCGTCCGGCTCCGGGGCTTCACGCCAGGAGGGGCAGATCCACAGCCGGCGGCCGAACTGCATGGGGTGGAAGTTGTCCATCCAGGCCCGCTCCCAGTCCTTGTCCTCCAGCGCCTCCACTTTATAGGTCATCTGGTTGGCCAGCTCCGGCAGTGCCTTGAGCGCCTCGATCACCGGCGCCATCTCGGTGATGGCATCGAACAGGCCGATCACGTCGGTGTCCCCCCACAGGCGGGTTTCCCCGGGCGCAGGTTCAAACACCGGGGTGTCCTGGGCGTCGACAAAGGTGACGGACGCCGCCCCCAGTTCCATCAGGGTGTCGCTGATGGTTTCGGCGGTGGCGTTGGTGGCGTTGAGGCGCAGTTGGATCCAGGCCATGACTCTCTCTGCTGTGGTGGGGAATAGGGGGCGAATTGTAATGACTCCGGTGGGTTTCGCCAGCGTTTCTTTTTTCGACGGTTGAACGGCTTTGGGGCCCTTGGATGCGCGAGTGGATGGGTGATTTTGAGTGGGATCACATTCTGGAAAGGATAAGCGGCGCTATGTTAAGGAACATTCTCTCTTATTAACACGGTATGGACATTTCGCTTTCCGAGCAGCGCGCCCTCTGGCGTCGCTGGGCCCAGGGGATGGCCGGTGGCATTCTGGCCCTGGACACCCTGCTGTCACTGCAGTGGGGCCCAACCCAGCTGTTTGGCCCCCGGCCGCTGGCGCCCATCCAGAACCTCATCCTCGGGGTGCCCGAACAGACCAGCCTGGCCTCCTGGCTGGCCACCTCGGTGCTGGTCGGCCTTTTGATGCTGCACGGTTTCCTGGCCCTGGCCGAGTCCCGCGAGAGGCCGCCGCTGACCGAGCGGCCGGGCTTTGGCCGCAAGCCACGGCTGGCCTGGTTGCGGGTCTACCAGCAGGTGCAGGTCACCACCGGGGTGTTGCTGGTGCCTTTGGTGATGCTCTACGTCTATACCCTGTTCCAGTCCCCACCCAACCTGGACGCGGGGAGCTGGGATCAGCGCCTCACCTCCCTGGGCAGCCGCATGCTCTACGTGATGCTGGTGCCCGTGCTCTTGCTGCACGCCCTGCTGGGACTGGGGCGTCTGATCTGTCGCTGGTTCCCGGGCAACGCCCAGGGCCTGTTTCACCGGCGCTGGTCCCTGGCCCTGGGCTCCGCCAGCCTGGTGCTGATGGTGGCCTCGGTGCTGAGCGTGGTGCGCTCCGTCCCCGCACCCCTCTCCTAAAGGGCGTGCGCGACAAGCATAGGTGTGACTTATGTTCGCCCCGGGGCCTGTGTGGTCGAAATTATGATGTGGCGAAATTTCGACCGATGTCACGGACTGGGCCCCGGCCCCTCCACTATGATGCGCGCCCACTTTCTTGAGGGCAGACGATGACCAATAGCCACAGCCATAGCCACTCCCTGCGCACCCGTGACTGGGTGATGGGCCTTTGCGGCGGCACCCTGGGGATCTTTTTCCTGGCCAACCTGCACTGGCGCCAGGGGGATCTGGTGGGGCCGCAGTCCTTCCACCGGCTCAGCGATCTGCTGTTTGCCGGCCATTGGGACGGCTCGTTGGTGACCATGCTGTTGTTGTGCCTGACCCTGCTGGGCCTGCTGGCGGTGCACGCCAGCCTGGCGCTGCGCCGGGCGGCCAAGGTCGACTTCGGCCCGCCGCGGCTGGGTCGGTCTCAGCTCAGCCTGCGCAAGGGGATGTACCTGGTGCGGATCATGAGCGGCGTCATGCTGGTACCGCTGTTGGGCCTGCACCTGTTCACCATCTTCTCCCACCCCCATATGGCGGATCCGGAGATCGCCGCGGTGCACCTGGCCAAGGACGCCGGCTGGTCGCTCTACGCCCTGCTGTTCCCGGTGCTGGCCCTGCACATCAGCCTGGGGCTGGGCCGATTCGCGCGCCGCTGGTGGCAATCTCCGGCCCGGACCCACGCCCGGCACTGGCTGGCACGACTGGCGCCGCTGGGGGTGGTGATGCTGGGGGCGGGCATGCTCACCCTGGCGGAGCGTTTGCCCCCGTTCAGTCATTGATTCTGATTCAGCGGGGTGCGGCGGTGTGATCCGCTTCGCACCCCGCGGTCCGACCAATGTGATCCTGCTCTCACATTGATTTAAATCAAGTTCTTCCCTCCCTGGGCTGCCTATGGTGACAAGCTGTACCGTCACCCAATACCCCAAGCCCAACCATGCGCAAACTGATCTCCTTTGGCCGCGGCCCCGCCCGGATGGATCTCATCCAGGGTCTGTGCGGTGGCCTCCTGGCCCTGTTCCTGTTGATGCACCTTCACCTGGAGGCCAGCATCCTGATCGGCCCCGAGGCGTTCGACGCCGTGGCCTGGTTCCTCCACGCCGGCTGGGCGGATCCCGCCGGTCACGGCTACGCCGCCATGGTGGTGGCCGCGGCGCTGATCGTGCTCTCCCTGCTGGGGCTGCACGTCTGGGCCGCCCTGCGCCGGGTGCCCATCGAGTTTCGCCAGTGGCGGGCCCTGAGCCGCCACCTGGGCCACGTCCGCCACGGCGGCACCTGGCTGTGGGGCGCACAGCTGCTGACCGGCATCGCCTTGATGCTGGTGCTGCCGGTGCACCTGATCACCATGATGACCCAACCCCACCACATCGGCGTCGAGCCCTCCGCCCTGCGCATCGTCAACGAGGGGGGCTGGCTGCTCTACGGCCTGCTGCTGCCCCTGGCGGTGCTGCACGCGGTGGTGGGGCTGGTGCGCCTGGTGCTCAAGTGGTGGCCCAATTTCGGCCGTCGCCGCACCCTGCGCCGGCTGGCCGCGGCGGTGGTGGTCTACCTGCTGGTGCTCGGTGGCTTCAGCCTGGGGGCCCACGTCAGTAATGGTTTGTCACTCAACCAGGGCAAAACCGTGATGGCGGGCAACTAAAAGGTGAAACTTTGTTCTGGATCGGGTCTGGCGGCCACGCCGGATGGTAAACAGTAGGGAGTGATCCCCGGCTGTGGCCGAGACCAAGAACAAGGAATGCACCATGAACAACCGGATCTCCCCCCGTTTTTCCCGCTGGGCCGCCACCGCGGATCTGGCCCAGAGCCTGTCCGGCGGCCTGCTGGCCCTGTTTCTCTGGGTCCACCTGCTGCTGGTCTCCTCCATTCTGTTTGGCCCCGAGGCGATGCGCTTTGTGGCCCGCAACATGGAGCTGGCGTTCCTGGATCCGGCGGGGCAGGGCTACCCGGTGGTGGTCAGCCTGATGGGGCTGGGGATCCTGTTGCTGGTGGCGCTGCACGCGGTGACCGCACTGCGCAAGTTTCCCCAGAACCTTCGCCAGTGGCGGGCACTGAACCGGCAGATGGGCCAGGTGCACAGCCGCGAGACCCGGTTGTGGCGCTGGCAGGTGGTCACCGGTTTTGTGCTGTTCCTGCTGCTGCCGGCGCACCTTTGGATGATGATCAACCAGCCGGAAACCATCGGCCCGGAGGGCTCCGCCGCCCGGGTGTGGGACCAGCGGATGCTGTGGCTCTACCTGCCGCTGCTGGCGGCGGTGGAGGTGCACGCCATGGTGGGGGTGTACCGCCTGGTGATGAAGTGGTGTCCGGTGAGCCCCGAGCGACGCGCCACCCTGGTGCGGCTGCGTTCGCTGCTCAGCGTCCTGTTTATTGGCATCGGCCTGGCGTCTTTGCTGGCCTTTGTCCGTTATGCCCAGTTGGCAAGTTGAAGAGAAAAGGAAGCGATGAAAACCATATACACTGACGCCCTGGTGATCGGCGGCGGCCTGGCCGGACTGCGGGTGGCGATCGCCTGCCGTCAGCGTGGCCTGGAAACCACCGTGCTGTCACTGATCCCCGCCAAGCGGTCCCACTCCGCGGCGGCCCAGGGCGGCATGCAGGCCAGCCTGGGCAACAGCATCAAGGGGGAGGGGGACAACGAGGATGTCCACTTCCACGACACCGTCAAAGGCTCCGACTGGGGCTGCGACCAGCGAGTGGCGCGGATGTTCACCCAGGTGGCCCCCAAGGCGGTGCGCGAAGCGGCCACCTGGGGCGTGCCCTGGACCCGGGTGCAGGCGGGGGACCGCCAGGTGGTGGTCAATGCCGAGAAGGTCACCATCACCGAGCCGGACGAGGCCCATGGCCTGATCAACGCCCGGGATTTCGGCGGCACCAAGAAGTGGCGTACCTGCTACACCTCCGACGGCACCGGCCATTCCATGCTTTACGCCATGGACAACCAGGCCATTGGCCTGGGGATCCAGGTGCACGAGCGGATGGAAGCGGTGCGGCTTATTCACGATGGCGAGCGCTGCCACGGTGCCGTGGTGCGCTGCCTGGTGACCGGTGAACTCATCGCCTACCTGGCCCGCACCACCACGGTGGCCACCGGCGGCTACGGCCGGCTCTGGTCGGTCTCCACCAACGCCATCATCTGCGAGGGCACCGGCGCCGCCATCGCCCTGGAAACCGGCCAGGTGGCCCTGGGCAACCCGGAGGCGGTGCAGTTTCACCCCACCGCCATCGTGCCGGTGGGGATCCTCACCACTGAGGGCTGCCGCGGCGACGGCGGCCTGCTGCGGGACGTGGACGGGCACCGCTTTATGCCGGACTACGAGCCGGAGAAGAAGGAGCTGGCCTCCCGGGACGTGGTGTCCCGACGGATGACCGAACACATGCGCAAGGGCAAGGGGGTGCCCAGCCCCTACGGCGACCACCTCTGGCTCGACATCACCCTGCTGGGCAAGGCCCACATCGAGAAGAACCTGCGGGAGGTGCAGGAGATCTGCCAGTACTTCCTGGGCATTGATCCGGTCAAGGACTGGATCCCGGTGCGCCCCACCCAGCACTACTCCATGGGCGGCATTCGAACCAACGAGCAGGGGGAGAGTGACGGCCTCAAGGGGCTGTACGCCGTGGGCGAGGCCGCCTGCTGGGACATGCACGGCTTTAACCGCCTGGGGGGCAACTCCCTGGCGGAGACCGTGGTGGCGGGGATGATCGTCGGTGACTACGTGGCGGACGCCTCCGAGGCCAACCCCATGGGGGACACCGCCCTGGCCAGGACCTTCCTGGCCCAGGAGCAGCAGGCCATCGATGCCCTGCTGGCACGGGAAAACGGCGAAGACCCCTACGCCCTGCGCTGGGAGATGGAGTCCATCATGATGGACAAGGTGGGGATCTTCCGCACCGGCGCCGAGCTGGACAAGGCGGTGACTGAGCTGACCGAGCTGGTGCGTCGCAGCGAGCAGATCGAGGTGCAGAACAAGCGCCGCCACAGCAACCCGGAGCTGGCCGAAGCGATGAAGGTGCCGCGGATGCTGAAGCTGGCCCTGTGCATCGCCACCGCCGCCGCGGCCCGCACCGAGAGCCGCGGGGCCCACGCCCGAGAGGACTACCCCCAGCGTAACGACCGCGACTGGCTCAAGCGCACCCTGGTGCGCTGGCCCGAGGGCCAGCCGGCGCCGGCACTGGATTACGAGGCCCTGGACGTGATGGCGATGGAGCTGCCGCCGGGCTACCGGGGTTACGGCGAGGACAACGCCATCGCCCACCCGGACACCGAGCGGCGCCTGGAGGCGATCGCCGCCTGGGAGGCCGACCACCCCGACGCCGACCGCCACCAGCGTCAGCAGGCGCTGATGCCCTATGAGCTGCCCACCCCCTACCGGCCGCGCAACCAGCGCCGCACAGGAGACTCTTGATGAGCGCCCGTACCCTGACCTTTGAGATTTTCCGCTTCGATCCCCAGCTGCCCGGGGACAGTCCCCGCCTGGAGCGGTTCGAGCTGGAGGAGACCAGCGGCATGACGGTGTTCATCGCCCTCAACCGCCTGCGGGAGGAGCAGGACCGCTCCTTGCAGTTCGACTTCGTCTGCCGCGCCGGGATCTGCGGCAGCTGCGCCATGGTGATCGACGGCAAGCCCACCCTGGCCTGCCGTACCCTGACCAGCACCCTCTCCCCCAAGGCCAACCGTCCGGTGATCACCCTGATGCCCCTGCCCGGGTTTGAGCTTATTGGCGATCTGTCGGTCAACACCGGCACCTTTATGCGCGCCCTGTCGGAGCGGCTGGGGGCCTGGCTGCACCCCAAGGCCGCCGCCCACAGCATCCACGCCCTGGAGACCCCCATGGATCCCCAGCTGGCGGACAGCATCTACGAAGCGGACCGCTGCGTGGAGTGCGGCTGCTGCGTGGCCGGTTGTGCCACCGCCCAGATGCGGGACACCTTTGTCGGCGCCGTGGGCTTCAACAAGGTGGCGCGCTTTGCCCTGGACAGCCGGGACGCCCGGGAGCCGGAAGATTTCTATCACGTCATCGGTGACGAGGATGGGGTGTTCGGTTGCATGACGCTGCTGGGCTGCCAGGACAACTGCCCCAAGGATCTCAACCACCAGGCCCAGATCGCCTACCTGCGTCGCAAGCTGATGCTGGGGGCGCGGATCCTCTAGGCGGAGCCCTCGAGCGCGGTCAGCCAGGCCGGTGTCTCTGCCTGAGGCAGGGGCACCGACCGGCCCGATTGCGCCTCGATGTCGCCCCGTCGGGCGTCGTAGTGCCAGTAGCGGTCCATCTGGCTGTCCAGGCTGGTGTCGCACGCCTGCTCGCCAATCATCACCCCGAAACACTGGTGGCCCCGGTGGCGCTGCGCGCCCAGCTGGGCCAGCAGCGTCTTGGGCAGATCCGCCAGGACGAAATCGGAGATCAGCACCAGATCCCCCAGGGCGTATCTGGGGTCCGCCAGTTGGTCCAGCCCGGCCGTTAGGGCCGGGGCCACGTCGGTGCCGCCGTGAAAGCTCTGGCACAGAAACTCGATGAGCGCCCCCGGGGAGTGGCCCAGATCCAGCTGGGCCAGATCGGTGGCGAAATTGATGAGGTGGCACTCGCGTCCCTGGGCCAGGGCCTGGCTGGCCAGGCACAGGGCGATCGCCTTGGCCGCCAGCTCCGGCGCCCCCTGCATCGACAGGCTGGTGTCGATGCAGAGGATGAGCGGCCCCGGGGCCCGGGTCACGGTGCTGGCTTGCAGCCGCGTCACCGATTGCCACTGCCACTCCCGATGCCAGCCGCGCCGCTGGTACTGGGTCAGGCGATGCTCCAGGTACTTGAGGTCGAACAGGGTCTCCAGCTCAGGATCCCCCAGTTGGGCCAGCTCCGCCGGCAGAGCCAGGGTCAGATCCCGTCCCGTCTGTATGCCAAACAGCGCCTCCGGCGCCGGGGCGTTGGCGCACTGGGCGGGCACCCGCTCGGTGACGGTCACCGGGTGGTACTGGGTCTGCACTGTGGGACGCCGCTGTCGGCCGATCTGCTCGCACAGCTCGGCAATCCCGGGGTTCGCCTCCAGGTAACTCGCCCAGCGCTCCAGCTCCTGTGCCGCCTGCCGCCCACCGCGGCTCTCACTGAAATCCACCAGGACGCCCGGCTCCAGCCCCAGGGGCGCGAAGCGGCGACTCAGGGCCAGCAGCTGGTCCAGCCAAGGACGAAGTTGGGCCAGGCAGTCCTGGCGGATCCGCTGCAGCTGGGCCAGGCGCCAGTGCTGGTGTTCGCCATCCAGCGCCCGTCGCCACTGGGTCAGCAGCAAGCGCCCCAGGGCGAGATGCTGGCGGGCCGAGTGGCTTCGGCTCAGCTGGGCCTGCCAGAAGAGGCGATTGTCCGGCAGGCGACAGGCCTGGCGAAACCCCTGGTAGGCGCGGCTGGCGTCGGCCAGGTTCAGCTGCTCGACCGGGGTCGCCTCCAGCGCCGCCAACCGTTGCTCCCAGGGGGCAAAGGGGGTGGTGTCCACCAACGTCTGCTGCGCCTGGGCCTCCAGCGTAGCCAGGGTCTCGGCCAGCTTGCGCTGCAGGGCGGGGGAGTGGCTCAGCAGCTCGGCGTAATCGCTCAGCCCGCTTTCAAGTTGCAGCATGGGCTGGCCAGGCTCTCCAGGCTGTCGCAGCGCAGCAGCGCCAGCTCCAGCTCGTCAATCTGCCCCATCAGGCCGCTGAGTACCTGGTCCACCAGGGCATCGGGCACGAAGGGGGTGCGGGCCTCGGCCCGGTATTGGGTCAGGGCCTGCTGGGCATGGTCGAGGCGCTGCTCCAGGGCCAGGCGGTGTTCGGCCAGGGTGCCCAGCAGGGCGGTCAGGGCGGCGGCATCCTGCGCCGGACGGGGCGCACCTTTGCGGTGGCGCAGGGGCGGCTGATAGGCCGGGACATGAAAGGCGCTCTGGTCGAAGCGGCCCTGGGGGTCGTAGCGGATGTTCAGCACCCCGGAGTCGGTGAAACGGCACTGGACGGTCTCCCGCAGGGGGCCCAGCGGATCGAAGGGGTGGAAGGGGGCGTCGCTGGCCATCTGGCTGCGGTGGACGTAGAAATCGAAGTGCACCGGCTCCCGGCGGCGATGCTCGTGCACCGCGGTGGCCTTAACGTAGAAGAAGCCCCCCCGTTCGTGGCGCTGCTCCCCCTGATTGGCGAAGAAGAACTGCTGGGGGAAGAATTCGACGGTGTCGTACTCGTCCTCATCGAAGTAGAGCAGACTGTGCAGGCTCGACTCCAGGATGTCGAGATCCGGCAGTGCCAGGGCCTCACCGCCTTCGGCCAGGGCTGCCACCACCAACTGCTGCACCTCGCCGCGCTGGTCCGGTTCCTGCCACAGGCAGTGGCGCAGCAACAGCAAGTCGCTGTGGTTGGTGTGGTCGCGACCGCACAGGAAGGCGGAGGCCTTGAGCAGCGCCGCGGCCTGGTGCCAGCGCCGGTCGGAGACGTAGAGGGTGTCCGGCAGCGACGCTTTGAGGCGGCGCAGGGCCGCCAGGCTGTCCGGGGCCAGGCGCACCCTGGGGTAGGCCTGCTGCCAGGCCTGCCACTCCTCCCGGGCGATGGGCTGGCAAGGCGTGATGTCGCCGGCACTGGGGGGCTGGCTCAGCAGGGCGGCGAAGTGGTCCCACTGCTCGGTGGGGGCGGTGACCAGTCGTACCAGGAAGCGATCGTAGAGTGCCTCCAGCCCTTGGTCCGGCTCCGGCAGCTCATTGGAGGCGGCCAGGACCCCCATCAGGGGCACCGGCAACACCGCCTCGCCGTTGCGAAAGCGTCGCTCGTTGATGAGGGTGAGCAGGGTGTTGAGGATGGCGGGACTGGATTTGAACAGCTCATCGAGGAACGCCAGCTCGGCGCTGGGCAGGTAGCCCGCTATCTGGCGCTCATAGCGGTCGGCCTTGAGCGCCTGCAGGCTGACCGGGCCGAACACGTCATCCGGGGTGCTGAAGCGATTCATCAGGCACTCGAAGTAGCTGGCCTGCTCGAAGGCGGCGGCCACCCGACGGGCCAACAGGCTCTTGGCGGTGCCCGGGGGGCCGAACAGAAAGCTGTGCTGGCCGGCCAGAGTGGCCAGCAGGGTCACGGCCAGGGCCTCCTCCCGCTCGTGCAGGCCCTGGCCCAGGGTGTCCAGCAGGGACTCGATGCGTTGGATTTGGCTCACGGGCGGTCTCCGGTGACGGCGTCTTGGGACGGATAGAGGGTGCAGTGCCGACAGGGGGTGTCGGCGTAGCCGAGGGTAAACTTGCAGCGCGGGCAGGGGCGGGCGTTCTCCGCGGGCGTCGTCTCGGCCGGTGGCTGTGTGCGCCATCGGCGAAAGCCCCGGTAGCCCAGCAGCGTTGCCATCCCTGCGACGATCAGTCCAAAGGTGATTTTCATGCCCCCTCCTACGGCTTTTGGGTCATCCGGCCAGCATAGGGGGCATGGGTGCGACTGTGCTGTGAGCCCGGTGGCATTGTTGGGATCCGGGGACGCGGATCGGACCGGGAAAGCGCAAGCGAAACCAGTCACAAGTGCATATATTAATAGCGAAAAGGTATATTTGGCCGGACCACAGCAACAAAATCCTTAAATTACATGGGTTTATTTTATCTGTTTGTGGTGGGCTGTCAGTCAGTGGTTACGCGGCCTTATCGAACCACGTTCCACGCCGTTATTGTTAACATGCTGTTACATATAGGGAGTTGGCGGCAAGTTAGTGAAATACAGAGACATTCTCAGGCTTGCCCCGACCCTGCCCCAGTTGACCCATCCCCTTTGCCACTGGCCGATCAGATCGCTAGGTTCAAACCCTGCGGCTAGGTGGTCGATCAGTGGATCGTGCTGCTCATAACACAACAACGAGCACCTCATCAGGAGTGGCAATGAGCATGAAAAACCAGGGTTTGGCTTTGGCTGGCGTCGCGGCTGCGATGCTGCTGAGCCCCACAGCAATCGCGGGCGATGACGTCCGTTACATCGTGAAATATCAGCAGGGCAAGGGGCAGGCGGTGCGTGCCCAGGTGCAGTCGGAGAAGGGTAAGGTCAAACTCGACCTGCCTGGTCATCGCGCCATGGCGGTCTCCTTGACCCCCGGCGCTCTGAAGGCGATGCAGAACCACCCCCACGTGGAGTACGTGGAGGAGGACGTGAAGCGTTACCTGTTGTCGGAGTCCACCCCCTTTGGGATCCCCATGGTGCAGGCGGACCAGCTGTCCGATGCGGCGGCGGGCAACACCAAGGTGTGCATCATCGACTCCGGCTACGACGGCGGTCATGAAGATCTCTTACAGGGCGCCGTCGTGGCGGGCACCAACGATCCCGGCACCGGCAACTGGAACACCGACGAGAACGGCCACGGCACCCACGTGGCGGGCACCATCGCCGGGATTGGCGGCAACGGTAAGGGCGTGGTGGGGGTACTGCCCAGCGGCAACCTCAACCTGCACATCATCAAGGTGTTCGGTGCTGACGGCTGGGCGTACTCCTCCGGCCTGGTGGCGGCCCTGGACGCCTGTAAAGCCGCCAAGGGCAGCGAAAACATGGTGATCAACATGAGCCTGGGGGGCGATCGCAAGAGCCGCACCGAGGAGCGAGCCTTCAACCAGGCGGACAGCGAAGGGATCCTGAGCATCGCCGCGGCGGGTAACGACGGCAACACCCGCCATTCCTACCCGGCCTCCTACAGCTCCGTGGTGTCGGTGGCGGCGATCGACAGCAATAAGATGATCGCGGACTTCTCCCAGCAGACCGACCAGGTGGAACTGGCCGGCCCCGGGGTCGCGGTGCTCTCCACCGTGCCCATGGGCAGCGCCAGCGTGGCCAGCCTGAGCGTGGCCGGCAGCCCGGTGGATGCGTCAGGGATGGAAGGTTCCCCCAACGGCTCCATCAGCGGGGATCTGGTGGACTGCGGCCTGGGCGAGTCCGCCTGTGCCAATGCTGCCGGTAAGGTGTGCCTGATCAGTCGAGGCAACATCGCCTTCTCCGACAAGGTGCTGGCCTGTGAGGCCGGGGGCGGCGTGGGCGCCATCGTCTACAACAACGAGCCCGGTATGCTCTTTGGCACCCTGGGTGGCGTGGCCACCAGCATCCCCTCGGTGGGGATCAGTGACACCGACGGCGCGGCGCTGCTGGGTCAACTGGGTGCCACCGCCAGCATTGACGTTACGGCGGACAACTACGCCTACTTCAACGGCACCTCCATGGCGACCCCCCACGTGGTGGGTGTGGCGGCCCTGGTGTGGAGCCACCATAGCGAGTGCAGCAACAGCGACATCCGCAGCGCCCTGGTGGCCACCGCGGAAGATCTGGGCACTGCCGGTCGAGACAACGCCTATGGCCACGGCCTGGTGCAGGCCAAGGCCGCCAGTGACCACCTGGCCAGCAACGGCTGCGGTGGCGGTGACACCGGCGGTGGCGGCGGTGGCGGCAATGGCGGTGGCAAAGGTAAGCCCAACCGCTAAGCGTCCTGCGAACGAAACAACCCGGCACTGGTGCCGGGTTGTTTTTTATGGGGTAAGCAAATCACCGGCGACGTGGGCTGTCCCTGCAGCGCGGCGTCGGCAGTTGCCGTGGTCGGCATGGAGCGCTTGGGCTCGGCCGCACTGAGAGCCTCTCACATGCCGGCAATAAAAAACCGGCCCAGGGGCCGGTTTGTTCGAAGCGCGCCAACTCAGTGCTCGGCGTCGAGCCTCTTCTCCAGAAACTAGAACGGGCTCTCCAAGGCGCATCCTTAAAGGCTTGGCCTTGTTGTTCCTTCGCTGGGGGACTCACTGGGGGACACAAAATCCCCCGGCTATGTCATAGGGTGATGGGCTTTGTTGATGGCTCTAAACACCGCTCAAACGCAGGGTTACTAGGCTTTTCAGCGTAAACGCATCAGAAAGCATGACCTGCCACCCTATCTCGAAAATTTTCGTAAGAACTCCGACGTCGGGGCGCAAGATACCCACCAAAAAAGGACCCAACAGGACCCGCAACGGGGAAAAAGAGGGGACAGACCGCGATTTCGGTCCGTTGTGGGCATTACCACAAGTGGTAATCGCATTAGGTAGGACTAATGATACGTTCACCAGGTGAAAGGATTCAGGCACAAAAAAACCGGCGCGGTGGCCGGGTCCGGTGTCAGAGTTTGCATATCTGGTAGAACATCGTCGCATCTGTACCGCCGCGCCCGATGTTGAACTCCGCAAAGTGACCGCTTGACGACTTCGCCATTCGAACCCTTAGGCGCTGGTATCCGCTTCGCAGCATGCGCCGCATGTAAGCCGTTGCCTCTGAACCTCTCACGGAAACGGTATTGCCTTGATGTCTCCACTCCCTTGTAAAAGCGTCGTCCCTGTCATACCTGAACATCACTGACGACTGAACCCATGAAAACGGTTGAGGGGAAATGAAGTCCGGCGAGTAAATGCCTATCTCGTAACCGTCAGGGTCACAGGTCAGGGTCAGGGTCCCCCTGCCATCCTCGGATTTCATATACAGACGAGTTGTCCGCTCATCGGTCATCCCGTCAACCCTTGTGCTCATCTCCCAAGCGGAGGCAGGCCCAGCAATCAACGCGCCCAGCAGTACCGCAATCCCTGTCGTTCTAGTCATTCTTTAACGTCCTTAGTCAGTGCAAAGCCCGGCGCGGTGGCCGGGTCTGTGGTCAATAAAACTTGCTCAAGAATCTGTGTAGGTCGTTCCACTTCGAGTTGTCATCCCGGAACTGTTTAATCGTGTGGCTCCATGCGACGGCGGCTTCCCAGTTGCCCTTGCCCTGCATCCCCGGGAGCGTTGTCGCCATCGAGACCGGGTTCAAGGTGGAGGCGATAGCCTTATCGTCCTTGCACTTGAGGTAAGTCTCTAGGTCCATTTCTTGCCCACCGGACGACCTGTCACACTGCGTAGAGATCCGAATTAGTTCGCGGTCGATTTCGCGATACACGGACGCATAATGGCTATATTTGTCGCTGCCTTTCTTCGCCGCTTTCGCTGCCCAAGACACGCCGGCGGACAGGATAGCGAACACAATCAGAGCCCCTAGAACTTGCGCGAAAACCTTCACTCTGCCGCCTCCCGCTTATCGCCAACGCACCGAAAGGCGATGCGCTTAATCGTGTTCGTGTCGGCGTAAACGCTGTCCCCTAGGGCACTGTAACGGGTTGAGCCTCGCTCGGTCCGGGTATCCAAAACCTCGTATTGGCCCCCGCAGTGCTCCGCCATTGCTTCGAACTCTGAACCCCTTCTCAGGTGCCCTTGGTGTTTCATGTTTACCGTAATGAAGTTGACGTCGAGCGGGACCCCTGCCGGCGGGTGTCCGTTGAACGCTTGCTCGGCGGTCTGGATGTTTAGCCCGGTGCATCCGGAGAGGGTAAGGGCGGTCAGGGCCGCGAATGCTTGCTTTCTCATTTCTTCTCGTCTCAATTCTTTTAATAAATGCCATCCTTGGCGGTTGCAGTATCCTAACGATTGGTTTCCTTAACCGAATCTGAACTCGTCACAGTTTTGACTGAGCAATAATCGGTTATTTCGAGCTCTTCCATCGGAGGAAGGTTTTTAGATAAATCTGGATTTGTTAACGAATCAACAGCCGGCTTACCTGTTCTGCCCCTGTTTCCTAGAACTCCTCAGAAAAACCAGTCTCCATGCGGCCTCCCTGAAGGCGATGCAGAACCACCCCTAGGTAGAGTAGGAGGACGTGAAGCGTTACCAATTGTCAGATACCACCCCCTTTGGCATCCCTATGGCTCAGACGGACCAGCTGTGCGAAGCGGCGGCTGGCAACACCAAGGTGTGCATTATCGGTTCCGGCTACGACGCCGGTCATGAAGATCTCTACCAGGGCGTCCTAGTGGCTGGCACCAACGATCCCGGCACCGGCAACTGGAACACCGGCGAAAACCGCCCCGACACCAACGTGGCGGACACCATCGCCGGGATCGGCGGCAACGGTATGGGCGTGGTGGGGGTGCTACCCAGCGGCAACCTCAACCTGCACATCATCAAGGTGCTCGATGCCAACAACTGGGCGTACGCTTTCGGCTTTACAGGCATCCCTGGACGCGTGTAAAGCCGCCAAGGGCAGCGAAAACATGGTGATCAACATGAGCCTGGTGGCGATTGCAAGAGCCGCACCGAGGAGTGGGCGTTCAGCCAAGCAGAAAGCGAAGGGATCCTGGGCAGCGCCGGGCGGGACAACGCCCCCGGCCCTCTGGACCGGGGGCGTTTTTATGTCCGGTGACCAAACGGATATGCACAGGGTTGCTGTACACCATCCGGAGGCGACGGCCCTGCTCTATAGAGCGCTTGGGCTCGGCTGCACTGAGACCCGCTCACGTGCCGGCAATAAAAAACCGGCCCAGGGGCCGGTTTGTTCGAAGCGCGCCAACTCAGTGCTCGGCGTCGAGCTTCTTCTCCAGGTAGTGGATGTTGGTGCCACCGTTCTGAAAGTTCTCGTCCGCCATGATCAGCTGCTGCAGCGGGCCATTGGTCTTGATGCCGTCGACCACCAGCTCCTGCAGGGCGTTGCGCATCCGGGCGATGGCGATGCCGCGGTTCTCCCCGTAGGTGATCAGCTTGCCGATCATGGAGTCGTAGTGGGGCGGCACCTTGTAGCCAGCGTAGATGTGGCTGTCCCAACGGATCCCCATACCACCGGGCGGGTGGAAGTGGGTGATGGTCCCCGGAGAGGGGATAAAGCTGTTGGGATCTTCGGCGTTGATCCGGCACTCGATGGCGTGGCCGCGGATCACCACCTGGTCCTGGGTGATGGACAGGGGCTGACCGGCGGCGATGCGCAGCTGCTCCTTGATGAGATCCACACCGGTCACCATCTCGGTTACCGGGTGCTCCACCTGGATCCGGGTGTTCATCTCGATGAAGTAGAACTCGCCGTTCTCGTACAGGAACTCGAAGGTTCCGGCACCGCGGTAGCCGATCTCGATGCAGGCGCGGGCACAGCGCTCACCGATGAACTTACGCATCTCCTCGGTGATGCCGGGGGCCGGGGCCTCCTCCACCACTTTCTGGTGACGGCGCTGCATGGAGCAGTCCCGCTCGCCCAGGTGGATGGCGTTGCCCTGGCCATCGGCCAGCACCTGCACCTCAACGTGGCGCGGGTTCTCCAAAAACTTCTCCATGTACACCATTGAGTTGCCGAAGAAGGCGCCGGCCTCGGACTGGGTGATGGCGATGGCTTCCAGCAGTTCGCTCTCCTCACGCACCACGCGCATGCCGCGACCACCACCGCCACCGGCGGCCTTGATGATCACCGGGTAGCCAATGCGTTTGGCGATCTGCAGGTTACGCTTGCTGTCTTCGGTCAGCGGGCCGTCGGAGCCCGGTACGCAGGGTACGCCGGCCTTTTTCATCGCCTCGATGGCGGAGACCTTGTCCCCCATCAGGCGAATGGTGTCGGCTTTCGGGCCGATAAAGATGAAGCCACTTTGCTCCACTTGCTCGGCAAAATCCGCGTTCTCCGCCAGGAAGCCATAGCCGGGGTGGATGGCGATGGCATCGGTCACCTCGGCGGCGGCGATGATGGCGGGGATGTTCAGGTAGCTCTCGGTGGCCGGCGCGTTACCGATGCAGATGGTCTCATCGGCCAGCAGCACGTGCTTGAGCTCGCGGTCGGCGGTGGAGTGCACCGCAACGGTCTTGATCCCCAGTTCGCGACAGGCGCGCAGGATCCGCAGGGCAATTTCGCCACGGTTGGCGATCACCACTTTATCCAACATGGTGGCCGTCCTTTATTCGATGATAAACAGGGGCTCGTCGAACTCGATCGGGTCGCCGTTATCGGCCAGGATGGCTTTCACCACACCCGCTTTGTCCGCTTCGATCTGGTTCATCATCTTCATCGCTTCGATGATGCACAGGGTGTCGCCCACGTTGACGGTGTCGCCCACCTCAACGAAGGGCTTGGCGCCCGGGGCCGGGGCGCGGTAGAAGGAGCCCACCATGGGGGAGAGCACCTTGTGGCCGGCCGGCAGGCCGTCGTCCGCGGCAGCCGGAGCCGCAGCGGCCGGTGCCGGGGCAGCGGCGGGGGCAACGGCAGCGGGCGCAGCCATCGGGGCCGGGGCGGCGTAGGTGACCGGGCCGGCAACCGGGGCGGAGGTGCTGGCGATGCGCACGCTCTCTTCACCCTCGGTGATCTCCAGCTCGGCGATGCCGGACTCCTGTACCAGTTCAATCAGTTTTTTAATTTTTCGAATGTCCATAGGGGCGCTCAATCCTGTTATCTATTCAGTTTGCTTGGCGTTCAAGAAAAGCGAGGGCGGCATCCAGGGCGTAACGGTAACCGTCCGCTCCCAGGCCGCAGATCACCCCGATGGCCACGTCGGAGAAGTAGGAGTTGTGACGAAACGACTCCCGGGCGTGGACGTTGGAGAGGTGAACCTCGATAAAAGGGGTGGCGACGCCGAGCAGGGCATCCCGCAGGGCAACGCTGGTGTGGGTGTAGGCGGCGGGATTGATGATCACAAAGTCCGCCTGGCTCTGCTGGATGGCGTCGATCAGGGCGCCTTCGTGGTTGCTCTGGACGTGCGTCAGCTGGGCACCCGCCTGGGCGGCCTGCTCCGTCAGGGCTTCCACGATCTGCGACAGGCTCTGGTGGCCGTAATGGCCCGGTTCCCGCTGTCCCAGCAGGTTCAGGTTCGGACCGTTGACCAGCAGAATCTGGATTTGTTTCGACATATTGCTTCTATCCGCAGCGATTTAAGGGGTAACAGGCGACATTTGCGCGAGGCGCCTAAAGTCTGACCAGTAGTTACCACTCATCCATTGTTGGGGAGCCATTATAACGACTTAGCCGTACATGGCAGCATAATACTGGTCTAATCTCAGCAAAATCCGACCAGTGTTCAGTCGTAACTGCCTGGTTTGCCTTGTCGGAGCTTTTTGGTCTGACCTTGCCGCTTCTTGCTGTCGAGGCGTCGTTTCTGGGAAGCGCGGGTGGGTTTGGTGGCGATCCGCTTCTTCTGGACCACCATGGCGGCGTCGATCATGGCCTTGAGCCGGGACAGGGCGTCCTGGCGGTTCATCTCCTGGCTGCGGTGTTGCTGGGCCTTGATGATGATCTTGCCACCGGGGGTGAGGTTGGGGTGGGCGCGGGCGAGGATCCGGCTTTTGTAATGTTCCGGAAGGCTGGGGGAGTGCTTAACGTCGAAGATCAGCATGATGGCGGTGCTGGTCTTGTTGACGTGCTGACCGCCGGGGCCACTGGCCCGGATCATCTGAAATTCCAATTCCTGGGCCGGTATGGTGACCCGCTGCGAAAGGGTGAGCATGCCGCCATGGTAGCGACAACGCCGGGGGAATTCACCCGTTTAGGGGCGACTGAGCAGGGCGTTGATCACCTCATCGCCGACGTAGGCCTCGAACGCCACCGGTTCGCCGGAGCGAACCAGACTGACCTCGGGCTGTCGGGCAAAGCGTTTGGCCCGCTGCAGATCCGTGGGCAGCTGTGCCTGCACCCGGTAGGGGCCGGCGTCGTCGACGGTGAACACCAGGTAGAAAGGTTTGGAGATCACCACTTCATGATGCTCTTTGTGGAATCGGTAGGGATTGGCGTAGCGCAGGGTCACCACCTGCTTCCCCTCGGTCAGGGGCAGGCGGTCCTGATGGGGGGAGACCCGGGCGCCGTTGACGGCGGTGGCGTAGATCCCCTCGGGCAGCCACAACTCGCCCCCTAAGGCACACAGCGGCATCAGCAGGGCCAGCAGGGCCACAATCCCTCGGTTCATCTCGCGCCCTCCTTCGGGTCTTCTTTATGAGTATAGCGGTTCCCCGGTCAGGCCGATTGTCCCAGGTTGACAGCAAAACTCGCTGATCTGCTTTGAAATTATTTCAGCCTGTGTCAATTGTTAATAAATAAATGGCCGCCGGAATATGAAATAACGAAAATAATACAAAAGACAAACGCCAAAATAACAAATCTGCGGATTAAATGCGCGAACGATCACGAAGTGAACGATCAAGTCTCGCTGATTTGGAATATACGACTCCGTTTGAATCTCTGTTCAGTTCAGCGGTGAGTAAAACGGGGTGCGGCATGACATAACGGCTGATAAATGAGCCTCGGGCGAGACAATGCTCTGAAAATTAACATTTCGGCCCCGCTGTTGTTCTGAGTTTACGCCTGTAAAACCGGCGGGGGCGAAGGGGGTCAAAAGCCGGGGGATGGGTCGGTTTTGGGGGGCCTCATTCGAACCTAAAAATAAATAAATCATATGTTTAAAATGTTTACTCTCTCACTCGTGACTGCATGGTTGCCCTGTGTTACCCGGCTATGTAATATGATAACCGGGTGTTAACAAAGGAGAGTCCCCATGAAAATCAAATGTGTCGTGCTAACGTCAGCTGTCATTGCCTTTTCCGCGGTGGCTGAAACTCCGATGAGCCGGGAAGCGGATCGGCCTTACGTTTCCGCCAACCAGTACCAGGGCGCTGAGCTGAATGCACAGCAGCAGGTGATGCGAGATCTGGGTGTGGTCGTGGAAGGCCGCCAGGGTGATCGCGCGGTGCTGGCCAAGCACGTACTGCTGGATCCCAAGCCGTTTGACCAGCAGGTCATCGAAGCCAAGGCCCGGGGCGACTACAAAGGCAGCCAATAACCAAAGTCCCCCATGCCTGCGACGGGAGTCCGTGCTCCCGGTTTCAACAGACAGTGACATCAGTATCCCGTTAAAGCCCCGCCTCCCGCGGGGCTTTTCATTGGCGCCCTCGTGGTAGCATGGCGCTTTTCGATTGCTGCGCTCGAGCGCATGCTGACTCAGGACGCCGTGATGCTGCCATTGCAACTGCTGGCGGGCCCCGAGGCCGAGGCCCGGATCCGTCGAGAGGGGCTGCTGCCCGAACTGTTCGACAAGGTGATCGCCGCCAGTGGCGGGCCCAAGTGGCTTCCCCTGGCCGCCCTGGACCGCCATCTGCTGTACCGCTTCTTTCCCACGGATCACCCTCTCTCATTGCTGGGCACCTCTTCCGGGGCCTGGCGTTGTGCCACCCTGAGCGATCCCGAGGATGACCAGGCGCATCGACGCCTGCAACAGGGCTACATCCATCAGCGCTACGAGCGACCGCCCACGCCGGCGGAGGTGGACGCCGTGTGTGAGGCGCTTCTGGCCGCAGCGGTGGGCGATCGCGCCCACGCCATCACCAGCAACCCCCATCGGCGGCTCAACATCATCGTCTGCCGGGGACGCCACCTGAACGGCCGCCGTCACCGGGCGGCGCAGGGGGCGGGTCTGGCCGTGACGGCCCTGACCAATCTGCTGAGCCGTCGCAGCCTGGACTGGCACTGGCGACGCTGCCTGATGAGCGCCCAGCCGGACAGCCCCTTTTCCGGCATGACGGATCTGGCCAGCGTCCAGGGGCTCCTGGATGCGGACAATCTGCTGCCCACCCTGCTGGCCACCGGCTCCATTCCCCTGGTGCTCTCCGGGGTCACCGGGTTGCCGGGGATGGCGCCGGGGCGCTACTTCGATGGCGGGGTGACCGATTACCACCTGGACCTGCCGGCACTCAAAGGGGGCGGGCTGACCCTCTACCCCCACTTCTACCCCCACGCCGCCCCGGGTTGGTTCGACAAGAATCTGCGCTGGCGCCGGGCGCGGGACAACTTCAACAAGGTGGTGATCCTCACCCCGTCACCGGCGTTCATCGCCACCCTGCCGGGGGGCAAACTGCCGGATCGGACCGACTTTTCCGCTTACGACAGCGACACCCGGATCCGCCACTGGGAGCGGGCGGTGGCCCTGGGGGAGGCGCTGGTGCCGGCGCTCGAAGAGTTGAGGGCGGATCCCCTGGCGCACCTGCGTTCGCTTTGACCGATTAGGCCAACCGACCGAACACCATTGCAATGCAAATGATAACCGTTATCATTAAGTCATCAGTTCGGGAGGACACCACCATGCTCAAGACCACCACTTTCGCCATCATGCACTTTTCCATCGCCTTTGCCCTGGCGTACCTCATCACCGGCAGCCTGGTGATCGGCGGATTGCTGGCGGTGCTGGAGCCGCTGGTCAACACCCTGGGGTACGCCGTCCACGAACGGGTGTGGAAACGGATTGAGCAACGCCGTGAAGCGGGCCAACTGCCGATGGCGGCATAAAAGAACCGGGTTCGCTCGCCTGCCGCCGCACGATTACGGGGCCGCCCTTGGGGCGGCCCTTTTTTTGCCCGGCCAATGGCAGGCAAAAAAAAAGCCGACGCGGGGGCGTCGGCAGTCTTGCAGGGATGATGATGAAAGACCGTTTCCGTTTGCAGGGAGGGTGGGCACCGCCGGTGCCCTTAGGTCTGGTGACACTGTCCCACGGTGAGGGGGTTCGGCGCCAACGGGTTCCCCCTATCTGGCTAATCGATTTTTTGACTGAACCAGGGCTGGGGTAATGGACGTAGCAAAAGAAAAGCCAGCGACGGGCGCTGGCTTTGTCTAAGGAGGATGATGAAAGGTCGGGCAGGGGCTCAGGGCTAACTCGAACGCGTATCGCGGATGGGAAGGACGCGATATCCCGCCTGACTTGGGATAAGACTCTCACGAGCGGGCGCGGGCGGGCCAACGCAAAAGACGCATCAGTTCAATCGCTTTTTTGCCGTTGAAAGCCGCAGCAGGGGGTACCGGTCTGAATAATCAGAGCTAAACTGTTGGAGACACCGTCACCGAGGAGGCCGCTATGAAACGCATAGAGGCGGCGCTGCTCCCCATCGACGATCCGGTGTTGCCGGAGGGTCGAAAGGAGTTGCGCATCGTTACTCCCGGGCAATTAAGGATGGTGGCCGCATCCCTCAAGGAAGGGGCTTCCATTGCGGTTTGCATGAGCCGCGAGGAAGGCGACATGCCCTGTTACCCCATTGCGACCCTGGTGGACGTGGTGGACTTTTTTCAACTGGACGACGACACCCTGTCCGTGGTGGTGGAGGGGCGGCAGAAGATCCGCATCCTCGACACCTGGGCCGCGCCTGATGGCGTCTGGATGGGGGACGTGTTGAAGATGTGCAACTGGCCCTCACAACCGCTGGACCACTCCTTCTCCGTACTGGGGGAAGCGTTGCGCCGGCTTTACGAGGCCCAGCCGGAGCTGGGTCACCTGTACCACGAACCCCACCTGGAGGACGCCTGCTGGGTCAGTCAGCGCTGGCTCGAAGTCTTGCCCCTGGTGGAGCAGGAGAAGCAGCGTCTGATGGGACAGCCGGATTGCGACAAGACGATGCAGTACGTGTTGTCGCTCATCCTGTCACACCAGTAACCCCGTCGACTCGGTGACGCCGCCCGCCTAACTGGCGGGCGTTTGTTTGCCCATAAGCTCCACCACCTGCTCCGCCACCCCGGCCCCGGCCGCCTGGTAGATGTTGTACACCGAGGTCACCCCCAGCGCTTCCAACGCCTCGGCCTCTTCCGGCCAACGGGAGATCGCCGCCACCCGGCCCGGGAAGTCGATGCGCGCCAGCTGCTCGGCGGTGAACAGGTTACCCTGGTGGGCCGGCATCGCCAGGATCACCAGCTCCACCGAATCGGAGTGCTCCAGCTTGTCCCAGAAATCGGTGTCGGTGGCGTCACCGAGCACCACCCGGCGGCCCTCGTTCTGATGCCGCTCGATGATCTCCTGCTTGTGATCGATCCCCAGCAGGCTGTCGCCGTAGTGCTGGATGAGATCGTCGTAGGCACCGGAGCCGATGCGCCCCATGCCGAAGATCAGCACCCGGGGCTGGCCCAGGCGAATGGGCTGATCTTCCGGGTGCAGGGGGTGGCGCTCAAGCCGCAGCAACCGGTTGCGCAGAGCCTGGTAGATCCCCTGGCCGTGGGTGGACAGGGGGGCGGCGATGAGGAAGCTGAAGGCCACCAGCAGGGCCATCACCCGCAACCAGCTCGGATCCATGCTGCCGGCGGCGATGGCGGCGGTCAGCACAATGAGGCCGAACTCACTGAAGTTGCCCAGTGAGAGGCTGGCCATCAGGGCGCTGCGCAGGCGCAGCCGGAATCGGGTCAGCAGGGCCAGGAACAGGGTCAGCTTGATGGGCAGCAACAGCAGCAGCGCCAGGGCGGTCACCACCTCGGCCCCGGAGGGCAGCCCCTGCTGGCCGATGGTAAGGAAGAAGGCCACCAGGAACAGCTCCTTGAACAGGAACAGCGACTTGGACAGCTCCGAGGCCTTGGGGTGGCCTGCCAGCAAGAGCCCCAGCACCAGGGCGCCCAGATCCGGTTTCAGCCCCACGGCCTCAAACAGGGCGGCGCCGAGCACCAGGGTCATCGCCAGCCCGAACAGCACCAGCATCTCGCCGTGGCCCACCCGGTCCAGCAGACGGTAGAGCAGCGGCCGCAGCAGCGGCAGGCCCAGCAGCAGCAGGGCCCAGGGGGAGGGCAGGGCGCCCTTGCTGGCGGTCAGGTACAGCACCGCGAACAGGTCCTGCATGATGAGGATGCCGATGGCGGTGCGCCCGTAGAGAGACTGGGTTTCACCGCGCTCCTCCAGCACTTTGATGGCGAACACCGTACTGGAGAAGCCCAGGGCGAAGGCCAGCAGTATGGCCTGGTTCAGGTCCAGCTCACCGAACAGGGCGATCCCCATGGTGCCGAACAGCTTGATGGCGGAGGTGGTGATCACCATGGTCAGCAGCAGGTGGATGCTGGCGCCCGCCCACACCTCGGCCCGGGCCAGGCTGCGCAGATCCAGCTTCAAGCCGATGGCGAACAGCAGCAGCAACACCCCCAGATCGGCGATGGGCTCCAGAAAGGGCAGGGCCTCGACGCCGCTGCCATAGAGGGCGAAGCCGGCGGCCAGGTAGCCGATCAGGGGAGGGAAGCCCAGCAGGGTCGCCAGCAGGGCCAGCAGCAGGGGAAACAACAGCAGCATCGGGTCCATGACGGGGGAGATCCTGAATCTTGGGGTGGCAAATTCCCTCCATTTTACGTGCTGCAGATCCTTGATTGCCAATCTTAATTCCGGCAGGGCGCCGGGTCTGGCTCACAAATGTGATTACCGGCCCCCCGGGCGCGGCATTGGCAGCAGTGGCTGTCGGGCCAGGCGGTGGGGCGCGGGCCGGCCCCGGTCATTGAGGTTGACGAACACCATCTCCTCCACGGTGGCCAGCACGCTGTGGTCGGCCTTGTTGCGTACCGCGCAGCGCAGGGTCACCGCGGTGCGCCCCCAATGACTGAGTGCCAGGCCAAATTCGATCACCTCGCCCTGGCGTCCGGGCCGATGGAAGGTGATCTCACCGATGCGGCGGGTCACAAGACGCTGGCTGCCCATCTGGCAGGCGGCGAAGATCCCCGCTTCCTCGTCGAGCCAACTGAGCAGCCGGCCACCGAACAGGCTCTGGCCGGGGTTGAGATCCTCGGGTTTGATCACCCGGCGGCTGTAGTATTTCATGGCGCACCTCCGTGTTCGGTGCTGCCAGAAGCGTGCCAGGGGTTAACCCATTGATGCCGTGTTGGGAAGTGGGGAGCGCGTCGGGACGACTGCCCCATCAGGGGGCGCCATTGCCCCAAAACGAACCCCGCCCGGACAAGCCGGGCGGGGTGGGGAGGGTTACTGGGCCAGCACCAGGTCCAGGTGCTCGGCGAAGGGGTTGGGCCCCATAAAGCCGGTCACCCGCAGCTGGCTGAGCTCCTCACCGTTGCCGTCGAAGAACAGCAGGGTGGGCAGCCCCAGTACCTGGAAGGCTTCCAGCAGCTCGATGTCCTGGGCGTCGTTGCGGGTCACGTCCGCCTGCAACAGCACCATGCGGTCGGTGCGCTCGGTCACCTGGGGCTGCGGGAAGGTCTTGTGCTCGAACTCCTTACAGGCCACACACCAGTCGGCGTAGAGATCCAGCATCACCGGCTTGCCCGCGGCATTGGCCGCCGCCACTTCGCGCTCCAGGTCCGCCAGGGTCTTGATCTTCACAAAGTCCACGGCGTGCTGGCTGGAGGCCAGGGACTCGTTGCGGTTCATCACCGAGTGGAAGCCGTAGGAGACGCTGGCGAACAGGCCCAGCACGATCACCACGTTGCGCACCGTCTGCATCCAGCTGAACTGGGTCTTCTTGTTCTGGTGCAGCAGGTAGCCGGCCAGGCTGACGCCCCACAGGGCCCACAGCAGATCCAGCACGGTGCCGGGCCAGAGGCGATCCAGCATCATGATGGCCACGGCGATCAGCAGGAAGCCGAACACGTGCTTGATGGTTTCCATCCAGGCGCCGGCTCGGGGCAGCAGCTTGCCGCCGGAGGTGCCCAGCAGCAGCAGGGGCAGGCCCATGCCCATGGAGAGGGCGTACAGGGTGGCGCCGCCCAGCACCAGGTCGCCACTTTGGGCCACGTAGATCAGCACGCCGGACAGGGGTGCCGTGGTGCAGGGGGAGGCCACCAGGCCGGAGATCAGGCCCATCACGAAGACGCCGACGAAGGAGCCGCCCTTCTGCTTGTTCTGGGCGTTGGCCAGCTTGCCCTGCAAGCTGGTGGGCAGCTGCAGGTTATAGAGGCCGAACATCGACAGGGAGAGCACCACGAACAGCACCGCCAGGCCGATAAGTACCGCCGGGCTTTGCAGCGCCGCCTGGTACTTCATGCCGGCGGAGGCCACCACCAGGCCCAGGGCGGTGTAGGTCAGCGCCATGCCCTGGACGTAGGTCATCGACAGGGCGAAGGCGCGACCGGTAGAGAGCTTGCCCTGGCCACCGATGATGCCGGTGAGAATGGGGTACATGGGGAAGACGCAGGGGGTGAAGGCCAGCAGGATCCCCAGGCCGAAGAAGGTGATCAGCGGCAGCAGCAGGCCATCGCCGGCCAGCAGGGCCGCCAGGCCGTCTTGCTGGGTTTGCGGCGCCGCCGGGGCACTGGGGGCGATGAAGCCGTCGTTGGCGGCCACGTCACTGAGGAACACCGTCTGCTTGGTGGGCGGGTAGCAGAGCACCTTGTCCAGGCAGCCCTGGTAGGTGACCGTCACCGACGCGTTGTTCTTGGCTTCCAGTACCGGGATGGTGAGGGTGACCTCGTTGAAGTACACCGGCTGATCACCGAAGAACTCGTCGTAGTGGTTGACCGGCGCCGGGAACTGGATCGCCCCCAGGGTGGCTTCCCCCTCGACGTCGACCTGGAGAACGAACTTCTCCTGGTACAGGTAGTACTGGTCTCCCGCCATGGTCCAGGTGAGGTCCAGGGCGTTGTCCTTTTGGTCAAAATCGAACAGGTAGGCCTGGTCCACCGGCAGCACCTGGGGCTCCTGCTTTAAAAAGGAGAAGGTGGCGGCGGCGTTCAGGCTGAACAGCCCCAACAAGGGGAGCAGCAGCAATCGAGTCAGTGTTTTTGTCATGGCTGGCAATGTAACTTCATCCAATCCAGGTAGGGTTGGTGGCCCCACTCTATGGGAAGGGCAATCATTTCAGGCACATCATAAGGATGGGCCTCGCGAAGCGTCGCTTCCAATCGGGGCAGACAATCGGCCTGGGTCTTGAGCAGCAGCTGCACCTCGGTGTCCCGGCACAGCTCGCCCTGCCAGTGATACAGGGAGGTGACCCCCGGGATCAGGTTGGCGCAGGCCACCAGGCGGTCGGCCAACAAACGTTGGGCCAGGCGCTCGGCGCTGTCGTTATCGGGGCAGGTGCAGAGCACCACCAGGGGGTGTTCGCTCATCAGGCTCTTTACAGGCTTATTTCCGGTGGGGAAACCCACTCACCGGTGATCGTCTTTTCCGCTGGGTGACTACTGTACGTGACTTTGTGGTCAAGCGCACAAGGTTGTGTAACAGGACATGATCCCGGCTTGAAAACAGACCGCCTTTGCCCCATTAGAGTTTCAATACCCAGCCAAAAATGTGAGGCCGCAGTGCTGTTTTACCTCTTTCTCCTGTTCGCGGTGATGCCCATCGTCGAGATCTACGTGTTGATCCAGGTGGGCAACGCCTTCGGCGCCCTGACCACCATCGGCCTGGTGCTGCTGACCGCCGCCATCGGTGCCTCCCTGGTACGCAGCCAGGGGCTGAGCACCCTGATGTCGGTGCAGACCCGCCTCAACCGCGGCGAGATCCCGGGGCAGCAGATCGTTGAGGGGATGCTGCTGGCGGTGGCCGGGGTACTGCTGGTGACCCCGGGCTTTGTCACCGACTTTATCGGCTTGTTGATCCTCACCCCCGCCACCCGGGCGCCCATGGCCGCAGCGCTGCTCAAGCGGATGCAGCTCAAGGTGGTGCACAGCCAAAGTTTCCACGGCGGCTTTGGTGCCCAAGGCGGTTTTGGTCCCCAAGGCGGCTTCGAGGGCCAGGACGGCTTTACCCCGAAAGACTCCCAGACCCCGGGCAGCAACCGGGGCGGGCAGACCATCGACGGTGATTACGAACGCAAAGAGTAAGCCCGCGGCTGGCAGGCAAAACACACCGGCGCCCTAGGGCGCCGGTGTGTTGTTTTAAGGGCCGGGTTCAGGCCCGCTGCTGTTGGGGCAGGGTGGCCGGTTCGGCGACCTGGCGAGCCAGCAGGTAGCAGGCACCGCCCATGGCCAGGTTGGCCAGGGGGATGGCGATAAAGACCCCCTCTACACCCAGCCACTGGCTGCCGAGCCAGGCCCCGGGCAGCAGGAGCAGCGCCAGTCGGGCCAGGTTAAGCATCAGGGCGCTCATGGGGCGGTGGTAGGCGTTGAGGGACATCGCCAACAGAATCACCACCCCCAGGGTGCCGTAAGCGGCGGGCACCCAGCGCAGGTAGAGGGTGAGGTAGTGCACCACGTTGGGATCGGTGCTGAACAGCGCCGCCAGCTGGGGCGCCAGGGGCCACAGCAGCAGGTAGATCCCCAGCTGGGCCAGCAGCACCACGTGGATGCTGCCCATCAGCGCCTTGGCGGCCCGGACCTGCTGACCGGCGCCGAGATTCTGGGCGATAAAGGGGGTCAGGGCGCCGCACAGGGCGGTGACCAGGATCAGCAGCAGCGACTCGATGCGGGTGCCGGCGCCGAAGGCGGCCACCGCGTCGGTGTCCATCCGGGCCAGCAGGGCGATCAGCACGCCGTTGGCCACCGGGTTGAGCAGGTTGGAGAGGGTGGCCGGACGGGCGATGTGCAGCATCCTGCGCCAGTGGTCCCGCAGCCGCGCCGGGTTGATCCGGGCCAGCAGGCGGTGTCGGCCGGTCAGCATGTAGAGGGCCACCACAAAGGTGAGCATCCAGGAGATCACCGTGGCGATGGCCGCCCCCTGCATCTCCAGGCGAGGGAAGGGACCGATGCCGAAGATCAGCAGAGGATCCAGGATGGCGTTGACCAACGCCGCCACCGCGGTCACCAGTGCCGGAGTAAAGGTGTTGCCGGTGGCCCGCAGCGCCTGGTTGCCCACCATGGGCAGCACCAGCAGGCCCACCCCCAGGTACCAGATCAGCATGTAGTCGTGGACCAGGCCGATCAGCGCCTCGTCGGCGCCCAGCAATCGGAACAGGGGATCGATGGTCAGCGCCCCGCCAAAGGCGAACACCCCCACCACCACCATGGTCAGCAGCAGACCGTGGCTGACAAACTGGCGTCCCTGGGCGCGGTCCCCCTCGCCCAGCAGGCGGCCCAGTTGCGCGCTCATGGCGGCGCCCAGGCCCAGGGCCACGGAGGAGACCACCAGGGTGACGGGGAAGGTGAGGCTCAAGGCTGCCAGGGGCTGGGTGCCCAGGCGGCTGATAAAGAAGGTGTCGGTCAGGTGATAGAGCAGCAGGCTCAGCACGGCGAACAGGTTCGGCAGGGCCAACCGGGCTAGGGTGCCGGCGATGGATCCGCTGAGCAAATCGTGCTCTCGATGCATCCTGACTCCTGTTCAACTCACTGACGAAGGCCGCCAGTCTACTGCAAGGCGCGTAGGGTAACAGTGGCCTGTGCCGCGCCAAAGAAAAAAATTTTGCCCGGCCCCCTTGTAAAGGGGGAGGGGCTTCCCCATATAGATGAGCAACCGGCAGCCCAAGCTGCACCTATTTCGTTTGAAAGACCCAACACGGAAGCGTTTTTAGGAGAGCTCAAAGATGAACATCCGTCCGTTGCACGATCGCGTTATCGTTAAGCGCACCGAAGTGGAATCCAAGTCCGCCGGTGGCATCGTTCTGACCGGCAGCGCCGCCGAAAAGTCCACCCGCGGTGAAGTGCTGGCCGTAGGCAATGGCCGCATCCTGGAAAATGGCGAAGTGAAAGCCCTGGACGTGAAAGTGGGCGACACCGTGATCTTCAACGAAGGCTACGGCGTGAAGTCCGAGAAGATTGACGGCGACGAAGTGCTGATCATGTCCGAGTCCGACATCCTGGCGATCGTCGAGTAATTTCATTCGTTATCGAATTCTTTAGAGGGATAAGCTAATGGCAGCTAAAGACGTAAAGTTTGGCAATGACGCTCGCGTAAAAATGCTCAAGGGTGTGAACATCCTGGCGGACGCGGTAAAGGTCACCCTGGGCCCGAAAGGCCGTAACGTGGTACTGGACAAGTCCTTCGGTGCCCCCACCATCACCAAAGACGGCGTGTCCGTGGCCAAAGAGATCGAACTGGAAGACAAGTTCGAGAACATGGGCGCCCAGATGGTGAAGGAAGTGGCTTCCAAGGCCAACGACGAAGCCGGTGACGGCACCACCACCGCCACCGTTCTGGCCCAGGCCATCGTCAACGAAGGCCTCAAGGCCGTGGCCGCTGGCATGAACCCCATGGACCTGAAGCGCGGCATCGACAAGGCCGTTGTGGCCGCCGTTGAAGAGCTCAAGGCTCTGGCCGTGCCCTGCACCGACTCCAAGGCGATCGCCCAGGTGGGCACCATCTCCGCCAACTCCGACGTGGCCGTGGGCGAGATCATCGCCACCGCCATGGAGAAAGTGGGCCAGGAAGGGGTGATCACCGTTGAGGAAGGTCAGGCCCTGGAGAACGAGCTGGACGTGGTTGAAGGCATGCAGTTCGACCGCGGCTACCTGTCTCCCTACTTCATCAACAACGCCGAGAACGGCACCGTTGAGCTGGACTCCCCGTTCATCCTGCTGGTGGACAAGAAGGTTTCCAACATCCGTGAGCTGCTGCCGATCCTCGAAGGCCTGACCAAGGCCGGCAAGCCGCTGCTGATCGTGGCCGAGGACGTGGAAGGCGAAGCCCTGGCCACCCTGGTGGTCAACAACATGCGTGGCATCGTGAAAGTGGCCGCCGTCAAAGCCCCGGGCTTCGGCGACCGTCGCAAGGCGATGCTGCAGGACATCGCCATCCTGACCGGCGGCACCGTGATCTCCGAGGAGATCGGTCTGGAGCTGGAGAAGGCCACCCTGGAAGACCTGGGCAGCGCCAAGCGCGTGGTGATCTCCAAGGACAACACCACCATCATCGACGGTGTGGGTGAAGAGGATCAGATCAAAGGCCGCGTGGCCCAGATCAAACAGCAGATCGAAGAGTCCACCTCCGACTACGACAAAGAGAAGCTGCAAGAGCGCATGGCCAAGCTGGCCGGCGGTGTTGCCGTGATCAAGGTGGGCGCTGCCACCGAAGTCGAGATGAAAGAGAAGAAAGCCCGCGTTGAAGACGCCCTGCACGCCACCCGCGCCGCGGTGGAAGAGGGCGTGGTCGCCGGTGGCGGTACCGCCCTGGTGCGCGTGGCGGCCAAGATCGTGGAGCTGACCGGCGACAACGAAGAGCAGAACGTCGGCATCAAGCTGGCTCTGCGCGCCATGGAAGCTCCGCTGCGTCAGATCGCCTACAACGCCGGTGTTGAGTCCTCCGTGATCGCCAACCAGGTGCGTGACGGTTCCGGCAACTACGGCTACAACGCCGGCACCGGCGAGTTCGGTGACATGCTGGAGATGGGCATCCTGGATCCGACCAAGGTGACCCGCTCTGCCCTGCAGTTCGCCGCTTCCGTAGCGGGCCTGATGATCACCACCGAAGCCATGGTGACCGAACTGCCCAAGGATGAGGCCGCGCCGGCCCCGGACATGGGTGGTATGGGTGGCATGGGCGGCATGGGCGGCATGATGTAATCTGCCGGCCTCGCGCCAAGCACAGAAAACGGGCACTTCGGTGCCCGTTTTTTATTGCCTCGAACTGGCGTTGGTCGGGCAACCCAGGCAACATGAGGGGTTAAGGTTAATGCACTGAATAACAAGGAAAGTTATGAACTGGCTTCGCATGATTACCGGCCTGCTGCTGATCGCATCGGTGGCCGGCTGCGCCTCGAGCAACATCGTTAGCGCGGATCTGACCCCGGCACAGGTGTGGCAGGAGGACTCCGGCATGGTGGCCGTCCAGGTGGTGAACAACGTCGGTCGCCTGGGGCAGCACAACGACAACTGGACCGAGGTGATCCTCTGGCCGCTGGAAGGTGAGAAGGCCTATAGCTTGCGCGCGGTGAAACACGGGGTGCTCAATAGCCGGGCCTTTGTGGGCGTGGTGCCGGAGGGGGAGTACGTGGTGGGCCTGCTCTGGAGTTTCTACTCCAACGGGGATCTGACCTCCACCCTGAGAATGCCGGTGGGTTGGAACGGGGGCCTGTTCAAGGTGGCCGCGGGCCAGCTGACGGATCTGGGCACCCTGGTCTACCAGCCGCTGGGCGATCAACGGGCGGAACCGGGCTTCTGGACCAGCGGCTACGAGCGGCGCGCCACCGTGGTGCGCAGTGAGCAGGGCACCCCCATCGCCCCCTTTATCCGGGCCCACTTCGGTGAGCTGGCGGATAAGGTGCAACTGGAGACGCCGCGGGGCTGGGAGTCGGACGAACTGGACAGCTTCCGTCAGAGCATGTTCGAGGTGGTGCGGGACAACGCCTTTGCCAGCCGACAGCATCGGCTCAGCGATGGTCGCCTGGTGCGCCTGGGCCGGCTGGGGCAGTTGACCCTGGAGCAGGATGGCCAGTGGCAGGTGATGTCGCTGCCCACCTATGTGGAGCTGGGGGCCGTCACCGAAACCGAACAGGGCCTGGTGGTGGGCGGTGAGCGCGGCGTGGTACTGCGTCAGGGGGCCGAGGGTTGGCAGAGCCTGCCCGGGCCGGACAAGGACGCGGCGGTCTCGCTGCTGCTGGGAGACGATGACCGCGGCCGCTACGCCGTCGCCCTGTCGGACAAGGAGTCCATCCTCTACCGCATCGACAGCTTCGACCGCCCCTGGCAGGAGCTCAAACGCTTCCAGCGGGAAGAGAGCTATTGGACCTACCAGGGCGGCACCTTTGCCCGGATGAAAGGCGCGGTCCTGGAGGTGTTCCACAACGACCAGCACTGGCAGTTCGACGGCCAGCAGTGGCGCTCAGAGTCGGGACAGAAGTGGTCCTATCTGATGCATCAGCCCGATGGCACCCTGGTGGCGGCCAAGGTGAACACCTTCTTCGGCGCCGGTTACCCCCAGTTCAGCACCGACGGCGGCGAAAACTGGCACTCGGTCTCGCGCAAGGTGCACTCGGACTTCTACCGCGCCAAGTTCGGCCCGGTGTGGGTGCACGAGGCCTCGGTCTACGCCCTGGTCAGCCCCACCCAGTTCAACGAGAAAACCCGCAAGCGCAAAACGCTGCCGAAGCTCTACCTGATGTCCGGGCCCCGGGAGGTGAAGCGCGGCGCCGATCGCCGTTGGCAGCCCATCAGTGAAGTGCCCAAGGGGTGTACCTTGCTGATGCCGGAACTGAGCACCGCGGACAAGCTGGTGCTGCGCTGCGAGGACAGCCTGCTGGCGGTGTCCAAGGACCTGGGGCAAAGCTGGCAGATGATCGGACAGCTGGATGTCGAGGGGATCCTGGCCCAGCAGGAGGCCCTGGTGGAACAGATGAAGGCGCTGGACGCCGAGGCGGAACCGGAGCAGGCGGCCCAGGACGAGCCGGCCACCCAGCTCTGAAGGGAATGAGTAAAACGGGCACTTGGGTGCCCGTTTTTGTTTTCCGGTGGCTTTTGCCCACTCCATGGCTGAACGGAGTTTGAATCGACACGGTTTCGTGCAATTATTTTTTGAATCTTTTTTGCTCTATTGCTTCTAAGTCAATGAAAGCAAAACGCTGTGCACTGAGGAGTTGGCAAATGAAAAAAATGATGTGGATGGTGTTGGCCCTGTTTAGCGGCGCGGCGATGGCCGAGGATGCGCCCAAGTGGCCGACCCAGGACGGCAATGTGACCGTGATTTGGCAGGAGCCCGATAACTACCGTGACGTAAAAACCGGTTCCGGGGTGCAATCCCGATACCAGAACCACGTGTTCGCCACCCTGGGCAAGCACCTGCAAAAGGGCATTGAGCCCAAGCTGGCCGAAGGGGAGAAGGTCACCATCACGGTGACGGATCTGGACCTGGCCGGTGATGTGCGCCCCTCCTTCGGTGCCACCCCCAACGACATCCGCATCGTGAAGAGCGTCTACCCGCCGCGGATCAACTTCAGCTACGAGGTCACCGCCGCCGACGGCAGCGTTAAAGCCTCCGGCGAAGAGAAGCTGGCGGATCTTGGCTTCGACAGCCGCAGCACCAACCGTTACCACAACGATGCCCTGCGCTTCGAGATGCGAATGCTGGACGACTGGGTCAGCAAGACCCTGGCCCCGCAGCTCTAACCCCAGATCAGAAAAGCCGCCCTCGGGCGGCTTTTTTCGTTAGGCGCCTTTGAGCTGCTGGCGCAGCTGATGCAAGGTGGTCAACAGCAGTTCGAGCTGTTGCACCATCTGGGGCAGGGCCTCGGCGTCGGGGGCGGCCTCGAACTGGGTCAGGGCCTGGGCCAGCTCCTGGACATAGGGGCCGAAGCGGTTGGCCTGGCTGGTGAAGCCGGCGTCCTCGCGGAAGATGGCGCTGAACTTGGCCTGGCCCTCCTGCTGCATGGCGTCCAACATGGCATCGGCATCGACGGCTTGGCGGTAGGCGGTTTGCAAGCTGTTGCGGTACTGCTCGATTACGGTGTCAAATGACATGGTTTGTCCTGTGTGCCTTGGCCTGTGAAAGGCGCCGATTATAACCCAACCCGGCCGACGATGCCCCGTCGGCCCCAAGTGAGGCCCCTATGCGCAGACTCCTGCTCCTGTTGCTGCTCTTCCCGCTCACCCTCTCGGCCGCCCCCGAGGATCGCCCCCCCTTCTTCCGGCTGGATCACCAGGGCCACACCGCCTGGCTGCTGGGCAGCATCCACGTCGGCTTGCCGGATTTCTACCCCTTCCCCGCGCCGGTGGAGCAGGCCCTGAGCGACGCCCGGGTGCTGGCCCTGGAAGCCAACCCCAGCGACCCCCAGCTGCCGGGTTTGATGCAGCGCTACGGCCGGGCCGAGGCGCCCCTGCCGGAGGAGCTGGCCCTTAGGGTGCAGCGCCACTGCCGGAGTCTCGGGATCCACTGTGATCTGGGGGCCAGCGCCTGGCTGCTCAGTGCCCAGCTGGCGCTGTTTGAGATGGCCAAGGCCGGCTACCAGCCGCAGATGGGGGTGGAATCCCACCTGCTGACCCGTCTGGAGTCCCGCCCCCTGTGGGAGCTGGAGGGGATGGAGCGTCAACTGGGGATCTTCACCGAGCTCTCCACCGAGGCGCAGCACCAGATGCTGGAGGCGGCCCTGGCCGGTGAAGACGCCGGGGCGCTGATCGACGCCTGGCGCGCCGGGGATCACGCGGCGCTGGACACTTTGATGCGCGAGGGGCTGGCGGACTCGCCGGAGCTGTGGCAACGACTGATGCTGTCGCGCAACGACCAGATGGCCTCGGTGATCGGTGACTGGCTGGGTCAGCAGGACAAGATCTTCATCGCCGTGGGCGCCGGCCACCTGGTGGGCGAAGAGGGGATCCCGGCCAAGCTGAGCGCCGCCGGGATCACCGTCACCGATTGCTGGCAGGCCAGCTGCCGCTGAGCGGTGCGGCTCAGGCCAGCTGCTGGTGCAGCCAGGCCTCGGCTTCGGCCGCCGCCCGGGCGTCGTAGCCCGGGGCACGGGGATTCAAAAAGCCGTGGTCGGCCTTAACAGTCTGCAGCGGGCCGTATTGGCCCAAGGTGGCCTGCTGGGCCTGGACGCCTGGGTCCGAGGCGCACAGCAGCATCGCCACCTCGCACTGAGGACGAACCGGCTCGGCAGGCAGGGCGCTGCCGTAAACCAGCACCGCCTTACGCACCTTGTGGGCCAGGGGGCCGGACAGCAGGGGCCAGAGGGCGTTGGCCCCGGCGCTGCAGGCCAGCAGGGTCAGGGGCTCCTCGGCCTGCTCCAGCAGAGCTTCCACCTTCTTCTGGTAGGTGGCCTTGCTGCAGCGGCGCAGGAAATAGTCGTAGGCCTGAGCCTCATCCTCGAAGAGGAAACGCTGGGTGCTGTAGGGATCCAGCACCTGCCAATGGGGGGCAACGGCCCCGAGGCGCTCAATGAAGGGATCCAGGGTGGCGTGTTGCCCCCAGATGTCGGTGATCAGCCAATGGCGGGACATGGGGCCTCCTTGCAGGTCAAACAATCCGGGCGCCAATCCTACCCAAGCCCGCGCCGTTAAACCAGTTTGAGATCCACCGGTGTCTTGCTGGGCTGACCGGCGATCTCCCGCACCAGTCGGGGCACCAGGAAGCCCGGCAGCCGGGTCAGCAGCTGGGCCATCAAATCTCGGGCCTGCGCTTCGGCCACCTCGAAGTGGGCGGCCCCCTGCACCCGGTCCAGCAGATGCAGGTAGTAGGGCAGCACCCCGGCGTCGAACAGCGCTTCGGCCAGGGCCACCTGGGTGTCGGCGTCGTCGTTGATCCCCTTGAGCAGCACCGATTGGTTCAGCAGGGTGACCCCCGCGGCCTTTAGCCGCGCCAGCCCGGCCACCAGGGCAGGCTGCAGCTCATTGGGGTGGTTGATGTGCAGCACCAGCACCACCTGCCAGGGAGCATTGGCCAACAGCCGCACCAGCTGGTCGGTGATTCGGTTGGGCAGCACCACCGGCAATCGGCTGTGGATCCTAAGCCGTTTCAGCTGCGGTAGGTCTCGAAACGACTCCAGCACGCCGGCCAGCTGGTCGTCCCGTGCCATCAAGGGATCGCCCCCGGAGAGCAGCAGCTCGTTGATGTTCGGGTCCGCGGCGATGTAGTCCCGGGCCTGGGCCAGCTCGGCCGGGCCCACCTTGTGATCGGCGTAGGGGAAGTGGCGGCGGAAACAGTAGCGGCAGTTGACCGCGCAGCCGCCGCGCAGCATCAGCAGCACCCGGCTTTGGTACTTGTGCAGCAGCCCCGGCTGGGGGCCGTCCTGCTCGCCGATGGGGTCGACACCAAAACCGGCCACCTGGGCGAACTCCTCCCCCACCGGCAGCACCTGGCGCAGCAGGGGATCCTGGGGATCCCCCGGCGTCATGGCGGCGGCAAAGGCCCGGGGCACCAGCATGGGAAACAGGCGACGGGCCTTGAGGCCGTCGCCAAACTGGGCCGGATCCAGGTCCAGATCGGCCAATAGGGCTTCGGGGGTGCGGTAGGCGTCGGCCAGATCGCGTTGCCAGGCACGGTCAACACCCTGCACAGCGGCGGGATTTCGGGTTATCATTGAGCGGTTAAACTTCAACAGAACGGCTGGAAGAGAGTAAAGATGGCTTCTTACGCAACAAACGAATTTCGTTCCGGGCTAAAGATAATGCTGGACGGCGAGCCGTGCAACATCATCGAGAACGAGTTCGTTAAGCCGGGCAAAGGCCAAGCCTTTAACCGAGTGAAAATCCGCAAACTGCTGACCGGCAAGGTGCTGGAAAAGACCTTTAAATCCGGTGAGTCCGTGGAAGCGGCGGACGTCATGGACCACGAGCTGGCCTACCTCTACAACGACGGTGAGTTCTGGCACTTCATGAACAACGACACCTTCGAGCAGATCGCCGCCGACGCCAAGGCGGTGGGCGACTCGGAGAAGTGGCTGGTGGAGCAGGACGTCTGCACCATCACCGTGTGGAACGGCAACCCCATCACCGTCACTCCGCCGAACTTCGTGGAACTGGAAGTGACCGAGACCGATCCGGGCCTCAAGGGCGACACCCAGGGCACCGGCGGCAAGCCTGCCACCCTGGTGACCGGCGCCGTGGTGCGCGTGCCCCTGTTCATCGCCATCGGTGAGGTGGTTAAGGTGGACACCCGCACCGGCGAGTACGTCGAGCGCGTGCGCGCCAAGTAAGCCCCCCCGGGTGGCCAAGTGACAACAAACAGTGGGCCCCGGCCCACTGTTTTTCGTTTTGAAGGAGCGGCAATGCGCCCCGTGATACTGATTCTCCTGCTGGCCGGTTGCGCCGGGAGCCTGCCCCCGGAGCAGGCTGAGCAGCACCAGGCCCGCATGGCGGCCGAAGCCGCCGCCCTGCAGGGCGCCAACCGCACCCTGGACTCCCAGGGCCAACCCCAGGCGGTGGGGGGCGAATGCCGTACCCACATCGGCCAGCATTGCCCCCTGTGGGGGGACAGCCCGGTGGGGGTGCCCTGTCGCTGTGGCGATGAGGCGGGGGTGGTGCAATGAGCTGGCAACCGACCGCGCCCATGGCCAATCTGCAACGCCGCGCCGAACTGCTCGCGACGATCCGCGCCTTTTTTGCCGAGCGGGGCGTGTGGGAGGTGGACACTCCCAGCCTGTCCCAGGCGGCCGTCACCGACGTGCACCTGCACAACTTCGACACCCGCTTTGTGGGCCCGGGGGCGGCCCAGGGGATCCCCCTCTACCTGATGACCTCGCCGGAGTTTCACATGAAGCGGCTGCTCTGCGCCGGCAGCGGTTCCATCTATCAGCTGTGCCGCAGCTTCCGCAACGAGGAGGCGGGGCGGTTCCACAACCCGGAGTTCACCATGCTGGAGTGGTACCGGGTGGGCTTCGACCATCACGCCCTGATGGATGAGATGGCCGAGCTGCTGATGCGGGTGCTCGACTGCGGCGAGCCCCAGCGGATGACCTATGCCGAGGCGTTTTATGGGGTGCTGGGGGTGGATCCTCTGACCGCCACGCTGGATGCCTTACGTCAGCTGTGTCAGCAGCACGGCATGGGCGATCTGGCGCAGCGGGAAACCGACGGCGACACCCTGCTGCAACTGCTGTTCGCCACCGTGGTGGAGCCGAAGATCGGCCAGAGGGTGCCGGCAATGGTGTACCACTTCCCCGCCTCCCAGGCGGCCCTGGCCCGCATTGATGAGGCCGACCCCAGGGTGGCCCGCCGCTTCGAGGTCTACTTCAAGGGGGTGGAGCTGGCCAACGGTTTCCACGAGCTGGCGGACGCCGCCGAGCAGCGGGCCCGGTTCGAGCAGGACAACCTGCAGCGTCGGACCCTGGGGCTGCCTGAGCGTCCCATCGACGAGGCGCTGATCGCCGCGCTGGCCGCCGGCCTGCCCGATTGCGCCGGCGTGGCCCTGGGGGTGGATCGTCTGCTGATGTTGGCCCTGGGCGCAGAATCGATACAGGATGTGATCCCCTTCCCAGTTTTTTCCGCCTGAGGTAGTATGGGGCCGCCCCGGATGGCGGCTTGCACTTCCATGGAGAGATCGTGACCTCGAGCCTGCGCGCTTTTGCACTGTTGATGGCCCTGTGGCTGCTGGCGATATCGCTGGCGGCCCCGGCGCACGAGCTCAGTCACGTCCATGACGAGGTCACCCTGTCCGAGCAGTGTGACTTCTTCGCCCATCAGAGCCAGCTGCAGCAGCTGCTGAGTCACGCCGATGTGGCGCTGCCTTCTCTGGCTCCCGAGCCGTGGTCCGGCCCGGTCCGGCCTGAAGCCTCGCCCCGCCTACCGCAGCGCCTCTACGGCGCCCGCGCCCCCCCTGTTGATCCGCGAGTTTAACCCTACTGCTAATGGCACCGATTGCTCGGTGTCCGAACTCGACCCCGTTTTAGGATCAACAAAATGAACAACCGCATTGCTGTTGCCGTCGGCCTGGTGCTGAGCGGCATGACCACCTCCGCCATCGCTGCCCCCAGGGGCACCCTGACCAACCCCAACCTCTCCGTGGTGCTGGACGGCTACTACCAGGACGGCGAGCGTGCCATGGGTGAGCGCGAAGAGGGCTTTGGCCTGGGGCACACCGAGCTGGCCCTCTCTGCCGCCATCGACGACAAGTTCTACGGCAAGCTGACCGCCGTGCTGGAAACCCACGACGGCGAAACCGAGATTGGCCTGGAAGAGGCCTTTATCCAGACCCTGGCGATGCCGGCGGGCTTCTCCATTCGCGCCGGTCGCTTCCTCTCCGACATCGGTTACCTCAACAACCAGCACCTGCACACCGACGCCTTTGTCGAGCGTCCGGCCGCCTATCGCGCCTTCCTCGGTGGCCACTACTTCGATGACGGGATTCGGGTGAATTGGGTGGCCCCCACCGAGACCTACCTCGAGTTCGGGGGGGAGGTGTTCAGCGGCGACCCCTTGCAGGCGGAAGATCTGGAGCACGCCGAAACCGTGGGCGTCTACCACCTCTACACCAAGCTCGGTGGCGACATCGGCCGCTCCCACAGCTGGCAGGCCAGCCTCTCCTGGCTGCGCAATGAAAACGGTCAGGGCCACCTGGAAGAGCATGATCACGACCATGTCGAGGCCCTGAACGAGCACGACCATGACCACGGCCACGGCGCCAACTTCACCGGTCGCGATCTCTACAACATCGCGGCGGTGTACAAGTGGGCCCCGGGAGGCAACTACAAGAACAACCACCTGACCCTGAGCGCCGAGTACTTCTACCTGGATGCCCCCTTCGAAGAGGCCCATGACGCCCACGACGAAGACGAGCACGCACCGGAGTACTACGATGGGTGGTACCTGTCCGGGGTCTACCAGTTCAACCCCAGCTGGTCCGCCGGCCTGCGCTACGGCGAGATGAGCGCGGCCCTGTGGGAGGAGCACGGTGACCACGGCCACTTCCACGACGCCAAGGTGAAGGAAACCGAAGCCATGGTGGCCTGGCACCCGAGCCACTACTCCGCGGTGCGCCTGCAGTACACCCATCAGGACGTGACTGAGCTGGGTGATTTCGACGATCACGTCATTACCCTGCAATACGTGATGACCCTGGGGGCCCATGGTGCACACCAATTCTGATTCGCCTCGACTGAGCGCCCTGCCGCTGCTGGCCCTGCTGGCGGTGGCGCTGCTCTGGGCCCCGCGCAGCTGGGCCCTGTCGGTGTTCGCCTGCGAACCGGAGTACGCGGCGCTGGTGAGCGAATTGGCGCCGGAGGCGTCGGTCTACAGTGCCACCACGGCGCTGCAGGACCCGCACCAGATCCAGGCCCGGCCCAGTCTCATCGCCAAGGTGCGCCGGGCGGATCTGCTGGTCTGTGCCGGGGCCGAGCTGGAGGTGGGCTGGTTGCCGATGCTGCAGATGAAGGCCAACAACCCCAAGGCCCGCGACGGCCAGCCGGGGATGTTCTACGCCGCCGAGCAGGTGGAGACCCTGGACCAGCTGACCCAGGTGGACCGCACCATGGGGGACGTCCACGCGGACGGGAATCCCCATCTGCAGTTCTCGCCGAGTCGGATGCTGGCCATCGCCGAGGCGCTGACCGAGCGTCTGGCTCAGGTCGACCCGCAGAACGCCGAGGCCTATCGGACCAACCTGGCGGACTTCCGCGCCCGCTGGCAGGCCGCCATCCCACGCTGGGAAGCTCAGGCGGCCCCGCTCAAGGGTAAGAAGGTGATCGCCTACCACACCAGCTTCCGTTACCTGTTCGACTGGCTGGGGATGGAGCAGGTGGGGGATCTGGAGCCCAAACCCGGACTGCCGCCCACTACCGGTCACCTGGCGACCCTGCTCAAGCGGGCCGATGAGGGCGACCTGATGGCGGTGATCCACACCGGCTACCAGGACAGCCGTGGTGCCCAGTGGCTGGCGGACCGGGCAGCACTGCCCCGGGTTCGTCTGCCGTTTGGCCCAGGAGAGGAGGGGATCGCCGATCTCTTCGCTCTCTATGACCGAGTCATCGCTCAGCTGGTGACGGTGGCGGAGGCCCAGTGATGTTTGATGCCACCCTGCTCAGTATCCTCTTGCCGGCCATGGCCGCCGGTGTCCTGGTGCTGGCCAGTCACGTGGTGATGGGCCGCCAGGTGCTGGCCCGTGGCATCATCTTCATCGATCTGGCCCTGGCACAGATCGCCGCGCTGGGGGCGGTGCTGGCCCACACCCAGCACGATCTGGTGCACCTGCCGGGGATGGAGTGGCTGCTGCCGGCCCTCTTTGCCCTGGCCGGGGCGGCGCTGATCGCGGTGCTGGAGCGTCACTACAAGGCGGAGCTGGAGGCGCTGATCGGCTGCCTCTACGTGCTCTCCGCGGTGGCGGCGATGCTGGTGCTGGCCAACGATCCCCACGGCGGTGAACTGCTCAAGCAGCTGCTTTCGGGCCAGATACTCTGGACCGACTGGGAGGGCCTGCGCCTGCCGGCGCTGATCACCCTGGTGGTGCTGGGGCTGCTGGCCTGGCGTCCGGGGCTGCTCAACGGCAGCGCCTTCTACGCGCTCTTTGCCCTGGTGATCACCGCGTCGGTGCAGCTGGTGGGGGTCTACTTGGTGTTCTCCAGCCTGATCCTACCGGCCCTCGCGGTCAATCGCCTGAGCGGCCGCCGGGCCCTGGTCTGGGGCTACCTGACCGGCCTGGTGGGCTACGGCGCCGGACTCTGGCTCTCCGCCGGGTTGGACTTGCCCTCCGGGGCCACCATCGTCTGTACCCTGGCGGTCACCGCCTTGGTGGTGCGGGTGCTTGCCCCGCCCGGCCGGTAACGTAAACAGGGACGCCGAGGCGTCCCTGTTTTTTTACGCGTTCGGAGGTTAACCCTCCTCCTCGTCGATGGTCTGGGTCTGCAGGTAGTTCTGAATGCCCACCTTGTCGATAAGCTCCAGCTGGGTCTCCAGCCAATCCACGTGCTCCTCCTCGTCTTCGAGGATGTCCTGCATCAGGTCGCGGCTGACAAAATCCCGCACCGATTCGCAGTAGGCGATCCCTTCGCGCAGGTCCGGAATGGCGTCCATCTCCAGGCTGAGGTCGCACTCCAGCATCTCCTTGGTGTGCTCTCCGATCCGCAATTTACCCAGGCTCTGAAGATTGGGCAGCCCTTCGAGGAAGAGGATGCGCTCGATCAGGTGGTCGGCGTGGTTCATCTCGTCGATGGACTCGTGATACTCCTTGTCCGCGATCCGCTTCAAGCCCCAATCCTTGTACATCCGGGCGTGAAGAAAGTACTGGTTGATGGCGATCAGTTCGTTGCCCAGCACCTTGTTGAGGTGGGCAATGACTTTGGGGTCCGCTTTCATGGCGCAGTTCCTTGGCTGTGGGGATTAGCCAAGCTTAGGCAAGGGGAGAGAAACGCGCCAAAAGCCCTCCCCCGGAGTGGGGGTGGGTGGAAACGACAATCGGCGTCAGGCCACTTCGTAGTAGTTGGGCGTCACGTCGAGTTGTTGCTGCATCACCTCCAAGGTGGTCTTGATGCACTTGCCGCACTGGGTGCCCACGTTCAGGCGCTTCTGCAGGGTTTTCAGGTCCAGGGCACCGTCGTCCACCGCCTGTTTTACCTGCTTGTCCGTCACGCCGTAGCACACACACACGTACATCGTTGCCTCGAAGATTACTGCCTGTCAGTGAAGCTGATGCTAAATGCAAACGATTCGCATGTCTAATTGCAATTTAGTGCATTTCTGGCCGGTTGGGCGGGTTGCGGTTATAAAAAACTGTGAGTTAGATCAGACCGGGATAAGCCCCAGGAGGAAGAAATGACGCAAGAACAAATGGATATGGCGATTCGCCGTTTTTTGAAGGAGGTGGGGATCACCAGCCACCGTGCCCTGGCCGAGGCGATCGCCGAAGCCGAGAAGGCGGGCCGGCTGGCGCCCGGGGCTCCCATCAAGGTCAGCATGACCCTGCAGGCCCCCGAGCTGGGGCTGGAGCACAAGCTGGACGGCACCCTGGATCTCAATAGCCCCGAGTGAAGTCCACCTGGTGGGCCAGCGGCTCACCCCGGCGGTAGCGGGCCAGGTTATCGAGAAACTGCTGGGCGATCTGCTCGGCGAAACTGGTGGCGGCGATGTGCGGCGTCAGGGTGATCCCCGGGTGTGACCACAGGGGGGAGGCCGGCGGCAGTGGCTCCTGCTCGAACACGTCCAGCACCGCGTGGCCCAGGGCCCCGGCATCCAGCTGGGCCAGCAACGCCGGGTGATCCAGGGTGTGGCCCCGGCCGACGTTGATCAGCAGGGCGTGGGCCGGCAGGGCGGCCAGGGCGTGCGCATCCAGCAGGCCCCGGCTTTGCGGCGTGTTGGGCAGCACCGACACCAGCACGTCGGCCTGGCCCAGGGCTGCAGTCAGCTCGGCCACCGGATGCACCCGCTCAAATCCCGCTTTGGCGTCGCCGCTGCGGCTGACTCCCAGCACCGTCATGCCGAAGGCATTGGCCACCCGGGCGATGCTCTGGGCGATGCTGCCGGTGCCCAGCAGCACTAGGGTTTGACCGGCAAGGGTGGCGTAAGGGTGGGGGGCCCACTGGCCAGCGTCCTGCTGGGCGGCGTAGCGGGGCAGGTGACGCAGTCGGGACAGCAGGTGGGCAAAGACGTACTCGGCCATCAGGGGGCCGAAGATCCCCCGGACGTTGGTGAGCCGGTAGTCCCTGGGCAGGTCCGACGCCATCAGCGGATCCACCCCGGCAAAGGTGCTGGCCAACCAGGCGGGACGGTGCCCCTGGCGCAGCAGGGTGGCAGCCCGGGCCGGCTCCGCCAGCCAAATGCTCGCCTGTGTGGGATCCTCGCTGATCTCACAGCCGGACAGCCGGGCCCGGTAGTCGGCGTCATCACCGGTCAGCAGCAGAATTTTTTCCATGGAATCCAACTTCTTGTTCCTGTTGTCGCTGTAAGATACGAACAATTGCTGACAAGTGAAAGGAGGACGGATGTCCTGGTTGTCCGACTTGATTGCCGCGGTGGGCGGCTCCCTCTACCCCTACCTGGGCTCCATCGCCACCGCGATGGTGGCCTGCACCCTGGTGGTGCTGCACGGCGATCTCCAGGGGTTTCTGCGTGCCCGGATCCGCACCTGGCCCTTTGTGATGCGCACCCTGATCTACGTGCTGCTGATCGCCTTCGGTTACGGATTGCTGATCACCGCCGCGGCCCCCTGGCTGGCGGGCAAGCTGGCGCTGCTGACCGCCCAGTGGCTGCTGGCGGTGGTGGTGGCCACCTTCCTCTTTATCGGTCTGTGGGCCGAGCGGCACCGCCAGATCTGAAGCCGCACCCTCCCGGGGGGCGGGTCTCGCCCCCCAGCACCGACCGGGCCCGGTCCGGGTGGTTGGTGAAGATCCCATCCACCCCCAGCGCCCGCATCGCCTTCATGTCTTCGGGCTGATCCACGGTGTAGACGTACACCTTGAGCCCCCTTCGGTGGGCGTCCGCCACCAAAGCCGCATCGACAAAATCCACATCGACGTTCACCGAGTGGGCGCCCAGGGCGCTGCCAAAGGCCGCGTAATCCTGCGGCAGGCTGGCGGTGAGGGCGCCGATGGCCAGGTCGGGCCGCTCGGCTTTGAGCTGGGCCAGCAGGGGGTGGTGGAAGGAGGAGATAAGAAACTGCGCCGGCCGGTAGCCCAGCTCCCGCTCGGCCCGGGCCAGGATGGCCAGCAGCGGCGCCAGGGTGTCGTGGCCCTTGAGCTCCAGGTTGAGATCGCAGCGCCCGGCGACACGTTCGAGCACCTGCCACAGGGTGGGCACCGGCTCGCCGTTGCCGGCATCCAGTTGGGCCAGCGCGGCCAGGGAGGCATCCTGCAGCCGGCCCTGGCCATTGGTGGTCTTGTGCAGCCAGCGGTCGTGGAGCACCACCAGGGTGTCCTCGACCCGTTGCAGGTCCAGCTCGATGGCGTCGGCGCCCTGGGTCAGGGCCAGGTCCATGGCCGCCAGGGTGTTCTCCGGGGCCTGCCCGGAGGCCCCCCGGTGGGCAAAGATCAGCATGGTCTCGCGTCCTTAGCGGATGAGTCCGCTCTCCTTGGTGTCGCCGGATTTGATGTGCAGGTCCATCTGCGGGTAGGCCAGCACCACGCCGGCCTCGCGGAACTTGGCGATGATGCGCATGTGCAGATCGTGGCGCAGGGGCCAGCGTTTGCCCATCTCGTCGGCGTAGGCCCGCAGCTCGAAATCCTGGGTGTGGCTGCCAAAGCCACCGAAGTAGATCTCCGGCTCCGGCTGCTCCAGGGCCAGGGAGCACTCCTTGACGGCCTGGTGCAGCAGGGCTTCCACCAGCACCGGATCCGAGTCCCGGGCCACCGCCACCCGCATGCTGACCCGGGTGATGGGATCCGAGAGGGACCAGTTCACCAGCTGTTCGGTGATGAACGCCTTGTTGGGGACGATGATCTCCTTGCGGTCCCAGTCGACGATGGTGGTGGCGCGGATCTGAATTTTGGAGACGGTGCCGGTCAGCTCGCGGATGGTGACGGTGTCGCCGATGCGGATCGGTTTCTCAAACAGGATGATGAGGCCGGAGATGAAGTTGGCGAAGATCTCCTGCAGGCCAAAGCCCAGGCCCACGGTGAGGGCGGCGATCAGCCACTGCATCTTGTTCCAGGCCAGCCCCAGCAGCGAGAAGGTGATGAACACCCCGACCATATAGACCAGGTACTTGGTGACCGTGGTGATGGCAAAACCGGTGCCGGGGCTGAGCTCGAGTCGCTGCAGCAGCACCAGCTCCAACAGGCCCGGCAGGTTGCGGGCGATCATGCCGGTGAACACCGCCACCAGGGCGGCGGTGGCGAAGGACATCAGGGTGATGGGCAGATCCTGCTCCACCCCGTCCAGCATCTGGGTGCTGGACCACAGGGTGATCCCCTCCAGGAAGCTGAACATGGCGGAGTGGGTCTGGCTCCACAGGGCGATGAGCGACAGCAGGAAAGCGAGGATCATCAGGCTGCGCATCAGGCCCAGGGACTGGGTCGAGATGGTGTCCAGATCGATCTGCGGCTCCTCGATGCTCTCCAACTGCCCCTCGGCGCTGTTGGCCGGCACCGCCTCCTCCTTCTCCCGCTCCCGCTGGGCCAGCAGGTCGGCCCGGCGCGCCTTGGCCCGCTCGAACTGCAGCCGGCGGCGCTCGATCAGGGTCCAGCGTTTTACCATCAGGTAGGCCAGCAGGTAGAGGATGGCCAGCAGCACCGTCAGTTGGGCCTGGCTGAGCACCTGCATGGCGCTGTAGTAGTAGCCCTGGGCGGCGAGCCCCAGGGCCACCAGGGGCACCAGGATCAGCACCAGCCAGATCAGCCGCTCCAGCAGCCGCCGATTGGTTCGGTTGCGGCTGTGGTGTTTGTGGTACTGGCTGGCGAAGCGGGCCATGCGCCGGTAGAAGTAGGCCAGCGCCAGACAGAGCAGCAGGAAGGCACCCCGGCCCAGGCTGGCGCGGATCATCTCCAGGTCCAGCGCCTCGGTGAGCACCACCAGCAGCACCATGGGGGAGACCACCATCAGGCACTTGCGCAGGAAGCGGCGCATGTGCGCCACCAGCGGTGGGTGGCGACGGAAGTGGGCGATGAGCAACCCGTCCTCCCGGGCCAACTGGTGGATCACCCAGTAGATCTGCACCAGCAGGGCGGTGAACAGCAGCGCCTTGCCCAGGGCCTGGGCGAACAGGTGGCCGGTGCTCATGCTCAGCAGGCCCCCGGCGGCCCACAGGGGCAGGGGGGCCAGCAGGCTGTAGGTGGCGGCGGTCAAAAGGGCGAAGAAACTGGCGCTGAAGCGGTCCTGGGTCACGTTACCTATGTGCCGGGCCTGGCGCGCCCGGGCCCGGGCGTAGGGGCCCTTGAGCAGATCGCTGAGCACCACCACCAGCACCAGCAGCACCAGGTAGAGGGACCACCAGGTGCGGTTCTGAGCCACCGCGTCGGCCAGCTCCTTGAGCCGTTGGGTATCGAACAGCCAGGCGAGGCTCAGCCCCAGCTCCTTGCTCCAGTTGCGATCCAGCGGGCGGCTGTTGGGCAGCCAGAACAGGTGCTCGGTGATCAGGCGACGGAAGCGATCCGACTGAAGCTCCAGCTGATCCTGCTGCAGCTTGTAGCGGGTCAGCTCCAGCACCAGCTCCTCGTGGGCGGCGATGATCTGCTCCAGCAGCTGGGCCTGACGCTCCCACAGGTCCCGGCGCGGTTCGTTGTTGTCCGCCCGACGCAGCTGACGCATCAGCTGCTCCCGTTGCTGCTCGTAGTCGTAACGAGACAGTCGGGACTGGCTCAGTTGCCGACCGGTGTCGGTGTCGAAGCTCTGGCGTTCCAGCTGATTGAGCCTGCGGATCAGCGACTCGCCGAAGGCGGCGCTGACCACCCCCCACTGGAGTTGCTCCTCGGTTTCCACCAGGTGGGTGCTCTGTGTCTGGTATTGCTGTTCAATGTCCACCACCTGACGACCCAGACGCTCCAGTCGTCCATTGACCCGGGCCAGGGCTCGGGCCAACTCGGCGTTCTCTTCGCTGAGTTTGCTAAGCGAGGGATCGGCACTGGCCTGGGGCAGGGTGGTGGTCAGGGCGGTGCGGCTCTGGGCCTGGCGCTGGGCGGAGGCGGCGTCGTTGAGGTTGGCCAGGCGCTGCTCCAGATCCCCCTGCTGGTTGTGCACCAGGCGTTCGCGCAGCTGCACCAGTTGCAGCTGCAGCGGCAGGGCCTTCTGCTCCGCCTGCAATGTCTGCACCAGTTGTTGGAAGTAGGCCTGGCGGGCCCGGGCCAGGGGATCCTTGCCGGCGCTGAGGGCCAGCTTGAGCTGGGCGGCCGCCTGCTGCTCGATCTGCGGCAGATCGGCGATGCGCTTGCGGGATTGGGCGCGCATCTGGGCCAGGGCGGCGGCGCTGGATTTGAGCTCCTGTAGCTCCAGGTGGACCAGGGAGATCTGCTGGGTAACCGGCTGGTCGTCGTCCACCGCGGTGGGCAGCGCATGGTTAAGCTGGCTCTGCAGCTGCGCCTGCAGCACCGGGAACTCCTCGATGAGCTCCTGATGCTGACTGAGCTGGTTCTCCAGCTGGCGGCGCTGCTCGGCCCACTGCTGGGCCGTGGTCTGGGTAGGTTCCTGGTTGCCGAAGGGCGCCAGGCGACGCTCCAGCGAGAAGGGGGAGCTGGCTTGGGCGCTCAGGGTGAACAACAGGGCAAGCAGGAGCAGAAGGTGGCGCCGCATGGTGATGAATACTTTGCTGGACTGGCTACAAGGCTAGCTCAGTGTAACCAAGAAAACCTAGAGTGCCTATGACGTTAGCGTCGATGTGCTCGTGCGGTCTCATAAAGGGCAGCGGCCAGGATCAGGGTGCCCCCCAGCAGGGTCTTGAAGTCCGGCCACTCCGCCAGAAGCGCCGCCGCCAGGGCGGTGGCGTAGAGGGGTTGCAGGCAGGAGACCAGGCTGATGGTTTTGGCGCTTAAGCTCCTCAGCGACTGGGACAGCAGGGCATGGGGCAGGGCGGTAAAGCCCAGCCCCAGCAGCAGCAACAGGCCCCAATCGCCGCCACTCAAGCTGCCCTCGGGCCACTGGCACCAGGGCAACAGCATCAGCGCCGCCACGCTGGTCTGGTAGGCCATGGTCTGACTGCCGCCGTAGTGGCTGAAGTGGCGCTTCTGCAACAGGTTGCGGGCGGTGAACAGGGCGGCGGAGAGCACCCCCAGCAGCACCCCTCGGGTGATCTCACTCTCCAGGCTGGGGGTGGGCACCAGCAGGATCACCCCCAGCAGCACCGTCAGGGCACTGAGCAGGTCTACTCCTTCCGGCCGCTGACCCGCCAGCAGGGGCTCGGCCAGCACCGTCATCACCGGATAGCAGAAAAAGGCGATCATGCCGATGGCCACCGTGGAGTACTGCATGGCGGCAAAGTAGGTGGCCCAGTGCAGACCGATAAGCATGCCCAGCACCACCACGATGCCGTAGTCCCGGGCGCGGTGCAGGCGGGTGCGTTGGCGGGTGAGCAGCAGCAGGCTGAACAGGGCCAGGCCGGCGAGCACCGAGCGCAGCGCGGTGATCTCCGTGGCGGGCAGGGGGATCAGCTTGGAGAACAGGGCGGTGCCGCTGAACAGCAGCACCGCCAGGTGGAGTTGCAGGCTTGGGGTCATCGCAACGTCCCTGTTGCGGCCGGTCAGTCGGTCTTGACCTTGGCCATGGCCCGGCCCAGGCGGGTGGTGCTGCCGGGACCGAAGTCGTCGTCGAACGCCTCCAGCATGTCGCGGCCGAAACAGGCCACCACGGTGCTGCCCAGTTTGAAGCGGCCCATCTCCTCGCCCTTGGCCAGGTGCACCGCCTGATCGCCCTCGGCGGGGTAATCCCAGGCAAACACCTGGCTACCGGTGGGCGGGGTCACGGTGCCGGCCCAGACAGTCTCGATGCTGGCGACGATGGTGGCGCCCACCAGCACCATGGCCAAGGGGCCGTGCTCGGTGTCGAAGATGGTGACCACCCGTTCATTGCGGGCAAACAGGCCGGGAACGTTCTCGGTGGTCAGCGGGTTGACCGAGAAGAGATCGCCGGGGACATACACCATGCGGCGCAGGGTGCCGGCCACCGGCATGTGGATGCGATGGTAATCCTGGGGCGACAGGTAGATGGTGGCGAACTGGCCCTCCTTGAAGGGCTCGGCGTCCTGCTCGAAACCGCCCAGCAGCTCCTTCAGGCCGAAATCGTGGCCCTTGGCCTGGAACAGGCGCTCGTCCCGGATGGGACCGCACTGGCTGACCTTGCCGTCCACCGGTTGCAGCAGCAGATTCTCCCCCTCGGCCAGCGGCCGCAGCCCGGGCTTGAGCTCACGGGTAAAGAAGTCGTTGAAGGTCTTGAAGGCCTTGGGATCTTCGATCAACGCCTCTTCCATCTTGATGTCGTACTGGCGGATGAACCATTTGATGAAGGCGGTGGTCGCCGGGCCCGCTTCGGACGCGGCAAACTTGCCCACCAGACGTGACAGGGCGTGCTTGGGCAGGATGTACTGCAGATTGACTTTAAGTTTGTCCAGAGACACTGGGTTACCTTGGGAGTTACTTGTCGGTTAACGGGTTGCCGAAGTGGCGGCTCGGTTTGTCCGTATTCATGGTGTCCAGAATACGGTGGTAATTGTCAAATCGTTGGCGGCTGATCTGGCCGGATTCCACTGCGGCGCGCAGGGCACAGCCGGGGTCGTCGCCGTGCTTGCAGTCGCGGAACTTGCAACTGCCCAGCACCTCGCGAAACTCCTTGAAGCCCCAGGTGACCCGCTCCGGCTCCAGGTGCCAGAGGGCGAATTCGCGCACCCCGGGGGAGTCGATAAGGTCGCCGCCGCCGGTAAAGTGCAGCAGCCGGGCGGTGGTGGTGGTGTGCTGGCCCAGACCGGAGTTGCTGGACACCTCGCCGGTGAGCAACTCGGCGTCCGGCAGCAGCTGGTTGATCATCGAGGACTTGCCGACGCCGGACTGACCCACAAAGATGCTGATCTTGTCCTTGAGGCATTCGGCCAGCTCGGCCATCCCCTCACCGTTGTGGCTGCTCACCAGGTAAATGGGGTAGCCGATCGCCCGGTAGGGGGCCAGAGTGGCCTCCACCTGGGGCCAGTCGGCTTCCTCCAGCAGGTCCACCTTGTTCAGCACCAGCACCGGCGGGATCCCGGTGTCCTCGGCGGCCACCAGGTAGCGGTCGATGATCTGGGCCGACAGCTCGGGCACCACGGCGGACACCACCAACATCTGGTCGACATTGGCGGCCACCACCTTGAGGCCATCGTAGTAATCGGGGCGGGTGAGCTGACTGCGACGGGGGTGGACCGCTTCCACCACCCCGGCGATACCGGCCAGCTGCTCGGCCCCCTTGCGCCAGGCCACGTCGTCGCCCACCACCAGGCTGTCGATGCCGCGGCGCAGGTTACAGCGGAAAATCGCCCCTTCGGGGTCCTCGACGTCGGCGTGCTGGCCGAAACGGCTGACGATGCGCCCGCTGAGCTGGGGGCCCAAGGCGTCGTTGTCCCACTCGACCTCGTTCTCCCCTTTGAGCCGTTTTTTCTGGTTGGCCCGTACCCGTCTCAGCTGCCCTTTTGTCAGCTTTTTCTTGCCTTTGCTCACGTCGCTCCTGGCGAAACCTGTGTCGACACTCAAATAAACCCGTATGATACTACGTTCTGACCAAAAAGCCCGTAGCGAGAGGCCTGGATGGCACAGCATGCCAGCAATCTGATCTGGATCGACCTGGAGATGACCGGTCTGGATCCGGAAGAGAACACCATCATCGAGATCGCCACCATCGTCACCGACAGCCAACTGAATGTCTTGGCGGAGGGACCGGTGCTGGCGGTCCACCAGCCGGAGTCGGAACTGGCCAAGATGGACGAGTGGAACCAGCGCACCCACGGTGAAAGTGGGCTGGTCGAGCGGGTGCGGGCCAGCACCGTCGACTTGGCCGAAGCGGAGCGCCAGACTTTGGCCTTCCTGGCCCAGTGGGTGCCCGAGGGCGCCTCCCCCATCTGCGGCAACAGCGTGGGTCAGGACCGACGCTTCCTGGTCAAATACATGCCAAAGCTGGAGGCCTACTTCCATTACCGCTACCTGGATGTCAGCACCATCAAGGAGCTGGTCCGGCGCTGGCAGCCGGCGCTGATGAACGAGTTCAGCAAGTCCGGATCCCACCAGGCACTGGAGGATATTCGCGAATCCATTGCCGAACTGGCGTTTTATCGGCGCAAAGTTTTCACTATTTGAGCAGTCGGGCTGAAATTAAAAATTGGGGGGTTGCAGGGCAGAGGTTTTTGCTTATAATGCGCCCTCGCTTGGGACGAAATGGTCCCGGCACCTGTGATGCGGCACTAGCTCAGCTGGTAGAGCGCAACCTTGCCAAGGTTGAGGTCACGAGTTCGAACCTCGTGTGCCGCTCCAGTTTCCAAGCCTTCCTTTGGGAAGCACCCTCGAAGCGGCACTAGCTCAGCTGGTAGAGCGCAACCTTGCCAAGGTTGAGGTCACGAGTTCGAACCTCGTGTGCCGCTCCAATTTCCAAGTCTTCCTCTGGAAGCACCGTGAAGCGGCACTAGCTCAGCTGGTAGAGCGCAACCTTGCCAAGGTTGAGGTCACGAGTTCGAACCTCGTGTGCCGCTCCAATTTCCAAGTCTTCCTCTGGAAGCACCTGTGAAGCGGCACTGGCTCAGTGTGGTGACAGAGCGTAGCGCAACCTAAGGGATGCCCCTCTGCACACTAAATAGTGCAAAGAATTAAGCGGCACTAGCTCAGCTGGTAGAGCGCAACCTTGCCAAGGTTGAGGTCACGAGTTCGAACCTCGTGTGCCGCTCCAATTTCCAAGTCTTCCTCTGGGAAGCACCTGTGAAGCGGCACTGGCTCAGTGTGGTGACAGAGCGTAGCGCAACCTAAGGGATGCCCCTCTGCACACTAAATAGTGCAAAAAATTAAGCGGCACTAGCTCAGCTGGTAGAGCGCAACCTTGCCAAGGTTGAGGTCACGAGTTCGAACCTCGTGTGCCGCTCCAAATCGCCAAAAAAGCCACCCCATCGGGTGGTTTTTTTGCGTTCAGGCGCGGGCTGAAACCGCGCTTTGCCCACCTGCCGGATCGCCTTTTCAGAGGAAACGGCCTTTATCCTCGCTGTTGCGATTTTGTGATCCAGGCGGCGGGTGCTATCGCCAAAAGATGACCCTCTTCAAATCTTTTCCTCGGCTAGGCTTCCATAATCAGATCAAACTTTCTGTATCACGGGTGATTTCCCGTTCTTCTCTGGAGCCCGACTATGCGTTTTCAGCAGTTAAAAGAGATCCTGGAACATCTGATCGACAGCCGCGAGGCGCTGGGGCAACTCTATCGCCGGATGGAGCACCAGGCCGACTCCCCCCGGGCCAAGATGTTGCTGGAGTACATGGTGATCCATGAGAAAGAGGTCACCGAGAAGCTGACCGCCTACCTGGACGAGGCGCCGATCAAGGTGCTGGACACCTGGTTTGAGAACGTCCAGGGCGAAGATTTCGTCGCCCTGTGTCAGCAAACGGCCCTGCCGGCCACCATGACCGAACAGGACATCCTGGGTAAGGCGCTGGATCTGGAGAACCGCCTGCTGGATCTGCTGCACGCGGCGCTGGAAGTGGCCCCCACCCAGGACGTGAAATCCGCCATCGAGTCCCTGCTTCAAGCGGAGCGGGTGCGGCAGCAGCGGTTCGTGCACAGCACCATGCGAATGGACGACATGTAAACAAAAACGGCGACCTCAGGGTCGCCGTTTCGACATCAGGGCTCTTTGCGGTTGGCCGACTCCGACGGCGGCAACATCACCATCACCAGGTTGAGGGTGACCATCACCACCCCCAGCACCATCAGTGCCTGAATCAACAGGGTGGACTGAATGGGCAGGGTTAACAGCAGCGCGGTGACGCAGAGCAACAGCAAGGTCATCAGCATCATAATGTTACACATTCCTTGTTGTTTTCGGCTTTTACCCGATCCAGCGCAATGCTGACCTCCGATCCGGGAACTACAGTCTAGTTGAATTTTCCTCAATTTGACTTTGGACTCCGGACCCCACTCTATGCGCGCTGATCTTGCCCTACTGCCTGCCCACCTGTACGACGCCGACCACATTCGCACCCGGGAACCGCAGATCGCGGCGCAGTTGTCGCTGGAGCTCTACCAGGTGATGGAGGCGGCCGGTGCCGCCGCCTGGCAGTGCCTCGAGGCGCGCTGGCCGGAGGCGTCGCGGCTTTTGGTGATCTGCGGTCGGGGCAACAACGGCGGCGATGGTTATGTGCTGGCCCGGCTGGCCCAGGCCGCCGGGCGCACCGTCTGGGTGGCCCAGGCGGAGCCGGAGCGGCCCTTAAGTGGTGACGCCGCCGAAGCCCAGCACCGCTTCTTCGACGCCGGTGGCAGCGTGGTCGACCTGGCCGAAACCTGGCCCCAGGTGGACCTGCTGGTGGACGGGCTGCTGGGCACCGGCCTGGCGGGCGAGCTGAGCGAGGAGATGGTGTCCGTTATCGAGCGCATCAACGACCTGCGCCTGCCGGTGCTGGCCCTCGACATCCCCTCCGGCATTGCCGGCAACACCGGCCAGGCCTGCCCGGTGGCGGTCAAGGCCGACGCCACCCTTACCTTTGTCGGGGCCAAGCCGGGGCTGCTGACCGGTGCTGCGCCGGCCCACATCGGCGAGTTGGCCCTGGCGCCGCTGCAGTTGGGGGCGGTGCTGGCCGAGGATCAACCCCAGGTGCGCAAGTGCGCCCTGGAGGACTACCACGATTACCTGGGGCCCCGGCGCATCGACAGCCACAAGGGCGACCATGGCCATGTGGTGATCCTGGGGGGCCAGCCAGGCATGGCGGGGGCGGTGCGCCTGGCCGGCGAGGCGGCACTGCGTACCGGGGCCGGCCTGGTCTCCGTCGTATCGCGGCCGGAGAACCTGGCCCAAATCCAGGCCGGGCGCCCGGAGCTGATGACCAAGGGGGTGGAGATCGTCGACATGGAGGTGTACGCCCAACTGGGTTGGGCCCACGCCATCGCCTTAGGGCCCGGTATGGGACAGAGCGACTGGGCTCGCCACCTGCTGATCGGGGCGGTCAAGAGTGAACGGCCCCTGGTGGTGGACGCCGACGCCCTCAACATGTTGGCCCGGGACCCGCAGCGCCTCGACCACTGGGTCCTGACCCCCCACCCCGGAGAAGCGGCCCGCCTGCTCGGTTGCAGTACCGAGGAAGTGCAGGCGGATCGCTTTGCCGCGGTCCGCGCCCTGCAGCAACGCTACGGCGGTGTGGTGGTGCTCAAGGGGGCGGGCACGTTGATCGACGACGGCGAAACCCTCTACCTGGCCCCGGTGGGCAACCCGGGGTTGGCCACCGGAGGCAGCGGCGATCTGTTATCTGGTATAATCGCCGGCCTGTTGGCACAGGGGCTGCCGCCGGTCGTCGCGGCGTGTTGTGGTGTCTGTGTCCATGGTGAAGCGGCGGATGAGGCGGCGGTCCAGGGTGAGCGGGGCATGCTGGCCTCGGATCTGCTGCCCCACATCCGTCGATTGGTCAATCCCTAGAGGTGCTATGACGTCTCATCACTGTTTTCTGGCCGGGGAGTCCGACACCCTGGCTTTGGGCCAGCGCCTGGCTGGCCTGCTCCAGGCCCCCTTCGTGATCCACCTGCATGGGGATCTGGGCGCCGGCAAGACCACCCTGACCCGGGGGCTTGTTCAGGCGTTGGGGCATACCGGGGCGGTGAAAAGCCCCACCTATACCCTGGTTGAGCCCTATGAACTGGGGGACTGGCAGGTCTACCATTTCGATCTCTACCGCCTGGCAGATGCGGAAGAACTTGAATTTATGGGTATCCGTGATTATTTTGCCGACAATACCCTTGCGTTGGTGGAGTGGCCCAGCAAAGGGGAGGGCGTACTGCCGGCACCGGATCTGAGCATCACGCTGGCGTACCACGATGAGGGACGGCAGGTCACCTTGACCAGCCACAGTGAGCGGGGGGCCACCCTGCTGGCAACGCTGCGAGAAGAATGAACCGATTTTCCTGGATGAAAACCTGGTTGCTGGGGGCTTTACTGGCCCTCTTTACCCTGCCCGCCCTGGCCAGCCAGGTGGACAGGATCCGCATCAGTCACTCGGAGGACAAGACCCGAGTGGTTCTGGATCTGACCGCGGCGCCGAGCTACAAGGCGTTTCGCCTGACCGGTCCGGATCGCCTGGTGGTGGACCTGAACAACACCGCGCTGAAGGCGGACCTGGACAAACTGGGGGAGGCGTCGCCGCTGATCCGCCGCATCCGCACCAGCAACCCGCAAAGCGGCGGGGCGCTGCGCCTGGTGCTGGATCTCACGCAGTCCGCCAGCCACAAGACCTTTACCCTGGATCCCAACGATCGCTACTCCCACCGCCTGGTGCTGGACCTGGTGCCCACCAGTCGCAATCCGGTGCAGTCGACGGCGCGTCCGGGCCGCAACGTGGTGATCGCCATCGATCCGGGTCACGGCGGCAAGGATCCGGGCTCCATCGGCCCCACGGGCGTCTACGAAAAGCACGTGGTGCTGCCCATCGCCCAGAAGCTCAAGGCCCGTATCGACGCCTTGCCGGGGTTCGAAGCCTTTCTTATTCGCGATGGGGACTACTTTGTCAGCCTCGATGAGCGCAGTGCCAAGGCCCGGCGCAAGCGAGCCGATCTGCTGGTCTCCATTCACGCCGATGCCTTTACCTCGCCCCAGCCCCGGGGGGCTTCCGTCTGGGTGCTCTCCCTGCGCCGGGCCAACTCCGAGATGGGTCGTTGGCTGGAGCGGGACGACAAGCTGTCGGAGCTTAGGGGGATCGGGGAGGTGATCTCCCAGTCCAGCCAGGACGATCCCCACCTGCAGCGCACCTTCCTCGATCTGGCCCGGGAGAACTCCATGATGGAGAGCCAGGCCCTGGCCAGCGGCATGCTCAAGGAGATGGGCAAGGTCACCTCGCTGCACAAGTCCAAGCCCCAGTTCGCCTCCCTGGCGGTGCTCAAGTCGCCAGATTTCCCCTCACTGCTGGTGGAGACCGGGTTCATCTCCAATCCCAAGGAGGAACGCCAGCTGCGGGATCGCAACCACCAGCAGCGCCTGGCCAACGCCCTCTCCCAGGCGATCTCGGCGCACTTTCGCAGCAACCCGCCGCGGGATTCCCTGCTGGCACAGCGGCAGACCCACAAGGTGCAGCGGGGTGAGTCCCTGTCGGTGATCGCCCGCCGCTACCAGGTGACGGTGGCTGCCATTAAACAGGCCAACCGGTTAAACTCGGACACGGTGCGCATCGGCCAAGAGCTGGTGATTCCAACCCTGTAGGAGCCGAGATGGCGATTCAAGTGTTACCCCCCCAGCTGGCCAACCAGATCGCCGCCGGGGAAGTGGTCGAGCGACCGGCGTCGGTGATCAAGGAGTTGGTGGAAAACAGCCTGGATGCGGGCGCCACCCGCGTCGAGATCGAGATTGAGCGCGGCGGCAGCAAGAAGATGCTGATCCGCGACAACGGCAAGGGGATCCCCAAAGCCGAGCTGGAGCTGGCCCTGGCCCGCCATGCCACCTCCAAGGTGGCCACCCTGTCCGATCTGGAAGCGATCCTGAGTTTCGGTTTTCGCGGTGAGGCCCTGGCCTCCATCAGCTCCGTGGCCCGTCTGACCCTCACCTCCCGCACCGCCGACGCCAGTGAGGCCTGGCAGGCCTACGCCGAGGGTCGGGAGATGGCGGTCCGGGTGCAGCCGGCGGCCCACCCGGTGGGCACCACGGTGGAGGTGGTGGATCTCTTCTTCAACACCCCCGCCCGCCGCCGCTTCCTCAAGGCCGACAAAACCGAATTCACCCACATCGAGGAGCAGCTGCGTCGCATCGCTCTGGCCAAGGACGAGATCCACTTCGTGTTGCGCCACAACGGCAAGGTGATCCGCCAGTACCGTCCCGCCACCAACGAGCGGCAGCGTCAGCAGCGGCTGGGGGCGATCTGCGGCAGCGCCTTTACCGAGCGGGCCTTCCACCTGGTCAGCGCCAACGACGATCTGGCGCTGCACGGCTACCTGGCTTTGGACGATGTGCGGGCCCGGGTTTCCGACATCCAGTATTTCTACGTCAATGGCCGCGTGGTGCGGGACCGCCTGGTCAACCACGCGGTGCGCCAGGCGCTGGAGGAGGCCGGGGTGCCCGGCCAGGCCGGTTTCGTCCTCTATTTGAACCTCGACCCCCAGGAGGTGGACGTCAACGTCCACCCGGCCAAGCACGAAGTGCGCTTCCACCAGGCCCGTTACGTCCACGACTTTATCCTCCAGGGCCTGCAGCAGGGGCTGGCCCAACGCCCGACGGCGTCTGCAGCGACGACCCTCGAGACTCCGGCGGTGCAGGAGAGGGCCCCCGAGCCCTACCACACCCCCTCGCCGGCGCCCCGCGCCGAGCCCCACCCCGCCGCTTCGGCGCCGCGGCCCGGCGCCAGCTACAGTGGCGGTGGCTACCAGCCCTCGCCGCTGCGCAGCGCCGCCCCCAGTCAGCGGGCGGTGGACAGCTACGGCCACCTGATGCAGACCCCCAGCGCGCAGGCGGTGCCCTCGGCAGCCGCGGATCCAGCCCCGGTAACGGACACCGCCGGCTGGCGCTGGCTGAGTGCCCTGGATGAGGCACACGCCCTGGTTCAGCAGGGGCCCCAGTTGCGACTGATCTCCCGCCAGGCCCTGGGATCGCAGCTGCTCAAGGCTCAACTGTGCGATCGCCTGCCCCAGGGGCTGGTGGGCCAGCCCCTGCTGCTGCCGGTCAGCGTGCCCTTGGATGTGAACTGGGTCACGGTTCTGGAGCAGCGCTCGGAACTGCTGCGTCGGCTGGGCATCGAAATGGCGGTACAGGGCCAGCGCCTGGTGATCCGCACCGTGCCGGCCCTGCTGCGCCACGCCGATCTGGCCACCCTGATGCCGGAGCTGCTCCAATGGCTGGAAGCGGAGTCGCCGGCGCACCCGGCCCTCGCCACCTGGCTGTCGGCCCAGTGCCGCGAGTTTGATCCCCTTCCCGGCCTGTGGCGGCAATGGGCCGCGCTGCCCGAAGACGAGCGGCAGACCCTGCTGGCGCAAGTCAGCACCGAACTGCCCTGGCAACAGCACCTGGAGTCCACCGAATGACCGATATCCGCCCGCTGGCGATCTGCCTGATGGGCCCCACCGCTTCCGGCAAGACCGACCTGGCCATGGCCCTGCGCGACCGCCTGCCGGTGGAGCTGATCAGCGTCGACTCGGCGCTCATCTACCGTGGCATGGACATCGGCACCGCCAAGCCCACCGCCGCGGAGCTGGCCCGTGCGCCCCATCGGCTGATTGACATCAAGGACCCCGCCGAGAGCTACTCGGCAGCGGACTTCGCCACCGACGCCCTGGCGGAGATGGCCCAGATCCAGGCCAGTGGTCGCATCCCCCTGCTGGTGGGTGGCACCATGCTCTATTTCAAGGCGTTGCTGGAGGGGCTTTCGCCCCTGCCCAGTGCCGATCCAGAGGTACGAGCGGCCATCGAGGCGGAGGCGGCAGAGCGGGGCTGGAACGCCCTGCATCAGGAGCTGGCGGACATCGATCCCGAGTCCGCGGCGCGGATCCACCCCAACGATCCGCAGCGATTGTCCCGCGCCTTGGAAGTCTATAGAATTAGCGGCCAGACTCTGACCACCCTGACCCGGCAAAAACGCCCGCCCCTGCCGTTTCGTGCAGCGCAATTTGCGATCGTTCCCCAAGACAGAGCGCGACTGCACCAGCGGATCGAGCAGCGGTTTATGACCATGCTCGAACAGGGCTTCGAAGCGGAAGTTCGGGCCCTCAAACAGCGGCCGGATCTGCACCCGGGCCTCCCCGCCATTCGTTGTGTGGGATACCGGCAGATGTGGGGCTATTTGGACGGCGAATACGACCATTCGACCATGGTCGAAAAAGGGGTGGCGGCAACCCGTCAATTGGCCAAACGCCAAGTTACCTGGCTGCGCGGCTGGCAAGGGTTGCACTGGCTCAATTCAGAGCACGATGATAATGTAGGCGAAGTGTTACAGAAGTTAGCCTTACAATTTGGTTTGAGCTATAAGTAACTGGCGCGCATGGGTGTTGCACGCAGATATCACTTCGTTGATAAGTAATACAATTTTAATAAGGAATTAAGAATGGCTAAGGGGCAATCTTTACAAGACCCGTTTTTGAACGCGCTGCGTCGTGAGCGTGTTCCTGTTTCTATTTATCTGGTAAATGGCATTAAGCTCCAGGGCCAGATCGAATCTTTTGACCAATTTGTCATTCTGCTGAAGAACACCGTAAGCCAGATGGTGTACAAGCACGCCATCTCCACCGTCGTTCCCGGCCGTCCCTTCAACATGGGCGGACACGGTGGCCAGGGCGGCCATCAGGGCCACCAGGGTAACCAGGGCGGTTACCAGTCCCAGGACGGCGGCGACAACGGCAATCACTAAGCCCCATTAGGAGAAAGTTTGCTTGTTTGAGCGGTATGAAGCAGGCGAACGTGCGATTCTCGTTCACATCGACTTTTCCTCGGAAGGTGAGCGCGAAGACCTGGAGGAGCTCGAGTTACTCGTGAGCTCCGCCGGGGTCACGTCCTGTGGCGTTGTCACAGGGCGTCGTGCGAGTCCCCACCCCAAGTATTTCTGTGGTACCGGCAAGGCCGAAGAGGTCGCCGCTCTGGTGCAAGCCGAGCAGGCGGACGTGGTCATCTTCAACCACGCCCTCAGTCCCGCCCAGGAGCGAAACCTGGAGCGCCTCTGCCACTGCCGTGTACTGGACCGAACCGGTCTTATCCTCGACATCTTTGCCCAGCGCGCCCGCACCCATGAAGGGAAACTGCAGGTCGAACTGGCACAGCTGCGTCACCTCTCCACCCGGCTGATCCGGGGCTGGACCCACCTGGAGCGCCAGAAGGGGGGGATCGGCTTGCGCGGTCCCGGGGAAACCCAGCTGGAAACCGACCGCCGCCTGCTGCGCGAGCGGATCAAGGCGATCCTGCGGCGCCTGGACAAGGTGGCCCGTCAGCGGGAGCAGGGCCGTCGTGCCCGGCAGCGCCGCGAAGTGCCCACGGTCTCCCTGGTCGGCTACACCAACGCCGGCAAGTCCACCCTCTTTAACCGCATCACCGACTCCGGGGTGTACGCGGCGGACCAGCTGTTCGCCACCCTGGATCCCACCTTGCGGCGCATCGAAGTGGCCGACGTGGGGCCGGCGATCCTGGCGGACACCGTCGGCTTCATTCGCCATCTGCCCCACGACCTGGTGGCGGCCTTTAAGGGCACCCTGACCGAGACCCGGGAGGCGGACCTGCTGCTGCACGTGGTGGACGCCGCGGACGAGCGCTCGGGCCAGAACGTTGAGGCGGTGCACGAGGTGCTGGAGGAGATCGATGCCGGCGAGGTGCCCAGCCTGCTGGTCTACAACAAGCTGGACCTGCTGGAAGAGGTGCCGCCCCGCATCGATCGCGACGACGAGGGCAAACCGATCCGAGTGTGGCTCAGCGCCCGTAATGATCAGGGCATCGAGTTGTTGTTCCAGGCCTTGTCGGAGCGGCTGGGGGACAGCATGGTGGAGCTCACCCTGAGCCTGCCCCCCAGTGAAGGGCGCTGGGTGGCCCGCTGCCACGAGCTCAATGCCGTTCTCGCTACCGAGTACGATGAACAGGGCCATACTCAGGTTCAGTTAAGGTTGCCTGAGCGAGACTGGCAGCGCCTGCTGAAAGCGTCCGAGGGCAGGCTGTCTGACTTTATCCTCAAGTAATTGGCTGATAAATTAGCTAGAGTTACCGAATCCCACCTAATGGAGCAGTGTTAATGGCTTGGAATGAGCCTGGCAATCAAGGCAAAGACCCCTGGGGCAACCGAGGCGGCAAAGATCAGGGTCCGCCGGACCTGGATGAGGTCTTCCGCAAGTTTTCTTCCCGCTTTGGCGGCGGCAACCAATTCAGCGGCCTGGGCGCGGGACTCATCCTGCTTGGCCTGGTGCTGGTCTGGGCCTTCTCTGGCTTCTACAAGATTGAGGAAGCCGAGCGGGGCGTGAAGCTGCGCTTCGGTCAATTCTACGATCTGGTTGAGCCCGGCCTGAAGTGGAAACCCACCTTCGTGGACACCGTCTACCCGGTCAACATCCAGCGGGTTAACCGCCTGAGCGCTTCGGGCATGATGCTGACGCAGGACGAGAACGTGGTGCGGGTGGAGATGGAGGTGCAGTACCGCATCGCCGACCCGCGCAAGTACCTGTTTGCCGTGACCAATCCGGACCAGTCCCTGAGTGAGGCGATGGACAGTGCCCTGCGCTACGTCATCGGCCACACCACCATGGACAACATCCTGACCGTGGGCCGTGACAAAGTACGTCGCGATACCTGGCAGGAGCTCGAAGGGATCATCGAGACCTACGACATGGGTCTGGTGGTGGTCGACGTGGCGTTTAAAGAAGCCCGTCCGCCGGAAGAGGTGAAGCCCGCGTTCGATGACGCCATTGCGGCCCAGGAGGACGAAGAGCGTTACGTCCAGGAAGCCACCGCCTACGTGCGCCAGATTGAGCCCCAGGCTCGTGGTCGTGCCGAGCGGATGCTGCAGGAGGCGGAAGCCTACAAGCAGCGTGTGGTCCTGGAAGCCGAGGGTGAGGTGGCCCGCTTTGCTCAGCTGCTGCCCGAGTACGAGGCCGCCCCCGAGGTGACCCGTGAGCGTCTCTACCTGGAGACGATGGAGCAGGTGTTCAGCAGCACCACCAAGGTAATGGTGGACAATGAGGGTGGCTCCATGTTCTACCTGCCGCTGGACAAGATCATGCAGGGCCAGTCCCAGGCGTCTCCGGCGCCGCAGATGGTGCAGCCGGCCCCCAGCAGCCAAAGCCGACCCGTACGCAGCGACCTCACTGACGATCGCAGCAGCCGTACCGACCGCACTCGTCAGGGGAGAAACTGATCATGCGTCCCATTAGTTTGATTTTCCTCGTGGCGGTGCTCTTCGGTGGCTTCTCCTCCCTGTTCGTGGTGGAGGAGGGCGAACGGGCCATCGTTAAGCGCTTTGGTGTGATTCAGAAGGACGCCGAAGGCAACAACAAGGTTTACGAGCCGGGCCTGCGCTTCAAGGTGCCGCTGATCGACCAGGTGTTCACCCTGAACGCCCGGATCCTGACTCTGGACGCTGCGGCGGACCGTTTCGTGACCTCCGAGCAGAAAGACTTGATGGTCGACTCCTACGTGAAGTGGCGCATCGTCGACTTTGGGCAGTTCTACCTGGCCACCCAGGGCAACCAGCTGCTGGCCGAGTCCCTGCTGCAAAGTAAGATCAACAACGGCCTGCGCTCCGAGTTCGGTAGCCGCACCATCCGTGAAATCGTCTCCGGCAGCCGTGACGAGCTTCAGCAGGAGGCGCTGCGCGCCACCCGCGAAGACGCCAAGGAGTTGGGCATCGAAGTGGTGGATGTGCGGGTGAAGCAGATCAACCTGCCCCGTGAGGTGAGTGAGTTCATCTACGACCGGATGCGCGCCCAGCGTGAGGCCGTGGCCCGTGCCCACCGCTCCGAGGGTCAGGAACGTGCCGAGGTGATCCGCGCCGGTGCCGACGCCCGTGCCACGGTGATCCTGGCGGAAGCCGAGCGCAAGTCCCGTACCCTGCGGGGTCAAGGGGACGGTGAAGCGGCCAAGATCTACGCCGACACCTACGGCCAGAACCCCGAGTTCTACGCCCTGCTGCGCAGCCTGGACGCCTACAAGGCCTCCTTCCGCAGCAAAGAGGACGTGCTGGTGGTCTCACCGGACTCCGAGTTCTTCCAGTTCATGAACAGCAAAACCCGCTGATTGAACACCATCCCAAGGGCCCGGCATTGACCGGGCCCTTTTTCGTTAAGGAGTCACTATGAGCTGGATGATGGTGCTGGGGGGGATCCTGCTGATCGAGGGGCTGGGCCCCTTGCTGTTTCCCCGTCAATGGCAGGCGATGATGCGCGAGCTGGCGACGCAGGACACGATGCTGCTCAGACGCATCGGCGGCGCACTGGTCACTGCAGGTGCGGTGCTCCTCTATATTTTTTCCGTCTAGGCGGTGTTTTGACCAGGTCTGATCTGCTAGAATCCCGCTTTAACCACTAACTGCCGATCGAGAAATGGGTAAAAATGTAGTTGTGCTGGGCACCCAGTGGGGTGATGAAGGCAAAGGTAAAGTTGTCGACCTTCTCACCGACCAGGCCCACTATGTGGTTCGCTACCAAGGCGGCCACAACGCCGGTCACACGCTTGTGATCGATGGCGAGAAAACCGTCCTTCATCTGATCCCGTCAGGTATCCTCCGCGAAAACGTCAAATGCCTTATCGGCAACGGCGTGGTGCTGTCCCCCGAAGCCCTGCTCAAAGAGCTGACCATGCTCAAGGAGCGCGGTGTGCCGGTGGAAGAGCGTCTGATGATCTCCGAAGCCTGCCCGCTGATCCTGCCCTTCCACGTCGCCGTGGACCAGGCCCGTGAAGCCGCCCGTGGCAACAAGGCGATCGGCACCACCGGTCGCGGCATCGGCCCGGCCTACGAGGACAAGGTCGCCCGTCGCGGTCTGCGCGTGGGTGACATGATGGACGCCGAGCGTTTCGCCACCAAGCTCAAAGAGGTGCTGGCGTACCACAACTTCATGCTGACCCAGTACTTCAAGGCCGAGGCGGTGGACTACGACACCGTGCTCAAAGACGCCCTGGAGCTGGCCGAGGTGTTGCGTCCGATGATCGTCGACGTCACCGACACCCTGGACAAGGCCCGCAAGGCCGGCCAGCGCATCATGTTCGAGGGCGCCCAGGGCACTCTGCTGGACATCGATCACGGCACCTACCCCTACGTGACCTCCTCCAACACCACCGCCGGCGGCGTGTCCACCGGTTCCGGTTTTGGTCCCAACCACATCGACTACGTGCTGGGCATCGTCAAGGCCTACACCACCCGTGTCGGTGGCGGTCCCTTCCCCACGGAGCTGGACTGCGAAGTGGGCACTCACCTGGGTGTGAAAGGTCACGAGTTCGGTGCCACCACCGGTCGTAAGCGCCGCACCGGCTGGTTTGACGCCGTGGCCATGCGCCGCGCCGTGCAGATCAACGGCATCACCGGCTTCTGCCTGACCAAACTGGACGTGCTCGACGGCCTTAAAGAGCTGAAGATCTGCACCGGTTACCAGATGCCCGACGGCAGCGTGCGTGACGTACCGCCGATGGACGCCGAAGGCTACGAGGCCGCCACTCCGGTGTACGAAAGCATGCCGGGTTGGGACGCCAACACCTTCGGGGTCACCGAGCGTGACCGGCTGCCCCAGCAAGCGCTGGACTACATCGCGCGGATCGAGCAGCTGCTGGAAGTGCCGGTGGACATCATCTCCACCGGTCCGGACCGCAACGAGACCATGATCCTGCGTCACCCGTTCGCCTGAATGGGGTAGCACAACGGGGCCTTCGGGCCCCGTTAAAGTTTGCCCCGGCGACGTCGATAAGGAAGGTATGAAACGGACCCTACTCGCGGCAGTGATGCTGCTGGCCCCCAGCGCCCTGGCCCAGGATATCCGGGCGGTGGAGCTCTATTCCCAGGATGATCTCCTGGCGATGATCCGCGCCAATACCCACCTTATCCGGGTCAAGCGCGACGAGTGCCAGCTGGTCCAGGACATCCAGGCCCGGGCCGACGTGCTCAAGCAGCCCGCCTACCAGATGCTGTGGGCGGACATGCACCTGTACGGCGTCTGCGTGCGCAAAAGCACCGAACTCGGTTTCCAGTACCTCAACGAGGCGGCGGAGCAGGGCTTGCCCGACGCCCTCGAACAGCTGGGCCGTTACTACCTCGAGGGGCGGTTCGTGGTGTCCGACGAGGCGCGGGGTCTGCGCCTCACCCAGGTGGCCGCGTCTTTGGGCCACCACCGCGCCCTGCTGACCCTGGCAGAGCACTACGCCCAGGGCCAGGGCAGTCCCCTGGATTACCCTGAGGTCTACCGCTGGTTGCACCAGGCGGTATTTGAAACCGAGGCGGAACGCCGCCAGGCCCAGCGCCTGAAGGAACAGCTGGCCCTGCAGTTGCCGCCCAGCGTTCGTGAACAGGCCCACCGAGCCGCCCTGGGCCGCTAACTGGCCTTTCGGGTTATACTTTCACCCAATTTCCAACCTTTGGCAGTCAAATGAGTCAGGACCCCCATTACCAACGGGAGGCGGAAAAATACGCCAATCCCATTCCCAGTCGTGAGTTTCTTATCGCGCGCATGCGCGAGCATTCCGGGCCCGTCGCCCGGGAAGAGCTGGCGGCGCACTTCAACCTCGAGGGTGACCAGTTCGTCGCCCTCAGCCGCCGCCTGCGCGCCATGGAGCGCGACGGCCAGATTGTCTACACCCGCAAGGGCCGCTACGGTTTGCCGGAGCGCATGGACCTGCTGACTGGCGTGGTCATGGGCCACCGGGACGGCTTCGGCTTCTTCCGCCCCGACGACGGCACCGACGATCTCTACCTGTCCGAGCGCAGCATGTACTCAGTGCTGCACGGTGATCGGGTGCTGGCCCAGGTGGACGGCGTCGATCGCCGCGGCCGCAAAGAGGGCCGCATCGTGCGCATCGTCGAGCCTCGCAGCACCGAGCTGGTGTGCCGCTACTTCAACGAGGACGGCATCGGCTTCGCCGTGCCCGACGACGCCCGCCTGTCCCAGGACATTTTGATCCCGGAAGATGGCCGCGCCGGCGCCCGCGAGGGCCAGGTGATCGTCGTGGAGCTGGTCAAGCGCCCCGGTCGCCACACCCACGGCATTGGCCGGGTGCTGGAGGTGCTGGGCAACGAGATGGCCCCGGGGATGGAGATCGAAATTGCCCTGCGCAGCCACGACCTGCCCCACCAGTTCAGCGAGGCCCTGCTGGCGGAAACCGCCGCCATCCCCGACGAGGTGCAGGAGGCCGACAAGGTCGGCCGCAAGGACCTGCGTCACCTGCCGCTGGTGACCATCGACGGCGAGGACGCCCGGGACTTCGACGACGCGGTGTTCGTCAAGCCTAAGAAGGGCGGTGGCTGGCGCCTCTACGTGGCCATTGCCGACGTCAGTCATTACGTGCGCCCCGGCAGCGCGCTGGACGGCGAAGCCCTGGCTCGAGGCAACTCGGTCTACTTCCCCGCCCAGGTGATCCCCATGCTGCCGGAGAAGCTCTCCAACGGCCTGTGCTCATTGAACCCCCACGTGGACCGGCTCTGCATGGTGGCGGAGATGACCATCTCGGCGGCGGGCAACCTGTCCGGCTACCAGTTCTACCCGGCGGTGATGCACAGCCACGCCCGCCTCACCTACACCAAGGTGGCGGCGATGCTGGAGGGAGACCAGGGCCTGATTGAGCAGTACGCCGAGGTGTTCCCGCATCTGGAGGAGCTCAACCGCCTCTACCTGGCCCTGGACCACGCCCGCCAGGAGCGCGGTGCCCTGGTGCTGGAGACTGAGGAGACCCAGTTCCTGTTCAACGCCCAGCGGCGCATCGAGCGCATCGTGCCGCGCACCCGCAACGTGGCCCACAAGATGATCGAGGAGTGCATGATCCTCGCCAACGTGGCGGCGGGCAAGTTCGTCAAGAAAGCCAAGGGCGAGGTGCTCTACCGGGTGCACGAAGGGCCCAGCGAGCAGAAGCTGGAGACCCTGCGGGATTTCCTGGGGCAGCAGGGGCTGCACCTGGGCGGCGGCACCGAGCCGACCCCGGAGGACGTGGCGGATCTGCTGGCCAAGACCCAGGGTCGGGCCGACGCGGAGCTGATTCAGACCATGGTGCTGCGCTCCATGAAGCAGGCGGTCTACAGCCCGGACAACATCGGCCACTTCGGCCTGGCGCTGCCCAGCTACGCCCACTTCACCTCCCCGATCCGTCGCTACCCGGACCTGGTGCTGCACCGGGTGATCCGCTACCTGCTGGCCAAGCAGGACAACCCGGAGCTGCCCCGTCAGCAGCTGCAGGCCGACGGCGCCTTCGGTTACGACACCGGCCCCCTGGCGGAGCTGGGGGAGCACTGCTCCATGACCGAACGCCGGGCCGACGACGCCACCCGCGACGTCTCCGACTGGCTCAAGTGCGAGTACATGCTGGACCACGTGGGCGACACCTTCGAGGCGGTGGTCAGTGGGGTCACCAGCTTCGGCCTCTTTGTGCGCCTCAAGAACCTGCACATCGACGGTCTGGTGCACATCTCCACCCTGGCCAACGACTACTACCACTTCGATCCGGTGCGCCAGGCGTTGATTGGCGAGGGCAGTGGCCGCCGCTACCGCCTGGGTGACCCGGTGGAGGTCAAGGTGATGGCGGTGAAGCTGGACGATCGCCAGATCGATCTGGGGCTCATCGAGTCCGCCGGCGACAAGAAGCCGGGCAAGCGCGGTGGGGCGAAAAAAGGCGTCAAGAAGGGCGGCAGCCGCAAAAGCGGCGATAAGAAAGCCCGCGGCAAGTCCGGTGGCGACAAGGCCTCTGGCAGCGAGTCCCGCGGCGCCAAGAAACCCAAGTCCAAGCGGAACAAGCGATAGATGAAGCACGAAATGGTGTTTGGCCTCCACGCCGTTGAGGCCCTGTTGCAGCGCCAGCCCGAGCGGGTGATGGAGCTGTGGCTGATGAAGGGGCGGGAGGACGAGCGCCTGACCCGGGTGGCCGAGCTGGCCCAGCAGTTTGGCGTGCGCCCCCAGTTGGCGGCGCGCAAGGTGCTGGATGAGAAAGCCGAGTCGAGCCAGCACCAGGGGGTGGTGGCCCGCTGCAAGCCCGAGCCTGTCAAGGGCGAGCACGAGCTCGACGCCCTGCTGGATCGTCTGGAGACCCCCTTCCTGCTGGTGCTCGATGGAGTCACCGATCCCCACAACCTGGGGGCCTGTCTGCGCAGTGCCGACGCCGCCGGAGTCCATGGGGTGATTGTGCCCAAGGACCGCTCCGCCGGGCTGGGCCCTGTGGTGCGCAAGGTGGCGGTGGGCGCGGCCGAAGCGGTGCCGCTGTTCCAGGTCACCAACCTGGCCCGTACCCTGCGGGCGCTGCAGGAGCGGGGCGTGTGGATCGTCGGTGCCGCCGGCGAAGCCACTCACACCCTCTACCAGGCCAAGCTGTCCGGTCCCCTGGCCATCGCCATGGGCGCCGAGGGTAAGGGCCTGCGCCGCCTGACCCGGGAGCACTGTGACGACCTCATCAGCATCCCCATGGCCGGGGCGGTGTCCAGCCTCAATGTCTCGGTGGCCACCGGCGTCTGCCTGTTCGAGGCGGTACGCCAGCGCCAGGACTGAGCCCGGCTCACCATGAAAAACGCCTCCGTCAGGGAGGCGTTTTTGATCAGCGGAAGGAGTAGATGAGGTTCACCGTCGAGATGACGTCGTGGTTCTCGGTGCCCTCCGGCACCTTGTCGGTGTACTTGATGTCCAGCCCCACCTTGAGGGCGAGGTCGGCCCAGAACTGGTTCCGGTAGGCGAGGTTCAAGTTGGCCACGGTATTGCGGTTGCCGGTCTCCACCGAGGCGTCGGCGTTGAAGGTGGTGTACTCCTGAAGTCGGTGCTCCAGGCGGCTGGCGAAACGGACGATCCCTTCGTCCTCGGTGCCGTTGCTGGCGTCGTCGGAGTTGGAGAGGTTGGGTTCGTTGTAACGGTACCCGGCACCGGCCTCCAGGTTGAGCTTGGTGCGCTTGGCGTCCAGCGGGGTGTAACCGTAACCGAAGGAGTAGGTGAACTGCTTCTGGAAGGAGCCGAACCGGTCCCACAGCATGTCCCCCCGGCCGAACAGGTACTGGGTGCCCTCCAGCTTGTAGTCGGACTGGTACTGCAACTGGTACTGCTCGGCGGTGGTCTTCTCGTCGTCCGCCGCGAAGTAGGCCCGGGCCACCGCCTCCTGACGGGCGTTCTCGGTGTCGTACACCAGCTTGCCCCGGGTGTTGAAGTTGGCGGAGTTGGTGTTGCCGCTGTTGTACTGCATCCCCAGTTCCAGCTCGGCGTCCAGGTCCGTCGGCGGATCCGAGTAGTTGGGCGGCACCAGGGCCAGGGCGGGGGCACTCATCAGGGTGGCGATCAGCAGCAGCGGGCGGTTCACGGTGGTGGGATCTACACTTTTGGGGGTTTGACGGCTTGGCCCAGTCTAACGCAACGGAAAAAAATTGCTAACGGTTCAATGGCTCAGCGCGCTCTACCGCCCTCTGGCGGTGTGACTCTCCTTCGCCATCCCGCCAGGGCCCGCCGCCCGGGGGCATCGCGCCCTGGTCGGGGGTGATTTTGGTTGTGTTCTGGCCAGGCTTTCGGTAACATGCGCCGGCTAATTCGGTCAAACCCCTTTTTGTTCCTTGCCTCATAGGTCCGGCCGAGCCATTTGAGGCTAATTAACCGTAAGGAGCGATAATGCGTCATTACGAAATCGTCTTCATGGTTCACCCTGACCAGAGTGAACAAGTTCAAGGCATGATCGAGCGTTACACCGCGACCATCGAGAAGGACGGCGGTCAAATCCACCGTCTGGAAGATTGGGGTCGTCGTCAACTGGCTTACCCGATCGAGAAGCTGCACAAGGCACACTACGTGCTGATCAACGCTGAAGCCACCGCTGAAGCCGTTGCCGAGCTGGAAACCAACTTCCGTTACAACGACGCCGTGATCCGCAACCTGGTGATCCGCACCAAGGCTGCCGTCACCGAAGCCTCTCCCATGGCCAAAGCCAAGGAAGAGCGTCGCGAGCGCGAAGAGCGCCGTGAGCGTCCGGAAGCCAAGCCGGCTCAGGAAGCCGCTGCTGAGTAATTGATTGAGTGACGCAAACCGCCTGGTGCTCAGTGGCCAAGTCCATCGAGCACCCAAGACCCTGACCGGCATCAATGGTGTCCCCCACAGTTACTTTCTGTTGGAACACCGCTCGATGCAGCGGGAAGCCGGACACAAGCGCCCGGTGTACTGCAAGATTCAGGTGGTCTTGAGTGGCGAAGACACTCAACCCTTACTGCGCTATCTGGAACCGGGCTGCAATATCACCGTAGGCGGGTTTCTCGCCTGGCAACAAGGCCGAAATGGCCAAAGCCGACTGGTATTGCACGCCGACATGATAGAACCGATTTGCTAGGAGACTGCCCCATGGCACGTTATTTTCGTCGTCGCAAGTTCTGCCGTTTCACCGCTGAAGGTGTAACCGAGATCGACTACAAAGACATCGCTACTCTGAAGAACTACGTTACTGAGAGTGGCAAAATCGTACCGAGCCGTATTACTGGCACCAGCGCCAAGTACCAGCGTCAGCTGGCCCGCGCTATCAAGCGTGCTCGTTACCTGGCTCTGCTGCCGTACACTGACCTGCAAGGCTAAGTCCTTACAAGTTCAACTTTAAGTAGAGGAAAGGTAATGGACGTAATTCTGCTGGACAAGGTCGCCAAACTGGGTGGCCTGGGCGATAAAGTTACTGTTAAAGCCGGTTATGCTCGTAACTTCCTGCTGCCTCAGGGCAAAGCAGTAGTTGCCAACGCCGCTAACCTGGAAGTGTTCGAAGCTCGTCGTGCCGAGCTGGAAGCCAAAATGGCCGCTGACCTGTCTGCTGCCGAAGCCCGCGCTGAGAAGCTGGCTGCTCTGGAAGCGGTAGAAATCGCCTCCAAAGCCGGTGACGAAGGCAAGCTGTTTGGCTCCATCGGTACTCGCGACATCGCTGACGCCCTGACCGCCGCTGGCGTTGAAGTGGCCAAGGCCGAAGTTCGTCTGCCGGAAGGCGCTCTGCGTCAGACTGGCGAGTACGACATCGTGATCGCGCTGCACAGCGACGTAACCGCGACCGTTCAGATCGCCATCGTTGCCGCTGCCGAGTAAGTGACGACTTACTGAATGCGATAAGAAACACCGCCCTCGGGCGGTGTTTTTTTATGCCTACTGGGCCAGCTCCGTGGCCCGCTGCTCGATCGCCTTGAGCACATCGTAGAGGCCCACGGTGTTGGCCTTGTTGGCCAGCCAGCTGGGGATCTTGCCGCCGGGATCCGTGTAGACCCAGTAGGTGGCTTGGGTGCGCCCGTCCTCGGTACCCTGCAGTGCCCAGCTGCCGTCGCAGATCACCAGCCGTACCACCCCCTTCTTGGGCTCGGGACCGAACTGGTTCATCTGGGTCCAGTAGCGGTAGTAGCTGCCCGATTCCTCATCCACTTCGTTGACGATCAGCAGGGTGTAGTCGCGCTTGCTGACCAGCGGCGGATCCACCCGGTGATAGACGTACTGGCCGCCGTTGTCCGCCGGCCCCATGATCTCGATGTCGTCGATGTAGGGCATGAACGCCGGGTAGTGCTGGATGTCGCTGATCGCCTCCCACACCTTGACCACCGGGGCGTCGATGGTCGCGACCATCTTCACTTCGCGAATGGCGGTGCCGGGCACCTCGCGGGTGAACACCTCCGCCTGGCCCTTGTTCGAGGCGGAGCGCCAGTTGTCGCCCGGGGCGGGCTCGATGCGCACGGTGTCCGCCTGGGCGGTGCCCAGGCTCAGCAGCAGCGCCAGCGCGGGCAGGAATCGACTTACCACAGCAGGATCCCCCCCCACACCACGGCCACCTGGCACAAAGAGATGAACACCGCCGCCGAGCCGATGTCCTTGGCCCGGCCGGAGAGTTCGTGGTGCTCCGGACCGATGCGATCCACCACCGCTTCCACGGCGGAGTTGAGTAGCTCAACGATCAGCACCAGCAGCACCACGGCGATCATAAAGAGCCGCTCCAGCACGGTGACGTCGAAGAAGAAGGCGGCGAGGATCAGCACGATGGCCAGGAACAGCTCCTGGCGGAAGGCCTCTTCGTGGCGGTAGGCGGCCTTGAGCCCCTGCATGGAGTAGATCCCGGCCTGGAAGAAGCGCAGCACCCCGCGGTTTTTGTTTTCCGGTTGTGTCATGTATCGACTCAAAAAAGGGTAATTAATCGGGTAATGGCTTCAATGATAAGCCATTTCCACCAGTGAGGCGGAGGGAAACTTGTTCAGGGGTTTAGGCTGGCTTCAGCCATGACCGAAGCCAGCCTGGACTCAGGCGGGGGAAGGCGCCCGCTCCAGGGGGCGAGCGTCGATGGGCAGGTGCAGCAGCGCCGCCACCAGCGCCAGAACCACGGTGGCCCACCAGATGGGCTCGTAGCTGCCGGTGGCGTCGTACAGGTAGCCGCCGAACCAGGCGCCGAGGAAGCTGCCCACCTGGTGGGTGAAGAACACCAGCCCGTAGAGGGTGGAGAGGTAGCGGGGGCCGAAGATCTGGCGCACCAGGCCGGAGGTCAGGGGCACGGTGCCCAGCCAGCAGAAGCCGATGGCGGCGCCGAACAGGCCGGCGGTGGTCTGGGTCACCGGCAGGGTGACGAAGGCGGCGATCACTGCCGCACGCAGCACGTAGAGGCTGGTCATCACGTAGCGCTTGTCGAAGTGGTCCCCCATCAGGCCCCAGAAATAGGAGCCAAAGATGTTGAAGATCCCCACGTAGGCCAGGGCCATGGCCGCGGTGTCCGCCGCCAGCCCCTTGTCCGCCAGGTAGCTGGGCAGGTGGGTGGCGATGAACATCACGTGGAAGCCACAAACGAAAAAGCCCAAATGGATGAACCAGTACCCCCGGTGACCCAGGGCCTCCGACAGGGCAGCCTTGAGGCTTTGCTGGTCCGCCGTGGTGGTGGGCAGGGCCCCCGCCTCGCGAGGCCGCATAAAGGCGGCAAAGGCCAGCATCAGGGCGCAGGCCAGGGCGAAGATCTGCAACGCGCCCTGCCAGTCCAGCTCGGTAAGCAACGCCTGGGCGCCGGGGATCACCGCGAACATGCCGAAGGAGCCGGCGGCGGTGGTCAGGCCGAACGCCTTGGCGGCGTGCTCGGCGGGCACCGCCCGGGCCACGGCCCCCAGCACGATAACGTAGCTGGTGCCGGCCAGGCCCAGCCCCACCAGGGCCCCCAGGGTCAGGTAGAGCCACTCCGGCTGCACCGCCACCGAGGTCAGGTAGAGGCCGGCGGCGTAGGCCACCGCCCCGACGACGATGATGCGCCGCGGGCCGAAGCGGTCGGCGGCCATGCCGACGAAGGGCTGGAAGACGCCAAACAGCAGGTTCTGCAGGGCGATGGCCAGGCTGAAGAACTCCCGCCCCACCTCGAAGCTTTGGCTGATGGGGGTCATAAAGAGGCCGAAGGATTGGCGGATCCCCAGGCTCAGGATCAGAATGGCGATGCCCATCCACACCAGCAGGGGGTAACGAAAGATGCTCATGCTCAGGGCTCCGGGTGGTGGTGATGGTCGTGGTGGTCGTGGTGACTGCCGCCCCCCTGGTGGCAGCCGGCGTTGACCGCCTGCTCGGAGAGGGACGCAATCAGGCGCGGACTGTGGTGCAGGGCCAGCAGGGCCAGGGCCAGCAGCAGGACCAGGCGCACCAGCTGGGCGCCGAGGGCTTGGGAATGCAAAATGTATCTCACCATAATGGGTTACCGTAAAACGAGCGCTCCCCCCTCCAGGGGGAGGGGGGAGCGGTGGTTCCATCCATTGACCGCCGATTCAGCGGGTTACCTGTTCCTGTGGCTCAGGGGCACCACCCGGTGTCCCCGCTACCGGCCAGGCCCTCGTCGCGCAGGGCCTGCCCCAGGTCCGCCCCGTCCAATTGGATACGGGCGGCGAGGGCAAAGTGGTCAAGCCGGGTCATCTGTGTCAGCTCAATGCGCTGCGCCGCCGCCAGGCGCTCGCTGACGTAGGCCTTGGCGGCCCGGGCCAGGTTCTTCTCCTGCTGGCACTGTCCCGGAGACTGGGGCAGCGACACCCCCTTGAGCTCCACCAGCAGGTTGGCGCCAACGATCTCCGGCCACTGGGCCATGTGCACCCGCAGCTTGCCGGCGCTCTCGATGGCCACCACCTCCCGCACTAGGGCCCGCTCACCGCCCTGGGCGGCCTTGGCCGTAGCCGGGGGCACGGACGCCTCTGCTCGGTCCTCCGCCTCGGGGGCATAGGGCCGGGTAAAGGTGGTGTTGGTGGCGCCGCAGGCGGACAGCAGGGCCGCCAGGGCGAGGGTGATCGTGGGTTTCATGGGCAGGTCCAAAGGGGCATTCTGCCTCAGTTATACCACATGGCGGCGAGGACGCCGCCGAGGCCCCTCAGGCGCACTGGCGCGCGCTGGCGTCCAGGCCGGCCCAGTGAGCCAGCTCCGCCTCGAGCCGGGCCCGGCTGGGGGCGCGCCGGTCGGAGCGTCCCAGCAGCTGGATCAGCCCGTAGGCGTACTGCTCATACAGCGCCGGGTCCTGGGCGTTGCAGTCGTCGTCGTCGCACTGGATCAGCGAGCCGCGCACGTAACCGCACACCATGGGGGCCCGGTCAAAGGCTCGGTCGGCGCTCAGGGTGCGGACCTGACCCTCGAACAGATCCCGATGACGCTCGGCCAAGGTCCGGTAGAGGGTCACCTGCTCCGAGGAGGCCTGGGCCAGGATCTCCGGGTTGGGCATCAGCCGCTGCAGCACGAAGCGCTGGTGATTCAGCAGGTCCCAGAGGATCCAGCACTGGTGCAGGACAAAGGCCTCCAGGGGATCCTCGGTTCGCTCGGCGAACGCCTCGGCCTGGCTCATCACCTGCTCGAAGCGGTGCCGGCACAGGGCCAGGATCAGGTCCTCTTCCGTGGGGAAGTGGTTGTAGATGGTGCCGCGGCTGATGCCACTGGCTTCCACCAGGTGGACCCGACGCAGGGTAAAGGTCTTCTGGCCCTGCAACAGGCGCTCAGCGATCCCCGTCAGGTAACGGTCCCGCTTTTTCCAATCGCCCATGGCGGCCTCCTTGAACTCAATTCCAAATCGTCACAGTGGGTCACAAAACCAGCATAGAGAGGGGCAGGGAAAGGGTAAATCGAGTTATTCTCATGGCGACATGAACTTTCTCAATACCCCATGCTGAAGATCGAATTACTGGAAAGCTTTATCGCCGTGGCCGAGTCCGGCAGCCTCTCCCGGGCCGCCGAGCAGCTGTGCCGCACCCAGTCTGCCGTCAGCCTGCAGCTCAAGCGGCTGGAGGAGACCGTCGGCCAGCAACTGTTGAGTCGGGACAATAAGGGCACCCGCCTGACCCCCGCCGGGGAGCGGCTGCTCACCTACGCCCGCCAGATGGTGAAGCTGAACCTGGCGGCGCTGGACGATCTCAGCCAGGGGGAGCAGCGGGAGGTGATCCGCCTGGGACTGCCCACTGACTACGTGGTGCGCTACCTGAGCACCTCCATCCTGGAGTTCATTCGCGAATTCACCGCCATCGAGCTGGTGCTGGACACCGACGTCAGTGGCAACCTCTACCGCCGCCTGGAGCAGGGGGAGCTGGATCTGGTGATCGGCACCCACTGGGAAGCCCAGCCCAATGCCGAGGTATTGGTGGAGCGGCGCTTCCAGTGGGTGGGCAAGAAGGGCGGTAACGCCCATCTGCGTCGGCCCATTCCCCTGGCCCTCTACCCGGAGAACTGCCCCATCCGGGCCCAGGTGTTCGCCCACCACCACCTCAACATGGCCCCCATCCGGGCGGTGCTCTCCACCCCGTCCCCCGAGGCGATCTGCATGGCGGTGGAGAACGATCTGGCGGTGGCGCCCATCGCCGATTTTCGGGTACGGGACACCATGACGGTGCTGGATCCGCAGAGCGTGGGCTTGCCCGCCCTGCCGAGCTTCAACGAGTCGGTCTACCTGGGTCAGACCCAGCCGACCCCCGCCATCAGCCAGCTGATTGAGCTGCTGCGCACCCACCGCGCCGCCATCGTCGGCTGAGTTTTCGAACCCACAAAAAAGCGGCGCCTCAGGGCGCCGCTTTGTGTTTGCAGGGAGGGGGGCTCACTGTTTGTGGGCCGGGTACTTAAAGGTGTGGCACTGGGCGCACATCGGCTCTTTGGTGCCGTGCTCGGAGTGGCACTCGACGCAGGGGATGTCCTTGCCGTAGTGCAGGTTGTTGTGCGGGTTCTGCCACTTGTCCTCTTCCGGACGGGCGGTCTGCTCGGCCAGGTCGTCCACGTCGTGGCACACCTGGCAGGCGTCGTCCTCGGGGTAGCCCTTGGGCGCGCCCTCATGGCAGGAGGCGCAGTTCATGTCCATCCCCTTGTGCCAGTCGCGGATCTCCATCCCCTGGGCAGAGGTGGCAAACAGGCCGAGGGTCAGGGTGGCCAGCGCAATCTTCAGTAACTGTCTCATCGTCTTTCCTCTTAAGCTTTGCCGGCGGCCACAGTGCGCGCCGCGGTGATGCCCATGACCATGCACTCCGGGATGGAGCAGCTGCCCAAGCGGCTGACCCCGTGGATCCCCCCGGCCACTTCGCCGGCGGCCAGCAGGCCCTTGATCGGTTGGCCGGTCAGGGAGTCTTCCACCTGGGCCAGCTGGTTGATCTTCACGCCGCCCTGGCAGTAGTGCACCTTGGGCCACAGACGAACCACCATGTAGGGGGCCTTGATGTACTTGTCCTTGGCCTTGGCCATCGGCTTGCCAAACTGCTCATCGACGCCGGATTTGACGTAACCGTTGTACTGTTCGATCTGGGCCTTGAGCGGCGCCAGGGGCACATCAAAGTGCTTGGCCAGCGCTTCGAGGGTGTCGAACTTCCAGCCCACACCGTACTTGAGCACCTTCTGGCAGTTGGGGTGCTTATCGGCGTCGTGGTAGTGGGTGATCATCAGCGGCGGCACCGGGTTGCCCTGGGCGTCCCGGTTGGCCAGCTGGGCATCGGCCCGGGTCTTGCGGTCGGCGATTTCGTTCATGAAACGCTTGCCGGTCATCCGGTTGATGGCCATGGAGTGGGGGAAGTTGTAGATGGAGTAGTTGGAGACGTAGCCGAAGCCGCCCTCGTCCGGGGAGGCCCAGGGGCCGGATTGGATGTGGGCCATGTGCACCGGCACGGCGCCCAGGCGGAACATCTCCAGCATCGCTTCGCCGGTGGCTCCTTTGATGTTGGTGCAGCCGACGTCGGCGGTCAGGGTGGGATCCTGGGCCATGCGCAGGTTGATGTTCTGGGAGAAGCCGCCGGTGGCCACCAGCACCGCCTTGTTGGCGCGGATCGCCAGGGTTTCCCCTTCGGAGACCTTACGGTCGGCGTAGTAGCGGGTCTCGACGGTCACCCCGAGCACTTCGCCCTGGTCACCGCGGATGAAGCCACTCATGCGGCAGCGGCTGTGCATCTCCACCCCCAGTTGCACCGCCTCCTTGTAAAGCGGCTGGGTGATGCCGGCGCCACAGGCTACGGTGGTCTGGTAGGTGCGCGGCGCACTGTGGCCACCGAGTTGCTGCAGGTAGGGCAGGTATTCGGCACCGGCGTCCAGGGTCATCTGCAGTGCTTCGTTGGCGTGCTCCGCCACGTGGCGCAGCAGCGCCTCATCGGCGATGCCCCGGCCGGATTTGAGCTGATCGTCCACCATGCGATCGACGGAGTCCTTGACCCCCTCCTGCTTCTGCATCGGCGAACCGGGCACGGCAAAGAGGCCGCCGTTGATGGAGGAGTTGCCGCCGAAGGTGGGCATCTGCTCGTAAATGGCGACGGATTGGATCCCTTTGCGCTTGGCCTCAATGGCGGCCGCCAGGGCGGCGAAGCCGGAGCCGATGATCACAAAGTCGTGGCTTTGGTGCCACTGGACGTCTTTGGCGTAACGGTCGCCGGCAAAGCTGGGGGCGGCGACGGCGGCCAGGCCGGTGACGCCGATCCCCTGCATCAATTTGCGGCGCGTGGGGTTGAAGGTGTGCTCACTCATGGTTGTTGCCTCGTAAGTCAGTTAGCACGAGTTAGCGTACGGCTGGAATCGATTCCAAACTGTGCCGGGCGGGCCCAGCAAAGCTTAATTACGCCAGTTGTTGCGGGATATGTGACCGGGATGTAAAAAGCCCAGGGAACTCGCGAGCCCGAGACAAATTGGACTCAGGTACAGGGCGGGGGCCGGTCGACAGTTTTGTTGGCAGAAAGAGAAAGGGGCTTCGGGAGGCAACGAAAAAGCCCCAGTCTTGCGACTGGGGCTTTCTCTGTATCTGGTACCGGGAGGGGGACTTGAACCCCCAAGGTGTCACCACCGGCGGATTTTGAATCCGCTGCGTCTACCAATTCCGCCATCCCGGCTAAGGAGAAGGCATTATATACCGAAGTCTTAGCGCGGCAAGTCCGCCGTGTGTGATCGGGTAAAAACTGCACACCCCGGGATCCGGTGCTCTGGTACACTGCCCGGCAGTGACTTTCGATGGAGCTGACATGTCCTCCCTTGCCAACGCCCCCCGGGCGTCCCTGGGTCGCCGGCTGGCGGCCTGGATCTACGATTTTATGGTGGCCCTCGCGGTCTACATGCTGGCCGGGGCGGCGCTGTTTGCCCTGTTCTCCCTTTTGGTGTCTGTGGGCCTGATCGATAAGGGGGGCATGACCCACAACATCGATCTGCTTCAGGCCAGCCCGGTGTGGCTGACCCTCAACGAGGTGGGCAAGCTGCTGGCGGTGGCCTGGCTCTTTGTCTGGAGCTGGCAGAAAAAGGGCCAGACCCTGGGGATGCGGGCCTGGCGGCTGCGGGTGCAGCGCCCGGATGGCCAGGAGCTGGACGCCCGTCAGGCCTGGCTGCGTGCTTCGGTCTCCTTCGGCGGCCTGGCGATGCTGAGCCTGCTGTGGGACGACGAGCGCTGCGCCTTCCACGACCGCATCAGCGGCTCGGAGGTGGTGCAGCTGACGGTGGAGCAGAACCGCACCCTGATGAACCGGGACTGAGCTTGCCATCCCCGGCAGGGCTGTTAGGTTGGGATCTCCCCCCGATACGGAGATCCCCATGGCCCTGCTTCCCCCCCTGCCCGCCGACACCACCCCGGAACTGGCGGACGATTTTGCCCTCTTTGAACGCATCCTCGGCTTCGTGCCCAACAGTCTGCTGACCATGCAGCGGGTACCCGCCATGGTGTCCGGCTTCGGCGCCCTGACCCGGGCGGTGATGGACCCCAACGGCAGCGTCGATCCCGGCTTCAAACGCCTGCTGGCCCATTTCTGCAGCCGGGCCGCCGGCTGCCAGTACTGCGAGGCCCACTCTCTGATCGCCGCCGAACTGCACGACGTGCCCCATGAGAAGGTGCTGGCGGTGTGGGAGTACCAGACCAGCTCGCTCTACACCGAGGCGGAGCGGGTGGCGCTGGATTTCGCCCTGGCGGCGGGCAGCGTGCCCAACGCCGTGGACGAGCCGCTGATGGCGCGGATGCGCCAGCACTGGAGCGAGGAGCAGATCGTGGAGATCCTCGGTGCCATTGCCCTGTACGGCTTCCTCAACCGCTGGAACGACTCCATGGCCACTGAGATTGAAGGCCCTGCCAAGGCGATGGGGGACGAGGTGCTGGCCCAGGGCGGCTGGACCGGCGGCAAGCACGCCCGCTGAGGCGTGGGCCAATGAAAAAGGGGCGCCGAAGCGCCCCTTTTTTGCGTCTGCCCGCTGGGATCAGCCGTCACCCAGGGAGAGCAGGGTGGCGTTGCCGCCGATGGCGGTGATGTTGTTGCTGATGGTCTTCTCGGTCACGAAGCTGTGCAGGTAGTGCGGACCGCCGGCCTTGGGACCGGTGCCGGACAGGCCGTTGCCACCGAAGGGCTGCACCCCCACCACCGCGCCGATCTGGTTGCGGTTGATGTAGGCGTTGCCGGCGTTGACCTGCTGGGCGATGGCCAGCGCCTGGCCCTCGTTGCGGCTGTGAACCCCCAGGGTCAGACCGAAGCCGGTGCTGTTGATCTCCTCGACCACCCGGCTCAGCTCGGCAGCCTTGTAGCGGATCACGTGGAGGATGGGGCCGAAGTGCTCCTTCTCCAGCTGACCGATGTGCTTGATCTCCACCGCGGTGGGTCGCACGAAATGGCCGTGACCGCAATCGTCGGACAGCTGGGCCTGGGCGATAAGCTGCCCCTCCTTGCTGATCCGCTCGATGTGGGCCAGCAGGTTCTGCTGGGCGGCCTGGTCGATCACCGGGCCCACGTCGGTCTTGTAGTGGGCCGGGTTGCCCACGTGCAGCTCGGCCATGGCGCCCTTGAGCAGCTCGATCACCCGCTCGGCCACGTCGTCCTGAACGTAGAGCACCCGCAGCGCGGAGCAGCGCTGGCCGGCGCTTTGGAAGGCGGAGTGCACCACGTCGGTGATCACCTGCTCCGGCAGGGAGGTGGAGTCCACCACCATGGCGTTCTGGCCACCGGTTTCCGCCACCAGCTTGGCGATGGCGCCGTCGCGGGCCGCCAGGGAGCGGTTGATCACCTTGGCGGTCTCGGTGGAGCCGGTGAAGCAGACGCCGACGATGCGCTCGTCCGCGGTCAGCCGGCCGCCGATCTCCCGACCCTTGCCCGGCAGCAGCTGCAGCACGTCCACCGGGATCCCGGCCTGGTGGGCGAGCTCAGTGGCCCGGTAGGCCACCAGGTTGGTCTGCTCCGCCGGCTTGGCGATCACCGTGTTGCCGGTGACCAGGGCCGCCACCACCTGGCCGAGGAAGATCGCCAGGGGGAAGTTCCAGGGGCTGATGCACAGGTAGGGGCCACGGCCCTGGACAAAGAGCTCGTTCAACTCGCCGGTGGGGCCCGGCAGTACCGTGGACTCGCCCATCAGCTTGCGGGCCTGGATGGCGTAGTAGCGGCAGAAATCCACCGCCTCACGGATCTCGTCGATGCCGTCCTGCAGCCCTTTGCCCGCTTCCCGGGTGCACAGGGCGATCAGCTCTTCGCGGTTGGCTTCCAGCTTATCCGCCAGCTCCTCCAGGGCCCGGGCGCGCTGCTCCACCGGGGTATCGCGCCAGGCCGGGAAAGCGGCGCTGGCCCGGGCGATGGCGTCCTCGATCTCCGCCTCACCGGCGAAGTGCACCTGGCCCACCTGCTGACGCTGATCCTGGGGACTCAGCACCGCCAGGGCCTCACTGCTGGTGCGCCGTTCGCCGCCGATCAGCGGGCCGGCCTGCCACTGGGTGGTCTTGAAGGTGTCCAGCTTGGCGAAGAAGGGACGGGCTTCCTGGGCGATGTTCATGTTCAGTCCTTTGGAGTTGGGCCGTTCGTTGCCGAAGATCCCTTCGGGCAGCACGATCTTGTGATTGGCGAGGCTGGGGTAGCCCTTGAGCGTGGTCAGGGGGTGGGCGATCAGGCTCTCGATGGGGGTCTTGGGGTCCACCAGCTTATGCACGAAGGAGGTGTTGGCGCCGTTCTCCAGCAGGCGGCGCACCAGGTAGGGCAGCAGATCCTTGTGGGCACCCACCGGGGCGTAGATCCGCACCTTGAGACCCTTTTGCTGGCTCAGCAGAGTGTCGTAAAGCTCCTGGCCCATGCCGTGCAGGCGCTGGAACTCGTAATCGCGCTCACCGGCGACGGACTGGATGGTGGCCGCGGTCTGGGCGTTGTGGGTGGCAAACTGCGGGTAGATGCGGCCCACGGTGGCCTCGGACAGCAGGAAGCGGGCGCAGGCCAGGTAGGAGACGTCGGTGCCCGCCTTGCGGGTAAACACCGGGTAGCCGTCGCTGCCCCCCTGTTGGCACCACTTGAGCTCGCTGTCCCAGTAGGCGCCTTTGACCAGGCGCACCGGGATGAGATCCCCCTGCTGCTTGGCCAGGGCGTTGATCCACACCAGCACCGGCAGGGCCCGCTTGGAGTAGGCCTGCACCACTAGGCCCAGGTTGCCCCAGCCGCGGGCGGCGTCGCTCTGGTAGAGCTTCTCAAACAGCTTGAGGGAAAGCTCCAGGCGGTCCATCTCTTCGGCGTCGATGGAGATCCCCACGTCCAGGCTGCGGGCCTGCTTAATCAGGCGCACCACGCTGTCGTACAGCTCGGTCAGCACCCGCTCCTCGTTGGCCACCTCGTAGCGCGGGTGCAGGGCCGATAGCTTGATGGAGATGGTGGGGCGGGGGGCCTGGCTGACGTCGTAGCTGTGAGCCCCCAGGGCGGTGACGGCCCGGCTGTAGCTGTCGAAATACTTACTGGCGTCGGCGGCGGTCAGGGCCGCTTCCCCCAGCATGTCGTAGGAGTGGGTGTAGCCCAGGGCGCGGTTGTCGTCGCTGTTTTTCAGCGCTTCGCTGATGTCGCGGCCCAGCACGAACTGCTTGCCCATGATCTTCATGGCGGTGTACATCGCCTGGCGCACCACCGGCTCCCCCAGCTTGTTGACCACCCGGGCCAGCAGGTTATTGGGGCGCCCGTCCAGGGTCTTGTCCAGGGTGATCACCTTGCCGGTCAGCATCAGGCCCCAGGTGGAGGCGTTGACCAGCACCGAGTCGCTGCCCTTGAGGTGGCGAGCCCAGTCGGCCCCCGAGAGCTTGTCCTCGATCAGGGCATCGGCGGTGGCGGCGTCGGGGATCCGCAGCAGCGCCTCCGCCAGGCACATCAGGATGATCCCCTCCTGGGTCTCCAGACTGTACTGCTGCAGGAAGGCGTCGATGCCCACCATCAGCCCCTTCTTCTCGAACTGGCGCACCGAGGCCACCATCTGGTGGGCACTGGCGGTGACCGATTCGATGGCCTCCGGTTCGGCGGGTACCAGGGGGATCAATTCTTCCAGGTACTGGGCTTCATCGACGCCGTAGTTGGCGGTGATGAGCTCAAACAGGGCGGCGGGTTCCTGATCGTGGATCGCCGGAGTCAAAACGCTGCTGGCTTTAAACATGCGGGGGGTCCTCTTCAACCGCGAGGTCAGCTGTTATCTTATTTTGTATACAATCCTTGCCGACGGCGCGCACAGTATACCCAGAAAACGTGAGGTGGAACATAGGGGCAGGGCAGGCATTTCGTGGTCTTTCAGGCGGGGCTGGCAAGCAAAGATGACGACGCTGAGACGGGGAGAGGACAACAAAAAAGCAGGCCCTTGGCCTGCTTTTTCTTGGAGGACGCGAACTTACATCCAGCGGTCGTTCTTCTTGCGCCGCTTGGGGCGGGGCAGGTAGGCGAGGATGAGGCCCAGGATAAGGCCGGCACCGGCGACCATGCCGCCCTGCTGCATCCAGATAAAGCGCTCGCTGTTGCTCAGCTTGGCGACTTCCGCCTTGAGCTCGGTGTTCTCCCGCTCCAGGCGGGTCAGCTCGCGGGCCTGGCTGCGGCTCTCGTTGGCGGCGGAGGCGCTGTTGGCCAGCAGATCGTCGCGCTCGGCGGTGACCGCCTTGAGCTGTTCGCGAGCCTCTTCCAGGGACCGGGTCAGGGCCGGCAGCTGGGTGCGGAAGCTCTGACCGGCGGCCAGTTGCTCGGTCTGGATCCAGCCGGTGCGGCCGCGCTCGTCGATGACCTGGCTGTACTCGCCCTGGGTTTCCCCGGTGGCCACCAGGGGGTCACCGGCCTTGAGGCTGCCGAGGATCCGGAACTGGGTGCTCGGACCAGCCAGCAGGTAGATGTAGATGTCTTCCGAAACGGTGTGGGTGGCTTCCCGTGCCATGGAGGTTCCGCTCACGGCCAGCAGGCACAGCAGAGCGGCAAAAATGCGTTTGGACATAGTGATACGACCCGTGAATTGGGGGGACCATGCTAGGAGATCGACCCGTCGCTGGCAAGGCTTGAATCCGAAAAAAGGGAGCCCAAGGCTCCCTTTTCGAAGGCGATTCACCCAATCAGGCCATGATGCCCCGAATGATGGTGAAAAACAGGATGGAGAGAGCCGCCCCGGCAGGCAGGGTGATGACCCAGGAGATCACGATGTTGCGTACCACACCCAGGTTCAGAGCGGCGATGCCGCGGGCCATGCCCACACCCAGCACCGCACCCACCAGGGTCTGGGTGGTGGAGATCGGCAGGCCGGTACCGGAGGCGATCACCACGGTGGAGGCGGCGGCCAGCTCGGCGGCAAAGCCACGGCTCGGGGTCAGGTGGGTGATGTTCTTACCGATGGTGGTGATCACCCGCTTACCCAGGATGGCCAGACCGGCTACGATGCCGACGGCGCCCAGGGGCAGGATCCACCAGGCCAGAGGGGCCTTCTCGGGGATCTCGCCGCCGGCCTGGACGATGGTCACGACCGCGGCCAGGGGGCCGATGGCGTTGGCCACGTCGTTGGAGCCGTGGGCGAAGGCCATGCAACAGGCGGTGACCACCATCAGCACGGCAAACACCTTCTCCACGTTGGCGAAGTGGGTTTCCCGGTTGCCCTTGGTGTCGAACTTGATGCGACCGATGAAGCCGCGACCGGCCAGGCCGATCAGTCCCGCCATCAGTACGGCCAGGCCGTAGGCTTCGAAGGTGGAGAAGTGCAGACCGACGTGCTTGAGGCCCTTGGTGATGGTCACCAGGGACATGATGAACGCCGCCAGTGCCATGTAGAAGGGCACGTAGCGCTTGGCGTTATCCAGCGGGTTGTCGGTGTCGAAGATGAGCTTTTGCGCACTCTGGAAGATGAGGTAGGCGATAAAGCCGGCAATGGCCGGGGTCACGACCCAGGAGCCGACGATGCCAGCCACCTTGCCCCAGGCCACCGCTTCGGTGCCTACGCCCACGGCGGCGAAGCCGATGATGGCGCCGATGATGGAGTGGGTGGTGGAAACCGGCCAGCCCAGCCAGGAGGCCGCCACCAGCCACAGGCCGGCGGCCAGCAGGGCGGAGATCATGCCGTACACCAGCAGGTCCGGAGTGGCGGCGAAGAAGGCGGGATCGATGATCCCCTTGCGGATGGTGTTGGTGACCTCACCGCCGGCCAGATAGGCCCCGGCGAACTCGAACACCATGGCGATGATAATGGCCTGTTTGATGGTCAGGGCGCCGGATCCCACCGAAGTGCCCATTGCGTTGGCTACGTCGTTGGCGCCGATGCCGAAGGCCATCAGGAAGCCAAAGAGTGCCGCGGCCATAATCAGCCACGGGCCGTAAATTACCAGTGCGTCTACCATGGTAAAACCTTGTTAGGAATAACGAATTATTAGGATTTAATTAGGTGCGGGCCAGCATCAGTTCCAGGCGAGCGCCGGTGCGCTCCGCCAGGTCTGCCAGGTCGCCCACCCATTCGAGGATCTTGTAGAGGAACATCACGTCCACCGGGTTGAGATCTTTCTCGATCTCGAACAGTTGACGGCGCAACGCAATTTGCATGGAATCGGTGTCGTCCTCGATGAGGTCCAGCTGGTGAATCATCTCTTCAACCAGCTCCACCTCGCGACCCCGGAAGCCGGTTTCCAGCAGGTCGTCGAGTTCGTTGATGGCCTTACGGGCCTGTTTGACGGCGTCGATGCAGCGGGCCACGTAAGCGGCAAAGTCGATCTGCATCGGCTCGGGGATCTGCATCTCACGACCGATGACCCGGCCGGCGATGTCTTTGGCTTTGTTGGCGATCTTGTCCTGCTGGGTCAGCATCTCCAGCAGGTCGGTGCGCTGCACCGGCATAAAGATCCCGGTGGGCAGGCCCATGCGGATCTCCCGCTTGAGCTGATCCGCGTCCCGCTCCAGCTGGCTGATCTCTTTTTGCAAGCTGGTGGCCTGCTCCCAGTCTCCGGCCCGGACGGCCTCGAAGAAGGGGATCAGACGCTTGGCGGCCTGCGTGGTCTTGTCAATGTGCTGTTCCAGCGGTTTGATAGGCGACTTAGCGAATACGCCCAGAAAATTTACCGGCATTGCCTTGTTCCTTTATGGAGCCAAACGGGATCGGCGGGCGAATCATACTCGCCTGATGGCAATTGGCAAGCACCATCCGTGCGGCCGACCCCTATAGTGTATTCGTTGCTGTCCACTTTGCTGAGCGAGAGCAATCGGATGCGGATCCTATGACTGTTATATGACAGTTCGGTGACAGCGTGACGTTTTTATTTCGCGCGGATGATATTTTGATGAACTTTGGATTGCTATGGAAGTTGAACTGAAACTGCTTTTGCCCCCGGGATCCCCACAATGGGAGCTGGGTCGCCTTACCTTTCTCGGGCCCTTGAGCCGGGTCCAGACCCAGGCCCTGGGCAACGCCTATTTCGACACCCCGCAGCTGGCCCTGCGCCAACGGGACATGGGGCTGCGGATCCGCCGGCGGGGCGAGGACCAGGAGCAAACCCTCAAGACCGCCGGCCAGGTTGCCGGGGGGCTGCACGCCCGGCCCGAGTACAACACCCCGGTCAGCGGCGCCACGCCGGAACTGGCACGATTTCCTGACACCCTATGGACGGTGGAGGATCGCGATGCCATCCAGGGGGCGCTGGCGGTGCAGTTTCACACCGATTTTGAGCGGCAACAGGGGGAGCTGACCCTGGCCGATGGCACCCGGGTGGAGCTGGCGCTGGACCGGGGGGTGATCCGCGCCGGCCAGAGCAGCGAGTCCATCGCCGAGCTGGAGTTGGAGCTGGTGGACGGGGAGGCGAGCGCCTTGCTTCCCCTGGCCCGGGCGTTGATGACCGAGCTGCCCCTGCGCCTGGGGCTGGACTCCAAGGCCGCCCGGGGCTACCGCCTGGCCGGCCTGGCACCGCAACCGGCGGTGGTCAGCGAGGTGGCGGATACCCCTGCGTTGTTGCTGGCGGCCTGGCAGCGCAACGAGGAGCGGCTGCTTGCGGGGGAGGGCAGCGCGGCGGCCCCTCTGGCGCGTCAGCTGGTGGCCCTGGCGGCGCAGCTGCCGGTCGAGTCCGCCGACTGGCTGCGCTACCTGGCGGCGGAGCTCAGCGCCGCCAGCGAGCCCGAGGCGGTGTTGCTGGAGGCGATAAGGGACAGGCGCTACGGCCTGTGTCAGCTGTCCGGCTTGGCCGGGGTATTGGCCTGATCCGCGCCGGGCAGCTGGGCCCTTAGGGCGCGGATCTCCTCCAGCAGCTGGGCCTGCTGGTGTTCCAGCCGCCGCTGCTGGGCCTGAAGGCGCGCCACCTCCGGCGCGTCCTTGTCCTCCTCACGGACGAACAGCGAGGCCAAAAAGCCCGCCACCACCCCGAAGAAGCTGACGCCGGTGATGATCACTACGGCGGCGATCACCCGGCCCTCGGTGGTCACCGGGTAGTAGTCGCCGTAGCCGACGGTAGAGATGGTGATCAGCGCCCACCAGATGGCCGACTCCGCCGATTGGATGTTGGCCCCCTCGACCCCGTCCTCCACCAGCAGGATCAGGATGGAGGCGAAGGTGATGATGGTTATCATCGCCAGCAGCAGACTGGTCAGGGTGGTCTCCCGCTTCTGTTGCAGCAGGGGCCCCAGCACCGAGCGGCTCATGCGGATCAGCCGCACCACCCGCAGGATCTGGAAGATCCGCACGAAACGCAGCTGCTCCACCACCGGGATCGAGGCCACCAGATCGATCCAGTGGGTCTGCAGATAGCGCCCTTTCTGTTCCGCCCGCCACAGACCGTAAAAGAAGTTCACGATGAAGATCATGCAGATGTAGAAATCTATCTTGATCAGCAGGCGGATGGTTTCCTTGTCGTTGTCGCTAAAGACGATGGTCAGCACCACGATCACCGAGAACAGCGACAGCAGCATCATCCCCATTTCCCGGGGGGTGAGAGTGTGTTCGGTCTCCTTGCTCATGGGCACCTCAGGGCGTGATCAGATCGGCCAGCAAATAGGCGCTGGCGAACACCAGGGCGCCATCGAGCAGGGCGATGCCGCTGTTGTTTTGCAGTTCCACCTCGCGGCTGACCTTGATCTGCGCCAGCACCACCCGGCGCAGCAGGCCGGAGAGCAGCAGCAACAGCATCAGGCCGATGATGGACCACAGCAGCCAGCCCGCCAGGTTGGTGACCGGCGCGCCGGGGGTGTAGGGGTTCAAAGACGCGGCGCTGGCGATTACTTTGCCGCTGGCCAACAGGTAGGCGCCATGACGCAGGGCGACGGAGCGGTGATCCTGGGCCAGGGCCCTTTGCAGACTGCCCCCCTGGTTGACGCGGCCATAGCGCCGCTCCAGCACCCGGGTGATCACCACCAGCAGGGTCAGGGCGATGAAGTAGTTCAGGCACAGCAGCACCAGGGCCCCCAGGCTCAGCGTCTCCATCCAGCGCAGGGCCCCCAGCAGCACCTGGGCGGTGGCCAGGGCCACGGCGGCGTCCACCACGGCCATGGCGATGTTGCCCTCCATGATGAGGCCCCGCTTGTCCACCTGGTGCAGTGCCAGTTTGTCGTACCACCAGCGGCCCAGCCGGATCAGCGCCAGCGCCGCCAGGCCCATGCCCCCGAGCCAGGCGGCCCGGGCCAGCGGATTTTCGGGAATGGGCAGGTGAAAGATCCCGGTCAGCACCAGGCACAGGCCGGTGATCCCGCCGGCCAGGCTGATCCCAAAGGCGATGTTGTCCCGCTCCGCCAACTCCTCCCGGGTGTTGACGCCGTTCCACCAGCCGTGGGTAAAGCGGGCTATAACAAAAAGAACCAGCACCAGGGCCAGTTCCGTCGCCAGCAGGGGCAGGGGCTGGCCGCTGATCCGTTCAAACTCCGCCAACGCGGACGCCAAGGTCATTGCGACTCCTCCCTGTGTCGGTTGTGCCGTGGTAAGGTGGCGGCACTGCAAAGACGTTAAGGTTTACAAAAAGTTATTATGACCAGCGTGCCCCACGACAACAAGCTTACTCCCGCCCTCGAGCAGCAGGCCGAACGCCACTGGGCGCGGCTGGACGCCGAGCGGTTGGCCCGGCTCGACGCCGATGCCCGGGCCCGGTTGTGGCGGGCGTTGGCCCTGTCCGATTACGTCGGCCAGGTGCTGGTGCGGGACCCGGCCTGGCTGGAGGCGCTGTTTGTCGAGGGGGAGCTGGACCGGGCCGAGCGCCTGGGGCAATACCGCCCAGCCCTGGCCGAGGCCCTGGCAGCGTGCGCCGACGAGGCCGCCGCCATGGTGGCCCTGCGTCGTTACCGCCACCGGGAGCTCAGCCGCATCGCCCTGCGGGATCTGCTGGGCCTGGCCAGTCTGGAGGAGGGCCTGGCCCACCTCTCCGCTCTGGCGGAGGCCTGCGTGGTGGCCGCCCGGGATTTCCTGGCCGAGCTGCTGGCCCCCCAGTGGGGTTACCCCACCGGCGGTGAGGGTCAGCGCCTGAACCTGATGGTGTTGGGGATGGGCAAGCTGGGGGGCGGCGAGCTCAACTTCTCCTCCGACATCGACCTTATCTTCACCTACCTGGAAAACGGCAGCACTGTGGGGGGCCGGCGGGAGCTGGACAACCAGCAGTACTTTATCCGCCTGGGCCAGAAGCTCATCAACCTGCTCTCCCAGACCACGGTGGACGGCTTCTGCTACCGGGTGGACATGCGTCTGCGCCCCTTCGGCGACTCCGGCCCCCTGGTGGTCTCCCTGGCGGCGCTGGAGGATTACTACCAGGAGCAGGGCCGGGAGTGGGAGCGCTACGCCATGGTCAAGGCCCGCCTGTTGGGCCCCAGCGCCAGCGAGGCCCTGGCCCTGGCGGACCTGCTGCGCCCCTTCGTCTACCGCCGTTACCTGGACTTCTCCGCCATCGACGCCCTGCGACGGATGAAGTCGCTGATCGAGTCCCAGCTGCGCCGCCAGGCCCTGACCCACAACATCAAGTTGGGCCGGGGCGGGATCCGCGAAGTGGAGTTCGTGGCCCAGACCTACCAGTTGATCCGCGGCGGCCGGGAGCCCAACCTGCGCCAGAGCCCCCTGACCCCGGTGCTGGCGGAGCTCAAGCGCCTCGGCCTGCTGGATCACGCCAGTCACCGGGATCTTAAGCAGGGCTATGATCTGCTGCGCCAGGTGGAGAACCGGCTGCAGGCGCTGACCGACAGTCAGACCCAGAGCCTGCCGGACAGCGAGGAGGATCGGCTGCGCCTGGCCCTGGCCATGGGGGAGGAGAGTTTCGACGCCCTATGGGGGCGAATTCAGGATGCCATGGCGGGGATCCACCGGGTGTTTCGCGACACCATCGGTGCCGAGCAGGACGACGAGGAGGAGCTCGGTGCCCTGCCGGCCCTGTGGCAGGGGCCGGGGCTGGACCTGGACGGGGAGGCGATCCTCGCCGAGCAGGGGCTGGAACCGACGCTCTTTCCCAAGATCCGTTCGGTGCGGGAGGAGTTCTACCAGCGCCGGGTTGGCCCTCGGGGGCGGGACGTGCTGGACAAGCTGATCCCCCGCCTGCTGCACAAGCTGGCCCGGCAGAAGGACCAGAGCGCGGTGTGGATGCGGATCACCTCGGTGCTGACCCCCATCCTTACCCGCACCACCTACCTGGAGCTGCTGCTGGAGAACCCCGGCGCCCGCGGCCAACTGGTGACCCTGTGCGCCGCCAGTCCCTGGATCGCCGAACAGCTGGCCCGCTACCCCATCCTGCTGGACGAGCTCATCGATCCCGTGGCCCTCTATCAGCCCCTGCCGCCGGAGGGCTATGCCGCGGAGCTGAGGGAGTTTCTGCTGCGGGTGCCGGAGGACGATCTGGAGCAACAGATGGAGGCGCTGCGCCAGTTCAAGCAGGCCCATCAGCTGCGGATCGCCGCCGCCGACGTCACCCGGGTGCTGCCGGTGATGAAGGTGAGCGACCACCTCTCCTGGCTGGCCGAAGCGATCATCGAGCAGGTGGTCAACCTGGCCTGGCAGCAGCTGACCGAACGCCACGGTTGCCCCAGCATCGAGGGGGCCGGCAAAGGGTTTGCGGTGGTGGCCTACGGCAAGCTGGGGGGGCTGGAGCTGGGCTACGGCTCGGATCTGGACTTGGTGTTCCTGCACGGCGCCGGCCCCGGCGAGACCGACGGCCGCAAGCCCATCGACAACGGCCACTTCTACGTCAAACTGGCCCAGCGCATTCTCCACCTGTTCGCCACCCGCACCGCCTCCGGTGTGCTCTACGAGGTGGATACCCGGCTGCGCCCCTCCGGCAGTGCCGGTCTGCTGGTGAGCCAGATCGACCGCTTCGAGGAGTACCAGCGCGGCGAGGCTTGGACCTGGGAGCACCAGGCCCTGGTGCGGGCCCGCTTCGTGTTTGGCGATGACGCCCTGGCGGGTCGCTTCGCCCGCCTGCGCCGCAGCCTGCTGTGCCAGGCCCGGGACGCCGAGTCGCTCAAGGCGGACGTGGTGTCGATGCGGGCCAAGATGCGCGATCACCTGGATCGCAGCACCAAGGACGCGTTCGATCTCAAGCAGGGCCCCGGCGGGATCACCGACATCGAGTTTCTCACCCAGTACCTGGTGCTCAAGGAGGCGGCCCAGTGCCCGGCCCTGGCCACCTGGTCCGATAACGTCCGCATCCTGGAGACCGCCCTGTCCGAGGGCAAGCTCAGCCCGGAGGCGGCGGATAGGCTGATCCGCACCTACATCGAGCTTAGGGACACCAACCACCACCGGGTGCTGGCAGGCCAGAGCGGCCTGGTGCCCTTGGAGGCGCGCCCGGCCGCCTGCGAGGCGGTGCGGGGGATCTGGCAGGCCCATCTGGGCGAGTGAACCAAAAAAGGGCGGCCCTGGGCCGCCCTTTTTGATTGTCGAGGGTCAGTCGACATCAGTAGAACTTGGGGTCGTCCGCGTTGGGCCGCGTCTTGAAGCGGCGGTGCAGCCACATGTACTGCTCCGGGCGGCGACGCACCAATTCCTCGGTGACCCGATTGCAGCGGGTGGTGTCCGCCAGTTCGTCGCCGGTGGGGAAATCGGTCAACGGGGCCCCCACTTCGATGTGGTAGCCGCTGTGATCCGCCTTGCGCTCGACAAAGAAGGGGTAGACCTTGGCCTTCCCCAGCTTGGCCAGGGTGGCGGCACCGGCGGCGGTGGCCGCCTCGACGCCGAAGAAGGGGGCGAAGACGCTGCCGCGGCGGCCGCCGTCCTGGTCCTGGGTGTACCAGAGCACCTCACCGGCGCGCAGGGCCTTGACCATCTGGCGCACCTCCCGCTTGGGGATCAGGCCCTTGTTGGAGCGCAACCGGCCCTTGACCTGCAGGTACTCCATCATCTTGTTGTTGTGGGGGCGGTAGACGCCGATCCCCGGCCGCTGCTGACCGAACACTCGGGCGCCGGGCTCCAGCATCAGGCAGTGGGCGGCCATCAGCAACACCCCGGTGCCCTCCACCTGGGCCTGCTCGATGTGCTCCCAGCCGGCGACGCTCATATGGCGCTGCACCCGGGCGTCGGACCACCACCAGGCGTTGGCACTGTCAAACAGGGCCATGCCGGTCTCTTCGAAATTTTTGCGGATCAGCGCCTCGCGCTCCGGCTCCGACAGCTCCGGCAGGCAGTGGGTCAGGTTGCGACGGGCGACGTGCACCCGTTTGGGCATCAGGCGCATCATGGTGCGGCCCAGGGCGGCGCCGAGACGAAACTGGGTGGCGAGGGGCAACAGGATAAGCAGGCGCATCACGCCGACCCCCAGCCACATCCCCCAGTACTTGGGGTGCAGCAGGGCCCGGCTGAACTCAGCGGTGGTATGCATTGGACCAATATCGACTTTTCAGGTTGGCGATAGTGTAACTCAAAGGCGGGGAGGCGGGACAGCCAAGGGGCCGGGGCCGTGATACACTGCTTCCCCTGAGAGTTGAGTGAAGGATTCACCATGTGGGGCGAACGGATGTCCCGCGGGCGGGCCCCCAAAGGGGCACGCCGGCGCGGTAGGGACTGGCTGATGGGGGCGCTGGGGTTGGCCCTCGGCCTGACGACGCTCTCTCCCGCCACCGCCGCCCCCGAGCACCAGCTGTGCCGGGTCGATCAGTTGGAGCAGTGCCTGGACAGCCTCTCCCCCCGTTGGCTGGGGATCCTCACCGAACTCTGGCCGGGGGAGCCCCAGCAATCGGTTCGCCGGGCCCTGGCGGGGCAGGGCGGCGTGACCCTGTTGACCGAGCGCGAGGCGCTGATCCTGCTGGATCCGGCCAGCCTCAAGCGCAACCACCTGGTGCTGCTGGATGAGCAGCTGATCGAACGCCCGCCCCTGCGTAACTTCCGCTCCACCTACTACCACGAGATCGGCCACGTCGCCACCCGCCACTCCCCCTGGCTTGACCGCCTGCATCGCCCCAACTGGCCGGAACATTGGCCCGAAGAGGTGCTGGCGGATCTCTACCTGTTCTGGCACCAACTGCGAGAGGGGGGCAGCCTGGACGAGCTGTGGGCCCAGGTCCACCTGCGCAACCTGGGCCTGATCCAGGCCAAGCCCGACTGGACCCACTGGACCACCCCCATCCTGGTGCCCCTGCTGTGTCGTCCCGAGGAGCTGCGGGAGTGGTCCCGGCGCCCCCTGGAACCCTTTATCGATGCGGCCCTGAGCTGGCAGAGTGCGCCGCCCCTGGCCCAGTACCGGCTGCTGGGTGAGCGCCAGTTCGCCCTCACCCGGCCCAGCATCGACCAGCCCTACCTGGCCGCGGATCACCGGGACCGCTGGGCCGCCCTGCTGCAACCCACCTTGGAGTGGCTGGCGGTGGACCTGCCCCCCTACCTGGCCCGCCACCAGCTGCCCGAGCACGACACCGTCTGCACCTGGTTCCGTTGATCGGCGGCCCACGGCGGTGAGCAAACTGACCAACGGGCGGGGCATTTGGCCAACCTGGCCAAGTCGTCAATTCATAAGATAATGATTTAAAACGGATTTAAAATCTGGCACGTTTCGTGTTTGTTAACAAAAGTCCGAGTTTGACCGCCCGGACACGGTGGCGGGTTCCGCGACCGATGACGACGACAGACGGCCCCGCTTGCGGGGCCTGACTTCGCCCTTCCCGACAGAGGGGCGATGGGCACCGCAGGCCTTGACAGGGCGGCGTGCCGGAACGATGTTTCAATGATCCCCTGAATCCAAGGCAAGGAGTAAGCATGTCCGCAACAACCATGGTGGTGGTGATCGTGGCCATAGTGATGGGCTGTGTGATGGAGATGAGCCGTCATCACAGCAAAGGCATGGGCCGAAAACAGAAGCAGCAGATGGACGACGCGATGGCCGAGTTGAAGCAGCAGAACGAGCTGCTGGCCAAGCGGGTGGCCACGCTGGAGGCGATCGTGACCGATCGGGGATTCGACTTGGACCAAGAGATCCGCAAGCTGGGCTGAGTCGCCCGGTCAGTGAGGAGAAAGGACAATGAAAGAGCTGGTGGTGGTATTTATTCTGGTGGCCCTGGCGGTGCTGATGGTGATGGCCTGGCGGGATCCGGGTCGTTTCCGTCAATGGGCCCGCGCCCTGGGGATGGAGGGGGACCTCAACGGCCGTCGTGCCGAGAGCGAAGATTTCGAGGCCCGCGAGCGGCTCAAGCAGTTGGAGGCGGAGAACGCCGCCATCAAGGAGCGCCTGGCCACCCTTGAGGCGATCGTCACCGATCCCGGTTACGAACTGGACCAGCGGATCCGCAAGCTGGGCTAAGGAGCATCCCATGACCCTTTGGACCTTTCTGGCCATCTTTTTCGGCGGCGCCTTTTTGCTGGACGCCTACAAGACCAAGCACAAGAGCCGACTGAAGCAGGCCAACAGCGAAGAGCTCAAGGCGATCCAGGCGGAGCTGGCGGAAGTGAAAGCCAGCAACGCTCAGCTTAAGGAGCGGGTGCAGACCCTCGAAGCGATCGTCACCGACAGCGGCTTCGATCTGGACAAGGAGATCCGCAAGCTCGGCTGACCCCTCAGAGCAGGGTCGCCAGCAGGATGCCGCCCCCCACCAGCACGAACAGGGCGCCACACACCCCGTCGATCACCGGCGCCAGTTGGTGCAGGCGCCGCTGCAATCGCGGCCCGGTGAGCAGCCAGGCCAGCAGCGCAAACCAGGCCAGCGACAACCCCCACAGGATCCCCACCGCCGCCAGTTTGCCGCCAGTGGACATCCCCGGCGGCACCAAGGAGGTGAGCAGGCTGAGGAAGAACACCAGCGCCTTGGGGTTAAGCAGGTTGGTGGTGAACCCCTTGGCCAGGGCCGCCCCTACCGAGGTCAGCTCCGCCGCCTGGGCGGGGGCCGAAGCGCCCCCGGCCTGCCACTGACGATGCACCGAGCGCAGCGCCCCCACCCCCAGATAGAGCAGGTAGCTGCCCCCGGCCAGACGCAGCAGGGTGGGCAGCAGCGGGTGCTGCTGGATCAACAGGGTGACGCCGGTCAGGGCAAACACCGAGTGGAGCAGGATCGCCAGGGAGATCCCCAGGGCGATGGCCAGGCCGATGCGCCGGCCGTGCCGACTGGCGTTTTGCACCACCAGGGCGAAGTCCGGGCCGGGGCTGGCCAGGGCCACCAGGTGGATGGCTGCCAGGGAGAGCAGCAGGGAGAGTTCGTTCATCGCGCGTCGGGGTTGAAAGGCAAACCGCGAGCATACTGCGTCCGACGGGGCGGTGCAAAACCCGCCGGGCCCTGCACCAAGCGGGGGTTCTGGTCTAAGGTTCAGATATTGAATCGATTATTGGAGGGAGCCCGATGACGCTCCCGCGCATCCACCTGGCCTCCCGGCCCCTGTATCGAACCCTGGTGTTGTTGGCCGTGGGCCTGATCGCCCTGAGCCTGTTGAGCCACTGGCTGATCGGCGAGCAGAGCCACCGCTACCTGCGGGCACTGGCGCGCTTTTTGAACTTGAGCGCCGAGGACAACCTGCCCACCGCCTTCGCCTTTGTCATCTTGATGCTTTCGGCACTGCTGCTGGCGCTCATCGCCCGACTGAGCGCGGCCAAGGCCGATCCCTACACCCCCCACTGGACCCTGCTGTCACTGGGCTTTGCCCTGATGGCGGTGGACGAGGTGATGTCCTTCCATGAACGCCTCTCCAGCCCGATGCGCACCCTGCTTGGCGGCGGAGAGCTGGGCCCGCTGCGCTTCGCCTGGGTGCTGCCCGGGGCGCTGCTGGTGCTGGTGGTGGGCCTGGTGCTGTTCCGGTTCATACGCCAGTTGCCGCCGGTCTACCGGCGGGGCTTTCTCCTGGCCGGGGCGGTATACCTGTCCGGCGTGCTGGGGATGGAGAGCCTGGGGGGCTGGTATTTCGAGGCCCACGACAAGCAAACCGACGAGATCTATTGGGCCATGAGCCAGTTCGAGGAGACCCTGGAGCTGACCGGCGTGCTGCTGTTCATCCGCTCGCTGCTGGCCTACCTGGGGGAGTTTCACGGTGAGTTTGCCGTGGCGATCCACCCCGAGGCCCCCAGTGGGTGATCCTGTCGGCACCCGGCGCCGTTAAGGTCAGGGATCCAGGCGCGGGGATCTTATGATGACCACACTGACAGAACGGCTGTCCCAGCCGGTGTCCATCGCGGCACTGGCCTTTTTTCGCATCGCCTTCGGCCTCACCATGCTGGTGGAGACCGGGAGGTTTTTCTATTTCGGGTGGGTCAGCCGGTACTACATAGACCCCCCCTTTCACTTCAAATACTTCGGTTTCGAATGGGTGACTCTCTGGCCCGGCGACGGTCTCTATTGGCACCTGGCCCTGATGAGGCTGGCGGCGTTGGGGATCGCCCTGGGGGCCTGGTATCGACTGAGCGTTACCCTGTTCCTGGTGCTGTTCAGCTACGTGTTCCTGTTGGATCAGACCTACTACCTCAACCACTTCTACTTCGTCATCCTGCTCAACGTGCTGCTGTGCGTGGTGCCGGCCCACGGCGCCTGGTCGGTGGACGCCCGTCGCCGGCCCGAGCTGGCCCGCGCCCAGGTGCCCGCCTGGACCCGGCTCATCTTCCTGCTGCAGATGGAGGTGATGTACCTCTACGCGGGACTGGTGAAGATCAACAGCGACTGGCTGGCGCTGCAGCCCATGAGTGGCTGGTTCGCCACCCAGGTGGATCAGTACGGCCCCTGGATCGCCGAGCCCTGGGTGGCGGCGGTGGCGGCCTACGGCACCATCGCCCTGCACCTGTTGGGAGCGCCGCTGCTGCTGTTCAAGCGCACCCGGGTTTGGGTGTTCTGGACCTACGCCGGCTTCCATCTGCTCAACCATCTGCAGTTCAGCATCGGGATCTTCCCCTGGCTGACCCTGGCGGGCACCACGCTGTTCTTCGAGCCGGACTGGCCGCTGCGTCTGTGGCAGCGCTGGCGGGGGCAAGCCCCAGTGTTGGCGCCGTCGTCATCCCCGCGCCCGACAACCCCGATACACCCGCTTTGGGTGGGCGTCCTGGCGGCCTGGTTCGCAGTGCAGATCCTCTTTCCCCTGCGTCACTACCTCTATCCCGGCGATCCCAGCTGGACGGAGGAGGGCCACCGCTTTGCCTGGCGGATGAAACTGAGGGCCAAAAGCGGCACCATAGACTTTGTGCTGCGGGATCCGGACTCCGGCCGGGTGTGGCGAGCGGATCCCCTGGCGATATTGACCCCGCGGCAATTGAGTAAGATGACCTGTCGACCGGACATGATTTTGCAGTTTGCCCACCACCTGGCGGACCAGGCGCAGGCCCGCGGCCAACCCCGGCCTGAAGTCTCGGCCCGGGTGCGCTGCACCCTGAACGGGCGCCCCTACCAGACCCTGATTGATCCCAAGGTGGATCTGGCGGCCGAGCCGCGCACCCTGGCCCACGTGGATTGGATTTTGCCCCTGACCACTCCGCTGGAGAGAGAGCGTCATGCGGCCCGATAACGGCATTATCCTGTTCGATGGGGTGTGCAACTTCTGCAACGCCACGGTGCGCTTTGTCTGGGCGCGGGATCCCAAGGGGTATTTTCGTTTTGCCCCCCTGCAATCGGCCACCGCCGAGACCCTGCTGGCGGCCCACCCCCTGCCGCGCAACGGCGACACCGTGGTGCTGATCCAGAACGGTCGGGCCTACCAGAAATCCGCGGCCGCGCTGCGCATCGCCCGGCAGTTGTCGGGGCTGTGGCCGCTGATGGCCTGTTTCCTGCTGGTGCCGCGCCCCCTGCGCGACGCCGTCTACGACTTTATCGGCCGTCGCCGCTACCGCTGGTTCGGGCGCTCCGAACAGTGCCAGCTGCCCAGCGCCGAACTGCGCCGGCGCTTTCTCGACACCGCCTGAGGGCAAAAAAAACGGCACCCGAGGGCGCCGTGAAGTCACGTTGGATGATGTCGCTGTCGCCTCAAACGGCGAGTCCCTTAAAACTGGGGGGGAGAACCGCCGCACTCTCATGCGGCACTGCTTCCAGTATTGTCTCAAATGCGACTTTTTGCCTGCGGATCGACCAAGGTCTAACGCATTTAGGGGGTCAAAGCCCAGTCCACCGCCGCCGCCGCGTGCAGTGCCGTGGTGTCGAACAGGGGCACATGGGTGTGCCGAGGGCCCACCAGCAGGGCGATCTCGGTGCAGCCGAGGATGGCGCCCTGGGCCCCGTCCCGGTGGAGGGCTTCGATGATGGCGACAAAATCCGTTCGGGAGGCCTCCTTCACCTGGCCCTGGCACAGCTCGTCGTAGATCACCCGGTGGATCCGCGCCCGGGCCTCGGCGTCGGGGATCCGCACCTCGATGCCGAAGTGCTGGGTCAGCCGCTCCCGGTAGAACCCCTGCTCCATGGTGAATTGGGTGCCCAGCAGGGCCACGGTGTCGATCCCCTCGGCCTGAAGCTTGCGCCCGGTGGCGTCGGCGATGTGCAGCAGGGGGATCCCCACCGCCGCTTCGATCTGCGGTGCCACCTTGTGCATGGTGTTGGTGCCGATCATCAGCCCCTCGGCCCCGGCTTTCTCCAGCCCCTGGGCCGCCTGAGCCAGTAGTGCGCCGGTGGCGACCCACTCACCCTGATGTTGCAGGCGTTCAATCTCGGCAAAATCCACCGAGTGGAGGATCACCTTGGCGGAGTGCAGGCCCCCGAGGCGGGCTTGCACCCCCCGGTTGAGGGCCTGGTAGTAACTGACGGTGGACTCCCAGCTCATGCCGCCGAGCAAGCCTAGGGTTTTCATGGGGTGTGAACCTGTTTGGGGGTGGGTCCGGCCATTATGCCCGCTCAGGGGGGCGAGGCAATGATGATCGCGGCGGTCAGTCCCGGTGGGCCTGGAGAGGCGGGTGGGGGACCTTGGCGGTCAGCTTCTTCAGGCAGTAGTCGTAGGCGATCTGCGCCCGCTGGCGGCACTGGGGATCCGATTCCTCGCCCAGCTTGACGCACTGGCTCCAGGCACGCCGGGCCATCCGCTGGCAGCGCCACTCCACCGCCGCCAGATCCGGCGCCGGGGCATCGCTCAGCCCAAGGCTGCCCAGCAGTAACAGGGTGGTGATCATCTGCGCTCCAAAACGGGACCGGTGCCGACCATTGGAGTGCATTGTTGCCGCCAGGTAAATCCCGGGTTTGGCAAAGTGTCGCCCCGGTCAAAAAGCGGGCGGGCGGGGATGAACAGGCTTTGCTGGTTTTGAGGCGGGCCGGTGGTGGGTCGAGGGGCAAAAGAAACGGCGCCCTGGGGCGCCGCGGTGTTACTGGTCGAACTCGTCGTCTTCGTCCTGGGCCTTAGCCTCACGCTCGGCCTGCTTCTTGGCCGCCTGGCGCAGGGCCTGGGCTTCGCGCTCGGTGCGTTGCACCGCTTTGCGCTCGTTGCGCTGGGCCTGCTGCTGCTGGAAGCTTGCCAGGGTCTGCTCGCCCCACTGGCGCGCTTCGGCTTCGGAGCCAAACCCCGCCTGGTGCTGGGTCACCTTGCTCTTGCGGTTGGAGATCTTGCGGACAATCTCGGCTGTCCACTCACCGCCGTTGTCGACAACGCGCAGTTCGTACTTTTTGCCTTGGGCCATCTTGCTGTCGGTCCTGAATGGGAAAAGGGCGGCCGGGGCCGCGATGAGGCCATCGGGGATGGCCGTCAGGACGCGCCGGGCACGGCGCGGGGGCACAGTATACACCGGGGGCCGGCGCGGGGGTAAGGTTCAGCGAGCTGAACGGCGCTCAATTCGGGCGTGGTGGCACAACCCAGGCCATAGGTTGTTACCAATAATCGGGCAGAACATCGGTGCGGAGCACCGGGCAACCCATTGAAAGTAAAAGGCCGTTTTCTCAACCCCACGCTAAAAGTGTAAGGTATTGATTTGTATTGATTTGTGTCTCTATCCGTTCGAGGCGATAGCGGCGGTAATGCACTAGTATCAACCTTTACTTCGCACGGCCAGTTTGGGCCGAAAGGCGAAGCTAAAGAGGTTGTTATGAGACTGTCTGCTTTGCTCGTTGTTTCAACCACTTTGCTCCTTGGCGCGGCGCCCCTTCAAGCGGCCAAATCTGGCGGCGGCAAACACTTCGTGCTCAACCTGGTCGGCGCCGGTGGCATGTACGAAAGTACGGTGCCGGATATCGATGGCGACGGGGTGGACGACCCGGCGATCTGCTTCGACATTGAACTGATCAATGGCAAAAACCGGCAACTGATTGGCACGGCCACCGATTGCCTGTCCAATGTAACCCCCACAGGAACCGGGGTGGCCCTGGTGGGCACCACCTACTTCCATTTGCCTCAGGGGATGCTGGTCACCCGGGGCAATACCAGCGTGCAGCCGGTGCTGCACCCCACCATGACCCCTTCAGGCCAACTGGTTACCCACGTTACCGGCGCGTCCGGCACCGGCAACGGCGTGCTGATGGGAACCGGGCGCTTTGCCGGGGCCAGCGGCACCGTGCGCCTGTCCGGCATGGTGGACATGTCGATGTTCGGCGGCGGCCCCGGGGACCCCATCGGCTTCGACTGCCTGTTCGTGATTGACCTTTATTGAGGCCAAACCCCGGCTGCGTTGGCAGCCGGGATCCGGCGCCGCCTCAGTTCGATGACAGCCGGTAGGTGCCGTCAGTGCGCAGGTAGATAAGCCCGCCTTGCTCGGACGCCAACTGGTGTTCAAAGGCACCGCGGGAGCCGAAGTAGCTGCCGGCGCCCAGGGCGCTGGCCCCGTCCCGCTCGGCGGAGCGGTAGCTCAGGGAGCCCTGGATCACCACGGCGCGAAACTCCTCGGCGTCGGCCACCAGGCGGCCCTGGAAGCCGGCGGGCAGGCGAATTAGGGTGCCGCCCATGGCGCCGGGGCTGGGATCGCCCCAGAGTTCGGCCAGTGCAGTGCCCTCGGCGTCCAGTTCGGGCCGCTGGGCTTGGTCCACCCACACCAGATTGTTGGCGTGCAGGTTCAGGGGGCGCTCGCCGTTGTCGAACTGCTCGCTGGAGGGCTGAACCAGGTAGGGACCGCTGTCGATCTCCAGGTAGATGAGGTTGTGCTCGGCGTTGGCGGCGGTGATGTGGTCCTCACCAGCGGGCTGGGTCCAGAAGGAGCCTTTGGGCATCCACATCCGCCGGGCGTCCGGATCGTCGTTGTGCATCAGCCCCTCGATCACCACCCCGCGGTAGGTGATGTTGTGGATGTGCGGCGGCGAGGCGAAGCCCTTGTTGAAGCGCACCAGCATCCCGGTGGCACTGTCGGTGGTGCGATCCCCCCACAGATCCGCGGCCCCGGGGCTCAGCTTGCCCCGCAGGGGGTTGAGGTAGCCCCACTGAATGTCGTCGGCGGCCACCACCTCGGAGCGGGGCTCATCGGCGGCCAGCAGCGGCGCGGCCAGCATCGGCGCGGCCAACAGGGCAAGGGCCAGGGGGATCAGTCGGGTGGTCTGTTGCATCACGGGCTCCGGGACAGGGTCGATTCAGTGGTGGCCATGTTAGGAGCTTACTCGCTGGGGAAACACCCCGCGCATCGAGATTCAGTTTCCCGCTTTTTTGGATAATGGTGCGGTGATTGATGGTGATTTGATGGAGGTTAAGCCTCGATATACGAGCAAGCCCCACCGGAGTGGGGCCTGGAGAGTCAGTCGCGCAGCTGTTTCCGCAGGGTCAGGAGCGATTCCAGGGCCTCCTCCGGAGGGCGTTCGCTCTCCTTGCCCAGAGTCTGGTTGTAGTCTCCCAGGGCGATCATCGCGCGCACGTCGAGCTTGGCGATCAGCATCGCCCGCAGCATCGCCAGGGCCGGGCCATCGGCCTGGACATTGCCCCGGCGCCAGCGGCGAATGCTCTCCGGGTGGACATTGAACAGGGCGGCGACCTGGGCCACGGAGAGCCCGGTTTCGGCCATCGCCTTGTCCAGGATCAGGCTGGCTTCGGTGGGTTGCGTGGGTAGTGCCATGACGGTTCCTTCTCGGTGCTTCTGTGGCGATTTTACAACGTCCTGTTGCCCGTGTGGAGGGGCTGGGCAAGCGAAGCGCGAAAATGGCGATGCAGCGGAAAGGGTGCCGCCCGGTGAACCCCAGGGGCGGCGCTGGCTTTTGCTTGTGGTTCTGCCGGGTTATTGGCGGGGACCCGGTAACCCGCTGGCGTTGGGGTGGAACCCGAACCCGCTCTAGGTGAGGGTTCGGCCCGCTCCCCACAGCAGTGGGCCCTCCCTGCCATCAGACAGCCCACTGAAAAAGGATGACGAAGTTTGCGCTGTTAGCGGCGTTGGCCCTGGGCCGACAACCATTCGTCCAGGCACTGTTGTGAGTGACGGGTCAGGGCATGGGCGGCGCGCAGCCGTTCGGCGCTTGGCGGGCCGGAGAGGGCCTGCCCGGCGATGAGGTGGGCAAGGGCTCGCTCCAACGCTTCGATGGCCGCACGCATCCGCGCCTGCTGGGGTGTCATGGTGGTCATGGCTGAGTCTCCAACCAACGGGGGAGCAAGGCGCTGGCCAGGGCCGGAGTCAGCGGCTGCGCTTCGCCGTTGAACGGACGGATCCGCCAGCCCCGGCCGGGCGTGCACCAGAAGCTGGCCAGTTGCCGGCCCTCGGGTCGGCTGAGCAGGTAGTGGCAGCGAGGCGCACCCCGCCCGGCGTCGGCGAATTTCAGATCCAGGTTGTGCAGTTCGGCCAGGGCCATCATCTGGTTCATCATCCCTGGGGTTCCCCCTCGCACTCTTGCCGCGCCATCTGGCCGTTGTGGTGGCGCTTGGCCATCTCCTCCAGGTAGGTCATGGCATCGCCAATGTCTCCCTTGCTGGCGGCCTGGGTGTAGTGCTCGCACAGCGCGTTGTTACTCAGGGTGTGGGCACTGGTGGTGGCGCAGCCGGTCAGCAGGGCCAGCCCCAGGATAACCCCCTTGACCAGCACCACAGTGAACAGCACCGGCCGGATCTTGGCCCAGGCGAGGGATCGGGTTTTTTCGTGTTTCATGATGGATACGCTCCGGATTGAGCTGCGCCATGGCGCCAGCTGAGCCAGTCCAGCAGCGCCACCAGGGCGACCGCCAGTGCCGTGGCACTGAGGATGCTGGCCAGCAGCTGATCATGGTGGGGCAGGGTGGTGATCCACGCTTGCAGTGGTGCCATGGCAAGGGCCTCCGATGTGTCAGTGGGTGGGGGCGCGCCTGGCGCCCCCTGGGGTCAGAAGTGCAGGTTGAGGCCCACCACGAAGGCGTCATCCGTGGGGCGGCCATCGTACTGGGTGGAGGTCAGGCGGAAGTAGGGGGTGAAGCTGCTGTCACCGAAGTTACGCAGGCCGACCTCCAGTTCGGTTTCCCGCTCCAGTTCGTACCCCACGGCGTACTTGTAGTCGCTGTTCATCTCGTAAAACTCCGAGTGCACTAGGGAGACGTAGGCGCTGCCATTGTCGTAGCCCAGACCGAAGCGCAGGGAGCCCAGCGAGGAGCGCTCGTCGGTGGTGAGTACCTCGCCCTGGGCAGGGTAGCTGGGCAGATGGCCGGTGTGGCCATCCAGCGGGGTGGGCCGCAGGGGCAGCTCGCGCTCGGCGCCATGGGTCACCTGCCAATCGTGGCGGTACTGGAAGGCCACGCCCCAGTGGGAGTCGTAGATCTGCTGGATGACCCCCACCTGGGCGCGGATAACGTCGCCGGACTGATACTGGTCGCGGTCGCGACTGTTGACGATGTAGGCGCCATGAAGATCCAGCGCGGTGTCCTTGTCCTGCAGGGCACGCCAATAGGCCCCCATCTCCAGGTAATCGAAGTGGTGGTCCGACTCCAGGTAGATCACGGCGTCGTCGTTGAGGTTCGAGCTCAGGCTGAACTCGCCGACGGCTTTGGTGGCGGCCAGGGCGCTGCCGGAGGCGGTGGCCATCAGGGTGGCCAGGGCGGTCAGTTTCAGGTGTGTCATGGTGAATGCTCAGTGGTGGTTTGAGGTTGGGCTGACCGTCAGTTCAAGACGGTGTAGCCCTCGTTGATCAGACATTGGCGGGTGACGTGGCGCTGTTCCGCCTCGTGGTGTTTCTCCGCCCCACGGCGGTTGGCGCTGCCCCGCAGCAGGCCCACGGAGGCCCCCACGGCGGCACCGGTCTTGGCGGCGGAGGAGCCGGAGTTGCCGGAGATGGCCCCGGCGGCGGCGCCCACGGCACCGGCTCGGGCGGCGGACTTCACCCCATCCTCCAGGACGCCGTCGACCTCCGGAGCCTGGACCCCGGCGGCCAACTGCTCACACCGGTGGATCGCGGCGTTGATGTCGTGGTCGCTCTGGCCCTCCTGGGGCTGCACCACCAGGCCAAAGGTGTTGGCGTGGACGGTCCCTGCGGTCAGGGACAGCAGAAGCAGAGCGGCGCGGGTCAAGGTCTTCATCGGTTGGCTCCTTGGCGTGAGCGGTGTCTTGGGTTGATTGATTTGTGCGTCATATATTCAACATGGTGATTTAATAAGGCAACACAGTGTTGCTTCTAATTTGGCTGTGGCGTGAGGGCGATCAAAAAAACGGCGGGATCCGACCGGCTAAGATGAGGGCGGGTTCAGCTGGGATTCAGTGCTTGGGGCGGGGAAGAGGGCGCAGGAGCGGGAGGGAAAACCAAAAAAAGGCGGCCCGAGGGCCGCCCTGTTGCGTGGGGAAGACTTAGCGGTATTGCAGCTCGGAGTGTTCGTCCTTACGGGTGCCGCGGATGGGGTAGTGGTTGTCCGGATCCCGGATCCAGCGCAGGCCGTTGACCAGGGCCTGAAGCTCGGGACGGACGAAGGGGTTGTTGGACAGGTCCACCACGTGCAGGTTGCCCTCCTCGTTAACCACGAACAGCCCGGGCTCGGCAAAGTTGTGGTCGGTCTCCTGCTCGGAGCGGGGCAGGGAGACGTAGACCCCCAGGGCGTCCATCTGGGCCTGGGTCAGGCCGTAGGCCAGGGGGAAGCCCACCTCGAGCCGGGTCTTGTGGTCCGCCAGCTGGGCCTGGGAGTCGGCGGACACGGCCAGGATGTCGACACCGATCGCCAGCAGCTCTTCGCGAAAGCCCTCCAGCTGGTTGAGGTACTTGGTGCACAGGGGGCAGTGACGGCCACGGTACACCACCACCATCTGCCAGTTGGTGCCGGTGCCGGGGCGCGGCTGGCCCAGGCGGACGCTGTCGCCCTCGAAAGTGGTGACGTGCAGCTCCGGGAAGCGGTCGCCGGCGGCAAGTTTGTTCTGGTCCATCAGGGGCTCCTTAGAGGTAGGGGGTCAGGTGCTGTTGGAAACGGATGAGGTCCCGCTCGGTGTCCGGGTTTTTCATCACATCAAAACTAGCAAAGGTGGGCAGGCCCGCCATGCCGAAAAAGCGGAAGTTCATGTGCATGGGGAACATGAGATCGTCCACCCCCTTGCCCTCGAACAGGAACTGGTCCGGATCGTCGAAGGCCGCCGCGGGGGCGTTGAAGGTCAGGGACATCAGGTAGCGGGTGCCATCAAGCTGGCCGCCGCTGCCGTACTGGGCACGGGCGTCCTCCCGGCTGCGGCCGTCCCCGGCGCACAGCTGGCCCATCATGCCGGCGGTGTAGACCTCATCCATGTATTTCTTGAACGACCAGGGAACCCCCATCCAGTTCACCGGGATCTGCAGGATCACCAGATCCGCCCAGAGGTGCTTCTCAATCTCGGTCTCAATGTCATAGGACTCGGTCATGGTGGTGGTCTGCACCGCGTGGCCTTTACCCCGGGCCAGCTCCGCGGCCAGGTCCACCATGGCGCCGCTGAGCTTGCCTTCGGAGAAGGGGTAGGGTTGATGGGTGTTGATGATCAGCACGTTCATTGTCGTGGCTCCTGTTGGCATAAAGGGGGCCGTGGCCCGATGGCGCCCATTCTGGTACCCTGTGGTTACCAACGTCAACCAGTGTACTTTTTGTAACCTTGGTTCGAGGGCGCCGATGGCGGCGCCCCACCGGGAGGAGATCTCACTATGACCGACCCTTTAGCCCGGGTGGAAACCAACGCCCAGGGCCAGAAACGGGCCATCGCCCCCTGCCTGGAACCCTGCCCCATCGAGCGGGGGATGCGGATCATCGGCGGCAAGTGGAAAGGCTCCATCCTCTGGCATCTGAAGGACGAGCCGGTGCGCTTTAATGACCTGGCGCGGATGCTGGGCGGGGCCAGCAAGAAGATGGTCAACCAGCGGCTTAAGGAGATGGAGGAGCAGGGCCTGATCCTGCGCGAGGTGCTCAGCGACCGGCCGGTGGCGGTGGCCTACCGGATCACCGACTTTGGCCGCTCCAGCCTGGCGATCCTGGAGCAGCTGAAAACCTGGGCCGAGACCCACGACATCTGAGCCCTACTGCTGGCGCAGGGGCTCCATAGGGATGGGCACCTCGAACACGGTGGCCGCCACCCCCATCCCCCCTTCGCAGCTGTTGGGCGGGTAGGTGGGCACGTAGTTCTTGCGCGCTGAGGGCACCCCGGTGGCCCAGAACATGTAGCCCAGCATCCCCGGCGTGGTGCCGGCCCCGTTGGGGGCCACGGTGTGGACATAGGCCTCGTGGGCTTTCTGCTCCGAGCCGTCGAAGTCGGTGCAGTTGTCCATGTTGCCCTTGAGGAAGAGCCCGCCGGTGAACCGGTTGGGGGCCTTGGGGGGGATCTTGGGATCATAGGTGGGCATGCCATCCACGTGCTCCTGCCAGTGGCTGGGGGTGCCGGAGGCCCGGTGCACCATGGCGTTGGCGTAATCCAGCACCGGGTTGGCGTTGTCCAGCCAGTGCGTGGTGGCGTGGCGATTGAGATCCTGCAGGTAGCGGCCGCCGGCGGCCAGATCGATGGTCAGCCGCGCTGCGGGGTTGGCGCCGGAGGGGTCGTAGGGGTGCACGCTGCGGTAGGCGTCGATAAAGGCCTGCAGACCGGTCAGGTTGGGGTCGCTGGCGTTCTCGTAGTCGATCTCCATGCCGACGCCGAAGAAGGCGGCGATGGCCGCGGCGTTGAGCCCCAGCTGGGTGGCGTCCTGGGCCAGGGCCTGGTCCCAGAAGTCCACGTAGGTGATGCCGCCGATGGACATCATCACCCGGATCTGCCGATCCTTGAAGTAGTCCACCACCGCCTGGGTCATCCCCACCGGCACCCCGCTGGCCGGATCGGCGCTGTCCATGGCCAGCACCTCCAGCGGCTGCAGGAAGCTGAGCACCACCAGGTTGACCGAGGGGCGGCCGTCGCCGCGGTCGATGATCCAGCGGTTGGTCTGATCAAACTCGTCCATGTCCCGCACCAGGCTCCAGTCGGCGTAGTGGTTACCGGCGTGCCAGACGCCGAAGATCTGCATCGGTGTGCGCTCCAGTGGCGGCTCGGTGCCGGGGTCTTCGCACTGGCCCTGATCCGCCCAGGTGGGTTTGTGGGTGCCGGGGGTGACCCCCAGGCTGGTGCGCTTGGCCTGCCAGTGGTGGCCCTGGTGGGTCACCCGGTCCCGGCGCTGGTACTCGGTGGCGCTGTCCCACAGCGGTTCGGTGCAGGCGGCGTGCAGTTCGGGAACCAACAACAACAGGGGCAAAACCAACAGTCGAGACAGGGGGCGCATGGCAGGGCCCTCGGGCCGGGATGGGGTAGGGCACAGGATAGTTGCCCCCCGGTGGGACGGCGCAAAAAAACGGCCCCGATTGGGGCCGTTTTGAGTCAAAGGATAAGCGCGATCAGCCGGCTTCTTTGAGGGAACCGGTCAGCTCGACGATCGCCTTCTTGCCGTCGCCGAACAGCATCAGGCTGTTGTCCATGGCAAACAGGGGGTTGGGCAGGCCGGCAAAGCCGGGGCTCAGGGAGCGTTTGACCACCACCACGGTCTTGGCCTTGTCGACGTTCAGAATGGGCATGCCGTAGATGGGGCTGCCTTTGTCTTCCCGGGCCATGGGGTTGGTCACGTCGTTGGCGCCGATGACGATGGCCACGTCGGTCTGCTCGAACTGAGGGTTGATCTCGTCCATCTCCACCAGCTGCTCGTAGGGCACTTCCGCTTCCGCCAGCAGCACGTTCATGTGCCCCGGCATCCGGCCGGCCACCGGGTGGATGGCGTACTTGACGTCGGTGCCGCGCTCCTGGAGCACGTCGGCCAGCTCCCGCACCGCGTGCTGGGCCTGGGCCATGGCCAGGCCGTAACCGGGCACGATCACCACCCGCTCGGCGGTCTCCAGCAGCATGCCCACTTCGTCCGGGGAGGAGGACTTCACCTTGCCGGCGTAGATCTCGTCGGCGTCGACGGTCTCGCCGCCTTCCGCCATCACCCCGAACAGCACGTTGGTCAGGGAGCGGTTCATCGCCTTACACATGATGCGGGTGAGGATGAGGCCGGAGGCGCCCACCAGGGAGCCGGAGATGATCAGCACGGTGTTGCCGCTGATGAAACCGGCGGTGGCCGCCGCGATCCCGGAGTAGGAGTTCAGCAGGGCGATCACCACCGGCATGTCGGCGCCACCGATGGGCAGCACCAGCACCAGACCCAGCAGGATGGCCACGGTCACCAGGGCGTAGATCCACAGGTGGTTGGTGGGCTCCAGCACGGTCATGGCCACCAGGCCCAGACCTGCCAGCAGCAGGGCGCCGTTGAGCAGGGTATTGCCGGGCACCTTGATGGGGTTGCCGGAGATCTTCTCACTGAGTTTGCCGAAGGCCACGAAGGAGCCGGACAGGGTCACCGAGCCGATCAGCACCGTGATGCCGATGGAGATCAGCGCCACCAGGGAGGTGGCCGCCGCCGGGTCCCAGGCGTTGGCCAGGGCCACGAACAGCGAAGCGCCGCCGCCGAAGCCGTTGAGCATCGCCACCATCTCGGGCATGGAGGTCATCTGCACGGTGCGGGCCATGATGGCGCCGATGGCACCCCCGGCCACCATGCCGGCGATGATCCACTCGTAGCTGACGATGTTACGGTCCAGCAGGGTGATCACCACGGCGATCAGCATACCGATGCTGGAGAGGCGGTTGCCCAGCACCGCGGTGCGGGGCTTGGTCAGGTTCTTGATGCCGAGGATGAACAGTACCGCGGCCACCAGGTAACTGGAATAAATCAACATGTCGCTCATCGGTCCTTACTTCCTCTTGAACATCGCCAGCATGCGGTTGGTGACCATGTAGCCACCCACCACGTTGATGGTGGCCAGGGTCACGGCCACAAAGCCCAGGATGTTGACCAGCGGACCGGAGTCGGAGCCGGCGGCCAGCAGGGCCCCCACCAGGGTGATGCCGGAGATGGCGTTGGAGGCGGACATCAGCGGGGTGTGCAGGGTCGGCGGGACCTTGGTGATCAGCTCCACCCCCAAAAACAGGGCCACCACGAAAATGGTGATCAGCAGCATCAGTTCCATCAGTTGGCTTCCTTCTGTGAATCGGTGGCCTCGGCCGGGGCGGCCGGCTCGGCGGGTTCGATGGCGGGCAGGCCCAGCAGATCCCGCAGGCGGGCACTGACCACTTCGCCCTCTTTGGCGATGGTGACGTCGCGGATGATCTCATCCTCGAAGTCCCAGTTCAGCTCACCGTCCTTGGCCATCAGCATCAGCAGGTTGGTCAGGTTGGTGCCGAACATCTGGCTGGCGTGGTTGGGCACGGTGGCGGCGAAGTTCTTGGGACCGAGGATGGTGACACCGTGGTGCACCACCACTTCGCCCGCTTCGGTCAGTTCGCAGTTGCCGCCGGTTTCTGCGGCGAGATCGATGATCACCGCACCGGGTTTCATCTGCATCAGCTGGGCCTCGGTGATCAGCACCGGGGCTTTGCGGCCGGGGATGGCGGCGGTGGTGATCACCACATCCTGCTGGGCCAGCACGTCGGCCATCGCCTGCTGCTGCTTGGCGATGAACTCGGCGGACTGCTCCTTGGCGTAGCCGCCGGAGGTCTCGGTGTCTTCCGCTTCGATGTTCAGCTCCACCGGACGGGCGCCGACGGAGAGGATCTGCTCCCGGGCTGCCGGGCGGATGTCGTAGGCTTCCACCACGGCGCCCAGGCGCTTGGCGGTGGCACAGGCCTGCAGGCCCGCCACGCCCACCCCCATGATAAAGACGCGAGCGGGCTTCAAAGTGCCGGCGGCGGTCATCATCATCGGGAACAGCTGGTGGGAGTGGGTGGCGCCCAGCAGGGCGGCCTTGTAGCCGGCAATGGTGGCGTTACTGGACAGTACGTCCATCGCCTGGGCCCGGGTGATGCGGGGCACCAGCTCCAGCGCCACGCCGTTGATGCCGGCGTCCGCCAGCTTCTGGGCCACCTGGGGCCCGGACAGGGGATCCATCATGGCCACCAGGGTCTGGCCCCGGGTCAGGTGCGGCAGCAGGGCGTCGAGTTCGTCCCCGCGACCATGGTGGGTCAGGACCACGGCGGCGTCTTTCAGGGTCTCGGCGCGGTCGGCGATCACGGCACCGGCCTCCACGTAGCGCGCGTCGTCAAAACCGGCGGCTTCCCCGGCACCGGCCTCCACGGCGATGCTCAGGCCGGCCTGAGTCAGCTTGCTGACGTTGGCGGGGATCAGTGCCACTCGGGTTTCCCCGGGGTAGATCTCCTTGATCACTGCGATCTTCACGAAGCGGTCCTCTTCTTCATTGAGCACCCGGGTCACAATCTCGGGTGCGGGCTCTGTGATGGGTGGCACAGTTTCCCATGCCCTGTGCGGTTGGCGGAAGTCCTCGCCATACACCTGCCTACGATAGGGGCAATCGGAAAAACAATTTCTTGTTTTACTTCACATAGTGTGAATTTTAAACACGAGATTAATATTCTATTTGGTTATAAAAATTCGGTAATCAATCTTTTTTATAAATACTCGCACTGCCTACCCTGTAGCCACACCAACAGGACCAGTAGGCGATTCGATGTTGTTAAAGGAGTTTGAAGCCGGGGCCGGCATGCTGGCCCCGGAGCAGATCCAGACCTTGCGCGCCCTCGCAGCGGAGCTCAATCCGGTGCAGGCGGCCTGGATCAGCGGTTACCTGGCGGCGGTGGCCAACCAGGGCGCCGTCCCCGCCGCCGCGGCGGTGGCACCGGCGGCCCAGAGCGCCGCCCCCCTGACCATCCTCTATGGCAGCCAGACCGGCAACAGCCGCTCGGTGGCCACCGCGCTGGCGGATCAGGCCCGTGCCCAGGGGGTCGAGGTCACTCTGGTCTCCATGGCCCAGTACAAGCCGCGCCAGCTCAAAAGCGAGCGCCAGCTGCTGCTGGTGGTGAGCACCCACGGCGAGGGGGATCCGCCGGACGACGCCATCGCCTTCCACAAGTTTCTCTTCTCCGCCCGGGCCCCCAAACTGTCGGAGCTCAAGTACAGCGTCCTGGCGCTGGGGGACTCCAGTTACGATCACTTCTGCCAGACCGGGAAGGAATTCGACCTTCGTCTGGCGGAGCTGGGCGCCCAGCGTCTGGCCGAGCGGGTGGACTGCGACGTCGACTTCGAGGACAGCGCCGAGCAGTGGCAGGGGGAGGTGCTCAGCCAGCTGGACACCGGCACCGCCCAGGGCCCCGCAGCCGCCCAGGGGCTTTCCGCTGCGATAGTGCCCTTTGCCAGCACCAGCAGTTACAGCCGCGCCAACCCCTTCCCGGCGCCTTTGCTGCTCAGTCAGAAGATCACCGGTCGCGGTTCGGTCAAGGACACCCGCCACGTGGAGCTCAGCCTGGAGGACTCCGGCCTGCGCTACCAGCCCGGCGATGCCCTGGGGGTGTGGATGGACAACGATCCGGCGCTGGTCAGCCAGCTGCTGGAGGCCACCGAACTGGATGGTGAGACTCCGGTGACGGTCAAAGCCGGCGAAGTCAGCCTGCGCCAGGCCCTGACCGACACCTTCGAGCTGACCCTGCTGCACCCGGCCCTGGTCAAGGGTTGGGCAGAGCTGGCGGGCGATGAGGCGCTGAACACGACGGTGGCGGACGATGAGGCCCTCAAGGCGCTCATCAAATCGCACCAGCTTATCGATCTGGCCCGTCGTTATCCGGCAAGCCCCAGTGCCGAGCAGCTGGTGGGGCTGTTGCGCAAGCTGACCCCACGGCTCTACTCCATCGCCTCCTCCCAGGCGGAGGTGGAGGAGGAGGTGCACCTGACCGTGGCCCTGGTGGCCGACCAGCGGGACGGTGAGGATCGCCTGGGCACCGTCAGTGGCGCCTTCGCCCGCCGCCTGGAGGCCGGTGCCGAGGTGCGGGTCTACGTCGAGCCCAACGACAACTTCCGCCTGCCCGAGTCGGACGACACCCCGGTGATCATGATCGGCCCCGGCACCGGCGTGGCGCCGTTTCGTGCCTTTATGCAGGAGCGCGAGGCCCGGGGCGCCGAGGGCGACAACTGGCTGCTGTTCGGCAACCCCACCTTCACCGAGGACTTCCTCTACCAGGTGGAGTGGCAGGGCTACGTCGACAGTGGCCTGCTGGCCCGCATCGACCTGGCCTTCTCCCGGGACCAGGCTCACAAGATCTACGTCCAGGACCGCGTCCGTGAGCAGGGCGCCGAGCTGTTCGCCTGGCTGGAGCGGGGTGCCCACCTCTATCTCTGTGGTGACGCCGAACGCATGGCCAAGGACGTGGAAGCGGCCCTGGTTGAGGTGATCGCCGAACAGGGCAACCGCAGCGTCGAGGACGCCGAACACTACCTGGCGCAGTTGCGCGAAGCCAAGCGCTATCAGAAGGACGTGTACTGATGAGCAACGAACACAGACTGCCCGCCGAGCTGGCGCCCCTGGTGGTCCAGGGCACCCTGGCGGACAACGAACGGATCAAGGGCCAAAGCCAGCTGCTGCGGGGCACTATCGCCGAGGATCTCAAAGATCCGCTGACCGGCGGCTTCACCGCCGACAACTTCCAGCTGATCCGCTTCCACGGCATGTACCAACAGGACGACCGCGACATCCGCGCCGAGCGGGCCGAGCAGAAGCTCGAGCCCCTGCACACCGTGATGCTGCGGGCCCGGATGCCCGGCGGGGTGATCACCCCCAGCCAGTGGCTGGCCATCGACGCCTTTGCCGCCGAGCACACCCACGCCGGCAGCATCCGCCTGACCACCCGCCAGACCTTCCAGTTCCATGGGGTGCTCAAGCGGGACATCAAGCAGATGCACCAGACGCTGAACCGCATCGGCATTGACTCCATCGCCACCGCCGGCGACGTGAACCGCAACGTGCTGTGCACCTCCAACCCGGAGCAGTCGGAACTGCATACCGAGGCCTACGAGTGGGCCAAGAAGATCTCCGAACACCTGCTGCCGAAAACCCGGGCCTACGCCGAGATCTGGCTGGACGGCGAGAAGGTGGAGAGCACCGAAGAGGAGGAGCCGATCCTCGGCAAGACCTACCTGCCGCGCAAGTTCAAGACCACGGTGGTGGTGCCGCCCCACAACGACGTGGACCTGCACGCCAACGACATGAACTTTGTGGCCATCGCCGAGCAGGGCAAGCTGGTGGGCTTCAACCTGCTGGTGGGCGGCGGCCTGGCGATGACCCACGGCGACGAAAGCACCTACCCGCGCACCGCCGACGAGTTCGGCTTCCTGCCCCTGGACAAGACCCTGGAGGTGGCCGCCGCCGTGGTGACCACCCAGCGGGATCTGGGCAACCGGGTCAACCGCAAGAACGCCAAGACCAAGTACACCCTGGACCGGGTGGGGCTGGAGGTGTTCAAGGCAGAGGTGGAGCGCCGCGCCGACTGGGCCTTCGAACCGACCCGTCCCTACCGCCTCACCGGCCGCGGCGACGCCTTTGGCTGGACCGCGGGCATCGATGGCAAGCACAACCTGACCCTCTTTATCGAGAACGGCCGGCTGCTGGATACCCCCGGCAAACCGCTGAAAAGCGGCATGGCCGCCATCGCCCGGGTGCACCAGGGCGAGTTCCGCATGACCGCCAACCAGAACCTGGTGGTGGCCGGGGTGGCCGAAGCCGACAAGGCGGCCATCGAGGCCCTGGCTCGGGAGCACGGCCTGATCAACGACGGCCACTCCAACCAGCGCAAGAGCGCCATGGCCTGTGTCTCCCTGCCCACCTGCCCCCTGGCGATGGCGGAGGCGGAGCGCTTCCTGCCCGATTTCGTCGACCGCCTGGACGGGGTGCTGGCCCAGCACGGGGTGCCGGACGAGGCGATCATCTTCCGGGTCACCGGCTGCCCCAACGGCTGTGGCCGCGCCATGCTGGCGGAGGTGGGCCTGGTGGGTAAGGGCCCGGGCAAGTACAACCTCCACCTGGGGGGGAACCTGAGCGGCACCCGCATTCCCAAGCTGTACCGGGAGAACCTGGACGAGGACGCCATCCTGGCGGAGCTCGACGGGCTGATCGGCCAATGGGTGGCCCAGCGCCAGGACGGCGAAAGCTTCGGGGATTTTGTGCTTCGCGCCGGCATCGTCGCCCCCGTGGTGGTGCCCAAGCAGGATTTCTACGCCTAAGGAGCGTCGTGATGGCCAGTCAAGCCTTGACCCAACTGTCCCAGCGCCGGGCCGATCGCACCAGTGCGGCCGAGCTGGCCCAGCTCAATCGGGAGCTGGCCCCCCTGACCGCCCAGGAGCGGGTGGCCTGGGGCCTGGAAAACCTGCCCGGCGAGCACGCCCTCTCCTCCAGCTTTGGGGTGCAGGCGGCGGTGATGCTCCGGCTGGTGACCGAGCAGGCCCCCGGGATCCCGGTGATCCTCACCGACACCGGGCATCTGTTCCCCGAGACCTACCGCTTTATCGATGAGCTGACCGAGCGGCTGGATCTCAATCTTCAGGTGTACCGGGCGGCGCTCTCCCCGGCCTGGCAGATCGCCCGCTTCGGTCAGGAGTGGGAGCAGGGCCAGGACGGCATCGACCGCTACAATCGCCGCAACAAGGTGGAACCGATGCAGCGGGCGCTGGAGGAGCTGAACATCGGCAGCTGGTTTGCCGGGCTGCGCCGCGAGCAGGCCAGCAGCCGGGCCGAGCTGCCCTTCCTCGACGTCCGCTCCGGTCGCTTCAAGCTGCTGCCGATCCTCGACTGGAACAACAAGCGGGTGCACGAGTTCCTGCAGCAGCACGAACTGCCCTACCACCCGCTGTGGCATGAGGGGTACGTCTCCGTGGGGGACGTGCACACCAGTCGGCCGCTGGAGCTGGGGATGAGCGAGGAGGAGACCCGCTTTTTCGGCCTCAAGCGGGAGTGCGGTTTGCACTACGAGATCTGAGCGTCACCTGTCCTCACAAAAGCGGCTTCGGCCGCTTTTTTTCTGAGTTAACTCAATGAGGAAAGCAAAACCGCCGCAGCGCGGTCTAGGATGAGAATGGTCTGAATGGATCTCAACCCCGACAAGGAGTGTCCCGGTGCTGACCCTTAGTGAACGCCTGATGGCGCGGCTGCCGTTTCGCCACAAGTTTGCCCTGCTGGCGCTGTTTCTGCTGATCCCCCTATTAAGCTTGCTGCTCCCCCAGCTTGGCCACAGCCAGGCGCAACTGGCCAAGCTGGCCCAGGCCCGCCAGTGGCAGGCCCAACTGGCCGAACTGCTGCCGCTGTGGGACGCCCAGAGCCGGCGCGATCGTTTGCTGCTGCAGACCCAATACCAGGACAGCGGCCACCCGGAGATCGCCCCCCTCTCCCCGGCACTGGAAGCGGCCCTGGTGCGCCATCCCAACTTCCCCTTCGACGGCCAGGGATTGTCGGATCCGGACCAGGTGGACCTCTGGCTGCGCCGCCAGCTGCAGGGCAGTGGCCTGCAAAGCCTGGTGCAGCGTCCCGCCGAGGCGCAGATCTGGGCCCTGGCGCTGCCGGCCTGGCAACTGGAGCTGGCCCGGGTGCAGGCCCAGACCGGCGCCCTGTTGCACCTGGGGCGTTTCACCCCGGATCTCTACCTGGCCCTGACCGCCCAGCATGAGCGCCTCAGCCGCCAGCTGCGCCGCCTGCAGGCCGCCTCCGTGGCCCAGACCGAGGGCCCTGTGGCGGAGCTGCTGCCCTCGTTGGAGCGCTACCTGGTGCGGGTGAAGCGGGACTTTATCGACGCCGACGCCATCACGGCCCAGCCGGATCTGCTGGCCCAGGAGCGGGCCCTGAGTGAGGCACTGAGCCAGGCCCTGGGCCACCTCTCCGCCCAACTGGCCGGGGAACTGGCCGAGGCTCATCGCGCCCTGGTGTGGCAGCGGGGAGTCCAGCTGGCGGTGCTGGCCATCGGGCTGATGGGCTTTGTGCTGCTGGCCGCCGGTTTCTACCGGCACATGAGCGCCATGGTGGCCGCCACCGGGCGGGCCACCGCCGCCTTTGTCGAGGGGGATCTCAGCGTCCGGGTGCCGCCCCGGGGCGCCGATGAACTGCACCGCATCGGCGAACACTTCAACAGCCTGGCCTTGGGCACCGCCGCCTTGGTGGACGAGCTGGAGCGCACCGCCACGGCCCTCAATGAGCAGGGCAGCGACTTGCTGGCGGCGGCGGGGGAGTCGGAACGGGCGGTGCGTCATCAGCAGGGGGAGCTGGGGCAGATTGCCGAGGCCAATGGCGCCCTGGCGGGCCATGCCCGACAACTGGCCGGGGACGCCAGCCACAGCCAGGACACCCTGGAGGCCCTGGCTCGGGAGATGAACGACGGCCTGACGGTGATGACCCAGGCCCGGGCCCAGGTGGGTGAGGTGGTCAGTGAGATCCGCTCGGCGGAACAGGTGGTGGCGGAGCTGGCCCGCACCTCCGAGGAGATCGACACCGTGGTGCAGGTGATCGCCCAGATCGCCGATCAGACCAACCTGCTGGCGCTCAACGCCGCCATCGAGGCAGCCCGGGCCGGGGAGCACGGCCGGGGCTTTGCCGTGGTGGCGGAGGAGGTGCGGGCCCTGGCCAGCAAAACCGCCGACTCCACCCAGCGGATCCACGGCATGATTGAGGCGGTGGTGGCGGGCACCGAGCGGACGGTACACGCCATGGCCCGCTCCACCGAGCAGGTGGGGGCCACCGTGGATACCGTGGACCAGCTGGGCCAGGCCCTAGGCCGGTTGGAGCAGGGCCTGGCGGAACTGGCCCAGTTGCAGCGGCGCACCGTGGCCAGCAGCGCCGAACAGGCGGCCCTGACCGGCGAGGTCAGCGAAGGTCTGGGGCAGGTTCAGGGCCAGATGGCCCAGGCGGTGGTGGCCAGTGAGCAGACCATGGCCAGCAGCGGCGAGCTGCAGCAGCGGGCGGCCCAGCTGGATGCCCTGCTGGGCCGTTATCGCCGCTGAGGTTGGACCTGACGCCCGGCGCCGCTGCCGGGCGTGATCCCGCTCAAACAAGCTCAGTCATCTGTAAGTTTTTATCTTGATATTTCAGTGGGTTTTGTAAGATGGGCGGCCGTTTTTCCCCCCAGCCGCCAAGCCGCAGGACCCCATGAGCCTCAAGCACCGATTGCAGGCGTTCATCGCCACCGTGGTGATCGCCGCCAGTTTGATCCAGACCGGCCTGATCCTCAGCCGATACCAAGAGCAGCGCGAAACCCAGATCGCCCAGCACAGCGCCGCCCTGATGGCCACCTTCCAGCAGCAGTTTGACGCCTGGTTGGGACTGCGGGCCCGTACCGTCTCCCAGATGGCCCCCCAACTGGCCGACCAGGCGCTGAGCCCCGAGGTGTTCCACCTGTTGGCTCAAAGCGCCGAGGTGACCCGCCTCTACGCCGGTTACGCCGAGGGGCGCATCGTCTGGGATGACTTGGTCAATCCGCCGCCGAACATCGATCTCTCTCAGCGCCCCTGGTACCGGGACGCCATGGCCGCCGGCCGCCTCATCATGACCGCGCCCTACCAGGACGTCGGTGGCAGTGGCGGCATGGTGGTCAGCCTGGCGGCCCCCTTCGACGGCGCCCACCAGGGGGTGATCGCCGCGGACATCACCATCGATGCCCTGGCCCGTCTGGCCACCGAGGCACTGCCGGCCCAGCAGGGCCAGTTGATGCTGCTGGACGGCAGCGAGCGGCTGCTCACCCACGCGGACAGCGCCCGCCTGCTGACCCCCCTGGCTCAGCATTACCCGGAGCTGGACCAAAGCGCGCTGGACCGTTTGGCCCGCAGCAACGAAATGATCAGCCTGACCCTGGACGGTCGCGACACCCTGGTGCGGGTGGGCAACCTGCCGGGCAGCGACTGGCAGCTGGTGGTGGCCCTGGATGAGACCTACGCCAATCAGGCCACGGTGGCCATGATGCAGCGGGCCGGGGTGATCACCCTGGGGCTCATCCTGTTCGTCGCCCTGGCCACCGCCTGGCTGCTGCACCTGTTGTTCAAGCCGGTGGAGCAACTGGAGGCGGCGATCCTGGACCTGGCCCAGGGGGAGGGGGATCTCAGCCGCCGCCTGCCGGTGCTGCGGGAGGATGAGATTGGCCGGGTGTCCCTGCGCCTCAACGGCTTCGTCGCCCACCTGGCCGCCATGGTCACCGCCATCGGTGAGCGCAGCGATCGGTTGCTGGGCCGGGCCCGGGACAACCACGGCATGGCGGAGCAGCAACAGCAGGCGGTGGCGCGCCAGCATCATCAGCTCGACCAGGTGGCCAGCGCAGTGACCGAGATGGCCGCCAGTGCCAACGAGGTGGCCCAGGGCGCCGCTGCCACCGCCGAGGCGGCCCAGGACGCCGCCGGGGCCTGTGCCGATGGCCAGCGGGTGATCGGCCGCTCCAGCGAGGCCAGCACCGACCTGGCCCGCCAGATCGGCCACAGCGCCGAGGTGATCGGCCAGCTGGAGAGCCACGCTCAGCAGATCAACCAGGTGCTGGTGACCATCCAGACCATCGCCGAGCAGACCAACCTGCTGGCCCTGAACGCCGCCATTGAAGCGGCCCGGGCCGGGGAGCAGGGCCGGGGCTTTGCCGTGGTGGCGGATGAGGTGCGGGTGCTGTCCCAGCGGACCCACGCCTCCACCGAGGAGATCCGCCAGATGATCGAGTCGCTGCAGGCCACCAGCCAGGAGGCGGTGGACGCCATGGCCCGGGGCACCGAGCTGGCGGACGCCAGCGCCGAGGAGGCCCAGCAGGCCCGCACCAGCCTGGACAGCATCACGGTGGCCATCACCCAGATCTCCACCATGGCCACCCAGATCGCCGCCGCCGCCGAGCAGCAGCGCGGGGTGAGCGCCGAACTCTCCGCCAACGCCGTGGAGATCCGCGACGACAGCCTCAAGCTGGCCAGCCACGGCGACGCCCTGGGCCAGATCTCCGCCGAGATGGAGGAGGACACCCTGGCCCTCAAGCGCCAGGTGGAACACTTCAAGCTCTGACGCGTCGGGCCCCGATCGGGGCCCGCGCTCCCCTTCGCGCCGCAAAAACCCGCTGCTCTGCCCGTCGCTTGCGCCAAATGGCAACAGGGCGATCACCAAGCTAAACAGAATTTCATGGTTAACCCGTTGCCAGGATTGAAAAAAAGGCGTTAGATAAGGTTTTCAATCCTCAGGTGCATCTGATCACCATGTTTGACTGGATCTACAGCCCGGAAGCCTGGATCGCCCTGGCGACCCTGACCTCTCTTGAGATCGTTCTGGGCATCGACAACATCATCTTTATCTCCATCCTGGTGTCCCGCCTGCCGGAGCGTCAGCGCGACTTTGCCCGTCGCCTGGGGCTGGGTCTGGCGATGGTGACCCGTTTGGCGCTGCTGTTCTCCCTGACCTGGGTGATGGGGCTGACCGACTCGCTGTTCAGCGTGTTCGGCCAGGGGATCTCCGGCCGGGATCTGATCCTGGTGGGCGGCGGTCTCTTCCTGCTGGCCAAGGCCACCCATGAGATCCACAACAGCCTGGAGGGGGAGAGCGAGGCGCACAGCAGCTCCGGCACCGCCAGCATGGGGATGATCCTGGTGCAGATCGCCATCCTCGACGTGGTGTTCTCCCTCGACTCGGTGATCACCGCGGTGGGGCTGGCGGATCAGATCATGGTGATGGCCATCGCCATCGTCATCGCCGTCGGCGTGATGCTGTTCTCCGCCAAGGCGATCGGCGAGTTCGTCGACAGCCACCCCACGGTGAAGATGCTGGCCCTCTCCTTCCTGGTGCTGGTGGGGATGACCCTGATCGCCGAAGGCTTCGAAGTGCACATTCCCAAGGGCTACGTCTACTTCGCCATGGCCTTCTCGGTGGCGGTGGAGATGCTCAATCTCAAGATGCGCAAGCGGCGCGCCGAACCGGTCAAGTTGCGCAAGCCCATCGAATGAGCGCCCTGCTGGCCGTCCCTCGCCTGTCTACGCCCCGGAGCCTGGTTACCCTGCTCAGTCCGGTGGCCGAGGACGCGGCGAAGATGGCCCGCTACTGCCGCGACAACCGCACCCACCTGGCCCCCTGGGAGCCGACCCGTGACGACAGCTGGTACTGCGAGCGGACCTGGCTGACCCGGCTGGACGGCCAGTGGCAACAGTTCGAACGTTGCACCGCCCTCTCCCTGGTGGCCCTGGACCCACAGGGCGAGGCGGTGATCGCCGTGGTCAACCTCAGCGGCATCGAGGGCGGGGTGCGGCAAAGCGCCCGCGTCGGCTACTCCGTCGCCCAGCATCGTCAAGGAGCGGGGCTGGCCACCGAAGTGGTGGGGGCGGTGGTGGACTACGCCTTCGACACCCTCAAGCTGCACCGCATTGAAGCCTGTGTGCAGCCCCACAACCTCGCCAGTGTTGCCGTGCTGGCCCGCCTGGGATTTCGCCGCGAAGGCTTCGCCCCACAGTACCTCAAGATCAACGGCCGCTGGCAGGATCACATCCTCACTGCCCGGTTGAGCCCCAACGCCCTCGCCGTTCCCTCAACGCCCGACGCCATTCTGTCGCCCTGAGCAGGCACACCCCAAGGAGACCCCATGTTCAAGGATTACGCCCGACTCACCCTGTTTCTCTGTTGCGTGCTGATGGGCGTGCAGATCCCCGGTGTGATGCACCTCTACCAGCAGCGCCTCGATGCGCACCTCAAGGAGGCGCGGCAGAACCTCAGCGGGTTCCAGGCCACCGCCGACCGTCATTTCGACGGCGATCTCACCGCCTTGGTGACCCACTACCGCGACAGCCAGGACGCGGTGTTTCGCCAGGACGCCGACTCCGTGGCCCTCATCGTCGGGCGGGTCAGCCTGCTGGAGGCGGAGCAGGCCGCCATGGCCGGCGGCCAGTTTCGCCAGGCCTGGCATCTGGTCAGCGGCGCCGACGCCAGCCTGCGCCAGGACGCCCTGGCCCACTATCGCTACCAGGTGTTGCTGACCCCCACGGCCATCGGCTGGGGTCTGGGCCTGGCCCTGCTGTTGAGCGTGATGTTGGAGCTGATGCTGAGGCCGTTTTTCGGCGGCCGTTCGGCCCCCAAAAGGGCGGTTCCCGGCAAAAGTTGAATCGGGTTTGCGCTAGGTCAAGGCCCTTTGATGTCAGGGATCTACCTTGAAATTAGGCCCCCTTTTTGAGGAGTTCACCCATGAAACCCGTGCTGCAATGGCTGACCCTGATCTTGGTGCTGCTGGTGACCGCCCTGTGCAGCCGCTCCCTCGGGGCCGAGCCCCTGGACAAGGCCGGCTACCTGGCCACCCAGGCCACCGGGGTCCAAAGCCTCAGTGCCGAGCAGCTGCGCGCCAAACTGGACGCCGGCGAAGCGCTGGTGATCCTGGATGTGCGCAGCCTCTATGAGAGGGAAAACGGCCGCACCCTCACCGATAACGAGGTGCACATTCCCCGGGGGTTCCTGGAGTTCAAGGCCTGGGACAAGCTGCCCCGGGACAAGACGGTGGTGGTCTATTGCGGCACCGGCGCCCGCAGCCGCCTGGCCACGGACACCCTGCTGGCCATGGGCTGGGAGCGGGTGGTGAACCTGGATGGGGGGATCACCGGCTTTTACGAGTCCGTGGGGGAAGAGTGCGGCTGTGTGGAGCTGCCTTTCTGAATCCGGGACTTCGGCTTGCCTGAGCGCCCAAACCCGATGACCTCTCCTGTCTTAAGCGGCCCCTTTGTGGGCCGCTGTTCTCTGCGCGGTTGAGCCCGTCGTTGGCGGCTAGGCCGCCGCCTCTTCGTCGTCGCTCAAGTACTGGCTGATGTCCACCGGATCGATCTGCTCGGCCGGCAGGTAGGCCTCGGCGTAGCGCAGGTAGGTGCCGCTGGTGAGGAACAGCTCGAACAGCGCCCGGTCGAAGTGCCGGTTCAGCGCCATCTTGTGCATGATGTCGATGGCCACGGACAGGGGTTTGGCGCGTTTGTAGGGCCGGTCTGAGGCGGTGAGGGCCTCGAAGATGTCCGCCAGCACCAGGATCTGCTCCGGCACCGACAGCTGCGCCTCGGTGAGACCGCGGGGATACCCCCGGCCATCCAGGGTCTCGTGGTGGGTGGTGGCGTAGCGGGGCACCCGTTTGAGCTCCGGCGGGAAGGGCAGGCTCTCCAGCATCTTGATGCCACTGACCATGTGCTCGTTGATGCGGTAGCGGTCCTCGGCGGTGAGGGTGCCCCGGCCAATGCTCAGGTTGTACAGCTCCCCCAGGTTCTGCTCCAGCGCCGGAGGCCGCAGGGTGATCCCCAGCGCCTCGTCCGTCGTCCGATCCTGGCGGGCTTGGATCTTGTGCTCGGGCCGATCGGCCAGCAGCGGCTCGGTGGCCGGCAAGGGCTGGCCCTCGTCCTGCAGCAGGCTCTCCTCCTGGGGGGAGAGGCCGAGGCGATCGTCGAAGTGGCGGACCCAGGTCTGGGCGCCGATGGCGTGCAGCTCGGCCACCTTGTCCGGATCGAAATACTCCCCGCCGACATTGCACTGGGCGACAAAGGCGAATTGCTGCTGCAGCTGCTGTTGGCGCGCCTCGAGCGCCCGGGTGATCTCTTCCGCTTGTGCGGGGGCCTCGGCTTGAGCCTTGAGGGCACTGATCTCCGCATCCCGCCACAACACTTCGAAGCGCATCCGCACCTCGTGGATGCGGTTGTAGATTGCTTCGAGCTTGCTGCCCTTGTCGACGATGTGGTCGGGGGTGGTGATCTTGCCGCAATCGTGCAGCCAGGCGGCGATGCGAAACTCCCGGCGCTCATCCTCGTTGGCGAAGGCGAAATCGGCGAAGGGGCCCGCCTGGCTCTGCTCCACCGCCTCGGCCAGCATCGCCCCCAGCTCCGGCACCCGGTTGCAGTGACCGGCGGTGTAGGGGGACTTGTCGTCGATGGCGTTGGCAATCAGCTTGATGAAGGACTCGATAAAGGCCTGCTGCGCCTGCTCATGGGCATGGATGGTGGCCGCCATCTGGTTGACCGATTGGGACAGATCGTCGATCTCCTTGATCTGGGTCTTGACCCGCTGCACCTCGTCAAACCGGCGCCCCTCGATCTTCAGCGTCTCGTGGCGCAACTGCAGTATGGGCCGGACGATGGGCCGGCTGCACAGCCAGGCCAGGGGCAGTAACAGGATGATGACGCCAGCGGTGATCAGCACCGAGGGGGTGATCCGCTCGGTCACTAATTTCTGAACAAAGGCCTCGGGGATGGCCACCGCGATGTAGTCCTTTACCTGGTTCAGATCCCCCACCTGCTCCACATAGAGGTAGGCGGGTTGGTCGCTGAGGGTGCGACGCTGCAGGGTGCCCAGGCCCCGACCGCTGTCGACGATATCGAGGATCGCCTTATGGGGCACGGTGCTGGCGAACTTGGCGCTGGGCCGGCCGTGCTCCGCCTGCAGCCACTTCTCCTTCAGCGCCTGACGCTGGGCCGGACTGATGTTGTCCAGCGCCCGGTTGAGGATCTCCTGCAGCTCCGGCCGGTCGTGACTGACCACCATGTAGAAGTCACCGTCGTAGCGGTTGTTGATGTCGCTCAGGGTGTCGTGAAGCTGGGCATCAACAAAGAAATACTGGGAGATCTTGTATTTGAGCACCTCGTCCGAGTCGATGATGCCGTCGATCCGGTTGGCCCTCAGGGCATCGAAGGCGGGCTTGAGATCGCTGAACTCGACGATCTCCAGTTGCGGGTAGTCGGCCTTGAGGGCGGGGATGATGGACCAGCCGGCGATGATACCCAGTCGCTTGCCCTGCCACTGATGCAGGGCGCTGATGGGGGCCTGGGGCCGGGTCATCAGGGCGAAGGGCATCCGGTAGATGGGCTGGGTGAAGCGCCCCAGGTGACGACTGCCCAGGTTGCGCTGCAGCGAGTGAAAGACGTCGATGTCGCCGTCGATAAAGCCGCGCCGCAACTGATCCCAGCTCTGGCCGTTGCTGAAGTTGAACTCGATGCCGGTCATCTCGCTGATCAGGGCAAAGAGATCGATGGCGTAGCCCTTGGGTACCCCGCCCAGGGTAAAGTCCATCGGCTCCCAGGCGTCCTGGTTGGAGACGCGAAGCGTGCCCAGGTTGGCCAGGTACTGCTGTTGCTCTGCGGTGAGCGTGAGCGGCTTGGAGGGGGGCAGAGGCACCTCGGAGGGCACCGTCTGGTTGGTGGCCAGGATCTCGCCGTTCTGGTCGAAGAAGTAGGCCTCCGCGGTGGCGTCCACTTCATGGTGACGGGCGTAGTCCGCGAACTTTCGGGCAACGGAGGAGAGCACCACGTCGATCCCCACCACCACCTCGGAATCCCCCACACGCTGGGCGTAGGTCTGGCCGTTGATCTCCAGACTGTGGAACAGATAGGGCGCGGTTTTGTAGGTGCCGCTTTGCATCGCCCCCTTGTACCAGGGCCGCTGATGGGGAGCGTAGTTGTCCGACTCCTGGTGGCGGTCGGTTTCTCTCAGCGCGGCGTCCAACAGGCGGGTGGTACGCAGGCGCTTGGCCGAGTCGGCGGGGTAGTGGATGACGGCCCAGCGGTCGTCCGGGGCAGCGCCCATCTTGTCCCGCACCAACTGGGAGGAATGCAGGTTCAGCACCTGCACAAAGCGGCCATCGCCATAGCCGAAGTAGGCGCTGTAGAACAGGGGATTGCCCTCAAGGGCCTGAATGAGCAGGGACTGCTGGCGGGCCTCCTGATCCGGCGTCAGGGCCTCCTGGGCCACCTGGGCCAGCAACTGGGCGGCATAGTTGGCCTCATCATCGAGCGTTCGGATCTCGCTGGAGACCGCCTTGCTGGTCAGGGAGAGGCGGTCCACCAGGCCGGCTTTGGTCATCTCCTGGGTGAAGTAGTACTGCAGGCTGAGGCCCACCAGGCCGGTGAGCAGCGTTGCCAGGATCAGTAATCCCCCAACGGTGATGCGGATCGAAAACTTGCGGCCCTTCGCCATCGCGTGCTCCCTGCAGTGTGTTGGCTGTCCCTCGCGAGATTGTTCGATTATTGCACTGCCTACCGGGTGCGGCAATCCGGCTATGGCCTTAATTTTATTGAGGTTAGTTTGTCTTTGTTCGCTAATTTCCCGTGGTGCCACTATTGTTCGTCGCGCTCAGCACTTCACCGAGGTCGCAGAGGTATTGCGGGGACTGCCCCGCGGCAGGTCAGGGGACAGGTCCCCCGACACCCCCTAATGCCTCCGGGCGGCGAGTCTCCTCGCTCGGCGCGCCTTGCCGCGCCACTCTGGCCGGACTCGAATCCTTCTCGGCCAGCCACTCGGGCCATCCTTGGCCCTCGGTGGCGCTCTAAGTCGCTTTCACTCGGCACCGCCAGTCGACGATGTTTGGGGGTGTTTTCCCGCCTTAGTGTTCGTTGGCTGAAGAGCGAGAGCGCCAGTCGTGATAATCTCGGTCTAAGTCTCTGGCTGAAAAGTAAAAATAACGAAAATGCATATGCTTGCTCTGTCTCCAAGAAGGATGCTGATTGGGGCTGCCATGCTCGGAGTCTCAGGGAGTGCTGCGGCGGATATCTTCAACGAGAGCTATGTATCGAGCTCAGTTGGCTTTGTCGAGGGGGCGGTTAACACCGTTCTTGAGATATCCAAATGGAGCGAACCTGGATTGGACTTTTCTCAGGTGTGTATCGGGCTGGACTCGGCGGTGGGCGCAAATAGACCTTTCATTGAGGAGTTGAGCCGGACCATTGCCGAAAAAGAGGGGAAAGCTGATTTACATAATAAGATGCTCAATGACATCAATTGGCACTTGAAGGCGGTATATCCGGTTTGTCCTCCAGAGCAGTATCCTCGGCTTTCGCCCTTTGTCGCACGAAAGTCACCGTGGGATTCTTGAGCCTATAGCTCTCACGCACTGCCTTTGATTCGCTGCGTCTGAGGTTGTGGTGTATCGAACGCCGCCATCGTGCGTGCCCCTTGGGCAAGCCGCGGTGGGGTTGGTACACTGGGCTTTTTCCCCAAGGAGCACGCTTGCCATGCAAGGCACCCTCTCCAAGATGGCGATTCAGCTGGGCCAGCCCGCCCAGTACGAGCTCAAGGTGGGCGATGAGCGCCTGCCCCTCAACGCCCTGATCGGCCAGACCCTGACCCTCAACTACACCGGCAAGATCTACTGCGACGCCTGCGGGCGCAAGACCAGCAAGAGCTACTCCCAGGGCCACTGCTTCCCCTGCATGAAGAAGCTGGCGCGCTGCGACATGTGCATCATGAAGCCGGAGACCTGCCACTTCGCCGCCGGCACCTGCCGGGAGCCCGAGTGGGGCGAGACCCACTGCATGATCCCCCACTTCGTCTACCTGGCGAACACCTCCGGCCTCAAGGTGGGGATCACCCGCCACAGCCAGGTGCCCACCCGCTGGCTGGATCAGGGCGCCACCCAGGCGCTGCCGATCCTCAAGGTGGCCACCCGGCAGCTGTCGGGCCTGGTGGAGGTGGAACTGGCCAAGCTGGTGGCGGACAAGACCAATTGGCGGGCGATGCTCAAAGGCGCCGGCGCGCCGATGGATCTCAAGGCCGAGGCCGAGCGCCTGCTGCCGGCCATCGAAGAGAAGCTGACGGCATTGGGCAGCCAGTTCGGGGTGGACGCCATCGAGCGGCTGGACGAGGCGGTGGTGACAATCGACTACCCGGTGAACCAGTACCCGGTGAAGATCGCCTCCCACAACTTCGACAAGGTCCCCGAGGTGTCCGGCCAGCTGCTGGGGATCAAGGGCCAGTACCTGATCTTCGACACCGGGGTGATCAACATCCGCAAGTTCACCGGCTACGAGGTGGCGGTGCAGCATGGCTGAGCGGCCCACCCTCTACGTCGATGCCGACGCCTGCCCCAAGGTGATCAAGGAGATCCTCTATCGGGCGGCGGACCGCACCGGCCTGACCCTGCTGCTGGTGGCCAACCAGCCGCTGTCGGTGCCACCGAGCCCCCACATCCGTACCCTGCGGGTGCAGGCGGGGTTCGACGTGGCGGACAACGAGATCGTCCGCCGGGTGCAGGCGGGGGATCTGGTGATCACCGCCGACATCCCCTTGGCGGCGGAGGTGATCGAAAAAGGCGCCGTGGCCTTGAACCCCCGAGGCGAGCTCTACACGGTGCACAACATCCGGGCCCGCCTCAACATGCGCGATTTTATGGACACCCTGCGCTCCAGTGGCGTGCAGACCGGGGGGCCGCCGCCGTTGTCGCAAACTGAGCGGATGGCCTTCGCCAACGCCTTGGACCGCTATCTGGCCAAGGCACTGCGCTGATGGCCAAGCCCAACCCCAAGGGGCCCAGCACCACGGTGGCCATCGCCTGCGCCAAGTGCCGTACCCCGTTGTACCGCTATCGCAAAGGCGGCAAGGGGGCCCTGGTGAAGTGCTTCAAGGAGCGCATCGCCGAGGATTTCACCCAGGCGCCGGGGATCTGTCCCGGCTGCGGCAGCCAGTTCGCCCGGGACACCCTGGTGCGCGGCACGCCGGCGTTTAAAATCGTCGGCGGTAAGGTGTCGGTGAAGTAACCGCTTGCGCAGAGGGCTTCGTCTCGGCCGGCCCGGGCCGTGAACTCGCCGGCAAACTGGCCCATCGCCCGGTGTTGGGGCGGAACCCCGTCCCGCTTTTCTCCCTCTACCGGTCATCTTTCGCAAAGGATGACCATAATGAACCGACGTCACTTCCTCACCGCCCTTGGGGCCAGCACCCTGGCTCTGGCCAGCCGCCCCCTGTGGGCCAAGGAGACCCCCATGCCCGCCCAGCTGCGCGGCGACGGCACCCCCTACCGGATCGGCGCTTTGGTGTTCGATGACTACGAAACCCTGGACCTGCATGGCCCGGTGGAGATGCTGGGCCACATGCCCGGCGCCCAGATCCAGCTTATCGGCGCCGGGGAGACCGCCCGGGCCTACCAGGGCCCCCGGGTGGTGGTGGACCGCCCGCTGTCTGAGCCCGAACCGCTGGATCTGTTCCTGGTGCCCGGCGGTCTGGGTACCCGAACCCTGGTGAACCAGCCGGAGCTGGTCGCCCAAATTCGCCGCCAGGCGCAGATGAGCGAGCGGGTCTTCAGCGTCTGCACCGGCGCCGCGCTGCTGGCCCAGGCGGGACTGCTGGACGGCAAGCGGGTGACCACCAACAAGGCGGCCTTTGAGTGGGTGGCCTCTTTGGCCCCCCAGGCCCAGTGGCAGGGGCGGGCCCGCTGGGTGGAGGATGGCCGTCTTATCACCTCCTCGGGGGTGTCGGCAGGCACCGACGCGGCCCTGGCCCTGGTGGCCCAGCTCAAGGGGCGGGAGGAAGCGGAGCGCATCGCCGCACTGGCGGAGTATCACTGGAACGACGACCCGGATCAGGACCCCTTCGCCATCACCTGGGGCACCGACGGCTGAGCCCCTGGAGTCCGGGGCGACTCGTAGGATCTTGAAAACACACTTTGTTACTTCTGTGGCTTAACGGTTAATGTGTGTTGGGATAATGTATCGGTCACGTTGCCGCGATTGCGCAGCGATACACCATAACAATCAAAACACGCATTTTCGGGCTGTCGGCAAGGCACTGAGTTTCGGGGCCGGGACACCCGCGTTCAACCACAAGGATCGATTGGATGTTACGCAAGACTCTTTTGGCCTCCAGCGTTGTCCTGGCCCTGGCCGCCTGCTCCGACAACCCCACCGTTTCCGTCGCCGTTGATGCTCCGGCCGCCGCCGTTGAAGCCGAAGTGGCCACCGCCGCCCTGCCGGACAGCAACCCGCTCAAGCACGCCAGCACCCTGCTGTACCAGGCTCCGGATTTCACCAAGATCACCGACGATCACTTCAAGCCGGCCTTTGTGGCGGGCATGGCAGAGCACATGGCGGAGATCGACGCCATCGCCAACAACCCCGAGCCGGCCACTTTCGATAACACCCTGGTGGCCATGGAGAAAAGTGGTCAGCTACTGGGCCGCACCGCTTCGGTGTTCTACAACCTCTCCAGCTCCACCGGCAACGACGCCCGTCGCGCCCTGGAAACCGAGATGGGCCCCAAGTTTGCCGAGCACCAGGACAACATCTACCTCAACGCCAAGCTGTTCGAGCGGGTCAAGGCGATCTACGACCATCGCGCCGAGCTGGGCCTGACTCCCGAGGGCCTGCGCCTGACCGAAGTGACCTACGAGCGCTTCGTCCGCGCCGGTGCCAACCTCACCGCCGAGCAGAAGCTCAAGGTGCGTGAGCTGAACAAGCGCCTGTCCGAGCTGACCAACCGCTTCGGCCAGAACCTGCTGGCCGCCAGCAAGGAGAGCGCCGTGCCCGTGGCCGATCTGGCCCAACTGGCCGGTCTGACCGAAGGCGCCATCGCCTCCGCCAAGGCCGCCGCCGAGCAGGCCGGTCTGGAAGGCTACCTGCTGACCCTGACCAACACCACGCGCCAGTCCGCCCTGTCCAGCCTGGAGAACCGCGAGCTGCGTCAGAAGCTGTGGGAGGCCTCCGCCTACCGCGCCACCGAAGGCGAGTACGACAACCAGGCGATCCTGCTGGAGCTGGCCAAGCTGCGCGCCGAGAAGGGCGAGCTGTTCGGCTTTGACAACTGGGCCGAGTACAAGCTGCAGTCCCAGATGGCCAAGACCCCGGAGAACGTGATGGACCTGCTGGGCTCCATGGCGCCCAAGGTGGTGGCCAACGCCGAGAAGGAAGCGGCGGAGATCGCCGCCATGATGGCCGCCGACGGGGTGGAAGGTGAGGTTCAGCCCTGGGATTGGCTCTACTACGCCGAGAAGGTGCGCCAGCAGAAGTTCAACCTGGACGCCGCCGAGGTGGCCAAGTACTTCTCCTTCGACAAGGTGCTCAAGGACGGCGTCTTCTACACCATGGAGCGTCAGTTCGGCGTCACCTTCAAGCTGCGCCCCGACCTGCCGAGCTACCACCCGGACGTCGAGGTCTACGAGGTGTTCGATCACGATGGCAAGAGCATGGCTCTGTTCTACGCCGACTACTTCGCCCGTGAGGGCAAGCGCGGTGGTGCCTGGATGAACGCCTTTGTCGGTCAGTCCAACCTGATGAACGCCAAGCCGGTGGTCGTCAACGTGATGAACATCGAGAAGGCCGGCGAAGGCCAGCCCCAGCTGGTTAGCTTCGATGAAGCCACCACCATGTTCCACGAGATGGGCCACGGTGTGCACGGTCTGTTCTCCGATGTGACCTACCCCAGCCTGGCGGGCACCAGCGTGTCCCGGGACTTCGTGGAGTTCCCCTCCACTTACCAGGAAGACTGGGCGGTGCACCCGGAAGTGATCGCCAACTACGCCAAGCACGTGGAGACCGGTGAGCCGATCCCCGCGGATCTGCTGGCCAAGGTGCTGGCGGCCAGCAAGTTCAACCAGGGCTTCGACACCCTGGAGTACCTGTCCGCGGCCCTGCTGGACATGGAGTGGCACGCCATGGGCAGTGACGTGAAAGTCACCGACGTGGAAGCCTTCGAAGCCGAAGCGCTGAAGAAGCACGGTGTGAACCTGGGCGCCATCCCGCCCCGTTACAAGTCCACCTACTTCGCCCACGTCTTTGCCGGCGGCTACTCTGCGGGCTACTACGCCTACATGTGGAGTGAGATCCTGGCGGCCGACGCCTTCGCCCACGTGCGCGACACCGGTGGCCTGACCCGCGAGCGTGGCCAGCTGTTCCGTGAGAAGATCCTCTCCATCGGCAACACCCAGGACCTGATGGAAGCCTACAAGGGCTTCAAGGGCGATGAGCCCACCTCCGAGGCCCTGCTGATCCGCCGCGGCATCGCCCTGTAAGCTGACGCGATAGCCCAATAAAAAGCCCGCCATTTGGCGGGCTTTTTTGTGTCTGCGCTCTTCGTCAGTTGCTCTGCGGGGTGACGGTGCGGGTGCGCATGATGCGGGCCGCTTCCTGGGCTTCCGCTTCGCGCTGGGCCGAGGTGGTGCAGCGGCGGGTGGGCATGCGGGAGCCGGCCTGCACCACCCGGTCGCAGCGGTAGCCGTCCTTGCGTTCGGCGGTGGTGGCGCCCTCTTCACTGTCCCCACCCTGGGGAGCACTGCTGCAGGCCCCAAGCACCAGGGTCAGGGCCAGGGGGATCAGGCTGTGGGTCAATCGGCGCATAGACAACTCCTTGTCTGTAAATTGAAAAGCAAAACAGAACGTTAACGCCTTGTTGCCGACTGTACAAAAATCAATCTGATACAAAGTGTGTGGGATTTAACCTTGAATTAACCTCAAGGTGCGGGCGCGGCGCCGGGGCCACGCTCCAGGCTGCTGGCCAGCCGCTGGCGCAGCCACACCAGGGCGGGATCGGCGTCCCGGCGCTGGTGCCAGTAGAGGTGGATCTGCACCGGGGGCAGGGGCACCGGCAAAGGGTGCAGCCGGCACTGGGGTCCCACCAGGGGCTCGGCGATCCGCCGGGGCAGGGTCAGCAGGTAGTCGGTACCGGCCACCATCGTCGCGGCGGTCTGGTGGTTCTGGCAGCGGATCGTCACCCGGCGCTCCACCCCCTGCTCCGCCAGGGGCAGTGCCTCCAGCACCCGTCCCCGGGGCCGACTGGAGACCACCACATGGGGGCGGTGCTGGTAGGTGGTGCGATCCAGGGCGGTGAGGGCGACGTCGCTCAGTACCACCAGTTCGTCCTCCAGCAGCGCCTGATGGCAAAGCTCCGGCTCCGGCGCCAGGCGCACGTCCACCGCCAGGTCCACCTGCCCCTGAGCCAGCTCCCGCACCAGCTGCTGGCGGTCGAAACGGGCACTGGTCAGGGTGCTGTGGGGCGCCTCGGTCATCAGGGTGCGGGCCAGTGCCGGCACCACCAAAGGCTCCAGGGCATCGGGGATCCCCAGGCGAAAGGCCAGGCTGGCCTCGGCGGGGGTGAAGTGGCCCCAGGCCTGCAGCAACTGGCGTAACTGGGCCAGCTGGTCCAGCAGCAGCGGGGCCATGCGCTGGCAACTGGGGGTGGGGCGCATGCCGTTGCCCTGGCGCTCAAACAGGGGCTCCCCCAACTGGGTGCGCAGCCGCTTGAGGGCGTGGCTGACGGCGGAGGGGGTGACGTGCAGGGCCTGGGCGGCGGCGGAGACGTTGCCCTCCCGGTAGAGGGCTTCGAACACCTTGAGAAGGTTGAGATCCAGCTGGTCCGGACGCATAGGTTGTGAATTCTGCTCAGCAAGTATCGTGAATTAGTTTCGTTTCATTCATTAACATATTTGCTCTAGAGTGACCAGAGAACCGGATGCCAGGAGGAGACCAGGATGGCCTTTCAACCCAGTGAGCGCAGCCGCGCCCTCGAAACCCGGGTCCGCGAGTTTATCGCCGGATCCCTGCTGCCGGTGGAGGCCGAGCTGCTGGCCCGAAACCACCGCGTCAACGGCCACGGCGACTGGCGCCGCTGGCAGCTGCTGCCGGAGCTTCAGGCCCTTAAGGCCCAGGCCAAGGCCGAGGGCCTTTGGAACCTCTTCCTGCCGGATCCGAAGCTGGGGGCCGGACTCTCCACGCTGGAGTACGCCCCCCTGGCCGAGGCGATGGGCCACAGCCTGCTGGCGCCGGAGCTGTTCAACTGCAACGCCCCGGACACCGGCAACATGGAGGTGCTCTACCACTTCGGCAACGCCGAGCAGCAGGCCCGCTGGTTGACCCCGCTGCTCAGCGGCGAGCTGCGCTCGGTGTTCTGCATGACCGAACCTGAGGTGGCCAGCAGCGACGCCACCAATATGGCCGCCACCATAGAGCGCGATGGCGACCAACTGGTGCTCAACGGCCACAAATGGTGGAGCACCGGCCTGGGCCACCCGGACGCCGGCATCGCCATCTTTATGGGGCTGTGCGATCCACAGGCCGAGAAACACCGCCGCCACGCCATGGTGCTGGTGCCTCTGGACACCCCCGGGGTCACCGTTGAGCGGATGCTCACCGCCTGCGGCGATTACGATGCGCCCTACGGCCACGGCCAGCTGCGTTTTGACAACGTCCGCGTACCGGCGGCGAACCTCATCAAGGGCTGGGGGGAGGGCTTTGCCATCGCCCAGGGCCGACTGGGACCGGGGCGGATCCACCACTGCATGCGCTGCCTGGGGGCCGCGGAGCGCGCCCTTGACCTGATGATCGAGCGCGGCTTGGGGCGGGAGGCCTTTGGCCGGCCGCTGCTCAAGCTGGGCGGCAACCTGGAGCGGGTGGCGGAGGCGCGGATCGCCATCGACCAGGCCCGGCTACTGACCCTGCAGGCGGCCTGGAAGATCGACACCCAGGGGGTGCGTGCCGCCATGACCGACATCGCGGCCATCAAGGTGGCGGCTCCGCGGGTGCTGCAGCAGGTGGTGGAGATGGCGATCCAGATCCACGGGGGTGCCGGGCTCTGCCAGGACCACCCGCTGATGGGTTTCTACGCCCAGGCCCGGGCACTGCGTCTGGCGGACGGCCCCGACGAGGTACACCTGGCCAGCGTGGCCCGACTGGAGCTGAAAAAGCGGAGGCGCGCATGAGGGTGTTGATCACCGGCGGCGCCTCCGGGCTGGGCCGGGCCCTGGCCCTGCACTGGGCCGCCCAGGGGGCCCGGGTGGCCATTGCCGACATCCAGGCGGGCGACGCTGTGGTGGCGGAGATCGAGGCCGCCGGTGGCCAGGGCCTCTGCCTGCCTTGTGACGTCACCGAAGAGGCCAGCCTGGCCCAGGTGGCCCAGCAGCTTAAGCAAAACTGGGGTGGGCTGGATCTGCTGGTCTGCAACGCCGGGGTGGCAAGTGCCGGCACCCTGGAGCAGGAGCCCATCGACCAGTGGCGCTGGGTGATGGAGATTAACCTGCTGGGGGTGGTGCGCAGCTGCCGTGCCCTGGTGCCACTGCTGGGCCCGGGGGGCCAGGTGCTCAACATCGCCTCCCAGGCGGGGCTCAACCCCATGCCCCGGATGGGCAGCTACAGCGCGGTGAAGGCGGCGGTGGTGAGCTTCTCCGAGACCCTGGCCCTGGAGCTGGCCAACCGGGAGATCTCGGTCAGCGTGGCCTGCCCGGCGTTTTTCAAAACCGGGCTGGACCGCTCATTGCGCAGCCCGGATCCCGCCATGGCGGCGGTGCTGCAACGGCTCTTTGCCAAGGCGCCGTTGAGCGCCGAGCAGGTGGCGGAGGCGATCGCCCAGGGGGTGGCCCAGCGCCGCTTCCTGATCTTGCCCCACTCGGCCGGGCGCAAGGCCTATTGGCTCAAACGCCTGCTGCCCTGGCGCGGCTACCTGGGATTGATGCTCAAGCAGACTGCGCGCCTGCGGGAGCTGGGCTCATGAGCCTGATTGACACCGCCGGCGCGGTGCGCCCCGGCGAGGCGCTGGACCTCGACGCCCTGATGCCCTGGTTGCGAACCGCCCTGCCTGAGCTGACCGGTCTGCCCCAGGTGACCCAATACAGCGGGGGCGCCTCCAACTGGACCTACCGACTGCGCTTCGCCCAGCGGGATCTCATTCTGCGCCGGGGGCCTGCCGGCACCAAGGCCAAGGGGGCCCACGACATGGGGCGGGAGTACCGCCTGCAGCGGGCCCTCAAACCCCATTTCGACAAGGTGCCCCAGGTGCTGGCCCACTGCGACGACGAGGGGGTGCTGGGGGCGGAGTTTTACCTGATGGAGCGCCTGGAAGGGGTGATCCCCCGGCGCCGCTTTCCCGCGGAGCTGGCCCTGACCCCGGAGCGCACCCGGGCCATCTGCCACAGCGCCCTGGACACCCTGGTGGCCCTGCACCGGGTGGACACTGCCCCGCTGGCGGCCTTTGGCAAGGGCCAGGGCTATCTGGAGCGGCAGATCCAGGGCTGGTGCCAGCGCTTCTCCCGGGCCCGCACCTGGAACGTGGGCCGTGGGCGCAGCGTGATGCACTACCTGGAGGCGAAGATGCCCAGCCGGGAGCGACAGGCGCTCATCCACAACGATTACCGCTTCGATAATCTGGTGCTGGACGCCCAGGACCCCACCCAGGTGCTGGGGGTGCTGGACTGGGAGATGGCCACCATCGGCGACCCCCTGATGGATCTGGGCAACACCCTGGCCTACTGGGTTCAGGCGGACGACGATGCGGTGCTGCGCAGCGCCCGCTTGCAGCCGACCCAGCTGCCGGGCATGCTGACTCGAGCCCAGGTGGTGCGCTACTACGCCGACCGCACCGGCATCGCCTGCGACGATTTCACCTATTACGAGGTGTACGGGCTGTTTCGCCTGGCGGCGATCATGCAGCAGATCTACTACCGCTATCACCACGGCCAGACCCGCAACCCCAGATTCAAGCGGTTCTGGTTTTTCGTTAACTACCTGCTCTGGCGCTGTCAGCGTCGGATCAGCGCCAACCGTTAGGACGTCGATGAGCGCCATCTACCTGATACGCCATGGCCAGGCCAGTGCCGGGGCCGACGATTACGACCAACTCTCCTCCCTGGGGACTCAGCAGGCCGCCCACCTGGGGGCCGATCTGGCCCGCCGTGGGATCCGCCCCTCGGCGGTGATCAGCGGGGCCCTCAAGCGCCACCGCCAGACCGCCGAGCACTGCCTGACCGGCGCCGGTGTGGACCCGAGTTGGGACACCCAGGCCCACTGGAACGAGTACGATCATCGCCAGATCCTGGCCGCCTACAACCCCGCGTACCGGGAGATGTCGGCGCTGCGGGCCGCCACCGCCAACCAGCCGGATCCCAAGCGCTTCTTTCGCGCCGAACTCAAGGCCGCGTTCGGTCGCTGGCTCAGCGGCGATTTCGACGACGACTACCCGGAGAGCGCCACCGCCTTTCAACAGCGGGTGCAGGGGGCCTTGTCCGCCTTGCCCCAGCCCGACGGCGGGCCGGTGTGGGTGTTCACCTCCGGGGGGCCGATTACCGTGGTCACCCAGACCCTGATGGGGCTGCCGATGGACACCCTGCTCAGCGTCAATGCCCGCCTGGTCAACACCGGGATCACCAAGCTGGTGCCGGGCCCGGGGGGCTGGCAGCTCTCCAGCCTCAACGAACACGCCGCCTTCGAGTCGCGGCCGGAATGGATCACCTACCTCTGAACAGGGACGCTCATGGAACGACAGAACATCCTCATCACCGGGGCCAGCTCCGGGCTGGGCCGGGGCATGGCCATCGAGTTTGCCAAGCGGGGCCGCAACCTGGCCCTGTGCGCCCGGCGCATGGACCGGCTGGAAGCGCTCAAAGCGGAGCTTGAGCGCGACTACCCGGACTGCCAGGTGTTTATCCGCACCCTGGATGTGAATGACCACGACCAGGTGTTCGCCGTGTTCCAGGCCTTTGCCGAGGATTTCGGCGGCCGGATTGACCGGGTGATCGTCAACGCCGGCATGGGCAAGGGGGCCTCTTTGGGCACCGGCCACTTCGAGGCCAATCGCCAGACCGCCCAGACCAACTTCGTCGCCGCCCTGGCCCAGTGCGAAGCGGCCCTGACCCAGTTCCGTGCCCAGAACGCCGGCCACCTGGTGACCGTCTCCTCGGTCAGCGCGGTGCGCGGGTTCCGCCGGGCCATGACGGTGTACGCCGCCACCAAGGCGGCCCTGACCAGCCTGTCCGAGGGGATCCGGGTGGATCTGCTGGGCACCCCCATCCGGGTGACCACGGTGCACCCGGGCTTCATCCGCAGCGAGATCAACGACAAGGTGGAGAAGGTGCCCTTTATTGTCGACACCGAAACCGGCTGCCGGGCCCTGGTCAAGGCGATCGAGAAGGAGGGGGACAACGTCTTTGTGCCCAGCTGGCCCTGGGCCTGGATGCGCTACCTGCTGGCGATTCTGCCCCTCAGCCAACTGCGTAAATTCAGCTGAACCCGGCCCCGGGGCCTAGGATCAAAGAGGGGCGCACCGCGTCCCCCCTTGGGCAACCGGAGGGCCGATGCGGATCCGCGAGCTTCACCTCTACCCGGTCAAAACCCTGCGCGGGATCCCCCTGGCGGAGAGTCCGCTGGGGCCCCTTGGCTTGCCCTGGGATCGCCACTGGCTGGTGGCGGACGCGGTGGGCCGCGCGCTCACCCTGGCCCAGCGCCCGGACCTGACCCAGCTGACCCCTTTCTTAAGCGATTCGGCGCTGCTGCTCAGTGCCCCGGGCCACGGTGAACTGGCCATCCCCCTGACCCCGCCACCGGGGCCCCCCTGTGCCGCTCGTCTGGGCAACCGGGTGTGCCGGGCCCTGGATGAGGGCGCCCTGGCCAGCGGCTGGCTGACTTCGGTGCTGGGCCCCCAGCGGGGCTACCCCCTGCGACTGCTTCGGGTGGCCCCCTCCGACGAGCCCCGCGCCCCCTTTAACGACGGCTGGTCTTTGACGCTGGCGACCCTGGACAGTCTCGAGGCCCTCAACCGGCGACTGGAGGAGAAGGGCCAGGGCCGGGTGGGGCTGGCGCGCTTTCGCCCCAACCTGGTGGTGGACAGCCTGGGGGCGCCCTTTCACGAACTGTTCCCCAGCGAACTGTTGGGGCCGGGGTACCGCCTGGCCCTGGTCAAGCCAATCCGTCGATGCCGGGTCACCCGGTTGCATCCGCGCAACGGCGCCCTGGCCCCCGCCGGTGAACCCCTGGCGGCGCTGACGGAATTAAGCCCCCTGAAGGAGACGCCGGGCCCCCACTTCGGCGCCTATGTCAGCCTGATGGGAGAGGGGCCGGCCACCCTGGCGGTAGACCAGCCCCTGTCGCTGCACCGACGCTGAGCGCCGGCCTAGTGGGGGATGGGGGTCAGCCGGCCCTGGCGCTCCAAGCGGGCACGGATCTGGTCATAGCTCCAGTTAAAGACGATGGCATAGACCAGGAAGAACACCACAAAGCCGATGTCCAGCCACAGGGCCGCCCAGAACCCCAGCTTCAGTTGCCACATCAGGATGGGGATGGTGGCCGCCACCAGCCCCAGCTCGAACCCCACCCCGTGGGCGATCCGCAGTCCCCAACCCCGGCTCAGGCGGTTGGCGCCGTACACCCGGTCAAACCCCAGGTTGTAGAGGTAGTTCCAGCCCATGGCGATGAGCGACAGTGTCACCGCCACCATGGCCATGGCCCCGGCGCCGTGGCCGGTGAGCAGGGCGCTGGCGGGCACCACGATGGCCAGGGCAATGAGTTCAAACAGCAGGCTGTGCAGGATGCGTTCGCGGGTGGACATGAAAGGCTCCAATTGGATGAACAGTGGCGGCCATTCTATTTGGATGTATGATTGAACCAAGTTAGTAACCATCGGATTTGGTGATATGTACTCCCTGGAACAGCTGCGCCTCTTTGTCACCGTGGTGGAGCAGGGCTCCTTCTCCGCCGCCGCCCGTCGGCTGGGTCGGGCCCAGTCCGCGGTCAGCCAGGGGATCGCCAATCTGGAGATCGATCTGGGGGCCACCCTGTTCGACCGGCGCACCCGCACCCCGACTCTGACCCCAAGAGGAGAGCGACTGCTGGGCCACGCCCGGGCGGTGTTGCAGCAGGCCAGCGAGCTGGAGCGGGCGGCCCGGGCCCTCTCCCAGGACCAGGAGACCGAGCTGGTGCTGGCGGTGGACGAGGCGGTGCTGGTGCCGAACATCGAGCCGGTGCTGGCGGAGTTTGCCCAGCGCTTCCCTGCCACTGCCCTGGAGCTGCACGCGGTGGCCAGCCCCGATGTGGTGGCCCTGGTGGAGCGGGGTCGGGCCCAGTTGGGGCTGATGTTCGCCGATCCCAGCCTGCCCCGGGAGGTGGAGCCCTGTTTCCTGGGCGATCTGCCCTTCGTGGTGGTGGTGCGCCCGGACCACCCTTTGACGGCCCTGGACTCCGTGGGGGTGGCCGATCTCATTGGCCATCGCCAGCTGGTGGTGAAAAGCTATGGTGGGGAGGGGCTGGCGCCCCTGCCGCCGGTGTCGGCGAGCCTCTGGTCCGCCAACAACTTCTACCTGCTGCGGGAGCTGGCCCGTCAGGGGCTGGGCTGGGCCTATGTGCCCACCCACCTGGTGGAGAGCGAGCTGGCCCAGGGCACTCTGGCGCGGCTGTCGGTCCGCTTCGACCACAAGCCCTGGCGGGCCCCGGTGGACCGGGTGCTGGCCAAGGGCGGCCAGCCCGGCCCGGCGTTGGCTTGGCTGGCCCAGGCAGTGCAGGGCTGCTACCGATAAGGGCGGCCCTGGTCCACACTTCAGGGGGCTGAGTCGAGGAGAGTCCCCATGGTTCGCACCCTCTGTGTCCTGTTCTGCCTGCTGTGCGCCGTCCCGGCCCGGGCCGATCCGCTGCCCTCCTGGAATGACGGTCCCCGCAAGGACGCCTTCATCCAGTTTGTCGACCGGGTGACCCGCGCCGGTCACGACTATGTGCCCGAGGGCGAGCGCATCGCCGTGTTCGATAACGACGGCACCCTCTGGGCAGAGCAGCCCCTCTACTTCCAGCTCGCCTTCGCCCTGGACCGGGTGAAGGCCCTGGCCCATCAGCACCCGGAGTGGACCGACACCCAGCCGTTCAAGGCGGCACTGGAGGGGGACATGGCGGCGCTGTTTGCCGGCGGCGACGAAGCGTTGCTGACCCTGGTGGCCGCCACCCACGGCAACACCACCCCGGAGCAATTCGCCGCCGAGGTGGATGCCTGGATCCAGAGCGCCCGCCACCCCACCACTGGCTTGCTCTACATCGAGATGGTCTACCAGCCGATGCTGGAGCTGATGGACTACCTGCGGATCCACCAGTTCAAGATCTTCATCGTCTCCGGGGGCGGCATCGAGTTTATGCGGGTGTTCAGTGAGCGGGCCTATGGCATTCCGCCGGAGCAGGTGATCGGCAGCAGCATCGAGGTGCGCCTGGAGCAGCGTGGCGAGGATCCTGTGCTGGTGCGTGAGCCCGAGCTGCGCTTCCTGGACGACAAGGCGGGCAAGCCGGTGGCCATTCACTATCACATCGGCCGCCGCCCCATACTGGCGGTGGGCAACTCCGACGGCGACCTGGAGATGCTGGCCTGGACCATGGCCGGGGAGGGGGCGCGGATGGCGGCGCTTATCCACCACACCGACGCCGAGCGGGAGTGGGCCTACGACAGCCCCTCCGCGGTGGGCCAGCTGGACCGGGCTCGAAAGGAAGCGGACAAACGGGGCTGGTGGCTGGTGGACATGGCCAAGGATTGGAGCCGGGTGTTCCCCGAAAACGAAGAGGCCCTGTTTCAGCCGTAAAACTTCTCGTTAAGTCATTGTTTATCTAAAATATGCACACTGGTGACGTGCGGGATGGATTCACAAGGGGATGCGGATGACGAGAAGATGGCGCTGGGCGCTGACCCCCCTGTTGATGGTGGCCCTGTCCACCGTGGCGGCGGAGCGCCCCAAAGTGGGGGTGGCCCTGTCCGGGGGCGGTGCCAAGGGGGCGGCCCACGTGGGGGTGCTGCGGATCCTGGAGCAGCACAACATCCCGGTGGATTACATCGCCGGGACGTCCATGGGCGCCTACGTGGCGGCCCTCTATTCCCTGGGGTACACCGCCGATGAAATTGAAACCACCATGCTGTCGATGGATTTCAATACCGGATTCTCTGACGACATCCCCCGGGAGGCGCTGAGCTACCGCGACAAGCAGTTCCGCGATGCCTACCCGGTGGAGCTCAAGATGGGCTACCGCGAGGGGGAGATGCGCTTCGCCAAGGGGGCCCTGCAGGGCCAGACCATGTCCTCCCTTATCCGCCGCTCCATCGGCACCGTTCCCGAGGTGCCCCACTTCGACCAACTCCCCATCCCCCTGCGCACCGTGGCTACGGATCTGACCGACCGCAGCGAAGTGGTGATCGACCGGGGCAACCTGCTCGAAGCGATGCAGGCCAGCATGACGGTCCCCGGCGCCCTGGCGCCCATCGAAAAGGACGGCCGCCTGCTGGTGGACGGCGGCATGGTCAACAACATGCCGGTTTCCGTGGTCAAGGCGATGGGCGCCGACGTGGTGATCGCCGTGGACATCGGCGCGCCGCTCAAGGGCAAGGAGGATCTCAACTCCGTGTTCGACGTGCTGGATCAGCTCAGCGGCTACCTCACCAACCTCTCCCGGGACCAGCAGGTGGCGCTGATGGAAGAGGGGGACATCCTTATCACCCCGGACATCCAGGGGGTGGGCACCTCGGACTTCGACCAGATGGCGAAACTGGTGCCCCAGGGGGAGCTGGCGGCCCTGGCGCACATCGATGCGCTGCAGGCCCTGTCCACCTCGGCGGTGGACTACCAGCGTTACCACCTGGCCAAGCAGCTTAACCGCGCCACCTGGCTGGGCGAGCAGCCGCCGGTGGTGGCGGTGCGCCTGGAGAACCAGAGCTGGGTGAAGGACGACGTGATTCGCGATGTGCTCCATGTGGAGGCGGGGGACGTCCTCGGCGAGCGAGAGATTGAAGCGGCCATCGCCCGGATCTACTCCCTGGACCAGTTTGAGCGGGTGGACGCCTACCTCAAAGAGACCCCCGAGGGGCCGGAGCTGGTGGTGGCCACCCGGGGCAAAAACTGGGGTCCCAACGTGTTTGACCTGGGGCTGCGCCTGGAGGACAACCTCGATAACGAGCTCGACATCTCCCTGGACGCCGCCTACACCGCCAACAACCTGTTCAACTCCGGCGGCCAGTGGCGCACCGAGCTGAACATCGGCACCGTGGGGCGCATCGCCACCGAGTGGTACCAGCCTATCGATGATCTGCAGCGCTACTACGTCATCGCCATGGCGGACGCCGAACAGAAGGAGTGGAACGCCTTCGAACTGGTCCAGGAGTTTCCATTTATCCGCATCGAGCAGATCCGTCACAGCATCGCCACCGGGGGCGGGGTCAACCTGGGGCGCAACGCCCAGCTGCAGCTCATCTACCGCTACGAGGACGGCAAGTACCACAGCGTCGGCAGCAACGAGATCGGTCGCTTGGGGGATTACTGGTTCCATGGCCCGGAGCTGAGCCTGGGCTACGACGATCAGGACCAGCCGATGTTCCCCTCCGAAGGCCAGCGCTGGTTGGCCCAGGTGGCCTATCAGACCAGCGGCAGCCGCGTCACCTTCGACGACACCGGCTGGGAGCGGGACCACTTCTGGGTCTACCAGCTGGAGTGGAGCGGCGCCACCAGCTGGGGCGCCCACAACGTCATCGGTAAGGCCAGCTTCGAGTCCATCAGTGAAGATGAGCTGACCCTGGCCCACTTCACCGCCATCGGTGGCTTCTTGAACCTCTCCGGCTTCAGCAAGGACAGCCTGTTCGGCAGCCACAAGGTGCTGCTGGGGGGGATCTACACCTACGATCTCAGCCGTGAGCTGCTGGGGATCACCTGGCCGATGTTCCTCGGCGCCTCCTTCGAGGCGGGCAACGTCTGGCTGCTCAGGGATGACATCAAACTGGACGATCTCATCTACGCCGGCAGCGTCTTTATCAGCATGGAAACCGGCATCGGCCCGGCGGCCCTGGCCTTTGGCCACGCCGACACCGGCGACAGCAGCTTCTACCTGTTCTGGGGCAAGCAGTTCTGAACCACAGTGAAACCCACATGACCATCACCGACCTGATTATTTACCCCGTTAAGGGGCTGGGGGGGATCCCCCTGGCCCACTCCACCCTGGGCGTCACCGGACTGCCCTGGGACCGCCACTGGATGCTGGTGGACGGCGCCGGGCGCTTCGTCACCCAGCGTCAATTACCCGCCCTGGCCACCATCGCCACCGCCCTGAGCGACCACAGTCTGACCCTGAGCCGGGCCGATGCCCCGCCGCTGGTGTTGCCCCTGGTGCGTGACCTTACCGAGCTGACCCCGGTCACCGTCTGGAACAGTCAATTGGCGGCCTACGACGAGGGGGCCGAGGCCAGTCTCTGGCTGACCGAACGACTGGGGGCCTTTCGCGGTGCCCCCCTGCGCCTGGTGCGCTTCAACCGGGCCCAGTCCCGCCCCATCAAGGCCAAGTACCTGGAGTCCGGGGAGCAGGCCCACACCGAGTTTGCCGACGGCTTTCCCTACCTGGTGGCCAGCCGGGAATCCCTGGCGGAGCTGAACCGAGCGCTGGCCGCCAAGGGTTCGACGCCGGTAGGGATGGAGCGGTTTCGCGCCAACATCGTGGTGGACCGCCTGGACGGCCCCTTCAGCGAGCTTCAGGATCACCGCCTCAGCGGTTCCGGGTTTGAACTGGGGATCCGCAAGCCCTGCGAACGTTGCCCGGTGACCACGGTGGATCAAACCACCGGGCAGCGGCCCGATCCCAAGGAGCCCCTGGCCACCCTGATGACCCTGAACCCCCTGGCGAAAAAGGGCGCCTTTTTCGGCGGCAATGCGGTGCTGCTGGCGGGGGAGGGGAGTGCCATTGCCGTGGGGGATACGCTCGACTGGCGGGCAGGGCGCTGAGTGTCCGATGACACCAACGTCCTTGGCTTGAAAGTAAAAATCGGTTAACAATCAAGGCTCAACACAGTGGATAAGGATTTCCCATGCTTGAGTTTATCGTGATTTGCACCGCGTTCTTTGCGGGCTACTTCCTCGCCTGTAACCGGCTGGATCGCCAGGAGGCGGAGGACGGCGATCAGCGTCGCTCCTTCTTGTGGCATGCCTGGTTTGGCTACAACCTGCTGGTGCAAGGGGGGCTGTTCGCCTTGGCCGCCCTGGTCCAGTTTGGTCTCGACGGTTACTCCATCGAAGTGGCCGCCACCTTGGTGGTGGGCATCATCAGTGTGCCCCTGGCCCTTTGGGTGCTCAAACGCGGCACCGCGGCCTGGTTTATCGCCACGGTTTTGAGTTTCAACCCCCTCTACTGGGTGGTTAACACCCTTTACTTCCTGCGGGTACGGGCCTGCTTTGGCGCTGAAACGGAACAGAGTGCGACCCCGGAAGCGGCCTGACGGGCAAATTGAGGCCTCGCCATCGAGCGGGGCCTTTTTTCGCCCATCGTGCTGGGCTTTAGCCACTGTCGCTTGGATCAATCCTTGCTTGGCTACACTGACCCCAAGGACTGACACTCGGAGCCCGGATGGCCAATGCCCCCAAGCTGCTGGTGGTGACCGATCTCGATGGCACCCTGCTGGACCACCACACCTACGCCTTTGATGCCGCCCGGCCCGCACTGGCGCGGCTGCAGCGCCACGGGATCCCCGTGGTGCTCAACACCTCCAAGACCGCTGCGGAGCTGGCGCCCCTGCGCGCCGAGCTGGAGAACCCCCACCCCTTCGTGGTGGAGAACGGCGCCGCCGTGCTCTGGCCCGAGGGGCACTTTCCCTTGCACCAATCTGGCCCGGTGGGCGCCATGATGGGGCATCGGATGCAGCCTTTTGGGGCAACCCGGCAGGAGATCCTCGAGGTGCTGGCCCAGGTGCGCACCGAGACCGGTCTGGCCCTGCAGGGCTTCGCCGACTGGGACGTGGCCACCCTGGTGGCCCACACCGGTTTGGATAAGACCAGCGCGGCTCAGGCGCTGGCCCGATGCTTCTCCGAGCCCCTGTTGTGGCGGGGCAGTGACACGGAGCTGGCGCTGCTGGAGCGGGCGGTGCGCCGCCATGGCCTTCGGCTGCTCAAGGGGGGGCGCTTTGTCCACGTGATTGGCCAGAGCGACAAGGGGCAGGCCCTGGACTGGTTGCGCCAGGCCTACGCCAGCTTGTGGGGGGAGAACCCGACGGTGATCGCCCTGGGCGACGGTGACAACGACGTGGCCATGCTGGAGCGGGCCGACCACCCGGTGGTGGTGCGCTCGCCGGTCAATCCCCCGCCGCCGCTCAGTGCCGCCAGCCGCCCCCGGGCCACCCTGACCGAGGCCTGTGGCCCCGAGGGCTGGAACCAGGCCGTGCATCGGTTGCTGGATCACTACCAATTGGCCTGACCGGCACACTGGCACCCCCCTTGCTAACCTTGTTGTAGGGAAACCACTTTCTTTCGCGGCAGGGAGCACCACATGGGCGATTTCTACCAGAACGGCATCATTACCACTCTCCACAACCTGACGGACCGCTCCATCGAAGACCTGGAGGCGGAGCTGACCCAGCACGCCAAGGTTCGGCCCATGAGCCTGGTGTTGCCCTCGCTCTACAGCGAGCTGGAGGGGCCGGCGCTGGACAACATCGTCAATGAGCTGGCCCAGGTGCCCTACCTCTCCGAGGTGGTGATCGGCCTGGACCGGGCCGACCGGACGCAGTACCAGCACGCCCTGGAGTTTTTCAACCGCCTGCCCCAGAGCCACCGGGTGCTTTGGAACGACGGCCCCCGACTGCAGGCCATCGACGCTAAGCTGCGGGCCCAGGGGCTGGCGCCGACTGAGCTGGGGAAAGGGCGCAACGTCTGGTACTGCCTGGGGTACGTGCTGGCCCGGGGGCAAACCGAATCGGTGGCGCTGCACGACTGCGACATCGTCACCTACGACCGCAGCATGCTGGCCCGGCTCATCTACCCGGTGGCCAATCCCACCTTCAACTACGAGTTCTGCAAGGGCTTCTACGCCCGGGTGGCGGACGGTAAGCTCAACGGCCGGGTGACCCGGCTGCTGGTGACCCCGCTGCTGCGTTCGCTGAAGAAGATCTTCGGCCACCTGGATTACCTGGAGTTTCTCGACTCCTTCCGTTACCCCCTGGCCGGCGAGTTCTCCTTCCGTATCGACGTGATCAACGACATCCGCATCCCCAGCGACTGGGGGCTGGAGATCGGCGTGCTGTCGGAGATGAAACGCAACTACGCCACCAACCGCCTGTGCCAGGTGGACATCGCCGATTGCTACGACCACAAGCACCAGGACCTGTCCAAGGACGACGACAACGGCGGCCTGTCCAAGATGTCCATCGACATCAGCAAGGCGATCTTCCGCAAGCTGGCCACCAACGGGGTGGTGTTCTCCTCCGAGACCTTCCGCTCCATCAAGGCCACCTACTACCGCATCGCCCTGGATTTCATCGAGACCTACCGCAACGACGCGGTGATTAACGGCCTGGATTTCGACGTCCACTGTGAGGAGGAGTCGGTGGAGCTGTTCGCCGAGAACGTGCTCAAGGCGGGGCTGCACTTCCTGGAGCACCCCAAGGAGAAGCCCTTTATCCCCAGCTGGAGCCGGGTGCGCAGCGCCATCCCGGACATTTTCGAGCAGCTGGTGGAAGCGGTGGAGGCGGATCACCAGGAGTTTATGGGGGGCCGGGGATGAGCCAGGCCTCGCTGGAGGAGCTGCACCTGAGGGTGGAGGAGCACCTGGCCCTGATCTACCCCGACGAGGATGGCCCGGCATTGGCCCGGGAGCTGGTGGCGGCCATCGGCGCCGAGGGCCACTGCGCCATTCCCCGGCCCCACGCCGAGGCCTGGGACGAAAGCGATCTGGTGGTGATCACCTACGGGGACAGCATCCGCAAGGCCGGTGAGATCCCCCTGCACACCCTGAAAACCTTCTTCGACCGTCACCTGGCCGGGGTGGCCACCGGCGTGCACATCCTGCCCTTTTTTCCCTACAGCTCCGACGATGGCTTCGCCGTCATCGATTACGCCCAGGTGAACCCCAGCCTGGGGGGCTGGGGGGACATCGAGGCGATCGCCGGGGACTACAAGCTGATGGCGGATCTGGTGATCAACCACTGCTCCAGCCGCAGCCGCTGGTTCGAGCAGTTCAAGGCGGGGGAGGCGCCGGGCCGGGACTATTTCCTCTGCGCCGATCCCGATGGTGACTACCATCAGGTGGTGCGCCCCCGCACCAGTGAGCTGCTCAAGCCGGTGCAGACTTCACAAGGGGAGCGCCACGTCTGGTGCACCTTCAGCCACGACCAGGTGGATCTCAACTTCGCCAATCCCCGGGTGCTGCTGGAGATGGTGAAGATCATCCAGCTCTACCTCAGCAAAGGGGTGACGATTTTCCGCCTCGACGCCGTGGCCTTTCTCTGGAAAGAGGCGGGCACCAGTTGCCTCAACCTGCCCCAGACCCATGAGATCGTTCGTCTGCTGCGCACCCTGGTGGCCTTCTTCGACCCGCGGATCCTCCTGATCACCGAGACCAACATCCCCAACCGGGAGAACCTGGCCTACTTCGGCAACGGCAACGAGGCCCACGCCATCTATAACTTCTCCCTGCCGCCGCTGCTGCTGCACACTCTGCTCAGCGGCGATTGCAACGCCCTCAAGCTGTGGCAGATGAGCATGCCGCCGGCCCAGCTGGGCACCACCTACCTGAACTTCATCGCCTCCCACGACGGAATCGGTCTGCGGCCGGTGGAGGGGCTGCTGGATGAGCAGGCGATCGCCGACATCGCCACCACCATGGAGGGGTTCGGCGGGCGGATCTCCTGGCGCAGCCTGGCCGGGGGCGGCCTGCGCCCCTACGAGATCAACATCGCCCTGTTCGACGCCATGAAGGGCACCCTGAAAGGGGAGGATGGCCATCAGGAGGCGCGCTTTCTCTGCGCCCACGCCATCATGCTGGCCCTGGAGGGGTTGCCGGCCATCTACCTGCACAGCCTGCTGGCCACCGAGAACGACCACGCCAAGCTGGCCAACACCGGCAACAACCGCAGCATCAACCGCCACAACTGGGACGCCGACCGGCTGGAAGCGGAACTGGCGGACCCGGACAGTCACCACAGCCGGGTGTTCGGCCGCCTCTGCGATCTGGTGCGGGTGCGTCAGAACCAGCCGGCGTTTCACCCCAGCGCCACCCAGTTTGTGCTGCACCTGGGGGAGGCGCTGTTTGGCCTGTGGCGACAAAGCCGTCATCGGGATCAGAGCATCTTCGCCGTCTCCAACGTCACCGACGCCCCCCAGACCCTGCGCCTGGCCAGCCTCAACCTGATCGGCACCGAGCACTGGTGGGATCTGCTCAGCGGCGGCGGCTTCGAGGATCTGCACGGGGAGATCACCCTGGCCCCCTACCAGACGGTGTGGCTGACCAATAAGGGGCGCCACTAGGGCGCCCCGGGGCTCACTGGCAGGCGGGACTGGTAAAGCCGTCGCAGTCGGTGGGACTGTTGTTCATTACCCGGGTGTCCAGTAGCAGCACTTGAGCGGGCTCGCCGCCCTGAGTGGGGGCGCTCACCTGGATCCCGCCGGACAGCTCGCCCTGGTTGTTCTGAACCCGGCTGTCCAACAGGGTGAGCGAGGTGTCTTCCCCCAGCAGCAGACCGCCGTGGGTGCCCTGGTTTCGGGTGATCTTGACGCGCTGAGCGACCAGTTGGGGACCAAATAGGGCCTCAATGGCCCCCACCCGTCCGCGGTTGCCATTAAGATCGGTGTTATCGATAAAGAGGTAGCCCTGGCCAAGAGCAAAGAGACCGCCGCTGCCATCAGAGGCGAAATTGTTGCTGAGCGTGCAGCCCATCAGCTCGAGGGCCTCCCCTCGGAAGAACAGTGCGCCGCCCATGGCGTACTCGGAGTTGTCCGCGGAATTGCGGTCGAACCGCACCCCCTGAAGCACCGCCTGGCCAAAGACGGCGCCGCCGCCGGCTCCGCTGCCAAAGGAGTCCGAACGGTTTTGCTCAATCCGCGTGCCTTGCATAAACAGGTAGCCATCGCTGCGCACGGTAAAGGCGCCACCGGAGGCGGAGTCCTTGCCGGCGTAGTTACCGGTCATGCTGCCGCCGAGGATCACGCAGTGGCCAAAGCAGTCGATGCCGCCGCTGCCGCTGCCGTCGCCGTTGTTCTCGTTGTCCATAAGGTGGGAGTCGGTCATCACCAGCTGGCCCTGGGCCCCCAGGCGAATGCCACCCACGACCCGGTTGTCGTCCGGCCCAATGCCGCCGTTACGGATCAGGGTGCTGTCCCGCAGGGTCAGGGCCACCGGCCCCAGGGTGGCGATGCCCCCCGCCCCGGCGGAGTCCTCATCCGCGTGAAAGTCGTTGTCCATCAGGATGACCCGCTCCAGGGTGACCGCCATGGTGGCGGCGCCGAGGTTATTGAGCAGCAGGCCGCCGGCGCTGTAGTTACTCTCAAGCACCTCGACGTAGGTGCCGCCATGTTGCAGCGTGAGATCCTGCAGCCACACACTGGGTGCCGAAACGTCGCCATGGATGGTCAGCACTGGGCCCTGGTTCTCCCCGTCCAGAATTGCGGAGTCGCCCATCAGGGTCAGGTCCTTGTCGATGTCGAAATTGCCCAGGCACACCCCGCTCAGGCGCAATACGGAGCCGGGCTCGGCACTGTCGATGGCCCCTTGCAGGGGTTGGGTTTGGCAGTCCACCTCGATGGCGGCAGGATCCGCCAGGGCCGATCCGGCGCACAGCAGGGCGCCGGTGGCGATCAGTTTGGCGATGATGTTGGACATGGGATGTCCCCTCTCGCTGACGCTCGGGCAGGCCCTTTATGCCCGGCCCGGGCGAAGGTGATGTTATGGGCAGGCCGGGCTGGTAAAGCCGCTGCAATCGTTCGGGGTGTTGTTAAACACCCGGGTGTCGAGCAGCAGGATCTCGCCCGGAGTGGAGGCGGTGCTATCCCGCCAGATGCCGCCGGCCTGATCCCCCAGGTTGCCTTGAACCCGGCTGCCGTCCAGCACCAGCCGAGTCCCCTCTCCCACGCGGATGCCGCCCACCTGACCGCCGTTCTGGCGTACCGTGACGTCCGAGCCGCTCAAACGACTGTCGTCACTCAGCATGATGGCCCCGGCGTTGGTGCCGCTGGGGGTGAGCGCCGCCTGGTTGTCGCGAAACGCCGTGCGGGTCAGGGTGACCCGGGCCCTGTCACTGGCGGTAAGCCCGGCGGCGCCCCGGTGATAGATGCCCGGTGCCCGGTTGCCCTGAACCGTGCTGTCCACCATTTCCAGCACGCCCCCGTGCACCAGGAGCCCGGCGGCGCCATCGGAGTCGCCGGTGGGAACAAGATGGTTATCGCGAACCTGGGTGTCGCTCAGCACCGCGTGGCCCATCACCACGCCACCGCCGGCCACTAAGGTATCCCAGTCGCTGCGGTTGTCCTGAACCCCCACCCCTTTCATCAGCAAAAAACCGTCCTGGCGCACGGTGAAGCCGGCGCCGGAGTTCGTGGAGTCGCTGCCGGTTTGGTTATCGGTGATCTGGCCACCCACCATGACGCAGTGGCCGGCGCAATCCAGCCCGCCGCTGCCGCCCCCGTCGGTGAGGTTGAAGTTGCCCAGAAGTTCGGTGTCGAACATCACCAGGCGGCCTTGTGGACCCAACAAAATGCCGCCGACGATGGTGCGATCCAGGGAGGCGTTGCGGACCCCGTTATTGCTAACGACTGAATCTCGAATCGTCAGGTAAACCGGGCCCCGGGTGGCGATGCCGCCGGCTCCGGTGGCCTCCTCGTTGGCGGGGACGGTGTTGTCCGTCAGGGTGATGCGGTCCATCAACACCACCAGAGGGTCGGCAACCTCATTGAGGATGAGCACCCCGCCAGCGGAGAAGGGATCTTCCGTGAAGTAGAGCGAGGCCCCACCGTCGCGCACCGTCAGGTCCATCAGCTGCACCCTGGGCGCGGTAGCGCCGTTTTTCAACGTCAGTACCGGCCCGTCGTCGATGCCCACCAGCTGGGCCGACGCGCCTTTGAGGGTGAGATCTTTGTCGATGGTGAAGTGACCCTCACACAGGCCCTGAAGGGTCAGCACCGAGCCGGGCTCGGCGGCGTCAATGGCCCCTTGCAGGGGCTCGGTGGCGCAATCGACGGAATCGGCCGAGGCGGCCATCAGGGCAGGGGAGAGCGAGGACAGTATGGCCAGGAGCAGCCATCGGAACGGATTAACGGACATAGTGCACCCCTTGTGATCAAACTGCGGATCCGGGTCTTATGGCCAGGCGGCGAAACTCTAGTTCAAGGCCCGGTCCGTCGCCAGCGCCAAGCTTGATCGACATCAGGGATGAGGCGACTTTTCTCGGCGCCGGTCTTAGGGCAACTCTAGGTCAGGCCGGGGGGCGTGTTGGAGACGGGCGGATGTCCTGGGGTAGGGGGCGGAAGGGTAAGGCATTTTTGCCTTCGCACCCCGGAGTCACCCGGGGCGAACACTGTGGTTTGCACCGGTGCATTTAAACCGTCATCCGATTTTGTTAGCTTGGAGCCCTTGTCGTGATTTGGCGGTCTGACGGTGGCGTCAGCGAATGGGATTACAGAGCCATGAACAGAGGGATTGCCCTGCTTTGCCTGGGGATGTCGGCGGGGGCATTGGCCAACCCGATGCAAAACGAGTACGTCGAGCTGTCGGTGGTGGTGGATCGCACCAACAACAGCTTCCAGTTGGCCTGCACCCCTAAGCGAGCCCACTCCGAGATGCCCAAGGACTGGGTGCAGGATTGCAACCGCCTGGGTCGACAGGTGCTGGATTTGGCGGTGGACAGCGGCATGGCCATCGAGATCCCCGCCGAGCCCTTCGGGGAGGCGGGTCGATTCGTTACCGAGATCCCGCTGGAGGCGGCGGACAACATCAAGCCGGAACGGCTACTGAGTCCCGCCTATGGCGAGTGACATAAAGCGGAGGCCCTGGCCTCCGCTTTTTCGTTTCAGGCCAGGTCGTCCTTGCCCTCAATCAGGAAGTGTTCGCTGATGGAGCCGGCGGTGCGGGCCTTCAGGTGCGGTACGTACTCCGGGTCGGCCATAAAAGCCAGGCAGGCCTCCTTGGAGGGCCACTGGATCACAATGCGCAGGGCCGCGTCCGCCCCTTCGCCCTCCAGGCGCTGATGCTGGTTGGTACGGGCCAGGTACTGCCCCCCGTGTTTGGCCACCAGAGCGTTGGCCGGGCCGATGTAATCGGGGATCCAGCTGTCCGTGGTGGGGGTGACGGCGAGAACCGAGTAGTAAGCCATGATGGGTCTCCTTATGGGCAAGATGGGGTTTCAGCGGACAAAGCCGCCCAGGGGTTTTAAGTACTTGGGGGAGAGGGCCGCGTGGCGGGCCCGCAGTTCTTCAGGCAGGGTGCCCAGGTGCACCATGCGGGTGGGCTCGGCGGCGGCCACCCAGCGTTCGGCAAAGCGGTCCCAGTTGCTGACGTGGGTATGGGCTGATGCCACATCGGCAAAGCGCTCGTACACCAGCACCTCACCCTCATCGGAGACGAAGTACTGGTAGTTGAGGGTGCCAGCCTCCTGTTCGGTGGCGGCTACCAGCTCCTGCATCACCGCCTCAAAGGCCTGTCGCTGGCCCGGTTTGATTCGGGCTTCCACTATCCAACCTACCTGTTTAAACATGCTGCTCTCCCTTGTGTTGTGGCTTGGGACACCGCGATGAGACGGCGTTCCCTGGATGAAAAACAGCCTAATTGCCCACCACGACATTGAGAATCCAGGGCTCTGGCTAAAGAGTTTTTAGAAATGCTTGAAGATAAAAGGGGGCAAAGCGACTACGACCCGGCTGGGTGAGGCTGGGCGCAGCGGTCTGAGCCAGGCAATGTGAAAGCGGGGCAGCTTGACTCCAAAATGATTGATTCGATTAGGGATAAGCGTAGGGTTACAGAGTAAGAAACGGTGTTCGATCAGAGAAGATCTCGAGCCGCTTCGAGCCTCGTTTCCGCTAAGGTAAGGACGCCGGATGAACAAGCTGTTTGTATTGGCCCTGTGTGTCGCCGGGCTGCTGTTTTACGCCAATCAACACCCTAACTCCAATGAGCCCCTCGCGGCGCCACACTCGACCAGCGAGCATCGAGAACCCACGGTTTCCAACCGGTTTCGATGCGACGGTCGGCAATACTGCAGCCAGATGACCTCCCGGGAAGAGGCGGTGTTTTTCACCCGTCACTGCCCCGACACCAAGATGGACGGGGATGGGGATGGCATTCCCTGTGAAAACGACTCCCGTTGGTAATGGAGCTCAGCAAGCGCCGCCAACGATGAGTAAAGGGGGCGAGCCGTGAGTCTTTACCTTCTGTTTTTTATCGCCGCCGGGCTCTCGATACTGCTTTGGCTGGAGACTTTGGTGCTGGCGGTGCAACGCAGAAAAACACTGGCCCTGCGGCTCGGCATGCTGGCCGCAGTGTGCACCGCTGTGGCCATGATGGCGCTCGACAGCGAGGCCTTTGCCGTGGATGCCTGCCTGGATCAAGGGGGGCCGGTACCGCTATGACACCGGCACCTGCACCTGGGTGGCTGAGCCGAGGACGTCGACGCTGTAAAAGAAAGGGGGGCATGAAGCCCCCCTTGTTGTTGCTGTGCTCAGCGGTATTGGTAGTAGGCGGCGCAGGCGCCCTCGCTGGAGACCATCAGGGCCCCCACCGGGGTTTGCGGGGTGCAGCGGGTGCCGAACAGGGGGCAGTCGCCGGGGCGGATCTGACCGCGCAGCACCTGGGCGCAGCCGCAGCCCTCCGGCTCCGCCACCTGGGTGGGTTTGAGGCCGAAGCGGCGCTCGGCGTCGAACTTGGCAAAGGCTTCGGACAGCATCAGGCCGGACTGGTCGATGGCCCCCAGGCCGCGCCAGTCACTCTGGGGCGCCAGGGTGAACACCTCCGCCATGGCCCGCTGGGCGATGGCGTTGCCGGCGCTTTGCACCGCCCGCTTGTAGGCGTTCTCCACCTCGGCCCGACCCTCGGCAATCTGCCGCACCACCCCCAGCAGGGCGGTAAGGAAGTCGATGGGCTCGAAGCCGGCGATCACCACCGGCTTGTCGTACTCGTCGACGATGAACTGGTAGGGAGATTGGCCCACCACCATGGAGACGTGGCCCGGGGCCACCAGGCCGTCCAGACGCACGCCGGGATCGTCCAGGATCGCCTTGAGCGGCGGCCCGATGGTGATGTGGTGGCAGAGCACCGAGAAGTTGGTGACCCCCTGCTGGCGGGCCTGCATCAAAGTGATGGCGGTGGCCGGGGCCGTGGTTTCAAAGCCGATGGCAAAGAAGGCCACCTGCTTGTCCGGGTGCTGCTTGGCCAGGGTCAAGGCGTCCAGGGGCGAGTAGACGATGCGCACGTCGGCACCGGCGGCCTTGGCGTCCAGCAACGAGCCGAGATCGCCAGGCACCCGCACCGCGTCGCCGTAGCTGCACAGTATGGTGCCGGGCTGCTTGGCCAGGGTGACGGCGTCGTCAATGCGTCCCCGGGGCAGCACACACACCGGGCAGCCGGGGCCGTGGACAAATTCGATGCCTTCGGGCAGCAGCTTGTCCAGGCCGAAGCGGAAGATGGCGTGGGTGTGGCCGCCGCACACCTCCATGATCTGCAGTGGCTGGCGAGCCGGGTCGACCCCCTTGAGGGCCTCGCCGATCTCGGCGATCAGGGTCTTGACCGCTTGCGGGTCGCGAAACTCGTCGACAAATTTCATTGGGCGGCTCCCAGGCCGGAGAAGTCGGCCATCTCGTGATCCTCGGCGCCCATGGCGGCCAACGCGGCCAGGGTCTGCTCCGCTTCCTCCTGTGACAGCAGCGCCATGGCGAAGCCGACGTGGATAAGCGCCCACTGACCCAGCAGGGCCTCGGGGGACTCAGGCCAGATGCAGCTGGCGTTGACGTTGCGCTGCACGCCGTTCAGACCGACGGTGACCAGCTGCTGTTCGGCATCGACGATGGCCTCGATGCGGGCCGGCACCCCTAAGCACATAGTGCGCCTCCTTTTTGCTCGATCCACTCCAGCCAGCGGTCCATCCCCTCGCCGGTGGTGGCGGAGAGGCAGATCACCTCGATGTTGGGGTTCACCTGGCGGGCCGACTCGATGCAGCGGGGCAGGTCGAAGTTCAGGTGGGGCAGCAGATCCGTTTTGTTGATCAGCACCAGATCGGCGGCGGCGAACATGTCCGGGTACTTGAGTGGCTTGTCTTCCCCCTCGGTGACCGACAGGATGGCCACCTTGTGGGCTTCCCCCAGGTCGAAGCCGGCGGGGCAGACCAGGTTGCCTACGTTCTCGATAAAGAGCACGCCGCCGGGGTCCAGCCCCAGGCGGTGGTAGGCGGTGTCCACCATGGCCGCGTCCAGATGGCAGCCCTTGCCGGTGTTGACCTGGATGGCGGGCACCCCGGTGGCGCGGATGCGGTCGGCGTCGTTGGCGGTCTGCTGGTCCCCCTCGATCACCGCCACCGGCTTCTGCCCGAACAGGCGGCGGACGGTTTCGGTCAACAGGGTGGTTTTGCCGGAGCCGGGGCTGGAGACCAGGTTGAGCACCAGTTGGCGATCCGCCTGGAAGTGGGCCCGGTTGTGCTCGGCGATGTGGTTGTTCTTGCCCAGGATGTCCTGCTCAATCTGCACCATCTTGTGCTGGCTCATTCCCGGGGCGTGGGCGTGGGCCGGGCCCTGGCCGTAGTGCAGATCCTCCCCCTGCTGCTCGGGGGCAAAGCCCTCGGCGTCTGCGTGGGCATGCTCATGATCATGGGCGTGACCGTGCTCGTGGCCATGATGGTGGGCATGGCTGTGTTGGTGGCCCTGCTCATGCCGGGGGGCCGGCGCGCCGGAGACGTGGTAGTGGATGTGCACGTCGCCTTTGTGTTTGAAGTGGTAGTGGTGGTGCACCACGGTGGCCGGCTGGGCCTCGGGGTGCGCATGAGGGTGGTCGTGATGGTGCGCGTGGTCGTGGTGGTGATCATGGTCATGATCGTGGTCGTGGCCTTCCACCTTAACGTTGCCTTCGGCACAGCCGCATACGGTACACATCTATTCGATCTCCAGGGATTTCACTTTCATCTGGTCACCGCCCACCACCGTCAGTTGGTAGCCTTCGCAACGGGGGCAGGGATCGCCCCGGCGGGCGAGGGGGACCTGGGCCAGGCAGTCGAAGCAGAAGGCGCTGCCGGGCACCGATTCAATCTCCAGCGACGCGCCCTCGGCTGAGGTCTCGCGCGTCACCACGTCAAAACAGAACTTGAGGGATTCCAGCTCCACCCCCGCCAGCTCACCCACGCTGAGGGTGACGCTGTGGACCTTGGGGCTGCCGGCGGCCTGCGATTCGACGATCTGCAGGATCCCTTCCGCCAGGGACATCTCATGCATGCGCTTGCTCCTCGCGCTCTTCCTCGGTTTCCGGTTCGTTGATCGCCACCTCCAGGCAGGGGGCGTGGGCCAGGATCCAGACCGCCAACCCCTGGCGCCAGTCCGGCTGGGGCGGCACCGGCCGGCCCGACAGGCTGGCGGCGATGGCGGCCAGGGTGCCCTCGGTGGGGATGCGAATTTGGTAATCGCTCACCCGGTCCGCCTGCCACAGGCACTGGTGAGTCAGGGTGCCGCGGGCGGCGGGCACCTCGCCGGGACGCTGCACGCCACCGCCGGTCAGGGCGCCGGGCCGGGTGAGGGCGTCGGCGGCCTGCCACAGCTCGGCCCACAGGGCTTCGAGGCGATCCCCCAGGGTGGGGTGGCGCATCCCCAGGCGGGCGGCGGGGCCGGTTTCCCAGCGGCACAGCGCGTCCGCCGGGGTGAAAAACAGCTTGTCCCAGCCCTTGAGGCTGACCGCCTCCTGCACCGGGTCCAGCACCTGGCGCTCCCACTCGCCCCGCCACTCGGTGAGCGGCGCCAGTGCGGCGGGGGAGACCGAGGCGCCCGGCAGGTGGTGCAGGGCGCACAGGGCGTCCCGTCGCTCGGTCAGGGCCTGGCGCCAGCGGGTCAGCAGGGTCAGCCGATCCAGCGATGGCGGCAGCAGTTCGTGGGCGATGCGCCACAGCTCCCAGCTGTGCTCGGTCACCCACTCCAGGGCCAGGGCCTGATCCCGGGCGGCCTGGGTCACCGCCTTGGCGGTTTGTCCCTGGTGCTGCTCGATCAGGCTGACCGCCGCCCAGCGCTGGGCTTCGCCGCACTGGCGGTAGATGAGGCCGAGGCGATCCAGCACCGCCTTGGGATCCAGGCCATTGAGCAGGGCCGGCACCTTGGGCAGGCTCAGCTCCGGGTAAACGTGCAGTTGTCCCCGCCGCTCGGACAGGTGCAGGGTGGCCAGGGCTTGGGTCATGCGGGCGTCTCCTCGAGGTGGCGGGCCCAGGCGATCACCGCCTGGCCCAGGGCCAGACCGCCATCGTTGGCGGGCACCTGGGCGTGGGTCAGGGGGATCAGGTTGTTGGCCTTAAGCCCCTGCACCAGCAAGCGTTGCAGCAGGCGGTTTTGCAGCACCCCGCCGGAGAGGGCAACCCGGTCCACCTGGTGAGCCTTGGCCTGGTACACCAGGCGCCCCACCAGACCGGCGGCCAGCTCCTGGTGGAACTGCAGCGCCAGGGCCGCGGGGGCCACCCCCTGCTCCAGGCCGCTGAGCAGCTCGTACCACAGGGTGCCGAGGATCAGCTCCTCCCGCTCCACCATCGGCAGGGGGCCGTCGGGATCGGACACCGCCTGCCAGGCCAGGGCCTCCAGGGTCATGGCCGCTTCCCCTTCGAAATGCTGCAGCTCGAACACGTCGGTCAGCAGGGCCGCGGCGGCGTCGAACAGCCGCCCGGCGCTGGAGGCCTCGGGGCAGTTGAGGCCGGAGGCGATCCCCTGGCGCAGCAGCCCCAGGGGCTTGGCCTTGAGTCGTTCCAGCACCTCGATGGTCCACTCCTCCCAGTCGTGGCAGGCCTCGTCCAGGTGGGCCACCAGGTTGCGCCAGGGGGCCTTGGCCGCCAGGTCGCCGCCGGGCAGGGCCACCGGGGGCAGGCCTTCGAGATAGCGGCAGTGGCGGTAATCCCCCAGGAGGATCTCACCGCCCCACAGGTGGTGTTCGGTGTCGGGGCCGCCCCAGCCCAGGCCATCCAGCATCAGCCCCAGCACCGGGGCGGTATCTCTGGGCTGGCCGTTGTCCGCCAGGCAGGCGGCCAGGTGGGCGTGGTGGTGATCCACCAACAGGGCGGGCTGCGCCTCGGCCTGGCCCAGTTGCTGGGCCAGCTGGTGGCTCAGGTACCCCGGGTGGCTGTCGCAGGCGCGCCGCACCAGGGTGAAGTCGAACAGCCCGGCGAAGTGGTCCAGGTTGTGGCGGTAGGCGGCGAAGAGATCCGGGTCCGCCAGGTCCCCCAGGTGGGGGGAGAGCAGCGCCTGGCCGTGGCGCAGCAGGCAGAAGGTGTTTTTCAGATCCGGCCCGTGGGCCAGGATGCCGTCGGCGGCCTCGAAGCCCGGCGGCAGCGGGACGGGGGTGGGCACAAAGCCCCGGGCCCGGCGCAGCAGCTGGGGCACGCCGGCTTCCACCATCAGGATGCTGTCGTCGGCGCGGTTGACGATGGCGCGGTTGTGGGTGAGCAGCTTGTCGGCGATGGGGCCGAGCTCCTCAAGGGCCACGGCATCGTCGATGCAGGGCGGACGGCCGCTGGCGTTGCCCGAGGTCATCACCAGGGGGCGGCCCATCAGGGCCATCAGCCGGTGCTGCAGGGGGTTGCTGGCCAGCATCACGCCGATGCGGGCCATCCCCGGGGCCACCGCCGGCGCCAGCACCCGGTCGGGCCGGGGTGAGAGCAAAACGATGGGGGCCGCGGCGCTTTGCAGCTGCTCCGCCTCGACGGCGTTGATGCGGGCCAGGGTCTGAGCCATGGCCAGATCCGCCGCCATCAGGGCGAAGGGTTTGGAGGGGCGATGTTTGCGTTCGCGCAGTCGCAGCACCGCCGCTTCGTTGGCGGCGTCCACCGCCAGGTGGTAGCCCCCCAGGGCCTTGATGGCGACGATCTCCCCGGCGCGCAGGGCGGACACCGCCTGTTGCAGCGCCATCTCCTCCCGGGCCAGTTCTCCGCCGTCCGGGCCGGTGAGGCTCAGCTGCGGGCCGCACACCGGGCAGGCGTTGGGCTGGGCGTGGAAGCGCCGGTCGGCGGGGTTGTCGTACTCGCGCTGGCAATCCGGACAGAGCGGGAAGGACGCCATGGAGGTGTAGGGGCGGTCGTAGGGCACCCGGTGGATGATGGTGAAACGCGGGCCGCAGTGGGTGCAGTTGGTGAAGGGGTAGCGGTGGCGACGGTCGGCCTTGTCCGTCATCTCCCGCTGGCAGTCGGTGCAGGTGGCGGTGTCCGGGGCGATGCGGGTGTTGGCGGTGCCCCCCACCGAGGGGGTGATGGCAAACTCCCGGGGCTGGGGGTCGAAGTGGCAGGGGCTCAGCTCCACCGCATCGAGGCGGGCCAGGGGGGGCAACTGCTCGCGCATGCGGCGGACGAAAGCGTCGCCGTCCACCGGCTCGCAGAGGCGGATCAGCACCCCTTCGTTGTCGTTAAACACGTCCCCACACAGATGGGCTTCCTGGGCCAGTTGCCAGATAAAGGGCCGGAAACCGACCCCCTGGACCTGGCCGCGAACCCGGATAGCGATGCCGTTGCAGCCGTTCATGTCAGGCCTCCCCGCGCTCCATTTTGTCGACGATCTCCTGGTACAGCGCCAGGCTGTCCAGGGCCCGGTCTTCGGCGATCTTTTCCATGGCAAACCCGGACTGGATTAGCAGGTAGTCCCCAATGGCCAGCGGTTCGCCGATCAGGTGCACGCTGACGTGACGCTCCCGCCCCAGGGTGTCCACCGTGGCCAGCTGGGCCTCGGCGTTCAGGGCGGTGATCTTCGAGGGGATGGAGAAACACATGGGCTTGTCCTCGTTAGTCCGCCAGGGCCTGGGGCACGAACAGGGCTCCGGTCACCAGGGTGCCGGGGCCGAAATCCGTGGGCAGGCGCAGGGCGATGTTCTTGCCCAGGCGCAGCCGCAGTCGTTCCAGCAGCACCGGGTTATCCAATTCGTCGCCGGCCAGGATCACCTCCTCCAGGCCGATGTTCATGTCCAGCTGCTCGACCCAGTTGCAGACAAAGTCGCAGAAGGAGTCGATCACCCCGAAGGCCACGCCGGCTTTCTGTTCCGGGTCCGCCAGGCGGTAGGAGAGGCAGGCCTGCAGGGCCCGCTGCCACTGCACCACCAGGGTGCCGTCCACCCGCTCCACCGCGTAATCGATGCGGGGCGCGGCCTGGCCGCCGAAGCGCAGGGCCTGGCAGAGGAAGGCCTCGCCGGCCTTGGCCGGATCGGTGGCGCTGGACTGGCCGCTGAACCAGGCCGCCAGGGCCAACAGGCTGTGGAAGCTGCCGGCCAGCGGGGTCTGGGGCAGGGCTGCCAGGGCGTCCAGGTGGGCCGGGTCCACCTCGCGGTAGCGGGCCAGCAGACGCTCGCCGGTGCCGCCGTTGCCGATCGCCTCGAGCATGGCCTTTGGCGCCAGGGGCGCTTCGCTGGCGTCCGGCAGGCGCACCAGCCACTGGTACTCGCCCTCGTTGTCCTGGTAGAGCAGGCCGGAGCGGTGGCGGCGGCTCAAATAGAGCACGGCGCTGCGCTTGGGCACCCGGTCCTGCTGGCGCACCCCTTCCAGGGCGCAGGCGGCGGCCCAGTCGGGATCCGGCTCGGCCTGGCTGTCGCCGCTCTGGTAGCGCACCCGGCCATCGTCCCAGTGGGCGGTGAGCCCCAGCAGGGAGGCGCGATGGCGGCCCGGCTCGTGGGTGGCGATGGGGGTCGGGGCGTGACCCAGGGCCAGGGGCACCGGGGTGTCGCCAAACTGGGTCAGGCACAGCGGGGGGCGTTCCTGGCGGATCCCCACCGCGGTCAGGCCACGCTGGGTCAGGCGGTTGGCCAGGGCCAGGGTCAGGCGATCGGCGCTTTGCTGGACGAAGTAGCGGGCCCGGGGCAGGGCATGACGCTTCGCAAACTCGGCCCGGGGCATCAGCAGCAGGCGGGGCTTTTCGATGCTGCCCAGCTGCTTGATCCCCTGCTCGCTGATCTGCAGGGCGTCGTTCAGCGCCTCCGGGGCGCTGAACAGCAGGCCGTCATCCTCGGCAGTCAGGCGGTCGAGGCGGCACAGGGTGATGCGGTTGTCGGCCACGGTGTAGGCCACCTCGCCGTGCTGCATCAGGGCGGTTTCCAGCTCGCTCAGCCGGGGCTCCAGGGGCGTCTCGGCCACCGCCGGCACGGCGCCGCAGTGGGGGCAGAGACTGCGGGGGGTCTCCAGGCAGTGCTGACAGTAGGGCAGCGCTGGGGCGGGGCCCTTGAGATCCACCGCATCGCCGCTGAACTGCTCGATGGGCTGGATGGCGGAGTGGGTCAGCCAGCAGGAGAGCGGGAAGGTGCGGCCGATGAGATCCGCCAGGGCGGACAGAGGGGCCTGCTCGCCCTCGGCTTCGATAAAGTAGCCCCGCTCGTCCTGGCCGATGGCCTGAACCTGGGGGTGGAGCAGGAACTGGTTGCACAGGCGGCCGTACAGGGGCACGGGGCGAGCGGTGTGGAACTCAAACCGCAATTTCATGGGAGGCCTCCTGGTCGCAGGCCTGACGGGCCAGTTCGATGATGTCCGGGTCGGCCTGCTGGGTCAGGGTGAAGCCCTGGGCACGCAGGTGGTCGCAGAACGCCTGCTCCATCAGGGGCACGGCGCGGCGGACGGAGCCGGACAACTCGAAGCTCATCGCTTCGAGGACTTCGGGGATCACCCCGAGGATGTGGGTGGGGGGCCGATCGCCCACCATCTCCATCATGTTGAGGGTTTGCAGCATCTCCACCTCGTGGGCGCTGCCCTGGAAATCGATATGGTGAGGCACCTTATCGAAATCGAAGAAATAGACGTTGCCGACCGCTCCCTGGGTGGAGTGGACGGTGTCGATCACCAGCAGCTGGTCGTACTGGGCGATCATCGGGATAAGGGCGTGGGCCAGGGTGCCGCCGTCGACGAAGTCGAGCTGGTGGGGTCCCTCAATCCGGTATTTTTGTTGCAGGTAGTGGGTCAGGTGGACACCGATCCCCTCGTCGGCGAACAGCACGTTGCCGATGCCCAGTACCAGAAATTTTTGCCTCATGGCTGCTCCTGTAAAAACAGGGCCCGCCCCCGGGATAGGGCGGGCCCTGGGGGCTCAGTGCTTGGCTTTGTGCACGTCGTACCCGGAGACGATGGCGTCAACCGAGTTCTGCTTGAAGCGGATGCCGCTCCACACCGCCATGTAGACGTGGATCACCGTGAAGATGATGAACACCCAGGTCATGATGTGGTGCCATTCGCGTACCGGCGCCAGTCCCCCCATGATGCCGACAAACCACTCGGCAAAGGGGTAGAGCATGCCGCCCAGGCCGTCGTGGTAGACGTTGGCGTGCAGCGCCAGGCCCGACAGGCACATGAACACGATCACCAGGGTCACCGCCAGGTAGGTCACGAACTGGAGGGGGCCATAGACCCCCGCCTTGTGCAGCTTGCCCATCCACAGGTAGGACTTGAGCTGCACCACCCAGCTGTTGACGCTCATCACGTCCTTGAAGGAGCGGCGCTCGATGTCACTGCGGCTGAAGAAGTACAGGTAAGCCCGGGCCAGGGTGATCCCCACCAGCACGAAGCCGGCAATGAGATGCACCATCCGGACCCACCCTTGCTGCAGGTTGTCGGTCCCGCCATAGGGGGTGAGGAACGGCCAGGCGATGTAGAACCCGGTGATCACCAGCAGCACGATGGACAGCGCGCGCAGCCAGTGCATGATCCGGATCGCCGGGCTGAACACGTAGTCCCGGGTGTACAGGGTTTTGGTCGTCATAACGCCCTCCTTAGGCCGCCGGGGTCCCCACCTGGAACTGGCCGAGATCCTGACCCTTGTAATCCATCACATGGACCGCGCAGGCCATGCAGGGATCGAAGGAGTGGATCACCCGGATCACTTCCAGAGGCTTGGTGGGATCTTCCAGCTTCATGCCGATGAGCGAAGCCTCGTAGGGGCCGATCTTGCCGTTGGCGTCGATGGGACCGGAGTTCCAGGTGGTGGGCACCACCGCCTGGTAGTTCTCCACCTTGCCGCCGGTGATCCGCACCCAGTGGCTCAGCATGCCGCGGGGGGCTTCGATCATGGAGTGACCGACGTACTCCACCGAGGGGTCCATCACCGGCTCGCGGAAGGTGGTCTGGTCCACCACGATGTTGGCCACCAGGGCGTCGAAGGTCTCCAGCGCCGCGTCGCACACCAGCAGGGTCTGCACCAGACGGGCGGCGGTGCGGCCCAGGGTGGTGAACAGGGCTTCCACCGGCAGGCCGGTCATCTCCAGCAGGCCGTTGACCGCGTCCACCACCTTCTCGTTGCCACGGGCGTAGTTGACCAGCAGGCAGGCCAGGGGGCCCACTTCCACCGGTTCGCCGTTGTAGCGCGGGGATTTCACCCAGGTGTACTTGCCGTCGCCGTCCACCGTCGGCAGTTCACCGTAGACGGTGTCCCGCTTGGTGAAGCCGGTGTAGTTGGGCTCGGTCACCCCGTCGTAGGGGTGGCGGGCCGGACCGTCCTGGTACCAGGCGTGGGTGACGTCCTCTTTGATCAGGGTCGGATCGATGTCGCTGACCGAGCTCAGATCGCCGTTCATGATGACGCCGCCCTGGAACAGGTACTGGCCGTTGCCGATGGCGAAGTCCTGGCAGGCCAGGAAGTTCTTCACGCCGACGCCGCCGAGCACCGAGGGCTCCGCCTTGTAGGCCGCCGCCGCCATCAGCACGTCCGGCAGGTAGGCCCGCAGGATGAAGTCGTGCACCTGGGCGTGCTTGGCCTTCCACTCCTGCAGTCGCGCCGGGCTCAGCATGTCGCGCACCGAGGTGACGCCGCCGACCACCAGGGACTGGGGATGGGGCTGCTTGCCGCCGAAGATGGCCAGCATCTCCGCCGCTACCCGCTGAACCTCGAGGGCCTTGAGATAGTGGGATACGGCGATCAGGTTCTGCTCCGGGGTCAGCTGGTAGGTGCCATTGCCCCAGTAGGCGTTGGCGAAGGGTCCCAGCTTGCCGGTGGCCACCAGCTTGGCGACCCGCTCCTGCACGGCGCGCAGCTCACCCTCGCCGGCGGCGACCGGGGTGCTGGTCCAGCGCAGGGCCTCCTGGGCCGCGGCCGCCGGATCAGCGGACAGGGCGGAGACCACGTCCACCCAGTCCAGGGCGTGGAGGTGGTAGAAGTGCACCAGGTGGTCGTGCATGTAGAGGGAGGACTGCATCAGGCTGCGCAGGTACTCGGCGTTCACCGGGATCTTCACCCCCAAGGCGTTCTCCACCGCTTCGGTGCCGGCCCGGTAGTGGGAGTAGGTGCACACGCCGCAGATCCGCTGGGTCAGCAGACCCGCGTCCATGGGAGTGCGCCCCTTCATGATCACCTCGATGCCCCGCCACAGGGTGGAGGAGGACCAGGCTTTGGTGATGACGTTGTTCTCGTCGACTTCCACTTCCACCCGGAGGTGGCCTTCGATGCGGGTAATGGGGTCAACTACGACACGCTTGCTCATTGTCCCTCCTCCTTATTGTCCTTGGCGAAAACGCTGGCGACGGCGTGGGCGCCGATGCCGGCAACGGTGACTCCGAGAATGGCCCCGCCGATGAAGTCGGCGGTCTTATCCAGGCTGTGCAACTCGCGACGGCCCAGGGGCTTCTCGAAGTCCGCCATGGTGTCCCAGAAGTTCGGCTCGGAGCAGCCGATGCAGCCGTGTCCGGCCAGAACCGGCCAGCTGACGTGGTGGTTGAAGCGCTCGGTGGGGCAGTTGTTGTAGGTGTAGGGCCCTTTGCAGCCCACCTTGTAGAGGCAGTAGCCCTCTTTGGCGCCCTCGTCACCGAAGGTCTCGACAAACTCGCCGGCGTCGAAGCGACCGCGGCGTTCGCAGTTGTCGTGCACCCGGGCGCCGTAGGCCCACTTGGGTCGGTTGAACATGTCCAGCGGCGGCAGCTTGCCGAACATGATGAAGTACATCAGGGTGCCGACGATGTTCTTCTCGCTGGGCGGGCAGCCACCGAGGTTCACCACCGGCTGGTGGATCACCTTGTCCACCGGACGGGCGTCGGTGGGGTTCGGTGCCGCGGCCTGGACCCCGCCAAAGGCGGCGCAGGTGCCCACGGAGACGATGGCGGCGGCGTGGGCCGCGGTCTCATGGATGATCTCCATGCCGGTGTGACCCTTGCAGCCCACGGTCAGGAAGTGGCCGCCGTTGGCGGTGGGGATGGCCCCCTCTACGGCCAGCAGGTACTGACCCTTGTAGGCTTCCAGGGCGTGCTCCAGGTTCTCCTCGGCCTGCCAGCCGGCAGCGGCCATCAGGGTCTCGTGGTACTCCAGGGAGATGTGGTCGAACAGCACGGTGTCGATGGTGGGGGTGTCGCAGCGGATCAGGGACTCGGAACAGCCGGTGCATTCGGCCATGTGGAGCCAGATCAGCGGCACCCGGTCGGCCACTTCCGCCGCCTTGGCCACCATGGGGGCGAACTGCATCGGCAGCGCCAGGGCGGTGGCGGTGACCGCCGACCATTTCATGAAGTCCCGTCGGGTGATCCCTTCGGCTTCCAGTCGCTGCTCCAGCGGCGTGGGTTTTACCGGGGCCTGGGCGGCCAGTTTTTCCAGGCGGGCCTCACAGCGCGCCATCAATGCTTGGTAGTCGGACACGGGGTGTACCTCCTTGCAATTGCTTCCTTGGCACGGCCAGGGCTTAGCGCCGCTTGTACAGCTGCCAGCCAGCGACGGCAGCCGCCACAACCACCGCCACCAACACTACATCCATGGCGTGATGGAACAGCCCCAAACCGCCATGCCCGGGATGGGCGTAAGCCATCGAGGGGGCCAGAGCGGCCAACAGTGCAAACCTTGCTTTCATCATTTTCTCCTTCGAACTAGCAAATACGGGGTAACTGCTCTCCCACCGGCATCAACAGTTGCCGGCAGGTGCCGTATAGCCCCTCAACCAAAACCTGTGGGGAATCCGCGGCGCTCACGTCGCCGATGATGGCGGCCTCCTGGCCGCTGGGGTGGGCCCGCATCGCCGTGAGCACCGCGTCGGCGTGCTCGGCGGGGACAAAGGCCACCAACTTGCCCTCATTGGCCATCAGCAACGGATCGAGGCCGAGGATCTCGGAGATCCCCCGGACTTCGGGGTGGATGGGCAGGGCGGTTTCCTTGAGCTGGAGCCGGGCGTTGGCCACCTCGGCAATTTCGTTGCAGACCGCGGCGACGCCCCCTCGGGTGGCGTCTCGCATGGCGTGGATGGGGCCCGCGGCCAGCATGGATTCAATAAGGCTGTTGAGGGGTTGGCAATCGCTTTCCAGGGTACCGGACAGGGCCAGTTCGCCCCGGGCCTGAAGGATGGCGGCACCGTGATCGCCTAAGGTGCCGTTAACCAGAATCTTGTCCCCGGGACGCACCTGGCGGGCGCCCAGTTGACGCTCTGCAGGGATCACCCCGACCCCGGCGGTATTGATGAAGATCTTGTCGCAGCTGCCCTTATGCACCACCTTGGTGTCGCCGGTGACGATGCGCACGCCGGCGGCGCGGGCGGTGTCGGCCATGGAGCGCACCAGGCGTTCCAGCTGTTCCAGGGGCAGGCCCTCTTCGAGGATAAAGCCGACGCTCAGGCTGTGGGGCAGGGCGCCACCGACGGCCAGGTCATTGACGGTGCCGCACACCGCCAGTTTGCCGATGTCGCCACCGGGGAATTCAATGGGGTCCACCACAAAGGAGTCGGTGGCAAAGGCGAGGCGATCCCCCTGGGCGGTCATGGGTGCCAGGGGCAGTTGGGCCTGGTCTTCCATCAGGGCCAGTTCGGCGCTGTCGAACTGAGCCAGGAAGAGTTCCCGGATCAGGCGTTGCATGGCCTGGCCGCCACTGCCGTGGGCCAGGGTGATGCGTTCGGTCATGGCAGTTCTCCCGGCGAAGAGATCCGTTGCCGTCCCAAGAGTCGATGTGGGAGGGCGGTCCGTTTCTCCCGTTCCTTCAATGACTGAGTGCTGGTAACCGAACTTTAGTGGAGGCTAATGCTGTGCCGATGTGCGCTAGATCAACTGAGCGCCATTCAACCTTTGATCAACATCAACAAAATCGGGGAAAGCGCTGAAAAACCCGAACCCAAACCTTTTGTTAACATAAAAAGATCTTATAAAGCAGTCACTTATTCTTTGGTGCTTGTGTGGGGGTGCCGGCTGTGGCAGGAGAATGCGTGGCGCAGAGCCGGCGGGGTGGGGCGCCTTGGCGCCTCGATTGGCTCAGGGAGGCGGCACCCCCACAGGGCGATGGGGGGCGGGCCGCGGGCGGAGTAGGGGGCCGGCGCACCCGGTCGGCTCAGCGGCTCGGGTGCGCCGACCGGGGCTTTGCCATGCTCCTTGGGTGTCCTTCCTTGTCTCACTTCACCGCCCTTCGGGGCGGTCTTTTTTTACTCCCCGGAGGGGGGATCCAGGCGGACCCCCGCCGTGGCAGCGTTCCGGGCTGCCAGGATCAGCATGTAGATGCAGGTGGCCGCCAGGGCCGTGCCCAGGTAGAGCGGCAGCCCCTCTTTGAGCGGCACCATCTGACCGGCCACCAGGGGGCCGGTGACTGAGCCGATGCCGTAGCACAGCAGCATCAGCTCGGTGATGGCGACGATGCTGCCGCTCTCCTGGCCTTGGCAGGCCTGGGTGATCGCCACCGGGTAGAGGGCAAAGGCGCAGGCCCCCAGCAGCAGGTAGCAGGCCGCTTCCGCCGCCAGGGTGGTGGCCAGCAGCATGCCGGCCACGGCCAGGGTACCGACCCCACACAGCGCCGCCATCAGCAGGGTCTTGCTCATCCGCGGCGACAGGTAGCCGGTCACCGGCTGCACCAGCATGCCCCCGAGGATCACCAGCGCCATCAGCTGACCGGTGTGGTCACTGAGGGCCGGCTGGCCGTGGATGTAGAGCGGCATCAGGCCGTACAGGGGGCCCAACACCAGCCCGGAGACCAGGCAGCCGATCACCGCCGGGCGGCTGATGGTGCGCAGCGCCCCCATGGGCAGGGTGTGGTGCACGGCGATGGCCGGGGCGCCCCGGCGCACCAGCATCGGGGGCAGTATCGCCAAAGCCAGCAGGGTCAGGATGGCGGCAAAGGGCAGCGCCCCCTGGGTGCCCAGCTGACCGATCCCCAGCTGCCCCAGGGCGGAGCCGCCGTAGAGGGAGGCCATGTAGAGCCCCAGCCGCCGGGCGCGCTGGCGGTCGTCGTCCACCAGCAGCAGCCAGGACTCCACCACCACGTAGACCCCGGCGCTGGCCATTCCCGCCAGCAGCCGCAGTCCCAGCCAGGCCGGCGCCAGGGGCAGGGCCAGCAGCCCCAGCACCGAGCCCAGCAGCACCAGCAGGAAGAACACAAAGGCGTGGCGATGGCCCAGCCGACCCACCAGGCGGGCGCTGCCCAGGGCACCGAGCAGCATGCCGGCGTAGAAGGCGCTGGCCAGGTAGGGGGCCAGGGTGGGGGACAGCTGGAAGTGGGGCAGGGCCAGGGGCAACAGGCTCATCAGGTAGCCCGAGGCCACCGCAAACAGGGTCAGGCCGGCAACGGGCACCATCAGGCCGTTGCCGGAACGGATCACAGTGACGTCGGACACCGCAGGCTCCAGCTTAAAAACGCAAAGGGGTAGGGCACTCGGCGGGGCCCGCCGGGGCAGTTTCGGCGGCACTATGGGGTCAAACCCGGTTCGGGTAAAGCGAGCAATTTTGCGGTGGGGGGCGAAGAATTTTTGTGACGATTCGGCCCCTTTCGGGCACAAAAAAACGGCCCCCATTGGGGCCGTTTTGATGGCGGGTTTCCGACCTAGGAGTCGGTGGCGCGCCTTCGCTCCAGGGCCTTGCGGGTCAGGGCGATCACCGCGGTGGCAATGATGGAGGCGACGATAAGGCCGATGGCCAGGACGGGGTTTTGCAGCGAGGTGGGATCCACCACCAGCAAGCCGCCCATGCCCATCATCATGATGCCGGACATCAGCTTGAGGGTCTGGCCCTCCTTCTCGGTGAGCTTGCGCTTGCCCATGGTCAGGGCGAACACCAGCACGATCAGCGCCAGCGGGATCACGTAGACCACGTTGTACATCACCAGGTAGAAGTAGCGCTCACTGGTGGTCAGGTCGTGCATGCTCAGCACGCTGGTGTAGATCATCGGGAAACCGGCGGTGCACAGCAGCTCGTAGGCGTTGGCCAGGATGGAGAGCACCACGGTGCCGATCACCATGGTGGTCATGCTGCTGGCCTTGGTGAGCGCGCCCATCCGCTTGATGAGCGAGGTGCGGTTCTCCGCCGACATCGACAACGACACCTCCCCCTTGGTGGTGACGTACTCCTTGATGTTGATGCCGCCGGCGGTGAGCGCCATTAACCCGGCCACCACCATGATCCAGCCACCGTCCCCGCCGCCGAGCAGGGTGAAGATGTTGAGCCAGGCGGTCATAAAGAGGAAGTAGATGAAGCCGGAGAAGAAGACGAAGATCCCGCCGACGATCAGCATCCGGGCGCGGCTCTTGGCGTTGACCATGATGGAGAGCAGGAACAGCAACACGAAGAAGGCGCAGGGGTTGAAGGCGTCCACCCCGCCGAGCACCACGGTCAGCAGGGGCAGGGAGAGCCGCTCCGGGGCCACCAGGCCGACAAAGGGCAGGTCCACCGGCTGCACCTGGGTGCTGGCGGACTCCATGCCGCAGGTGCCGCTGCCTTCGGAGCCGTCACCGCAGGTGGCGAACAGGCCGCCGCCGCTGTGGGCTTCGCCGATAAAGGCGGTGATGGCGGCCGGATCTTCGGCCGCCGGAGTGCCCCCCAACTCCTGGTAGCACGCCTTGAGGCGGCTGAGCAGGAACTGGCCGGTGACGTCGTGGCCGTTGTAGCCGACGGTGGCCTGGCCGCAGTTGGCCAGGTAGGGCACCGAGTTGGCCGGCACGCCGGTCTGGGCCGCCACCTTTTGCATCAGCGGCATGGTGTCCGAGTCTGAGATCTTGTGGGACTCCAGCTGGATCCAGGGGTAGTGCTCCGCCAGGGCGTCCACAAAGGGATGGGCTTCCGCGCAGTGGGGGCAGGTTTCCGACCAGAAAAAGTATAGGGTGACCTGGGGGTTACCCTGGGCATCCTGCTGGTGCCAGACCGGCTCCACGGCGGGGTTGGCCGCCTGGACCAGGGTGCTGAACAGGGTAAGGATGCCAAAGAGCATCGAAGTGAGATAACGGGCCATGCATTCTCCTAAGGCCAACGAGGGGGAATTCGGGTTCCGCCTCATGGAGTCCATCAACTGTCGTTGGGTTCCATCTTCCCCCGAACGCTGTATCAGAACTGTTAACCCCCTCCCGTTCCTGGGGGTTTTGCTGTTGGCCCGTCACAGCGGCCCTGGCAGCGGTAAAGAGTTTTTTGCTGCAACCTTGTGGTAACGTTCAAGCGGGTGTTTGATTACAGGTTCGGACCACTAGGCCAAGACGGAAAAGGAGATCGCAGGATGTCGCTCATGCAACTGACGGGGTTGGAGGTGATGCAGAGGATGGTGGCGGGCACCTTGCCCTACCCCAGCATGGCCGAAACGGTGCCCATGCGGGCCCGGGAAGCGGTGTTGGGCCGGGTGGTGTTTGAGGTCCAGGCGGATGAGCGTCATCTCAACCCGCTCGGTGGGGTGCACGGCGGCTTTTCCGCCACGGTGCTGGACTCGGTGACCGGCTGCGCCGTCCACAGCCAGTTGCCCGCCGGGGTGGGGTACTGCACCACGGATTTGACGGTCAAGATGGTGCGCCCGGTGCCTCGGGGCACGCCCCTGTTGGCCCAGGGCCAGGTGCTGAGCCAAACCCGCTCCCTGGCCGTCGCCGAGGGCAGCCTCAAGGACGCCGAGGGCAAGATCTATGCTTTGGCCACCGCCACCTGTCAGATCCTCAAACCGGAGTCGCCGCAATGACTATGGAGGAGCACCACCGCCGTCTCGAGCAGATGTACCTGTCGGCCCCCATCAACGACTACTACCGGCCCAGCATCCAGGTGGCCGACGGGGAGGCCGAGATCAGCATTGAGCTGGCGCCCAAGTATTTCCACGCCGCCGGTGCGGTGCACGGCTCGGTCTATTTCAAGATGCTGGACGACGTCTGTTTCTTCGCCGCCAACAGCCGCGAGCGCGAGGTGTTTGTGTTGACCACCGCATTCACCACCTACCTGACCCGACCCATCTCCCAGGGACGCCTGAGCGCGGTGGGGCGGGTGGTGAACCAGAACCGCAGCCAGTTCATCTGCGAGGCGGTGGCCTACAACGACGGCAAGGAGGTGGCGCGGGGTAACGGGGTGTTCGTGCGCAGCAAAGTCGCGCTGGAGGGGATCCCCAGCTACGCCCGCCGACCGACGGGCGCGCCGGAGTAGGACTTACTCGACCGGGTCGAAACTGAAGCCCTGGCCGCTGAGGCTGGCTTCGTACATCAGGCCGCCCTTGGCCATGGTGAACACCGCCATGCCGCCGCTGTACTCGTTCTCCGCCTGGGAGGTGCCCGCCCCGGCGGTGGTGCCCTTGGTGTTGGCGCCGGCGGAGGCGCCGGCGGTCAGGGCCACGGCACTGGCCTGGGCGCCAAACTCGAAGTCGCCACTGGTGAACTCGTTATAGGCGTCGGCGTTCTGGAAGAAGATGATCTGGCTGTAGGCCTGGCCACCGAGCTGCAAACCGAAGCTGACCTGGGCCATCTTGCTGTTGCCGGTGTGGGTGCCGCCCTTGAACACCTTGCCCTCGCCGTAGGCCCCGCCGATCCCCACACCGCCCTTGCCGATGGTGGGGAATATCGCGTAGCCGTAGGCGTTGGCAAAGAAGGGCTGGGTGGCTTCGGCCTTCTTGAACTCCGCAATCGCCTCCTCGGCGCTGTCGGCGGAGGCGGCGGCACTGAACAGCAATGCCAGGCTGGTCATCGCGATCAGGATGGATTTCATGGTCTCTCTCCCTTGCTGGCACCGGGGGCCCCTGGGCACAGTTCCCTGCTATCTTGAGCGGACCCGGAGCTTTTCACTGGTGTGGCGCCCCTTTACAGGGGCGTTGCGAACAATCGTGATCCGGCTCTCGGAAAATAAAGCCACTTGAGTATAATCCGCGGCAAAAATTTTGCCGGGGCAAGGGAGTTTGGCGGATGGAACAGCAACAGGCGCAGTGCGACATCGGGTTTATCGGACTGGGGGTGATGGGCAAAAGCCTGACCCTCAACCTGGCGGACAACGGCTACCGCATCGCCGCCTTTGACCTGGACCCGGCCAAGGTGGCCGCCGCACAAGCCCAGGACCAGGCCGAAACCGATGGCGCCGCGCCCCGGGTGTTCGGCTGCACCGCCTTTGCCGAGGTGCTGGCCAAGCTCCCCACCCCCCGGATCCTCATCCTGTCGGTGCCCGCCGGCGCGCCGGTGGACAACGTCTGTGAGCAGCTTATTGACGCCGGGATCCAGGCCGACGACATCGTGGTGGACACCGGCAACAGCCTGTGGACCGACACCGTCCGCCGTGAACAGGCCTACCGGGGCAAGTTCCAGTTCTTCAGCACCGCAGTCTCCGGTGGTGAAGAGGGGGCCCGCTTCGGCCCCTCCCTGATGCCCTCCGGCGACCCCCAGGCCTGGACCCGCATCGAGTCCATCTGGCAGGCGATCGCCGCCAAGGTGGATCCCCTCACCGGCAAACCCATCGAGCGCAAGGAGCCGGGCAACCCGGTCAAAGAGGGGGAGCCCTGCGCCATCTACATCGGCCCCAACGGCGCCGGCCACTACGTCAAGATGGTGCACAACGGCATCGAGTACGCCGACATGCAGCTGATCTGCGAGGCCTACCATCTGATGCGCCAGGGTCTGGGCATGGCCCCGGTGGAGATCTCCGCTGTGTTCCGCCGCTGGAACCGCGGGGTGCTGGACAGCTACCTGATGGAGATCAGTGCCGAGGTGCTGGAGAGCTGGGACGGATTGAGCGACCGACCGCTGGTGGAGGTCATCCTGGACAAGGCCGGCCAGAAGGGCACCGGCTTGTGGACCGCCGTGTCGAGTTTGGAGCTGGGTGCCCCCGCCCCCACCATTGCCCAGGCGGTGTATGCTCGCGCACTCTCCGGTCTGAAGGAGGAGCGGGTGGCGGCCTCAGAGGTGCTGTCCGCGCCCAAACCCTTGGAGCTCAGCGAGGCGGACAAGATCCAAATGGTGGATCTGCTGCATGATGCTCTTTACTGCGCCAAGATCTGCGCCTACGCCCAGGGCTTCCAGCTGATGGCCACTGCGGCGAAAGAGCACGGTTGGCAGCTGGACTTTGCCGGCATCGCCAAGATCTGGCGTGCCGGCTGCATCATCCGCGCGGTGTTCCTGCAGTCCATCGCCGAGGCCTACAAGCGAAACGAACAACTGCCCAACCTGCTGGTGGACCCCGTCTTTGCCCATAAGATCGACCGTCACCAGGCCAATTGGCGCATGGCGATCGCCCACGCCACCGTGATGGGGATACCCTGCGGGGCCCTGAGCTCCGCCCTGGCTTACTACGACTCCTACCGTACGGCCACCCTGCCCGCCAACCTGCTGCAGGCCCAAAGAGACTACTTCGGTGCCCACGGTTTCGAGCGCAATGACGTACCCACTGGCAAGCGGTTCCACGTCCAGTGGGGCGACGTTAACCGCCCTATGGTGATGATCGACTGAGACTCAACAGGCCGCCCATCGGGTGGCCTGCTTCGTTCTGGGCCCTGCAGCCTTAGCGGGGGTGCAGCCAGCTGGGCAGCTGCTGGTAGGGATCGGCGGTAACGCTTTGATCGTAGGGGATGGCGTTCTCCTTGAGCCGGGCGGCCATGGAGCCGTCCTTGAGCTGATCGAACAGATCGGTGCAGCCACCGATGAACTCCCCCTTGATGAAGATCTGCGGCAGGGTGTTCCAGCCGGTCTTGTCCTTGAGCACGGCGCGAATCTTGCCGCCCCGGTTGTCCGCCTGGTAGGCCACCGAGTCCAGGTCCACCGAGCGATAGTCGATGCCGTACTGCTTGAACACCTTGCGCACCGACCAGCAGAACTCGCACCACTCCAGGGCAAACATCACCACCGGCTGCTTGGTGTCCGCCAGGTGCTGGGCCACCTCGGCGGCCGCGGCTTCGTCCAGGGGCTGGGGGGTGTCGTCCGCCGGCGGGGGCGGGGCGTGGCTGACGTCGAAGCGGTAACCCGGGGTGGAGCGGGAGATCGCCATCTCCTCCTCGGTCATCTGCTCCGGCACATCGACAAACAGCGGCGTGGTGAGATAGCGCTCACCGGTGTCCGGCAGCATGCACAGCAAGGTGCTGCCGTCCGGGGCCTGCTTGGCCACCTCCAGGGCGCCGGCAAAGGTGGCGCCGGCGGAGATCCCGACGAAGATCCCCTCCTTCTGGGCCAGCTCGGCGCAGCACTCCAGGGCCTTGTTGCCGTCGATGGGCAGGTAGCCGTCGATGCGGGCGCCGTCGAGCACCTGCTGGGCCAGTTTGGGGATGAAATCCGGGCTCCAGCCCTGCATCAGGTGGGGGCGGAAGCTGGGGTGGCTGCCCGCCTCCGGCTGGCCGATGCCGCTGGCCAGGATGGGGGCGTTGTCCGGTTCGCACACCATCACCCGGGTGTGGGGGCTTTTCTCCTTCAACACCCGGGAGACGCCATTGAGGGTGCCGGCGGTGCCGAAGCCGGTGACCCAGTAATCCAGGGGCAGATCGGCAAAATCGTTGAGGATCTCCACCGCGGTGGTGCGCTCGTGGATGGCAGCGTTGGCGGGGTTTTCAAATTGACGGGACTGCCACCAACCGTGGGCCTCGGCCAGCTCCACCGCCTTGGCCACCATGCCGGAGCCCTTCTCGTGGGCCGGTGTCAGCACCACCTTGGCGCCGAGGAAGCGCATCAGCTTGCGCCGTTCGACGGAGAAGTTCTCCGCCATGGTCACCACCAGGGGGTAGCCCTTCTGGGCGCAGACCATGGCCAGGCCGATGCCGGTGTTGCCGCTGGTGGCCTCCACCACGGTCTGGCCGGGCTGGAGCTCGCCCCGGGCCTCGGCGTCCTCAATCACCCCCAGCGCCAGGCGATCCTTGACCGAGCCCATGGGATTGAAGGCCTCGATCTTGACGTAAAGCGTGGTGCCGTGGGTGTCGATGTTGTTGATCCGCACCGCCGGGGTGTTGCCGATGGTGCCCAGAATGCTGTCGTAGCGCATAAGCCCAGCCCGATTGGTTGCTGACCTTCCAAGGCTAGCAGCTGGGCTCGTGGGCGGGGGTCAGCGCTCCGAGGGCGGGATGTCGAACAGCGAGTAGTCCCCCTCCCGGGCGGACTTGAGGATCGCCTTGCGCCGCTGGCGCTCGGCAATGGACTCGCCGAACACCTGGAAGTGGGCCTCTTCCATCATCTGCAAGCTCTCCGCCCGCTCGATCAGCCCCATAAACTCCCCGGCCCGGATGAACCCCTGGGTGCGGGCCTTGTCGAGCTCCTCGCTGTCGCCGCATCGGGCCCGCTCGAACAGCGCCTGCAGCTGGCGCCGGCATTCGACGATGAATCGTTCGCGCTGACTGTCGGTGTGCATGGTGCCTCCCAAAAGACTGCTTTGTGGGCTCAAGGCGACCGGGACGGCGTCCGGCTGACTCTGCCCGGCTCAAAATGGCCGATGTCGGATGCTGTGTTTGAGCCGGGTCACAGCTATACTACTCCACTTAACTTTAAGATATTTCAGTGCGTTAGCCAGTCAGGACCGACGGCGGCGCCCGGGCAGGGAGTCAGGTTATGGGCAGTGCACCGCGGGGTACGGCGGTGGCATTGGCGGCGCTGTTGAACGCGCCAGTGCTGGCGGAGGAGTCGGAGATCTACCGGCCCCCCATCACCAACAGCAGCTGGGAAGACAAGGCCATCGAGGCCAGCGTCTACGACAATCCCTACGCGGTGTCGCTGTTCTCCGCTCCAAACGGCGAGGATGCCGAGCGGGTCTGGTCGCAAACCAAGTCGGTGGCCTGGTACGGCGTCGGCGTCGCCGGATTCTTGGCTTTGCTGCCCAGCGACTTCACCAACTGGGACAAAAGCGACGACCGCTTGCTGGAGAAGTGGTGGGACAACGTCCGCGAAGGCCCGGTGTGGGACCGCGACGTCTGGTACATCAACTACCTCGGTCACCCCTATTTCGGCGGCGTCTACTACCAGGTGGCCCGTAAGTCCGGTTACCGCCAGTGGGACGCTTTCGTCTACTCCTTCCTGATGTCCACCTTCTACTGGGAATACGGCATCGAGGCCTTTGCCGAAGTGCCCTCCATCCAGGATCTGGTGGTCACCCCGGTGCTGGGCTGGGTCTACGGTGAGTGGGCCTTCAACAAGGAGCGGGAGATCATCGAGCGCGGTGGCACCGTCTGGGGCTCCGAGGGGTGGGGCAGCACGGCGCTGTTCTTCCTGGACCCGGTGGATTCCATCGGCCGCGGGGTGAACCGGCTGTTCGGCAAGGACGTCATCAAGGCGGGCACCGGCTACCTGGGGATGCAGGAGATGCCGATGCGCGATGGCCGGGTGGACACCCAGGTGCAGCTCAACCTGCGCTACGCCTTCGGCGGCGGCGAGGCCAGCCCCGGGGTCAGCCAGCATCGTCGCGCCAGTGGCGTGCACCACGCCAATGATCCCGTGGATTACGGCATGGTGGGGATGACCCTCGGGGGCGGATACCTGGCCCTGGACGGCGACTGGCAGGCCACCGACGAGTGGACCCCCACCATCAGTCTGGGGGTTTACTTCACCCGCAGCTTCTCCGCTCGCTTAAGCTACGCCCGCACCGAGTTGACCGACAAGCGCAGCGGCGAAACCCTCACCTACGAAAACTACAGCCTGGATGGCCAGTACTACTTCAACAGCCAGTCGGATCTGCGCCCCTACCTGACCGCGGGCATCGGCGAGGCGCTGCGGGACCAGGACCGGGATCTTAAGACCTTCCAGGTCAACGGTGGGGCGGGGCTGCACTACCGCCTGAGCCCCAACTGGGCGGTGCAGCTGGACTGGCGCCACTACTACAGCGGCCGTTTCCACAACAACGACGATCTGCTCAGCGGCCAGCTGGTGTACCGCTTTGGCAAAGGGGAGCGGGCGCTGTAACGCGCCCTAAGGCAAACGCCAGAACAGGCCGACGGAGGCGTAGCCGTCCACCGGTTGGTCGGCTTCCTGGTAGGCCCGGCTGTGGGCCTCGAAGGTGACGCTGACCCCCCAACTGGGGCGGTAGAAGACGTAGCCCAGCACCACGCTGGCCTGCAGTGGCTCCACCGAGGTGTCCGGCACCTCGGCGGGGCGGTCCCCTTCGATGGTCAGGTCGTAGAAGCGGTAGCGCCCCTCCACCCCGGTAAAGAGAAACTGCCCCTGGGCACTGCCCCCCAGGGCGCCGGGATCCACCAGCTGCCCCGGCTGGAAGCCGGCACTGGCGAAGCTGCCCCCCAGGTTCTCCCCCCAGCGAAACAGCGCCCCCATGGCCAGCTCACTCTGGAAGTTGCCCGCCCGCAGGCGGCCCACGGCGCTGATCTCCGGGGTGCGGCCCCATTGGCCGGGGCTCTGCACCAGTCGGCGATCCCCCCGGTAATCCAGGTTGAGCACCAGCTGATCCTCGATTTGCGAGTCCCAGCCCAGGGGCTCGTCGGAGCCGATCAGGAAGTGGATAAAGCGCTGCCCCTCCTCGGCCAGGGCGCTGGGTCCCACAGTGCCGAACAGCAGCTGGTAGCGGTCGGCCCGGTCCTCGGCGTAGCGGGCCAGTCCCCCCTCAAGAAACAGCAGCCCGGCGTAGGGTCGCTCCCCCTCCCGGGGCAGGGGCTCCTCGATGTGCTCCGGGGTCCACATCATCTGGCCCAGGCGCAACGAACCGGCCAGGCTCTGACGGTCGCTGCCGGGCAGCCAGTCGGCCAGGCCGGCCATCCAGTTGGGGGCGGCGTCGGTGCGCCAGTGAGGTGTGTGGTAGCCCAGGAACAGGCCGCTGGAGTAGTCGCGATCGCTGCCCACCGCACCATCGTTGTCGATGGTCAGTGACCAGGTGCTGGCCTGATAGGCCTGGGCGGGCAGGGCCGCCAAAGATAAGAGGACCGCGGGCAGGTGTTTTTTCATTGTTATTCCCCCTCGAACGCCACCCTAACCCATTGAGCTGGCGTTGGCGAGGAGATCCGATCTCTGCCCCGTCCCTTGCCCTGAAGGGCTTTCGCGGTAGACTGCTAAAGGCAACAGCCGATAAGAATTCCAAGGTGGCGTTGCATGCAGACTCTCATTCAATCCCTTCCCAAAGCCGAGCTTCACCTCCACATCGAAGGCACTCTGGAGCCGGAGCTGATGTTCCAGCTGGCCCAGCGCAACGGCATTACATTGCCCTACGACAGCGTCGAGGCCCTGAGGGCCGCCTACGATTTTGACAACCTGCAATCCTTTCTCGATCTCTACTACCAGGGCGCGGACGTGCTGCGCACCGAGCAGGACTTTTTCGACCTGACCTGGGCCTACCTGAGCCGCTGCGCCGAGCAGAACGTGGTGCACACCGAGATCTTCTTCGACCCCCAGACCCACACCGAGCGGGGGATCCCCTTCGAGACGGCGATCAACGGGATCCACGCTGCCCTGGAGGCGGGGCGCCGTGAGCTGGGGATCAGCAGCTACCTGATCCTCTGCTTCCTGCGCCATTTAAGTGAGCAAAGCGCCTTCGACACCCTGGCCCAGGCCGAGCCCCACCGGGACAAGATCATCGGCATTGGCCTGGACAGCTCGGAGCTGGGCCACCCGCCCAGCAAGTTTGAGCGGGTGTTTGCCGCGGCCCGTCGCCAGGGGTTTGAACTGGTGGCCCACGCCGGGGAAGAGGGGCCGGCCAGTTACATCTGGGAGGCGCTGGAGCGGCTTCAGGTGGCCCGCATCGACCATGGGGTGCGCTGCCAGGAGGACCCGGAGCTGGTGGCCGAGCTGGCCCGGCGGCAGGTGCCCCTGACCGTCTGCCCGCTGTCCAACTTGAAGCTCAAGGTGGTGGAGGATCTCAAGGACCACAACCTGGCCTGGCTGCTGGCCCAGGATCTGCTGGTGACGGTGAATGCCGACGATCCGGCCTACTTCGGTGGCTACCTTTTGGAGAACTTCACCGCCTGCGTTGAGGCTCTGGCGCTGAACCGCGACCAGGTGCGCCAGCTGGCGGCCAATGGCTTTAAGGCCAGCTTCCTGCCGCCCCAGGAGAAGGCTCGCTGGCTGACGGTGGTGGCCGCCACCGACTGAGGCAACAAAAACGCCCCGCCGATTGGCGGGGCGTCTGTTTGTGAGCGGCTCAGCGGCGCTGCTTGCCCATCCCCTGCAGGCCTTTGAGGCCATCGCCGGTGGGGGTGCGCAGGTTGAGCTCAAACCGCGGAGCCTGGCCGGAGGTGGCCTTGCCGTCCCAGACAATAAAGGGGAAGACGTAGAGCTCGCTGGAGGTGAGGGCCCAGATGTTGTGGCCATCCCCGTCGACGAACATGAACCCCAACCCCTCGAACTGGCCGTCGAATTCGCACTGGCTCAGGCTGAAGGTCAGGCTCAGCAGGTTAACCCCGTCGTGGGGCGTGATCTGGCCGGTCATCACGCAGCCATCCAGGTCCAGACCGCTGAAACTGCCGTCGCTGGCCAGCTCCAGTTCGGTGTAGCCGTCGCTCCACCGGCCGCCCAGGGCGCTCAGGTCAAACTCCAGGTTGCTGTCCGGATCGCGCTGCATCTCGATGCTGTACTCGGCGCTGCTGTCGGCAAAGCGCTGGGTGCCGCTGAACAGGCCGTTTTGCAGCTGGCCGCTGAGGCTGGTGTTCTCCCACAGGCAGCTGTTGATGTCGCAGCCGAACACCCGCCCCTCGGCACTGTAGCTGCCGTTCTTGCCCTCGGCATCGAACTCGCCAAAGGCCACGGTGTAGCCGTCGTAGGGGTCTGAGCTTAACGAGCGAATGTCCCCGTCGGGGGAGAGCAGGGCCAGCCCGACCAGCTCCTGTGGGCCGCTTACGGTGCCCAGGTAGATGCCGCTTTGGGCGGCGGTAAAGGTGGGGGTGTCCGGGTTCGGCGCCGGGTCCGAGCTGCTGGAACCGCCACAGCCGGCCAGGGCGAGAACAGATAAACCGATCAATAACTTCTGCATGGCACTCACTCTCCTTGTTAAAGCGCTCACCTAACCTAGCGCATTGGCCACTGGCGAATAAACAGGCACGAACCAGAACAGGGTTTGGCCCTTCAATGAAGGCTTGGGGGCAGGGCAAGGTGCTGGCGGGAGACCACTGAACAGGGGTCGTTTCTGTTCGGATGTGGATGAAGGGGGAAGCGAAAAAGAGCGCCCCGGGACAGGGCCCGGGACGCGTATTCAAGGGCCTTACCGGCGGATGGGCCCCTGAGTGGCCAGGGTGCGCAGGGCGAAGGTGGCCCGGTTGGCCTGGGGGCGCTCGTAGGACGCCGCACTGGCGGTTTCCCCATCCCACACGGCCAGGGGCAGGAAGGCGGTCTCGCTGCTGGTCAGGCCCCAGAGAATGTGGCCCTCTTCGTCGTCCTCCATCACAAAGGCCAGGCCGGCGAAGCGGTCGGCGAAGTCGCAATTGCTGCTGGTGAGGTTGAGGGCGAAGAGGTTGAGATCCTCGTAGGGGGCCAGGGTGCCGGCCCAGTTGCAGCCGTCGATGTCCCAGCCGCTCAGTTCACCGGACTCGGCCAGGGTCAGGGTGATGTAGCCGTTGCTGAACTCCCCGGCCAGGGTCGACAGGGGGTAGACCATAAAGCTGGCCTCACCGTCCCGGGTCATCATCATCGGCTCTGCTTCGCTGGCCCACTCCATATTGGAGGCCAGCACATCCCAGTTCAGGGTGCCGTTCAGGGTGCTGTTGTGCCATTGGCACGCCCCGGCGTTCAGGCAGTCGTACACCCGGCCCTCGGCATCGAAGAAGCCGTCGGTGCCTGCGCCCTTGTGGTCGGTGAAACGGATATTGGCGTCGTTGTTCTGATCGAGGCTGAAGCTGACCATGGTGCCGTCCGGGGCAAACATGCCCAGGCCGAAGTAGGTGGTGTCGGAATAGTCTTCGTCGCCGATGACGCCGATGTGGATCCCGGCGCCGCTTTCGAAGGTGTTGAAGCCGTCCGGCCGGTTGTCCTCCGGGCCGTCGTCGCTGCTGGAGCCGCCACAGCCGGCCAGGCTCACCAGTGCCAGGGTAAGGTACAGATTACGCATCGCTAACTCTCCATGTTAAATGCCTCAATAAACTAGCAAATTTTTGATTGGCGTGAAAACCGGCAGGTGTCGATCGGTGGTTGGCGGAGAACGTGCTAACGTGGTGGACAACGCTCAGCGCAGTCAGGACGGCACAATGAAAAAGCTGAAAAACGAGAAAGAGCTGTTTCGCAAAGCGATGCAGATTGGCGAGGCCCTGGCGGTGAAATCCGGCTTCAGCGCCTTTAAGCCCACGGACTCGGCGGACGACAAGGCCGAAGCCATCTACCGCATGCTGGTGCACATGCAACTGATGGCGCCCCTGCCGGAGGATCAGGAGAACAGCGCCAACATCCGTCATCGCCTGGCCAAGTGGATCGCCGGCAAGCTGCCCAAGGACGATCCTTTGCTGCAATAATCCCCGAATGGCGCTCCATCACCTATAACCTTCCTATTGGGTTGGCCACTGAGGGCCGGCCCGAGGTTGTGTCGGTGGTGAGGGCAGGCCATGAAAACCCTTTGGCGTACACTGACGGTGATGCTGCTGGCGGCCGGTTGCGTCGCCTGTTCGCTGTTGGAGATCACCCTGGAAAGCGGCATCGAGCCGCTGCCCCAGGAGCAGCTCAATATGCGGGTGTTCAGCCGCGATTTCACCCACGCGTTTTTCAGCCGGGTGGAGCACACCGCCGACCGCATCGTCGTCCTGGAGCTGTCCGCGGCCCAGCTGTCTGAGCGTCCCCCCGATATCCTGATCGAAAGCCACGCTTTGATGTGGAAGATCGGTGCCGAGCAGGCGCTGCAGCGGGCGATCTTCCAGGCCTCGCCGGTGGCGGCCATGCTGGATACCTGGGTGCTGACGGTGCAGATGGTCGAGTTCTTCGACACCGGGGCGGGGCAGGGACTGTTCGGCGATTATCAGCACTTCGCGGTGGAGGCCAGCCGGCGCCTGGCGCGGGAGTTTGAGCGCACCGCCAAGGGCTTCCAGCGCAGCGACGACTTTGAGCGCAACCGGGCGTTCGTGGCCCGCCACGCCGCAGATAACCCCATCGAGGATCTCACCTTTGCCCGCTCCAGCGCCTTTAACGACTGGCTGGCGGAGCGGGGGATCAGCGAGTTCGAGGCGGTGACCACCTTCGGCACCGTGCCCGAGGTGATGAGCGACATCTCCGATCGCATGGCGATGATCACCGAGCAGACCCCCAAGATCCTCAGCTGGAAGTCCCAGCTCTACGCCCTGCACGCCGACATCAATGTGGATGAGATCCAGCGCACCCTGGCGGAGATGAGCGCCACCGCGCACCGCTTCCAGCTGCTGATGGCCCAGAGCCCCCAGCTGATGCACAACCTGGTCAAGGAGCTCAACTCCGAGCTGATGCCGCTGTTGGAGCGGTTGAACGACATCGGCGACGTCAAGCTGGCCCAGTTGGCCACCGAGCGCCAGGCCCTGGCGCAGTTGGTGCGTAACGAGCGTGAGGCGCTGAACCAGATGTTGGCCCAGCAGCGTGAAGCGGCGGCGGGGGATCTGGACACCATCGCCGAGCACACGGTGACCGTGGTGTTCAAGGAGCTGACCAAGACCCTCAAGGGGCTGATCCTCTACTTCATCCTGTTCCTGCTGGCGGTGTTCTTTGCCCCCCTGGCCCTGGGAGTCTGGCTGGGCAAGCGGATGGCGCTGCGCAGCGACCCTTAAGCGCTAGTGCGGCTGGCGACAGAGTCCGGCCTGCAGCAGCGCATCGAGCTGGGCCTGGTGGGCCGCGTCCAGGCCCTGGTAGAGGGTTTCATCCTGCTGGCGCAGCTGGGCTTCGAGCTGGTCGATCCCCTGGTTGAGCTCGGCGGTCTGCTCCGGCTCCTCCTGGGCTTCCAGCAGGGCGTTGAGGACGCCACACTGCTCCACCACCGCCTGTTGCAGCGGCGTCAGGTCCGCCCATTGGCGCACCTGGCTGGCGTGCACCTCGTAGGCGTCACGACCGTTGAGCATCGCCTGACCGCTGCTGGCCAGGGTGCGGGCCATGCGCCCACCCCCCAGCAGGGTGGAGAGGCCGGCGGCCGCCTCCCCGTGGCCGCCCCCGGGACGGCCCAGGTTGACCCCCAGGGCGCGGGCCAGGCCCATCAGCCCGCCCAGCCGCGGGTGGGCGGCCAGTACCTGGGGCACCAGGGCGGCCAGCTCCCCCATCAGGTAGTAGGCCTGGCTCTTGGGTCGCTGCAGCAGACAGGCCACCAGGGCATTGAGCTGGTGGGCCAGTGCCCCCTTGGGATCGGTGGCCGGGTCCGGGGCGTTCAGCACCCCGGCCTCGGTCAGCAGCTGGTCCGCCGCCTCCCGGGCCTCGTCCACCGCCGGTTTGGCGTCGGCCAGCGCCGGTTTGACCGTGTCGATCAGCCCCTTCTCCAGGACGCCGTCGCGCAATACCTTGCCCAATAGGGATTTAAAGCTCATGGCCCGCTCTCGTTGTGGGTGTCCCCAGAGTATTCCCCATTTGGCGGTCGCTGAACATGGTTGGCCCGCCGGCCTTGGAGGGGGATCACGCCCCGGGGGCGGTGCCTGGGTTGCAAAGATGTTGATTGGGTTGGCCCTTTGCTAAACTGGCGCCAACTTTGGCAAGGATACGCTGTAGACCATGAAGATGATCGCCCCCCTGTTGGCCCTCACCCTGGCCGGGGCCTCCGCCTCGGTGCAGGCGGAACGGCTCACCATCGAGCGCCTGTTCTCCGATCCCAAACTCTCCGGCACCGCCCCCCGGGCGCTGAGCTACTCGCCGGATGGCAGTCGGGTCACCTACCTCAAGGGACGGGAGGCGGATTACCACCGCTACGACCTCTGGGAGTACCACATCGAGGACGGCGCCAACCGTCTGCTGGTGGACTCCGATACCCTGCACGCCGGCGAAGAGCGCCTCTCAGACGAGGAGAAGGCCCGCCGCGAGCGCCAGCGGATCTACGGCAGCGGCATCATGGAGTACAGCTGGTCTGACGATGGCCAGGCCCTGCTCTTCCCCCTGGCCGGGGACGTCTTCTACTACGATCTCGCCGAGAAGCAGGCCCGCCGGTTGACCCAGACCGAGGCCTTCGAAACCGACATCAAGGTGTCGCCCAAGGGGGGCTACGTCTCCTTTGTGCGGGATCAGAACCTCTACCTGGTGGACCTGGCCAGTGGCGAGGAGCGCCAGCTGACCCAGGATGGCGCCGGGCCCATCAAAAACGGCATGGCGGAGTTCGTGGCCCAGGAGGAGATGGGCCGGATGACCGGCTACTGGTGGTCGCCGGACGATCAGCGTCTGGCCTTTATCCAGGTGGACGAGTCGCCGGTGGACCAGGTGACCCGCTCGGAGATCTACGCCGATCGCATCGAGATGATCCAGCAGCGCTACCCGGCCGCCGGGCGTCCCAACGTCACCGTCAAACTGGGGGTGATCACCCTGGCGGACGGCAAGGTGCAGTGGCTGAACCTGGGCAAGAGCCGCGACATCTACCTGCCGCGGGTGCGCTGGGCCAGCGCCGAGCGGCTCAGCTACCAGTGGCAATCTCGGGATCAGCAGACCTTGGAGCTGCGCCTGGTGGACCTGGCCGAGGGCAACACCCGCACCCTGCTGAGTGAAACCAGCCCGACCTGGGTCAACCTGCATAAGGACCTGCGCTTTTTGAAGGACGGCCAGCACTTTGTCTGGGCCTCGGAGCGCGATGGCTTCAAGCACCTCTACCTGTACGATCTCAAGGGCAAGCTGGTGCGTCAGCTGACCCGGGGCACCTGGGTGGTGGACAAGCTCGAGGCGATAGACGAGGCCAAGGGGCTGCTCTACTTCACCGGGCGCCGGGACACGCCGCTGGAGCGCCACCTCTACCGGGTGCGTTTGGACGGCGAGGGGGAAATTCGGCGGATCTCCGATCGCCCCGGCATGCACAGCGTCACCTTCGCCAAGGACGGCAGCGGCTACATCGATCGTTTCAGCGATCCCCGCACCCCCACCCAGGTCTCCCTCCACGACGCCCGCGGCAACCAACTTACCTGGCTGGAGCAGAACCGGGTGGAGCCGGGGCACCCGCTGTTCCCCTACCTGAGCGACTGGATCAACCCGGAGTTTGGCAGCCTGCGAGCCCCCGAGGGTCACACCCTCTACTACCGCATGTACAAGCCGGCGGGCTTCGACTCGGCCAAGCGCTACCCGGCCATCGTCTACCTCTACGGCGGCCCCCACGCCCAGCTGGTGACCAACAGCTGGGACAAGCCTTTCCACCAGTACCTGGCCCAGCAGGGCTACGTGGTGTTCACCCTGGATAACCGCGGCTCCAACTACCGGGGCAAGGCGTTCGAGGACGCCCTGTACCAGAAGATGGGGGATCCGGAGGTGGCCGATCAGGTCACCGGGGTGAAGCACCTGGGCAGCCTGCCCTTTGTGGACGCCTCCCGCATTGGTGTGTTTGGCCACAGCTACGGCGGCTATATGGCGCTGATGATGATGTTCAAGGCGGGGGATCACTTCGCGGCGGGGATCTCCGGGGCGCCGGTCACCGACTGGCGGCTCTACGACACCCACTACACCGAGCGCTATATGGGCCACCCGGATAAGGTGCCCCAGGCCTACGAGGCCGCCTCGGTGTTCCCCTACGCCAAGGCGTTGGGGCGGCCGCTGCTCATCTATCACGGGATGGCGGACGACAACGTGCTGTTCACCAACACCACCCGGCTTATCAAGGTGCTGCAGGACGAGGGCAAGCAGTTCGATCTGATGACCTACCCGGGCAAGAAGCACAGCCTGCGGGGCAAGGCCACCCGGACCCACTGGCACACCATGATGGCGGAGTTTTTCGACCGTCACCTCAAGCCGGAATCGCCGGAGGCGAAGCCCGATCAGCCCTAAGCGAGCCGCCCGCAGCCGGCTCACTCCATGGAGGGCGCCACCCGGTACAGGCGCCCTTCGAATACCGTGCCCTGCACCCGAAGTTCGGGCAGTTGTTCGGCGGACAGGGTCAGGGGGTTGAGGTTCAGCAGGGTGAAGTTGGCCACCTTGCCCGCCTTGATGCTGCCCAGCTCGCTCTCCCGCCCCCAGGCCCGGGCGGCGTCCAGGGTCAGATCCCTGAGCACCTGTTCGATCTCCATCTCGTCTGCCGGCCCGTCGGGCACCAGCCCCAGCCAGTAGGCCTTGGGCCGGGCCAGGTCGGGCTCGGCGGCCCGGTTGACGGTATCGCCACTGAGGTGGGTGTAGAGGGGGATGGGGTGCTGACGCAGCAGGGCCTGATAGGTGGTGGCGATGGCCGGCAGCTTCAGGGCCCCGGGCACCCGGTAGGCGGTAAAGCCCCGCTGCTGCATCCAGCGCACCAACTGGGACAGCCCCGGCTGCAGTCGGCTGGGCGAGGCAATGTCGCTTTTAACCTGCTCCAGAAACCACACCATCGCCTGCTCGTAATCGATGACGCCGTCGGTCAGCACCTCCTGGTAGGCCGCCGGGGTGTCCTTATCCAGGGCGAAGCGCTGGATCAGCACCGAGTTGATGATGATGGAGCGGGTGTCGTAGTGCCAGACGCCGATGGGCCGGGTCTTGCTGAGCCCATCCAGCATCCGCCGGTTCAGCCGGCCGTGGTAATCCGGGTGATACCCCCAGCTCCATAGGGTCTGGGTCTGGTCCACCATCCCCCGCTCCGCCTCGTTCAGCGCCGCCAGGAAATCGAACTGGGACTGCATCCCGGGCCAGGTGCCCTTGGGCAGGGTCCAGGTCTCCGGCGCCACCACCACCATGTCCAGTGCCATGGCCGCCAACACCGGGTGCAGCTTCGATTCGATGAACCCCGGCAGCATCACCAGCCCCTCCATATTGGCGCTGCGGGCGTCGGGATACCGTGACTGGGCCTCCTCGAGCGAGCCGGTGAAGAGGATCCGCTTGCCTTCGGTCACCACCGCTGCCACCTCCGGAGTGTCGCGCTCCATGGTGAGTATGGTGCCACCGTGGTAGAGGGTGGGGGGCTCGGCCGCGGCATGGCTCGTCGCCGCGCAGAGCGTCAGTAAGAGCGCTCCAATGAAGTGCCTCAACATCAATACTTTGCCTCTTTGGCCTAGACGTCGCGAACTAAGCTTAACAGCGCCAGCTCACTCCTGCTGTCGAAAGCGCGCCGCCAGTGGGTTGGCGCTGATGCCGTGGAGCACCAGGCTCAGCAACACGGTGCAGGCCACCACATTGGCGATAAAGGGAGCGCCAGGCAGGCCGCTGTCCAGAACAATCAGGGTAAAGACGATGCTGGCCAGCCCCCGGGGGCCAAACCAGCCCAGGAACAGTCGGCTGTAGCGGGACTCGCCGCTGCCCGCCAGGCAGAGGTAGATAGGCAGCATCCGCACCAGGGTGAGGCTGACCAGGGCGTAGAGCAGCACAGTGGGGGTGGGGGACAGGTGGCCCACCACGGCGGCACCAAAGACAAACCAGGTGAGCATCGCCAGGCTTTCGCCATCCACCTCGGCCCCGATCACCGCGGTGTGGGTGTGCTCCTTGGCCAGGTAACCAAACAGCAGGCCGCCGGAGAAGGCGGCGATGTAGCCGCTGCCGTGCAGGCTCTGGGCGGTGGCGAACAGCGCCAGGGCCAGGGCCGCCACGGCGATAAAGAGCCACAACTCCTCCAGGTAGCCCCGTCGATGGCAAAAACGCAGGAAACTCCCCGCCAGGGCGGTGCCCCCCAGGCCCACCAGCAAGCCAATCCCCAGCTCCTCGGCGAACAGCGCCAGGGCCTGGCCATCCCCCAGCCCTTCGATGCTGCCGCTCTCCAGGGCCAGGAGCAGCAGCAAGAAGGGCACGCAGAGACCGTCGTTCAGGCCGCTTTCGGTGTTGAGCCCCTCCCGGACCGGCGCCGGCACCGCCGGGTTGGCAAACACCCCCTTGCCCAGGGCCGCGTCGGTGGCGGCCAGCATCACCCCGAGGATCCCCGCCTCCAACAGGGTCAGGTTCTCAAACAGCGCGGCGGCCAGCACAAAGCCCAGCAGCATCACCCCCGGCAGGCCCAGCAACAGCATGCGGGCGGGGATGGCAAAGCGGCGGCGCAGGGTGGTGAGATCGGCGTTGGCGGCGTCGGTAAACAGAATCAGCGCCAGGGTCAGATCGGTCAGCAGGTGCAGCTCTTCGCGCTCGATGTCGCCCTGGAACCAGCCCATCACAGCGGGGCCGAACAAAAAACCGGCGGCGACGAACACCATGGGCCCGGAGACCCATCCGCGGGCCATGCGGCCGTTGACCCCGGCGTAGAGGAAGACGAGCACACCGAGCAGCGCCAGTTCTGCGTACATGGGGGTTTATCCTTAAGCGCCTGATGTCGCCTTGAAAATGGGCGAGATCTTGTCTTGAGTAAACCATAGGCAAGGAGGCGCAAAGTCGGCAATCCAGCGGATGCATTCGCCGGCGTTTGAACCCAACTTGAACTGAATGGGGTTCGTGTCAGGGCGAAAAAATGGCCACGAAACCTTGGCAGCGGGCGCCGACAGAGGTAGATTCTGCACACTTTTTGATAGATTGAGGGACGCTTCCCATGAAAACACTCTCGCTTACCGCCCTGGCGGCGGCCCTGGCCCTGACCTCCGTTTCAGCCCAGGCGCGCATTGAGGGGGGCTTTGGTTACGACCAGGGCTTTGGCGTGCTGATGCAGTTCGACAACAAGCTGAACGCCTTTATCGGCAACGACGGGGTGGCGGTGGATTACCTGTTCGCCCGAGGCGCCGTTACCCAGGTGGAGGAGATCCCGGTGAGCTGGTACGTGGGCGGCGGTGCCTTCGTCGGTTGGGATGACGGCTACGGGGTACGAGTGCCCTTCGGCCTGGAGTTCCACCTCAACAACCGCTGGGACGCCTTTGTGCAGATCGCCCCGGACCTGGACTTCGACGACAGCGCCAAGTTCGGCGTGGACGGCGCCATCGGCATCCGATACGCCTTCTAAGCCCGCCGACACCCACAAAAAAAGCCGCCCCAAAGGGCGGCTTTTTTGATCGACTGCTTCAGCGCTTAGGCGGCGGCAATCTTGGCCAGTACGCGGTCGGCGGCGGCGATGGTCTCGGCGATGTCCTCGTCGGAGTGCGCCATGGAGAGGAAGCCGGCTTCGAACGCGGAGGGGGCCAGGTTCACGCCCTCGTCCAGCATGCCGTGGAAGAATGCCTTGAAGTGGTCCATGTTGCAGCGGGAGACCTGGGCGAAGGAGCTGATGTTCTGCTCTTCGGTGAAGAAGAAGCCGAACATGCCGCCCACGGTGTTGATCGCCATCGGCACGCCGTGCTTGTCCGCCGCGGCCTTGAAGCCGTGGATCAGGGTCTCGGTCTTGGCGGTCAGCTCGTCGTACAGGCCAGGCTGCTGCAGCACTTCCAGCTGGGCCAGGCCCGCGGCCATGGCCACCGGGTTACCGGACAGGGTGCCGGCCTGGTACACCGGGCCGTTGGGGGCCAGGTGGGCCATCACGTCGGCGCGGCCACCGAAGGCGCCCACCGGCATGCCGCCGCCGATCACCTTACCCAGGCACACCAGGTCCGGGGTCACGCCGTAGTGGCCGTGGGCACCGGTCAGGGAGACGCGGAAGCCGGTCATCACCTCGTCGATGATCAGCAGGGCACCGTGCTCGTCACACAGGGCACGCAGGCCTTCCAGGAAGCCTTCTACCGGCGGGATGCAATTCATGTTACCGGCCACCGGCTCCAGGATGATGGCACCGATCTCGCCCGGGTTGGACTCGAACAGGGCCTTAACGCTGTCCAGATCGTTGTAGTCGGCGGTCAGGGTGTGCTTGGCGAAGTCCGCCGGCACGCCCGGGCTGGTGGGCTCGCCGAAGGTCAGCATGCCGGAGCCGGCTTTCACCAGCAGGCAGTCGGCGTGGCCGTGGTAGCAGCCTTCGAACTTGATGAACTTGTCGCGGCCGGTGAAGCCACGGGCCAGGCGCAGGGCGCTCATGGTGGCTTCGGTGCCGGAGTTCACCATCCGCACCTGCTCAACGCTGGGCAGCAGCTTGCAGACCAGGTTCGCCATCTCCACCTCGGACTGGGTGGGGGCGCCGAAGGAGAGGCCCTTGTGGGCCGCTTCGATCACGGCGTTGCGGATGCTGTCGTGGTTGTGACCCAGGATCATCGGGCCCCAGGAACCGACGTAGTCGATGTAGCGCTTGCCGTCGACGTCGAACAGGTAGGCGCCGTCGGCGCTGTCGATGAATACCGGGGTGCCGCCCACACCTTTAAAGGCGCGAACCGGGGAGTTTACGCCGCCGGGGATGGTTTTCTGGGCCTGATCAAACAGGGATTCGCTGCGGTTCATGGTTCTCCTTACTGGATCCTCTCTAGCCGGCGCGGTGGCCGGCCCACCAAAGGGTGCGGTTCGACGCGGTCGGGGTGTCACCCGACCACGGGGCGTTGGCCCGCGCAATGGGGTTGCCGTCCTGTGCAGGGGAGAGTGTCATCATTTGACCGGGATGATCAAGCGGCGTGATCACAGGGCGGTGGAAAACCAGCAAAAAGGCGCCCGGTGGGCGCCTTGGCGGGGTCGAGCGCTCAGCGTCGCTCGGTCATGCTCTCCCGGGTGAAGGCCTTCTCGCAGTAGTGGCACTTGAGCTTGATGCTGTCGCCCTTGCTGGCCACGGTAAAGCGGGTCTGCACCGGTTCGCTGTGGGTGATGCAGTTGCTGTTGGGGCACTGGAACACGCCGGTGACCTGCTCCGGCAAAGAGAGCTGCAGCTTGCGCACCACCTCGTAGTTCTCGATCTGGTTGACGGTGCAGTTGGGGGCCAGCAGCGCCAGCTGGTTGGCCAGCTCCTCGCCGATAAAGAGGTTCTCAATCTTGATGAGATCCTTGCTGCCCTGGGCGGAGGAGGGCAGGTTCAGGCCGATGGTGATGCGGTTTTCCGACTTGTGCAGCTGAAACAGGCGCAGCACCTTGATGCCGCTGTGGGCCGGGATGTGGTCGATCACCGAACCGTTCTTAATGGCTTCCACCTGGAGTTTGTTGTCTTTGGTCATGTCGAGGGGCTCCATTACAGGGATTCGTTGAGGACCAGGGCCAGCAGGGCCTGGCGCGCGTAGATGCCATTCTCCGCCTGCTGGAAGTAGTAGGCGTGGGGGGTGGCGTCCACATCGACGGTGATCTCATCCACCCGCGGCAGGGGGTGCAGCACCTTGAGGTTGGCCCGGGCGCCTTTCAGGGTGGCAGCAGAGAGGATGTAGGCGGATTTGACGTGGGCGTACTCGGACTCGTCGAAGCGCTCCTTCTGCACCCGGGTCATGTAGAGCACGTCCAGCTGGGGGACCACCTCGTCCATGCTGGTCAGCTCGTGGTACTGGATCCCGGCCTCGTCCAGCGCTTCGCACAGGTAGTCGGGCATCGCCAACACGTCCGGTGCGATGAAGTAGAAGGTGACGTTGTTGAACTTGGAGAGGGCTTGGGTCAGGGAGTGGACGGTGCGGCCGTACTTGAGGTCGCCGACAAAGGCGACGTTGAGGTTATCCAGCCGGCCCTGGGTCTCGTAGATGGAGAAGAGATCCAGCAGAGTCTGGGAGGGGTGCTGGTTGGCGCCGTCGCCGCCGTTGATCACCGGGACACCGTTAGAGTATTCGCTGGCCAAACGGGCGGCGCCCTCCTGGGGATGGCGCATCACGAAGGCGTCCACGTAGGAGCTGATCACCTGCACCGAGTCGGACAGGGTCTCCCCCTTCTTGGCCAGGGAGGTGTTGCCGCCGCTGTCGAAGCCGATGACGCTGCCGCCCAGGCGCTGGACCGCGGTTTCAAAGGAGAGGCGGGTGCGGGTGGAGGGTTCGAAGAAGCAGCTGGCCACCACCTTGTTCTTCAGCAGGGTGGGGTTGGGCTCGGCTTTGAGCGTGCCGGCGGTCTCGACAATGAGTTCCAGCTCAGCGCGGCTGAGCTCCGGAATGGAGATGATGTGCTTCTTGTACAGCGAACTCGCCATGACATGTGCTCCCGGTAGGCCTGTAGGGTGTGGGTGTTATTCAAAAAAAGCCCCCTTAAAAAAGGAGGCTTTTTTCGTGACCACAGCAAATAGAGAGAGAACCGAAGGCCGGCGGACGGCACTGGGTGCGCGGGGCAACGTGTCGGTTCATTTTTTGTCCTGCTGTGGCCATTTTTCGGAGGATTATACCGCCGTGGGCGATGGGCGCAAGGGGCGCCGGGGCGGGGAACCGGACTCAATTCATCTGCTTAGCGAACGGGTGGGCAAGCTGTGATCCGGCGCAATGAAGTTGCGGGCAAAGGGCAAAAAAAAGCCAGCAGACGGAGGAACGTCCTGCTGGCCGGGAAAGTTGCGCTCGCCAGGTTGGGATGGCGTGCCTGCCCGTCGGTTGTCGCCGAAGCTGGGCAGGGAGGGCATGCCCTCCGCGCCTGACACACTGATATATACGCATTCGGATGTGATTTTGTCTTTGAAAGTTTTTGAAAAATAATGAAGTCGATAAAAAACAATGGCTTAGAGGCTGCTGTTTGGAGTGAGTCGTTATTTTTTAAAGTGTTACAGGCATATATTGGGACAGCATCTGGAACAGGTTGTCGGCGTCCACCGCCACCCCCTGGGCCCCGTGCTCCAACACCAGGCGGCGCTGTGCCTCGGAGGGCAGGATGGTGTACATCAGGTAGGGGGTGTCGTTGCCCTGTTGGCGCAGGGTCTCCACCAGTTTGAGTCCCGCCAGGGGATCCCCGGCCCGACCCATGTCGGAGATGATGACGTCGTACTGGTACATCGCCAGCAGCATCTTCGCCTCGTGGCTGGAGGTGGTGGTGTAGACGGCGACGGACTGCTGCTGCAAGCGGTGTCGCTCCTCGGCGTTGTTCTCCGGGTGATCGTCCACCCAGAGCACCCGGGCCACCGGGTTGTGGATCTCACCGATCTTGAGCGGTGCTTCACTGCGCTCCAGGATAAGCCAGCCCAGCAGGACCAGCACCACCAGCTGCAGCGCGATGGCCGCGGCCCACAGTGGGCGGCGTGGCGCTGAGGGTTGCTCCGGGGCAGGCATCGGCTCGGGGGCGCTGGGGGACTCGGGCAAGGGCACCTGGCGAGCCTGGGCTTCGCTGGCCAGGCGGTAGCCCCGGCCGTGCACCGTCTGGATCACCGGGAAGTCGGCCCCGGCGTCATTGAACAACTTGCGGGCGTCGGAGATGAGGCGGGAGATGGACCAGTTGCTCACCCGGGTATCGGGCCAGAGGGCCGCCAGCAAAGTGGCCTGGTCCAGGTGCTCCGGCGCCCGTTCAATCAGCAGCTGCAGCAGGCGAATGAGGCGTTCGTCGCTGCTGAGCAGGGTCTGGCCCCTATAAAGACTGTGGTGACGGACGTCGAGAATAAAGTCGTCGATTTGATAGCGCATGGCGATGGGGGCTTCCGTGCTTTAAGGCCAAGTCGTTACCTAACCCATTGAATAGAATTCGCCTCTTGTCGTCAAACCCCGGATAACCCCCGGCGATAACCCAAGGGGGTTTGGTTATCCGCCTGAGAGGATCACACCTCGCCGCCGCGGAAGAACTTGTGCAGCATGGGCCAGGTGATCAGCCCCACCGGCGTGTCCGGGTTGTCCAGGTAGATGTAGACGGCGCCACCGCGCTTGGGCTCCAGCAGCCGGTACACCTCCGCCAGGGTGGCCCGGGTGGGCAGGCCGGGCACCGGCTCCTGTTTCAGGGCGCTGTTGCTGTGGTCGGTGAAGTCGGCGTGCAGGGTGATCAGCTCCTGCCCCTCTTCGGTGGACCGCAGCAGACGGTGCTGGTCGGCGCTTTTGAGCAGCTCCAGCAGCTCGTCGTCCGCCAGACCAGGGCGGGCCAGCACGATGTCCCGGCTCATCAGTGCCAGCACCCCGGTTTTCTGCAGCGCCTGTTCCAGGGGCGGGACCCGGTACTCCAGCCCCATGATGTCGAGCTGACGCAGGAAGATGGCCCGGGCCCCCAGGCCCTCGTGGGCCAGCAGGAAGGCCGGCAGGGTCACCAGCAGGAAGGGCAGGATCACCGAGGCATCGTCGGTCAGCTCCACCAGGGCCAGCAGGGAGGCCATGGGGGCGTTGAGGCAGACCCCCATCAGGGCGGTCATGCCGATGGCGGCGTAGATCCCCTGGTAGGCCTCCAGTTGCGGCAGCATGGGGCTGAGGATCAGCGCCACCATGGCCCCCAGCAGGGCGCCCATGCCGTACAGCGGGCCAATCAGGCCACCGGGGATCCCCAGGCCAATGGCGGCGATGGTGGCCAGAGCCTTGGCCACCAGCAGCACCAGCAGGCCCAGGATGGTGGCGTTGTGGGAGTGGGCCAGGGTCACGGCGCTGTACTCGCCGCCCATGGCGCCGGGCACCACCACGGCAATCAGGGCGGTGGCCACCCCGGCGATGGCAAAGCGGGTGCCCAGATCCAGGGTGCTGGCCTTGCGGGTCACCAGCAACAGCGAGTGGTTGAACAGCGCGGCGACGATCCCCAGCACCAGGCCGAACATCAGCAGGGTGGGGTACTGGTCCAGCGGGATCCGCACCAGCTCCAGGTGGCTGTAGACGTGGATGTCGCCAAACACGGTGCGGTAGATGATGGCACCGATGATGGCCGCCAGCATGATGGGCAGGAAGTAGTGGATCTTGTAATCCCGCAGCACCACTTCCAGGACGAAGATCACACCGGCGAGCGGTGTATTAAAGATGGCGGCGATCCCGGCCGCTATGCCGCAGGATGAGAGGATCCGCATGGTGTTGTCCGGCAGCTCCCAGCGCTTGGACATCATGGTGGCGGCCGTGGCACCGATGTGTACCGCCGGCCCCTCCTTACCCACGGAGAATCCGCAGGCCAGGGCGACCACGGCGTGGACGAACTGGCCCACCCCACTGGTGAGGGAGATGCGGCCGTAGTGGCACTTGACCCGGTGGATGACGTAGGCGATGCCCATCCGCCGGTACGCGGTATCGGTGCGGCTGACCAGAAGGTAGATGACCCCGGCGCCCAGAATGGGCAGTGCCGCTCGCATCCACATCGGCAGCCCGGTAAAATCGCCAGACTCAATCAATACAAGGTGTTGCAGTCCGGAAACCGACAACTGGAAGAGCACGATCAGGCCGCTTGCCAGGGCGCCGACCAGCAGCCCCAGCAGGCAAAGATGCAGGCTGATTCGGGCGCTGGACAGCTTGAACTTGTAGTCGGCGAGCATGGCGTCTGCGGTTCGGTCGGGGATGGGGTGATGATACCACTGGTAAAGATAAGTAGAAGATAATGATGCAAAAATGGAAGCACCGCTGGCACGCACTGAGCCACTTCGAGCAGCGCTTTAAGCCCCGGGGACTGGTGCTGCTGCTGGCGGCCCTGGGCTTCATCCTGGTGGGCTATGGCATCGGTTACCTGGAGCAGTGGGCACTGCACCAGCAGGTGGATCTTTACCAGGACCAGAAGAAGGCCTGGGCCAAACAGCGCCTGACCCTGGAGAAGGAGCTGGCCACCCGGGCGCTGGAGATCCGGATGGAGCATCAGAGCCAGTTGGAAACCCGCGACATGATGGCCCGTCAGCGCGAGCAGATGCAGGCGCTGGAGACGGAGCTGGCCTTCTACCGCAACATCATGGCACCGGAGAAGAGCGCCGACGGCGTGCAGATCCACGACTTCGTGCTGGATGAAACCGCCGACGCCGACCGCTTCCGGTTCCGCCTGGTGCTGACCCAGCAGAAAATCCGCAAGCGCTTCGCCAAGGGCAACGTGACCCTGACCCTGCACGGCAGCGAACGGGGGCAGCCGGTGAGCCGCAACCTGACCGCCATGGGGGTGGAGAACGACGCCCTGCGCTTCTCCTTCCGCTACTTCCAGCAGATTGAGAGCGACTTCTCCCTGCCGGCGGATTTCATGCCCGAGCGCCTGGTGGTTCAGGTGCGGGTCTCCGCCTCCAGTGGCCAGCGGGCCGCCTCCACCGAGACCAGCTACCCCTTCAGTGATTTGGTGAGCCAGCCCACACTGGCCCAGCTGACCGACGGACAATGAGGGTCAAAGCTTGAATGCTTTGGTCGGGTATTGGATAATCGCCGGGCTGAACGTTGAGAGGTAAAGATGACAGTCGCCGCCGAACAAGCCATGCCCATTAAGTTTTCCGATGCCGCTGCCACCAAGGTCAAGACCCTGCTGGCGGAGGAGGAGAATCCCAATCTCAAGCTGCGGGTCTACGTGACCGGTGGCGGTTGCTCCGGGTTCCAATACGGCTTTACCTTCGACGAGAAGGTGAACGAAGGGGATTTCACCATCGAGAAAGAGGGCGTGACCCTGCTGGTGGACTCCATGAGCCTGCAGTACCTGGTGGGCGGTGAGGTGGATTACACCGAGGGGCTGGAGGGCAGCCGCTTCTTCGTCAACAACCCTAACGCCACCACCACCTGTGGTTGCGGTGCCTCCTTCTCCATCTAAGCGCAAACCGAATCCCAGAAAAACGCCCCGCATTGCGGGGCGTTTTTGATCCTGACCGAGAACGCCGGTTCAGGAGCGGCCGCGGTTCAGGCTGAAATCCAGTCGCACCATGGTTTCGGCCGCCACCGGCTCGCCGTCTTCAAACCTGGGGGCGTAGCGCCAGCCCTCCAGGGCCTTGATGGCGCTGCGTTCAAACGCCTTGCCGCCGGTGGACTCGCGCACCCGGGACTCGGCCACGAAACCCTGCGCGTCGATCACCAGATCCAGGATCACCATCCCCTCCTTGCCGCGGCGGGCCATCTCCGTCGGGTAGCCCGGGGCCACCCGAAACAGCGGTGCCTGTTCCTGGTTCTCGCTCCAGGGGCGCATCTGGCCAATGGCCACGCAGTGGGCCGTGGCCTGGGCCCGTTTGCCGCGGCGTTCGTACAGGTCCACCAGCAGAGTGCGGGCGCTCAGGGCGATCGGGTGGGAGTAATCCAGCCCGTCGTATTGGGCCACCACCTGCTCCAGCACTTCACTGGCCAGCACCCGCTCTCCTTGGGCGTAGTGCAGTTGTCCCTGGCGATAGCGGGCGTTGATCAGACGCACGTCGTTCTCGGGCAGCTGCGCCTGGTAGAGCCCCAGGGCCTGGTTGAGGTAGCGCTTGGCCTGGCGCTGCTGCGAACGCTCGGAGGTGGCGTGCAGGGCGTCGTACGCCTGGATGCCGATCTCCGCCTTCAGCAGGGGATTGGCGTGGGTCAGCGTCAGGGCACGGTCGAAGGCTTTGGTCTTCTCTTTGGGCGTCGAGGCCAGGCGCGCCGAGGCCAACAGTGGGTCCACCAGCTCAAGAGCCTGTGGGCCCAGGGCGGTTTCGTAGTGGGCAATGGCCTCGCGATAGGCCTGCTGAGCCATCTCCAGGTGAGCCTGTCGATGCGCTTGGTAGAGCGCGTCGTCCCTATCCGCCGGCCGATGTTGGCTCAGGGCCTCCAGGGCCGAGCCCCAGTTCATCGCCAGCATGGCGGTTTGCACGTCGTCATCGGCAAAGTGGACCTGGGCCAGGTGATAGGCCCGCTCGGCGTGTTCGGCGGTTTGCACCGGGTCGTCGGCGGCCAGGGCCTGCTGGTACTCGCCGAAGGCCTGGTAGACCTGATCCGGGTCCTGGGCCTGGGCGGGGGTAGTGAGAAACAGGGTGAGGGTCAGGGCCAGCGTGCGGCGGGCATTTAGGAAAACTGCATTCATATCCGTATGTTTTTCAAAGTGTTTTAACGTCCAGTGTCGAATCTCCACTGTGCGAAAAACCGGCGTGCTTGTCAAAGCGGTGGGTGTGGTCGGGGGCGGTGGTGCAATCTGCTGACGGAGCTGTTAAATAAAAGTAACAAACTTGTGTTTCGCTTTGCGGCGACGAAGCTTATCCTGCAGGCAGTTTTTTCTTTCCCCGGAGTTTTTCATGTCCCTTGCCCGTCACCCCTACGTCCTGGCCGCCGTCATTGCCCTGGCGTTGGCCGCCTGGATCCTGTCCGGCATCGGTAACCAGCCCGAGCAGGCCAAGGCCGCCACGACCGCCACCGAGGAGCAGGCCACCGAGGTGACCGGGCGCAAGGTACAAGCCCAGACGGTGATGCGGGAGGTGAACCTCTACGGCCGCACCGAGCCGGACCGCATGGCCACCCTGAGGGCCGAGGTGAAGGGGCGGGTGCTGGAGGTGCTGGCGGAGCGGGGTGCCCGGGTGCGCGCCGGCCAACCCCTGGTGCAGCTGCACCAGCGGGATCTACCCCAGCAACTGGCCCGGGCCCAGGCGGAGCTCAATCAACGACAGATCGACTTCGACGCCAGCCTGAAACTGGCCCAGCAGGGGCTGCAGGGGCGCCTGCGCCAGGCGGAGGTGGAGACCGAGCTGGTCAAAGCCCGAGCCGAAGTGAAACGGCTGGAGCTGGACCTAGCCCACACCACGGTGCGCGCCCCCTTTGACGGCGTGTTCAACGACCGCGTGGTGGAGCAGGGGGATTACCTGGCCATCGGCGATCCCATCGGCATGGTGGCGGATCTCGACCCCCTGGTGGTGAACGCCCAGATCACCGAGATCGACGTGGTGGGCCTCTCCGTGGGCCAGACCGCCTACGCCAGCTTTATCGGCGACGCCCCGGTGGAGGGCACCGTCCGCTACATCGCCTCGGTGTCCACCGAGGGCACCAACACTTTCCGCATCGAGGTGGCCCTGCCCAACCCCGATGGCCGACTGCGGGCGGGCAAAAGCACCGAGCTCAACGTGCCCCTGGAGTCCCGCAAAGCAATCTACATTACCCCGGCTCTGCTGGCCCTGGACGAGCTGGGCAATCTGGGGATCAAGACCGTGGAGCAGGACAGGGTCAGCTTCCTGCCCATCGAGGTGGTCAAGGCGGACGGCGACGGGATCTGGACCGGCGGTGTGCCCGATGAGGTTACCCTGATCACCGTGGGTCAGGGCTTTGTCCGTCACGGCGATCCGGTTGACGTGCACTACGAGGAGGCGGGTCAATGACCGGGGTGATCGCCGCCGCCCTGGCGCGCAGCCGCAGTGTATTGATGGTCTTTGTCCTGCTGCTGATCGCCGGCAGCATGACCTACCGCAGCATCCCCAAGGAGTCCGAGCCGGACATCACCATCCCGGTGATCTACGTCTCCATCGTCCACGACGGGATCTCCCCGGAGGACGCCGAGCGGATGCTGGTGCGCCCAATGGAGCAGGAGCTGCGCAGCATCGAGGGGATCGATGAGCTGCGGGCCACCGCCGCCGAGGGCCACGCCAGCCTGGTGATGGAGTTCGACGCCGGCTTCGATCCCAAGGTGGCGCTGGCGGACGTGCGGGACAAGGTGACCCTGGCCAAGGCCAAGCTGCCGGCGGACACCGAGGAGCCGACGGTGCACGAGGTGACCCTGGCGGAGGAGAACCCGGTGATCACCGTGACCCTCTCCGGCCCCATCCCCGAGCGCACCCTGGTGCAGATCGCCCGCACCCTGAGGGACAAGCTGGAGTCCCTGCCGGAGGTGCTGGAGGTGGAGATCGGCGGCGATCGCGAAGATTTGCTGGAGATCCTCATCGATCCGCTGCTTTTGGAGAGCTACCAGCTGGAGGTGGGGGACATCGCCACCCTGGTGGCCCGCTCCAACCGCCTGGTGCCCGCCGGCACCATGGACACCGGCGAGGGCCGCTTCGCCATCAAGGTGCCCTCGGTGTTCGAGTCGCTGAAGGACATCCTGGAGCTGCCGGTGAAGGTGCAGGGGGACCAGGTGGTCACCGTCGGTGACATCGCCACGGTGCGCCGCAGCTTCAAGGATCCCAACTCCTTCGCCCGTCTCAATCAGCAGCCGGCGTTGTCGCTGGAGGTCAAGAAGCGCCCCGGGGAGAACATCATCTCCACCGTGGCCAAGGTGAAAGCGATGATGGCGGCGGCCCAGGGTCAGTGGCCCCAGGCCCTGGAGGTGACCTACACCGGCGACCAGTCCGAGGACGTCGAGAGCATGCTCACCGATCTGCAGAACAACGTGCTCTCCGCCATCCTGCTGGTGGTGATCGTGGTGATCGCCGCCCTGGGGGCGCGCAGTGCCGCCCTGGTGGGGCTGGCGATCCCCGGATCCTTCCTCACCGGCATTCTGATCCTGGCCACCATGGGGCTGACGGTGAACATCGTGGTGCTGTTCGCGCTGATCATGGCGGTGGGGATGCTGGTGGACGGCGCCATCGTGGTCACCGAGTACGCCGACCGGCGGATGAGCGAGGGGGCACCGCGCAAGCGCGCCTACGCCGAGGCGGCCCAGCGGATGTCCTGGCCCATCATCGCCTCCACCGCCACCACCCTGGCGGCCTTCGCCCCGCTGATGTTCTGGCCCGGGATCATGGGCGAGTTCATGAAGTTCTTCCCCCTGACCCTGATCGCCACCCTGACCGCCTCGTTGCTGATGGCGCTCATCTTTGTGCCCACCCTGGGGGGCGTGTTCGGTCAGCCATTGCCTTTGAGTGAGGGGCAACGCCGGGCGATCCTGCAGGCGGAAGCCGGCGACATCACCACCTTGCCCGGGCTGTCCGGCCGTTACGTGCGGATGCTGGACCGGGCGATCCGCCACCCCTGGAAGGTGCTGGGCAGCGTCTTTTTGGGGCTGGGCCTTATCATCGGCGCCTACACCCAGTTCAACCACGGCACCGAGTTTTTCCCCAAGGTGGAGCCCTCGGGGCTCAACCTCTTTGTGCGCGGCTACGGCGATCTCTCCATCCACGAGAAGGACCGGCTGATGAAGCGGGTGGAATCCCGGCTGTCGGACATGCCGGAGCTGGAAACCCTCTACGCCCGCACCGACGGCGGTGATCGCATCGGCTACATCCGCTTGAACCTGGTGGAGTGGGACCAGCGGGAGACCGCGGACAATCTGCTGCCGCGGATCCGTGAACGGCTGGAGGGCCTGGCGGGGCTGGAGATCGAGGTGCGCAAGGACCAGAACGGTCCCTCCTCCGGCAAGGCGCTGCAGTTGGAGCTGGCCTCGCGCCTGCCCGATGCCCTGAACGACGCGGTGCGCAAGGTGCGCCGTGAGCTGGCGGCGGACGGCCGCTTCCTCAACCTGGAGGACACCGGCTCCAAGCCCGGCATCGAGTGGCAACTGTTGGTGGACCGCTCCAAGGCGGCCCGTTTCGCCGCCGACGCCACCGCCGTGGGCAACACGGTGCAGTTTGTCACCTCCGGCCTCAAGGTGGGGGAGTACCGCCCCGACGACGCCGACGAGGAGCTGGACATCCGCGCCCGCTTCCCCGCCGACAAACGTCACATCCTGCGGCTCGATCAGCTGCGCCTCAACACCCCCTATGGCCAGGTGCCGGTGTCCAACTTTGTCGAGCGCACCGCCGCCCCCAAGGTGGACAGCATCCGACGCATCGACGGCCGCCGGGTGATGACCATCAAGGCGGATCTGGCCCCCGGCGTCCAGCTCGGGGACGTGATGCCCGAGCTGCAGGCTCGCTTGCCGGAGCTGAAGCTGCACCCCTCGGTGGAGGCCAGCTTCACCGGTGAGAACGAGGAGCAGGCGGAGTCCCAGCAGTTCCTGGTCAACGCCTTCCTGGTGGCCCTGTTCATCATGGCGGTGATCCTGGTGACCCAGTTCAACAGCTTCTACCAGGCGTTTCTTATCCTGACCGCGGTGCTGCTCTCCACCGCCGGGGTACTGCTGGGGCTGATGATCGCCGGCAAGCCGTTCAATATCGTCATGTGTGGCCTGGGGATCATCGCCCTGGCGGGGATCGTGGTGAACAACAACATTGTGCTTATCGACACCTACAACGTGTTGCGGGCCCAGGGGATCGCCGCCCACGAGGCGATCTTGCGCACCGGTGCCCAGCGTCTGCGTCCGGTGATGCTCACCACCATCACCACCATCCTGGGTCTGATGCCCATGGTGCTGGAGACCAACATCGACCTCATCCACCGGGTGGTCGAGGTGGGTGGGCCCTCCACCCAGTGGTGGAGCCAGCTGGCCACCACGGTGGCCGGCGGCCTGGCCTTTGCCACCGTGCTGACCCTGGTGCTGACCCCGGCGCTGCTGGCCCTGCGGGCCCGGCACCAGGAGCGCAAGGCCGCCGCCACGGTGGCCCCGCCCCAGGAGGAGGCGCTGGAAGGCGCGGTCTGAACCCGAGCCCGCCGGTGGGGGATTCAACCAACCGGTGGGCCCTTTGACCACAGCTCGCCGCTCGCCAATTTTTATCCGGTTGATAAATAAAGGGTTGTTTCTCTGGCCCGGCTCTTGCTTTGTCTTTGGCCACCACCGTCATTTTCAACCCAATTAAGGAAAGCCCAATGATTCGATGGACCCCGATGCTGGCCCTGCCCCTGCTGCTCTCTGGCTGCGTCATCCACCTCGATGGCAGCAGCTGCCAAAGCGCCGATTACCAGACCGAGGAGGTCCTGCTGCTCAGCGCCTCGGACCTTCGCCGGTTCGAGGTGAAGGCGGACGCCGGCCAGCTGCTGATCTTCGGCGAGCCGGGGCGCAGTGAGATCAGCGTCGAGGCCACCCTCTACAGCACCGGCCCGGAGGCGGAGGATCACGATTTTCGCCTGGAGCGCCGCGGCGATACCGCGGTACTGACCGCCACTCAGCACAGCACCATGGGCTGCTGGCGCGACTCCCCCCGCATCGATCTGGTGGTCAAGGCGCCCGCCGGTCTGGATCTGACCGTGGACGACGGCAGTGGGGATCTGGAGATCCTCGGCATGACCGGCGCCCTGTCCGTGGAGGACGGCAGCGGCAACCTGGTGATCGACGGCGGCAGTCGCCTGGTGCTGGACGACGGCTCCGGCGATGCCCGGGTGCGCAATGTGACCGGGTCGGCCACCATTGAAGATGGCAGCGGCAACCTGTGGGTGAGCCGCATCGGCGGGGACCTGGAGGTCGACGATGGCTCCGGGGATCTGGCTATCGTCGAGGTGGCGGGAGCGGCGCGCATCGAGGACGGCTCGGGCAACCTGAGCGTCGAAAAGGTGGACGGAGTTGTCACCGTCGACGACGGCTCCGGCGACATCCGGGTGCGCCATGTCGGCGGTTTCACCCTGGTGGAGGGCGGCTCCGGCCAGCTCAGCCTCAAAGAGGTGACGGGGCCGGTAAGCCTCAACTGAGCCCCGCGCAGAAACAATAAAAGCGGCCCCGAGGGGCCGCTTTTTCTTTGCAGGGAGGGAGTGAATTACTTGTGCATCTTGCCGTCGTGGTTCTGCATCAGCTTCTGGGCGTAATCGTCCGCCTCGGCATGACACTGACCACAGGCAAAGCGCTGCTGCAGGTAGGGGAACATGTGAGTGTCCTTGGCGTCCGCGTCCACCAGCTGGCCCTGTTCGTTGTACAGGTCGATGGCGAAGGTGTGGATGCGGATGTCACCGCGCAGCTCGGCAGTGGGGCGGCCCTCACCGGTGACGTAACCGGAGGTGGCGTTCTTCACCACTTCGGGCATGTGACAGGTGGTGCACTCGAAGTTGGCGTGCAGCGTGGAGTTGAACTCCACCGCGTGGTCGCCGCTGTGGCAATCGGTACAGGCCTTCACCGCGCCCTGATGGATGGCTTCATCCTGGTTCAGGGTGGACTTGTGGGTGTCGTGGCAGACCGCACAGGCGTTTTCGGCCCCGTAGTAGATGGGGAACTTCTCGTAGTGCTTGCCGGTGATCTCGCCGCTGACCGGATCGATGGCCATCAGCTCATCGTGGGTCTGGTGGTGGCGGGGCAGGCCGCTGCGCACCATCACACGAGCGCCGTACTCGGGCCCTTCCGGGAACGCCTTGTTGAAGCTGCTCTCGTAGCCGTTCTTGTGGTTACGGTCGCCATCACGGGTGTGACATTCGGCGCAGTGCACCGGCTGGCCATAGCCCATGGCTTCACTTTGCAGATCCGCGGTCAGACGCGGAGTGGCGAAGCGGGTGATGTTGTCCTTGCTCGGCGCCTTGGTGTGCTCGATACCGGCACCGTGGCAGCTTTCACACTGCACGCCTTCGGCCACGAAGGTGCCGTAGATCCCGGGCAGGTCGTCCTGCTTCTGCGGGTTGAGCGCTTCGTCGTAAGGCTTCCAGCCGGTGGTGTGGCAGTGGCCGCAATCCCAGGGCTTGTCCACGGAGCCGGCGTTGTAGTTGGACATGATCTGGTCGTCCAGGCCCAGGGCTTCGGCGTGGATATTGTGCTGGGCCTGGGAGCCGGTCACCAGGTAACCGTCCTTGTCCATCCAGCGCAGTTTCCAGCCGTAACCACCGGAGGTGTAGCTCACGTCGGCGTAGGTCTGCGGGGTACCCAGGGTGTTGTCGGTGGACTCACCGTTGTTGTCGATCTGCTCCAGGGCACCGGAGACGTCGCTGTAGGGGAACTCGGGCACCTGGTCATCGGCGATCTGCATGATCTTGAAGTTGTGACCGTGCAGCTGGTGGCTGCGCATGTCGCCCAGGGAGGGGTTGCTGTGGCAGCCCAGGCAGCTCTGGCTGCCGGCGAAGATGGCTTCACCCACGGCCACGGTGATGGTGCCGGTGGCCTCATCGGTGCCGTCGCTGACGGTGTAGGCGATGGCAGCCTCACCCACGTAGCCCTTGGGATCAAAGAGGATCCGATCGCCCTGGATGGTCAGGTCGCCGTTGTCCACGGTGGCCGCGGCCAGGGTCAGGATGTCCCCTTCATCCTCGTCGCTGGCGTGCAGCATGGGGTTGATGGTGATCGGCAGGTTGCTTTCGGTCATGCGGGTGCCGTCAGCGGCCACCGGCGGGGTGTTCTCCGGCGGCGGCTCGGGCGGATCCACCGGCGGGTTGTCGTTGTCACTGCTGCAGCCGACGAGGGCTACGGAACCCATCAGCAGGGCCAGTGCGGTTTTTTGGAAGGCTTTCATCATCATCTCCTGCGACGCGCGAAGCGTCTTTTTATTGGCAGGATCAGTATCCAAACCCCCCGGTAACAGGACCAGATAAGGGGAATTAACCTTCTGGCCCGGGTTGTGAAATCCCCTTATCAGTTGAGTTGTAAGTCAATGTTTTTACGCGCTTTAATCCGCTGACTCCTGGAGCAGGAAGTGGCACATTTGCTGCCCCTCGGTTGTCAGAAAGTAGACCTTGTTCACATTTTGCTGGATGAGCCCGGACTGCTTGAGCTGGCGAAGGTGGAAGTTGAACTTGGTGTGATCCTCCAGCCCCACCAGGCGGCACAAGTCCATAAAGCGCAGCTGGCGATGGCGCACCAGTTGCAGCAGGGTCTGGCGACGAATGGGGTTGGAGAGGGCGGAGAACACCTTGTCGGCGGCGGCGTCGTCGAGCTTGGGCTGGGGCTGACGCTGGACGTTGACCCGTTTGACCGTGGTGGCCAGGGTCGCCAGGTTGAAGGGTTTGGAGAGGAACTCGTCGGCGCCCTTTTTCATGGCGTCCACCGCGGTGTCCACGGTGGCGAAGGCGGTGGTGATGATGATCCCCATCCCCGGCTGCAATCGCCTCAGGTTGGCGATCGCCTCCACGCCGCTCATGCCGGGCATCACCAGATCCAGGACGGCAACATCAAAGCTCTGGTTTTCCGCTGCGTCCAGGGCGGTTTCCGCGCTGTCGCAGGCGATCACCGTCATCCCCTCCAGCGACAGGGCCTCCTCCAGGGTCAGGCGCAGTTCCTGGTCGTCTTCGGCCAGGAGAATGGTCAGGCTCATGCGAGGCTCCTCGGTAGGTGGATGGTGACGCACAGGCCGTGCAGCCAGTTATGGAGGCTCAGCTCCCCCTGGTGCTGCTGGACGATCTGCTGGCTGATGGCCAGCCCCAGGCCGGTGCCGTTGTCCTTGGTGGTGAAGAAGGGGCGCAGGATCTCGGCCTGCTTGGCCTCGGGCACCCCGCTGCCGTAGTCCCGAACCTGGATGCGGATCCGCTCGCCCGCCGCCTCGGTGTGGATCTCCAGCCGTTTCTGGTCGCCGCTGGCGTCGATGGCGTTGCTGATGAGGTTGATCAGCACCTCCTCCAGCTTCACCGGATCGCCGCTGACCTGAAGGTTGGGCGCCAAGCTGCGGTGCACGGTAAAGCCCTTGAGTCGGTGCCCCATCAGCTCCAGGGCGGACTGGATCACCGGCTCGAGGGGGAACACCCGATCCGGCTGCTCCGACTGACGGGCGAAGTGCAGCACCTCCTGGGAGATGTGGGTGGCTCTGTCCAGCCCCTTGCGGATGCGGGCGATCTGGCGCTGATGGGGCCCCTCGTTGGGCAGCTGTTTGTCCAGCAGATCGCAGCCTAAGGTGGCGTAGCTCAAGGGGGTTTTGATCTCGTGGGCGATGCCGGAGGCCAGCTCTCCCATGGCGCGCATCTTCTCTCCCCGGAACAGCTGACGCTGCTGGGCCTCGATCTGGGCTTCGCGCTCCTTGTCGAAGATCTTCAGCGCCTGGTAGAGGGTGACCAGGATGGCGAAGGCGCACAGGGTACGCAGGGCCGGCACCCAGAGGCCCGCCTGGCTGGAGAGCAGTCCCGCCGCCAGACCGTAGGCGATGAGCGCCAGGCCGCAGTAGCCGAAATAGTGCCCCGCCAGTTGCCGCTCCTGGTACTGCTGGCGGGCGTAGTAGATCATCGCCAGGCCCGCTACGGCGCTGGCCCCCAGGCCAAAGATCCAGCGGGTCAGCTGAGCGGCCAGCTTCAGGAAAGCGTCGAGCTCCATCAGCGGGAAGCTGGCCACCAGGTGCAGCACAAACACCGCCTGGGCGACCGCCAGGCTGGCCAGGGCCCAGGGCTTGCGGGCCAGGCCGGTGATCACCAGCATCTTCCAGGCAAACCAGGCCATGGCCAGGAAAGAGAACCACAGCTTGAGCACCCGCAGGATCTTCATCTCCGACCACCACAGCATGGGGGTGTGAGGGGCCATCAGCTGGATGTAGAGTTCGGACCATTCGTGGAAGGCGTGGATAAAGCCGAAGGCCGCCAAAGCGGGCAGGGCGGAGGCGATGGCCAGCTGACTCAGGCGAAGGTTGCGAAAGGCGATCACGCAGCCGATGGTGAAGAACACCAGGCCGTAGAACAGGTAGATGTTAAACGTCAGCAGGGTATCGAGCACGGTTACCTCCCCAAGCCTGGCAGTATGGCGGCAAGTCGACGGAGGTTTCTGTGAGGTAACGGGGAGTTTTCAAGTCGAACGCGGTTATGTGAGGGCTTCTGCCATCGGGCCGTCATCCTGCTGTCATAAAATGCGATAAAATACCGGGACTTTGCCCATGAATTTGTCTTTGCTGTGAAATCGATCTGGTCCCTGTTTGTTCAGTTTTTGATGCTGGGTTGCGTCAGCTTCGGCGGCCCGGCCGCCCACATCGGCTACTTTCGCAAGAAGTTTGTCGAACAGGAAAAGTGGCTGGATGACGCCGCCTACGGCCGCCTGGTGGCCCTCTCCCAGTTCCTGCCCGGCCCCGGATCCAGCCAGGTGGGCTTTGCCCTGGGCTACCGCCGTGCCGGCGTGCCCGGTGCCCTGGTGGCCTTTGTGGGTTTCACCCTGCCCTCGTTCATTCTGCTCTACCTGCTGGCGACCCTGAGCGTCGATGCCCTGGATAGCCCGGTGATGGGGGCGGTGATCCACGGCCTCAAGCTGCTGGCGGTGGTGGTGGTGGCCGATGCCGTGTTGGGGATGAGCCGCAGTTTCTGTCAAACGGCGCTGCACTGGGCGCTGGCCATCTTCAGTGCCGCGGTGTTGCTGGTGCTGCCCGGCTTGGCCGCGCAGCTGTCGGTGCTGGGGATCGCGGTCTTGGTCGCGGCCTGGCAGGCGCCCACATCCATTGCGACGCCCCCCGAAACCCCGCCGCGGGTGCAATGGTTGCCGTTGCTGCTGCTGGTATTGGCGGTGGGGGTGGCCTTGATGCCCGCCTCCGGTCTGATGCACCGGATCTACGCCGACTTCTTCCAGGCCGGCGCCCTGGTGTTCGGCGGCGGTCACGTGGTGCTGCCGCTGTTGCAGGAGACCACCGGGGAGCTGATAACCCCGGATCGCTTCCTGACCGGCTACGCCGCCGCCCAGGCGGTGCCCGGGCCCATGTTCACCCTGGCCACCTTCCTGGGGGCGGATCTGGCGCCGGAAGCGCCGCTGCTGGGGGCCGCGCTGGCCACCGTGGCGCTGTTCCTGCCGGGCCTTCTGCTGGTGCTGGTGCTCTACCACGGCTGGGAGGCGCTGGCGTCCCGACCCCGGGTGGCGGCTGCGGCGGCGGGGATCAACGCCGCAGTGGTGGGCCTGCTGCTCAGCGCGCTCTATCAGCCGGTGTTCATCAGCGCGGTGTTCGACGCCGCCGACATGGCGATGGTGGTGGTGGGCCTCTACCTGCTCAAGCAACGAAAGCTGCCCATCCTCTGGCTGATTCTGGCAATGCTGGCCATGAGCCTGGCCCGCTGGGCCCTGGTGTAACCCCGCTATGCAGAACACACAGGGCGCCGATCACGAGCCATCCCGGGCGATCCCTATCCGCTACAGCTTGTCAAACGGCTCAGTGTCTGGCCGGTGCGGCTGGGCTGCTCTAGGATGGGAGTCTCCTTATGGCTCGTCCGGTGGCGCCCGGGCCGGCCCCAAGCACACGGCGGAACCCCACCATGCCCCAGACTCCAATCCCCGATACCGGCCCGTATGAAACCGCCCTGCTCAGCAGCGTGAAGGCGGGGGATGGCGTGCGCCTGGTGGCCCTGCTCAGCGGCATGCCGGTCACCCTGGTGGGGCCGATTTTGCGGGGTTTGGAGCCGGGGCAGGCGGTGGCCTTCTGGACCCTGTTGGCCAAGGACCATCCCCGGCAGGCGGCGGACATGCTCGATCACCTGCCGGATCCCCACATCGCCACCCTGCTGCAGGCACTGCCCGACGAGTTGGGGGCCCAGTTGCTGGAGGAGATGGAGTCCGATGACCGCTGCGACGTGATGGCGCTGCTGGACGCCCCCACCTGGATGGGTCTCAAGCACCACCTGCCCGAGGCCCTGCAGCTGGAGTGGGGGCAACTGCGACAGTACGAGGCCGACGTCACCGGCAGCATCCTGAAAACCGAGCGCCTGGCCCTGTCCCACCAGGCCACGGTGGCAGATCTGGTCGAGGCGTTGCGTCAGCGGGATGAACAGATCGAGCATTTCGAAACCCGTTACCTCTACCTCTACGACGACCAGGGCCGGCATTTCGGCGCCGTGCCTTTGAGGCGTCTGTTGCTCGAGCCGGGCCACCGGCAACTGCGGGACTGGGTGGACACTGGGGTGCCCACGGTGACCCCCGAACTGCCCATCGCCGAGCTTAAGGGGGTGTTTGACCACGTGCGCTACTCGGTGCTGCCGGTGGTGGACGACCAGGGCAAGCTTCAGGGGGTGGTGGACCAGCAGGATTTGCAGGAGGCGCTGTTCGAGGAGGCGGAGAAGGCCTCACTGGAGCGGGGCGGGATCTTCGGCGGTGAGGAGCTGCGCAGCATGCCCCTGGCCAGTCGGGGCCTCAGGCGGCTGGCGTTTTTGTTGCCCTCGGTGGTGCTGAGCTACGCCGCGGTGTCAGTGATCGCCTGGTACGAGCCGGTGTTGGAGGAGTTGGTGATCCTGGCGGCCTTCCTGCCCCTGGTGGCCAACCTCTCCGGGGCGGTGGGCAACCAGGCGGTGGCGGTCTCCATCCGGGAGCTGGCGGTGGATCGCATCGGCACCGGCGCCGTGGGCAAGGTGGTGCGCAAGGAGTGGCCCATCGGATTGATGGTGGGTCTGGTGATCGGTGGGGTGTTGTCGCTGCTGGCCCTGTTGCGTGGCAGCGCTGAGCCGGCGCTGCCGCTGGTGGTCGGTGGGGCCTACGCCCTCTCCAGCATGGTGGCGGTGCTGCTCGGTGGGGCCCTGCCATTGTGGCTGCGCCGATGGGGGATGGATCCGGCGATGCTGGCCAGCCCGGTGCTGACCACCTTGACCGACGCCACCGCCTTCTTCCTGGTGCTCTTCCTGGCCCAGTGGGTGCTGTTGGGGTGATGCGGTGAAAACCAAAACGGGCGCCATTCGGCGCCCGTTTTGTTTGGGTCTATTGGGCCGGGTACCAGCCCCCCAGCACCGCTTCGCGCTTGGCGCCGGTGACCGCCGGCAGGTTGCTGGGCAGGCCATTGAGGTGACGCCAGGCCAGCCAGGCAAAGGCGGTGGCCTCCACCCACTTGGGGGACAGCCCCAGGGCCTCGGTGGTGTCCAGGGCAAAGCCGGGCAGGGCGGTGGCCAGGGACCGGCGCAGGGTGTCGTTGAAGGCGCCGCCGCCGCAGAGGTAGATCTCCCCCTGCTGGGCGTGGGCCCGGGCCCCCTGGGCGATGGTTTCCACCGTCAGCGCCAACAGGGTGGCCATCACGTCCTCGGCGGGCAGGTTGGCGTCGCTTTGCAGGTGGCCCCGCAGCCAGCTGGCGTTGAACAGCTCCCGGCCAGTGCTCTTGGGTGCCGGTTGGGCGAAGTAGGGATGGCTGAGCAGGCGGGTGAGCAGCGCCGGATTGACCTGACCGGAGGCGGCGATGGCCCCCTTGTCATCGAACGGCTGACTGAACTGCTCCCGGGCCCAGGCGTCCATCAGGGTATTACCGGGGCCGGTGTCGAAGCCCACCACGTCGCTCTTGTCGCCGGGCAGGCAGGTGAGGTTGGCGATGCCGCCGATATTGAGGATCATCCGCGGTCGGTTGGTGGCAAATAGCGCCTGATGGAAGGCGGGCACCAGGGGCGCACCCTGGCCCCCCAGGGCGATGTCCTTGCGGCGAAAATCCGCCACCACGTCGATGCCGGTGGCGGCCGCCAGGGTGCTGGGGCAGCCCAACTGCAGGGTAAAGGCGTGGGGGCCCTCCGGCATGTGACGCACCGTCTGGCCGTGGCTGCCGATGGCGGCCACCTCATCCGCCGGCACCTCGGCGATGGCCAGCAGGTTGTGCACCGCCTCGGCAAAGGCCAGGGCAATGGCCCGATCGGCCCGGCCCATGCGGTCGATCTCCTTATCGTGGGGAGTGCACAGGCGGTGCAGCTCCGCCAACAGCGGCGGCGGGATCTCGATGCTGTGGTGCGCCTTGAGGCTGGGCTGGCCGTGTTCATCGAAGGCCACCAGCACGGCGTCGATGCCGTCCATCGAGGTGCCGGACATCAGGCCGATGCAGTAGGTCATGGCTGTTCCTCTTGGGCAGCGGGCTCCATCGCCAGCAGGATCGATTGGCGGTGCGCCAGCTGGGCCAGGCGCTGCTCGCTCAGCTCGGTAAAGGCGGCCCGCTCGCTGTCGGCGATGGGGCGAGATTCCGGCAGCTTGACGGTGCGGGGGTTGCGGTGCACCCCGTTGACCAGAAACTCGTAGTGCAGGTGGGCGCCGGTGACCCGACCGGTGGCCCCCAGCTTGCCGATGGTCTGGCCCTGGCGGACCCGCTGGCCCTTGCGCACACTGCGTTTGGACAGGTGCAGGTACTTGGTCACGTAGGTGTTGGAGTGTTTGATGAACACGTAGTGGCCGTTGTACTGGTTGTAGCTGGAGGCCACCACGGTGCCGTCGCCGGCGGCCATGATGGGGGTGCCCACCGGGGCCACGTAATCGGTGCCGTTGTGGGGGCGGACCCGGCCGGTTACCGGGTGCAGCCGGCGGGGGTTGAAGTTGGAGCTGACGTAGTTGAACTGCACCGGCGCCCGCAAGAAGGCCTTGCGCATGGCGTTGCCGGTCTCGTTGTAGTAGTTGCCGTCGCTGTAGCGCACCGCGCGGAAGGTCTCCCCCTGGTTGGAAAACTCCGCCACCAGGATGTCGCCGTCACCGACAAACTGCCCCTCGATGTAATCCTGCTCGTAGATCACCGCGAAGTGGTCGCCGGCGCGGATGTCCAAGGCGAAGTCGACGTCCCAGCCGAAGATCCCCGCCAGGCGCATGATCTGGTTAGCGGAGAGGCCCGCGCCCACGGCGGCGTTCCAGAAGTTGGAGGTGATCTCGGCGCTGGCAAAGAACTGGCGCTTCTCCACCGCCTTCTCCTCCACCGTCTCCAGGAAGCCGCTCTCGTCCCGGCTCACCTTGAGGGTGCGCTGACCGTCGATGGCGTAGCTCAGCGCCGCCAACGTCTCCCCTTCGAAGCCCAGCTCAATCACCTGGCCGGGCATTATCTTCACCAGGGTCTGGCCCGCCTGGGGCAGCTGGCTGATGGCATGGAGGGTCTGGGGGGAGAGGCCGGCGCGGTCAAACAGCCGGGCCAGGCTGTCCCCGGCGCGCACCTCGAAGGGGCGCCACTCCAGGCGGGGGTTTTCGGCCGCGGCCAGAGAAGGCGGCAGGCTCAATCCCAGGTCATGCCGGGTGTGGGTGGGGATGGGGTCACTGTGGCGTGCCGCCAGGGTTTTGCCCGAGGGCAGCATCAGGGCCACCAGCACCAGAAAGAGGCTGAGCAGGATGAGCCCCTGGTGCGGGCCGGGGAGGGTTCGGTAGAGGCCCCACATCCGTCGGCCGAGGCCGGGCAGGGGGGCGGTTCGCTTGCGATTGATCGCAGGACGGGCCTGGCTTCGAGACACTTTCCTTATTCTCTACAGTCAGTTGAACAAAGACCCCAAGGGCAGCTTGGCGACGCTATCCTACACCCTTTTATTTATAGGTGCTAACCAGTAACATTATCCGCTTTGTTAGCAGATTCAAACCAAGCGGAACCTTGTATGACTGATTTGGATAAGGCGTTGGCGGAGATCTGTCGGGGCACCGACGAGATCCTGCTGGAAGAGGAGCTGGTGGCCAAGCTGAAGTTGGGCCGTCCTCTGCGGGTGAAGCTGGGCGCTGATCCCACCGCCCCGGATATCCACCTGGGTCACACGGTGATCCTCAACAAGCTGCGTCAGTTCCAGGCCCTCGGCCACGAAGTGATCTTCCTGATCGGCGACTTCACCGGCATGGTGGGCGACCCGTCCGGCAAGAACAGCACCCGTCCCCCGCTGACCCGGGAGCAGGTGCTGGCCAACGCCGAGACCTACAAGGAGCAGGTGTACAAGATCCTGGATCCCGCCAAGACCCGCATCGAGTTCAACTCCTCCTGGTTGGGGGAGCTGGGCGCCGAGGGGATGCTGCGTCTGGCCTCCCAGCAGACCGTGGCCCGGATGCTGGAGCGGGACGACTTTAAGAAGCGCTACGGCAGCGGCCAGTCCATCGCCATCCACGAGTTCATGTACCCGCTGCTGCAGGGCTACGACTCCGTGGCCCTGGAGGCTGACGTGGAGCTGGGCGGTACCGATCAGAAGTTCAACCTGCTGATGGGCCGTGAGCTGCAGAAGGCCGCCGGCCAGGAGCGTCAGGTGGTGATCACCATGCCGCTGCTGGTGGGGCTGGACGGCGTCAAGAAGATGTCCAAGTCCGCCCATAACTACATCGGTGTCAGCGACGCGCCCACCGAGATGTTCGGCAAGATCATGTCCATCTCCGATGACCTGATGTGGAACTACTACGAGCTGCTCTCCTTCCGTCCTTTGGAGGAGATCGAGGGGCTCAAGGCCGAGGTGGCCGGCGGCGCCAACCCCCGGGACGTGAAGATCGCCCTGGCCAAGGAGATCATCGCCCGCTTCCACGACGAGGCGGCGGCAGAGGCGGCCCACGCCGACTTCACCCAGCGCTTCTCCAAGAACGCCATGCCCGACGAGATGCCGGAGCTGGAGTTTGCCGCCGGGGTGGCCATCGCCAACCTGCTCAAGGACGCCGGCCTGGTGAACACCACCTCCGACGCCATGCGGATGATCAAGCAGGGCGCGGCCAAGATCGACGGCGAGAAGATCGCCGACACCAAGCTGGTGCCCGAAGCCGGCACCGCGGTGTACCAGGTGGGCAAGCGCAAGTTCGCCCGCATCACCCTGAAGTGATCTGACCGATGATTTGTAAGGCCGCCCCGGTTTCCGGTGCGGCCTTTTTATTGGGAGCCCTGTAATGAACGAACAACTGCGCCGCATGCGCGCCGGTGAGCCCTACCAGGGGATGGACCCGGCCCTGGTGGCCCTGAGGATGGCGGCCCGACAGCGCTGTCGGCAACTGAACGATCACGACATGGCGGATCAGGCCGGCCGTCAGGCCCTGGCGGCCCAGCTGTTCGAGGCCTGCGGCGACAACCTCTGGCTGGAAGCGCCCTTCCAGTGCGACTACGGCGGCCAGATCCGGCTGGGGAGCAACGTCTTTATCAATATGGACTGCGTCATCCTCGACTGCGCCCCGGTCACCCTGGGGAACAACGTGTTGCTGGGGCCCAAGGTGCAGATTTACACCCCCTGCCACCCGCTGGAGGCCGAGCCCCGGCGCGACGGGGTGGAGTGGGCCAAGCCGGTGACCCTGGGGGACGACGTCTGGGTTGGGGGCGGCGCCATTCTCTGCCCCGGGGTGACGGTAGGAGACCGGGCGGTGATCGCCGCCGGTGCCGTGGTCACCAAGGATGTGCCGCCGGATACCCTGGTGGGGGGCAACCCCGCCCGGGTGATCCGCGAAGGCCTCAACCCGGCCCCCTGAACAAAAAACGCCGCCCTTTTGGGCGGCGTTTTGCTTCAGCGGCTTAGCGCTTCGGGACCGCTGGGCGGCTTGGGCCAGTAGGCGATGAGGTAGCGCAGGGCCACGTAGCAGACCACGGCGGCGGCCACCAGCAGCTCCAGATCCGCCAGGCGGTGCAACGCCTGGTGCTGGCTCAGACCCCAGCGCTCGAACAGGGCGGCGCAGTGGTACAGGGCGGTGGCGCCGATCACCATGGGGAAGGTGAAGGCGGCGTAGCCGGGGCTGAAGGGCAGGCGCATCAGGTGGAAGAACGCCAGGTAGACCAGGGCGGTCATCAGCAGGGCGATCCCCAGTAGCAGGGCCACCATCAGCGGCGAGGGGTCGTTCACCAGGTTCAGGTACCCCGCCAGGGAGAGGCTGGCCGGCGCCGCCAGGATGGCGATGGTCGGCTTGGCCGGATCCGGCACCTTGGTGTGGAAAATCAGCCGATAGAGCATCAGCGGCAGCATCAGGGCGTAGGCAATGAGCCCGCCGTAGAGCAGCACCGTCGCCAGGGGGCGCAGGGAGGGATCCGGGCAGGTGACCGCAGCGACGATGATCCCCACTGGCGGCACGAACCAGCTGGGCACCATGTGATGCCAGCCCGGCTCTTTGGCTCTGTGGTAGAGGAAGCCGGCCAGCAGCGCCAGGTGCAGCGCCACCGCCGCCAGCCACAGAAGCTGTCCCTGGAAGGGCAGGAAGCGGTAGAGGCTGACGGAGATCACCATGGCCGCCATGGCGAAGGTGGGGATAACGCTGCCCACCACGGCGTGGGAGACGTCCATCTTCAGCTGACCGGGGTTTAACAGGAACTTGGCCAGCAGCGCGGTCAACAGCAGGCCCCCCAGGCCGGCGCCGGCCAGTTGCCACAAACCGCTCGCGTCGAAGCGCCCCTCCAGGCAGTAGCCCAGGCTGGCGATCCCCAGGGCCAGGCCGGCCAGCGGGGTAGGGATGCGGTTGAGTTGGGTGGCAAGTGACATGACGAACTCCTCGATTGACGTCGCTATTGTGCCTCGCCCTAGCATTTAATAATATCGAATGATATTTGATGCCGCGTATAGAGTTACTAAATGGTGGATCTCTCCCTCAGGCAACTTCGGATCTTCGCCTCCGTGGCCCGCAGTGGCAACCTGGGCATAAGTGCCGAAGCGCTGTTTCTCACCCGGGGCGCCGTGTCCCAGGCGATCAAAGCGCTGGAGCAGCAGCTGGGGGTGGCGCTGTTTGACCGTCGGGCCCAGCGCCTGGTGCTCAACACCCAGGGCCGGCTGCTGCTGCCGATGGCGGAGGAGATGCTAGCCCGGGAGCAGGGGATGCTGGCCCTGTTCCAAAGCGGCGCCGGGGCCACGCCGCTGCGCCTGGGGGCCAGTGCCACCATCGGCAACTACCTGCTGCCCCGGTTGCTGGCCGAGCGCTGGCCCAAAACCTGGCCCTTGCCCCGGATCACCCTGGCCAACAGCCACCAGTTGCAGCAGCGCCTGACCACTTTCGAGCTCGACCTGGCGTTGGTGGAGAGCGACAGCCTGTTTGGCGAGCTGGTACGCCACCCCTGGCGGGAGGATGAGATGGTGGTGCTGGCGCCCGCCGAGCACCCCCTCGCCAATCGCACCGTGGGTTGGTCGCAACTGGCCGGGCAGGATTGGGTGTTGCGGGAGGTGATGTCCGGCAGCCGGGAGCAGTTTGATCACCACCTGGCCCCCAAGCTTGAGGAGTACCGGGTGGTGCTGGAGCTGGGGCAGCTGGAGGCGGTGGTGCAGGCGGTGGCCGCCGGATTGGGGTTGTCGCTGGTCTCCAACCTGGCGGCGGAGGCGGCTTTGGCCCAAGGGCGGGTGGCCCGGGTTCAGCTGCCCACCCCCCTGGTGCGGCGCTTGTCGCTGATGCACCCGCCGGGCAGCGAGCACCTGCCTCAACTGCAACGGGTGCTCACTGCCCTGGGCACGGGCTGAGCGGCCCTTGGCTACACTTGCGCCAAACAACAAAGGAGACGCGGCATGGTGATGACCAGTGGTGGCCGGGAGTACGGTTTCAACACCCCCCAACGGTTGTTCGTCGGCTACACCCTGGCGGTGCTGGTGGACCTGACGGTGCTCAACCTGTTCGTGGAGTACTGGTCATACGTGATCATCGACTCCTTCACCATCTCACTGGCCGCCGCCATCCTGCTGCAGCTGCTGCTCAAGCTCTCCATCGGTGCCGAGAAGCGCCTGGCCGACTATTTCAAAGCCAAGCCGGGGCGGGCCCCCAAGATCTACCGGGCGCTGTGCAGCTACCTCATCCTGGTGGGCTCCAAGTTCGTGATGCTCGAAGCGATCGATCTGCTGTTTGGCCCCAGGGTGGAGTTTATCGGCCCGCTGAACGGGATCCCGGTCTTTTTCACGGTGATCTTCGCCATCATCGCCGCCGAGCTGCTGGTGGCCCGCATCTACTTCGCCCTGGACGATCGCCCCAGGAACACCGTCACCGGCTAGGGCGCCAACCCTGGCGCCCCCCTAAGCGCGCTCAGCGGAACTGGGCGGAACTCATCGCCATCAGGCTGTCGCCGTTTTGGGCCGCCAGGGCCCCATGGGCCTCGGCCCGGGGCAGCAGGCGCTTGAACACGAAGTGGGCGGTGTGCAGCTTGCCCTGGCGAAAATCCGCGTCCAGGGCCGGGCTTTGGTGGGCGGTGAGGGCCATCCTCAGCCACTGGTGGGCCAGCACCAGGTAGCCGGCAAACATCAGGTAATCCACCGAGGCGGCGCCGATCTCATCGGGGTTGGCCTGGGCCCGGGCCGCGATGCCGCGGGTGAGATCGCCCCAGCGCTGCAACTGGCTCAACAGCTGGTCCCGCAGCGGGCTGAGGGTGTCGGGCAGGGTCTGGGCCAGCCAATACTGGGCCAGCTCGGCGCAGTAGCTCTCCAACAGGGCCCCCTGGCTGCCCAGCACCTTGCGGGCCAGGAGGTCGAGGGCCTGGATCCCCGTGGTGCCCTCGTAGAGGCAGGAGATCTTGGTGTCCCGCATCAGCTGCTCCATGCCCCACTCGGCCACGTAGCCGTGGCCGCCGAACACCTGCACCCCCAAACTGGTGGCCTCAAACCCCATCTCGGTGAGAAACGCCTTGGCGATGGGGGTCAGCAGGCTGAGTCGGTCCGCCGCCCGCTGTTTGGCCTCGGCGCTGGCGCTCGGGCTCTTGCCGATGTCCACCCAGGTGGCCATCTCGTACACCAGGGCTCGGCCCCCTTCGGCCACCGCCTTTTGGGTCAGCAGCATGCGGCGCACGTCCGGGTGCACCAGGATCGGATCCGCGGCGTGTTCCGGCTCCTTGGCACCGCTTAGGGCCCGCATCTGGCGCCGCTCCCGGGCGTAAGCCAGGGCCCCCTGGAAAGCCGCTTCGGCGGCGGCCACCCCTTCGGCGGCCACCCCCACCCGGGCGGCGTTCATAAAGGTAAACATGGCCTGGAGGCCGCGGTTGGGGGCCCCCAGCAGATGGCCGGTGGCGCCATCGAAGTTGATGACGCAGGTGGCGTTGCCGTGGATCCCCATCTTCTTTTCGAGGGCGCCGCAGTGGACGCCGTTGGGGCCGGTGAGCTTGCCGTCGTCGTCCACCTCCAGCTTGGGCACCAGGAACAGGGAGATCCCCTTGGTGCCCGCCGGGGCCCCTTCGATGCGGGCCAGGACGATGTGGACGATGTTTTCCGCCAGGTCGTGATCGCCGGAGGAGATGAAGATCTTGCTGCCCTGGAGGCGGTAGCTGCCGTCGGCCTGGGGGAGGGCCTTGGTGCGCAACAGACCCAGATCCGAGCCGCAGTGGGCCTCGGTCAGGCACATGGTGCCGGTCCACTCACCGGAGACCAGCTTGGGCATAAAGCGCGCCTGAAGGGCCGCGTCGCCGTGGGCCATCAAGGTGGCCTGGGCGCCGTGGGTCAGGCCGGGGTACATGGCGAAGGCGTGGTTGGCGGCGGACTGCATCTCGGCGCAGACCAGGTTCAGCGAGTAGGGTAGCCCCTGACCACCGTACTGTACCGGCTGGGCCAAAGTGGGCCAGCCGGCCTCGACGTACTGTCGGTAGGCGTCCTGAAACCCGGTCGGGGTGATCACCTGGCCCTGCTCGATGCGACAGCCCTGCTCGTCGCCGATGCGGTTGAGCGGTGCCACCACCGATTCGGTGAACTTCGCCGCCTCCTCCAGCACCGCGTCCACCAAGTCCGGTGTGGCCTCCTCGTAGCCCAGCTGGGCGTAGTGCTCGGCACTGTCGAGCAGGCTGTGGAGGACAAACCGCATCTCGGTGAGGGGGGCCTGGTAGCTGGGCATGGCGCGCTCCTTTGCGTCGGGGGCCGTGGCTGGCCCGTCAGAATCAAACGTCCGTTTTAGCCCAAAGCTGCCAGAAGGTGGGGGCGGTTGCCATAGACGCGGCAACAAAAAGCCCGGCACGGGGCCGGGCGGGTGCAGCGAAGAGGGCGACTCAGCGCAGCTCGATGCCGTCTTTCAAGATGGTGATGCGCTCGGCTTTGTAGAGGCCGCCGATGGTGCGCTTAAACACCCCTTTGGAGACGCCGAACAGGGCCTTGATGGTCTCGGGATCCGCTTTGTCGTTCAGCGGCGCAAAGCCCCCGGGCTGCTTGCGCAGGTAGGCGAGGATGGTCTCACCCAGGGCATCCACCTGTTTGGCCACCGGCGGGTTGACGCTGACGTCCAGCCGGCCGCCCTCGCGCACCTTGGCGATGGTGCCGCTCATCCGCTGGCCGGGCTTCAGGGGTTTGAACACCGTGTTGTAGTAGATGACGCCCCAGTGGCGCTCGTTGACGATCGCCTTGTAGCCCAGATCGGATTTGCCGCCGATGGTGACCCGCACGCTGTCGCCGACCTGGTAGTCCGCCGGGGTCTTATCCAGGAAGCGGTCCAGCTTGGCGCTGGCGGCGATGCGGTCGGTGTGCTGGTCGACGTAGAGGTACACCAGGTAGTAGCGGCCCGCTTCCATCGGCTGCTTCTGCTGGTTGAAGGGCACCAGCAGATCCTTATCCAGCCCCCAGTCCAAAAAGGCGCCCACCCGACCCACCTCCTTGCACTTGAGGGAGGCGAACTGGCCCACCTTGGCCTTAGGGCGCTGGGTGGTGGCGATGAACTGGTCTTCGGAGTCCAGGTAGAGGAACACCTCCAGCTCGTCACCGGGCTGGGCGTCCTCGGGGGCCCACTTTTTCGGCAGCAGGATCTCACCGAGATCGCCGCCATCGAGGTAGAGGCCGAAGCCCACCCGCTTGACGACGGTGAGGGTGTTGGTTTGTCCGATGTTGACCATGCTGCGCTGCCTGAAAGGGGGAGTGGGCGCGAAGTATACCCGGTTTTGGCCGGGGCGTCGTCAGCCCTCGCTCTGCTTGGCCCCCACCAGACTGGCCACCACTACCGCCAGGTAGAAGGTGCCGGCGATCGCTTCCAGGTAGACCGCGGTCTGGGCGAAGGCGTGGGCCGGGGTGATCTCGCCAAAACCCAGGGTGGTCAGGGTGACGAAACTGAAGTAGACCGCCCGGTTGAAGTTGTCCGGCCAGGCCTTGGCCTCGATGCCGTTAAAGGCGGCGGGGGAGAGCTCCAGGATCAGCAGGTAGAGGATGGCCCAGATCAGCCCCAGCAGGAGGAACAGCGCCAGGGAGCCGATCACCTTGTTGCCGGTGATGCGGCCGGTGAACAGCACCTGGTGCACCGTGGCTTTGAAGGTGCCGATGAAGAACATCAGCATAAAGACCAGGCCCAGCAGATCGAACAGCTGAACGTGCAGCCAGCGCTTGAGCACCGCCAGCACCACCCACAGGCCCACCAGCAGCCAGAGGAAGCGGGACCAGCCCGGCTCGAAGCGCAGGCTGTAGATGCAGGTGGCGAAGGTCAGCAGGGTGACCAGCTGCAGGGTGATCTCCAAAGGCCCGCTGGGCAGCACCTGCTCCAGCGAGGAGCTGAGCAGCAGCAGGACCAGGGCGCCGGTGAGGTAGAAGCAGTTGTTCTCTTGATGGATCCGCCGCGTCATCGCCAGAGTGTCCAGACCGGGTGTGGACCAAGTCTAGACGCTGGCCACCTCTTCGGGGGTCAGGGGGCGATACTGGCCCGGGGCCAGGGCCGAGTCCAGGCGGATCGTCCCCATGGCTTCCCGATGCAGGGCCAGCACCGGGTTGCGAAAGCGGCCGAACATCCGCTTGATCTGGTGGTAACGCCCCTCGTAGATGGTGAGCCGGCAGTGGCGTTCATCGAGGCGTTCCAGCTGGGCCGGCGAGGTGGTGACGTCCTCGAAGGGGAAGTGGATCCCCTCGGCAAAGACCCGCTCGGTGTCCGGGTGGATGGGGTGGGCCAGGGTGACCAGGTAGGTCTTGGGGGAGCGCCGCTCCGGTGCCGTGGCCCGACGGGACCACTGACCGTCGTTGGTCAGCAGCATCAAGCCGCTGCTGGCCCGATCCAGCCGGCCGCCGATGTGCAGCTGTTCGGCCAGGTCAGGCGGCAGCAGCCCCATCACCGTGGGGTGCACTGGATCGGCGGTGGCGCTCAGCACCCCCACCGGCTTGTGCAGCATCAGGTAGTGGGCCGGGGTGGCGGCCTGGATCACCTGGTCATCCACCGTCACGGCGTCGAAGGGACGCACCTCGGCGGTGGGGTCTGGGGTCACGGCGCCGTTGACCCGCACCCGGCCCTGGACCAGCAGGGTCAGGACGTGGCGGCGGCTCCATTGGGGGTGTTGGCACAGCAGGCGATCCAGTCTCATGTCGGTATTATTTCATTCATCCGGGCCGCCGAGCCACGGGTTATGGTGGATTTGTTCGTTTCTATACGTAAATTTTCTCGACCCTATCGGTGGGACTTTGGTAAGTGGCTGTTCTGAGCTAAAATGGCGCCCGTTTTCAAACAGGATCCCTATCCCACCGACCAGGTGCCTCCACGAAGAGCTTATGACCCTACGCGTCGCCATCAACGGTTTTGGCCGCATCGGCCGTTCCACCCTGCGTGCCCTTTACGAGACCGGCCTGCGGGAGCAGATCCGCGTGGTGGCCATCAATGAGCTGGCCAAGCCGGAGGCGATCGCCCACCTGACCCAGTTTGACACCACCCACGGCCGCTTTGCCCAGCCGGTGAGCGTGGGCGAAGGCACCCTGAACGTCGGCGGCGACGCCATCGCCCTGTACCACCAGAGCGACGTGGCCAGCCTGCCCTGGGGCGAGCTGGGGATCGATCTGGTGCTGGAGTGCTCCGGCGCCCTCAAGACCCGGGCCCAGTGCGAAGCCCACCTGGCGGCGGGGGCCAAGAAGGTGCTGATCTCCCACCCGGCGGACAGCGCCGTGGACGCCACCGTGGTGTTCGGGGTGAACGACGACAGCCTGACCGGCCAGGAGACCATCGTCTCCAACGCCTCCTGCACCACCAACTGCTCGGTGCCGGTGATCACCCTGCTCAATGACCTGTTCGGCATCGAGCGCGGGGCCATCACCACCATCCATTCCGCCATGCACGATCAGCAGGTGATCGACGCCTATCACGACGATCTGCGCCTGACCCGGGCGGCCAGCCAGTCCATCATCCCGGTGGACACCAAGCTGGCCCGGGGCATCGAGCGGATCCTGCCGAGCCTGCACAACAAATTTGAAGCCATCGCGGTGCGGGTGCCCACCACCAACGTCACCGCCATGGATCTCTCCCTGACCCTGACCCAGCGGGTGGACATCGACACCGTCAACCGGGTGCTGGCGGAGGCCGCCCAGGGCCGGTTCCGAGGGATCCTGAACTACACTGAGGCCCCACTGGTCTCCAGCGATTTCAACCACGATCCCCACTCCTGCGTGGTGGACGGCACCCAGACCCGGGTCTCCGATGGCCACCTGGTGAAATTGCTGCTGTGGTGCGACAACGAATGGGGCTTCGCCAACCGCATGTTGGACACCGCCATGGCGATGGCGGCGACAGAATCTGAATGACATCTTACGAGGGAACCACCATGACCGTACTCAAGCTGACCGATCAGGACCTGGCCGGCAAACGCGTGCTGATCCGCCAGGATCTCAACGTGCCGGTAAAGGACGGCGTCGTCACCTCCGACGCCCGCATCCTGGCGTCCCTGCCCACCATCGAGCTGGCCCTCAAGGCCGGCGCCAAGGTGATGGTGATGTCCCACCTGGGCCGCCCCACCGAGGGGGAGTACGACGAGGCCTTCTCCATGGCTCCGGTGGTCAACTACCTCAAAGAGAAGCTGAACGCCCCGGTGCGTCTGGAGAAGGACTACCTGAACGGCGTTGAGCTGGCGGACGGCGAGCTGGTGATCTTCGAGAACGTGCGCTTCAACCCGGGCGAGAAGAAGGACGACGAGGCGCTGTCCAAGGCCTACGCCGCCCTGTGCGATCTGTTCGTGATGGACGCCTTCGGCACCGCTCACCGGGCCCAGGCCTCCACCCACGGGGTGGCCAAGTTCGCCCCCATCGCCTGCGCCGGCCCGCTGCTGGCCGCGGAGCTGGACGCCCTGGGCAAGGCCCTGGACAACCCGGCCCGCCCCATGGTGGCCATCGTCGGGGGCTCCAAGGTCTCGACCAAGCTGACCGTGCTGGAGTCCCTGTCCCAGAAGGTGGACCAGCTGGTGGTGGGCGGCGGCATCGCCAACACCTTTATTGCGGCGGCGGGTCATCCGGTGGGCCAGTCCCTGTATGAAGCCGATCTTATCGACCAGGCCAAGGCCCTCACCGCCCAGGCCCAGAGCCGCGGCGGCGACATCCCGGTGCCCACCGACGTGGTGTGCGGCACCCGCTTTGCCGAGGACGCCGAAGCCACCCTCAAGCCGGTGGCCGAGGTGGCCGACGACGACATGATCTTCGACATCGGCCCGGATAGTGCCGAGGCCCTGGCCACCATCCTGAAAAACGCCGGCACCATCGTCTGGAACGGCCCGGTAGGGGTGTTCGAGTTTGACCAGTTCGGGGCCGGCACCCAGCGCATCGCCCAGGCGATCGCCGAGTCCGACGCCTTCTCCATTGCCGGGGGCGGTGACACCCTGGCGGCGGTGGACAAGTACGGCATCGCCGACAAAGTTTCCTACATTTCTACTGGAGGCGGTGCCTTCCTCGAGTTCCTCGAGGGCAAGACCCTGCCGGCGGTGGCCATGCTGGAACAGCGCGCCCAAGGCTGAATCATCAAGGCCCGCCGCAGTGAACGGCGGGCGAAGTGGGCACAGGAGGTGCCCGCTATCCGTTTCTTTTCTATCTATTGGAGTCTGACAACATGGCATTGATCTCTCTGCGCCAAATGCTCGATCACGCGGCGGAGCACAACTACGGCGTCCCCGCCTTTAACGTCAACAACCTGGAGCAGATGCGTGCGATCATGCAGGCCGCCGAGGAAACCGATTCCCCGGTGATCGTGCAGGCTTCCGCCGGCGCCCGTAAGTACGCCCGTCCCCAGTTCCTGCGCTACCTGATGAACGCGGCCCTGGAGCAGTACCCGGACGTGCCGGTGTGCATCCACCAGGACCACGGCACCTCGCCGGACGTCTGCCAGCGCTCCATCCAGATGGGCTTCAGCTCCGTGATGATGGACGGCTCCCTGCGGGAAGACGGCAAGACCCCGGCCGACTACGGCTACAACGTCCAGGTGACTCAGCGCACCGTTGCCTTCGCCCACGCCTGTGGCGTGTCCGTTGAGGGCGAGATCGGCTGTCTGGGCAGCCTGGAAACCGGCATGGCTGGCGAAGAGGATGGCGTGGGCGCCGAAGGCGTACTGAGCCACGATCAGCTGCTGACCGATCCGGAAGAGGCCGCCCGCTTCGTGGCCGCCACCAAGGTGGATGCCCTGGCCATCGCCATCGGCACCAGCCACGGCGCCTACAAGTTCTCCAAGAAGCCCACCGGTGACGTGCTGCGCATCGACCGCATCAAGGAGATCCACGCCCGGATCCCGGACACCCACCTGGTGATGCACGGCTCCTCCTCCGTTCCCCAGGAGTGGCTGGAAGTGATCAACCAGTTCGGCGGCGAGATCCCGGAGACCTACGGTGTGCCGGTGGAAGAGATCGTCGAAGGGATCAAGTACGGCGTGCGCAAGGTGAACATCGATACCGATCTGCGCCTGGCCTCCACCGGTGCGGTGCGCAAGTTCCTGGCCGAGAACCCCTCCGAGTTTGACCCGCGCAAATTCCTCAAGGCCTCCATGGACGCCATGGCGGGGATCTGTAAGGACCGCTACGAGGCCTTCGGCTGTGCCGGTCAGGGCTCCAAGATCAAGCCGCTGTCCCTGCAGGCGATGTACAAGCGCTACCTGGCCGGCGAGCTGGACCCGAAAGTGCACATCTAAGACGAAAAAAAATCGGAAAACGCCTGCTTATGCAGGCGTTTTTTTTGTGCCTGTAACCTTAATGTTGGTAAAATGTTGGCGTTTCCGGGCGTCGTTTGACCCGGGTATTCAGGGAGTGAGCATGAAATCCGTAACCATTACCTGCGCGGGCGTTCTGCTGGCGCTGGGCGCCACCTCTGCCCTGGCGGAGGAGCCGGCGCCGACCTTCAGCGGCGGAGCCGAACTGGGGGCCACCATCGTCTCGGGCAACACCGAAACCACCAACATCAAGGGCAAGATCGACGCCACCCACCTGATCGGCGATCTCAAGAACCAGTACCTGCTGGACATCCTCTATGCCGAGGACACCGGCGAGCGTTCCGGTGAACGCTACTACGCCCTCTACCAGGGGGACTACCCCTCCACCGGCAAGCAGTACGTCTTTGGCATGGTGGACGGCGAGATCGACAAGTTCACCGACTACGACTACGTGGTCAGTGCCGCACTGGGTTACGGCCGTCGCATCATCGAGCAGGACACCATGACCCTGCTGGCCGAAGCCGGCCCCGGTTACAGCTACAAGAAGTACGACGACGACAAGCGTCCCGATGAGGACGACGAAAGCGACTTCATCGGCCGGGTCAAAGTGGATTTCTGGTGGAAGTTCTCTCAAAACGCCGAGTTTGGGCAGCTGGTGACCTCCAACATCGCCTTCGGTGAGGGCTCCACCATCACCCGGAGCGAAACCTACGTGACCGCCAACCTGGTGGGCAGCCTGGCGATGAAGCTCTCCTACAGCGTCAAGCACGACTCCAACCCGGGTCCGGACAACAAGAGCACCGACACCACCCTGGCGGCGACCCTGCTCTACAAGTTCTGAGCCTTCCTGGCGCCAACAAAAACACCGCCCTCGGGCGGTGTTTTTTGTGCGTATTTGTCGCTGGCGGGCCCGTTCAGGCGCTGCTTCGGGTGTGGGCCTGACAGTAGTGCTGGCCGGAAAGGGTGGCGCGGGTCACCGCATCCCGGGCGTTGTCCAGCAGGCTGTGCCAGGGCTGTCCGGGCTGACTCTGGGCCAGGCCGATCACCAGGCCATCGATCAGGTCACCCTCCTCCAGAAGGCTCACCAGGCTGGAGGCCAGTGTGGTGGCCTGGCTGTCGCTCCACCCCGGCAGCAGCACCGCGGTCTCCCCCACCTCGCCGGCTTCCCCCAGCAGGGCCTCTCGGGGCAGGGCGCCGTCCAGCAGCTGCACCAGGCGGTGCTGCTGAAACAGCAGGGCATCGGAGTCGTTAAAGTTGGCCAGGGCGTTGTGCTGGCTCTGGTTGAACAGCATCAATGCGGCGCTGGTGTGGGGGGGCTGGGTCAGCGCCCGGGCCAGGTTGTGGCGGGGCCGCTCCTCCTGATCGGGGACGGCGTTATTGAGTTTCTGATCCAGCAGCGGGGTCAGGGTCAGCACCTGGTAGGCGTCGTCGTGGCCCAGGCTGTCCCCCTGGTGGATGTTGGCCAGGCAGCGCACCACGCCGCCATCGCCCCGCTTCATCCACAGGGCCCCCTGCCAGTAGCCCCGGTTGCTGAGCTGGTGGCTCAGGCTCTGCTCCAGATCGCTGTTGGTGAGCTTCAGCAGGCTCAGCCAGCTTACCCCCAGCAGGCGCTCCTGGGGCTGGTTCAGGATCCGGCCCAGGGCGCGGTTGACGGATTTGAGGCGCTGGTTGGCGTCGATAAGGGCCAGGCCGCTGGCGCTGTCGGTGAGCTGCTCCACCCGCTTAAGCTGCTGCTCCAGCTCCTGCTGCTGGCGGTTCTCCTCCAGGGTGACCAGGAACAACCGCTCGTTGTCGTTGAGCACGATGGAGCGCACCTTGGCCTTGACCGTCAGCCGGGGGGCGTGACGCAGCCCCAGGCGCCCCTCCCAGTAACCGGAGGCGCGGGCCAGTTGCCAGATCATGTCCACCCCCAGGCTGTCGCTGTCGAACAGGTGGCGGAAGCGACGATCCTGCAGCCGCTCCGGCAGCAGGTCCACCTGGGTGGCGGCGGCGTGGTTGGCGGTGATGCAGCGCCCCTCGGCGTTGAAGATCATCTGCCCCTGGCTGCCGTGGTAGAGATGCTCCAGCAGCTGCTCCGCCCGGGCGCGGGCGCGGCTGTGGTCCGCCTGGTAGCGGCGGTGCCACATCAGGCGGGCGAGGATCAGGATGATGATCAGCGCCGCCACGGTGATCTGGCGCTGGTAGCGTTTGACCAGGGTGTGCTGGTGGCGGCTGTCCAGGTAGGTCAGCAGGTAGACCGGGGACTGGGAGCCGGGGCGCACCTGCATGTAGATAAAGTGCAGCGGGCCTTCGGCCATCTGGCCGAAGTCGTTCTGCTCCATCCGGTCCCACAGCTCCGGGTAGGCCTGGGGAATGGGGGTGCGGCCCACCTTTTCCGGTCGATTGATGCCGAAACAGTTGCCTCGGGCGTCCACCAGGATGAGCGGGGCGCCGTCGGTGGCGTCGATGGACTGGAACTTCTTCCACGCCTCCGACATCTCCACCACGAACAGCATCGCCTTGGCCCCATGGGGGCTGTCGATGACAGGCACCAGCAGCCAGCGGTGGGCGTGGCGCCCCTCCAGTTTCAGGGGAGAGCTGTAGATCTCGCCGGGCTCCAGCTCGGCGATGCTCTTTTGCAGCTCGCGCCGGGAGAGACGGAAGTAGGTGTCCTCCCCCTGCTGGAACATGGGGCGGCCATTGCCGTCGAGGACGGCGATCATGCGGAAGCTGGGTTCGGTGCTGGTCAGCTGCTGAATGAAGGCCTGAACCGGTTCCACTTCCAGGGTGGGCTGTTTGAGCAGGTGGGCGACGATGCCGTACTGGGCCATCAGCTCGGCCCGGTTTTCCAGTCGGAACATGCCGTCGTTGATGCGATCGCTGAACACCTGCAGCTCGGCGAAGCGGCGCTCCGCCAGCTTGGTGCGCAGCAGCTCGGCGTTCACGCTCATGGCCCCCAGGGCGATGCCGGCCACCAGGATCACCATCAGAAGCAGCTGCCATATAAAGGGCAGCTGCTTCTGGGTATCGGATGTGGCTTGCTCAAACCTGGCCAGCACCTGGCTCAGGTCCGATCGTGAATCGCTCGGCTCGGACACGTTACCATCCCTGTACTTCAAGATGGGCCGATGTTAGCACGAGGTTGACAGCTTGGGCCAGTTGGACTAGCGGTTTGGCCGGGGGTGAGCGTTCACTCCTCTGCGGTGCCCTTGTCCGCCGCGCTGCCGCCGCTGGGGGCCCGTCGTTTGCCCAGGTTCTTGCGGTCGCGGTGGCGCTGCTTCGGCGCGTCCTCGGCCTTGGCGCTCTTACCCTTGGTTTTCTTAGGCTTTTTCTTGGCACCCGTGGCGCTCTTGGCCTTTTTCTTCGGCTTGCTGAAGCGGGGCGCCTTGGTCTGGGGGCGCAGGGAGTCGATCACCCGGGCCTTGACCGGCTCGTCGGTGTAACGCTGGATCCGCTCCAGCATCGGCTGGTCGTGGGCCTCCACCAGGTTGATGGCCATCCCCTTGGCGCCGGCCCGGGCGGTGCGGCCGATGCGGTGCAGGTAGACGTCGCTGCTGCGGGGCAGGTCGTAGTTGAACACGTGGGTCACCCCGGCCACGTCCAGGCCCCGGGCGGCCACGTCGGTGGCCACCAGCACCTGGACCGAACCGCTCTTGAAGCGCTCCAGGGCGTCGTCGCGCTTGCCCTGCACCATGGCCCCCTGCAGCACCGCGGTGCGCACCTTGGCGGCGAACAGTTTGCCGTGCAGCTCGATGGCGGCCTCCCGGGTCTTGGTGAAGATCACCGCCCGGGTGCACTCAGGCTCGGCCAGCAGGTGGGTCAGCAGGGCGAACTTGTGGGCCTTGTCGTCGGCCCGGTAGTAGTACTGGGTGATCTTCTTGCGCTCGCTGCGCGGCGGCTTGGCATCGCAGTGGGCGGGATCCTCCAGCAGCTCGCGGACAAAGCCCTCCAGCCCTTCGCCCTCCAAAGTGGCGGAGAACAGCATCGTCTGCTTGCGCCAGCGGGTTTCGGCGGCGATGCGATCCACCACCGGCATAAAGCCCATGTCCAGCATCCGGTCCGCTTCGTCGATCACCATCATCTCCACCTGGCGGGGATCGAACTTCTCCTTCTCCAGGTACATGATCAGGCGACCCGGGGTGGCCACCAGCAGGTCCATGTTCTGCTTCAGCAGATCCGCGTCCACCTGGTAGTCCTTGCCGCCGACGATGGCGCCGATGGTCAGGTCAACGCCACTGAGCAGCTTCTCACCGTAGGCCTTTACCTGCAGCGCCAGCTCCCGGGTGGGCACCAGGATCAGCACCCGGGCGTGGCCGGGTTCCCGGCGGGGGAAATCCAGCAGGTGCTGCACCGCGGGCACCAGGTAGGCGGCGGTCTTGCCGGTGCCGGTGGGGGCGCTGGCGAGGATGTCCCGCTGCTCCAGTGCCGGCTCCAGCACCGCTGTTTGAATGGTGGTGGGCTTGGTGTAGCCACTTTTGGTCAGCGCCCGTTCCAGGCGCGGATCGAGATCGAAATCGGCAAAGCTCATGGAAATCAGGATCCCATCTTGAGGTAAAAATCTTGGGTCAGGCGGCGAAACTCGGGGCTGTAGCCGCCGTCGGCCTGGTGAATGCACAGCGATTGCCCCTCGGCCTCCTCCCCCGACCGGCCCAGGGCCAGCAGCAAGCGGCTGGCGGGCTTTTCGGGTCGGGTCCGCACCCACACCCGCTGGCGCGGTACCAGGCCAAAGGCGTCGGCCCGCCGGGCCAGGGCTTCGCCGGCCTCCAGGGGTAGGATCAGGCTGGCACAGCCTGCCGGGGCAAGCAAGCGGACCAGGCTGGCCAGCAGGCTGTCGTGGTCCAGGGTGTCCACGTGGCGGGCCTGGGCCCGGGCGGGGCCCCGCTCGCTGCGCAGGCCGGAGGTAAAGTAGGGCGGATTGCAGACGATGGCGTCGAAGGGCGCCGCCTGCCACTGTCTTACGTCGGCCTGCTGCACGCTCAGGCGCGCCGACCAGGGGCTGGCGGCAAAGTTGGCCCTGGCCTGGGCGGTGGCCGCGTCGTCCAGCTCCACCGCCGTAATGGTGGCGTCACAGCGCTGGGCGCACATCAGTGCCAGCAGGCCGGAGCCGGTGCCCAGATCCAGCACCCGTCCCCGTTGGGGCAGGGTAGCCCAGGCCCCCAGCAGCACGCCATCTGTGCTGACGGGCATGCCGCAGGCGCGGTCATCCACATGGAACTGCTTGAAGGTGAAGGGCATCGGGGGCTCCGGGTTTTGAGGCGGCAGACTCTAGCAAATTTTGCCGATTTTGGCTGTAGCACCTTTAGAGTGGGAATGTTGCGCAGGTGTATTCAATGGTTAAGATTGGCGCCGGGTCATTGCGGTGGCCTCTGGGGGCTGGTATTAGTTGCCCCCGCAGTCAGCAATCTTCTCGCCGACTTTTACGATGGGTGAACGCGATTTTCACCCGATGGCGAGGGGAGAGGCGGCACGTTGATGGAAAACTCGGCATGGAACGAGCCGGAATTGGGTCCCGAAGGTGTAAATCTGGGTGTACAGATTGATTCGCGCAACGGGCGTATTAGCAGATAGATAACAAGAACATGCCGCAGTAGAGGTTTATTTTGAGCAAGCCATTAACCACCACCGATACCCTCAGCTTGGGTTTCATGTTGTTCGCCTTCTTCTTGGGCGCGGGCAACATCATCTTCCCCCCCATGGCCGGCATGAGCGCCGGTGAGAACCTGACCCCGGCGATGCTGGGTTTCCTGGTCACCGCCGTGGGCCTGCCCCTGCTGGGCCTGATCGCCGTGGCCAAGGCCGGTGGCGGGATCCCGGTGATCACCAAGATGCTGCCCGCCTGGGTGGGCACCGCCGTGGCCGTGGCCATCTTCATCATCATCGGTCCGGCCTTTGCGGCCCCCCGTACCGGCCTGGTGGCCTATGAGATTGGCTTGCTGCCGTTTTTGAGCGAAGGCACCGCCACCACCCAGCTGTTCTTTACCCTGGGCTTCTTCGTGCTGGCCACCGCGCTGGCCCTGCGTCCCGGCAAGCTGCTGGACACCGTGGGCAAGATGCTGACCCCTGCCCTGATCCTGCTGCTCTCCGTGCTGGCCATCTCCGTGATGGTGGCGCCCCAGGATCCCATCGGTGCCGCTACCGAAACCTGGCAGGAGAACGCCTTCACCACCGGCTTCCTGGAAGGCTACATGACCATGGACGCCCTGGGCGCCCTGATGTTCGGCACCTTGATGGTGGACATCCTGCGTCGTAAAGGCGTGACCGACGCCAGCGCCCAGGCCGGCTACCTGATGAAGGCCGGCGTGATCGCCGCCGTGGGTCTGGCCCTGGTGTACATCTCCCTGTTCTACGTGGGCGCCACCAGCTCCGTGCTGGCCGCCGGCTCCGAGAACGGCGGTGCGGTCCTCAGCGCCTACGTCCAGCAGGTGTTCGGTGCCCCCGGCCTGTTCATCCTCTCCGCCGTGGTGACCCTGGCCTGTTTGACCACCGCCGTGGGCCTCATCTCCGCCTGTTCCGAGTTCTTCAACTCCCTGGTGCCGAAGCTGAGCTACCGCAACTGGGTACTGGTGGTCGCCACCGCCTGTGCCGTGGTCGCCAACGTGGGCCTGTCCCAGCTGATCGCCATCTCCATCCCGGTGCTGTTCATCGTCTACCCGGTGGCCATGGCGCTGATCATGTACGTGTTCGCCCGCAAGCAGATCAGCCAGCGCAAGACCGTACTGGGTGCCATGATCACTGTCGCCTTCGTCATCGGCGTGCTGAGCGGCCTGAACGTGGCCGGCTTCGCCCCCGGCCTGGTGGGTGCCTTCAGCTTCCTGCCGCTGTACGACCAGCACATGGCCTGGCTGCCCCTCACCCTGCTGGTGATGGTCTCCGGCATGGCCTACAAGCGCAGCGAGCGCGAGCAGACCCCGGTGGCCGTTCAAGGCTAACCGATCCCCTGCGAACCAGCCCCGCCCATCGGCGGGGCTTTTTATTGCCCGCTCGGCGAAGAGGGCGGGGGGCCAAGGTGGGGGCCTGGAGGGCAGGCCAATGCCGCCGGATGGGTCGGACGGCCCATAAACAACGCCACCGGGTCGGTGGCCGTTCAAGGCTAACCGACCCCCTGCGAACCAGCCCCGCCCATTGGCGGGGCGTGTTATTGCCCGCTCGGCGATGAGAGCGGGGGGGGCCAAGGTGGGTGCCTGGAGGGCAGGCCAATGTCCCCGGTCGGATGGGCCATAAAAAACGCCACCGGGTCGGTGGCGTTTTGGGCTCAGGGCTTGATGGCCGAGTCGGGTCGGCGCAGGGGGTGGGGCACGCCACCGGGGCGCCACCACCACTTCATCAACCGCTTCACGTCATCCAGGATGAGGTAGAGGGTGGGGATCAGCACCAGGGTCACCAGGGTGGAGAACAGGATCCCGAAGGCCAGGGAGACCGCCATGGGGATGACGATCTTGGCCTGCAGGCTGGTCTCCAGGGTGATGGGCGCCAGCCCCAGGAAGGTGGTCAGGGAGGTGAGCACGATGGCGCGGAAGCGCTCGGTGCCCGCCTGAACCACGGCGTCCTTGAGGCGCACCCCTTCGGCCCGGGCCCGGTTGATGAAGTCCACCAGAATCAGCGAGTCGTTCACCACCACCCCGGCCAGGGCGATGATGCCAAACAGGCTCAGCATGGAGAGATCCAGCCCCAGCACCAGGTGGCCGATCACCGCGCCAATCATGCCGAAGGGGATCACCGACATGATGATCAGCGGCTGGGTGTAGGAGCGCAGCGGCACCGCCATCAGGGCGTAGATGGTGAAGAAGGCGAAGAAGGCCCCCTGGATCATCTTGGCGGTATTCTCGGCGTCCTCCTCCGCCGAGCCGTCCAGGGCGGTGGTGATCCCCTGGTAGCGCTCGGTCAGCTCAGGTAGATACTCGCTGTTGATCTCGCTGATGATCTTGCCCGGCTCCACCCGGCCCTTGTGGGCGTCGGCGCGCACCGTGATGGAGCGAACCCCGTTGGTGCGGCTGATGGAGGCGTAGCTCTGGGCCAGCTCTACGGTGGCGACGCTGGAGAAGGGCACCTCGGTGCCGGCAGGGGTGCGGATCCGCATGTTCTCCAGGTGGCCGATGGTGCGGCGCTGGTCGGCGGGGTAACGCACCATCACCTTGACCTCCTCCTTGTTGCGGAGGATCCGCTGGGCCTCGTAGCCGTAGAAGCCCCAGCGCACCTGGCGGGCCAGATCGGAAAGGGTGATCCCCAGCGCCTCGGCCTCGGGTTTGACCGCCAGGCGCACCTCCTGACTGCCGGAGGTGAAGTTGTCCTGGATGTCGTACAGGCCATCGTAGGTGGCCAGCTTGGCCTTGAGCTCATCGGCGGCAGCGACCAATTGCTCCAGATCGGTGCCGTTCAAGCGGAAGGCGACGTCGCCGCCCCCGCCGTTGGTGGAGGCGTTGATCTCCAGCACCTTGACCCCCACCAGCTCCGGCATGCTGTCGCGCCAGCGGGCGGCGATCTCGACGCCGTCGATGGTGCGCGCCTCGCCCTTGATAAGCTCGATGGTCATGGAGGCGTTGGTGCGGGAGCCGAGCCAGACAAAGCTGTGGCGCACCACGTCCTTGCCCTCCTCGGCGGCGATGGCGTCGTTGGTGGCGAACAGCGCCGTCTCCATCTGCTGCACCACCTTGAGGGTCTGCTGCTCTGAGACGCCCTGCTCCATCTCCAGCTGAACGTTGATGAAGTCCGAGGGGATGTCCGGGAAGCTGACGGTGCGCACCAGGCCCGAGGCGATAAGGCCGCCACAGAGGACCATCATGCCGATAAAGCTGGCCAGCACGCTGTAGCGCCACTCCATCAGCCAGCGCAGGGTGGGCTTGTACTTCTCATGGATAAAGCGCTGGATCCCGCCGTTGAGCCAGGCTTTGAGGTTCAGCCAGGGGCCCCAGCCGTAACCGGGCTTGGCCGGGGTCATGTGGGCCAGGTGGGCCGGTAGGATCAGCTTGGACTCCACCAGGGAGAACAGCAGACAGAGGATCACCACCCCGGCGATGGAGCCCATGATGGCGCCCATAAAGCCGGTCACCATCAGCATGGGGATAAAGGCGGCCACCGTGGTCAGCACCCCGAAGGTGGCGGGCATGGCCACCTTGCGGGCGCCCTTGATCACCGCCTCGGTGCTGTGGCCGTCCTTCTCCACCTGGGCGTAGGCCGACTCGCCGATGACGATGGCGTCGTCCACCACGATCCCCAGCACCAGGATGAAGCCGAACAGGGTGATCATGTTGATGGACAGCCCCATGGGCTCCACCGGCATCATCATCAGGGCCGCCAGGAAGCAGATGGGCAGGCCCAACATCACCCAGAAAGCGACTTTCAGTTGCAGGAACAGGGCCAGCACCAGGAACACCAGCGCCGCCCCCTGAACCATGTTTTTCAGCATCAGGTTGAGGCGGCCGGAGAGGAACTGGGTCAAGTCGCCCCAGTACTCGACTGATACCGTGGCTGGCAGCTCCGCCTGCTTCCGCTCGACGTAGTCAATCACCGTCTCGGCGATGGCCAGGGCGTTCTGGTTGTCGACGCTGTTGACCTCGATCCCCACCGAACGTTTGCCGTCGAAGCGGGCGTAGCCCAGGCGCTCCTCGAAGCCGTCCACCACGGTGGCGACGTCGGAGAGGTAGAGTCGGGAGCCGTCCGCCTGGCTGCGCAGCACGATGCGTTCGAACTCCTCACCGGTGTAGGCCTGGCCGTCGGTGCGCAGCAGGATGTCGCCGTCCGCGGCGCGGATGGAACCGCCGGGCAGGTTGATGGAGGAGCGCTGCACCGCCATGGCGACGTCGTCGAAGGTCAGGCGGTACTCCCGAAGCTTGCTCTCGGACACCTCGATGGCGATCTCGTAATCCCGGTGGCCAAACAGGCTGGCCCGGGTGACGCCGGGCAGGGCGGTGATCTCATCCCGGATGGTTTTGCCCAGCTCCTTAAGCTCGGTCAGACTCAGCTCCTCGCCGGAGATGGAGATCCACATCACCTCGGGGGTGGGCTTGAGCTGGTAGATGTTGGGCTGTTCGATGCTGTCGGGGAAGGTGGAGATGGCGTCCACCCGCAGTTTGACCTCGTCCAGCACCTCCTTGGGATCGTAATCGTCCTTCACCTCGATGGTCACCGAGGCGACGCTTTCGGAGGCCACGGAGCGGATCCGCTTGATGCCGTCGATGTCCTTAATCTGCTCCTCGATCTTGATGATGATCCCCTCTTCGATCTCCTGGGGGGCGGCGCCGGGGTAGGCCACCTGCACCATCACCCGGTTGAGCTCGAAGGTGGGGAACACCTCTTTGTTGATCAGGAAGGCGGAGAGGGTGCCGCCGATCAGCAGCACCCACATCAGCAGGTTGGCGGCGACGTTGTTGCGGGCGAACCAGGCGATGATCCCCCGTCGGGTATCGTACTGTTCCATCAGTTGGCTCCGCTTACGGCCAGCTGGGCGGCGCCGGGGGCATCACCGGGGACCTCCTCACCTAGCACCTTGACCTTGCGGCCGGAATCCACGCTGTCCATGGCGCTCAAGCTGATCCGCTCACCGTCCTCCAGGCCGCCCTGGATGTAGACGCTCTCCAGATCCGCCCGCACCACGTTGACCGGACGCAGCTCCACGGTGTTGTCGGCCTTGATGACGGTGACCCGCTGGTTGCGCACCGCGTGGCGGGGCAGGTTGACCAGGCCGTCGATCTGCCGCCCGGCGATGCGGGCGTTGACGAAGCTGCCGAACTTCAGCGGGTGGGGACGGTCCTGCTCCAGACCGTAGGGGTCGGCGATCTCCGCCACCAGGTAAACCATGCGGTTGTCGTCGTTCACCACCCCTTCGGAGCGCACCAGGGTGGCCTGCCAGCTCAGCTCGCGCTCCGCCAGGGTCTGGGTCAGCATCACCTCGGCACCGTCCAGGCTGGCCAGGAACTCCATGTCCTCCGGCGGCACCGGCAGGCGGATCTCCGCCACCTCGGTGCCCTGCACCTCACCCAGCTTCAAGCTGACGTTGATGTATTGGCCCAGGTCCACGTCCCGGGCCACGATGAGGCCGTCGAAGGGGGCGCGGATCTCGGTGCGCTCCAGGTTGCGCTGGGCTCGGGCCAGGGCGGCCTGGGCGCTGCGCACATTGGCTTGCTCCTTGGCCAGCTGGGGCTTACGCAGGCCCAGCTCCGGCGGGATCCCTTCGATCACCCCCTGCCACTCCCGCTCCGCCACCTTGCCGCGGGCGACCTCCTCCTGCAGCTGGGCTTCGGCCTGGGCCAGGTTGGCCTGGGCCTGCATCAGATCGGCCTGGTAGTCCGCCGGCTCGATGCGGGCCAGCAGCTCGCCCTGGCGCACCCACTCACCGCGCACGAACTTGGGGGAGAGCTCCACCAGGCGGCCGCTGATCTCCGCCACCAGCTGGGTGCGACGCTTGGCCTGCACCACGCCGTAGGAGCGCAGGTGGACCCGGTGGGCACTCTTGGCCACCTCCACCACCTCGACGATGGGCAGCACCTCCGCCTGCTCCTTCTTCTCCGGCGGCTGCTTGAGACTGGCCAGCCCCACGGCGGCACCGACAAAGAGCAGCAGAATCCAGAGGGGCATCGTGCGTCTGAGCAACAATGGCATAGCAAAAATCCTTCTTTGACTTGGGCTCCGACCCCACGGCCTGATACTGGCCATCGAGGGGGACCGATGGCAGCCTACGTTATCAGGCTGTGGCCGGATGTTAATGGGGCAATTGTAAAGGGTTATAACGCAAATTTACATTGACCGAACCAAAGCGCCTGACTAGGGTGGCGGCATAGGGGTAATACGCTGATATTGATGGAAAACGACCAAATCATCGAGCGCTTTTGCGACGATCTCTGGGCGATGCGGGGTCTCTCCGACAACACCCTAGCGGCCTATCGTTCTGATCTCTCTCGTTTTGCCGAGTTTCTGGCCCCCCGGGGGGAGCGCCTGGCCGAGGCCGGTGGTGAGGCGGTGCGCGCCTATCTGGCCGCCCGACGCCAGGCCGGCTGCGCCAAGAGCAGCACCGCCCGCTGCTTGACCGCGCTGCGCCGCTTCTACGCCGATCTGGTGCGCCGGGGGGAGCGGGAGGACGATCCTATGGCGCTGATCGCCCAGCCCAAGCTGGATCGCAAGCTGCCGGACACCCTGTCCGAGGCGGAGGTGGAGGCGCTGCTTTCGGCACCGGATCCCGAGGACCCCATCCAGCTTCGCGACAAGGCGATGCTGGAGCTGCTGTACGCCACCGGGCTTCGGGTCAGCGAGCTGACCGGCCTGCAGATGGAGCAGGTCAGCCTGCGCCAGGGGGTGGTGCGGGTGGTGGGTAAGGGCGGCAAGGAGCGCCTGGTGCCCATGGGGGAGCAGGCCCAGGATCAGCTGGAGCACTACCTGCGCCAGGGCCGACCGGCGCTGCTGGGGCTGAACCGCTCCGACGTGCTCTTTCCCTCCAGTCGGGGCGTGCAGATGGCCCGTCAGACCTTCTGGCACCGGGTGAAATTCTACGCGCAGGTGAGTGGGCTCACAAAACCACTCTCTCCCCACACCTTGAGGCACGCCTTTGCCACCCACCTGTTGAACCATGGGGCGGATCTGCGGGTCGTACAATTGCTTTTAGGACACAGTGATTTGTCGACGACCCAGATCTACACTCATGTGGCACAGGCGCGATTGACCGAGTTGCATCGACAACACCACCCGCGGTGATGGCATTGGTGCCCCATCTGCGGTAACTTTTTCCGCCTTGGTCGGGTCTCACTCCATAACGACGTAAAACAGGATATCCATGATGAAACACCCAATCACTTCGATGCTGGCTGCCGCCCTGTTGCTGGTCAGCGGCTCCAGTTTGGCCGCGACCCCCGAGCAGGCCATCGCCGACGCCCTCAAGCAGAAGCTGGGCCTGCCCGCCGAAGCCATCGCCGAATCGCCGGTGACCGGGCTGTACGAGGTGATCACCCCCCAGGGGATCTTTTACGTCACCGCCGACGGCAAAAAGCTGGTGCACGGCGCCATCTACGACCTCGACGACGGCATGACCAACCTGACCGAGCAGCGCATGAGCGGCGTCCGCCAGGAGCTGCTGGCCAAGGTGAGCGACACCGTGATCGAGTTTAAGGCCAAGGACGAGAAGTACGTGGTCAACGTCTTTACCGACATCACCTGCGGCTACTGCCGCAAGCTGCACGACGACATGGAGGCCTACAACGCCATGGGGATCACCATCCGTTACCTGGCCTTCCCCCGCGGCGGTGAGCGCAGCAAGTCCTGGACCGACATGCAGGACGTCTGGTGCGCCAAGGACCCCCGCGCGGCCATGACCGCCGCCAAGGGTGGTGGCAAGGTGGACCACGTCACCTGCGCCGACGGCAAGAAGGTGGCGGAGCACTACGCCCTGGGCATGACCTTCGGCGTCAACGGCACCCCCGCCATGGTGCTGGACAACGGTGCCATGGTGCCCGGTTACCTGCCGCCGGAGCGCTTGCTCAAGACCCTGCAAACCCAGTAATCTTGAATCAGACCCCGATATCACGGCGCGGTGGACCCGCGCCGTTTTTTATTGCCAAGACCGGACGCCATGCCCCGTATCACCCGACGCCCCCAGGTCGATGACCGCCATCTTCCCGACAGCCTGCCCCCCATGCTGCGCCAGATCTACGCCCGCCGTGGCGTCGGTGCGGCCAGTGAACTGGAGACCGAGCTCAGTGCCCTGCTCAACCCCGCTTCACTGAGCGGCGCGGCGGAAGCGGCGGGGCTGCTGGCGGACGCCCTGGCCCAGTCGAAGCGGGTGCTGATCGTCGGCGATTTCGACGCCGACGGCGCCACCTCCAGCGCCCTGTGCATGCTGGCGCTGCGAGCCATGGGCGGCCAGCACCTGGATTTTTTGGTGCCCAACCGGTTCGATTACGGCTACGGCCTGAGCCCGGAGCTGGTGGCCCTGGCCCAGCGGGACGGCGCCGAGGTGCTGATCACCGTGGACAACGGGATCTCCGCCCACGCCGGGGTGGACGCCGCCAAGGCCGCCGGCATGACGGTGATCGTCACCGATCACCACCTGCCCGGGGAGACCCTGCCGGCGGCGGACGTGATCATCAACCCCAACCGGGACGCCTGCCCCTTCCCCTCCAAGTCGATGGCCGGGGTGGGGGTGGCCTTCTACCTGATGCTGGCCCTGCGCGGAGAGCTGCGCCGCCGGGGCTGGTTCGAGGCCCGGGGGCTGGCGATACCCAATATGGCGGAGCTGCTGGACATCGTGGCTCTGGGGACGGTGGCGGACGTGGTGCCGCTGGATCCCAACAACCGGCTGCTGGTGCACCAGGGGCTCAAGCGGATCCGCGCCGGTCGCTGCCGCCCCGGGATCCAGGCCCTGCTGGAGGTCTCTGGCCGGGAGGCGAACCGCCTGGTGGCCGCGGATCTGGGCTTTACCGTGGGACCCCGGCTCAATGCCGCCGGTCGCCTGGACGACATGGCGCTGGGGATCCAGTGCCTGCTCACCGACAACATGGTGGAGGCGCGTCAGATCGCCAGCGAGCTGGATGCGCTGAATCGCGAGCGGCGGGAGATCGAGCAGGGGATGCAGGAGGAAGCGGTCAAGGCGCTGGAGGCGCTGGACCTGGGGCAGCAGGCCCTGCCCTGGGGGGTGGCGCTCTACCAGAGCGACTGGCACCAGGGGGTGATCGGGATCCTCGCCTCCCGCATCAAGGAGCGCTACCACCGACCGGTGATCGCCTTTGCCGATGCCGGCGGCGGTGAGATCAAGGGATCCGCCCGCTCCATTCCCGGGCTGCACATGCGGGATCTGTTGGAGCGCATCGACACCCAGCACCCGGGGCTGATCCTCAAGTTCGGCGGCCACGCCATGGCGGCGGGCCTCAGCCTCAAGGAGGCGGACTACGACCGCTTCGCCGAGCTCTACGACGCCGAGGTGCGCCAACAGCTGGACGAGGCGGCGCTTACCGGCGAGCTGCTCTCGGACGGCGAGCTGGGGGCGCTGGACCTGACCCTGGAGACCGCCCAGATGCTGCGCCAGGCCGGCCCCTGGGGCCAGGGCTTCCCCGAGCCGCTGTTCGACGGACGGTTCCGCATCCTGGACCAGCGCCTGGTGGGGCAGAAGCATTTAAAGCTGGCCCTGGAGACCGAATGCGGCGGCCGTCAGCTGGACGCCATCGCCTTCAACGTCGATCTGGCCACCTGGCCCAACGCCGCCATCCAGTGGGTTACCCTGGTGTACAAGCTGGACGTCAACCACTGGCGGGGGCGGGACACGGTGCAGTTGATGGTGGAGCACCTGGAGCCCCAGTAAGGTTCATAACGCCACGTTATTAAAACCATCATCAAGAATCATTTCCTGTCTCTGATGGTGCCTCCTACACTCTGAGCCACACCCAAAAACCCCCGTGGGAGGACCTATGGATCTGGCGTTACAAGGCAAACGCGTATTGGTAACCGGCTCAACCGGCGGCATCGGCAAGGCGATCGCCCGGCAGTACCTGGAAGAGGGTGCCGTGGTGATCATCAACGGCCGCGACCAGGGCCGCTGTGAAGCGGTGGCGGCCGAGCTGGCCCAGGCCACCGGTGCCGAGGGCCGTGCGCTGGCCATGGCGGCGGATCTGTCCGACGCGGCTCAAAGCGATGCCCTGCTGGCCAAACTGGAGGCCGACGGCGGCGTCGACATCCTTATCAACAACACCGGGATCTTCGAGGTTAAGGCCTTCGAGGCGATCGACGACGCCGAGTGGATGCACTACTTCAACGTCAACGTGATGAGCGCTGTGCGCCTCTCCCGGGCACTGATGCCGTCCATGCTGGAGCGGGACTTCGGCCGCATCGTCAACGTCTCCTCCGAATGCGCCATCAAGCCCCTGGGGCAGATGGTGCACTACTCGGTCACCAAGACCGCCCTGCTGTCCCTGTCCCGGGCGCTGTCGGAGCTGACCAAGGGCAAGAACGTCACCGTCAACTCGGTGCTGCCGGGTCCCACCTGGACCGAAGGGGTGGAGAACTACTTCGACACCCTGGCGGCCAAAGAGGGCAAGCCGGTGGAGGAACTGACCCAGAACTACTTTGCCGATCATGAGCCCACCTCGCTGCTGCAGCGCTTTGTCGACGTGGACGAAGTGGCCAAGGCCACCGTCTACCTGACCGCCAACCGGGCGATGAACGGCCAGTCGCTGCGCGTGGAGGGGGGCATCATCCGCGCCCTCTGACCCCACGTCATGGCAATGTCATGATTGATATCAAAAATGCAGACGGTGTCTGCATTTTTTTTTGCCCCGTGGCTGGTTAAATTATCACCAGGACGATGACCAGGGAGGTGGACCATGAGACGGGTGGTGTTCAATCAGAAGGGGGGCGTGGGCAAGTCCAGCATCAGCGTCAACCTGGCGGCCATCAGCGCCGCAGCGGGGCTTAAAACCCTGCTGGTGGACCTGGATGTGCAGGGCAACAGCAGCCACTACCTGGGCTGGCCCGGCAGCGGACCGACGGTGGCGGACCTGCTCAAGCGAACCGTGGGCTGGTTCGGCTCCCTGCCGCCGGCCGGCGAGTACCTGTACGAAACGCCCTGGCCGGATCTCGATCTGCTGCCCGCCAGCGAGGCCTTGGCGCCCCTGGAGCGGGAGCTGGAGATGCGCTACAAGATCTTCAAGCTGCGGGATGCCCTGGACCAGCTGGGGGAGGCCTACGACCGGGTCTACATCGACACCCCGCCGAATTTCAACTTCTACTCCAAAGCGGCTTTGATTGCCGCCGATTCGGTGCTCATCCCCTTTGATTGTGACGGCTTCTCCGCCCAAGCCATCACCCGGCTGATGGACAACCTGCTGGAGCTGAAGGGGGATCACAACCCGGAGTTGGCGCTGGAGGGGGTGGTGGTGAACCAGTTCAATCCCCAGGCCCGGCTGCCCCGGGCCCTGGTGGCGGATCTGGCGGATCAGGAACTGCCGGTGATGAGCAGTTACCTGGGCAGCTCGGTGAAGATGCGCGAGTCCCACCAGGCGCAGACGCCGCTGTGCCACTTCGCGCCGCGACACAAGCTGACGGCCCAGTTCCAGGCGCTGTGGGCGGAGCTGGAGCCGGAGGCGGCGTTAGCGGGGGGCGAGCCGCTCCAGCACCGCTAGGGTCATCGCTTCCCAACCCTCGGCGGAGAAGGCGATGGGGCGCACCCGCCGCACCTCGGCCATTGCCTTTTTCGGCGCCAGCCCCTGGCGCACCATCAGCAGGTAGGCCATCAGCATGCCGGTGCGGTCCTTGCCGGAACGGCAGTGGATCAGCACCCGTTCGCCCTGGGTCAGGGCCGGGTTGAGCCGGGCCAGAGCCTGGGGCAGGCGCAGCAGGCAGGCGTCCTTGTCCCGCTCCGCGGGGGGGATGGCGTCGGGCAGGGCGACGTGGTGGTGGCGGATCCCCGCCTCGGCCAGGGCCGCGGCGTCCACCTGGTCGGCGTCGTTGAGTGAGAGCACCGTGGTGATCCCCGCCTCGGCCAGCTCGCCCGGTTGCCAGGGGTCTTTATTGGGGCCACTGCGACCGGCGATGCGGCCGGGCTCCAGCCAAAAAAGATGTTCCATTTGAATCGCTTTGGTTGGAAATTGGCGGGCAGACTACCAAAGCCCGCCGGCTATTGCGACCCGCCGGATCCCGCTTCTCCCCCTTCGCGTTCGGCGAAGGCCTGGAACCGGGCCATGCTCTGGCGGGTCTGGCGTTTGAACATCCAGGGGGCAAACCAGGTCATCAGCCGCATCCAGCCCCGGCAGCGAAACTCATTCTCCATTCGCCACAGGGTGTGGGCCTGCTGATCGATAAAGTGGTTGTCACAGCGGTTCCACACCCCCTCGGCCTCGAACACGGCGCGGAAGCGTTCCGGCAGCTGACGCAGCTCGATGGTCTCCACCATCTCCAGCTCCCCCTTGCCCATGCGGTAGAGGAAGCGGGTGCGGGAGCCGGGCTGGCCGGGGATCCCCTCCAGGGGCTCCATGCTCAGCAGTTCCGGCTGCCACTGGCGCAGATTGTCCGGGTTGTCGAACAGGGCCACCACCTTTGCCCTGGGCTGCGCGATGCGCACCTCGGTGGTGTATCTCATAGCCTGCCTCGGTTGTGGGCCTTTCCTTACCCTAGTTCCAACTCCACCAGCTTGGCAAAGTAGGCCACCCCGGTGGGGATCAGGGCGTCGTTGAAGTCGTATCTGGGGTGGTGGAGGAAATACTGGTCCTGCTCGCTGCCCCGGTCGTTGCCCATCAGCACGTAGCAGCTGGGCACCTGCTCGGCGATAAAGCTGAAATCCTCGCTGCCGGGCACCGGATCGGCGTCCGCTTTGACGGCGCTGTCGCCCACCACGGCCCGGGCGGCGGCCTGGGCGATCTCCGTGGCGTCGGCGGCGTTGATCACCGCCGGGTAACCGATGTGATCCCCCTGGTTCAGCGTGGTCTCGGCGCTGGCGCCGAAGGCCTGGGCGGTGTGGGCTGCCAGGGTGGCCATCTGCGCGCCGATGCGGGCCCGGTCCTCGGGGTCAAAGGCGCGGAAGGTGCCCTCCAGCACCGCGTGATCCGGGATCACGTTGGTGGCTTCGCCGGCCTGCACCTTGGTGCAGCTGACCACCGCCGGGCGGATGGGGTTCTGGCTGCGGCTGACCAGGCTTTGCAGGGCCACCAGGATGTGGGCCGCCACCAGCACCGGGTCCACCGCCAGGTGGGGCATGGCGCCGTGGCCTCCCTTGCCCTGGACCCGGATCCGGAAGCGATCGGAACTGGCCATCATGGGGCCGGGGCGCAGGTGGATGTGGCCCTGGGGGATCCCGGGAAAGTTGTGCAGGGCGTAGACCCGCTTCATGGGGAAGCGGGTCAGCAGCCCGTCCGCCACCATGGCTGCGGCGCCGCCGTGGCCCTCCTCCGCCGGTTGGAAGATGAGCACCACCTCTCCGCGGAACTGGCGGTGCTGGCACAGGGCCTCGGCGGTGGCCAGCAGTATGGTGGTGTGGCCGTCGTGGCCGCAGCCGTGCATCTTGCCCGGCTGGCAGGAGGCGTGGGCGAAGGTGTTCTCCTCGGTCATCGGCAGGCAGTCCATGTCCGCCCGCAGGCCGATGCGCTCCCCCTCGCCCAGGGCACCGCGGACGATCCCCACCACCCCGGTGTGACCCAAGCCGGTGTGGACCTCGTCCACGCCGCAGCGCTTGAGGTGTTCCACCACCACCGCGCTGGTGCGGTGTTCCTCGAAGCCCAGCTCCGGATGGCGGTGCAGGTCCCGTCGCAGGGCGGCGTAATCGGTCATGGGGTCTCCTTCTTGGGTTGAGTGGACAGCACGCCGGTGGCCACGGCGATGCCGCTGAGGATCAGGGCCATGCTGGTCAGTTGGCTCAGGCCGATGGGCTCGGCCAGCAGCCACACTCCCAACAGGCCGCTGAACAGGGGCAGCAGGTAATACACCAGCCCGGCACGGGCGGCGCCCAGCTGTTGCACCGCCTGGTTCCAGCAGAAAAACGCCACCAGGGAGGCGCCCAGGCCCACGTAGAGCAGGGCACCAATCACCGTGGGGCTCCAGGCCACCGGAGCCTGCCCCAGGCTGTCCAGCCAATAGGGGGGCAGCAGCATCAGCCAGCCGGGCACAAAGGTGGCCAGCAGGAACACCGTCGGGCTCAGTTCCGCCGGCTTGTGGCGCAGCAGCAGGGTGTAACCGGCCCACAGCAGGGCCGCCAGCAGCATCCAGAGATCCCCCTGGGCCAGGGCCAGGCCGGTCAGGCGCCCCAGATCACCATCGGTGATCAGCAGCACCACACCGAGCACCGTGATGGCGGTGCCCAGAAGCTGGCCGAGGCGCAGGCGTTCGCCGTAAAACACCCTTAAGAACAATAGGATAAATATGGGCGAACTGATGGCAATGAGAGACAGGTTGAGCGCTTCGGTGGTGTGACCGGCCAGGTAGATAAGGGTGTTGAACAGGGTCACCCCCATCAGGGCGCTGGCCAGCAGGAATCGCCAGTGGCGCCTGAGGGCATGACGGGCGCGCCAAGTGGGCCCCAGGGCGAAGGGCAGCAGCACCACGACCGCGACGGTCCAGCGCCAGAACGCCAGGGCCAGGGGCGAGAGGGTCTCGGCCAGGCCGCGGGCGACGATGAAGTTGCCGGACCAGATCAGGGTGGCCAGCAGCGCCAGCAGCCAGCCCTTGAGTGGGGTGGGGGACATGAGGTTCCTTGTGGCGCTCAAGCGCCTTCTTGTTATTGGCCCCACAGCATAAAAGGGGTCCACAAGCCTGGCAAGGTCTGCGCCGCTGAGCGCGGCCCCCCCGAGGGTTATTGCGCGGTTGGGGTGGTGACCTTCAGCACCTGGCCCCGGCCCCGGGGATCGGCGGCGCCCTGCCAGCCGCTACCCTGGCGCTTGAGCACCTGGACGTCGCCCAGATCCCAGTCCTGCACCACCAGCTTGTAGCCCATCGCCATCAGGGCGGAGCGCACCTGGGGGGTGAGGTCGCCGAAGGGCTCCCGACGGATCTCATCCTTGGGCCACAACTGGTGATGGAAGCGGGGCAGGGCCACTGCCTCGGTGGGCGTCATGCCGTGGTCATAGAGGTTGTTCATGACCTGGAACACCGAGGTGAAGATGGTGGAGCCCCCGGGGGTGCCGATCACCAGTTCCACCTGATCCTCGGCCACCACCAGGGTGGGGCTCATGGAGGAGAGCATCCGCTTGCCCGGGGCGATGGCGTTGGCCTCACCGCCGATCACCCCGAAGGCGTTGGGCACCCCGGGTTTGGCGGAGAAATCGTCCATCTCGTTGTTGAGCAGGAAACCCGCCCCCTGGACCACCACCCCGGAACCGAAGTCCAGGTTCAAGGTGGTGGTGAGGGACACGGCGTTGCCCTGGCCATCCACCACGGAGAAATGGGTGGTCTGAGGGGACTCCAGGCCGGGTTTGACCGCTAGAGTGTTGGAGATGGCATCGGGGCTCACCTCCTTGGCCCGGCGGGCCAGGTAGTCCGGCGCCAGCAGCTTGGCCACCGGCACCGGGTGGAAATCCGGATCCCCCAGGTACTGGGCGCGATCGGCAAACACCCGTTTCTCAATCTCCGCCACCAGGTGCACGTACTGGGCGCTGTTGGGGGCCAGACCGGCAAAGTCCGCCGCCCGGGCCTCTTTCAGGGCCAGCAGCTGGGCCAGGGCGATCCCCCCGGAGCTGGGGGGCGGGGCGGTCACCAGGGTGCGCCCCCGCCAGCTGTGGCGAATGGGCGCCCGCCAGTGGACCTGGTAGCCCGCCAGGTCCGCCCGGCTGATGAGCCCGCCGCTGCGCAGCGCTTGGGCCACCAGCAACTCGGCGGTACGGCCCTGGTAAAAATCCTTGGGGCCCTGCTCGGCCAATCGGGTCAGGGTGTCGGCCAGGGCCGGTTGTTTAAAGGGGGTGTCGCTGGCCATCTGGCCGAAGTGGGCGGCGAAGTTGGTGCGCTTGCCGAAGTAGGCCAGTGCGTCTTGCTGGCGCGCCAGCAACTGGGGGTGAGGGAGAAACCCCTGGTCGGCCAGTGCGATGGCCGGGGCCAGCAGATCCGCCCAGGGCAGCCGGCCGAATCGCTGGTGGGCCTGCCACAGGCCCATCACGGTGCCGGGCACCCCCACCGCCTTGCCCCCCACCAGGCTCAGATCCGGGATCACCTGACCCTGTTCGTCCAGGAACAGGTCCCGGTGGGCGGCGGCCGGCGCCGTCTCCCTAAAGTCGAGGAAATGGGGCTGGCCATCGACAAAGAGGGTCATAAAGCCGCCCCCGCCGAGGTTGCCCGCTTCCGGGTAAGTGACGGCCAGGGTGAAGGCGGTGGCCACGGCGGCGTCCACGGCGTTGCCCCCTGCCGCCAGGATGGCGGCTCCGGTCTCGGCACCGTGGCGATCAGGTGCGGCGATGGCGCCCTGGCCGGCCCAGGCGGTCGGGGCCCAGAGCAGGAGAAGCAGCAGAAGACGGCGTCGAATGGTCATACAACCTCGTTCTATGGCGGACGGTTTCCCTAACTTAAGTCGCCTTCGGATGCAGGGGAAGGCGTGAGCCCCTGCAATGGCGAACCGAAGCGGTGTGATGGCCTGAATATCCGAGCCGGCTCAGAACCATTCACTCATCACCACGTGGGTGACGATCTTAGTGATGGCGGGCAGGGCTTCGATCTCTTCGCGGATCTGGTGCAGGCGCTGCATGGAGTCGGCCCGCACCAGCACCAGCAGGTCAATTTCACCGGTGATGCCGTGGCAGCTTTGCACCTCGGGGAACAGCTTGAGCCGGTCCGCCAGGGCTTTGCACTGCTTCTGGTTGTGGCGGATCTCGAAATAGGCGCTGACGTCGGTGCGGGCGCTGGGGCGCAGCAGCACCCGGTAGCCCCGGATCACGCCGTTCTGTTCCAGCCGCTTGATCCGCTCGGAAACCGAGGAGCGGGAGAGGTTCACCTGTTCGGCGATGGCGGAGATGCTCTGGCGTGCGTCGTGGCGCAGGGCGGTGATGATGGCCTGGTCAAACTTGTCGAGTGGATTCATCCTTGGGATCCGGTTGCGGGTGAAAGCCGACGATCTGCCGGTCATTGGCGACGACCTGCGGGCCGTCCTGGGCGTACACTAGCGCATCGGTGTTTGATGGCCAAGGAACCGCGATGACCACCTTAAATCCCTCCATTACCCGCTGGCAAGGCATCGGCCTGCTGGCTACCGCCCTGCTGGGCACCAGCGTTTTTATCCTGCCGCAGCTGACGGTGAGCATGGCCGGGGCCGGCGCCATGTGGGCCTGGGGATTGCTGATCCTGGCGATGCTGCCCATCACCCTGGTGTTCGCCCAGCTGGGCCGGCGCTACCCCAGCGCCGGAGGGCCCGCCTACTTCGTCGCCCAGGCGTTCGGCACGCGGGCCGGCGCGGCGGTAGGGCTGGTGTTCCTGTTCGCCGCCCCGGTGGGACTGCCGGCGGCGATGATGATGACCTTCGAGTTTGTCCACGCCCTGGTGCCCCTCTCCCCCGCCGCCACCCTGCTGGCTCAGCTCGGGGTGCTGATGGCCATGGTAGGTCTCAACCTGCGGGGGGTGCAGCTCTCCGGCCGGCTGCAGTTTGGCTTGACCCTGGTGATCCTGGCGGTGATGGTCGGCATCGCCGTTTTAGTGTTCGGCCGGGCCGATGTCTCCCTGGCGCCGCTGGGCGAGTCCTGGCAGCGCGGTGCTATGCTGGCCGCCGCCGGGGTGGCGATCTGGAGCTACCTGGGGGTGGAGGCGATGAGCCACCTTTCCGCCGAGTTCCGCTCGCCGGAACGGGATTTTGTGCCGGCGATGCTCTGGGCCACGGTGCTGGTGGGGGGGATCTACCTGTGCGGCACCGCGCTGGTTCTGGCCCTGCCCCAGGGGGAGGGGTTGGCCATGGTGGCGCTGTTTGACCTCAGCCTCGGCGGTGGCGGGGCCTGGGTGATTGGGCTTTTGGGGATCCTGGCGGGGATCGCCACCATGAACACCTACCTCAATGCCATGTCCCGATTGATCTGGAGCCTGAGTCAGCAGGGCTACCTGCCCAGCGTCCTGGCACCGCTGAACCGGCACCGGGTGCCCCAACGGGCCCTGCTGGGCCTGGCCGGTGTGCTGGCCAGCTCCCTGCTGGTGGCCTACCTCACCGGGCTGGACTTTGACGTCCTGCTGCCCTGGGTCAACGGCCTGTTCGTGGTGATCTACCTGCTGGCGATGGCGGCGGGTTACAAGCTGCTGGGGGGACGATACCGCTGGATGGCCCTGGCGGGGGCCAGCTTCAGTGCCCTGCTGGGTTATGCCCTGGGTTGGGCCCTGATTTACGGGGTGGGCGCCATGGTTCTGGTGCTGGGCTGGCTGAGCTGGTTGCGTCGCCACCCCCAGCCCAGCCCGATGGAGCGTGCTGGCCGCTAGGGGGCCTCGGGGGCCAGGGTGAAGTCCAGGCGCACCTGCAGGCGGATGTCGGTGTCCTGGCCCGGGCGGTAGCGCCACTGGCGCAGCGCGGCGATAGCGGCGCGTTCGAAGGCCCGCTTGGGCTGGGCTTCCACCACCTGGATGTCCCGCACCTCACCGGAAGCGGAGAGGCGGAAACTCAACACCACGTAACCCTCGGTGCCGGCGCGGGCCTGCTCCATGGGGTAGCGGGGCGGGATCCGCACCAAGGGGGTGGCACCGCTCGGTGCAAACCCGTCCGTGGGCGGGGAGAGGGTGGGCCGCTCGGGCGGATCCAGATGGGTGGGGGCGCCCCAGCCCGGGCCGGGGTCGTCGGTCCCTCGGGGAGGCGTCTGGGGCGGTGACAACACCTCGGGTTTGGGCGGCAGCGTCCTGGGCGGTGCGACGCGGGGCTCGGCGTCCTGGCGGTCAAACACCAGATCCGGCAGGGTGGGGGGCGCGGCGACCATGGGGGCTCGGCCCCCCAGCTGCACCAGCGAGGCCATCCAGGCGAACAGCCCGAAGGTGATCAGTGCGGCCAGGGGTAAGGCGTGAAATCGAATCATAGGACCTCCCTATCTTATTGACTCAATTAAACCTTTAGACCCATTTACAAATTGTTACAAGCGGCGGTTGGTGCTCAGTCGGCCAGGTCCGGCTCGAAGAACAGCCACACCACCTGGGGAAAGGCCCCCTTGAACGCCGCCTCGATGGCGTTGATCCGGGCCACCATGGCATCGGCGTCCGGGTGCGGCGCCATGCGCACCTTGACCGCCACCATCACGTCCTCCCCCAGCTGCAGGCTGAGCAGGTTGAACACCTCGACCACTCCCTCCTGCTCGGCGATGAATTCCGTCATCTGGGATCGGATCCGCGGCTCCACCCCCTGACCGATGATGAGCGACTTGACCTCGATGCCGATGAACACCGCGATCAGCACCAGCAGGCCGCCGATGGCCAGGCTGCCGTAGGCGTCGAAGGTGGGATCGCCGGTGATCATGGTCAGCAGCACGAACACCAGGGCCAATACCAGGCCCAGCAGGGCCGCCAGGTCCTCGCCGAAGATCACCAGCAGGGCGCTGGAGCGGGTTTCCCGGAACCAGCGCCAGTAGCTGCGCCCCGCCCGCTCCTTGTTGACCTCCACCAGACAGGCCCGAAAGGAGAGCCCTTCGGCCACGATGGCGAACAGCAGCACCGCCACGGCGATCCAGGGGCTGTTGAGGGGCTGGGGGTCGTGCAGCTTGTGCCACCCCTCATAGAGGGAGTAGAGCCCGCCCATGCTGAACAGCATGATGGCGACGATAAAGGACCAGAAGTAGATGGTCTTGCCGTAGCCCAGGGGGTGCTGCGGGCTGGGGGGACGCTTGGCGGTTTTGAGCCCCAGCAGCAACAGCAGCTGGTTGCCGGCGTCGGCAAAGGAGTGGATCGCCTCGGCCATCATGGCGCCGGAGTGGGTGACCAGGGCCGCCGCCAGCTTGGCGAGGGCGATGGAGAGGTTGGCGGCGAGGGCGTAGAGAATCGACTTGAGAGAGTTGGCTCCGGCGGCCATGGCAGACTCCAGGCGAAAGGGCGAGTTTTGAAGCTAACACCCCTTGGCCGAAGCGCAAGGCGCGCGAAGGGATCGCCTGGGGCGGCGAAAATCCGGATAATGGCCCAAACCCTTTTGAACCCAGATGCCATGCGCCTCGACAAATACCTCTGCAGCTGCACCGATCTCACCCGCTCCATGGCCAAGAAAGCCCTCCGTGACCAGCTGGTTACCTGTGATGGGGTGGTGGTAAAGGATCCCGGTTTCAAAGTCAGCGAAGACACCCTGGTGACCCTGGAAGGGCGGCCGCTGGGCCCGGTGGCCACCCGTTACCTGATGCTGCACAAGCCGGTGGATTTTCTCTGCTCCAACGTGGACGAGCTCTACCCCTCCATCCTGAACCTGGTGGACCTGCCCAAGCGGGAGACCTTAAGGATCGCCGGTCGCCTGGATGTGGACACCACGGGTTTGGTGCTGCTCAGCGAGGACGGCCAGTGGTGCCACCAGATCACCGCTCCCCGGCGCCAGTGCGCCAAGCGCTACCGGGTCTGGCTGGCGGATCCGGTACCCGAGTCGGCGGTGGCCCAGTTCGAGCAGGGGGTACAGCTGCACAGCGAGGACGGCTTGACCCTGCCGGCGGTGCTGGAGCGGGTGGCCGAACGGGAAGCCCTGCTGACCATCCAGGAGGGCAAGTACCACCAGGTGAAGCGGATGTTCGCCGCCATCGGCAACAAGGTCACCGCCCTGCATCGTGAGGCGATCGGCGGCATTGAGCTGGATCCCGCCCTGGCCCCCGGGGAGTGGCGGGTATTGACCGAGGCGGAGGTGCGCTCGGTGGGCGGTTAGGCCGCGAACGGAGCCCCCAGTGGCAAGAAAGTGGCAAAAAATGCGCGAATGTGGGTTGAACGAAGCCCATTCGCACACGACAATGGTTCCTGCAGTAACGCTGTTACTAATTCATATACCTGCCTTTTTTTCGACCAAGGAGACGGTCATGACCCTGTTCCGTGCCTTCGCGGCTTCCGCCCTGATTATGGCGGCGCCCGCTTTTTCCGCCGACCTCGTCGATGCCACCAACCCCTCTGAAATCATGAACCTGGCCCGGGGCTTCGGCTCTGCCAGCCTGGATACCGATGGGGAAGGGGATCCCATGATCGTCGGTCGCATCAACGGCACCCGCTACGTCATCTACTTCTACGGCTGTGATGATGGCCGTCGTTGCCGCGAGATCCAGTTCAACGCTGCCTGGGGTGGCACCGGCGTGACCCTGACCGACATCAACGAGTGGAACGAGACCACCCGTTACGGCAAGGCCTACCTGGACGGCGACGGCGATCCGAACATCGAGTTCACCGTCAACCTGCACAAGGGCGTCAGCCGCGACAACCTGGAAGACACCATCGACTGGTGGAAGGTGGCGATGGAAACCTTCGAAGACAACATGCTCTAAACCGCAGGCTTGTCACCACAACGGGGCCCTCGGGCCCCGTTTCGCTTTCTGGCGCTGGGTCACTGAGCCGTCTACCTTTTTCTGCAGGAACCGACGGAGAGAAACACCATGACCATAAGACCCACGCTGGCCCTGATGCTACTGATTGGTGCAGGCCTGGCCCTGCCGGCCCAGGCCAAGGAGGAGGGGGCCCCGGATGAGAAGGTGAAGCTGCCGCCGCGGATGGTGGAAGCCTGCAAGGGGTTCAAGTCCGGCGACGCCTGCACCATCATCGGCCCCACCGGCATCGAAACCGGCGGCCACTGCCAGAAGCACCAGACCACCCGGGAGCTGTTCTGCCAGCCCGAGGGGATGCCGGAAAACGTCATCCTCGGTGAAGAGGTGCCGGAGGATCCCCGCTAGCGTCCCAGGGGCTGTGTCAGCTGGCCCCGGTGGGCCGCGTCACGCCGTGCCCCCTCGGGGCCGTATTCCCGCTCCAGCCAGAGAAAGCGCCCCGCCCTGTCCAGGCGCAGAGCGGTGCTGCTGCGCGTGCCGTAGTGGTCGCTCTGGATAAAGATGGGGGCCAGGGCCCGCTCCCACTCCCAGCCGATCCCCGTATCCGGCAGCGCCGCGTCCGCCGGCTGCCAGGGATCCGCCAGGGCCTCGGCCAGGCTCGCCAGCGGGCCGTCTACTCCCCGGGCCAGGGCGTCGGTCAGGCGCACCACCTTGGGCCAGGGGGTGTTGAGACGGGCGTTGCTGAGCCCGTAGCGCCCCGGTGCCAGGGTCTGCACCTCGTCCTCCAGATTGGCGTAGTAGCAGAGCCGGTCGCCCCGGGCCAGCAGCAGGTTGAAGGGGCCGTAGGCGTCCCGGCGCGACCGAATGCCTTCCTGGTAGGCCTCCACCGCCATGCCGCCAGCGAGAAAATCGGTGACCAGCTCGCCCCGGGAGCGGGCCCCCCGGGGCGCGGCGGGATCCCGCACGTTGGTGACCGCCGCCAGGGCCCCGTCCTGGCTGAGTCCCAGCCAGCTGCCCCCCGCCTCCAGATCCTTACCGGCCCAGAACCCCTGGGGCCACCACTGCACCCCCTCAGCAGGGCGGGCATAGAACTCGTCGCGGTTGGCCAGCAGCGTCAATGGACAGTCGCTGCCCGGTCGCCACTCCAGGGCGATGATGCACATCGCTCAGACCACCGCTTCGGCCAACTGGCCGGCCAGCACCGCCCGGATCGCGTCGGGGATCACCGTCTTGCGGCCCCGGTCGATGGCCACCATCACCACCTCGGCCTCGCCCAGAGTGGCGAGGGTCTGTTGTCGGTGGCTGAAGACGCCGTAGGTCATGGTGAAGCGGTCCTCCCCCAGGGTGGCGATCCGGGCCCCGACGCTCAGACGGTCGGGGTAGGTCACGGGGCGGCGAAAGCGGGCCCGGGTTTCGCTGAGCACCGGGGCGATCCCCCGCTGCTGCAGTTGGGCCATCAGGTCCAGGCGGTCGAAGAAGTGGAGACGGGCGGTCTCGAAGTAACGGAAGTAGACGGCATTGTTGACGTGCTGCAGGGCGTCCATCTCCCCCCAGGCCACCGGGATTTCCACCTGGATGGGGTAGTCGCGCGTAAAGGCGTCCATATTTAAACACTCGTTTGGATTCGAGGTTCTGAAGTTAGCAGCGGGAGGCGGTGTCGACAAGAGGGGCCCGGCGCCTGACGGCACCGGGCAGGGAATTCAGGGCATTTCACTCCAGCCGCTGTCCATGATGATGCCGCTCATGTGGCGCAAACGATGGCCACAGCGCTGACACTGGTACTCGTGCTCACTGAAGCCGCCGTCCACGGTACTGGCTTCGTTGTGGGCAAACTCCTGGAGCTGCTCGTGGGGGTGATCCGGCTGCTGTTGCAGCAGGGCCTGACACTCGGTGCAGAGGGGTTGGGTCATGGTGCCTCCCAGAAACGGTGGTCCTGGGAGACAGTATAGGCGCCCGCTAAGGGCGCCGTGTTTATTTGTTTTTCAGACGGTTGCGTGCCGCCTGGCGGACCCGGAGCTGGCGCTCTGCGGCGAATTGATCGTCGGAGCGGTTGGTGCGGCCGCGGCGGTCGCGAAACGCCGGCTTGTGGTGCAGCTTGTCCAGCAGCGCCTCCCGGTTGGTCACCTCGTAGCCGGGCTGCTCAACCCGGCGCACCCGCTGGCCAATCAGCTTCTCGATCTGCACCGCGGTCAGCTCATCCTCGCGCCCCACCAGGGAGACGGCGTGGCCCTGCAGGCCGGCCCGACCGGTGCGGCCGATGCGGTGGACGTAGTCCTCCGCCAAGAAGGGCAGGTCGAAGTTGACCACGTGGGGCAGGCCCTGGATGTCCAGCCCGCGGGCCGCCACGTCGGTGGCCACCAGCACCCGCAGCTTGCCCTCCTTGAACTCCTTCAGCGCCCGACGGCGGTTGCCCTGGCTGCGGTCACCGTGGCACACCCCGGTGGCCAGGCCATCGGCGTTGAGCTCCTCGGCGATGGCGTCGGCGTGCTCCTTGTAGTTGACGAACACCAGCACCTGTTGCCAGTTCTTGCGGCCAATCAGCTCCGACAGCAGTTCGGTCTTGCGGGACTCGTCCACCGGGTAAAACACGTGGGCCACGGTCTCCGCGGTGCGGTTGTCCTCCCCCACGGCCACCAGCTTGGGCTTGTTCAGCAGTTCGCTGGCCAGCTGTTTCATCTTCGGCGGGTAGGTGGCGGAGAACAGCAGGGTCTGGTGGGGCAGTTTGATCTGGGCGCGGATCCGCTGGATGTCGCCGATAAAGCCCATGTCCAGCATGCGATCCGCCTCGTCCAGCACCAGGAACTCCACCTTGGCCAGGCTCACCTGGTGGGTCTCCACCAGCTCCTGCAGCCGACCCGGGGTGGCCACCAGCAGATCGACCCCCGGCTCCAGGGCCCGGGCCTGGCCGGCCATCTTCACCCCGCCGTAGGCCACGGCACAGGTCAGGGGCAGGAACTGGCTGTAGTGGGTGATGTTGTCCGAGACCTGCTGGGCCAGCTCCCGGGTGGGGGCCAGCACCAGGGCGCGGATGTGGCGCCGGGCCCGGGGGCTGGGATCATCCAGCATCCGCTGCAGTATGGGCAGGGCGAAGGCGGCGGTTTTGCCGGTGCCGGTCTGGGCGTTGGCCAGGATGTCGTGGCCCTTGCGGGCCAGGGGGATCGCCTTGCTCTGGATCGGCGTCATCTTGCTGTAGCCGCCAAGCTCGAGGGCACGGACAATCTCTGGGGCGAAGCCCTGGGAGGCGAAACTCATGGTAATGACCTAAGGGGCAGAAAAATCTACCGGGATTATAAAGGATCGCGGAGGCAAAAGATATCCACAGTCAAAACAAGAACTTACGTTTCCGAAGGGATGGCGGGGGCCATATACGGACGAACCCAATTTCGGGTCTAAAATTTAGAATGTTTGTGTATATTGTTGTTGCGTGATTGTTGATGCTAAAAAAGTTTGGCAGTGGTTTGGTTTTTTGAACTCTGTCACACTTTCTCTCCCCCTCGCACTTCGAGAGAGCCCCTCTCGGTCCGTTCCGACATGAACTTCCCGTAGACCTGAGAGAGCATCTCGAGCGATGTATGGCCCATCTGATCCATTAGCCAGAAGAGATTGCAGCCCTCGGTGATGTGGTGACTGGCGTATGTGTGCCTGATTGTGTAGGCGCGACGGTAGCGAACCCCCGAGGCTTCGATGACCTTCTTCCACCAGACCTTAGAGAAGCGACCGGGGTCGTGATACGGAGCTCCCTGTCGGTTAAGGAAGACGTATTCTCCGAGTAAGAAGGAGTATGCCTTCTGCCGTTTAAGGAGTTCGCAAGCTCTAGGCGTGAGGTCAATCGTTCTCCGACTCTTCTTAGTCTTGACGGTTTCCCGCTCGACGCCGTTACAGGTTCGAGCTCTCCGGATGTGGATCTGTTTCCGGTTCAGGTCGACGCAATCCCATTTGAGGCCGATTAACTCCGAGGTCCGAACGCCTACCTCGAACCAGAACTCGATCACCAGTCCCGCCCTTTCGTCCAAGGAAAAAGCGGCCTCGACGATGTCGTCTCTCTCCGACCTGGTGAACGGATCGCACTCCTTTTCCTCGTAGTCGGTACGGATGTATCGGTTAGGCCTAACCGACCGGGCCGGGTTGGCGTTGATGACGTCGGCGAGTACGGCTTCATCGAGTGCCGCCCTCAGAAAACGGAACTGACCTCTAATGACTGAGGCAGCTTGGTTCGAAGACATGATCCATTCGGCGATGTCGCTGGCCTTGAGCCGCTCTAGGGGGATGCGGTCAATCAGCCCGAACTTGGTGAGCCATCGCTCATAGCTGGCGACGGTGTTTGGTGACAATCCTCGGCGCTCGTTCATCTTCTGGTACTCGACCAGCCATGTCCGAATGTTGTGAGGGGTTCGAGAACGAGTAAACTCGTCAATCTTCGAGCCTTTTGGAAAGGTTCTTGCGTAGTCGAATGTATTAGTGAAAATCTGATGCTTGATGCTCTGGACGAGTTGTCCAGCCGCTCTAATGTCGCGGCGACTGTCCGGGTCGAGTCCTTCGACTTTCTCTCTAAAGGCCCTGCCGTTAAGGGAGAAACGGACGTAAATCGCTTCCTTGCCGCTCGCATAGGTTCTAATCATGACGCCGGGTGGCATCCCTTCCTGTTTCTTGTTCCTCATGTTTCCTCCAAGAAAAAGCCCCTTGCGGGGCTTATTAAATCACGATGGGTGATTCCTGACCCATTCGGTAACCGCTTCAACGTCGATCCATTTCTCCTTGAAGCCGGGGATCGTGTAAAAATGCGTTCCCCTTACCCAGTACCCGCGCTGGATGCGCTTCTTAACGGCGTCCCTGGTGTCTCCGGTCAATTCGAGGTACTTCGTCAACAAGACGCAGCCGCTTCGCTCCATTAGTTCTGACCCTAGCCGGTGGCGTTAGCCTGAGCTCGGAACGCCTCGTCTCGGTACTGGCGCTGGTCAGCCATGCCGCCCGGTGATCCGGAATACTGATGCTGTCGCGGCTGCTGGTTGGCCTGTTGTGCCAGAGCTCCGGGGATAGGTGCATAGCCCCAGATCTCGTTTTTGCCATCCTTCAGGGTGACCTGAGCGAGACATACGGTGTTTTGAAGCTCAGCCATGTTGCGAGAGTTCGGCTTCCCGATAGCTTGCAGCAAGCCAGAGAGCTCCTTTCGCCCGATCTCTTGAGCCTGTTCGGACTGGTGCCAGATGTTCATGTTGTGCCAAAGCTTACGACCCTTGAACTGACCGTCGGTTACCTGAAGCTCAACGATGCAAAGCTTGCCGGTGCGCTTCTGGTTGTCTTCCATCCGAGCGCCGGTAATCAGAACCGGGTACTCGCCTCGAGGGAGGGGAGAGAAGTTGTTCTCGCTTGGCTGGTACTGACTGGGGTCAAATCCAAAATCCATCTTTATTCCTTACTGCTGGTTAAAGGCGTTCTCGAATGCCGCCCATTCGAGGGGGAGTTCTGCCGGGAGGTTGTAACGGTTTTTCGCGAGGTACGCCGGTTCGCCGTGAGTCAGCATGACGCGCTGTCCGGTGGAGACGCCTCGGGCAATCTTCTTGTTGAACCCTGCGTCGTCTTGGACGATGACAAGCTTCTTCGTCGCGAACAAAACGCAGTCGACCCATTCTTGGGCAAGTTCGGAAGCTCGCTTATGAAGCTTGATCTGATGTCGGTCGTAGGGCTCGGACATCGGGTCGTTAACCTGACGAACCTCATCGTGTGCAAGGTAGATGATCCCCATATGCCGCTCGTTGCGAAGGGCATCGATCGCGGAGAGGAACTCGCGCCAAACCTCGGAGGCCGATACATAGCCCTTCCCGTATCCGGGGGACTCGATGTCCTGCCAGCCGTGGCGGCGGCAAGTCTCGGCCCAAATCAGGGGCTCAATGTGGTCAAGGGAGTCGATTACAACCGTTTGGAAGTGGTGGTCGCCTCGCAACAGGGAATCTGCCGCCGACATTAAGTCGGAGAACGACTTCACCAGGGGGAAAGCATTCACGCTCAAGGACCCAGCACCATCCTCGGAGAAGATGAAAACGGGATCTGGGGCATATGCGCCGAAGGTCGTCTTACCGATTCCAGCCCCGCCATACAGGATGATTCGGGGTGGTCGCAGGATCTTAGTTACTGCGATACACGAAAGGTCGAAGCCCATGCGAAAGCCTCCATGATTTGCTTTAAATCAGGAGTCTATGATCGATGATTGTCCCCGTCTATGGGGTAAATGTTGGTAATTACGCTAGTGCGGCGCGGGGAGTCATGCCTCTGATGTGTCCCGTCGACGTACCCGCCGCTCCGTTGTTGCTTTTCGTGAGCTAAATGTTCCTTTCCACTATCTTTCAGCCCCTATAGAATTTGTCACAGAAGTTTGAACTGAGTCACATCAAGTCCGGTTGTGGACTTCAACAAATCATCGGTCATAACGAGCATATGGCTCACCTTTTCTTTGTGGTTTATGTCCAAGACATCCGCAAAGTCTTTCCCAAAGCCGTAAGCGAAATCTCTTCCGTCTATTTGCCCATATATAACAACGACCTGGTTGTCTGGAATGTAGCTTAATTCGATGGGCTTTCTGTAGATGGTGAATCGGCCTTTGGCATGGAGTCCGGCGCTCACGAAGAGAACCTCTCTACGAGTCTCTTTGAAGACGAACATCTTCCCGGCCTCGAACCATGCCTCGAACCCATTTTCTCTAGCAATGTCGGGGAGCTCTTCGATTACTCTATCGAGAACCTTTTTATCTAGGTCTTTGATTAAGGCTGAGAAGTAATCGGCTTTCTTCTGGTGAGCTAGTTCGTTCTCGCGCATCGTCTTATAGCTCAATCTGCGGGGGTCGGCGTCGGCTGGGTCTTCCTTCCAGTCGGGCGACTTTGGGGCGTCATACTTGCACAGATCGTCGACATTTACGCCCATTGACAAAGCAATGCGACGAGCGGTTTTTTGCGAAATTGGATATGTCGGAGCAGAACCAATACAACGCGATAACGTACCGGCAGATAATCCCGTCATCTTCGCCAATCCTTTAACGGTAATTTGATTTTCATCCATCCATGTGCGGATTTTGTCGCAGATAGCTTGCTGTCTTTCGTCATGTTGGTAAGCAGACATATTAACCCTTAACTACAGATAACAGTTTCGCGCCCCTGCGGGGCCAGAATAGAGACTACAAGGGGACTGGGCGCGAAATCAAGAACATAGCGATACAAGCTTAGAACCAAAAGTGCATCAAAAGATTGTTCGTTATGGTTGTGGTTTTCGTCACGCTGAGCATACGATGATTGCCCGTAATTGCCTCAAGGCATCAAAATGTTTGCTGACCGTCTCACGGACTTTCTCGAAAGGGGATTTACGCCCATCCCGCTTAACCCGGCTGTCGCGGGACCTCACGAACTCCCGGTTCGTGAGCGCCGAAAGAAGATGGGGGACGATTATCGGGACCTGACCCATATTGAACTGGCCGAGGCGGTTGCGGGTTTCCCTAAGAAGCCAGCTATCCCAACTTGGCGGGAGTTGCAGAGCCGAGACGTCTCGGACCAAGAGTTCGAAGACTGGTGCGAGCGGTTCCCCAGTGAGACGAATATCGGGCTGGTGACCGGGAAGACGTTCATCGTGATTGATGCGGATTCCGAAGAGGCGGTTCACTTCGTCGAGACGGAGCTCTCTCACACCCCGGTTCGGGTATCGACGTCTCAGGGGATGCATTTCTATTACACGAAGCCCGACTTCGACATCCGGAATTCTGTTGGCCGGAACAAGATCGACATCCGGGGGACTGGGGGATACGTCGTCGCGGCTGGCTCGGTTCATTCCTCGGGCGTCATTTACGAGTGGTCGGCGCTCTGCCCTGACCCGCATCACTCCGACATGGGCGAGATCACCCTCGCCGACGTTGCCGCGATCAAGGCTTACAACCGGGGCGAGGATGCTCCGGCAGTCGACATTGTCCCTCTCGAGGAAGGGGGGTTCGGCTTCGACCCGACCGCATACGAGCCGATTCAGAACTTGCCCTTCGAGGTTCCTCAGGAGGGTTCGAGGAACAACGATTATGCTCGCCTAGCGGGTTCTCTGTTGGCTCGAGGCTATCCCGAGGATCTTGCTTGGACGTTACTTCGCGGGGTTCTGGCGTTTGCTCACGAGGCCGGCGATGACTTCCCCGAAGCTGAGCTCGTACAGGTCTTCGAGAGTATCCGCGAGACTCACCGGAGGAATAACCCAACGTGGGAGCCTCGCCCCATCGAGGAACCGCTCGAGCTAGGGCTCGATGACCCGAAGTGGCGTTCGAAGCTGATCGTCGATTGGGACGACGAGCCGGAAGTCATCGACATGATCGTCGACGGGATGATTCAGGGGGCGAGCCTCGGCTCTATCTTCGGACCGCCTAAGTCGATGAAGACCTATCTCGCCGTCAACCTAGCCGCTCATGTCGCCACTGGAACGCCCTGGTACGGGCAGAAGGTGAAGCGTTGCCGGGTGATGATTGTCTGTGGTGAGGGTGTCGCCGGTATTAAGAACCGTCTCCGCGCTGCTGGCCGGATGCTCAACCAGCGGTTGCAGGGTCCGGTTGTTCTGATGCCCTACGCGCTGAAGCCGAACTCCATCGACGGGATGTCTCGGGTTATCTCTGAGCTCGTGAACCTCGAGAGGTCCGGTGACCCGGTCGGGTTGATCATCTGGGATACGCTCGCCCGAACCATGGAAGGCTCGGAGAACGATGCTACGGACATGAATTCGTATATCGCGGCGATGGACTCCCTCCGTGAGCGGTTCGGCGTAACGAACCTCGTCATCCACCACACCCCGAAGACCAGCGACGGAAATCCGACGCCCCGAGGGCATGGTTCATTCCATGCTGCGTTGGACTTCGGCTTGTTCGTGAAAAAGGTCCAAGAAGATGATCGGCCTCGGCTGACCATCAATGGCGACGGATTCTGTAAGGAGTTCGAAGCCCCCAACAAGACCCTGACCTTTGAGTCTGTCCGATTGCGCGAAGCCATCGACGACCAGCCCGAGGTATGGACCTTGGCGAACCGCGAGTCTCTGCTCCCTGTCTTCCCTGGTGGTGACGTTCCGAAGTCGAGCCGGAAGATGAAGACCAAGCACGACGCCATGACCGGGTTCGTCGAAGTTATGCAGATGAAGGGGCTCGGAGACGTCGTCGACTGGCCGGATCTGAAAGAGCATGTGAAGGACCGATTCGCCGTTGGGGACAGCAACGCAAACCGGGCAATGCGTCTGATCCCCGAGGGGGCAAGCATGAGCGAGCGGGTGTTCGTCGGGGGGAAATTCTATCGAGTTTGGAGGGAAAAAGCGGGGGGGTCGACGTCGACCAGCCGTGTATGTTTTTCAGCCGGATAGTGCAAAAAATGTTCGGCCGAGAGTTCGGTTAGAAGGGGTGTTTTCGATGGTTAAAAGGTTCGGTTAGAGATTTTTAACCAAACCCCTTAACCAAGCTCAAACCCGCATGGGGACTGGATTTCGTCTGTTTGGTTAGACATCGATGAGAAAGCCTTCGGGTAATCTTCGGTTACGAAATCAAGAAACCCAGTAAGAATGCGGCTTCCAGCTTGGTTAACTCTCAGCGGTTTAGGGTGGGGGAATGACCCCCCCCCTAAAGGGGGGGGTCATCCCCCCTTGACCACTGACCTTTGATCAAGGAGTACAAGGTTAAAAAATGGGCAAGTTGAGCAGGACGAAAGGAGCGGTCGCCGAGCGCGAATTCGCGGGTGAGTTTTACGCTTGGACCGGAATCAAGCTTCGCCGGAAGTTGGATCAGTATCAGTTCGCGGGAGGGTTCGATCTGGAACCTGAGCCTAACCAACCTGACGAAGCCATCGCGCTAGTTCACCATCTGGCGATTGAGTGCAAGCGGTATCAACGGGTGACCGATGGGCTTGTCGCTGGGTGGTGGTCGGAGACGCGAGAACAAGCCATCAAGGTCGGAAAGGTTCCGGTCCTTGCTTACCGGGGTGACCGGATGGCTTGGCGGGTGATGGTGTCGGCTAAGGCGCTCCCTAGTACCCAACACCTGACCGGTAACTTCGTTATGACCGTCGAAGACTTCGGCTCACTGGTACGGGAGGGAATGATTCAATGATCGATGCACAGTCCAAAGCGGAGCGCCGACACAACGCCAGCCTGATCACCCCGCCCCCTCCGACGTCCATCTCCATCGGTCGGGCGTCTTCGCTCTGCCGGGAGTGGGGGCATTGGGCTCGAGAACGGGACTCTCGGGATTTCCCTAGCGCGGCGAACTTCTACAAGTCGATGAAAGAGGCCGAACTCGAACCGCTGCCGGAGATGATTTATCGCTTCTCTGAGCTCGAGTTCATGACCGTTGATCGGCTGCTGGCCCAACTGGCAAACGACGACCGGTTCAGGCATCACGCGAGGGTGGTATTCGCCGTCAGCTTCATGGGGTTGTCGTTCCGTAAGTGTGCGCCCATGTTCGAGGTTTCCCATAACTCGGTAGCGATCACCTATCGCGAAGCCGTCGCCCTGGTGGCTGGAATGTTCTCGATTAAGTACGCCGTCATTTACTCCGAATATCGGGAGAATTTGTGACGCTCGTCACAGACGCGCTATTGACCCCTCTGGGTAATTACACGAACCTCTAAATCCAGATAGGCTGCGAAAAGTTCAGCCGGAACGGATTCCAGATCAAATCTGTATTACTTGCGACCCCTAGGCCCCTGTGGCTCAGGGGTTTTTTTATTGGGGGTTCAAAAATGGACTATCGGGGCGTTGCGACTGGTGTCGCGATTGGTCTGGTTTTGGCCGGGGTCGGCTACATCGGCCAGCTTGGGGAGAATCAGCGGAAGACAGCCGAGGCCCTGACCGGGGTCGATATTCTCTTGGTCGAAGCGACTCGCCATCTAGCTAGACTCGACGTCAAGCTCGAGAAGCATGGGGACCGCCTTAATCGCAAGTCCGAGATCCTGTCAGCCATGGAGGCGAGGGTCGACAACTTAGAGCGAGAGAGGCTGTGATATGAACCGCCAACTGTCCCGTAACTTCCTGTCGAGCGAATTCCGCTGCAAGTGCAAAAATCCAGACTGCGACGGCAAGGTAATCAGCCCGAGCCATCGTCTCGTTTCCGTTCTCCAAACCATTCGAGATGACCTAGGCCCGGTGATTATCGTCTCCGGTATCCGATGCCAACAGCACAACGAACGGGTCGGAGGTTCGAGCGGTTCAAAGCACCTATTCGGAATCGCGGCGGATATCCGATGCCAACACGTTAAGGCATCAAAGCTGGCGACGTACCTCAAAAGTCGCTTCCCGAATAAGTACGGCATCGCCTACAACGCCAGCGGCGGGACCGTTCACATCGACGTTCGCAGCCGGTCGGCGCGTTGGTCTTACTGACTTCCCATTTAGGCTCTGAATTTGGAGCCATCACGGACAAGCCTCCCATCTGGGGGGCTTTTTTTGGCCCAATGAAAGTAATCGTAATCTGCGAAAACTCTGGAACGGAGCGCATGGATTCACCCTTACGAGTTTGGCGACGATGCATCGAAGCGAACCGGGTTATGGCTTAAGGGGTTGCCGAAGCTCGTCCCCAGCCCCGAAGACTTTGTCCCCCCTCGATGGGTCAGGGGTAAGCCTCGATGGGCAAACCAAACTGACTCGGGTCAGAACCGCTTGCCCCCGAGCGCCGACCGGGCGCTTCTGAGGGCAAAGACATACAATGGCATCGCTGACGCGATGGCTAACCAATGGAATCAACCGCCTCACGGCGGTTTTTTTGTGCCTGGTGATTGAATGATTCATGTCGTGTCGTTTTCAGGAGGCCGAACTTCGGCCTACCTTGTCAGCCTGTTAGAAGAGAAGCGGAAGTCCGAGGGTTGGGATGTCCGTTATATGTTCATGGATACCGGTGCGGAACATCCAAGAACTTATGAGTTCATCCGGAAGGTCGTCGACCACTTCGGGATTGAGCTCCACTGCTTGAAGACTCACTTCCCCGACAAGCTCGGCAAGGGTCCGGTCCCAGAGAAGCTCAGCATCGACGAGATTGGTTGGGACCTGTCGACCTGGCGCTCCATGATTTACAAGCACTCGACCCCCTTCAATCCCGGAGGGGGTTTCTGTACTGAGCGGCTGAAAACGGAAATCGCTCGGAAGTACATCCGGCAGAACTGGGGCAAAGAGATCACGCAATGGATTGGCATCCGCGCTGACGAGCCTCGCCGACTCAAGGAGAAGCCGGGGTTCCGATACCTCGCCGAGCTCTCCGACTTCGAGAAACAAGATGTCTTGGACTGGTGGTCTGAGATGCCCTTCGACTTAGAGCTCGAGGAACATCTCGGTAACTGCGTCTTCTGCATCAAGAAGAATCCCCCGAAGGTTGCGCTCGCGATGCGAGACGAGCCAGAGCTCGCCGAGGAATGGTCGAGCATGTTCGAAGAGGGCGGCGTTCGGGACTTGGGGCGCAAGTTCCCCAAAGAGCAAATCTATCGCTGGCACTTCACGCCGAGGAAGTTGCTCGAGACATTCGCCGAATTCCCTCGAGACGAGCTCATGGGTCGGGTCCGGAGAACGAGGTATCTCTCGGGCGGCTGCTCTGAGTCCTGCGAGGCATTTATCTCTGACGACTGAGGAACAAACATGAAGTTTCGCCAATACACCAAGGTTCTACACGTTCACGCCTGCAAGATGCAGTGGGGTGACTTCTGCATTCTTCGAGGATTGCCCGAGCCCGGTGATCGCCCATACGACGCCCCCGGTTTCTGCATCAAGCAGGGCGAGGGGGAGGAAGGTTCTATCGGTTGGTTGCCAGCCGAGCAATTCGAAGAGGAGTTTCTTCATGTGGACTAAGGTACTTCGCCCGTTCGTGATTCGGCTCGGCTCTGAGGCACTGGCTCAGATGTTGATTTTCATCGCCGAGCAACTTCAACGCCGGGACGACAACCCGGTTGACCTCGACGACGTTCACAAGGCGGCTGACATCGCCTTCAAGGTGACAAAGCGCATTTAACGAAGGGAGCGCCGGAAGTGTTAAAGCAAATCAAAGTAACCCTCGACGCCTTCGAGGTGAACGGACAGCGATTATCCTCCGGCACTTTTCAAGCGCATTTATCCGCGCCTGATTACGACGCCGCCGAGGGCGTCATTATCCCTTGTTCCATCGAGGCACCAATTCAGGCTGACGGGACCGCAGAGCTCCACCTATGGCCGAACACCATGGGGAATAACGATACGACTTACACGTTCTCGATTCGGGGTGGCTGTCAGTCGGTATCGTTTTCGAAGGTGCAGGTCCCTGACAGCCTGGGGGACACGGTAAAGCTCCGCGAACTATTGCCGTTGCAGCCCCAGAACCCGAACGTCGCATTCATCACCGACGCGCCGCAGGACGGTTCCCAGTATGCCCGGCAGGATGGCGGTTGGTCTGTGGTGACTGGTGGTGGCGGTGGCATAGGAGAGGCCCCAAACGATGGCGAGTATTACGCTAGGCATAACCAGCAATGGCAGAAGTTTGACCCGCTCGGAGAGGCCCCCATCGACTCTCAGAAGTACGCTCGAGAGGATGGGACTTGGGTGGTAGTACGTGAGGGTGTCCAAGAAGCTCCGGTCGACACCAACCTATATGCTCGGCATAACGGGCAGTGGGAGCCCTTTCATCCCTTCGAGGATGCACCGGCAGACCAGAAGCCATATGGCCGGAAGAATGGCGATTGGTCTGTCTTGGACTTTGTCGGCCATCCGCCCAACGAAGATAAGGTCTACAACTATCACGGACAGGGTCACGGCTGGTCCGAGGCAATGAACGCTAAGCATGTTGGGTTCAGCTATTACGCAGACCCCGACGATCAGGTCATCGCTGCCGGAGCGCCAGCGGTCATAACCATCGATACGACCAACGGGCAGCAAATCAACGGACAGCCGACCAGCGATCACCCTGTCGTGTCCAACCTGTTCAATGAAACTACGAACATGATGGAGTTCGCTGGTGACTCTGAACAGATGTGGATCTTGCACTTCGATTGCGAGGTTCAGCTAGGCGGGAACAACTCTTGCGCCATCTGGTTCGAGTGGTCCGACTCGACGAACTTCTCTAACCCGCTGGTCATGGACGAAGACGACTCTGTTCGGTTCAAGACTCGGCCTCAGACGTTACCGACGACCCTCTCTATTGAGACGACCTTCTTCGAGACGAAAGGGCTTCCGCCTAGCTTCGTCCGTGTCGTTTGCTATGGCGAGGGGAACGTTACCCTCCGGAATAAGCGGATCAAGATGGTGCGTCTCTGGTAAGGGGTGGCGATGATTAAGGGTGTTAAGGAGCTCCAAAAGGGATTCGATCGGGTTAACCGGGATGCGACGATTGCCGCGCTGACCGCAAACGACAAGGTCGTAAGGGAAGCCCGGAAGGAGATTGTTGATGCTGCAAATCGGCGCTTCAGCGGAGGGACTACGCCATACGTGAAGCGGGGGATTCGGTTCCGCACTTCACGTATGAGGGATAATCTATATACGTCAGAGGTCGGGGTTCTTGGACATAACAGTTCCCCGAACGTCGAAAGTATCATGATGGGCCGGGTGTCTGGTGGTGACCGTTTTCGCGGGATGTCGAAAGGTGAGTCGCTGCTCCGTCGAGAAGGGATTATCGGAGCCAACGACCGAATCATTCCCGCGCGAGATGTTCGGCTCAACAAGTTCGGCGCTCTTAACGGAATGTGGGTTAAGCGTAGGCTCGAATCCGCGATTCCATGGCTCAAGCAGGGCAAGCGGCCCTCGGGACGAAGCCAAATCGCTAGGACCTTCCTAGTGCCTTCAATTGGGGTAAAGCCTCGACAGGTTCGCCATTTAGATCCGGGGCTATGGCACCGGGGCTCGGATGGGGCTCTCGAGCCTCTGCTTTTGTTTCTCCCGGTGAAGGCTGACAGTACGAAGATCGACATCCACCAGATAGCCGCGGAAATGATGCGAAAGCACTACGACAAAGAGTTTTCTCGGGTCTATAACAAGCGAATAAAGAAGTAGTGAAGCTGGTCACATAGGGGACATGGCGGGTACACCAGAGGGAAAGAAGGGTTCATAATGCAGCATTGCAAACATTTCCCCTTTGGATGGAACAATGAGACTCAAACTTTCCGCGCTTCTTCTTGTCGTCGCCTCTACCGCTAATGCCGGTGAAGCCTTCCCGAATGAGTTCGAGAACCCAACCCTAACTAATGTTGAATGGGAGCTAATGGGTCGCTGCGCTGCCCTTGCTGGTGAATTCGAACACGCTCTCGACTTGCGAAATGTCCACGAACAATTTTGGGGGCATCATAACCTGATGCGGTCCGAGAACTCGTTAGCAGCCTTGTATCACGGGCAGGGCATCGGGTTCATCCATGGCAAGGCGACCAGCTACGACACAGAGGCAAAGCGGATTATGGCTATGGAAGGGCTGTGGCAAGAATATAGCTGCGGAAGTCGCATAGCATTGAACCGATGGAACGCGCCCCGATAAGGGGCGTTTTCATTGGCGGATATTGTTCGACGCTCGTCACAAACGGGGACAAAGGGGGTACACAAGGGGGACAGCTAGGGGCATACTCGCAACCAACAAACACGAACAAACATTTAATGTTGCGAGGAAGCATGAAAAAGAAAGTTGCTGCCGCGCTTATGGTTTCGACTCTTTCAGGCTGTGTGATGACTCAAATGGAGCCTCGTTGGGTTCAGACCGAGTCTTACGCCTCAGAGTTTGACGGAAGTTCTTGGACGCGATTCCGCAACCCTGGTGCGTACACTCCGCAACTGGGTGGCGGGTATGAGTACACTCGCATCGCGGTCGTTAACGGCGAATACGTTCAAATTCACCTGACCCGAGCCGGTGAGTACGAAACGATCGAGCGCCTTGCTTACCGGATTGGCGATACCGTTATCGAGGCTAAGCCTCTGGGGATTACAGAACTGAGCTCCGTAACTGGCGTTAGCCGCAGTTCAACCCGTCGGTTTGGCTTGTCCTGCGACGACTTCATCGACGTAGTTGACGCCGGGACAGACATCGTCGGTCGCGTGACCAATTTGCGTGGTAACTCTCGCGACTTGCGTCATCGCGAAAATGCGATGTTCCTGCTCGAAGTAGCGGTCCAAGCCTGTCAGGCGCAGCAATAACGAACCCCCAGCTAACAGTGAATTCAAAATGAATACAAAAATCTCCCTTGTCTCTTTGCTCGTTCTCGGCCTCTCCGCTTGTGGTGGCTCTAGCTCCGATGCGCCGACTATTCCGCAGGAGCCGAACATTCCTGATAACGAGGTTACGCCGCCTAATCTTCCCCCGGTGGTCAATAACTGCATGGTTGATGAAGGTGCTCCTTACCCCCGGATTTGTGAAATAGGCGACAAGGTCGGCGAGTTGCTGTCCAAGGATGGCTATTGGCATGATATTTGGAGCTATCCGAAGCAAGATGGCGACCTTTATGGAACGGCGCGAATCGACATGGGAATCCATGGCGAATTTGGCTATGCGAAGCAAACCTCGTTCCTCTCTAGTCCGACTGGCGAAGAAATCATTTTCGATTCCGATATCCTGATGCGAGCCTATGAGGATTGGGCTTGCAATATGCGCGATTGCGAATTTTTTGCCTTCAATTCCGACGGAGAGGTAATCGGCGATGCGCTCGTTCGGACTCTTTTCCTTAATGAAGAGATCGCGAAAGAGGCCGAAAAAGGCGAGATCAAAGTCGCGGCTTTCGTCGACGGGCAAGAAATCGCGCATGATATTGTGCCTTTTGTTCCCGCCGAACAGTATGCGATGAAGGCATTCCTCGAGCTCGAGGGAAAGGAGTCGCATAGAGACGCCATTTTTGCGGTCCTGAAGGAAGCTGGCGCTCCCCTTACTCGCAATCTGTTTGATTCCGCGATTTATGATGTGCGCCTAGCTGTGCATGGGTCTGGTGAGGGGGCAATTTTTAGCCTCTATGGATTCCATATGGACGCTGATTACATCCTGCCCACAATCGATAATCCTGAGGTCTATGTATCCAATGGGCGCACATATGTCACAGGCGGTGATTACGGGGTGCCTGTCTCTGTATACGATAAGGATGGCAACTCCTATCCGCTGGGAGAGATACCCTTCGATGATGTGCGCGATGTATGGGTGTCGTTTGGCTCTGAATATCACCATATGCCCGAGGCCTCTCGTGAAGCATATGCATTCTTTGAGTGGGCAATGAGCCACAAGTAGCACCACACAGAGAACGAACAAGCCCCGCCAATGTGCGGGGTTTTTTGTGCCCGTCCCCCCCATGGAGGGGGGGGAGGGGGGATGGCTCTAATGCCTTGTCAAGACGTTTCGCGGGTCCTTCGCAATGAAAACACTGCGGGTATCGCTCGGCTCGGGATTTCGCTATTTACCAAAATTTCATGAGTTCGGTGATTGATGTATGTCCATCCCAAAATTCGTCACTCAACAGGAGTTAGCCGACTTTCTAGGGTGTGGGATAGCCACGATCCAGCGTAAGCAGCGATCCGGCATCCTGCCTAAGTCTCGGACGAAGATCGGCGTTCCATTTTCCGAAGCTGTTACTGCATTCTACGCGGAGAAATTCGAGAACCAGAGTCGCCGGGATGACCGGCCATCCCTCGAAGATGAAGTCGGGACTTCGCTAGAGGCCGAAAAGCTCCGGCTTACGTCGGCGCAAGCCGACGCCCAAGAACTTAAGAATGAGCAGACTCGGAGGGACGTCGTCCCCTACGCCTTCCTCACTTTCGTTCTCGCCAACGTCTCGCCCGAGGTTGGCTCAATCCTAAAAACCCTACCGCTGAACATGCGGCGACTACATCCAGAAATCCCCGAGCCTGCGATGGCGACTCTCGACCGCGAGGTCGCTAGAGCGGCCAACACGATCAGCCGGGTCGACGAACGCCTCGAGGATCGAATCATTGATTACATCAGGGACAATCCAGCTTAGTCGAGTACGAGAGGCAATCCGCGAAGGGATGCTCGCGGTTGAGCTCCCTCTTCCGATGACCGCCTCGGAGTGGGCAGACGAGAATTATTACCTGAGCGCCGAATCGACATACCTCGAGGGGCGATGGAAAACCCTCTGTTGGCAAGTCGCCATTCTCAACGCGATGGGCAACGACTCGATTGACGTCGTCAACCTGGTGAAGTCGGCGCGGGTTGGATATACCCAGATGATCAAAGCGGCTTGCGCTTACATGGTGGCAAGCAAACAACGCAATCAGATGATACTTCAGCCGACGGACGGAGCCGCCGACGACTTCATGAAGTCTCATGTCGACACCATGATTCGAGACGTCCCGGCAGTACGAACGCTGTCGCCCTGGTACGGCAAGAAGCATCCCGACAACACTCTCAACGCGAAGAAGTTCAGCAACCGTCGCCAACTCTGGTGTCTGGGTGGCGCGACGGCAAAGAACTATCGCGAAAAGTCCTTGGACACCATCGTTTATGACGAGCTCGCGGCGTTTGCGCCAGATGTCGAAAAGGAAGGTTCGCCGACGTTCCTCGGGGATAAGCGTCTCGAGGGTTCGGTCTTCCGCAAGTCGATTCGAGGGTCAACCCCGAAGGTTCGAGGCGAGTGCCAAATCGAGCGAGCGGCTTCCGAGTCTGGGATGGTCCTTCGCTACTGGGTGCCCTGCCCTCACTGCGGGGAGCATCAAGCTCTGAAATGGGGCGGTAAAGACGCCGACCATGGGATCAAGTGGGAAGACGGCGAGCCTGATACCGCCGCTTATCTCTGTGAACATTGCGGCGCTCTGGGGAGCTATGCCCAATGGATTCCCCTGTTCAAAGAGGGCTACTGGCTAGACGACAAAGCCAATGTGAGAACGGTCGACGGAATCGACTGGTTCACCAGGGAGCTAGAGCCGATTAAGGCACCGCTCGCAGTGACGTTCCATATCTGGACGGCGTATTCGTCGTTCACCAGTTGGACCCGCATCGTTCAAGAGTGGACGAACTGTCGCGGGGATCTCGGCAAGCTCAAGACCTTCGTTAATACCACGCTGGGCGAATCGTGGCAGGAAGAAGGCGAGCGCATAGACTCGAACGACCTCTATCGACGTCGCGAGCATTACGAAGCCGAGGTCCCCGCTGGGGCAGTGGTACTCACCTGTTCCGTCGATACGCAAGACGACCGTCTCGAGGCCGAAGTTCGAGCATGGGGTGAAGGCTTCGAATCATGGGCTGTCGACTTCCGAGTGTTCCGAGGCGACCCAGGACGCCCCGAGCTATGGAACCAACTGGATTCATTTCTTCTTGGACAATACGAGCATTCCTCGGGGGCGAAGCTCCCAATCAACTGCACCGTAATCGACTCGGGCGGTCACTTTACCCAACAGGTTTATGACTTCGTGAAGCCTCGCGAGGGTCGTCGAGTATTCGCGATTAAGGGTCTGGGTGGCTCCGGTAAGCCCATCATCTCTCGCCCATCTCGAGCCAACAAAGGGCGGGTGAACCTGTTCTCGATTGGTGTCGATACGGCGAAGGAGCTCGTTACCGCGAGGATGAAGATCCTCGAACCGGGGCCGGGCTATTGCCATTGGCCGGTTAGCGAGAAGTTCGATATCGAGTTCTTCGAGCAGCTAGCAGCCGAAGAGCGCCGAACTCGATACATCAAGGGGCGACCGGTTCAGGAGTGGCACCAAGTCCGAAAGCGTAACGAGGCATTCGATCTTTCCGTCTACAACACGGCGGCGGTGATGATCCTCGACCCTGATTTCCAATCCATTCGGGAGAGTCTCTCTCCGGAGTCCGAAGAGAAACAGCGGAGCGAACCAGCCTTCGCCATGAAATTGACGGGGTTCTAATGCTGACACCTGAACAACACAACCGGCTTGAGTGGCTGAACAAGGCGCTCGAGGCGATAGATAACGCGCTACTCGGGATCCTGAGCTCTGGCTTCAAGACCATGCAGCTTAACGGAAGGGCGGCGACATCCTATTCGCCCGGTGAACTGAGCCAGTATCGCCGGGAGCTCGCTGCGGAAAGGCTTCAGCTTTTGAAGATTGACGCTGGCGAGATTGATGGCGAATCGGCGACTGACGAAGTGAGGGTAATCTTATGAACGTGTCACCAGTCGCCAACGGTATTCAGGCGACAATAGGCGGGAAACGCATGTTTGAGGCGGCTAGCAATGGCCGCCTTTTTGCTTCTTGGGATTCAGCTAACTACACGATTGCGCAAGTCATTCGCCGGGACCTAACTGTTCTGCGAGCTCGCTCTCGACGCGAAGTCATGAACAACGACTATGCGAAGCGGATGGTTCAGCTAGTCCGAAACAACGTCGTCGGCGAGGCCGGGTTTCGGCTTCACTCCCTGACCGGTAGCGCAACCGGCAAGCCGAACAAGGCCGCTCGCGCATCCATCGAACGAAACTTCAAAGCCTGGTGTCGCCCTGGTAACTGCGTACTCGATACGACCCAATCGATGATCGACCTTCAGTTACAGGTCGTCGGATTGCTCGTAACGGACGGCGAGGCTTTCGTCTACGAAACCTCAGACTCCGAGGGATACAAGGTTCAGCTAATCGACCCGGTGTTAATCGATGTCGACTACAACGAGCCAACGAAGAACATCAGGTTCGGTATTGAGTACAACGACAACGGTCGCCCGGTGGCGTACTGGATGACCGAGTCGTACAAGGATACGTCCGAGTTCGGTTACGTCGCCGGGGTCGCAACGCCTCGCATCCGTCTCGATGCTAGCCATGTTCGGCACATCTTCATTCGAGAGTTCGTCGGACAGGAGCGAGGGATCCCATGGCTCGCGACCTCGTTAACGAGGCTTCACAACCTCTCGAAGTTCGAGGATGCGGCGTTAATCGCTGGCCGAATCGGTGCCTCGAAGCTCGGCTTCTTCCATAGCGAGACGGGCGGTCAGTTCAAGGGTAACCAATCGACCGGCACCATCACCGCCGAGCCGGGCACCTTTCAAAACATCGGGAACATGCAGTTCACCGCCTTTGACCCTGCATACCCCGGCGAGATGTACGACCCATTCGTGTCCCGCGCACTGAAGGGCGTCTCGTCTGGGATGAATGTCGATTATCACTCGATTGGTAACGACATGAGCTCGGTTAACTATTCCTCGGCTCGAGTCGCGATGCTCGAGACTCGCGAGTATTGGAAGACCATCCAGAGACTCTTGATTGAGCACCTCATGACTCCCGTCTTCGAGGCATGGCTCTATGACCGCATGGCAAACGAGGGAATCGTCGGGGTTCCCCCGTCCAAGGATTTCAGTCGGACATGCCTTCATGAGTTCGTCGGTCGACGATGGGAATGGGTCGACCCGCTCAAGGAAGTTCAGGCGAAGCAAAAAGCCGTAGAGCTCGGAATCACTTCCTTCTCCGCGATCATCATGGAGCAGGGTCAAGACCCCGAAGAGGTCTACGAACAACGCCGCATGGATCGCGAGCTAGCCGAGGAATACGGCGAAACATCCCCAACCCCGCAGGAGTACGCACCAGATGACGAATCTGAGCAGACTCCGAGCGGAGACTCACCGCCGCAATCTGACGATTGATAACCAGACCATCATCGAAGAAGCGCGAACCGTAGAGGTCGCGTTTTCTTCCGAGATGGTCGTCGAGCGTTGGTTCGGCGGCGAACTCCTAACTCACTCCCCTGATTCCGTTGACCTGTCTCGCTTGAGCGATGGCGGGGCTGTGCTCATGCAGCACAACCACGACCGGATCATCGGAGTGATTGAGGAAGTTCGCATCGACCCGGACAAGGTCGGTCGAGCGCGTCTCCGTATCGGAAGGAACAGCGAAGCCGCCGAGGCTTGGCAAGACATCCAAGACGGGATCCTCCGTCACATCTCAGTTGGATATGAAATCCGCGATTACGACGTCGAGGAACGGGACGCAGATTCCCCCCTTGTGCGCGTAACTGACTGGGCACCTTACGAAGTCTCCTTCGTCTCGGTCCCGGCAGACCCCTCCGTCGGCATTGGCCGAGCTCAGGACACCCCGTCCGAAAAAACATTTGAGAAGGAAATTGCATCAATGAGCAAAGAAATTGAAAAGACCGCCGAGGAAATCCTCGAAGCGGAACGCTCTCGGGTGTCCGAGATTCGTACCATCGGCGCGGATGCTGGCATCGGTGACGACGCCATTCGAGCAGCACAAGACAACGGCGTGACCGTCGAAGTCTTCCGAAAGCAAGCTTCCGAGTTTGCCATCGCCGAGGCTAAGCGCCTGCGCGAAGAGGCTCAAAAGGCCGAGGAAAAGAAAGCCGAAGAGGCGAAGCGCAATGTCGGCGCTCCGGCTGTAGTGCGCGGCACTGGTGAAGCGAAGCCCGAGGAATTCTCCCTGGTGCGCTCCATTCTGGCAGACGTTAGCAAGGATTGGAGCGAGGCCGGATTTGAGCGCGAGATGATTCAGGAGTTCAAGCGCCAGCATGGTCCCGGCTCCCATGGCGGCATCATCGTTCCGATGGACATGATCTTCGCTCGTAACACGACTACCACCAATGCCGGTGGTATCGGCGAAAACCTCCGTCCGGATATGTGGATCGACACCCTCCGCGCCCAAACCGTTATGGGTCGTCTGGGTGCCAACTTCATGACCGGTCTGGTCGAAAACGTGAAGATCCCGAAGAAGACCGGCAACTCCACCATCGGCTTTGTAGCCGAGGGCTCGCCGGTAACCGAGAGCACCGTTCCGCTTGGTGCCGTGACCCTGTCTCCGAAGCACTTGGGCGGCAGTGTTCCGATCACCTTCGAACTTCTGCGCCAGCAGCTTCCCGCCGCTGAAGCCTTCGTTCGTCAGGATATGTCTCAGTCTATGGCTCTGGCTATCGACGCCGCTGCCATCTCTGGCTCTGGTGCGAGCAACCAGCCGACCGGCATCTTGAGCCAGTCTGGCGTTCAAACTTTGACTGTTGCCGACGCCACCAACGCGCATATGACTTGGGAAGAGATCGTCGCAATGGAGGGCAAGCTCGGTGACGCCGATGCGCTCATGGGCTCTCTGGCGTACCTGACGACTCCCGGTCATGTGTCTGCCCTGAAGACCAAGAAGAAGGACGACGGCTCCGGAATCTTCGTTGCGATGGGCGACTCCAACAACGCCAGCACCAACGGTTATCCGCTGCTTGGTTCTACTCAGATCGCCGCGAAGGAAACCATCTTCGGCAACTTTAACGACGTTCTGATTGGCTTTTGGGGCGCGGTTGAAATCGTTCCTCTGCGTGACCCTTCGACCGGCGGCATCGACCTCGGCATCCATCAGATGATGGACGTTGCAGTTCGTCACCCCGAGTCCTTCGTAAAAGCGGTTACCGCCTAATTGAATGGGGGCTTCGGCCCCCTCTTTTTTTTGAGGTAACCAATGAGCGAACAGAAGAAAGCCGTCGCTATCCGCGACTTCTGGATGAATGGTGCGCCAGTTAAAGCCGGTGCAGAGCTCGACTCTGTGCAAGGTCTTCGGAATGGCTTCCACTACAAACACGACGTCGTTGTTCCAAAGGTGACGACCCGCCGCAAGAAAAAGGCGGATTGATATGGACTGGTCAGCTCTCGGACCGAGGATCGTTTTCGGCCTCGGGGAAGTGGTGAAAACCCCCCATGGCGTAATCACTGCGGTAATCGAAGCTGACGAGATCGAGAACGATGCCGGATATCGACCGTCGACGATTCTCTCCGTTGCGACTTCCGAGCTCGGGCCTTTGAAGAAAGGCGACGAGTTAACCCTCCCCAGCGGCATCACCAAAAAAGTTCGCCGGGTTGGTCTGGATGTCCAAGGAATAACGGAGGTTGAGTGTGTCGATTAAAGCAAAGGAAGTGATCAATACCGTCGTCTCGCACCTTCAAGCGACGATGACGTTTCCGGTTTATCGCTCAATCTCGAGGCCAGCCGAAGCCGCGCCATCTGTCGCGGTTTTCATGGGCGACGACGTCGAAGACGTAGAGTCCAGCGGTCCCGGCTTCTCATATCGAGTCTTGACCATCAACTTCGAGGCATACGCCGCGACTCCGATCGATGCGGATCTCGATGGCGAATTGTTGGATGTACGAGGCGAAATCGAGTCGGCGCTCCCTCATGGAGCCGCCCTCGGAGACTCAATCGAGTTCATCGGGCCGCTCGAGCAGTCCGAACCAGCCTACGACTCAACCGGCGATAGCTCCGTCGCCTCGATGCGGATGTCGATTCAATTTATCTACATTGTGAGGTAACCAATGGCTACTGTTGCACAAGCCGCCGAGATTCACCTCCCGGTGGGGACCGAGTTTTTCCTCGAGAAAGTCGTAAACAGCGGCAACATCTCGAGCGGGACTCCCGGCGCTAATGCCGATTGGGTTCAAGTCTTGGACCCCCTTTCTATCCCTGCGATGGGTTCTGCCGACTCCGAGTTCGTAGACGTCACCAGCCTGACCGATGCCGGTCCGAAGGTTAAGGCGACGACTGGCGCCGCTCGCGATTTCGCGATCACCTTCAACTACGTTGACGACGGAAGCGATTCCGACAACACCGACGAAGGTCAGGACGCCATTCGCCTCGCTTCGGAGAACAACGAAACCCGATGGGTTCGAGTTGCTATTCCCGGCATCGCTAAACACCTGATGGCTTCGATCACTTTCGGCGCTTGGAACTTCTCCGAGTTCGAGCGTAACGCTTCTATCAAGCTGGAAGTGTCTGGTCAGATTAACGGCTCTCTCGAGCAAGTAACCGCGCCTACTACCTAAGGGGAAAACATGACGAAGGTCATTAGCCTAGATGAAATCTTCGCGTTGCGACCCGAGCGCAAGGAAGTGGACTTCGGCGAAATGGGCGTTCTTTACGTCCAAGCCGCCGCCGAGAATCGGGACGCCTACGAGTACCTGATGGCGGAGATTACTCCGACTGGTGCCGTAACGATGTCGATGGAAAACCATCGGGCGAAGACCGTCGTCGCGTTCACTGTCGACGAGAACGGACAACGTCTGTTCCGTAACGACCAGGTCGAAGAAGTCTCGAAGCGTCCGGTCTGGTTTATCGACAAGCTCTTCGAGGCGTCTCAAGAAATGATGGGCTCGATGCCGAGTGTCGAAGACGCAAAGGAGCCATAAAGCTCCGGCCAATTCGGGCGTTCGCCTTTCGACTTTGTCATGACCTCGGGCGCTGGGATGTGGATTCGTTCATGTCTCAGTGCCCGATGTCTTTGTTGATTGAATGGATGGCGTTTTACGAGCTCGCCAATCCTGACCTTTCCGAACGCGCCGCGAGCGCACCAACCGAACCCAGCGGTCCAACCGCTTCCGGCCTCACTGCTTATCACAAGATGATGGACCTTTACGGGGGGGACAATGGCTCTTAACCCTTTGGTCGCCCGACTCGGGCTTAACAAACAAGACTACAGTTCCGGACTAAAGAAGGCGTATCAAGAAACCGAAAAGTTTCGCCAGAACACCAGCCGCCAACTAAAAGCCATCGGCAACATAATGGCTCTCACCATTGGGGTTCAAGCCGCTCGGGCGGTAAAGGATCTCGTGTCGGCTCATGCCGACGCCATCGACTCAACGGGTAAGTTCGCCGATTCAATTGGCGAGTCTGCCGAAGCCGTTCAATCCCTCCGCTTTGCTGCCGAACAATCTGGCGTGAGCGCCGACAGTTTCGACAAGGCGTTTTCTCGGATGACTCGTCGAGCCGAGTTCTTTGCTCGGAACGGCGGCGGCGCTGCAAACAAGGCTTTCGAGGATCTCGGTATCTCGGCCCAAGAGTTCGCCGACATGCGTCCCGAGGAACAGCTAAAGTTCCTCGCCGACGAATTTCAGGGCATGGATAGTCAGGCGCAAAAAGCCGCGCTCGCCTTCGAGATATTCGGCGATGAAGGTCGAGCAATGGTGAACATGCTCGATGCTGGTTCCGAGGGAATCGGGGCTATGCAGAGGGAAGCTAACGAGCTCGGCATCGTCCTAACGCGCTTGGACATTGGGCATGTGGAGGATGCGGGGGATCAGCTAGCAAAGATTAGCGAGATATTCTCGACGATTGGAAAGACCATCCTCGTCACGGTTGCCCCGGCGATTGAGTTCTTCGCGAACTGGATCCTAGAAGCGGCGAAGAGGTTCGGAGGGATCCGCAACCTAGTTCAGTCGCTAGTGAGGTCCGTCGGTTCCGTTCTCCAAGTTCTAGGGAATGTTCTATCGGCGATCATCCGAACCCTTCAGACCCCGATTAACTTCGTCTTGGACGGGGTGCAAGGGATCGTGAAGACGATGGTTCAGGCGATGAACTTCCTCGGATTGATGTCTGACGAAACCGCCGCTGTCGCGATGGCGGGTATCGACTCCTTCCGAACTGGCTACAGCAACGCCTTGGACTTCGTCGCGAAGAATCCCCTCGGTGATTACATCGCACAGGGCATCGATGAAACGATGGAGCGCACCGCCGAGCGAGTGAAGTTGAAGCTCGGGGAAATGAGGGATGCCGGCCTCGAGACTGGCGAGGTTCTATCGAACACCTTAGACGGAAAATGTTCCGAGGATGACGAGCCAGATCCGTCGACATACGACAAGGCTCTCGCGCACCTGAAAGAGTTCAACGCAGCGACCGCCCTGGTGAACCTCAACAGTGCGATTCGCAATACCTATGAGGGCGCGACCCGAGCCTTCGCCGATTTCCCCTTCCCTATCTCTGCCGGTATCGCTGCGGCGGTCATCGCATCCGGTATGGCTAACGTCGCCAAGATCCGAGAGAGCATGTCCGGACGGGCGCTCGGCGGTCACATGAACCCGAACTCGACCTATCGCATCAACGAGCAGGGCGGCGAGTTCTTCACTGTCGACGGTCGGGACTATGTGACGACGGGCGTTCGCGGAGGGAGTGTCAAAGCGGCGCATCGGGTTAAGGACGGTCAGGGACCGGAGGGCGGTTCCGTGACTGTGAACCTGTCGCTATCCGCAACCGACTCGAAGGGGATGGATGATTTGCTTCGCCAGCGTCGGGGGCAAATCGTTGACCTTGTTCGCCAAGGTCTACGGGCTGAAGGAGTAAGGATCTAATGAGTACACCGGTAAACGGCTTCATCCGCTCGGTTGCTTTGGAGTCGATTCAGGAAACGTCCAGAACTCGTTCTCTGTCCGGGTCCCTGGTGACCGCATCAACGGGGGCGCAACGCTGGGAGGCTCAAGTTACGACTGTCCCGCTCGAGGGCTCAGACCTTCTTGCGGTTCAGGCATGGCTAACCGGGCAGCGGGGCGGGACCGGTCGGTTCGAGCTATCTCTCCCATTCCATAGTGACAACCATACCGGGTCGACTGACGTCCTAAACCCTCTGTCGACTCCGGCAGGAAGTAAGGGGGTCGAGTTTGCCTCTCTTAGCGGTCAGCTTGCCATTGGCAGCATGATTCGATTCTCGGGCCATAACAAACTCTACATGGTGAAGACGATCAACGAGACGACCAACGTCGCCGAGCTCGTCCCCCCATTGAGAGCCCCAGTCGAGGCTAGCGACTCCGTCACCTATTCGGGGGCGACTCTGGCTTGTTCCCTTAACGAAGATTCGGTTCTTATCTCTCGCTCGGCAACGGGCGGGAGGTTGGCCGAGGTATCTTTTAGCGTCACGGAGGCTTGGCGATGATTCAGTTGCCGACCAGTCATCAAAACGCAGTAGCATCCGGCTCCTTCGAATGGGCTTGGTTCGTAGAGACTTCGGCGTTTTCCGCTGTCCAGTATCAGCGGTTCACCTCTTGCGCTCACGATGTCACCGCGATCATTGATGGGGTGCGAAAGGACTTCTCGACGAATGGCGCATTAATCGAGGTTGACCTCCCGAGCCAGGCTTTCGAGATTAACCCGAAGTCAGGATCGATTACCCTCACCGGTAATGACTTGTCGCTGAACCATAACCTTCGAGAGTCCCCGTTCCGTCATGCGCCTATCTCGATTTACGTCGGGGTCGTCGGGGTCGACGGAGCGCCGAACGAGGTTAACGAGCCGACGAAGGTTTTCGAGGGCGAGGTTCTCGACCTGTCATGGGACTACCAGGGCGCAGAGGATACCCTTCGGATCGAGTTCGGCGACATCTGGGCAGACTTCGACCGCATCCGCACGATTGGCCGAGGCGAGAACGCCTTTTCCGAGGCTCCCGGCGTCCCTCCGCTGGCTCGGTCCGAGACTGGCTTAATCATGATGGGGGACCTCCCCGAGTCGGTGGAATGGTACACGTACCGAGTTCGCCGAGCCTCGAGGAAAGCCTCCCGGTTCTGGAAGCGAGGGAAAGTCATTCGGACCGGGACCTCGAGGGATGTCCGAGTATCTGAGAGCTCCGATAACCTCCCGCTCGTATTCGGTCCGAACATCGTCGAGGCGATTCCGGTGTTCTTGTCCACGAAGGACATCTCGGCCAACGAGAATCACCTATACGTCTCCTTCGCCTTCTCCATGGGGAAGACTGCGGGAATCGACCGGTTCATCGTCGACGGCGTCGAGTATCGGCCTATCATCTGGGACGACACTCTAGGTCGTCCGGTATGGGCTGACCTAACCCAGTCACACGACGATGCGGTTCTGTTCAATGCGGCGACGAGTAACGCTTACCTCGCCCTAATCCGAAAGCAGGATTTCGACGGCTACTCGAAGCGATGCTCTATCAGTAACGGCGACTTTACCGGTTGGTCTTCTGACGTCGTTCCGGAGATGAATGGTCTTACCGCGGATCAGGCTCGGAACTTCCGGGGTCGTGGTGTCGTAACTCTGTTGATGCGCTTCACCGACGCGAGGAAAGTCGGCGACGATGGTCAGGGCTATGGGCCGGAGTCGGACTTCTCGGCTCTGTTGCTGGGTGCCGCCGTCGAGAACAAAGCCGGTGTGCCTCACGACGAAAACGCCAATCCGGCGAACGTTCTCTATCACTACCTCACCGACCCATTCGTCGGTAAGGGAGCCGACAAGTCCAAGATAGACGACGCGAGTTTCGTCGCCGCTGGTGCCATCTACGCAGAGAAGATTTACTCCGGCATCGACCATCCTCGGAACTCTATCCGAGGGGTCGTCGATACCGGAGAGTCTTTGCTCGACAATGTCTCGGCCATTGCTGACTCGGCGATGTCGACGCTTTGCTATACGAGCGAAGGGATCTCTCTGGTCGCGATGCGCAACCCGGCGCTCGGAGAGATTCAGTCCATTTCTCGGAATGACATCGTCGGCGAAGTCTCCTTTGCCTCGCCGAAGACCGACAACCGGTTCAACAAGGTAGTTTCCCAATACGAGACGCCAGATGGCTCGATGATTGCGACCTTCCCCCGGACGGGAAGCGCCATATACAACCAGTGGCAAACTCAGGACAACGGGCGAGCTCTGGATACCGAGGTATCGCTTCAGTTCTGCGGAAACAACGCCGAGGCCGGTTTAATCGCGGCGGTTACGGCCTACCTGTCGCGGCAGGGTGTCGAGATCACCGTAAACGTAACCGGAGCCTCGGCTCTGCTCGAGGTGGGCGACTACGTAAACATCGACTTGCCCGAGCAACTTGTCGACGCGAGTGTCGTCCTGTTTGTCTTGGACGTTAAGCGGCAGGGGATCTCTAATGCTCAGTTGAAGCTTCATGCTCAGATGACCATCACCAGCGGTGCATTGGTCCCCCTATTCAGGGAGCATGACGACGCCGACGCCCCGCTCGGACCGCCTCGCTCGAGCTCGAGTTCGTTTGCCCTGGTGGCTCCCGAGAACCTCCGAGCCGAATCCGCGCCGTCTACGAGTACCGCAACCTCCCGGATTGCTTGGGATCCGGTTCCCTATGCCTCGAGCTATCGGGTCCGAGTAATGTGGACCCGGCCCGACCAAACCGAAGTGGAAGTCGCAATCGCTGAGCCGTTCGACCCATTCTTCGACATGGTCGATCTCTCGGTAAGCGGAACCTATGACGTATCTGTTTCGGCGGTTCGTGGTCTGACCGTTGGCCCATTGGCTGAGAAAGCTCTCGAGCTCGAGGCTTATGCTGGTGCCTCGGGTAAGGATGGGGCGACCCTCGAATACCGCTTCCAGAATGGCGCGACTCCCCCGGTTGGACCCGACGACACTGTCGTCGAAGATGCCGACCTTGTCGCATTGGGCTGGAAGCTAGAGCCCGAGAGTATCCCGGACGGACAGAAGCGTTACTTCATCATCGGTTACCGGCGCTCCGCGACTGAAATCGATGTTCCGCCTGGCTGGACGGATCCTGTAGAGGAAGCAACTGGGGGCAAGGGCGACCCCGGCGAAACTGGTCGACGAGGGACTATCCATGTCGACTCTGAGTCGGACTTCGGCTTCTCTGACGAGGCGGCTAAGCAACGAGCTCTAACCGCCATCATCGAGAACGAGCTCGCAGACAAAGACGTCACCCCGAAGGAACCTATCAGCCGAGATACCGTAACGCTCTACAAGTTAGCGAACGAGGGATCCGGTATCGATGGGCGGTCCGAGAGCTACGTTTACGACGGAGCTAGTTGGGCTCGTCTCTCCCAAGTGATCGACGGGAACCTTCTGGTGAAGGGCTCTGTCTCTCTCGGTTCTCTGTACGCAGATGGTCGGCTCGTTGTCACTGGTGACAATGCGACTGTAACCATCAACGGCGATGACGGTCCGTTCGTCATCGAGGGCAACACCGCCCCGATTTTCTCGGTCGGAGATAACAGCGTTTCCATCAACGAAAACGCTGTCGTCACCGGCAAGATTATCGGGCTGGCAAACCTGAAGGACGAGGTTCGGAACTCGTTCACGCCGACGTTCGAGGGGCAGACGGGGGGGAGCGATTCGAAGCCGGCCTCGGTCAACTTCCCACAGTCCGGTGACATCTCGGCTCGTTACGTATCCGATACGGCGTTGTCTATCTCTCCGGCCAGCGATACGCGCCCGGTTCAATTCTCCTTTGCCTTCAACGATAGCGTTGCCGTCGGCACCGCTGGGGATAGGAATTGGGCTGTCGCTATCTGGCATCGGGTCGTGTCCGGAGGGGTTTCTCTCGGGAACTTGCCGGGAACGTGGGAAGAGGTTTGGTCGACGACTGTCCAAGGAACTCGCAACCATGGTGCGATTGAGTCTTACCGGGTAGCCGCTGAGCTCTCCGGCGAAGATGCATCTCCCTCCCTGGTGAACGGGAGCGCCGAATATGCGTTGACCATCCAGCCCCCAGCCTCGGCGACTAAACGCGCCTATGGTGCCCGTACCGGCTTCACCGTTGCGCAGAGTGTTGAAGGCGCGAAGATTGACCTCTCTGGCTATGGTCGCTTGGCTGGTGATCAAATCTGGACGGGCGTGCAGACCTTCAACAACAGCGTGGTTCGGATGACCGGGACCGGGAATACCGCTTACCGTCAAACGGAGTGGTATCGGACCATCGGAGATACTCGTTACAAAGGTCAGATTGTAACTCCGGCATGGGGAGGCGCGACGGGTGGCGGGATTGGGATTCAAGCTATCAACGAGGAATCCGGCGACTATGTTCAGTTGAACTTTCAACCGGACTTGAACCGGGTGGCTCTCAGGTTGAACAGCGGGACCGACCGCCCGATTCCGGTTACGAGCCTCGCGCAAACTTGGTCCGCTTCTCAGACGTTCGAAACTCGCGCTTACTTCAACGCCTCAACGTCGTTGATGACTGGGACTGGTGCGCTATACATCACCGGATCCGGAGCGAGCAACTCGGACAATCAGAACTACCTGTCATGGAGGAACGGTCCGAGCCGAACTATTTGGCACATGGTCGGAAACGGTTCGACGACTGGGTTCAAGACCGGGAGCAATGCGAACGGCGACTACCATTTCTCTTGGACGTCTGGCGGTGTTGCTACGGCTCGAGCTCGTCTTCAGGCGCCAGAGATATCGGTAACCTCCAACTCAGGAAAACTTAACCTCGGGACCCAGGGCGTAGCCCTTCGCAATGGAGGCGGCGCGAGCTCGTCATTGTTGCTAGGAGGGGGCGCCGCTCAAGACACATATCAGATTTACCTTCGGCCTCGAGGCGTTGATTCGTCTGCCGCCCAAAGCACTGTCGATTGGAACGGGAATTGGAACTTCGGTGGCGGTGACCTGTATCTCGGTCAGAAAGTTGCCTTCAGGTATGTTGATTCGTGGCTTCGGATTAACGACCTAGACGGCTTCACCTCTGGCGTGTTCTTCGGTAACTCGACCGTTCGGTTTGACTCTGGGGACATTCTGTTCAGGGGCGCGACCAGCATCGCCAACGGCATCAAGTTCGGAGCAACCGATAAGGGCTCCATTTATGCCACAAGCGGCGGTGACTGCTGGTTCGGAAGCAACGATCAATCGCGCTTGATTGGGATTGATGGCGGGTCGGGGATTCCGATCTATTGGAATGGTTCTGCGAAGGAGCAACTCGCGACGCTTGCCAAAGCTCAGACGTTCGACGGGGTTCAGTTGTTCCGTGATGGGATTTTGGTTCCGCAGCATGACGGCGCATACATCAACCCGGCGATGACTATGGACATCACAGACCGCCGAGGTTTGAACACTCCGATCGCTGACTATCCTCGGAAGGCTATCAGCACCTTTTTCGACAATTCAGGGGTTCCTAAGTCTGGGTGGCATTCTGGATTCGTAGTAAAAGGCTGGTCGTCTGGCTATAACGGTTGGTCTATCGCTGGCAACTCGAACACCACGGGGGGCTTAGATCAAATCTATTACCGGACGACGCAGGATGGGGGCGGGGCTTGGAAGCCTTGGCGAACCATTGCCTGTCTTGAGAACATCCAGACGTTCACGGCGAACCAAAATGTTGCCGGGGTACTTCAGGCCAACGACTACACCGGGAATCTCTCTCGAGTTGTCACGATGGGCGACATCGCCATCGACAATGACGACTTTTGGGAGGGGAACATTGTCGAAGCCTTCGCGGCGAACATCTTCGCGTTCGGAGTGGCGACGGGTAACGTCCTTCAAGTGAACGGCTCAATCAGTGCGGGAACCGGAACGGCGTCGGCTCATTTGTCGGGATCTGGCACCTATCGGATTTGGGCGGGTGGGTCAGTGACCGGTTCGGCTAGTGCGCCGTTCCGTGTGAACTCGTCGGGTAAGGTTTTCTCGAGGGACTTCGAGAACATCGGTGTGATGACGGTTAACTCTGCGGCCGGTGCGACGGCTAATCCGTATGTGAAGGTTGTAAGGGGTTGGCCTGACTATCGAGGCAACCCTCGAGCTCAGTTCGTCAGGGGCCGGTCTAGTTGGTCAAGCAGTGATTCTGCGGCAAGGGGTAGTTACTTGGGGTTGGGGGCGTCTTCAACGGCAAACACCAGGTTCCCGATTAACGTCTCTCAAACTTGGCTTAATAGAGGGTATTCGGCTGCAACTGATGGGGTGTCTGTTGCACCAGCTTGGAATGCTCCAGGCACGACGCAAAGGGCACTCTTCACTGTAACCCTCCCTCGTTATGGGGCTGGCCTTTATCGGATCCGTCTTACTCTAACCCTTTACGGTCGCGCTCAGCGTTCCGTTCTCCGGGTCGAGCAGATGGGGACTGGTGGCGGAACGGTTTCGCATATTGCTGTGATGGGTCCTTCGAGCGCAGACAACAACCCTCCGGTGTCAACGGATTGGCTTATGACCGATAAGAATACTTCGACATCGGGCTCCCGGAGCGTTCACTTCGCGGTCAAGAATGACAGTTCGCTCGGGGTGGGAGGCAATAGCCTAGCCATCAACCAAATAACCGTTGACGTTGAGCGGATTGGATAACCAACGCCCCAGGAAACTGGGGCTTTTCTTTGGGGTGTTTATGTCTTTTGTTCTTCCTCCTTTTACGGATGCTCACTTGGCGGTTCATCCGTCGGCGATAGCCGAAGTCGCGCATTACATCATGTCGGTAGAAACGACCGTCGAGTATCAATATGGGAAGGGGGTTATCAACTCTCCGGTTCATCTCGAATACGAGATTTTCTATTGGGACAACGAGGCAGATAAAGACGCCGGGGCGAAGCCCTTCGTTTTCGAGTCTGTCTCTGGTGATGGGACCTTCTATGTCGATGGATTGACGGAACGTCCTGCGGATGTCTTGGCGACCATACAAACCGATTTTCTTGGACGCTTCGCCGAGCTCACCGCTCGGAGCTAAATCTCAGGCAAAAAAAAAGCCCCTAAAAGGGGCTTTCTAGTTTCGGGATTCTGTTCCCCGGCTTCGGCTCATAAGATGGGCACCGCTTAGAGAACCATTCGGAAATGGCGTTGTATACGTGCCTTGCTTGCCTCTTCTCGACACCATGTAAGATGAGGTGAGCCTCCCATTTCGGGGGGCTTACGTTCGGCGGATAACTCATGATTCGAGAAGAGAAGACGATAGCAAGGTCGCCGATTTCATCCTTCCGTCGAGTCTGTTGGCATAGCCAACTAGAGAAGTCGACCGCGAGCTCGACGTTAGTCTTAGGCTGCATAATTCAGGAACGCCCTCCCGACGGAGATGTTAAGCGCTCCCCCCTTCCTCATGAACTCCCGCCACTGGACGTAGTCCCCAGAGATAGTAACGAAGTGTCCGGATACGGTTTCCACGTAATCCAAGTCTCTTCCTACGATGTAAATCCCGCCTCGTTCGACGCATAAGTCTTGGCACTCTCTCAGATAATCTTTCATCTCGGACTGATCCATAACGCCTAGCGACAAGTGAGTGAACTCTCGACGTCGGCGCTCGGTGTATCCGAGCAGTTCGTTTAACAGATGGCTTTTTCCAGCCCCGCAAGGACCGATAAGGGCAAACGAGCGCGTCCAACGCGCCCGGTTTGCAAAGTCCTTCTCTAGCTGCTCCCTGGTGATCTTCATAGCCCGGTCATTTCCCGCCATTCACTTTCTTTGATGATGTTGATCTCCTGACCCGCCTTTACTCTGGCGATTGCCTCTTCGATTTTCCGGCCATAGGTTCCGTTTGCCCATCGCTCGTCGCCCTCGTCACCAATGACGACGAAGTCAGTTTTGTTGCCAACGGATGATTGGTTGACCATCCCCAGAGAGCTCGCAAGCTTCTTCATCTGAGCTCGGCTCCCTGTCTTCATCTGCCCGGTGAAGACGACGCGCTTCCCTTTCAGATTCTCGGCCTCTTTCGGGGTGTCGGGCTGGATGTCGCCGTCGTAGATACGCATTGCTGCGAACACCTCGAGGCACATCATCGCGTCAGTCAGAGCCCGGTGCGCTTTCTCTTCCGGAACGTATCCAAAGGACGCAGCGGCGTTAATCAGACTGGTTCGCTTTCCATTGAACTCGGAGAACGAGTCCATAACGCAGAACCATTCGGCTCTAGGGAAGCTCTCTCCGACGGAGTGAAAGCTTTGGCGAAGAAGTCGAGAGTCGAACTTCGCGTTATAGGCGAACAGCTTCTTACCTTCGACGATGCGTCGGAAGTCGTCGGCAATCGCGTCAACGGTTTGGGCGTTCTTCACCATCTCGTTAGTGATGCCATGGATTCGAATGGCGTCTTCTGGGATCTGGATGGTCGGCTTGATCAGGGTGTCCAAGAGAATTTCACCGTGACCGTTGATGATGGCGATCTCGATGACTTGGTCTGTGTTGCCTAGCCCGGTCGTTTCTGTATCGATGAAGAGACAGTCTTCTAGGTCTAGCCGGGACTTGATGCCAGAGATCAGCATTTTGTTATCGTGCATGTCGGTTTCGCTCATGGTCTTTGTTCTGGGTTGTCTAGGGGCCTTTCTATATGCATCCGCTTTTCTGTCGTCGTGTAACTTGTCGTCTTTGCGGAGGGCATGGATGAAAAGGAGCATCGCCCCAATCAAAAGGATTACTGTGATCGTTACGCTCATAAAAAACCCCGCCATGGCGGGGCTCCTTGCTTACTGGCCTCGTCGGGCCTTTTCTAAAAGACACTCTCTTACCTGAAGGTCGTTAATGAACGACTCGCAGGAGAAACGAATACGCGCTTGTTCGTGGACGTTATCAATCAAGCTCTCAACGAGAGCGCCAATGACAATCGCGGATGCGATGCCCATGATTACGCCAACCTCTACGGATACGAAGAGGCCGATAATCGCGACCGTTAAACGCTGCAATACGAACATCGGAACCGGACAAGAGTCTTCCGTCGGCTTCATGCTTTCCACGAGAGTCGCGTTTAGCTTGGCGTCCGAATAGTCATACATTTTTTCGCTAGGGATAAAGTTCATCATTTCCAGTCGTCCGACACAATCCGGATAGCCTTAGCAAAAATATAATTATTGCCGATGTTGAGGTTAACCCCGCTCACGTTTCCGTGTTTGCTGCTACTGCTCCCTTCAATTTCAAATTGAACGCTGGCGCCAATGAGAGTGCCTAGGCTGTCGGAGATAAGAGACTTACGCCACTGGTCGTTCTCTTCGTTGAGAGTTACTCCGTTAATCACGTAATACTGAGAGCCGGTGAACCCGGTATAGATGGATTCCGCTTTAATGTGTGCGTTGCTTCCGCCAATGGCTGAGCCATTGAAGAAAAATGCGTCTCCATTAAGCCAGTAGTCATCAAATTTAGGGGTTGCTCCGTCGACCTCCTGATTAATAAGGTAGGTGGTCCCAAGGTGAATCGCTTTGTTAGCGAAATCGACTTTCAAATCGAACTCAGAACGGCCCCACTTCTGATCTCTGTTAGATACCTTAATTGACAGGTAGGAAGTCAGTTCGAAAGGTTCACCGTTGCCTCCATACGATTCGTGATAGAACCCGAACTCGCAGTCGCAGCCATCGAACGCCGCGCCTAGGGTGTCGTAAAGTTCCTCGAGGAAGACCGCATCTTCTAGGTTGTGCCCAACCCGGAGAAAGTCTTTCTGCATCTCGGAAATGGACGGATCAAACTCCCACCACGGCGGATCCTCGGGTCGTTCTCCGCGATCCGGAACGGCGTAGCCGTGATGCACAACGAACAACAGGTCGGCGACGTCCTGCAAGTTGTCGAACCTGATGCGCTGGGTCTGCCATTCGGCGTCACGATACACAAGGCCATGGACCCAATCGCCGGTTGGAACCGTGGACGTACTTCCGTCCATGTATTCGAACTGAACAGTTGCGACCGTACTATCGTCCCCGATAAATTGACTACGGTAGCTCGTGTTCCCATATCCGGCGGGAAGGAATACGAAACCGCCATCGACCACTACGGAGAGTTGAACGCTGTTGGGATAGTTGCCAATGGTGTTCGACTCAAAGTGAACAAGGTCCCGATTTGCGACGGCTTCGGCATATTGCTCAATGCCGACGATCCCTTCGATTTCCTTTTTCCACTTCTCATTCAAATAGCCCCGGAAGTCGAAATCATATTGCATGTTAGCGAGAGTTACGCCGCGCTTATCAACGTCGAACTCGCCAGATGCGACCTCGTCGCCCCGGAAGAGAATGCGATAAGAAACCGACTCAGTATCATGAGCAATGTCTAGAGAACGATGGTCAATGCTGTAACCGATATTGGCACCGGAGAAGTCAATCGGATTTGAAATGGCTTCATAGCCATTCACTTCAATAACGCAACCGTTATCCGATAGACATCCCCATGTCAGCATGTCGTCTCTGAATTGGTCAGATTGGAAAATTGTATAGAAAGGACCTTTGGCACTCGCGGCCCCTGCTTTCCCTCGGCTATTGTGGAACCCATAGTGCACAGAGTCGCGAGTAATTGACACTGAAATATAGTTACCCAACGACAGGAAATAGATAGATCCGAAATTGTGTACACCATCATATTCATGGGGAATGTAAGTGGCTTCGACTAGCATGTCGCAAACGTCTTTGACCATGTCGAACCCGCTTTCTTTCGCATGGGCATAACACTGTTCGATTTGATTAAGATCGATTTCATTTACGTATCGCTTCGGAACGCAATTGCCTTCCTCGTCCTTCTCAAACCCTTCTGAACACTGGGAAGGCTCGAGCGGGATCATCGGAGGGAACTCAACGCACGGACCATCCGGGTCCGGGCGGTAGCTGCCTTCTGTACACTGGGAAGGTTCGAGCGGTTCCCAAGGTGAATACTCAACGCACGGACCATCCGGGTCCGGGCGGTAGCTGCCTTCTGTACACTGGGAAGGTTCGAGCGGTTCCCAAGGTGAATACTCAACGCACGGACCATCCGGGTCGGGGCGATAGCTGCCTTCTGTACACTGGGAAGGTTCGAGCGGTTCCCAAGGTGAATACTCAACGCACGGACCATCCGGGTCCGGGCGGTAGCTACCTTCTGAGCATTCGGAAGGCTCAAGGGGTGTCCAAGGAAGATCCGGCTCGTCTGGATCTGGGATTACGCAAATCCCGTTCTCGTCTTTAATCGCGCCCTCGGAGCAGTTCGCCGGGGGCATCGGGATCCAATCGGTGCCGTTGTTGTCACCGTCTGGTGATGTACTGCTTTCGCTGCCTCCGCAACCGGCAAGCAGCATGGATAAAACCAATACTGTTTTTTTCATTAGATAGACCTCAATACTTATCTGTATGTCGCGCACGAACGAGAGCTCGCCGCGACGGCTTGCTTCAAAAAAAATCCAAGTTGTAAAAGAGCAAGATTCGGGGTCGACGCGGTTTTCGTCTAAAAGCACCCCTCACGGATAGAAGGAGCGCCGACCCCGAAAGGGGTGGAGGCCGAGCCGCTGACCATTTCTCCAAGTTTCCTTGGACGGCTCAGCCTCCGAAACTTACAGGTCGCGCATCTCGTCGAGGGTTATCCCTTCTTCTGCGAGTCGCTGCTTCCATCTGACGACCTTCCTTTGGTGAAGCCGAACTTCCTCAATCGTCGTCCCTCTAGCTTCGAGGGCTAACGTGCAGATCGACATGATGTCGGCGATGCTTTCTGTCTTAACCGATTTCAGCCCCGCTAAAGCCCGGCGCTCGTTGATCTGAGAGAACTCAGAGAGCAGGGAGCCCCACTGCTTAGCGTTAGCGTTTTGCGCAAAGATTCCCGCCTCGCTCTTGCGCAAAGAGCCAGTATCAAACTCAAACATTTTTTGTCCTTATCTGTAGTAGCGTTCGGCTCGCTCTCGGCTCACCAGTTGCCAGCGACCCCCATTCCCTAGAAGTCGATAGCTACGACCGACCCTCAAAGACATGGTGTTACAGCCTTGGAGCCGCTTCGCGTAGATTTCATGCCTCCGATACTGTTCGAGAACGACTTTCGCTTGTTCGCGGATGTGTTCAGGAACTCCGGAGTCATGGTCGAACGGGTATGCCTTCCCGCCCGGTTTATGTGTCGATGCCTCTCTATCCTGCCGTTCTGCCTTCTTAAGCTTCGCGACTAGGGTGTTTCTAATAGCTTCCTGGTGGCCTGTAGGAAGTGCCGCAACGATGTCGAGTGAAACCGCCGCAGGACACTTGCATAACGCCGCTTTGAAAACATTCAGATCCATTGCTTTCGTTCCATGGTGTGCGACAGAGGCATAATAAACATCATGTAGGGGCAATAAACCAAACATGGATCAACATTCCGTGAGGCAGTTGCTCAAGATTTCATGTTTTCGCCACTTTCCAGCTACGACCGACTTTGGTCAGCTCCCCCGCTTCGGACATCTTGAGAATCAGAGGCGAGATTTCCGATTCTTTGATGGTGTCGGATTTGAACCGCTTCCGAACCTCATGCACTGACGCGCTAACCTCACCATCGAGAATCGCCCTCCGAACCATGGCGTGACCAATGAGCTCCGGCTCGGCCTCTTTAACTTCAGGCTTCGGTTCAGGCTTCGGATCTGGTTTAGGGGCTGGTTTGCTGACCGGTTTCGGCTTGCTAACCTCTTGGACCTTATGGGTTAGCGCTTTGGCTCTAGTCGGGGCTTCCGCAGATGCAGCGAACGCGATAGCCAGTGACAAGCCGACGATTTCAATAGCGGCGGCGGATACTACGAATGCGAGAGTCCCGTACTCGTCCAAGAGGGATGGCTCGACTTCTGGTGCAGAGTTCACCTCCATTGAATCAACGAGCGCCGCAATCTTGTCGTTCGTTTCCACGGCTCTAGAAATATGGCCAGAGCTAATTTGAGCCTGAGCCAACTCTTGATACTGCTTGATAGAGATCATCGTTTGCTCCCGCTCAAGTGAATTTTTTTGCTGCTCGACTATGGACTCGGCGCTTCGTGCGGCGAATCCGTCGCGGTATCCGTTATCCATTGCAAACATAGGGGCGGCAAAAGAGACGGCAACGAGACACATTGTCATGCACCAGAAGAACCCTCGGGCCACCTGGTTGCCACACAGACGGTGAGCGCACACCGGGAGATAGAGCTTCGCGGCGTCAAGAGATACGCCTAGGAACCCCATCACCAGTCCGAGCCCAATGGCTTCGCCGACGCTGGACATGAAGTCCCAAGTCAGTACGGCTGACGTCGCGCCTACGGAAAGCCAGAGAGCGACAATTACGATTCGGTGCCCGGTCATACTTCATCCCTCGTCCCGCATTGCTTCGATTGTCGGCATCAAGTTCTTGGACGCTTTGAACTTCAGCTTGATTCGGTCTTCGCTGATGACGCCCTTTTCACCGGTCGCAGGGTTGTGAACGACTTTGCCCTTCGGGATGATCCGAGGCTCGATGACTCCGAAGCCGCGAAGTTCAATCCGGCAGTCGCCATCAAGAGGCCGGCGCAGGAACTCAACAAAGATGTCGTATACCTGCATCGCTCGGAGTGGAGTCCCGACGCCGGGGATAGAAATCAGGTAAGGCATGAAGATCCGTTTTGCTGCTCGAGGCCCGGTTTCCTGCATGTTCTTTACCCTGCCGAGCCGAACAACCGTTCTCGGGGGCAAGGTGATCCGCTTCTTCTCTCCGCGAAGGTCAGACCAAACTGGCCGCGCTGGTTTGTCGCGTAGCTCGAAGGTTCCTACGTACTGAATCAGAACCGGCACACCCTCAGCGAGGCAGCGTGGGACGAACAGAATCGTTTCGTCTCCGATGCGCTTAGCGCCTCTTGGTGACACATCGAGAGCCTTCTCGATCTGCTCGTAAAGGTCTGCTCTGGTAAGGGTGGTCACGTTCATCATTGGCCTCGTTCAATATCAAAGAGTCTGTATGGAGCGCCGGACTCGCTTTGACCGGCTCCCCAAACGGAGAAGTCGCCTCTAGGTGAGTTGCGTACCTCGACAACGTCGAAGCCGAACTCGTCTTTGATTGCTGCGACTGGACATCTAGCGAGGCGGATGGCGAAATTCTTCTTCCGATGTACTCGGACCCCTACGCTATTGATGAACTCAACGTCGACAGTTGCTTCGGCGTTCCCTGCTACGATCTCCATTTCCACTAAATTCGAAGTGTTCATTGTTTGGCCCCCTCACAGAGAAGCCCTTCGAAAACTCGTTCTCGGTCAGATCCCTTAGGTGGACGGCTAACCCAAATCGGACCGGCGCTCGCTTCGCGGCTCCGAAGCTGGAAGCCGCGACCGCTCTTAACGATGGTTACGGCTCCGACTTTCTTGGTCATTTTCTGCATGACCTCGAGAAGCGTCCCGGCGAAAAGGTATCGATTCTGGAATCCAGTCCGGACGCGCCATCGGCCTCCGCGCTTCACGAAACGACGAGCTCGCATAACAGCAATCAGACCGAGGCGCTCGAGCTTGGCGATGGCTCGACTCACGGTCTTCTCACAGAAGCCGGTGTCGTTTGCCAAGTCAGCCTGAGCCCGGTACGTGCTTTGGCGTTGCAGAGAGAATCGTTTGATGATCGCAGCGAACACGATTTGCTGAGCCCCGGTTAACTTCATCCCCAGTGACCGAACAGAAGCGATGGCTTCGTCGACATGGGCGCTCGGATGGTTACGGATCATTCCGCACCTCCAAGAGAAAACCTGGCTGTGAAAGCGAGAACGAGGATGTTGGATGCCGACAAGTGAGCGCGAGCTTCGTGCTCACTGGTGGCGACGGTGGTGATCGTCTGGATGTTGCCGCCGATGGCGGCTAGGAATCGATATTTCATCGGTTTGTCTCAACGCTAGAAGGCATCAAGACGGAATAGGTGGGGAGCAGCCGCAAATACCTGCGGCACATTGAGACGGCAAACCGCGACTGGGGGTTTTCTTTGGCTCTCCCCGAGCCCCCAGTAACAGTTTAAGGCACTGTCGGGCCCTTTCGAAATCTTTTCTGTTGCCGTTCGGAATCCTAGTCCGTCATCGCCGGGGGTATTAGGCCCGGTCGACGGAGTGAACTTTGCCCTCATGGCTGCGATGTTGCAACCGAGCAAAAATCTTCAAATGCAAACATCCCGTTAAAAGAGATGCTCGGGAATTTTTGGTCGTTCTGGTGGTTGTCTCAACCTCGGATCTGAAACAACAGGACAGCTTTAAGATCTTTCTTTAAGAGCTATAAGAGCTTGTAAAACCTAGAAATATAATCCGACCCCCAAAATGTCCGTTCTTTATTTTTGGTTCGCACAGTTACGCACAGACTTACCCACGGGGGATCATCGTCTGTGTGCTGCGGGATCAAAATGAATGTTTGTCACCGACTGGTCCGGCTTTCGTACTTGGGGACATTTTCGAGTCCATACCCTGACCCCTATACGTCCCGGCACTGACTCGTTAACTAGATGAAAAATAAGGCGAAGTCCACGAATGGACCCCGCCCTGACCCCCGCCTAAACCATGCGTTCCCGGTTTATAAAGGATCGTAGCGGCCAGGGCATGTTCAGCCGGCGCGCATCGCCAGGATGGTGGCGATATCCTGCGGTCCGTCGTAACGGACGAAGTCCTGTTCCTGCTGATCCACCGCGTGCACCGACATCCGATCCGCCAACTCGTTGCCCTCGATGCCGGCGTGGCCCTTGACGTGGGCCAGGGTGATTTTGTCCGCCAGGGGCTGCCACAGGGCGTAACCGGCCTGGATCAGTGCCAGGTTCTTGATCGGGTCGCCCTTGCGGGTCCAACCCTGGCGCGCCCAGCCCGCCGCCCACTGACTGACGCAGTTGATGGCGTACTGGGAGTCGCACAGTACGGTCACCGAGCGGCCCTGGTCCACCCCCTGCTGGGCCAGCATCAGGGCCTGGTTTAAGCCGTTCAGCTCGGCGGTGTTGTTGGTGCCCTGGGGGGTGTAGAGGCCGTACCAGAGCTCACTCAGGGTGCCGTCGCGGTAGAGCGCCAGGCCAGTACCCGCCTGACCCGGGTTGGGATCGCAGGCGCCGTCGGCGTAGATCACCCAGTCGCTGCTTGGCAGGGCCGCGCTTCGGGCCGCAGCGGCCTTGGCGGGGCGGGGCGTGTTTTTGATCGCCTGTTGGTAATCCTGGGCGAAGGCGGCACGGGCCTCCGCCTCGGTGGCGAACCCCTTGTACTTGGCGCCGGGGAAGCCGCTGACCGCCGCTTCCGTGCTGGGCCAGTCGGGGAAGATGCCTGTCTGGCGCCCGGTCCAGACCACGTAGAACTTTTTCTTTGCCACTCGGGGGCCCCTGGTTTTTGAGTCTCGCCCCGATGATACGCCAATTGAACTTGTGGCACCGACGGATTTTTTCGCCCCGCCTGAGCCGTTGCGACCGCGCTTCGCGTCTATAAAGGAAAGCCCCAAAGGATCGGTCCAAGCGCCGCTTCTGCGGCGACCAAACAAGGATGAGACGATGCGAAACGCGGCCTGGGGGCCGGTGGCCACGCTGGCCCGCCCCTTTCGGATCCCCTGGCGGGTGCCCCTGGCACTGATGCAGCTGGCCCTGGGTCTGCCCATGGCCTATGCCGCAGTGCAGCCTCGCTCCGCCCTGCCGCTGTCGGGGCTGGTGGTGGCCCTGGGGCTCTGTGTGCTGGGTCTGCTGCTTTGGGTGCTGCGTCAGAATCGCCGGCTCAAGGTGCAGGGCCAGGCGATGAGCACCCTGCTGGACCAAACCCCCACCCCCCTGATGGTGATCCACTCCGATGGTCGCATCGAGGGCTGGAACGCCGCGGCCACGGAGCTGTTTGGCTGGCAGGCGGAGGAGGTTCTGGGCAGGCCGATGGCGGACCTGCTGCTGCCGGAACCGGAACGGGCGGCGGTGCCGGCCCGGCTACAGGCCTGGCTCAGCGAACAGGAGAGCGCTCCGCTGGAGCAGTGGAACCGCACCAAAGCAGGGGCGTCGCGATTGTGCCAGTGGCAGCACCGGGTGCTGGTGCTGGCGGAGGGCACCGAGCCGGTGTTGCTGGCCACGGTCACCGACATCACCCGCCAGAAGGCCAAGGAGCAGAACTGGGTACGACTGGCCCACACCGATGCCCTGACCGGGGTGTGTAACCGTCGTCATTTCAACCTGCAGTGCCGCCAGGCGATGGAGCAGGCCCAGCGACAGGGTCTGGAACTGGCGCTGCTGTTTATCGATCTCAATGATTTCAAACGGGTCAACGATCGCTTCGGCCACGCCGCCGGGGACGCCACCCTGGAGCAGGTGGCGCGCCGGCTCAAGGGCGCGTTGCGGGACCAGGATCTGCTGGCCCGCCTTGGCGGCGACGAGTTCGTGGTGTTGATGGCCGAGGGGGGTGAGGCCCAGGTGCAGGCGATGGCCCGCCGGGTCCAGCAGGCGCTGGCGGTGCCCCTGATGCTGCCGCGTCACGGCGAGGTGCAGATCGGGGCCAGCATTGGCCACGCCTGCTATCCCCGCGACGGCGCCACCCCCGAGGCCCTGCTCAAGGTGGCCGACCAATCGATGTACCGGCGCAAGCTGCGGGGCAAGGCGCTGCCCCTGCCCCAGGTGCGCAGCAGTTAACGCAGGCCGAGGCTGATCACGGCCGATTCACTGGCCCAGTTGTAGCCGGCGCCGATCACCAGGTGCTGGCCAAGATTGACCCGCATCCCCAGCTCCGCCCCCCAGCGATAATCCTTGTCCGTGGTCCAGGTGGGCTCGCAATCGGCGCAGAACTGGGTTTTGCCGTCGGTGTAGCGGGTCTTGGTGGTGTGGTAGGCCGCTCCGCCGTAGAGGTGAATGGCGGGAGTCAGGCCATAGCTGACTCCGAAGCGGCCCATGGTTTCGCTCACCTCCCCCTGCTCCGGCTCAGGCAGGTTCAGATTCTCGGTGCGTCCCCAGGCGTAACCGGCGTAGTAGCCCCAGCGGGGGTAGTTGGGATCGAAGTGGGTGGGGGCCAGGGTCACCCCCCAGAGATCCGTCTGGGCCGGGATGTAGTCCAAAGTGAGGGCCGCATAGGGGGAGATCACCGTTTGCTCCGGGGCGTTGCCGGGTTGGGCCGGGGCCAGGGAGAACTGGGCCGTTGCCAGGGGGCTGAACAGGGCGAGGACGGCCGCGATGGCGTGGACTGGGCGCATGATACTGATTCACTGGGGAGTTGGGGCGTCGATTATCTGTACCGAGGTGGCGGGGATCAAAAGCCGACGGGGGTTTTGCCGGCCGCCTCACGCTCTGACCGTCCAATGCGAAACCGGCCGCAGCGGTTCAGCTTCCGTTGGCCTGGGATCCGCTAAGCTCGCTTCGCCGCTGCGGTTTTTTTGCTCGTTCCTGGGTGCCATACTGGGGGCAGACTTCCCCATCGGCACGCGTCATGCACCACTTCAAGTTCCTGTTGATGTACGCGCTGGCCCTGCCCCAGTGGCTGGGCCTCACCCTGGGCGGCCCCTGGCTCTTCCTGGGGCTCTCGGCCCTGTTGCTGGTGCTGGTGGTGGGGGACGCCCTGCTGGGGGAGGACACCTCGACCCCCGATGATCGCCCCCCTGGCTGGCTCAATATGATGCTCTACCTGGCCCTGGTGCCGGTAGTGATCACCAATCTCCTGCAGATCTGGCTGATGGTGCCCGGGGATCTGCTGGGCTACGGCGCCTGGGTCACGGGGCTGACCGGCTACGATGTGCTGGCGGCCAAGGCCGGCAACCCTTTGATGGGGGAGGGGGTGAGTCTGCTGGCCTGTGGCCTGCTCACCTCGATGCTGGGCACCATCGTCGCCCATGAGCTGGTTCACCGCACCTGGCATCGGCCGTCGCTGATCTTGGGACGCTGGTTGCTGGCGTTCAGCTGGGACAGCGGTTTTGCCATCGAGCACGTCTATGGTCACCACCGCCATGTGGCCACCCCCCAGGATCCCGCCTCGGCCCCCCGGGGCCGCACCGTCTACACCCACATCCTGCGCTCCACCTGGGAGGGCAACCTCAGCGCCTGGCGCATCGAAGCCAAACGCCTGGCTCTGCGTCGAAAGCCGCTTTTAAGTCTTCACAACCGCTTTGTGCGCGGTCAACTGATGTCATTGGCGCTGCTGCTTTCGGCGCTTCTTCTGGCGGGCTGGGTGGGAGGCCTGGTGTTCCTGGCCAGTGCGGCCATCGCCAAGGCGTTTCTGGAGATGGTGAACTACCTGGAGCATTACGGCCTGGTGCGCGATCCGGCCTGCCAGGTGCAGCCCCGCCACAGCTGGAACAGCACCCGGCGGATCAGCAGCTGGGCCAGCTTCAACCTGACCCGCCACTCCCACCACCACGCCACGGCGCAGCTGCCGTTTCAGCGATTGGCTCCCATGCCGGAGGCACCCACCTTGCCGGCGGGGTATCTGGGCACCCTGATGCTGACCCTGGTGCCGCCCCTGTGGCGGCGGGTGATGGCCCCGCGGCTGGCCCACTGGGACGCCCACCACGCCAGCGAGGCGGAGCGAGCGCTGCTTAAGCGCGTTTAGGCCGGCTGCAGGGCGCAGCTGTCGTCCACCACCCGGTCCCGGCCGGCGGCCTTGGCCTGGTAGAGGTAACGGTCCGCCTGGGCCAGCATCTGCTCCAGATCCAAGCCCCGCTCGTCGGTGATCCCGGCGCTAAATCGGATGGGGATCGCCTCGCCCGAGGCGCGCAGCGGGTGGCGGGCCAACTGGGTCCGCAGGCTGTCCAGCAGCTGCCGGCCCTTGTCGCTGTCCACCCCCGGCATCATCAGGAAAAACTCCTCCCCACCGGCGCGGGCCAGCAGAAAGCGAGCGAACCCCTGACTCAGGGCCTGGGCCAGGGCCTTGAGCACTTCGTCCCCGGTCTGGTGACCGTAGTGGTCATTGATCTTCTTGAAATGATCCACGTCCAGCACCGCCACCGCCAGGGGGTGGCCCTGGGATTGGGCCTGGCTCAGCAGGCCGGGGGCCTCGGCAAAGAAATGGCGCCGGTTGTGCAGCCCGGTCAAGGGGTCGCGCCGGGCGCTCTCCTCCAGGGCCATCAACCGCTCCAGCGCCTCGATGTTGGACTGCACCCGGCAGTAGAACTCCTCCGGGCAGAACGGCTTGTGCAGGAAATCGTCCGCCCCGTACTTGATGAAACGGGCGGAGAGGTTGGGCTCACCGCTGGTGGAGAGGCCGATGATCGCCAGGCGATCCGGCCCGATCCGGTGGCGCAGCTCCTGGGTGAGGGTAAAGCCGTCCACCTCCGGCATCTGGTAGTCGGTGATCAGCAGTCGCGTCTGCGGGTGCTGGGTCAGCAGAGCCAGGGCTTCGCGGCCATTGGTCGCCTGATGCACCCGATAGTGGTGACGCTCCAGCAGGGTGACGATGTGGCGGCGCACCGAGCTGGAGTCCTCCGCCACCACCACCTGGGTGTGGCGATTGCGCGCCAGGCGATGCACCAGGGCCAGGGCCCGCTGATAGGAGTAGCGGTTCTCCTTGGTGATGTAATCGACGATCCCCCGGGATTGCAGCCGCTCGCGCATCTGGGGGTCGAACACTCCGGTGAGGACGATGGTGGGCAGCCCCTGGGCCAGGGTGAAATCCACCGCTTCCCCGTCCCGGGCGTCCGGTAGAGTGAGGTCGACGATGGCAGCGAAGTAGTCGTTGGTCTGGGCCAGGGCCGATTGGGCGGCGGCCAGGGAGTCGACAAACTCTGCCTGCAGCTGGGGATCGCTGTCCACCAGGTGCCGCAGGACCTTGGTGACCACCGCGCTGTCTTCGACGATCAGAACTTTCAGCATGACCCTTGCCTTCCTTTGGCTAATGGATAGGGCCAGTGTAATCAGCTCGTCATAAACATAAAAGCGTTGAAATCTTAGGTGATTGGCTGGCCCTGCTCGAGGGCCAGCAGGCGGGCTTTGCGGTCCAGGCCACCTGCGTAGCCGGTCAGGCTGCCCCCCTTGCCGATCACCCGGTGACAGGGGATGACGATGGCGATGGGGTTGGCGCCATTGGCCGCCCCCACGGCGCGCACCGCCTTGGGGTTGCCCATGGTCTGAGCCTGGTCGGCGTAGCAGCGGGTCTCGCCGTAGGGGATCGCCTGCAGTGCCTGCCAGGCGGCCTGACGAAATGCGGTGCCCGCCGGGGCCAGGGGCAGGGAGAAGTGGCGACGGTGGCCGGCGAAGTACTCCGTCAGCTGGGCCTTGGCGGTTTCGGTCAGCGGGCTTGGGCTCTCAAGGGGCAGAGGCCCGTCGACGAAGCGCACCTCGGTCAGGGCGTGTTCGTTGGCGTGGATCGCCAGGGGGCCCAAGGGGGTGGCGAGGGTGCTCAGGTAGCTTGGGGTCATAACAGGTTCCACAGTTGAAAGGTCAGGTAGCTGCGCCAGGGGGCGGCTGCCTGCGGGTCCAGGTTGAGTGACCGGCGGGCCAGGGCGTGTTTGACGCCCAGATCCCCGCCCAGGAAAACGTCGGGCTCGGAGCGCCCGCGCAGGCGGACGTAGTCCACGGTCCAGGGGCCGATCCCCTTGAGGGCCTGCCAGCGCTGCGGGTCCTCCTGTTCGCCGTGCTCCGCCACGTGGGCGGCCAGGCGGCGCAGAGTCTGGCGCCGGCTGTCCGGCATCCTGAGCTCGCTGAGGCTCGCCTCGGCCAGGCGCTCGGGGGTGGGGAACAGCCGATGGGGGCCCAGGGTTTCGCCGTGCTCGGCCACCAGCTGGCACACCAGGTTGCGGGCCGCGGCCACCGAGACCTGCTGGCCGAGCACCGCCCGGATCCCCGCCTCGAACGGCCGCCAGATCCCCGGCAGACGCAGGCCCGGCTGAAGATGAGGGCCCAGCCCGGGCAACTGGGCCAGGTGGGCATCGATGGTGGCGATCTCCGCGTCCAGGTCCAGCAGGCGACGAATGTGGTGGACCAGGGGCATCAGCGGTCCGGGTTCGGTGAGCTCCAGGGTCACCTCGAAGCCGCACCGCTTGGGCTGGTGCACGGCGGTAAACCGGCCCCGTACCCCGCCCTGCAGCGCCAGGGTGCGGCCGTAATGATCCGGTCCGGTCCACTCCAGGCCGGGCACCAGGCGGCGGGCCAGAAATCCCTGCAGCTGGGCCCAGGCGTAGGGCGGCCGGTAGCTGAGAAACAGCGTCAGTCCCTGGCCCTTGGAGGTGCTGCGCCGCCGGATCTGGCTGGGGGGCAGCTTAAGCTCGCGGGCAAAGCAGTCGTTGAAGCGGCGCACGCTGCCAAAGCCGGCGGCAGCCGCCACCTCGGCCATCGGCAGTTGGGTGTCGTGCAAGAGCCGCTTGGCCAGCATCAGTTGCTGGTACAGGGCGTACTGCTTGGCACTGGTGCCCAGGCGCTGCTGGAACAGTTTGTTGAGGTAGCGGGGGGAGATCCCCAGCCGGCTGGCCAGGGTCGGAATGGCGCCGTCGATCAGCGCTCCTTCGTCAATCAGCCGCACCGCCCGCTCCACCGTGGTGTCGCTGCCCCGCCAGGCCCAGGAGCCGGGGGCGCTGTCCGGCCGGCATCTCAGGCAGGGGCGGTAACCGGCGTTGGCGGCGGCGATGGCGCTGTCGAAGTAGGTGACGTTCTCCTCCTTCGGCGGCGAGGCGGGACAGATGGGGCGGCAGTAGATCCCGGTGGTTCGCACCGCGATAAAGAAGCGGCCGTCGAAACGGGGATCGCGGGCCAGCCGGGCCTGGCGGTAGGGGGTGGGGTCCATCATGGGCCTGCATCTGCTGTGACTCTGTTCCACAGTGTACCGCGAAGGGCGGGGCAAACTGGCCGTTTTCGGCACTCAATGTATCGGGTGTCGAAATGGGGCAAAGCCCCTCGGTGGAGAGCAGGATGGACGATAATGGGAAGGAGCCTGTGAGCGAAGGAGGCCGTTATGACCGCAACCCGCATCGGCATCGAAGTGTTCCACGATCACCTGGCGCCCATGGACACCGGTTGGCACGCTCGGCTGGTGATCCAGGATGAGATTGAGGGCCAGGCGTACCACGGCAGAACCCTGGATCTGCGCGCCCACTCCTCCCAGGAGGCGCTGGTCGAAGCGGCCCGCAGTTTCCACATCGATCCCAAGTACATTCTTCATCCCTGAACGGCAATGACCCCGGCCAAGGCCGGGGTCTGGATGGCATCGGGCGGCGCCTCTGCCCCGGCCACCCTGCCGGAAGTCTCTGTGACACAGTGCCAGCGCTCGGTCGCTATCGCCTTGGCTTCCCGCCGCGGTGAATCAGAGGCAGTGGCCCTGAAGCACCACGCCGTGCTGAGTGGGACGCTGTTCAATGATGCGATATCCCTCTAGGCACAGCTGCCGCTGATCCAATTCCTGCTCCAGCAGGGCCATCAGAGTGCGGTCATCAATGGCCCCTTTCGGCACCGTATCCTTGGCGGTGCGGCTCTGCCCACCGCGCTCTTGTTCGCTGACTCTGCGTCCTCCCCCTTTACCACCACGATGACTGCCCTTGCCGTTCTCGGCCTGTGCGGGTGCAGGGCCTCTTTCGGCATCGGCTTCCGATTCGGAGTAGTGCACCAGGGTAAAGTGCAGCCCGTTCGGGCCGGACTCGGTGTAGAACTGGTGGTTGGGGCTGGGGTCACTGGCGCAGGCGGTCAACAGTGAGAGGCTGAGCAGGGGAGCAAGGGCCGTTCGAGTGATGGGCATCCGTTCGTATCCTGGAAGTTAACGCTTCCAGTCTGAGTGTCTCGGTGCGGCGGAGTTTCCCCCTTTACCCAGCTTTACCCAAACACCCCACAGGTTGACGTTCTCAACCTGTGGGGTGGGACGAGATCAGGCGGGGCAGGGGGTGCCTTCGGCCTGGCGGTCGAGGCGGCCGCTGAGCCGGGTCAGGGCCAGGGCCAGCAACACGATCACCGCGCCGATCCAGGGGGTGGCCATCAGGCCGCTGCGCTCCACCACCAGGCCGCCGCCCCAGGCCCCCAGGGCGATGCCCACGTTGAACGCCGCGATGTTGAGGCCGGAGGCCACGTCCACCGCCTTGGGGGTGTAACGCTGGGCCAACTGCACCACGTAGACCTGCAGGCCAGGCACGTTACCGAACGCAAACGCCCCCCACACCAGGACCGTCAGTACGGCGCCCACCGGGCTGTAGGCGGTGAACCCCAGCGCCAGCAGCACCACGGCCAGCCCGGCAAAGATGCGGGTCAGGGCGCTGACCGGTCCGCGACGGTCCGCCAACTTGCCACCCCAGATGTTGCCCACCGCCACGGAGGCGCCGTACACCAGCAGGATGGCACCGGTGAGGCTGGCGCTGAAACCGGTGACCTGCTCCAGGATCGGGGCCAGGTAGGTAAAGGCGATAAAGGTGCCGCCGTAGCCCAGGGCGGTGATGGCGTACACCAGCAGCAGCCGCGGCTGGGCCAGCACCTTGAGCTGCTCGCCCAAGTGGGCCGGTTCCGGCTGCTTGAGATCCGCCGGGATCAACAGCGCACTGCCGATCAGGGCCCCCAGACCCAGCAGGGACACCACCAGGAAGGTGGTCTGCCAACCGAAGATCTGGCCGATGTAGGTGCCCAGGGGCACGCCGGTGACCAGGGCCACGGTGAGGCCGGTAAACATGATGGCGATGGCGGACGCCTCCTTCTCTTTGCTCACCAGGCTGGTGGCCACGGTGGCGCCGATGGAGAAGAACACCCCGTGGGCCAGGCCGGTGAGGACCCGGGCCAGCACCAAAGAGGCGTACCCCGGAGCCTGCCAGGCCAGCAGGTTGCCGGCCACAAACAGGGCCATCACCGCCAGCAGTACGGTTTTGCGTCGCCAGCGGCCGGTCAGGGCGGTGAGCACCGGGGCGCCGATGGCCACCCCCAGGGCGTAGAGGCTGACCAGCAGGCCCGCCGAGGGGATGGAGACGCCGAGATCGGCGGCCATGGTGGGGATGAGTCCGACAATCACGAACTCGGTGGTGCCGATGGCAAAGGCGCTCAGGGTCAGCGCCAACAGGGCAATGGGCATAACGGATACTCCGAATAAGGGGGCCGGTTGGCCGGAATGGCGACAGTATGCGTGGGTCAACTTTTGTGAAAAATGCTAATGTCAGCAAAACACTTTTGCGGAAATGACAAATGAAAAGCCGGTCGGACGATCTCCAGCTCTTTGTGGCGGTGGTGGACAGCGGCAGTTTCTCCGCCGCGGCGGAGCGTCTGGATGTGCAGGTGGCCAAGGTGTCCCGGGCGGTGCGCCGCTTGGAGACGCAGCTGGGTACCACCTTGCTGAACCGCACCACCCGGCGCCTGGAGCTGACCGAGGAGGGGGCGCAGTTTGCCCAATCCGTGCGCCAGGGGCTGGAGCAACTGGCGGCGGCGGAAGCCCGGCTGCAGCAGCAGGGCGGTCGGCCCAGTGGTCGTTTACGGGTGGACGCGGCCAGCCCCTTTGTTCAGCACCAGCTGGTGCCCCACATCGGCGCCTTCCGCCAGGCCTACCCGGAGATCCAGCTGGAGCTCAGCGCCAGCGACGGCATCATCGATCTGTTGGAGAAGCGCACGGATCTGGCGATCCGGGTGGGGGCCCTGGGGGACTCCACCCTGCACGCCCGTCCCCTGGGTCGCAGCGCCCTGCACCTGGTGGCCTCCCCCGACTACCTGGCCGAGGCGGGCACCCCCGACAATGTGGAGGCCCTGATGCGCCACAGCCTGCTGGGGTTCATTCCTCCCTCCCGGCTCAACCTCTGGCCACTGGCGGGGGATCTGGCCATCCGCCCCACCATCGCCGCCAGCAGTGGCGAAACCCTGCGCCAGCTGGCGCTGCAGGGGCAGGGGATCGCCTGCCTCTCCCACTTTATGGTGGCCCGGGATCTGGCCGAGGGGGCCCTGGTGCCGGTGCTGGCCCCTCAGCAGACCCCCCAGCCGGAGCGGGAGCAGGTCAGCGCCGTTTATTATCGCAACTCCGCCCTGGCCCCCCGCATCCAGGTGTTTCTCGACTTTATCCAGCCGCGGCTGAGTCTCTAGCGGTTCCGGTAACAGTGGGGCTATATTGCTCATATCATTACTTTTTTATTTCGCCGCTTTGGGCGAACTTTGAGGAATGGATATGGCCGATAGCGCGCCCCTGCAGGGACTGCTGCACGCCCTGCTGCTGGACGGACAGGGGGGTGCCCGCCCCTTAAGCTGGCCCGAGGTGGCAGCCTGGTCGCCCCAGCAGGGGTTCTTGTGGCTGCACCTGGATTACAGCGAGCCACAGGCCCAGGCCTGGTTGCGGGAGCACAGCGGGCTCTCCGCCCTGGTGGCCGAGGCCTTGCTGGCGGAGGACACCCGGCCGAGAACCTCGCCCATGGAGGCCGGCCTGCTGATGGCCTTGCGAGGGGTCAACCAGAACCCCCAGTCCGATCCCGAGGACATGGTTTCCCTGCGATTGTTCCTGACCCCCGAACGGCTGATCACCACCCGCCGACGCAAGCTGCTGTCGGTGGCCAACCTGATCGAGGGGCTCAATACCGGCTCCGGACCCCATGGGGCCATGGACACCCTGGCCAGCCTGGTGGACGGTCTGATCTGGGGGATGGGGGACGTGGTGGCGGAGTTCGAGGAGCGGATCGACGCCCTGGAGTCGGAGCTGGTGGCGCCGGACGGTGAGGTAAAGCGCCTCGAGCTTACCGGGCTGCGCCAGCAGTGCATCGCCCTTCGGCGGCACATGGCCCCCCAGCGCGAGGCCCTGATCCGGTTGGCGGAGCTGCCGCTGACCTGGCTGGAGGAGCGCCATCGGCTGCACCTGCGGGAGGGGATCGACCGCCTGGCCCGGCACATCGAGGGGATCGACGCCATCCGCGAGCGTGCCGCCCTGGTCCAGGAGGAGTTGCTGGGGCGGGCGTCCGAGCAGCTCAATGGCCGCATGTACGTGCTGTCGGTGATCGCCGCCATCTTCCTGCCCCTGGGCTTCTTTACCGGTTTACTGGGGGTCAATGTCGCGGGGATCCCCGGCGAGTCCGAGCCCCTGGCGTTCTGGTGGTTTTTGGTGGCCCTGGTGGCGGTGGTGGTGGGGCAACTGCTGCTGTTTCGCTGGAAGCGCTGGCTGTAGCGGCCAGGGTTCAGGCAGTGTCCAGATCTTGGAACATAAGCTACTGTTGATAAATTGAATTTATCCTGCTGCGGAGAGAGAGATGAGTTTGCCCGAACCGGTGATCGTGGATGTGGAAGGCTTTGTGGCCTTCACCATCGCCATCTTGCTGCTGTTTGTCGGTAAGGAGATCACCCAAAGGTCGACCTTGCTGCGGCAATACTCCATTCCCGAGCCGGTGATCGGCGGCTTTATCTGTGCCGCGACGGTGGCGCTGCTCTACTACGGGTTTGGCCGTCAGGTGAACTTTGCCCTGGAAGCGCGGGATGTGCTGCTGCTCTACTTCTTCGCCGGCATCGGTCTGCAGGCCGACCTTAAAACCCTGATCAAGGGCGGGCGTCCCCTGTTTATCCTGCTGTTCCTGGCCTCCAGTTTTATCGTCTTGCAAAACCTTCTGGGCATGGGGGTGGCCACCGCCTTTGGCATGGATCCCAAGGCGGGCCTGCTGTCCGGCTCCATCAGCCTGACCGGCGGTGTCGGCACCACCCTGGCCTGGGCCCCCACCTTTGTCGAGGACCTGGGCATCGAGAACGCTCTGGAGCTGGGGGTGGCGTCCAACACCGTGGGGCTGATCGCCGCCTGTGTGATCGGCGGTCCGATTGCCAAGTATTTGATCCAAAGACACAAGGTTCAGCCGTCCGGGGACACGGATCTGGACATCGGGGTACGGCACGACGCCGATCAGCGTACCCAGCTGACCTACTACGGCGTGCTTTGGGCCTGGCTCTGGCTCAACGTCACCCTGATCCTCGGTTACAGCCTCAACGAGTCGTTGGAGGAGGCGGGAGTGCGCCTGCCGATGTTCGTCAGCTGCCTGCTCGCCGGGATCCTGGTGGGCAACCTGGGCCGCTTTATGACCCGCAAGCGGGAGGTGCGCTGGGAGGAGCAGGGCACCCTGGGGCTGGCCCTGATCTCCGACATCTGCCTGGGGATGTTCCTGACCATGGCCCTGATGGGGCTGCAACTGTGGGAGCTGGAGGGGCTGCTGGGCTACATCTCGGTGGTGATGGGGCTGCAGATCACCCTCTCGGTGCTGTTCACCGTCCTGCTGGTCTACCGTCTGATGGGCCGCAACTACGACTCTGTGGTGGTCAGTGCCGGCTTTGGCGGCATCACCCTGGGTTCCACGGCCACGGCCATCGTCAATATGACCGCCGTGACCCAGCAGTACGGCGCCAGTCATCAGGCGTTCATCATCGTACCCCTGGTGTGCGGCTTCTTTATCGACATCGTCAACGCCCTGGTGATCGGCTTCTTTGTCGGCCTCTAGGGGGCCGGCTCGAACAGCACGTAGATCTTCTTACAGGTCTCAATCACCTCCCACTCTCCGACAAAGCCGGCGGGAATGACGAAGCGTTCGCCGGCTTTGACCGTCCGCTCGTTGCCCTGTTCGTCCCGGATCACCGACTCCCCTTCGAGGATCTGGCAAAACTCGTGCTCGCTGTAGCTCACTTTCCAGCAGCCGGGCTCCGATTGCCAAACTCCGGCGTGAAACTGCTGACTGGGATCCGAATAGTGGTTCCACAACCGGTTCAGTGGGGCGCCCTTCACCCGCTTCTCCTCGGCCGGCCGATACTCCTCCACCTCGCTCGCCGCCTGTCCGAAAAAGACCCACTCGTTCAACGATGCCATCTGCTACCCTCCCTGGGTGGTTAATTTAATAAACAAGTGGTCAACATATCCTCCATTGGCGGCAAAAGATAGTCGCGATGCTGGACAGACAATGGACAGCAAGGCGACAGTAAAGGGGCAAGTCGTAAAAGTGTCGTAGGGACAAGTGTCTGTTCTGGATAGGGTAAAACCTCCCATTGACCAGAGGAGACCACACAATGGACGTGACCATGAAGATCGATGCCGGGGTGATCAAGGCGGCGCGACAGCGTCGGGCCTGGACCCAACAACAGCTGGCACAGGTGTGCAATCTCAGCCACCGAACCGTACAGCGAATTGAGAAAAGCGGCGTGGCCTCCGCTGAATCGGTAGCGGCGCTCAGCGCCGCCTTGGAGTTGGACAAGGCCAGCTTTGTCCGGATAGCGAGGGAAACGGCCTCCACCGATACCCAGTCCCAATCTCCTGCGCTAGGGGAGGAGGAAACCCAGGGGATCACCGCAATCACGATCGCCTTCGCGGTGGTGCTGGTGGCTCAGTTTGGTGTGCTGGCGGTGCTTCTGCTGCGCCACGGGGCCGAGGTGCTGACCGAGGCTCGGGGGGCGCTGCTGGCGCTGTCGGCGAGCACGGCGTTTTCCCTGGCGCTGCTCGTCCTGGGGGCTGCCAAAGGGTTGAGCCCCACAGGATGGCGTCGCCTGTGGGGCCGTGAGGGGGATGCCGGGCGCTAGGTTTCCTGAACCCGCTTGGCCCGACTGATGGCCATGCGGGTGATCAGGAACAACCCAATCAGCATCAGCAGCGCTACCAGCCAGAACCAGGAGCTTTCCACCACCTTGGCGACGCTGCCTTCGATCTTATTGGCCTGGGCGGTCTGGGCCTTGGCTTCCTCTTCGGCGCTGGGGCCGGCGTTGTGATACCCGGCGGCGGTGGCGCTGTCGGTAACCGGATCATCGTCGCCCATCTGGGCCATGCTGTTGTCCGCCATCAGCTCCAGCCCCGCCATGCTGCCCCCGTCCAGGCCACTGTCACCCATGGGGCTGCCACCGCCGTCGGAGCTGCCCCCACTGCCATCACCGCTTCCGGAACCCTCGGACGCGGACTCACCGCCGGCGCCATCGCCCCCACCCGCGGGCGGGGCGCTGTTGCCGCCCCCCGGAGCGGGGCTGTCGCCTCCGCCGTCACCGGGGGGTGTGGTGCCGCCCCCGCCACCGGGGGGTGTGGTGCCGCCCCCGCCACCTGGGGGTGTGGTGCCGCCCCCGCCACCCGGGGGTGTAGTGCCGCCCCCGCCACCGGGAGGTGTGGTGCCGCCCCCACCACCGGGGGGTGTGGTGCCGCCCCCGCCACCGGGAGGCGTGGTGCCGCCCCCGCCACCGGGGGGCGTGGTGCCGCCTCCGCCACCGGGGGGTGTGGTGCCGCCTCCGCCACCGGGAGGCTCAGTGCCGCCACCACCACCCGGGGGCGTGGTGCCGCCTCCGCCACCGGGAGGCTCAGTGCCGCCCCCGCCACCGGGGGGCGTGGTGCCGCCTCCGCCACCGGGGGGTGTGGTGCCGCCTCCACCGCCGCCCCCGCCATCCGGGGGCGAAGTGCCGCCACCGCCGCCCCAGCCTCCCCCACCACCGCCGCCGCTGCCACCGGCATCGCCGTCCCAGGCGCTGGCCAGTTCGCCAATGTTATTGCTCGCAGAACCGCCGAGGGAGGAGAAGGCGATGGCCAGACTGCCGGCCACCAAAGCGCCAACAATGGCGTACTCAATGGAGGTGAGGCCCTTTTGAGGCGTTTTTCGCTGTTTCATGGAAAGGCTCCGACACAGCATGAAAGTGAGATCGTGCAGATGACTCAAGCTTAGGCAGAAAATCCCGCTTAAGGACGGATGTGTTGCCTTTTTGTGCCAGTGAAGGGAACAGTTACGCTCGCATCCTCATAGAGGCATGCCCTATCGGACATTTTGTAGATAACGGATTTGACGGGGATCTTGAAAAGGAGCCCTGAAAGGGCGTGGCCTGCTCCCTTGGTAAAGTGAATGCTTGGGTCAATAAAAAAGGGCAAAGTCGGAAAACTCGTCTTTGCCCTTTATTAGTCGCTGATATTAGGTGTTAACGGAAAAGTCTAACGTCCTGTTCGCGCCACAACGTCAGCCCAGTAGCGGCGCCAGCCATTTGCGGGTCTCGGCCACGGTCATGCCGGTGCGCCGGGCGTAATCCTCCACCTGATCGGCGCCAATCTCAGTCACGCCGAAATAGCGCGACTCCGGGTGGGCAAAGTACCAGCCTGAGACCGCGGCGGTGGGGTACATGGCGAAATTCTCGGTGATCTTCAGCCCGATGTTCTGCTCCGGCTGCAGCAGTTGCCACAGCAGCCCCTTTTCGGTGTGGTCCGGGCAGGCGGGGTAACCCGGGGCCGGGCGAATGCCCTTGTACTTTTCTCGGATCAGCGCCTCGTTATCGAGGTTTTCATCCGCGGCGTAACCCCAGAACTCCTTACGCACCCGTTCGTGCATCCGCTCGGCAAAGGCCTCCGCCAGGCGGTCGGCCAGCGCCTTGATCATGATGGCGTGGTAGTCGTCGTGGGCGGCTTCGAAACGTGCGATGTGCGCCTCGATGCCGATGCCGGCAGTCACCGCAAAGGCGCCCATGTAGTCGGCCTTGCCACTGGCCTTAGGGGCCACAAAATCGGACAGGGAGAAGTTGTCGTTGTCCACCCGCTCCACCTGCTGGCGCAGCATGTGCAGGCGCAGTAACTCCTCACTGCGGGACTCGTCGGTGTAGAGCGCGATGTCGTCGTGGTTGTCGCAGGTGTTGGCCGGGAACAGGCCGATCACCGCCGCGGCGGTCAGCCACTTCTCGTTGATGATCTGGGTAAGCATCAACTGGGCGTTGTCGTACAGCTCCCGGGCCTCTTCGCCCACGGTGGGGTTTTTGAAGATCTGCGGGTACTTGCCGTGCAGGCCCCAGCTGCGGAAAAACGGCGTCCAGTCGATGCGGTCGACAAGGTCGGACAGCGGGTAGTCGTTGAACACCTGCACCCCGAGCTGCCTGGGCACCGCCGGCGTGTGGCTGGCCCAGTCAATCTGGTTGCGGTTGTCCCGGGCGGCGGCCAGAGGAATGAGCGTCTTTCGGCTGCCCTGGGCTTCCCGCTTGGCCTTGAGCTCGGCGTACTCCCGGTAGGCCTGGTCGATAAAGGCCTGGCGGTCCGGGCCAATCAGTTTGGCCACCACAGGCACGGTGCGGGAAGCGTCGGCCACGTAGAGGGCGCCGTGCTCGTAGTGCTCAAAGATCTTCACCGCGGTGTGGATCTTGGAGGTGGTGGCGCCGCCGATGATGGCCGGGCAGGTCAGCCCCGCCTTCCTGAACTCCTTGACGTTGTGGATCATCTCATCCAGCGACGGAGTGATCAGACCCGACATGCCGATGACGTCCACCTTCTCCGCCTTGGCCACCTCGATGATCTTCTCCACCGGCACCATGACCCCCAGATCGATCACCTCGTAGCCGTTGCACTGCAGCACCACGGCGACGATGTTCTTGCCGATGTCGTGGACATCGCCCTTCACCGTGGCCATCAGCACCTTGCCGTTGGACTGACCCTCCACCTTCTCCGCCTCGATGTAGGGGTTTAAGTAGGCCACCGCCTTTTTCATCACCCGGGCGGACTTGACCACCTGGGGCAGGAACATCTTGCCGGCACCGAACAGGTCGCCCACCACGTTCATGCCGTCCATCAGCGGCCCCTCGATCACCTCCAGGGGCTTGTCCGCTGCCTGGCGGGCCAGCTCGGTGTCCTCATCGATAAACTCGGTGATCCCCTTGACCAGGGCGTGCTCCAGGCGCTTGTTGACCGGCCAGCTGCGCCACTCGGCGTCCTTGGGATCCGCCTCCGATTTGCCGGCGTCCCGGTAGCGCTCGGCCACCTCCAGCAGTCGCTCGGTGCCATCGGGACGACGGTTGAGCACCACGTCCTCCACCGGGCCCAGCAGGTCCTTGGGGATGTCGTCGTAGATCGCCAACTGACCGGCGTTGACGATCCCCATGGAGAGCCCGTTCTGGATGGCGTGGTAGAGGAACACCGCGTGGATCGCCTCGCGCACCGGGTTGTTACCGCGAAAGGAGAAGGAGACGTTGGAGACCCCGCCGGAGAGGCGGGCGTGGGGCAGGGTGTCGCGGATGGTGCGACAGGCCTGGATAAAGTCCACGGCGTAGTTGTCGTGCTCCTCGATGCCGGTGGCGATGGCGAAGATGTTGGGATCGAAGATGATGTCTTCCGGCGGGAAGCCCGCCTTCTCGGTGAGCACCCGGTAGGCCCGGGTGCAGATCTCCACCTTGCGCTCGAAGGTGTCCGCCTGGCCGGTTTCATCGAAGGCCATCACCACGGTGGCGGCGCCGTAGCGGCGGATAAGCTTGGCCTGCTCGAGGAAGGCGTCCTCCCCCTCCTTCAGGGAGATGGAGTTGACCACCCCCTTGCCCTGGATGCACTTGAGGCCCGCCTCGATCACCGTCCACTTGGAGGAGTCGATCATGATGGGCACCTTGGCGATCTCCGGCTCCGAGGCGCACAGGTTCAAAAACTTCACCATGGCCGCCTCGGCGTCCAGCATCCCCTCATCCATGTTGATGTCGATGATCTGGGCGCCGTTCTCCACCTGCTGGCGGGCCACCTCCAGCGCGGTTTCGTAGTCCCCCTCCTTGATCAGACGCAGGAAGCGGGCGGAGCCGGTGACGTTGGTGCGCTCGCCGACGTTGATGAACAGCGAGTCGGCGTCGAAGTTGCACGGCTCCAGGCCGGCCAGGCGGGTGGCCACGTGCTGGCCGTCGGTGAGGTGGGCCGGGGCTTGACGGGGGGCATGGGGCCGGACGGCATCGGCGATGGCGCGGATGTGATCCGGGGTGGTGCCGCAGCAGCCGCCGACGATATTGAGCCAGCCCTCGGCGGCCCACTGACCGATGATCTCGGCCATCTGCGCCGGGGTTTCGTCGTAGCCCCCCATCTCGTTGGGCAGACCGGCATTGGGGTGGGCGGAGACGGCGCACTCGCTGATGCGATTCAGTTCGCTGATGTAGGGCACCAGCTCCTTGGGTCCCAGGGCGCAGTTGAGGCCGATGGCGATGGGCTGGATGTGGCGCAGGGAGTTGTAGAACGCCTCCGTGGTCTGGCCGGTCAGGGTGCGGCCGGAGGCGTCGGTGATGGTGCCGGAGATCATCACCGGCCAGCGCCGGCCGCGCGCCTCGAACACCGAGTCGATGGCGAACAGCGCCGCCTTGGCGTTGAGGGTATCGAAGATGGTTTCCACCAGGATGAGGTCCGCACCGCCGTCCAGCAACGCCTCGGTGGACTCGGTGTAGGCGGTGACCAGGTCATCGAAGTGGATGTTGCGAAAGCCCGGGTCATTCACGTCCGGGGAGATGGAGCAGGTGCGATTGGTGGGCCCCAGCACGCCCGCCACATAGCGGGGGATGCCGCTGGCCTCGGCCACCGCATCGGCGGCCTGGCAGGCCAGCCTGGCGGACTCGAAGTTGATCTCCCGGGACAGCGACTGCATGTCGTAGTCGGCCATGGCGACCGTGGTGCTGTTGAAGGTGTTGGTCTCGATGATGTCGGCACCGGCCTCCAGGTAGGCGGTGTGGATCTCCCGGATGATATCCGGCTGGGTGAGGGAGAGCAGATCGTTGTTGCCCTTTAGGGGACTGGGCCAGTCGGCAAAGCGCTGCCCCCGGTAGTCCGCTTCCTCCAACCCATGGCCCTGGATCATGGTGCCCATGGCCCCGTCCAGGATCAGGATCCGCTGGGCGAGCTGATGTTGGAGAGAGTGCTGAGTCGACATACCGCCACTTCCTTAACCGTGCTGTTTTCCGAGACCATTAAATGGCCTTTTATCCGTATAGACGTCTATTTAAACAGAGGCGACCGGGAAAGACCAGCCCGTTTTACCCCGGTCTTTTCGGGCTCTGCGGGTCCCTGTCTGGCCGGAGCATTTCACGCTAAACTCCTCTTGGTTAATGGAAAATCATTGGTGATCGGCCCAGAGGGCGCGGTCGGAATCTCGAGGGGGCAGGGTGCGACGCAGATTGTGGGGGCTGGGCAAACACCTGGGGCTGGCGCTGTTCTACGGCAGCCTTGGGGTGGTGGTGACCGCGCTGGTGGCCGGGGTCTGGTGGCTGAACAGCAAGCCGGACCTGGCCCTGTGGCACCAGGTGAAGCTCAAATCGGAGTTCGACGCCGAACGGCCCCTGAAGGATTTTCCCGCCTACCTGGCGCTGGAGCAGACCCTGTTCGAGGAGCTGGAGCAGCGGGTCTACAACCAGACCGCCGAGCGCCCTCTGGCGCCCTTTAATCGCTACTACCACGGCAGCTTTGCCGATCCGGCCCACTGGGCCACCCCCTGGAACCGCAGTTTCGAGTGGCCGAATCCCCAGGCGGAGTACGGTTTGCTGTTGGTGCACGGCATGTCCGACTCCCCCTACTACCTGGCGCACATCGGCCAGCACTTCGCCGATCGGGCCCGGGTGCTGGGACTGCGGTTGCCCGGCCACGGCACCCTGCCGTCGGCTCTGACCCAGGTGCGTTGGCAGGATATGGCCGCCAGTCTGGCGCTGGCGGCGCGGCACATGCGGGCGGAACTGGGCGATCGGCCCCTGGTGCTGGTGGGGTTCTCCACCGGTGCGGCCCTGGCACTGCAACACGAGCTGTCCCGGCTGTCCGAGGGGGAGACACCGCTGTTCGACCGGATGGTGTTCATCTCCCCGGCCATCGGGCTGTCGCCGGTGGCCCGGGGCGCCTGGTGGCAGGCGCGCATCGGCCAGTGGCTGGGGCTCGACAAGCTGGCCTGGGAGAGCGTGGGCCTGGAGTACCACCCCTTCAAGTACGGCTCCTTTGCCGTCAACGCCGGGGATGTGGTCTACCGGCTGACCCAGGCCAACCAGGCGCTTATCGAAGGCTTAAGCCCGCAAGCGCTGGCCACTTTGCCGCCCATGCTGACCTTCAACTCCATCATCGATCAGACGGTGGACACCCAGGCCCTGTTCGAAACCCTCTACCTGGCGCTGGGAAAATCCGAGGACGAACTGGTGCTGTTCGACATCAACCGCACCTGGCTGGACAGCCAGCTGCTGACCCAGGACCCCATCAGCGACTACCGACTCTTCCTCGACGCCAGCCGCAGCCGCTTCCGTACCACCCTGGTGGAAAATCGCGGGGTGGGGGATGACCGGGTGCAGGCCCGGGAGATCCAGGATGGTGCCGTCGAACCCCTCCCCCTGAGCTGGCCACAGGGGGTGCACTCCCTCTCCCACGTGGCCCTGACCATCCCCCGGGCGGATCCCCTGTTGGGGCCACAGCGGGATCCCAACCGGGTGCACATCCACCTGGGGGGCGGGGTGATCCGCGGTGAACGGGGGATGCTGGCGATCCCCGCCGACGAGGTGCTGCGCCAGAAATGGAACCCCTTCTACCCCTACCTGATCGCCCGCATCGAGCGGTGGATCGAGGGCGCTGAGGCCGATTGAGACAGGCTCGACACCAGAGCTGTATATTCGGGTTGACTTATATTTCGATGATTATAGAATTATCGCCACTGGTGTCATGAGGAGTGGAACATGATTGGTGATGAGTTGGCGGTCAAACGGTTGTCGGAGCTGGGGCATGAGACCCGTCTGGCGATCTTCCGTTTGCTGGTCAAGGGCAACCAACATGGCCTGAGCGTGGGTGAGATCCAGACCTACCTGGACATCCCCGGCTCCACGCTGTCCCACCACATCAGCCGCCTGGTGGCGGCGGGGCTGGTGGAGCAGACCCGGGACGGCCGTACCCTGTACTGCAAGGCGCGGATGGAATCCCTGGACGAACTGATGGCGTTTCTCACCGCCGAGTGCTGCACCCTGTAACCGGGATGGGGGCGTCTGTGCGGGTGCCTCCATTCAATATTTCGAATATTTTAGAAGGGTGGATATTATGAATCCCGATTTCCTGGCCCAGAATGGGTCGATGAGCGATCAGCTGCTCTCCGCACTCTCCATGTTTGTGTTTCTGATGGCGGAGATCTCCGTGCTGTTTCTGCTGATCAGCACCCTGGTGGGGGTGATCAACCAGAAGCTGCCCAAGGAGAAGGTGCAGGCGTTGCTGGGGGGGCGAGGGGGCCGCGGTTACCTGATGGCCGCCGGCCTGGGAGGCCTGACCCCGTTTTGCAGCTGCTCCACCATCCCCATGCTGATCGGTCTGCTCAAGGCCCGGGCCGGGTTCGGCCCCACCATGACCTTCCTGATCACCTCACCGCTGCTCAACCCCCTGGTGATCGCCCTGTTCCTGCCGGTGTTCGGCGCCAAGGTGACCCTCATCTACGCCCTGCTGGCGCTCAGCGTTGCCATCGTCGCCGGCATGGTGCTCCAGGCGCTGGGTTTTGAGCGTTACATCAAATCGGAGCTGTTGGCCGATCCCGAAGCGCAGGGCACCTGCTGTGACAGCGACAAGGGGGCCGACACCTCCGCGGCGGCCTCGGGCTGCGGCGGGAAAACCGATGCCAAGGCGGCCGAAGCTCAGACCGCCTGCTGCTCCGGGGAGACCAAGCCGGCCCCGGCTCAGAGCGCGTGCTGCGCCAGCGACCAACCGGTGCCGGTGATGCGGGCCGTGGCTGCCGAAGCCGGTTGTGGCGGCGGGGCAACCGTTGCCATGGCTTCCCCCGCCGGCACCTCTTGCTCGGGTGAGGCCAAGAGCCAGGCCAAACCGGCCAAGGCGGGGAAAGTGGCCATCGACTGGCGTAAGGCGGGCCGGGAAGGTGTGGCGCTCTATCGCAGCATGCTGCCCTACATGGCCCTGGCGATGGCCATTGGGTCCCTGGTGCACGGTTTCGTCCCCAGTGACTTCTTCGCCGAGGTGGCCGGGGCCGACAACCCCTGGGCCATTCCGGTGGCGGCGGTGATCGGGATCCCCCTCTACATTCGAGTCGAGGCGCTGCTGCCCCTGGTGGGCTCCCTGGTGGCCAAGGGCGTGAGTCTGGGGGCGGTAATGGCGCTGACCATCGGTTCCGGCGGGGCCAGCATCCCGGAGCTCATCATGCTCAAGCGGCTGTTCCGCTGGCCGCTGTTGATGGCTTTCGTGGTGACCATCCTGCTGATGGCCATCGGTGGCGGCCTTCTGTTTAACCTGGTGGGCTGACCTCAGGTGCTCAACCAACAAGGCGTGCCTGGTGGCGCGCCTTGTTCTATTTGGGGCCAGGCAGGGGGATCCGCACCCGACCACTGGGGGCCAGCACCGCCCGCTGGGCCAGCAGCAGGGTCAGGGTGACCGACAGGCTCAGCATCACGTAGATGGCCACCATGATCACCAACTGGTACTTGATGGCGATGTGGGGATCGGCGCCGGCGAGGATCTGGCCGGTCATCATCCCCGGCAGGGTCACCAGTCCGGTGGCGGTGATGTTGGCCAACTGGGGGGCCTGGGCCTGGCGGATCGCCTGGGTGATAAAGGGCTGGGCGGCGTGCGCCGGTGCGCAGCCCAGTGCCAACGCCCCCTCGTAGAGGGCGAACTCGCTTTTGAGGGCCCCGAAGTAGCGCTGCAGTGCCACCACGTTGCCGCTTAAGGTGTTGCCCAGCAGCATGCCCGCCAGGGGGATCAGGTACTGGGCGCTGTACCAGGGCACCGGCTGCAGCAGAGCCAGCAACAGCAACGCAAGCACCGGCAGCAGGGAGAGCACCATGCCCGCCAGCACCGGCAGCACCAGGCGTCGATGACGCAACTGGCTGTTCTCCAGGATGGCACTGGTGCCCACCAGGGTCATCAGCGCCAGCCAGGCGAGGTTGAGCCACAGACTGTCGTAGCTGAACAGGAACTTCAGGTAGAGCCCCACCAGCGCCAGTTGCACCGTCATGCGGGCAAAGGCCACCAGGGTGGTGCGTCCCTGGTCCAGGGCAAAGCGACGGTTGAGCCACAACGGCAGGGCCAGGATGCAGGCGAAGGCGGCCAGCTGCCACCAAGGGATGTCGATGGTCGGGTTCATCGCGGCTCTGGACGCATTGGGGGTTAGGGGCCAGTATATCCAACCTGTTCAGCCATTTTCAGTGGGATAGGGAGAGAAGGTGCGGGACAAGGAGAAACACAAGGCGCGTCAGCAGCGCCTTAAGGCCGAGGTGGACGCCAAGGTGGCCCAGGCACAGACGGAGAAAGGGGTGCTGCTGGTGCTCACCGGCAACGGCAAGGGCAAGTCCACCGCCGGTTTTGGCACCGTGCTCAGGGCAGTGGGCCATGGCCTGCGCTGCTCGGTGGCGCAGTTCATCAAGGGGGAGTGGCCCTGTGGCGAACGTAATGTGCTGAGTGAGCTTGGGGTGGCCTTTCACGTGATGAACACCGGGTTTACCTGGGACACCCAGGACCGGGAGGCGGACACCAGGGCGGCCCAGGCGGTGTGGCAGGCCATTGCCCAGGACTTGGCCAACCCGGCGGTGGATCTGGTGCTGCTCGACGAGCTGACCTACATGCTGAGTTTTCACTACCTTGAGGTGGACGAAGTGCTTACTGCTTTGGCCAATCGCCCTACACATCAACACGTTGTGGTTACGGGGCGGAACTGCCATCGAAGGCTAATCGAGATGGCAGACACGGTATCCGACGTAACTGAGGTCAAACACGCATTTTCGGTAGGGGTTAAGGCACAAAAAGGCCTGGACTGGTAACAATTTTTTTAAAATCAGAATTTCTATCTACCTGATTTAAAATGAGTGAATAGGATTCTCTGAGTGGCATTTACGACAGGAGTCAAAATACTGTCATAAAGCCAAAAAATTGACGCAGCAGTCTGTACATCCGCTGGTGAACGAAGTATCTTGCCCACTCGATATGGATTTCGATATTGGGCATTACCGTGAAACACCTCTTTTCGCTCAGGTTGGCATCCGGGCAGTTGCTGGCCGCATCTTTTCTCTTTTTTACCTCCCTCTCCTGGGCGGCGTTTGACGCCAGCTGGGTGGGGGGCAGTCGCACCAATTGGCAAACCGTTCAGACCAACGGCGCCTGGTTTACCCAGCGCGTGGGGGTCAACGACAGTTGCCGTCAGGTGCTCAGTGAAGGGGGGCCGGACTCCTTCGGTCGCGCCTTCGCCTTCTCGTTGGAGCGCCCCTGCGCGGCACCCCAGGGGGAAGCGCACTGGAACCTCATCATCTCCCCCTACTTCTACAGCGCCAAACGGGAGCTGGAGTTTGTCCTGTTGCTGGATGACGTGGAGTACGTATTGACCGCCCACCTGGCGGCGGGCAAATGGCATATGGTGCTCGACAACACCGAGGTGTTGACGGCCCTAAAGCAGAGCCACAACGTCTCCTACTACCCCATGGGGCGCCACGCCCAGCTGAGACAGCGGGTCAACCCCATGGGACTCAAGGGCCTGCTGGACGCTCAGTCCCTCTCCCTGGCGGGGATTTGACGCCGATGTGATGGATAAGGGCCGGCGCAATGCCGGCCCTTTATTGTTCGATATACCCTTCTCATATTGCCTTTCTCTTCGGATATCCCGACAACCTACTGATTTCGCTTCACCCCTTCTGCGCCGCTTTCAATACCTCGGAAAAATTTGCTCAATACCGGTTTTCTAATCAGTGGAAACGAGGTTTTGGGAGGCCTAGATTTACCGGGCATTCGATGCAGTGATGACGACCGGCGCCGGTCAGTGGCTTGAAGTTGAGGAGCTTGACCATGTTGAATCTGTTGTTGAAGTGCTGTGGTTGGACCCTGGTGGCCTTGAGCTTGCCGATCGCCATGTTGGTGCAGGTACCCTGGCTGTTGTATTTGTTGGCTGTGGCCGGACATGCCCTGGTTCTGGTGGGTTATCGCCTTCGTCTGCCCCGCTATGGACTGCGCTTTCGTCGCCACATGCGCCGCTTCTGGCTGAGCCTGTTCTGGGCCGAGAGCCACCAGTTTCGCCACCGCCTGTGGTAGACCCCAATAAGCCGGGAGGAAGTTTTCCTCCCGGCTCTGTTTTTGCCCGCCGACCGGCCTAATTTTATGCGCACCCTGATGCAATGCTGATCGTTTGTTGCCGACTCGATCTTGTCAGGTTGCTCGCTTTGAGGGTGTTTTGAAGCGGTCAGCCATTTTGTTGGCATGGGTCAAATTTGTCACCATGTGAACTATGTTCTCAGCTTATGTTGACGTATCTTCCCGCTTCGAATTTCTTCCCTCCAATGTTGTAACGGAATCCCTGCAATGACCGCCCTTTTTCGTCTCGGCCGTAACCTGGTCTTAGCGATCAGTCTTTTAGTGACCGCCACCGCTTCGGCATATGCCTACTTCGTTCCGGGCTGGATCCAGGGCAGCGAGATTGATTGGTCCGAAGTGGAGTCCTATGGCGCCTGGTTCAGCTACCAGAAGCGCAATCCGGTCTCCGGTTGCCGGGTGGCTTTGAGCGAAGGGGGCCCGGGCAGCAAGGGCAAGCCCTTTAACTTCTTTATCGTGGGCAATTGCGATACTGCCCCCAGTGAAGCGGAGCCCTGGCAACTGTACATTGACTCCTACTTCTACAGCGGCCGCCAGAACTTGGCCTTTGTATTTGAGGTCAATGGCGAGCGGCGTGTGTTGGACGCCCATTTGGTGGGGGGCAATTGGGCTGTCACTTTGGACTCTCGCCAATTGTTGGACACCCTGAGCCAGGCCCAATCCCTCGCTTACTACCCTGAGGGCAAACTGCAGCACCGGGTGGAGGTCAGTACCCTGGGGCTGACTTCAGCGCTCAATGCCCTTGAGCTGCAGAGACCCTAAGAGGAACGGGGAGCCGGTCTCCCCGTTTTTTATTTGCCATTTAGTTAGCAAGGCTAATAAACTCGCCGGATGCGCATCGATCAATCCCTGATGGCGCTGGAGCGCCACATCACCCGTCGCTGGCGGGAGGAGGGGGATCCCAGCGGGATCAGCCTGACCTACACCGAGTACGACTACCTGCAGACCCTGGAGGAGGCCGGCACCCGGCGCCTGTCCGATCTGGCCCAGGTGATGGGGGTCAGCAAGCCCACCGCCAGCAACATGGTCAAGCGCCTGGAGCGCAAGGCCCTGGTGCGCCGTCAGGGCTGTGCCGAGGATGGCCGTGCGGTGATACTCTCCTTGACCGAGCAGGGCCAGCAGTTGCTGGCGCAGGACCGGCGGCTCTACCGTCAGCTGGTGGACGAATTACTCGCCCATCTGGGGGAGGCGGAGCGGGCCCAGCTGGCCGGGCTGCTGGCTCGACTGGTGCGCCGTTGAGGCGTTTTTTCCCGATTTAGTTAGCATTTCTAATCTTTAGGAGGGGGCATGACCCAGGCGTCCGCCCAGATCTCAGTCAACCGCCAGTTCTGGCGCTACGTGTTGCCCACGGTGGCGGCCATGCTGGTCAGTGGCCTCTACCAGCTGGTGGACGGGATCTTTATAGGCCGTCACATCGGCGCCGAGGGGCTGGCGGCCATCAACATCGCCTGGCCCATCGTGGGCGTACTCTATGGCCTGGGGATGATGGTGGGGGTGGGGGCCGGCGCGCTCAGCTCCCTCTCCCGGGGGGAGGGGCACCAGGCGCGGGCCCAGGCCCAGCTGGGCAATGGCCTGGTCCTGCTGCTGCTGGTCTCGGCCCTGGCCACGGTGGGCTTGTGGGCCCTGGGGGATTGGGGGTTGCGCATCCAGGATGCTGAGGGGCCGGTGCTGGCCCTGGGGCAGGATTACCTGGCGGTGCTGCTCTTTGCGGTACCCCTGGCCCTGGGCAGCATGGCGCTGCCCTTTATGCTGCGCAACGACGGGGCGCCCAACCGGGCCACCGCGCTCATTGTGCTGGGGGCCCTGACCAACATCCTGCTGGATTGGTGGTTTATCGCCGAGCTGGGCTGGGGGCTGACCGGTGCCGCCCTGGCCACCGCCCTGGCCCAGGCCCTGGTCACCCTGTTGGGGGTGGCGCACTTCTTTACCCAAGCGGCCCAGACCCGACTGCGCGTTGCGGATCTGCGCCTGCGGCCCTTCGATGCCGGACGCAGTTGCAGCATCGGCCTGTCCAGCATGCTGATGTACGGCTACTTCTCCGTGGTGATCGCTCTGCATAACGGGCTCTTCCTCAGCTATGGCGACGCCACCGTGGTGGGCGCCTACGCCATCGTCGGCTATCTGATGGCCTTCTATTTTCTCTTTGCCGAAGGGGTGGCCAGTGGCGCCCAGCCGCTGATCAGCCTGCACTACGGGGCCGGTCAGTACGCCCTGATGAAGCGCTACGCTCGGCGGATGCTGGTGGTGGCCGTGGGCAGTGGGGTGCTTGCGGTGGTGCTGTTCAACTTGGCGGCGGGCCCGCTTATCCGGGTGTTCAACGACGCCGATCCGGCGCTGTTCGAGGCCACTCGTCACGGACTGCGCCTGCATATGCTGGCCATCTACCTGGATGGCTTCCTGTTCTGTGTCGGGGTGTTTTTCCAGTCCCTGGGGGCGGGGCGCAAGGCCACCTTGATCACCCTGGCCAATATGGGGATCCAGCTGCCCTTCCTGTTGCTGCTGCCCCCCTGGCTGGGCCTCGATGGCGTCTGGCTGGCCCTGCCCATCTCCAACGTGGTGCTGTCCCTGGTGGCCGGCACCCTGCTCTGGCGCGAGTGGCAGCGCCTGGCCAAGCTGTAACTTTTGGTGTCAGTGAGGCCGAGAAAGGCCCCCGGGGGAGCCGGAAAAAGGCCTGTGTTCGGGGCGCTTGCCCGGGGCGGTTTCGGGGGGGCCTAAAAGGGGGCGGGAAACCCGTCGCTTGCGGAACCCTGCGTTGGACACGGCCTGTTACCTTTGCCGGGCGTACCCGCTTATCGGCTGCCCTAGTCTTGAAGCTTCGGTGACTTCCGCGGGGGAGGGGAGATGTCACGTGGGGTGTACTGGGCAGGCTGGGTGCTGATCCTGTTGAGCCTGCCACTGGGATTGTGGCTGTCCAAGCCCTGGCTGCTCTACAGCCTGGCGATCCTCGGACAGCTGGTGGTGCTGTTGTCGTTCCGCTGGCATGGGATCCAGCGGGGGATACGACGCTTCCTGGCCGGCCGGCCCTATGGTCGACAGCGGCGCTATGGCCGCCGCCACCTGGAGCTGCGTCAGCGCTGAGTCAGGCCTGCGCCTCGGCCAAGGCGGTGCGCAGCCGCTCGTTCTCCAAAGTCAGGACCTTGATCTGGTGCTCCAGCTCGAGGATCCGCGCCTTGTCATCCGCCACCACGTCGGCGGTGGTGACGGTTTCCACTTCGCCGCTGAACAGGTGGGCGTAACGGCTCTCCCGCCGGCCCGCTTCCCGGGGCAGCTGTACGGCCAGATCCCGTTCCACCATCTGCTGCAGCACCGTCTCGGTTTCCCGAACGTCCTCAAACTCGCACAGCCGGCCGGTACGGGAGCGCAGCTCACCGGGGGTTTGCGGCCCCCGCAACAGCAGTACACACACCAGGGCCCGCTCCTGTTCGCTCAGCTGCAGGCCGCCAAAGGCGGTGTTGCAGAAGCGGTGCTTGTACTTGCTGGCCCGGGCGCCGCCCTCCTCCTGCACCAGGCGTTTCTCCATCAGGCCGTTCAGGGTGGCCTTGACCTCACCATCGGAGAGGGCGAGCACGGGATCTCGGTTGCTCTTCTGGTTGCAGGCGCCCTTGAGGGCGTTGAGGGTCAGGGGGTAGAGATCCGGGGTGGTGCTCTGTTTTTCCAGCAGGCAGCCGATGACGCGGGCTTCGTTGAGACTGAGGTTCATCTCCATGGCGGGGCTCCAAAGGTCAGCAATGGAGCCAGTATTGCCCCAGCCCGCGTGGGGGGCAAGGGGCCGCCGCTCAGCAAATGCGCGATCAGTTCGCCGGGGTGGGTTTGCGGTAGTAGGTCAGGTCCACCAGCTCCACCGAGGTGCTGGCCTGGTGAGGCAGCGCCGCCGCCAAAGTGGCCAAGAGTCGGTCCAGCAGCGCCGCCTTGGTCTCCTCACTGCGCCCCGGCAGCAGCTTGACCGTCAGGTGGGCAAAGGGGGCCGGCTGGCCCGCCACCAGGGCATGGGGTACCGCCAGGGCGCGCACCTTGATGGCGGACTCGCTGAACTGGCCGCTGGCCAGGGCGCTGTGGTGCAGCGCGGTCAGAACCGGGGCAATGGCCGCATCATCCAGGGTGGTTTCGGCGTACTCCAGCACCAGGTGCGGCATAAGGACTCCTTGATAATCAATCAGTTTGCTATTTGATATTCGTTATGGCCATAGAGATTTCTAGCCGTCCAAGACTGGATGTTGGCCGCCCCTCGGGCTATTCTAGGCGCCTCGGAGTGTACCCCAGGCCCTGTGCCGCTGGAGACAAAAATGAAAACCAAGCTCGTCGCCGTCCTGGTCATGATCGCCCTGTGCGCCCTCTACCGGGTGCTGCCCCACCCCTTCAACTTCACGCCGGTGGCGGCCATGGGCCTCTTTGCCGGGGCGATGTTCGCCAGTAAGCGACTGGCCCTGACGGTGCCCCTGCTGGCGATGCTGCTGGGGGACCTGGTGATTGGCTTGCACGAGACCATGCTGTTCGTCTACCTCGCCACCGCCATCACCGCCGGCATCGGCATGCTGCTGCGCCACAAGCGCAGCGGGGGCACCGTGGCCCTGGCCGGAGTGGCCAGCAGCCTGCAGTTCTTCTTTATCACCAACACCGGCATGTGGGCGGTGACCGACTTCTACCCCCACACCTGGGAAGGCTTGGTGCAGTGCTGGATCATGGGGCTGCCCTTTATGCAGCATGACCTGGCCAGCACCTGGCTGTTCAGCGCCATTCTGTTCGGCGGCTATGCCCTGCTGAGCCGCCGCTATCCCCAGCTGGCGCGGGACTGATGCCCCGTCGCCTGAGCGCCGATAAGCGGGAGCTGTGCTACCCCTTTATCTTCGAGTCCGGCCCCAGTACCGATTTCGAGGTGCAGACCGATGAGCTGTGCAGCCAGATAGGCTACGCCCTGGCGCTGCTGGCGTCGGAGCTGTCCGAGGCGCAGCTGGCGGAGCTCAAGCCGGAGCTGCACCGGGTTCAGGCCCTGGTCTACCACCTCAACGGTTCGGTGCGGGGCAAGCTGGCGGTGAGCGAGGCGGACCTGGACTGGCTCAAGGCCCGCTACGATCACCACCACGGCTTCGGCACCGTTGGCGGCTTCGTGCTGCCCACCGGCTCCCCCGGGGTGATGGCCCTGCACCTGTGTCGCAGCGGGGCCAAGAAAAGCATTCGTCAGCTGGTGCGCTGCGAGGAGGCGGGCCTGATGGTCCATGAACGCCTGCTGCGCCTGGCCAACCTGCTGACCAACTACTTCTTCTGCCTGACGGTGCGCTTAAAGGCGCAGCTGGGGCAGGAAGAGATCCCCTTCCAAAGTCAAAGCTACTGAGGCAAGGGTCAAGGAACCCCGCCGATTTCGGCGGACATGGACGCAACTCGCGGCGATGTGGATGAATCCGGTGAGAATCCGGAGCTGGCGCGCAACGGTATGAGGCTCTTGCCTTAAGCCCGATCTCCCATCACCGCCCCAAACCTACGCGAACTAGGAACACTCAATGAAACTCTCTGCAGTTACCGCGGCGCTGTTGGCCGTGGCCCCGTCTCTGGCCGTCCAGGCCATCGAAGTGGACGACACCCTGGTGGTGACCGGCGATCGTTTTGCCCAAGCGCCGGACTCGGTGCTGGCACCGGTGACGGTGATCGACCGGACCACCATCGACCAGCTCCAGGCCAAAAGCCTGGCGGATCTTCTGCGCATCCTGCCCAACGTCGACGTCAACCAGTACGGTGGCCGGGGTCAGAACGCCACCGTCACCGTGCGCGGCGCCACCAGCGCCCAGACCCTGGTGCTGATCGATGGCATGCGCGCCGCCACCGGCGCCATCGGCCCGGTCAACATCAACGCCTTCCCCGTCGCCCAGGTGGAGCGCATCGAGTTCATCCGTGGAGCCCGGGCCTCCCTGTACGGCTCCGAGGCGGTCAGCGGGGTGATCAACATCATCACCCGCGGCGGGGCCGACGGCACCACCTTGAGCGCCGGGGCCGGCAGCTTCGAGCGCTACGAGGCCAGCCTGCGCCACCAGAGCAGCCTGGCCGGCGGCACCCTCAAGGCGGTGCTGGCCTACGAGGATGAGGCGGGCTACAACGTCCACCCGGTGCCCGGAGTCAACGACGGCGATGAGCACGGCTTTACCGGCAAGAGCGCCCTGCTGGCCTACCAGCGTCCCCTGGCGGAACGTTTCGAGCTCTACGGCGCCGTGCGCTGGTTCCAGAACCAGAGCCAGTACGACAACTCCAGCCTGGGCAACCCGGATTGGGGGATGCCGGACGTGCGTGAGCGCAAGGAGAACTGGGTCGAGAGCTTTGACTACCAATTGGAGGCCCGCTACCGGGGTGAGCGTTGGCACAGCACGGTGCAGGCCCAGACCAGCGACAGCCAGAGCTACGACTACATCGACAGCCTGGATCGCCAGGACGCCCCGGACTTTGCCCACCTTCGCCAGCACAACCTGGCCTGGCTGAACCAGTTCCAGGCCAGCGATGCGGTCACCCTGGCCGGCGGGGTGGACTGGCGCCGGGAGGAGCTGCGGGGCGACTCCACATTGCTGGACTGGAGCACCGGCGAGGCCGCCCCCTTTGCCGACGGCACCCTGGGGCGGGACAACACCGGAGTCTATGGCCTGCTGCGGGTGGAGGAGGCGGGGCACAGCCTGGAAGCCTCCATCCGCACCGACGACAACGAGCAGTTCGGTCGACACAACACCTGGCAGGTGGGCGGGCGCGCGGCGTTCACCGACCGCCTGGCCCTGGTGGCCAGCTTCGGTACCGCTTTTCGGGCTCCCAGCTTCTACGACCTCTACTACCCGGGTTTCAGCAACCCCGAACTCAAGCCGGAGTCCTCCGACAACTACGAGCTGGCCCTGGAGGCGGGGTACGCCGGGGTGGATTGGCGCCTGGGCTACTTCCGCCAGGAGGCGCAGGATCTCATCCAGTTCGACTTTGCCAGCAACCGGCCGGAGAACATCGGTGAGGCGGTGATCGACGGCATCGAGCTGGAGGCGGCCTTCGCCACCGGCTGGGTGGATCACCAGCTCAGCTACGGATGGCGGGACAGCGAGGACAAGGCCACTGGCAACCAGCTGGTGGCCAGCGCCCGGCACAACGCCAAATGGAACCTGAGCGCCGACTGGCAGGCCCTGAACCTGGGCGCCAACCTCATCTACCGGGGCAGCCGCTACGGCGACGCCGCCAACAGCGTCAAGCTGGATCCCTACTTCCTGGTCAACCTGGCGGCCAGCTACAGCCTCACCGAGGCGCTGACGCTACGACTGCGCCTGGAGAACCTGTTCGACGAGGAGTACCTCACCATTGCGGACACCTTCTCCGGCGGCAGCTACCCGGGTCAGGAGCGCAGCGTGTTTGGCCTGGTGGAATACCGGCTGTAACGGCAAGCTTGCGAAAAAAAGGCGCCCCTGGGGCGCCTTTTTTGATTCGCGGGATTCCGCCCCAGTAGGTCAGCGGGGCCGCCCTGATCTGCCAGGGCAAGGCATCGCGCTCCCGTATCCTCTAAGGAGATGTCAACGCTCTGTCCTTAAGGGGGTTTTTCGCTTTTCACCCCGCTGGTGACCCGCCGGTGATGCGGCGTTTATCCATGCCGGCGGATCCGTGCCACACTGACTGAAGGTGTGGCTCGGGGGATCTCTATGCCTTTGAGGCGATTGGCGCTGCTTTTTTCCCTGCTGCTGGTGTTGCTGCTGGCGGTGGGGTATCTGCTGTTGCGCAACCTGGTGATCCTGCCCTACATCAACGAGGAGGTGCTGGCCACCCAGATCCAGGAGCTGCACAGCCTGCGCTTCCAGATCCAGGCGCGTCAGGCGGCCCTGCGTCTGCTGGCCACCGATATGGCCAGTGACGATCAGGTACTGACCTACCTGGCGGACCCCGACGCCGCCCCCAATCAGCTGCCGCTGCACAAGAGTGAGCAGCTGGCGGGCCTGTTCCTCTACGACGCCACTTTGCAAAAGCGTTACGAGAGCGTCTCTCAGGGGGTGGCCCTGCCCCTGCTGGCCGGCGATCAGCCGTTTCGCCGGGCCCGTTTGATGCCCCTGCTGCACCCGCACCAGCCCCGCAGCCGCAGCGGGGTGCTGCGTCAAGGGGGCGAAGCCTACCATTACGCCGCCGCTTCCCTGTGCACCGCCATGGCCAACGACTGTGGCCACGGCTACCTGCTGCTGGTGCACAAGCTGGGGGATGACTTCGCCACCACCCTGGCCGGCAGCAGTGGGCTGCGCTTAAGCCTGAGACTGGCCCAGGCCGAGGATGAGGGGCTGCCGGACCTGATGGCACTGTCGGACCTGACCCGGCCCCGCCAGCGGCGCTCGCTGCTGCTCAAAGACGTGCTGGGCCAGCCGGCACTGGTGATCGAGCTGGAGCACACCGCCGGCCCGCCCCGGGAGCTGTCCCGCTACGAGTGGATGGCGCTGGTGTGCATGGTGGTGCTGGTGATCCTGGTCAACCTCCTGTTGGGCCATCTGCTGGTCAGGCCCATGGAGCGCGGGGTGGCCCAGATCCGGGCCATGGAGCGCAACCAGCAGTTCCGACCCCTGCGCGGCGGCGCCACCATCAGCGAATTCCGTCAGCTGGCCAACGCCTTCAACAGCCTGATGCGGATGCTCTCCCAGCAGCGGGAGAAGTTGAAGCAGCTGGCCCGCACCGATCCCTTGACTGGCCTGGCCAACCGCCGGGCGATGGAGCAGTTTCTCGAGCAGGAGTGGCGGCGGCTGTGCCGTCACCACCGGGGGCTGGCGATATTGATGGTGGACATCGACCACTTCAAGCAGTTCAACGATCACTATGGCCACGGCACCGGCGATGAGGTGCTGACCAAGGTGGCCCGGGTGCTGGAGTCCCTGACCCGGCGCGGCGGTGAGCTGGCCTGCCGCTGGGGGGGCGAGGAGTACGTGATGGCGGTGACCGAGCCGACGGCACCGGCGCTGGAGGCCCTGGCCCGGGCGCTGCAGCAGCGGGTCCACCAGCTGGAGATTGCCGCGCCCACCCTGAACCAGAGACTGACCATCAGCATCGGCATCGCCCTGCTGGAGCCGGGCCAGGATCCGGTGGAGCAGGGGTTCACCCTGGAGCGGCTGATGGAGGAGGCGGACCGGGCGCTGTACCGGGTCAAGGCCGGGGGGCGCAACAACTTCGAGCTGTGGCGTACCCAACTGGTGGCCCAGCCACCGCGGCCCTGAAACGATTAAGGGCCCGCTGTTGCGAGCCCTTAAGGGTTACAGCCGGGTGGCCGACAGCGGCGCTTTGGGGGGCACCATAAAGTGCTCGAAGCGCATGGTGTAGCCGATGGGCAGGCGCTGCTCGGCCTGGTCGACGCGCACCACGCCCCCCTGGTGGGCCAGCTTGGTGGCCAGGTTGAAGCTGATGACGTCGTAGCTTTGCGGCTGCAGCAGGCGCAGCAGCTGATCCAGCACCGGGCCCAGCTCCGCCTTGTCCAGGTTGGTCTCGAAGCTGACGTAGGAGCTGTCCTCCTGGGGCGTGATGTGCACCGTCACGTAACGGTCGCCGCGGATCCCGTTCATGGAGTAGCCGAAGGGCTCAAACAGGAAATCGTCGAACTGGAAATCCGGCAGCATCCCCTGCCAGTTGAACAGCGCCCGCACCCCCTCCAGGGTCTGGCTGGGGCTGCGCAGGTAGTCGGCGGCCTGGCCCTGGATGTGGTACATCAGCAGCTCGGCTGTGGCGTCGTCGGCGTCCGGCTGGTAGGCCGCTTCACTGTGGAAGATGTAGTTGTGGTGACCATCCAGGTGACCCAGGCGCCAGGCGGTGCCCGGCAGCAGGCCGGAGAGGGCGACCAGGTCCTCGTCGAAGCTGCTTTTTTGCAGGTGCGACTGGTACTCGTTTTTACGCTGGTAGGTCAGCATCGCCAGCTCGTTCTGGCTGAAGTGTTTGAGGAACTCGGTGACCGCCTGGACCAGGGTGGTGGTGCCACAGGTCAGCATCAAAAAGCGGTCATCCCAGACGAAGAGGCTGGACTCGGACAGCAGGTAGGCGTCGCAGCGGTCGTTGTGCACCGAGGAGAGGATGGTGGCGTTGGCCTGGGCCACTAGGTTTTCCCAGAAGGGTTTCCCCAGGGCGCGCAGGGATTCATGGCCCGGCTTGAGCACCGCTTCGACTTTTTTTTCGGAGCCCTCGAAGAACATCATTGTGGTTGTACTCCCGTTGAAGGCAGAGATGCATGGTTTGGTAAGTATGGCCCTACCGCCCCCCCAACGAGTTTGGCCGGGGTGAGATCCCCAACCGCCCTCCTGGCGATTCGCCGGCCGAGCACATCGCCAGAAGGGCGAAGCGGTGTGCTAAGGGGGCCGGGGTCGCGCACAGTGGCGGCGATTATACACAAATCCCCCGGGTGCACCACCGCCGGTTGACTACACTTAGAAGCCCGGTCGCACAAGGGCAGGCATCATGGTTAGTGGATTGAATGGACAGGCGGTTTTGCTGGCTTTAGCGATCGTATCCTGGCCGGCATCGGCGGCCCAGGAAGCCTGGCAGCCGGCATTGTCACAGCTGAGCTGGCCGGCCCTGGTGCAGGATGCGCCCCAGTGCGATCCCACCCGTTGCCGGTTCAGCTGGCGCTACCGGGAAACGCCGGACGGTCGGCAGCTGTTGACCCTGATGGGGGCGCTGGCGGAGCACACCGACGCCCCCCTGCGTCTGGAGGACGACCCCCTGACCCGACGCTTGAGCCTTACCCTGGAGCGGGAGCCGGAGTCGACTCAGTTGGCCAACAGCGTTTCCAACTGCTTGGCGTCTTCCTGCGCCGCGTACGAGGCGATCACCCCAAACTCCCGGTGAGTGAAGCCGTCCTGCCACAGCGCCTCGGGCACGTGGGCGAAGGTGGGGGCGTAGCGCGCATCCACTTCCATCACCAATTCCCCAATCTCATCCAGTTCCAGGCCGAACAGGGTGGCTTTCACTTGCAAGGTGTGGGGCGAGTTGGGCTGGGCGTAGAGGTGGGCGACCCGGTCCCAGTCGGCGCTGTCGGCGGCCAGGGATTCGGGCACCAGATAGGGCAGTTGCCGGTCCCCCATGGCGTAGTGACGCTTGAGCACCATGTACTTGTCCGGGATGGGCCGTGAGGAGTCCCACCAGTGGCCATCCACCACGTCGAACAGGGCGTTGGTGGTGTCCCTGTCCACCTCCCCCAGCCAGATCAGGGCTTCGTCCAGCCAGACGGTGAGGCTCTGGTTGTAGAGCTGGTCATTGAGCACCAGCTTGGCGTTGATCATCGCCTCGGTCAGCTTGGCCCCCAGCATGTTGGAGTAGAGATCCTCCGGCGAGTAGGCGGACACGGTTTCCGGCCAGCCGGCGAAGCTGGCGTAGCCGTGCCACTGGGCGATCTCGTGGGATTCGGCTTTGAAATAGCCCAGCCGGGCGGCGAGGGCGGCGGAGAGTTGCCAGCGCTCCTGGCCGCTCATCCCCTCGGTGTCGAAGGCGTGCAGGCGGACGTAGCGCCGACCGATCTCGTCCGGCACCTCGATGATGTGGTCCTGGCCCAGGTGGCGGATGATCTGGAAAAACAGCGCCACGGTGTCGTCGGCGGTGTCTCGTACGTGGGCCAGATCGATAAAGCCGCCCCGGGCGGTATACAGCATGCCGTTGTTCTCGGTGCCGCTGTTGTTGTTGGCGCTCATCCCCGAGCGGGTGTAGGAGAAGGTGCCGCCATCGAAGCGGTGGGGGCCAACGTCACTGGGGTCGACGGTGTTGCCCAGGCGAAACAGCGGGAGGGGCACCGGCCCTAAGGAGACCTTCTGCAGGTTGCCAAAGGCACAACAGGGGCGGACATTGGCCGGCACCGGGAACTCCGGCAGGCTCTCCACCGGCAGATCCCACACCTCCACCACGTCGATGTTGCCGTTGAGGGCGCGGCTGATGGCGGCCTCGTCGGGACGCGGGTGGCCCTGCCACTGGGTGGCGGAGCAGCCGGTCAGCAATACGCTGGCCAGGATCAATAAATGAAAGCGGATCATGCTTCCCCTGTTGGCTTAACTTCTGGGAGTAACGATAGGCGCTGCCCGGCGTGGGCGGCCAGTTGGGCAAGGTACCCATTTGCGAGAAAGGCGATTATAATCCCGACCTTTCCACTGGGTTGGGGATTCTAATCCAGCGCAGTGGACTGGGAAAACCCTGTTACTTCAGTTATTCAGGTTGGATGCAGCAGCGATTTGGCCCAAAGCGATTCAGCTTGGATGCAGATTGCGGTGGTTACCATATTTCCCGACCGACCTCCGTCGAACACCTATGTTTATATTTTCGGCACCGGGCTTTCACGCCTCGGGGGCCTTTTTTTGCTTGTGATTGAGTACTGCCATGTTTTCACGTTTTCTGCGCACCGCGGCCGCCAGTTTGCTGCTGGTGACCGGTCTGGCCCAGGCCCAGGATTCCTTCTTCCCCATCTGGGGCGAGGAGGCCGCGGCCCGGGGCTACACCCTGCCCAAGCCCTACGGCCTGTCCCTCTCCTACATGGACATGAGCAACCCGGTGAAGGTCAACAGCATCGCCCTGACCGGCCACCCGGTGCTCGAAGCGCTCGACATCCAGGCCCCGGACGCGGAGTTTGACGGCTACAACCTGACCCTGCGCGGCGACGTGTGGATCTTCCCCTTTATGAACGTCTACGGGATCCTGGGTTACACCTCCGGCGACAGCGTGGCCACCATCCGCAGCCTCAGCTGCGATGTGGACGCCGTGTCCGGGCTGAACAAGATCCTCTGCGCCGGCATTAATGAAGCGTCGGATCTGGCCATTGGCGCCCCCTTTGCCCTGGAGATGAAGGGCGGCACCTACGGCGTGGGCACCACGGTGGCCGGCGGTGTGGGCAACTGGTTCGCCCTGGTGGACGTCAACTACACCTACACCGACATGAACATCATCGACGGTGACATCCGCACCTTCGTGGCGGCCCCGCGGGTGGGGTACCGCTGGGAGTTCGAGGGCGGCAAGGAGCTGCGGGTGTTTGCCGGTGCCATGTACCAGAAGGTGGACCAGTACCTCAGCGGCAGTCTGCTGGATCTGGGCCTGCCGCCGGAGCTGAACGACCTGATCGCCGGCCTGGCCCCCGACGGCCAGTTCGAGGTGGAGCAGGAAGGCACCTCCCGCTGGAACACCGTGGTGGGGGCCCAGTACGCCCTCAGCCGTGACTGGGAGCTGCTGATCGAGTCCGGCTTCGGTGCCCGTCGCACCAGCTTCATGTCCGTCAGCCGTCGGTTCTGAGCACACAGATGACCAAACGGGTTTGGGCACTGGCCCTGGTGCTGCTTAGCGGATCCGCCTGGGGATCCACCTCCACGCCAAAGAACGAGGCGGCGGATCCCTCGCTGTACCAGCGCACTCAGGCCTGGTTCGAGCAGCTGCTGGAGGATCTGGGGGCGGACGGCGGTTTCGATCCGGAGAAGGGGATCGACTGGAGCGTCATGCCCGGGCCCTTCTACACCCCGGAGATGAGCCTGGGGATCGGCGTCTCCACCGTCGGCCTCTACCTGCCGGACAGCGCCGGTGAGAACGCCCAGCCCAGCTCCATCACCCTCAACGGGTTTGGCTCGGTCAACGGCTCGGTGGGGGTCACCATCGCCAACCGTAACTTCCTGCGGGACGACAGCCTGCGCTTCTACATCGATGCGGAGATCTACGACGCCCCCGACGTCTACTACGGCGTCGGCGTCGACAGCGGCCGCAGTGCCGCCAACAAGACCGATTTCGAACTGACCAGCTACAGCTTTGCCCCCCAGGCCCTGATGCGGGTGCTGCCCAGCACCTACGTAGGGGCGGGTTTTTCCCTGCGAGCCAACAAGGCCCGCGAGGTGGAGCCCACCACGCCGGGCGCGCTGCCGGCCCGCGGCGACGGGGCGGCCTTCCCGGAGAAGAGCTTCAGCTCCGGGATGACCTTCCACATCGTCCACGATTCCCGGGATTTCATCCTCAACCCCTCTGAAGGCCGACTGTTGCAGGCGGATCTGGCGGTGTACGACGACGTCTTCGGCTCCGACCACGACTTCCAGAAGCTGACCCTCAACTACAGCGATTACCTGGCACTGGAGTCCATCCCCGGGATCCTGGCCTGGCAATGGCTGGGGGAGTTCAACCACGGTGACGTGCCCTGGGACCAGCTGGCCAAACTGGGGGGCGGCACCCGGCTTCGGGGCTACGAAGCGGGGCGCTACCGGGACCGGCAGATGACCCTGGCCCAGGTGGAGTATCGTCAGCCCCTGGCGGGCCGCCACGGCATGGTGTACTGGGTGGGCGCCGGAACCCTGGCGGACAAGGCGTCTGACCTGGGATCCGAGAAGTGGCTGCACTCCGTCGGGGTGGGCTACCGCTTCGAGATCAAGCAGCGGGTCAATGTCCGCCTGGACATGGGCTTTGGCAATGGTGAGAGCGGCTTCTACTTCGCGGTGAACGAAGCCTTCTAGCCGGACTGACACGGTTTCGAATCGGGTTTGATGGGGTTTGAACGCCATCACGCTCCGGCGATGACAAACTCTGTACAATGCGCGCGCTTTTTGTCGCGTCCGGAGTGCCCATGCTGTTTGTCGAGTTGAGTGTTGTCCTGTTGGCCATCTGGTTGGGGAGCCGCCTGGGCAGTATCGGCATCGGCTATGCCGGTGGCCTGGGGGTGCTGGTGCTGGCGATGCTGGGGCTGACCCCCGGCCAGATCCCCACCTCGGTGATCCTCATCATCATGGCGGTGATCTCCGTCATCGCCGCCATGCAGGTGGCCGGTGGCATGGATTACCTGGTCAAGATCGCCGAGCGGATCATTCGCAAGAACCCCAAGCAGATCACCTACATTGCGCCGCTGGTCACCTACAGCATGACCCTTCTGGCGGGCACCGGCCACACCGCGTTCTCCACCATGCCGGTGATCACCGAGGTGGCCAAGGAGCAGGGGATCCGCCCCTCCCGGCCGCTCTCCATCGCCGTGGTGGCCTCCCAAATTGCCATCACCGCCTCCCCCATCTCCGCCGCCGTGGTGGCCCTGACCGCCATCCTGGCCCCCCTGGGGGTGGATTACCTGAGCATCCTGACGGTCTCCATCCCCGCCTCTCTGACCGCGGTGCTGCTGACCGCCTTTGTGGCCAACCGCCAGGGGGTGGAGCTGGATCAGGACCCGGTGTACCAGAAGCGCCTGGCGGAGGGGCTGGTGCGGGCCAGCAAGGCGGATGAGCTGGCCATCAAGCCCGGCGCCAAGCGGGCGGTGGGGATCTTCCTGGTCACCATCCTGGCCATCGTCGGCTACGCCACTGCCATCAGCGACAGTGTTGGGTTGATCGAGAACCCGGTAATGGCCCGGGACCAGGCGATCATGATCCTGATGCTCTCGGCGGCGGCGCTGATCACCCTGGTGTGTCGGGTGGACACCAGTCAGATCCTGGCGGCCAGCACCTTCAAGGCGGGGATGAGCGCCTGCGTCTGCGTGCTGGGGGTGGCCTGGCTGGGGGACACCTTTGTCTCCGCCCACATCGAGTCGATCAAGGCGGTGGCCGGTGAGCTGGTGCAGAACCACGCCTGGCTGCTGGCGGTGGCGCTGTTCTTCGCCTCCATGCTGCTCTACTCCCAGGCGGCGGCCACCGTGGCCCTGATGCCCGCCGCCGTGGCCATGGGGGTGGATCCTCTGGTGATCGTGGCCTCCTTCGCCGCGGTCTCCGCGCTCTTTGTCCTGCCCACCTACCCGACGTTGCTGGCGGCGGTGGAGATGGACGACACCGGTTCGACTCGCATCGGCAAGTACGTCTTCAACCACCCCTTCCTGCTGCCCGGCGTGGTGGCCATCAGCCTGTCGGTGGCCTTCGGCTTCGCCCTGGGCTCCGTGGTGCTCTAAGCCACCCCCAATCGCTGGCAGCGCTCGGCGATAAAGGCCCGCAGCCACTGGTGGGCCGGGTCTCTGTCCTGCAAGACCGGCCACATCAGGCGGTAGCTGATGGGGGCCAGGGCCAGGGGCAGGGGCAGCAGCGTCAAGCGGTAGTGCTGGGTCAGCTGGCGGGCAAAGACCCCGGCGCAGGTGAACACCATGTCGGTTTGCTGGGCCATCAGCGCCGCGCTGTGGAAGTCCGGCACCTGCACCGCCACCGGTCGGCGCAGCCCCTGGGAGGCCAGCACATGGTCCATCAGCCAGAGCTCGGTGCCCTCCACCCAGATCTGGATGTGGGGCAGTGCCAGGAAGCGCTCCTGGTCCCAGCGGCCGGTGAGGGCCGGGTGCCCCTCCCGCACCAGGCAGACGTTGATGTCCCGGTACAGCTCCTGCTGGGGCAGGTCCGGCAGATGGCTGATGTGCCAGGGGTAGTGGGCCCGTTCGTCGGTGTCCCGGGCCAGCAATAGCAGGTCCAGCTGACCCCGCTCCAGCAGTTCCAGTTTGTCGTTGGAGCCGGGCACCATCCCCAGGCGCACCCCCGGTGCCTCGCTTTGCAGGTCCGTAAGCACCTTGGGCATCAGGGTGGGGAAGGCGGTCTCCACCACGCTGGCGCGGAACTGCCGCTCATCGAGTCGGGGATCGAACCCCTCCGGGGTCAGCAGCTCGCAGGAGAGGCGCAACCAGTGGCGCAGCTTGGGCTCCAGGGCCGCGGCCTTGGGGGTGGGCACCAGCCCTTGGCCGGCGCGAACAAACAGGGGATCGTCCAGGGGTTGCCCCAACTGCTCCCGCAGCTTGGCCAGCTGTTTGCTGACCGCCGACTGGCCCAGGTGCAGTCGGGTGGCCGCGGCGGTGACGCTGCCCTCCTCGAGCAGCACCAGCATCAGCCGTAACAGATTGAGATCCAGTCGTTCCAGCGCCATGGCGCCCTCCCGAATTATTCCTATAGGGAAATTGGCTACTGCCAATAAATCATTTTTTATCATAACTGACGGCCCCTAAAATGGCGCCCCAAAATGATGAAACCGGAGCCCCAATGAGCCGTCCCGTCTCCTTCCCCCTGCTGGTCCTGCTGGTGGTGTTCAGCCCCCTGGCCATCGACATCTTCCTGCCGGCGATCCCGGCCATGGCCGAAGCCCTGTCGACCCCCCTGGCCAAGGTGCAGGCGACGGTGGCGATCTTCCTGCTGGCGATGGGGCTGGGCCAACTGATCTCCGGGCCGCTGGCCGACCGCTACGGCCGTCGGCCCATGGCGCTGTGGGGCGTGGCCCTCTACCTGCTGGGGGCTTTGGTGTCCGCCTACGCCAACCTGGTGGAGGTGCTCTGGCTGGGCCGGGTGCTGCAGGGGCTGGGGGCCTGTGCCGTGGTGGTGGCCGCCATGTCCGGGGTGCGCGACAGCTACGGCCCGGAGCGGGCCGGCACCTACTACAGCTACCTTAACGGGGTGATCTGCGTGGTGCCGGCGCTGGCGCCGCTGTTGGGGGGCGTGCTGACCCAGTGGTGGGATTGGCGGGCCAACTTCCAGTTTATGGCGCTCTACGCTCTGGTGGCCGGAGCCCTGGTGGCCTGGCGGCTGCCGGAGACCCGTCCGGCGGGCACCCAAACCGAGGGGGCGCTGATCAGCTGGGCCCGCTACCAGCCGGTGCTGGCTCACCCGGTGTTCCGTTACCACACCGGCCTTATCATGCTGGCGATGGCGGTGATCATCGGTTACGTCAGCATCGCCCCGGTGCAGTTGATGGTGGCGATGACCCAATCCCCCCTGGCCTTCAGCCTCTGGTTCGGTGCCAACGCCGCCATCAACATCGCCGCGGCTTTCCTGGCTCCGACCCTGGTGGCCCGCATCGGCAAGAAACGCGCCCTGAAACTGGCGGCCCTGCTCTGCCTGAGTGCCGGTGCGGCCCTGGTGGCGCTGATGGGCTGGGCCCATCCCCTGGCCTTTATGGGGCCGGTGTTTGTGGCCAGCGTTGGCTTCTGCCTGGTGTTCGCGGTCAGCGGCGGCGGCGCCCTGGCGCCGTTTGGCGAACGGGCCGGCACCGCCTCGGCGCTGATGGGGCTGTTCCAGATGACCGGCGCGTCACTGCTGGTGGGGCTGGTCAACCTGCTGCCGTTGGCGCCGGTGGCGGCCCTGGCGGTGCTGATGGCCCTGCCCATGGTGTGGATGGTGCTGGCGCGGCTTAACCGGGGCGGTCATCACCAGGTGCTGCTGGCGCTGGATGGGATCAGCGGCAGCGGCCGCTGAGGGAGATCCCCTGGCGAGTGGGGTGCCGGCGGTCGATGCGGTAGCCCTCCAGGCACAGTCCCCGCTCGTCCAACTCCTTCTCCAGATCCAGGTAGAGCTGGTGCTGATCGATAAGCGGGCCCTGGCCCGGCAGTGGCGGCTCGGGGTCCCGGTTGCGCCTTGGCTGACTGGCTTCCAGCTGCGCCAGCTGTTGCCGCTGGCGTCGGGAGAGGGGTTCGGTCACCTGGATGTAGTTGAAGGTGAACCGCAGCTCCCCCTGCTCGTCGGTCTCGGTGGTGAAGAAGTGCTCCGGGGCAGGGGGCGCGCTGGCGCAGGCGCTGAGCAGCAGCACAAAGAGGGTGGCCAGGGCCAAGGGCATAGCAGGTTCCTGAAAAACGACGAACTACGACTATAACCGAAGACCCCGGTGGCGGGGCAAATGCGGCAAAGTTCCCGCTCCTCTCCGATGAATTTTCTCCGGGTGACCCTCTTCACCCTTTGATGCTTAATCCAGCCCAAACACTTGACCTTGGAGCCCGTCCAAGGGATAAGCTGCCTCCAATTCAATCCACTTTGTGAGTAATAACCGTGAAGAAGCTAATTGGTCTCGCTTTTGCCCTGGTCCTGGCGGGCTGTTCCGAGTCTGCCCCGGAAACCACCGCCGCCGCCCCGGCCCAGCCCTCCCCCTTCCAGGAAGGGGTCCACTTCCAGGTCGTGAACCCGGAAGGCAAGGTGGACCAGCCGACGGTGACCGAGTTCTTCTCCTTCTACTGCGGTGGCTGCTACAACATGGAAAGCCGTTTCCTGCCCACCATTGTGCCGGCCCTGGCCGAGGGGGTGAAGTTTGAGCAGAAGCACGTCAACTTCGCCCGCACCGAAGAGGACTACCAGACCTACCAGGCGGTGATCCAGGGCTTTGCGGCCGTCCAGCAGATGGGCGTGGAGAAGCAGATCAAGGAGCCGATGTTCGCCCTGATGGGGGGCAAGCACCACAACCACGTTGAGGGTGACAAGCACGGCGAGGGGATCCACTCCCTGGCCGACGTCCGCGCCATCTTCGTTGAGCACGGTGTGGACGGTGACGCCTTTGACCAGGCGGCCAGCACCCCCGAGGTGCAGAGCCAGGTTGAGCTGTGGGCCAAGGAGCAGCGTCAGTACCAGATCGGCTCCATCCCGGCCTTCGTGGTGAACAACAAGTACCTGGTGAACATCAACAGCGTTGAGACCCTGGGTGAACTGGTTGAGCTGATGAACTACCTGGCCACCCGCTAAGCCTCGGTGCCATCAGACAAACGCCGCCCCTCGGGGCGGCGTTTTGCGTTCTGGCTATACTGCCTGAGATCACCGACGGGGGAGAGACGAGGATGCGATGGCTGGTTGGGCTTTGGGTACTGGCGGCGCCCGTGGGGGCGGCAACCCTGGAGATCCTGCACGAGGGCTATGTGCGGGCGGAGCAGGGTCGGGTGGGCAGCACCATCACCCTGGTGCAAAGCGATGATCTGGTGCTGGTGGCAGATCCGGGGATGGCCTCCGAGGAGCAGTGGGACCAGGTGATGGTGCGGCTGCGGGCCCAGGGGGTGAACCCGGACTCCGTGACCCACGTGTTCATCAGCCATCATCATCCGGATCACCTGACCCGGGTGGGAGTCTTCCCCCACGCGGCCCTGGTGGACTACCAGGGGATCTACCGCTACGACACCCTGATGCCCCATCCCAGCCCCCACACCCTGGCCCCCGGGGTGACGGTGATCCAGACCCCGGGCCACACCCGGGAGGACGCCAGTTTGCTGGTGGAGACCGACGAGGGCACCTACCTGCTGACCCACATGTGGTGGGCCAACGGCCAGCCAGAGATTGACCCACTTGCCCAGGACCAGGCGCAACTGGAGCGCTCCCAGGCCGCCTGGGTGGACAAGGTGGACTGGATAGTGCCGGGCCATGGCCCGGTCTACCCGGCCAAAGGGCGCGAGCCGGCTCAGTAGGGCCAGACTCGGGCGGCGGTCATGCGATAGCCCACTTCGCCCAGATCGTTGAGATCCAGGGCCTCGGCTTCCAGAACCCCCTGCACCCAGACCGCGTCCCGCAGCCAGTCAAAAGGTACCGGCTCAGTGGCGCGAATGTGCACTATCTGGTTGGGGGGCGGCGGCGGGGCGTGGATGCAGGCCCCGTAGTAGGGCACCAGCAGAAACTCACTGACCTCCTGGTCCTGCCACTCCAACGGCACGATAAAGCCCGGCAGGGCCCCCTCTTGGCTCAGCAGCTGCGGATTGCGTGCAACCTGGCCAAGCCCCAGGCTTTGCGGCTGAGGGCCGCTGAGATCGTCGTGGTTGGCCTCGGCCCAGGCGTGCTCCTCGGCAATCAGGGCGGTGATCCTGGCCCGGTTCTTCTCATCAATCAGCTGCTCCCATCCCCACTGGGGCACCGGAGGTTGCGACGCCAGGCAGCCCCCCAGCAAGAGGGGCAGCAGCAGGGCAATGACGGCTTTCATCATGCACTCCTAAAATGAGGCGCCGCCGAACGGGTCGGCGGCGCCTGGGTGGGGTCGGGCTCAGCGGCGGACGATGGCGAACTGGCCTTCGAAGTCGAGCTTGGCCCAGAAGTGACCGTCGTGCAGGCCCACCGTCAGGTTGGGATCGCAGGCTTCGCCGGTCAGGTCATTGGGCGCCTGGGTCAGGTAGCGAGCGTCGTAAGCGGCGGTGCTGATGCACTCCTGGTTGCTCACCAGGGGCACCCACTGTTCGCCGTCGAAGTGGGCCAGGGTCACCTCGTCGGCATTGACGCCGGCGGGCAGGCGGAACTCCAGCACATAGTCGTCGGCCCGCAGCGCGCCATGGCGCAGATCGGCGTTCAGGGTCCAGTTGTCCCGCTCATCCAGACGATAGGGGGATTTGGCGTCCAGCAGCTCCACGTAGTTGAGTGCCGGTTTGTTCTGCACGTCCAGGTTGCGACGATCGCTGGGGTTGTCGACGATGCCGGTACCGGGACGGCCCTCGTCCAAGGCGATGTCCAGCATGCGGCCGAAGGGGTTGGCGTAAAGGCCGCTCTGACCCTGAATCCCGCTGACGATCAGCACGTCGGAGAGGGTCTCGGCGGTGGCCGGGGCCCAGCTCAGGGAGACCAGCTTCTTCATGTCGTAGGTGTGAGGGTGCCAGCGGAAGGCGCCCAGGGCGGTGACTTCGTAGCCCTTGGGGTGGCCGTAGTTGATGGCGTAGCGGCCATCCACCTGGTAGTTGCGGTCGGAGCCAATGGTGTTGTTGCCCAAGGAGGAGCGCACCTTCATCAGGGTGTTCAGGCGGTCGATGTACTCCAGGTTGGCGATGCTGCTGGAGATCCAGTCGGCGCCGTAAAGGGCCTGGTCGACCCGGTTGAACAGCCGGTTGGTGCCGTCCATCAGGCGGGCCACGTCGCCGTTATCCGACAGGCAGCGCACGGTGCGGTATTGGGCATCGGCCACGCTGTAGTAGCGGGAGGCCTCCGGCAGGCTGTCCGGGTGGACCACCTTGTCGCAGCGCTGGGGGGTGCGGGTAAAGCGGTCGAACAGGCGCCAGTCTGCCCCGCCGTCCAATACGTCCTCCGGGTTGACCCAGTCGTCGTAGTAGGCCTGGAAAGAGAGTACCGGACCGGTGATCTCGAACCAGGAGGCGTTGATCTGGGTGACCCCGGGCCCCTGCAGATCCCGGGCATTCTCCTGCTCGGTCCAGCGGTCGCTACTGCTGCCGCCGTCGCGACCGTTGGGGGTGGTGGTGCGGTACATCACCATGTCCTGGATCTTCTCGAACTCGCCGATGCGGTTGTAGTAGCTCTTGTCCGAGGCGTTGCCGGTCACGATCTGGGTGAAAAATCGCAGGTCACGGTCACCGGATTCGCTCGCCTCCTCGTCGGTGAAGGTGCCGTTACCGGCGCCGTTGTCCCAGATCACCGAACGGCTGTACTGGTGGTCGTGGCCACTGAGGTATATGACGTCGTTCTGGCTCAGCAGGTTACGCCATTTGACCAGGTCTGCGGTCACCAGGTCGTTCTCGAGCTGGTTGCCCCAGCGGGCCACCACGTTCTCGTAGACGATGCCGCCGCGGTAGGGGCCGACGAAGGGGCTGTGGGTGGAGACGAACACGTGCTCGATGGCGCTGTCGCGGCCTTCGATCATCTCCTCCACCCACGAGTAGGCGTAGGGCTTGTCCTGATCGGAGATCTGGATCATCAGGGCGTTGCCGCTGGTGTAGGCGTAGGTCTGGAAGTGGCGGCCGGGCATGTGCACCGCGTCCTCGGGAATGAACTCCTGCATCACCCGCTTCCAGGTGTAGTTGTCGCCGGGCTTGCGGTCGTGGTTGCCCATCAGGGGCAGGAAAGTGATGGCGTCGGAGTAGCGGTGGGCCATCTCGCGCCAGGCTTCGTACTCGTGCTCGGTGTTGGAGTTGGTCAGATCGCCCACGGCGATGACGTACTGGATACCCTGTTCCCGATAAAGATCCAAGATCGCCTCCATCTGGGGCAGGGCCACGGCGTCACCGCCCCCCTGGGTGTCGGTCAGTACACCGATCTTGAGCGGCCCCGGTGCCGGGGCGGGGGTGTCGTTGCTGTCGCTGCTGCTATTGCAGCCGGCCAGGGCGGCGGCGGTGAGCAGGGCCAGGGTAGTTTTCTTGAACATGGGCGTGTCCTTAGTGGGAATGTGGCCCGAAAACTAAGCACGCGACATGTCGATTTGGCGGCAAAGCGGTGGCACTTTGGTGTAAAGCCTTTGCACCAAACCATTCTATTTCAATGGCATAACACATTGGCCCCGCCAGGAGGGCCGAAGTCGCAACGCCCCATTCAGCCTGCTTACCTGGTTAACCTGGTTTTCGGCCAAGCCGGTGCCGAATGCCACAGCAAAGCGAGTGGGCCTCTGTCCCGATTCAGTCCAGCACCCGGTAGCCGCGGCCAAACAGGCAGTTGCGCATCACCTGGTCCTGGTGCTGGGCGTGACTCTGTGCCAATTGACGCTTCTCTGCCCCGTGATGCAGCACGCCGCCGATCAAGCCAACCCCGGCGCCCACCTGGGCCCCCTTGGAGCCGCTGCCGCCGCTGATGGCACCACCGGCAGCCCCCAGTAGCGCCCCCTTGGCGGTGTCGTGCAGCACGTCATGGCCCAGGGAGTCGGCCTGCTGCTGTTCAACCTGGTAGGAGAGCTGTTCGCACTCGTAGTAGTCGGCGTGGTAGCGCTCCATATCGACCCCCTTGGTGTCGACGATGACTTTGGCCTGGGCGCCAAAGGCGATCAGGGCGCCGAGGATCAGCAATCGGGTATTCATGGTGTGTCGCTCTTTGCAGTGATTGGGCGGGCAGGGTAACGGCCCCCTCGACGCCATGCACCTTCACTATGCAGGACGGTATCCATCAAGCCACCGGCAAGGCGAGCCAGCCTGGCGGATGGTGGATGGATGGCATCCTTCAAATGCGATTGGTCGCGCGATGCGACCGCCACTAGTATCCCCCTCCGATTCGACGGTATGCCCCACGGTTTGGCGGGGTTGGCCGTCTTGGCAATCCCCGTTCACTAACAGGAGTCGGTGACACAAACGACAGAAGAGATTCGAGATGACTCAAAGGCATACCCAACTTTTCGCAGGCCTGCTGGCCCTGGTCCTGACCGCCTGCAGCACCCCTCACACCCTGGAGCTTCGCCTGGACGAAGCGGACTACCGTCAGGCCAGCCTGGCGGGCAGCGCGGGTTCAGACCACCCGGAGCCGATGCGCTTCTGGGCGGATGAGGACGCTCAGCTGTTTTTGAACGGCAGCCAGGATAAGACGCCGCTGACCGTCACTGGCGAGCGGCTCAACATCCTGGCGCTGTCCGGCGGTGGCGCCAACGGCGCCTTCGGAGCCGGGGTGGTCAATGGCCTGCACGACAGCGGCCAGCTGCTGGATTACACCGTGGTCACCGGGATCAGCGCCGGGGCCCTGATCGCCCCCTTCGCCTTCGTGGGCGGCGAGCGGATCCAGCAGATCGAGGCGGTGATGCTGGGGATCGACGACAAGATGGTGCTGGGCAAGCGCAATCTGCTCAACACCCTGTTGAAGGACGCCTTTACCAACGGCCATAAGCTGTACGAGTTCATCGAGGACAACTTCGATTCGACGATGATCGAGGAGATCGCCGAACAGCACCGTCAGGGGCGCCGTCTGCTGATCGGCACCACCCACTTCGACTCCGGCGAGCTGGTGGTGTGGAACCTGGGACAGATCGCCAGCAGCGAGCTGCCCAACCGGGCCCGGCTGATCCACCAGGTGCTGGCGGCCAGTGCGTCCATTCCCGGCGTGTTTCCGCCCCAGTTTATCGAGGTGGAGCACCAGGGTGAGCGCTTCGAGGAGCTGCACGTGGACGGCGGTCTGGCCGAGCAGGTGTTCTTCGACGCCGGCCAGATCGACTACCGCCAGATCAGCCAGGTCCTGGGCCTGAGCCAGGCGCCCCAGGTGCATGTGGTGCGCAATGGCGCCCTGACCATGCCCTACAGCCCCACCAAGGACAAAGGGGTGGCCCTGCTCAACCGCAGCCTGAAAAGCCTGACCATCCAGCAAACCCGGGGCGATCTCTTCCGGATGCTCTACTTCAGCGAAGTGGGGGGGCTGGATCTGGCCTTTGCCTACGTGGGCGACGACTTCGACGCCACCAAGGCCAGTAAGGCGATGTTCGACACCCAGTACATGACGGCCTTGTACCGCTACGGCTACCGCAAAGCGGTACAAGGCACCCTCTGGACCACTGAAGTTCCTTAACCCAAAAACCAACACAAGGTATCAAGATGAAAAAAACACTGCTTTGCGCGCTGCTGCTGCCCCTGACCTTCAACGTGGCCGCCCAGTCCCGTCTCGCCGTCGAGGAGCAGAAGGTGGATGAGGCGATGAGCCAACTGGTCAGCGTGGCGGTGGACGATGAGCTGTTTGCCGTTATCGAGCAGGAGGGCAAGTACGAGCGCGTGGAGTACCTTGAGCTGGTGAACGCATCACTCAAGGAGATCTACGTCAGCCGCCACCAGGCCAAGGAGATGAAGCTGGCCAAGGTGGACAAGTACTACGTCTACGGCCGCAAGGATCTGGACACCCTGATCCAGGAGATCGGCGAGCGGGTGGACGCCAACCAGCCCACCTACTTCTCCGTGGATCTCTATCGCGACTACCACCGCGATATCGGCCTGTTCCACTACGTGGCCCGGATCACCGAGTACCGCTAAGGGACGTCCCTTACCGGCATAAAAAAACCGCGGCCCAGGCCGCGGTTTTTTGTCTCTGCCCGCCTTAGCGGGATTTGACGTAGGGCTGGCCCACGGCCTTGGGCGCGATCGCCTTGCCGATAAAGCCGGCCAGCAGCAGCACGGTCAGCACGTAAGGCAGCACCTCGATGGCCTGTACCGGCACCTCGCCCACCAGGGGCAGTTCCACCCCCTGCAGACGGACGGCCAGGGCGTCCAGGAAGCCGAACAGCAGACAGCCGAGCATCACCGGCACCGGACGCCACTTGCCGAAAATCAGCGCGGCCAGGGCGATAAAGCCCTTACCGGCGCTCATGTTGGGCACGAAGCCGGCGGCGTGCGCGGTGGAGAGGTAGGCGCCGGCGATCCCCGCCAGCACCCCGGCGATGATCAGCGCGCGGTAGCGCAGCCAGGTGACGGAGATCCCCGCGGTGTCCACCGAGTGGGGGTTCTCCCCCACGGCGCGCAGACGCAGGCCGAAACGGGTGCGCTGCAGGATCCACCAGGACAGGGGCACCATGGCGAAGGCCAGGTACACCAGCAGGTTGTGGCCGGAGATCAGCTTGGAGTAGAGGGCGCCAACAAGCGGCACGTCCGCCAGCATCTGGGCCAGGGGCAGGGTGATCGCCTCGAAGCGCTGACCGCCGGACAGGGCCGGGGTCTGGCCGCCCATCTCGAACCAGTAGCGGCCCAGGGTGATGGTCAGGCCCGCCGCCAGCATGTTGATGGCGGTACCGGAGACGATCTGGTCGCCCTTGTGTGTGATGGAGGCGAAGCCGTGGATCAGCGCCATCAGCACGCCGGTGGCGATCCCCGCCAGCAGGCCGAACCAGACGTCGTTGGTGACGTAGGCGGTGGCGGCCGCGGCGAAGGCCGAAGCCAGCAGCTTGCCCTCCAGGGCGATGTTGACCACCCCGGAGCGCTCGGAGAACAGGCCCGCCAGGGCCAGCAGCAGCAGGGGCGTGGACACCCGTAAGGTGGCGTCCAGCATCAGGATGATGGTGTCAAACATGGCTTAGGCCTCCTGCGCGTCGAGTTTGTTGGCCCGGGCGGCGGAGATCGCCAGGTAGGCCTTCTCCACCGGTTTGACCAGCATCAGGGAGAGGGCGCCGGAGAACAGCACCACCAGGGCCTGCACCACTTCCACCATCTCGCGGTCCACGTTGGGGTATTCGAACGCCAGCTCGTTACCGCCCTGGAACAGCACACCGAACAGCAGCGAGGCGAACAGGATGCCGATGGGGTGGCCACGGCCGATCAGCGCCACCGCGATGCCGGTGAAGCCGTAGCCGGCCACGAAGTCCAGGCGCAGCTGGTGGCTGTAACCGGTGATCTCGTTCATCCCCAGCAGGCCCGCCAGGCCACCGGAGATCAGCATCACGATGACGGTCAGGCGCTTGGGGTTGATGCCGCCGTAGGTGGCGGCGCTGGGGTTGGCCCCCAGGGCGCGGATGGCGTATCCCCAGCGGGTGTGCCACAGCAGCAGCCAGACCAGCACCAGGGCGGCCAGGGCGATGAGGAAGGAGAAGTTCAGCGGGCTGCGCTCGAACTCAATGCCGAACCAGGCCAGCATCTCGTGCATCATCGGCAGCCGGGCATTGTCACCAATCAGGCGGGACACCGCAGACATCTCGCCCTCGGGTTTGAGCACGTTCACCATCAGGTAGACCATCAGCGAGGCGGCGATGAAGTTGAACATGATGGTGGTGATCACCACGTGGCTGCCGCGGTAGGCCTGCAAGTAGGCGGGGATCAGCGCCCACAGGGCACCGAACAGCATGCCGCCGAGCATGGAGACCGGGAAGATCACCCAGAAGGGCATGGAGGCATCCAGGGCCAGGCACACCAGGCCGGTGCCCAGGCCGCCGATGTAGGCCTGACCTTCACCACCGATGTTGAACAGGCCGGCGGAGAAGGCCACCGCCACGGCCAGGCCGGTGAAGATGAAGTTGGTGGCGTAGTAGAGGGTGTAGCCCACCCCCTCCTGGTAGCCCAGGGCGCCCTGGAGCATCAGGGTGGCGGCTTCCACCGGGTTGACGTCCACAGCGATGAACACCAGGGCGGACACCGCGAAGGCCAGCAACAGGTTCAACAGCGGCAGCAGCAGGACGTTGATCCAGGCCGGCAATTTGTTGTTGTTCACAGGGACTCTCCCGCTTTGAGTTCGTCGGGGATGACGTTGGCCATCATCATGCCGAGAATGCGCTCGTTGGCCTTGTCCGCCGGCACTTCGCCGACGATCTGGCCGTCAAACATCACCACGATGCGATCGGACAGGGCCAGGATCTCATCCAGCTCCACCGAGACCAGCAGCACACCCTTGCCCTGGTCGCGCATGTCGATGATGCGTTTGTGGATGTACTCGATGGCGCCGATGTCCACCCCGCGGGTGGGCTGGCCGATCATCAGCACGTCCGGATCCTGGTCCACCTCCCGGGCGATGATCAGCTTCTGCTGGTTACCACCGGAGAACAGCGAGGAGCGCAGCTTGGGGTTGGGCGGGCGCACGTCCCACTCCTCCATCAGCTCGCGGCACTTGGCCTCGATCGCCTTGGGCTTGGTCAGCACCGGGCCGTTGTACTGCGCCTGCTCGTGGAAGCCCAGCATGGCGGACTCCTCGGCGGAGAAGCTCTTCACCAGGCCCATGGCCAGGCGGTCTTCTGGCACGTGGCCCACCTTCATGGCGCGCACCGACTTGGGATCGCTGGGGGATTTGGGGGTGATGCTGTGGCTGCCGATGCGGATCTCACCTTTGGTGGGGGTCAGGATCCCCGCCAGGGCTTCCATTAGCTCGGATTGACCGTTGCCGGAGACCCCGGCGATGCCCACCACCTCGCCGCCGCGGATCCGCAGATCCACCGCCTTGAGCATGTCCACGCCACGGCCGTCGGTGTAGGTCAGGCCCTTGGCCTCCATCAGCACCTCGCCGGGGTTGGCGGGGCCCTTTTCCACCTTGAGGCGCACCTTGCGGCCCACCATCAGCTCCGCCAGCTCCTCTTTGCTGGTGTCGGCGGTCTTTACGTGGCCCACCATGGCGCCCTGGCGCATCACGGAGACGTTGTCGGTGACCGCCAGGATCTCCCGCAGCTTGTGGGTGATCAGCAAGATGGTGACCCCCTGGTTGCGCAGGGCATCGAGGATGCGGAACAGGTGGTCGGTTTCCTGGGGGGTCAGCACCCCGGTGGGCTCATCCAGGATCAGCACCTTGGCACCGCGGTAGAGGGCCTTGAGGATCTCCACCCGCTGTTGCAGCCCCACCGGCAGCTCCTCGATGGTGGCGTCCAGGGGCACGTCCAGCTGGTACTCTTCGGCCAGGCGCTGGAGCTCCTTGCGGGCCTTGCCCAGGGAGCCGGCCAGCAGGCCGCCCTCTTCGGCGCCCAGGATGACGTTCTCCAGCACGGTGAAGTTGTCCACCAGCATAAAGTGCTGATGCACCATGCCGATCCCGGCGGCGATCGCCTCGCGGGAGTTGGTGATGGATTGGCGCTGGCCACCGACGTGAATTTCACCGGAGTCGGCTTCGTAGAAACCGTAGATGATGTTCATCAGGGTGGACTTGCCGGCACCGTTCTCGCCGATGATGCCGTGGACGGTGCCCGCGGGCACCTGCAGGTTGATGTCGCGGTTGGCGTGGACGTCGCCGAACCGTTTTTCGATACCGCGCAGTTCCAGTGCAAGCGGCGACTGGGGTCGGGCTTGAGACATGGCTGTGATTCTCGCTATTGCAGTAGGCGCATTCGATAGAAAGCCCCCGTAGAACGGGGGCTTTTCTTAAATTACTGAATCCGTTAGTGGATTAGTATTTGCAGCTGTTGTCAGCCATGTAATCGTGAACCACGATCTCACCGGCAACGATGCGCTCGGCGATGGCGTTCAGCTGGGCTTCCTGCTCGGCGGAAACCAGGTCACGGTTGTACTCGTCCAGGGCCCACTCGATGCCACCGTCGGCCAGACCGTTGGCCTGGATGCCGGCGGTGAAGTTGCCAGCCTGGTACTCTTCGAACACTTTGTAGGTGGTGAAGCCCACGCGCTTAACCATGGAGGTCAGCATGGTGCCCGGGTGCATGTGGTTCTGGTTGGAGTCTACGCCGATGGCGAACTTGCCTTCGTCCTTGGCGGCCTGGTAAACGCCGTTACCGGTACCACCGGCAGCGGCAAAGATGATGTCCGCACCGCGGGAGAACTGGCTCTTGGCCAGCTCGGCGCCACGCACCGGATCGGCGAAGGCGGCGGGGGTGGAGCCGGTCATGTTCTGGAACACTTCGGCGTCGCCGTTGACGTGCTTGACGCCCTGCTCGTAGCCACAGGCGAACTTACGGATCAGCGGGATGTCCATGCCGCCTACGAAGCCCACTTTCTGAGTGTCGGACTTCATGGCCGCCAGGGCGCCCACCAGGAAGGAACCTTCGTGCTCGGCGAACACCAAGGATTTCACGTTCGGCAGGTCAACCACGGAGTCGATGATGACGAAGTCGGTGTCCGGGTAAGCCTTGGCCACTTTCTCCAGGGAGGCGGCGTAGTTGAAGCCGACCACCACGATGGGGGAGTAACCGCGGCGCGCCATGCGCTCCAGGCCCTGCTCACGCTGAGTGTCGTTGGACGGTACGTATTCGAATACCTTAACGCCCTTGTCCTTGTTGAAGGCGGTAACGCCGTTCTCGAACACAGCCTGGTTGAAGGACTTGTCGTGCTTACCAGCGGTGTCGTAGGCCACGGCCGGCTTGAAGTCGGCAGCGGTGGCAACAAAGGAGGTCAGGGCAAGAGACACTGCGGTGGCAGTGGCGGCAAGAGCTTTCTTCATCATATCCTCGCGTGTAGTAATTTTCTTTTATTGATCCCCTGGCCGGGGATACTCTGTGACAGCCATATAACGGCAGCGAACCACGGGCAAGCAGATAAATTCGCCGGTGAGTTCGAATGTGAGCTGGATCACGTAACTGGACGGGCCAGAGTGTATCAGTTGCGCAAATGACCGCAATGAATGGTTTTTTTTGTCGGTGAAAAAATCGACAATTGTAGGAAGATTACAAAAAAAGCGCCGTCACCCGGGAGGGGACGGCGCTTTTTATCTGTCATTTAGCGAAAGAAAAGGTGGGACAGGGGGTTCAGCAGTCGGGCCAGACCCGAGGTGAACTGCAGTGGTTGGTCCAGCGCGCTGATCACCAGGCAATCTTCATCGGCATCCGTGTGCGGCTGATGCTCGTGGCGGCCGTCGAGGTGGATGAAATCGCCCACCTTGTACTCGCCGCGGTCGTCGGCAAAGCCGCCGTGCAGCACCAAGGTCACCTCGTCGCCGTGGTGGGTGTGCTGGGGCACCCCGGAGTTGGCTTCCATATGGATAAAGAAGAAGCGGTCATCGTCGGCCTGGGTCTCCAGCCGGGCCTGATGCAGGCCGCCGGGGAGCTTGCTCCAGCTGCCCATCCGGTGCACCTGACGGGACAGCACCCGGGGCAGTACGAACCGACGATGCTCCAGCTGAAGCTCGATGGGGGCCTCTGGCTCGGGTTCACGCAGGGGGGCCTGGGGCAGCGACGTCATCATCTGGGAGAGCATCGACTCGAGCTGCGGATCATCGCCGGCGGTCACCGGCTCGGACCAGCACGCCTTGGCCAGTGTTTGCTCCGCCTGGGCCAGTCGCTGGCGGCACACCGGGCAGTACTCCAGGTGGGCGGCCAACAGCAGAGCCTTGCCACCGTAGAGCTCGCCCCGGGCGTACGCCTCCAGCCAGGCCGATTCGGGGTGATGGTTAATGTGGGTCATCCAGTAGCTCCCGGATCCGATTGAGCGCCAGGCGCAGACGGGACTTGACGGTGCCCAGTGGCACCCCAAGGGCGTCCGCCACCTCCTGGTGCGAGCGATCCTCAAAGTAAATCATGGTCACCACCTGCTGCTGCTTGGGAGGCAGGTGACGACAAAACTGCTCCAACTGCTGGCGGAGAATAGGCTGATCCATCGCATCCCCCTCCAGCTCCGATTCGCTGGCCGGCTCCAGGTAGAGATCCTCCGAGCTGGGGTGCTCGGGACGGGCCTGGGCTCGCCGCATCATGTCGTAACTGACGTTACGCGCCACGGTAAACACCCAGGTGGAGACCCGGCCCTTGTCGGCGTGGTAGAGGTTGGCCTTGAGCCACACCTTGGTCATGGTCTCCTGAACCATCTCCTGGGCCAACGCGTCGTTGCCCAGTTGACGCCGGGCGTGGCTGAGCAGTCTCGGGGCGAAATGACGGAACAGCTGGGCGAAGGCCGCCTTGTCGCGCTCCTGCGCGACCGCCGCCAGCCAAGACTTGTGCTGCTCCGCTTCGTTTACTGGTTTTGTCACCGAGATCAGTGTCTCCCTGATCATACCCATACGCTCAGTATCTCCGGCATCCGGGGTGTTATCCAGCTTTTCAACGCGTCTGATGCTCATAGGGATCACCCGGTCTGGATCAATTGGTCGAGCAGGCTCAACGCCTGGTTGGGATTGCCGGCCCACAGCTTCTGTTTCTGTCCCGCCTCCAGGGGCACCACCTCGAGCCAGCGCTGGGCCAGCCAGGCGGCGTCCATCCAGTGCGGGTCGCTGTACAGCTGGCCCAGTTCGGGATAGCTCTGGTAGACCTCCGCCAGCTTCTCTTTAAGCGGCAGGTAGGCCTCATCCAAGGGGGCTTCGGGCCAGTTGGGCAGGGGGCGTACCGTGCCCACCCGCAGGCCGTCGGTTTCGCTGTCGACGCTGAGGATCTCCACCTTCTGCACACCCTCAACGGTGATCCCCAGCATGCCATCGTCCAGGGCATCGAAATCCACCACCCGCACCAGGGTGGCCAGGGGCCAGATGTGGGTGTTGCTCGCCTTGTCGCCACTGGGGTCGAGCATGCACATGGCAAAGGCGTGGGGTCGGTCGAAGCTCTCCTTCACCATGCGCACGTATCTAGGCTCGAAGATCCGCAGGGGCAACCGGCCACCGGGAAACAGGTGACTGGTGAGCGGAAACAGCGGCAGGGCTTCTATGGTGGACATCGTGACTCCGGATTGACCTTGGTTGCCCTACTTACGGGGCAAAAAGGGAAAAGGTTCAGTGATCTTTTCAGCTACCTTTGCCGTAGGGTTAAGTTAAATAATCGCTATGTTGTCACACACTTAATGAAAACTGTCCTGATCACCGGCGCCACCTCCGGCATCGGCCACCAACTGGTCCTCGACCATCTGGCCGAGGGTTGGACCGTGGTGGCCTGCGGACGCAACCCCGAGGCGCTGGCGCAACTGCATCAGCGGGCACCGGCGCAACTGGTTGTTGCCCGGTTCGATGTGACTGACGAGGCCCAGACCCAGGAGGTGGTGTCGACCACCCTGGCAAACCTGTTAAAGGGCGCGCCGCTGGACAGGGCCATATTGAACGCCGGCACCTGCGAGTACCTGGATGTGGACCAGTGGTCCCCGGCGCTGTTTCGCCAGGTGATGGAGGCCAACCTGATGGGGCCGGCCAACTGCCTGGCACCGCTGCTGCCCACCCTGGAGCGGGGCTCCCAGCTGGTGCTGGTGGACAGCCTGGCCCGGCTACTGCCTTTTACCCGGGCCCAGGCTTACGGCGCCAGCAAGGCGGCCCTGCACTACCTGGCCCGAACCCTGGAGGTGGACCTGGCCGATAGAGGGGTCAAGGTGCTGGCGGTGTCGCCGGGCTTTGTGGATACCCCGCTGACCCAGCGCAACACCTTTGGCATGCCGGCGCTGATGACGGTGGAGGACGCCAGTGTCGCCATCATGAAGGGGATGGCCGCCGGCCGTCGCACCATACGATTTCCCCGGCGGCTGGCCTGGCCGCTGACCCTGCTCTCCCAACTGGGAGAGGGACTGCAAGTAAGGATCTGTCAATGGCTCAAGCAGCAAGGATGAGCATCGCCGTGGTGGGCGGCGGCATTTCAGGCATGACCTGTGCCCACCTGTTGGGGCAGCACCACCAGGTGACCCTGTTCGAGCCGGAGTCCTGGCTCGGTGGCCACACCCACACCGTGGAGGTGGAGGGCAAAGCGGTGGACACCGGCTTTATCGTCTATAACGACCGCACCTACCCCAACTTCCAGAAGTTGCTGGCCTCCCTGGGCGTGGCCGGGCGCAAGACCGAGATGAGCTTCTCGGTGGCGGATCCGGATCTGGGCCTGGAGTACAACGGCCACAACCTGGATCGCTTCCTGGCTCAGCGCCGCAACCTGCTGCGTCCCGCCTTCTGGCGGATGACGGCGCAGATCCTGCGGTTCAACCGCGAAGGCAAGGCGATGGTGGAGCAGGACGCCATTCCGGATCAGACCCTGGGAGAGCACCTGCAGGCCCGGGGCTACAGTGGCTGGATGGTCAGTCACTACCTGCTGCCCATGGGCGCGGCGATCTGGTCCTGCAGCCTGGACGACATGCGCGACTTCCCCCTGCGCTTCTTCCTGCGCTTCTTCCACCACCACGGGCTGTTGGACATCGCCAACCGACCCCAGTGGTACACCGTGGAGGGGGGCTCCTGGCGCTACGTCAAGGCGCTGATGGAAGCAGGCCGCTTTACCCTGGAGCTGGAGAACGGCGTCCAGCGCCTGTGGCGCCATGACGATGGGGTGGAGCTGGAGGACAGCCTGGGACAGCGGCGCCGATTCGACCAGGTGATCCTGGCCTGCCACTCGGACCAGGCGCTGAAGATCCTGATGGACGCCAGCGACGCGGAGCGGGCGGTGCTGGGGGCGATCCGTTACGCCCCCAACGAGGTGATCCTGCACAAGGACATCGCCGAGCTGCCCACCCGGCGCAAGGCATGGGCCAGCTGGAACTACCGTCTGGGCCGGGGCGTCAGCGACAAGCGGCCGGTGTCGGTGACCTACAACATGAACATCCTGCAGGGGTTGCCCGGCGACACCACCTACTGCGTCACCCTAAACCCCATCCACCCCATTCCCGACGCCCAGGTGCTGGGCCGTTACCGCTACAGCCATCCCCAGTTTGATCTGGACGCCGAGGCGGCCAAGGGGCAGCGCGACACCATCTGCGGCCAGCGCCTGACCCACTTCTGCGGCGCCTACTGGTACAACGGCTTCCACGAGGACGGGGTGCGCAGTGCCCTGGACGTCTGCCGCCGGTTCGGAGTCGAGTTGTGAAGTCGAAAATCGCCAGCGGCACCGTGCTGCACCACAGGTTTGCCCCGCCGGAGCACCGCTTCACCTACCGGCTGCACATGGTGATGCTGGAGCTGTCGGAGCTGCCTGCCCTGGCGCGCCTCTGGCGCCGGCCCCTGTGCTGGTTCCGCCGGGAGGATTACCTGGGCGAAGGGCCGCTGGAGCAGGCGGTGCTGGCGCGCATGAACCAGCTCAGCGAGACACCGCTGGCGGGCAAGGTATGGCTGTTGGGCCAGGTGCGGACCCTGGGCCTCTACTTCTCGCCGGTGAACTTCTACCTGTTGGAGGGGGAGAGCGGCTTTACCCACCTGCTGGCGGAGGTGAGCAACACCCCCTGGAACCAGCGCCACCACTACCTGGTGCCCTTAAGCGGCGACAACGACCACGACAAGGCGTTCCACGTCAGCCCCTTCATGCCCATGGCGCTGCAGTACCAGTGGCGGGTGAAGGTCGAGGAGGCACGGGTGGCGGTGATGATCCGCTGTATGCACCCGGATGGCACGCCGAAGTTTGTTGCCGACCTGCGCCTGGACACCGAACCGCTGAACCGGCGCTCTTTGTGGCGCGTATGGAGTCACATTCCGGCCATGGCGGTAAAAACCGTTGCTGGCATCTATTTCGAAGCGATGAAGCTGTGGTGGAAAGGCGCCCGGTTTTACCCCCATCCCCGGGGGGAGAAGAAGCAAGGAGATCTCCGATGACGACCCGAGTGAGCACCGCCCCCCGCTGGGACCTGGCCCTGTGCCGCCGCACTTTGATGGCCCTGCTGCCTCGGCTGGAGCGTGGCACCCTGTGCCTGGAGGAGGGCGGTCAGCAGTGGCAGTTTGGCCAGGGGGCGCCCCGGGTAAAACTGGTGATCCACCACCCCAAGGCCTGGCGCCGATTGCTGTTTGGCGGCGCCATCGCCCTGGCGGAGCTGTATCGGGACGGGGACGTGGAGTGCGACGATCTCACCGCCCTGCTGACCCTGTTTGCCGACAACCTGGCCTGGCTTGACCGGCTGGAGCGCCGATACGGTTTTCTGCTGAGCCCCTGGCATCGGCTGCAGCACCTGCGGCGCCACAACTCCAAGGCCAACGCCCGCAAAAACATCGCCGCCCACTATGATCTCTCCAACGACTTTTACCGCCTGTTCCTGGATGAGGGGATGGTCTACTCCAGCGCCCTGTGGCAGGAGGCGGACACCCTGGAGCAGGCCCAGGCCAACAAGATCGCCCGGCTCTGCGAGCAGTTGGATCTGAAGCCGGAGGATCACCTGCTGGAGATCGGCACCGGTTGGGGCGCCCTGGCGATCCACGCCGCCCGCAAATATGGCTGCCGGGTCACCACCACCACCATCTCCGAGGCCCAGTATCAGGAGGCCCGGACCCGCATCGACGCCGCTGGCCTGGGCCATCGCATTAAGCTTTTGCGCCTGGATTACCGGGATCTCAGCGGCCAGTACGACAAGATTGTCTCGGTGGAGATGATCGAGGCGGTGGGGGAGCGCTACCTGGCCGGCTACTTCCAGACCCTCAACCGCCTGCTCAAGCCCGGCGGCCTGATGGCCCTGCAGGCGATCACCATCGCCGATCAGCGCTACGACAGCTACCGCCGCGGCGCCGACTTTATCCAGACCTACATCTTCCCCGGCGGATTCCTGCCCAGCGTCAAGGTGATGGGGGATCTTATCGCCGGCCAGACCGACATGGTGATCCGGGATTTGACCGACATCGGCCTGGATTACGCCCGCACCCTGGTCAGCTGGCGGGATAAGTTCGAGGCGGCTCTGCCCCAGGTGCAATCTTTGGGGTTCGATGATCCCTTTGTCCGCCTGTGGCGTTTCTACTTCTGTTATTGCCAGGCGGGCTTCGAAACCCGCCGAGTCAGCACAGTGCAACTGACGGCCCAGAAGAGCCGCTGACAGGAGGTACGCCATGTTGGCCACCCTGTTGCTTTCGTTAAGTCTGAATCTGCCCCCCACCGAGGCCGCCTCGGCCTGGACACTGGAACCGGTGGGGGAGTCCCGCCTCAAGGTGCTCTGGTTTCCCATCTACCACGCCCGCCTCTACAGCGACGATGGCCGGTACGACGGCATCGAAGCCCCCCTGGCACTGGATCTGGAGTACCTGAGGGACATCGAGGCCGAGGACTTGGTCGATCACACCCGCTCCGAGTGGCAGCGCCTGGCGCTCTACGAGGGAGCCACCAGCGAGGCCTGGTTGGCCGAGCTGACCCGGCTGTGGCCCGATGTCGCCAAGGGGGATCGCCTGACCCTGGTGATGAACCCCAAACGCAGCACCTTCTTCCATAACGGCGAGGCGCTGGGCAGCATCGACGGCCTCGACTTCGGCGAACGCTTCCTGGCGATCTGGCTGCATCCGGACTCCCGCTACCCGCGCCTGCGCAACGCCCTGATAGGACAAAACCGATGACCCGACCCTGGCCCCAAGCCCTGTGGGCCCTCGCCCTGCTGATGCTGTCAGCCTGCTCCGGTGGCGATCTCACCCAGTACCAGGATAAGACCCCCAAGCTGGAGCTGGCCCGCTTCTTCTCCGGCCCACTGGAAGCCACCGGCATGGTGCTGGACCGCAGTGGTGACGTGACTCGCCGATTCACCGTCACCATGACCGGCACCTGGCAGGGGGACACCGGCGTGCTGGATGAAACCTTCTATTGGGACGACGGCGAGGTGAGCAAACGGGTTTGGACCTTGACCGACTTGGGGCAGGGCAACTACCAAGGCCGGGCTGATGACGTGCTGGAGGTGGCCGAGGGTCAGGCGGTGGGACCGATGCTCCGATGGCGTTACCGGCTGCAGCTGCCCGAAGAGCAGGGGGGCTGGGTGCTGAGCTTCGACGACACCATGGTGTTGGTCACCGAGGACGAGCTGTTGAACGTGGCGGTGATGAGCAAGTGGGGCCTCGAGGTGGGCCGGGTGGTACTGAGCATCCGTCGCCTGCCGCCGCCCTGACTCACAGGGCGTTGCCCAGCACCCGTAACAGGATGAACAGCAGCCACAAGCCGCTCAGGGCGAAGCTGATCCCCAGCCCCCATCGCTCCCATCCAGACACCGCGCCGCCGGCTCGACGATGGCGCACCAACCCCCGCCACCACAACAGGCTGCCCACCAGCACGCACAGCGCGGTGGCGGACAGGTAGAGCAGAAACAGCAGGCCGTAGACAAAGGTGCCGCCTTCGGAGTCCAGTCGGGCGTGGGTCAGCATGGCGTAGAGCTGGTGCAGCGCCAGGGCGCCACCGAACAGTGCGCACAACAGGGTGATCCCCAGTCCCGACCCTCTGAGCATGCCTCCTCCCCGAACCCCCAGGCGATGTCACTGAAATCCCGCGTTAACCCGTCTGAGTGTAGCCACGATGACCAGGGTGTCGCTCGGTGCGCCAGCAAAGGCCTGGATTTTGGGCACAAAAAAGGGAGCCGCGCGGCTCCCTTTTTGATTTCAGGGCCAGGCCCTTACTTGTCGGAGTTGTCTTCCAGCTCCGGCTCACCGTTGATGGCGAACAGCTCCACTTCGAACTTCAGCGGGGTGTTGGGGGCGATCATCTGGCCCGCGCCACGCTCGCCGTAGGCCAGCTCAGAGGGGATGTAGAGCTCGTACTTGGAGCCCACGGCCATCAGTTGCAGGCCTTCGGTCCAGCCCTGGATCACGCCGTTGAGCGGGAAGCTGATGGTTTCGCCACGGGCGTAGGAGGAGTCGAACTCTTCGCCAGTGGGCAGGGTGCCACGGTAGTGCACGGTTACGGTGTCTTCGGCGGTGGGCTTGGCGCCTTCACCCGCGGTGACCACCTTGTACATCAGGCCGGAGTCGGTTTTCTGTACCCCGTCCACGGCGGCCATCTCGGCCAGCCAGGCGTCGCCCTCGGCCTTAACCTTGGCCAGCTCCGCGTCGCGTTTTTCACCGGCCAGCTTGGTGACCTTCTGCTCGAAGGCCATCAGCACTTCCTGCATCTGCTCGTCGGTCAGCTGGCTGCTGTTGGCCAGGCCGTCCTTCACACCGGCCAGCACCACTTCGCGCTCCAGGGTGATCCCCAGCTCTTCCTGCTGCTCCAGGCTGCCACCGATGTACTGGGCCATGGACACGCCGATGGCGTAGGCAACTTTCTGATCTTCCGTGCTCAGGGTGACCTGGCTGCCAGCGGTCTGGGCAGCGGGGGCCTGGGTCTGGTTGGCGTCGTCCTGGCAACCGGCCAGGGCAATAGCGGCGCCGATCAGGCCCACTTTAAACAGCTTGTTCATGGTGTTCTCCCAAATGTGTGCCCGACTACTATTGGGGCGAATGGGCTAAAGTGCAAGCCCGCAATCGATATTGGTCCGGTAATAGAGCCTTGATTTGAAGGCGGGTTCCCGATTTTCTCTCTCCCTGGGTCCGTTTGTGCAGATTATCGCCATGCCGAAAAGGGCATATTGGTGATTTATTGAGGAATCTCTGAGAGTTACAGCAAAATTTGCCATCCTTGTCCTTTGCCAGCCGCTGCTTTACCCTCAACCGCTGATTTTTCCCATCATCGAGAACCCGCTCATGGCACTGAAGGCCACCGTATTCAAAGCTCGGGTGCAGCTGTCCGACATGGACAGGAACGTCTACCTGGACCACCACCTGACCCTCGCTCGCCACCCCTCGGAAACCGATCTGAGGATGATGCTGCGGCTGCTGGCCTGGGGCATGTATGGCGATGAGCGCCTGGAGTTCACCCGTGGGCTTTGCGCCGACGACGAGCCGGAGCTGTGGCAGAAGTCCTTCAGCGACGAGATTGAGCTGTGGATCGATCTGGGGATGCCGGAGGAGAGCCGGGTGCGCAAGGCCTGCGGCCGCGCCCAAAAGGTGGTGGTGCTGGCCTACGGTGACCGGGCCGTGCCCGTCTGGTGGGAGAAGCACCAGGGCAAATTCAGCCGTTTCGACAACCTGGCGGTGTGCTTTATCCCCGGTGACCAGGCCCAGGTGCTCGAAGCCATGGCCCAGCGCACCATGGATCTCTCCGTCACCCTGTGCGATGGCGAGGTGAGCGTGGGCGACGGCGAACACTACGTCACCGTCACGCCCCAGTGGCTCAAGGCCTGAAGGCCAGGCCCAGGTTCAACAAAGGCGCCCTCGGGCGCCTTTTTTTATGGGTGGGCGGCGCTAAAGCCCGCCAGGGAGCTGAGGGCCTGGCGCCACCGGGTCTCAGCCTCGGCGAGCTCCTCTGCCGAGTAGGGACGGGCGGGCAGGGCCCCCCAGATGGGCCCGGGCCAGGCGTCGTCCCCCTCGAAACGGGCCACGTGGTGCAGATGGAGCTGGGGCACCAGGTTGCCCAGGGCCGCCACGTTCATGCTGTCGGGCTTGAGCTGGGCCTCCATCAGGCTGGCCAGGTGGCAGGACTCCGCCATCAGCTGCTGCTGATCCGCCGGGCTCAGGTGGTGAATTTCGTTGATGCCATTGCGCATCGGGATCAGCATCAGCCAGGGGTAGCGACCGTCGCGGTGCAGGCGAACCTGGCACAGGGGCAAGGTGCCGAGCAGCACGCTGTCTTGGTCCAGGCGGGGGTGCAGTTCAAACATGGGCTGGGCCTCGTTGAGTTGGGGGGCCTACGCTAGCGGACCCCGGCCCCGGGCACAAGCGGGACAGCTTCGAGTCAGGGGCGGTCTTTGAGGCGCTCGGCAATCTCGCGGATCTCCGGCTCCAGCGCCAGGAAGTGGTCCACCAGGTTGGGATCAAACTGGCTGCCGCTCTGGGTCTTGAGCTGAGTCAGGGTGTCCTCGATGGTCCAGGCTTCCTTATAGGGGCGCCGGGAGGTGAGGGCATCGAACACGTCGGCGATGGCCACCAGCCGACCCTCGATGGGGATCGCCTCCCCCGCCAGGCCATTGGGGTAGCCCTGGCCGTCCCAGCGCTCGTGGTGGGTCAGGGCGATGGTCGAGGCCATCTGCATCAGCTCGGTGTCCAGCTCGCCGAGGATCCGGGCGCCCAGCTCCGGGTGGGTTTGCATCACCGTCCACTCCTCTTCATCCAGTCGGTCGGCCTTTTTCAGGATGTGGTCGGGAATGCCAATTTTGCCGATGTCGTGCATGGGGGCAGCGTGCAGCAACACCTGGCAGAAGTGATCCGGCATTCCGATGGCCCGGGCCAGTCGTTCGGCGTAGTGGCTCATGCGGATGACGTGCAGGCCGGTTTCATTGTCCTTGTACTCGGCGGCGCGGCCCAGACACTGCACCACGTGCAGCCGGGTCTGCTCCAGCTGTGCGGTGCGCTCATGGACCAGGCTCTCCAGATGCTGGGCCTGGTTGTAAAGGGCCAGGTGGGTGGCCACCCGCGCCAGCACCACGGCGCCGTTGACCGGCTTGGTGATGTAATCCACCGCCCCCAGGGCCAGGCCGGCGGCCTCATCCTGCACCTCCCCCAGGGCGGTGACGAAGATGACAGGGATGGGCGAGCTTAAGGGCGACGCCTTGAGCCGACGACACACCTCCAGGCCATCCATCTCGGGCATCATGATGTCCAAAAGGATGAGATCCGGCGGGCTTTGCTGGACGATCTTGAGGGCGGTGGGGCCGTTGAGGGCCACCTTGAGCTGGTAGTGGGGACGCAGGATCCCCACCAGCACGTCGATGTTCTCCGGTGTGTCGTCCACCACCAGGATGGTGGGCCTATCCTGATTCATCCTCAGCCTCTCCCTCGCCCTGTTTGCTCAACCAGGCCTGGATCCACGCCTGAGCCTCATCGAATTTATACCCTTTGATCAGTGTAGCCAGCTGGCGCAGTTGAGTGCCCCGGGGGCCCCCCTGGCTGGCCAGGGCTTCCGCCTGCTCACCGGCGCTGGCATCGTACTCCGCCAGCAGGGGCAGCAGGGCGCGCACCGCTTCGATCAGGGCCGGCTCGGCCAGAGGCTCGGTTGGCGCTTCCGGTTCCGGCTGCCAGGCACGGATCGCGTCGATCACCGCCTTGAGCAGGGACTCGGCCTGGCCCCGCAGGGCCGGGTTGTCCTGGCGCTGGGCCAGTTGCTGCTCCAGCTGCCCCAGCTGTTTGACCAGGGCGGGGCAGGCCAGGCTGCCACAAAGCCCCTTGAGGCTGTGGGCCTGGCGCTGGGCCGCCGCCCAGTCCCCCCGCTCAATCAGCTTGGCCACCTCGACCAATGCATCCTGTTGGGAGTCGGCAAAGCGGTCGAGGAAACGGCTGAACAGCTTGGCGCTGCCCTGCACCAGCTGCAGCCCCTTATCGATGTCGAGTTCCCGGTGGCGGGGCCAGCTTTGGGGGGCATCCTCAGGGGCAGGGGCGGGGCTGCCCTCGCCGTCGCCCAGGTAGTGCCATAGGGTTTTGTGCAGCTCGCTGAGATCGATGGGCTTGGCGATGTGCTCGTTCATCCCGGCGGCCAGGCACTTCTCCCGGTCCCCCTGCATGGCGTTGGCGGTCATGGCCACCACCGGCAGGTCGAGCTTCAACTCATCGCGGATCGCCCGGCTGGCCTGGTAGCCGTCCATCACCGGCATCTGGCAGTCCATCAGCACAAGGTCATAACTGCCGGTACGCAGCTTCTCCAGGGCCAGCTGGCCGTGCTCCGCCACATTGACCTTGAGGCCCAGCTGTTCGAGGAATTCGCAGGCCACCTCCTGGTTGACCGGGTTGTCCTCCACCAGCAGCACCTTCTTGCCCGCCACCACCTGACGCTGGTGCTCATCCAGCTGCCAGTGGGCCCGGCGACGCACCAGGCGCGGGGCATGGCTCTTGTCCAGCAGGCTGAGGATGGTGTCCAGCAGGCGCGAGGGGTTGGCGGGTTTGGGCAACAGGGCGCCGATCCCCGCTTCCTTGGCGGACTGCTCCAGGCTCTCGTCGCTGTAGGCGGAGATCATCAGTATGGTGGCGGCCTCCACCCCCCGCTCGGCCAGGGCATCGGCCAGCTCCAGGCCGTTCATCTCCGGCATCTGGAAATCGGTGATCACCAGCATCAGCTGGTCGATCTCCTTGAGTTTTTCCAGTGCCTGGGCACCGCTGCGGGCGGTGATCACCTTGAAGCCGAAGGCCGCCAGGTTGGTCTCCAGCACCTCCAGGGCGGTGTCGTTGTCGTCCACCAGCAGCACCTGCTGGCCCTCCAGCTCCAGGTGCTGGTGCTGGGGGGGCTGGGCCGGCAGCTCCATGGGCAGGACGAAGTGGAAGGTGCTGCCGGTGCCCGGCGCGCTGTCCACCTGGATCTCACCGCCCATCAGGGTCACCAGGCGCTGACTGATGGCCAGGCCCAGGCCGGTGCCGCCGTACTTGCGGGTGGTGGAGCTGTCCGCCTGGGAGAAGGAGCTGAACAGCCGAGCCCGCTGCTCATCGGACATGCCGATGCCGGTATCCCGCACCGAGAAGCGCAGGGCGCTGCGACCGGTGGCATCGGGGACCTGGCGGATGGCCAGCACCACCTCCCCCTCTTCGGTGAACTTGATGGCGTTGCTCACCAGATTGGTGAGCACCTGGCCCAGGCGCAGCACGTCGCCCTTGAGTCGCAGCGGGACCCCGGGCTCCACGGCGAACAGCAGCTCGATGTTCTTGTCCTGGGCCTTGACGGCGAAGAGATCCGACAGCCGCTCGAGCAACTCGTCCAGGGCAAAGGGCTGCTGCTCCAGCTCCAGCTTGCCTGCTTCGATCTTGGAGTAGTCCAGCACGTCGTTGATGATCCCAAGCAGCGACTGGCTGGCGGAGTCGATTTTGCTGAGGTAGTCCGCCTGACGGGGGGGCAGTTCGCTTTGCAGGCAGAGCTGGGTCATGCCGATGATGGCGTTCATCGGGGTGCGGATTTCGTGACTCATGTTGGCCAGAAAATCGCTCTTGGCCTGGCTGGCGGCGTCGGCGGCCTCCTTGGCCTGGCGCAGTGCCTCGTTGACCTGGCGCCGCTCGGTGACATCGGACATGGTCAGCACCAGGTTGGCCAGTTTGCCCCGGCTGTCCTCCAGCACCACGGCGCGCAGATCCGCCCAACGCAGGCTGCCGTCGGGCTTGCGATAGCGCAGCTCCTGGGCCAGGTGGCGTCGCTCACAGGCCAGCAGGGGCGCCAGGGCCTGGTTGAAGGGGTCGCGGTCCTCCGGCGGCAGCAGCTGACTGATGTGCTGCCCCACCAATTGCTCTCGCTCCAGTTCGGCAAACTGGTGGAAGCGCTCGTTGGCTTCGCCGATGACCCCCCGCTTGTCCAGGGTGACGATGGCGATGCCGGCGTTGTCGAACAGGGCGCGGAAGTGGGCCTCGGAGGCGGCCAGTTTCTGCTCCATCTGCTTGCGCTCGCTGATGTTGAGCAAAAAGCCGTTCCAGATCACCTGCCCATCTCCGTCACGGCTGACCTGGGCCCCGACGGAGAACCACTGGGGTGGCCCGCTGGCCAGCTTGAAACGCAGCTCCATCACCCAGTCGGAGAGGGTCACCGCCGAGCGTTTCAGGGCCTTCTCCAGTCGCGGCCGGTCCTCGTTCACCACCAGGGCCAGCACCGTGGCCATGCTCTCCATCACCTGGGCCTCGCTCAGCCCCAGGGCGCGCTGCACCCCGCCGCTGACGAAGTTGCAGCGGATCCCCACCTCGGAGTCGTCCTGCTGCAGCTGGAACACCACCCCGGGCACCGACTCGGTGATGGTCTCCAGTTGGTTCTTGGCCTGCTCCACCCGCTCCCGGGAGGTGCGGGCCTCGGTGACGTCGTGGATGGAACCGTCCAGCCACAGCGGCTCGCCGTCGTCGGAGTAGTGGGCCCGACCCTTCTCGTACACCCAGCAGGTGTGGCCGCGGCGATGGCGGATGCGGTACTCCAGCGCCCAGCTGTCCTGGGTGGCCACCGCCTGGTGCACCGCCTCGCTGACCCGGGCCTCATCCTCCGGATGGATCAGGCTGGCGAAGGTGCGCCTGGCGTTGCCAAGGAAGTCGCTGGCGGGGTAGCCGGCCAGCTCCTCGATGTGGTCGGAGATGAAGGCCATGGTCCAGTCGGCGTCCAGGGCGCAGCGGTACACCACGCCGGGGATGTTGCCCACCAGGGTGCGGAAGCGCTCCTCCGAGGCCTTGAGCTTGTCGTCCATGGCCCGCCGCTCGCTGATGTCTCGCAATATGGCGGCGATGCGCGGGGTTTCGCCGGCGGAGGCGGGCAGTTGGCTGAGGCTCACCTCCACCGCCAGCTCGCTGCCATCGGCCCGGCGCAGGGCCAGATCCAATCCCACCCCCATGGGGCGGGGCTGGGGATCCGCCATAAAGGACTGGCGCAACTGGGGGTGACCGGCGCGGCGGGACTTGGGCACCAGCAGCTCCACCTTCTGCCCCAGCAGCTGGTCGCGCTGGTAGCCGGTGAGGGCCTCGGCCTGGTGGTTGAGGTAGACGATGGTGCCGTCGGGTTCGGTGAGCAGGATGGCGTCCGGGGCCGCTTCCAGGATCGCCTGGTACCACCGGCCCGCCTCCAGCTCTTCGGTGATGTCGGTGAGCAGGGCCTCGACGCTGAGCAGCTGATCCTGATCGTCGATCACCGGCTGCATAAAGGCGTTGAACTGGCGCAGACTGCCATCCTGATGGCGCAGCTCCATATGGTGGGGGGGCACCGCCTCCCCCTTGAGCACCGTATCCTGCAGCGCCCAGCTGGCCTCGTTGATCTCGCTGTCCACAAACAGACGGGGGTAGCGACGGGCAAACTCCTCCGGTTCGAAGCCCAGCACCGGCTTGACGCTGTCGCTGACCCGGATCAGCTTGCCGCTGGGATCCATGGCGAAGTAGAAGGCGGTGTCTCCCATCCCCTCCATCAGCTTGGCGAACCGGCTGCCGTGGGCATCCTGCAGCCGCTCTTCGCGCTCCTTGAGGGCGTCGGCCATGGTCAGCAGCCCTTGGTCAAGGGCCTGGATCTCCTCGGTACCGGGGTTTTTCAGGGCGGTGAGGGTGCGGCTGCCGTGTTGCAGGGCGATCACCCGGTGACGCAGCTGCTCCAGGGGCCGACCGATGCGCCGGGTCAGCCACCAGGCGATGATGGAGAACAGCAGGGTGAACAGCAGCAGCTGAAGCAGGCTGTTGCGCATCTTGGAGAGGATGGGGGCGTCCACCAGGGAGGTGGGACGGGCCAGGGCCAGCAGCCAGCCGGTGGTTTCGATGCGCTTGTAGACCACAACCTGCTCCAGGCCGTCCGCCATCACCACCCGCTCGACGCCCCCCTCCCGCTCCTCCAGCTCAGCCAGTAGGGCCCGGTTATGGGCATCGTCGCGCAGGATCTGAGCCAGCTTGCGGTTAAGTACCATCTCCGGGTTGGAGTGGGCCAGCAAGAAGCCCTCCTGGTCCACCAGGATCAGCTCCTGCAACCCCACCTCCAGCAGCTCGTGCAACCGGGCCAGGGCCATGTCGCCGGTGACCACCCCCTGGAACTGGCCCTGATGGAAAAAGGGCGCGCTGTAGGTGGTCATCAGGATGTTGCCGGCGCTGTCGTCGAAGTAGGCCGGGGTCCAGAAGGCGAGGTTCTTCTCTGCCGGTATGGTCCACCAGGCCCAGTCGCCGCTGCTGTAGTCGTAGGCGTTGGCGGCGATGTCCATGCTCTGCAGGCCGCTGCGGTCACGCCAGGAGTAGGGGCTGAAGGGGTGGCCAAAGCGGGCCGGCTCCATGGCGATGGCGCTGCCGTAGAGATAGCCGTTGTTCTGCAGATGGATGCGGGTGAGCTGATAGAGCTGCTGCTCGTCGAACTGTTCGACTTGGCTGAGCTGTATGACGGTGCCGGTGACCGTGGTCACCACGCCGTTGAGGATCCCATCGAGACGTTCCGCCACCAGGGCCACCTCGTCCGACAGGTGCTGGTGGATCTCGCTGCGCCACTCCCGACGCTCGATGTAGAGGTTGAAGCTCATGATGGCGAACAGCAGCAACACCATGGGCAGCAGCAACTGCCACAGCAGCTGCCGTTTTATGGGAGGCGGCTTGTGCTCACCGTCCTCCCGACGGGCAGTTTTTGTCATGAACCTGAGCCGTTGGGATCCGAATCCGGGGATAGGCCCAGTGTAGACGCTAAAGGCTTAGGATCTTGAAAAACATGCCTATTTATTGACCTGGTTCGGGGTCAGAAGGTGACGCGGCCGCTCAGCATCAGGCCATCCTCCAGCACCACCGGCGCCAGCTGCAGCGGGGCCTGGGGATCCACCAGCCACTGGTTGAAGGCGACGGCGATGGCGGCACCGGCCAGCACATCGGCCCAGTGGTGGTGCCCGGTGTTGACCCGACTGACCGCAGTCCAGGAGGCCAGGGCGTAGGCGGGGGCCCCGTAGTGCCAGCCGTAACGGCGCTGCAGGTAGGCGGCGGCGGAAAAGGCGTTGGTGGCGTGGCCACTGGGAAAGCTGTCGTTGTCGCTGCCGTCCGGACGCTCGGCATCCACCGCGGACTTGAGCGCCAGGGTGGTGGCGCTGCTGGCGGCGAAGCTGAGGCCAAACTGCCACAGCCCCTCGTAGTCCTCTTTCCACAGACTGGTGCCGGCTGCGGCGGCGGGCAGGGCGATGCGCAGCGCCGAGGCCAGCTGTTCGCTGTCGGCCCGGGCCGGGGCGCACATCAGGGGGAGGAGACTGCACAGTAGAGCGAAACGCTTAAACCACATACAAAAAAAGCTGCCGTGAAAAAATCACGGCAGCTTATCAGATCCGGTGGAGTTCGCTAAGGCTTAGCGGTTACCGAAGCTGTCGTCGCGGCGACGGCTGTCACGACGGCCGCGGAAGCCATCGTCATCCCGGTCGCGGCGACCACGGTGACCTTCGCCGTCGCGGCGGCCACGGTAACCCTCGCCATCGCGGCGGCCACGGAAGCCTTCGCCTTCACGGCGGCGGTTGTCACCACGGTAACCACCGCGACGCTCGTCCCGGCCACCCTCGCGACGCGGACGGGGCTCGATCACCTCGTTGGTGCGCTCGGCGGCCAGGGCGCGGTTGCGCACATGGACGGACTTGAGCTTGGCCAGTACGTCGGCGGGCATGGCGGCCGGCAGCTGCACCAGGGAGTGGGCATCGTGCAGGCGGATCTGACCGATGTAGTTGCTCTCCAGCTGGATCTCGTTGGCGATGGCGCCGACGATGTCCTTCACCTGGGTGCCGTGCTCGCGGCCCACTTCCAGGCGGTAGGTCTGCCAGTCGATGTTCGGACGGGGCTTGCGCTCGCGACGCTCACCACGTTCACCACGCTCACCGCGGCGATCGTCCCGCTCGAAACGGGGCTTGGGATCGGCCTTGGGCTTGAGCGGCTTGCTGCGCTGACGCTGGAACAGCAGGGCGGCAGCCAGTTGCTCGACGCTCAGCTCGTTCTCCTGAGCCATGGCGGCGATCATCTCCTGCATCTCCGCCAGATCGGTCTTGGAGACGCACTCGGCCAGCTCAACGCTCAGCTTGGCCACACGGTGCTTGCCCAGCTCTTCGGCGGTGGGCAGATCCATCATCTCGATGGAGCCGTTGGTGGCGCGCTCGTAGAAGCGCAGCTGACGCAGCTCACGCGGACGGGCGAACAGGATAGCGGTACCGCTGCGACCGGCACGGCCGGTACGGCCGATGCGGTGCACGTAGGACTCGGAGTCCATCGGCAGGTCGAAGTTGAGTACGTGGGTGATGCGCGGCACGTCCAGGCCCCGGGCCACAACGTCGGTGGCGATCAGGATGGAGACGGTGCCTTTGTGCAGCTGGGCCACGGTGTGCTCACGCTGCTGCTGGCTCATGTCGCCGTTCAGGGCGGCGGCCTTGAAGCCCATGTTGTTCAGGTGGTTGGCCAGCTCCATGGTGTCGTTACGGGTACGCACGAACACGATCATGGCGTCGTAATCCAGGGTCTCGGCCAGACGCTCGAGGGCGGTCAGCTTGTTGAGACCGGACACCTTCCACGCCTTCTGCACGATGTTGGCCTTCTGAGCTTTGTCGGAGGCGATCTTAACGTGCTTGGGATCCTTCAGGAATCGCTCGGCGATGCGACGGATCTGGGTCGGCATGGTGGCGGAGAACAGGGCCATCTGGGTCTGGTCAGGCAGGTGCTCCAGGATCCACTCGATGTCTTCGAGGAAGCCCATGTTGAGCATCTCGTCCGCTTCGTCCAGAACACAGCACTGGATGCTGTCCAGCTCGATGCTGCCGCGACGGATGTGATCCATCAGGCGACCGGGGGTGGCAACCACCACCTGGCTGCCGCGCTCGAGATCGCGCAGCTGAGGGCCGTAAGGCTGACCGCCGTACAGGGTAGTAACCCGCAGACCCTTTATGTTCACGGCGAACTCTTCCAGGGCAGTGGCAACCTGGATGGCCAGTTCACGGGTCGGGGCCAGGACCAGCATTTGGGCGGCGCGTTGACGGGGATCGATGCCCGCAAGGGCCGGCAGGCCGAAGGCCGCGGTTTTACCGGTACCGGTGGCGGCTTCGCCCAGGATGTCGCTGCCATCCAGCATAAAGGGGATGGATTGGGCCTGGATCGGGGTCGGGGTTTCGAAACCCATGGCGGAAAGGGCGCTCAGCAGCGACTCGGGCAGGCCGAGGCTGGAAAAATCACAGCTGTTAGACATTAGATGCTCTGTATTAAGGCAGGAGGGGATTCCCGCAAACGTATTGAGAGGTGATAGCCCATCGACGGTCCCAGAACTGAAGTCGTATGGCGCTCGTCACCCCGCTTGCCAAGCCCAGCCGTAGATTGAATCGGATACGTGAGGCCGAACTTGAAGGCGCGCATTCTACGGAATCAGGACCAAATTGCAAGCGCTGCGGTGAAAAACTGACCGCCTGGTCCTAAGGGTGTGACTCAGGCCCCCCCAGTCCATCCTGCACCACCAGGGCGTCGAAGGTGTACGCGGCCATCCCGTCGGGCCAGGTTGACCAACCTCCTTTGTGCAGCAGGGCATCGAGGAAGCGCCCCTTATCCTCCAAAGACTGCCACACCTGGGGCAGGAACAGCGCCTGGCGCTCCCCCTGGCACAGCAGCAGGCCCTGGCCCGGCTCCAGTGCCGCCAGCAGCGCCGCGCGGCTTTGGGCGGGCAGGGGGCGCTTGGGGCCCAGCAGGGTGATCTCCAGCTGACAGCGGGGCAGTTCATCGACCTCCAGCGCAGGGAAGCGCGGGTCGTTAAAGGCGCAGCGACGGGCCAGCCGGGGGATCAGCTCCTTGAGCGGGCGTTCGGCGTCCGTGGCCCCGATGCAGCCACGCAGTCGGCTGTCGATGTGCAGGCTGACAAAGGCGTCCACCACCTGGTTGCCCAGGGTCAGCTCTGGCGCCGGGCGGGGCCCCTGCCAACGCTCGGCGATGCTGTCCCGGGCCAGGGCCAGCCAGCGCTGCTGCTCATCAACAGAGGGCGAAAGCGGCATAGCCCACCACCCTATCGGTATCGCCATTGGCCTCGGCGGAACTGCCCTTGGCCAGCAGCTGAATGCTCAGCTTCTGGGCCTTGGCCCAGCGCAGGGCGCCGTTCAGCGGCGCGGCACCGCAGGCGTCCTCCCCGTGCAGGTCCTGGGCGAAATGGAGAATGCGCTCGACGGTGTGCCTGTCCTTGTCACTGGCCTGCTCCAGGGTCAGGAAGTGGCTGAGATCGGTGCTGATGATCAGAAGGTCCTGCTTGGCCAGGTGCTGCGCCAGCAGATCCGCCAGGGCATCGGCGGGGATGTCCCCCACCACCAGGGGCACCAGGGGGCAATCGGCCAGGGTGGACTGGATAAAGGGCAGCTGCACTTCCAGGCAATGCTCCTTGGCGTGGGCCAGATTGTCGAGGCTGACCCAGGGATTGGCATCCAGCGCCGACAGGGCGTCGCTGTCCAGGGCCAGCTGACCCAAGGGGGTGGCATAGTGGCTCCAGTCGGGACGGGCGATCCCCTCCACCGGCCGAGTGTGGGCCGGGCCTAACAGGAACACCCGCCGGTAGGGGTGATCGGCCAGGGTGCGGTAGGCCTTGGCGGCGATGGCACCGGAGTAGAGGTAGCCGGCGTGGGGCACAATCAGGGCCCTGGGGGGGCGGGGCAGGGGCGCTGCCTCGGCGCTCAGCATCAGATCCAATTCCCGGGCCAGCTCGGTGGCTTCCCCGGGATAGAAATAGCCCGCCACGGCGGCGGGGCGTATCCGGGGGGATAGGGTCACGGTGTCGCTCCAGTCCAGGGCCATCAGGGGGCCCCGACACTAATATTATAGGAGGGCCTGCCCCCTGACGGCGCGGCCCGGGAGGCGAAATGACCACTGGCAGCCATGTGCCCACCCGTTACTGGCAGCGCCTGGAGGATGGCCGGGTGCGCTGCACCCTGTGCCCGAGGTTTTGTACGGTGCGTGAGGGCCACCGGGGGGTCTGTTTCGTGCGCATGGCCGAGGGGGGCGAGATGGTGCTGACCAGCTATGGTCGCTCCTCGGGCTTTTGTGTCGATCCTATCGAGAAGAAACCCCTTAACCACTTTCTGCCGGGCACCCCGGTGCTCTCCTTCGGCACCGCCGGCTGCAACCTCACCTGCAAGTTCTGCCAGAACTGGGACATCAGCAAATCCCGGGAGCTGGATACCCTGGCCTCGGTGGCCTCACCGGAGCAGTTGGCCCGCACCGCCGAGCGGCTGGGCTGTCGCAGCGTGGCCTTTACCTACAACGATCCGGTGATCTTTATGGAGTACGCGCTGGATGTGGCGGCGGCGTGCCGGGCGCGGGGGATCCAGAGCGTGGCGGTGACCGCCGGCTACATCAACCCCGAGCCCCGGGAGCTGTTCTTTGCCGCCATGGATGCGGCCAACATCGACCTTAAGGGCTTTACCGAGACCTTCTACCACAAGGTCTGCGGCGGCCACCTGGCGCCGGTGCTGGAGACCCTGGTCTACCTTAAGCGGCATACCCGGGTCTGGTTTGAGATCACCACCTTGCTGATCCCGGGACTCAACGACTCGGATGCGGAGCTGCGGCAACTGGCCCAGTGGGTGGGGCAGGAGCTGGGACCCGAGGTGCCCCTGCACTTCTCCGCCTTTCACCCGGATTTCAAGATGCTGGATATTGCCCCTACTCCCGCCGCCACCCTGAGTCGGGCCCGGCGGATCGCCATGGAAGTGGGGCTGCACTACGTCTATACGGGCAATGTTCACGACCGCGAAGGGGACAGCAGCTGGTGCCCCGGCTGTGGTGCCCTGCTTATCGCCCGTGACTGGTACCAGCTGGGGGCTTGGCACTTGGAGGCCGGCACCGATGGGGCGGGGCAGTGCAGTCACTGCGGCCACCCGGTGCCGGGAAGGTTCGAGGCTAGGCCGGGCCAGTGGGGTCGGCGGCGCCTGCCGGTTCGGGTGGAGGGTTAGGCCGAGGCTTGGGCGGCGTCCTCCCGCTCCCGGGCCCGTTGCAGGGCCTCGCGGGCGCACAGGCGCAGACGAAAGGCGTCGGCGTTATCGTACAGGGGCTGGTCGAAGTTGACCGCCCAGTTGAGGGTGTGGGCCAGGAAGAGGTCCGCCACCGTCAACTGGTCTCCCATCAGGAATCCGCTGGCCGGGATCCTGTCGTCGATCTCCTTGAGTGCCTTGGCAAACTCCCAACGGGCGGTCTCCAGCACTTCGGCACGGCGCTGGGCTTTTGGCAGGGCGAAACGGTGCTTGCCCATGGTCCACAGCGGCTGCTCCAGTTCGGTGACGATGTAGAACAGCCACTGCAGATGAACACCGGCCTCGGTGCTGCCCGGTGGGGGCAGCAGTCGGCCCTGACCGTGGGTTTGCGCCAGGTGCAGGGCGATGGCACCGGACTCGGTCAGGGTCAGATCGCCGTCCTTTAATGCGGGCACCTTGCCGGCGGGGTTGAGGCCCAGGTAGTCATCGCCACGATGCTCCCCCTGGGTGAAGTCCACCAGCTGGTATTGCCAGCTCAGGCCCAGCTCCTCCAAAAGCCAGCTGATCCTCAAAGCGCGGGTCTTGGGAAATCCATACAGGGTGATCATCGTCCTCTCCTTTTAACCTGACCGCTTTCAAGCTAGCAGCTTGGTTTGCCCGCGCAAAGCGTTGAGCCGCCTTCGGCGCCAGGGTAAGGTTGGGCAAACCCTCTCCCCACTCAACCTATGATGCTGGAAACCCTGCTGGCCGAACTTGGGATCGGCTACCACGACTACCACCATCCGCCGCTCAATGACTGCAGCGAGGCGGACCGGCTGGCCCTGGACAGGGACGGCCAGCGTACCAAGAACCTCTTTTTAAGGGACAACTACGGTCGCCGCCACTTCATCCTAGTGACGGCGCCGGATAAGCAGGTGGATCTCAAGGCGCTCTCCCGCCAGATGGCCCTGTCACGGCTGGGTTTTGCCTCGACAGAGCGCCTGGCTCGTTACCTGGATTTGAAACCCGGGCGGGTCTCCCTGCTGGCCTTGGTCAATGACCCGGACAAAGCGGTGGAGCTGTGGATCGATAAGGCGCTGTGGCACGACGAGGGGCTGCACTGTCATCCCTTGGACAATACCCGCACCTGGGTGATCCCGCCCCAGGGCATCGAACGGCTGCTGGCCCACTGGGGGCGGCCCCTCACCCTGATAACGGTGCCCGAGCTGTAGCCCTTACAGCCGGTGGATCACCCGCTGATGGGGCACCCGGTGGCGCACTCCCCAGGTGCCTTTTTGCGGATCGCCCCGGCCGCAGGCGATCACCATGGTGATGCGCGCGGCCCGGGGCAGCTTGAGGAGCCGGCGGGCTCGGACGCTGTCCAGCCCCTCCAGCGGACAGGTGTCCAGACCTTCCGCTTTCATGGCCAGCATAAAGGTCATGCAGGCCAGGGCGGTGCTTTTGTGCATCACCGCCTGCATATCCGACCGCCCGGCCTCCCGGTAGCTGGGTCGAAACAGACCCAGCAGGGCAAAGAGGCCCTTGCGCAGTGCGCCGGTAAACCCCAGGGGGTCCTGCCAGTAGGTCAGGGGGATAAGGACCTGGTAGTAGCGACGGATCTTGGCGAGCAGCTGCGGATTGTCGCGGTTCTCGGCGGTCAGGTTTTCGAGGTTTTCCCGGGCGTGCTGGCGCCAGCGGTCCGGGCGGATCACCGCCACCACCAACTCGCTGGCGGTGCGCACCGCGTTCTGGTTCATGCAGATGGGGATCATCCCCTGACGCAGGGCGGGGTCCTGCACCCGGTAGAACTCCCACAGCTGCATATTGGAGGAGTTGGGAGAGAGGGTGGCCAGCTCCAGGCAGCGCTGAACCGCTTCAGGGTCAAAGGGCCCCTCGGCCAAAAAGACCCGTACCGCGCGTCGGGCCTGCACCAGCTCGGTAAATTGCATCATCTCCTGTTGCGCCATCCTAAGACTCCCTTTGAATCGACCTGTTAAGAGCTTAATGGCTCTGACCCTATGGCGCGGTAAACCCCGCCCTTTGTTGCGCTGGGTCAATGGACAGGGGCGGTGGGCGATGCTGAGGCGCTGAAGATAAAAACCAAAAAGCCCCGACCTTTCGGTCAGGGCTTTCGAAGATGGTGCCTCGTCCCGGCAATGGGAGGCAGGAAGCCGGACATGACGCCGCTTGCGGCGACCCGCAGGGTGGATGACAGGGATGGCATCCACAATCGAACCAGGGGCAAGTCTTTGGTACAACGGCTTAGCCAAATACGAAAAAGCCCCGACCTTTCGGTCAGGGCTTTCTCTTGTGTGGTGCCTCGTCCCGAAGACGAGCCTAGGGGCACGCACCGATCTTGAATAGGCCAATCCGCTTTGGATTGAAACGAAAAAGCCCCGAACCGAAGTTCAGGGCTTTCGAAGATGGTGCCTCGTCCCGGCAATGGGAGGCAGGATGCCGGACATGACGCCGCGTGCGGCGGCCCGAAGGGTGGATGACAGGGATGGCATCCACAATCGAACCAGGGGCAAGTCGTTGGTACAACGACTTAGCCTAATACGAAAAAGCCCTGACCTTTCGGCCAGGGCTTTCGAAGATGGTGCCTCGTCCCGGAGTCGAACCAGGGACACGCGGATTTTCAATCCGCTGCTCTACCAACTGAGCTAACGAGGCAGCGAGGGCGTCATTAAACGGACTTTGCCCACCGGAGTCAACCGAAACCGAGGGGGCTTATCGCGTTTGCTGCATTTTCCGCCGGCCAGCGGCAGCGGTGCCGAACGGGCGGGTATTAAAGGGGAAAGACCAGTTGGGGAAGCTGGCGGCCAGCAATGCTTCCTGAGGGGGCGGTGCCAAACTCCTGGGCACCAGCATGACGGTAGAAGCCCACGGCGTGGGGATCACTGATCACCAAAAGCCTTTCACCACCTAGGGAGCGGGCCAGCACCAAGGCGTGCTGGAGCAGACGCTTGCCGATCCCCTGTCCCACCCAGTCGGGATCGATAAAGAGGCCATCGAGTTCCCACTGGCGTTGGCCCAGGTGCTTGACCACAGAGAAGCCCGCCAGGTCGTCACCCACCTCGGCGATGGTGGCGTGGTGGGTGCCCAGGGCAAACCCCTCCTTGGCGTAGGTCAGCTCCTCGCTGCAGGCGGCCATAAACTGACGATCGTAGCCCCACAGCGCTTTGGAGCGCATGGCCAGATCGGTCAGGGTGGCGGCCTCATCCGCTTGGGCGGGTCTAATGGTCAAAGAAGCGATCATTTTCTGGCAGATTGGTAAGCGTCTTGCTTCGTTTTTAGCCAGTGTAGTTGGTATTTACCCAAAGAGCCGCGTTGCCCGGGCTCCGCTCGCGACGGTGCCAGGGGACACGCGCCGATCTTGAATAGTCCAATCCGCTGCGGATTGAAACGAAAAAGCCCCGAACCGAAGTTCAGGGCTTTTTAGATGGTGCCTCGTCCCGGCAATGGGAGGCAGGATGCCGGACATGACGCCGCGTGCGGCGGCCCACAGGGTGGATGACAGGGATGGCATCCACAATCGAACCAGGGGCAAGTCTTTGGTACAACGACTTAGCCAAATACGAAAAAGCCCCGACCTTTCGGTCAGGGCTTATCTCCATGGTGCCTCGTCCCGGCAATAGGAGGCAGGATGCCGAACATGACGCCGCGTGCGGCGGCCCGCAGGGTGGATGACAGGGATGGAATCCACAATCGAACCAGGGGCAAGCCGTTGGTACAACGGCTTAGCCAAATACCAAAAAGCCCCGAACCGGAGTTCAGGGCTTATCTCTATGGTGCCTCGTCCTGCGGTCGAGCCAGGGACACGCGTCGATCTCGAATAGGCCAATCCGCTGCGGATTGATACAAAAAAGCCCCGAACCGAAGTTCAGGGCTTTTTAGATGGTGCCTCGTCCTGTGGTCGAGCCAGGGACACGAGCCGATCTTGAATAGGCCAATCCGCTGCGGCTTGAAACCAAAAAGCCCCGAACCGAAGTTCAGGGCTTATCTCTATGGTGCCTCGTCCCGGAGTCGAACCAGGGACACGCGGATTTTCAATCCGCTGCTCTACCAACTGAGCTAACGAGGCCGAAAGTGGCTCCCCCTGCTGGACTTGAACCAGCGACATACGGATTAACAGTCCGCCGTTCTACCGACTGAACTAAGGGGGAATAGATGGTGCCTCGTCCCGGAGTCGAACCAGGGACACGCGGATTTTCAATCCGCTGCTCTACCAACTGAGCTAACGAGGCGACGGGGCGCTATTAAACGGATTTTGCCTGGGCAAGTCAACTCGATTTTTGCCGTTTGCCTGAAAGATGTGCAGGGGCACAAAAGCTGTGCGCAAATGGCTGCATTGCTGAACAGCACTCGGCCCCGGCTACCTTCGCCGCTCTGACCACACCAGACCAAGAAAAGGGTAGCGGATTGCCGTATGTTAGTGGGCAAAGAGAAGGGAGAGCTAAATATGACACGGTGGTTATCCGGCCTGCTGCTCGGGCTGCTGCTCGGTGGCTGCGGCGGACCGGCCCTGATGCCCCTGCCCAGCGACGGGGTGATCCTGGCCTTTGGTGACAGCCTTACCCAGGGGGTCGGGGCCGGCGAAGGCCAGGCCTACCCGGAAGTGTTGGCTGGTCTCAGTGGCCTGACGGTGATCAATGCCGGCGTGTCCGGCGAGCAGACGGCCCAGGGAAGGGAGCGCCTGCCCCGTGAGCTGCTTGAGGCCTCGCCGGAGCTGATGCTGTTGCTTCTGGGGGGCAACGACATCCTGCGCAATCGCGCGCCGGCGCAGATCAAGGCCAATCTGGCGGCAATGATTGAGCAAGCCCATGGGCTGGGGGTGGAGGTGGTGCTGATCGCTGTGCCGGAGAAGAAGCTGTTCTCCGATGCGGCACCGCTGTACCGGGAGTTGGCCGAGGAGTACAGCCTGCTGCTGGTAGACGACCTGCTGGCCTCGCTTTTGCGCACCCCCGCCTACAAGTCAGATCCTATCCATCTGAACGCCGAAGGCTACCGGGTGATGGCGGCGGAGCTGGATGCCCTGCTTCGCGATGCGGGGGCCTACTGATGCGAATGTTGCCCGCCTTGTTTCTGCTTTGCCTGGCAGGATGCGTTAGCAATCCAGAGCCGGCGACGCTGCGCCTGGAGGGCGACACCCTCTATTTTCATGGCGCTACAGAAGTGGACAGTGTAAACCGGGCGATGATGCTGGCTGAGCGCAGCGAAGTGTCCATCTCTCGGATGGTGATTACCAGCGGCGGCGGTGACGTGGAGGCGGCCATGGTGATGGCCCACTGGGTGCGGGATCTCGAACTGGAGTTGGTGGTGGAGTCGCTGTGCGCTTCCTCTTGCGCCAACTATCTAGTACCAGCAGCCAGCCGGGTGTGGGTGAGTTCTGGGGCGGTGCTCGGTTGGCACGGCAGTGCGACCCTGCCTCAACCAGAGCTTTGGGATTACCCCAGGGCGAAGGAGCTCAAGGCCAAAGAGCAAGCGCTGTTCGACCGGCTGGGGCTGGATCCACTGTTTGCCTACCTGGGCCACTTGGAGCCTTTTCGCTCCCAGCGCCAGCAAGCGATCTGGACCTACCTGCCACAGGATCTTAAGCGCATGGGGCTGGGCCATATCGAGTTTGCCGATGAGGTGCCGGTCCAGTCCGGTGGGGCGCCAGCCATCGGTGTGGATATCTTTGTCTTGGGCGAGGGGTTTTGGGCCAGTCCCATGGCTAGGCCCTTTCTCGCCATTGATTAACGTCAACGCCCCGCACATTGGCGGGGCGTTGGGCGCTAGAGAGGCTCACTCCTCCGGCGGCTTGTAACCTTCGATGTGGATCTCTTCGCCTTCGAAGAGGAACTTGACCATGTTCTCCTCCAGCATCTTGCGGTGCTCGGCGTTCATCATATTGAGCTTGTGCTCGTTGATCAGCATGGTCTGCTTCTTCTGCCACAGGCCAAAGGCTTCCTTGGAGATGTTGTCGAACACCCGCTTGCCCAGCTCGCCGGGGATCAGCTGAAACTCCAGGCCCTCGGCCTCTTTATTCAGGTATTGGCAGAATACGGTACGTGCCATGGTTTGGGATCCTCACTTAGGTGGTAGCGCAGTTATACCAGATGTGGTGTTTGCCATCTATGCAGGCGCAGTGTGGGTATTGCCCTCAAGCTCGGCCAGCAGCCGCTCTGTGGGGGCGGCCAGACCGATGCGGTTGTCTGCCCCGGGGGCGAACCATTGGCCTGGGTGCTCCGCCACCTGCCCGGGGCGCTGGGCCAGCTCAACCAGCACCGGCTGGATCTCCAGGTGGTAATGGCTGAAGGTGTGGCGAAAGGGCAGCAACATCTGGGGGGCCTGGGCCGCCTTCAGTGGCATCAGGGCCCCATCCAGCTCATCCTTGCCGTTGTACTGGGGTGGGCACCAGAGGCCGCCCCAAATTCCGGCGCCGGGGCGCTTCTCCAGGTAGATCTCCCCGCCGTGGCGCAGCAGCAGTAAAAAGCAGGCTTTAACCGGCTTCTCCTTTTTTGGCTTCTTGCCGGGGAAGTCGCTCTGCCGACCCAAAGCGAAGGCCCGGCAGTCGGCATTGACCGGACAGGCCGGGCAGTTGGGTTTAGTGCGACTGCAGTGACTGGCCCCCAGGTCCATCATCGCCTGGTTGTAGGGCTGAACGCCTTTGTCTGGGGTCAGGGCCCGGGTCAGAACCCATAATTGGGTTTCCACCGCCTTGCTGCCGGGCCAGCCCTCGATGGCGCCGTGGCGGGCCAGTACCCGTTTGACGTTGCCATCGAGAATGGGGTGGGGCTGGTCCAGGGAGAGGCTGAGGATGGCCCCGGCGGTGGAGCGACCAATACCCGGCAGTGCCATCACCTGGTCTATCTCGGTGGGGAAGCGGCCGCCATGCTCATCGCGCACCACCCTGGCGGCCTTGAGGAGATTGCGGGCCCGAGCGTAGTAGCCCAGGCCGGTCCACAGGTGCATCACCTCGTCGTCCTCGGCGTTGGCCAGGTCGAGCAGGGTGGGGAAGCGCTCGGTAAACTTGAGGTAGTAGGGGATCACCGTAGCGACCTGGGTCTGCTGCAACATGATCTCCGACAGCCACACCCGGTAGGGAGTGCGGTCCTGCTGCCAGGGCAGATCCTTGCGGCCGTGTTGCTGATACCAGTTCAGCATCCGCTCGGCAAAGCTTCCGGTGTTCGCTTCCATCGATGAGCAACCTAAAATACAATCACGCGTTTTTCGGGGCGCCCAGTGTAGCGCCCACCGCACAGAGCGAGAAGATCCAGATGAGTGACGAGCAAAAGCCGAGCGAAACGGTGGAGGAGTTGCGTAAGCGCAAGATCCGCTCCTACGTCAAACGTGAAGGGCGCATGACCAAGGGCCAGGCCCGGGCCATGGAGGTGTTCTGGCCCACCATGGGACTGACCCATGAGGGCGGCATGGTGGACCTGGCCGAGGCCTTCGGTCGCGAGGCGCCCGTGGTGCTGGAGATCGGCTTTGGCATGGGCAAATCCCTGGTGGAGATGGCCAAGGCGGAACCGGAGAAGAACTTCATCGGCATCGAGGTGCACGGTCCGGGCGTGGGCGCCTGCCTGATGTACGCCGAGGAGCTGGGGGTGACCAACCTGCGGCTGTTCCAGCACGACGCGGTGGAGATCCTGGCCGACTGCATCCCCGACGCCAGCCTGGACCGGGTGCAGCTCTACTTCCCGGACCCCTGGCACAAGAAGCGCCACCACAAGCGCCGTATCGTCAAGGAGGAGTTCATCGCCTCTGTGCGCCAGAAACTGAAAATCGGCGGCCTCTACCATATGGCCACCGACTGGGAGCACTACGCCGAACATATGGTGGAGGAGATGAACGAAGCCCCGGGCTTCGAGAACACCGCCACCGAGGGCCACTTTGTGCCCCGCCCGGATTTCCGTCCCCTGACCAAGTTCGAGGCCCGCGGCCATCGACTGGGCCACGGGGTGTGGGACCTTATCTACCGTCGCATCGACTGACTCTGCCAACTAAGGAGTGCCTGATGGCCATTAAGCCTGACGCCAAACGCAACGCCCGTATTCGCAAAAAACTGCGCACCGACGAGTTCCAGGAACTGGGTTTCGAGGTCAGCTGGGTCTTCAACGCCGAGGTCAGCGAAGAGCAGATCGACGCCATCGTCGACCAATTTATCGACGAGGTGATCGAGCCCAATGGGCTGGGTTTCTCCGGCGAGGGCCACAAGGCCTGGGACGGTCTGATCTGCACTCAGAAGTTGGGCAAGTGCACCGAGGCGCACCGGGAGGCGGTCCAGGGGTTTTTCGCCAAGCAGCCGGTGTCGGATCTCAAGGTCACCGAACTGTTCGATCTCTGGTGGGGCTGAGCCTGAGTGTTGCCGGATAAGGCGCTGCTGGAGGCGGCCCTCGACGAGGTTCGTCCGCTGCTCGGCAGTGGCAAGGTGGCCGATTACATCCCCGCCCTGGCCCGGGTGCCCGGCAACAAGCTGGGCATCGCGGTGTGCAGTGCCGAAGGCGGGGTGATCAGCGCCGGTGATTGCCACGAACCCTTCTCCATTCAGAGCATCTCCAAGGTGTTTGCCCTGGTGCAGGCGATGATGCTCTACCCGGAGGAGGAGCTGTGGCAGCGGGTGGGCAAAGAGCCCTCGGGCAACCCTTTCAACTCCCTGGTGCAGCTGGAGTTTGAAAAGGGCGTGCCCCGCAACCCCTTTATCAACGCCGGTGCCCTGGTGATCACCGACATGCTGCAGAGCCGGCTGAGCGCGCCGCGCCAGCGGATGCTGGAGTTGGTGCGGGAGCTGTCCGGCAATGCCCATATCCTCTCCGACAAAGTGGTGGCAGCCTCCGAGTATCAACACTCGGCCCGCAATGCCGCCATCGCCTACCTGATGAAGGCCTTCGGCAACTTCCACAACGACGTGGACGAGGTGCTGAGAACCTACTTCGCCCACTGTGCGGTGCGCATGAGCTGCGCCGATCTGGCCAAGGCCGCCTTCTTCCTCAGCAACCAGGGGGTCACCCTGGGGGGGCGACGACTGGTCTCCGAGCGCCAGACCCGCCAGATCAACGCCCTTTTGGCTACTTCCGGGCTCTACGACGGGGCCGGCGAGTTTGCCTACCGGGTGGGGATGCCGGGCAAGTCCGGCGTGGGGGGCGGGATCATCGCCGTGATCCCCGGTGAGATGAGCCTCTGCGTCTGGTCCCCGGAGCTGGATGCCAGCGGCAACTCCCTGGTGGGCACCGCCTTGCTCGAACACCTGGCCAAGCAGTTGGGACGCTCCATCTTTTAGCGATTTTCACCACCCCCTTGGTGGTTCTCACCAAGGGGGCGGCTTTTACCCTTCGAAATTTTGTCCTTAAATATCAACGGCTAATGTTTGTTACTTGCGCTTTTTCCCTGCTGGCGCGATTCTGGCATAGCTGAGCCAGAGACTTAAACACAGCAAGGACATCGCCATGTTTTCACGACTTCTACTCCTGTTCACCCTGATGCTGCCCGCCGGGGCCATGGCCGTCGAGGTGGGGGACCACTTCAGCAACCAGTGCGACTTGAGCCTCAACTTCGACCTGTCGCTGACCCCGGAGCAGCTGGTGGTCAGCGATGGCGACGAGGAGCTTTACCGGATCCGCGGCGACCGGCTCTGGGTGCGCGGTCAGGAAGTGGAGCTGGACAGCGAGCAGCGCCAGCTGGTGCGGGACTACCACGCCGAGATGGAGCGCCAGGTGCCTGAGGTGCTGGCGCTGGTGGACGACAGCCTGCTGCTGGCCGGCGAGGCCCTGGATGCGGTCTTTACTGAGCTGGCGGAGATTGGGGTGGATCCCGGCCAGGGCAGCCGCATTATGGACACCATTCGCGACAAGGTGGCCCAGCGGATGCACGCCGATGACGGCACCTACCACCTGGGCGCCCAGTCGGTGGACAAGCTGGGCGAGGATCTCGACAGCGAGCTGGAGAGCCAGATCGAAGAGGTGGTGGCCCAGTCGGTGGGTTCACTGCTGATGGCCCTGGGGGATGCCATGGCCAACGGCACCGGCGAGGACTTCGAGCAGAAGATGGAGGCGTTCGGCAATCGCATGGAGCGCATGGGGGAGCAGCTTGAGACCCAGCTGGAGGCCAAGGCCAGCCTAATTGAGGAGCGGGCTGAATCCCTGTGCCAGGAGTGGATGGCACTGGACCAGCTGGAGCAGCAGATGCAGCGCAGCATTCCCCAGATGGCGGAGTTCGACCTGGTGGTCCAGGGCGACCCGGATCTGGCCTGGTTGCGCTGAATACGGGCTTAGGGGCTACAATAGCGGCGATGGAGACATCGCCGCTTTTTTTGTTGGTCGACAACCGGTTGTAAGGAGAGCCCAATGCGTGAACTGCTGGAGCCCATAGTGATATTTACCCACGTGGTGCGCGCCCAGGGGTTTTCCGCCGCGGCCAGGAAGCTTGGGATCTCCAAGTCCAAGGTCAGCAGCCACGTCAGCCTGCTGGAGCAGCAGCTGGGGGTGCAGTTGGTGCAGCGCACCACAAGGTCGTTAAGCCTCACCGAGAGCGGCGAGCTGTTGTACGAACATGGCGAGGGTTTGCTCAAAGATCTGGAGCAGGCGGTGGCCGGAGTCCAGGCGCTGCAACAGGAGATCCGGGGCGTGCTTCGGGTGGGGATCACCCAGGCATTTGGCTCCATGCACCTGATGCCGCTGCTGCCGGCCTTTATGGCCCAGCATCCGGAGCTGGAGCTGGAGGTGAGCTTCCTCGATCACAAGGTGGACGTGGTGGCCGAGGGGCTGGATCTCCTGCTGACCATGTCTGAGCAGCTGCCCTTGGGCATGGTGGCCCGGCCGCTGATGAACTGCCGTTTCGTGCTGGTGGCCTCGCCGGACTACCTGGCCCGTAACGGGGTGCCCTATCACCCGGAGGCCCTCGCCGAGCACAACTGCCTGGTGTACAAGAGCGAATGGTATGAGCACGGGGTGTGGGAGTTTGCCAAGGGGGAGGAGACCTGTGAGATCCGGGTGCAGGGCAACTACCGGGTGGACGATGCCCCGGCGCTGAAGGACGCTGCCAAGCGCGGGCTGGGGGTGGTCTACCTGGCCAGCTACCTGCTGGAGGAGGAGCTGCAAAAGGGCGAACTTATCCTCCTGCTGCCGGATTGGCAGCTGACTCACCCCCTGGCCCTGCAGGCCGTCTACCCCAGGCGCAAGAACCTGGCCCCCAAGGTCAGGGCCTTTATCGACTTCGTCCGCAGCCACTTTTCCACCCCCGCCCCCTGGGACCTGGCCCTGGATCAGCTGGGTCATAATCGCGAGTGATAGAAATCATTGTTCTGGATAAAGAACAATGACTGTGCAAAAAATCGCACAATGGTCACAGTGGTATGATTTTAAAGTAATTATTTGTGCTTTTGGTCGCACGGTGGATAGCGCCAAATGTTATATGTGTGTTGCTTTGGGTTCTCTATGCCCTTGTCAGCAAGGGATTAATCCCTACAATGGCGCTCATCAAACGGCACTGGTTACCGTCAGGAATGACCCCTCCGGGCAGTACACGAAGTCAGGACGTTTGATCCTAGGCATTGCACCTCGCGCGGTGCCTATGACGGATTGTTAGGATCCATCATCTGGACTTTTGTGCCCCGGTCGGATCCGGGGCGTTTTTTCAAAAGCAAGGATCACCCTCCGTACCCTACGAAAAGCAGATAATAGCTTTGGAGTGGTAGCTGGCGATGGGCCGCGGCAAAACAAAAAATACGCCCAACAAAACAAAAAAATAGGAGGACCACATGGTCCTCCTTTTTCTTTGTCTGCTCCCTGGCAACAGGGGGCGGGCGCCCCCTCTTCGCTTTACAGGGCCAGCTTCTGGGACTCCACCCACAGGGCCACCTGCTCATCCAAAACGTTCAGCGGCAGCGGACCGTTGGCCAGCACCACGTCGTGGAACCCCCGCAGATCAAACTGATCCCCCAACTGCGTCTGGGCGTCGGCCCGCAGCTCCAGCAAGCGCATCATCCCCACTTTGTATGCGGTGGCCTGGGAGGGCATTACGATGTAGCGCTCAATCGCCTTGACCACGTCACCCTCGGGGTTGGGGGTGTTGCTGGCCAGGTAGTCGATCGCCTCTTCACGGGTCCAGCGCTTGGCGTGCAGCCCGGTGTCCACAACCAGGCGGCAGGCGCGCCACAGCTCCATCGCCAGGCGGCCGAAGTCACTGTAGGGGTCCTGGTAGAAGCCCATCTCCTTGGGCAGGTACTCGGAGTAGAGCCCCCAACCCTCGATGTAGGCGGTGTAGCCCCCGAAGCGGCGGAACTTGGGCATCTGCTCCAGCTCCTGGGCGATGGCGATCTGCATGTGGTGGCCGGGGATCCCCTCGTGGAAGGCCAGGGCCTCCAGCTGGTAGGTGGGCATATTGGCCATGTCGTAGAGGTTGGCGTAGAAGAAGCCCGGGCGACTGCCGTCGGGGGAGGGCTGCTGGTAGAACGCCTTGCCCGCGGATTTCTCCCGGAAGGCTTCCACCTTCTTCACCACCAGCGGCGCCTTGGGTTTGACCCCGAACACCTCGTCCAGGCGCTCGTTCATGTCGCCGATGTAGCGCTCGGCCTGGCCCAGGTAGGCGGCTCGGCCGGCGTCATCGTTGTCCAGGTAGAACTGGCTGTCGGTGCGCATGAACTCGAAGAACGCCTGCAGGTCCCCCTCGAAACCCACCTTGACCATGATGGCGCGCATCTCGTCGTGGATGCGGGCCACGTCCTTGAGGCCCATCTCGTGGATCTGTTCGGCGGTCAGGTCGGTGGTGGTGGTGCGGGCCAGGGCGTTGTTGTAGAAGCGCTCGCCCTCGGGGAATTTCCAGGCACCGGCGTCATCGCTGGCGCGCTGGTACTGGCCCTCGAGGAAGACGACAAGCTTGCCGTAGCCCTTGGCGACCGGGCCTTTGAGGGCGGCCTCGGCCTCGGTGATAAGGGCCTGGCGCTCGGCTTCTTCCAACTCCAGGCTGGCTAGCTTGGCCTTGAAGTCCGCCAGCAGGGTGCTGTCCTCGCCCGCCTCGAAGGGGGCGCCGGCCAGGATGTTCTGGCTGTCGCTGATGGCGTAGGGGAAGACGAAGCGGGGGGCCACGATCCCCTTGGCTTCGCGGATTTTAAGCTCCTCGATCACCTGGTCGAAGCGCCCCTCGATGCCGTTGAGACGGCTGATGTAGGCCTTGGCGTCCTCGACGCTGGTGATGCGGTGCTGGTTGATCAGGAAAGAGGCGGTGGTGGATTGCACCCCGTACATCTGGTTGATGGGGTAGCGGTAGTGGCGCCACTGGTGATCCTCGATCGCCTGCTCCAGGCGCTGCTTCATCAGGCGGTAGCTGATGAGGGTCTGGGGGTCCAGGGCGTCGGGGTTCAGGGCTTCCAGCTGGGCCAGGTGACGCTGGTTTCGGGCCAGCTCCTCTGCAAAGGCGCTCTCGCCGTAATCGCCCCACTTGTCCTGATCTTTTTTGATCCCCAGGTAGGTCTGGCTGATGGGGGAGGCCATGACGTTGTCCATAAAGATGGACTCAAACAGGGCGTTGGCCTTCTCCGATTCGGACTGCGCGACCACCGCGCTGTCAACGCTGGCGCTGGGGGCCGGGCTGCTGCAGGCCCCTAACGAGAGGGCGGCGGACACCGACAGGGCGATGATGCTCACGTACTTTTTCACTTGGCGCTCCTTGCAAGAAATTTGGCGCAAGTGTTGCACGGCTGTTGCAAGTGCTGAAGGGCGAAACTGTTAGAAGATCTTAACGTCCGGCTCAGTCCGGCAGAAACTGCGCCAGCAGCTCGTTGAGGTAGCGGTGACCCTGCTCGGTCAGCTGCATCTGCTGGTCATCCCGGCGGATAAGCTTGCGCTGCTCGGCCCAGGCCAGGGGCTTGGCCACCTGGGCATGGCTCAGCTGGGTGCGCTCGGCCAGTTCGGCCAGGGGCATGGGCTCCATCAGGCGCAGGCGATTCATGTAGTACTCCAGGGCCTGGTCCTCCAGCGCCACCGGCAGCTGGGTGGCCATGGGATCCCGTCCCGCCTCCAGGTAGCCCCGGGGGTGTTTGACCTTGGTGGTGCGCAGCAGCTGGCCGTCCGCCAGGGTGATCTTGCCGTGGGCGCCGCAGCCGATCCCCAGGTAGTCGCCGAAGCGCCAGTAGTTGAGGTTGTGCTGGCACTGGTAACCGGGTTTGGCCCAGGCGGAGATCTCGTACTGGCGGTAACCGGCGGCCTCCAGCCGGGCCTTGCCCTGCTCGAAGATGGCCCACTGGATATCGTCGTCCGGCAGCGTGGGGGGCTGGGAGGCGAACTGGGTATTGGGCTCGATGGTCAGCTGGTACCAGGACAGGTGGGGGGGCGCCAGCTCGATGGCCTGCTCCAGATCGTACAGGGCGTCGCTGACACTCTGGCCCGGCAGGGTGTGCATCAGATCGAGGTTGAACCGCTCGAAGCCCGCCTTGCAGGCCTCCTTGGCCGCCCGTCGCGCTTCTTCTGCCCCGTGGATCCGGCCCAGGATCCGCAGCTTGTCCTGCTGGAAGCTCTGTACCCCCACCGACAGCCGGTTGACCCCGGCGTCGCGGTAGGGGCGGAAACGGTCCGCCTCCAGGGTGCCGGGGTTGGCCTCCATGGTGATCTCGCAATCCGCCACCAGGGGCAGGCGCTTGGCCACCCCGTCGAGCAGTCGGGCGATCTCCGCGGGGGAGATGAGCGACGGAGTGCCGCCGCCGATAAACAGGCTGGTCAGGGGCCGCCCTTGGGCCCAGTGGCAGTCCCGGTCCAGATCCGCCAGCAGGGCATCGATGTACTGGGCCTCCGGGATCACCCCCTTGCGGGCGTGGGAGTTGAAGTCACAGTAGGGGCACTTCTGCTCACACCAGGGGATGTGGATGTAGAGGGAGAGGGGCGGCAGGGTCACGTCAGAGGATCCCCTTGGCCTGGAACTGCTCGAGCAGCTGGGCCATCGCCTTGCCTCTGTGGCTCAGGGTGTTCTTCTCGTCGGCGCTGAGCTCGGCGGCGGTGCGCTGGTCGCCGGCCACCCGAAACACCGGATCGTAACCGTGGCCCTCGTCGCCGCGGGGGGCGTCGGTGATGCTGCCCTCCCAACTTGCCTGAGCGATCACCGGCGAGGGATCTTCGCCGTGGCGCAGGTACACCAGCACGCACTGGAAGCGGGCGCTGCGCTGGCTTTGGCCCTCCATGTCGGCCAGCAGCTTGACCCAGTTGTCCCGGGCGCTGGCGCCCTCACCGGCAAAGCGGGCGGAGTAGATCCCGGGGCGACCGGCCAGGGCGTCCACCTCGATGCCGGAATCGTCGGCGATGGCGGGCAGGCCGGTGGCCCGGGCGGCGTTGCGGGCCTTGATGATGGCGTTCTCCACGAAGGTGGTGCCATCCTCCACCGCCTCGGCCACCTCGAACTGGCTCTGGGGCAGCACTTCGAAGGGGGTCTGTGACAGCAGCTGGGCAAACTCTTTGACCTTGCCGGCATTGCCGGTGGCGAGCACTATGGGTTGCTTGGTGGACATGGTGACTCCGGTGATGGGGCTGTACGACAACGGGGCGCCGATCTTACCCAAGCGCCCCGCTGATGGATAGAGCCAGAGGCTCGGTCAGTCGACGTAGAACTTCTGCTTGAAGTGCAACTCGGTGCTGAGATCCTGGCCATTGTCCAGGTTGATGTCGAAGGTGAAGGTCTCCTCGTTGCGGTGACTCACCTCGGCGATGTAGTAGATCGCGCTTCCTTCGCGGATCTCTTTGAAGTCCAGGGCCTTGGAGCTGCCCAGCAGGTTGCGGGCGGTGCCGGAGATCTTGACCTCCACCGCGTGGGTCTGGTCGCCGGACTGGGAGGTGTCGATCACCGAGACGTTCACCAGGCCGACGTAGCGGCTGCGGGTGATGTCGTAGTTCTTGGCGATCTCCGGGGTGAGGAAGGTGCTGCCGAAGGAGACGTAGTGGATGGCATATTTGCCCACCTTCTGCATCTGTTCGGCGCTGGCGGGGAAGACAGCCAACAGGCTGACCAGCAGAGCTGCGGCTAACCTCAGCATCTTGGACTCCTTATAGAAATTGTGGTCCATAGCATCACTATAGTAGTTGGCGCAGGGGATCCGGGATGGCATTGGGGCTTTGGATCCTCAACTGCTTATGGCGGCCCAGCTCGCCCTTCAATATGGTGACCTGGCCCTTGGCCACCCGGAACTGCTTGGCCAGGAACTTCACCAGATGGGCGTTGGCCTTGCCGTCCACCGGCGGGGCGGTGATGGCCACCTTGAACTCATCGCCGTGCAGGCCAACCAGCTGATCCCGGCTGGCCTTGGGTTGGATATAGAGCTGAAGCAGCAGGTCATCGCCCTGGCGCTGCACGGCCGGGGACACGGCTCAGACCAGGCGCCAGAGGGGGATAAGGTCCCCGATCAGCAGGTTGATGAAGTTCATCCCCAGCAGCAGCACCAGCATGGACAGATCCAGCCCACCCATGGGGGGGATGATGCGGCGGATGGGGGACAACAGGGGCTCGGTCAGCTGGTGCAGCACCGCCTCGAAGGGGTTGTAGCCCTGGGAAACCCAGCTGAGGATGGCGCGGATCAGCAGCAGCCAGAACAGCAGCACCCCGGCCTCCTTGAGCACCGTCAGGCTGCCCAGCAGGGTGATGTCCACCGGGTTGAGCGGCTGGCCGTTCATCGCCAGCAGGGCGGTCCATTTACCGCAGCCCAGCAGCAGCGCCAGCACCACGGTGGCCAGATCCACGCTGCCCACACTGGGGATCACCCGGCGCATGGGCGCCAGGATGGGGTGGGTGGCCTTGACCACGAACTGGCTGAAAGGATTGTAGAAGTCTGCCCGGGTCAGCTGCAGGGCGAAGCGCAGCAGCACCACCATCAGGTAGAGGTTGAACAGGGTGGATACCAGATAGGTTGTTGCACTCATGGTGTCTCGTTTCCCAAATTAAAACTGTTTGGCCATCTCTTGGGCCCGCGTGACCGCGGCCTGCATGGCGTCTTTTACCGCATCTCGCAATCCTTGCTGTTCCAGAGTCAGCACCGCCTCGTGGGTGGTGCCTCCCTTGGAGGTGACCTGAGCGCGCAGCTCGGCCAGGCTCGACTGAGGATTCTGCCTGACCATCTGCGCCGCGCCAATGGCTGCCTGCTCGATCATCAGCCTAGCGTCCTCGGGTTTAACCCCCAAAGCCGCCGCGCCCTGCTCCATCGCTTCCATAAAGAGGAAGAAGTAAGCCGGGGAGCTGCCGGCGCAGGCGATCACCTGGTCGATGCCCGCCTCCTGCTCCAGCCAGAGGATCTCGCCCACCGCGCCCATCAGGGTGCCGGCGAAGGCGCGATCCGCCTCGCCCACCACCGGGTCGGCGTAGAGACCGGTCATCCCCAACCCCAGCATGGAGGGGGTGTTGGGCATGGTGCGCACCAAAGAGGCGTGGCCGCCCAGGTAGGCGCTCATCCGTTCACAGGTCACCCCGGCGGCGATGGAGATGGCCAGTTTGCCCTCCAGGTCGAGCTCGGCGATGGGGGCGCACACCTCGGCCATCAGCTGAGGTTTGACCGCCAGCACCAGCACGTCCGCCTCGGCCACCGCCGCCAGGTTGTCCTGGGTGGTGCGGATACCGAACTGCTCGGCCAGGGCCTCCAGCTTGCCGGTGCTGGGGTTGCTGGCGATGATGCGATCGCTGGGGTAACCGTTCTGGATCAGGCCGCCGATGATGCTGCGGCTCATGTTACCGGCGCCGATAAAGGCGACGGTGCGGATGTCATTATTCACGCTGTTCACTTCCTAGTGCCAAAAATTGCGGTACCGATGCGCACCATGGTGCTGCCCTCGGCCACCGCCGCCTCGAGATCGCCGCTCATCCCCATCGACAGGGTGTCCATCTGGGGGTGCTGGACCTTGAGGTCATCAAAGAGTTGTTTCATCTGCGCCAGGGCCTGGCGCTGGCGGACTACATCCGCCTCCGGTGCCGGGATCGCCATCAGCCCCCGCAGGGTCAGCCCGGGCAGGGCGCTGACCCCCTGGGCCAGCGCTGCCAGCTCGGCGGGGGGGACCCCGGACTTGCTGGCCTCGCCGGAGATGTTGACCTGCAGGCAGACGTTGAGCGGCGTCAGGCCTTCAGGGCGCTGCTCGCTCAGTCGCCTGGCTATCTTTAGGCGGTCCACGCTGTGGACCCAGTCGAATCGCTCCGCCACCGGTCGCGTCTTGTTGGACTGAAGCGGGCCGATAAAGTGCCAATGGATGGCCAGGTCCGCCAGCTCGGTGATCTTTTCCACCCCCTCCTGGAGGTAGTTTTCACCGAAATGACGGGCGCCAGCCAGGTAGGCCTCGCGGATGTCGCTGGCCGGTTTGGTCTTGCTCACCGCCAGCAGGGTGATCGCCTGGGCTGACCGGCCCGAATTTTGCGCCGCCGCCGCAATACGTGCTTGGGCTTCAAACAGGCGCTCTGCTATGGTTGACATATCTTAGGGGAAGCCAAAGAAATAATATGGAAATTACTGAACTACTGGCCTTTAGTGTAAAACACAACGCCTCGGATCTGCACCTTTCCGCCGGGGTTGCACCCATGATTCGGGTGGACGGCGAAGTGCGCCGCATCAACCTGCCCCAGATGGACCACAAACAGGTTCACGCCCTCATCTACGACATCATGAACGATCGCCAGCGCAAGGAGTACGAGGAGCACCTGGAGGTGGACTTCTCCTTTGAGGTGCCCGGCCTGGCCCGTTTCCGTGTCAACGCCTTCAACCAGAACCGCGGCGCCGCGGCGGTGTTCCGGACCATTCCCAGCCAGGTACTGACCCTGGAGGAGCTGGGGGCGCCGGAGATCTTCCAGGACATCGCCTCCTTCCCCAAGGGGCTGGTGCTGGTCACCGGGCCCACCGGCTCCGGTAAGAGTACCACCCTGGCGGGGATGGTGGACTTCGTCAACGAGCAGCGTCACGACCACATCCTGACCATCGAAGATCCCATCGAATTCGTGCACCAGAACAAGAACTGCCTGATCAACCAGCGGGAGGTGCACAAGGACACCCACAGCTTCTCCAACGCCCTGCGCAGCGCCCTGCGGGAGGACCCGGACGTGATCCTGGTGGGGGAGATGCGGGACCTGGAGACCATCCGCCTGGCCCTGACCGCGGCGGAGACCGGTCACCTGGTGTTCGGCACCCTGCACACCACCTCGGCGGCCAAGACCATCGACCGGGTGGTGGACGTGTTCCCCGCCGGTGAGAAGGACATGGTGCGCACCATGCTGTCGGAGTCGCTGCAGGCGGTGATCTCCCAGACCCTGATCAAGAAGGTGGGGGGGGGCCGGGTGGCGGCCCACGAGATCATGATCGGCACCCCGGCCATTCGAAACCTCATCCGTGAAGACAAGGTGGCGCAGATGTACTCCGCCATCCAGACCGGCATGGCCCATGGCATGCAGACCATGGAGCAGAGCCTGACCAACTTGGTGAATCAGGGACTGATCACCCGCGCAGACGCCCTGAGCAAAACCGCGAACAAATCGGCCATCTAGGAGGGCCCATGGGGATCCATTCGCTGCTTGAGACCATGGTGGCGCGCAAGGCGTCCGATCTTTTCATCACCGTGGGCTTCCCGCCCAGCGCCAAGATCAACGGCGAGCTGGAGCGCCTAGGTGAGCGCCCACTGACCGCCGAGGAGTCGCTGGCGCTGGTGGAGAGCGTGATGAGCGACGACGTGAAGCGCCAGTTCCATCAGGATCAGGAGGCCAACTTCGCCTACGCCTCCGGCGCCCTGGACGCCCGTTTCCGGGTCTCCGCCTTTTGGCAGCGGGAGAATCCGGGGATGGTGCTGCGCCTGATTGAAACCCGGATCCCCTCCATGGAGGAGCTGCACCTGCCGGAGATCATGAAGGACGTGTGCATGTCCAAGCGGGGGCTGGTGATCATGGTGGGGGCCACAGGCACCGGTAAGTCCACCTCCCTGGCGGCCATGGTGGGTTACCGCAACCGCCACCAGAAGGGGCACATCCTCACCATCGAGGACCCCATCGAATTCGTCCACGACCACGAGCAGAGCATCGTCACCCAGCGGGAGGTGGGGATCGACACCGACTCCTTCGACGCGGCGCTGAAAAGCTCCCTGCGTCAGGCCCCGGACGTGATCCTTATCGGCGAGATCCGTAGTCAGGAGACCATGGAGTTTGCCCTCTCCTTCGCCGAGACCGGCCACCTGTGTATGGCCACCCTGCACGCCAACAACGCCAACCAGGCCCTGGACCGCATCCTCCACCTGGTGCCCAAGGAGAAACACCAGCAGCTGCTGTTCGATCTCTCCTTGAACCTGCGGGCCATCATGGCCCAGCAGCTGGTGCCCCACCGGGACGGCTCCGGCCGCCGGGTGGCCATCGAGGTGCTGCTCAACACCCCCCGGGTGTCGGATCTCATCGCCAAGAACGAACTGTTCGAGCTCAAGCAGACCATGTCCAAGAGCCGGGAGCAGGGGATGCAGACCTTCGACCAGGCCCTGTTCGATCTCTACATGAACGACGAGATCACCTACAACGACGCCCTGCACTACGCCGACAGCCCCAACGACTTGAGATTGATGATCAAACTCAAGCAGGCCAACAGCACCGGCTCCGGTTACATGGACGGCGTCACCGTCGATCTCGACTGAGCTCCGATTATCCGGGTGGGTGTGATCCCACCCGGATAATTCATCATTTCTCCCGTTTTAAGGGAATTAATCCCCTGCCATCGGTCTGACTCCAGGCATACACTTCGCGTGTTATTCATCGATTAACTCGAGCCTGACATGACCTCATCGCCAAATCCCGCCGGCCGTCCCCGCCAATCCCAGGGCCAGGGCAGCGAGGTGCGCCAACGCCTGTTGGACGCCGCCCGCGACCAGTTTGCCCGGCGCCCCTACGCCAAGGTCTCCACCCGGGAGCTGGCGGCCGCGGCCCAGAGCAACATCGGCATGATCCGTTATTACTTCGGCAGCAAGGCCGGGCTGTTCGAGGCGATGTTTGCCGAGCTGTTCCACCCCCTGATGCGCCAGTTCAGCGAACAGCTGATGGGCCGGGACGGGGTCTCCATCGAGGGGATCATCCGGGCCTACTACGAGGTGATGGGCCGGCATCCGGACCTGCCCCGCCTGGTGCAGCAGGTGATGTCCCTGGGTTCGGACGACCAGCAGCGCCAGATCCTCACCCGGGCGATGTTCCAATCCGACCAGATGGCGGCGCTGGACCGGGCCCTGGCCCGTCCCGGTCTGCTGCGCCCCGGGGTGGATCCCCAGCTGGCCAAGATCTCCCTGATGGGGGTGCTGGTTTTCCCCTTCCTGATCCCCCAGGGGATCAAGCAGTACAACGGCATCGAGTTGACCCCACCCTTCCTGCGCCGCCTGGCGCGTCACCAAGCGGCCATGCTGCAGCACGGCCTCCTGGCAGAGAACGCACAATGAAACTGACCCCCTCCAAACGCTGGCTGCCCCTGGGCGTGCTCGCCGGCATCCTGATCCTGGCCCTGAGCGTATTGCTGCGCCCCAGCCCGCCGGTGAACACCACCTACGACCGGGCCCGCCTGGTGTCCGTCACCCAGGTGACCGAGGCGGAGCTGGCCCCGCAGATCACCGGCTTCGGCCGGGTGCAGCCCAAGGTGGTGTGGCAGGCGCTGGCGGAGGTGGGGGGCCAGGTGGTCTACCGCAATCCGGAGCTGGAGCCGGGGCGGCTGCTCAAGGCTGGCACCTTGCTGCTCTCCATCGACCCCCTGGAGTACGAGCTGCGCCTGGCCCAGGCCAAAGCGGACGACAACAGCGCCCAGGCCCAGCTCAACCGGCTGGACCAGAGCGAGGCCAACCTGCAGGCCTCGTTGGCCCTGGAGCAGGATCGGTTGCGCCTGGCGGAGGCGGAAACCCAGCGCAAGGCGTCGCTCCACGAACGGGGGCTGATCTCCCAGTCGGAGCTGGACAATCAGCGCCAGAGCCTGTTGTCCCAGCGTCAGCTGGTGCAGGAGCTTCAGAACCAGATCACCTTGCTGCCCGGCGACCGGGCGGTGGCCGAGGCCCAGCTCAAGGTGGCCCAGGCGGCGGTGGCGGACGCCGAACGGCGGCTGCGCCAGACCCAGGTGGTGCTGCCGATGGACGCCCGCATCGCCGAGGTGTCGGTGGAGCAGGCCCAGGTGGCCACTCAGAACCAGGTATTGGTGGAGGCCCACGGCATCGACCGCATGGAGGTGGAGGCCCAGGTGGCCCTGCACGACATGCGCGCCCTGCTCGGCGGCGTCGCGCCCCGTTCCGGCACCGAGCTGCCCCGAGTGGAGGCCCTGGGGCTCAGCGGCACCCTGACCCTCAGCAGCGGCGATTTCCAGGCCCAGTGGCCGGCCCGGGTCACCGGTGTGCGCGAGGCGGTGGATCCCAACCAGGCCACCGCCGGGGTGCTGATGGAGGTGCGCCAGGATTACCGCAGCCTGTCACTGACCGAGCGGCCGCCCCTGGTCAAGGACCTCTTTGTCCGCGCCACCTTGCAGGGCCCGACCCAGCAGGTGCTGACGGTACCCGCCGCGGCGCTGCGCCAGAACCGGCTTTACCTGATGGACGACGAGGCGCGGCTGGTGATCCGGCCGGTGGAGGTGCTGTTCCGCCACGGCGAACGGGTGGCCGTCAAGGGCGATATCCAGCCCGGTCAGCGCGTGGTGCTCACCGATCTCATCCCCGCCGTTGAGGGGATGGCCCTGCGCACGGAGTCCGAGCAATGATCCGCTTCTTCGTTCGCCACCCCACCGCCGCCAACTTGCTGATGCTGGCCCTGCTGCTGGTGGGGTTGACCAGCGTCGGCAGCATCAAGCGGGAGACCTTCCCCGAGTTTGAGCTCAACCGCATCTCCGCCACCGTGGTCTACCCGGGGGCCTCCCCCCTGGAGGCGGAGCAGAACCTCTGCTTGCGGATGGAGGACGCGGTGGATGGCCTGGCCAACATCGAGGAGACCTTCTGCCAGGCCAGCGAAGGGGTGGCCACACTGATGCTCAAGCTCACCGATCAGGCGGACGTTTCCCGCATGCTGGTGGACGTGCAGACCCAGATCGGCGCCATCAATGACTTCCCCACGGAGATCGAGCCGCCAGTGGTGCAGGAGCTGGACTGGTCCGAGCCGGTGATCGATCTGGTGGTCACCGCGGATCTGCCCCTGCCGGAGCTCAAGGCCTACGCCGAAACCCTCAAGCGCCGGCTCAAGCTGGACGCCGGGGTGGGGTTGGTGACCGTCTCCGGCTTCTCCGATCATCAGCTGCGGGTGGAGCTCAAAGAGGCGGCCCTGCGCCGGCTCGGCCTCAGTGTCAGCGAGGTGGCCCAGGCGGTGGAGCGGCAGAACCTGATGCTGCCCAGCGGCAACATCGAAACCCAGGATCGCAACCTGCTGATCCGCTTCGATGAGCGCCGGGTGACCCCGGAGCGCCTGGGGGAGCTGGTGGTGGCCTCCGGGCGCGATGGTGCCCTGGTGCGCCTGGCGGACGTGGCCACCATCGAGGACAGGTTCGAGCTGGACGAGGAGCGCACCCTGTTCAACGGCCAGCCGGCGGCGGTGCTGAAGATCAGCAAGAACAAGGCGGAGGATGCCCTCAAGGTGAAGGAGCGGGTGTCGGCCTTTGTCGAGCAGGAGCGCGCCCAGGCCCCGGAGGGGATCACCCTGACCCTCTCCAACGACCTCTCCTCGCTGCTCTGGGATCGCCTCAGCATGATGATCAACAACGGCGGCCAGGGGATCGTGCTGGTGTTCCTGGTGATGTGGCTGTTCTTCACCCTGCGCTACTCCTTCTGGGTGGCGGCGGGGTTGCCGGTGGCCTTTCTCGGCGGCCTCTACATGATGTTCCTGCTGGGGATCTCCATCAACATCATGTCCCTGGTGGCGCTGCTGATGGCCATCGGCATCATGATGGATGACGCCATCGTCATCGCCGAGTCCATTGCCGCCCACCTGGAGCGGGAGGCGGATATTGATGAGGCGGTGATCGCCGGGGTGAAGAAGGTGCTGCCCGGGGTGCTCTCCAGTTTCTTCACCACCGTCTGCATCTTCGGTGGTCTGCTGTTTCTCGAGGGGCAGATGGGCTCGGTGCTCAAGGCGGTGCCCCAGGTGCTGCTGCTGGTGCTGGCCCTCTCCCTGGTCGAAGCGCTGCTGATCCTGCCGGCCCACCTGGCCCACTCCATGCACAAGCAGGCCAAAAGAGGCGATGGGGCGGCCAGGCCGAACAATGCCCTGGCCCGGGCCAAGGCCCGTTTCCTGGACCGCTTCGAGGCGTTTCGCCAGCAGACCCTGGTGCGCTGGGTGAGGACGGCGGTGACCTGGCGCTACGCCACCCTGGGCGGCGTGTTGGCGCTGATGCTGGCCTCCATCGCCCTGCTTTCCGGTGGGGTGCTCAAGTTCGTCGGTTTTCCGGAGCTGGACGGGGATGTGGCGGAGGCGCGGGTGATCCTGCCCCCCGGGGCCACCCTGGCCCAGACCGAGGCGGTGATCACCCGCATCGCCCGCGCTGCCGAGCAGGTGGCGACGGAGTTTACCGAGGCCCAGGAGCAGGCGCCGCTGCTGGTCAACCTGGCGGAGCAGTACAACCTCAATATCGATGCCGGCGAGAGCGGCCCCCATGTGGCTACGGTGCGGCTGGATCTGCTTAGTGCCGAGGTGCGGGAAACCCGGATGGACGACTTCCTGGCGGCCTGGCGCGACGCGGTGGGGGAGCGTCCGGAGGTTCTTTCACTGGTGTTCTCCCAGCCGGCCATGGGGCCGGGGGGGCGGGCCATCGAGGTGCGCCTGCAGGGGGATGAGCTGGATACCCTGAAGGCCGCGTCGGTGGAGCTGCAGCAATACCTGGGGCAGTTTGCCGGGGTCCACGGCCTGCTGGATGACATGCGTCCGGGCAAGGAGGAGCTGCTGGTGACCCTGAGGCCCGGTGCCGAGGCCCTGGGGGTCAACGGCCAGATGGTGGCCTCACAGCTTAGGGCCGCCTACTACGGTCAGACCGCCGATGAGATTCAGGTGGGGCCGGAGAGCATCAAGATCCACCTGCAGCTGGACAAGGGCGAGGCGGCGGATCTCGCCACCCTGGCCCGCTTCCCCATCATGCTCAGCGACGGCCAGGCGGTGCCCCTGGCCACGGTGGCCAACCTGGATTACCAGCGCGGCTACGTGCGGATCCAGCGCATCGACGGCCTGCGTACCGTCACCGTGATGGGGGAGGTGGACAACCGCATCGCCAACAGCGCCGAGGTGCTGCGCCAGTTGCGCCAGGAGTTCCTACCCGAATTGCGGGAGCGCTACCCGGATCTGCGCCTGGGGTTCGAGGGGGAGGCCAAGGAGTCCGCCAAAACCGGTAACTCCATGGCCCGGGGTTTTCTGATCGGCCTGTTTGGGGTCTACGCCATCCTGAGCCTGCAGTTTCGCAGTTACCTGGAGCCGGCGGTGGTGATGATCGCCATCCCCCTGGCGCTGATTGGGGTGCTCTGGGGCCACCTGCTGCTGGGCTACCCCCTGTCGATGCCTTCGATGCTCGGCTTTGTCTCCCTGGCCGGGGTGGTGGTCAACGACTCCATCCTGCTGGTGCAGTACATCCGCCACCATATGGCCGAGGGCCAGGCGGTGCTGGAGGCGGTGGTGGCCGCCGCCCAGGAGCGGTTCCGGGCGGTGTTCCTCACCTCGCTGACCACCGCCGCCGGGCTGCTGCCGCTGTTGCTGGAGACCAGCCTCCAGGCCCAGGTGGTCAAGCCCATGGTGGTGGCCATCGTGTTCGGGATCTTCACCTCGACGCTGCTGGTGCTCTTTATGATCCCCGCCGCCTACGCGGTGCTGTCGGACTTCAACCTGGTGCGCCGTCACCCGGTGGGGAACTGAGCCGCTTCACATTCCGGCTCGCTCAGGGCAGGATGTGATGAATCAATGGCTTAGGAGGCATTATGGCGAAGGAGATCGATCAGGTTCTGGACTTTTGGTTTGGCACCCTGGATGAACAGGGGCTGCCGGTGGAGCCGATGAACAAGCTCTGGTTCGGCGCCAGCGAGCTGTCCGACGCCGCCATCCGTCAGCGCTTCGGCCAGATGCACCGCCAGGCGGTGGAGGGCGAACTGGCCCCTTGGCTGGACAGCAGCCGGGGGCGGCTGGCGCTGATCATCCTGCTGGACCAGTTCAGCCGCAACCTCTTCAGGGGCCAGGCCGAGGCCTTTGCCTACGACGCCACCGCCCTGGGGCTGTGCAAGACCGGCATTGAGCAGGAGTGGGACACCCCCCTGCCCCTGGCCCACAAGCTGTTCTTCTACATGCCGTTGCAACACTCCGAGAGCCTGAGCGATCAGTTTCTCGGAGTGCGGATGCTGGAGCAGATGCTGCCGGGGCTCAGCGGCCCCGCCCGCCAGACGGTGGCGGACACCCTGAGGTTCCAGCAGCTGCACCTGGAGATCATCCAGCGATTCGATCGTTTTCCCCACCGCAACAAGGTGCTGGGCCGCGCCAATACGGCGGAGGAGAGTCAGTACCTGGCGGACGGAGCCCCCAGCTTCGGCCAGTGATCACAGCTGATCTTCGATGGGCAGCAGCCAGTTGACCCAGATCCCCAGCCGGTCCCAGGTGCCGATCCCCGGTTCGGTGCAGGCCCGCCAGGGGGTACCCGCCTCCTCCCAGTGCCAGCAGGGGTCGCCCTCCTCATCCAGGGTGACCCGGTAGGCCGAATCCGGCGCCATGTCTGCCAGCAGCAGCGCCGCCACCGCCTGGGCCAGCTCCGGATCGTCCACCACCAGGCCAATCTCGGTGTTGAGCAGGTGGGAGCGGGGATCCAGGTTGGCCGAGCCGATGTAGACCCGCTTGCGATCGTACACCGCCACCTTGGCGTGCAGCCCCACCGGCACCTGGCTCTGGCTGCTGGGCTGGGTGGCCAGGGCGCTGGCGGCGTCCGGGCGCAGCTCGTACAGCTCGGTGCCGGTTTCCAGAGTCTCCTGTCGCCGATTGACGTAGCCGTAATGGGCCACCTTGACGTCATTGGCGTGCAGGCTGTTGGTCAGCACCCGCACCCGCACTCCCGCCTGGTGCAGCTGCGCCAGACCCTGGATCATCAGATCCCCCGGAACGAAGTAGGGGGCCGCCACCAGGATCTCCTCCTCTGCCCCCGCACCGAGCTGGCCCAGGATGCTGGCCACCGCATCCTCCGGCAGCGCCTTGGCCAGGTCCTTTCTCGGCGGGTCCGCCGTCACCAGGGCCCTGCCCCAGGTCAGGGACGCGGGCATCTGCTCGATGGCCCGGCGCAGCTCCTCGTCATTGAATTCAATCTGGTAGGGCAAGGGAGGCTGGGCCTGACGCTCGGCCTCCAGCACCCTGAAGAGCTCCTCGAAGGTGCCCGGGGTGACCTTGCGGCCATGAATGCTGTTGATGCTGATGGCCCAGCTGGAGTTCCAGTACTGATCGAAGCTGGCGGAGAGGTCATTGACCACGGGGCCGGCGGCGAACAGGTCCAGATCGCGAAAATTCAGCCCGTCGCTGAGGCCGAAGTACTCATCGCCGATGTTGCGCCCCCCCACCACCGCCAGTTGGTTGTCCGCCACCATCATCTTGTTGTGCATGCGGTGATTGAGACGGCCAAACTCCCCCAGAAACGCCAGGGTGCGGGCAAAGGAGCCGGAGCGGCGCTTGCCGTAGGGATTGTAGAGTTTGATCTCCAGGTTGGGCAGAGAGGCGATGCGCTTGAGCTCCTTGTCGCTGCCGGTGAAGGTGTGATCATCCAGCAGCAATCGCACCCGGACCCCTCGCTCGGCGGCGCGGGCAACCCGCTCCAGCAGCAGCAGGCCGCTGCTGTCGCCGTGCCAGATGTAGTACTGCAGATCCAGGGTGTGCTCCGCCAGATCCGCCATCGCCAGCCGCACCTTGAGGGCGTCGTCGGCGCGGCTGATCAGCCCCAGCCCACTCTGCTCTGGATGCTCGGCCTTGGTCGGGGCCAGAATGCGCCCCAGCTCCCCCGGGTGGCTCTGGGGCTGGGCAAAGCTGGGGGCCAGGTGCTGCTCCTTGGGCATGCTGGCGCAGCCGCCGAGCGTCAGCAGGAGCAGCCAGAACCAGGGGGTGAAGCGACGGGAGAGAGTCAACATGCGGTGGCGAAGTTTCCATGACAAGACTCTGATAGTAATGGTTTTCTCATCGCACTTGTCAAATTCTGACCAAGGCACACAATAGGGGGATACCCCCATGGCCAGAGGAGCCTGAGATGTGCGGCCATTTCGCCCTGGATGCCGTCAACTACGACACCCGGGAGCAACTGGGGGCCGATTACGGCAGCTACAAGCTGGCGGCCTCCCCCCATATCCGGCCCACCGACAGCATCAGCCTGCTGCGCGCCGCCGAGGGGGCACTGGAGGTGGTGGCCCTGCCCTGGGGGCTGAAAACCGACTTCAGTCCACGGCCGGTGATCAACGCCCGGGTGGAAACGCTGTCTGAGCGGCCCCTGTTCAAGCCGGCGCTGGGAGTGCGCCAGGCGGTGGTGCCCGCCTCCGCCTGGTTCGAGTGGCGCCGGGAGGGCAGTGACAAGGTGGGCTATCGCTTCGATGGAGAGCGGCTGCTGCACTTTGCCGCCCTGTGGTGGCCCGCCAGCGAGCGCCACCCCCGGGGGGCCGTGGTGCTGGTGACCACCGCGGCAACGCCTCCCCTGGAGGCCTACCACCACCGCATGCCGCTGTGCCTGGGCCGGGACCAGGTGCTGCCCTGGCTGGCCGGGCAGGCGCCAGAGGCCCCCTTTGAGCCGACCCTCTCCATCGGCCCCAAGGACCCCCATCGACCTGTCCAACCGGATCTTTTCTAAGCCCATCGACTATCTTTTCTCCGTTAACCGGAGAGATATCGTGAAAAGCCTGTTTTTCCTTCTTTTACTGCTGTCCCCCGGGCTGATGGCTGCCGATCGGGACGGCGATGGCGTTCCCGATCACAAGGACGCCTGTCCCGATGGGCCCGCCGGGGTGGTGATGGCCAATGGCTGCACGCCAGCGCGCAGCCAGCCGGTGGTCCTCCATTTTGACAGCGACTCGGCCCGCCTGCGGCCGGAGCATTATGCGCAGCTCAAGGCCTTTGCCCAGGACAGCCCCCAAGGGCGGGTGAGGGTGGTGGGGCACGCGGACAGCCAGGGCAGCGAGGGCCACAACCGTTCGCTGGCTTTACGCCGGGCCAGATCAGTTTCTAGCGCGTTATCAGAGCGTTATCAGATTGATGGCGCTAGAATAATGGTGACCACCCTGGGCGAGACCTTGCCCTGGCGGGACAACTTCACGCCCACGGGACGGGCGCTGAATCGTCGGGTCGAGCTGTGGCTCGAGCCGGGACTAATTCTGACGAGCGGAGAAGAGTAATGGGTTCATTGGAAAGCCTCATGGATCAGGCGCCGGATCTGATCATGGTGTACGGCACCCGGGTGGTGCTGGCCATCGTCATCTTCATCATCGGTCGCTGGCTGGCCAAGACCGTGGCCAAGGCCGTTACCGGCATCCTGACCAAGCGGGAGATGGACAAGACCGTCGTGGGCTTTATGGCCAATATGGTCAGTGCCGTGATCACCGCCTTCACCCTGATCGCCGTGTTGGGCCAGCTCGGGGTGCAGACCGCGTCGCTGGTGGCGGTGCTCGGTGCCGCCGGTCTGGCCGTCGGCCTGGCGCTGCAAGGCTCCCTGTCGAACTTCGCCTCCGGCGTCCTTCTGGTGATGTTCCGCCCCTGCAAGGCGGGGGATTACGTCGAAGCGGCCGGAGTGGCAGGCACAGTTGAGGAGATCTCCATCTTCTCCACCACCCTGGTGACCCCGGACAACAAGCGCATCGTGGCCCCCAACTCCGCGGTCATGAACGGCGTGATCATCAACTACAGCGCCAAGGGGCAGCGCCGGGTGGACATGGTGATTGGGGTTTCCTACGACGCGGATCTGCGCCACACCCGGGAGGTGATCATGAACCTGGTGGCGGGCCATGAGAAGGTGCTCAAGGATCCGGCGCCGGTGGTGGAGGTCAGTGAACTGGCCAACTCGTCGGTGAACTTTGTGGTGCGGCCCTGGGTGAAGACTGAGGATTTCTGGGCGGTGCGCTTTGACCTGATGCGGGACATCAAGTTGACCCTGGACCAGGAGGGGATCGGCATCCCCTATCCGCAGATGGACTTGCACGTCAAAGCCCTGCCGGAGCAGCAGGGCTGAGGGGCGCTCAGGCCAGGGCGGCGGAGATCTTCGGCGTCGGCTTGAAATGACGACGCAGGCCTTCCGCGGCCAACGGAGAAAGCACCACCAGAACACTGCTCAACATAATCACACCTCTTGAGTAAGTCGGGCGACGTTCGTTAATGCGAACGTCGCCCTGGTTTTTCTGGCCACCGCGAAGGGCGCTAACTCGAACGAGGCGAACAGAAAGATTTTCCAAGCGCGGACAAGCGCCCGCTGTTTGATGGAGTGCATTATGGTCAGGCGATGGCAGTGGCAACAGCGATAAGAAATCCAGATCGCATGAATCCATTTTGTCTGAATGGCGTTAGTGAGGGAGATCGCAGTCTTGCCAGGGATTTTTGATACCCTATTCGCCCACTTTGATGCATCCCGAGCCGCCGATGACCCAGTATGACTTTCGCTCCGACACCGTCACCCAACCTACCGAGGCGATGCGCCGTGCCATGGCCCAGGCCGAGGTGGGGGATGACGTCTACGGTGATGACCCCACGGTAAACGCCCTGGAGGAGCAGGCCGCCGAGCTGGCCGGTTTCGAGGCGGCGCTGTTCACCGCCTCCGGCACCCAGGCCAATCTGCTGGCCCTGATGGCCCACTGTGAGCGGGGCGACGAGTACCTCTGTGGCCAGCAGGCCCACAACTACAAGTTCGAGGGGGGCGGTGCGGCGGTGCTGGGCTCCATTCAGCCCCAGCCCATCGATAACGAGCCCGATGGCAGCCTCTGTCTCGACCGCTTGGCCAAGGCGATCAAGCCCGATGACATCCACTTTGCGCGCACCCGACTGCTGAGCCTGGAGAACACCATCGGCGGCCAGGTGCTGCCGTTGGAATACCTGGCCCAGGCCCAGGCCTTCGCCTTCGAGCGCGGCCTCAAGCTGCACCTGGACGGCGCCCGGGTGTTCAACGCCGCGGTGGCGCAGAATGTGCCGCTGGCCACCATCGCTCAGCACTTCGACTCCCTGACCATCTGCCTCTCCAAGGGGCTGGCGGCGCCGGTGGGCTCATTGCTGGTGGGGGACGAGGCGCTCATCAACAAAGCCCGCCGCTGGCGCAAGGTGCTCGGCGGCGGCATGCGTCAGGCCGGGGTGCTGGCCGCCGCCGGCCAGCTGGCCCTGACCGAACAGGTGGAGCGCCTGGCAGAGGATCACGATAACGCCCGCTACCTGGCGGAGCAGCTGTCGGGTCTTAAGCAGGTGAGCGTGGAGCGGGTGGCCACCAACATGGTGTTTGCCCAGTGCCACCATCCGGATCTCAAGGCCCTGAACACCCACCTGCTAGCGGACGGCTGTAAGGTCTCCCTGGGCCAGGCCACCCGACTGGTGCTGCACAAGGACCTGCCCCGGACCGGGGTGGATGCCCTGGTGGCCAGCCTGCACGCCTTTGAGCAGGGGGGCGCCCAATGAGCCAGAACACGGCCCCGGAGGGGGAACTGCTGCTGCGCACCCTGGCGATGCCGGCGGACACCAACGCCAACGGCGACATCTTTGGGGGCTGGATCATGGCGCAGATGGACATGGCCGGTGGCCTGATGGCCAAGCAGATCAGCCGCGGCCGGATCTGCACTGTCGCGGTGGACGGCATGAGCTTCCACCGGCCGGTGGCGGTGGGGGACGCGGTGTGCGTTTACGGTCGGGTGCGCCGGCTGGGTAACTCCTCCATGGAGGTGGAGCTGGAGGTGTGGGCCCGGCCCATCGCCAAGGACAGCGACGCCCACTACTGCGTGACCGAGGCGGTGTTCACCTACGTGGCCATCGACGAGGCGGGACGGCCCCGCAAGCTGCCCAGATAGCACAACGCCCGGCATTGCCGGGCGTTGTTGTTTTGACGCGGGCTTATTTGCCGCTGCCCGGGGGGTACTGCTGGAGGATGGCGGTCACCGCTTCGTTGATCTTGGCGGTGCGATCCTCCGGGGTCTTGTAGTCCCGGACGGTGTCGGAGGCGCTGCCTCGCCAGATCAGCTGGCGACTTTCGGCATCCACGAAATCCACCATCAAGGTGCCCACCTTGTACTCCCGAACCCGGGTGTCGGCGTGGACATTGGCGGCGCCGTAGTAGGGGTAGCGACCGTAGTGGTAGGGGTGGTAGCCAAAGCTGGTGTAGAAGGTGTCGACGTTGACCTTCTTCTCGGTCTGGGTCAGGTAGTTGACCAGAATGTCGGCTTCCTCGGCGGCCACCTGGGTGAAGCCCAGCTCGGACATCTTGCGGGTCACCGCGTTGCGGATCCGCTGATCGGTCAGGCCATCCATATGGTACTGCTTGTCACCGGGGGTGCTGGCCTGCTTGATCCAGCTCCAGGTTTTGTATTGGCTGAAATCGGTTTGCGGATCGAAGTCCGAATCGGTGCTGATGCTGCTGCAGCCGGCCAACAGCAGCGCGAGGGCGAAGGCAAAAATCTTCTTCATTGGTGTTCCGTCGCAAGTCGATACATTCACAATAACTGACCTTAACACAAGGCCATTGGTTCCGTTAGCGGCAGGCTGACCGGCAGCTGAATCGACCCGAGAAAATGCGTCCCCTCAGATGGTGAGATTGTGACTGGTCAACAGGTTGCGCAGTTTTGGCTTGAGTTTGGTGCCGTTATCCTCCGGCACCAGCAGGGCGTGGTGGTAATGCTGCCCGCTGGGGCTGCGATAATCCATCATCAGCTCCAACCCGGAGGTCAGCGGACGCCAGGCGCAGCTGAGCTGCTCCACCCCGGCCAGTTCCGCGCCCTCACCGGGGCGGTAGTGCCACTGCTGCAAGAAGGGCAGCCCCAATCGGCTTTGAGAGGGCAGCGGCTCAATCTCCACGCCGGTCTGCTCCAGCCCCAATCCCGCTAAAGCGTCGAGCACCGCCTGCTGGGACGAGGTGGGCAGGATGGCGATGGGATCGATGTCGGTGGGGTCCAGGGCCTTGGGGATCTCAAGCCCGGTGTGCAGCCAGGACTCGATGGGCCCGGAGCTGATGGGGGCAAACTGGGGCAGGGCCAGCTTGACCGGGAGTTCCATCACGGTATTGGCCTTGAGGGTCAGCCCCTCGGCCAGGGTGCAGTGGGCGATTTTGGCGTGCTGCTTGGGCGCCAGACGGCTGTGCACCGAGAAGTGGATGCCGTCGATGCGCTGATCCACCTGACCGGCGATGAGCTGCACCCGGGCGTCGATGGTTTCACCGGGCCGGTACTGGTCCCGGGCCAGAAGGGTGTCCACCCGCGCCGCCCCGATCCCGACCGATGACAGCAATCTTCCCATCCATGACATGGTGCCCCCTGTGTCCTGATTCGGGGATTTGGTACACTGAAAGCCCCCGATTTAACGAATCTGCACTTTATGATCTCCAATAGCGACTCGCAACTGGTCTACAGTACTGATCAGGGCCGCATCAAGGCGCAAACCGAGGCCGAACAGGCCCCCCAGGGGGACGGCATCGTCCGCATCCGCATGGAGCGCAAAGGCCGCAAGGGCAAGGGCGCCATGGTGGTCACCGGGCTGGGGCTGGACGCCAAGGGCCTCAAGACCCTGGCGGGCCAGCTGAAGAAAAAGCTGGGCTGCGGTGGCGCGGTCAAGGGTTTCGACATCGAGATCCAGGGGGACAATCGCGATGCCCTCAAGGCGCTGCTGGAGGGGCAGGGTTATCGGGTCAAACTGGCGGGAGGCTAGGGATGAACAGTCTGCACAACCATCTGCTGATCGCCATGCCTTCGCTGCAGGATCCCTTCTTCAAGCGCTCGGTCACCTACCTGTGCGAACACAACGACGAGGGCGCCATGGGCCTGGTGATCAATCAGCCCATCGACATGGATCTGGATGATCTGCTGCGTCAGATGAAGATCAAACAGGACGACTTCGTGCTCCCCGCCGGGCTGCGCAACCGCGTGGTGGTGGGGGGGCCTGTGACCCCGGAGCGGGGCTTCGTATTGCACTCCCCGGTTCGCGGCCTGGCCAGCAGCCAGTCCCTGACCACGGATCTGATGATCACCACCTCCAAGGACGTGCTGGCCACCATCGGCAGCCAGCAGGCGCCGAGCCGCTACCTGGTGGCCCTGGGCTACGCCGGCTGGTCCGCCGGGCAGCTGGAGGAGGAGCTGGCCAGCAACTCCTGGCTCACCATCCCTGCCGATCTCGACCTGCTGTTCGACGTGCCCCTGGAGGAGCGTTGGAGCGAGGCCACCCGCCGCCTGGGTATCGACGTCTGGCAACTCTCCTCGGACGTGGGGCACTCATGAGCACCATCATGGGGTTTGATTTTGGGGCCAAGAGCATCGGTGTGGCGGTGGGCCAGACGGTCACCGCCACTGCCAGTCCCCTGACCCGGGTCAAGGCCCGGGACGGGATCCCCAACTGGGACGAGGTGGCGGCGCTTATCCGCGAATGGCAACCGGACAAGCTGGTGGTGGGGCTGCCGCTCAATATGGACGGCAGCGATCAGCACGTCACCCGGGCGGCGCGCAAGTTTGCCAACCGGCTGTTCGGCCGGTTCGGCATCGAGGCGATCACCCAGGACGAGCGGCTGACCACGGTGGACGCCCGGGCCCGACTGTTCGACGAAGGGGGCTACAAGGCGTTGAAGAAGGATCAGGTGGACGCCCTGGCTGCGGCGCTCATCCTGGAGAGCTATTTCGAGTCCCTCTACGGCTGACCCCCGGGTTCACCCCCGAACTGCCCGCACCGCACCCCGGCGGCTTGCTTTACAGCAAGCCGCTTTTTTGTTGCTCGGGGATGCAAGGGGGGAGGGCTTTGGTGGGTCTCACTGTCGGGCCCAAGCTCCGCTCTGAACATTTAACGGGGCCGGCACAGGCGCTGGCCAAGTTTCTCAATAAAGCAAACGCGGACACGTTTGCACCTCGGTGGCGGGTTAAGCTCAGCGCCATCCCTTTTCATGGAACGAATCAACGATGACCAACGAGATGCTGTTTTCCTACGGCCTGGGCACCCTGCTCAGCCTCTGGGTGCTGTGGGACCTGTTCACCGGACGGGTTTACCTCTGGCAAGCCCACGAGCGCAAGCAGGAACCGGGCACCTACTGGTTTGCCATGGCGCTCTGGTCTGCCCTGGCGATCAGCTGTTTCACCTACCCCTACTGGAGCCTGTCATGACGCTGCCCAAGCGCCAGGCCGGGCTGGTCTGGCTGTACGCCGGCCTTATTGGCCTGATGGGACTCTTGCTGTTCTGGCTGGCCGGTGCCTCTGAAGGTGTCCGCTTCAGTGACCGGTTGGAGCGGTTCGCCATCGACACCTATGACGCCGTTTTGCTCTTCGCCCTGGGTTTTTTGCTGCTGGAGATTGGCAACGATGTGCTCACCGGCCGCTTCTCCGCCGCCCGCCTGCTGGAGACCGGCTCCAGCCTGCTGACCCAGGTGCCCTACTACTTCGCCGAAGGGGTGGCCTTTGTCTTGGCGTTGACCCTCTATTTCGGGCTGGCCCAGTGGGTGCCCTGGTCGGCCCCCAACACTCTGCTGACCTTCGCTTTGGTGCTGCTGGCGGCGGATCTGGTCTATTACATCGAGCACCGCTGCATGCATCGGGTCCGCCTGCTGTGGTTGGCCCACTCGGTGCATCACAGCTCCGATGTGATGAACACCGCCACGGCGTTTCGCTTCAGCGTGTTCGATCCCTTCATCACCCTGCTGTTTCACCTGCCGCTCATCCTGCTGGGGGTGGACCCGGTGTTGCTGCTGGCTGCCGAGATCCTGGTGCAGGCCTACCAGCTCTGGCTGCACAACGAGATGATCGGCAAGCTGGGTCCCCTGGAGTGGGTGTTCAATACGCCGTCGCACCACAGGGTGCATCACGGCTCGGATCCCCAGTACATCGATAAGAACTACGGCGGGATCCTGATCCTCTGGGATCGGCTGTTCGGCACCTTTGCCGAAGAGCAACAGACCCCCCGCTACGGTCTCACCACGGCGATGACCTCGATAAACCCCGTCACCGTCCAGTTTTACGAGTTTCCCCGGCTGTGGCGGGATCTTCGCCGGGCCCCGGCGGGCCAGCGCTGGGCCCTGCTCGTTAAACCGCCGGGCTGGGCGCCCCACGAAGCCCCCCCCAACAAGCCGGCCGAGATCGCCACAAAGAGCGTGCCCCCCGGTGGTGAGGCGCGCTAGGGCCGCTTTCAACCTCGAGTGCCACTTCGCTGCCGAACGTCATAACTGGAGTCACCCCTATGCACATCGCCCTGGTCAAGGTTTGCCAACCCTCGCCCTTTAAGCAGTACAAAGCCTACATGTCCTCGCCGCCCCAGAGCCTCTTTGCCCTGGCGGCGGCCACCCCAGAGGGCCACAACATCACCCTGGTGGACGAGACCCTGGGGGAATCCCTGGACGACCGGGGTTATGATCTGATCGCCCTGGTATCCAGCACGCCGGATGTGCAGCGGGCTTATCGCCTGGCGGATACGCTGCGGGCCCGGGGGCGTGCCGTGGTGCTTTGCGGCTTGCACGTCACCGCGCTGCCCGAGGAGGCGGCATCCCACGCCGATGCGGTGCTGCTGGGGGAGGCGGAGATCAGCTGGCCGCAATTACTGGCGGACCACCAGCAAGGCGCGCTTAAGCCCCTCTATAACAGTCCGGCCAAGCCGGACCTGGCCGCACTCAACCCCTGGCCCTCGGATCCGGCACTTCAGAAAAAATACGGTGAGTGGGGCGTCACCGTAGGGCGGGGATGCCGCCATAACTGCAGCTACTGCACCGTCCGCCCGTTTTTCAAGCGGGAGGCGTTTCGACCGGTGGCACAGGTGGTCGCCGAGATCCGCGCTTCGGGGGCCCGGGATCTGGAGCTGCACTGCGACAACCTGTGCGCCGACCGGGAGTACGCCATGGCGCTGTTCTCGGCCCTGGCGCCGCTTGATATCCGCTGGAGCGGTGAGGCGACCCTGGATTTCGCCGAGGACGAAGAGTTGGTGGCGGCCGCCGTCCGCAGCGGTCTCTGGTATCTGGTGGTGGGGCTGGAAACCGCCTGCCCGGCGGCGCTGAAGGGCGCGGGGAAGGGCTTTATCGACCCCAGCCGGGCCGGTGCCCTGATTGAGCGGCTGCACCGCTACAACGTCCTGGTGGACAGCTGCCTGCTGCTGGGCTTTGACCAGCACGACAGCGGGATATTCGAGCGCACCCTGGCGTTCGTGGACGCCATCGACCTGGACGTGCCGCACCCCAACATAGTGACCCCCTTCCCCGGCACCCGGCTGTATCAGCAACTGGCGAGGGAGGAGCGGCTGCTGACCCGCGACTGGCAACGCTACGACTGTGCCCAGGCGGTGTTCCAGCCGGCTCAGATGAGCGTCGAGACCTTGGAGCAGGGGGTGGCCTGGCTGCACCAGGAGCTGTGGAGCATCCGGCGTTCTCTCCGGCGTGCCCGCCGCATCAGCCGAATGCAGGGCCCCGCCATCGCCGCCGCCATCTGCCTGCCCTAGGGGCCGGATCACCGACCAGACGGCCGAGCTGTTACGTCCGGCAGACAGGGCCGGGCAGTGCGATCTGGGCCCCCGAAAGCCGGGGGTACTGCCAAGCTGATAGGATGGGGGCAACGCCCGTAAGGGATACCCGGCAGCCGGTCGCACATCGAGGTGGTATGGACACGCAGAACCTGATCCCGGAGCTTGAGCTTATCGAGTCCCTCGCGCCCCACTGGCGTAAACGCTTCGAGAAGGCTTTGCTGTATTTGACGGTGCATCTGGATAGGGATCCCCCACCCAGCTGGGAGAGCGTCGCCGAGCACTGCGCCATCTCCCCTCACCATTTTCACCGCATGTTTCACTCGGTGTTCCATGAACCCCCGGGGCAGTATCTGCGCCGCCTCCGGTTGCAAACCGCGGTCCACCTGCTGCTGAGCTCGGAACGGAGTTCGGTCACCGAGGTGGCCCACAAAACCGGCTTCTCCTCCTCCCAGGCGCTGGCCAAGGCGTTAAAGCGCGATCTGGGCACCAGCGCCAAGGCGATCCGCGCCCTGGGTCGGGCGCCGGGGAGCGTCGAGTTGCAGCGATTGCTCGACCGCCTGGGCCACCCCGGCCCGGAAACGTCGCCAGCGCCACAGGCGTTACCCAGCCTGGAGCGCCAACTGGCCCAGCAGCTGGAAATCGAGTGCCAATCCTTGCCAACACGCACCCTGCAGGCGACCCGGCTGCCCAGTGCGGACTGGGAGGCGTACTGCCAGGCGGCCGAACAGCAACCGGGCACCCCGCTGGTGCTGGCTGCGCCGATCACCGAGCAACTGGACACCCGGCTTGCGGATTACCCAGTGCACGCCGGCCGATGGGTGAGCCAGGCCGGGCCCCACACCCTGACGCTCCCCGGGGGGGAGCACCTGTGCTGTCAGGCGAGACTGGCCTCGGAATCCGCGTACTACGGGGTATGGGACCGACTGGTTGAGGAGGTGCTTAAGCGCGGCTGGACGTTGCCCGACAACGGCTGGGGGGTGGAGATCATCGAGCAGACCGACGCGATCCGCACGGGCGTGACCGTGATGACCTTCCAGCTGCCGGTGAGGCGGCCCTGAGGGGGGGCAAAAAAAAATCGGGCTCAAAGGGAGACTTGAGCCCGATTCTGGGGGATGACGCGAAGCGCCGGACTCAGTGCAGTTTGAGCTCCGGGCGCATCAGGCGCTGCAGGCCGTTGAGGCCCATCAGGAACAGCCCCTTCACCGGACCGTGCAGAGCGATCATGTGGCGACGGTACAGCGAGGTGTACACCAGGCGCGCCACCTTACCCTCCACCGCGATGCCGCCGCCCATAAAGGACATCAGGTTGCCCACGGTGTGGAACTTGGAGAGGTTCACCAGGGAGCCCAGATCCTTGTAGACGTACTCCTTGAGCTCGGCGTGGGGATCGGCCATCAGGCGCTGGATGTTGTCGCCGATCATCAGCGCCATCTGGCGGGCGGTCTGGCCCCGCGGCGGGGTGAAGCTGCCGTCCGGCTGCGGACAGGCGGCGCAGTCGCCGAACGCGAAGATGCGGTCGTTGCTCGGGGTCTGGCAGTTGGCCTTCACCATGATCTGGTTGGCCCGGTTGGTCTCCAGTCCCAGGGTGTTGAGCATGGGGTGGCCCATGACGCCGGCGGACCAGATCATCAGGTCCGAGGGCAAAAACTCGCCCTCGGCGGTCTGCATGCCGCGATCGGTCACCTCGACGATGCGGGTGTGGGTCTTGACCACCACGCCGAGCTTTTTCAGCTCCTCGGCCACGGCATTACAGATCCGCTCCTTGTCCACCCGGGGCAGCACCCGGTCGGCGGCTTCCACCAGGGTCACCCGCAGCAGATCTTCGCTGATCTCGTAGCCGTAGCCCCGCAGGGTGTCGGCGGCGTGGTGCATCTCCGCGGCCATCTCCACCCCGGTGGCGCCGGCGCCCACGATGGTGATCTCGAAGTGGTCGTGGTCGTGGGTTTTGGCGTAGCGCAGGAAGCGGTTGAGGATCTTCTTGCGCAGCTCCATCGCCTCGTCGGTCAGATCCAGGAAGTCGCAATGCTCCTTGACCCCGGGGATCCCGAAGTCATTGGTGATGGCGCCCACCCCCAGTACCAGGTAGTCGTAGTCGAGGCGTCGCTCCGGCAGCACCTCGACCCCTTTCTCATCCTGCATCGGTGCCAGGACGATCTGACGGTTCACCTGGTCCAGGCCGCTGAGGCTGCCCTGCTCGAAGTGGTAACCGTTCTGGGAGGCGTGTACCCGGTAATCCAGGGCGTTGAGCCCCTCGTCCAGGCTGCCGGTGGCCAGTTCATGAAGCAGCGGCTTCCAGATGTGGTGATCGCACTGGTCCACCAGGGTGATCTGGGCCTTGCCCTTGCGCCCCAGCTTACGTCCCAGCTTGGAAACAATCTCCATACCGCCGGCTCCACCACCGACGATCACGATTTTGGTCATAGTTGACTCCAGGTTATGAGACTGAAACTGAAATGCGCTTCCTAACCATAGGCGCTCTGGCCTTGAGGCTGGGGCCCGACACAGGGGGCCGCGATAAGTGGTCGGAGTTTAGCAATTCCGTTGTTTTCTTTCAAAAAGCGCAAGCTAACCGAGAAAGGCCGCAATGGCCGAATAAAAGCGAGGTTTTCGGGGTTTTTGCGGTATGCGTGATGATCATGATCACGATATCGCCCCCTCTAGGGAAAGAACTTTCTGTAATTCAGTTTCAGGCTGTGATCCTGGCCGGTGATGGCAAGGTCAGGGTCACCAAAAGCCTGGTTGAAACTGCGCTTTGCTAATGAAATCCGCCTGTTGCCTCTTCACTGCAAGCTTGTTGCCCGGTCGCCAGGCCCCATGGGTCTAGCCAATTGACAGCCTTGTCATTTTTGCCGTTTTTACGACGTTTTGAGCCGGCCAAAAGCGTCCGTTTTCTCGCGTATCAATCCACACCATTTTCGAATTTTCACCACAAGTGTATGATTTACAATGGTTAAAAAAATGTGGCGAAGATATGGTCATTTGCCAGGGACTTGTGTAAGTTAAGTTACATCCATGACAACGCTGTCATACGACATGGACAACACAGCGACAGAGATAACAAGAGCACGGAAGGGGATTCTGATGGGATCTGTTAAGTTCGAAAAACATCTGCTGGCGACCTCCATCGCCATGGTGTTGGGCGCCGGAGTCATGCTGCCGGCCAGCGCCCTGGCCGAAGAGGCCGAAGCCACGGTTGAGCGCATTGAAGTCCGGGGGATCCGGGCTTCTCAGCAGGCCAGCTTGAATGAAAAGCGTTTCTCAAACAGCGTGGTGGACGCCATCACCGCGGAAGACATCGGGAAATTCCCCGACCGCAACGTGGCCGAATCCCTGCAGCGGATCCCCGGCGTCACCATCCAGCGCCAGTTCGGTGAAGGGGCCTCGGTCTCCATCCGTGGTGCCGGTGATGACCTGACCCTGACCACCCTGAATGGCCAGAACGTGGCCTCCACCGGGTGGTTCGTGCTGGAACCGGCCAAGCGAAGCTTCAACTACGAGCTGCTGCCCTCCGAGATCGTCGGTGATCTGGTGGTGTACAAGAGTTCCCAGGCGGACCTGCTGGAAGGGGGCGTGGGGGGCACCGTCGAGGTGAACACCCGCAAGCCGCTGGACCTGGACAGCCTGAGCGTGTACGCCTCCGCCGCCGGCCTCTACCAGTCCGACTCCGAAGAGTGGGACCCCCTGGCCTCCGGCCTGGTGAGCTGGAAGAACGAAAACGAAACCTTCGGCGTGATGCTCTCCGGTGTGATGCAGGACCGCAGCCTGCAACGCCAGGGCAACGAAGCCTTCTGGGAGTGGGGCGCGGGCCCCGTGGCCTTCGAGCAGGAGCGTGAGCGCACCGCCTTCACCGCCACCCTGCAGTGGGCCCCCACCGACAACCTCAACTTCGTGGTCAACGCCATCGACATGAAGATGAAGGCCAACAACACCAACTACGCCCTGTGGCTGACCCAGGGGGACACCTCCTGGTCCGGCAACTGGGACCAGACCTCCTGGCTGGGCGGTTGTGGTCTGTGTGGCGGCGACGCCCCGGGTCCCGGTTCCGGTACCCAGGTGGCCGGCCCGCTCAACGTGGCCTACTACCAGGCCCGTCCGCGGGAAGCGACCATGAACGCCGAGGTCTACGACCTGAAGATGGAGTACACCGGCAACGGCTACGTGTTCGAGTTCCAGGTGGGTGACACCTCCTCCACCGGCGGCACCGACTTCGAGATGGTGGTGGACGACGGCACCGGCGGCACCCCCATCCCGGGCGGCAGCTACGACTTCACCGGCGGCGGCCAGAGCTGGGATCTGAACGGCTTCGACATGGCCGGTTACGATCCGGGCTCCCTGGGCATGGGCACCGGCTCGCAGTTCAATGCCACTCCCAAAACCGACGACGAGACCTACGCCCAGGCAGACGTGGCCTTCGAAGTGGACCTGGGTGTGATCACCGAGCTGAAGTTTGGCGCCCGTTACGCCAGCCACAACACCACCAGCCGTCGCTTCGACTTTATCCAGGACCCCAACTTCATCACCAGCATCGACACCTCCGAGGTGAACGCTGGCCTGATTGATGTGGGTGCCGGGGACTACCAGATCCTCAAGGTGGATGCCGACGCGCTCAAGTCCTGGGCCCGCTCCAGCATCACCGGCAAGGTGGAAGATCTGGGCTCCTACAGCGAGATCGACGAGGACAACTACGCCCTGTACGGTATGGCCAGCTACGACGCCGATGGCCTGCGCGGTAACTTCGGGGTGCGCTTTGTGGGCACCGACGCCACCTCCACCTACTACCTGGATGGCGCCAAAACCGAGACCAGCGCCGACTACACCGAGGTGCTGCCGAGCTTCAACGCCGCCTACGACCTGACCGACGACACCATCCTGCGCTTCAGCGCGGCCCGGGTGATGGCCCGTCCCCAGTACGTGGACATGTACGTCAACCCGGACGTGCGCGGTGCCAACGACGACGTGCCCAACAACCAGTTCTGGATCGTGGGTAACGTGGGCCTTAAGCCCTTTATCGCCAACCAGTACGACCTGGGCATCGAGTGGTACTTCAACAGCGCCTCCATGGTCTCCGCGGCCCTGTTCCGCAAGGACGTGTCCAACTTCGTGACCATCAAGGAGTCCGGTCCATTCATGAACGGTGAGGGTGGCATCGACTTCGGCGGCGAGCTGCGTCCGGATGAGATCTACTGGACCAAGCAGGAGAAGAGCAACGGTCAGTCCGCCTCCATCGAAGGCCTGGAACTGCAGTACCAGCAGGACTTCGAGAACGGCCTGGGTGCCATCGTCAACTACACCTACACCGACACCGACACCGACGAGACCACCTTTACCGACGGCAACCCCTTCCTGAGCAACAGCTCCAAGCACAGCTACAACGTGACCGGGTACTACGAGAACGAGTGGCTGGAGGTGCGTCTGTCCTACGCCTGGCGTGACGAGTACATGATCCGTGAGACCGGCTCCTACGGTAACCGTCTGCACGACGACTTCGGCTCCCTGGACCTGTCCGCCCGCTGGCGTGTCACCGACTACCTGGACATCACCCTGGATGCGGTCAACCTGACCGAGGAAAACTCCAAGCAGTACGGTAACAACGCCTTCCAGACCGACCTGAGCGGTTTTGCCCAGGGCTTCCCGCTGTTCGAGTACGAGATGGCTCGGACCGTCTCTGTGGGTGCAGCATTGCGCTTCTAACCGAGTCGTGACAAGGTAGTAACACTCAAAAAAAGGGGAGCTTGACTCCCCTTTTTTTATCCAGAGACAGTGGCTCACCACTGCGAACGTATTTAGGGAGTATTCACATGGAAGCCAACATCGTACCGCTGCAAAAAGAGAAGCACGCAAAAGTCACCATTAAGGACGATCCCGGCTTTGCCCACGTCAAGGAGCAGCACATCGTGCCTGTGGTGGTGCACGAGTTTGTCCGCGCCAGCAACGAGTTCCCCATCGTCTTCGTCAAGAACACCGAGACCGGCCAGTTCCGCGCCGTGGCCATGCTGGGCCTCAAGCCCGGTGAGAACTACTACTCCGCCGAGTCCGGCTGGAAGGGCACCTACATCCCGGCCGCCGTCACCCACTACCCCCTGGCCCTGGTGCCGGACCTGCAGAACCAGGACCAGCTGATGGTGGCCCTGTTCGACAACAGCGACCGCATCGGCGAGGGCGATGGCCAGGCCCTGTTTGAGCTCAATGGCGATCCCAGCGCCTACCTGCAGCAGAAGAAGGAAAGCCTGGGCCGCTTTATCGAGTCCGAGCAGGTGACCCAGGGCTTTATCGCCCTGATGAACGACCTGGAGCTGCTGGACGCCCGCACCCTGAGCCTCAAGATCGACGACGAGGAGTACAACATCGGCGGGATCTACATGGTTAACGAGCAGAAGCTCAACGAGCTGCCGGACAACAAGTTTGCCGATCTGCGCAAGCGCGGTTTCCTGCCGCTGATCTATGCCCACCTGACCTCCCTGCACCAGGTAAACCGCCTGGCGGACAAGAAGCTCAACGGCTAAACGGAGTGCCCGATGGCAGGTGAAGCAATCCGCCGTGTGGTGGTGGTCGGAGGCGGCACCGCCGGCTGGCTGACCGCCTGCCACCTGGCCCGCAAACACGGGGACAATCCCCACTTCAGCGTCACTTTGGTGGAATCCCCCAACATCCCCACCGTGGGAGTGGGGGAGGGCACGGTGCCCGCCATGCGCCAGACCCTGCAATGGTTGGGGATCCGGGAAACCGATTTCATCCGCCAGTGTGACGTCACCTTCAAGCAGAGCATCAAGTTCATCGATTGGCTGCGCGCCCCCGAGGGGGGCGCATCCCACGCCTACCACCACCTGTTCGACTACCCGGCCATCAACGGCCTGGATCCCACCCCCTACTGGCTGATGGGCCAGGCACCGGGTCCCTACGCCGAGGCCGTGGCCCTGCAGGCCCAGCTGTGCGAGCGGGGCCTGGGACCCAAGACCCTGGTGCACCCGGAGTTTGGCGGGGCCACCGCCTACGCCTACCACCTGGATGCCGCCAAGTTTGCCGCCCTGTTGACCCGCCACGCGGTGGAGCGTCTGGGCGTGCAACACCAGCTGGCGGAGGTGACCGAGGTGGTCCCCCGCCCCGAGGGGGGGATCCAGGCCATCCTGACCGACAGCGCCGGGCGCATCGAGGGGGATCTCTTTGTCGATTGCACCGGTTTCAGTGCCCTGCTGGCGGAGCAGACCCTGGGGGTGCCCTTTATCGACAAGCGTGACGTGCTCTTTGTCGACAGCGCCCTGGCCATCCAGGTGCCCTACGAGCGTCCCGATGCCCCCATCCCCTGCCACACCCTCTCCACCGCCACCGAGGCGGGCTGGATCTGGGACATCGGCCTCACCGGCCGGCGTGGGGTGGGTCACGTCTACTCGAGTCGCTACACCAGCGACGAAGCGGCGGAGCAGGTGCTGCGGGACTACCTGGGCCCGGCGGCCGAGGGGCTCTCCTGTCGCAAGATCCCCATGCGGGTGGGCTACCGGGAGCGGGCCTGGCAGGACAACTGTGTGGCCATCGGCCTGGCCGGGGGCTTCGTCGAGCCCCTGGAAGCCACCGGGCTTCTGGTGTTCGACCTCACCGCCCGGATGCTGGCGGAGCAGCTGCCCGCCGACGCCCGTCAGATGGCGGCGGTGGCCCAGCGCTTCAACCAGCGGGTGCGCCACACCTGGGACCGGGTGATCGATTTCATCAAGCTGCACTACGTGTTGTCCCAGCGGGAGGACTCGGCGTTCTGGCGGGACAACCGGGACCCGGCGACCGTGCCTGACTCCCTCAAGGAGAACCTGGCGTTCTGGGCCGAACAGCTGCCCAGCGCCTACGACTTCGCCTCCACCTTGTCGATCTTCAACCTGGAGAACTACCTCTATGTGCTCTACGGCATGGAGTTTCCCACCCGGGTGGCCGCCGAACGCCACCCCTACGGCGGTCAGGCGGAGCAGAAGGTGGCCCGGCTGCGCCAGGGAGCAGATCAGCTGGCCCGGGAGCTGTTGCCCCACCGGGAGCTGTTGGAACGCATCGCCCGGCACGGGCTGCAGAAGGTGTAAAAAAGGGCCCCAGTCGGGGCCCTTTCTCTGTCGGTACCGGCAATTTTAGCGCCCGCTACTTGAGCGCCGCTAGGGCTTGATGGTGGGGCAGAGTCTGCTGCAGCGCCATCTGCACCCGGGCGGCGAGCTGATCGAACAGCGCCTGGTGCTGGGCGGGATCGCCGATGGGAGCAAAGGTGGGGGTGTGGCCCATGCCGTAGAGCACGAATCGGTAGTTCTCGTCGGTGAACACCGTGGCGTAGCTGCCCGCCAGGTCCATAAACTCGCACACCTTGTGCTGCCACAGCGCCAGGTCCTGCTGCAGGCGGGGGCTGTGCTTGGCGCTGTCGGCGGCCTGGCGCCAGAAGGGGCTGTCGTCCCGGTCACTCAGGCAGTAGTGGAGGATGATAAAGCGCTTGAGGTCGTCGTAGATCCCGTTCATCAGCCGGTTGTAGGAGTCCTTCACCGGTTGGGCCACCTCGGCCCCGTTCAGATGGGTGGCCAGCAATCGGACGCTCAGGTTGATCAGGTGCAGCCCGGTGGACTCCAGCGGCTCGATAAAGCCGCCGGACAGGCCGATGGCCAGGCAGTTGCCCACCCAGAACTCCTTCAAACAGCCGATCTTCATCTTCAGGTGCAGTGCCTGGCCCATGTCCGCCGGCACCCCCAGGTGGGCCCGCAGGGCCGCTTCCGCCTGCTCCGGGCTCAGCCGGTTGCCGTCGTACACGTAGCCGTTGCCGCGCCGCTCCTGAAGGTCAATCTCCCACACCCAGCCGTTGTCCAGGGCCGTGGCCTGGGTGTAGGGCCGGGGCGAGGCGCCCTTGGGGTAGGGCAGCTGCAAAGCCACCGCCCGGTTGCAGGGCAGGGCGTCCTCGAAGCTTTGCCAGTTGTCCTGCTTGAGCTGGCTCATCAGCAGGCTGCGAAAGCCGCTGCAGTCGATGTAGAGATCCGCCTCGTGGCGCTGGCCGTTGCAGTGCAGGGCCAGGATCCGCTCCCCCTGGGTCTCCACCCGGTCCACGGTGCCCACCCGGTGTTCGACGCCGGCCTCCACCGCCTTGCGACGCAGGTAGCGGCCCAGGCGCACCGCATCCAGGTGGTAGCCGTAGGGCACCACCCCCTGGTAGGGACCGGAGCTGGGGCCCTTGGGGCCATGGCCTTCGGCCATCAGGTGGCTGGAGAGGCAGGTGCCCTGGTCATAGCGCTCGGACTGGGCCCGGTCACTGCTGAACCAGGCGGTGGTGAGATCCACCATGGCGGGCAGGCGCTGCTCCTCGAAGGGGTGGAAGTATTCGTGGGTCTGGCCCGCCACCGGTTTTTTCCAGTTGCGAAACCGAATGCCGGTCTTGAAGGTGGCGCCGGTTTCCCGCATCAGCTCCGCCTCGTCCAGCCCCATGGCGGCGAAAAAGAAGCGGATGCTGTGCACCGTGGCTTCCCCCACCCCGATGGTGCCAATGTCCTCGCTCTCGATCAGGGTGATCTTGGTGCGGGTGGCACCGCTGTTGTAGTAGCGGTTGAGGTAAAGCGCGGTCATCCAGCCGGCGCTGCCGCCGCCGACGATGGTGATTCGGGAGAGGGGCCGTGACGTCATAAGAGCCTTCCTTAGCGTTAGGTCAGCCCAGCAGGCCGACAAAGAGGATCCAGCAGGCGAAAAAGCGTTTGAGTTGCAGGGGCGACAGCCAGGTGGCCAGGCGCCGGGCCAGCACCCCGCCAAGCATCGCCGCGGGGCCGGCAAAGAGCACGATGGGCCATTGTATGGGGGCCTCGGCCAGCAGGTTGAGGGCGGTGGCGAACCACACCGCCAGGGCCGATACCATCACCCCGGCGGCCACCGCCATGGCGGTGTTAAAGCGCAGCAGAATAAGCAGGATCACCAGGATCTCCCCCACCCCCACCGACAGCCAGGCGGTGATCACGCCACCCACCAGCCCCAGCAGCACCAGGGCGCCCTTGAGCGGGCCGGTCAGGGTGTGGCGTGGCCGGGCCCCGGGGGCGCTCCAGGTGCTGGCCAATATCGCCAACCCCAACACCACGGAGAAGCCGGCAAACAGCGGATGCAGTGCCGCGGGGGCGGCCAGGATGTGGCCCAGGGCCAGGCCGGGCAGGGTGCCGGCCAGGGTCCAGAGCAGGATGGCGCGCAGTGGGGTCCACTGGGGCTGCTCGGCGGCCGTCACCCGGGTGCGGGCGTAGTGGCGCCAGGTGAGGGCGCCGGCGGTCATGCCGAAGCACTGGATCCCGAAGGAGGTGGCCACCGCCTGCTCCGCCGACAGCCCCAGCTGGCCGAAAGCGGGGATGAACACCACGCCCCCGCCGGCCCCGGTGCTGTTGGCCACCAGGGCGCCGAGGATCCCCAGCAGGCTGAAATGGCCGTACTCGGCGAAGCCGGCACTGAGCGAGGCGGACCAGAAGATCGCGCCGCCCATCAGCAGCAGGGAGCCGGGCAGCAGCCAGGGGCGGGTTCGCAGGGCGGTACGGATCATGGGATGGCGTCTTTATTGTTGTGTTCTTGTTATTTTACTTAACCTACCATCCTCTGACACCGCTGTCAGTCGCTTTGTCCGGGCCCCCTGGGCGGCGCGCCAGAGGGCGGAAAGAAAAATGGCCCGGGGGGCTGGACAGGCAATGACAGCGTTGTCATTATGTAACCAGTTTGTATTGCGTCAAGGGTTTCCCGGGCGCTGCCTGGCAAAGGGTCTGGTGTTCTCCCCTCGTAGGTGCCGTACCAGTTTGCCTTGCCACTCCCTCGGTCCAGGCGTCCGCTGTGCTGCCAGCCGTTTTGGCAGCCAGTTTTTTTATTCCGACCAACCGCGACAGACGGTTGGCGCATCGACAAGGAAGCGAGTATGCGTGCAGTCTTGCCTCTGACCCTGATGCTGCTGGCAGGCTGCCAGCCCGGGTCTGACGCCCCAGAGCCGCCCCTGGACCAGGCCGGTCTGGAAGCCCTGGCCAACCAGTTGGTGATCCGTCACCGGGTGGTGGACAACCGCCCCGGCCCCCACTGCCTCAAGGAGAAGGGCGATGGCTTCTGCTATCGGGCCGAGATCCAGCTTGAGACCGGTGACCTGCCGTTGCCCGCCAGCGGTTGGGAGCTGCGATTCAGCCAGGTCTCCTACGTTCAGGGCAGCACTGGCCCCCTGGCCATCACTCACCTGAACGGCGATCTGCACCGTCTGGCCCCCACCGCCGAGTTTTCCGGTCTGGCCGCCGGCCAGACCCAGGTGGTGCCCTACACCGCCAACTTCTGGAGCGTCTCCAACTCCGACCCCATGCCCAACTACTTCCTGGTGGCCGAGGGCCTCCAGCCGGTGGTGATCGCCAGCACCCGGGAGGTGCAGGACCAGCACACCGGGCTCTGGACGCTGCCCTTTGTCGAGCCCCTGACGGACCCTGAGCGTCAGCTCAAGCGCACCGCCGAGGACAACACCCCCCAGGCCACCGCCACCCAGCTGTTTGCCGACAACGCCGCCCTGGTCCCCGAACACAGCGCCCTGCCGGCCGCCGGCCTTATCCCCACCCCGGAGTCGCTCACCTTGACCGAGGGGGAGCCTTTGTCCCTGGCCAAGGGGCTCAGTGCCCGCGGTGAGGGCTTCGAGGTGGCGGCGTTCGCCGCGGCCTTCGAGCACCTGGCGATGCTGGGCCTGGCCCAGAATGAGCGCGGCACGCCGCTGACCCTTAAGCGGGTCGAGGGGCTGGCTGCGGAGGGCTACCGGCTGCAGCTGAGTGCGGAGGGCATCAACATCCAGGCCAGCAGCGATACCGGCGCCTTCTACGCCCTGCAGAGCCTGGCGGGCCTCATCCGTCTGGACCAGCCCCAGGTGCCGGCGGTGGCCATCGAGGATGCACCCCGCTTTGGTTACCGGGGCCTGCACCTGGATCTCTCCCGCAACTTCCCCGGCGAAGCCGTGGTGTACAAGATCATCGACCAGATGGCGGCCTACAAGCTCAACCGTCTGCACCTGCACCTGGCGGACGATGAGGGCTGGCGCCTGGCCATTCCCGGCCTGCCGGAGCTGACCGAAATCGGCTCCCGGCGCTGTGCCGAGGCCCAGGAGCGCAACTGCCTGCTGCCCCAGCTGGGCTCCGGGGTGACCCCGGGCAGCGAGGTGAACGGCTACTTCAGCCGCGACGCCTACATCCAGCTGCTGCGCTACGCCGACGCCCGCCACATCCAGGTGCTGCCCTCCTTGGACATGCCCGGCCACTCCCGGGCGGCGGTGCAATCGATGGCCGAGCGTCACCGGCGGTTGATGGCCGCCGGGCAGAGCGCCGCGGCCAACCAGTACCTGCTCAGCGATCTCGAAGACGCGCCGGATTACCTCTCGGTGCAGTACTACACCGACAACACCATCAACCCCTGCCAGGAGTCGAGCTACCGCTTTATCGGCAAGGTGCTGGACGAGGTGCAGGCGATGCATGAGGACGCCGGCGTCCCCCTGACCCTCTACCACATCGGTGCCGATGAGACCGCCGGGGCCTGGGAGCACTCCCCCCGCTGCGCGGCACTGATCGCCGACGAGCTGGACCTGCACAGCACCGAGGATCTCACCGGTTACTTCATCCGCCGGGTGGTGGACATGCTGGCGGAGCGCGGGATCCGCGCCGCCGGCTGGAGCGACGGCCTGCTGGAGTCCAAGGAGCAGCTCAGCGTGCCCGTCACCTCCTTCAGCTGGGACCTGCTGGCCTGGGGCGGCCACAATAAGGCTCAGGAGCAGCTCAAGCTGGGCTGGGACGTGGTGCTCTCCAGCCCCGACGTGCTCTACTTCGACTTCCCCTACGAGGCGGATCCGGACGAGGGGGGCTACTACTGGGGCGCCCGGGCCATCAACAGTTTCAAGGTGTTCAGCCTGATGCCGGAGAACCTGCCGGCCCACGCCGAGATCTGGCGGGATCGCCAGGGCAACCCCTACCAGGCCGAGGATGTCGACTTCCCCCTGGAGGAGGAGCGGATCCAGGGGATCCAGGCCCAGCTGTGGAGCGAAACCGTGCGCCACCCGGACGTGGTGGAGTACAAGCTGTTCCCCCGCTTGCTGGCGGTGGCGGAGCGGGCCTGGCACCGGGCCGACTGGGAGTTGGCCTACGTCCCCGGCCAGAGTTACGGCCCCGACAGCCGCCACTTCACCGCCGAAGCAGCCCGCCTGGCCGACTGGCAGCGCTTCGCCGCCCTGCTTGGCGGGCAGGAGCTGGCCAAGCTTGACCGGGCGGGGATCGCCTATCGCATTCCCACCGTCGGCGGTCAGCTGACGGCGGGCAAGCTGAGCCTGAACTTGCTCTTTCCCGGACTGGCCCTGGAGTACCGGGAGCAAGACGGTCAATGGCGGGCCTACTCGGCGCCGGTGGCGGTGAACGGCCCGGTGGCCATCCGTGCCCGCTCTGCCGACGGTCAGCGTCCCGGCCGCAGCCTGAGTGTCGAGGCGGGGGTGGACAAACTATGACAGCGTTGTCATTATCAATGGACTCGATTCATTCAGATGGCCAGACCGCACAGGAGACCTCGGACGTGGTGAGCGCAGACAGCCCCCTGCTACTGGGGATCGATGGCGGCGGCAGCAAGTGCCGCGCCATCCTCTACCACCCCAGCCAGGGGGTGATGGGCACCGGCCTGGCCGGCGCCGCCAACCCGGTGAACGGCCTGGAAGCGGCCCAGGCGGCCATCATCGAGGCCTGCCAGCAGGCGCTCGGCGCCGCCGGTCTGCCCGCCAGCAAGCTGGCGGAGTGCGTGGCCGGGGCCGGGTTGGCCGGGGTCAATCTGCCCTCCTGCTACGCCGCCATGGCGGCCTGGTCCCACCCCTTTGCCCAGCTGCACCTGACCACGGATCTGCACATCGCCTGCCTGGGGGCCCATGGCCGCCAGGATGGCGCCATCATGATCACCGGCACCGGCTCTTGCGGTTTCCTCGATCTCGGCGGCAACCAGCGGATTTACGGCGGCCACGGTTTCCCCCAGGGGGACAAGGGCAGCGGTGCCTGGTATGGGCTGATGGCGGTACAAAAGGCCCTGGAGGCCTCCGACGGTCAAGGGCCCCACACCGCCATGAGCGCCGGCATTGGCCGGGCCCTGGGCAGCGATGTCGCCCTGGACTGGGTGGAGCAACTGGCCGGTCAGCGCTCCACCGCCTACGCCCGCCTGGCCTCGGTGGTATTCGAAGCGGCGGAGCAGGGGGACTACCTGGCCCTGGCGATCCGCGCCGATGGCACCGACTACATCAATCGCCTGGCCCGGCAACTGCTGGACGCCGGTGCGCCACGCCTCTCCCTGCTGGGTGGCCTGGGGCCCCTGGTGATCCCCCATTTGAGTCCGGAGGTGCAGGACGCCCTCTCGCCGGCCCAGGCCACCCCGGAGATGGGCGCCGTGTTCTACGCCCAGGACCAACGCCAACAGCGCGCACAGAAGGAACAACGTCAATGAGCAGCATTATGGAGCGGGAGGCCCTGGAGGCCGCCCAGCGTGTGAGCGACCAGTTGGGTCACAACGGTGCCGTGTTGCAGCAGCTGGGAGCCCAGCTGCGCACCACGCCCCCCAAGTTCGTCATGTGGGTGGGGCGGGGCAGCTCCGATCACGCCGGTGTGTTTGCCAAGTACCTGATAGAGATCGAGATGGGGATCCCCACCTTCGCCTCCGCCCCCTCGGTGGCCAGCATCTACGGCCGGCCGCTTGAGCTGGCCGGCGCCCTGGTGCTGGTGATCTCCCAGTCCGGCCGCAGCCCCGACATCCTGGCCCAGGCCCGGATGGCCAAGGAGAGCGGCGCCCGGGTGGTGGCCCTGGTCAACGATGAGCAATCCCCCCTGGCTTCGGTAGCGGATTTTGTCCTGCCCCTGCGCGCTGGCGAGGAGAAGGCGGTGGCCGCCACCAAGAGTTACCTGGCGACCCTGAGCGCCCTGCTGCAGCTGGTGGCCGCCTGGAGCGGTCGCCGCGAGCTGGCCGAAGCGATGGACCGCTTGCCCGGGGCCCTCAGCCACGCCGCTGCCGCCCCCACCCAGCTGAGCGCCGCGCCGCTTGCCGGGGTCAGCAACCTGGTGGTGCTGGGGCGGGGTCTGGGCTATGCCGTGGCCAAGGAGATCGCCCTCAAGCTCAAGGAGGTGTGCGGGATCCACGCCGAAGCCTTCTCCAGCGCCGAGTTCCTGCACGGCCCGGTGACCCTGGTGGAGCAGGAACTGACGGTGCTGGATCTGGACATCGATGACGAGTCCGCCCCGGCCCACCGGGAGCAGATGGCGGAGATCCGCGCCCGGGGCGCTACCGTGATCCCCATGAGCCAGGTGGGTGCCGTGCACCCGCGCCTGGCTCCACTGACCCTGATGCAGCGCTTCTACCTGGACGTGGAAAAAGTGGCCCTGGCCCGCGGCATCGATCCGGACAACCCCAAGGGCCTGAAGAAGGTCACCCAGACCCTGTGAGGCAGCCATGGCGCACACCTACCAAGTTGCACGACTGTTTAACGGCGAACGTTTCCATAAGGACGCCTGGCTGACCCTGGATAACGGCCGGGTGGTCGCCCTGGGCCACGGCCCGGCACCGACCGGAGCCGAGCGCCTGGAGGGCACCCTGGTGCCCGGTTTTGTCGATGTCCAGGTCAACGGCGGCGGCGGGGCGCTGTTTAACGGCACCCCCACGGTGGAGGCGATCGCCACCATCGGCCGGGCCCACGCCCGCTTTGGCACCACCGGCTACCTGCCGACCCTGATCACCGACCGTCTGGCCACCCTGGAGCAGGCCGCCGACGCCGTTGCCGAAGCCCGGGCCCAGAAGCTGCCGGGGGTTCTCGGGGTGCACTTCGAGGGACCCCACCTGTCGGTGGCCAAGAAGGGCGCCCACAGCGCCGAGCACATCCGCCCCCTGACCGAAGCGGAGATGGCGGTTTACACCCGCAAGGACCTGGGCCAGGTGGTGGTCACCCTGGCGCCGGAGAGCGTGCCGGCCTCCCAGATCAGTGAGCTCAGCTCAGCGGGGGTTCGGGTCTGCCTGGGCCACTCCGACGCCGATTACGACACCGCCCGGGCCGCCCTGGCTGCCGGGGCCCGGGGCTTTACCCACCTGTTCAACGCCATGTCTCCTTTCACCTCCCGGGCACCGGGCATGGTGGGGGCGGCGCTGTTGGATGAGCTGAGCTGGTGCGGCCTGATTGTCGATGGTCATCACGTCCACGACGCCAGTCTGCAGCTGGCCCTCAAGGCCAAGCCGGAGGAGAAGATGATGCTGGTGACCGACGCCATGCCTCCTGTGGGGGTGGATGGCACCAGCTTCACCCTGCTGGGGCGCACCATCGAACGCCACGACGGCAAGCTGACCGCCCCCTCCGGAGAGCTGGCCGGCTCGGTGCTGGATATGGCCAGCGCGGTGCGCAACAGCATCACCCGCCTGGGGCTGACCGAGGCTCGGGCGTTCAAGATGGCCAGCCGCTACCCGGGGGAGTTTCTGGGGCTGGACCACCCCGGCCGCCTGAGGGTGGGGGCGGCGGCGGACATGGTGCTGCTGGATGAGCAGCACCGGGTGCGCCAATGCTGGCTAGCCGGCACCCCCGTAGAACCGATTTAATAACGACAGGCCGGGCCCGTAAGGCGTCCGGCCATCGTGTCTTAGGCACCGTCCTCAGGGCGGGTCGGGGCACTCAAAGGAAGAGAAGCGATGACTATGATTGAAGCCAACCAAGAGGCCGTGCGGAACAAGAGCAGCCTGCTGCCGATGTTCATCATCGGCACCCTGTTTTTCATTTTCGGGTTTGTCACCTGGCTGAACGGCTCCCTGATCCCCTTCTTGCAGATCATCTGTGAGTTGAACGAGTTCCAGGCGCTGTTCGTGACCTTCGCCTTCTACATCGCCTACACGGTGATGGCGCTGCCCATGTCCAGCATCCTCAAACGCACCGGCTATAAGAACGGCATGGCGGTGGGCCTGGCGCTGATGGCCGTGGGTGCTCTGGTGTTCATCGCCGCGGCCCAGAGCGCCAACTACGCGCTCTTCCTGGCGGCCCTGTTCGTACTGGGCACCGGGCTGACCATCCTGCAGACCGCCTCCAACCCCTACGTGGTGATGATCGGCCCCAAGGAGACCGCGGCGGTTCGGATCAGCATCATGGGACTCATCAACAAGGGCGCCGGGGTGATCGTGCCCATCGTCTTCACCGCCCTGGTGCTGTCCGGCTTCGAGGGCTTCACCGCCGAACACCTGGCCCAGCTGGGCGAGGCCGAGCGCCAGGCCCAGATTGAGGAGCTGTCCAACCGCCTGGTGGTGCCCTACCTCTACATGGCCGCGGTGCTGGCGGCGCTGATCGCTTTGGTGAAGTTCTCCTCCTTGCCGGAGCTGGAGTTTGAAACCGAGACCGAACACGAGAACAAGGGCAGCATCACCCAGTTTCCCCAGGTGGTCCTGGGGGCCGTGGCGCTGTTCTTCTACGTGGGGATCGAAGTGATCGCCGCCGACACCATCGGCCTGTACGGCAGCGCCCTGGGGGTGCCCAACTTCGCCGCCCTGACCTCTTACACCATGGTGTTTATGGTGATCGGCTACCTGGTGGGGGTCACCTGTATCCCCCGCTTCCTCTCTCAGCAGCAGGCCCTGGTGCTCTCCGGCATTGCCGGCATGCTGTGCGTCCTGGGCGTCACCATGGCCTCGGAGCAGAGCACGGCCATCGCCTCGGTGCTCTGGGGCTGGAGCGGCATTCCCGTGGTGCCGGATCCCATCACCTTCGTGGCTCTGATGGGCCTGGCCCACGCCCTGGTGTGGCCGGCGATCTGGCCCCTGGCCCTGGATGGTCTGGGCCGCTTCACCGCCCAGGGCTCGGCGCTGCTGATCATGGGGATCTCCGGTGGCGCCATCCTGCCGCTGGCCTTTGGCAAGGTGGCCCACCTGACCGGTGACACCCAAATCGCCTACTGGCTGGGTCTGCCCTGCTACCTGTTCATCTTCTACTACGCGGTCAAGGGGCATAAGCTCCGCAGCTGGTAACCCACACCGCCGGGGCGTCCGCCCCGGCGTTCACAGGATGTGACGATGTCGACTCCCAAGCCACGCCTCCAGGCGCTGGACGCCCTGCGGGGCTTTGACATGTTCTGGATCATCGGCGGGGAGAAGCTGTTCGCGGCCCTGCTGCTGCTCACCGGTTGGCCGTTGTGGCAAACGGCGGCGGAGCAGATGCTGCACAGCCCCTGGCACGGCTTCACCTTCTACGACCTGATCTTTCCCCTCTTTATCTTCCTCTCCGGGGTGACCATCGGCCTGCAGCGCCAGAGCCTGGTGGGCCTGCCCTGGGCCGAGCGTACTCCCCATTACCGCAAGGCCCTGCGCCGCCTGGCGCTGCTCTGCCTGTTGGGGGTGCTGTACAACCACGGCTGGGGTACCGGCGTGCCCCTGGCGCTGGAGGAGGTGCGCTACGCCAGCGTGCTGGGGCGCATCGGCATGGCCTGGTTCCTGGCGGCGATGATCGCCTGGCACCTGCCCCTGCGGGGCCAGTTGCTGGCCGGCTTGGCCCTGGCCTTGGCCTACGGCCTGGCCCAGGGGCTCTGGGGGGCCGCCCCCTACAGCGCCGAGCACTCCTTGAATGCTTGGCTCGATCAGACCTGGCTGCCGGGCGTCACCTACCAGAACGCGACGCTGGACCCCGAGGGGCTGTTCTCTCACCTGAGCGCCGCCCTTAACGCCCTGGTGGGGGTCTGGGCCGGCTACTGGCTGCGCCAGCCAAGAGGGCTGTGGCAGCGCTGTGCCGTCCTGGCCGGGGTCTCGGCCTTGCTTTGCGGCCTCGGCTGGGCCCTGCACCCCTGGGTGCCGGTCAACAAGACCCTGTGGACAGTCAGCTTCGTGCTGGTGACCCTGGGGTGGAGCGGCCTTTTCCTGGCGGCCTTCCTGGCGCTGGTGGATGGGGCAGGGTGGACCCGGTTGGGCCGGGCCTTTGCCCTGATTGGGGTCAACTCCATCTTCATCTACCTGGCCAGCGCCTGGGTGGATTGGGGCTACACGGCATCCAGCCTGCTGGGGGGCGTGGGGCGGGCCTGGCCCGAGGCGGGACCATTGGTGTCGGTACTGGGGCTACTGGGGCTACAGTGGGCCGTGCTGGCGCTGATGGCGCGAAAGGGGCTGTTCCTGAAGGTCTGAGTCAGTCCGGACGCGGGCCGGAGGAGTCCCGGGTGATGGGCTGGGGCACGAACTTCTGGGCCTCACCCGACACCTGACCGCGGATCTGGTTGAGCAGCTGCTCGGTGGCCTGCTGGGCGATGCCGACGATGGGCTGATCCACCGTGGTCAGCTTGGGCCAGGTCTGGCGGGAGAAGGGGCTGTTCTCGAAGCCGACGATGGAGAGCTGGCCCGGGATCGCCACCCCGGAGAGGCGGGCGGCGAACAGTGCCCCGGCGGCAATCTCATCGTTACAGGCAAACATCGCCGTTGGCGGGTTGGCCAGCGCGAGCAGTGCCTGGGCGTTCTCCACCCCGGAATCGAAGGCGTAGCGCCCGTCCACGATAAGCTCCGGCTCCACCTTGATGCGGTGATCGCCCAATGCCTGCTTAAACCCCTTGAGGCGCTCGTAGCTGGAGTGGTGCTCACTGTCCCCGCAGAGGAAGCCGATGCGCTGGTGGCCGAGGCTGATCAGGTGCTCGGTGATGGCGTAGGCGCCCTGGCGGTCATCGATGTAGAGGCAGTTGGGATCCACGTCGCCGTCGCCGGAGCCGGAGACGATGCGGACGAAGGCCACGTCCAGCTGCTCCAGGGTGTTGACGATGGCCGGGGTCTCGGAGAAGGGCGGGGTCAGCACCAGGCCGGCCACCCGGGAGCGCGACACCAGCCCGGTCAGCTGCTGGCAGATGTTCTCCGCCTTGGCGTCGCAGGGGTGGATCAGCAGTTCATAGCCGTGTCGGCGACAGGCATCCAGGATGCCGTTTTGCATGTCGATGACGTAGTAGGCGTTGGGGTTGTCGTAGATGAAGCCGATGGCGTAGGCCTTGGTGCCCGCCAGGTTGCGGGCCGCGGCGTTGGGCTGGTAGTTCAGTGCCTCGATGGCCGCCTGCACCTTTTCGAAGGTGTTGGCTTTGACGGAAGGTTCGTTGTTGATCACCCGGGAGACGGTTTTGATGCTGACGCCGGCTTTCTGCGCCACGTCCTTGATGGTGATCTTCATTGATGCTCCTTCGCCGCCCCGACCGCGGGCCGATATAGACCCCCAAGTCTAAAGGTTAACCCTTTGTTAGGCAACGCGTCGGGTCCCCCTCCATCGGCACATTCCGGCGGTAATGATCCAGCATCTTGACCCAGTCCTCGTAGGCCAGCGGGCGGCTGTACCAGAAGCCCTGGATCACGTCACAGCCGGCCTGCTGCAGCCAGTCGTGCTGGCCCTGGGTTTCCACCCCCTCGGCCACCACCTTGAGGTTCAGGTGCTGGGCCAGGTCGAGGATGGAGCGGATGATGGCGCTGTCCTGGGTGTCGGCGGGCAGGTTGGCGATAAAGCTGCGGTCGATCTTCAGGGTGTCCACCGGGAAGCGTTTGAGGTAGGCCAGGGAGGAGTAGCCGGTGCCGAAGTCGTCGATGGCCAGCTGCAGCCCCAGCTGTTTGAGCTGACACAGCATCTCGTAGGCCGCATCCAGGTCCTCCATCAGCAGACTTTCCGTCAACTCCAGCTCGATGCGCGAGGCCGGGGCCTGGGTCTCCTTGAGGATCTCCGCCACCCGTTTGACGAAGTCCGGCTGCTGGAACTGGCGTGGCGACAGGTTGAGGGAAACGGTCAGCTCCAGCCCCTGCTCATGCCAGGACTTGGCCTGGATGCAGGCCTGCTCCAGCACCCATTCCCCGATGTCGACGATAAGCCCGGTCTGCTCCGCCAGGGAGATGAAGTCCGAGGGCCGCAGCAGGCCACGATGGGGGTGCTGCCAGCGGATCAGCGCCTCGGCGCCGGTCAGGCTGTCGTCCTTCAGGCACTGTTTGGGCTGGTAGAAGAGGCGGAACTGCTTCTCCTGCATGGCGATGCGCAGTTCGTTCTCCAAGGAGATGAGCGCCTCTTCCAGATCCCGCATCCGCGGGTCGAAAAGGGTGAACAGGGTGTTGGGCTGCTGGCCATCTTCCCGCACCGCCGCGTCGGCGCAGCGCAGCAGCTCCTGGGGGCTGTCGGCGTGCTGGGGATAGTGGGCGTAGCCCTGCTCGAAGGCCAGCACAAAGCTGGCCAGGGCCCCCTCGGAGTAGACCGGCTCGCTGAAGCCCTCTTTGATCGCCTGGGCGATGAGCGCCAGGCTCTCGCTGCTGTCCTTGCCCTGCACCAGAAGCGCGAAGCGGGTGCCGCCGAAGCGATACAGGGCGATGGGGTGCTTGGGGGAGCTTAAGGGGTTAAGGGCCCGGGTCAGGCGCCGGGCGGTGGCGCAGATGATGGAGTCGCCGGCCTGGAATCCCACCTGGGCGGTGACCCGATGGAATCGGGTGAGGTTCAGCAGGCCGAGGATGAGGCCGCCGTTGGGGTCCTCCTCCATCAGCTGCTGGCAATCCTGTTCGAACTGGTGGCGGTTGGGCAGGTCGGTCAGCAGGTCGTGGGTGGCCCGATGGCGCAGCTCCGCCTCGGCCCGGCTGGCGCTGGTGATGTCCCTCAGGTGCACCTGGATCTGCTGCAGATCCGACAGCATCACTGCTCGGGCGGTCATGTAGCGACGACCCAGGGCAAACTCCCAGTCGTGGTCGGTCTTGCCCTGGGCTTCCATCCGGTGCAGTTGATGGCTGAGGTCCGGAATGAGCTCTCTTGGGGAGAGGGGCAGCTGCTGCTCCTTGGCCAGCCGGATGGCGGCGGGGTTGAGGTAGAGCAGCTGACCGTGGGGGTTCACGCTGAGAATGGGGTCGGGGTTGCGCTCGGCAAAGGCCGCCAGGCGGCGACGCTCCGCACGGTCGGTCAACAGGCGGGTGGCCATCACGCTGGCGATAAAAGCCCCGATGACAATCAGCAGGGCAAAGCCGATGACCCAGCGGGTGTTGGCCTGGGTGCTGTCCAGGGTCTGGGCCAGGGCCTCCTGGGCCTGTAGGTTGAGGTCCCGCTGAAGCTGCTTGATCTGCGGCTGGGACTCTCGGCGCAGTTCGCTGATTTGGTTGAGCAGGGAGCGGGTGCGATCCCAGTCCACCGGCCGCTGGGACAGGGTGCTGTCCAGTTGCTGGGCCAGTAGGGTGCTCTGTTCATGTTGCTGGTTGATCTGTTCGAGCAGCGGGTTGTCCGGCAGGCGCAGCCGCAGGTTGGTCAGGGCCTGTTCGAAGCGGTACTGCACCTCCAGGTAGCTGACCAGGTAGTGATCGCGGTTCTGATCGGCGTAGTACTCGTAGAGGAGACGTTCGGTGCGCAGCTGCTCTTCGCTCAGGCTGCGGATGTCCACCAGTTCCGGCAGGCGACGGTTCACCAGGGATTCGGCGTTGGCGTTGACCACCTGGCCGCTGTGATAGACCTGCCAGGAGAGGGCCGAACCGGCCAATACCAGCAGCAGTTGTACCAGCAGGATCCGGGTTCGGATAGGGGGCCAAGATTTCCAAAGCATCCGGCTAGTTTCCTTGTCGTTGCGCGCGCCGCGTTGGGGACTTCCGTGTCTATTACCAACATAGGGTTTTGAGCAGGAACTGCAAGCGTAACAGTCAATTAACTTATCAACTCAGACCAATGTGCCCTGCTGATGAGTCCTCACAGTTTGGGCGTGCTGGCAGCCTTGCTATACCTAGAGCTGGGGTGGCGAATCCGACGGGCGGTCCGACCGCCCCGGGGAGGTGGCATGACCGGGCGCGCGTGGTATCGGAATTTTCGAGGCAGCCTCAAGTGGGTGCTGCTGCTGTTGAGCTTAACCGGCGGCGTCACCCTGACCGCCTGCAGTGACCAGTCCAGCACCACCCCGCCACCGGATCCCGGGCCGGACCCTGACCCGGATCCGGACCCGGATCCCGACCCCGGCCCAGACCCAGACCCAGACCCCGACCCCGGCCCTGATCCTGACCCGGACCCCGACCCCAGCCCAGGCCCGGGTCCCGGACCGGACCCCGATCCGGATCCCGGCCCCGATCCAGATCCTGACCCCGACCCCAGTCCCGGCCCAGGTCCGGACCCTGACCCGGATCCCGACCCCGATCCGGATCCCGACCCGAACCCCGACCCGGACCCCGACCCCGACCCCGACCCGGAGCCGGATCCTGACCCCGAGCCAGACCCGGACCCGGACCCGGACCCGGAGCCAGACCCGGATCCCGAACCGGATTGTCCCACCTTGCCGGACGGCTCTCTGCCCATCGTGCCCTGTCAGGTGGGCTTTGGCATCGATACCCCTGCCGGCAGTGGCCGCCACGAGAGCACGCCGAACGCCACGGTGCATAAGGTGACCAACCTCAATGCCAGCGGGACGGGGAGCCTCAAGGCCTGTACCGATGCCAAGGGGCCCCGGGTGTGCGTGTTCGAGGTCAGCGGCACCATCGACATGACCAGCATCGGCACCTATTCCATCGACAACGAGTACCTGACCATCGCCGGTCAGACCGCCCCCAGTCCGGGGATCAGCCTGCGGGGGCTCTCCCTGCGCATCGAGGCCAACGATGTGCTCATTCAACACATCCGGGTGCGCACCGGGGATGCCATCGAAGGGCGCACCCCCGGCGACCGGGACGGGATCTACGTCATTGGCAAGTCCGACGATCCCAGTCGTCAGCCGGTGAACGTGGTGTTCGACCACATCTCCGTCAGTTGGGGCCTCGATGAGACCTTTACCGTCAAGGACACTGCCCGCAACGTCACCATCCTCGACAGCATCGTCAGCGAGGGGCTCTGGTACAACATGCATCCCAAGGGGGGCCACTCCAAGGGCTTGATGGTCTCCGCCGAGAACATGCTGGTGAAGGGCAACCTCATCGCCCATCACGACGACCGGGCGCCACTGGAAACCACCCCCTCGGCCATCACGGTGAACAACGTCACCTACAACACCCGCCAGGTGGGGATGCGTCTCTCCCCCCTGTCCAACAACGATGCCCACGATGGCAAGGTGCGCACCACCACGGTGGCGGGCAACGTGCGCCTTAAGGGCCCCAGCTCCGACAGCAACCGCGACTCCGCCTGGGTGGTGGTTTCCGAGGACCGAAAGGACTCCAAGCTCTACATTGAAGACAACCTGTGCGACGGCTGGCAAAACCCGGATTGGCCCTGCGTGCGGGTCGATACTTCGGAAGGGGCGGGGTTCAGGGTGGACACGCCGCCCCTGTGGATCGAGGGGCTCGAGGTATTGCCCGCCGATCAGACTCTGGACTACGTGCTGGCCAACGCCGGGGCCCGGCCGGCGGACCGGGATGAGGTGGATGCGCGCATCGTGGCCGAGGTGGCCAGCCGGGGCGGGCGCATCATTAACTGCGTCGGCCCGGGCACCATCCTCTATCCCACGGCCCAGGTCTCCAGCGCTTCCCAGAGCCAGGTGAAGGGGGACATCCCCGACTGCGATGGCAGCAAGACCGCCTACGAAGGGCGCATTGTCGAGATCTACGAGGGCACCGGCTCGGGCCAGCAACGGGAGGTGCAAAGCCAGAGTTGCAGCGGGGATACCCTGACGCTCAACGTCAGCGAGAACTGGCAGACGGTGCCGGGCACCGACGCCCGCTTCCGCATCCACATCCCCTGCGACATCAACGCCGGAGGCTGGCCGGAGCTGGAGGAGAACAAACACACCCTGAGTCTGCCGGAGGATTACAACGCGGTGACCGACTCCGGCTACACGGTGCTGGAGGTCTGGCTCCACCAGATGGCCCGGGAGGTGGAGTGAAGCCGATCCCCTCTGGGCTGAATCACCGGGGCAGGGCAGTTAGAACCAAATGGCCCAAGCTGGGCGCCCCTGGCCTGCTATACCTCACAGTCGTCCCCGGCCGCCACGGGTGGGGTCCGGGACACTAGAGCAACGGGAGCGGGAGGTGGTATGAATTGGCGCGCGTGGGTAGTGGCAAAGTTGGCCGGTTGGCCCCTGTTCGGGCTCAGGCTGGGGGCCGCCGGATGGCGCACCTGGGCCCGAGTTCTTCTGGTGATGCTGCCGCTGTCCGGCGCGGTGCTGACCAGCGCCTGCAGCGACCAGTCCAGCTCCGAGGGCCCGGACCCGGACCCGGACCCTGACCCGGACCCGGACCCGGACCCGGACCCCGATCCCGACCCGGACCCGGATCCCGATCCCGGGCCAGATCCGGATCCCGACCCCGATCCGGAGCCGGATTGTCCCACCCTGCCCGATGGCGGCCTGCCCATCGTGCCCTGCGAGGTGGGCTTTGGCATCGACACCCCTGCCGGCAGCGGCCGCCACCAGGACACCCCCAATGCCACTGTGCATAAGGTGACAAACCTCAATGCCAGCGGGGAGGGCAGCCTTAAGGCGTGCACCGATGCCAAGGGGCCCCGGGTGTGCGTGTTCGAGGTCAGCGGCACCATCGACCTGACCAGCATCGGCACCTACTCCATCGACAACGAGTACCTGACCATCGCCGGACAGACCGCCCCCAGCCCGGGGATCAGCCTGCGGGGGGCCTCGCTGCGCATCGAGGCCAACGACGTGCTGATTCAGCACATCCGGGTGCGCACCGGCGACGCCATCGAGGGGCGCACCCCCGGTGACCGGGACGGGATCTACGTCATCGGCAAATCGGACAATCCGGACCGCCAGCCCATCAACGTCATCTTCGACCACATCACCGTCAGCTGGGGCATTGACGAGACCTTCACCGTCAAGGACACCGCCCGCAACGTCACCATCCTCGACAGCATCGTCAGCGAGGGGCTCTGGTACAACATGCACCCCAAGGGGGGCCACTCCAAGGGTTTGATGATCTCCGCCGAGAACATGCTGATCAAAGGCAATCTCATTGCCCACCACGACGACCGGGCGCCATTGGAAACCACCCCCTCGGCCATCACGGTGAACAACGTCACCTACAACACCCGCCAGGTGGGGATGCGTCTCGCGCCTCTGTCCAACAACGAAAACCACGATGGCAAGGTGCGGCGCACCACGGTGGCGGGCAACGTTCGTCTGACCGGGCCCAACTCCTCCTCCAACCGGGACTCGGCCTGGGTGGTGGTGTCCGAAAGCCGCAACGGTTCCGAGCTCTACATCGAGGACAACCTGTGCGACGGATGGAAGAACCCGGACTGGCCCTGCGTGCGGGTGGACACCAACGAAGGGATGGGTTTTAGGGTCAGTGAGCCGCCGCTGTGGATCGAGGGGCTGGAGGTGCTGCCCGCCGATCAGACCCTGGACTACGTGCTGGCCAACGCCGGGGCCCGACCGGCGGAGCGTGACGAGGTGGATGCCCGCATCGTCGACGAGGTGCGCCAGCGCAGTGGCCGGATCATCAACTGCGTCGGCCCCGGCACCATCCTCTATCCGACGGCCCAGGTCTCCAGCGCCTCCGACAGCCAGGTGAAGGGCGACATCCCCGATTGCGACAGCAGCAAGACCGCCTACGAAGGGCGCATCGTGGAGATCTACGAGGGTACTGGCTCGGGCCAGCAGCGGGAGGTGCAAAGCCAGAGTTGCAGCGGCAATAACTTGACCCTCAACGTCAGCGAGAACTGGCAGACGGTACCGGGTACTGACGCCCGCTTCCGCATCCACATCCCCTGCGACATCAACGCCGGTGGCTGGCCGAAAGTAGCGGAAAACCAACGCGCTTTGGCCCTGCCGGAGGACTACAACCGGGTGACCGAGTCCGGCTACACGGTGCTGGAGGTCTGGTTGCATCAGCTGGCCCGGGAAGTGGAGTGATCTCAGCCGCCTCGGCCTCCTCGACCCCATGGGGTTGGGGAGGCACAGCGCGGCCCTTAGAACCAATTGGCCCTACCAAGGGACGCTGGGCTTGCTATACCTGTTAGTCGTCCCAAGTTTTCTATCGGCGCAAAGTGAGCCCTGCGAATCAGGCGGTCGGGGAGGCAGTATGGCGTGGCGCGGAATGCTGAGTGTTTGGGCGTCCTGGTGGCGAGTCTGGGCCAGGATCCTCTTTATTGTGTTGCCCCTGGCAGGGGCGGTGATGACCACCTCCTGCAGCGAGCAGTCCAGCTCCGACTCTCCGGAGCCGGACCCCGACCCCGATCCTGACCCGGATCCGGATCCCGACCCGGATCCCGATCCTGACCCGGATCCTGACCCTGATCCCGACCCCGGCCCGGATCCCGGCCCAGACCCGGATCCCGACCCGGATTGCCCCACCCCCGAGGAGGGCCTGCCCATCGTGCCCTGCGAAGTGGGCTTTGGCATCACCACCCCGGCGGGCAGCGGCCGTAACGTCAATCCGCCCAAGACCACGGTGTACCGGGTCACCAACCTGGACCCCGACGGCGATGGCAGCCTCAAGGCCTGCATCGACGCCAGTGGGCCCAGGACCTGCATCTTTGAGATCAGCGGCACCATCGACCTGACCGAGATGGGGATGATCTCCATCAACAACGAGTACCTGACCATTGCCGGTCAGACGGCACCGAGCCCGGGCATCATGATCCGGGGGGCCTCGCTGCGCATCGAGGCCAACGACGTGCTGATTCAGCACATCCGGGTGCGCACCGGGGACGCCGTGGAGGGTCGGGACCCGGGAGACCGGGATGGCCTCTACGCCATCGGCAAATCCGACGATCCGGATCGCCAGCCCCACAACGTGGTGCTAGACCATCTGTCGGTCAGCTGGGGCATCGACGAGACCTTTACCGTCAAGGACACGGCGAAGAACGTCACCATCCTGCACAGCATCGTCAGCGAGGGGCTCTGGTACAACATGCATCCCAAGGGGGGCCACTCCAAGGGCTTGATGATCTCCGCTGAGAACATGCTGGTGAAGGGCAACCTCATTGCCCACCACGACGACCGGGCGCCTCTGGAGACCACGCCGGCGGCCATCACGGTGAACAACGTCACCTACAACACCCGCCAGGTGGGGATGCGCCTCTCCCCCCTGTCCAACAATGAAAACCACGATGGCAAGGTGCGCCGCACCACGGTGGCGGGCAACGTCCGCCTCAAGGGCCCCAGCTCCGACGAGGGGCGGGACTCGGCCTGGGTGGTGGTCTCCGAAGATCGCAGCGGATCGGAGATCTACATCGAGGACAACCTCTGTGACGGGTGGGAAAACCCGGACTGGCCCTGCGTCCGCGTCGATACCGACGAGGGGATGGGGTTCCGGGTCAGCAATCCGCCACTGTGGATCGATGGCCTCTCGGTGCTGCCCGCCAGTAAGGCGCTGGACTACGTGCTGGCCAACGCCGGGGCACGCCCCGCTGAGCGCGACGAAGTGGATGCCCGCATCGTCAACGACGTGGTGAATCGCACCGGCAAGATCGTCGATTGCGTCGGGCCCGAGGACATTGAGGCGGATGGCGAGGTGATCGATTGCGAAAACAACGCCGGTGGCTGGCCGGAGATGGAGGTCAATACCCGGCCCCTGACCCTGCCGGAGGATTACAACGCGGTGACGCCGTCCGGTTACACCGAGCTTGAGGTGTGGCTGCACGACATGGCCAAACAGGTGGAGTGAGGAGCAGCAGATGAGAGCGTGGATCCGTAAGTCCCTGGTGGTGATCGCCGGGGTGCTGTTGAGCCTGGCTGGCCCCGGTGCCCTGCCATCCGCTGGCGCCTGGTACGCCAAACCGGACAAGCCCCCGGGGCAGGATAAACCGCCCAAGGATAAGCCGGGGAAGCCTCCTGAACCCGACCCTGATCCGGACCCGGACCCGGACCCGGACCCGGATCCTGACCCGGACCCGGACCCGGACCCGGACCCGGACCCTGACCCTGACCCGGATCCTGACCCTGACCCGGACCCGGACCCGGACCCTGACCCTGATCCTGACCCCGACCCGGACCCGGACCCGGATCCCGACCCCTCACCGGATTGCCCGGACCGCACCGATGGCGAGCTGGCCATCGTGCCCTGTGCCGTGGGCTTTGGCATCACCACCCCGGCGGGCAGCGGTCGTAACCTGTCGACGCCCAAGACCACGGTGCACAGAGTCACCAACCTCAACAGCTCCGGCAGCGGCAGCCTCAAGGCCTGTACCGATGCCTCGGGGCCCAGGGTCTGCATCTTCGAGACCAGCGGTACCATCGACCTGACGGACCTGGGGCTGCTCTCCATCGACAATGACTACCTGACCATTGCCGGTCAGACGGCACCCAGCCCGGGGATCACCCTGATAGGGGCCTCGTTGCGCATCGAAGCCAATGACGTGCTCATTCAGCACATCCGGGTGCGCACCGGGGATGCCGTCGACGGCCGTACCCCGGGGGACAGGGACGGGATCTACGTCATCGGCAAGTCCGACAACCCGGACCGCCAGCCCTACAACGTGGTGTTTGACCACATCTCCGTCAGCTGGGGCATCGACGAGACCTTTACCGTCAAGGACACCGCCCGGGACGTCAGCATCCTCAACAGCATCGTCAGCGAGGGGCTGTGGTACAACATGCATCCCAAGGGCGGCCACTCCAAGGGGCTGATGATCTCGGCGCCCACCATGCTGGTCAAAGGCAACCTCATCGCCCACCACGATGACCGGGCGCCGCTGGAGACCACCCCCAGCGCCATCGTGGTCAACAACGTCACCTACAACACCCGCCAGGTGGGGATGCGCCTGTCGCCGCTGTCCAACAACTCGGCCCACGACGGCAAGACCCGCACCACCACCATCGCCGGGAATGTTCGCCTCCAGGGGCCCAACTCCGACCGGGAAGCCCCCTGGGTGGTGATCAGCGAAAGCCGCAGCGGCTCGAAGATCTACGCCGAGGACAACCTGTGTGAGAACTTCGACAACCCCGACTGGCCCTGCGTCAAACCCGACTCCAGCTCGGCGGAGAGCTTCCGGGTGTCCAGCCCACCGCTGTGGATCGACGGCCTGGAGGTGATCCCCGCCAACCAGACCCTGGACTACGTGCTGACCCACGCCGGGGCCCGCCCGCGAGACCGGGACGAGGTGGATGAGCGGATCATCTACGAGGTGGCCAACCGCAGCGGCTCCATCATCAACTGCGTGGCCGGTGAGACCATCCTCTATCCCACCGCCCGGGTTTCGAGCTCCGGCTCCTCGCGGGTGGCCGGGGAGATCCCGGACTGTGACAGCAGCAAAACCGCCTATGTGGGCCGGGAGGTGGAGATCTACGAAGGCAAGGGCTCCGGACAGAGCCGCAAGGTGAAAAGCCAAAGCTGCAGCGGGGATGTGGTCACCCTCAATGTGGAGAGCGACTGGGGGACGGTGCCGGACAGCAGTTCCAGCTTCCGCATCCACATCCCCTGTGACGTGAACGCCGGCGGCTGGCCGGACCTACCGGAGAACAAGCGCAGCCTGACTTTGCCGGAGAACTACAACGAGGTGACCGAGTCCGGTTACACCAAGTTGGAGCTCTGGCTGCAGGATTACGCCAAGGCGGTGGAATAGCCAAAACGCTCGGGCCCCAATGATTGGGGCCCGATTTTTTAGCCGTGTTTCTGCTGGTGCTGGGCGACGTCGCGGGCGCTGAAGCCGCGTTTGTCGCTTGGGGGCAGGGTGCCCTGAAGCTGTGTGGCCCGGCAGTTGTCGCAGCGGATCAGCGATTGCCAATAACCGTCGTCCCAGCTGCGAAACGCGATGGTGGCGCTGCAGGCGATGTCGCAATGCTCGCAGTATCGGCCCTGCTCTCGAAAGGTCGCCAAATCGGCCATCCCCCTGTTTTTATTTAACTTCCCATCATACTGGAGTGAACCGTGAGGTAAAGGCGGAAGCGAGAGTGAGTGACTGAGATGTCGACGGCCTACCACAGCGTGGCCAGCCGGGTGAAAAAAAGTGATCCAGGGGGTCGGTGAGGGCAGTTAGAGACTGGGCGTTTTGTGAGCGGGATTCGAGTCGATGAGTCCCACACCGTCCCTTTAACCCTGTCCCCCTACCGGAGAGGAGGAGTTATGAAGCGCTTCCTGATGTCGTTCGCCCTGCTGGCCACCCTGGGCACCAGCCTGCCCGCCAGCGCCGCCAGTTTCTGGCAATGCCTCAAAACCCAACCCGTCTATTTCGATGGCACCATTACCGACGCCGCCGTGGCCACCGAGGCCCTGAGCATCCTGACCGACCAGGTGATCAACGCCGGTCTGGCCGAGACCCTGGCCAGCCCCGGCAACTTCACCGTGTATGCCCCGGTCAACGACGCCTTCCTGGCCATCCCCTCGGACATTCTGAGCGCCATCACCGCGGACCCCGATGGGCTTCTGAAGGCCGTGCTGCTCTACCACGTGAGCAACGGCTACTATGACCCGCGCCGGGCCTACTTCCCCCGCAAAGCTCCCACCGAAGCGGGCCAGAACATCTTCTTCAGCCGCGGCGGCGGGTCTCCCCGGGTGAACAACGCCAATGTGCAGTGTCAGCCGGTGCGTACCACCAATGGCACCGTGTTTATCATCGACAGTGTGCTGCTGCCCCAGTTCTTCGCTCAGTAAGGCGTGGTTGACCTCCACCCCTTTGGGCCCCCACAGCGGGGCCCTTTTTTATCGCACCGCCCTGAGCACCGTGATAAAGCGTTTGGGCTCCCCCTCGCTCTCCTCCTCCCCCTCGCTCTCCTCTAGGGTAACCTCGGCGCTGAAGGGCCAATCCGGGTCATCCTCCTGGGGGCCCAGCAGGGCCGGCAAGGGATTGGTCTCGGCAAACTGGCCCACCAGCAAACAGCTGTCGTAGCGACACTCCAGTCCCGCCAGTCGCAGTTGATCCCCCAGGGGGTGAAGCAGCAGGGTTTCGCGCAATCGCGCCTCCTGGGCGTCGGCCCACTGGGAGTCCCGGGTCTGATCCAGAAACCCCTGGTGGAGGCTGGCCATGCGTCGCTCGGCGTCGCTCTGGCCGTCCAACAGATCCTCAAAGGGGGCAAAATCGAAGCTCAACGCCCCGGTTTCGGGCCAGGGGGGCGTCTCCACCAGGCCGTACTCCGGCTGGATGGGCTGCTGCGGGTCAAAGCGGCTGGGGTTGGTCGGCTCCGGCGCCTCCGGGGAGAGGGGCTCCGGGGCGGTGTCGGCAGCGGGCGCCGATGGTGGTGTCGCGTCGGGTTCAGGAGTGGTCTGTGCAGGAGGTGACTCCGGCGCCAACTGGGGAGCCGGAGGCGAGCTGATGGTCCACCACAGGTAGAGCAGCGGGAGCAGAAGCAGCAACAAGAGCCAGAGGTAGCGCATCGCGACAGTCCGGGGAAAACCTGATTACACCATGGCCTATGTGGCTGAGAAGAGGCAACAAAAAAGCCCATCCGAGTGGATGGGCTTTCTCAAACGCGTTTGGTGGAGTCGGCGGGAGTTGAACCCGCGTCCGAAATACCTACACCGTCGGTACTACATGCTTAGTTGCTCTTTTAGTTAACCTTTTCAGACGCCGAACAACAGGCTTCATCGAGGCGAGTCCGATTGGTTTTAACGCTTCACCTCCGGACAAAGGTTCCACGCGATCCTACAGGGCTTGACTGCCTTGAATCCTCAACCAGTAGGCGGGGTTTTGGAGGCAGGCTCTCTACTGCTTATTAGGCAGCGAGGGCGTAGTTTTCGTCGTTTGCGACTATTTTTTTGCGGCTTTTTACGTGGCCAACCGCCCCACGGCATGCACCTCGGGCTTTAATATCCCGTCGAATCCTAAATCGACCCCAAGTACCAGACCAGTCTACCACGCCCGGTTCAAGCGCGCCAAGCGGCAACTGGCCAGTTGTCGAGCGGTCAGCGCATGGAGCCCTTCATTACCCGGGCTTTTTCCCGCTGCCAATCCCGCTCTTTGCTGTCTTGGCGCTTGTCGTGCGTCTGCTTACCCTGGGCCAGAGCGATCTCCAGCTTGGCGAAGGATTTCTTCCAGTAGAGCGCCACCGGTACGATGGTCAGGCCCTTCTGTTCCACCTGGCCGATCAGGCGCTCCAGTTCGCGCCGATTGAGCAGCAGCTTGCGAGAGCGCATCGGCTCACACACCACGTGGGTGGAGGCGGTGTTCAGCGGGGTGATGTTGCAGCCCACCAGGTAGGCTTCACCGCGCTGGAGGATCACGTAGCAGTCGGTCAGGTTGACCTTGCCCGCCCGCATGGATTTGACTTCCCAGCCCTGCAGGGCCAGACCCGCCTCGAACTTCTCCAGGAACTTGTATTCGTGCTTCGCTTTCTTGTTCAGCGCGATGGTGGAGGAAGTGGGCGTGGATTTCTTTGCGTTTTTCTTTGCCATAGGCGCGCCATTATACTCGCCCCCCGCCATTTTGGTATCGTCTTGGCTGTGGCAAAATAGCGCGATTCTGAATTTGGGAGAGGTAAGATGCCCGAGATCAATCGCAGCGCGCTGGTGCGTTTCAGCGCCCCGCAGATGTACGCCCTGGTCAACGACGTGGCGGCCTACCCGCAGTTCCTGCCGGGCTGTGTCGATTCCGAGGTGCACCACGCCGACGACGGCGAGATGCGCGCCTCGGTGTCGGTGCGCAAGGCGGGCATCGCCCAGACCTTCACCACCCGCAATGCCCTGGTGGCCGACTCCGAGATCGCCATGGCCCTGGAAAGCGGCCCCTTCAAGCAGCTGCAGGGAGTGTGGCGCTTCCTGCCCCTGCGCGAGGACGCCTGCAAGGTGGAGCTGAACCTCAGCTTCGAATTCTCCAACGCCCTGGTGGAGAAAGCCTTCGGCAAGGTGTTTAACGAGCTGGCCCAGAACATGGTGCAGGCCTTCTCCGAGCGGGCCAAGGAGGTCTACCGTGGCTGAGGCGATGACGGTGGAGGTGGTCTACGCCCTGCCCGAGGAGGTGTTCCTGCGCAAGCTGACACTGCCCACCGGCACCACCGCCGAGGAGGCGATCCGCGCCAGTGGGGTGCTGGAGCGCTACCCGGAGATCGACTTGGGGGCGCAGAAGATCGGGATCTTCAGTCGTACGGTGAAACTGGGCCAGGTGCTCAGCGACGGGGAGCGGGTGGAGATCTACCGGCCGCTGCTGGCGGATCCCAGGGAGGTGCGCAAACGCCGGGCGGAGAAAGCCAAGGCGGAGGGCCGGGCCGACAAGGTGACCGGCGGCAAACCCAACCCGCTGCGCAATAAGGCGGAGTAACAAAAAAGGGTGGCCTGGGGCCGCCCTTTTTGATCTCAGAGGTTCGGCTTAGGGCCGACCGCTGTTTTGCAGTGGGGTGTAGAACTGCTCACCCAGCTCGTAGTCGCCCTCGACGGAGACCACGGCGTCCTCTTCGAAGCGCACCACCAGCTCCTTGCGAGTCAGGTCATTGGTGCGGCCATTTTTGAACTGGTAGACGTAGTACCAGGTGTCGGAGGCGAAGCTGTCCCGCAGCACCGGGCGGCCGAGCACGAACTCCACCTGCTCCCGGTTCATGCCGATGCGCAGCTTCTCCACTTGGTTCTGCTCGATAAAGTTCCCCTGGGGGATGTCGATCTTGTACACCATCCAATCGAAGACCGAGCAACCGGCAACACCGGTGGAAAGGGCGGCGGCCAACATCAGCGTCCTAAACTGCTTCATCCTGTTCTCTACGTTACCTTGGCGTTAACCCCGCATCATAACCAAGGGCGGGGCGCAAAAAAAGCTCCCCGGGGGGAGCTTTTTGCCGTGAGGGGCCGCTTTACAGGGCCGCTTGGAAGATGGCGCAGATCTCTTCGTGGCTGGCCTGCTTGGGATTGGTCAGTCCGCAGGCGTCGTTCAGGGCGTTGGTGGCCAGGGTGGGAATGTCCTCGGCCTTGACCCCCAGCTCGGTCAGGTTCGCCGGAATGGCGATGTCCGCCGAGAGGGTGCGGATCGCCGCCAGGGCGGCCTGGGCAGCCGCGTCGTCGTCCATTCCCTGGGTGTCCACGCCCATGCAGCGGGCCACGTCACCGAGGCGCTTGGCCGCCACCTGGGCGTTGTAGGCCTGGACGTGGGGCAGCAGGATGGCGTTGCACACCCCGTGGGGCAGGTCGTAGAAGCCGCCCAGCTGGTGCGCCATGGCATGGACGTAGCCCAGGCTGGCGTTGTTGAACGCCATGCCGGCAAGGAACTGGGCGTAGGCCATCTGTTCCCGGGCTTCGATGTCCTGGCCGTCGGCCACGGCGCGACGCAGGTACTGGCTGATCAGGGTGATCGCCTTCTCGGCGCAGGCGTCGGTGATGGGGGTGGCGGCGATGGACACATAAGCCTCCACCGCGTGGGTGAGGGCGTCCATCCCGGTGGCGGCGGTCAGGGCCTTGGGTTTGGCCAGCATCAGCTCGGGATCGTTGACCGACAGCAGCGGGGTGGTGTTCTTGTCGACGATGGCCATCTTAATGTGACGGTCCTCGTCGGTGATGATGCAGAAACGGGTCATCTCAGAGGCGGTACCGGCGGTGGTGTTGATGGCCACAAGGGGGGCCTGGGGTTTGGCGGACTGGTCGACCCCTTCGTAATCGCGGATGTCGCCTCCGTTGGTGGCCACCAGGGCGATCCCTTTGGCGCAGTCGTGGGGGGAACCGCCACCAAAAGAGATCACAAAATCACAATTGTGATCAGTAAATAACGCAAGGCCGGCCACCACGTTGCCCGTGGTCGGGTTGGGCTGAACCCCGTCGAACACCACGGATTCCACCCCTTTCTGCCCCAGGGCTTCGGTCAACTTGGCCACCAGGCCCAGTTCCACCAGCGGCGTGTCGGTCACCACCAGACCCCGCTTGAAGCCCAGTGCCACGATGTCATTGATGGCATCGTCCAGGGCGCCTTGGCCCAGGGTGTTGACGGAGGGGATAAAGAATTTGGTCGCGGACATGTTGTCCTCCTAGAGTGCCAAATTGAAGATTCAGGATTGGGAAATCGTCTCTAGGAATTACGCTAGCACTGTAATTTTGTTACAGGTGTGATGGGGGTCCGGTTTTCACCCACTGGCAGGGGGACCGGCCGCACAGTTTTGCCGCCCTGCCGGTGAATCGCTGTGGGATCAAGCGGGATCGCTGACCAGCAGTTCCCGGGCGTTGGCCAGGGTGTTGTCGGTGATGGTGTCGCCGCCGAGCAGGCGGGCCAGCTCGCCCAGACGGGCGTCCCCCTCCAGGGGCATCATCCGGGTCTCGGTGCTCTTGCCCTTGCTCTGCTTGGCCACATACATGTGGTTGTGGCCCTGGCCAGCCACCTGGGGCAGGTGGGTGACGCAGAACACCTGGGTGGACTGGCCCAGCTGACGCAGCATCCGCCCCACCACGGCGGCGGTGGGGCCGGAGATCCCCACGTCCACCTCGTCGAAGATCAGGGTGGGAGTGGCCACCTTGCGGGCGGTGATCACCTGGATGGCCAAACCGATGCGCGACAGCTCACCGCCGGAGGCGGACTTGGCCAGCGGCTGCAGGGGCTGGCCCGGGTTGGTGGTGACCATAAACTGCACCCGGTCGGCGCCACTGGGGGTGAGGGCATCGGGTCGATGCTCGATGGCGATCTGGAATCGGGCGTGGGGCATGGCCAGGGCCTGCAGGTTTTCCGTCACCCGCTTGTCCAGCTCCCGGGCGTATCGCTGGCGGCTCTTGTTGAGCTTGGCGGCCTTGGCGGCCAGGGCGGCGCGGGCCTGGTCCCTGTCCTCCGCCAATTGGGCCAGCTGCTCGTCACCGCCACTCAGCTGCGCCAGCTCCTCGGCCAGGGCCTGGTGGTGGGCCGCCAGCTCGGCGGCGGGCACCTGATGCTTGCGGGCCAGGGTCATGGCCCGGGAGAGGCGCTGCTCCAGCTCGCCGAAGCGCTCCGGATCCATCTCCAGGCCGTCCCGGTAGCGACTGAGTTCGCTGCTGCTCTCCTGCACCTGGATGAGCCCTTCGTGCAGCATGGCGGTGATCTCCCCCAGTCCCGGATCCTCCCCCTGCAGCGCCTCGACCTCGCTGATCACCTGCTGCAGCAAGGACTGCACGTTCACCTCATCCCCTTCGCTGAGCAGGTAGAGGGCCCGCTGGCTCTGCTCCAGCAGGGTGCCGCAGTTGGCCAGCCGGCGGTGCTCGGTTTCGATGGCCTCGAACTCCCCGCTTTGCAGGGCAAACTCGTCCAGCTCCTGCACCTGGTACTCCAGCAGCTGGGCCCGGGCCTGCTGCTGGGACAGGTGCTCCTGAAGCTGGCGGTGCTGGTGATCCAGGGATTTCCACTGCTGGTAGCTGGCCTGGCAGGCATTGAGCAGGTCCAGGTGGCCGGCGTACTGATCCAGCAGGGTCAGCTGGGTGTCGCCGTGCAGCATGCCGTGGTGGGCGTGCTGGCCGTGGATGCTTACCAGGGTTTCCCCCAAGGCCTTGAGCTGGGACAGGGGCACCGGATTGCCGTTGATCCAGGCGCGGGAGCGCCCCTCGGCACTGATGGTGCGGCGCAGAATGCACTCCTCCTCCTCGTCCAGGGCGTGGTCACTGAGCCAGGCTCGGGCGGCGGGAATTTCACTCAGATCAAACCGGGCGGAGATCTCGGTGCGCTCGGCACCGGGGCGCACCATGGCCGCCTCGCCGCGGCCGCCGAGGCAGAGCCCCAGGGCGTCGATGGCGATGGATTTCCCCGCCCCGGTTTCGCCGGTGATGGTGGTCATTCCGGCGGCAAAATCCAGCTCGAGAAATTTCACGATGGCGAAGTTGGTGACCGTCAGTTGAGTGAGCATGGCGCATCCCTGTGTGGATAAACAGTGCTGTACAGGAATACAGTATATGCGGTTTTTTTACCCGGTAAAGCGGCAATGTGGAAAAAGTCGGTTAAAGATCATCCTTATGACGGGCAAAACGAGGGACGGCCATGAGGGGGACTGCCGTGGTGACCGGTGCCAACCGCGGATTGGGTTGGCACACGGCGCAGCAACTGGGCCAACTGGGCTACACCGTGGTCTGCACCACCCGTCGACTGAAGGAGGCGGAGCAGACCGCCGAGGCCCTGGTGGCCCAGGGGCTGGATGCCGTGCCCTATGTGCTGGACGTGCGGTTGGCCCGGGACGCCGAGGGGCTGGCCCGGGAGCTTAAGGCCCGGTGGGGTGGGGTAGACGTACTGGTCAACAACGCCGGGGTGTTTCTCGATGACGGGGTGCGCCTGTTCGAGCTGGACGACGAGACCCTGGAGACCACGCTGCAAACCAACCTGCTGGGGCCCCTCTACCTGTGCCGGGCGCTGATCCCCATGATGATGGCCCGGGGCTATGGCCGGGTGGTCAATCTCTCCTCCGGCTACGGGGCGCTGTCACAGATGGGGCCGAGGATCACCGCCTACCGGGTCAGCAAGGCGGGGCTCAATGCCCTGACCGCGGTGATGGCGGCGGAGGTGGCGGGGATGAACATCAAGGTCAATGCGGTGTGCCCCGGCTGGGTGCGCACCGACATGGGCGGCCCCCAGGCGCACCGGGACCCGGCGGAGGCGGCGTCGGATGTGGTGTGGGCCGCGACCCTGGAGGAGGACGGCCCCAGCGGGGCGTTCCTGCGTTACCGCCAGCCGATCCCCTGGTGAATCAGAACAGCTTGCTGCCCCAGCCGAGTTTGCTGCGCAGCACCTGGAAGTAGCTGTGCCCCTTGGGGTGGATAAGGCGCAGGGCGTGGTCCGCCTTGCGCACCACGATCTCATCGCCGGGCAGCGCCGCCAAAGTCACGTGGCCGTCGCAGCTGACCTCCAGCGGCCGCTCGCCCATCTCCGGCGAGGCGATCAGCTTCACCTCACTGTCGCCGTCCACCACGATGGGGCGGCCAGAGAGGGTGTGGGGGAACATGGGCACCAGGATCACCGCGTTGAGGTTGGGGGTGAGGATGGCGCCGCCGGCGGAGAGGGAGTAGGCGGTGGACCCGGTGGGGCTGGAGACGATCATGCCGTCGGCCCGCTGGCTGTACATGAAATGCCCGTCGATGTAGACCTCGAACTCGATCATGTGGGCCACCTTGCCCGGGTGCAGCACCGCTTCGTTGACGGCGGTGTTGCTGGCCTTGAGCTCGCCGTGGCGGAAGATCTCCGCCTGCAGCAGGAAACGGCGCTCGGTGTCGAACTCGCCGGCCAGCACCCGCTCCAGCGGGGCCTCGAACTGCTCCGGGTTGAGATCGGTCAAGAAGCCCAGATTGCCCCGGTTCACCCCAATCACCGCCACGTCGAACCGGGACAGGACCCGGGCGGCACCCAGCATGTTGCCGTCCCCGCCCACCACGATGGCCAGATCGCAGCGCTGGCCCAGGGTGGTCAGATCCACCCGCTCGGCCTTGTCGCAGCCCAGCTGTTTCGCCACCCGCTGCTCGAGCAGGACTTCATACCCCTGTTTTCTCAGCCAATAGAACAGGCGCGTCAGGGTCTGGTTGGCGCCGGGGTGATCCGGCTTGCCAATAAGGCCGATGGTGTGAAATGGCTTGCTCATGAAGTTGTCTGGCCGGAGCCCTTGAAGTGGCGAATATCGCCCCCATAATAGGCTCAGTGTTTTATTGAATAAAGTGGTTTTGGCTGGAGTTGAGATGGCTGACAAGCAGGAAAAAGTAGAGCCTAAAGAGGAAATTGAAGCGACTGAAACCGAGGCTGTTGAGGCGCAGGCCCCGGCGGACGCCGAAGGGGATGCCCCGGTCGAGGACGTCGCCAGCCAGCGCATTGCCGAGCTGGAAGCGGAGCTTGGCAAGGCCAAGGCCACCATCGAGGGTCAGAAGGACAGCGTGGTTCGCGCCGCCGCCGAGGTGGAAAACATTCGTCGTCGCACCGCCCAGGACGTGGAGAAAGCCCACAAGTTCGCCCTGGAGAAGTTCGCCAACGAACTGCTGCCGGTGATCGACAACCTGGAGCGCGCCCTGGAGGTGTCCAACACCGAAGAGGAGGCGATCAAGCCGATGCTGGAAGGGGTCGAGCTGACCCTGAAGAGCTTCCAGGCCGCGGTGGCCAAGTTCGGCATCGAGGTGGTGGATCCGGTGGGCGACGCCTTCAACCCGGAGCAGCACCAGGCGATCTCCATGCTGCCCAGCGAGGAGTTTGCCGCCAACACAGTGATCTCCGTGATGCAAAAGGGCTACGCCCTGAACAGTCGCCTGCTGCGCCCGGCCATGGTGATCGTCTCCCGCGGTGCCGACACCCCCTCGGTGGACACCCAGGCCTGAGCCGTCGCTTGGTCCACCGAAAAAAGCCGCCCTAAGGGCGGCTTTTTTGATCCCGTATTGCACGAGAAAGCCCCCGACTGGGGGCTTTTGCACTGGGGTCCCAGAGGGACGGTTAAAGCCCTCAGGCTTTGTTGTGCTCGGCGACCACGCCGTCGGCGCGCATCTCCTGGTAGAGCACTTCGGCCAGGCGCAGGTAGTGGGCCCAACTGGTGGAGAGGCGGGTAAAGCCGGTGGCGGCGTAGCTGCCGGTGTCGCCGGTGGCGGGCAGATCCTCGATGTCGAACATGGAGCCCCCCTCGACGATGTGGCTCTCCAGGGCATCGAACATCACGTTGAAGCCGATGCGGGCCGGCTCCTCGTAACCGATGGACTGGTACTTGGACTGGCGGTAGAACTTCTTCAACGAGGCGTCGCTGATCTGGGCCTTCTCGTCGGCGAAGATCTCGTCGTAGTAGACGTCGACGATCTGGCCAGACTCGGTGTCCACCACGAAACGCAGCATCGCGGTCAGGCCGGTCCACTTGCCCTTGTCGTCCATCAGCTTCTCTGCCTGCTGGTAGAACTTCAGCGTGGTGCCTTCCTCGGTGATGCGGTGATGGATCTTGGCGGTCAGCGGCACCATGGACTGCTGGATGGAGTTGGAGGCACCGGCCACGATGTCCAGCCCCTGGTACTTAAGGCGGTTGGGTTCCTTAAGCTTGTTGGCCAGCTTGGGGTCCCAGTCCGGGTTGGGCTCGAAGGTCAGCTTGTTCTCCTCCACCATCAGCCGCTCCATGGTCAGGGAGGACTGCACCCAGGCGGTGCCTTTTTTCTTGCCCATGGAGAAGTTGTACTCGGACATCCGCTTGGGCACGCCCTGGTAGAGGCGGGTGTAGTAGTTGGGGCGCCCCTCCTCGTTGAACTCGGCGAAGATCACATCCTCGGGGTTGTCGCTGTCCAGCACCACGGTCATGGAGCCCATGTGCCCCTGACGGAAGCGGGCCTCCTCGTAGTAGTAGTCCCCCTTGAGCAGGCCCAGCTGGGGCTGAATCGACCACTTGAGCTTGAAGTCCTCCTCCTGGCCCTGCTTGGCGCCGACGCTCTGGTACTCGGGCTGGGAGCCGTCAGCGCGGGGCAGGTCGTTGATCGCCTTTAAGATCCCGTTGGAGGAGAGGGTGGCGCCGGAGACCGCGTCGATCCCCTCATGGCCGTTGTTGGCCACGATCTGCGGCAACAGGCGCTCGGCATTGAGAAACAGCGATTCGGTCTCGCCGTGGGACTTGGTCTTGATCTCCCGGATCTCCCCCTGCTCCACCACCACGGTCAACACGATGTCGCTCTTCTTGCCCTTGCCGGACACTTCGTGGGTGCCGTCCACGTATTTGCCCTGGGGGGCGGAGGCGGCACACCCGGCCACCACCAGTGCCACGGCGGAGCTGACCAGGCCAAGCTTGATGCGTTTAAATTGGTTCACGTTCTCACCCATAGTTTTGATGACGAATTTTTATAGAGATGAGAATAGGGATATTGCTTGGCCGAACAATTGCGGAAAACCACTATATTGCGATGGCGAAGTGGCTTTTGTGAATGGGATCACCATACGTTTTTATGGTGAATATTGAATCAAAATGTTCATGCTAAAATTCGTCATCCTTTTATTTTAAGCCGAGCCTGAACATGAAACTCAATCCCCTTGTTTGTGCCATGGCCCTGTCGCTGCCCATCTTTGGGGTGCAGGCCTCCGCCGATGCGGTGGCGGACCAGTTGCCGAAGCCCGCCAATGCCGCCAAGGCGATGGACTCCCTCTGCCACCAGGATGGGCTGATCACCCAGGGGCCCGGTTACGCCGAGCTGACCACCCTGAAGTACTTCGGCACCTCCATCGCCATCCGCGTCTACGACGCCCCAGGTGAGCAGGCCGAGCGGGCCCTGTGCGACAGCCTCAAGGTGATCCAGCGGCTGCATCATCTGGCCTCGGACTACCAAACCTACGACCACGTGGTAAACGTCCGCTCCATCAACGAGGCCCCCACCGAAGTGCACCACATCGACCCCGAGCTGGTGGCGCTGATCCAGGCCGGTATCGACTGGCACAAGATCTCCCGGGGGTATTTCAACATCGCGGTGGGCCCCCTGGTGCAGCAGTGGCGCCGGGAGCGCAACGCCTGCGCCGCACCCACCGAGCCGGACAACGGCTGCCGGATCCCCAGCGAAGCGGCGCTGCAGGAGGCGGCGCGGCACATCAACATCGATGACATCGAGCTGGACGTCGAGGCGGGCACCGTGCGCCTCAAGGCGGGCATGAGCCTGGATCTGGGGGGCATCGCCAAGGGCTGGATGGCGGAGAAGGTGCACGATCAGCTGGTGGCGGCGGGGATGCAGGCCTTTGTGATCAACGCCGGGGGCAACATCCGCCACCACGGCCACCACCCCGAAGGGCGCGACTTTGTCACCGCCATCGAGGATCCGTTGTGCAAGAAACACGACTTTGCCAGCCCCCGCTGCCAAACCCTAGAGGGGCAGTTTCACGAGTTCATCGCCGGTGAGGATCTGACCATCGTCTCCAGCGGCAACTACCTGCGCTACTACCGGGTGGGGGACAAGGAGTATCACCACATCATCAACCCCAACACCGGCTACCCCAAGCCCGACGGGGTCTCCGTCTCCGTGGTGATGAACGACCAGCACATCTATGCCGATGTGCTCTCCACCACACTGTTCCTGATGCCCCGGGAGGAGGCGCTGAAGATGGCGGAGTCGCTGCCCTATTTGGAGGCGGTGTGGTACCTCGATGAACAGGGCAATAAAATCACCACCCAGGGGTTGCCCCAATATCGAATCGATTTAGATTGATAGGAAGAAATAAAAGGCGCCAGTGTTGGCGCCTTTTATTTAATTTGGACACGACTAAGCCCCGGATAATTACCGGGGCTTTTCCTGTTCTAAAAATTCAGAAGCGGTATTTCAGACCGACACTGACGATGTCATCGTCAAAATCGCTGTAGTCGTCCACCAGGTATTGGCCCACCTCGGTGTGCATGGTCAGCTGCTTGCTCATTCGGTATTCCGCCCCCAGGGCCCACTGGGTGACTTCCGGAGCGTCGTCGCCGGTAAAGACCCCGGCCTTGTAGACCTCGTTGGCCACCCGGCCGGTACCGGAGTCGTCCTGGGCGAACTGGGCTTTGAACTTCCAGTCGTTGTACTCGTACAGGGCGTTGACGATGTAGCCGAAGCCTTCACGGGACTCGTAGTGGGTGCCGTCCTTCTCAAACCCCTCCAGGGCCTTGGTGTCTTGCACGATCACCCCCAGTTTGAGGTTGCCCATCTTGTACTGGGCGACGCCGCGCAGCGCTTCGATCCCCTCGATGCCGTTGCCGTAGGCGGCGGCCAGGTAGAGGTTGCCGTGACGGAACCCCTTGCCGCCGTAGGAGATGGCCAGCTGGTAGTTGTCGTCGTAGGGACTGTTGGCGTCGTCTTTAAGGATCACGCTGGTGCCGAACTGGATGTGGTTCCACTTGGCGGTTTTGTACTCGATGGAGTCGCCGTGGCGCTTGTTACCGGCAAACATGCGGTTCATCGACATGTTGGTCAGGCCGAAGATGTCGGCGCCGCCTTTGACCATCTTCAGCACCGGATCGATGCGACCGAAGGCGATGGCCCCGGCGGCGTCGTGCTTCAGGCCGATGTAGGTCGGGCGGGAGCTGAAGGTGTCGCCGCTGTCATCGGCGTTGAAGCCCACCTCGGCACGGTAGAAGAACTCGGTGTGCTCGGACAGGGCCTCGGTTCCGCGAAAGCCCAGACGGGTCATGTTGTTCTCCAGCAGCCAGCCGTCTTGGCCCCGCTGCTGGTTGCCGGTGCCGGCACCGCTGTAGGTCAGGGAGTAATCCAGGGTGCCGTAGAAGGTCGGCATGTCGGCCTGGGCGGAGGCGCTGAGCAGCAGGGCGCTGGCGCAGGTCACGGCGAGGGTGGAGCATTGGAATCGGTTCATCGGTTATCCCAGTGTTCGTTGGGCCCGGGGCCCGGTTAGGGTGCCGGGCGGTTCTGCGCGCCCTGACAGCGTGAAGTTGAAGTCTCCCCTGAGGGGAATGGACGATGGGATTACACCGGAGCCGGGCTGGAGCGCGATATAGTGGTTTTCCGAAACCCCCAGTCGGTTGTGACTGGGCTCACTCTGGGGCGGCCAAAACCTCGACAGCGCTTCGCGTCGAGCGGAGAAGCGCGCCAGCCGGATCACGACTCTGGCGCCGACATTGAGAGGGATCGCACCGGCCTTACGACCCGTCAGGATTTCCGGTTTTTTGAATAGTGGTTTTCCGCATCCCGGCGGCATTTGTGACCGGCAACCCGGTTGCCTCCCCCTCAGCGGATACACTGTGGAGGAGCGCCCGGGCGACACTTTGGGCAGCGAAAGCGGAGGATGGGTTTGATCAACGGGTTACTGAGCGGAACAGGCCACTGGCGCGGCGGCTTGCTGGCGCTGCTGCTGGCGAGCTGGGGCGGACCGCTGATGGCCAGTGAGACGCTGACCGTGGGGGTGGCGGCCTTCGATAACCCCCAGCGGGTGGCCCAGCGCTGGCAGCCGACCCTGGATTACCTCAACCAGGGCCAGGCGCAGTACCGCTTTGAGCTGCTGGCGCTGCCGCCCAAGGTGCTGGAGCAGCGCCTTGCCGAGGGGGCAGTGGACCTGCTGATCCAAAACTCCGTCAAGACGGTGCAGTACAAGGAGAAGTACGGGGCCAGCCGGTTGCTGACCGCCGCACCCCTGTGGCCCGCCCCCGCCAACCGGGCCATCGGCTCGGCGCTGGTAATGCGCCAGGGGGAGGCGGTGACCGATTTTGGCCAGCTGGCGCGGCTTAAGGCGATCTCCACCTCGGCCCACGCCTTCGGCGGTTATACGGTGTTTCGCCGGGAGCTGGCGGAGCAGGGCCTGACACCCAAGAAAGCCTTCCGCCAACTGACCTTTGTCGGCTTTCCCCAGCGCAAACTGTTGCAGCAACTGCTCAGCGGTGAGGCGGACGTGGCCATCCTGCCCAGCTGTTTGCTGGAGCAGGCGGTCGCCGAGCGGGAGGTGCCCGAAGGAAGCCTGACTGTGGCCCTGGATCGCCGCCCGGCGGATTTCCCCTGTGCCGTCAGCAGTCGGCTCTACCCCTATTTCGCCGTGTCCAAGCTGGGTCACGTCTCCCCGGAGGTGGCCACCTTCGTGGCCCGGCGCCTGCTGACGATGGCGGGGGACGCCCCGGCGGCCCAGCGGGGCCGCTACTCCCAGTGGACGGTGCCGGTGGACGACCGGGAGGTGTACGCTCTGCTCAAGGCGATCAAGTTGTGGCCCTTCAACACCGACTGGCATCACCTGGCCCGCCAGGCCCTGCCCTGGGCCGGGCTGGCGGCACTCATCCTGCTGTTGGGTTACCTGCACCACCTGAGGGTCAAGGCCCTGGTGGCCCGGCGAACCAGTCAGTTGACCCAGGAGATGACCCAGCACAGCGCCACCCAGGCCCACCTCCAGGAGCAGCGCAGCGCCTTCTACAAGGCTCAACGGGTGCTGCTGACCGGGGAGATGGCCTCGGGACTCTCCCACGAACTGAACCAGCCCCTGGCCAGCATCCGTTACCTGGCCCAGGGGTGCGGCTATCGGCTCGACGGTGAGCCGCTGGACCGGGAGGCCCTGGCCGAGGGCCTCAAGCGCATCGAGGCCCAGACCGAGAAGGCCCAGGGGATCATCCAGCGGGTGAAGCGATTTTGCGCCCGGCCCAGCAAGCTCTCCTCGCTGGCCCTGTCGGAGCTGGTGACCGAGACCCTGGCCCTGATGGAGCCGGATCTTCGCCGCAACCGCAGCCGGGTGCGATTCGACAATCGGCTGGCGGACAACCTGGCCATTCAGGGGGATCCGGTGCTGCTGCAGCAGGTGCTGGTGAATCTGGTCCGCAACGCCCTGGATGCCATGGCGGAGGTGGCCGAGCCCCAGCGGGAGGTGGTGATCGCGCTGACCCGGGAGGCGGAGCGAGTGCAGCTGTCGGTACGGGATCATGGCCCGGGGCTGGCACCGGCGGCCCTGGACCGGCTGTTCCTGCCCTTTGAAAGCAGCAAAACCGAGGGGTTGGGGCTGGGCATGATGATCTGTCGACGGATCATCGAGGAGCACCACGGCACCATCTGGGCGGAGTCCGCCGAGCCGGGGCTGCGAGTGACGTTTTCGATACCCATTGAGGAGAACCCATGAGTGCGATCTACCTGGTGGACGACGACGCCGACGTCCGCGATGCCCTGGGCTGGATGCTGGAGGCCAAGGGCCTTCACAGCGAGGCTTTTGACAGCGGCAACCGCTTCCTCGAACAGCTCGACCCGCAGACGCCGGGGGTGGCGGTACTGGACATCAATATGCCGGGGATGGATGGACTGGCGGTGCAGCAGGCGCTGCTGGAGCGGGGCAGCCGTTTGTCGCTTATCTTCCTCACCGGCTATGCCACTGTGCCCAAGGCGGTGCAGGCGGTGCAGGCCGGGGCGCTGGATTTTCTGGAGAAGCCGGTGGACGGCGACCGGCTCATCGCCCTGATTGAGGAGGGGCTGGTTCGCTCTGAGCAACGCCACCGGGCCGCCGGCGAGGCGCAGGCCCTGACCCAGAAGCTGGCGTCACTGACCGAGCGAGAGCGACAACTGATGGCGCTGGTGGTGGCGGGCAAGACCAATAAGGCGATCGGTGCCGAGCTGTTCATCGCCCAGCGCACCGTGGAGATCCACCGCAAGAACCTGTTTGACAAGATGGGGGTGCACAACGCCGCCGAATTGGCCCTGTTGATCGGGCGGCATCAGGGCGGCGAAGCCGAGGGGAAAGGCTGAGACGGGCCTCAGGGCAGCAGCAGCGCCTCGTCGCCGAGGGTCTCACCCTCGAGCTCGGCGGATTGCTGCAGGGGGCTGGCGGGCTGGGTCAGCTGGGCGATGCTGCTTTCAATCTCGCTGTACTTGTGGGCCACCCAGTCCGGCAGGCCCACCGGCACTTCGAGATCGTAACGGCGCGGGTCCCGGGGGCTGATCACCACCTCGATGTTGTCCAGGCCGATGTCGTGGGCCAGCACAAAGAGCTCCTCGATGTAGCGGTCGCCCATCGCCAGGCAGCCGCGGGAGACATCCCGACCGTGGATGAAGATGTTGCCCCCCAGATTGCTGCGCTGCTCCAGGGCGCCATAGTGGCGGTCCATGGCATTGGGGTAATCGATGCGCAGGGAGAGGTGGTACTGGCTGTTGGGGTTGCTGGCGTCGATGCGGTACACCCCTTCCGGCACCTGGAAATCCCCCTCGCGCATCTTGGGGCGCAGGCTGCCACTGGCTTCAACGATGGGGTAGGTACGCAGCTCGTGCCAGGGTCCGGCGGCGGATTGCAGCCACACCTCGAGCCGGCGATCCGCCTTGATCGCCACCAGCTTCATGGCCACCGGGTCAAAGGCCGGGGGCAGGGTGTCGACAAAGGGGGCGAGACGAAGGCGCGCGTCGGGACCGTACTGGGCCAGGGCTTGCTCCAGGGTTCGACCGGATGGGGTGGCCAGGGCGAGCGGCGCCAGGGCCAGGCAAAACAGGGATGCAAGCAGGGTACGGATCACGGGGCCTCCTGAGGTCAGTTGGCGCAGGAGTGTTCCACAGCTTAAGCGACGGATCAATTGATGTTTTTGTCACCAATCACCCTTAAGAGATAGCAAAAAAGCCCGACTATGCGGGCTTTTTTCTTGTGGCTAAGTGGCTTACGGCTGCTGGCGGGTGGTGGCGAGCACGATCTCCCGAATGCAGACATTTTGCGGTTGGCCATAGGCGTAGGCGATGGCGTTGGCCACGTCCTGGGCGGCCAGTACGCCCCCCATCTGGGTTTTCCAGTCGTCGTAACCCTCCTTGATGGCGTCGCTGGTGGTGTGACCCAGCAGCTCGGTCTCCACCGCACCTGGGGCGATGGTGATCACCCGAACGTCGTCCATGGCCACCTCTTCCCGGATGTTCTCGGAGATGGCGTGCACCGCGAACTTGGTGCCGCAGTAGGCCGCGTGGTTGGGGAAGGTTTTCCGTCCGGCGATGGAGCTGATGTTGATGATGGTGCCGCCGCGACGGGCCCGCATCTTGGCCAGTACGCCGTGGATCCCGTTGAGCAGCCCTAAGACGTTAACGTTGAGCATGGTCTGCCACTCGTTCGGGTCCTGCGCATCGGCCTGGCCCAGCAGCATCACGCCGGCGTTGTTGACCAGGCAATCGGCGGGGCCGAACTGGGCTTCGGCTTCGGCGATCGCCGCCAGGAAGCCGTCGCGGTCGGTCACGTCAACCCCACGGCACAGGGTGTTGGGCAGGTTCAGGGCTTCCAGGCGCTCGACCCGACGGGCCAGCAGCAGCAGGGGGTGGCCGGCGGCGGACAGGGTGCGGGCGGTGGCTTCGCCGATGCCGGAGCTGGCACCGGTGATGATGACGAGGGGCTGGGTCATGGGACTCTCCTGATGGACATAAAGCGGCGACGCCGCGATGGAGCGCACTATAGAGAGCCTAGACATTGGGATAAAATATTATATTCCTTTGTCTGAGATAGGCTCCGTCTATGGATTTGCGTCGTCTTCGCTGCTTTGTTGCGGTGTTCGAGGAGCGGAACATGACCGCCGCCGCCGAGCGCTGCTTCATCACCCAGCCCTCCCTCTCCACCGCCATCAAACAGTTGGAGGCGGAGCTGGGGCTGGCACTCTTTGTGCGCCACAAACGGGGGGTGGACTTGACCGACAGTGCCCACCAGCTCTACCCCCTGGCCCGGCAGCTGCTGGCCCAGGCGGAGCAGCTGCCGGCGCTGTTCCACGCCCGTCAGCGGCGGCTCAAGGTCAAACTGGCCAACTTCCACGACCTGAGCCCGGTGCGCCTGGCCCGCTTCCTGGGGCAGTGTCAGCAGCAAGAGCCGCGGTTGGAGCTGGACCTGTGGGATCACGACCAGCCCGGCTGGGATGCACGGGTGACCCTGGACGTGTTCAAGGGGGAGCAGGAGCTGTTTCTGCCCCTGTGGGAGGAGGATTACCGCCTGTGCGTGCCGGAGGATCACCCCCTGGCGGACAAGGACAGCGTGGGGATCGCCGAGCTCAACGATTTCCCCTTTATCGAGTGTGCCGCCTGCGAGGCCCATCAGCAGACCCTGAGCCTGCTGGCCAGCGCCGGCTTCTCCGTGGACCTGGTGGCCAAGGCGGCCCACAAGACCCAGGTCCGTCACCTGGTGGAAGCGGGGGTGGGGATCTCCTTTTTGCCCAGCGGGGTGCTGGAGGGCAGCCGCCGCTTAACCGCGGTGCCCCTGGAGGCGCCGCGGATGTTCCGTCGCATCGGCCTCTGCTTTGCCGCCGACGAGGCCAACAGCGACGCGCTGCGGCCCCTGCTGGCGGCGGCGAAAGCCTTCGCCTAGCCGACGCTGCGGCTGGGGGCCAGGCGGGAGATCAGCTTGGGCCCCAGCTGCTGCACCAGCAGGCCGCAGACGATAAAGGCCAGGCCGATAAAGGTGGCGCTGGCGATGGACTCCCCCAGGAAGGTGGCGATAAAGAACAGCGACAGGAAGGGGCCCAGGAACACCAGGTTGGTCAGCGGCGCGGTGCGCTCGGCGGTGCGCATCGCCTTGAGCCAGAGCACGAAGGTGACCCCCATCTCGAACAGGCCGACGTAGACGGCCCCCGCCAGCCCCTGCCAGTTGGGCAGGGCCAGCTCTCCTCGCCAGGCGCACACCGCCAGGATAAAGGGCAGGGCGATAAGGAAGCTCAGCAGCAGACTGACCACGGGATCGCCCTTGTCCCGGGTGTTGACGATCCAGTAGAGGGACCACAACAGGGTGGAGAGCAGCGCCAGGGCGACCCCCAGCGGGCGTTCGAAATTCAGGGCCAGGAGATCCCCGCCGGTGGCGATCACCACCACGCCGAAATAGGCCAGCAGCGCCGCGCCGATGTCCCAGCCGCGCAGTTTCTGGCCCAGCATGGGCACCGCCAGCAGGCTCAGCAAAATGGCCCAGGTGTAATTGAGCGGCTGGGCCTGCTGGGCCGGAAGCAGATCGTAGGCGGCGAACAGCACCAGGTAGTAGAGGAAGGGGTTCAGCAGGCCACTTTGCAGGTAGACCAGGGGGTTGGCACGAAACTGCCCCTTGAGCCGCCCCAGCTTGCCCTGGACGCCCAGGATCAGCGTCAGCACTGCCGTGGAGGCGAGGGCGGCGTACAGCAGTAGCTGTGCGGGGGTCATCTGGGCCAGGGAGAGTTTGAAGGCGGTGGCCACCGTGGACCACAACAGCACGGCCCCGATGCCATAGGTCATGGCTCGGGTTTGATTTTTTACCATCTCGGACAGCTCGAACGGACAACGTGGCGGAAAGTGCAGAAAGTATACCGTTTACTCCGTTGCCCCTAGAAGGGATTTTTTTCCCCTTGCCCCTTGAAAGCGACGGCGGCGACCCCATTTAGCCTGACAGACTCGGGCCGCAATTAAATTTCCCCGCCCCCCTTGAAAGGGACGGCCGGCGGCCCCAAATCCCAGTTAACAGTTAATAACCTCGTCGGTTTCAAGTTTTTTGGAGGCTCTCGATGGGCAAGATCATCGGCATTGACCTGGGCACCACCAACTCCTGTGTGGCCATTCTGGACGGCGATAAGCCGCGCGTAATTGAAAACGCGGAGGGCGATCGCACCACCCCCTCCATCATCGCGTACACCGATAGCGAAACCCTGGTCGGTCAGCCCGCCAAGCGTCAGGCCGTGACCAACCCGCACAACACCCTGTTCGCCATCAAGCGTCTGATCGGTCGTCGTTTCAAAGACGAAGTGGTGCAGCGTGACATCGGCATCATGCCGTTCAAGATCGTGGAAGCGGACAACGGTGACGCCTGGGTGGAAGCCAAGGGCAACAAGATGGCGGCCCCTCAGGTGTCTGCCGAAGTGCTGAAGAAGATGAAGAAAACCGCCGAGGACTACCTGGGCGAGGAAGTGACCGAAGCGGTGATCACCGTGCCGGCCTACTTCAACGACTCTCAGCGCCAGGCCACCAAGGACGCCGGTCGCATCGCCGGTCTGAACGTCAAGCGGATCATCAACGAGCCCACCGCCGCGGCCCTGGCCTACGGCATGGACAAGCGTCAGGGTGACAACGTTGTGGCCGTGTACGACCTCGGCGGCGGTACCTTCGACATCTCCATCATCGAGATCGATGAGGTGGACGGTGAGCACACCTTCGAGGTGCTGGCCACCAACGGTGACACCCACCTGGGGGGTGAGGACTTCGACAACCGCCTGATCAACTACCTGGTGGAAGAGTTCAAGAAAGAGCAGGGCATCGATCTGAAAAACGATCCCCTGGCGATGCAGCGCCTCAAAGAGGCCGCGGAAAAGGCCAAGATCGAGCTGTCCTCTGCCCAGCAGACCGAGGTGAACCTGCCTTACGTGACCGCCGACGCCACCGGTCCCAAGCACATGAACATCAAGGTGACCCGCGCCAAGCTGGAAGCCCTGGTTGAGGATCTGATCGTGCGCTCCCTGGAGCCCCTGAAGGTGGCCCTGCAGGACGCCGATCTGTCCGTATCCGACATCAACGACGTCATCCTGGTGGGCGGTCAGACCCGCATGCCCAAGGTGCAGAAAGCCGTTGCCGACTTCTTCGGCAAGGAGCCGCGCAAGGACGTCAACCCGGACGAAGCCGTAGCCATGGGTGCCGCCATCCAGGGCGGCGTACTGGCCGGTGACGTAAAAGACGTGCTGCTGCTGGACGTGACGCCTCTGTCCCTGGGCATCGAAACCATGGGCGGCGTCATGACTCCGCTGATTGAGAAGAACACCACCATCCCGACCAAGAAGTCCCAGGTGTTCTCCACCGCCGAGGACAACCAGGCGGCCGTGACCATCCACGTGCTGCAGGGTGAGCGTAAGCAGGCCGGTGCCAACAAGTCTCTGGGTCAGTTCAACCTGGAGGGGATCCAGCCGGCGCCTCGCGGTCTGCCGCAGATCGAAGTGACCTTCGACATCGACGCCGACGGCATCCTGCACGTCTCTGCTGCCGACAAGAACACCGGCAAAGAGCAGAAGATCACCATCCAGGCCTCCTCCGGTCTGTCCGAGGATGAGATCGACAAGATGGTGAACGAGGCCGAGGCGCACGCCGAGGAAGACAAGAAGTTCGAAGAGCTGGTTCAGGCCCGCAACCAGGCCGATGGCCTGGCCCACGCCACCAAGAAGCAGGTGGAAGAGGCCGGCGACGCACTGCCCGCGGAAGACAAGGCCAAGATCGAAGAAGCGATCAAGGCCGTTGAGGAAGCGGTGAAGGGCGACGACAAAGACGCCATCGAAGCCAAGACCCAGGAGCTGATCCAAGCCTCTGCTAAGCTGATGGAAATTGCTCAGCAGCAGGCCCAAGCTCAGGGCCAGGCGGAGGGTGAGCCTCAGCCTCAACAGCAGAAGCCGGCTGACGACGTAGTGGACGCCGAGTTCGAAGAAGTAAAAGACGACAAGAAGTAAGCTTTTACTGACTGACACTGCCAAGCGGGCGACCGGCCATCCCGGCCGCCCGCTTTCGTTATATAAGAGACAAAGCGGCGAGCTGACATGTCAAAACGCGATTACTACGAAGTGCTGGGCGTGGCCCGTGATGCCGGCGACCGGGACATTAAAAAGGCGTACAAGCGCCTGGCCATGAAGTACCACCCGGACCGCAATCCGGGGGACGAGAAAGCCGAGGCGGCCTTCAAGGAGGTCAAGGAAGCTTACGAGATCCTGACCGATGAGCAGAAGCGGGCCGCCTACGACCAGTTCGGCCACGCCGGGGTGGATCCCAACCGCGGTGGCGGTGGTTTTGGCGGCGGTAGTGCCGACTTCGGTGACATCTTTGGCGACGTGTTTGGCGACATCTTCGGCGGTCGTCGTGGCGGCGGTCGTCAGCAGGCCCGCGGCGGTGCCGATCTGCGCTACAACCTGGAGCTCTCCCTGGAGGAGGCGGTTAAGGGTTGTAAGAAGGAGCTCAAGATCCCCTCCCTGGCCAGCTGCGACACCTGTCACGGCAGCGGCGCCAAGCCGGGCACCAGCGCCAACACCTGTGGCACCTGTCACGGCACCGGCCAGGTGCAGATGCGCCAGGGCTTCTTCGCCGTGCAGCAGACCTGTCCCACCTGTGGCGGTCGTGGCAAGGTGATCACCGACCCCTGCACCAAGTGCCGCGGTCAGGGTCGCGTTGAGAAGACCAAAACCCTCTCCGTCACCATCCCCGCCGGGGTGGACACCGGCGATCGCATCCGTTTGGCCGGGGAAGGGGAAGCGGGCGAAATGGGAGCCCCTGCGGGCGACCTCTACGTCCAGGTGCACATCAAGGAGCACCCCATCTTTGTTCGCGACGGCAACAACCTCTACTGTGAGGTGCCGATCTCCTTCGCCAATGCGGCGCTGGGGGGCGAGATTGAGGTGCCCACCCTGGATGGCCGGGTCTCCCTCAAGGTGCCGGCGGAAACCCAGACCGGACGCATGTTCCGTCTGCGGGGCAAAGGGGTGAAATCCGTGCGCAGCCACGCCGTGGGGGATCTGGTGTGCAAGGTGATCATCGAAACCCCGGTGAACCTCACCGAGCGTCAAAAAGAGCTGCTGCGGGAGCTGGACGAGTCCTGCGCCGCCTCCGCCAAACGGCACAAGCCCAAGGCGGAAGGTTTCTTCGATGGCGTGAAGAAATTCTTCGACGACCTGACCAGCTAAGCTGAAGTCCGTTCACACAAAGCCGCCCCAAGGGGCGGCTTTTTCTTTATTTTTACAAGCTGTTATCATTGCCTCACACCGAAAATGGAGAAGGAGTCTCCCATGACCAGATGGATCCTGGTTGCCCTGTTCTGGGTAACAACCTGGGTGTCTGCCAAGCCGGCGGACATCGACACATTCAGCCGATTTGACCAGTTCCAAGCGGTCAAAATCGCTCCCGATGGCCAGCACCTGGCCGTGCTTACCCCCATGGACGGCAAGAACGTCCTGGCCATCCTGAGCATCGACACCATGAAACCCACCCACGTCATCCGTTTCGGCGAGAACAAGCAGGTGGGGGAGTTCTACTGGGCCAATAACGAGCGGGTGATCGTCCAGCTGCAGTTTTTCAAGGGGTGGTTCGAGCAGCCCCTGACCGCCGGCGAGTGGTTTGCGGTCAACGTCGATGGCAAGCGGGCCAAAAACATCTACGGCTATCGGGCCGGCGGCATGCAGACCGGCAGCCGCATCAACCAGGCCACCGCCACCTACGGCTACGCTCAGCTTATCGATCTGTGGAAGGACAACGAGGACGAGATCCTGATCAGCTCCACCCCCTTCGATGCCGCGGGTGACAACAAGGCCCAGCTCTACCGGCTCAATGTCTACACCGGCAAGATGCGCAAGGTGGGCCGCTCTCCGGTGGCCAATGCCACCTTCCTGGCTGATCATCAAGGGCGGGCCCGCTTTGTGGTGGGCACCACCGCCAAAGGGATCAACCAGGTGCACTACCGAGGCCTTAAGGACGACAAGTGGCAGCTGATCTACGAGAACGCCAACACGGCGCTGGAGATCGTGCCCCTGGCCTTTGCCGACGACACCCATGTCTATATGGAAGCCTATGGCGACGGTGACATCGCCGGCGTCTTCAAGGTCAATATGGAGACCCAGGAGCGGGAGCTGGTCTACCGCGACAAGGTAGTAGAGCCGAACGATTACTACTACAGTGCCGACGGTCGCCACCTCTATGCCCTGGAGGTAAGCGCGGGCCGCCCCGAGTACGTGCTGGTGGACAAGGCCCGCCCGGAAGCGGCCCTGCTCAAGGGACTGCTTCAGGCCTTCGGGGGCAGCCAGGTGAAGATCGCCAGCCAGACCGAAGATGGCAGCAAGGCGGTGGTTTACGTCTTTGACGACCGGGACCCCGGCAGTTTCTACCTCTATGACAGCAAAGCCAACTCGGTGAGCTTCTTGATGAAGAGCCGCCCCTGGGTGGATCCGGCCCAGTCCGCCGAGGTGCGCCCCATCGAGTTTCAGGCCCGGGATGGCATGACCATCCGCGGTTACCTGACCCTGCCCCAGGGTGTGGAAGCCAAGAATCTGCCGCTGATTGTGAACCCCCATGGCGGCCCCCACGGCGAACGCGACTGGTGGGGCTACAACTCGGAAACCCAGCTGCTGGCCAGCCGGGGTATGGCGGTGCTGCAGGTCAACTTCCGCGGCTCCGGCGGGTACGGCGGCAACTTCGAGCACGCCGGTTACCGCCAGTGGGGGGCCGCCATCCAGCACGACATCATCGACGCCACCCGTTACGTGATTGACCAGGGCTACGCGGATAAGGAGCGGGTCTGCATCTACGGTGCCAGCTTCGGGGGCTACTCCGCGCTGCAAAGCGCCATCCTGGAGCCCGACATGTTCGCCTGCTCCGTGGGCTTTGTGGGCGTTTATGATCTGGCGTTGATGTACAAAGAGGGCGACATCCAGGATCACGACTACGGCCTTCGCTATCTTGATAAAGTGCTTGGCCGGGACGAAGCCGAGCTTAAGGCCTACAGCCCCGTCCACCATGTGGACAAGCTCAAGGCGCCGGTGCTGCTCATCCACGGCAAGGAGGATGAGCGGGCTGCCATCGAGCACGCCGACAGGCTCGCCGCGGCGCTTAAGGCAAAAGACCATCCCTTCGAGTACATTGTGATGAAGAAAGAGGCACACGGGTTCTACAACGAGGAGAACCGCACCGAGATGTACGAAACCCTGCTGGGCTTTTTCGAGACCCACCTGAAACTTTGAGGCTGAAAAGGACGTTGCCATGCGCTCACTGCTGATCCTGTCGCTGCTTTTGACCCTGGGGGGCTGTGCCACCAACCAGTCCCCTACCGGTCGCGGCCAGACCCTGCTGTTCTCTCAGGACGAGATGCGCCAGATGGGCGCCCAGTCCTTTGCCCAGATCAAGGAGCAGGAGACCGCCTCCACGGACCGGGCCGTCAACGCCTACGTTCGCTGCGTTGCGGAGGCGGTGACGGATCCGGCGTTGCTGGCGGTGGTGGATCCGGGTCAGACCGAGGTGTGGGAGGTGGTGGTGTTCGAGTCGGAGCAGGTCAACGCCTTTGCCCTGCCCGGTGGCCACATCGGCGTCTACACCGGGCTGCTGGGGGTGGCCAAGACCCCGGATCAGCTGGCCACGGTGCTGGGCCACGAAGTGGGCCACGTACTGGCGGACCACGGCAATGAGCAGGTCTCCCGGGCGCAGATGACCAACGCCGGGCTGCAGATCGCCCAGGTCGCCCTGGGGGCCAGCGGCACCGCCAACCAGGACCTCATCATGGCGGGATTGGGGCTGGGTGCCCAGGTGGGGATCACCCTGCCGTTCGGTCGCCAGCAGGAGAGCGAGGCGGACGTCATCGGTCTGGAGCTGATGGCCCGGGCGGGCTTCGACCCCGCAGCCAGCGTTCAGCTGTGGCACAACATGGCGGACGCCAGCGGCGGTGCACCGCCAGAGCTGCTCTCCACCCACCCCTCCCACGGCACCCGCATCGGTGATCTCGAGCGGATGCAGGCGGAGGCCAGCGTTTGGTACCGGCAGGCCCAGAGCCAGGGCCGCCGCCCCGGCTGTCGAGTCCCGCGGTGAGAGGTGGTACACTGCCGCCTCCATACCGCGAGACAACCTCAGGACATAGAGAATGACCTTTGACTCTGTAGAACAGAAAGTAAGCTACGGCGTGGGCCGTCAGATGGGCGAGCAGCTGGCCGGCAACAGCTTCGAAGGCGTGGACATCGCCGCCGTTCAGGCTGGCCTGGCCGACGCCTTCAACGGTGCCGAAAGCGCCGTTCCCGCCCAGGAGCTGCAGGAAGCTTTTGCGGTGATCTCCCAGCGCATGGCCGAGGCTCAGGAAGCCAAAGCCAAAGCGGCCGCGGCCGAAGGCGACGCCTTCCTGGCCCAGAACGCCCAGCGTGACGGCGTTCAGGTAACCGAGTCCGGTCTTCAGTACGAAGTGCTGACCCAGGGCGAAGGCGACAAGCCTGGCCTGCAGGACACCGTACGTTGTCACTACCACGGCACCTTCATCGATGGCCGTGTGTTCGACAGCTCCGTACAGCGCGGCGAGCCGGCCGAGTTCCCGGTCAGCGGCGTGATCGCCGGCTGGACCGAAGCCCTGCAGATGATGAGCCCCGGCACCAAGCTGAAGCTGTTCATCCCGCATCAGCTGGCCTACGGCGAGCGTGGCGCTGGTGGCGCCATCCCGCCCTTCGCCGCCCTGGTGTTTGAAGTCGAGCTGCTGGCCATCGTCTAAGGCCACAGACCACAGAAAAAGGAAGCTTCGGCTTCCTTTTTTGTTGCCGGTAAAGGCTTTATAGTGCGTGACATCGCACGCATTTTAGGAGTAACACCGTGGAACCGATCCGAGTGGCCATCACCGGCGCCAGCGGCCGCATGGGGCGCACCCTCATCGAGGCGGCCATCGACAATGAGCAGATCCAGCTGGGGGCCGCCATCGAACGTCCCGGCTCCTCCCTGATCGGCTGCGACGCCGGTGAGCTGGTGGCCCGGGGCAAGTCGGGGGTGGCCCTGGTGGATAACATCGAGGCGGTGTGTGACGACTTCGACGTGCTGGTGGACTTCACCTCCCCGGAGTCCAGCCTGGCGTTTCTCGATGTCTGCCTGGCCAAGGGCAAGGCGATGGCCATCGGCACCACGGGGTTCAACCACCACCAGAAGGCCCGTATCGGTGAAGTGGCCAGCCAAATTCCCGTGGTCCTGGCGCCCAACATGGCGGTGGGGGTTAACCTGCTGTTCCGTTTGTTGGAGGTGGCCGCCGAGGTGATGGGGGACTACACCGACATCGAGATCATCGAGGGGCATCACAGATACAAGAAGGATGCCCCCTCGGGGACGGCGCTCAAGATGGGGGAGGTGATCGCCGAGACCCTGGGCCGGGACCTGGAGCAGTGCGCCATCTACGGCCGCGAAGGGATCACCGGGGAGCGTGACCGTCAGACCATCGCCTTCTCCACCATCCGCGCCGGCGACATCGTTGGCGAGCACACCGCGCTCTTTGCCGACATCGGCGAGCGGTTGGAGATCACCCACAAGGCTTCCTCCCGGATGACCTTTGCCAACGGGGCGATGCGCGCGGCCCGCTGGCTGGCGGACAAGCCCGCCGGATTCTACGATATGCAGCAAGTGCTTGGGTTTAAGCCCTAAACACAAAAAGGCCCGCAATTTGCGGGCCTTTTTGTGGAGGAAAACTGTAGTCAAAGTCGGATCCGGCTGCTATAATGCGCGGAATTTGCCAAAAATTCCTTTTTTAAGGATTCAGGTAAGCGACCCTACGGCCACGAATGGCCTAAAATCAACAACTTATAATTATTTCTGGTGGGAGGTCAAGTTGAATAAAACTGCCCTGTTAGTGCTCCAGGATGGGACTGTTTTCCGTGGTAAAGCTATAGGCGCGGGCGGTTCATCCGTTGGAGAAGTCGTTTTTAACACTTCCATGACCGGCTATCAAGAAATCCTGACTGATCCCTCCTATTCCCGACAAATCGTCACCCTCACCTATCCCCACATCGGCAACACCGGTGCCAACAACGAAGACGTTGAATCCTCCGCCATCCACGCCATGGGCCTGGTGATCCGCGACCTGCCGGTGCTGGCGTCCAACTTCCGCAGCGAAGAGAGCCTGTCCGATTACCTCAAGCGCCACAACGTGGTGGGCATCGCCGACATCGACACCCGCAAGCTGACCCGCATCCTTCGTGAGAAGGGCGCTCAGGCCGGCTGCATCCTGGTGGGGGACGCCACCGAAGCCAACATCGCCGAGGCCCTGAGCCAGGCCCAGGCCTTCCCCGGCCTGAAGGGGATGGATCTGGCCAAGGAGGTCACCGTGGCCAAGGGCTACAACTGGCGCAACGGCAGCTGGAAGCTGGTGGGCGGTCTGCCCTCCGACACCCCGGCCGAAGCGCTTAAGTACAAGGTGGTGGCCTACGACTACGGGGTGAAGCAGAACATCCTGAGGATGCTGGTGGATCGCGGCTGCGACGTGACCGTGGTGCCGGCCCAGACCCCGGCTGCCGAGGTGCTGGCGATGAACCCGGACGGCGTGTTCCTCTCCAACGGCCCCGGTGACCCGGAGCCCTGCGACTACGCCATCGAGGCGATCACCGAGATCCTGGGCACCGATGTCCCGGTGTTCGGCATCTGCCTGGGTCACCAGCTGCTGGCCCTGGCCTCCGGCGCCCAGACCATCAAGATGAAGTTTGGCCATCACGGCGGCAACCACCCGGTTCAGGACCTGGACCGCAACACCGTGATGATCACCGCCCAGAACCACGGTTTCGCCGTGGACGAGGCGACCCTGCCGGCCAACCTGCGCGCCACCCACAAGAGTCTGTTTGACGGCTCTTTGCAGGGCATTCATCGCACCGATAAGCCGGCGTTCTCCTTCCAGGGGCACCCGGAAGCAAGCCCCGGTCCGCACGACGCGGCCCCGCTGTTCGATCACTTCATCGAACTGATGGACACATTCAAGGCCCAGTAAGCACAGAGAAGAATAACGATGCCGAAACGTACAGACATTCAAAGCATTCTTATCCTGGGCGCTGGCCCCATCGTGATTGGTCAGGCCTGTGAGTTTGACTACTCCGGTGCCCAGGCCTGTAAGGCCCTGCGCGAAGAGGGTTACCGGGTGATCCTGGTCAACTCCAACCCGGCCACCATCATGACCGACCCGGAGATGGCCGACGCGACTTACATCGAGCCCATCCACTGGGAGGTGGTGCGCAACATCATTGCCAAGGAGCGCCCGGACGCCATCCTGCCCACCATGGGTGGCCAGACGGCGCTGAACTGCGCCCTGGAGCTGGAGTCCAAGGGGGTCCTGGAGGAGTTCGGTGTGGAGATGATCGGCGCCACCGCCGACGCCATCGACAAGGCCGAAGACCGCGCCCGCTTCGATAAGGCGATGAAATCCATCGGCCTGGAGTGCCCCCGCGCCGGCATCGCCCACTCCATGGAGGAGGCCTACGGCGTACTGGACCAGGTGGGTTTCCCCTGCATCATCCGCCCCTCCTTCACCATGGGCGGCTCCGGCGGCGGCATCGCCTACAACAAGGAGGAGTTCGAGGAGATCTGCACCCGCGGTCTGGACCTGTCCCCGACCAACGAGCTGCTGATCGACGAGTCTCTCATCGGTTGGAAAGAGTACGAGATGGAAGTGGTGCGCGATAAGGCGGACAACTGCATCATCGTCTGCGCCATCGAGAACTTCGACCCCATGGGCGTGCACACCGGTGACTCCATCACCGTGGCCCCGGCCCAGACCCTGACCGACAAGGAATACCAGCTGATGCGCAACGCCTCCATGGCGGTGCTGCGCGAAATCGGCGTGGAGACCGGCGGTTCCAACGTTCAGTTCGGCGTGAACCCGAAAGACGGCCGCATGGTGATCATCGAGATGAACCCGCGGGTGTCTCGCTCCTCCGCCCTGGCCTCCAAGGCCACCGGCTTCCCCATCGCCAAGATCGCCGCCAAGCTGGCGGTGGGCTTCACCCTGGATGAGCTGTCCAACGACATCACCGGTGGCGCGACTCCGGCCTCCTTTGAGCCCTCCATTGACTACGTGGTCACCAAGATCCCGCGCTTCAACTTCGAGAAGTTCGCCGGCTCCAACGACCGCCTGACCACCCAGATGAAGTCCGTGGGTGAGGTGATGGCGATTGGTCGCACCTTCCAGGAGTCCATGCAGAAAGCCCTGCGCGGCCTGGAAACCGGCAAGACCGGTTTCGACCCCATCGTCGACGTCAACGACAACGACGCCCTGGCCAAGATCCGCTACGAGCTGCAGGACGTGGGCGCCGACCGCCCCTGGTACATCGCCGACGCCTTCCGTGCCGGCCTGTCCATGGACGCCATCTTCAAGATCACTAACATCGACCCCTGGTTCCTGGTGCAGATTGAGGAGCTGGTGAAGCTGGAAGAGCAGGTGCAGACCCGCGGTTTCGCCGGCCTGGACTACGACTTCCTGCGCAACCTCAAGCGCAAGGGCTTCTCCGACGCCCGCCTGGCCACCCTGCTGGGGGTGTCCGAGGGCGAGGTGCGCAAGCTGCGCCACCGTCACGAGCTGTTCCCGGTCTACAAGCGGGTGGACACCTGTGCCGCCGAGTTCGCCACCGACACCGCCTACATGTACTCCACCTACGAGGAGGAGTGTGAGGCCAATCCGTCTGACAAGGACAAGATCATGGTGATCGGCGGGGGCCCGAACCGCATCGGCCAGGGCATCGAGTTCGACTACTGCTGTGTGCACGCCGCCCTGGCGATGCGCGAAGACGGGTACGAGACCATCATGGTCAACTGCAACCCGGAGACCGTGTCCACCGACTACGACACCTCCGACCGTCTCTACTTCGAGTCCATCACCCTGGAAGACGTGCTGGAGATTGTCCGCGTTGAACAGCCCAAGGGCGTCATTGTCCAGTACGGCGGTCAGACCCCGCTGAAACTGGCCCGTGCCCTGGAAGCGGCCGGTGTGCCGATCATCGGCACCTCCCCGGACGCCATCGACCGTGCCGAGGACCGCGAACGCTTCCAGCAGGCGGTAGAGCGCCTGGGCCTGCGCCAGCCTGAGAACAGCACCGTGACCACCGTCGAGCAGGCGGTGCGCGAAGCGGAGCGCATCGGCTACCCGCTGGTGGTGCGCCCCTCCTACGTGCTCGGTGGCCGTGCCATGGAGATCGTCTACGACGAGGCGGACCTGCGCCGCTACTTCAATGAGGCGGTCAGCGTGTCCAACGAGTCGCCGGTCCTGCTGGACCGCTTCCTGGACGACGCCACCGAGGTGGACGTGGACGCCATCTGCGACGGCACCGACGTGGTGATCGGCGGCATCATGGAGCACATCGAGCAGGCCGGGGTGCACTCCGGTGACTCCGGTTGCTCTTTGCCGCCCTACACCCTGAGCGCCGCCATCCAGGACGAGATGCGCGAACAGTGCCGCAAGCTGGCCCTGGAGCTGGGCGTAGTGGGCCTGATGAACATCCAGTTCGCGGTGAAGGACAACGTGGTGTACCTCATCGAGGTGAACCCCCGTGCCGCACGGACCGTGCCCTTCGTCTCCAAGGCCATCGGCGCCCCGGTGGCCAAGATCGCCGCTCGAGTGATGGCCGGCAAGACCCTCAAGGAGCAGGGCTTCACCCAGGAGATCATCCCGCCCTACTACTCCGTCAAGGAAGTGGTGCTGCCGTTCAACAAGTTCCCGGGCGTGGATCCGCTGCTGGGCCCCGAGATGCGCTCTACCGGTGAGGTGATGGGCGTAGGTGACACCTTCGCCGAGGCCTACGCCAAGGCGCAGCTGGGCGCCATCAAGGACGTGCCGAAAGAGGGCCGTGCACTGCTGTCCGTCCGTCAGGGCGACAAGCGTCGCGTGGCGGACCTGGCACAGAAATTGGTGGAGCTGGGTTACGAGCTGGACGCCACCCACGGCACCGCCGTGGCCCTGGGCGAAGCGGGCATCAACCCGCGCCTGGTGAACAAGGTGCACGAAGGCCGTCCGCACATCCTGGACCGCATCAAGAACGGCGAGTACAGCTACATCGTGAACACCACCGAGGGTCGTCAGGCCATCGAGGATTCCCGACAGCTGCGCCGCGGTGCCCTTCAACACAAGGTGAACTACACCACCACCATGAACGCCGCCTTTGCCTCCTGCATGGCCCACACTGCGGATGACCGCAGCAACGTGGCCTCGGTGCAGGAGCTGCACAAGCGCAGCAAAGGCTAAGCCTGCGCGGGATTCTCCCGCCGGCTGAACGCCAGTAGAACAAAACGCCGGACGGGATGACCCGCCGGCGTTTTGCTATTACAATCTGGGCAAAGGTGACATTCCCCGAACTTCCCCAACTCGCCCATTCGCGTCTGGTTCAATCCGGACGGGGCGGGTTTTTGCTGGAGACAAAGACAAGATTATGAGTCAGGTACCCATGACGGTGCGCGGCGCTGAGCTGCTGCGCGAAGAGCTGGATCATCTCAAGCACACCAGGCGACCGAAGATCACCGAGGCCATTGCGGCGGCCCGTGAACTGGGCGATCTGAAGGAGAACGCCGAGTACCACGCGGCCCGCGAAGAGCAGGGGCTGACCGAAGCCCGCATTCGCGACATCGAAGGCAAGCTGTCGGTGGCCCAGGTCATCGACGTCACCAAGATCCCCAACAACGGCCGGATCATCTTCGGTGCCACCGCCACGCTGCTGAACGTGGAGACCGACGACGAGGTGACCTACCGCATCGTGGGTGACGACGAGGCGGACCTCAAAGCCGGGCTCATCTCCGTTAACTCCCCCATCGCCCGCGCCATGATTGGCAAGGAGCTGGACGACGTGCTGGTGGTGAACGCCCCCTCCGGCGACATCGAGTACGAGGTGGTCGAGGTGCAGTACCTCTGACGCCATGCGGACACGAAAAAGCCGCCCTGGGGGCGGCTTTTTTGATGCGTCGGCCGGGCGTGCTCAGCGCGCGCGGGGCAGCTCAATCTTGGGCTCGGCCGCCGGGCGGTACAGCACCTGGACGTGGCCAATCACCTGGACCTCGATGGCGCCGGTTTCCCGGGCGATGGCGTCCATGATGGCCCGCTTGGTTTCGCGGTCCTCGGTGGCGGCCTTCACCTTGATCAGCTCATGGTGATCCAGCGCCTGCTCGATCTCGGCCAGCACCCCTTCGGTCAGGCCGTTGGCGCCCAGCAGGACGACGGGACGCAGTTTGTGGGCCAGGCCCTTCAGGTACTGCTTTTGCTTATTGGTCAGTTGCGTCATCGGGCACTCTTTTTGACGTGGTGGACTTGAAAACGGCGTATTCTAGCGCCATCTATAGCCTAATACTAATGGTAGCGGTCGAAATGGGACCGATGCCGGAAACAACTCGGAGATGTCCCCCGCGGCATGACTAAGAAGAAACACAGTGCCAGCTCCAAGCGCTGGCTGACGGAGCACTTCGACGACCACTACGTCAAGAAGGCCCAGAAACAGGGTCTGCGATCCCGGGCGGTGTTCAAACTGGAGGAGATCCAGGGCAAGGACAAACTGCTCAAGCCCGGCATGGCCGTGGTGGATCTCGGGGCCGCCCCGGGGGGCTGGTCCCAGTACGCCACCGAGCAGGTAGGGCAGTCCGGGGTGGTGATCGCCTGTGACATTTTACCGATGGACCCCATCGCCGGCGTCGATTTCCTTCAGGGGGATTTTCGCGAGGAGGCGGTGCTCAATGCACTGCTGACCCGCATCGGCGATGACAAGGTGGATGTGGTGATGTCCGACATGGCCCCCAACTTCTCCGGCGCCGGTGCGGTAGACCAGCCGCGGGCCATGTACCTGGTGGAGCTGGCGTTCGACATGTGCCATCAGGTGCTGAAGAAAAACGGCGCCTTCGTGGTCAAAGTGTTCCAGGGGGAAGGCTTTGACCAATACTTGCAAGAGGTCCGATCCGCCTTTAGCAACGTAAAGATTCGTAAACCCGACAGCTCCCGGGCCCGCTCCCGGGAGGTCTACATTGTGGCTAACGGTTACAAAGGGTAAGCTAACCCGAATAAACCAAGGAATATGCGAGGTCCCATACCTTGAGTGACATGGCAAAGAATTTGATCCTGTGGCTGGTGATTGCCGTGGTGCTGATGACGGTGTTCCAGGGGTACTCCCCGACATCCCGCACCAATAACGCCATGGATTACGGTACCTTCATCAGTGCCATCAATGATGGCCAGGTGGGTTCGGTGGAGTTCCAGCCCGATGGTACCACCATCAAGGGCCAGACCCGTGGCGGCGAGAAGTTCGTCACCTACATGCCGATCTACGACGAAGACCTGATCAACGACCTGTACAAGCAGAACGTGCAGATCAAGAGCCTTCCGCCGGAGCAGCCCAGCGTGCTGGCCCAGATCTTCATCTCCTGGTTCCCCATGCTCCTGCTGATCGGGGTGTGGATCTTCTTTATGCGTCAGATGCAGGGCGGCGGTGGCAAGGGCGCCATGTCCTTTGGCAAGAGCAAAGCCCGCCTGATGAGTGAAGACCAGATCAAGACCACCTTCGCCGACGTGGCCGGTTGCGACGAGGCCAAGGAGGAAGTGGCGGAACTGGTGGATTACCTGCGTGATCCCAGCAAGTTCCAGAAACTCGGTGGCAAGATCCCCACAGGTGTCCTGATGGTGGGCCCGCCGGGTACCGGTAAGACCCTGCTGGCCAAGGCCATCGCCGGTGAAGCCAAGGTGCCGTTTTTCACCATCTCGGGCTCCGACTTTGTCGAGATGTTCGTGGGTGTGGGCGCGTCTCGGGTTCGTGACATGTTCGACCAGGCGAAGAAATCCGCCCCCTGCATCATCTTTATCGATGAGATCGATGCCGTGGGTCGTCAGCGTGGCGCTGGCCTGGGTGGCGGTCACGATGAGCGTGAGCAAACCCTCAACCAGATGTTGGTGGAGATGGACGGCTTCGAAGGCAACGAGGGCATCATCGTCATCGCCGCCACCAACCGTCCCGACGTGCTGGACCCGGCGCTGCTGCGTCCTGGCCGTTTCGACCGTCAGGTGACCGTGGGTCTGCCGGACGTGCGCGGTCGTGAGCAAATTCTCAAGGTGCACATGCGCAAGGTGCCCCTGGCCGAAGGTGTCGATGCGGCGGTGATCGCTCGCGGCACCCCCGGTTTCTCCGGTGCCGATCTGGCCAACCTGGTGAACGAGGCCGCGCTCTTTGCTGCCCGCTCCTCCAAGCGTCTGGTGGCGATGGAAGAGTTCGAGAAGGCCAAAGACAAGATCATGATGGGCGCCGAACGCCGCTCCATGGTGATGTCCGAGGACGAGAAGAAGATGACCGCCTACCACGAGGCCGGTCACGCCATTGTCGGTCGCATGGTGCCGGAGCACGATCCGGTCTACAAAGTCTCCATCATTCCCCGTGGTCGCGCCCTGGGTGTCACCATGTACCTGCCGGAGCAGGACCGCTGGAGCCACTCCAAGCAGCACCTGGAGTCGATGATCTCAAGCCTCTACGGCGGGCGGATTGCCGAGCAGCTGATCTACGGTGATGCCAAGGTTACCACCGGCGCCTCCAACGACATCGAACGGGCCACCGAGATTGCCCGCAAGATGGTGACCCAGTGGGGTCTGTCTGAGAAGCTGGGACCGATGAACTACGCCGAAGAGGATGGTGAGGTGTTCCTGGGCCGCTCCATGGCCAAGGCCAGCCACATGTCAGACGAGACGGCGCAGATGATCGACGAGGAGGTGAAGGAGTTCATCGACCGCAACTACGAGCGGGCCCGCCAGATCCTGGTGGACAACATGGACATCCTCCACTCCATGACCGACGCGCTGATGAAGTACGAGACCATCGACGCCAAGCAGATCGACGACCTTATGGAGCGCCGCGATGTGCGTCCGCCGGCGGACTGGACCGACAGCGACTCGGGCAATGACAAGCCCACCGGTGGTGCTCCGGCCGAAGAGCCCCAGGTGGAAGAGCCGGTGGCCGCTAAGACCGACGTCAACGCGGACAAGGGCAGCGAAGCCCCGGCCAAGTAACCCAGGCCCAATAAGAAAACCCCGCTCAGCGGGGTTTTTTGTTTGAGGAACAGCCATTGAATACGCTCCAATGCGGCCAGCGAACGCTGGATCTGTCATCCCCGAAGATCATGGGGATCGTCAACGTAACCCCCGACTCCTTCTCCGACGGCGGCCAACATCATCAGCAGGCGGCGGCGGTCAGTCACGCTTTGCGCCTGATGGAGGAGGGCGCCACCATTCTCGATATTGGCGGAGAGTCCACCCGGCCCGGTGCCGCAGACGTGGCCCTGGAGGACGAGTTGGCCCGCACCGTGCCGGTGATACGTGCGCTGCGCCAACAGTTGCCCCAGACGGTGCTTATCTCCATCGACACATCCAAAGCCGAAGTGATGCGTCAGGCGGTCGCGGCCGGTGCCGACATCATCAACGACGTGCGGGCTTTGCGCGAGCCTGGCGCGCTGGAAGCGGCGGCCCAGACCGAGGCGGGGATCTGCCTGATGCACATGCAGGGCCAGCCCCGTACCATGCAGGAAAGTCCCCAATACCGGGATCTCTACGGTGAGGTCGGCGCCTTTTTGGCTGAGCGGGTGGCCGCCTGTGAAGCGGCCGGCATTGACCGCTCGCGACTGATGCTGGACCCGGGCTTCGGTTTCGGCAAGACTCGGGAACATAACTACCGTCTGCTGGCGAACCTCCGGCAACTGCAGCACCTTGGGCTACCTTTGCTCATTGGGCTGTCCCGGAAGCGGATGATTGGCGAGTTGCTGGGCCGTGACACCCACGAGCGCGTGGTGGGCAGCGTGACCGCCGCCCTGCTGGCCGCCCAACAAGGGGCCCCGGTGCTGCGCGTGCATGATGTGGCGGCGACCCGGGATGCGCTGATGATCTGGGAGGCGGTACAAGCCCATCGAGATTAGGGAGGTGGCCATGGCGAGGGCCTATTTCGGAACGGACGGGATCCGCGGGCGGGTTGGCGAAGGGGTGATCACCCCAGAGTTCGCGGTGCGGCTGGGCTGGGCCGCGGGCAAGGTGCTCTCCTCGCGAGGGACGCGAAAAGTGCTGATCGGCAAGGACACCCGCATCAGTGGCTACCTACTGGAGTCGGCGCTGGAAGCCGGCTTCAGTGCCGCAGGGGTGGATGTCGCGCTCACCGGGCCCATGCCCACCCCCGCCATCGCCTACCTGACCCGGACCTTCCGGGCCGAAGCGGGCGTGGTGATCAGTGCCTCCCACAACCCCTACTACGACAACGGCATCAAGTTCTTCTCCGCCGATGGCACCAAACTGGCGGACGACATCGAGCTGGCCATCGAGGCGATGCTGGCTCAACCCATCGAATGCGCCGAATCCCATCGACTGGGCAAGGCCACCCGCATTGACGATGCCGCCGGGCGCTACATCGAGTTTTGTAAGAGTCACTTCCCCGGGGAGTTGACCCTGTCGGGCGTCAATTTGGTTCTCGACTGTGCGCACGGTGCCGGCTACCACATCGCCCCGGCGGTGTTCAGTGAGTTGGGGGCAAAGGTCCACACCCTGGGGGTGAGTCCCAACGGCCTCAACATCAATGACGGTGTGGGCGCCACCGCCCCCGAAGCACTGGCCCAGCGGGTGGTGGCCGAGCAGGCCCAGCTCGGCATTGCACTGGATGGCGATGGCGATCGCCTGATCATGGTGGACGCCACCGGCCAGGTGGTCGATGGCGATCAGCTTCTCTATGTCCTGGCCAAAGACGCCCAGCAAAGAGAGCGGGCCATTGGCGGTGTGGTGGGGACCCTAATGACCAATATGGCGCTGGAGCAGCGGCTGGCACAGATGGGGCTGCCCTTTACCCGGGCCAAAGTGGGCGATCGCTACGTGATGGAAACCCTCAAGGAGCGCGGGTGGCGCCTGGGCGGGGAAAGCTCGGGCCATCTGCTGGACTTGGACCACGTTTCCACCGGGGACGGCATCGTGGCCGCCTTGCTGGTAGTGGCGGCGCTGCTGCGCAGCGGTCAGAGCCTGGCTCAAGCGGTGGCCGAGTGCCCTCTGTGGCCCCAGGTGCTGATCAACGTGCCCTACCAGGTGGGGGGGCAGGATCCCTTGAAAGACCCGCAACTGAGGGCCGCAGAGCAGGCGGCGCAAACCACCCTGGCCGGCCAGGGGAGGGTGCTGCTGCGAAAATCCGGCACCGAACCGGTGCTGAGGGTGATGGTGGAGGGCGCCGACGCCACCCTGGTGCAGACCCTGGCCCAGGGGATCGCCAATAGCGTGAAATGACCAAGTTCTCGACGGGTTGCACATTCCTTGCGCGAACGGTTTGGGCCCGCTGGAATTGTCGCTAATATGCCTTGTAACTTACAGGTCAGTTAGATATTATCTCGCCCGCTTTCACAGGAGATGTCTATGGCCCTCAGACGCCCTATGGTGGCTGCCAACTGGAAAATGGATGGCAGTCGACAGCTGGCGCAAGAGCTGTTCGAAAAGTTTCGCCAGCTCAAGGATGATTCCGTTGAAGTTGTCCTTTGTCCGCCAAGCATCTATCTGGACGGCGTGCAGCAGCAGTATGAAGCCAATCGTGCCGAGTTGTCCGATTGCCTCATTCGGCTCGGTGGCCAGAACTTAAGCCACCACGAATTCGGTGCCTACACCGGGGAAACCTCCGGCAGGATGCTTAAAGAATTCGGCTGCAACTATGTTATCATCGGTCACTCCGAACGCCGTCGTATGTACGGAGAGACCAGCGATATCGTGGCGGATAAATTCGCCATGGCGCAGAAGATGGGATTGACCCCGATCCTCTGTGTGGGGGAGTCCCTCCCGGCTCGCGAAGCGAACCGCACCTTTGAGGTGATTGCCGGAGAGTTGGACGCCGTGATCAACAAGCATGGCACCCTGGCCTTCGATAACGCGGTGATTGCCTATGAGCCCTTGTGGGCCATCGGCACCGGAAAGAGCGCCACCCCTGAGCAGGCTCAGGAAGTGCACGCCTACATCCGTCGCCGGCTGTCGGAAGTCTCTCCCTATATCGGTGAGAACATCCGAATCCTCTACGGAGGCAGTGTCAAAGCCAGCAACGCGGCGGACCTGTTTTCCCAGCCGGATGTCGACGGTGGATTAGTCGGCGGTGCGAGCTTAAACGCCAGCGAATTTACAACGCTGTGTCGCATCGCCTCAGAAGCGGAATGAGCGAAAAATGTTCGAGATTCTGATGGTTGTTTACCTGCTGGTAGCGCTGGGCATCATTGGCCTGGTACTGATTCAGCAGGGCCAGGGTGCAGGCATGGGTGCCTCTTTCGGTGCCGGCGCATCTGCCACTCTGTTTGGTTCCAGTGGTTCAGGTAACTTCCTGACCCGCACGACTGCCGTACTGGCAACCGTGTTCTTCGTACTGAGCCTGGTGCTGGGTCGCATGTCTGCCCACTCCGCCAAGCCCACCGAAGAGTGGAACGAAATCAATGTTCCCGTTGTGGAACAGCCTGCCGACGATGTGCCGGCCGGCGACGTGCCTAACTGAACACGCAAAAGAATCAGTTAACTCTGTGCCGAGGTGGTGGAATTGGTAGACACGCCATCTTGAGGGGGTGGTGAGCTATGCTCGTGCGGGTTCAAGTCCCGCTCTCGGCACCATTTTTCGGAAAGTCGGAAGTTCCGGTTTTCCAGCGAATATTGCGTCAGCTTACCGGCCCCGGTATACTGTTCGCCGATATTGACGCGGGGTGGAGCAGCCTGGTAGCTCGTCGGGCTCATAACCCGAAGGTCGTCGGTTCAAATCCGGCCCCCGCAACCACTTTCCCATCATCACTTTAGTGTGAAGAGAGTGTCGCCACTGCTCAGCGGCACTGTCGATAGGAATTGCCGGTATCGAAACCTGACTGCCCGGTTTGGATACCGCCTCGCGGCCATTGAGCCTTGTCGAAAGACAAAGAAACCGTGGCGAGGACGGTGGCGCTGTGAGCGTCGATGCGAAAGCCGCATCAGGACAGGGTTCAGTCATCTTAAAGCCCCGTTTCAAACCGGGGTTTTTTGTTATCTGGCCCCTAGGGTTTGGCTATCCTAGATAGTCGGGTGACTGGGCTTTTTAGCCCTTTTTTTGTTTTAGAGGGGAAACCCATGTCAACAATGGAACAGCGCCTGACTGAGATGCTCACCGAGCCGGTTGAGGCTCTGGGTTACCAGCTGTGGGGGATCCAGTTTGTCCGCGCGGGCAACCACTCCACTCTGCGCCTGTTTATCGAACACGAGAACGGCATCACCGTCGACGACTGTGCTGCCGTCAGCCGCCAGGTGGGCGCCGTGCTGGATGTGGAAGATCCCATCAGCACGGAATACAACCTGGAGGTCTCCTCTCCCGGGCTGGACCGGCCCCTGTTTACCGCTGCGCATTACGAGCGCTACATCGGCAATGAAGCGGTGCTGGTGCTGAACATGCCCATGGATGGAAAGCGAAAGTGGCAGGGAGAGATTGTCGCCGTCGAGGGCGACATGGTGACACTGCGACACAATGATAGCGATCAGGTGCTGGCCCTGCCCAATGTGCAGAAGGCCCACCTGATCCATAAGTTTTAATGGTTTCAGGGTGAAACGAGGCTGACGATGAGCAAAGAGATCCTGTTAGTTGCCGAGGCGGTGTCCAACGAGAAGGCGGTGCCCCGGGAAAAGATTTTTGAGGCGCTGGAGTTCGCCCTGGCGACCGCGACCAAGAAAAAGCAAGAGCTTGAGATTGATGTCCGTGTGGCCATCGATCAGAAAACCGGCGAGTTCGATACCTTCCGTCGCTGGGAGGTGATTGAGGACGACGCCGAGATGGAAGTCCCCACTCGCCAGGTGTTCCTCTCCGCGGCCCGCGCCATGGAAGAGGACGAGAGCATCGAGGTGGGCGATTTTGTTGAAGAGCAGATCGAGTCCATCACCTTCGACCGCATCACCACCCAGACCGCCAAGCAGGTGATCGTGCAGAAAGTGCGCGAAGCCGAGCGTGCCCAGGTGGTGGAGCAGTTCAAGGACAAAGAGGGTGAGCTGATCACCGGCGTGGTGAAGAAGGTCAACCGTGACTCCGTCATCATCGATCTGGGCAACAACGCCGATGCGGTGCTGTTCCGTGAAGAGATGCTGCCCCGGGAGAACTTCCGTCCCGGCGATCGGGTTCGCGCCCTGCTGCACTCCGTGCGCCTGGAGTCCCGTGGCTCTCAGCTGTTCCTGACCCGCTCCCGCCCCGAGATGCTGATCGAACTGTTCCGTATTGAGGTGCCGGAGATTGGTGAAGAGATGATCGAGATCGTGGGCGCTGCCCGGGATCCGGGCTCCCGCGCCAAGATTGCGGTGAAGTCCAACGACAAGCGCATCGATCCCGTCGGTGCCTGTGTCGGCATGCGCGGTGCTCGGGTTCAGGCCGTTTCCGGCGAGCTCGGCGGTGAGCGCATCGACATCGTGCTGTGGAACGAAAACAGCGCCCAGTACGTCATCAACGCCATGGCCCCGGCAGACGTCTCCTCCATCGTGGTGGACGAGGATGCCAAGTCCATGGACGTGGCCGTCGAGCAGGACAGCCTGGCCCAGGCCATCGGTCGTAACGGCCAGAACGTGCGCCTGGCTTCTCAGGTGACCGGCTGGGAACTGAACGTGATGACCACCGAAGAGATGCAGGAGAAGCATCAGGCCGAGTCCTCCAAGATGGTGACCCAGTTTATGGAGGCCCTGGACATCGATGAAGAGTTTGCCGAGGTGCTGGTGGACGAAGGCTTCACCAGCCTCGAAGAGATCGCCTACGTACCGGTGAACGAACTGCTGGAAATTGAAGGGCTGGATGAAGAGACCGTGGAGGCGCTGCGTGAGCGGGCCAAGGCGGCTCTGACCACCGCAGCCCTGGCGTCCGAGGAAGCGCTGGATGGCGCTGAGCCGGCGGACGACCTGCTTAACCTTGAGGGGATGGAGCGCCACCTGGCCTTTGTAATGGCCAGCCGTGGGGTGGTGACTCTGGAAGACCTTGCCGATCAGGGTATCGACGATCTGAGCGATATCGAAGAACTGAGCGAAGAGAAAGCCGGCGAGCTGATCATGGCGGCTCGTAACATTTGCTGGTTCGGCGAAGACGCCTGAGTCGGTCAACGGAGGAATTGAAAGAATGACAGCGAAAACCGTAGAAGCGCTGGCCACTGAAGTGGGCAAGCCGGTTGATCGACTTTTGGCCCAATTTGCCGAAGCAGGGATCAGCAAAAAAGCGGGCGACGGCGTCAGTGAGGAGGAGAAGCAGAAGCTGCTGGCTCACCTCTCTGAGCAGCACGGTGGCAAATCCGAGCCCACCCGCATGACCCTGCAGCGCAAGACCCGCTCCACTCTGAACGTGGCCGGCACCGGCGGCAAGAGCAAGTCGGTCCAGGTCGAGGTGCGTAAGAAGCGAACCTACGTCAAGCGCAGCGCGCTGGACGAAGAGCGGGCCAAAGAGGAACAGGCTCAGCGTGAAGCCGAAGAGCTCGCTCAACGTGAAGCGGCAGAGCAGGCCAAGCGCGAAGCCGCCGCCCAAGCCAAGCGCGATGCCGAAGAGAAAGCCAAGCGCGACGCCGAAATGAAGGCCCAGCGTGAAGCGGAAGCCAAGCGTAAAGCGGAAGAGGCCAAAGCCGACCCCGAGGCCGTGGCAGCCGAAGAGCAAGCCAAGAAAGAGGCAGCAGCATTGTTACAAGCCCAGGAAGCCGAAGCCGCACGTAAGGCTGAAGAGCAAGCCCAGCAAAAAGCCGAGGAAGCCAAGCGTCTGGCCGAAGAGAACGCCCAGCGTTGGGCCGAAGAGGAAGCCAAGCGTAAGGAACAGGAGAAGTCCGGGGATTACCACGTGACCACCTCCGCCGCGGCCCGTGCTGCGGAAGATCAGCAGGACGCCAAGGCCGAGCGCAGTGGCCCCCGCCGCAAGAAGAAAGCGGCCGGCGATCGTGGCCCGGGTGGTCGTAACGACCGCCGTGGCGGTCGCGGCAAGCGCGGCGTTCGCGCCCCGTCCACCATGCAGCACGGCTTCCAGAAGCCGGCAGAGAAAGTGGTCCGTGACGTTGAGATCGGCGAAACCATCACCGTGGCCGAGCTGGCCAACAAAATGGCGGTGAAAGCCACCGAGATCATCAAGACCATGATGAAGATGGGCTCCATGGTGACCATCAACCAGGTGATCGATCAGGAGACCGCCCAGCTGGTGGCCGAAGAGATGGGTCACAAGGTGGTGCTGCGCAACGAGAACGAACTGGAAGACGCGGTAATGGCGGATCGGGATACCGAAGCCGAAACCGTTGACCGTGCTCCGGTGGTGACCATCATGGGTCACGTTGACCACGGTAAGACCTCTCTGCTGGATTACATCCGTGCCGCCAAGGTGGCCTCCGGTGAGGCCGGTGGCATTACCCAGCACATCGGTGCCTACCACGTCGAAACCGACAACGGCATGATCACCTTCCTGGATACCCCGGGTCACGCCGCCTTTACCAGCATGCGTGCCCGTGGTGCCAAGGCCACCGACATCGTGGTTCTGGTGGTGGCGGCCGATGACGGCGTTATGCCCCAGACCATTGAGGCGATCCAACACGCCAAGGCGGCCGGTGTGCCCCTGGTAGTGGCGGTGAACAAGATGGATAAGGAAACCGCGGATCCGGATCGTGTGAAGACCGAGCTGTCCCAGCACGAGGTGATCCCGGAAGACTGGGGTGGCGAGCACATGTTCGTCCACGTTTCCGCCAAGTCCGGCATGGGCATCGACGAGCTGCTCGAAGGCATCCTGCTGCAGTCCGAAGTACTGGAGCTGACCGCCCGCAAAGAGGGCATGGCCCGCGGCGTGGTAATCGAATCCCGCCTGGACAAGGGCCGCGGCCCGGTGGCCTCCGTACTGGTTCAGGAAGGCACCCTGCGTCAGGGTGACATCGTTCTGTGTGGCCTGGAGTACGGCCGGGTGCGCGCCATGCGTGACGAGAACGGTAAGGTGATTGAGGAAGCCGGCCCCTCCATTCCGGTGGAGATCCTCGGCCTGTCCGGTGTACCGGCCGCCGGTGACGAAGCCACCGTGGTACGGGACGAGAAGAAGGCCCGTGAAGTGGCGCTGCACCGTCAGGGCAAGTTCCGCGAAGTGAAGCTGGCACGACAGCAGAAGGCCAAGCTGGAGAACATGTTCACCAACATGACCGCCGGCGACGTCTCCGAACTGAACGTGGTACTGAAAGCCGACGTGCAGGGCTCCCTGGAAGCCATCGCCGATTCCCTGGTGAAGCTCTCCACCGACGAGGTGAAGGTCAACATCATCGGTCGTGGCGTGGGCGGGATCACCGAGACCGACGCCTCCCTGGCGGCCGCCTCCAACGCCATCATCGTGGGCTTCAACGTCCGTGCCGATGCCGTGGCCCGTCGCACCGTGGACAACGAGAACCTGGACCTGCGCTACTACAGCGTGATCTATGATTTGATCGACGAAGTGAAGCAGGCCATGAGCGGCATGCTGGCGCCGGAGTTCAAGCAGGAGATCATCGGTCTGGCGGAAGTGCGTGACGTGTTCAAGTCGCCCAAGATCGGCGCCGTGGCCGGCTGTATGGTGACCGAGGGCATCGTGAAGCGTAACGCCCCGATCCGTGTACTGCGCGAGAACGTGGTGATCTACGAAGGCGAACTGGAATCCCTGCGCCGCTTCAAGGACGACGTCCAGGAAGTGCGCAGCGGCATGGAGTGTGGTATCGGCGTGAAGAACTACAACGACGTGAAGGTCGGCGACCAGATCGAAGTGTTCGAAACCGTCGAAGTGAAACGCACACTGTAAAGAGACAGACAAGAGGGGCTGCGGCCCCTCTTTTTGGTAGAGGTTTATGGCAAGAGAATTCAGTCGAGCCCGCCGCGTCGGCCAGCAGCTCCAGCGCGAGCTGGCGATGATCATCCAGCGGGAGATCCGCGATGACCGCCTGGGCATGGTGACCGTAAACGCGGTAGAGGTGTCCCGGGACATGGGCTACGCCAAGGTGTTTGTCACCTTCCTGGACGACAGCCCGGAATCGGTCAAGCGTCAGATGGACGCGCTGCTGGAGCTGGCCCCCCAGATCCGCACCCTGGCCGCATCCCAGGTCAAGATGCGGGTGATGCCGGAGCTGCGCTTCACCTACGACAAGTCCCTGGTGGAGGGCATTCGCATGGCCAGCCTGGTCAGCCAGGCCCGCAGCGAAGACGAGGCCAAGGCGGACAAGTTCGGTCGTGAAGACGACGAGGAGCAGCAGTAATGGGTCGCCGTCGACAACGGGGCCGTCCGGTGGACGGCGTGCTGCTGCTGGACAAGCCGGCGGGGATCAGCTCCAACGACGCCCTGCAGAAGGTCAAGCGCATCTACAACGCCGCCAAGGCCGGTCACACCGGTGCCCTGGATCCCCTGGCCACCGGCATGCTGCCGATCTGCCTGGGAGAGGCCACTAAGTTTTCCCAGTACCTGCTGGAAGCGGACAAGCGCTACGTCGTGGTGGCCAAGCTGGGGGTGCGCACCACCACCAGTGACGCCGACGGCGAAGTGGTGTCGGAGCGTCCGGTGAGCGTCACCCTGGATCAGCTCAATGCCGCTCTGGATGGCTTCCGTGGGGAGACCATGCAGGTGCCCTCCATGTACTCGGCGCTCAAGTACCAGGGCCAACCCCTGTACAAGTACGCCCGGGAAGGCATCGAGGTGCCCCGGGAGGCCCGCCCCATCAATGTGTACGAGCTGGTGCTCAACCGCTTTGATGGCGACGAGGTGGAGCTGGACGTGCACGTGTCCAAGGGCACCTACATCCGCACCATCGTCGACGACCTCGGGGAAGTGCTGGGCTGTGGCGCTCACGTCACGGCACTGCGACGCACCCAGGTGGCCGGTTACCCCTACGCCCGCATGGTCACCCTGGAGCAGATCCAGAACCTGCTGGACCAGGCGCTGGATCAGGAGCGCAAACCCAAGGAGCTGCTGGATCCCCTGCTGCTGCCCATGGACACCGCGGTGGCCACGCTACCGGAGGTGAACATGAACGAGCTGGTGGCCAGCTACCTGCTGCAGGGCCAGCCGGTGCAGATCCCCGGCGCGCCCCAGGAGGGCTCGGTACGCCTGACCGTGGGCGAGCAGCGGGTGTTTGTGGGCCTCGGCGCCATCGACGATGACGGCCTGGTGGCCCCCAAGCGCCTGATCAACCTCCAGCAAGGTTGAGTTGGGTTAGGGAACCCGCTACAATGTCGCGCCTTCGAGCTGAGTTAGTGATCGGCCCGGAGCGAATTACGCATTTTTTGGAGATATGACTATGTCACTAAGCGCAGAAGCAAAAGCAAAGATCCTGGCTGAGTTTGGCCGCGGCGAAAACGACACCGGTTCCCCGGAAGTTCAGATCGCTCTGCACACTTACCAGATCAACCACCTGCAAGATCACTTCAAGCAGCACATCCACGACCACCACAGCCGTCGCGGTCTGCTGCGCATGGTTGCTCAGCGTCGTAAGATGCTGGACTACCTGAAGCGCAAAGACGTTGCTCGCTACCAGGAGCTGATCGCCAAGCTGGGTCTGCGTCGCTAAGTCGAGCCAAGTTTGGGAAAAGGGCGCCGTCAGGCGCCCTTTTCTTTTGTCCGTCGTCCGCCTTTTGGGGACCGCCGTTGCCTGTCCGCTAAGGTATTGGTAGTTTGTGCCCCTCTCGAGCCTGCGGAGCCCCGTCCATGTTTCACTACGCCATCCTGGCCCATCCCGGCCACAACCGGATCTACTTCCAGACCGCCCTGGCGGTGGCCAATCACGAGATCGAGGCCATCATGGCAGGGCAGGGGATCACCCTCCGGCGCTTTACCGAGTTGACCCTGGGGTTGCCCGCCTGCATCAGTTTCGAGACCGACCAGGCCATCGAGGGGGAGGCCCTCAAAGCCCTGGCCGCCGCATCGCTGTTCTACGCCCTGTTCCAGATCCATGAGGACGGTCGGTTGAGCCCGGTGGCAGCGCCGCAGTGGCAGCACTTCCCCGAAAGCCTGAGTCAAATCCTCAAATACACCGGCAAAACCAACGAGCAGTTCACCCGCCTGATGGTGAACCTGGCCCACAGCGCCTGCCGCACCGGCAGTGAGCGTCTGCGCCTGGTGGATCCCATGTGCGGCAAGGGCACCACCCTCTACGAGGGGCTCATTCACGGGTTTGACGTGGAGGGGATAGAGATCAACACCAAGTGGGTGCAGGAGATCCAGGCCTACATGGTGAAGTTTCTCAAAACCGGCAAGTACAAGCACAAGCTGGTTAAGGCCAAGCGCAACGACGCCAAGGGCAAGAAGGTGGCGGATCAGCTGGTGATCGAGACCGCCGCGGACAAGGCGGATTACGCCGCCGGCCGGGTGCAGCAGTTCAAGCTGTGTGGTGCCGACACCCGCCAGGCCCAGTGGCTGCTCAAGCGCAACAGCTGCGACCTGCTGGTGTCAGACCTGCCCTACGGCGTCCAGCACGGCAGCAAAAACGCCAAGGACACCAAGCTGGACCGCAGCGCCCTGACCCTGCTCGAGGAGGCCCTGCCCGGCTGGCACCAGGGACTCAAATCCGGCGGCGCCCTGGCCCTGTCCTTCAATGAGTTCACCATGAAATGGAAAGAGGTGGCCGAACTGTTGGCGCACCAGGGGTTTGAGGTGCTCGACACCCCGCCCTACACCGGCTTTTTGCACCGGGTGGACCAGTCCATCAATCGCAACCTGATCCTGGCGGTGAAGGCCTAGGGGACGGGATGACCGCCCTTTTTGACCTGACTGTACCCAACTGCCCCGGTGCCCATGGCCCCGGGGCAGACTTTTTCTTAGCCAGCGCCCCCGCTTAGCTATCTTTCAGGGCGGTTTGAAGTATACTAACGGGCGAATTTCAAGGTAAAAAACGAGTTAAGGAATCAGCCAGTGAATCCCGTCATTAAGAGCTTCCCGTACGGCCAGCACACGGTCACCCTGGAAACCGGCGTTATCGCCCGTCAAGCCGACGCCGCCGTTCTGGCCAGCATCGGCGACACCACCGTTCTGGTGAGTGTGGTAGGTAAGAAATCCGTTAACCCGGGTCAGGACTTCTTCCCCCTCACCGTGAACTACCAGGAGAAGACCTACGCCGCCGGTAAGATCCCGGGGGGTTTCTTCAAGCGTGAAGGTCGTCCGGCCGAAGGGGAAACCCTGACCGCGCGTCTGATCGACCGCCCCATTCGCCCGCTGTTCCCCAAAGGCTTCATGAACGAAGTCCAGGTCGTGGCCACCGTGGTTTCCGTTGAGCCCGCCGTCTCCCCCGACGTGGTGGCCATGATCGGCACCTCCGCCGCCCTGTCCCTGTCCGGCATCCCCTTCAATGGCCCCATCGGCTGTGCTCGCGTGGGTTACCGTGACGGTGAATACCTGCTGAACCCCTCCGTTGAGGATCTGAAGACTTCCCAGCTGGATCTGGTCGTCGCCGGTACCGAAAGCGCCGTGCTGATGGTGGAGTCCGAGGCCGAGGTGCTGTCCGAAGAGGTGATGCTGGGTGCCGTGATGTTCGGTCACCAGGCTCAGCAGACCGTGATCCAGGCGATCAACGAACTGAAAGCCGAAGCCGGTAAGCCGGTTTGGGACTGGACTGCCCCGGAGAAAAACCTGGATCTGGAAGCCAAGGTTGCCGAGGTTGCGACCGACGGTATGCGTGATGCTTACACCACCACCGACAAGATGGCCCGCATCGAGAAGATCAACGCCGTGAAAGCCGCTGCCAAAGAGGCGATCCTGGCCGAAAACCCGGAGCAGGACGAAGCTGAAATCGGTGGCATGCTGAGCAGCCTGGAGAAGTCCGTGGTTCGTGGCCGCATCATCGCTGGTGAGCCGCGCATCGACGGCCGTGACACCAAGATGATCCGTGCCCTGTCCGTGCTGCCGGGCGTGCTGCCCCGCACCCACGGTTCCGCCCTGTTCACCCGTGGCGAAACCCAGGCCCTGGTGACCGCCACCCTAGGCACCGAGCGCGATGGCCAGATCATCGACGAGCTGGTGGGTGAGCGCACCGACCGCTTCATGCTGCACTACAACTTCCCTCCCTACTGTGTGGGTGAGACCGGCTTTATGGGCTCGCCGAAGCGTCGCGAGATTGGCCACGGTAAACTGGCCAAGCGTGGCGTTCAGGCCGTGATGCCCACCGCCGAGGAGTTCCCCTACACCGTTCGTGTGGTGTCCGAGATCACCGAGTCCAACGGCTCCTCCTCCATGGCTTCCGTATGCGGTACCTCCCTGGCCCTGATGGACGCCGGTGTGCCGATCAAGGCCTCCGTGGCTGGCATCGCCATGGGTCTGGTGAAAGAGGGCGAGAACTTCGTCGTGCTGTCCGACATCCTGGGTGACGAAGATCACCTGGGTGACATGGACTTTAAAGTGGCCGGTACCCGTGAAGGTGTGACCGCCCTGCAGATGGACATCAAGATCGAAGGCATCACTCAGGAGATCATGCAGATCGCCCTGAAGCAGGCCTTCGAAGCCCGGGTGCACATCCTGGGTGTGATGGACGAGGCCCTGCCCAGTGCCCGTGCTGAGCTGTCCGACCACGCGCCGCGTATCACCACCATCAAGATCCACCCGGACAAGATCCGTGATGTGATCGGTAAGGGCGGTGTCACCATCCGTGCCCTGACCGAAGAGACCGGCACCACCATCGAGATCGAAGACGATGGTACCGTCAAGGTGGCCTCCACCGATGGCGCCGCCGCCAAAGAGGCGATCCGCCGCATCGAGGAGATCACCTCCGACGTGGAAGAGGGCCGCATCTACAAGGGCAAAGTGGTTCGCATCGTCGACTTCGGTGCCTTCGTCAACATTCTGCCGGGCAAAGACGGTCTGGTGCACATCTCCCAGATCTGCGAGGAGCGCATCAACAACGTTTCCGAGCACCTGGAGCTGGGTCAGGAAGTGGACGTGAAGGTGATCGAAGTGGACCGTCAGGGCCGCATCCGTCTCTCCATCAAGGAAGCGGCAGCCAAGCCGGCCGCCGAGTAAACGCCACGCCGTTTTATAAGGGAGCCTCAGGCTCCCTTTTTTCTCTCGGCCACTTGGTTAGACTGTGCTGAGAGACGCAAGGTAAGGAACCCGAACTTGATGAGCAAAACACGATGGATCCCGTTGCTGACGGCGATGGCTCTGGCCCTGGGGGGCTGTGCCAGTACCGGTCAGCAGAGCGAGCGGAACCCCACCTTGCCCCTGGTCACGCCCCAGCAGCCGGATCCCCAGGTGGAGATCGCCCTGGCCAAGCTGACCGAGCTGCTGCAGGTGCCGGATCTGACGGACGAGCAGCGGGCCCGTTTCCTCTACGACCGTGGGATCCGCTATGACAGCGTGGGACTGCGCACCCTGGCGCGCATCGACTTCAGTCGTGCCCTGCAGCTGCAGCCCGGCTTCCCCGACGTCTACAACTTCATGGGGATCTACTACACCCAGGCCCAGGAGTTCGACCAGGCCTACGAGGCCTTCGATGCGGTGATGGAGCTGGACCCCCAGTACAGCTACGCCTACCTCAACCGGGGGATCGCCCTCTACTACGGCGGCCGGCCCCAACTGGCGGTGGCGGACCTGGAAACCTTCTTCCTCGCCGATCAGGACGATCCCTACCGGGTGATCTGGCTCTATCTGGCGGAGCGCGAAGTCGACCCCGAGGCCGCCCTGGCCCGTCTGGGGTACAACCGCACCCAGCTGGATGACGCCAACTGGGCCACCTCGCTGGTGGATCTTTACCTCGATCGGGTGGAGCCCGCGGCGCTGCTGGCCAGCAGCCGGGACGGGGTGAGAAGCCAACGGGAGCTGGCGGAGCGCCTCTGTGAAGCCTACTTCTACCTGGGCAAACAGGCCCGACTCCAGGGACGGCCCAGCGAGGCGATCAACCTCTACAAGCTGGCCCTGGCCACCAACGTGTACGAGTTCGTCGAACACCGCTACGCCCTGGTGGAGATGCGGGAGATTGCCGAGGAGTCGCTGCAACAAGCGGAGTCCCAGCCCCCGCAAGCCGCTCAGTGAAGCCAAGCTCAAGCCGCCGTCAGGCGGCTTTTTTATTGCCCGGCGAAGGGCGTCCGGGCGCCTACTCGGGCCAAGGGGCGAAAACCAAGGGTTTTGCTATGGTTAGTCGTTGACCCCTGACCCCGTCAGGCCGCGCCCCTTTGTGACTCTAAGGAGTTCCCATGGCCACTTCGCCCGTTCCGCAAGATGACCGTGTCATCGAACGGCAGGTCATCGAAGCGATGATCAAGCTGGGTTTCATCGCCATCCTCCTCATCTGGTGTTTCCAGATTGTCCGTCCCTTCCTGGTGCCCGTGCTCTGGGCCGCGCTCTTGGCGGTGGCGCTCTACCCCATGCACCTGGGGCTGACCGCCAAACTGGGGGGCAAGGCCAAGCTCTCGGCCACCATCATCACTTTGGTGGGGTTGGCGATTCTGCTGGTGCCCACCTTCGCTCTAGGGGGCGGGGTGGTGGACAGCGCCGGGCGCTTCACCGAGCAGTTGCAGGCCGGCACTTTGGAGATTCCGCCGCCCTCGGAGCAGGTCAAAGGCTGGCCCCTGATTGGCGAGCAGGCCTACCAGAGCTGGTCTCACGCGTCGCGCAACCTCACCGGCTTCCTGGCCAAGCATAAGGACAGCGTGGGCAGTGCCCTGAGCGGCTTGCTGGGGATGCTCGGCTCGCTGTTTGGCGGGGTGGCCATGTTCTGTCTGTCGGTGATCATCTGTGGCGTATTCCTCACCACCGGCGAGGCCTGCCAAGGGGCCGTTCAGCGCGTGATGAACCGGGTCACCGGTCACGCCCATTCGCCGCTGCCCAAATTGGCCGCCGACACCATCCGCAGCGTCGCCAAGGGGGTGCTCGGGGTGGCGGTGATCCAGGCTCTGGCCGCCGGCATCGGGATGGCCCTGGTGGGGGTCCCCGCCACCGGCGTCTGGATGGTGCTGATCCTGATCCTCGCCATCGCCCAATTGCCCCCCATCATCGTCCTGGCCCCCATCATCGCCTACGTCTTCTCGGTCAATGACGGTACTTCCGCTACCCTCTTTGCCATCTGGTCTCTGGTGGTCAGCGGCAGCGACAGCTTCCTGAAGCCCATGTTCCTGGGGCGGGGGATGGAGGTGCCCATGCTGGTGATCCTCATCGGTGCCATCGGCGGCATGATGCTCTCCGGCATCATCGGCCTGTTTGCCGGTGCTGTGGTGCTGGCGGTGGGGTACACCCTGCTGGTGGCCTGGATCAACGGTGAGGAAGCGGGGGCCACCGAGGGCTCAGGAGTCGAGGAGGCGCCGGATGAGCGACGACAAGCCTAACCGGGACTCCAGGCCGGAACCGACCCCTGAGGTCGCCACTGCGGTTAGCGATGCCAAGCCCAAGGCCGAAGCCAAGGCGGAAGCCCCGGCGGAGGCACCGCCCCAGTCCGGCAAGCTGGTGCGCAACACCTCCCTATCCCTGCTGCTGGTCTGTCTGCTGATCTTCCTCTGGTATCTGGCGTCGGACCGTTACACCCCCAATACCGACAACGCCCGGGTTCGGGCCTACGTGCTGCCCATCGCCAGCCAGGTGGCGGGCCGCATCGACCAGATCCTGGTGGAGAACAACCAGGTGGTGGAGCAGGGCCAGGTGCTCATCCGCATCGAACAGGAGAGCTATCAGCTGGCGGTGCAGCGCGCCGAAGCCGAACTGGCCCTGGCGGGCCAAGAGGTGGGGGCGGGTACCGCCAACGTGGCTTCGGCCCAGGCCCGGGTGATCGAGTCCATCACCACCTTGAACAACATCAAGGCCGACGTGGCCCGGGTGCTGGCGGTGGCGGATCAGGGCTACGTCTCCCAGACCGACGTCGACCGGGCCCAGGCCCAACTGGACAACGCCGAGGCCGGCGTGGAGAAGGCCAAGGCGGATCTGGAGGTTGCCAAGCAGCAGGCGGGGATCGACGGCGAGAACAACCCCAAACTGCAGCGTGCCCTGGCGGCCCTGGGACAGGCTCGCCTGGACCTGGAAAACACCCTGGTGCGGGCCCCGCGCCTGGGGCTGGTGTCCAACCTGCGCTACGACGTGGGCTACTACGCCAACCCCGGTCAGCCGCTGATGACCTTTATCTCCACCAAGGACGTCTGGGTGGAGGCCTACCTGCGGGAAAACAACCTGGAGCACATCGCCCCGGGCAACGCGGTGGAGATGGTGCTCGACTCCGCCCCCGGGCGGGTGTTTGCCGGCCGTGTGGTCTCCTTAAGCTACGGCATCAACTTCGAGACAGGCAGCGCCGTGGGCAGCCTGCCGGATCCGGTGACCACCACCGGCTGGCTGCGGGATCCGGAGCGCTTCCCGGTGCTCATCCAGTTCGAAGATAACGACACCATCGGCTACCGTCGCGAGGGCGGTCAGGCGGATGTGATCATCTACACCCAGGACGGGGGCTTCCTCTACTGGGTGGGCAAGTTCTGGATCCGGCTGTTGAGCCTGGTGAGCTATGTCTACTGACGCGGCCGCTCTGCCCGACGCGCAAGCGGACTTCTGGCGCCAACGGGCCATTGTCCGCTTTGGTCTGGGGACCGCCATCGCCATGATCCTGGCGGTGACCATCGAGTGGAGCCTGGCGGTGGTCTCCCCCATCTTTGTCGCCATGATGCTGGGCCCTCCCGGCGTGCGCTTGCCCCAGGGGGCCTACACCAAGCTGCTCATCGGGGTGGCCATCACCTTCGCGGTGGGGATCCTGCTGGTGCTCATCGCGCTGCCTTATGCCCTGATGTTTGTGCCCCTGCAGGCGCTGCTGCTGTTCGCCACCTTCTACAAGGCGGAGCGGGGACTCAACCCGCTTATCGTGATCATGCTGCTTATCGCCATCCTGATGTTTCCCGCCCTGGGGCTGGTCAACCGCAGCCTGGCCATTGATTTCGCCCTGGGCTTTCTCGGCTCCCTGACCATCGCCCTGACGCTGTGCGCCCTGGCCTTTGCCTGGCTGCCCTCAGGCCCACCCCCACCCAAGCCGGAAGTCACCCTGCCCGATGAGGACACCGCCTTTCGCAACGCCTGGCTCAGCACCGTGCTGGTGTTGCCGCTGCTGCTGTTCATCTACCTGACCGACCGCACCGGGGATCTGCTGGTGCTGGTGCTGGTGGCCATCCTGTCGCAAAGTCCTGGCCTGGAGGCGGGCAGCAAGGCGGGGCTGATAATGATCCTGGCCAACCTGGTGGGGGGGCTGGCGGCCATCCTCTTTTACAACCTGCTGGTGGCGGTGCCCATGTGGATCTTCTTCGCCCTGCTGATGGTGCTGTCGGCGCTGCTGTTCGGCCAACTGATGTTCACCTCCCCCAAAGGCAAACTCTACGCCACCGGCTTCACCACCTTGCTGATCCTCATCAGCGCCACCACCTCCTCCAGCGGCGGGGAGGCGGGGGAGGACCTGGTGACCCGGATTGCGCAGATGATGGCGGCCACCTGTTACCTGGCCCTGGGGGCCTGGGTGATGCGCGCCTTTGGCTGGATCCGCCCCAAGGCGGGGTAGGGCGCTTTTTCTGCCTGGCCAGTGGCGCTATAATGCGCGGTCTTTTACGGCATCCGTCCCCTAACCCAGATAAGTGATCCCATGAGCCAACACGCCCAGGAAGTGGCCAAGCGCCGCACCTTCGCCATCATCAGTCACCCGGATGCGGGTAAGACCACCATCACCGAGAAGGTGCTGCTGTTCGGACAGGCCCTGCAAAAAGCCGGCACCGTCAAGGGCCGCGGCTCGGGCCAGCACGCCAAGTCCGACTGGATGGAGATGGAGAAGGAGCGGGGGATCTCGGTGACCACCTCGGTGATGCAGTTCCCCTACAACGAGGCGCTGGTAAACCTGCTGGACACCCCCGGGCACGAGGACTTCTCCGAGGACACCTACCGCACCCTGACCGCGGTGGACTCCTGCCTGATGGTGATCGACGCGGCCAAGGGTGTAGAGGACCGGACCCGCAAGCTGATGGAAGTGACTCGTCTGCGTGACACCCCCATTGTCACCTTTATGAACAAGCTGGACCGGGACATCCGCGATCCCATGGAGCTGCTGGACGAGGTGGAGAACGAGCTCAATATCATGTGCGCTCCGGTCACCTGGCCCATCGGCTGCGGTAAGGAGTTCAAGGGGGTGTATCACCTGCACCGGGACGAAACCATTCTCTACCAGAGCGGCCAGGGCCACACCATCCAGGAGGTGCGGATCATCAAGGGGCTGGACAACCCCGAGCTGGACGCCGCCGTGGGCGATGAGCTGGCCGGCGTGCTGCGCGAGGAGCTGGAGCTGGTGGTGGGCGCCTCCAACGAGTTCGACCTGGAGATGTTCCTCTCCGGTGACCTGACCCCGGTCTACTTCGGCACCGCCCTGGGCAACTTCGGCGTTGACCACATGCTGGATGGCCTGACCGCCTGGGCGCCGACGCCCCAGCCACGCACCACCGACGCCCGGGAAGTGACCGCCGACGAGGAGAAGTTCTCCGGCTTCGTGTTTAAGATCCAGGCCAACATGGATCCCAAGCACCGCGACCGCATCGCCTTTATGCGGATCTGCTCCGGCCGCTACAGCAAGGGGATGAAGATGCGCCACGTGCGTCTGGGTAAGGACGTCACCATCTCTGACGCCGTGACCTTTATGGCCGGTGACCGCAGCCACGCCGAAGAGGCCTTCCCCGGCGACATCATCGGTCTGCACAACCACGGCACCATCCAGATCGGCGACACCTTCTCCCAGGGGGAGGCGTTCAAGTTCACCGGGATCCCCAACTTCGCCCCGGAGATGTTCCGTCGCATCCGTCTCAAAGACCCGCTGAAGCAGAAACAGCTGCTCAAGGGGCTGGTGCAGCTGTCCGAGGAGGGTGCGGTGCAGGTGTTCCGGCCCATCGACAACAACGACCTGATCGTGGGCGCCGTGGGGGTGCTGCAGTTTGACGTGGTGGTGGCCCGCCTCAAGTCCGAGTACAAGGTGGAGGCGATCTACGAGCCCATCAACGTGGCCACCGCCCGCTGGGTAGAGTGCGACGACGCCAAGAAGCTGGATGAGTTCCGCCGCAAGGCCTCCACCAACCTGGCCCTGGACGGCGGTGACAACCTCACCTACATCGCCCCCACCATGGTCAACCTCAACCTGACCCAGGAGCGCTACCCCGAGGTGGCCTTCCGCAAAACCCGCGAACACTGAGCGGGAACCCAGGGGCGCTTCGGCGCCCCTTTTTTTGCCTGTCACCCAGGTTTTACGCCCGCCCCGGACGCTTCCTGTGTTGTCGGTCTTGAGTTCCCCAGGTCCCCGCCCTAAATTGGTTTCATCTGAAACTAATTTCAAGGATGAGGATCATGAGCGAGCTGACGTACCTGCACGGTTTTGGCAACGAACATGAGACCGAGGCGCTGCCCGGGGCCCTGCCTCAGGGGCAGTTCAGCCCCCAACGCTGCCCTTACGGGCTCTACGCGGAGCAGCTGAACTCCACCGCCTTTACCGCGCCCCGGGCGGCCAACCGCCGCACCTGGACCTACCGGCTGCGCCCCTCCATCGCCATGGGGGAGTTTGCCCCGCTGCACCACGAGCTGTGGAAAACCGCTCCCCAGTCGGTCCCGACGCCCCCCAACCCCATGCGTTGGGACCCGCTGCCGCTGCCCCAGCAGCCCACCGATTTTATCGACGGCCTGGTGACCGTGGCGGTCAATGGCGACGCCAAGGCCCAGCACGGCATGGGGATCCACGTCTACCGGGCCAACACCGGCATGGGCAACCGCTGCTTCTACAACGCCGACGGCGAAATGCTGTTTGTGCCCCAGCAGGGGGCGCTGCGGGCCGAAACGGAGCTGGGGGTGCTGGAGGTGGGGCCCGGTGAGATCCTGGTGATCCCCCGGGGCATCAAGTTCCGCATCAGTCCGGTGGATGGCCCCATCCGCGGCTACCTGTGTGAAAACTACGGCGCGCCCCTGGTGCTGCCGGAGCGGGGCCCGGTGGGCGCCAACGGCTACGCCAACGACCGCGACTTCCAGTACCCGGTGGCCTGGTTCGAAGATCGGGAGGCGCCGTTCGAGCTGCTGGCCAAGTTTGCCGGCGGTCTGTTCAGCGCGCCGCTGGACCACTCCCCCCTGGACGTGGTGGCCTGGACCGGCAACAGCGCCCCCTACAAGTACGAGCTGGCCCGGTTCAACGTGATGAACACCGTCAGCTTCGACCACCCCGACCCCTCCATCTTCACCGTGCTCACCTCCCCCAGTGACACTGAGGGCTGGGCCAACATCGATTTTGTGATCTTCCCGCCCCGCTGGATGGTGGCGGAGAACACCTTCCGCCCCCCCTGGTACCACCGCAACGTGATGAGCGAGTTTATGGGGCTGATTGAGGGGGTGTACGACGCCAAGGAGAAGGGCTTCGAACCCGGTGGCATGAGTCTGCACAACGCCTGGACCCCCCACGGCCCGGAGGCCGAGGTGTTCGACAAGGCCAGCAACGCCGAGTTGGCCCCCCAGCGCTACCAGGACACCCTGGCGTTCATGTTCGAGTCCCGCTACGTCATCGAGCCCACCCGTTTTGCGCTGGACAGCGAGCACCGGCAACGGGATTATCTGGACTGCTGGTCCGGTCTGAAGAAACAGTTTAACGGCGAGCGCTGAGGCGCCGCGGCACCACACTTAAGGGAATTACCATGCATCAATTGAATGAAACCCACGACACGGCGCTCACCAGCTGGGTCGAGAGCGCCAACCAAGCCGGTTGCGATTTCCCCATCCAGAACCTGCCGTTCGCCTCCGTCCGCCGGGCCGGGACCTCCGAACCCTTCCGTGGCGCTGTGGCCATCGGCGATCACGCCCTGGATCTGGCGGCGGTCAATGCCGCGGGGGTGTTCGATGGGGTGGTGGCCGAGTGGCTGGCCCTGGCGGCCCAGCCCAAGCTGAACGCCTTTATGGCCCAGGGCCAGGAGGCCTGGTCGGCCCTGCGTCTGGCCCTCTCCCGGGCCCTGCGCACCGGCGCCGCCGAGCAGGCGGCCCTGAGCTCCTGCCTGATTCCGCTGGCGGAGCTGGAGTACGATCTGGCGATGACCATCGGCGACTACACCGATTTCTACACCTCCATCCACCACGCCACCGCCGTCGGCTCCCTGTTCCGTCCGGACAACCCGCTGCTGCCCAACTACAAGTGGGTGCCCATCGGTTACCACGGCCGGGCAAGCTCCATCGGTGTCTCCGGCCAGCAGTTCCATCGTCCCAAGGGGCAGCTCAAGGCCCCGGACGCGGCGGAGCCCAGCTTCGGCCCCTGCAAGCGACTGGATTACGAGCTGGAGGTGGGCATCGTAATCGGCCAGGGCAATGCCCTGGGTGAGGCGATCGACATCGAAGCGGCGGAGCGTCACGTCTTCGGCCTGTGTCTGCTTAACGACTGGTCCGCCCGGGACATCCAGGCCTGGGAGTACCAACCTCTGGGGCCCTTCCTCTCCAAGAGCTTCGCCTCCACGCTGTCGCCCTGGATCGTCACCCTGGAGGCCCTGGCCCCCTACCGGGCCCCCTTCCAGCGCCCCGAGGCGGATCCTCAGCCGCTGCCCTACCTGACCGGGGCAGCCAACAGCGCCCAGGGGGCGGTGGACATGCAGCTGGAGTGTCTGATCCAGACCCCCACCATGGACGCGCCGGTGCGTCTGTCCCGCTCCAACTTCCGCGACTCCTACTGGACCCTGGGCCAGATGGTGACCCACCACAGCGTCAACGGCTGTAACCTCAACGCCGGGGATCTGTTCGGCTCCGGTACCCAGTCCGGTCCGGCCCCCGAAGAGGCCGGCTCCCTGCTGGAACTAACCCGCGGCGGTAAGCAACCGCTCACTCTGCCCGGTGGCGAGACCCGCACCTTCCTGGAGGACGGCGACACCATCATCATGCGGGCGGTGTGTGAAAAGCCCGGTGCCCCGCGCATCGGCTTTGGCGAGGTGCGCAGCACCCTGCTGCCGGCCCGATAAGGCGAATCAGGCACAAAAAAAGGTGGGCTCAGGCCCACCTTTTTTTTATCTCCCCAGCCCATCGCGGGGCGGGTCACTGGGCCCGAGGGCGTCATCGAGTTTGTCCAGCAGGGCCATCAGCTGGCTCCGCTCGGCGTCGCTCAACACCGCGAGGCGCTGGCGCTCCCAGGCCAGGGCCCGGGGGGCCAACTGCTGGTAGAGGCTCCGGCCGCTGTCGCTCAGGGAGAGATGGGTGATGCGGTTGTCGTCCTTGTCCCGAACCTTGTCGAGCCAGCCCCGTTCGTGCAGCAGGCGCACGGCGCGGGAGATCTTGGTCTTGTCCATATCGGTACGCCGGCCCAGGGCCGTGCTGGAGAGACGGCCGCTCTGGGCCAACTGGGCCAGGATCCGCCACTCGGCGATGGTGATCTCGAACGGGGGCTGGGCGTAGATCTGCGACAGCTCCTGGCTTAGGTGGCTGGCCAGCCTGGCCAGCCGATAGGGCATGAATTGCTGCAGATCCAGCGAGGGGGCGTCCTGTGCCATGGGCTCCGGTCCTTGGGTCGTATTGGGTTATCTTCCGACGATGGGGCGCCGCTGGCAAGGACTCGGCCGTTTCCCGCGCCGGGGAAGCTTGCTAAAGTGGCGGGGCGTGACACGAGGGGAGGGCGCGGATGAAGTGGGTGAAGCATTGGTGGCAGCGGTATTGCGATTTTCTCGACAGCCTGGGGCTGACTCCCGAGAACAAGCGCTGCTGTGTGCCGCTGTCGGAAGAGGCCCAGAAGGCGCTCAAGCGCGGTGACCGGCCTGATTGACAGCCACTGCCACCTGGATCTCGAGGCCTTTGATGCCGACCGGGACCAGGTGGTGGCGCGAGCCCGCCAGGCCGGGGTGACCGCCCTGGTGGTGCCGGCGGTGAATTGCACCCAGTGGGCGGCGCTGGAGGCCCTGGCCGGGCCCGGCGTGGGGGTGGCCCTGGGGCTGCACCCCTGCTTTGATCACCAGCCCGGGGATCTCGAGGCCCTGGCCGAACGCCTCGAGCGGCCCCACGCCCTGGTGGCCATCGGCGAATGCGGCCTGGACGCGGTGGCCGGCCGGGCCCCCATGGCCGAGCAGCTGGCCTGCTGTCAGGCCCAGTTGACACTGGCCTGTCAACACAAGTTGCCAGTGATCCTCCACGTGCGCAAAGCCCACAACGAACTGCTGGGCCTGTTGGCTCACATGACCCTGCCCGCCGGAGGGGTGGTGCATGGCTTCAGCGGCAGCCTGGATCTGGCCCGTCAGTACCTGCGTCATGGACTCTGCCTGGGGGTGGGAGGCGTCATCACCTACGAGCGGGCCAACAAAACCCGTCACACCCTGGCCCAGGTGCCCATCGACGCTTTGGTGCTGGAAACCGACAGCCCGGACATGCCCCTGCAGGGCCATCAGGGCCAGCGCAATGAGCCGGCCCGACTGCCCCAGGTGCTGGCCACCCTGGCCGAGCTTCGCGGGGCCAATCCTCAGGCTCTGGCCACGCAGTTAACCCGCAACACACAACGACTTTTCCCTCGCCTGAGCGTCTAACCCCGGGCCGATTTTCCCTGTACTGCTATGTTTACCCCTATCTGGGTCCTGCCACGAGGTCAAGGCGTTGACCCCACACCTCTCTGGCAATTGTTAAATTTGCTTGTCTGATGTTACTGAACTCCAATTTTGAAGCTTTGGGGTAGGATTTGATTCCTCTCCAGCGCTATAATCGGCCGCGAATTTACTTCAAATTACAATAATGTCATAAAAGTCCAGATAATGAGGATTACAGGTCCATGAGTATTGTGATGAGTCTGGTGGGGGTCGTGACCCTGCTGCTGATTGCCTTCGGGTTGTCTAACAATCGTAGCGCCATCAACTGGCGCACCGTGGGGGGCGCCTTCGCCATTCAGGCGAGCTTGGGCGCCTTCGTGCTTTATGTGCCCATCGGCAAGGACATCCTGGGCGGGATCTCCGAGGCGGTGTCCAGCGTCATTGGCTACGCCAACGACGGCATCGGCTTCCTGTTCGGTGATCTGGCCAAGTTCAAGGTCGGCTTCATCTTCGCCATCAACGTGCTGCCGGTGATCGTGTTCTTCTCCTCCCTGATCGCCGTGCTCTACTACCTGGGTGTCATGCAGTGGGTGATCCGCATCATCGGTGGTGCCCTGCAAAAAGCCCTGGGCACCAGCCAGCCGGAGTCCATGTCCGCCACCGCCAACATCTTCGTGGGCCAGACCGAAGCCCCGCTGGTGGTGCGCCCCTTCATTCCCACCATGACCCAGTCTGAGCTGTTCGCCATCATGACCGGTGGTCTGGCGTCCGTGGCCGGTTCCGTTCTGGCCGGTTACGCCGGTCTGGGCGTGCCCCTGGAATACCTGATTGCCGCCTCCTTTATGGCCGCCCCCGGTGGACTGCTGATGGCCAAGCTGATGCATCCGGAAACCGAAGAGCCCAAGCAGCACATGGAAGACATCGGTGAGCCGGAAGACAAGCCCGCCAACGTGCTGGATGCCGCCGCCGCCGGTGCCTCCTCCGGGATGCAGCTGGCCCTGAACGTCGGTGCCATGCTGTTGGCCTTCATCGGCTTGATCGCCCTGATCAACGGCATCATCGGCTGGGCCGGTGGCCTGGTGGGCATGGAAGGCCTGACCCTGGAGGTGATCCTCGGTTACGTCTTTGCCCCGCTGGCCTTCCTGATGGGCGTGCCCTGGGAGGAAGCCACCGTGGCCGGCTCCTTTATCGGTCAGAAGATCGTGGTCAACGAGTTCGTGGCCTACGTGAACTTCGCCCCCTACATCAACGGTGAGGCCCTGATCAACGGCGCCGTGATGACCGACCGCACCCAGGCGATCATCGCCTTCGCCCTCTGTGGTTTCGCCAACCTCTCCTCCATCGCCATCCTGCTCGGTGGCCTGGGGGCCATGGCGCCCAACCGTCGTCACGATCTGGCCAAGCTGGGCCTGCGTGCCGTGGTGGCCGGCTCCCTGTCCAACCTGATGAGCGCCACCCTGGCGGGCCTGTTCCTCTCCCTTTAATCACTGGGAAACAGGCAAAAAGGCGGCCGAAAGGCCGCCTTTTTTGTGTTCAGACAGTAAATAAATTCAGTTCAGGCTGAAGACAGTTCAGAGTAAAAAGTCTAGTATTGCACCCCGAAAATGGGATCTGGCGCACACTCGGGAGACCTGGGGCCCTTGCTCTCGCCTGTGGATATTGCTTGAACGGCTCAAGTGGATACAATGCGCCTGCCTGCACGGATAGTGGGTCCTAATTAAAAAATGATCTGTATACACAGGGGTTGATGATGAACAAGTTTTCTACTCTGGCCGTAGCCGGCGCTGCCGCTCTGGCCATGTCTGCTCCGGCGTCCGCCGAGCAGCTCTACGGCTTCGCTACTGCTTCCGTAAACTACCTGGATTGGACCGATAAGGCCGAAGACCGCGCCTCTTTCGGTGGCAAGAAAGACTTCATGTACCTGGAAGTGGAAGGCGGTGCCGGCTTCTCCTGGGGTGACGTGTACGGTTTCTTCGACATCGAGAACCCGCAAAACCTGGGTGACGAAGACGCTGCTGCCGAAGGCAAAGGCTTCCGCATCGCCACCAAAGGTTCTGTTGCCGTTAACATCGGTCAGTCCAACTGGAACCTGTACGGCCACGTATACCACTTCGAAGACACCGGTTTCTTCGACACCAACGTGGTTCTGGGTGCCAGCTACGACATCTTCACCAAGTCCGGTTTCTGGATGAAGCCCTTCATCGGTGCTCACATCGAAAACCAGACCTTCGCCGGTAACGGCTTCAACGGCTACATGGCTGGCTGGGTACTGGGCTACGACTTCCAGGTTGGCGGTCAGAAGCTGTCCATCTCCCAGTGGCACGAGACCGAGTTCGGTCGTAAGGACCAGTTCCGTAACGGCGCCGACGGCCGTCAGCTGGACAGCTACGGTCAGAACGGTGCGGTTGCCCTGTGGTGGCACCTGCCGAACAACTTCACCGCCGGTCTGCAGTACCGCTACTTCGACCAGAAGCTGGGTGATGCCAACTACGGTGACGCTCTGATCTACACTCTGAAGTACAACTTCTAAGTTATTTTCAGAAGTGTAAAAAAGGGTCTGCCAACGGCAGACCCTTTTTGTTATTATCGACCACGTTTTTGCGGGAAAAAGGATTTTTCGCGAAAGTTGGCGTTTCAAACAGAGCCCTTCTTAAGTCTTCAAGGAACCAAGTCCGCGTCGCCTTCACGTGACGAGAGCTGGTTCGTCGTGCCCCTTTCCGGGCCACTTCACAAAACGACCTGACCCGTCTCCGTGGGGCGAGGGTGTTATCTATACTGCGTACAATCAACCGGAACTGGGAGTATTCCATGAGCGATATGAACGCCGCCGCACTGCGTGCCTTGTCCCTAATGGATCTGACGACTTTGAATGACGACGACACCGACGAGAAGGTGATAAAGCTTTGTCATGACGCCAAATCTCCGGCTGGCAACACTGCCGCCATCTGCATCTACCCCCGCTTCATCCCCATCGCCCGCAAGACTCTGAACGCCATCGGCGCCGCCGAGGTTCAGATCGCCACCGTCACCAACTTCCCCCACGGCAACGACGACATCGAGATCGCCGTGGCCGAGACCAAGGCCGCCGTGGCTTACGGGGCCGACGAGGTGGACGTGGTGTTCCCCTACCGGGCCCTGATGGCCGGCAACGAGACCGTGGGTTTCGAACTGGTCAAGGCCTGCAAGGCCGCCTGTGGTGATCAGGTGCTGCTCAAGGTGATCATCGAGTCCGGTGAGTTGAAAGAGGAGGCCCTCATTCGTCGCGCCTCCGAGCTCAGCATCGACGCCGGTGCCGACTTCATCAAGACCTCCACCGGCAAGGTGCCGGTCAACGCCACCCTGGAAGCGGCCCGCATCATGATGGAGGTGATCCGCGACAAGGACACCTCCGTGGGCTTCAAGCCGGCCGGTGGGGTGCGCAACGCCGAGCAGGCCGCCGAATACCTGGACCTGGCCGCCTCCATCCTGGGGCCGGACTGGGTCTCCCCCCGCACCTTCCGCTTCGGGGCCTCCAGCCTGCTGGCCAGTCTGCTCCAGACCCTGGGGCACGGTGAGGGTCCGGCGGACAGCCAGGCCTACTAAGACGCATTGGGGCCGTTCTCCGGCCCCCCTGATTTTGGGTAGGGGGCAAAGGATGTTTCTACCGCAAGAGATCATTCGTAAAAAGCGCGACGGCGAAGTGCTGAGCGCTGAAGAGATCCGTTTTTTCGTCCAGGGGATCGCCGACAACACCGTGAGCGAGGGGCAGATCGCCGCTTTCGCCATGGCGGTGTTCTTCAAGGACATGACCATGGAGGAGCGGGTGGCCCTGACCACCGGCATGCGCGACTCCGGTACCGTACTTTCCTGGGACCACCTGAACCTGGATGGGCCCATCCTCGACAAGCATTCCACCGGCGGGGTGGGGGACGTGGTCTCCCTGATGCTGGGGCCGCTGATCGCCGCCTGCGGCGCCTACGTGCCGATGATCTCCGGTCGGGGCCTGGGCCACACCGGCGGCACCCTGGACAAGCTGGAGTCGATCCCCGGTTACAACATCGTGCCGGACAACCGCCGCTTCGGTGAGGTGGTCAAGGACGCCGGGGTGGCCATCATCGGCCAGACCGGCGATCTGGCCCCCGCGGACAAGCGTTTCTACGCCACCCGGGACGTTACCGCCACCGTCGATTCCATCTCCCTGATCACCGCCTCCATCCTGTCCAAGAAACTGGCCGCCGGTCTGGACGCGCTGGTGATGGACGTCAAGGTGGGCAGCGGTGCCTTTATGCCCACTTACGAGGCCTCTGAAGCCCTGGCCCAGAGCATCGTCGAGGTGGCCAATGGTGCTGGGGTGCCCACCTCGGCCCTGCTCACCGACATGAACCAGGTGCTGGCCTCCAGCGCCGGCAATGCGGTGGAGGTGCGCGAGGCGGTGGACTACCTCACCGGGGCCCGACGCAACCCCCGGCTGCACCGGGTGACGCTCTCTTTGGGGGCGGAACTTCTGGTGCTGGGCAAACTGGCCCGGGACCCGGAGCACGCCTGGCAGATGCTGGAGCAGGCCCTGGCCAGTGGCGCCGCCGCCGAGCACTTCGGCAAGATGGTGGCCGGCCTCGGGGGCCCCAACGACTTTATGGACAATCCGGCCCGCTACCTGCCCACGGCAAAGGTGGTGAAGCCGGTTTATGCTCAACACAGTGGCTTTGTGACCGCCATGGACACCCGCGCCATCGGCATGGCGGTGGTCAACCTCGGCGGTGGCCGCAAGGTGGCCAGCGACAGCATCGACCACAGTGTGGGCTTCGACCAGATCTGCACCCTGCGCCAAAGCGTGGACAGCAGCACGCCGCTGGCGATGCTGCACGCCAACGACGAGGCCCAGTGGCAGGCGGCCGCGACCGCCCTGCGCGACGCCATCACCCTGGGTGAGGCGGCGCCGGCGGCGGATCCGGAAGTGTATCGACTGGTTCGCAATTGACGAACCGGTGACAGGAGGTGTCATGACTCGAGCCATAGTGCTTATGATGGATTCGTTCGGGGTCGGTGCCAGCGCCGATGCCGCCCAGTTTGGCGATGAGGGGGCCGATACCTTTGGCCACATCGCCCAGGTGTGCGCCGAGGGCGGCGCCGAGGTGGGCCGAAGCGGCCCGCTTCATCTGCCCAACCTCACCCAGTTGGGCCTGGCTCGACTGGGCTTCGAGAGCACCGGCAAGGTGCCCGCCGGCTTCAACCTGGAGGCGGAGGTCACCGGGGCCTACGGCTTTGCCGCCGAGCTCTCTTCCGGCAAGGACACCCCCAGTGGTCACTGGGAGATGGCCGGTGTGCCGGTGCTGTTCGACTGGGGCTACTTCACCGATAAGCAGAACAGCTTCCCCAAGGAGCTGACCGACAAGATCCTAAAGCGGGCGGGCCTGGAGAGTTTCCTGGGTAACTGCCACGCGTCCGGTACCGCCATCCTGGAGCGCCTCGGTGAGGAGCACATGCGCACCGGTGCGCCCATCTTCTACACCTCGGCGGACAGCGTGTTCCAGATCGCCTGTCACGAGGAGAGCTTTGGTCTGGAGCGGCTCTATGAGCTGTGCGAGATCACCCGTGAGGAGCTGGAGCCCTACAACATCGGTCGGGTGATCGCCCGGCCCTTCGTTGGCCAGAGCGCCATGGACTTCGCCCGCACCGGCAACCGCCGGGACTACGCGCTGGAGCCGCCGGCCCCCACGGTGCTGGACAAGCTCAAGGCGGACGGGGGCGAGGTGATCTCCGTCGGCAAGATCTCCGACATCTACGCCCACTGCGGCATCACCCAGAAGCGCAAGGCCACCGGCCTGGAGGCGCTGTGGGATGAGACCCTGGCGGCGGTGGATGAAGCCGGCACCCACAGCCTCATCTTCACCAACTTCGTGGATTTCGACTCCGCCTACGGCCACCGCCGGGACATCACCGGTTACGCCGCGGCGCTGGAGTATTTCGACACCCGGTTGCCGGAGCTGATGTCCCGGTTGCAACCGGGGGACATCGTGGTGATCACCGCCGATCACGGCTGCGATCCCACCTGGACGGGCACGGACCACACCCGTGAGCACGTGCCGGTCATCCTTTTTGGGCCCGGAGTCCAGCCGGGTTCCCTGGGCAAGCGTGACAGCTTTGCCGACATCGGCCAGTCCCTGGCCAGCCACTTCGGGCTGGAACCCATGGACTACGGCAAATCCTTTTTATAACAACTGACGAAATGGGGTCATTTCATGGCTACGCCTCACATTAACGCACCCGCCGGTGCCTTCGCTGAAACCGTGCTCTTCCCGGGCGATCCGCTGCGCGCCAAGTACATCGCGGAAACCTTCCTGGAGAACGTGGAGCAGGTGACCGACGTTCGCAACATGCTGGGCTTTACCGGCACCTACAAGGGCAAGAAGGTCTCAGTGATGGGGTCCGGCATGGGGATCCCCTCCTGCTCCATCTACGCCAAGGAGCTGATCACCGAGTACGGGGTGAAGAACCTCATCCGCGTGGGCAGCTGCGGTGCCATCTCCACCGATGTGAAGGTCCGCGACGTGATCGTCGGCATGGGCGCCTGCACCGATTCCAAGGTGAACCGCACCCGCTTCAAGGACAACGACTTCGCCGCCATCGCCGATTACGGTCTGCTGAGCAAGGTGGTGGACGCCGCCGGCCAGGCCGGGATCCCGGTGCGGGTGGGCAACGTCTTCTCCGCCGATCTCTTCTACACCCCGGACCCGGAGATGTTCGACGTGATGGAGAAGATGGGCGTACTGGGGGTTGAGATGGAAGCCGCCGGCCTGTACGGCGTGGCCCACGAGTTCGGTGCCAAGGCGCTGTGCGTGGTGACCGTCTCCGACCACATCCGCACCGGTGAAGCCACCACCGCGGAGGAGCGTCAGAACACCTTCAACGACATGATCACCATGACCCTGGAGTCCCTGCTGTAATCCGGCCGGGCCATTGGGCTAGGAGGGGGTCGCTTCGGCGGCCCCCTTTTTTTGGGCCAGCCGTTTGAGGCGCTGCTCGTAACTGAAGCGGGCCCGTTTAAAGGAGAGGGCCCGGGCCAGCAGGGTGCCAATCAGGCCCGCCAATAACAGCATCAACTGCTGCTGGTGATGGTGGCGCTCCAGCATCACTTTGTTGTCGCGGAAAAACAGCGAACGGTTGATGCGGATCCTCAGGTACCCCAGCACCTCGCTGTCCTGGCGCACCGCGGCGGTCAGCGGGGCAAAACGTTGCAGGGCGCGATCCACCACCTCGGCCTCCGGCAACTGCTCGGTGGGGAACAGGGATTGCTCGCTGGCCAGGCGATGCCCCTCACGGCTGAACACGGTAGCGGAGACGATGCGAGGGTCCGCCACCAGGGAGTGGACCAGCCAGTTGAGCTGCTCCGGCTCGTCCAGCTTCAGGGCGGGGGCCGCCGCGTGGGCGGCCTGGCGGACCATGGAGTCGGCCAGCAGATCGGTCTGTCGGTCCAGCAGCAGCCGGGCCTGGCGCTCGCTGCTGAGCCACAACTGGAGGATCCCCACCAGCAGGGTCAGGGCCAGGCCCATCTGCAAAACACGCCAGACTCTCATACGGTTGCGCCACAGCATACGGGAAGATCCGTTTCCATCTCGGTTTCTCTCTTTATAATGGGTAGCGCCAAAGAACAGAAGTGATACAAGGATTTATCATGGCCCCGCTCTCCCCGGATGCGCCCCTGATCCCGCAACTGGCCTCCGATCTCCTGCCCTGGGAGCCCCATCGGCCCACCCTGATGCTGCTAGGGTCGTCCCTGACCCGAGCCCAGGGCGAGGCGGTGCTGGCCCAGTGCGGCCCCCTGAACGCCGTGGTGGCGGAGAACCTGCCCGGCGGCCTGCAGCGGGTCGGCTGGCAGGGCCGTGAATTCGATGCGCTGCCCGCCGCCCCCGAGGGGTGTGAGCTGCTCATCCTGCCACCCAACCTGCCCAGCCTGGCCCAGCCGGGTCTGCTGCTGATGGACATGGACTCCACCGCCATCACCATCGAGTGCATCGATGAGATCGCCCGCCAGGGCGGGGTCTACGACCAGGTGGCGGCGGTGACCGCCCAGGCGATGGCCGGGGGGCTGGAGTTTGCCGAATCGCTGCGCCGGCGGGTGGCGATGCTTAAGGGGATCCCGGAGTCGGTACTGGGCGACATCGCCCAGCAGCCACCGCTGATGCCGGGACTGGTCACCCTTTGCCAGGCCCTGAAACAGCGGGGCTGGCGCCTGGCGCTGGCCTCCGGCGGCTTTACCCCGGTGGCCAAAGCGGTGGCCGAAGCGGCGGGACTGGATTACATCGAAGCCAACGACCTGACCGTCTGCGACGGCGTCTTTACCGGTGAGGTGGACGGGGCCATCGTCGATGCCGCCCGCAAGGCGGCGATCCTCGAAGAGTTGGGCGCACGTTGGGGCATTGCGCCGGCCCAGCGGGTGGCGATGGGGGATGGGGCCAACGATCTGCCAATGCTGGCGGCGGCGGGACTGGGGGTGGGGGTGCACCCCAAACCGGCGGTGGCCGCCCAGGCGGACGTGGCGCTGGCCCACCTGGGACTGGACGCCGTGCTGGCGCTGCTGCGCCCCTGAACCGGTCAATTACTCCTGGGCCGGTGTCCACTGACAGCGGCACAGGGCTTCATCGCTGATGTCCACCAGCTGACCCACCGCCTGCACCTGCCATAGCATATCCTCCAGCTCCCGGGCCCGATGCAGGGCGTGGGTGCTGATGGCCGCCAGGTCCTGCTGGAGGTAATCCAGATCCGGCCGATTGGCGGCGAACAGCCTCAGTTTCAGCGCCAAAAAGCGCTCCTGCTCCATCGCCTCGCGAACAAACTGCTGACGGACGGCCAAGGGCTGAGCGGCGCTCATCGGCAGCACCTGGGCCTCCATCGCCGCGCTCGGCAGCTTTATAAGCCACTCCATCTCCAGCTGGGCACCTTCTCCCTGGCGGCGCCAGTCCCCCAGGGCGTCCTGCACTCCGCCCCGCTCCAGGAGCCAGCCCAAGTTGGCCGGCACGCTGTCGGTGAGGCGCATCAGCAGGGGATCCTCGGTGGCGGACTGGCCCAGCAGATCCAGCACCACCTTGCCGCCGCGTTTGTGGGCGAACACCGGCAGGCTGTGCAGCTGCTTGAACATCAAGTCCTTTAGCCCATCAGTCATCTGCCGGTGCTGGCGGGCACTGCCCACCTCCGACAGCTTGGCCCGGTTCTGGCTGAGCAGGTGGGAGAGGAACACCACGCCGCTGTGGCCCACGCTCCCCTCGGCCTTCAGGTGCAGGGTACGGCCATCCTTCTGGGCCCGCACCAGCCGGTAGGGCATCCCTTTGAGCTTGAGTTTGCCTGCCAGGGGCTGAAGGCTGGGCAGCTCAAGCTCCGCCAGGCTGTCCCGCTCCAGGGATTGGGCTTCGGCCAGCTGCAGTTTGATGCCCCCGGGGGAGACATCCAGGGTGAGGGCCGGGTACACCTTGCGCCCCAACTTGACCAGGGCCTGGGTACGCAGGCCGAAGCGCGCCTCCCGGCGCAGCTCCCGACGCTGGAAGGGCAATACCCGGATGGGGTCCCGAGCCAGCCGGGCCATGCCGAACCGGCGCAGCTCGTTGGCGTCGCCGGCGGGGGACCACTGCTGGTATTGGGCGAGGGCATCCTCGGTGGTCAGCGGTTCCATCATCAGCACCAAAGACAGCTCCCCCAACTGCTGCTGTACCAGGGGATCGGCGCTGCGCCCGGTGACCGGGCAGCGCAGCGCCAGCTGGCGATCCCCGTCCGACAGGGCGTGCAGCCCCAGGCGGTGGACCTGGAAGCTGGTGCGCTGGCTGGCGGTGTGCAAAAAGGTGGCCAGCAGGCCACTGTGCTGCAGCTCGTAGAGGGTGGCGCTGAAGAAGATCACCTGCTCCTGCTGACGGTGCTGGAAACTGAACAGCAGACGGTGGGCGGCCTCCTCCGGGGCCTGCAGCAGACGGCTGAGTCGCAAGGTGCCCAGGGCCGCCGCCAGCTGATTGACCCCCCGCTCGTTCTGCCAGTGGCTGAGCACCGACTGGTTGTGTTCGGTCTCCAGGGCCAGCACTGGCACCAGGTGCTCGGCGTCGAGTTTGAAGAACAGGGGCAGGGCGGTCATCTTCGACAGGAAGTGACGCTCGTAGCCGTGGCTGCGGGTGGTGGCCAGCAGATGGTTGATCTCCGGTGTGGTGCGCAGGCTGCTGGCCTGCAACACCCGGCCCAGCTCCTGCTCCTGACCCGGCTCGCCGTCCTGGCGTTTCATCCGCACGTACTGGTAACCCTTGCGCCGCTGGATCTTGAGGATCTGGTAGGGGATCCCGGCGCTCATGGCCGGGGCGAGAAACTCCTTGCCCAGGGCGACGAAGCGCACCACCAGGGGCTTGTTCGAGTCCAGCCGGCAATCTCCGGGCAGACGCAGCTGACAGCCGCCGACGGAGAGATCCAGGGTCAAGCCCTCGACGCGGGGCCCCTGGCCCTGGTGCACCTGGACCTCGGTGGAGAAGGTGCGTCGGGTCTCCCCCCGGGTGACGTAGTGGCCCAGCAACTGGCCGCCCATCTGCCCCGGGGGGCGGGGCGGGTTGGCCGGGTGTTGGGGGCTTTGAGGCTTGTCCGGGTGACGCTCCGGACGGTAGTGGGCCAGCACCGACTCCACCGCGCCCACGGTGAGGCGATCGCCGTACAGCCGCACCTGCTCGCTCAGGCGCCCACTGGCCTCGGTATCGAGGAAATGGGTGACGCCGCCGATGGGCTGGGGCTGGCAGTCGGCCAGCCGGTCGCGTAAGTCGATCACCTGGCGACTGGGCTGGTTAAGGCGGTTGAGCTCCATCTTCACCAGGAAGCGCTCCGAGCTGGGCACATCGTGGCAAAGCTTCTGAAACAGGAGGTCGAACTCCTTGTCCTGGAGGAGGGGTTTGAGCTGCTCGATGAGCGCGGCGTGCTTGTCCATCTGTTCCGGTCGATTCCAATTCTCGTGGCCATTGTAACCCCGAACGGCCATCGGTGATAATGACCGCCTTCCCACAGAATATTGATATTTCAATGGCAAAAGCAAAATCCGCCTACGTCTGCAACGACTGCGGCGCCGACCACCCCCGTTGGCAGGGCCAGTGCAACGCCTGCGGTGCCTGGAACACCCTGACCGAGGTGCGCCTGGGGGCCGCAAAGGCCGTCCGCACCGACCGATACAGCGGCTACGCCGGGTCCGGCTCCAGCCCGGTGCAGACCCTGGCGGAGATCGACCTGACCGAGGTGCCCCGTTTCTCCACGGGCTACTCGGAGCTGGATCGGGTGCTGGGGGGCGGTGTGGTGCCCGGGGCGGCGATCCTCATCGGCGGTAACCCCGGCGCGGGCAAGTCCACGCTGCTTTTGCAGGTGATGTGTCAGCTCTCCCAGTCCATGGGGGCGCTCTACGTCACCGGTGAGGAGTCGCTGCAACAGGTGGCGATGCGGGCCAACCGGCTGTCCCTGCCCACCGACAAGCTGAAGATGCTGTCGGAAACCTCGGTGGAGCAGATCTGCCTGGTGGCGGAGAAGGAGAAGCCGGCGATTATGGTGATCGACTCCATCCAGGTGATGCACATGGCGGACGTCCAGTCGGCGCCGGGCTCGGTGGCCCAGGTGCGGGAGAGCGCCGCCTACCTGACCCGCTTTGCCAAGCAGAACAACGTCGCCATCTTTATGGTGGGCCACGTCACCAAGGACGGCACCCTGGCCGGCCCCAAGGTGCTGGAGCACTGCATCGACTGCTCGGTGCTGCTGGATGGCAACGGCGACAGCCGTTTTCGCACCCTGCGCAGCCACAAGAACCGCTTCGGGGCGGTCAATGAGCTGGGGGTGTTCGCCATGACCGGCCAGGGCCTCAAGGAGGTCGCCAACCCCTCCGCCATCTTCCTCTCCCGGGGGGAGGAGCAGTCCCCTGGCTCGGTGGTGATGGTGGTGTGGGAGGGCACCCGGCCGCTGCTGGTGGAGCTGCAGGCGCTGGTGGATCACAGTCAACTGGCCAACCCCCGTCGGGTGGCGGTGGGGCTGGAGCAGAACCGCCTGGCGATGCTGCTGGCGGTGCTGCACCGTCACGGCGGCATGATGATGTCGGATCAGGACGTGTTCGCCAACGTGGTGGGCGGGGTCAAGGTGGCGGAAACCGGCGCCGACCTGGCGCTGCTGCTGGCGATGGTCTCCAGCTTCCGGGATCACACCCTGAGCCGGGACCTGGTGGTGTTCGGTGAAGTGGGGCTGTCCGGGGAGATCCGGCCGGTGACCAACGGCCAGGAGCGCCTGTCCGAGGCGGCCAAGCACGGCTTCCGCCGGGCCATCGTGCCCAAGGGTAACGCCCCCCGCCAAGCCATCGAGGGGATGGAGGTGATTGGGGTGAGCAAATTGACCGAGGCCCTGGACGCCCTGTAACGCCGCCCCCGTGCCAAACAAAACGCCGCCCCGAAGGGCGGCGTTTTTGCGTTTGAGGCCGTCAGTCCCGACGCCAGCGCCAGGCGAGGAACAGCAGGGTGAGGGCAATCAGGTAGAGCGGCCGTTGGCCGTACTCCCGAAAGGCGGTGTCTGCCCGTTCCAGCTCGACGGTGTCCCGCAAGACCCCGGTTTCGAACTGGGGCAGCTGGGATTGAACCTGGCCCCGGGCGTCGACAATGGCGGTGATGCCGTTGTTGGTGACCCGCAGCAGTGGCCGGCCCAGTTCCAGGGCTCGCATCCGGGCGATGTCCATGTGCTGGTGGGGGCCGATGGAGTCGCCGAACCAGGCGTCGTTGGAGACCGTCAGCAGCAGATCGGTGCCGGCATTGACGTTGGCCCGCACCAGCTCCGGGAAGGCGATCTCGTAGCAGATCGCCGGGGCCAGGCGCTGGCCACCGGCCATCAGGTTGGTCTGGACGTAATCCCCGCGGCTGAAGGAGGACATCGGCAGGTTGAAAAAAGGCGCCAGGGGCCGCAGCCAGTCCTCCAGGGGCACGAACTCGCCGATGGGCAGCAGCTGGTGCTTGTGGTAGCGGTTGGGATCCGCCGGGCTGAAGGGGCCGTTGCGCTCCTCCTGGCCGAGCACCAGCAGGGAGTTATAGAAGTGCTTCTGGCTGTCCATGCTGATGATGCCGGTGATCACCTCTGTCTCCCGGAACACGGTGGCGCGCTCGAACTGGTGCAGGAACTCGCTGACCATCGCCTCCGGCGCCGGCACCGCGGCCTCCGGCCAGATCACCAGATCGGCGTCCATGTGTGGGCGGGAGAGATCCTGGTACTTGAGCAGGGTGGGCCAGAGCATCTCCGGTCGCCACTTGAGGCTCTGCTCAACGTTGCCCTGCACCAGAGCCACGTCCAGGCTGCCCTGGCTGGTGACGCTGGGGGGCGCTGCTCGGGCGCCCAGGGCCATCAGGGCCACCGCCACGGGCACGCTTAGATAGCCCCAGCGCTTGTCGGCCAGGGGCACCAGGGCCGCGGCAGTCAGGCTCAACAGCAGGCCCACCCCCAGGACCCCGATGTAGGGGATAAGGGGCGTCAGGGGACCGGCGGTCTGGCTGTAGCCCAGCCACAGCCAGGGGAAACCGGTGAGCATCCAGCCGCGCACCCACTCGGCCAGCAGCCAGAGGGCGGGGAAGGCCAGCAGCCGGGAGAGGGCGTTGGCGGAGAAGAAGCGGGCCAGCAGCCCCATCACCAGGGCGGGATAGAGGGCCAGGTAGAGGCAGAGCAGGGCCATCAGCAGCAAAGATACCAGCAGCGGCAGGCCGCCGAACTGGTCGATGCTGACGTGGACCCAGCGCAGCCCCAGGGCGAACTGGCCGAAGCCGTAGGCCAGGCCCAAGCCGGCGGCGGCCTTGGGGCCCCGATCCCGGCACTGCCAGATCAGCAGGGCCAGGGAGAGGGGCAGCAGGGGCCAGATCCCGTAGGGGGAGAAAGCCAGATGGCTAATCGCCCCGCTAAGCAGGGCGATCAACGCGGCAATCCAGGGGTTTGCCATGGGGGTTCCTTGAGTGGGCATTAGGCGGCGGAGGGATCCTCGGTCAGTTCGTCGGCCTGGCCGGCGGTGCGCACCTGAAGCTGCACCAGGCGCCGGGTGTCGGCGCTGACCACCTTGAACTCGAAGCCTTCCAGCTCCACCGTTTCACCGCGCTCCGGCAGGTGGCCGAAGGCGTGGCTGACCAGTCCACCGACGGTGTCGTACTCCATGTCGGAGAAGCCGCAGTCGAAGTGCTCGTTGAACTCCTCGATGGGGGTCAGGGCGGCCACGGACCAGACCTGGCGGCTGACGCGCCGGATGTGGGCCTGGGTGTCCTCCTCCAGATCGGTCTCATCCTCGATGTCACCGACGATCGCCTCCAGCACATCCTCAATGGTGATGAGGCCGGACACGCCGCCGTACTCGTCCACCACGATGGCCATGTGGTAGCGGTCGGAGCGGAACTCCTTGAGCAGCACATCCACCCGCTTGCTTTCGGGCACCACCACCGCCGGACGCAGTACCTTCTCCAGGCTGAAATCGTCGCCGTTGCCGAAGCCGTAAGCCAGCAGGTCCTTGGCCAGCAGGATCCCCTCGATGTGGTCCTTGTCGCGGTCGATGACCGGGAAACGGCTGTGGGCGGATTCGATCACGATGGGCAGGAAAGCGTCAACAGATTGGTTCTTCTCGATGGTGATCATCTGGGAGCGGGGGATCATCAAATCCCGGACCTTGAGATCCGAGACTTCAAGTACCCCCTTGATCATCTCTTTGGTGTCTTCGTCAATCAGGTCGCGCTGTTCGGCGTCCTGTATGACGTCCACCAGTTCCTGACGGTTTTGCGGTTCGCCACCAAAGAGTTGGCTAAGACGTTCAAACCAGCTTTTTTTCGGTTGGGGCTGGCTCGACGGAGGTTGGTCTTCGTTCATGTTGTCCTATGGATTAGGGGCCTGTCAGAGAGATTACCGCTCTTGATAGGGATCGGCAATGCCCAGCTGCGCCAGAAGCTGGCGCTCCAGGGCTTCCATCTGTTCGGCGTCCTCATCGTCGATGTGATCGTAGCCGATCAGGTGCAAACAGCCGTGGATCACCATATGGGCCCAGTGGTCCATGGGGGCCTTGCTTTGCTCCTCTGCTTCCCGCGCCACCACGGCGGCGCAGATCACCAGATCCCCCAGCAGGGGCAGCTCAATGCCCGGGGGGGCCTCGAAGGGGAAGGAGAGCACATTGGTGGGCTTGTCCTTGCCGCGGTAATCCCGGTTGAGCTGCTGGCTCTCCGCCTCGTCGGTGATGCGGATGGTCAGTTCCGCCTCCGGGCGGTCGGCCAGGGCCAGGGCGGCCCAGCGGTTCAACTGGGCCTCATCGGGCAGGGCATCGGCCTCGACGGCCAGTTGCAGGTCCAGTTCCATCATTCGGCCTCGTCCTGGGGGGCGGCGGCCTGCTCGGCCAGGCGATCGCGCTCCTTCTGAGCCTTGCGGGCCCGCTCGTTCTCCTCGAAGGCCTCATAGGCCTCGACCACCTGGGCCACCACCGGGTGGCGTACCACGTCGCCGCTTTGGAAGAAGTTGAAGCTGATGGTGTTCACCTCCCGCAGTACCTCAATGGCGTGACGCAGCCCGGAGCGGGCGCCCCGGGGCAGGTCCACCTGGGTGATGTCGCCGGTGATCACCGCGCGGCTGTTGAAGCCGATGCGGGTCAGGAACATCTTCATCTGCTCCACCGTGGTGTTCTGGCTCTCATCGAGGATGATGAAGGCGTCGTTCAGGGTGCGGCCACGCATGTAGGCCAGCGGGGCCACCTCGATGACGTTGCGCTCAATCAGCCGCTCCACCCGCTCGAAGCCCAGCATCTCGAACAGGGCGTCGTAGAGGGGACGCAGGTAGGGGTCCACCTTCTGGGAGAGGTCTCCCGGCAGGAAGCCCAGCTTCTCCCCGGCTTCCACCGCCGGACGGGTCAGCAGGATGCGGCGCACCTCCTGGCGTTCCAGGGCGTCCACCGCCGCGGCCACCGCCAGGTAGGTCTTGCCGGTGCCCGCCGGGCCGATGCCGAAGCAGATATCGTGGGCGATGATGTTGCGGATGTACTGGGCCTGGTTGGGGTTGCGGGGCTTGAGCACCCCGCGCTTGGTCTTGAAGAACACCTCTTTGCCCATGGCGCTGGTGTCTTCCGCCTCCAGGGCCACCAGCTCCTGGATCGCCAGGTGCACCCGCTCCGGCTCCAGATCCGGCAGCTGGTTCTTCACCGGCGCCGTCTCCACGTAGAGGCTCTTGAGCAGCTCAATGGTGCCCTGGGCCTGGTGGGGCTGGCCCACCACGGTGAACTGGTTGTTGCGGTAACTGATCTCCACGCCCAGTCGGCGCTCGATCTGTTTGAGGTTGTCGTCAAAGGGCCCGCAGAGGGCCGCCAGACGCTGGTTGTGTGCAGGTTCGAGAAAAACCTCTAAAGTCAGCAGTTTGTTACTCACAGTGTCCCTTTAGGGCTGGTAAGTCGCCACGCCCAGCGCGTCCGGCTGGCCGTTGGGGCGATGCTTCAGGATCTCCGCCGGGCGCAGTTGCCGGCGCAGGTCCATCTCCGTCTCAGTACGGATAAGGGTACCACGCAGGGAGTGGGGCAGCACTTCGGTGATCTCGACGTCGACGAAGGTGCCGATCTGCTCCGGGCTGCCCTCGAAGTTGACCACCCGGTTGTTCTCGGTGCGACCGCGCAGCTCCATGGCGTTCTTCTTGGAGGGGCCCTCCACCAGGATGCGCTGCACGCTGCCCAGCATGCGGCGGCTGAACTGCATCGCCTGCTGGTTGATGCGTTCCTGCAGGACGTAGAGGCGCTGCTTCTTGGTCTGCTCGCTGACGTCGTCCACCATGTCCGCCGCCGGGGTGCCGGGACGGGCGCTGTAGATGAAGGAGAAACTCTGATCGAATTCGATCTCGGCGATCAGCGTCATGGTGTCTTCGAAATCCTGGTCGGTTTCGTTGGGGAAACCGACGATGAAATCGGAGCTGATGTGCATGTTGGGGCGCACCTTGCGCAGCCGGCGACAGATGGACTTGAACTCCAGCGCCGTGTGGTTGCGCTTCATCATGGTCAGGATGCGGTCGGAGCCGCTTTGCACCGGCAGGTGGAGGAAGTCCACCAGTTCCGGCACGTCGGCGTAGGCGTCGATGATATCCTGGGTGAACTCCACCGGGTGGCTGGTGGTGAAGCGCAGGCGATCGATGCCGTCGATGGCGGCGACAAAGCGCAGCAGATCGGCGAAGCTGCAGATCTCACCGTCGTGGGTCTCGCCCCGGTAGGCGTTGACGTTCTGCCCCAGCAGGTTGATCTCGCGAACCCCCTGCTCGGCCAGCTGGGCCACCTCGTAGAGCACGTCGTCCAGGGGGCGACTGACCTCCTCGCCGCGGGTGTAAGGCACCACGCAGAAGGAGCAGTACTTGTTGCAGCCCTCCATGATGGAGACGAAGGCGCTGGCCCCCTCGGCGCGAGGCTCCGGCAGGCGATCGAACTTCTCGATCTCCGGGAAGGAGACGTCCACCACGCCGCGCTCGCCGGCCTGGATCTTGCCGATCATCTCCGGCAGGCGGTGCAGGGTCTGGGGGCCGAACACGATGTCGACGTAGGGGGCGCGTTCGCGGATGGCATCCCCCTCCTGGGAAGCGACGCAGCCGCCCACACCGATCACCAGGCCGGGCTTGTGCTCCTTGAGCGGGCGCCAGCGGCCCAGCTGGTGAAACACCTTCTCCTGCGCCTTCTCGCGAATGGAGCAGGTGTTCAGCAGCAGTACGTCGGCCTCTTCGGCCTCGTCGGTGAGGGTGTAGCCGCCAAAGGCGTCGAGCAGATCGGCCATCTTGGCCGAGTCGTACTCGTTCATCTGGCAGCCCCAGGTCTTAATGTGCAGTTTCTTGCTCATCAATCAGCGTCGCTCCGGAAAAAATAGCGGGGTATTTTATACCGCAGCAGCGACGCTGGCCAGTTGTTGCGCGGTTTCAGTGGCGGCAGTGGCGGGTGGTGAGCGGACCGGAAGCGGCGGCGCTGTGGCTAACTTCCTCTTCTTCCAACTCTTGTTCCACGACTTGATGGTCAAACTGCTGGCTCAGGGTGTGGTACACCTGGCGCTGAATGTCCAGGGCCAGCTCGTAGCGGATCATCGCCCGGGCGAGGTTGATCTCCTCGACGATGGGGTTGGCTTCCTTGAGGCCACGCACTTCGTAGCGGGCATCGGTTTCCATGGCCAGCGCGGCCGGGGCGGACAGGAGGGTCAGGATGAGGCACAGCGGACGGACTTGCATAACGGTTTCTCCTTTTGGGTCCCTCAGTAAGACAGGCTGAGTCTAGGAAAGGGTTGGAGGCCGCGGACCGGAGGATGTAAGCGGATGTGAGTAGAGTGCGCGTCGCTTACCTTTTATTACGTAAGCCCGGCTTTTGACATATCATGGGGCCAACTTTTTTCATCCTGAAACAGCCAGATCATGGAGCAGTACGACATCCTCATTGTGGGGGCCGGCATGGTGGGCGCCGCCAGCGCCTGTGCCCTGGCCCAGAAAGGGTTTTCCGTGGCCATCGTGGAAGCCCAGACCCCGCAACCCTTTGCCCCGGAGCAGCCGCGGGATCTGCGGGTCAGTGCCATCAGCGCCGCCTCGGAGCAGCTGCTGAGCCAGCTGGGGGCCTGGTCGGCCATCGACGCCATGCGCACCGCCCCCTACCAGACCCTGGCCACCTGGGAGTGGCAGCGCAGCGAGGTGCGCTTCGAGGCCAGCGAGATCGGCTGCGATCACCTGGGCCACATCATCGAGAACCGGGTGGTGCAGCTGGGGCTGTGGCAGGCGATGGCCGAGCTGGACGGGATCACCCTGCTCACCGGCCAGGGGCCGGACCGGATCTGGCAGGACGAAGCCGGGGCCTACCTGCAGGTGGGCGAGCGCCGGCTGCAGGGTCGGCTGCTGATGGGCTGTGACGGGGCCCGCTCCCGGGTGCGCGCCGCCACCGGCATCGGCCTGACCGGCTGGCAATATCGCCACCACTGTCTGGCGGTCAACATCACCACCGAGGCGCCACAGCAGACCATCACCTGGCAGGAGTTCACCCCCAGTGGCCCCCGGGCTTTCCTGCCCCTGGCGGGTCATCACGGCTCCCTGGTGTGGTACGACAGCCCCGAGAAGGTGGCCCAGCTGATGCGCCTAGAGGATGGCGAGCTGAAGCGGGCGATCCAGCAGGCCTTCCCGGAGCGCCTGGGGGCGTTCGAAATCGACGGCCGGGGCAGTTTCCCCCTGACCCGGCAGCACGCCCAGCACTATTTCGACGGTCGCCTGGTGCTCCTGGGGGACGCGGCCCACACCATCAATCCCCTGGCCGGCCAGGGGGTCAACCTGGGCTTCAAGGACGTGGCCACCCTGGCCCAGGTGCTGGTGGAGGCCAAGGACAGCGGCCAGAGCTGGGACAGCGAGGCGGTGCTGATGCGCTACCAGACCCCCCGCCGGCGCGACAACCTGCTGATGCAGTCCACCATGGATCTTTTCTATACCCTGTTCTCCAACGACCGCCTGCCCCTCAAGCTGGCACGCAACCTGGGCCTGATGGCGGCCCAGAACGCCGGCCCGGTGAAGAACCAGGTGATGCGGTACGCCATGGGGCTCTGATCCCCGGTGCGGCGCTACTGGTTCAATCCCGCCCTCAACCAGTCTCTGAGGCTCTCCCTCGGACTGCTGCTGGCGCTGGGATTGGCCTGGCCGCTGGGGCTGGTGGGGCCGGTGGCCCTCTCCATGCTGGCCCTGCCGGCGGTGCTGGTGGCGGCGCTGGACCAACCCTCCCCCCGCTGGTGGGGCCGGATCGCCCTGGCCCTGTTGGGCGTCGCCCTGGCCTCGGGGCTGACCGCCCTAATCACCGAACACTGCCCCGCGCTGTTGCCCCTCTGGTTTGCCCTGCTGGGGCTGGCCATGGGCAGCGCCGCGGCCTGGGGCGAGCTCTCCGGTCGCCTGGGGATGGCGGTGCTGGTGATGGCGGTGGTAGGGCTGGCCACCTCGGATCTGGCTCCGGCCTGGCAACTGGCCCTGGGCTACAGCGGCTGCGTGCTCTGGCTGATGCTGTTCAGCGCCCTGTGGTACCGCCTCTGGCGCCACTACCCCCTTCGCCAGAGCCTCTCCGCCGCCTATCGGCGCCTGGCCCAGCTGCTGCTGGCCCGGCCGGAGCAGCTGCGGGGGGAGGGGCTGCCACTGCACTTCGATGCCGAGCTGGGCCAGCAGCTGGGGCTGTGCCGCAACCAGCTGGCGGCCTTCGGTCGTCAGGGGGACATCGCACCACTGAAAAACGCCTTTATTGCGGCGCTGGATCTGCAGGAGCGGCTCCAGGCCACCCCCCAGCCGGAGCAGGCCCGTGCCCTGTTCACCTCCGACGACATCTACCCCCTCTACCGGGACTGGACCCGAGCGGTGGCCGCCCGACTGATGCGCATCAGCCGGGACCTGGCCCAGCAGCGCCCCATCACCCAGAGCGACCGCCATCAGGCGCTGGCCGAGCCCCTGGTGACGGCCCTGGAGCAGGCGGCCGAGACCGGCGGCCCCCGGGGCATGGTGGCCCACTACATGGCGGGCAACGTGCGTCGCATCGCCCGCCTGGCGGAGCGGGTATCGCCGCTGTACCAACGGGATTTCATCGGCGGCGAATCCCCGGGGCTCTGGGCTCAGTGGCGCAAGATGATGACCTGGTCCTCGCCGGTGCTGCGGGGGGCGGCGCGGGTGGCGGTGTTGCTGGGGGTGGGCTCGCTCATCAGCCAGTACATGGGGCTGGAGAAGGGCTACTGGATCCTCACCACCATCGCCATGGTGACCCAGAGCAGCTACGTGGCCACCCGCAACCGGGTGGGGCAGCGGGCGGCGGGCACCTTTGCCGGCCTGGCCCTGGGGGCGGCGCTGGTGTGGCTGGGGGTCACCGGTCAGGGTGCCCTGGGGCTGGCGGTGGCGCTGGTGCCCGTGACCCTGGCCATGGTGCCCCTGCACCACGGCCTAACCACCACCTTCGCCTCCATGCTGCTGGTGCTGATGTTCGAGTACCTGGGGTTTGGCGGCGACTCCATATTGTTGCCGCGGATGCTGGATACCCTGATCGGCTGCGTGCTGGTGTTTGCCGCCTTTCGCTGGCTCTGGCCCCAGTGGCAGGGGGGCCGTCAGCAGGCCCTGCGGCGCCAGGCCCTGGCCCACCTGCAGCGCTATCTGCAGCTGCTGCTGATGACCTTCGAGGGCAAGCCAGTGGCGCCGGTGCAACTGGCCCGTGCCCGGCGCCTGGCCTACGAGCAGGGGGTGAGCTTAAGCGCCAGCTTCAACCAGATGAAACAGGAGCCGGGCTACCGCAACGCCGAGGCCAGCCTGGCTTTGCTGGGGGAGTACAAGGGGGCGATGAGTCACCTGAACGCCCTGGCACCCCTGGCCCGGCGGGGACTGACGCTGCCGGACCCCATGGGCGAGCGGCTGCAGCAGGTGTTCGGCGAGGCCTACCGGGTGCTGACCGACGCCATGGCCGGGGATCGCAGTCCCTGGCCGGTGGGACTGGCGCAGGAGCAGGCCTGGCTCTACGGCGAGCTGGAGGGCCAGGAGCCCAACCGGGCCGGGTTCGTGCTCTACCAGATGGCGCTGTTGCTTGAGCGCTACCAGCGCCTCAGCACTCTGGTGACGCCGCCGTCCCGGTAAAGTCGATGCTGGCCCGGCAGCCCCCTTCGGGTCGCTCCTCCAGGGCAAAGACCCAACCGTAGCGCCGACACAGCTCGGTGACGATCAACAGCCCCAGGCCATGCCCCTCCGAACTCGGGCTCGACAGGCCGGCGCCGGGGTCTTCAATGCTCAAACTCAAACCGATGTTGTCGCCCCCCTGCGGCATATTGTCGCACCCTGGCCCAGCGGGCTTGGTCTTTTCTGGCATCGGCGTAAAAGGGCCTTATCCCATGGCTCTTGCCCTGCGCTGAACGTTCACAAGGACCGATCCTTCATGCCCGAAAGCAAGCTTCTGGCCGTCGCCGCGGCCGTTAACCTGGCGTTGGCCCTGCCTGCCTACGCCGATAAGATCAGCGACTGCACCGAGCAGGGTCGCTGCGATGAGTACCAGGTGGTCACGGCGGAGGTGATGCAATCGCCCCTGACCGTGGTGACCGACCCCAAGCTGCCCCGCCAGCCCCTGCCCGCCTTCGATGGCTCCGGCTTCCTGCGTACCATCCCCGGCTTCAACGTGACCCGCAAGGGTGGAGCCGGCGGTGACATTACGCTGCGGGGGATGGCCGGCTCCCGGGTCAACATCGTCAACGACGGTCAGCAGGTGGGGGGCACCTGCGGCGGCCGAATGGATCCGCCCACCAACTACATCTCACCGGACACCTACGAGCGGGTGGAGGTGATCAAGGGGCCGCAGACCGTCAAGTACGGCCCGGTGGGTTCGGCGGGGACGGTGCTGTTCGAGCGTGACCACTTTGGCCTGGCCGAGGGGGGCACCGAGGGGCGGGCCAGCATGACCTACGGCAGTTTTGAGCGCAAAGACTACGCCATGGAGCTGGTGACCGGAACGCCGGACCATTACTGGCGCATCGACGCCAACCACTCCGAAAGCGACGACTTCACCGACGGCAACGGCGATGTCATGCAGTCCAGCTACGACCGGGACAATTTCCACACCGCCATCGGCTGGACCCCGGATGCCGAGTCGGTGGTGGAGCTGAGCTACGGCTTCGCCTCCGGCTCTGCCGAGTACGCGGATCGGGCCAACAAGGCCCGGCAAATTGACAACGAGAACGCCACGCTGTTGATGCGCACCGGCTCAGAGCGGGACTGGCTCGCCATGATGGAGTTCCAGGCCTACTACAACCAGAACGATCACATCATGGACCAGTTCGACCGCCCCGAGAACACCGTCCCCGGCACCAACCCCCGGCGCACCAACCTGGGCGGCCACCTCTGGTTTGAGCTGATGCCGGTGGCGGGCTGGGAGCTGTTGGTGGGCGTCGACTACCTGGACAGCACTCAGGACATGCGCAGTGGATTGAGCCTGGATGAGCTGTTGGGGGCCGCTTTCGAGGAGGTCTACCGCAAGGAGAACCTGGGGGTGCTGCTGGAGTCGGACTGGGCCCTGGGGCCGGGCAAGGTGGTGGCCGGCGCCCGCTACGATCGCTACGAGCAGACGCTGCTGGGCAGCTGGTCCGGGACGGGCAAGGTCAATGACAAGACCGAAAACCTGCTCAGCGGGTTCGGCCGCTACGAGTGGCTGCTGGAGCACCATCAGTTCTACGCCGGGGTGGGGTACGCCCAGCGCATCGCCGATTACTGGGAGGTGATGAAGGCGGGCAAGAACCTGACGCTGGAACCGGAGCAGACCACTCAGCTGGACATCGGCTGGCTGCATCAGGGGCCACTGGAGCTGTCGGCCTCCCTGTTCTACGCGGACATCCAGGACTACATCCTGATCGACAACAACAGTCAGCCCTCGGCCCGCAACGTCGACGCCACACTCTGGGGGGGGGAGCTGGGGGCCAGCGTGGCCTTTGCCCAGCATTTTACCCTCACCACCACCCTGGCTTACACCCACGGCGACAACGACACCGATGGCGTCCCCCTGGGCCAGATCTCGCCCCTGGAGGGGCGCATCGCACTGGATTACGAAAACGACACCTGGCTGTTCGGGGCGCTGTGGCGCCTGGTGGACCGGCAGGACCGGGTGGCGGTGGGGCAGGGCAACATCGTGGGCCAGGACCTGGGGGAGACCGCCGGGTTCGGCGTGCTGTCGTTGAACGGCGCCTGGAAGCACGGCAGGGCCACCCGGCTGAGTTTCGGCATCGACAACCTCTTTGATAAGGCCTACGCCGAGCACGTCAGCAAATCCGGTGCCGGCAACGATCTGCTGCCACCTGAGGAGCGCACCGTGCGGGTCAACGAGCCGGGGCGCAACGCCTGGGTGCGACTGGATTACCGCTTTTAAGGTGTCCTTCCCGACGCCAGCGCTGCGGCCCTTCGGGGCCGCTTTTTTGTCAAGCTGGGGGGTAAAAACGACAAAAGCCCGCGCGAGGCGAGCTTTTGAAAGATGGCTGGGCTACCAGGATTCGAACCTGGGAATGGCGGGATCAAAACCCGCTGCCTTACCGCTTGGCGATAGCCCAACTGGGGTGAACAACCGGGGTCGTTCGAAAAGATGGCTGGGCTACCAGGATTCGAACCTGGGAATGGCGGGATCAAAACCCGCTGCCTTACCGCTTGGCGATAGCCCAACTGGGGTGAACAACCGAGGTCGTTCGGAAGATGGCTGGGCTACCAGGATTCGAACCTGGGAATGGCGGGATCAAAACCCGCTGCCTTACCGCTTGGCGATAGCCCAACTGGGGGTGATTGCAGTGCAATCGAAAAATGGTGGCTATGGCGGGACTTGAACCTGCGACCCCGGCATTATGAGTGCCGTGCTCTAACCAGCTGAGCTACATAGCCACGGTAACCGTGGTGATTGGATGGCTCCAATCGATGCCCGACGTGTCGTGCATCTTAAAAATGGCTGGGCTACCAGGATTCGAACCTGGGAATGGCGGGATCAAAACCCGCTGCCTTACCGCTTGGCGATAGCCCAACAGATGGTGCGGAAGGAGAGACTTGAACTCTCACGCCTCGCGGCGCCAGAACCTAAATCTGGTGCGTCTACCAATTCCGCCACTTCCGCGTTTCAGTGCTTTGAGCGCCCAAAACAAAGAATGGTGGCTACGGCGGGACTTGAACCTGCGACCCCGGCATTATGAGTGCCGTGCTCTAACCAGCTGAGCTACGTAGCCATCGCGCCCCCATCGGTGGGAGCGGGGCGTATTATGCTGAGTTGCCCCCACAGCGTCAACTGCTTTTGCGGCGATTTGTGCCGGGCCGGGATCGTTCGGGCGCAAAATAATCAGAGTAGGCAAAGATGCAGCAACGGGGGGCCCGCGGCGATGAAAAAAGCAGCGCTGCCGGCGTCGGGGCATCGGCCCTGTCGGGTGGACTCAGGGCCGGTCGGGGAGGGCGGTGCTGGGGCCCAGACGCACACAGCCCGGCCGAAGCCGGGCTGTGGACTGAGGCGGCGGGGACTCAGACGTTGAACAGGAAGTGGATCACGTCGCCGTCTTTGACCACGTAGTCCTTACCTTCGGAGCGCTTCTTGCCCGCTTCCTTGGCGGCGTTCTCCCCGCCCAGGGTGACGTAGTCGTCGTAGGCGATCACCTCGGCACGGATGTAGCCGCGCTCGAAATCGGTGTGGATCTTGCCCGCCGCCTGGGGGCCGGTGGCGCCCACCGGGATGGTCCAGGCGCGCACCTCTTTCACACCGGCGGTGAAGTAGGTCTGCAGGTCCAAAAGCTCGTAACCGGAGCGGATCACCCGGTTCAGGCCCGGCTCATCGATGCCCAGATCCGCCATGAACTCCTCGCGCTCCTCGTCGTCCAGTTCGGCGATCTCGGACTCGATCTCGGCGCACACCGGCACCACCACGGCGTTCTCTCCAGCGGCGATCTCACGCACCTTGTCCAGGTAGGGGTTGTTCTCGAAACCGTCGTCGTTGACGTTGGCGATGTACATGGTGGGCTTGAGGGTCAACAGGCCCATGTACTGGATGCGGGCCGCCTCTTCCGGGGCCAGGGTGACGGAGCGGGCCATGCCACCGGCTTCCAGCACCGGCAACAGCTTCTCCAGCACCAGGATCTCCGCCTTGGCGTCCTTGTCGCCGCCCTTGGCGCGTTTGGCCAGGCGCAGCAGGGCTTTCTCCACGGCGTCCAGGTCCGCCAGGGCCAGCTCGGTGTTGATCACCTCGATGTCCGCCGCGGGGTTCACGCCGCCGGCGACGTGGACGATGTTGTCGTTCTCAAAGCAGCGCACCACGTGACCGATGGCGTCGGTCTCCCGGATGTTGGCCAGGAACTTGTTGCCCAGCCCCTCCCCGGTGGAGGCGCCTTTCACCAGGCCGGCGATGTCCACAAACTCCATGGTGGTGGGCAGCACACGCTGGGGGTTGACGATCTTGGCCAGGGCGTCCAGACGCTGATCCGGCACCGGTACCACCCCGGTATTGGGCTCGATGGTGCAGAAGGGGAAGTTGGCCGCTTCGATGCCGGCCTTGGTCAGTGCGTTGAACAGGGTGGACTTGCCCACGTTGGGCAGGCCCACGATACCGCATTTAAAACCCATGGTGTCGTTAACCTTTGTGTCGATTAGGCCGGTTGGGCCGAGAAAGTGTGGAGGCGATTCTGTGCCTTGGTGATGCCGTCACTGAGCAGGATGTCGATGCTGCGGCTGGCTTCATCGATGGCCTCGTCCATGGCCCGCTGCTCGGCGGCGGGGGCCTTGCCCAGTACGTAGCCGGTGACCCGGTTACGATCCCCCGGATGGCCGATGCCGATCCGTAGGCGGTAGAAATTCTTGTTGTTGCCCAGCCGGCTGATGATGTCCTTCAGGCCGTTGTGGCCACCGTGGCCGCCACCGAGCTTGAAGCGGGCCACCCCGGGGGGCAGATCCAGCTCGTCGTGGGCCACCATGATCTCCTCCGGCGCGATGTCGTAGAAGTTGGCCAGGGTGGCCACCGACTTGCCGGACAGGTTCATGAAGGTGGTGGGGATCAGCAGGCGCAGATCCTTGCCCCCGGACTGGATGCGTCCGGTCAGGCCAAAAAACTTGCTTTCGCTTTTCAGGGTCACGTTGTGGGTGCGGGCCAGTTCGTTCACCAGCCACTCACCGGCGTTGTGACGCGTGTGGGCGTATTCGGGGCCTGGATTGGCCAGGCCCACGATCAAACGGATGTTGTTGCTCACCGTTACTCTTGTGTCTCTTGCTCTTCGGTGTCTTCGGCGTCATCGTCGCTGCCACCCTTGGGCGGCTGGATGCTCACCACCGACAGATCGTTGTCGGACCCCGCTTCCAGGTTGGGCAGCTCCACTCCCGCTGGCATCGCCAGATCGGACAGGTGCAGCGCCTCACCGGTGTTGAGGGCTTGTATGTCCACTTCGATGAACTCCGGCAGATCCTTGGGCAGGCAGCGCACCGTCACCTCGTTGAGCAGGTGCATAATGGTGCCGCCGGCCTTGGCGCCGTCGGAGGAGTCTTCGTTCACGAAGTGCAGCGGCACGGTAGCGGTCATGGCGGTGCCCCGCTTGATCCGCTGGAAATCGATGTGCAGCAGCTTGGGTTTGAAGGGGTGGCGCTGGATCGCCTTGACGATCGCCTCCACCTTTTTGCCTTCGATGTTCAGGGTCAGGACCTGGCTGTAAAACGCCTCCTGTTCCTGGGCTTGGTTGACTTTCTTGTGGTCCAAAGTGATGGCCACAGGAGCGTCGTCTGCACCGTACAACACTGCGGGCAGCTGTTCTGCCCTACGCAACCGGCGGCTCGCACCGGTGCCCAGTTCGGTACGGACATGAGCATCAAATTCGAATTGCGACATGGTCCGTTCTCCTTGTTTTGGGGTGTCCAACCTGCCTCGCGACCAAGACAGGTCTGTTCCTTGTAGACGAGTGCCGGCAAACTACCAAGAAATTGCCGGCGCGATAGTCTACCACTTTGACCGCAAAGCGCTCAAACCGGCCGCAAAAGGGGGCCGACTGGCCCCCTTTATGCTCATTCGAGCTGACAGCCGGTGTCGCTCAGGGAGTTGAGGTACTGGATCTCGCCCATGGGCTCGAAATCCGCCACCTGGATGGTGCCCAGCTCCTCCATAAACTCCGCCAGGATCTGGGCGTCGACAAAGCCGGTGTCGATCACCTCCAGCACCGGGTAGTTGTCGCCGCCGGCGGCATTGAAGCTGGGGATGGAGAAGACGTACTCGCCGGAGGGGTCAAAGTCGACGCCGCCGATGGCGCTGATGCTCACCGACATCGCCTGGCAGTCCACCTCCATGCTGATGCCCGCGAACTGGGCGTAGGCGCCGGAGCCGATCTGTTTACTGGCCACCTCGCCGAGGTATTCCAGCAGCTCGTCTCCGCTTAAGGTGGCCTGGGCGACGGTATTGCCGAAGGGCTGGACCGTCAGCACATCCCGGTAGGTGACCTCGCCGGCCTCGATGGAGGCGCGCACCCCGCCGGAGTTCATGATGCCGAAACCGGCCCCCTGCACCACCTCGTTCTGGGCGGTGGCGATCAGGCGGCCCAGGTTGGTCTGCTGGCTGCGCACCACGTCACGGTCCCCCTCCAGGCGGCCGTCACTCTGGGCGATCACCCGGCCCAGGGCCTCGTCCCCGGCGTCCTGGTAGGGCTGCAGCACCGCCAGCACCTCGGCGTCCTCCTCGATGGGTTCGACGATGACGTTGCCCTCGTCGTCCTTGAGGTTGACCGGGATCAGGGCGTAGCTCTCCAGGGTCAGGCGCCCCTTGCGGTAGGCAAAATCGGCCCGGCCGACGTACTTGCCCCACTCGAAGGCCTGGACAATCCAGGTGCCGTTCTTGTTGTCCGGCAGGCAGGGATCGCCGGGGCCGAAATCGGCGTACTCGCCGGAGCCGTCGTCCCGCACGCAGACCGGGTTCTGGGAGTGGCCGCCGACGATCATGTCCAGCAGGCCGGCGGGCAGGGATTCGGCCAGGGCCACGTCCCCGGGGGCGTTGCTGCCGTTGGCGCCGTTGGCGTAGTGGCCCATGTGGGTCACGGCAAAGATCAGATCCGGATCGTGCTCCTGCTCGATCATCGGCAGCAGGGTGGCCGCCACGTCGCGGGGATCGCGAAACTCCAGGCCGGCCACGTAGTCGGGGTTGGCCAGCTTGCCGGTGTCGGCGGTGGTGAAGCCCACCACGGCGATGCTGAGATCATTGACGTCAAACAGCTGGTAGGGGGCAAAAATCCGGTCGCCGCTGTCGGCGTCGTAGATGTTGGCGGAGAGGAAGGGGAACTGGGCCAGCGCCTCCTGGGCGGCCAGGACATCCCGGGGGTTGTCAAACTCGTGGTTGCCCACCGCCATGGCGTCATAGCCCAACAGATTCATGCCGACAAAGTCCGGCTCGGCATCCTGCAGATCCGACTCCGGCACCCCGGTGTTGATGTCGCCACCGGAGAGCAGCAGCACTTCGCCCCCCTCGGCTTCCACCTCGGCGGTGATGCGGTCGATCAGGGTCTTGCGGGCGGCCATTCCCAGCTCACCGTCGCCGTTGCGCCAGAAGCGGCCGTGGTGGTCGTTGGTGTGCAGCACGGTAAAGCGCACCGTCTGCTTGGCCAAACCCGGCGGCGTCTCGGGCGGCCCCGGCGGGTCGAAGGGGGGCCCCGGCGGCACCCCGGGGGGCTTGGCCAGAGCCGAAGGCAGGGTTAGGGTGACCAGGCACAGCAGAACAGCTCGGTAACTCATCATCCGATCCTCCTGGGTGGGAATGGAGCAACAGTAGCCAAAGCGGCGGGGCTTTGCCGGGCCATTGGCGCCCTGTGCCGGGGCCCTTTGAGGGTCTGGGCCCAAAAGCCCCCAATTCTCCGCCGGTTGCCTTGAGGCACTGCGGACAAAAAAAAGCCCGCCAAAAGGCGGGCTTTTCTGTCGGGCGTCCGGATTACTGGGCCCGGTTCAAGGTCACGCCCTGGTACTGCATCTCCACCAGCTCGTTGCGGGTGTCGTCGATGTACTCGATCACCGCCAGGGCGTCGGTGTTGCACTGGGCGCCGGTTTGATCGCAGTCCGGGGCGCCGTCGGCGTAGACCGCGGTGTAGCTGCTGCCGTCAAACAGCACCTTCTCCACCGGGTAAACCATCGGAGCGCCGTCCACCAGGATGATGTCGAAGCGCTTGGCGCCGTCGGCCTGGGCTTCGTACATGGCGTGCCAGTCGTCGTTGCCGTTGGCGTTGTAGTTGGTCATCACCACGTTGTAGTGGGCCGTGTCCTCGATGGCGGTCCACTGGGGCTCGGCCTCGGTGCCGCCAGTGAGCAGCTCCAGGGTCTCGATGTGGCCGCCGACCTGGGATTCGGTCTCCTTGAACACGTAGCGGGCGCCGCCGATGTAGGGGAACTTGCCCATGTGGGCGTCGTTGGGCAGCGCCAGGGTGATGGTTTCGGTCAGCAGCTGGCGAATCTCGGCGCCGGTCAGCTCCACCACCGACAGGTAGTTGGAGAAGGGCAGCAGCTCGAGGGACACGCTGCCCTCGTAGTAGGCGCCCTCGTCAATGTTGGTGCGCACACCACCGGCGCCCACCAGGGCCAGATCTACACTCATGCCGGTCTCGGCGACCACCTCCGGCAGGTTGGCCCAGTAGCGCTGGCCTTCGGCCACGATGGGGGCCACCCGGGAGCCGTGCTCGTCCATGCCGTTGTCGCCGGGACGGCGCTCGTGCACCAGGGTTTCGGGCACCTGGGCGATCACCTCACCGTAGGCCTCGTCCAGGGCCGGCTTGTAGTGGGTGTCGATGTGGGCGCGCAGAGTGGCGTCCTCGGCCTGGATGCGGATGTTGTCCTGGCCGGCGATGAAGTTGGCCACCTCGGCGTGTTCGGCGCCCACCAGGCGGTCCGCCTCCTGGCGCTGACTCTCGGCATAGAAGGTGTCGGAGGAGAGCAGGGTGTTGCCGCCGCCGCACTGATCGATGTTGCCCTGAGCGTCAAAGACCACCTCGGCCTGGCCCACCGCCTGGGCGTACTGGCCGGCCTGGACGATGCAGGTCAGGCCGCCGTTGGGGGTTTCCACCAGCTGGGCGTACTGCACCTCGCTGTCGCCCATCCCCAGGTTGGAGAAATCCCCCAGCAGGGAGTGGGAGTGGCCGCCGACGATGACGTCGATGCCGTCGACGTTCTGGGCCAGGTTGATGTCACGGCTGGTGCCCAGGTGGGTCAGGGCCAGGATCTTGTCGACCCCCAGCGCCTTGAGTTCGTCGACGATGGCCTGGGCGGTGTCGACCTCCGCCTGGAAGGTGACGTCACCCACGTTGGGGGAGATGGTGGGCATGTCCTCCAGCACCACGCCAAACACCGCCACCAGCTGCTGACCCTGGGGCAGGTTGTCCAGATCGGTCACCCGGGTCTTGGTGTGGCCGTCGAAGGCGAACACCACGTAGGGCTTGAGGTTGCTGACGTCGGCCAGATCGGCGTCCTGGCTGACGTCCATATTGGCGCCCAGCACCGGGAAGGTGACGTTATCGATGAACTCGGCCAGGGTGGCGTTGTCCAGGTCAAATTCGTGGTTGCCCACCGCCATGGCGTCCAGCCCCATCAGGCTCAGGATGTCGGCGTTCATACGGCCGTTGTTGAGCTTGAAGTAGCCGGTGCCCTGCCAGGCGTCGCCGCCGTGCAGGAAAAGCAGGCTCTGGTCCTGGCGCTCGGCACTGCCCTTGATCTCGTCCACCGCACTGAGCAGGCGGGGGTGGCCGCCAAACTGGTTGTAGACCGCCTGACCGTCACGCAGCGTCGGGTTGGCGAAGCTGCTGTTGATGGGGTCGAAGTTGGAGTGGGTGTCGTTGATGTGGGCGATGGTCAGGGCGAAGGGGGTGCCCTGGTTGTCATCGCTGGAGCTGTTGCTGCAGCCGACCATCAGGCCGGTCAGGGCCAAAGCCAGGGCCGTGCGTTGTAGGTTCATCAATCTGGTCTCTTGTTGTGAAGGCTTATAGGCTGCCATCTGGGTGGCGGCGTATATGTAACACCCGAAAAACAACAAGATGTGACACTAATTTACGAACGTGATCGGGATCACGAACAAAAAACGCCCCGCCAGGGGCGGGGCGTTTCGCACTCGGCTGAGGGGCCGATTAATGCTCGAACATCGCGGAGATGGACTCTTCGTTGCTGACCCGGCGGATCGCCTCGGCCATCACCTGGCTCATGGTCAGCTGGCTCACCTTACCGGTGGCCTTCATCTCGTCCTTCAGCGGGATGGTGTCGGTGACGATCACCTCATCGATGACGGAGTTCTTGATGTTCTCGGCGGCGTTGCCGGAGAACACCGGGTGGGTGGCGTAGGCGAACACGCGACGGGCGCCGTGCTCCTTGAGGGCCTCGGCCGCCTTACACAGGGTGCCACCGGTGTCGATCATGTCGTCCACGATGATGCAGTCGCGGTCCTTCACGTCACCGATGATGTGCATCACCTGGGAGACGTTGGCGCGGGGACGACGCTTATCGATGATCGCCAGGTCGCTGTCGTCCAGCAGCTTGGCCACGGCACGGGCACGCACCACACCACCGATGTCCGGGGAGACCACCACCGGGTTGTCCAGGGCCTTTTGCTTCATGTCCTCAAGCAGCACCGGGCTGCCGAACACGTTGTCCACGGGCACATCGAAGAAGCCCTGGATCTGCTCGGCGTGCAGGTCACAGGTCAGGACCCGGTCCACACCCACGCTGGAGAGGAAGTCGGCCACCACCTTGGCGGTGATCGGCACCCGGGCGGAGCGCACGCGGCGGTCCTGGCGGGCGTAACCGAAGTAGGGGATCACCGCGGTGATGCGGCCGGCGGAGGCGCGACGCAGGGCGTCGACCATCACCACCAGCTCCATCAGGTTGTCGTTGGTGGGGGCACAGGTTGATTGGATAATGAATACGTCAGCGCCGCGAACGTTTTCATTGATTTGGACGCTGATCTCTCCGTCGGAGAAACGACCCACCTCGGCTTCACCCAGGGAGGAGTACAGGCGTTGGGCGATGCGACTGGCAAGTTCCGGTGTGGCGTTACCGGCAAAAAGCTTGATGTCGGGCACAGGAAGAACCTCAGGCTTATTGACTTGGGTGGAAGACCGCGCGCCTGGGACAGGAACCCAGCGGCGTGCTGGCCATTCTCCGTTAACTTCTCAAAGTTGGCCGGTAGCGTAACGCCCCGACCCTGTGTCAAAAATGCCCCTGGGGCACCCTCCGGCCCTGCCGGACGGTGGGCCGCGATCGAACCAATCTGGACCTTGGTGGAGAGATCGCGAGCCGAATTATGGCTGGGCTACCAGGATTCGAACCTGGGAATGGCGGGATCAAAACCCGCTGCCTTACCGCTTGGCGATAGCCCAATCGTCTGTTTTTGTACTAACCCAGTTTAGTCCGCAGCGGCGACAGATTGCAGCCTCGGGCGACGAACCCCTGCCACTCCTTGGGCAGGTCGTTCAGTGCCGCCAAAGCCGAATCCCGCTGGGCAAATTGCCCAAACACGCAGCTGCCGGTACCGGTCATTTTTGACGGCGCGTATTCTATCAACCAGCTCAAGGCCTTTGCAACTTGGGGGTAGGTCTGGCACACCACCGCCTGGCAGTCGTTCTGCCAGCGTTCCGGTTGGGTTTCCAGAGCCGGGATCTTGGGGGTGTCCCGGGTCAGGTCCGGGTGGCCAAAGACCTCGGCGGTGCTCACCTCCACATCCGGCACCACCACCAGGTACCAGGGCTCCGCCACGGTCACCGGCCGCAGTTGCTCTCCCACGCCGTCGGCCATCGCCGCCCGGCCCCGGACAAATACCGGCACGTCGGCCCCCAGCGCCAGCCCCAGCTCCGCCAGGGTGTCCTCGTCCACTGCGGTGCCCCAAAGGTGGTTGAGGGCCACCAGGGTGGTGGCGGCGTCGGAGGAGCCGCCCCCCAGGCCGCCGCCCATGGGCAGCACCTTCTCCAGTTGGATGTGGGCGCCCAGGGGGGTGCCGGTGTGAGCCTGCAGGCGACGGGCGGCACGGACGATGAGGTTGTCTTCGTTGGCGACCCCCTCGATGGCCGGGGTCAGGGTGATGTCGCCGTCGTCGGTGATCCCGAAGGAGAGCCGGTCACCGACGTCGAGAAACTGGAACAGGGTCTGCAGCTCGTGGTAGCCGTCGTCGCGACGACCATTGATGTGCAGACAAAGGTTGAGCTTGGCCGGGGCGGGCCAGGGCGCGTGGGCGGACATCAGGGCTCCGGTTGCCAGTGGGAAAGCGCCAATTTTAAGCGCTGATCGCCCCGGCGCAACTCGATCTGGCGGGGCACCTTGTAACCGGACAGCTGCTGCCAGCCCAGGTAGCGCAGCTGCCACTGTTCGCCGGTGGCCGGGTGCACCAGCTCCAGCGCCGACGGCTCCCCGAACTCATCGTACTGCACCGCCTGGGCCCCCTGGGTGTCCCCCAACAGGTAGCGGCTGATCTGGGACAGGGGCAGGGGCCAGCCGGTCAGCCGTTCGATCAGCTGATCGGCGCTTTGCCCTTCGTGCTGCTGGCCATCGAAGCGCACCTGGGCCCGCCCCGGCTGGCTGTTGAGCACCAGCACCGTGGTGCCGATGGGCGTGGAGAGGCGCAGGTCGTCCTGGCCGGAGCTGCTGCGGTGGCGCCAATGGAGGTTGGCGGAGACCCGCTCATCGGGCTGGATCACCGCCAGCTTGCCCCGCAAATGCCAGTTGGGGGCGTCGGCGGCCGGCGCGTCCCCGGCCGGGGTGGGGGCCGTGGCACAACCGTTAATGAGAATGACAAGTAATAAGAGCGGTAACGTCTTGAATGATAGGTTAAGCATTTTTTTCCAACTTTGTGCGCCAACCCTCAGAGATCACTCTGGTGGGGGTAACTCCTCCCGGTTTTATTTCCCTCGCCAACCGCTTTATGCATAAAATTGCCTTGCCGCCACGGAATGTCTGAGAGAAAGGGCGAGTAAGTTACGAAGCCATGACGTTAGTTGCTATTGGAATCAATCACAAGACTGCCAGCGTGTCGCTGCGGGAAAAAGTGGCCTTTGGCCCGGACATCCTCACCGACGCCCTCAAGAGTCTTGCTGGCGAAACCCGCACCGGAGAGGCTGTGATCCTCTCTACCTGCAACCGCACCGAACTGTACACCAACCAGGTGGAGTCGGAGCGCCTGATTGCGTGGCTTAGCCAGTTCCACAATCTTAATGAAGCCGAACTGCGGGAGTGCGTCTACATGCACACCGGACAGTCCGCCGTACAGCACCTGTTGCGGGTGTCTGCCGGCCTGGACTCCCTGGTGCTGGGCGAACCCCAGATCCTCGGTCAGATCAAGCAGGCGTTCTCCGACGCCAAGCAGGTGGGCACCATCGCCCACACCCTGGACCGCCTGTTTCAGCACACCTTCAAGGTGGCCAAGCGGATCCGCACCGAGACCGAGATCGGCTCCTCCGCCGTGTCCGTGGCCTTTGCCGCGGTCAACCTGGCCCGCCACATCTTCGACGACCTCTCCCAGTCCCGCGTATTGCTCGTGGGCGCCGGTGAGACCATCGAGCTGGTGGCCCGCCACCTGACCGAGCAGGGCGTCAACAACATGGTGGTGGCCAACCGCACCCTGGCCCGTGCCGAGGGGATGGCCGCCGAGTTCGGCGCCCAGGCGGTGACCCTGTCCCAGATCCCCGAGCACCTGGCGGAGGCGGACATCGTCATCTCCTCCACCGCCTCGCCGCTGCCCATCCTGGGTAAAGGGATGGTGGAGAACGCCCTCAAGGCGCGTCGTCACCAGCCCATGCTGCTGGTGGACATCGCCGTGCCCCGGGACATCGAGTCGGAAGTGGGCGACCTGGAAAACGCCTACCTCTACACCGTGGACGACCTGCAGGGCATTGTGCAGAAGAACATGGCCTCCCGTCTGGAAGCGGCGGAGCAGGCGGAGCTCATCGCCCACGAACAGTCCGGCGAGTTCATGAGCTGGCTGCGCAGCCTCGACTCCGTGGCCACCATTCGCGCCTTCCGCGCCCAGAGCGACACCGTCAAGCAGGACGCGCTGCAGCGGGCCCAGGAGCGCCTCGCCGCCGGTGCCGAACCGGAAGCGGTGATGCTGGAACTGGCCAACAAGCTGACCAACAAGCTGATCCACTCCCCCACCCAGGCACTCTCCAAGGCCGCCCGCTCCGGCGACCTCGACAGCCTGGAGCTCTTGCGCAGCGCCCTCGGCATCGACGACAATTAAGTCATTGCCGATTCCCATCGATTGAAAAAAGCGGAAGCCTCGGGCTTCCGCTTTGCTATGACGCCACATTCGCTGGCCAAGACAAAGGTATCCAATGAAGCCGTCCGTATACGCCAAACTGGAAGGGTTGCTGGAGCGCTATGAAGAGGTTCAGGCGCTACTGGGGGAGCCCGAGGTGATCGCCGATCAGACCCGATTCCGCGCCCTCTCCAAGGAGTACGCCCAGCTTGAGGCGGTGGCCAAGGCCTTTTTGGCCTACCAGCAGGCCCAGGAAGACATCGAGACCGCCACCGAGCTGCTGTCGGATCCCGACATGAAGGAGATGGCCCAGGAGGAGTTGGAGGCGGCCAAGGCCCAGACCGAGGCCCTGGAGCAGGAGCTGCAAATTCTGCTGCTGCCCCGGGACCCCAACGACGACAACAGCGCCTTCGTGGAGATCCGTGCCGGGGCCGGCGGCGACGAGGCCGCCATCTTCGCCGGCGATCTGCTGCGGATGTACAGCCGCTACGCCGAGCAGAAGGGCTGGGCCATCGAGCTGATGTCCGCCAGCGACGGTGAGCACGGCGGCTACAAGGAGGTGATCGCCAAGTTCAGTGGCGACGGCGTCTACGGCGAGATGAAGTTCGAGTCCGGCGGCCACCGGGTGCAGCGGGTCCCCGCCACCGAGTCCCAGGGCCGCATTCACACCTCCGCCTGCACCGTGGTGGTGATGCCCGAGGTGCCCGAGGCGGAGGCGATCGAAATAAACCCCGCGGATCTCAAGGTGGACACCTTCCGCGCCTCCGGCGCTGGCGGCCAGCACGTCAACAAGACCGACTCGGCGGTGCGGATCACCCACTTGCCCACCGGCACCGTGGTGGAGTGTCAGGACGAGCGCTCCCAGCATAAGAACCGCGCCAAGGCGATGGCGGTGCTCTCCGCCCGGCTGCAGGCGGCGGAGGAGGAGCGGCGCAAGGCGGAAGAGACCAGCACCCGTCGCTCCCTGGTGGCCTCCGGCGATCGTTCCGAGCGGATCCGCACCTACAACTACCCCCAGGGCCGGGTCTCCGATCACCGCATCAACCTCACCCTCTACCGCCTGTCGGAGGTGATGGAGGGGGACCTGTCGGCGCTGATGGAGCCCATTCTCCAGGAGCACCAGGCGGACCTGCTGGCGGCCCTGGCAGAGGAGGCCTGAGTGCGCCTGGACGCCTGGCTGGCCCAGGCCACGGCCCGCTTGACCGGTCACAGCGACAGCCCCCGACTGGACGCCGAGCTGTTGCTGCTCGCCCGCCTCGGCAAGCCCCGCAGTTTCCTGTTCACTTGGCCAGATCACCCGTTGTCCGAGGCCCTGGTGGCCAACCTCGAGGGGCTGCTGGCCCGCCGCGAGGCCGGTGAGCCGGTGGCCCACCTTACCGGCGAGCGGGAGTTCTGGTCGCTGCCGCTGCAGGTCAACGCCCACACTCTGATCCCGCGCCCCGATACCGAAGCGCTGGTGGAGGCCGCCCTGGCCCTGACCCTGCCGGCCGAGGCCCGGGTGGTGGACCTGGGCACCGGCACCGGCGCCATCGCCCTGGCGCTCAAAAGCGAGCGCCCCCAGTGGCGGGTCAGCGGGGTGGACCGGGTGGCCGAGGCGGTGGCCCTGGCCCAGCGCAACAGCGAGACGCTGGCGTTGCCCATCACCCTGTACCAGGGCAGCTGGTTCGCCCCCCTGGCGGGCCAGCGGTTTGATCTTATCGTCTCCAATCCCCCCTACATCGATTCGACCGATCCCCACCTGACCCAGGGGGACGTGCGCTTCGAGCCGCGCTCCGCCCTGACCGCCGAGGAGTGCGGGCTGGCGGACATCCGCCACCTGGCCACCGAGGCCCGGGCCCACCTGGTCCCCGGCGGGGCGCTGCTGGTGGAGCACGGTTACGATCAGGGCGCGGCGGTGCGGGCGCTGTTCACCGAGGCCGGTTTCGAGGGGGTGCGCACCGGACGGGATCTGGGCCAGCGCGAGCGCTTTACACTGGGTTTCTGGCAGCGGAACGCGTAACCTAGGCGCAATCACAGACGAAAGGAATTTCAATACGATGGAATGGTTCTACTCCCTCTATCCCGGCCTCAAGCACCTGCACATGACCCTGATCGCCGCCAGCGTGGGCTTCTTCATCCTGCGCTTTGTCTGGCTGATGGCGGAGTCGCCGCTGCTGGGGCGCAAATGGGCGCGCATCGCCCCCCATGCGCTGGACACCTTCCTGCTGCTCTCCGGCGTCCTGCTCTGCGTCGCCATCGCCCAGTACCCGGGCACCAGCGCCTGGCTGACCGAGAAGATGATCGCCCTGGTGGCCTACATACTGCTCGGCGTCATCACCTTCAAGTTGCAGCGGGGCAAGCTGTTCCGCACCTTCGCCTTCCTTGGGGCCCTGGGCTGGGTCTACTACATGGCCCGCTTGGCGATGACCAAGACCCCGATCTTGCTCGGCTGAGCCAGTCGGCTAAGGTTTCAGGGGCCAGCGTGGCCCCTTTTGACGTTTTTACGATCGGCTTCAAAAGGAGTATTGGATGTCCGAGGCGATCTTCACCAACCCCGCCACCGTTCTGGGCCTGCTGATGCTGGTGCTCGGTGGGGTGTTCTACACCTCCCACAGCCCCCACCCGTTCTGGCGCCGCTTCTACCGCTACGTGCCGGCCCTGCTGCTGTGCTATTTTCTGCCGTCGTTGCTCAACACCTTTGGCGTCATCGACGGCGACGACAAGTCCCTCTACTACATGGCCTCACGCTACCTGCTGCCCTCGGCCCTGGTGCTGCTGACCCTGAACCTGGATCTCAAGGCGATCGCCTCACTGGGCCCTAAGGCGGTGATCATGTTCCTGGCCGGCACCGTCGGCATTGTCCTGGGCGCGCCGGTGGCCCTGATGACCACCTCGGCGCTGTTCCCGGAGCTGATGAACGGCCACGGGCCGGAGGCGGTGTGGCGGGGGATGACCACGGTGGCCGGCAGCTGGATCGGCGGAGGCGCCAACCAGACCGCCATGAAGGAGATCTACGGCGTCGGTGACACCATCTTCTCCGCCATGATCGCCGTGGACGTGCTGGTGGCCAACGCCTGGATGGCGGTGCTGCTGATCCTGGTGCCCCGGGCGCGGGCCTGGGACAGCAAGCTGGGGGCGGACACCTCGGCGCTGGAGCGGCTGCAGAACCACATGGCCGCCTGGCAGGAGGAGCACGCCAAGATCCCCCTGCTTAGGGATCTTATGGTGATCCTGGCGGTGGGCTTCGGCACCACCGGCCTGGCCCACTTCGGCGCCGATCTGCTGGCCCCCTGGTTTGCCGAGCACTTCCCCCAGCTGGAGCGCTACAGCCTGCACTCCGGCTTCTTCTGGCTGATGGTGCTGGCCACCACCTTTGGGGTGCTGCTCTCCCTGACCCGGGCCCACCGCCTCGAAGCGGTGGGGGCCTCCAAGGTGGGCTCCGCCTTCATCTACGTGCTGGTGGCCACCATCGGCATGCACATGGACATCAAGGCGGTGCTCGAAGCGCCCCTCTACTTCCTGCTCGGCGCCATCTGGATGATGGTGCACGCCGCCATCATGCTGCTGGTGGCCCGGGCGATCCGGGCGCCGCTGTTCTACATGGCGGTGGGCAGCCAGGCCAACGTCGGCGGCGCTGCCAGTGCCCCGGTGGTGGCGGCGGCCTTTCACCCGGCCCTGGCGCCGGTGGGGGTGCTGCTGGCGGTGCTCGGTTACGTGCTCGGCACCTACATGGCGTGGTTCTGTGGGCAGATTTTGCAGGCGTTGGCGGTATAATGCGGACGCCGATTCAATAAGTGAGGTTTTAGCATGAGCGCAGTCACCATCAAGGTGGGTCAATGCGAGGTCGCCAACGACAAGCCCTTTGTGCTGTTTGGTGGCATGAACGTCCTGGAATCCCGGGACCTGGCGATGCGGATCGCCGAGCACTACGTGCAGGTCACCGAGAAGCTGAAGATCCCCTACGTGTTCAAGGCCTCCTTCGATAAGGCCAACCGCAGCTCCATCCACTCCTACCGGGGGCCGGGGATGGAGGAGGGGCTGAAGATCTTCGAGGAGATCAAAGCCACCTTCCAGGTGCCGCTCATCACCGACGTTCATGAAATTCACCAGGCCGCCCCGGTGGCCGAGGTGGTGGACGTGATCCAGCTGCCGGCGTTCCTGGCCCGTCAGACCGATCTGGTGGCGGCTATGGCCAAGACTGACGCCGTGGTCAACGTCAAGAAGCCCCAGTTCCTGAGCCCGGGGCAGATGAAGAACATCGTGGAGAAGTTCCGCGAGTGCGGTAAGGAGGAGGTGATCCTCTGTGAGCGGGGGGCCAACTTCGGCTACGACAACCTGGTGGTGGACATGCTGGGGTTCCGCACCATGAAGGAGAGCTCCGGCGGCCTGCCGGTGATCTTCGACGTCACCCACGCCCTGCAGTGTCGCGATCCCCTGGGGGCGGCCTCCGGCGGGCGCCGTCGTCAGACCGTTGAGCTGGCCAAGGCCGGTATGGCCACCGGCCTGGCGGGCCTCTTCCTGGAAGCCCACCCGGAGCCGGATCAGGCCCTGTGTGACGGCCCCAGCGCCCTGCCGCTGGCGAAGCTGGAACCCTTCCTGGCCCAGCTCAAGGCCCTGGATGACCTCATCAAGAGCCAGCCGGACCTGGACATCCAGTAAGACACAAAAAAGCCGCCCATCGGGCGGCTTTCTTTTCGATTACTCGGCGTCGTGCTCGTCGCTGTCGACCTTGGCGACTTGCACCGACGGGCCCACTTCCATGTTGAACATTGACTGGCGAACTTCCGCCAGTTGATCCTGCAGCTGAGCCTGAACCTCCTGGTTGATCACCTCGTGGTCGAATTGGACCGGCTCCGGTTGCAGAGCGGGGGTGGTGATCAGAGCAGCAAGCAGTGCAATAGTGGACATGTGACTTCTCCTGCCAATCGGCAAAATATGTGTCGGATACGGCGCAAAAATTAGCCTGTTCCGGTGCCGGTTACAAACGAATTAATGTATGATTGGCCATTAGATAATCTAATTAAAAAACGTGAGGTGGATCATCATGTCCAGGCGCCTTCCACCCCTCAATGCGGTCAAGGCATTTGAGGCGGCAGCCCGCCATCTGAGCTTTACCCGCGCGGCAGAAGAGCTGTTCGTGACCCAGGCCGCAGTCAGCCATCAGATCAAGGCCCTCGAAGAGTACTTAGGATTAAAATTATTTCGCCGGCGGAATCGATCTCTTCTGTTAACGGAAGAGGGTCAAAGCTATTTTCTCGACATTAAAGATCTCTTTACACAGTTGGCGGACGCCACCGAGCGTCTGCTGGCCCGCAGCGCCACCGGCTCCCTCACTGTCAGCATGACCCCCTCCTTTGCCATCCAGTGGCTGGTGCCCCGTCTGGCCCGCTTCTCTGAGCTGCACCCGGAGGTGGACGTGCGGATCAAGGCGGTGGACGAGGACGAGGCCTCGCTGACCGACGACGTCGACGTGGCGGTCTACTTCGGCCGCGGCAACTGGCCGGGACTGCGAGCGGACAAGCTGCGCAGCGAGTGCCTGGTGCCGGTGTGCTCCCCCCGTCTGCTGCAGGGGGAGCGGCCCCTGCGGGAAGTGGCGGACCTGGCCCGCTTCACCCTGCTGCACGACATGTCCCGGCGGGACTGGAAGGCCTGGGTCAAGCAGGTGGGGGCCAACCTCAACGTCAACTCCGGCCCCATCTTCAGCCACTCCTCCCTGGTGCTGCAGGCGGCGATCCATGGCCAGGGGGTGGCCCTGGGTTCCTCGGTGCTGGCCCGACCGGAGGTGGAGGCGGGGCGGTTGGTCTGCCCCTTCGAGCAGGTGCTGCTCAGCAAAAACGCCTACTACCTGGTGTGCCATGAGAACCAGGCGGACTTAGGCAAGATTGAAGCGTTCCGTGAGTGGATGCTGCAGATGTTCAGTGACGAGGCCCACAGTGATCTTATCCCCTCTGCCGATTGACGACTTCCCCGCCGAGCACCGGCTGGACGGCAACCCCGACGCCCCCAACCTGGTGCTGCTGGCCCACGGCGCCGGCGCTGGCATGGATCACCCCTTTATGGTCCAGTTCGCCCAATTGCTGGCCGGCGACGACATCGCCGTGATCCGCTTTGAATTTCCCTATATGATCCGCGCCCGGGCTGAGGAGCGCCGCCGCCCGCCGGATCGCCTGCCAAAACTGACCGAGTGCTACCAGGGCTGGATCGACGCCCTGTCCGGCAGCGGTCGGCGGCTGTATCTGGCGGGCAAGTCCATGGGCGGGCGGGTGGCCACGGTGTGCGGCGCCGAGGCCGAAGCGGCCGGGGTGATCGCCCTGGGCTACCCCTTCCACCCGGTGGGCAAGAGTGAGCCGGAGAAGTGGCGCTGGGCGCCGGTGTTGGCCTGCACCCGGCCCCTGCTGATATTGCAGGGGGAGCGGGACACCTTCGGCAGCCGCGCCGAGCTGGCGGCCCATCGCCTGCCGGAGGGGGCGCGCCTGCACTACCTGACGGACGGCGACCACAGCTTCAAGCCGCGCAAACTCAGCGGCCTGACCGAACACGACAACCTGGCCCGGGCTGCCGAACTGGCCCGCGCCTTTATTCAAGGACACGCATCATGAGTCGAGTTTTCCTGCTGCTGGCGGCCCTCTGTGGTCTGCTGGCCACCGGCCTGGGGGCCTACGGCGCCCACGGTCTGCCTGGTAAGGTCAGCCCCGAGCTGCTGGCCAGCTTCAATACCGCGGTGCAGTACCAGTTTTTCCACGCCCTGGCGCTGATGGCCGTGGCCCTGTGGCTGATGCAGCGCCCAAGCCGGGTGCTGGTGGCCGCCGGCCTGGCCTTCGTGGTGGGCATGCTCGGCTTCTCCGGCAGCATCTATGCTTTGGTGCTGGTGGGCAGCAAGGGCTTCGGCCCCATCACCCCCATGGGGGGGCTGACCCTGATGGTGGGCTGGGCCCTGCTGGCGGTGATGGCCCTGACCCAGGGAGGTGAGCGTGAATAAGGTCCTGCTGCATTGCCGTCCCGGGTTTGAGAAGGAGTGCGCGGCGGAGATCCAGGACCGGGCTGCGGAGCTGGAGGTGTACGGCTACCCCCGCCTGGAGCGGGACAGCGGCTTTGTGCTGTTCGAGTGCTACCAGGAGGGGGACGCCGAGCGGCTGATCCAGACCCTGCCCCTGGCGCACCTCATCTTCGCCCGCAGCTGGTTTGCGGTGCTGGCCGAGCTGTCTGAGATGGATCCGGCGGATCGGGTGGCGTCGGTCCTGGCCCACAGCGATGCCCTGCCCAAGTGCGGCAAGCTGTGGGTGGAGAGCGGCGATGGCGACGCCTACCGCTCCCTGCTCACCTTCTGTCGCAAGTTCACCGTGCCCCTGCGCCAGGCCCTGCGCCAGGCCGGCCTGCTGACCAAGACCGAGAAGGAGCAGATGCCCCGCATGCACCTGTTCCTCACCGACAACCAGAACGGCTACCTGGGCTACAGCCGCTCCGACAACGGCGCCGCCCACTTTATGGGGATCGAGCGACTCAAGTTCCCCTCGGAGGCCCCCAGCCGCTCCACCCTCAAGCTGGATGAGGCGATCAACCTCTTCCTCACCCCCGAGCAGCAGGCCAGTCGGATGCAGTCCGGCATGTGGGCGGTGGACTTGGGGGCTTGCCCCGGGGGCTGGACCTATCAGCTGGTGCGCCGGGGGCTCTTTGTTCACGCGGTGGACAATGGTCCCATGGCCGACAGCCTGATGGAGAGCGGCCAGGTCACCCACCATATGGCGGACGGCTTCAAGTTCGAGCCGCCCCGCAAGAACGTCACCTGGCTGGTGTGCGACATGGTGGAGAAACCGGACCGGGTGGCCCAGCTCATGGCGGCCTGGCTGGTGCGAGGCTGGGCCAGCCAGGCGATCTTCAACCTCAAGCTGCCCATGAAGCAGCGCTACGTCAGCGTCTACGAGTCGCTGAACCTGCTGACGGAGATCCTCCACAGCGCCGGGGTCGAGTTCGAGCTGCAAGCCAAGCACCTCTACCACGACCGCGAGGAGATCACCGTCTACCTGCACCGTCGCCGCTGAGGGGCTAAGGCTCGTCGAACCGGCACAAAAAAGGCTCCCCTCGGGGAGCCTTTTTGCTGGGCGCCGCGGTTACAGGCGGGCCAGGATGGCGTCGGTGAACGCCTTGGTGCCGGCGTTGCCGCCCAGGTCACGGGTGACACACTCACCGGCGGCGATGGTGTCGCGCACCGCGTCCCGGATCTTGGCGGCCTTGTCGGCCATGCCCAGGTACTCCAGCATCTGCACCGCACCGAGCAGCAGCGCGGTGGGGTTGGCCAGGTCCTGACCGGCGATGTCCGGGGCGCTGCCGTGCACCGCCTCGAAGATCGCCGCGTCCTTACCGATGTTGGCGCCCGGGGCCAGGCCCAGGCCGCCCACCAGACCGGCACACAGGTCGGAGAGGATGTCACCGAACAGGTTGGTCGTGACGATCACGTCGAACTGGGAGGGGTCCATCACCAGCTTCATGCAGGTGGCGTCGACGATCATCTCCTCGGACTCGATGTCCGGGTAACGCTCGCCCACTTCCCGGGCCACCTTGAGGAACAGCCCGGAGGTGGACTTCATGATGTTGGCCTTGTGGACCGCGGTCACCTTCTTGCGACCCTCTTTGCGGGCCAGCTCGTAGGCGAACTCGCAGATCCGCTGGGCGCCTTCGCGGGTGATGATGCTCATCGCCTCGGCGGTGCTGCCGTCGTCGGTCACCCGCTGGCCGGCACCGGAGTACATCCCCTCGGTGTTCTCCCGGATGGTGATGATGTCCACGTCTTCGTAGCGGGCCTGGGTGCCCTTGAGGGACAGCACCGGGCGCACGTTGGCGTACAGGTTGAAGCGCTTGCGCAGGCTGACGTTGATGGAGGTGAAGCCCTCACCGATGGGGGTGGTCAGGGGGCCTTTGAGGGTGACACGGTTTTTTTCGATCAGCTCCAGAGTGCTGGCGGGCACCAACTCTCCATGTTTCTCCAGTGCCGCGAGACCCGCGTCGGCGAACTCGTAGTTGAAGTTACAGCCGGCCTTGTCCAGCACCTTGAGGGTGGCATCGACAATATCGGGTCCGATCCCATCGCCGGGGATCACGGTAATGCTTCTTGCGGACATCGTTACATCCTTCCACGTTGAACTTGTTGGATCCTTGGCCCTTCTTATTCCCTGTGACGGGGAGGCGGGGCTTTGTTAGCATGATGCAGCGCACATCTTAACGTTTTTTGCCGCTTACTGACAGCTAGCGGAAGGTATAAGTCACAAAAATGGACATTTTGAGAGGTGGTTCGGTGCGGAGACGAATTCGAAACCTTTTACCCCTGTTGGGGATCCTGGCAACGCCCCTGCTGGCGGCGCCGGTCACCCCGGAAGCGGTTATGGGATTCAAGAGCCTGAAAGATCCCGTGTTGGCCGGCAACGGCGCGGTGGTGGCCTTCACCGCCGCCCCGGACCGGGGCGATCCCCAGGGGCGGGTACGGCGCTCCGACGGTCAGTTGTTTACCCTGGAGCGGGCACAGAAGCCGATTGTGAACGCAAACGGCCGTTTTGTGCTGTTTGAACAGCCGGTTCCGCTGCTTGAGCAGGAGAACGCCGGCGCCAAGGAGCGCAAGGGCCTGAAGGCCGGGCGGGTGCTGATCCAGACCCAGACCGGCAAGCAGGAGCGCTTCGAGCGGGTCAAGGCCGCCGCTTTCAGTCACGACGGCCGATTGCTGGTGATCCACTTCGAGCCGGAACAGAGCGAGGCCGCGGAGCCGGCCGACGAGGCGAAGTCGGAAGAGGACGCAGCCCCGAGCATCGACGAGGCGGACCTGGGCAGCGCGCTGCTGGTGCGGGATCTGACCGACGGCAGCGAACAGCGTTTTGCCGATGTGCGCCACTTTGCCCTGCCCAAAAAGGGCAGCGCCCTGGCCTTCAGCACCAGTGCGAAGGAGGGCAAGGGCAACGCCCTCTACCGCCTGGACCCGGCCCTCAAGCCGGTGCTGGTGCACCAGCAGGATGGCTATGGCACCGGCGCCCTGGTGTGGGATCGCAGCGGCGCGGTCCTGGGGTTCAGCTGGGGCTCCCTCCAGGCCAAGGCCCGTCAGCGTGAGCACCTGGTGGGGCTCTTTGCCCGGGACGCCCTGCGCTGGCAGGAGCTCAACCACGCCGACTTTATGGTGTCCGCCTACAGCGATCTGGCCTTCAGCCGCGACGGCCAGCGGCTCTTTATCGGCCGCCAGGCCCGACTGCCGGCGGTGCCGGAGAAGCCCCAATTTGGTCAGGCGGAGGATCTGACCAACCGGGATCTGCTGCTGGCCCGCGCCGATCTGGTGCTCTGGCACGGCGACGACGAGCAGATCAAGACCCGGGAGATGCACCAGTACGACAAGGAGCGCAAGCGCACCTATCCGGGGGTGTGGCACCTGGGGGACGACACCTACGTCCAGCTCACCGACTCTGAGGTGCCCACCCTGGTGATGGGGGACAACCCCAACCACCTGCTGGCTAGCTCCGATAAGCCCTACCGCAAGATGATCTCCTGGGCCGGCTTCTACAAGGACTGGTACCTGGTGGACCTGAAAACCGGCCAGCGTCGCGCCCTGGCGGTGCAACTGGGCAGCGCCGACACCCCGACCCTGGCCCCCGGTGGCAGCCAGGTGCTCTGGCATGTGCGCGATGGCCTCTATCACCACGACGTTCAGCGCAACCGCACCCGCAAGCTGGCGGACGGCTTCTCCAACGAGGACCACGACTACCCCAGCCCCGCCCCGGGTTACGGCTTCGGCCCCTGGCTGAGCGGCGATGCCGGTGCCCTGGTGTACGACAAGTACGACATCTGGCGCTTCGACAGCGCCAGCGGCAAGCTCAACCGGCTGACCGAGGGCCGCGAGGCCGACACTCTCTACCGGGTGCAGACCACGGATCCCGACGCCCTGTCGGTGGCGGCCAGCGCCGAGCTGCTGGTGCACGGGGTCAACGAGCAGAGCAAGGCCGAGGGGCTGTACCGCCTGGCCCTGGCCGACGGCAGCCTGAGCCCCTGGCAGCAGGGGGATTACCGGGTGAAGTTCCTGGCCAAGGCCGCCGAGGCGGACACCCTGATGCTGAGCTTTGAGCGCTATGACCGCTTCCCGGATCTCTACCTCAGTGCCAACGCCAGCAGCGAACCGGAGCAGCTCAGTCGCCTGGGGGACCAGCTGGATCGCCTCGACTGGGGTCAGGCCCAACTGGTGCGCTGGGAGACCGAAGACGGTCAACCCCTCAAGGGGGTGCTGATCACCCCGCCGGGGTACGACGGTCAGCGACCGCTGCCCACCATGATCTACTTCTACCGCTTTATGAGCGATCGCCTGCACGCCTTCCCGCAGATGGCGATCAACCACAGGCCCAACTTCCCCTGGTACGCCAGCGAGGGGTACGCCATCTTCCTGCCGGACGTCGTGTTCGAAGTGGGGCGGCCGGGGCCGGCGTCCCTCAAGGCGCTGCTCTCCGGGGCGGACAAGATTGTTGAGATGGGGGTGGCGGATCCCAAGGCGATCGGCCTGCAGGGCCACTCCTGGGCCGGCTACCAGAGCGCCTACATCGTCACCCAGACCGACCGCTTCGCCTCGGTGGTGACCGGCGCACCGGTCTCCAACATGACCTCCGCCTACACCGGGATCCGTCTGGGCTCCGGGCTGGGGCGTCAGTTCCAGTACGAGTCCGGTCAGAGCCGCATCGGTCCCAGCCTCTACGAGGCACCGGATCTCTACATCGAGAACAGCCCGGTGTTCTACGCCGATAAGGTCAAGACGCCCATGGTGATCATGTTCGGCGACGTGGACGATGCCGTGCCCTGGCAGCAGGGGATCGAGCTCTACCTGGCGATGCGTCGGCTGGCCAAGCCGGTGGTGATGCTGCAGTACCAGAACGAGCCGCACCACCCCAAGCAGTACCCCAACAAGCTGGACTACACGCTGAAGATGAAGGCGTTCTTCGACTTTACCCTGAAGGGGGCCCCGGCTCCGGATTGGTGGGTCAACGGTTTGCCCTACCGCAAACCGGACCAGTAAAAGAGAACGGCCGCTTTCGCGGCCGTTGTTTTATCCCCCGTTCTGCCATCGCTCGAAGGCGTTTTCGCCCCAGGCGAACAGCACGCCGTCGCGGAACAGCAGCGGGGTGGTTTCATCCTGGGTGGTTTCACCGTCCCCCTTGGTGCGGTGGGTGCGGTAGCGCAGCACCAGGATCCCCTGGCCATCGGCGTCGTTGAGGGCCTCGGAAAAATCCGGGTTGCCCAGGCGTTCCATTACCACCGTCTTGGACAGCCCCGGTTCCAGGGAAGCGATCACCGCCACGTTGTGCTTCTGACGGTCATCCCAGTCCATGTTGTCGGGGGTGGACGGGGTCTCCTCCCACAGGGCGATCACCGCCACCACAAACACCAGATACACCCCAATCAATCCGGCCACCAAGGGCACCAGGCGGCTTTTTCCCTGACTCATCAATGTAAACTCCTTGTTACCAACCCGCCTAGGGTAGCAGTCGGCCCGGAACAAGCAAAGTGGGCCGTCAGGGGGCTGGACCAGTGAACACCGTTACTCAAGGATAAAGATCAACTAACGGACGGATCGGGATGGACAAAACGCGGCATAGATTGTTACAACCACGGTTTCCTGCGGCCGACCGGTCGCGGCAATTACAACGATAAAACAGTTAAAACCATTATGATGCAATCACTCCTATCTCGCGTTTTTCGGGGCAGCCTGGTTCTCCAGATCCTCATCGGTATCATTGTCGGCATCGCCGTGGCGGCGCTCTCGCCGGCCTCCGCCCAGTCCGTCGGCCTGCTGGGGGATCTCTTCGTCTCCGCCTTGAAGGCGGTGGCCCCCATCCTGGTGTTTATCCTGGTGGCCTCCTCCATCGCCAACCAGAAGCCGGGTCAGCACACCCACATGCGCCCCATCATCGGCCTCTACCTGGTGGGCACCGTCAGCGCCGCCCTGACCGCGGTGCTACTGAGCTTCGCTTTCCCCACCACCCTGGCCCTGGTCACCGAGCAGACCACGGTGGCCCCGCCGGAGGGGATCGGCGAGGTGCTGCACACCCTGCTGTTCAAGGTGGTGGACAACCCGGTGAACGCCCTGATGACCGGCAACTTTATCGGGATCCTGGCCTGGGGTATCGCCCTGGGGCTGGCCCTGCACCGGGCCTCTGAGGCCACCAAGCAGGTGTTCCACGACGTCTCCGACAGCATCACCCAGATTGTCCGGGTGGTGATCCGCTTTGCCCCGCTGGGGATCTTCGGCCTGGTGGCCAACACCCTGGCCACCACCGGCTTCGACGCGCTGTGGGGCTACTCCCACCTGCTGGCGGTGCTGCTGGGCGCCATGGCGATCATCGCCCTGGGGGTGAACCCGCTCATCGTCTTCGTGAAGACCCGGGAAAACCCCTACCCGCTGGTGCTGCGCTGCCTGCGGGAGAGCGGGGTGACCGCCTTCTTCACCCGCAGCTCCGCTGCCAACGTGCCGGTCAACCTGGATCTGTGCAAGCGGCTGGACCTGCACGAGGACACCTACTCGGTCTCCATCCCCCTGGGGGCCACCATCAACATGGCCGGCGCGGCGATCACCATTACCGTGCTGACCCTGGCGGCGGTGCACACCCTGGGGATCAGCGTGGACCTGCCCACCGCACTGCTGCTGAGCCTGGTGGCGGCGGTCTCCGCCTGTGGTGCCTCCGGGGTGGCCGGTGGCTCCCTGCTGCTGATCCCCCTGGCCTGCAGCCTGTTCGGCATCGACAACGCCGTGGCGATGCAGGTGGTGGCCGTGGGCTTCATCATCGGGGTGATCCAGGACTCCGCCGAAACCGCCCTGAACAGCTCCACCGACGTGATCTTCACCGCGGCGGCGGACAAGGCGGCCAGCCGCCAGGGCTGAGCCCGACCCAACCGCAAAAAGCCCGGCACTGGCCGGGCTTTTTTGTGGGCGGCGTTCAGGGCAGGGGGACGGTCAGCGCCTGGCGGATGAGGTTGGTCTTGGAGAGGTTGTAGCGGCTTAGGTGCCCCAGCCAGTCCTCCGGTCCCAGCAGGGCCTTGAGGATCGCCTTTTCGCTGCGCCCCTGTCGGGCCAGCGCCTGGGCCTCGGCGCACAGCCGCTCCAGGTTGGCCAGTTTTTCGCAAAGCGCCTGGTGGCCCTGGCGCACCGGTCCGCGGTGGGGGCAGAGCAGGGTGTCGAAGGGCAGGGTGAGCACCTTGCGCAGGCTGGCCATCAGCTCGGCCAGGTCCTCGTCGCTGCGCAGGTAGCGCAGCTTGCGGGAGAGGTAGAGATCGCCGCTCAGCAGCCAGCCCTGCTGGGGCAGGTGGAAGCAGGTCAGGTCCGGGGCATGCCCGGGGGTGAAAACCGGCTGGATGGGGCTGCCATCCTCCAGATGCAGGTCGTCGGCCAATGGCTCGGTGGCGAGGGGGGAGGGCGCCCCCCAGATCAGCCGCTGCAAAGGCGGGGTGGCGAACCCCCGGGCCAGCTTGGCCCTTCCCGGCTCGGGGGCCATGGGGGTGACCCCGGTCAGCGTGGCGATCCGCCCGGCGTTGCCGCTGTGATCCTCGTGGTGGTGGGTGAGCAGCAGTTGGCGCACCGGGCGCTCGGAAACAAAGGCGGCCACCGACGACCACTGATTGGGGGGCCCGGCGTCGAACAGGGTGTCCCCCACCCGGTAGACGATAAAGGTGGTGTTGATGCCGAACTGAAACCGGCCCACTCGCACCCCTTCAAGGGCGCCGAGGTGAAAACGTTCCCGGATGGCCATGGCTTACCAGGGGATCTCGGTACCGTCGTAGTTGTAGAAGCGGCCGGAGCCGGTCAGGTCCAGTTGGGCCAGCAGATGGCGCATCCCCATCACCGAAGTTTGGGGGGTGATCAGCGCATTGGGGCCCCCCATGTCGGTCTGCACCCAGCCGGGGTGGAGCAGGGCCACGCTGATCCCCAGCTCCGCCAGGTCAATGGACAGGCTGCGGCCGATGGCGTTCAGGGCCGACTTGGAGGCCCGGTAGAGGTAGCTGCCGCCGCTGCCGTTGTCGGTGATGGAGCCCATCTTGGAGGAGAGCAGGGCCACCTTGGCGCCCTTGGCCAGGTTGTCGGTGAGGTTTTGCACCAGCAGCAGGGGGGCCAGCACATTGACCGCCATCACCGGGGCGAAATCCTCCCCATCGAGGGCACTCAGGGGAACGCCCTTGGGGCCGTAGACGCCGGCGTTGCTGATCAGCAGGTCCAGTTTGAGATCCCCAAGGTAGGCCTTGAGGCCAGTCAGCTGGGATGGCTTGGCCAGGTCCAGGGCCACCAGATCCAGCTCGCTGGGGTGGGCTTCGGCCAGGGCCATCAGGGCGTCGGCACGGTCCGGTTCCCGACAGCAGGCGATGATGCGGGCGCCGCTGCCCAGGTACTGGCGCACGAACTCCAGGCCGATGCCGCGGTTGGCGCCGGTGATGAGGATGGTCTGGCTCATGGGTGTCTCCCTAGTCGAAACTGGCTCAGGTTGAGCTGAAGTTGAATGTCCTTTTTCAAGCGCACCAGGCGGTAGCTGAGGCGGGCCTCGTCCTGGTGGCTGCGCAGCCGCTCCCCCAGTTTGCCCTCCACCGCGTCTTCGGCAAACATCGCTTTGAGGCTGTCGAAACGGGCGACGAGATCCTGGGCGGTTTTCTTGCCCACCCCGGGCACCCCGGGGATCCCATTGCCGCTGTCCCCGGCCAAAGCCCAGTAGTCCAGCAATCGTGGCTGGGGCACCCCCAGCTTGGCGGCCAGGAGCTCGGCGTCGATCCAGTGGCCCTCGAAATGATCCCACTGGCCGATCCCCGCTCCCAGCAGCTGGCCAAACCCCTTGTCGGTGGAGAGGATCACCACCTCGCCGCCGGCGTCCGCCACCTTGCTGGCCAGGGTGGCGATGAGATCGTCCGCCTCCAGGTCCGCCTGTTTGACCGACCGCACTCCCTGCTGGGCAAAGCCGTCGTCCAGCAGCGGCAGGGCCTTTGCCAGGTCCTCGGGCATGGGTTTGCGGTGGGCCTTGTACTCGGGGTAGAGCGCCCGGCGCCAACTGCGCTCGTGGCCACCGTCCCACACCAGGATGGCGTGGCTGGGCTTGTGCTGGCGCAGGGCCTTGTCCAGGGCGCCGAGGCAGCGGCGCTTGAGGTCCTCGGCGGCCTCCCCGGGCACGGCGGCGTGGAGCCGACGCACCAGGTTGAGACCGTCGATGAGCAGGAGCTTGGGTTTCATCCTTTGATGATCTCGTAACAGGGGTGGTAGACGCTGCCGGGCAGCTTCATGCGGCCCTGGGTGACGAAGGCCCCCAGCAGGGCGTCCATTCGCGCCATCAGGGTCTTGTCGCCGCGGATCTGGAAGGGGCCCCGGTGGCGGATCGCCTTGATCCCCTGGGCCTTGACGTTGCCGGCCACGATGCCGGAGAACGCCTTGCGCAGGTGACCGGCCAGCATCGCCTTGTTGGCCTGGGGCCGCAGATCCAGGTTGGCCATGTTGTCGTGGTCCGGCTCGAAGGGCAGCTGGAACTCCGGCTCAATCTTGAGCCGCCAGTTGAAGGCGAAGGCGTCCTCGGTGCTGAGGCGGTAGCTTTTCACCTCAGGCAGCTGTTGTTTCAGGCAGCGGGCCACGGCCTGGGGGTCGTCGATGATGATGTGGTAGCGGCTCTGGGCCTCGGGGCCCAGGGTGGCGCCGATGAACTCGTTGATCTCGTCGAAGTAGGCCCGGCTGCTCTGGGGACCGGTGAGCACCACCGGCAGGGGCTGAGCGCGGTTCTCCTCGTGCAGCAGGATCCCCAGCAGGTAGAGCAGCTCCTCGGCGGTGCCGACGCCGCCGGGAAAGATGACGATGCCGTGGGCCAGGCGGACAAAGGCCTCCAGGCGCTTCTCGATGTCCGGCAGGATCACCAGCTCGTTGACGATCTGATTGGGGGGCTCGGCGGCGATGATGGAGGGTTCGGTCAGCCCCAGGAAGCGGCCGTCGCGGATCCGCTGCTTGGCGTGGGCGATGGCGGCGCCCTTCATCGGCCCCTCCATGGCGCCGGGGCCGCAGCCGGTGCAGATGTTGAGCTCCCGCAGCCCCAGCTCGTAGCCCACCTCCCGGGTGTACTGGTACTCCACGGCGTTGATGCTGTGGCCCCCCCAGCACACCACCAGATCCGTCTCGCCGCCGGGGCTGATCGCCTTGGCGTTGCGCAGGATCTCGAACACCACGTTGGTGATGTGGGTGGAGTTGGTGAGGTTGATGTGGCGGAGGTTTTCGTAGCGGTCGCTGATGTAGAGGATGTCCCGCAGTACGGCAAACAGGTGCTCCTGGATGCTGCGGATGATCTTGCCGTCGACGAAGGCCTCCTCGGGGGGCTGGGTCAGCTCCAGCTTGATGCCACGCTCCTGGCGCAGCACCCGAACCTTGAAGTCCTGGTAGCGTTCGAACAGGGCGGCGCTGTCGTCACTGGAGAGCCCGGAGGAGAGCACCGCGAGGGAGCAGTTGCGGTAGAGCTGGTAGAGTTCGGAGGCGGCGCTGTCTCGCAGCCGCTCCACCTCCAGTTGGGACAGCTGGTCCAGGCTGCCCCGGGGACGCACTTGAATCTGCATGATCCCCCCTTATGGTTGTTGTTCAGGTGTCGATTTCGACCCTATCCCGTCCCTTGCGCTTGGCCCGGTAGAGGGCCGCATCGGCGCGCTCGAAGGTCTCCTGCATGGTCTCCCCACCGGTCACCAGGGCGGCGCCGATGGAGACGGTGATGGAGAGCTTCTCGTTACGGAACTTGAAGGGGATCGCCTTGATCCGCTCCCGGGTGCGGTTGAGGATCTGGTGCACCTGATCCTCGGTCACGTCTGGCAGCAACAGGACAAACTCCTCCCCGCCATAGCGGGCCACGAACTCCCCTTTGCGCAGGGAGTTTTTCAGCGCCATGGCCACCACCTGCAGGGTCTTGTCCCCTGTAGTATGGCCAAAATTGTCGTTGATCCCCTTGAAGTGATCGATGTCGGCCACCGCCACCCAGAGGTCGTTGCCGTAGCGGCGCACGTTGCGGTACTCCCGCTTCAGGCGCTCATCCAGGGCCGCCCGGTTGGGCAATTGGGTCAGGGCGTCGAGCATGTTCAGACGCTGCTGCTCCACCAGCTGCTCCTTGTAGCCGCTGGCTTCGGAGGAGAGGGCGGTCAGCTCTTTGCGCATCTTCTCCATGCTGGCCTTGAGGCGGGCAAACTCCCGGGTCTCCTCCTCGTCGCGCTTCTTGAGCAGCTCACGGATGGCGGACAGCTCGTTGCCCACGTGCTGCTTGAGCTGGTCCAGCTGGGTGGCGTTGCGCACGGTGTCGCCGATCTCCAGGCACTGGGTGGAGAGCTGGCGATTGAACTCCCGCTGGTGGCCGAAGTTGCGCACCGACTGGTTCCAGTTGTCCGCCACCGCTTCGCGCACCGCCCCCAGGGCGTCGTTCAGCGCGTAGAGGAACTGCTGGGAAGCGCTCTTCTCCTTGGCGATGTCCGCCAGCACCAGGTGGAGCACCTGCTGGTAGGCCTCCAGCAGCTGTTCGGCGCTGATCTCGCCGGCCAGCTCCGCCTTGATGGCGGCCACCACGTCCCGGCTCTCGGTGCGAAAATCCATCTCGCTGAGCAGGTGGGCCAGCTCGTGGCTGAGCTGGCGGTGGCGGGGGGTGATGGGCAGCGGCTCGTCGCTGGCCATCCGCTCCTTAAGCAGGGATTCGTAGTGGTGGATCAGGCGGGTGACGTGGGGCAGGAACTCCCACAGGGTGTGCATCGGCTTCTGCACGTCCTGCTGGAAGAAGTGCAGCTCCCGCTGCATCTGGTCCGGCAGCTCGGCCAGCTGGGCCAGGCGACGGGCCAGGGAGAGCAGGGCCTGCTGGCTGCTGCCGATCTCCCGCTGGGTCAGCTGGTACTGGTTCTGCAGGGCCCGGCACAGGTTGGCCAGCTCAGGCAACGCCTTGTCCAGGTCCTTCTCGTCGGCCAGCTGCGCCCGCAGCTTGGCCAGGCGGTTGTCCAGCTCCAAATTCTGTCCTTTGCAGTTGATGCTCAGATGGTGGATGCACTCCACCAGTCCCCGGACTTGACGGTCGTGAAGCTCCTGGAAGTCCCGCAATTGCTGCTGGGCCACCTGGGCGCGTTTTAACTGGTGCGCCAGGTTGTCCTGAGCCAGATCAGAAGGGGTCGCCTCTTTCATCGGTTCCTGAATCCGCCGCCCGCGAATGCGTGCTAGTTACTGATTTTTCTTGTTCTTCACATGGTATCGGAGCCATCAGCAAGTGCAAGCCTACTGTGAGCCCAGAGAGACCGACGGCACATTCTCCGTGTCATCGGCCATGGCGTCCGCGTCGTCCTGGAGCGGCCAGCGCAGATCCTGCTGATCGTCACTGACCAGGCAGCGGATCACCCCGTGCTGGATCCCCTTGATGGCACTGGCGTAGAGGTTGTCCGGGTTGAGCAGGGGGGCGCTCAGGGCCACCGGGCGCAGCTGGACAAACTGGGACCGGTCGGTGCGCTGGGCCAGATCGTTGGCGCTCCACAGGGCCAGCTGGGTCAGCTCCAGGGCCTGCTCCGGCGGCAGGCGCAGCAGGGCGCCGGGCTGGAAGGGCAGAGGGATCACCCCGGCGCTGTGGGGCCCCTGGCAGTGGGGGCGGTCGCCGAAGGTCTGCTCCAGGGTGTCAAACAGCCGCAGCAGCTCGCTCTCCAGGGTTGCCTGCTCCGAGGCCACCAGGGCCACCAGACCCAGGCTGGGTTCGTACACCGACTCCACCCAGCCCTGGCGGCTCATCAGGGCCACCAGCCGTTGGCGGTTGTCGGCAAACTGGGTCTGACCGCTGGCGATCTCGCTGTCCGGCAGGGCGCCCACCTTGAGCAGCACCAGGTAGCCGGGTTGGGCCAGATCCAGCTGGCGGAACAGCCCCAGCCGATTGCCGGCGCCGGTTTCCGTGTGGTAGTGGGCCTGGTGGTGCAGTTCGGCCAGGGCACCGCCCTTACTGCGCTGGCGTCGCCACATCAGCAGCAGCGACAGCACCAGGGCGATCAGCACCAGCGCGGTGAGCAGGCGCTGGTTGCGCAGATCCGCCATCGCCACCTGGGCCTGGTTCAACTCGTCCACCTGGCGCTGCAGCTGATTGCGCAGCTGCTGCTCCGCCAGCTGGTTGGCGGCCCCCAGGTTGCTGGCGGTGCGCAGATCCCGGCTGGGAAGGGTCACCACCTGCATCAGCTGCTCCCAGGCTTGTTCGGTGCGGGCCAGGGCCCGGTTGGCCTTGGCCATCACCAGCAGCAGGGCCCGCTCGCTCTCCCGGTCCTCCGCCTGGCGACTCTGCACCAGCAGCTCCTCCGCCAGGCGTTGGGCTTCGCTCCAGCGCCCCAGGGCCAGGAAGGTCTCGCTGATGGCGATGCGGGTGGCCAGCACCAGGTTGTCGCGGTTGCGTTGACGGAAGGCCTCCAGGGCCAGGTGCAGGTAATCGAGGGATTTCTCCGGCTCGCCGGCGGCCAGGTAGGTCAGGGCGATCTGACGCCGGGTACGGGCCACCCCCAGCACGCTTTCGGCCGCCAGTTGATGGTCCAGGGCCAGCATGTAGTAGTGCAGGGAGCGGGGCGTGTTGTCCAGGGCCCGGTAGGCGTAGCCCAGCTCCGCCAGGGCGTCGGCCATCAGCAGCGGCTCTCCCGCCTGCTCCAGCAGATGGGCGGCGTTGTGGGCGTGCTCCAACGTCTTGGGGTGCTCACCCACGCCGCGGTAGAGGCGGGCCAGTTCCAGCTCCAGGGTGCCGGGGAACTTGGGGTCCACCACATGCTCGGACAGGTTCAGGGCGGCCCGGTAGTGCTCGGCGGCCAGGCGGGGCTGCTCCCCCATGCGCAGGGCCCGGCCCAGATGCTGTTCCACCTGGGCCAGCTGGGCCTTATCCCCCAGGGCCACCGCGCGTTGGCGGGCCTGGCCCAGGCGGTCGATCGCCTCGGGGATGCGGTCCAGGTAGCGCAGCAGGGAGCCGGAGAGGGTCAGGGCGTGGATCTGCAGAGACAAACTGGTGGGATCCTGGCGGCTGGCCAGGCGCACCTGGGCGGACTCGAAGCGGGACAGGGCCTCGTCGAAGCGGCTCTCCATGGGGCCGATGTAGAGGCCTTCGAGGATCAGGAAACGGGCTTGCTGGGTGGCGGTGAGGGTGCGGTGCTGAAGCTGGGTCAGGGTGCGCTGGAGTCCGGGCTTGTCGCTCTGCTCCTTGTAGGCGTAGCCCAGCAGCAAAAGGCGTTCCGATTCGAGCTCCGGAGTCTGGCCGGACTCGTCCAGGTAGAGGGCCAAAATCCGCTCGGGATCCTGCTCGACCATCGACCAGCCCCGTTGGGGATCGGACGGGCCAAACGCCTGCGCCTTGGCCACCAGCATCCATACCGCCAATACCAGCCCAAACCGCCGCATTCCCTACCTCATCTGGATCCCCGAGTCATCACTGGGTATAGTGCCAGCCCGACATTTTCATAACAACTATAACGACAGCGAAAAGGATTTTGAGATGAAGATCTTACCCGGGACCCTCTGGGCTGCGGCCCTGTTGGCCACCCCCGCCTGGGGCGACGTGGCCTACCGCATTCACATCGACAACCCCGACCACCACAGCGCCCAGGTCCAGGCCCAGTTCCCCAGCCGCGCCGCCGGCACCCTGGAGGTGAAGCTGCCCAACTGGCGCACCGGTCGCTACCAGCTGCTGCCCCTGGCGGACGGGATCCGCGGTTTCGAGGCGCTGGGCAGCGATGGCCAGCCCCTGGCCTGGCAGAAAACCGCCCGGGCCACCTGGGCCATCGCCCTGCCCAAGGCCACCGAGGTGACGGTGCGCTACCAGGTGCACGCCAATGAGCTCAAGGACCGCAGCCGCCACATCGACGACACCCACGCCTACCTGGACGCCTCCGGGGTGTTCATGTACAGCCCGCAGTTTCGCCAGGAACCGGTCAGCGTGGAGCTGGAGGTGCCCAGTGGCTGGCGCAGCGTCTCCGGCATGGACGGCGACGGCGCCCACCGCTTTGTCGCCCCGGACTATGACGTGCTGGTGGACAGCCCCATCGAAACCGGGATCCACCAGGACTTCGCCTTCGAGGTGGACGGTCGCCAGTACGAGCTGGTGATCTGGGGGGAGGGCAACTACGACACCGAGCTGATGGTCAATGACCTCAAGGCCCTGGTGGCCGCCGGCGGCGCCTACTTCGGCTCCGACTACCCCTACGAGCGCTACGTCTTTATGGTCCACGCCACCACCGGCGTGCGGGGGGCCACCGAGCACCTCAACTCCACGGTGATCCAGCGGCCCCGCTGGAGTTTCGCCAAGCGGGAGGATTACCTCAGCTTTATCGCCACCGCCTCCCACGAGCTGGTGCACACCTGGAACGTCAAGGCCTACCGGCCCCAGGGCCTGGTGCCCTACAACTACCAGTCGGACAACTACACGCCGCTGCTGTGGCTGGCAGAGGGGGGCACCAGCTACCTGCAGAACCTCTGGCTGGTGCGCGCCGGGGTGATGACCGTCGAGGAGTACCTCAAGGATCTGGCCAAGCGCCTGGTGCGCCACGGCCAGACCCCGGGGCGTGAGCTGCAGAGCGTGGCCGAGGCCAGCTTCGACAACTGGATCGCCCGGGGTGGCGACTACGGCACCAACCACAGCGTCAGCATCTACTCCGAGGGCTTTTTGGCCAACTGGGCGCTGGATTTCTGGCTGCGGGACGGCGACAGCGGCATTGAGCAGCTGCACCGGGCCCTCTACCGGGATCACCGTCTGCCGGGGGCCTACAACGACGACCAGCTCAAGCGCCTGGTCAGCACCCTGGGGGGGCGCTCCGCCGAGCCGTTCTGGCAGAGCCACATCGATGGCCCGCTGCAACTGGACAGCCAGGCGCTGTTGGCCCAGGCGGGGCTGACCCTGACCCTGGATGAGCAGCGCAAGCTGGATCTCGGGCTGACCACCGACGGGGAGGGCGGGGCCATCACCCGGGTACGCCGGGACGGGCCGGCCTGGCAGGCGGGACTGACCGCCGGGGATCAGCTGGTGGCCATCGACGGTCAGCGCTGGGATCCCAAGGCCTGGGAGCAGACCCTGGCTCGCTACCAAGCGGGGCAGTCGGTGACGGTCACCGTATTTCGTCGCGACCGCCTGATGACCCGCACCCTCGAGCTGGCCGAGCAGCCCAAGGGGCCGGCCAAGATCCAGCCGCTGGAATCGGTGACCGGGGCGCAAAAAGCCCGTTTCGAGGCCTGGCTTGGGGTGGACTGGCCCTACTGAGGCCGCTTAACGAGCGAAACAACGGGCACCCTCTAGGTGCCCGTTTTTTTGGCCTCGAGAAAGAGGAAGTTCGGCTGGGTGCGAAGGCGCTGGTACACCTCGGGAGCCTGCTCGGCCATGCGCGGGTCCGGGGTGCCCTCCTCCAGCGCCGCCACCAGCAGCCCGGCCTGGGTCAGGGCGGCGAACAGCGCCTCGAGGGGGCGGCGGTAGAAGCGCACCGTGACCGGCGTGCCTATGGTGTTCCACTGCTCCTCGATGGCTTCGACGGCGAAGTAGTTGCCGCTGGGGGAGAGGGGGGCGTCCACCAGCGGGTGGTGGGTGGAGAAGACAAAGCGACCGCCGGGCTTGAGCACCCGCTGCACATCGCGAAACAGTGGCGCCAGATCCGCCAGGTAGTGCACTGCCAGGGGGCAGATCACCAAATCGTACTCGGCGCTGGGCTCCTGGGGCAGCCCCTGGGCCAGGTCCTGCTGCTCGCACTCGAGGCGCTGGCCCAGCTGCCTGGCAAAGCGCTCGCGCACCAGCGCCACCATCTGGGGGCTGAGATCCAGCGCCTTGACCCAGGCGGCGCCGCCATCGAACAGCGGCTGGAGGTAGGCCCCGGGGCCGCAGGCCAGGTCCAGTACCTTGAGGCCATCCAGCGGCGGCAGCATCCGCAGCAGGGTATAGCGGTCCAGCTGGGCGTTGTAGAGGTTGTCCTCGATCGCCTCGGCGTAGGCCCGGGCGTGGCGTTGATACAGCTCCATGGTCGGCTCCGGTAGATAAAACCAAAAAAGGCCGCATCGGCGGCCTTTTGGGGGAGGGGACAGCGTCAGATGCTCTCGTCGACGCCGCCCATGGCCTCCAGCAGATCCGGCCACAGCCGCTCGAACTCGCCACACATCAGGGCGAAATCGGCGTCCAGCCGGGCGGCGAGATCCGCCTTGTCGATGTCGTCATTGTGCTCCTGCAGCACGTCGGAGAACTTCAGCCGCTTGAGGGACAGATCGGCGCCCAGCACGAAGTTTAGGCTGTCGGCCCAGTCCAGGCCCACCTTCACCGCCAGCAGCCCGGCGTCCAGGTGCGCGCCCACTTCGTCACTGTCCAGAGGCAGGTCCTTGAGTTTCACGCTGCCGCCGTTCTCCGCCAGGCTTTTCAGCTCCGCTTCCTCCAGCAGGCTCAGGTTGTTGCCGATCACCCCTTCGCGCACCCACTGGGTCATCGCCTCTTCCGGCAGGGTGTTGGGCATCAGCGGGGCCACCGGCAGGGAGCCGATGGCCTGGCGCAGCAGGGAGAGCAGCTCCTCGGCCCGGGCGGCACTGGAGCTGTCCACCAGGATCAGCTGCTGCTTGGGCAGGATCAGCGCCTGGATCCGCTTGCGACGGCTGAAGGCCCGGGGCAGCAGCAGGGCGACGATGTCCTCTTTCATCGCCTCCTTCTCCGCCTTGCGCGCCGGTCGACCCTGGTCGTTCTCCAGCTGGCTGACTCGCTCATCCAGCTCCTCCTTGATCACCGAGGCGGGCAGCATCTTCTCTTCTTTCTCGATGGCGATCAGCAGGTTGCCACCAGCAACGTGGACCAGGCCCCCGTCCACCTTGGGCCCCAGGGCACTGACGAAGCCCAGCTTGGCCATCTCCTGGCTGCCGGCGGGCGTGAAGGTGAGGGCGTCCATTTGCCGCTCGAGCTCGTCCGCTTGCCACTCGACGGGCTTGGTCAGGCGGTAGGGCAGCACGTTCTTAAACCACATGGGGGATCCTGTTGCTTGGCGAATTCAATGGGGCGGCAGTGTAGGGGAAAAGCGCCCCGGCGAGCAAATCCGGCGGTGTCTCCGGTCGATGAGCTTGATATCCTTAGCCCATCTTCCCCACACCCGATTGCCGATGAACCTATTCCACACCGCCGACTGGCACCTGGGCCAGTTGCTGCACGGCCACAGCCGGGCCTTCGAGCACCAGCAGTTTCTCACCTGGCTGCTGGACACCCTGGAAGCGGAGCAGGCGGACGCCCTGCTGATCTGCGGCGACCTGTTCGACAGCGCCAACCCGCCGGCCTACGCCTGGCAGATGCTCTACCGCTTCCTGGCCGACTGCCGACGTCGGCTGCCCAATCTGGACCTGGTGCTGGTGGGCGGCAACCACGACTCGCCGGCCAAGCTGGACGCCCCCCACAGCCTGCTGGCGAGCTTCGGCATCACGGTGATCGGCCAGTTGCCCCGTGGCGAGGATGGCGCCCCCGACTGGCCGCGGCTGGTGCTGCCGCTGACGGACCACAGCGGTGCGGTGGCCGCCTGGTGCCTGGCGATGCCCTTTTTGCGCAGCGCCGATCTCAACCTGTCGGATCCCGCCCTGGACACGGAGGAGGACAAGCTTATCGGCGCCGTGGCCCGCCTCTACCAGGCCGGCACCGAGGCGATGATCGCGCAGCGCCAGCCGGATCAGGCCCTGGTGGCCACCGGGCACGCCTACCTGGCGGGCACCGAGCTGTCGGAGCTGTCGGAGCGGCGGATCCTGGGGGGCAACCAGCATGCGCTGCCCCTCGGGCGCTTTCCCGAGTCGCTCGACTACCTGGCCCTGGGCCACCTGCACAAGGCTCAGCGGGTGGATAAGGCCGGCAAGGTCCGCTACAGCGGCAGCCCCATCCCCCTGTCGTTGGCGGAGGAGCACTACCCCCACCAGGTGCGCAAGCTGCGCATTGAAGCGGGGGAGGTGGTGGCCAACGACGCCCTGAGGGTGCCCCGGGCGGTACCCATACTGCGTCTGCCCAAGACGCCGGCGGACCTGGCCTCCGTGCTCACCACATTGGAAGCGCAGGAGTGGCCGGAGGTGGCCCCGGAACGGCAGCCCCTGCTGGAGGTGCGGGTGGCCCTGAGTGCCCCGGAGCCGAGGTTGCGTGAGCGGATCCTGGCGGTGCTGGAGGATAAGCCGGTGCGCCTGGCGCGAATACAGGTGACCCACCCGGACGCGGCCCCGGGAGAGACGTTGCCGGGGCAGGGGCTGGATCAGCTCAACCCCACACAAGTCTTTGTCCAGGGCTACCAGGCGCAGTTTGGCGAGGCGCCGGCCGAGGGGCTGTTGCACGCCTTCGACACCCTGGTGGCCGAGCTGGAGGAGCAGGCATGAAGATCTTGGCCATCCGCGGCGAGAACCTGGCCAGCCTGGCGCGCCCCTTCGACATCCCCCTGGGGGAGGGCCCCCTGGCCCAATCCGGTCTGTTCGCCATCACCGGGCCCACCGGCTCCGGCAAAAGCACCCTGCTGGATGCCCTCTGCCTGGCCCTCTATGACCAGACCCCCCGCTACACCACAGGGCGCCAAGGGGCGGCGGTCGGGGCCCGGGGCGGGGACGACAAGTTGTGGCTCAAGAGCAACGACGTCCGCCAGATCCTCAGTCGCGGCAAGGCCGAGGGCCACGCCGAGGTGGAGTTCATCGGCATCGATGGCCAGCGTTACTGCGCCCGCTGGACGGTGCGCCGGGCTCGGGGACGGGCCGAGGGACGGATGCAGCACCAGGAGATGAGCCTGACCCACCTGGTCGACGCCAAGGTGGAGAGCGGCAAGAAAACCGAGGTGCTGGCCAGCATCGAGGCCAAGGTGGGCCTCAGCTGGGAACAGTTTCGCCGCGCGGTGCTGTTGGCCCAGGGGGAGTTTGCCGCCTTCCTCAAAGCCTCCCCGAAACAGCGCTCCGAGCTGCTGGAGCGGCTGACCGGTACCGAGATCTACAGCCGCATCGGCGCCGCCGCCTTCGAGCGGGGGCGGGACGCCGAGCAGCAGATGAGCCGCTTGGCGGAGCGCCGGGCCCACCTGGAGCTGATGGACCCGGAGGCCCTGGCGGCCCTGGAGGCCGAACAGGCCCAGCTGGCCGCCGGACTGGCCCGGGGGCAGGCCCTGGTGGCGGACGCCGCCGCGGTGACCACCCTGGCTCAGCAGTGCCAGGGGCAGCAGGCCAAGATCGACGCGGCCATGGAGGCGGAAACCGCCCTGGCCGAACAGCAAGATGCCTTCGACGCCCTGGCGGCGGAGCTGGAGGTGTTCGACCGGGCCCAGGCGGCCCGCCCCCTCTACCAGGAGCTCAGCCAGCTGGAGGTGGCCCTGGCGGAGTCGCAGCCCCGCTTGACGCGCCTGGAGGAGGACAGCGCCCGTCAGCAGGCCGAGATTGACCGGCTGACCCAAAGGCTGCCGACCCTCACCGAGGCCCAGACCCGCTGCGACGCCCAGTGGCAGCGCTGGCAGGGGCAGCGCGGTGAAGCGGAGCAGCTGGAGCGCCAGCGCCAGGGGGTGCAAGCCGAACACGCCCAGTTGCAGACCCAGCTGACGCCCCAGCGTCAGGCCCTCTCAAAACGACAAGCGCAACAGGCCGAACTGGCCCAGGCCCAGCAGGCCCGGGAGCAGGAGCAGCGGCAACTGGGTGAGACCCTGAACGCCAACCGCGCCCTGGTGGCCCTGGCGGGCCAGTGGCCCCAGTGGCGCAATCGCCTGCTGGCCCTGGGCCGGGATGGCACACAGTGGCATGCCCTGCGTCAGCAGCAGCGCCAGGGACAACCGGCCCTGGCGCAGGAGCAGGCCCAGCTGGCCCAGTTTACTGAGCAGGAACAGGGCCTCGATGCGCAGGCACAGACACTGGCGGCGCGCCTGACCCAGTGGCGAGCGCAGGAGCCGGCCCAGCCGGATCCCGAGGCGCGCACGGCCCAGGAGCAGGCCCTGCGCCAACTGCTTCGCTACCTGGAGCTGGGTGAGCGGCTGCGGCCGGCCCAGCAGCGCAGCGACGCCCTGACAGCACGGTTGGCTGAGCTTGCCGAACACCAGGCGCGTTGGGCGCCACAGCGCAGCGCGCTGGAGCAGCGGATCCAGGCGGAGCGGGCGACCCTGGCCGAAGCGCAACACCAGCACCAACAGGCCCAGGCCACCCTGGCCCTGGAGGATTACCGGCCGCTGTTGCAGCCGGAGCAGCCCTGCCCCCTGTGCGGAGGCACGGACCACCCCTACGCGGAGCACAATCCGGCGGTCAGCGCCGTGCTGACCGGCATGCTGTCCCGGGTCGAGACACTGACCCAGGGGCTGGAATCGACCCAGGCTGAGCTGCAGCGGGGCCAGGTGCTGGCACAGCAGCAGCGGTTGCAAGCCGAACAACTGGAGGCGGAGCGCTTGGAGCTGGCCCAAGGGTTGGCCGAGGGCCGTGCCGAGCAGCACGCCCTGGAGGCCCAGCAGCCCCAATGGGCGTCGTGTTCGGTGGCCCAGCTGCAGGAGACGGCGGCGCAGTGGGAGCAGGCTCTGGGTCAGAGTCACCAGGCCCAGCAGCAGTGGCGTCAGTGGCAGCAGGGATTGAACCAGCTGCAGCAGCAGACGGAGCAGCTGCACCGGGCCCGGGCCGAGGCCCAGGAGCAGCGTCATCACTGGGCGCTGAAGGTCAAGGAGGGCGAGGAGCGCCAGGCCCGGCTGAAAACCGAGCTGGCCCGGCTGCAGGGGGCGCTGCAGGCGGAGCGGCAGGAGCTGGCAGCGGTGCTGCCGGATCTGCCCTGGTCGGCCCTGGGGCAGGAGCCCCAGGGGATGGGCGACCAGGTGGCGGAACTGGACGCCAGCGTCGCGGCGCTGGGAGAGGTCCAGAGCCGTCTGGCGGCACTGGAGACTCTGGGCCAGGAACAGGCTGAACAGGCTCAGCAACACGCCCTGGCGATGCAGGAGCTGCGGGCCAGCCTGGCGCTGATGGAGCCCAAGCTCGAGGCGCTGACCGAGCAGGCTGAACGCCTGTCCAGCGTCCTGGCGGCGCTGTTGGAGGGGGAGACCCTGGCCGAGCGTCACCAGCGCCTGGGCGAACAGCAGGCCCAGGCCCAGGAGGCCCTGACCCAGGCCCAGGAGGCCCTGAGCCGGGCGCGCACCGAGCAGGTGGCGCTCACCACAACCCTGGAGCAGCAGCGACAGCAGCTGGCCCAGCAGCAGGATCAGCGCCGGGACAGCCTGGCCCGCTGGAGTGAACTGCTGCAATCCCTGGGGCTGGCCCAACAGCAGGTGCTGGCCCTGATGGGGCGGGATCACCAGTGGCGCCAGGCCCAGCAGCAGCGCCTGTCGGCCCATCAGCTGGCCCGGGAGGGGGCCCGCCGTGACCGCGAGCGGGCACAAGCGGAACTGTCGGAGCGTCAGGCCGCCCACCGCCAGGCCGACGCGGCCTGGCAGCAGCAGCTGGCCCAGAGCGAGTTCGAGGCAGCGGACTTGTCGGCCCTCAAAGCGGCGCTGACCACCCTGGAGCGGTCCCATTTCGAGTGCCGCCACCGCCTGGCCCAGCAAAGCAGCCTGCAGCAGCAAGCCCTGGACCTGGAGGCGCAGCAGCACCAGGCGGAGGCGGACTGCCGGGTCTGGTTGCAGCTCAAAGAGGTGATCGGCTCCGCCGATGGCAGCCGATTCCGGGCTATGGCGCAGTCTTTGACCCTGGCCCAGTTGCTGAGCCTGGCCAATGCCCAGCTGGCGGAGCTGGCCCCCCGTTACCGGTTGCAGCCCACCCCGGGCAACGGGCTGGACCTTCAGGTGGTGGACGGCGACATGGGGGAGGAGATCCGCGCCATCGAAAGCCTCTCCGGCGGGGAAACCTTCCTGGTCTCCCTGGCCCTGGCCCTGGCCCTCTCCGCCCTGACCACCGGCGGCGGACGGATCGGCTCGCTGTTCATCGATGAGGGCTTTGGCACCCTGGATCCGGACTCCTTGGAGTTGGCGCTCTCCTGCCTGGACGCCCTGCAGGCGGCGGGACGCCAGGTGGGGGTGATCTCCCATGTGCAGACCCTGGTGGAGCGGATCGGCACCCGGGTGCAGCTGAGTGCGGCAGGAGGTGGCACCAGTCAACTGCGCCTTATCGAGCGGTAAATCTTGAGCAACCCCTTGTTAAACGGATGTTAATGCCATTGAATGTCCTTCGGCATTGTCACAAAAGTGTCACGGATGTTTGACATCCAACTGTCACAAAGCCTTGGCACACTTGCCGGCGTTTTCTCCTGAACCCGGAAAACATCCGTTTAACAAGGAATTTAAAACCATGTCTCTGAAACGCACTTTCCTGGCTGCCGCTGTGGCTGCCGCAACCCTGCCTGCCACCGCTGCCGCCGATGTGAACGTGTACGGCCGCCTGAACCTGACCGCTCAGTACGCTGACCTGGGCGGCGACGACAGCGACGGCACCACCCGCGTTGCGACCCACTCCTCCCGCCTGGGTGTGAAGGGCAGCCACCAGATCTCCGAGGGCCTGGAAGCCATCTACCAGGCGGAGTTCGGTATCGATGTCACCGCAGACGATGTGTTCTCTAACCGTAACCAGTTCATCGGCCTGAAGGGCGACTTCGGTATGACCACCATCGGTCGCCGCGACACCGCCCTCAAGCTGTCCCAGGGCAAGGTTGACCAGTTCAACGACTTCGAAGGCGATCTGAACGCCCTGTTCCGTGGCGAGAACCGCGCCTCCCAGCAGATCTCCTACGCCACCCCGACCATCGCCAACCTGTTCCGCGCCGAAGTGACCTACGTGACTGAGGATGCCAAGAGCCAGAATGGCGACAGCGGTTTCTCCGTGGCCGGTATGTTCGGTGACGCCAACTACAAGAAGCAGCCCTTCTACGCCGCCGTGGCCTACGACAGCGAAGTGCTGGGCTGGGACGTCCTGCGTGTGACCGTGGGCGGTAAGATCGCCGGCATCGAACTGGGCGCCATGTACAACGACCAGGAGCGCGTGGACAGCTCCGAGTCCTTCGACGGCTTCCTGGTTTCCGCTGCCTACAGCCTGGGCGACACCAAGCTGAAGGCCCAGTACCAGGACGCCGACGGCAGCAACAAGTTCGCCGACTCCGGTTCCGTCTACTCCGTGGGCGCCGAGCACAAGCTGTCCAAGCAGATGCGCCTGAACGCCTACTACACCGGCACCAGCTACGACAGCGCCGACAACGACAGCGTCCTGGCTGTGGGTCTGCGTTACGACTTCTAATTGCTGTGAAAAGCCGCGAAAAGAGGGCCCCAGGGCCCTCTTTTTTATTACACTGCTTGTCAGGGATTCATATTTCTGTCATTTATCGGACAGATAATCATCCGCGAAACGTCACTCGTGGATCCAATAGCTTGTTATGACTGCCAATATTCTCATCGTCGAAGACGAATCCGCCATCCGTGAAATGCTGACCTTCGTACTGGACCAGCACGGGTTTCGCACCACCAGTGCCGCGGATTACGACCAGGGCCTGTCCGCCATCAGCGAACCCTACCCGGACCTGGTGCTGCTGGACTGGATGTTGCCCGGCGGCAGCGGGATCCAGCTGGCCAAGACCCTGCGCCAGGAGGAGCACACCCGTCAGATCCCCATTATCATGCTGACCGCCCGCGGTGAGGAGGAGGATCGGGTGCGCGGCCTGGAGGTGGGCGCCGACGACTACATCACCAAGCCCTTCTCCCCCAAGGAGCTGGTGGCCCGCATCAAGGCGGTGCTGCGCCGCTCCGCCCCCACTCGCCTGGAGGAGGCGGTGGAGGTCCAGGGCCTGCGCCTGGATCCGGTCTCCCACCGGGTGACCGTGGAGGAGAAGGGGCTGGACATGGGGCCCACCGAGTTCCGCCTGCTGCACTTCTTTATGACCCACCCGGAGCGGGTCTACAGCCGTGAGCAATTGTTGGACAACGTCTGGGGCACCAACGTCTACGTGGAAGATCGCACCGTGGACGTGCACATCCGACGCCTGCGCAAGGCGATCCAGGACACCGGCCACGATCGCCTGATCCAGACCGTTCGGGGCGCGGGTTACCGCTTCTCCACCAAGATTTAACTGATGAGACGGGATGGGGTGAGCGCGCGTCGCCGGGGCATCGAGCACCCCATCCGGTCAGGTTGTTGTCATGTTTGAGTCCTACTCCGGCGCCCGCCTGTTGCTGAAACTCGCCCTGTGGATGATCCCCTGGCTGCTGCTGGGGCTGATGGTCGACCAGGTCGCCCTGCTGCTGCTGATCGGCTCCTGGTTGCTGCTGTTCTGGCACTACCGCCACCTCAACAAACTGGCCAATTGGCTGTGGCACGATCGCCGGCTGACCCCGCCCCACGGCAGCGGCAGCTGGGAACCCATCTTCAACGGCATCTACCGCATGCAGGGCAAGAACCGGCGCCGCCGGGCCCAGCTGGCTCGACTGCTGTCCCGCTTCCGCGAGGGGGCCGAAGCCCTGCCGGACGCCACCCTGGTGCTGGGGCCCGAGGGGCAGATCCTCTGGAGTAACCAGCTGGCGGAGCACCTGCTGGGGATCCACTGGCCCCAGGACTCCGGCAACCGCATCCACAACCTGCTGCGCCACCCCCGCTTCGTCAAATACTGGAACAAACGCCGCTTCGCCGAGCCTTTGGAGCTGGTCTCCCCGGTCAACGACAGCTGGCTGCTGGAGGTGCGGATCATGGCCTACGGCGACAGCCAGCGGCTGCTGGTGGCCCGGGACGTCACCCGTCTGCGTCAGCTCGAACAGATGCGCCGGGACTTCGTGGCCAACGTCTCCCACGAGCTCAAAACCCCGCTGACGGTGCTGCAGGGCTACGTGGAGATGATGCAGATGACCAGCGATCCCGAGTCGATGCAGGGGCGTCAGTACAAGGCGATGGAGGAGCAGTCCACCCGGATGAAGACCCTCATCGATCGCCTGTTGACCCTCTCCCGCATTGAGTCGGCGGCGGATCTGGACCTGGAGCACCCGGTGGACGTGCCGGCCCTGATGGGCACCATCCGCCAGGAGGGGGAGACCCTGGCCGGGGGCAGCCACACCCTGGTGTTCGACATCGATCCCGAGCTCAAGGTGTACGGCGACGAGATGCAACTGCACAGCGCCTGCGCCAACCTGGTGCAGAACGCCATCCGCTACACTCCCGCCGGCGGTGAGGTGCGGGTCAGCTGGCAGCGCCAGGGCGACAGGGCCCGGTTCGAGGTGGCGGACCAGGGGGAGGGGATCTCGCCGGAGCACCTGCCCCGGCTGACCGAACGCTTCTACCGGGTCGACAAGGCCCGCTCCCGGGACACCGGTGGCAGCGGCCTGGGGCTGGCCATCGTCAAGCACGCGCTGAACCACCACAACAGCCAGCTGGAGATCCAGTCCGTGGCCGGGCAGGGCAGCCGCTTCGCCTTCGAACTCCCCGCCGCCCTGGTGGTGCAGCGGGCCGGTTAACGGATTGTTGTTAACCTGTTGGCCATCGAAATGTCACATAATTGTCATCTCGGCTGCGGATACTGCCTGTGCAAACCTTGACCAGATCCTGGATGAACCTGGAGATTCCCATGAAAATCAAACACCTCGTTGGTGCCCTGAGCCTCGCCGCTGCCAGCCTGGTCAGCGCCTCCGCCACGGCCGCCATTGATCCCGCCCTGCCCGATTATCAGAAAACCAGCGGGGTCTCCGGCAATCTCTCCTCCGTGGGCTCCGATACCCTGGCCAACATGATGACCCTGTGGGCCGAGGAGTTTCGCAACCAGTATCCCAACATCAACCCCCAGATCCAGGCTGCCGGCTCCTCCACCGCGCCGCCGGCCCTGACCGAGGGCACCTCCCAGTTCGGCCCCATGAGCCGCAAGATGAAGCCCAACGAAGAGGAAGCCTTCGTCAAGCGCTACGGCTACAAGCCCACCGCCATCCGTGTGGCCATCGACGCCCTGGCGGTGTTCGCCCACAAGGACAACCCCATCGAGGGGCTGACCATCGAACAGGTGGACGCCATCTTCTCCTCCACCCTCAGGTGTGGCGGCGAGGCGGTGAACCGCTGGGGGGATCTGGGCCTGGCCGGCTCCTGGGCCAGCCGCGACATCCAGCTGTACGGTCGCAACTCCGTGTCCGGCACCTACGGCTACTTCAAGAAGAAGGCCCTGTGTAAGGGGGACTTCAAGCCCAGCGTGAACGAGCAGCCCGGCTCCGCTTCCGTGGTGCAGTCCGTGTCCACCTCCCTGAACGCCATCGGCTACTCCGGCATCGGCTACCAGACCGCCGGCGTGCGCGCCGTGCCCCTGGCCAAGTCCGGCAGCGACTTTGTCGAAGCCACCGCCGCCACCGCCGCCAGCGGTCAGTACCCCCTGAGCCGCTACCTCTACGTCTACGTGAACAAGCACCCGAACCGCCCCCTGGATCCCATGGTGGCCGAGTTCATCAAGTTCATGCTGTCCAAGCAGGGTCAGACCGTGGTGGAGAAGGACGGCTACGTGCCCCTGCCGCGCACCGTGATCGCCAAGGACCTGGCGGCCCTGGGGATCCAGCTGTAAGTCGCGACGTTCCCACGAGCACATCGGGGTTCCCCCACAGAAAACCGCCCGTGAAAACGGGCGGTTTTTCTTTGTTCTCAGTACTCTGCCATGATGAAAGGCGAGCATATCAAGGAGCGCATCATGGCCTACTGGCTGTTTAAGACCGAGCCGGACACCTTTTCCATCGACACCCTGAAAGCACAGGGCACCGCCTGCTGGGAGGGGGTGCGCAATTACCAGGCCCGCAACCTGATGCGGGACGAGGTGAAACTGGGGGACTCGGTGTTCATCTACCACTCCTCCTGCAAGAACGTTGGGGTGGTCGGCATCGCCACCGTCAGCCGCGAGGCCTACCCCGACCATTTCCAGTTCGACCCCGAGAGCCCCTACTACGACCCCAAATCGGATCCGGACAACCCTCGCTGGATCATGGTGGATGTGACCTACCAGCGGCACCTGCCCCTGGTGAGCCTGGCGGCCATCAAGGCCAATCCGGCCCTGGAAGAGATGGTGCTGGTCAAGCGCAGCCGGCTCAGCATCCAGCCGGTGACCGAGGCCCAGTGGCAAGCGATCCTCACGATGGCGGAGCCGGGCTAGGATGGGGCACTGGGCTCGCTGCCTCACCCTGGTAGCCGGCCTCTGGCTGTCGTCGATGTCGGCGGATGCCACGGCGCCGGCACTCACCGCCGAGGGGTGGCAACAGGACGTGGCGCTGTTGGCAGAGGCGGTTGAGGCCCTGCACCCCGGGGCGCTGCGCTACCAGGAGCCGGCGGCATTGAAGGCCTCCCTGGCGACCCTGGCTCAGGCCTGGCAACCGGGGGATGATTTGGACCAGGCCTATTTGGCGCTCTCCCGCTGGGCCGCCACACTGCGCTGCGGCCACACCTATCCCAACTTCTGGAACCAGTCCGAGTCGGTCCGCGCCCAGCTGTTTGATTCGGCCCCGGTGCTGCCTTTCACCTTCGTGGCGGAACCGGAGAGTTTGGTGCTTGATCGCCTGGCACCGCCGCCGCTAAGGCCCGGCCAGGTGATCACCGCCATCAACGGGGCCACAGTGGCGGACATCCTGGCCGAGCTGACCCCCCTGGTGCCCAGCGACGGCCACAACGAGGCTGCCCGGCTGGCTCGGCTCTCGGTCACCGGCTGGGGCCGCTACGAAAGCTTCGATCTGCTATTCGCCCTGCGCTACGGGGCCGAGCGTTATCGGCTGACCCTGGCCAACGGCGGCAGTCTTACGGTGGCGGCCACCACCCGGGCCCGACGCGCGGCGGCGCTGGGCACGCCCCCGGCGCCCTGGTCGCTGAGCTGGCCCGAGCCTAAAGTGGCGCACCTGAAGCTGACCACCCTGGCCTCCTGGACCTTCGATTTTGACTGGCAGGCCTGGCTGGCCCAGGCCTTTGCTGAGCTCGAACAGCGACAGGCCACGGGTTTGGTGCTGGATCTGCGCGGCAACGAAGGGGGACTGGACAGAGTGGCGGCGCAGCTGGTGCGCCACCTGATCAGCGCACCGGTGACGATAGTGCCCTGGCAACAACGTCTGGTGTTCGACCAAGTGCCCGAGGCGCTGCTGCCCCACCTGCAAAGCTGGGACGACAGCTGGCAGAGCCTGGGCGCGGAGACCCTGGCCGACGAGGAGGGGGAGCAGGACAGGCCCTGGCGACGCTTTCCCGGCGATAACCCCAGAGATCAGCCGCTTAACCTGAGCCCGGCCGAGAACGCTTTTGGCGGACCGGTGGCGGTGCTGATGGACGGCAAGAACCGCTCGGCCACCCTGATGCTGCTCGAAGCGCTGGCCCAACTCGAGCGTGGACGTACCTTCGGTCGCCCCAGTGGCGGCAATCGACGGGGGATCAATGGTGGGGCGATCCTTTACCTGCGCCTGCCACACAGTGGCCTGGAGCTGGACCTGCCGCTGATCGGCTACTTCGCCGACGAGGGAATGCCGGATGGCCCCTTGATGCCGGCCGTGCCGCTGCCGACCCCGCGGCCTGGGAAGGCCGACGGCGATATGGCTGCGGCCCTGACCTGGTTGGCCGAGTCGCCACCAACGCCGTAACCGCAGTCCGGGCCAGAGTCTGTGCCTGTTCGTCATCATGAACAGCGCACCGAGGTGGTCGAGTCGCCCGCCCCTGGCGGGGCCGGTTCCCAAGGGGTAAGCTGCGCCTTTTTGCCCTCAAGGACGACTTTATGACCAAGGCCCTCTGGCTTGCCCTGGCGCTGAGCGCGCCCCTGGCCCAGGCCGCCGATCCCTTCTACGCCAACCCGGAGCTTCAGGCCCAGGCCCCCTCCGCCTTTGCCCTGCAGGCCCAGGCCCGCCCCTTCTTGGCCCAGGCACATGCTCTAACCCGCAAGCAGGGGGAGGCGCTGGTGGCGGCAATTCAGGCCGAGCCCGAGCTGGCCGAGGCCATCGCCCGCTGGCCACAGCTGAGCTTTGATGAGCAGCGGCCCCACCTGGAGCGGGTGTTTGCCCTGGAGTGTGCGCTGCTGGGGATCACCCCGCCTGAGCTTGTGATTGACCCCCACAGCTACCCGGGCAAGACGGTGTACTTCGATTTTGATCCGAGTCGCCCCGGCCCGGGGGTGGTCTACTTAAACCCACAGAAGCTGGCCGCCATGCCCCCCTACGCGTCGTTGGCCTTTTTGCTGCACGAGACCCGTCACTCCTACCAGTTCCAGCTGGCCTACGCCGAGGATTCGGTGCTGGCCCAGGGTTATCGCGACGCCTTCGAGGCGCAAAAGCGGTTGGAGGGGTTCTCCTTCAGCGACTTCCTGACCCTGCTCAACGAGTACGAGGCGTTCCAGTTTGGCAACTACGTGCTGGGACGGCTGACCGACTGGCAGGTGCGGATGATCAATATGGGCACCTACGCCAGCCAGTTCGATGGCCGGGGGACGCTGAAGATGGATCTGCTGGAGCTGGGGGAGGAGGGGGATCTGCTGAGCCGCTATAACGCCCTGGCCGAAGCCCATTGGCAGGCCCGTCAGGCACAGCAGTAAGAAAGTGAACCGGGCCCAGAGGGGCCCGGTTCCGTCAGTCGTCCGCTGGCGGTTCGACGCCGCTCAGGGCCCAGCCCAGGGCTTCCAGATGCTCCCGCTCCTGATCGAGATCCGCCAGCAGCAGCTGATCCTCCTCCAGCTCTGGCGGCAGGGACAGGGTCAGGGTGCGCTTGTCCCACTGGCACTCCGGCAGGGCCACATGGTGGCGGCGGCCCAGGTGCCAGAGCACCGCCAGGCGCAGGCAGATCAGCAGGCTCTCCAGCTGGGCCGGTTTGGCCAGCTGCAGCTCAGGCAGGTCGCAGTCGTCGAGGCGTTTGCGGTGCCAGCGCACCAGGTAGGCCAGAAGCTGCTGCTGCTCCAGGTGGAAGCCGGCCATATTGCTGTTGGCCAGGATGTAACCGGAGTGGCGCTGCACCCCCTTGGAGTTAAGGGAGAGGCCCACCTCGTGCAGATCCCCGGCCCAGTGGAGCAGGGATTCCAGGGCCTCCTGATGGTGCGAAGACTGGCGGTAGAGGTAGACGGCGGTGGTGGCCACCCGGCGGGCGTGGTTGACGTCCACCTGGTTGAGCCGCTGCATCGCCTCCACCGTGTGCTGGCGCACCGACTGCTGAGGCGTGCGGTCCGCCATCTCGAAGATCACCCCCTCCCGAAGGGCCGCGTCGCAGAAGCGCATGCGGTCTATCTCCAGGGCGCGGAAGCAGCCCAGCAGCACCGCCAGCCCCGCCGGCAGTATGGGCCGGCGGCTGTCGGAGAGGGACTCCAGCCCCATCTCGTCCACGTGTCCGGCGTCGCTCAAGCGATCCACCAGTTTTTCCAGGGACTTGCGGCTGATCTCTGGCTTGTCGAACTCGCTTTGGCAGATCTGGGCGATCGCCTTGATGGTGCCCGAGGTGCCCAGGGCCTGTTGCCAGCCCTGTTGCTGGTAGCGCTCCACCAGCGGCTCCAGTTGTTGCTGGGCCGAGAGCACCGCCTTGTCGAACCGTTTGCGGCTCAGCTTGCCGCCGTCGAAGAAGCGATCCCGGTAGCTGACGCAGCCCATGTTGAGGCTCTCCAGCAGCACCGGCTCCGGCCCCTGGCCGATGATGATCTCCGTGCTGCCGCCACCGATGTCCACCACCAGGGTGGCGTCCTTCAGCTCCGTGGTGTGGCTGACCCCGCCGAAGATGAGGCGGGCCTCCTCCCGGCCGGGGATCACCTCGATGGGGGCATCGACGATGGTGCGGGCCTGGTCGAGGAAGGTGCGGCGATTGGGGGCCTGACGCAGGGCGAAGGTGGCCACCAGGCGCAAGTCGGTGATGCGGCTCTCCTGCAGGCGCTGGGCGAACTGGCCGAGGCACTCCCAGCCTCGCTCCATGGCGGCCTGGGCCAGGTTGCCCTTCTCGTCCATCCCCTCCGCCAGGGAGACGCGCTGCTTGACCCGGTGAAGGATCTGGACGTTGTTTTCCAGTACCCGGGCGATGGCCAGGTGGAAACTGTTGGAGCCCATGTCGATGGCGGCAATGGTGTCACCGACCCGGGCTGGACGGGCGTTTTTGGACATTTGAGTCTTATTAAAATCCGCTAGTTAGCGTGATTTTGCCAAATCTGACTGCTCGGCGGCTACCAGGTAATCGTAGATGGCAATCTGGCTGCGCACCTTTTTGCGGTTGCCCCGCCGCACGTACTGGTTGTCCTGGGTGCGGTTGATCACCCGGGCCTTCTGGGTGTCCTGCCACTGGATCGCCAGCAGATCCAGGATCTGACGCTTCAGGCGACTGTCGTGGATGGGACAACCCACCTCGATTCGGTTGTCGATGTTGCGGCCCATCCAGTCGGCGCTGGTGATGAACACCTTGGGATCGCCGCCGTTCTCGAAGGCCATCACCCTGGGGTGCTCCAGGAAGCGGTCCACCACGGAGATCGCCCGGATGTTCTCGGACACGCCGGGGACCCCGGGCAGCAAGGAGCACATGCCACGGATGATCAGTTGCACCCGCACCCCGTTGCGGGAGGCGTCGTACAAGCGTTTGATCAGGCCCGTGTCCACCAGGTTATTGACCTTCAGGGTGATCCCCGCCGGCAGCCCCGCCAGCTTGTTCTGGATCTCCCGGTCGATATAGCTGTAGAGCTTGCGCCGGGCGTCCACCGGCGAGACCAGCAGGTGCTGGAACTTGACCCGTCGGTAGGGGTGCTCGATGAAGTCGAACACCGTCTCCACCTCCCGGGTGATCTCCGGGTGCTTGGTGAACAGGGCAAAATCGGTGTAGATCTTGGCGGTTTTCTCGTGGAAGTTGCCGGTGCCGATGTGGGCGTAGTTAACCATTTCGCCCTCCTCCACCCGGCTGATGATCGCCAGCTTGGAGTGGATCTTGAGCGAGGGGATCCCGAAATTGACCTTCACCCCGGCGTCGGTCAGGTGGCGGGCCCAGTCGATGTTGGCCTCCTCGTCGAAGCGAGCCCTAAGCTCCACCACCACGGTCACGTCCTTGCCGTTTTTCACCGCGTCGGTCAGGGCGCCGATCACCTGGGAGTTGGAGGCCACTCGGTAGATGTTGAGTTTGATGACCCGCACCGCCGGGTCGTAGGCGGCCTGGCGCAGCCACTCGGTGAGGTGGGCAAACTTGTGATAGGGGTAGTAGAGCAGCACGTCGCCGGCGCTGATCGCCTCGAAACCGGTCTTGTAGTCGGTGAACTGGCGACTGGAGAGGGCCGGCAGTTTGCCGTTCTCCAGGTACTTGCGACCGGGGTTGGGGAAGGCCATAAAGTCGCGGAAGTTGTGGTAACGGCCGCCGGCGTTGACCGAATCGAAGCTGGCCACCCCCAGGGCCTGGCGCAGGCAGTCCAGCATGGTCTGGGGCATCTCCCGGTCGTACACCAGGCGTACCGGCTCGGCGGTGAGGCGCTGCTTGAGGCCGGAGGACATCTTCTCCAGCAGGCTCAGCTCAATCTCGTCGGACAGATCGTACTCGGCGTCCCGGGTCAGCTTCATGGAGTAGCAGCTCAAGGAGTCGAACTCGACGATGCCGTCGAACAGCTCGTTCAGGCAGTGACGGATGATGTTGTCCAGCAATATCAGCGTCTTCTTGCTCTTGTTGCCGTCGGAGGGCAGCTGCACGAAGCGGGGCAGTTTGCCGGAGGGCACCGGGATAAAGGCGTAGCGCACCTGATCGTTGTGGCGGATCTCCGTGGTCAGGTAGGTGATGCCGTCCTCCAGGCACTTGTCCAGCTCCGTGTGCGGGGTGAGCAGGATGGGGATGATGTGGCGGCGGATCTTGTCGCGGAAGTGGCGCTTGAGCCACTTCCCCTGCTCCTCGGAGAGCTGGGTTTCGTTGATCAGGAAGATGTTGCGGCGGGCCAAGTCCAGCAGCAGCTGGCGGTAGATGTCGTCGAACCGGGTCTGCAGCTCCTGCACCTTGGCGTTGATCTGGGCCATCAGGGTACGGGCGGCTTCCCCGCCGCCCTTGGCTTCGGCGATGATGATGCGCCGGCGCAGATCCGCCACCCGGACCCGGAAAAATTCGTCCTGGTTGTTGGAGAAGATCCCCAAAAAGCGCACCCGCTCGATCACCGGGTTGTCCGGGTCCGCCGCCTCCTGCAGCACCCGCTCGTTAAAGGAGAGCCAGCTGAGCTCTTTTTCCATGTAGGGAAAGGTGGTTTGTGCCGACATAATGCCCCAATAGGTTCAACGCGAATCGAGAAAAGCGGCAGTCTCCATCATGCAGATGTCATCTTGATGAAATCCGACCGTGATTTTGGCCACTTTATCATCAAACACACCGGGTGACCGGACCGACAAGGCCGGAGACTGACCGGGAATAAAAAGAAGTTTCCTAAGTATATCTATAGGTTACATCTGATACCCTGAACAGTCGTGATCCGCCTCAAGTCGCTCGCGAATGTCACCTGACTGTCATATAAACGACATATAATGCCGCATCGTCATGATCAGGACCCCGTCACAGGCCCAGAGGAAAGGGATGGAAATCGCGAGCGCAGACCGGTTTAAGGGCAATCACCGCCGCCGTGTCAAAGACAAACTGGCCCAGTTTGGGATCACCGCCGGTGGCATCATGGTGCTGGTGGCCCTGATCCTGATCTTCATCTACCTGCTCTACGTGGTTTTCCCCACCTTCCGCGGCGCCGAGATCACCCCGCGCACCACCCTGACCCCCATCAGCGAGGGGGCCACGGTCAAGTTGGGGCTGGATGAGGCCAATACCTGGGCCTACCGCTTCAGCCAGGGGGGCCAGGCGGAGTTCCACTCCCTGGAGGGGGGCGAACCGGTGCTGCTGCCCCTGGGGGTGCCCGCCGGTCGCACCATCACCCGCTCGGCCCTGTCCCAGCCTTCCACCGCCACCGCGGCCCTGGGGCTGGACGACGGCCAGGTGCTGGTGCTCAAGGCGGATTTTGAGATCAGCTACCCCAACGACATCCGCACCATCCGACCCAACCTGCGCTACCCCCTGGGGGAGCCGCTGCTGACCCTGGATCCGGAGGGGGAGGCGATCAGCGCCCTGGCCTTTGAGACCAGCGAGGACGCCACCACCTTTGTCTGGGCCGGCGCGGACGACAGCCAGATGACCCTGACCCGGATGGCCGCCGAGGTGGATTTCCTGAGCGACGAGGTCACCTGGGTGCGTTCCGATGTGCTGCTGCCCCGGCTGCCCAATGCGGTGCAGGAGCTGCTGATCACCCCCGACCAGCGCCAGCTGTTTGTGCTGGCGGACAACCAGGTCAGCGTCTGGAACATCCGCGACCCGCAAAATCCCCGCCTGGCCCAGACCCTGGAGGCCGCCGAGCCCCAGGCGCGGATCACCGACATCGCCCTGCTGGCGGGGGCCAGCTCCCTGCTGGTGGCCAACGATAACGGGGTGGTGAGCCAGTGGTTCACCGTCAACACCCCCGAGGGGCGCCAGTTCAACCGCATTCGCGACTTCCAGCACGGGGCCCCCATCACCGCCCTGACCACCGAGTATTTCCGCAAAAGCTTCGCCGTGGGCGACAGCGACGGCGAGCTGGCCCTCTACTACACCACCTCGCAAAAGCGTCTGCTGCGAGAGCGCCTGAACGACGGCCAGCTCAGCCATGCCGCCTTCAGCCCTCGCTCCAACGGCCTGGTGCTGGAGAGCGAGGGGGGCATTCGGGTGTTCGCGGTGGACAACCAGCATCCGGAGGTCTCCTTCAGTGCCCTGTGGCAGAAGGTGTGGTACGAAGGCTACCCGGAGCCGGCCCACGTCTGGCAGTCCACCTCCGGCTCCGACGATTTCGAGGCTAAGCTGGGACTGATGCCCCTGGCGTTCGGCACCCTTAAGGCGGCCCTCTACGCCATGCTCTTTGCCGTTCCCCTGGCCATCGCCGGGGCGATCTACACCGCCTACTTCATGTCCCCCAAGGTCCGTGGCATCGTCAAGCCCACGGTGGAGATCATGGAGGCGCTGCCGACGGTGATCCTGGGCTTTTTGGCCGGCCTCTGGCTGGCGCCCCTGGTGGAGGCGAGGTTGCCGGGGATCATCCTGCTGCTGCTGGCCCTGCCCCTGACCATGCTGATCACCGCCTTCGCCTGGCACCGGCTGCCGGAACGCATCAAGAACAGCCACTGGGGCGACTACCGGGAGCTGATCCTGGTGCCCATCCTGCTGCTGGTGGGCTGGTCGGTGATGGAACTGAGCCCCTACCTGGAGCTCTACCTGATGGACGGCGACGCCCGGGGCTTTGTCACCAACACCCTGGGGATCACCTTCGACCAGCGTAACGCCCTAGTGGTGGGACTGGCGATGGGCTTTGCGGTGATCCCCACCATCTTCTCCATCGCCGAAGACGCGGTGTTCTCCGTGCCCCGGCACTTGGTGAACGGCTCCCTGGCTTTGGGCGCCACCCAGTGGCAGACCCTGACCCGGGTGGTGATCCTCACCGCCAGCCCCGGGATCTTCTCCGCGGTGATGATGGGCTTCGGCCGCGCCGTGGGGGAGACCATGATCGTGCTGATGGCCACCGGCAACACGCCGCTGATGGAGTGGAACATCTTCGAGGGGATGCGCACCCTGGCGGCCAACATCGCGGTGGAAATGCCGGAGTCGGCCATCAACAGCACCCACTACCGGGTGCTCTTCCTCACCGCCTTTGTCCTCTTTATCTTCACCTTCATTTTCAACACCCTGGCCGAGTTCGTCCGCCAGCGGCTGCGTGAAAAATACAGCACCTTGTAGGGATGAGCATGGGTAAGTGGTTTAAATCGGGAAGTCCCTGGATCTGGATGACCGGCGGCGCCGTCAGCCTCTCCCTGGTGGCGGTGCTCGGCCTGCTGCTGTTGATCGCCTGGCGCGGACTGACCTTTTTCTGGCCCGCCACCCTGTACGAGTGGCAGTTGACCCATCCGGACGGCAGCCAGGAGCGGCTGATTGGTGAGGTCTACGATCGCGAATGGGTGCCGGTGGAGCGGCTTCGGGACGCCGGCATCGAGCTGGACACCGACGAGGAGTTTGTCGAGCGGCTGCTGGTCAAGACCGGCAACCGGGAATACGTGCCCCTGGATTTTCGCTGGGTGTTGGCTCCCAGCATGGTGGCCAGCCAGACCCCCGCCAACTTGGCGGTGGTGGAGCGGGCCCGTAACGGCAACTTTTACGGCTACCCGGTGGCCCTGGAGCAGGACGGCCAGCGCCTGACCGGGGAGGCGATGCACGCCGCCCTGGAGGGTGCCATCGACGACGCCAACGCCCTCAATGCCCAGGCGGACCGCCTGCAGAGCAAGGACATCGGCCGCATCAACCACCAGCTGGAGCGGCTGCGCCTGGAGCAGCGCAAGCTGGCCCTGAACGGTCAGGACACCCCCCAGGCGCTGGCAAGCATCCAGGCCCGGCGCGACGAGCTGAACCAGGCCTACCAGGTGCTGGAGACCGAGCTGTTCGCCCTGCGCAACCAGGCGGGGCGGGACGCGCTCTTTGTCGAGGACATGCGCGGCCAGGAGGTGCGTCTGCCCCTGAGCGTGGTCAAGGGGATCGCCTTTCCCAACGACATGCACCTGCTGAGCAAAAGCTGGCACTGGCTGAGCGCCGTGGGCAGCTTTATCGTCGACGAGCCGCGGGAAGCCAACACCGAAGGCGGCGTCTTCCCGGCCATCTTCGGCACCGTGTTCATGGTGTTGCTGATGGCGGTGATCGTCACCCCCTTCGGTGTCATGGCGGCCATCTACCTGCACGAGTACGCCCACAAGGGGCCCATCACCCGGCTGATCCGCATCGCGGTGATCAACCTCGCCGGGGTGCCCTCCATCGTTTACGGCGTCTTTGGCCTGGGCTTTTTCGTCTACATGGTGGGGGGCTCCATCGATGAGCTGTTCTACCCCGAGGCGCTGCCCAACCCCACCTTCGGCACCCCCGGGGTGCTCTGGTCCGCCCTGACCCTGGCGATCCTGACCCTGCCGGTGGTGATCGTCTCCACCGAGGAGGGGCTCAGCCGCATCCCCTCGGCGGTGCGTCACGGCAGCCTGGCCCTGGGGGCCACCAAGGCGGAAACCCTGTGGCGCATCATCCTGCCCATGGCCAGCCCGGCGATCATGACCGGCCTCATTCTGGCGGTGGCCCGGGCTGCGGGGGAGGTGGCGCCGCTGATGCTGGTGGGGGTGGTCAAGCTGGCGCCCCAGCTGCCGGTGGACGGCAACTTCCCCTACGTCCACCTGGATCGAAAATTCATGCACCTGGGCTTCCACATCTACGACGTGGGGTTCCAGAGTCCGAACGTGGAAGCGGCGCGCCCCCTGGTGTACGCCACCTCCTTCTTGCTGGTGACGGTGATTGTGGCGCTCAACCTGACCGCCATTGCCGTTCGTAACCACCTGCGGGAGAAATTCCGCGCCTTTGAACACTAACCGAGGGCGATAGCCATGTTGTCCATAGACACTGCCATGACCCGGGGCACCGCCCAGGACCTGACGGCACTGAGCCCGGAGCAGACCGCGTTCGAGATCCGGGATCTGAACCTCTACTACGACCAGAAGCAGGCCCTGGACGGGATCTCCATGAAGATCCCGAAAAACCAGGTCACCGCCTTTATCGGCCCCTCCGGTTGCGGCAAGTCCACCCTGCTGCGCTGTCTGAACCGGATGAACGATCTGGTGGACGGCTGCCGGGTGGCGGGGGAGATCCTGCTCAACAACAGCGACATCCACCACCGCAACGTCGACGTGGCGGCCCTGCGCCGCAACGTGGGCATGGTGTTCCAGCGCCCCAACCCCTTCCCCAAGTCCATCTACGAGAACGTGGTCTACGGCCTGCGCCTGCAGGGGATCAACGACCGCCGTCGCTTGGATGAGGCGGTGGAGAAGGCGCTCAAGGGCGCCGCGCTGTGGGACGAAGTGAAGGACCGCCTGGCGGACAACGCCTTCGGTTTGTCCGGTGGTCAGCAGCAGCGTCTGGTGATCGCCCGGGCCATCGCCATCGAGCCCGAGGTGCTGCTGCTGGATGAGCCCACCTCCGCCCTGGACCCCATCTCAACCCTGACCATCGAGGAGCTGATCACCGGGCTCAAGCGCAACTACACCGTGGTGATCGTGACCCATAATATGCAGCAGGCGGCCCGGGTGTCCGACAACACCGCCTTTATGTACCTGGGCAAGCTCATCGAGTACAGCGACACCAACACCCTGTTCACCACCCCGGCCAAGAAGCAGACCGAGGACTACATTACCGGCCGTTACGGCTAAGGACGCCTTCGATGGACAACATGAATCTCAGCAAGCACATCTCCGGCCAGTTCAACGCCGAGTTGGAGGACGTGCGCAACCGGGTGATGGCCATGGGCGGCCTGGTGGAGGAGCAGCTGACCAACGCCCTGTCGGTGCTGCAAAGCGGCGACGAGGAGCTGGCCAAGAAGGTGGTGGCCCGGGATCGCAAGGTCAACACCCTGGAGGTGTCCATCGACGAGGAGTGCACCCGCATCATCGCCAAGCGTCAGCCGGCGGCCTCGGACTTGCGCTTGGTGCTGGCGATCTCCAAGACGGTGTCGGATCTGGAGCGGATCGGCGACAGTGCCGAACGGATCGCCCGCCTGGCCACCGAGCACCACCACAAGCGTCAGCGGGGCATGCTGGTCTCCATGGAGGCGATGGGCCGCCACACCCTGAAGATGCTGCACGAGGTGCTGGACGCCTTCGCCCGCATGGACGTGGACGCGGCGATGCGGATCCATAAGGAGGACGCCAAGGTCGACAGCGAGTACGAGGCGGTGGTGCGCCAGCTGATGACCTTTATGATGGAAGATCCCCGCTCCATCCCCAATGTGCTGGACGTGCTCTGGGCCGCCCGGGCGCTGGAGCGGGTGGGGGATCGCTGCCAGAACATCTGCGAGTACATCATCTACTACGTCAAGGGCAAGGACATCCGCCACCTCGACATGAGCCAAGTAGAAGACCTGCTCAAGTAAGTCCCATCGACGCGATAACGCCCGGCCCCTGCCGGGCGTTTTGCTGTTCTAGGCCGGCTCGATCCCCAGGTAAAGCCCCACCACCCAGTCACTTAAGCTGTACTAGGCTGAAGCGATATGAGCCATCAACGGGGCGGGCGGATGCGACTGGGTTGGGCAGTCAGTTCGAAGCGGTGATCATGTACTCCAAGGGCAGCAGCCGAGACGCCTTCACTTTGAGTCTCGGCTACCGCTTCTGATTGGGGCTCAGGCCCAGTCCAGCTGGAAGCGGAACTCGGTACCCTGCTGCACCTGGCTGGACACCTCGATGGGGGACTGGTGCAGGGCCAGCAGGCGACGGGTGATCGCCAGCCCCAGGCCGCTGTGGGCGCTGTCGCCCCGCACGCTGTTGGCGGCCTTGTAGTGGGGATCGAAGATGTGGGGCAGATCCGAGGCGGGGATCCCGATGCCGCTGTCGCTCACCGCCACCGACAGGTGTTCCGGCCCCGGGGTCAGCCGCACCGTGATGGTGTCCCCCGCCTGGCAGTGGCGCAGCGCGTTGTCCACCAGGTTGGTGAACACCCGCTCCAGTTTCTCGATGTCCGCCAGCACCTGCAAGCTGGGATCCTTGGGCTGCACGTCCAGCAGCACCTGCTTGGCCTGGGCTGCAGGCCGGTACTTCTGCAACACATCCTGCACCAGCTCGGCGATCCCAACAGGTTCGATCTGCATCGGTACCTGGTCGCTCTCCAGCCGCGCCAGCTCCATCAGCTGGTCTACCATCTTGTGGATCTTGCCCGCGTTCTGGTGGGCGATGCGCACGTACTCCGGATCCCCCCGGCCCTGCTCCTGCTGCAACAGCCAGGTCTCCAGGTAGCCCTGCAGCGCCGCCAGCGGGGTGCGCAGATCGTGACTGACGTGGGCCAGCAGCTCCCGGCGCATCTCGTCGACGCTTTTGACCTTGCGGTACTGGATCTCCAACCGCTCCGACAGGGCGTTGAAGGCTCCGCTTAGGCGGTGGATCTCATCCGGCGGATTGCGCCCCCTCAGCTTGAGAGTACCGCTGCCAAACCCCTGCTGCTCCATCGCCTCGATGTCGTCGGTCAGGCGGCGCAGCGGGCGGGTGAGCCAGGCCAGCAGGCCCAGGGTGGAGAGCAGCAGAAACCCCAGGGTGGCGGCCAGCACCAGGGCCACCCAGCGGGGCCACTCCTCGCTGGCCACCTGGGCCACCACGGAATCGTAGATCTCGCCGTTGATGATGATGTAGAGGTAGCCCTGCAATCGACCTTCGCTGAGCACCGGGGCCACGGAGAAGATCTTGTCCCGCTCCAGCGCCCTGGGATCCGGCCCCCGCAGGGGCAGACTGGGGTTGTCGGAGAGCGCCTGCTGGATGGCGGTCAGGGGGATGCGCTGGCGCTTGATCTTCTCCGCCGGGGCGGAGTAGTTGAGCAGCCGTCCGTCCGGGTCCAGCAGGTAGAACTCGAACCCCTTGCCCAGGATCATCATGTTGTGAAAGGCCCGCTCCACCGCCGCCGGATCCGGCTGGTCGTCGAGAAACAGCGGGCCCTCGTGAACGATGTGTTCGGCCAGGGCGAAGTGCAGTCGCTGGGTGATCTCATCCTGGTAGTGGTGATCCAGCAGCCGGGTGAGCCACATCAGGGCCAGGCCCAGCAGCAGGAAGCTGGCCACCAGTGCCAGGGCCAACCTTGAAAACAGCGAGTTACGGGGAAAGATGGTCATTGAATTTGTACCCTATGCCCCACACGGTGAGGACGAATTCGGGGTGGGCGGGATCCCGTTCCAGCTTAGCCCGCAGCCGATTGATGTGGGAGTTGACCGTGTGCTGGTAGCCGCTGTGCTGATAGCCCCAGACGGCGTCCAGCAACTGGTCGCGACGGTACACCCGGCCCGGATGACGGGCCAGAAACCACAGCAGGTCGAACTCGGTGCTGGTCAGCTCCACCTCTTTTTTCGCCAGCTGCACCCGACGGCGCTCCGGGTCCAACTGCAGCGGCCCGCGGGCCAGCACCTGGGGCCCCTCGGCCGCCTCGCTCAGTCCGGCCCGGCGCAGGTGGGCCTTGACCCGGGCCTGAAGCTCCCGAACGCTGAAGGGCTTGGTGAGGTAGTCGTCGGCGCCGGTCTCCAACCCCACCACCCGGTCGGTTTCGCTGTTGCGGGCGGTCAGCATCAGGATGGGGGTGTGACACCCTTCCTGGCGCAGTCGCTGACATAGGGTCAGCCCGTCCATGCCCGGCAGCATGAGATCCAGCACGATAAGGTCGAAGTGCTCCGTGCCCGCCAGACGATGCCCTTCGGCGCCGTCGCGGCAACGGGTCACCCGGTGGTTGAGGGATTCCAGGTGCATCGCCACCAGGGCATTGATGTCCTCGTCGTCCTCGATCACCAACAGTTCCGCCATGATCCGCTCCTTAAGGAATGACCTCCGGGGTTTCCCGGAGGTCACACAGACCGGCGTCACTCCATTCTTGTTACAACCAATCGGGCCACGGGGCCATCGAAGCGGTGCATCGAGCGCAGGGCGGAGTCGGCGACGCCGTCGTCCTGGCTGACCACCCCGGGGTGTCGGGCGACAAAGTCGACGTCATCGCGACCGCTGTCAAACCCGGCACCCCCGCCGGCGGGGCCGGGGATGGTGGCCGCCAGCTCGGAGTTGGCCTCGGTGCCGGCGTCGTACACCGGCAACGGCCGCATCATCGCTTCACCGGGGGCCAGGGCCGCCAGGTCCAGGCCATCCAGACCCGTGTAGCCGTCGTTGGTGTTGACCAGCATGGTGGCCAGGCTCAGGGCCAGGGTGTCGGTCTCCTCCAGGGTCAGCTCCAGGCTCTGGCTCATGCCCGGCATCAGGATGTCGCTGCCGCTGGCGCTGGTCAGGCTGCCCATGCCTTCGGCTTCCATCAGCCAGGTGGTGCCATCGCCGGCTTCCGCCAGCTCCTCCAGGCCGACGCTGGCGCTCTGGCCCAGTTGCCAGCCGCGGGCCGTGCCGTCGTGCAGGTAGGCGGCCACCGGGGACATCGGCTGGGCCGAGGTCAGGTTGGTGACGGTGATTTGGTAGCGGGCCATCATCGGCTCCGGCTCGGGCGGCGGGGTGACCACGATGTCGTCGTCATCGTCGTGACAGCCGATGAGCAACAGCGGGGCGATCAGGGCCGCCAGGGGAAGTGCTTTGTTCATGGCCGCCTCCTTACTGCACGGTGATCACGGCCCGGGCCACCGGGTTGAGCCAGCGGTGCAGGCGGCTGTCCAGATCGCTGGGGCCGCCGACGGGGTCGTTATCCCCCAGGGTGCCGCGGTGGATGTGGATCAGGGTGTTGGGCTCGCTGTCGATCACCCCGGTGCCACCGGTGCCACCGTTGCCGCCGGGGTTGGCGGGCATGCCGGGCACGCCGGGAGCGCCGCTGCCCTCGACGATCAGCTCGTCATTGGCTTCGGTGCCGGCGTCATAGGCGTTGAGGTAAATGGTGTAGGTGCCCGGCTCGGTGGGGATGGCCCAGCTGTCCAGGCCGACGAAGCCGTCGTTGCTGGGCAGCACCATGGCGGTGATGGAGAGGACGCTGCCCATCTCCACGTTGGCCAGGCTGGCCGTAGTGGTGGTGGCCGGCCCCAGCAGCCCCTCGGCGGGGTTGGCGGCGGAGACGGCCCCGACGCTGTCGGCGATCCCCAGCAGGCCGGCGATGTCACCGCCCTCGGCCATCGCCTGCAGCTCAGGCCCGGCGCTGGTGCCCGCCTCGAACAGGTGGTACTGGGCGTCATGGGCGCTGACCAGCAGCGGCGTGAAGTAAATCCCCTGGGTCAGGTTGGTGATCTCGACCGTCACCTCCTGGGCCATCAGAGGGGTGCTGGAGACCAGCAGTGACAGGGCTAGTGGCTTGATGTTCATCCTTTTTTCTCCCGGTGCAATGGCGCATTCGGGATCAGTCTAGGAAGCGGGTATCAAGCCACCTTCACAACTTTATCAAGATTTTGTCACGACGATTCGGGCTCGTCGTCGTAGTGATCCTCGACCCAGACCTGCTCCTCCATGGGGGGGCGGATGTAGCCCCGGCTGTCCAGCGGCGGCAGGGTGATCTCCGGGTACTGGATCGGCTGGTAGGGGATGCGTCCGAGCAGGTGGCGGATGCAGTTGAGGCGGGCCTTGCGCTTGTCGTCGGCGTCGATGACGAACCAGGGGCTGTGGCGGGTGTCGGTGTGGGCGAACATGCGGTCCTTGGCCTGGGAGTAGAGCTGCCAGCGGCTGCGGGACTCCAGATCCATGGGGCTGAACTTCCAGCGTTTGACCGGATCGCTCAGCCGCTCCAGGAAGCGGGTCTCCTGCACCTCGTCACTGACGGAGAACCAGTACTTGATCAGGATGATGCCGGAGCGGATCAGCATTCGCTCGAACTCCGGGCAGGCCCGCAGGAAGTCGTTGTACTCCGCTTCGGTGCAAAAGCCCATCACGTGCTCGACCCCGGCCCGGTTGTACCAGCTGCGGTCAAACAGCACCATCTCGCCGGCGGCGGGCAGGTGGGCCACGTAGCGCTGGAAGTACCACTGGGTCTTCTCCCGGTCCGAGGGGGCGGGGAGGGCGGCGATGCGGCACACCCGGGGGTTGAGCTTCTCGGTGATCCGCTTGATGACGCCCCCCTTGCCGGCGGCGTCCCGGCCCTCGAATATCACCACCACCTTGAGCCCCTCCTGCTTGATCCACTCCTGCAGGGCGACCAGTTCCACCTGGAGCCGTTTCAGCTCCGACTCGTAATCCGCTTTTTTCATCCGTCCCTCCGGCTCTGCTCCTCCAATGTAGCTAAACCCCTTGTTGTTAAACAGAAATAATTGGTGTTGAGAGGGTTTTTGTTGGGGGTTGCTGATAAGCTTGTCTGAGGTAAAAGAATCGTATCCGTATCGGAACAGGGTCAAGGAGTCACCACTATGAAAGGGATCACGCTGTGCAGCCTACTGCTGTGCCTCGGATTGGTTGCCTGCGGCAAGGTTCAGCATCAGCCGGAGCGCCCCGCGCCCAGCGTCCAGGTGCTTGCGGTCAGCGCCCAGCCGGTGCGCCCTTCGGCGGAGTTCGTCGGTCGAACCCAGGCGTTCGAAGACGTCCATATCCAGCCCCAGGTCTCCGGCCAGGTGATCCAGCGCCACTTCACCGAGGGGGACCCGGTGGAGAAGGATGAGTTGCTCTACTCCCTGGACCCCGAATCCTTCCAGGCCCAGGTGGCCCAGGCCAACGCCGTGCTGGCCCAGGCCAACGCCGCCCGCGACGTGGCGGTGATCAACTGGGAGCGGGGCAAGCGCCTGCATCCGGAGGGGGTCATCTCCGATACCGACATGGATGAGCTGACCAGCCGCAAGCTGCAGTCGGAGGCCCAGGTGGTGCAGGCCTCGGCGGCTTTGGATTCGGCCCAGCTGCAGCTGGAGTACAGCCAGGTGCGGGCCCCCATCGCCGGTCGGATCTCCGCCGCCCTGGTCTCCACCGGGGATCTGGTGACGCCCCAGACCACTCTGGCCACCCTGGTCCAGGTGGACCCCTTCTGGGTCACCTTCCAGGCCTCCGAGCGCCAGATGGCCGCGATGCGCACCTTCCTGCGTAACAACCCGGACCAGGTCAGCAAGCTGGAGGATCTCGAGGTGCGGCTGCGCCTGCCGGACGGTGAGATGTATGAGCAGACCGGCTTTGTCGATTTCGTCGACAACCGGGTGGACGTCGCCACCGGCACCGTGAGCGTGCGGGCCCGCTTCACCAACCCGGACGCCAGCATCCTGCCGGGGATGTACGCCACCTTGGTGATCCGCTCCCAGACCGCCGAGTCGCAGCTGCTGGTGCCCCAGGCCTCGGTCCAGGAGGACCAGCAGGGCCGCTACGTGATGGTGCTGGGGGAGGGCAATATGGTGCAGAAGCGGGTGGTCACCCTGGGCCAGCGTTTCGGTGTCCAGTGGGCGGTGATCGACGGCCTGGAAGCGGGGGAGAAGATCGTGGTGGAGGGGCTGCAGAAGATCCGCCCCGGCGCCGAGGTCAACCCGGTGGTCCAGGAAGTGACCCCCTTCTCTGCGGATGAGCAAGGCTAAGCCGGGAGCCAGGCATGATCAGTCAATTTTTCGTATCCCGGCCCAAGTTCGCCTTCGTCATCTCCATCGTGCTGACCCTGGCGGGGCTGTTGTCGATCCCGGCGTTGCCGGTGGCGGAGTTCCCGGACGTGTCGCCGCCGCAGATCGCGGTCACCACCAGCTACCCCGGCGCCAGCGCCGAGGTGGTCAAGGACACCATCGGTCAGGTGATCGAGAGTGAGGTCAACGGGGTGGAGGACATGATCTACATGGAGTCCAAGTCCTCCAACGACGGCTCCTACTCCCTGACCGTCACCTTCGAGGTGGGCATCGACGCCGACATGGCCCAGGTGAACGTGCAGAACCGGGTGCAGCAATCCCTGCCCCGGCTGCCCGCCGAGGTGACCCAGCAGGGGGTCAAGGTGAAGAAGAAAAGCCCCAACTTCCTGATGGTGGCCAACCTCTACTCCCCCAACGGCACTTTCGACGCCCTCTACCTGACCAACTACGCCGGTCTCAACATCAAGGACACCCTGGCCCGGGTCAGCGGCGTGTCCGAGGTGCAGATCATCGGTGGCATGGACTACGCCATGCGAATCTGGCTCAACCCGGACCGGATGGCGGCGCTGGCGGTGACCAGCAACGACGTCATCTCGGCCCTGCGGGAGCAGAACATCCAGGTGGCGGCGGGCCGCATCGGCGCCGCGCCGGTGGATCCGGACCAGCAGTTCCAGTACAGCCTGCAGGCCCAGGGCCGACTCTCCCGGCCCGAGGAGTTTGCCGCCATCGTGATCCGCTCCAACCCGGATGGCTCCAAGGTGATCGTCGATGACGTGGCCCGGGTGGAGCTGGGCAGCCAGTTCTACGACGCCCAGGGTAAGCTGGACAACAACCCCAGCGCCATCATCGCCATCTACCAGAGCCCCGACGCCAACGCCCTGGAGGTGGCCAAGGGGATCCGCAACGAGATGGCCCGCCTGGCGGAGGGCTTCTCCGACGACCTGACCTACGACATCCTCTACGACACCACCGAGTTTGTGGAAGTGTCTATCCAGGAGGTGGTGGAGACCCTGTTCATCTCCGTCGGCCTGGTGGTGCTGGTGGTCTACCTCTTCCTGCAGGACGTGCGCTCCACCTTGGTGCCCGCCATCGCCATTCCGGTCTCCCTGATCGGCACCTTCGTCTTCCTGTTGATGTTCGGCATGACCATCAACACCGTCTCGCTGTTCGCCCTGATCCTGGCCATCGGCATCGTGGTGGATGACGCCATCGTGGTGGTGGAGAACGTCACCCGCCTGATGGAAGAGAAGGGGATGGACCCGCGCACCGCCACCATCGAGGCGATGAAAGAGGTGACCGGCCCCATCGTCGCCACCTCCCTGGTGCTGCTGGCGGTGTTCGCGCCCACGGCGGTGATGCCGGGGATCACCGGCCAGATGTACGCCCAGTTCTCGGTCACCATCTGTGTCTCGGTGCTGATCTCCTCCATCAACGCCCTGACCCTGTCACCGGCGCTGTGTGCCTCGCTGCTCAAGCCGCCCAAACAGCACGACACCGGGTTCCACGCCGCCTTCAACCGCCACTTTGACCGCCTCACCGGCCGCTACAGCGCGCTGGTGGCGGGGCTCATTCGCAAATCCGCCCTGGTGATGCTGGCCTTTGTGCTGGCCATCGGCGCCACCGGATTGCTGGGCAGCACCCTGCCCAGCGGCTTTGTGCCGGCGGAGGACAAGAAGAGCTTTATGGTGGACTTGCAGCTGCCGGACGGCGCCTCGCTGAACCGCACCGAAGAGGTGATGAAGGACCTGGTGGAGCTGACCTTGCAGCAGCCGGGGGTCTCCAACGTCATTCACGCTTCGGGCTTCTCGGTGCTCACCGGCTCGGTGGCCTCCAACGGGGGCCTGCTGATTGTGGTGCTGGACACCTGGGAGGAGCGGACCGATCCCATGCTCTCCGACAAGGTGATCCTGCAGACCCTGCAGGGGCAGTACGCCGCCGATCCCCGGGTCAACGCCATGGCCTTTGCCCTACCGCCGTTGCCCGGGGTGGGCAACGTGGGGGGCTTCGAGTTCGTGCTGCAGGACACCATGGGTCGCAGCGCGGCGGAGCTGGCCTCGGTAATGAGGGGGCTTATCATCGAGGCCAACCAGGAGCCGGCCATCGCCATGGCGTTCTCCAACTTCCGCGCCGACGTGCCGCAGATGTACGTGGACGTCGATCGGGAGAAGGCCAAGGTGCTGGGGATCCCCCTGACCGAGGTATTCTCCACCTTGCAGACCATGCTCGGTGGCGCCTACGTCAACGACTTCAACCGCTTCGGCAAGACCTTCCGGGTGATGGCCCAGGCGGAGATGGACTACCGCAACTCGGAGCGGGACATCAGCAAGTTCTACGTGCGCACCGCCGCCGGAGACATGGTGCCCCTGTCCACCCTGGTGACCATCACCCCCATCTTAGGCCCGGAGGTGGTCTCCCAGTACAACCTCTACGGCTCGGTGACCATCAACGGGATCCCGGCCCCGGGCTTCAGCTCCGGTGAGGCGATCGCCGCCATGCAACGGGTGGCTGAGAGCTCGCTGCCCGCCGGCTACCAGTACGAGTGGACGGGGCAGACCTACCAGGAGATCAAGGCCGGCAACCTGGCCCCCTTCATCTTCTCCCTGGCGCTGGTGTTCACCTACCTCTTTTTGGTGGCCCAGTACGAGAGCTGGACCATCCCCCTGGCGGTGATGCTGTCGGTGCCGGTGGCGGTGCTCGGGGCCTTCCTCAACGTGATGCTGGCCCAGGCGGACATCAACCTCTATACGCAGATCGGCCTGGTGCTGTTGATCGGCATGGCATCGAAGAACGCCATTCTGATCGTGGAGTTTGCCAAGCAGCAGCGGGAGGCGGGCCACAGCATCGTGGACGCTGGCCAGGAAGCGGCGCGGATGCGCTTCAGGGCGGTGCTGATGACCGCCTTCTCCTTCATTCTCGGGGTGCTGCCCCTGGTGCTGGCCAGCGGGGCCGGTGCCGAGAGCCGCAACTCCCTGGGCTACGCGGTGTTCGGTGGCATGATCGCCGCCGGGATCGTCGGCACCCTGCTGGTGCCGGTGTTCTACGTGGTGCTGCAGCGGATGCGGGAGCGGGTGAAGGGCCAGCCCGCCTAGACCCTGTGAGGTCGTCCCAACCAAGCCCGCCCTTCGGCGGGCTTTTTCTTGCCTGCGACGGCGAGCTTGCTCAGCCCTCATCCCCGGCCCCGAGCCAGTGGATTGGTCAGACCCTCTATCCCCGCAAAGGCCGGCCTGGCGGGCCCTGTAGCGCCACCCCTCGAACCCATTTGATGTTTTTCATTTCCATCTGCGGTGGCCATCTCGGCAAGCCCGAGCTGGACGCTTTTTGACCACAGTTGACGTAAAGGTCAAATTCAAACGACCGTTTAATGGCGAAAAGGCGTACAGGCCCGCTGCGACGCCCGCTCTGGCGGGCTTGTCAGGCTGACGTGCAGGGCAGGGGCAAACGGCCGGTGGGGCGCGGGAATATCCCGTGCAATCGAAGCGACGCGGGAATATGTCAATCTTCGCTTACGCGCATTAATTAAATTACGTAATTAAGTTTCATTTGGCCGATCCGGTTCTAAATATTATCAACGGCAGTAAAACGGCCGTTTAAAGTTAATGCTCAAATCACGACCTGCCACAAAGAGCCATTAAAAACAGTGAATTAAATTGTTTTTGTGAAATTATTGTTATTTCCGGCTTGATTTTTCATGCACCATAAAGCAGCTTAAATTTCATATTGAGGCACCGGGATGGTGCAACGGGAAAGAAAGTTGGTGACATTTTTCCGTAGTTCTAAACTTTCAGATGAAAACCCATAAAAAACCCATACATGGAGGAGCGATATGAGCCAGGCGGTTATCGAGTCCAAAGACAGCGTCATCAAGCGCGGCCAATTCGTGGCGGGGGAGGCTGACGTCCTGACCCCGGAGGCTCTGGGTTTTCTCACGGAACTGGCGGAACGTTTCGCCGAGCCGCGCCAAGCGCTGCTGGCGGAGCGGGCGGTGCGCCAGGCGCGCATCGATGCCGGCACCCTGCCGGACTTCCTCCCCGAAACCCAGGCCATCCGCGACGGCGACTGGACCATCCTGGGGATCCCCGCGGATCTGGAGGATCGCCGGGTGGAGATCACCGGGCCGGTGGATCGCAAGATGGTGATCAACGCCCTGAACGCCGACGTCAAAGTCTTTATGGCGGATTTCGAAGACTCCCTGGCCCCCAGCTGGGAGAAGGTGATCCAGGGCCAGCAGAACCTCAAGGACGCGGTGGCCGGCACCATCGACTTCACCCACCCCACCACCGGCAAGGCCTACGCCCTCAAGCCCAACCCGGCGGTGCTGATCGCCCGGGTGCGGGGCCTGCACCTGGATGAGGCGCACCTGAGCTTCCGCGGTGAGGCGGTACCCGGGGCCCTGGTGGACTTTGCGCTCTACTTCTACCACAACTACCGCGCCCTTCTGGCCAAGGGCTCCGGCCCCTATTTCTACATTCCCAAGCTGCAGAGCCACCTGGAGGCGCGCTGGTGGGCCCAGGTGTTCGCCTACACCGAGGAGCGCTTCTGCCTGACCCCTGGCACCATCAAGGCCACCTGCCTGATCGAGACCCTGCCGGCGGTGTTCGAGATGGACGAGATCCTCTACGAGCTGCGCAACAACATCGTCGGCCTCAACTGCGGCCGCTGGGATTACATCTTCAGCTACATCAAGACCCTCAAGAACTACCCCGACCGGGTGCTGCCGGATCGCCAGGTGGTGACCATGGACAAGCCCTTCCTGTCCGCCTACTCCCGCTTGCTGATCAAGACCTGTCACAAGCGCGGTGCCCTGGCGATGGGGGGCATGGCCGCCTTTATCCCAGCCAAGGATCCCGAACGTCAGGCCCAGGTGCTGGCCAAGGTGGAGCAGGACAAGGAGCTGGAGGCCCGCAACGGCCACGACGGCACCTGGATCGCCCACCCTGGCCTTGCGGACACCGCCATGGGGGTGATGAACGAGTACATCGGCGAGCGGCCCAACCAGCTGCATATCAGCCGCGATGTGGACGCCCCCATCACCGCCGAGGAGCTGCTGGCTCCCTGTGAGGGTCAGGCCACCGAGGCGGGCATGCGCGCCAACATCCGCATCGCCGTGCAGTACATCGAAGCCTGGATCTCCGGCAACGGCTGTGTGCCCATCTACGGCCTGATGGAGGACGCCGCCACTGCCGAGATCTCCCGGGCGTCCATCTGGCAGTGGATCAAACACGGCACCCACCTGGACAACGGCCAGCTGGTTACCGCCGAGCTGTTCCGCACCCTGCTGACCGAGGAGTTGGCCACGGTGCGCGAAGAGCTAGGCCCGGCGCGTTTCGACGGCGGCCGCTTCGACGAGGCCGCGGCGATCTTCGAGCGCCTGACCTGCGCCGACACCCTGATGGATTTTCTCACCCTGCCCGGGTACCAGATCCTGACCCAACCCACCCTCGCTCAAGGATAAGCACGTAAAAGGAGTCCCGAACCATGGCCACTTATCAAAACGACATCGATACCGCCAACAGCTTGATTGAAACCCAGGGGCAAACGTGGGGGGTGAGCGCCGAGAACGTGGCGCGAATGAAGGCCCAGAACCGCTTCAAGACCGGCCTGGACGTCGCCCGCTACACCGCCAAGATCATGCGCGATGACATGGCCGGCTACGACGCCGATCCCAGTCAGTACACCCAGTCCCTGGGCTGCTGGCACGGCTTTATCGGCCAGCAGAAGCTGATCGCCATCAAGAAGCACCTGACCAGCACCAAGGGGCGCTACCTCTACCTGTCCGGCTGGATGGTGGCGGCCCTGCGCAGTGAGTTCGGCCCGCTGCCGGACCAGTCCATGCACGAGAAAACTTCGGTGGCATCGCTGATCGAGGAGCTCTACACCTTCCTGCGCCAGGCCGATGCCCGCGAGCTGGGGGGCTACTTCCGTGCCCTGGACGCCGCCCGTGAGGCCGGCGACTCGGCCAAGGAAGCCGAGTTCCAGGCCAAGATCGACAACTTCCAGACCCACGTGGTGCCCATCATTGCCGACATCGACGCCGGCTTTGGTAACGAGGAGGCCACCTACCTGCTGGCCAAGAAGATGATCGAGGCGGGGGCCTGCTGCATCCAGATTGAGAACCAGGTGTCTGATGAGAAGCAGTGCGGCCACCAGGACGGCAAGGTGACCGTCCCTCACGCCGACTTCCTGGCCAAGATCCGCGCCGTGCGGTACGCCTTCTTGGAGCTGGGGGTGGACGACGGCGTCATCGTCGCCCGTACCGATTCCCTGGGGGCCGGCCTGACCAAGCAGATCGCCGTGACCAGTGAGCCCGGTGATCTGGGGGACCAGTACAACAGCTTCCTGGATGGCGAGTACGTCAACAGCGCCGACGACATCGCCAACGGGGACGTGGTGGTCAAGGCCAACGGCAAACTGCTCAAGCCGGCCCGTCTGGCCAGTGGCCTTTTCCAGTTCAAGAAGGGTTCCGGTGAGGACCGGGTGGTGCTCGACTGCATCACCTCACTGCAGCACGGCGCCGATCTGCTGTGGATCGAGACTGAGAAGCCCCACGTTGGCCAGATCGCCAGCATGGTTAACCGCATCCGCGAGGTGGTCCCCAGCGCCAAGCTGGTCTACAACAACAGCCCGTCGTTCAACTGGACCCTGAACTTCCGTCAGCAGGTGTTCGACGCCTGGGAGGCCGCCGGCCGGGATCTCTCCGCCTACGACCGCACCAACCTGATGAGCGTCCAGTACGACGACACCGAGCTGGCGGTGGAGGCGGACGCCAAGATCCGCTCCTTCCAGGCCGACGCGGCCCGGGAGGCGGGGATCTTCCACCACCTGATCACCCTGCCCACCTACCACACCGCGGCCCTGTCCACCGACAACCTGGCCAAGGGCTACTTCGGTGACCAGGGGATGCTGGCCTACGTGTCCGGGGTTCAGCGTCAGGAGATCCGCCAGGGGATCGCCTGCGTTAAACACCAGAACATGGCCGGTTCCGACATGGGCGATGACCACAAGGAGTACTTCTCCGGTGACGCCGCCCTCAAGGCCGCGGGCAAGGACAACACCATGAACCAGTTCTGACCCTTCCCCTTTGAGTTTCCCACGTTGCTTGTGCTTTGGGAGGACTTCGGTCCTCCCCTTTTTTTGCCCTTTTTACGGGCTTGATTGCACTTATCAATCCTGACTTTGTTTATCCGTTGCCAAGGTTGTGCCCAGATGGCCATCAGTGGGTTTAATGTTGGCCTGATGTTGACCATAAGTTGCTCTGTGAAAGAGAGTTTTTCGAAAGCTCCGGCCTTACCATAGTTAGATACAGTTTCCGCATTGAAACCATGATTTTTACTGTCTTTGTTGAGGTAGAGTTCAGCCCCATCTCTCTAGAGTGTGCCCCGAAACTGCTCAATGGGTGAGCCAGGGCTTTCGATAGGACTCCCAGTATGAATTTTGCTAACAAGCGGTGTCTGGCACTGCTGTTCCCCCTTGGTCTGGTTGGTTGCGGTCAGGGCGCGGCCCCCAGTGCCATGCCGCCGCCGGCGGTGGTGGTGACCACCGCCACCGAACAGGCCTACCAGCCGGTGCGCCGCTTCTCCGGCCGCATCGAGGCGATCGAGGACATCAACATCAGTGCCCAGGTCTCCGGTTACCTGACCCAGCGCCTGGTGGAGGATGGCCAGGTGGTGGAGGCCGGGGCACCGCTGTTTGAGATCGACCCCCGTCCCTACCGCGCCGCCCTGTCCGCCGCCCAGGCCAGCCTGGCGGAAGCCAAGGCCTCCCGGGACATCGCCCAGGTCAACCTCAAGCGCAACCAGGAGCTGCTGGGCCGGGGCAGCGTGAGCGAGTCCGACATCGATAACCTGAGCGCCAGCCTGGCCATGGCCGAAGCCCGCGTGCTGCAGGCCCAGGCGGCCCTGGAGAAAGCAGAGCTGGATCTGGACCACACCGTGGTTACCGCCCCCATTGCCGGTCAGGTGGGCGCCGCTCAGGCGGCGGTGGGGGATCTGGTGAGCCCGCAAAGCGGCCCCCTCATCACCCTGGTGCAGCGGGATCCGGTGCGCACCAGCTTCCGCATCTCCGAGCGCGAGCGCCTGGCCATGGTGGTCAACGGTCTGATGGCCAACGACCAGGTGGAGATCACCCTGGACCTGGGTCAGGGCCAGATCTACGGCCATGACGGGGCCCTGAGCTTCTTCGACAACCGGATCGACCTGGCCACCGGCACCCTGGCGCTGCACGCCGATTTCGCCAACCCGGAGCAGGTGCTGCTGCCGGGCCAGTTCGTCCAGGTCCAGGTGCGCCCCCACCAGGCCCTCAACGGCGTGGTGATCCCCAACGCCGCGGTGCAGCGTGACCAGCAGGGCAGTTTCGTGATGGTGGTGGACGGCGAAAGCACCGTCACCCGGCGCAACGTGGAGCTGGGCACCCGCCTGGACCAGGAGATCGTGATCCTCGATGGCCTGAACTCCGGTGAGCGGGTGGTGGTCTCCGGTCTGCACCGGGTGCGCTCCGGCGGCCAGGTCTCCGTGGTGGGTGACGACGCATGATCTCCAAGTTTTTCATCCACCGTCCCAAGTTCGCCATCGTCATCGCCCTGGTGATGGTGCTGGTGGGGCTCATCGCCATGCGGACCATGCCGGTGAACGAGTTCCCTCGCATCACCCCGCCGGTGGTGCAGGTCTCCGCCATGTACCCCGGCTCCAACGCCGAGGTGGTGGAGCAGACCCTGGCCCAGCCCATCGAAGAGGCGGTCAATGGCGTGGAGAACATGATCTACATGCGCTCCCGCTCCGCCAACGATGGCGGCTACTTCCTCGAGGTGACCTTCGACATCGGCACGGATCCGGACATGGCCACCGTCTTGGTGCAGAACCGGGTGAACGAGGCCACACCCCGACTGCCCGCCGACGTACGGGAGCGGGGGATCAAGGTGGCCAAGAAGTCGCCGGATCTGCTGATGGCGATGACGGTCTACTCCCCCAACGAGACCCACGACGACATCTTCCTCACCAACTACGTCGCCCTGAACCTGGAGGAGCAGCTTAAGCGGATCCCCGGGATCTCCGACGTCTCCCTGCTCGGTGGGGCGCGCTACTCCATCCGGGTCTGGCTGGATCCGGAGCGCCTGGCCCGTTACGGCCTGACCACCACCGACGTCTACGGCGCCCTGGCGGAGCAGAACGTGGTGATGCCCGCCGGTCGCATCGGGGGAGCACCGGATCTGGACCAGCCCGCCATGACCATCCCCCTGGTGACCCAGGGCCGGCTGCAGACCGTCGAGGAGTTTGAGCACGTCATCGTACGGGCGGACTCCGACGGCAGCACCCTGTACCTCAAGGACGTGGCCAGTGTGGACCTGGGCAAAGAGATGTACGACTTCGAGGCCACCCGCAACGGCCAGTTGGCGGCGATGCTGAGCCTCTCATTGCAGCCGGACGCCAACGCCCTGGAGACCGGTCAGCAGGTCAAGGCCTTCCTCGCCGCCGCGGCAGAGCAGTTCCCGGAGGACATGGCCTACGACATCGTTTACGACACCACGCTGTTCGTCGAGGAGTCCATCGCCTCGGTGCTGGAGACCCTGATCCAGGCGGTGCTGCTGGTGGTGGCGGTGACCTACCTCTTCCTCGGCTCCATGCGGGCCACGGCGGTGCCCCTGGTGGCGATCCCGGTCTCGTTGATCGGCACCTTCGCCTTCATGTTGACCATGGGCTTCACCATCAACACCGTGACCCTGTTTGGCCTGATCCTGGCCATCGGCATCGTGGTGGACGACGCCATCCTGGTGATCGAGAACGTGGAGCGCAACATGCGGGAGAACCCGCAGCTGAGCGGCGTCGAGGCCACCATCATCGCCATGAAGGAGGTGACCGGCCCCATCATCACCTCCACATTGGTGTTGCTGGCGGTGTTCATCCCCGTTTCCCTGCTGCCGGGGATCACCGGTGAGATGTACGCCCAGTTCGCGGTCACCATCGTGATCTCGGTGATCCTCTCCAGCATCAACGCCTTGACCCTGTCGCCGGCACTGTGTTCCCTGCTGCTCAAGCCGGGGGCCGAAGGGCCGCGCTGGTACCGGGCCTTCAACCGCGGCTTCGACCGCCTGACCGAGCGCTACGGCCGGGTGGCCGCCACCCTGGTGCGCAAGTCCGGTTTGCTGCTGGGCCTGTTCGCCGCCGCCATCGCGCTGCTGACCGTCATCACCCCCTCCATCCCCACCGGCTTTGTGCCGGAGGAGGACAAGGGGATGATGCTGGTGAACGTCCAGCTGCCGGACGGCGCCTCCCTGCGCCGCACCATGGAGGTGGCGGATGATCTGGAAGCGGTGCTGATGAGCTACCCGGAAGTGGACGCCGTGGGCGCCGCCCGGGGCTTCGGTCTGCTCTCCTTCTCGTTGCAGTCCAACACCGCCACCTTCTTCGTCCGCCTGCACGACTGGGCCGACCGGGAAGCGGGCCTCAGTGAGGTGACCCACCGACTCAATGTCTGGGCCGCCACCCAGTACCACGACGCCCAGGTGATGGCCTTCGGCATGCCGGCCATCCCCGGCATCGGCGCGGCCAACGGCTTCGAGTTTATGCTGGAGGACACCCGAGGGCGTCCCCGGGAGGAGCTGGCGGCGGTGATGGACGATTTCATCCGTGCCGCCAACCAGCAGCCGGAACTGACCCGGGTGTTCAGTTTCTTCCGTGCCAACGTGCCCCACTACTACGTGGATGTGGACTACCTGAAGGCCCGTCAGCTGGGGATCCCCATCACCGAGATCTTCTCCACGCTGCAGACCAACCTGGGGGCGATGCGGGTCAACGACGTGACCCTCTACGGCAAGTCCTACCGGGTCAACATGCAGGCCCAGGCGGAGTTTCGACGTGACACCACGGATCTGGGCCGCTTCCACGTGCGCAGCGCCGGCGGTGACATGATCCCGCTCTCCACCCTGGTGAGCCTCTCGCCCACCCTGGCTCCGGACGTGGCCTGGCGTTACAACCTCTACAACGCCGCCACCATCAGCGGCCAGGCGGCCCCGGGCTACGCCTCCGGTGAAGCCCTGGCGGCGATGGAGCGGCTGGCGGATCAGATGTTGCCGGACGGCTACGCCTTCGAGTGGACCGGCATGGCCTTCCAGGAGAAGGCGGCGGGGGATCTGGCGATCTACGCCTTTGCCCTGGCGCTGCTGTTCATCTACCTGTTTATGGTGGCGCAGTACGAGTCCTGGACCATGCCCACCGCCATCATCCTGGTGGTGCCCATGGCGGTACTGGGGGCCTTGATGGCGCTCAAGGCGGTGGGTCTGCCGCTGAACCTCTATGCCCAGATGGGTCTGGTGCTCCTGATCGCCCTGGCGGCCAAGAACGCCATCCTTATCGTGGAGTTCGCCCGTCTCAAACGGGAGGAGGAGGGGCGGCCCATCGAGGCGGCCGCGGTGGAAGCGGGCAAGCTGCGTTTCCGCGCGGTGAACATGACCTCCTGGTCCTTTATCTGCGGCATGATCCCCATGGTGCTGGCCTCCGGCGCCGGCGAGCTCTCCCAGTGGTCCCTGGGCTGGACCCTGCTGGGCGGCCTGATGTGCGTGCTGGTGGTGGGCACCTGCTTCATCCCCGGCTTCTTCGCCCTGTTCCAGCGTCTGCGGGAGCGGACCAAGGGCGAGGCGAACCTCAAGCCCAACCCCGCCGTGGAGTAACCCCGCGGCCCAGAAAGCCCCGCCTCAGGCGGGGCTTTTTTTGTGCCTGAGGAAGGCCTCGGCCTGGTCCAGCAGGTCCGGCATCAGGCTGTCGAAGGCGTCGGCGATGGGGGCTTCCAGGCGCCAGATCTCCGGGATCGCCGCCCGCAACCGCTCCGGCCGGGAGAGGCGCCGGGCGATGTTGTACAGGGCGCCGTCGATGTTGGCCGCGTCGCGGTACTGCACCAGCCAGTCGGTGCGGGTCATGGCCGCCAGTACCGGGCGAAACCGCTCCGGCAGGTGCTCGGTGCGGGCCATCTCGGCGTAGCAGTGTTGGCTGAAGCGGGGCAGGGGCCAGGGGTGGAAGCGAGACCACTGGCGGGCCAGCTGATGGTCGAAGGCCAGGTCCAGCAGGATCCCCGCCATCCGCCGATGGGCCGGATCGAACGCCGCCTTGAGGGCCAGTACCCGCGGGTCCTGATCCACCCGGACGTCGATAAAGCGGTGCAGGGCCATGCCGGTGTGCAGCGGCTCCGGCCAGCCGCCCAGGGGGCCGCGCACGAAGTCCGCCCCCACGGCGCCGGCCAGGCTGGTTTGGGTGTGATCGGCGATCAGCAGGTGGGCGAGGAAGTTCAAATTACGCTTGCTCTGAATTTGTGTCGTATTTACATTATGTTAACGCCATTGGATGGCGACACCTTGAGGTTTGGGCAGGCCTCGTCACCCCCTTCGGACGGGAAAGGAGTTCCCATGGCGTTCAAATGGTTGCAGGACCACATACAGAAAACCTTCCGGCGACGACAACGGATCGAGCTGGACATCCCCTTCGAGACCCACGAAGCCCCGGACACCATGAAGGAGCTGCTCAGCCAGCACCGGGACCAGGACGATCCGCTGGATAGTAAGCGCGAAGAGGACAACTGAGGCCCCTCGGCCTTGATCCCGGCCCGCCCTCTTTTTAGACTAGCGCCCCCGCCTGATGCGGGACACCCCCACGCCGTCGACAAGGGCCGAAACCATGCAGGTATCCGATTTCCATTTTGAACTGCCGGACGAGCTGATCGCCCGCTACCCCACCCAAGATCGCACCGCCTCCCGGCTGCTGCACCTGGATGGGCCCAGCGGCGCCCTCACCGACGGTCAGTTCCCCGATCTGATGGATCTCATCCGCCCCGGGGATCTCATGGTGTTCAACAACACCCGGGTGATCCCGGCCCGGCTGTTTGGCCAGAAGGCCTCCGGGGGCAAAATCGAGGTGCTGGTGGAGCGGGTGCTGGACAACCACCGGGTGCTCGCCCACGTGCGCGCCTCCAAGGCCCCCAAGCCCGGCAATGAGCTGCAGTTCGACGACGGCGTCACCGCCACCATGACCGCCCGCCACGATGCCCTGTTCGAGCTGGCCTTCCATGGTGAGGAGACGGTGCTGACCCTGCTGGACCGCATCGGCCACATGCCCCTGCCGCCCTACATCGACCGCCCGGATGAGCACAGCGACCGCGAGCGCTACCAGACCGTCTACAACCAGCGTCCCGGCGCCGTGGCGGCCCCCACCGCCGGCCTGCACTTCGATGAGAGCATGCTGGCGGCCCTCAAGGCCAAGGGGGTGGAGATGGCCTACGTGACCCTGCACGTGGGCGCCGGCACCTTCCAGCCGGTGCGGGTGGATAAGGTGGAGGATCACCACATGCACTCGGAGTTTGCCGAGGTGGGCGCCGAGGTGGTGGAGGCGATCGAGCGCACCCGGGCCCGGGGCGGGCGGGTGATCGCCGTGGGCACCACCTCGGTGCGTTCCCTGGAGTCCGCTGCCCAGGCAGCCCACGAGCGGGGAGCGCCGCTGGCCCCCTACGCCCAGGACACCGACATCTTTATCTACCCCGGGCGCCGTTTTCTGCTGGTGGACGCCATGATCACCAACTTCCACCTGCCGGAGTCCACCCTGATCATGCTGGTCAGCGCCTTCGCCGGTCAGGACAACGTGATGAACGCTTACCGTCACGCGGTGGCCCAGCGTTACCGCTTTTTCAGCTACGGCGATGCCATGTTCGTGACCCGTCGGGACGAAAAATAGGCCGCCAGGCGGACGTAAATCACGAAAAACCCAAAATTCGCCCCCGAGCGCTTGAAGCCGGCTCGGGGGATCCCCATTTTATCCCTGTTGCGCCGCCCTTGCGGCCTACACTACACACCATCTCCGGACTGTTTCTCTGGTAAGAGGTATTCATGAAATTTGATCTGCTCACCACCGACGGCCGCGCGCGCCGTGGGCGGCTGACTTTCGAACGCGGCACGGTGGAGACCCCCGCCTTTATGCCCGTCGGCACCTACGGCACCGTCAAGGGGATGACCCCGGAAGAGGTGGAAGCCACCGGCGCCGAGATCTGCCTGGGCAACACCTTCCATCTGTGGCTGCGCCCGGGCAACGAGATCATGCAGAAGCACGGCGATCTGCACGACTTTATGAACTGGCACAAGCCGATCCTGACCGACTCCGGCGGCTTCCAGGTGTTCAGCCTGGGTGACATCCGCAAGATCACCGAAGCGGGCGTGCACTTCCGCCACCCCATCAACGGCGATAAGATCTTCCTCGACCCGGAAGGCTCCATGGAGATCCAGTACTACCTGGGCTCCGACATCGTGATGATCTTCGACGAGTGCACCCCCTATCCGGCCACCGAAGAGGAGGCCGCCACCTCCATGCGCATGTCCCTGCGCTGGGCCCAGCGCTCCCGTGACGCCTTCGACAAGCTGGGCAACAAGAATTCGCTGTTCGGCATCATCCAGGGGGGCGTGTACGAGTACCTGCGTGACGAGTCCCTGGACGGCCTGATGAAGATCGGTTTCGACGGCTACGCCATCGGCGGTCTGGCGGTGGGGGAGCCCAAGGAGGACATGCACCGCATCCTGGAGCACATCTGTCCCAAGATCCCCGAAGAGAAGCCCCGCTACCTGATGGGCGTGGGCAAGCCGGAGGACCTGGTGGAGGGGGTGCGTCGCGGCGTCGACATGTTCGATTGCGTGATGCCCACCCGCAACGCCCGCAACGGCCATCTGTTCACCACCGAAGGGGTGGTGAAGATCAAAAACGCCAAGCACCGGGACGACACCTCGCCCCTGGACAGCGAGTGCGACTGCTACACCTGCAAGCATTACAGCCGCGCTTATCTGCATCACCTGGAGCGCTGCAACGAGATCCTCGGCGCCCGCCTCAACACCATCCACAACCTGCGCTACTACCAGCGGGTGATGGAGGGTTTGCGGGGGGCCATTGAGCAGGGTACCCTAGACGACTTTGTGGCGGATTTCTATGCCAGGCAAGGCCGGGAAGTACCCCCGTTAAACGACTGAAATCAATATAACTAACGAGAGAGTTGACGCTTATGTTTATCGCTAACGCCTACGCCAACACCGGTGCCCCCCAGGGTGGCGGCATGGAGATGATCATCATGCTGGCGGTGTTCGGCCTGATCTTCTACTTCATGATCCTGCGCCCCCAGAACAAGCGGGTGAAAGAGCACAAGAGCCTGGTGGAGTCCCTGGCCAAGGGCGACGAGGTCCTGACCAACGGTGGTCTGGTGGGTAAGATCGTTAAGGTCACCGCCGACGACGACTACCTGGTGCTGGCCCTGGGCGAGAACACCGAAGTCACCATCAAGAAAGACTTTATCACCGCGGTTCTGCCCAAAGGCTCCGTAAAGTCTCTGTAAGTCTTACGACGCATTTAGCCAGTTTTTGTTAAGGGGCAACGGCGTGTTGAACAAATACCCGATGTGGAAAAACCTGCTGGTGATCTTCGTGATCGCCATCGGGGCGCTCTACGCGGCACCCAACCTCTACGGGGAGGACCCGGCGCTGCAGATCTCGCCGACGCGAAACGTCGAGCTCAGCAGTTCCGTTCTGGATCGGATCCAGACCGCCCTGGGTGAAGAGGGGTTGGACGCCAAGAGCGTGGTAATGGAAGAGGGTCAGATCCTGGCGCGGTTCAGCAACGCCGAAGATCAGATCGAAGCCAAGGAAGTGGTAGCACAGGAGCTGGGTAGCGACTACATCGTCGCCCTCAATCTGGCGCCCGCCACCCCGGAGTGGCTCAAGACCATCGGCGGTAACCCGATGAAGCTGGGCCTGGACTTGCGCGGTGGGGTCAACTTCCTGATGGAAGTGGACATGAACGAGGCGATCCGCAAGCAGCAGGAGCAGATCGTCACCGATTTCCGCGCCGACCTGCGTGAGCAGCGTCTGCGCTACTCCGGTGTGCGTGTGGCCGGCGACGGCGTCGAGGTGCGCTTCCGCGACGCCGCGGTGGCCAACGAAGCCTACGCCTACCTGCGCGGCCGCAACGCCAACCTGGTGTTCAGTCAGCCCGACGACCTGGTGCTGCTGGCGACGCTCTCTGAGCCCTACCTCAAAGAGATCAAAGAGTACGCCCTCAACCAGAACATCAACATCCTGCGTAACCGGGTGAATGAGCTGGGTGTGGCGGAGCCGGTGGTACAGCGCCAGGGTGCCGAGCGGATCACCGTGGAGCTGCCGGGGGTGCAGGACACCGCCCGCGCCAAGGAGATCCTGGGCGCCACCGCGACCCTGGAGTTCCGCATGGTCTCCCGGGAAGCGGACCTGAACGCCGCCCTGCGGGGCATCGTGCCCCCGGGCACCCGTCTGTATGAAGACCGCGACGGCCGTCCCGTGGTGCTGGACCAGCAGGTGATCCTCACCGGCGACCACATCACCGGCGCCCAGTCCGGTTTCAGCGAGACCAGCCAGCCCCAGGTGAACATCAACCTGGACGCGGCCGGCGGCAACAAGATGGCGGACTTTACCCGGGATAAGATCGGCTCCGGCATGGCCACCGTCTTTATCGAGTACAAGCCCACCGGCGAGCGCAACGAAGACGGCAGCCCCAAGTTCGACAAGATCGAAGAGGTGATCAACGTGGCGACCATCCAGGCGCGCCTGGGTCGCAACTTCCGCATCACCGGCATCGGCTCGCCCGCCGAGGCGCACAACCTGGCGCTGCTGCTGCGGGCCGGGGCGCTGATCGCGCCGATCACCATCGTCCAGGAGCGCACCATCGGTCCCTCTCTGGGCCAGGAGAACATCGACAACGGCATGGCCGCCCTGCTGTGGGGCATGGCCGCCGTGGTGATCTTCATGGCGATCTACTACCGCAAGTTCGGCCTTATCGCCGTGGGGGCCCTGATGGCCAACCTGGTGATGATCGTCGGCGTGATGTCGATGATCCCCGGGGCCACACTGACCCTGCCGGGCATCGCCGGTATCGTTTTGACGGTGGGGATGGCGGTGGATGGTAACGTGCTGATCTTTGAGCGGATCCGTGAGGAGCTCAAGGCCGGCCGCACCGTCCAGCAGGCGATCCACGAAGGTTACGGCAACGCCCTGTCCACCATTGCGGACGCCAACATCACCACCCTGATCACCGCGCTGATCCTGTTCGCCGTGGGCACCGGGCCGGTGAAGGGCTTCGCCGTGACCCTGATGATCGGCATCGCCACCTCCATGTTCACCTCCATTGTCGGCTCCCGGGCCGTGGTGAACGCCCTGTGGGGCGGCAAGCGCCTCAAGAAGCTGGACATCTAAAGGAGCGATGTGATGTTTGAGATCCTGAAAATCAAAGGCACCATCGACTTCCTGAAGCACGCCAAGGTAGTGAGCCTGTTCTCCATCCTTCTGGTGCTGGCCTCCCTGGCCAGCCTGGGGCTGCGGGGCATCAACTGGGGCCTGGACTTCACCGGCGGCTACGTGGTCGAGGTGAACTACGCCGAGTCGGTCTCGCCCAGCGATCTGCGTCAGGCGGTCGAGGGGCAGGGGATCGAAGGGGCCGTGGTGCAGCAGTTTGGCAGCGCCCGAGACCTCATCGTGCGCATTCCGCCCAAGGCCGGTGAAGGCAACGAGCTGGTGGCCAAGGTGGAGTCCGCGGCCAAGGGCCTGGGCGCCGGTGCCGAGATCAAGCGGGTTGAGTTCGTGGGTCCCCAGGTGGGTCAGGAACTGGCCGAGCAGGGTGGCCTGGCCGTCCTGGTGGCGATGATCTGCATCCTGGCCTACGTGGCGGCCCGATTCGAGTGGCGTCTGGGCCTGGGTGCCCTGGTGGCCTTGATGCACGACGTGATAGTCACCCTGGGGGTGTTCTCCGTGTTGCAGCTGGAGTTCGACCTGACGGTGCTGGCGGCCTTGCTGGCGGTGGTGGGTTACTCGCTTAACGACACCATCGTGGTGTTTGACCGGGTGAGGGAGAACTTCCGCAAGATGCGTAAGGGCAGCCCGGAGCACGTGGTCAACACCTCGGTGACCCAGACCATGAGCCGGACCATCATCACCACCGGCACCACGCTGTTTGTGGTGGTGGCGCTGTTTATGCTCGGGGGCTCCATGATCCACGGATTCGCCACGGCGCTGCTGCTGGGGATCGCGGTGGGGACCTACTCCTCCATCTACGTGGCCAGCTACACCTCCATCCGCCTGGGCCTGTGCCGCGAGCACATGCTGCCGGTGGTGGTGGAAAAAGAGGGCGCGGATCAGGACCCCCTGATGCCCTGATGGACGTCGACCGACACATTTGTCTTGACAAGCCACCCTCCGGGGTGGCTTTTTGTTAGCTTAGCCGGCCTGGGAACCCGGGCCGAATCTGCGGTAATCCATGCGACAAGGAGAAGGCGTCAACCATGGATAGCTATGTTGAGCTCTATCGAGCGGCCAACGCGATCGAAGCCCATGCGGTAAAGGGATTTTTGGAGCAGCAGGGGATCCTGGTGCGGATGTTGGGCGAAGCCCTCGGCGGCGGGGCAGGGGAGCTGCCCATGGAATCCCAGGAGGTGCGCCTGCTGGTGGAACGCTGCCACCAGGCCCGGGCCCTGGAGCTGCTCAAACGCTATCAGCAGGAGATGGCGCCCTGGCAGTGCGCCGCCTGCGGTGAGCAAAACGACGGCCATTTCGAGCTGTGCTGGCGCTGCGGCGCCGAGCCGGAGGCCTGATGCGCTACTTCCCCCTGTTTCACGACACCAAGGGCCTCTCAGTGGTGGTGATCGGCGGCGGTGAGGTGGCGGCCCGCAAGTTGACCCTCTGGAGCCGCACTGAAGCGCGGCTGACGGTGATCGCCCCCCGGGTGGTGCCCGCAGTCGATGGCCTTATCAAACAGGGTCGGGTGCGCCACCTGGCCCAGTTCTACCACGATGAGCAACTCAAGGGGCACCAGGGGGTGATCACCGCCACCGACGATCCCGCCCTCAACCGCACCGTCAGCGAACACGCCCGGGCCCGGGGCCTCTGGGTCAACGTGGTGGACGACCCCCAATCCTGCACCGTCATCACCCCGGCACTGGTGGACCGTTCGCCGGTGGTGGTGGCCATCGGCAGCGAAGGCGGTGCCCCGGTGCTGGTGCGCAGCCTGCGCGCCCGACTCGAGGGGCTGCTGCCCAGCAGCCTGGGGGCCCTGGCCCGTTTTATCGGTGAGCAGCGCCCCCGCATCATGGAACAGCACCGGGAGCCGCGCCTGGTGTGGCAGCGGTTTTTGCAGGGCAATGGCCTGGCCTGGCGGGCGGACACCCCGGACCGGCTGGCCCAGGCGGAGCGGGAAGAGGACGCCCAGGGGCGCCTGTGGCTGGTGTTGAGCGAGCAGCAGGCGGACACCCTGCCCATCGCCGCGCTGACCCACCTGCAGCAGCTGGACGCCATCTATCATCTGGGGAGTGTGCCGGAGGCGCTGGAGGCGCTGTGTCGTCGTGATGCCGAGCGTCATGCGCTGGATTCGGAGGCCCTGGCGGAGATCGCCGCCGGGCTGAAGGAGGGGGCGCAGGTGCTGGTGGTGCTGCCCGAGGCAGCCCAGGACCAGTGGCAGTCGTCACTGGCGCCGTTCAAACCCACCACCTTTGTCAGCGGTGCGGTGTGCCCTTAGCAAACTTCAGCCGGCGTAACAGCCGGCCCTTTCCTTCCAGTCGCTGCAACACCTTTTCCACGTGCTCCTTGCTGCCATTGAAGTAGCGTATGTCCCTCTGGTGTCCCTTGGGGGTTTTCCAGATCCCCTCCACATGCCAAGACAGTTCAGACATCTTGTTGTCTCTCAGTTGATGACGCGGGGAGTGTGACGATTGAACATGACAGAGACTGTCAGTGTAGATGACAAAACAAAAACGGAGCCCGAAGGCTCCGTTTTTTAGCGACTTGGCGAGGCCGTTAGGCTTCGGCGTCGGCCGGCAGCTCCTGCTTGCCAATCACACCAACTACGGTGAAGGCAACCACGAAGGCGGTAACCACACCACAGGCGGTGGAGATGGTCATCGGCAGACCGAAGCCCAGGGTGGCGTTGTTCAGGATGAAGGTCACGACGACGGAGGTCATGAACATCGCCGGCAGCGTGGTGATCCAGTGCAGCTTGTCCGCACGGGCCAGGTAGGCGGTGGCGGTCCACAGCATCATCACGGCGGTCAGCTGGTTGGCGAAACCGAAGTAGCGCCAGATAACCCCGAAGTCCACCTGGGTCAGGATGGCACCGATGGCGAACAGCGGCGCGGCGATGATCAGGCGGTTCTTGATCTTCACCTGGTTCATGTTGAAGTACTCAGCCAGGATGAGGCGGCTGGAGCGGAACGCGGTGTCACCGGATGTGATGGGCAGAATCACCACACCCAGGAAGGCGATGATGCCACCGAACACACCCAGCAGGCCGAAGGACGCGGAGTAGACCACGTTACCCGGACCACCGTCGGCTACGGCTGCCGCCAGGGAACCCATGTCGCCGAAGTAGGACAGGGCCAGGGCACACCAGATCAGGGCGATGACACCCTCACCGATCATGGCTCCGTAGAACACGAAACGGCCGTTCTTCTCGTTCTCCATGCAGCGGGCCATCAGCGGGGACTGAGTGGCGTGGAAGCCGGAGATGGCACCACAGGCGATGGTGATGAACAGGGCCGGCCACAGGGGCATGTCGTTCGGGTTCAGGTTGGTGAACATGTCAGACACCTGGTAGCTGCCCAGCAGGGTGTGCTCGCTGGAGAACATCAGGGCGGCAATCAGGCCAACGGACATGAAGATCAGCAGGGCGCCGAAGAAGGGGTAGAAGCGGCCGATGATCTTGTCCACCGGAACGATGGTGGCGATCACGTAGTAGGTGAAGATGATGGCCACCATGGTGCCCAGGGTCACCGTCAGACCGGTCTGCTCGTTGATCAGGTTGGTCAGCATGCCCGCGGGAGCGGAAACGAACACCACGCCCACCAGCAGCAGCAGCACGATGGCGAACAGGTTCATGAAGTGCTTGGCCGGAGTGCCCAGGTACTTGCCCACGATGGTGGGAACGGACGCACCGCCGTTACGCACGGACAGCATGCCGGAGAAGTAATCGTGAACGGCACCGGCGAAGATGCAGCCGACGATGATCCACAGCATGGCCGCCGGGCCATACAGGGCACCCATGATGGGGCCGAAGATGGGACCCACACCGGCGATGTTCAGCAGCTGAACCAGGTAGACCTTCTTTTTGGACATGGGCACGTAGTCCACGCCGTCGGTCTTGGTGTGCGCCGGGGTTTGACGCTTTTCGTTGATGCCAAACACCTTCTCAACGAAGGCACCGTAGATGAAGTAGCCGCCGACCAGCAGGGCGACACAGGTGAAGAACCAGAGCATTTTGACAGTCCTCAGACGAAGAATGGCGCCAGTTTACTCGCACGGTGAGAGGGGTTCATGGGCAAAAAGGGTCAGCGGTGCCATAGGGGCAGTGAGCGGTTGTCAGCGGGAGTAAGCGGTTGGTGGGGTCGGTGAGCGGTGTGAAACTTTTTACTGAGGCGAAAAGAACAACGCCGCGAGTGCGGCGTTGTGTCGTCAGGCGTTCAATGTGGCCACCCGGCCCTTGAGCTTGCCCCCTGCGGCAAAGGTCACGACCCGCCTGGCCGTGATCTCGTGTTCTTCACCGGTTTTCGGGTTCCGTCCCGGCCTGGGGTTTTTGTCTCTTAGGTGAAAGACGCCAAAACCACTTAGCTTAACCTCTTCGCCCTTTTCCAGCGTCTGGCGGATCTCCTCAAAGAAGGTGTCCACCAGCAGTTTGGCATCGGCCACTTTAAGGTGAAGATGGTCAACCAAGTGGGCTGTCATATCTGCCTTGGTCAGAGACATGCCAGTACCTCACTCATTTACAACATCAAAAGAACCCCACAGGGGGTTTTCTCAGTGTAGACGGGCCGAGGGGAACTGCCTAAAAAGTGGGCTATTGAAAGCCAAAGGCCTGCTTGAGGGGCTTCATATAGCGGCGGCTGACCGGCAGGGTGCGCTCGCCACGGGTCTGGATCTCGCCGTTGCCCCCCTCCTGCAGGGTGATGGCGGCGATCGCCTCCGGGTTGACCAGGTACTGCCGGTGGCAGCGGATCAGCGGGGAGCGCTCCTCCAGCACCTTCAGGGTGAGCTGGGTATGGATGGTTTGTGAGGCCGTGGCCACGTGCACCCCGCTGAGATCGGAGAAAACAAACTCTACGTCTTCGATTCTCACGATTTTCAACGTGTTGCGCTGGTAGCAGGGCAAATGTCGGATGCGATCTTCCAGCAGCGGTGCCAGCGCCTGGGGGGCCTGCGCCTCCCGCGCCCGGGCCAGGGTGGTGGCCAGGCGATCCTCCGCCACCGGCTTGAGCAGGTAGTCGAAGGCGTTCTTCTCGAACGCCGCCACCGCGTGCTCGTCGTAGGCGGTGACGAACACCACCCGGGGCATGGACTCCGGGTCCAGCATCGCCAGCATCTCCATGCCGGTGATCTTGGGCATCTGGATGTCGAGAAACACCAGGTCCGGCTTCAACCGGTTGATCTGGCTCATCCCCTCGATGGCGTTGTTGGCTTCGCCGACGATCTCGATGTCGTCGTGGTCGCCCAGCAGGCTGATCAGCTCATCGCGGGCCAGGGGTTCGTCATCGATGATCAGCGTGCGGATCATAAAGCCTCCCTCTTGGGCAGCCGGACCTGGACCTCGGTGCGGCTGTCCGGTTCACAGGTGACGGTGATGCCGTAGTGCTCACCGTACTCGTTCTTGATGCGTTGGTCGACGATGTTCATTCCCAGGCCGTCGGAGTCCGGTTTGGCCTGGTAGGCCCCGGCGTTGTCCGCCACCCAGAGCAGCAGATCCTCGCCCTCGTCCCGGGCCCCGATCTCGATGCGCCCCGGCTCCAGCAGGGTGGAGGTGCCGTGCTTGATGGCGTTCTCCACCAGCGGCTGCAGGGTGAAGGTGGGCAGGCGGCAGGGGCGCAGGGCATCGGGCACCTCGATGCTGACCTGTAATCGGTCGCCGAAGCGGGCCTGCTCGATGGTCAGGTAGGCGTGGATGTGCTCCAGCTCCTGACCCAGGGCGACTTCCCCGGTGCCCCGCTTGAGGTTGTTGCGCAGAAAGGAGGCCAGGTGCTGGATAAGCCCCCGGGCCTGCTCCGGCGAGCGGCGGGTGATGGCCGCCAGGGTGTTCAGGGCGTTGAACAGGAAGTGGGGGTTGACCTGGGCGTGCAAAAGCTTGAGCTCCGCCTGGGTCAGCAGGCTCTTCTGCTCCAGATAGCGACCGGTGAGGATCTGGTTGGAGAGCAGTCGGGCGATCCCCTCGCCCAGGGTCTGGTTGAGGCTGAGGAACAGCCGCTTTTTGGTCTCGTACAGCTTGATGGTGCCGATCACCTCGTTGTCCCCCCGCAGGGGCACGATCAGGCTGGAGCCTAGCAGGCAGTGGTCCGACAGCGAGCAGCGGTAGGGCCGCTCCACCCCATCGGCGAACACCACCTGGTTGGTGGCAATGGCGTCCAGGGTCATCTGCGAGGAGATGGGGGTGCCGGGGATGTGGTGATCGGCCCCCGTGCCGATAAAGGCCAGCAGCTTTTCCCTATCGGTGATGGCCACGGCGCTGACCTTGGTCTCCTCGAAGATGATGCGCGCCACCTTGGCGGTGCTCTCCTGGTTGAAGCCGTTGATGAGCTCCCCCACGGTACGCTCGGCGATCTTCAGCGCCTTGGCCGAGTGCACGGAGGAGAGCTTCTCGGCGATGGCCCTTTGATCCCGGATCATGCTCATAAAGAGTGCCGCCCCCAGGGAGTTGACCAGCATCATCGGCAGGGCGATCACCTTGACCAGGGCCAGGGCGTCGACGAAGGGGCGGGCCACCGCCAGGATAATCAGCATCTGCAGGGTCTCCGCCGCCAGGGCCACCAGGGCCACCCGGCGGGGATCGAACAGGGCATCGAGGCGGCCACCGCGCACCAGACGGTAGTGCATCAGCCCGGCGAGCAGGCCCTCGGAGGTGGTGGAGATGGCGCAGGCCAGATCGGTAAAGCCACCCAGGGAGTAACGGTGCAGGCCCCCGGTCAGCCCCACCAGGGTGCCCACCACCGGCCCGCCCAGCAATCCGGAGAGGATGGCGCCCATGGCCCGGGTGTTGGCGATGGCCCCATGGGTGGCCTCACCGAAGTAGGTGCCCATGATGCACAGCAAAGAGAAGGTGACGTAGACGATCAGCTTGTGGGGCAGGTGCACCGCCAGATCGACCATGGGCCGAAGCACCGGGGTCTTGGTCAACAGATAGGCCAGTACCAGGTAGAGGCTCATCTGTTGGGTCAGGCTGACAATGAGATCGAGGTTTTCCATGTGGCGGTATCGCACCCAGGCCAAAGCCCCAAAACCGGACCGGGATCAAAGACCCGCCCCCTAAAGGTGCATATTATCTACTCGTTATTTAATAGGAGTGGTTTTATGAGCAGTGTACACGCCCACGAATTTCTGGCCATGGTGTCCGAGTGTGCCGAACCCCAGAGCCTGGAGCAACTCAAAGCCTTGGCGGCAGAACGGTTTGGTGACCAGGTGCGGTTTCACACCTGTAAGATGGACGACCTGACGGTGGATGCCCTGCTGGCCTTTTTGCTGGAGCGGGACAAGCTCAGCCAGCAGGGGGAGGGGTACCAGGTGAATCGGGCCCGGGTCTGCAACCACTGATTCAGTCGTTGCTGTCCTTCGGATAGGGCAGCTTGAGCTGGCCAAAGCGGATCACCAGAACCGTGGCGGCCAGCACCAGGGCGGCAACGGCCACCGCCAACACCCGCCACTCGTCCATCGCCTTCATGTCCAGGATGAGGTAACGGGCCAGCGCCACGATGGCGATGTAGATGGGCATCCGAATGGGCAGTTTGCCCACTTCCGCGTAGTTGGCCACCATGGCCAGCACTTCCAGATAGATGAACAGCAGCAGCAGGTCGCCCAATTGCACCGTGCGGTTGCCGAACATCATCATCACCTCCTCGTAGATCGCAACCAGGGTGGCGATGGAGATGATGATCAGGATCCCGTGCTCGCAAAACTTCAGGCTCTTGGTGCCATAGCGTTGATAAAGTGCGTTCATTGACTCGGTCCGTTGAGGTTGACTGAGCATTAGTGTACTGGCAGGGGATCGGTGTGCCCACGTGCAAACCCGTGATCCCGTCCGCACTTTTATCATAGCCGCCGCCGGGCTGTGATCCGGATCACCCCCAAGAAAATCCCAATTTTTCAGTGAGTCGGCAGATAAATCTCGATCTGCTGTTGCCACTCGCGGGTGCGGACCACCTCCACCGCCATGGCGGGGATCTCAAGGCAGTCGCCGGTGGCCAGGGAGAAGTGGGCGTGGTTGACGCTGAGCACCGGGTGTTCACCGATGTGCACCACCTCGCCCTGGTGCAGGTTGGCCCCCAGGGTCAGGGGGTTGTGGTTGTACAGGGCGTAGACCTTGCGGCTGTAGGGATCCCGGTAGAGCAGCAGGCGCTGATCGTTTTCACTCATCTGCAGCTGGGTGCGCAGGGGCAGGTGTTCGCTTTGGCACAACGGGGTCCAGGGCATGGTCGACTCCTTCTCATTCTCCCAATGTGCATTGCAGAGCAACTGCCGTACCAAGAATTCCCTTGCATTTAAATCAATGGTTTATAGGCTTGCTGCCCCCGCGGGACAGCCCTCTTGCGCCAGGACGGTGCACTCTGTCACCGGGATGTCATCAAAATGGGGCACAGTGACTACCGTCGGAAGGCATCCCGGCAAACGTTTTTCATTGGCTTCTCGTTCTTTACCGGGCTCTTGCAGCCCGGTTTTTTTTGCCGTTTTGGCGTAGACTGAGTAGGCCTGCCCTTGTCATGGAGCGGATATGAGCGACGGCGTTTCCCGACATCATCGATGGTTGCACCCCAGGCAGTTGCCCTACCTGTGGGTGGGTCTGCTGTGCCTGCTGCTGGCCCCGGCGGTGGGCCTGGGCTTGCTGGTGCTGTTCGGCGCGTTTCGCGCCGCCCGCTGGTGGCAGCGCAGCCGGCAGGACCGATAAGCACACTCCGGACACAAAAAAGCGCGGCTCGAGGGCCGCGCTTTTTGCGTCTGGGCGTAAGGCTCAGCGCTTGAGAGATTCGGTCAGGTGCGGGCGCATCTTGTTCAGGATGGCGGCAGTCACCTTGGGGGCACCGGCGACCACGTTGCCGCTGGTCATCTGGTTGTGGCCACCCATAAAGTCGCTGACCAGGCCACCGGCCTCGCGCACCATGAGCTCACCGGCAGCGATGTCCCAGGGCTTCAGGCCAATTTCCCAGAAACCGTCCTGACGGCCGGCGGCCACGTAGGCCAGATCCAGCGCCGCGGAGCCGGCACGGCGCATGTCCGCCACGTCGGTGAACAGCTCGTTGAAGATCGCCAGGTAGGGCTCGATGTGCTGACGCTGCTTGAAGGGGAAGCCGGTGCCCAGGATGGTGCCCTTGAGGTCGCGGTGGTTGCCCACGCGAACGCGGTAGCCGTTAAGCTGGGCACCGCCGCCACGACTGGCGCTGAACAGCTCATTGCGGATGGGATCGTAGATCACCCCGTGCTCCACCTTGCCCTTGATCTGCAGGGCGACGGAAACGGCAAAGTGGGGGATCCCCTTCATGAAGTTGGTGGTGCCATCCAGGGGATCGATAATCCATTGGAACTCATCGTGCTCACCGACGATGGTGCCGCACTCTTCACCGATGATGGTGTGGCCCGGGTAGGCCTTTTGAATGGTGGCCACAATGGCGCGCTCCGCGTCGCGGTCCACGTTGGTGACAAAGTCGTTCAAGCCTTTCTGTTCGGCTTCCACTTTGTCCAGATCTTCAAAAGCGCGGGCAATAACGTTGCCAGCGTTGCGTGCAGCGCGCACGGCGATGTTCAGCATCGGATGCATATCGATACCCCAGGATGTAAAAGAACGGAGGGCCGGGACCAGGCGCAAGCCTGCGGCAAGGCGCGCATGGTATAGCCAAACCCCTCCGCAGGCAAGGACTAAAGCGGCCCCGGTGGATTTTTCGTGACGCTGAGGATCAAGCATAGACCCCGGGTGTGCTAGTATCCGCCGCCATACCCCCTGCACAGATTTGGCAACCTCCATGCTCAGTAACGTTCGCATTGTTCTGGTGGGCACCTCCCACCCCGGCAACATCGGCTCCGCCGCCCGGGCCATGAAGACCATGGGCCTGTCCCAGCTGGTGCTGGCCGAGCCCCGGGTCGAGCCCGATGGTCAGTCTGTGGCCCTGGCCGCCGGAGCCACCGACGTGCTCAAGCACCTGGTTGTGACCGAGGATCTGGCCTCGGCGGTGGCGGATTGCGCCCTGGTGATCGGCACCAGCGCCCGCAGCCGCACCCTGAGCTGGCCCATGCTGGATGCCCGGGAGGCGGGCACCAAGCTCGCCCAGGAAGGGCGCCAGGGGCCGGTGGCTTTGGTGTTTGGCCGGGAGAACCACGGACTGACTAACGAAGAGCTGCAGATGTGCCACTACCACGTCTGCATCCCCGCCAACCCCGAATACAGCTCCCTCAATCTGGCCCAGGCGGTGCAGCTGCTCAGCTACGAGACCCGCATGGCGCATCTGGCGATGGCCGAGGCACCGGCCGAGGCCCAGGAGCCTTACCCCAACCAGGGGCAGCTGGAGGGCTTCTATCAGCACCTGGAGCGGACACTGAGTCACACCGGTTTTATCATCCAGGCCCACCCAGGACAGGTGATGACCAAGCTGCGCCGGCTGTTCAACCGCGCCCGTCCCGAGGCCACCGAGCTGGCCATTTTGCGCGGCGTGCTCACCTCGGTGGACAAGGCCAGTGGCCAGCACGGCAAGAAGCCGACGGAATGATTCACCACTTCCCTGTCACTAAGGGGTCACAAATTACCGTGATCCACCTCAAAAAAACGGTCGAACCAATCGGTTGGATCTCCACTTAAGGGTCATTGATCCCGAGCGCTCAATGGGGTTAAATACCCCGGCCCGCCACCGGGGTATTGAGGCCAAACGAGGCCCAAAATACCTGACCGGTTCACTGGGTCTAATACTTGACTAAATTACTCGGGTATGTAGACTGGTCGGCAGACAGATGGAAGGACATAGGCAATGAGACTCACATCGAAAGGCCGCTACGCGGTGACCGCCATTTTGGATGTGGCGCTGCACTCCCCCGATGGCCCCGTGCCCCTGGCTGACATCTCCGAACGGCAGGGGATCTCCCTCTCCTACCTGGAGCAGCTGTTCGCCAAACTGCGCAAGCACGGCCTGGTGTCCAGCGTCCGGGGTCCCGGCGGCGGTTACCTGCTGGGTCGCCCGGCGGAAGAGATCGCCGTGGGTATGGTAGTGCACGCCGTGGACGAGTCCGTCGACGCCACCCGCTGCCACGGCAAGAGCAACTGCCAGGGCGGGGCGCGCTGCCTGACCCACTCCCTGTGGGGAGACCTGAGCGATCGCATCTCCAGTTTCTTAAATGGCATCAGCCTGGCCGACTTGATGGCCAACCGCGATGTCAAAGTGGTCAGCCTGCGCCAGGAGCAGGCACAGGGCCGCGTTCAGGCTCGGGCCTGAACCCACCCGAATTTTTGTCGTACTTCGCCGGTACCATAATTGACCGGCTCGCAAGCGGAGAAGGTAATGAAACTCCCGATCTATTTTGATTACTCTGCCACCACGCCGATGGATCCTCGTGTCGCCGACATCATGGTGCAGTACCTGACCTTGGATGGCACCTTTGGCAACCCGGCCTCCCGATCCCACCGTTACGGTTGGCAGGCGGAAGAGGCGGTGGACGTGGCCCGCAACCAGGTGGCCGAGCTGCTTAACGCCGACCCCCGCGAGATCGTCTTTACCTCCGGCGCGACCGAATCCAACAACCTGGCGATCAAGGGTGTGGCCCACTTCTACCAGAAGAAGGGCAAGCACATCATCACCAGCAAGACCGAGCACAAAGCGGTGTTGGACACCTGCCGTCAGCTGGAGCGTGAAGGCTTCGAAGTCACCTACCTGGAGCCGGACGCCAACGGCATCATCCCGCTGACCCGCCTCGAAGACGCCATTCGCGAAGACACCGTACTGGTCTCCATCATGCACGTGAACAACGAGATCGGGGTGATCCACGACGTGGCCGCCATTGGCGAGCTGTGCCGTGCCAAGGGGATCCTGCTGCACGTGGACGCCGCCCAGAGCGCCGGCAAGATCCCGCTGGACGTCAAGACCATGAAGGTCGACCTCATCTCCATCTCCGGCCACAAGATGTACGGCCCCAAGGGCATCGGTGCCCTGTACGTGCGTCGTAAGCCCCGGGTGCGCCTGGAAGCCCAGATGCACGGCGGTGGTCACGAGCGCGGCATGCGCTCCGGCACCCTGGCCACCCACCAGATCGTCGGCTTCGGTGAAGCCTGCCGCATCGCCAAGGAGGAGATGGCCACCGAGAACGATCGCATCCTGGCCCTGCGCAACCGTCTGTGGAACGGCGTGAAGGACATGGAAGAGGTCTACGTCAATGGTGACCTCGAGCAGCGCGTGGCCGGCAACCTCAACGTCAGCTTCAACTTCGTCGAAGGCGAGTCGCTGATCATGGCGCTCAAGGACCTGGCGGTTTCCTCCGGCAGTGCCTGTACCTCCGCTTCCCTGGAGCCCAGCTACGTGCTGCGCGCCCTGGGTCTGAACGACGAGCTGGCCCACAGCTCCATCCGCTTCTCCATCGGTCGCTTCACCACCGAGGCGGAAGTGGACCACGCGGTGAGCATCATCAACGATGCCATCGGCAAGCTGCGCGACATGTCGCCGCTGTGGGAGATGTTCAAAGATGGCGTCGACCTGTCCAAGGTCGAGTGGACCGCACACTAACGGATTTGGGCGGGTCCCACGCAGGTGGGACTCCCCTCACGAACAGAGTAAGTATTGGAGTTAAGTCATGGCTTACAGTGATAAAGTAATCGACCACTACGAAAACCCGCGTAACGTCGGCTCGTTCGACAAGAACGATCCCAGCGTGGCAACCGGCATGGTCGGCGCTCCGGCCTGTGGCGACGTGATGAAACTGCAGCTGAAGATCAACGACGGCGGCGTGATTGAAGACGCCAAGTTCAAGACTTACGGCTGCGGCAGTGCCATCGCTTCCAGCTCCCTGGTCACCGAATGGGTGAAGGGCAAGACCCTGGAGGAGGCGGAGCAGATCCAGAACACCGCCATCGCCGAAGAGCTGGCCTTGCCGCCGGTGAAAATTCACTGCTCTATCCTGGCCGAGGACGCCATCAAGGCCGCCATCGCCGACTACAAGAGCAAGCACGAGAAGTAAGCTGGAGCTGTACCCATGGGCATTTCACTGACCGACACCGCGGCCGAGCGCGTCAAATCCTACCTGCAGAATCGAGGCAGGGGGATCGGCTTGCGGTTGGGTCTGAAAACCTCAGGCTGTTCCGGTCTGGCTTACGTGCTGGAGTTCGTCGACGAGCTGAGCCCCGGTGACGAAGTGTTTGAGCTGCAGGGCGTCAACATCATCATCGACGCCAAGAGCCTGGTCTACCTGGACGGCCTCCAGGTGGACTACGTCAAAGAGGGCCTCAACGAAGGCTTCAAGTTTGATAACCCCAACGCGTCCGGGGAGTGTGGTTGCGGCGAGAGTTTCACCGTCTGACCATGAACTACTTCGACCTCTTTGGCCTGCCCCTGGGCTATGAGATTGACGGGGCCGCCCTGGCCAGCCGCTACCGCGAGCTGCAACGGGCGGTACACCCGGACAACTTTGCCGCCGCCAGCGAGCAGCAGCGCCTGATGGCGGTGCAGAAAACCGCCGAAATCAACGACGCCTTTCAAACCCTCAAATCCCCCATCGGCCGCGCCGAATACCTGTTGCGACTCAACGGTATCGAGCTGCGTGGCGAGTCCACCACCATCAAAGACCCCCTGTTCCTGATGGAGCAGCTGGAGCTGCGCGAGGCGCTCGAAGAGTTGCCGGACAGCGCCGATCCCGAGCAGGCGGCGATGGACCTGGCGGATCGCCTGGAGGGGGATCGCAAGCAGATGACCACCGAGCTGCGCGCCCGCCTCGAGGGCCAGGCGTGGGAACAGGCGGCGGACACGGTGCGCAAACTCAAATTCATCCATAAACTGGAAGACGAGCTGTCCCTGCTGGAAGAGCAGTGGGCACCGTGATCGACGGATAACACAGCATCATGGCTCTACTGCAAATTGCCGAACCCGGCCAAAGCGCCGCGCCCCATCAGCACAAGCTGGCGGTGGGCATCGATCTGGGCACCACCAACTCCTTGGTGGCTGCCGTGCGCAGCGGCCAGGCGGACACCCTGCCGGACACCGACGGCCGCCACCGCATGCCCTCCGTGGTGCGCTACCTGGAGCAGGGGGTGGCCACCGGCTACACCGCCCAGGCCGAAGCGGTGGCCGACCCCTACAACACCATCATCTCGGTAAAACGCTACCTGGGGCGCTCCCTGGCGGACGTCACCGGTCGCTACCCCAATCACCCTTACCGCCTGGCTGCCTCCGAAAACGGCCTGCCGCTGTTTGAAACCCGCCAGGGGGTGGTGAACCCGATCCAGGTCTCTGCCGAGGTGCTGCGGCCGCTGATCCAGCGGGCCGAAGCGACCCTGGGCGGGGATCTCACCGGCGCGGTGATCACCGTACCGGCCTACTTCGACGACGCCCAGCGCCAGGGCACCAAGGACGCCGCCGAGCTGATTGGGATCAAGGTGCTGCGCCTGCTGAACGAGCCCACTGCCGCGGCCATCGCCTACGGCCTGGACTCCGGTCAGGAGGGGGTGATCGCGGTCTATGACCTGGGCGGCGGCACCTTCGACATCTCCATTTTGCGCCTCAATAAAGGGGTGTTCGAGGTGATGGCCACCGGCGGCGACTCCGCCCTGGGCGGCGATGACTTCGACCACCTGCTGGCGGATCATCTGGCCGAGTTGTCCGGCGCCGACAGTGCCGATGCCGGCACCCAGCGGGCGCTGATGATGGAAGCCTGCCGGGTCAAAGAAGCCCTGACTGACGCCGACGAAGTCACCGCCGAGCTGGGCGAGTGGCGCGGCAGCGTCACCCGCGCCCAGTTCGATGCCCTGATCCAGCCGCTGGTGAAGAAAACCCTGATGGCCTGTCGCCGCTGCCTTAAAGACGCCGGCGTCGACAAGGAGGAGGTGCTGGAAGTGGTGATGGTGGGGGGCTCCACCCGGGTGCCCCTGGTGCGCCAGACCCTGGGGGACTTTTTCGGTCGCCCGCCGCTGACCTCCATCGATCCGGACCGGGTGGTGGCCATCGGCGCCGCCGTTCAGGCGGACATCCTGGCGGGCAACAAGCCGGACTCCGAGATGCTGCTGCTGGACGTGCTGCCGCTCTCCTTGGGGCTGGAGACCATGGGTGGCCTGACCGAGAAGGTGGTGCCCCGCAACACCACCATTCCGGTGGCCCGGGCCCAGGAGTTCACCACCTTCAAGGACGGTCAGACCGCCATGGCGATCCACGTGGTGCAGGGTGAGCGGGAGATGGTGGAAGACTGCCGCTCCCTGGCCCGCTTCGTGCTGCAGGGGATCCCGCCGATGGCGGCGGGCACCGCCGTGATCCGGGTGACCTTTCAGGTCGACGCCGATGGCCTGCTGAGCGTCACCGCCATGGAGAAAACCTCCGGGGTGCAGGCGTCCATCGAGGTGAAGCCCTCCTTTGGCCTCTCCGATGGCGAAGTGATGCAGATGCTCAAAGACTCCATGGCCCACGCCAAGGAGGACATCACCAAGCGGATGCTCACCGAGCAGCGCATCGAAGCCGGCCGCGTGCTGGAAAGCCTGGGCCGTGGCCTGGCCGAAGACGGCGAGGTGCTGCTGAACGACGAGGAGCGCGCCGAGCTCGACCGGCTGATGACGCAATTGCAACACCTCTGCGAAGGCACCGATGGGGAAGCCATCAAGCAGGGGATCGAGACACTGGACAAGGCCAGTGGCGACTTCGCCGCTCGCCGGATGGACCTGGCGATCCGCCGGGCCCTGTCCGGCCAGTCCGTGGACAACGTATAAGAGGAACCGATGCCAAAGATCGTATTTTTGCCCCACCAGGAACTGTGCCCCAGCGGCCTGGAAGTGGAAGCCCAAAGCGGTGAGACCATCCTGGATGTGGCGCTGAAAAACGGCATCCACATCGAGCACGCCTGCGAGAAGTCCTGTGCCTGCACCACATGCCACTGCGTGGTGCGCGAGGGCTTCGACTCCCTGGAGGAGAGCGACGAGCTGGAAGACGACATGCTGGACAAGGCCTGGGGTCTGGAGCCGGAGTCCCGTCTCTCCTGCCAGGCGAAGGTGGCGGACGACGACCTGGTGGTCGACATCCCCCGCTACACCATCAACCAGGTATCGGAAAACCACTAAGGAGATCCCATGGGCCTGAAATGGATTGACGTACAGGACATCGCCATCGAACTGTCGGAAGCCAAACCCGACGTGGACCCCACCCAGGTGCGCTTTACCGACCTGCGGGAGTGGGTGCTGGCCCTCGAGGGGTTCGATGATGACCCCAGCCACTGTGGCGAGAAGGTGCTGGAAGCGATCCAGCAGGCCTGGATCGAAGAGATGGATTGACCCAAACGGAGCCGCAAGGCTCCGTTTTCTTTTGTCCCACCGTAAAGGGAGCAACACAGGGGAAGGGCGGGCCAAACCCCGCAGGCTGTGGGTTGCGCCCGGCCGGTTGCATACTGGCAAGGCAGCTTTGCACCTGGCCGCCCGAGTCGGCCTTGTGGGGGCGCTGGCCAGGCCCTGGGGGAGCCGATAGAGTCGAAGGCAAGGATTGCCTGCGGGCGAAATTGGAGTTAGGGACACACCATGGCACTGACCTATGGCAGCTATCTGAAGGTGGAGGAGTTGCTCAAGCTGCAGCAACTGCAGTCGGATCCGCCGGAACACGACGAGATGCTCTTTATCGTCATTCACCAGACCTACGAGCTGTGGTTCAAGCAGATCCTGCACGAGATGGACAAGCTGGGCCCGGCCCTGGTTGCTGGGGAAACCTGGCACAGCGCCAAGACCCTGCGGCGCATCCTCACCATCATGAAGACCCTGGTGGGCCAGGTGGACATCCTGGAAACCATGACGCCGATGGAGTTCAACAGCTTCCGCGACTTTCTGGCCAGCTCCAGCGGCTTCCAGTCCTGGCAGTTCCGCGAGCTGGAGATCCTCTGCGGTGTGCACTCCCCCCAGGCCATCGAGGTGCAAAAGGACGTGCCCGAGCAATACCACCGGCTGCAGCAGCGCCTGGCCCAGCCCACCCTGTGGGCCGGTTTCGTCGCCTACCTCAACCTGCGCGGCCACGACATCCCCACCCCCAAGCCGGTGAACGACGCCGGGGTGATCTACGACCCCTGCGAAGCCACCCAGGCCCGCCTGGCCCATCTGCTGCCCCGTGACCCGGAGGCCAACCTGGTTGCCGAGCTGATGGTGGACCTGGACGAGGGGCTTCAGGAGTGGCGCTATCGCCACGTCAAGATGGTGGAGCGCACCATAGGCACCAAGCGGGGCAGTGGGGGCTCACCTGGGGCGGCGTACCTGCACAAGACCTTGCATCGCTACATCTTTCCCGATTTGTGGGCGGTTCGGGGTCTGCTCTGAAGCAATTTCGCACTCAACACAGTAAAACGGCACCTTCGGGTGCCGTTTTCGACCCTGCGACTGGGACGGGGGTAAAGTAAAGTTCCGATCGTGATTATTGTGGTTTTTGTGACGTAGCAGGGAGTTATCGAACCATAGGGGCAAAATGCGTAAAAAAATGCCATTCAGGGGGTTTTTTTTGCATCAAACACACTTTATGTTTGGTGACTGGTTGTCGCTTTATTAGTCAAAGTCCCGCCTTTCGCGCTTTGGACTTTTCTTATCACACATAATAATTCCTTGCGGAGACAACAATGACTCCAATTGTCCGCAGTATTGCGCCTGAGCTCGTCTCGGCGCCCATTGAGTCGGGTTTGCCAGGTTGGCAGTTGCGTTTTCTGATGCGCAAGTTGGGCCTGAAGCGGGGGGAACACGCCATCCTGATGGGCACCCTCTGCATGACCACGGTGGAAAACCTGGCGATGGCGGTGGGCCAGACCGGCCGCATCACCGTGCTGACCGAGCCCGGTGTCTCCGACGCCGAGCGCCGCAGCCTGCAGCAGCAGTTGCACCTCTTCCCTCAGGTGACCGTGGTGGCCCCTGGCCCCAGTGTCGACGAACAGCAGTGCGACGCCATTGCGATCCTGCCCGAGCGCCTGACCGAGCCCTATGAGCCGCTGCTGGATCATGCCTGGCGCCGCCTGGGCAACGGTGGCCGCCTGATGCTCACCGTGGCGCAACAGCCCGACCAGGCCGATCAGCTGCGCGACGCCATCACCGCTGCCAACCGCACCGGATTCGTGACCCGCTACCGCCGCAACTGCGACAAGCACTGCGCCTGGGTCGGGGTGAAGTACGCCGCCAGCAAATGGTGATCCCGCGCAAGCGGACAGGGAAAAATGCGAGCCGGGATTGTCCCGGCTTTTTTGCGCTGTGATTGGGGCTGGGTTTGCCGGGTCAGTTGGCATATAATCCGCGCCGAGAATTTAATGTCCGATAGACAACATGGAGTGGACAATGGCTTTAGAGCGCACTTTTTCCATCATCAAGCCTGACGCGGTTGCCAAAAACCACATCGGTGCCATCTACAACCGTTTTGAGGCCGCTGGCCTGAAGATCGTTGCCTCCAAAATGGTTCACCTGAGCCGTGAGCAGGCCGAAGGCTTCTACGCCGAGCACAAAGAGCGCCCCTTCTTCGGTGCCCTGGTGGATTTCATGACCTCCGGTCCCATCATGGTGCAGGTTCTGGAAGGCGACAACGCCGTTCTGGCCAACCGTGAAATCATGGGCGCCACCAACCCGGCCGAAGCCGCCCGCGGTACCATCCGCAGCGACTTCGCCAACAGCATCGACGAGAACGCCGTACACGGCTCCGATGCCCTGGCTTCCGCCGAGCGCGAGATCGCCTACTTCTTCACTGCTGAAGAGCTGTGCCCGCGCACCCGCTAAGGTGAGCCCGGCATAAAAAAGCGCCCCCTCAATCGAGGGGGCGCTTTTTTTGTGTCCGCTTACTCTTCGTCTTTGCTCAGCCGGATCTTGCGCTGCTTCTGACGGTGCTCCCACAGCTTGCGGGCCACCTGCTGCATATCGGTGGCCGGATCGCTCAGATCCACGATCTCCAGCCCCAGCAGGGACTCGACGATGTCCTCCATGGTCACCAGGCCCAGCACGCTGCCGTACTCGTCCACAACGATGGCGATCTGGGTGTGCTTTTTCAGTAGCAGCTCCAGCAGGGTCATCAGTCGGGCGCTCTCCGGCACGGCGATGATGCTGTGGCGGATCGACTTCAGCGGCGCCTTCGGGGTGTGCTTCTCCGCCAGCAGGGCCTCGGAGCGGGTGATGTAGCCAACGATGTCGTCGCTGTCCTCGTTGTACACCGGCACCCGGGAGAAGCGACGCTTGCCGTGCAGGTGGGTGAACTCCGTCAGGGTCAGATCCTGGCTCAGGGAGTGGATCACCGTGCGCGGGGTCATGATGGCGCTGACCGGTACCGAGCGGGCCTTGAGCATCTGTTTGAGGATGCTGGACTCCTGCTCGTTCAGTTCACCGGACTCGGCGCCGATGTCGGCCATCGCCGTCATCTCCGCCCGCACGTAGTGGCCGGCCTCGCCCTTGCCCATCAGTGCGGTCATCTTCATGGAGAACCAGATGAGGGGCTTGCACAGGGTCACCATCCACTTCAGACCGATGGCCACGCTGGGGGCCAGGGTTCGCCAGTAGTTGGCGCCCAGGGTCTTGGGGATGATCTCGGAGAAGAACAGGATGGCGAAGGTGAGCACCGCGGAGAAAAGCCCCAGCGCCTGGCTGCCAAAGACGGCGGCGGCCTGGGCCCCGGCGCCAGCCGCACCGGCGGTGTGGGCGATGGTGTTCAACGTCAGGATCCCCACCAGGGGAGCTTCCACGTTCTCTTTGAGCTCGGCCAGGTTGGCGGCGGCTTTGGGCCGCTCCGCTTTGAGTCCGGCGATGTAGGAGGGGGTGACGCTCAATAGCACCGCTTCGAACACGCTGCAGATGAATGAGACGCCAATGGCGACCGCGACATAAACCAGAAGAAGTGTCATTGCCGATAAGGCCTTAGGGTTTGGGTATCCGTAATTAATGGTGAGCCAGAGTCTACCACGACTCCCACCCGTTCTCGGAAGCACAATGTGCAGGGGCTAGACTGAAACCTTGGGAGACTGGACGCGGTGGCGCCCGGGCCTGTACAATTGCGCGCCATTTTCGGCTGGTTAAACGAGGCAACCGATGACTGACAAAATCAACCTGCTCAACCTGGATCGCAAAGCCATGCGCGAATTTTTCGCGGAGATGGGCGAGAAGCCGTTCCGTGCTGACCAGGTGATGAAGTGGATCTATCACTTCGGTTGCGACGACTTTGACCAGATGACCAACATCAATAAGGTGCTGCGAGGCAAGCTCAAGGAGCGGGCCGAGATCGTCGCGCCACAGATCGCCACCAGCCAGCACAGCGCCGACGGCACCATCAAGTTCGCCATCGACGTGGGTAACGGTCAGGAGGTGGAGACCGTTTACATCCCCGAGAGCGACCGCGCGACCCTGTGCGTCTCCTCTCAGGTGGGTTGTGCCCTGGAGTGCAGCTTCTGCTCCACCGCCCAGCAGGGCTTCAACCGCAACCTGACGGTGGCCGAGATCATCGGTCAGGTGTGGCGCGTGGCCACCTACCTGGGCCTCAAGACCGACACCGGCGAGCGCCCCATCTCCAACGTGGTGATGATGGGCATGGGTGAGCCGCTGCTCAACCTGAGCAACGTGGTGCCCGCCATGGACATCATGCTGGACGACTTCGGCTTTGGCCTGTCCAAGCGTCGGGTCACCCTTTCCACCTCCGGTGTGGTGCCCGCCCTGGACAAGCTCGGCGACATGATCGACGTGGCTCTGGCCATCAGCCTGCATGCCCCCAACGACGAATTGCGGGACGTGCTGGTGCCGGTCAACAAGAAGTACAACATCGAGACCTTCCTGGCCTCGGTGCGCACCTACCTCTCCAAGTCCTACGCCAACAAGGGTCGGGTGACGGTGGAGTACGTGATGCTGGACCACATCAACGACAGCACGGAACAGGCCCATGAACTGGCCAAGGTGATGAAGGACACCCCGTGCAAGATCAACCTGATCCCCTTCAACCCCTACCCGGGCAGTCCCTACGGCAAGAGCTCCAACTCGCGCATCGATCGTTTCGCCAAGGTGCTGATGGATTACGGCATGACCGTCATCGTCCGCAAGACCCGCGGTGACGACATCGACGCGGCCTGCGGACAGCTGGTGGGGGACGTCCGTGACCGCACCAAGCGCATGCTGAAAAAACGCATGCAAGGGGACGGCATTTCCGTCACAATGGTCTAACCTCTTGTTTGGCCAAAGGATCGGGGTCTAAATGAACCGCATATGCCTGCTGGCCCTGGCCTGTTTGGGCCTCGGCGGCTGCGTCCAGCAAACCACCTACAGCGGCACGGACCAGCCGGTCGTGGAACAGAAATACAATGCGGTGGCAGCGGCCCGGGAGCGCATCGCGCTGGGCCTCACTTACCTGCGCCGCGGCAACATGGAACAGGCCAAATTCAACCTCGACCGTGCCCTCAAACAGGCGCCTGACCTGGATGAGGCCCACCTGGCCCTGGCCTACTACTACGAAACCGTCTCCGACACCGAGCAGGCGGAGCGTGCCTACCGCCGTGCCCTGAGCGCCAACCGCAACAACGCCGATGCCGCCAACAACTACGGCGTGTTTCTCTGTCGTCAGGGGCGCTACAAGGATGCCGACCAGTGGATGAGCCGGGCGGTGAAGATGCCCAACTACATCCGCCAGGCCCAGACCTACGAGAACCTGGGCCTCTGCGCCCGGGAGGCGGGGTGGGAGGAGAAGGCCCAGGGCTATTTCGTCCAGGCCCTCAATTATGACCCGCGTCGCGCCGTCTCTTTGCTGGAGGTGGCCCAGTTGGCGTTTGCCCGTCAGCAGCCCTCCGAGGCACGCAAATACCTGAGCCGATATCACGATAACGGCAACGAATCGCCGGACAGCCTGCTATTGGGGGTGGAATTGGCCCTCGATGCGAACGATACTGATGCGGCTCGCCGCTATGGGGTGTTATTGTTGGCCAAGTACCCCGGTTCAGAGCAGGCGAAAACCTACCGAACGAAGTATTACTGATGAGCGACGAACAGAACAACGAGAACACCGTAGAAACTCCCGGCCCGCTGCTGAAGGCGGCCCGAGAGCAAGCGGGGCTGACGACTCAGCAAGTGGCTCAGCGCCTCAACCTGCGCCACTCCGTGGTGCAGGGCATGGAGGACGACAGCTTCGAGCCCGGCACCTCGGTGACGTACATCCGCGGTTACGTTCGTAACTACGCCCGCCTGGTGGGGCTGGACGAAGCCCGTTTGAACCAGGCCCTGGATGCCCTGCACCAGGTGGAAGCCACCCCGAACATGCAAAGCTTCTCCCGCCGCACCAACCAGCAGAAGACCGACAACCGTTGGATGATGGCCACCTGGATCATCGCCGCCGGCATCGTCGGCCTGGTGATCTGGTGGTGGTTGGCCAACGAGGAGACCCGTCAGCTGGCGCCCCAGAACGACACGGCACCGGTAAGTACACCGGCCGAGTCCGGTATCGCCGAGCCAACCCTGTCCGAGCCCGAGCCGAATGAGCCTGACCTGTCGGTAACCGACGAACCGGCCCAGGACGAGGCACCAGTTCCGGTGCAGCTGCCGGAGCCGGCCCCGGAAGACACCCCTGAGGCACCCGCCGACAGCAACGCACAAACCGAGGCCGATGAACCGGCCGCGGTCGAGATTCAAGATACCGCGCCCAGTGGCGCGGACCAGAGCCCCACCATCAGTGACGCCGCACCGTCGGTACCGGCCCAGGCCGAGGCCACCGAGGCCGCGCTGAACCGCCTGGCCATCAGCCTCAGCAGTGAGTGCTGGATGCTGGTGCAGGACGCCAACGGCAATGTGCTGCTCGAGGGGCTCAAACTGGCCGGCTACACCACCGAGCTGGAGGGTGAGGCCCCCTTCAGCCTGCGCCTGGGCGCACCGGAAGCGGTGTCCCTGGTGTTCGATGGCGAAGCCGTCGATCTCTCCTCTTTCCGTGCCGGTCGGGTGGCCCGCCTGACCCTGCCGCAATAAGACCGTTATGCAACACGAAAGCCCCATCATCCGTCGTAAGTCCACCCAGATCTGGGTGGGCAAGGTTCCGGTGGGTGGCGACGCCCCCATCTCCGTCCAGTCCATGACCAACACCCGCACCACCGATGTGGACGCCACCGTGGCTCAGATCCAGGCGATCCAGAAAGCCGGTGCCGACATCGTGCGGGTCTCGGTGCCCACCATGGAAGCCGCCGAGGCGTTCAAGCTGATCAAGCAGCAGACCGACATCCCCCTGGTGGCGGACATCCACTTCGATTACCGCATCGCCCTCAAGGTGGCGGAGTACGGGGTGGACTGTTTGCGCATCAACCCCGGCAACATCGGCCGGGAGGATCGCATCCGCGCCGTGGTGGACTGCGCCCGGGACAACAACATCCCCATCCGCATCGGCGTCAACGCCGGCTCGCTGGAGCGGGACATCCAGGAGAAGTACGGCGAGCCGACTCCGGCGGCCCTGGTGGAATCCGCCATGCGCCACGTCGACATTCTCGACCGCCTGAACTTCGACCAGTTCAAGGTCAGCGTGAAGGCCTCCGATGTGTTCCTGGCGGTGGAGTCCTACCGTCAGCTGGCCAAGCAGATTGTCCAGCCCCTGCACCTGGGGATCACCGAGGCCGGCGGCGCCCGTGCCGGTTCGGTCAAGTCCGCCATCGGCCTGGGCATGCTGCTCTCCGAGGGGATCGGCGACACCCTGCGGATCTCCCTGGCGGCGGACCCGGTGGAGGAGGTCAAGGTCGGCTTCGACATCCTCAAGAGCCTGCGCATTCGCGCCCGCGGCATCAATTTCATCGCCTGCCCCTCCTGCTCGCGCCAGGAGTTCGACGTCATCGGTACCGTCAACGCCCTGGAGCAGCGCCTGGAGGACATCACCACCCCGCTGGACGTCTCCATCATCGGTTGTGTGGTTAACGGCCCCGGTGAGGCCCTGGTCTCCGACCTTGGCCTGGCGGGATCCAACCGCAAGAGCGGCTACTACGTCGACGGCGAGCGCCAGAAGGAGCGCCTCGACAACACCGACCTGGTGGACCAGCTGGAGCAGCGCATCCGCGCCAAGGTGGCCGAGAAAGCCCAGCGCATCGACGTCAAAGAAGAGGACGTCTGATCCCACTCCCGCCGCCCGCCCCTTTTCCAATGGGCGGGCGCTTCCTATAATGGCGGGTTCTTGCGAAATCACTCCAAATTCAATACGGGTTTATCGTGGCAAAACAGATCCAAGCGGTCCGCGGCATGAACGATTGTCTGCCGGCGGACACCCTCAAGTGGCAACAGGTGGAACGCGCCCTGCGTGAGCTGGTGGCGGGCTATGGCTACCAGGAGATCCGCACCCCCATCGTCGAGATGACCGGTCTGTTCAAGCGGGCCATCGGCGAAGTCACCGACATCGTCGAAAAAGAGATGTACACCTTCGAGGATCGCAACGGCGACTCCCTGACCCTGCGTCCCGAGGGCACCGCCTCTACCGTCCGTGCCGGCAACGAGCACGGCCTGCTCTACAACCAGGAGCAGCGCCTGTGGTACATGGGCCCCATGTTCCGCCACGAACGCCCGCAGAAAGGCCGCTACCGCCAGTTCCACCAGTTCGGGGTGGAGGTCTATGGCCTGGCCACCGCCGATATCGACGCCGAGGTGCTGATGCTCTCCGCGGCGCTGTGGGAGCAACTGGGGGTACGCGATCAGGTACGCCTGGAGCTCAACACCCTGGGTAACGCCGACGAGCGTGCCGCCTACAAAGAGGCTCTGGTGGCTTTCCTGGAGCAGCACAAGGCCGCCCTGGACGAAGACAGCCAGCGTCGCCTCTACTCCAACCCGCTGCGGGTGCTGGACTCCAAGGACGCCGGTGTGCAGGCCCTGCTGGCCGAAGCGCCGGTGCTGATGGACTACCTGGGCGAACAGTCCAAAGAACATTTCCACACCCTGTGTGAACTCCTGCACGCCGCGGGCATCGAATTCACCGTCAACACCAAACTGGTGCGCGGCCTGGATTACTACAACCGCACCGTGTTTGAGTGGGTCACCGACAGCCTGGGTGCCCAGGGCACCGTGCTGGCCGGTGGCCGCTATGACACCCTGGTGGGTCAGCTGGGGGGCAAAGACACCCCGGCGGTGGGCTTCGCCATGGGGATGGAGCGCCTGGTGCTGTTGCTGGACACCCTGGGCAAGTTCGACACCCTGCCGCGGATGGTGGACGTCTACCTCTGCGCCATGGGCGCCGGCACCCAGGCCGCTGCGCTGCAACTGGCCCAGGAGTTGCGCCAGAGTGTTTCTGGCCTTAAGGTGATGACCCATTGTGGTGGCGGAAACTTCAAGAAACAGATGAAGCGCGCCGACAAGAGCGGGGCCGAATGGGCCCTGATCCTCGGCGAGGACGAATTACAGCAGGGACGGGTGACGGTGAAACCTCTGCGCGGGGGCGAACAGCGTCAGCTGTCCCGGGAGGCACTGGCCACGGAACTGAAGGCACTGGTGCAGAATTAAGGGGATACGCGTGGAAATTTACAGCACTGAAGAACAACAAGTAGAAGCGATCAAGAAATTCTGGAAAGAGTACGGCACCTCCATCATCGGCGGTGCGGTACTGGGCCTCGGTGGTCTGTTCGGTTGGAACTACTACCAGGGCCACGTCGAGACCCAGCGCGAAGCGGCCTCCGCCGCCTTCACCCAAGTGGTGGAGCAGGCGGCCCAGTCTCAGGATGCTCTGGACAACCTGGTGACCCAGTTCCAGGCCGAGCACGGCAACTCCGGCTACGGCCCGCTGAGCCAGCTGCTGCTGGCCCGCGCCGCGGTGGAAGCCGGTGACCTGGCCAAAGCGGAAACCCTGCTGAGCGACGCCCTGCCGGCCCTGGACAGCGCCACCAAGCCGATGGTGCAACTGCGCCTGGCCCGTGTGCAGCTGGCCCAGGAGAAGCTGGACGCCGCCGAGGGCACCCTGGCCCAGGTGCAGTCCGAAGCCTTCGCCGCCCAGCGTGAAGAGCTCAAGGGTGACATCCTGGTGAAGAAGGGTGACACCGAAGGCGCCCGTGCCGCCTACGAGGCCGCTCTGGCCGCCGGCGGCGCTCAGACCAGCCCGGCCCTGCAGATGAAACTGGACGATCTGGCCTAAACCAGCCTAAGGAGTGGAGCCGATGTTGCTGGCAAGAAAAGGATGGCTGGCGGGCCTGATCGGCGGCGCAATGCTGCTCGGTGGCTGCGCGTCCAGCGATGACGAAAGCGAAGTGATCTCCCCCCTGCCGGAGCTGGACAACCCCATTGCCGCCAACGTGCAGTGGACCGCCCGGGTCGGCAAGGGGATCGAGGATTTCTGGTCCTCCCTCTCCCCGGCAGTGGCCTACGACAAGGTGTTCGTTTCCGAGCGCTACGGTCTGGTCACCGCCTTCGACCAGGCCGACGGCAGCAAGCTGTGGGAAACCAACCTGCGCCGCGTGTTCGCCGAAGGCGCGCTGCAGAAGAACAAGGGCGCTCGCCTCTCCGGCGGCCTGGCCACCGGCTTCAACAAGGTGTTCGTCGGCAGTGAAAACGCCGTGCTGTTCGCCCTGAACGCCGAGGACGGCTCCCTGGCCTGGCAGGCCACCACCGGCGGCGAAGTGCTCTCCGATCCCGCCGTAGTGGGTGCCATGGTGGTGGTCAACACCGCCGCCGGCAAGGTGCAGGCGTTTGACGTCGACACCGGTGAGTTCCAGTGGCAGGTCGACCTGACCATGCCGTCGCTGGTGCTGCGGGGCAGCTCCGGCATCGGCCAGGCCCAGGGCGCCGCCTTTGTCGGCACCCCGGACGGCAAGATCACCGCCATGTTCGCCGAGAACGGCAACCTGCTTTGGGAAGCCCGACTGGCGGAGGCCTCCGGTGCCAACGAACTGGAGCGGGTGGTGGACGTGGACGCCTCCCCGGTAGTACTGGGCGAGACCGTCTACGGCGTGGCCTTCAACGGCAACCTGACCGCCATCGAGCTGCGCAGCGGCCGGGTGCTCTGGAGCCGTAAGTACTCCAGCTATGCCCCCCTGGCAATCCGCGGTTTCGACATCTACCTGACCGACGCCCGGGGCGGGATCTACGCCATCGATCGTCGCAACGGTCTGGAGAAGTGGGGCAACACCGAACTGACCGGTCGCCTGGTCACCGCCCCGCAAGTGATGGGCGATTACCTGGTGGCAGGGGACTTCGAGGGGTACCTGCACATCCTGGACCGCGCCACCGGCACCTTGCTGGGACGCACCCAGGTGGATTCCAGCGGTCTGTATACGCAAGCGGTGCGGGATGGGGATACACTCTATCTGCAAACCCGAGCGGGACGCATCGCCGCGGTGACAATGCCCTGATCTGGCTGTACACTATGGCGCCCCCGAAGTTTCGGGGGCGTTTTTGTTTGACTCGAGAGGTTTGGAAACGATGATCCCTGTGGTGGCCCTGGTTGGACGTCCGAATGTGGGCAAGTCCACCCTGTTTAACCGGTTGACCGGTACCCGTGACGCCCTGGTGGCCGATTTCCCCGGCCTGACCCGGGACCGCAAGTACGGTCAAGCCAACCTCTCCGGTCACGATTTTATCGTGGTGGACACCGGCGGCATCGATGGCACCGAAGAGGGCATCGAGACCAAGATGGCGGAGCAGTCCCTGCTGGCCATCGAGGAAGCGGACGTGGTGCTCTTTCTGGTGGACGCTCGCGCCGGCCTGACCGCCGCCGACGAGGGGATCGCCAAGCACCTGCGCAGCCGCGAGAAGACCACCCTGCTGGTGGCCAACAAGACCGACGGCATCGACGCCGACGCCGCCTGTGGCGAGTTCTACGCCTTGGGCCTCGGTGAGATCCACCAGATCGCTGCCGCTCAGAACCGCGGCGTCTCCTCCCTCATTCACTACGCCCTGGCCCCCCTGGCCGAGGAACTCAAAGCCGACGCCGGCGACGAGGAGCCGGAGGTGGACGAGTGGGCGGTGGAGGAGCCGAAGGTCCTGAGCGAAGAGGACGCCGAGGCGGAAGCGGCCCGGCTGCAGGCCTTGCCCATTAAGCTGGCAATCATCGGCAAGCCCAACGTCGGCAAATCCACCCTGACCAACCGCATCCTCGGCGAGGAGCGGGTGGTGGTGTACGACATGCCCGGCACCACCCGGGACTCCATCTACATCCCCATGGAGCGCGACGAGCGCGAGTACGTGCTGATCGACACCGCCGGGGTGCGCCGTCGTAAAAACATCAACGAGGCGGTGGAGAAGTTCTCCGTCATCAAGACCCTCAAGGCGATCGAAGACGCCAACGTGGTGCTTTTGGTGGTGGACGCCCGGGAAGGGATTTCGGACCAGGACCTCTCCCTGCTGGGCTTCACACTGAACGCCGGCCGGGCGCTGGTGGTGGCGGTCAACAAGTGGGATGGCCTGGACATGACGGTGAAGGAGGAGATCAAGCGGGAGCTGGATCGCCGTCTGGGCTTTATCGACTTTGCCAAGCTGCACTTCATCTCGGCGCTGCACGGCACCGGGGTGGGCCACCTGTTCGAGTCGGTGCAGGAGGCCTACAACAGCGCCACCAAGCGCGCCTCCACCTCGCTGCTGACCAAGATCATGCACATGGCCCAGGATGATCACCAGCCGCCAATGGTGCGCGGTCGCCGGGTCAAGCTCAAGTACGCCCACGCCGGCGGCTACAACCCGCCCATCGTGGTGGTGCACGGCAACCAGGTGAAGGATCTGCCGGACTCCTACAAGCGCTACCTGATGAACTACTACCGCCGCTCCCTGAACATCGTCGGCACCCCCATCAAGGTGCTGTTCCAGGAGGGGGCGAACCCCTTCGACGGTCGGCGCAAGAAGCTCACCGCCAGCGAGCAGCGCCAGCGCAAGCGCGTGCTGGGGCATCTGAAAAACCGTCGCTAGTCAGCGAACAGGGGAGCCATAAGGCTCCCTTTTTTTGGCCTTGAACATCGTTATTCAACGCCCTGCACCCTCTGGGTTAAGGTGGGCAGACAACTTGGTTAAAATCCTGAATTGACACATTTCTTTTTGGGACTTTTCGATATAATCGGTGCAGCCAAAGGATTCTGATTGCCATGCCCGTCGACCACACGCTGAAAATGGACACCCTGAGCTGGTTGCAACTGCTGCCGGAGCCGGCGGTGGTGCACGACGGACACGGGGTGCTGGCGGCCAACCCCCTGGCGGAGCCGCTGCTGCTCCAGGGGGAGGTGATCAACCGCCTGCGCCAGGTCGATGGCGAGGGGCGCACCACCTACCGCTCCCCCAACGGCCAACTGAAACTCTCCATCGCCAGCTCCCGCCTGCCCACCGGCCAGGCCTGGCTCAGCCTGCTCACCGCCTTCCCCGAGCAGGGCTACGAACACTACCGCCAGCTGGTGGAGCTCAACCCCTGCGCTTTTATGGTGCATCGGCGCTTCAAGCCGCTGTTCACTAACCCCGCCTTCGCCAAGCTGTTCGCCTTCGACTCGGTGGAGCAGGTGCTGGCCCTGGAGAGCCTGCGCAGCATCATCGGCGAGGAGCACTGGCCCGAGGCCCAGCGCAACTACGACTGCCTGATGAACGAGGGCAGCCTCAACAAGATTCAGGTGGTGGAGCACTTCACCCTGAACGGCCGCTCCCTGCACGCCCAACTGGTGGATTTCGTGCTGATGTGGGACGGCGAGCCGGCGGTGTGCACCGTGGTCAGCAACGTCTCCCAGGAGGTGCAGCGACTGGAGCACCTCAAGACGCTGGCACTCACCGACTCCCTCACCGGCCTCTCCAACCGTCGCCACTTCTTCGAGTACTCCGAGCCCTACGTGGCCCGGGCGGTGGAGCAGGGCCACGACCTGGCCCTTCTGGTGCTGGACATCGACCACTTCAAGCGGATCAATGACCGCTACGGCCACCCCTTCGGCGACCAGGTGCTGCGCAAGCTCGGCGGTCGCCTGGTGGATCTGGTGGAGGATGAGGCCCTGGTGGCACGCCTGGGGGGCGAGGAGTTCGCCTTGCTGATGCCCCTGCGCCCCGGCCAGCCGGTGGCGGAGCTGGCCCACTGCCTGTGCCGCCAGATCCGCTGGTACGAGTCCTACCAGGATCACCAGGTGGCGGTGGAGGTCTCCCTGGGCGCCACCTCCTGGCAGGGCCCGGGGGATCGCCTGATGGCCATGTACCTGAGGGCGGACAAAGCGCTCTACCAGGCCAAGGCCAATGGCCGCAACCGCAGTCACACCCACGGCGAACGCCGCCCCAGCCCCGCCAACGAGGCCGCCGTCGAGGCCCGCATCGCCGGCTGATCCCCGCCGGCACCAATCTCCCTACATACCCTGTGGTTTTTGACTAAGCTTGGGCTCCACACCCAGCACTTTGCGGTTGTCTGAGAGGTCCTTATGAGTCGGTCCAACGGAGTCGATTTGTCCCAACTTCGCAGCCAGTTTGCCGGTGAACTGCTGCAATCCGATGCCCCCAACTACGACGAGGTTCGCGCCCTGTGGAACGCCATGGCGGATAAGCGTCCGGCGGTGATCGCCCGCTGCGCCAATGAAGCGGACATCCAGGCCGCCCTGGCCTTCGCCCGGGACGAGGGCCTGGAGATCGCCATCCGCGGCGCCGGCCACAACATCGCCGGCAACGCCAGCGTGGATGACGGCATCATGATCGATCTCTCCGCCATGAACGCGGTGGAGGTGGACACCAGCACCAACACCGTGCGGGTGCAGCCCGGCGCCACCCTGGGCCAGCTGGACGCCGCCACCCAGGCCCACGGCCTGGCGGTGCCGGTGGGGATCAACTCCACCACCGGCATTGCCGGTCTCACCCTGGGGGGCGGATTTGGCTGGCTGAGCCGCCGCTTCGGCATGACGGTGGACGCCCTGCGCGGCGCCCAGGTGGTCACCGTCGATGGTGAGGTGGTCTACGCCACCGAGCAGGACAACCCGGACCTGTTCTGGGCCCTTCGCGGCGGGGGCGGCAACTTCGGGGTGATCAGCCGCTTCGACTTCGAGGCCTACCCGGTGGGCCCCGAGGTGTTCGCCGGGCTCATTGTCTTCCCCTTCGAGCAGGCCGAGTCGGTGCTGCGCCAGTACCGCGACTGGGTGCTGACCACGGACACCACCTTCAACGCCTGGGTGGTGCTGCGCCATGCGCCGCCGCTGCCCTTCCTGGACGAGTCGGTGCACGGCACCAAGGTGGCGGTGCTGGCGGTCTGCCACAGCGGCGATGTGGCCGAGGGCGCCAAACTGGCGGCCACCCTGGAGGGATTCGGTACCCCGGTGGGCAGCCACCTGGGGCCCATGCCCTTTGTGGACTGGCAGCAGGCCTTTGACCCCCTGCTCACCGCCGGGGCACGCAACTACTGGAAGACCCACAACTTCACCGGCCTGTCCGACGAGATGCTGACCGTGGCCCTGGATTACGCCGAGCAGCTGCCGGGGCCGGAGTGCGAGGTGTTCTTCGGCCTGATTGCCGGGGTGACCAACCAGGTGCCCACCCAGGCCACCGCCTGGGGCGCCCGGGACGCCCGCTTCGTGATGAACGTCCACGCCCGCTGGCAAAGCGCCGCCGAGGACGCTCGCTGCATCGACTGGGCCCGGGCCCTGTTCCGCGCCACCGCGCCGTACGCCTCTGCCGGTGCCTACGTCAACTTCATGACCGAGGAGGAGGGGGGCCGGGTCGAAGACGCCTACCTCGGTAACTTCGAGCGCCTCAAGCAGGTCAAGCAGCAGTACGATCCCAACAACTTGCTGCACCTGAACCAGAACATCCGGCCGGACTGAGGCCGCAAAAAAGCCCCGCCTAGGCGGGGCTTTCTCTGTCCACTTCGGGGCGCAACTCGGCCCGTTCGGGCACTAATCTTTATTGGTTACCGTCAGCCCCAGCTGCCCCTGGTGCAGCCGGGCGCTCAGCCGCTGGCCCACTTCCACCTCGTCGGCGCCTTTCACCGTCTGGCCGGATTCGTCCTGCAGGATGCTGTAGCCGCGGGAGAGCACCGCCAGGGGGCTGACCGCCTCCAGCGCCGCCGCCTGACCCGCCAGGGTCAGCTTGGCCTGATGCAGGCTCTGCTCGGTGCCCCGCTTAAGACGGTGCTCCAGGGCCGCCAGATGGGCCTCCAGGGCATTGAGGCGGGGAGTGGGGTGGTGCTGGCCCAAACGGGCCGCCAGGCGCTCCTGACGCTGCTCCTTGCGCAGCAGCTGGCTGTGCAGGGCGCGGTCCAGGCGCAGGCTCAACTCATCCAGGCGCTGGGCGTGTTGCTGCAGCTTGCGGGCCGGGTGGTTGCCGTTCAGTCGGGTGGTGAGCAGGGCCAGGCGCTGCTGCTGGTGGCGCAGCTGACCGCTGACCGCCTGCACCAGGCGCTGACGGTCCCGGTCTAGGCGGTCCAGCCGCAGGCCGGCGTCCTGGCTGAGCTGCTCCGCTGCCGCCGAGGGGGTGGGGGCGCGCAGATCCGCCACGTAGTCGGCGATGGTGGTGTCCACCTCGTGGCCCACGGCGCTGACAATCGGCAGGCGCGAGCCGTGGATCGCCCGGGCCAGGGCCTCCTCGTTAAAGCACCAGAGATCCTCCAGACTGCCGCCGCCGCGGGTCAGCAGCAGGGCGTCCACCTCGTTGCGGTCGTTGGCGGTGTGGATCGCCTGGCACAGCTGGGCGGTGGCCTCGGCGCCCTGCACCTGGCTGGGGTAGATCACCACCTCCAGCATGGGGTCGCGGCGCTTGAGCACCGACAGCACGTCCTGGATGGCGGCGCCGCTGGGGCTGGTGATCACCCCCAGGCGTTTGATGGGGTGGGGCAGGGGCTGCTTGGCCTCCATGGCGAACAGGCCCTCGGCGGCCAGCTGCATCTTCAGCGCCTCGAAGCGCTGCTGCAGCACCCCGTCGCCGGCCGGCTGCATCGACTCCACCACCAGCTGCAGATCCCCGCGGGGTTCGTACATGGTCAGGTTGGCCCGCACCATCACCTGCATGCCGTGCTCCGGGCGGAACCCCACCCGGGAGGTGCGGCTGCGGAACATGGCACAGCGCAGCTGGCTGCGATCGTCCTTCAGGGTGAAGTACCAGTGGCCGGAGGCGGGCATCGCCAGGTTGGAGATCTCCCCCGACAGCCAGACCCGACCCCAGTGCTGTTCCAGCAGGGCTTTGATCTGACGATTGAGGGCGGAAACGGTGAAAACGTGAGCGTGGTTCGCGGACAAGGGGGCGACTTCATCGTGGTTCGTGAGGAGGATCCCCAATTGGTACCAACTTTTGTTTGTCGGGGCAAGGGCGAGTCGCTATAATGCGACCGCAATATTTTACCTCTTCCCAAATCATAAAATCGGTGGAATGTTGCATATGCTCCGTATCAAACAAGAAGCTCTGACGTTCGACGACGTCCTCCTGGTTCCCGCCCACTCAACCGTTCTGCCCAACACCGCCAACCTCGGCACCAAACTGACCAAAACCATCAGTTTGAACCTCCCGCTGCTCTCTGCGGCCATGGACACCGTGACCGAAGCCCGTCTGGCCATCGCCATGGCTCAGGAAGGGGGCTTAGGCTTCATTCACAAAAACATGAGCGTCGAAGCCCAGGCGGCGGAAGTGCGCAAAGTGAAGAAGTACGAAGCCGGCATCGTTCAGGATCCCGTAACCGTGACCTCCAACGCCACCATGCGCACCCTGCGTGAGATGGCCGAGCAGCACGGCTTCGCCGGTTTCCCCGTGGTGGGCGACAACAACGACCTTATCGGCATCATCACCGGCCGTGACGTGCGATTCGTCACCAACCCGGAGATGACCGTAGCCGAGGTGATGACCCCGAAGGAGCGCCTGGTGACTGTCCAGGAGGGGGCTCCGCTGACCGACGCCCAGGCCCTGATGCACAAGCACCGCATCGAGAAGGTGCTGGTGGTCGACGCCGATTTCAAACTCAAAGGGATGATCACCGTTAAGGACTTCCAGAAGGCGGAGCGCAAGCCCAACGCCTGTAAGGATGAGCTGGGTCGTCTGCGCTGCGGCGCCGCCGTTGGTGCCGGTGCCGGCAACGAAGAGCGCGTGGCCGCCCTGGTGGAAGCCGGCGTCGACGTCATCCTTATCGACTCCTCCCACGGCCACTCCGAAGGCGTACTGCAGCGCATCCGCGAAACCCGCGCCGCCTTCCCCAACATCCAGATCGTTGGCGGTAACGTCGCCACCGCCGCCGGCGCCCAGGCGCTGATCGACGCCGGTGTGGACGCCGTCAAAGTGGGCATCGGCCCCGGCTCCATCTGCACCACCCGCATCGTCACCGGCGTGGGCGTACCCCAGATCACCGCCGTGGCCGAAGCCGCCGCCGTCTGTAACGAGCAGGGCATCCCGGTGATCGCCGATGGCGGCATCCGCTTCTCCGGCGACGTGGCCAAGGCGATCGCCGCCGGCGCCTCCGTGGTGATGGCCGGTGGCCTGTTTGCCGGCACCGAGGAAGCCCCGGGTGAAATCGAGCTGTACCAGGGCCGGGCCTTCAAGTCCTACCGTGGCATGGGCTCCCTGGGCGCCATGACCAAGGGCTCCTCCGACCGTTACTTCCAGTCCGACAACGCCGCCGACAAGATGGTGCCGGAAGGGATCGAAGGGCGGATCCCCTACAAGGGCAAGCTCAAGGAGATCATCCACCAGCAGATGGGCGGCCTGCGCTCCTGCATGGGTCTGACCGGTTGTGGCACCATCGAGGAGCTGCGCACCAAGGCCGAGTTCGTCCGCATCTCCGGCGCCGGCATCAAGGAGAGCCACGTCCACGACGTGACCATCACCAAAGAAGCCCCGAACTACCGTCTGGGCTAAACCACACCCTACACGGCAGGTGTCTCGATTGAGGCACCTGCCGCTTTATATCACGAACAAAAGAGAAGCAAAGCGCATGAGCAACATCCATGACCACCGCATTCTGATCCTCGATTTCGGCTCCCAGTACACTCAACTGGTGGCCCGCCGCACCCGGGAAATCGGGGTCTACTGTGAGCTGTGGGGCTGGGACGTCTCCGAAGAGAAGATCCGCGAGTTCAACCCCACCGGCATCATCCTCTCCGGTGGCCCGGAGTCCGTGGCCGAAGCCGGCTCCCCCCGCGCCCCCGAGTACGTGTTCAACGCCGGCGTGCCGGTGCTGGGCGTCTGCTACGGCATGCAGACCATGGCCGAGCAGCTCGGCGGCAAGGTGTCCTGCTCCGACAAGAAGGAGTTCGGTTACGCCCAGGTGGAAGTGCTGGAAGCCACCAAGCTGTTTGAGAACATCGAAGACGCCATCGCCGCCGACGGCAACGCCCTGCTGGACGTGTGGATGAGCCACGGTGACAAGGTGACCGCCATCCCCGAGGGCTTCACCCAGGTGGCCAAGACCGAAACCTGCCCCTACGCCGCCATGGCGGACGAGTCCCGCCGCTTCTACGGCGTGCAGTTCCACCCCGAGGTGACCCACACCAAGCAGGGCAAGCGGATGCTGGAGCACTTCGTGCTGAACATCTGTGGCTGCGAGGCCAAGTGGACCTCCGAGGCGATCATCGATGACGCCATTGCCCGCATCAAGGAGAAGGTCGGCTCTGACAAGGTGATCCTGGGCCTGTCCGGCGGCGTCGACTCCTCCGTGGTCGCCATGCTGCTGCACCGCGCCATCGGCGACCAGCTGACCTGTGTGTTCGTCGACAACGGCCTGCTGCGTCTGAACGAAGGCGACCAGGTGATGGAGATGTTCGGTGACCACTTCGGCCTCAACATCGTTCGCGTCGACGCCGAGCAGCGCTTCCTGTCCGCCCTGGAAGGGGAGAACGACCCGGAAGCCAAGCGTAAGATCATCGGCCACACCTTCATCGAGGTGTTCGACGAGGAAGCGTCCAAGATCCAGAACGTGAAATGGCTGGCCCAGGGCACCATCTACCCGGACGTGATCGAGTCCGCCGGCGCTGCCACCGGCAAGGCCCACGTCATCAAGTCTCACCACAACGTCGGCGGCCTGCCAGAAGACATGGAGCTGGGCCTGGTGGAGCCGCTCACCGAGCTGTTCAAAGACGAGGTGCGCAAGATTGGCCTGGAGCTGGGCCTGCCCTACAACATGCTCTACCGCCACCCCTTCCCGGGCCCGGGTCTGGGCGTGCGTGTACTGGGTGAGGTGAAGAAGGAGTACTGCGACCTGCTGCGCCGTGCCGACGCCATCTTCATCGAGGAGCTGCACAAGGCCGACCTGTACAACAAGACCTCCCAGGCGTTCACCGTGTTCCTGCCGGTACGCTCTGTAGGCGTGATGGGCGACGGTCGTAAGTACGACTGGGTTGTGTCCCTGCGTGCGGTAGAGACCATCGACTTTATGACCGCCGTATGGGCCCAGCTGCCCTACGACTTCCTGGGTCGCGTCTCCAACCGCATCATCAACGAGATCGACGGGATCTCCCGCGTGGTGTACGACATCTCCGGTAAGCCGCCGGCGACCATCGAGTGGGAGTGATCCTCTCTTTGGCCTGATGGCCGGATGTAAAAAAAGCCCTGAGCGTTGTGCTCAGGGCTTTTTAATTTCGTAAAGCCCCTGAATGGCAGGGCAAGACACTAACTGTATGACATTAAATGACTTTTATTCTTCTGCAGCTTGAAATGGGTATACGCCTGACGTAGCTTTTGAAATGGCTGCCGTGTTTGCAAGGAGGTAATGGTGAGTTATTTGTCTATGGCCGGGAAGGCGTTATCTGTTGTGCTTGATCTGATTGCGGACGACGATAAGGAAGAGAAACTCCGCGTGAGCGCTAAAGAAGATGACGGAATGAGCGACCACATTTACTTTGACCAAAATGGGACCGAGTATACTCGCGGGTTTGACGGAAAGCTCGAAGACTCAATGGGGCAAAAATACAAAGACTAAGTGGAGTCTTGAAAAAGAAATCGGGCGTCAGCCCGATTTTCGCTTTATGGCTCAACGGGCGAGTACCGTTTCGTTGCTCCGCTATTTCTCGGCAAAGATGGAGATAGGCTGGAGGTGGGGCACTAAGATCTTTTGCCGGGAGCGGCCCGGCGGCCGCCAAGGGCTTCGCCCTTTGGAATCCCTGGGCCTCCGGTCGGTGCTTATCCTCGCTCCATCGACTCGCACTGCGGCACCGGCCAGAGTCGCCATCCCTGGCTCCGCTGACCTCTCGGGTCGTCCCGACCCTCAGCCTTGTGCAAATCGATTGCGCTCGGGCACCTCCAAGTCGGCGAAAAGCAAGAGCAAAAATGTGGGGGCATCAGGGTGAACGGGGTCAATGATTCTGAACCTTGTGGCCAGTCGCTCAACGTAATGAACTTTTGCCTCAAATTTGGTAAACCTAAGGACAAGGCAATAACTCGATGAACTTGGCAGGTGATATGGGAAGCCGAATCAATAGCCGTGAGTTGGCAGTTACGCTGCTAATTTTCTGTGTATTCCTGCTGCCACTAATCGCAGCAAAACTGCTAGATGCCTCGGACGGTGTCTTGTGGATAGTGGGTGTTATCAGTGCGCTTGGGATGGTAGTGGTATCCAACACTCACCACCGCCGTTCTCAAAGTCGAGAACCATAGCAGGACTCACGCGGCCTGAGTTATTGAAAGCAAAAAGCCCTAGGCATCGAACCTGGGGCTTTTTTGATGGGTGTTTGTCTGGGGCTGGGGCGACTGCGCTATTGCTTGAGCACACTGTCGATGAACTTGACCTTGAGCCGATAGTCGCAGCTGGTTTCGTCACCGTCATCATGCACGCGAGACTGAAGTTTGAAGGACCACGTTTGACCAGGGCCTAGCCTAGTGGTCTTGGTTTGTTTCCCCCAGTCCATGGTGAAGTCCGACAGTGGCGATTCCAACACGAACTGCGTGGTCATCTTGGCGCTGTACGTCGAGTATCTGCTGATGTTACGCAGCAAGCCAGAATGAATGGTGTAGCGCCCCTTATTCGTACAGCTAGAGCGTTCGACGACAATGGCGTCACTTGCGCTCATGGTTAGCTTGCCCTGCTGTTGGCGAGATTGGGGGTAACGACTGAGGGACGGATTATTGTCTGGAATGACGGATGGGGGCTCAAGGTCGATGATCTTCGACTCTGCGCCAGCCGGGCAGGGGTCGTCCGAATAGATGATGTTGCCGTCGATGGTGCACTTATAGACTTCTGCCTCGGCCACTGCCGGTACTGCCAAAAGCAGCAAAGCAGGCACTAGATTCCATTGCATTCCGGTTGCTCCTCGGTACCTGGGGTTCCCACAACACCGTCCTTGTGTTGAATGGGTAACGTACCACGACCTGGTGACTGAAAGGAGGGGGATGGGGGGGAAATTCGGTAACTCGGTTGATTAAATGTCTAATGTCGGTCGGTGTAATCTCCGGTCCTCTTGCAATGCTAAATCGTTGACCTGATCAGGCCCGGAACGGAGCAGCCAACGCGGAGGACGCATGTGCCGGGATGCGGCTGGAGTGCCACATCCAAGAAAAACGCGCCCATTTGGGCGCGTTTTTCCTGCTGGCATAGAGGCGGTTATCCCCTCCAGTGCCTTGGTGTATGGTCAGCCGTTAGCGGCTTCCACCATGGCACTGACTTGCGGCTGCACATCCAGGCCGTAGCCGAACATGGTGGCGGCCACCAACACCACAACGGAGGCCAGCATCAGTTTGGCCATCAGTGGCAGACAGAACTTGAACCACTGGCTGTAGGGCACGCCCGCCATACCGAGGATCCCCATCAATACCGCGTTGGTCGGGATGATCATGTTGGAGAAGCCATCACCAAACTGGTAAGCCAGTACGGCCACCTGACGCGGCACACCCACCAGGTCACCCAGCGGCGCCATCAGCGGCATGGTGACGAAGGCCTGGCCGGAGCCGGAGGGGATAAAGGTGTTGAGCAGGGTCTGGATCAGCAACATGCCGACGGCGGACAGTTCGGCGCTGACGTAAGACAGGGGCAGGCTCATCCCGTGCACCAGGGTGTGCAGGATCTGGCCATCTTCCATCACCAGGGCAATGCCCCGGGCCACGCCGATCAGCACCGCGGTCATCACCAGCTCGGAGGTGCCTTCGATGAACTTGTTGGCGGCGGTATCGGGGCTGAGTTTACCGATAATAGCCACCAGAATGCCCCAGGCGATAAACACTGCGCCCAGCTCGTACAGGTACCAGCCCTGGGTGGCGATACCGGCGACGGCAATCGCCAGGGTGGCCACGAAGCTGGCCAGGATCAGCTTATGGCGGCCGTTTAACTGCGGGTAGTTGTGGGCAGGCTTGTCACCCAGCGGGCAGGGGATGCCGGCCATCATAGAGGCGCCCGGGGTTGTTTGAACCTTCTTGGTGTACTGCCAAACGTGGTGGAAACCAATGAGCACGAAGGGCACGAAGATGGCCAGGCGCAGGCCGAGCCCGGAGTAGGCCGGGATCTCCGCGATCTGCTGGGCGATCAGTACGGTAAAGGGGTTAAACGCCGACACGCCATAGCCGATGCCATAGCCGGCTACGATCATCCCCACGGCGGTCATGGCATCCAGTTTCATCGCCCGACACAGGGCCACCAGAATGAGCACAAAGGGGATGTACTCTCCGGCGGTGCCGATGCTGCTGGAGGCCATGGCAAAGACAAACACCACGGCAAAGATGAGCTTCTGCGGCGAGTCGCCAAAGCGCTCCAGCATGCGGCCAATCAACGCATCCACGGTGCCGGTGGCCCGCGCCACTGCCAGTACGCCACCGACGATCAAGACAAAGAAGATCACGTCTTGCGCCGCGGCAAAGGCCCGTGGGATCACCTGCAACAGATCCCAGGGGGTCATGCTGGTGGTGGTTTCGACGGCATGGTAGGTGCCGGGCACCACGGAAAGGCGACCGGAGTCGTTCGCCACCATCTCAAACGCCCCTTGAGGCACCAACCAGGTGGCGATGTAGGCCACCAGCATCATGCCCAGGAGCAAAACAAGGGTATGTGGAACTTTCTTTGTTTTTGTTGTTTTTTTCATGTTCTCTTTGTCCAAAAACAGCCTTTTGAGCGAATTGCCAGTGTAATCGGTTAAAAGAATAAGAAAAGGCTTTTTGCAAACGGGATCTTTATCGTGCGTTAGCAGGTTTTTATAAGGTTTTGCCGAGTTGAATGTGCACCCGAGGACAACTATTCGAGGTATCCAGATTGCCTAGTCGAATCAAGCACTTCGGGGGCCTCAGCCGTTTCGGCACAACAAAGGGGCGAAGGCGTGCTGCTGATGGAATCACTTGGCGTGGGCCAACCCTTCAAGCCGATGTGACAGCAAGTTAGCGTTCTTGTATGGCCCTTTGCCAGCTTTGGTGGCGAGCTGTGCACCCTCCTGTTGAAATGCGGCTGTGGTCACGGTGGCCGAGGCAGAGTCGAAGCAAGGTCGCGGCGGTTTGGGTATATTAAACAACGGCTAATGAACCCAGATGAGAGGATCCCGCTATCAAACCGCATCACACTGACACGTCAACGCGCCGCAACCCCTGGATAAAGCTTGGCGTCATCGCCGCGCTGGTTCTATTGGCTGTACTGGTATTCAACGCGATGCCTAAAGGATTCAAAGCGACGCATGAGGAGATAGGTACGGGAAAACCGGCGGTGGTGTTTGTGTATGACCCCAACTTTACCTCGAGCAACACCCAGACAGAGCAGATGAATGCGGCCCGAAGCCAGATTGGCGATGACGCGCTCTTTCTTATCGCCCGAGTTGGCTCTCCGGCCGGCGAGCAGTTCCAGACTCAATACCGGGCTCGCTCCTCTGACATTCTGCTGTTTTCTGCCTCTGGAGAGGTGGTGGATCGGGCTCGCGCCGTTCGCAGTGCGGGCGAGATCATCCAGTGGGTAGGCTCAGCGCGCGAAGCCGACGCAGCAAAGTAGCGCTGCAGGGGGCTGTGCCATGGTGGCGCACTGGCGAAGATGCCCAGTGCGCTTCCGAGCAGTCCCCTCTCTGGGCGTTACCGCTTCTGGGCTTTGTCCGCTTCGCGTTTGACCAGGATAAAGGTCAGGTACATCTTGGTGGGCAGGGAAAGCACCATGCCGACGGCGACGCAGATGGCACTGATGATGATCCCCGTGACGCCCATGGCCTCGATGGTGTCGCTGAAGTTGTGCAGGTAGAGCCCAAGCAATATCAGAATCAGCCCTAAAGCGATGCAGCTTTTGAGGATCACGATGAGCCTGGCGTCGGTCACAGAGGCACTCCTGTGGGCTTGGGGGTCACGCCACTCTAACCTCTTTCATTGACGGCCTTCACGTCAAATTCCGATGAGCCAGGGCCATCACGCTGAGCGCCCTTACGGCGCCTCGGCCTGCTTCTGGGCCCGCTCAAACCCCTTGAGCCACTCCTTGGCCAGCCGTTGGCGCGCCTCACACTCAGGCGCGTAGGGGCAATCCTCGGCGCTTTGCCCGGCGGCATAGGCCTGCTCGCCGTCGGCGCGTACCGACTGGTAGCCGTTGTACACCCGGTCGTGCACTCGGGAGCCGTATTCAATCAGTGCAAGACCCAGACCCACCAGGGACAGGCCCACAAGCAGGTACAGCCCGCCGGCGATCAGCACGCCCTTGGTGGGCTGCTCCGGGTAGAACAGCCAGACAAACAGGAAAACGAGGATTAACGCTTTCCAGGAGGCGCCGTTCACCAGTTTGTCGGAGAAACGGTCGATGCGGGTTTCCAGCCAGTACACCCGGTTCAAGTGTCGCCCCAGGGCGATATGGCGTTGTTGTTCTTTGTTGGTCACGATTTAGCGTCAGGCAATGGGCTTAATGGCCATCTTCGTCTATGGCGTACGTTCTAGTAAAGAGTCTTTAAATTTCAACGGTTTCTGTTGCCAATGGCGCGGTGGGCCTGCAGCCAGTATCCTGTACGCCACTTTCTGTTGATTCGAGCCCCATCATGTCCTTTCCTCCGTGTCCCGAGTGTCAGTCTGAGCATGTCTATCCGGACCAGAACCAACTGGTGTGTCCCGAGTGCGGCCATGAGTGGAATCCGGCGGACACCTCGGGCGAGGAGCCGGAATTCAGTGTGCAGGACGCCAACGGCACCACGCTGGCGGAGGGGGACAAGATCACCCTGGTGAAAGACCTTAAAGTGAAGGGCAGCTCGACGGTATTGAAGATCGGCACCAAGGGGCGCATCCGCCGCATTGTGGAGGGCAAAGATCACCAGCTGGACTGCAAGCTCGATGGCGCCGGCGAGATGATGGTGACGGCCAAGTTTGTAAAGCGGGCTTAAGGCCCGTGCCTTTCCAGCAGGGCGTTTCGCTTGGCCATGGAGTCGCCTGCTGTTCTATCTCATCTGTCGAAATGCGGCTTCAATCCGCTGTTGCAGGAACGCCTTGGCTGGCCCGGAGGCGCGGCTGAGGCTGAGCAGCACGTAACCCACCCGGGCATCCTGCACCATGAAGTCCAGCGGTAGGGGTTTGTACTGGCCTTTATAAGGCGCGGCATCCACCAGGTGGTAAGGCAGCAGGGCGTACCCGCCGTTTTTCAGCAGCGCCAGTAGCACATCGGTATTGCTCACCAGGGCGGTTTGAGCGGACATCGCCAGCTGGGTTTTGAGGATGCCGGAAAAATTCTCAGCGATGTACTGTCGATGGCGCTCCAGGTCCGCCAGGGAGACGCTGTCCTGCTGGGCCAGCGGCGCGCTCTTATGGGCAAAGAAGGCGAAGCGGGGGTAGCCCAGGTTGATAAAGCTTAAGCCCTCCGTGGGCACCACCTGACCGGCGTTGAGCATCAGCGCGAAGTCGGCTGTTTTGGCCACCAAGGCTTCGATGGATTCTTCCCGACTTCGATGCAGCCAGTTGAGCTTGGTGTGAGGGAAGGCCCGGTGCACGTCCTGCTCCAGCGTGCGGATCATCTCGCAGGGGACTGACATGTCGTGATGCAGGGTGATCTCGTGCTCGTGCCCCTGGTTGATGGCATCGCAGGCGTTCTCTAGTGCATTGAGCTGGTAGAGGATGTGGCGGGCCTGGCTGAGCAGGCTGCGTCCCTCGGCGGTGAGCTTGGGTGAGCGCCCACTGCGCTCAAACAGGGTGACGCCCCAGTCGATCTCCAGATCCCCCACCTGGGAGTGCAAGGTGGCGCGGTCTTTTCTCAGCATTCGGGCGGCCTGGCTGAAAGAGCCGTGTTCTGCCACGGCGACGAAGGCGTTGAGCTGATCAAAACTGGTTCTGGGCATCCCACTCTCCGGTTGCGTCTTTGGGGCTGGCGGTTGGCTCACGCTGAAGGCTCAACGGGTGGCTGAGCCTCTTTGTTGGAAAATGTCCAACAGTAGCGAGATTACATGCGGGTGGTGATTCCTACAATAGGGCCCATATTCACCGACACTGAGGGGCTACCCCATGGCTCACTGCTCTAAAAAACTGCTGCTGGCAGCGTCCGTTGCCACTGCCCTGTCCGGCTTTTCCGCCGCTGCGTCTGCCTGTTCCCGAATCGTTTGGGAAACCGAAGACCACGGCGTGTTTGTTTCCCGCACCATGGACTGGATGGAGGAGAATCAGCCCACCATCGACGTGCGCGCCAAGGGCCAGAGCTACCGTGGCTATGATGGCGACAATGCCCTCCAGTGGACGGCGAAGTACGCCTCCATTGGGGCCACACTCTACGGCGTTGGCCTGGTGGACGGCTTCAACGAGGTGGGGTTTTCCGCCAATGCGCTCTACCTGGATGAGGAAGCGCCCGGGGAGAAGCAGGCCGGCAAGCAGCAGATCGTCAACGCGCGCTTCGTGGCTTACCTGCTGGACAGCTTTGCCACGGTGAAGGAGGCGCTGGCCCAGATTGACAGCCTGCAGATCCAGCAGTTCACCCACAACGGCATGGCGATGCGCGGCCACTACTCGTTGCAGGACGCCAGCGGTGACTCGGCGGTGCTGGAATACATCGACGGTGAGTGGAAGATCTATCACGGCAAGCAGTACAGCGTGATGACCAACAGCCCCACCTTTGCCGAGCACCTGGCCAACTGGGAGGCGGCCAAGCCCCAATCTCAGGCCGAGGTGAACGGCACCTTTGCCGTGCCCGGCAACATCAACTCGGCCCAGCGTTACGTCTGGAACCGCTACATGTTCGAGCAGTTGGAGCAGCCCAGCAGCTACACCAATGGCCTGGCCAAGCTGGACAGCGTCACCTACAAGATCCCGCTGGACGCCGCCAACCGCGAACTGGGCGGGGTGATGACCGGTTACGCCACCCTCTACGGGGTGGTGTACAACCTCGACCAACAGGTGCTGAACCTGCGCTACCAGTTCGGCGATACCTTTACCCACTTCAGCGTCGATCTGAAGCGGTTGAACGACGGCCACAACTACAGCATCCCGGCGGATCGCCCGGACCTGTTCGGCGACATCACCGAGCGGATGGAGAAGCGCGATGGCGTGATGGCCCAGTTCCGCATCGAGGGCTAAGTCGACCGACCTCGGCATCGCAAGTGAAGCCCCGGCCTTTGCCCGGGGCTTTGTGGTTATGGGTGTTAGCGGTCGATGGGGTGGGTAAGGCCCAGCCGGTCATGCCAGGCGGCGATGCTCTCCTTGGGGTATTCGTCGAAGCGCGGGTCGTCCGGGTGGCCCTCCACCTCCACCCAGTTGGCCTTGCTGCCCAGCATCAGGTGGGTGTGCTCCGGCGGGATGGGCAGCTCGGTGTCGATGGCGGAAGCGAAGGGGTGCACCAGCTCCGGCCAGCGCGGGTCGTACACCCACAGCATGGAGGCGCAGTGGCCGCAGAAGTGGCGCTGCAGGGGGCTGCGCTGGCCCTCGGTCTCCACCTGGTACACCCGCACATGCTCCTGCCCCTTAACCTTGAGGCTGGGGTAGTGGCCACTGAGGTTGATGGCGTAGCCCCCGCTGCCGGCCACCTTGCGACAGGCGGAGCAGTAGCAGCGGTTAAAGGGGCAGGGGTGGGGGGAGTCGACGGAAAAGGCCACTTTCCCACAGTGGCAGGAGCCTTCAAGGTGCATCGCGTTCTCCTTACTCTTTCGGGGCGACTGTGATTCCCCCGGCTGAGTTACCAGTATTGAGGCTCTGGCTCCCTGGCGCTATCGCCGTTTTTTAGCTGGCAGATTGTGTGGCCATCAGTATCGCTTATTCATCGATAGAGCATTTTCTCTAACCGGTAGGCAGTTTGGCGGATTCGGCGGCGTGGGACGCCTTGCGTCGAGCACCCTTCCATCGGGGGCGGGCCGAACAGAGCATGTTGAACCAATCCGATGTCCGGGTAGCAGAAAGTGCGTTGTTAGGGGGTTGTGAACTGGCGCTGGATGACTAGGATCGGCGCCAAATCCGTCCGGCGGGGTATCGACCCGCCCGATGCGACAGTACGAACCCCGACACGCCAACGCAGTTAAGAGGCCCAAAAGTGACGTCGTCCCACTCCCTTCAAGAAGATCTGTTCTCCCTCGGCATCGGGGTTATGATGCTCTCCTTCGCCATCGTGATCTTGAAACAGGCGGGGGTGCTGGTGGGGGGCGTGGCCGGGCTGGCGCTGCTGGTCAGTCAGTTGTCCGGCTGGGGCTTTGGCCTGTTGTTCTTCGCCATCAGCGCGCCGTTTTACCTGATGGCCTGGTTTCGCATGAGCCGTGCCTTCACCCTCAAGAGCCTCGCCACCGTGGGGCTCATCTCCTGGCTGTCGGAGCTGATGCAAAACGCCATCGCCATCGAGGGGCTCTCCCCGCTGATGGCCGGCGCCATCGGCGGCGTGCTGTGTGGCGTGGGCCTGCTGGTGCTGTTCCGTCACCACTCCAGCGCTGGCGGCTTTAACGTGCTGGCCCTCTACTGCCAGGAGCGCTTTGGCTTGCGCGCCGGCTACCTGCTGATGGGCCTCGACGGCCTGATTCTGCTGGCCACTGCCGTGTTCTTCGGGGTGGAAACCCTGATGGCCTCCACCCTGTGCATTGTGCTGATGAACCTGGTGCTGGGGATGAACCACCGTCCCGGCCGCTACCTGGCCCAGCCGCGTCTCGCCTCCTAAGGCGTTTGGTCAAAACAAAGCCCCGGTGCTCTGAGCGAGCGCCGGGGCTTTGTGGTTTTAGGGCCACAGATGCGGCTCAGTCGACCAGGTAGAGGGCGTCGAAAGGCTGGCCTTCGGGGTTTTGCGGGTTGTACATGGTGCGCAGCACCCGCTCGGCGTTGGCGTCGAAGGCGGCGCCGTCGCCAAAGCCGCGGAAGTGGTTTTTCATCCCCAGGGCGTGGCCCAGCTCGTGCAGGGTCACCTCGTCACTGGCGATCACGGTGCAGCCCTCCTGGGCGTTCTCCTCGTCACCGTCGATGTTGATCCAGGTGAACTCCCCCGGCAGGTTGCGTACCAGCCCTTGCTGCGGGTTGGCGAGGTTGCCGACCAGGCTCATCGACCAGGGCCCCCGGGAGACGGTGCCGGAGGAGCAGTTGCCGCCGGTGGTGCCCTGGCTCCAGATAAAGCCCCACTCGGTGGGCAGATCCGAGTAATCGATGTCGAACCAGTTGCTGATGTCCAGCTCGATGACGCCGCGCCGGTCAAACAGTTTGTAGCCCACCAGGGCCTCGGCTTTGTCCATGGCGCGGACAAAGCGGGGGTCTTCGGCGTACAGGCTGTAGGTGGGGATCAGGTGCCCCTGGGGAAAGCGAGTCAGCCCGGGGTTGGCCGGTGCCGGGGAGTAATCCTCGAAGCAGTACTGGCCCTTGCAGTGTTGCAGGTTGGCGTCCCAGTCAGCCCAGGCCTGGTAGGAGTTGGCGGTGCAGGGGCTGTCCGGCTGATGGGGCTTGCCCCAGGCCAGATTGCTGCACTCGATGGTGTCGATCAGTTGCTGGTCGGTCAGACCGGGGGCTTGGGAATCGCTGTCGCTGCCGCAACCCATCAGCACGGCGCCGCTGAGCACGGCGAGAGGAACAAGGCGCATTTATAACATCCTATATATAAAATGGCTTTGGAAACTCGATAGGGTTCAGTAGGTTACCTGCCCTTGCCGGTCGCCACTATTCGATTTTACCGATTGCCCGAGGCCCCTTGGTGGCGCGCTTGGGCCGAGTGTTTCGCGGGAGCATTGGACGGGGTAGGCAAGGGCCCCGGCGCTTTGAGGGCGCGCCGGGGGAGGGCGGTTAGCGGGCCTGGTCAATCTGCTCCGGTGACAGGGTGGTGATGGCCCAGTCGCTGCCGGACTCCTCCAACTGGGCAAACAGCAGCCGTTGGCCATCGGTGCGCACATTGATCAGCCCATAACGCAGCCCGCGCACCACCTTGGCCAGGTCGAGCCGGGGCCATTGGGCGGGCTTGCTTTGGCTGCTGCCGAGGAACAGCCGATAGCGGGCCATTTCGGCCTCGGTGTTATGCACCTTCTGGGCCCCGGAGGGTTTGCTGGCTTCGTATTTGGGTCGGGGCGCGGGGTACTCCTTCATCGCGCCAATCTCGGCGATGGACACAGAGCGGGCCACCTCGGTGACGTAGATGAGTGGGCAGATCAGACGGTCGTGGTCCAGATCGACCAGCCGACGGCCGGTGATGGCGCTGGCGGAGAGGATGTTGGGCCTTGGGTGGTCGTGGGTTTCGGCATCGCCGGAGGAGATCACCGTACACAGCGGGCGCATCCCCTCGAGAAACTTGTAGGAGACGTCGTGACTGCCGTGGTGGCAGCCCTTGGCCACGTCGCACTTGAACTCCGGGTGGAACTGGGCGCCGTAGTGGCCCATCAGGTGGTTCTGGCTGTGGGTATTGAGGTCGCCGGTCAGCAGCAGGCGGCGCTGGCCGTAATCGAGCCGCAGCACCACGCTGTGGCCGTTGGTGTTCTTGGAGTCGCCATCGGGAAAGCGTTTTAGGGCCGGCTCGCCGTTCACTTGGCCCTCCACCGGGCCCAGAACCTGGATCTGGCACTGGCTCTGGCCGGGGCCAAAGCCCGGCAGGTGGGTGTGAGTGGCGTGGGAGAGGCGCACGATGTCAGCAGGGGCCCCGGAGCGGCGTTTGGCCTTGGTGGCGGCGAGGACGAATTGCCCCCAGGACCCGTTCAGGGTGTCGTTGTCGGGGTTGTCGAGATTGGCCACCGCCTCCAGCGCCGAACTGCGGCCACCGAGAAGCTTGGTGTAGTGCTCCTGGGTGATGGGGCCCAAAGTGCGTCCGGAGGCCTTTTTCCACCAGGAGAGGCCGGCGTGGTAGACCCGCTCGACGGATACCGAGGTGCAGTTCAGTTCGGCCTGGTCTTTCTCGTCCTGGTCGATAAGGTTGAGCAGCCCGCCGAAATGATCGATGTCATTGTGGGTGGCGATCATCGCATCCAACTGGATGCTGGCCTGGGCCGGATCGTCGCGGTCCGGGAACGACAGGTAATCCTTGAAAAACTTCCAGTCGACGAAGTCCGCCGCGTTTTTACCGCCATTTTGGTTGGAGCGGATGTTGCCGCCATCGACCATCAGGTGATGCCCCTCGGGGGTGACCACCAGCAGCCCGTCGCCCTGACCGACGTCGATGACGTAGAGCTCCAGCAACGGTTCGCCGCCGAGGTGGCGGGCGTTGACCCAGAACTCCACACCCCGCCCACTGACGCGTTTCACGCCGGATTGGGTGTCAACTACCCGCACCCGATCACCCCAAAGAAAGCTGCCTTTTCGTCCCTTGCTGGGGGATTTGTCCGGGTTGTTGTCGGCCTGTGCCTGCTGAGCAGTGTGGTAGTAGTTGGCCGTATCGGTCTGGATGACTTCATCCCACCATGGGTCTCTGGCTGGCATAACGTGCTCCTTGCGGTTAACGCCGCCCTACGGACTCAGCTTGATGGCGTGGTGACTTGGATGATTCGATGGGACGCCGGATCAACCAGCGCGGTCGATAAGGCGCGTCCCCTCTGGCCAACAGTCCAGCGTCCATGGCGTTGGCCTTGGTGGCTATTGAGTGGAGCGTGGCGCCCAATCGAAGCTTAGGGCCTGAATTCCCGGGCCGCTTGGCAGTACAGGGTCTTCTCCGACAGCGCTTCCGGGGTCTGGGGCGGGGAGTGACGCAGGGCGTCGCAACGGGCCTGGAAGAACGCCCGGGCGTGACGCCGACAGCGGGCGTAAGGCTCGGGGAGGCTGGCCAGCGACTGGCAGACACTGGCAAGGTGGACACGCCCCTGGGCGTGGACAAAGTCGATAGGCTGGTTCTGGAAAATGACCTGCGTTTGCACCCAGTTATCCGCGTGGGCCAGGGGGCAAAACAGCAGGGTAAGGCCCAAAAGGACAGGGCGCATGGGAGTGCCTTGGCCGGGCAACCGGGGTCGTACCCTGATGGCGAGAAAGCGCAGCCTGTCCCAGTGCCCGGCCAATGAAGTGCAGTCAGCGAGTGGCTTAGGATTTGCCGAACAGCTTGCCCACCATCCCCATCAGCCCTTGGGCGCCACCGGCCAGCTCCAGCAGGTTGCCGCCGCTGCTGGCGTTGTCGATGATGGCGGGGATCGCCTGAGTCAGGCCGTTGTCCGCCTCGGCCTGGTCCAGCCCCAGTTGCTGGGCAAAACCGGACAGCTTGTCCTGGCCGAACACCTGGCCCAGCTGCTCCACCGAGAAGCCGGCGTTGGCGCCATCCCCCAGCCAGCTTTGCGCCAGGTCCATCAGGCCGGCGCCGTTGAGGCTCTCCAAAATGCCGGACAGATCGATGCCGCTGCCGTCGGCGTTACCCCCCAGCAGCCCGGCCAGGGCGGAGGTGATGTCGTCCAGGTTGAGATTGCCGGTGTTGGGGCCACTTTGGGCAAACAGCTTGGCCCCCAGCTGCAGCAGTTGTCCGATGTCCATCGCGATGCTCCTTGAGGAAGTTGACGTCAAACAGGCCCAAGCCTAGCCCAGGCCTGGCGCCGCCGAGGGCCCTGATATGGCCCATTTCGCCAGGTGTCGGAAAGGGCTGGGGTTATTTCTTGGTCGGTGTTTTCAGGGTAAGCGGGGCAGCTTGCGGGGCTTGCCAGGGCGGTGCGGGGCCGCTAACGTAATCGTTCGCGTTTTCATTTCGAAAGGGCAGGGATGACGGACTCGATCATCACCCAGCTGCTGCTGCCGCTGTCGCTGGCGGTCATCATGTTTGGCATGGGCCTCAGTCTTACCGGGCGGGATTTTCTGCGCTTGTGGCAAACCCCCAAACCCATCCTGCTGGGGATGTTGGGCCAGCTGGTGCTGCTGCCCATGGTGGCTCTGGCGGTGTGCTGGCTGTTCGCCCTGCCGCCGGCACTGGCCGTCGGCGTGATGATCCTCTCCGCCTGTCCCGGCGGCACCACTTCCAACCTGATCAGTCACCTGGCCAAGGCCAACCTGGCGCTCTCGGTCAGCCTGACCGCCCTGAGCACCCTCATCTGCGTGTTCACCACCCCCTTTATCATCAATCTGGCCGTCGAACTGTTCGCCAGCGAGGCGGCGACGGAGTTCTCCCTGCTGACCGTGGCCCTGGGGCTGTTGGCTTTCTCGCTGCTGCCGATTTTGCTGGGGATGGCGGTGCGGGCGAAGTGGCGCGACTGGGCGCTGACCGCCGAGCCGCTGTTCAATCGTTTCGGTGTGGTGTTCCTGCTGGTGCTGATTGTTTCGGTGATCATCCAGGAGTGGACCATGCTGGTGGCCTACTTCGACCGGGTGTTCTGGGCCACCCTAGCGCTCAACCTGGCCTGTGCCGCATTGGGACTGGGGCTGGGGCGCTTGGGGGGCCTGAACGCCCGCGACACCCTGACCCTGGCCATCGAAATCGGCATGCAAAACTCCACCATGGCGATGCTCATCGCCATCAGCCTGATGGGCGCCCCGGACTACGCCATCGCCGCCGGGATCTACAGCATCGCCATGTACCTGGGGGCCTCGGCCCTGGTGGCTTACAGCCGCAGCTGGGGCCCGCTGCGCCGAGCCCCGGTGGGGGAGTGAGTCGCCACTTACTCCCCTTCTGAGGCGATCGCCAGCACCGCCACTGGGCTATCCAGGGCCCAGTACCGCCCGGTGTCACTCAAGCTGCCATCCTCCGCCACCGCAAAGAGCGCCAAGCGGCCGCTGCGCTCGTTGGCCACCACCAGCCAACGGCCATCCTGGCTCAGGGCAAAGTCCCGCGGCCAGTCACCGCCGCTGTCGATGTGCTGCATCAGGACCAGCGCCCCGTCCGAGCTCACCTCAAACACCGCCAGGCTGTTGTGCCCCCGGTTGGAAAGGTAGAGCCGGGTGCCGTCGGCGCTGAGTTTCACCGCCGCCGCCTGGCTGTGGCCGGTAAAGCCCTCTGGCAGGGTGGCCAGACGTTGTCGCTCCGACAGGGTACCGTCCTCCACGTTCCTGTCGGCCACCACCAGGGTGTTGCTCAGTTCGTTGAGCAGGTAGGCCACCGGCAGGGTGGGGTGAAAGGCCAGGTGACGGGGTCCGTCGCCGGGGTGCAATTTGAGCGCCACCGCCGGCTCGCTTCGGCCGTCTTCTTGTTGCCAGAGGGTGTCGCTGCCCAAGTCCACCGTGTAGAGGTGGCGACCGTCGGCGCTCCACTGGGCGTAGTGGGCGTGGGGGGCCTCCTGGCGCTCGGTGTTGGGCCCCTGGCCCTGGTAGGCCCACCGAGCGGTGGCGGGACGCAATGCGCCATCGACCTCCACCGGCAGCACCGCGCTGTTGCCTCCCATGTAGTTGGCCACCGCCAGGGCCTGGCCATCAGGGTGCAGGCTCAGGTGGCAGGGGCTGGCCCCCTGGCTGGATTGCTGGCCCAGGGGGCGCAGCGCCCCGGCCTGCCAGGCGAAGGCGTGCACCGCGCCTTTTCCAGTTTCACTCACCGCGTAGAGGTGATGCTGATCGGCGGAGAGGGCCAGGTAGGAGGGGTTGTCCATGGCTGTAAGCAGCTGCGCCGGGGCCAGCGTCTTTTGCTCCGGGGACAGGGTGATTTCATAGATCCCCTCGCTGCTGGCGCCGGTGTAGGTGCCAATCACAAAGCGCTGGGGCTCGGTGGGGGCCGGGGCGGTCAGTCCGGTTGAAAGGGCGGCGGCCAGAACGGAGGCGGCGGTGAGGGCCATGGGGTCATCCTTGTCAGCGAAGCGGGTTCGAAAAAAGTCTTGGGTTTTTAGTATTTAGACAGTGGAAATGCAAAATGTAAACGCTTACATTTTGATTTGGGATGTCTTAGGTGGTGGCTCCTGACGGTTTAACAACAACGAATAAGGCAACCTATGGCACACCCCAGCCCCTGCGCTCCCCTGCGCTTTCGCGAGAAAGCCGGCTACGCCCTCGGCGATGTGGCCTCCAACATCTACTGGCGGGTCATCGACGTTTTCCTCTTCATCTTCTACACCGACGTGTTCGGCCTGGACGCCGCCGCCGTGGGCACCATGATGCTGGTGACCCGGCTGATCGATGCCCTGTCAGATCCGGCCATGGGGGCGCTGGCGGACCGCACCCGACATCGCTTCGGCAAGTTCCGCCCCTACCTGCTGTGGGGGGCCCTGCCCCTGGCGGCGGCGGGGGTGCTCACTTTCACGGTGCCGGATCTGGACGGGGGCGGCAAACTGGCCTGGGCCTACGGCAGCTACGTGCTGCTGATGCTGGCCTACACCTTCATCAACGTGCCCTACGGCGCCCTGATGGGGGTGATGAGTGGCGACAGTCAGCAGCGCACCACCCTCACCAGTTTCCGCTTTATCGGCGCCTTCAGCGGCGGCTCGCTGGTGGCCTACCTGACCCCGGAACTGGTCACCTGGCTGGGCCAGGGGGATGAGGCGACCGGCTGGCAACTGACCCTGGTGCTCTATGGCGCTGTGGCGGCCGTGCTCTTTGCCCTTTGCTTTCTCTCCACCCAAGAGCGGGTGGCCGCCCCGGTGAAGAGCGCCTCGGTGCGCCAGGATCTCAAAGATCTGGCCGGCAACCGCCCCTGGCTGGTGCTCTTCGTACTGGCGCTGGTGATCATGATGACCATCTCGCTGCGCGCCTCCAGCGGCACCTTCTACCTCAAGTACGTGGCCGGGCGGGAAGATCTTATCGGCGCCTTTACCCTCTGCTACATGCTCTCCCTGGCCGCCGGTGCGGCGCTGACACCGCTACTGACCCGCTTCTGGGACAAGCGACGCCTGCTGATGGCGCTGATGGCGGCGGTGGCGCTGCTGTGCGGCGGCTTCTACTTCATTCCGCCGGACCAACTTGGTCTGATGTTCGTGGTGCACGGCGCCATCGGCCTGGCCCTGGGGCCCAAGTCGCCCCTGGTGTTCTCCATGTACGCCGACACCGCCGACTACTCCCACTGGCGCACCGGCCGACGGGCCACCGCCATGGTGTTCTCGGCGGCGGCCTTCTCCCAGAAACTGGGCGGTGCCCTGGCCGGGGCCACCATCGGCTGGATCCTCTCCAGCCTCGGCTACGTGGCCAACGCGGTGCAAAGCGACGCCTCCAGTCAGGGCATCGTCCTGCTGATGAGCCTCATCCCCGGCGCCTTCGCCGCCCTGTCGGTGTGGATCATCCACCTCTATCCTTTGGATGCACAGCAGCTCAACCGGCTGCAGCAGGCGCTGTTTGTGGCCCAGGAGAAGGAGGCCGAGGCGTGATTGAACACCTGGATGGCGGGCGCCGGGTGGCGCTGTTGAGCCCCACCGAACTGCCCAAGGCGGGGGCCTTTCTCTACAACCGCGAGATGCTGCTGCAGCTCAACTGCCGCGGCTTTGCCAGCGCCCAGTTTATGCAGCCGGAGCCGGCCAAGTACGCCCAGGGGCCGGCGCTGGAAGCGGCCACCTTTATGCAGCCGGAGCAGGGTTACTACGCCCACCACCCGGGCCGCTTCTTCTACCTGCAGGACCAGGACAGCACCGAGCGGGCGTCGCTGCCCTACGAGCCGGTACGCCGCCCCCATCAAAGTTTCCGTTTCGAGGCCGAGCCGGAGGGGGTGCGCTGGCGGATTGAGACCCTGGACCTGGCCTGCACCCTCTCGGTCAGCCTGCCGGAGCACGGCGCGGTGGAGCTGTGGCAGCTGAGCCTCAAAAACACCACGGATCGCCCCCGGCGGCTGCGCCTGGTGCCCTATTTCCCCATCGGCAACCGCTCCTGGATGGCCCAGTCCGCCCGTTTTGAGCCGGCACTGCACGCCGTGGTGGCCCACTGCGTGCCCCCCTATCAGAAGTTGTCCCAGTACCCGGCGGTCAAGGCCGCCAAGGCGCTGACCTACCTGGTGAGTGACCACCGCCCGGACCGCTGGGAGACCCGTCAGCAGGCGTTCGAAGGGGAGGGGGGACTGACCCATCCCGACGGCCTGGCCGGCGAGGGGCTGGGGCAGGGCACGGCGCTCTACGAGGTGCCAGCGGCGGCGCTGCAGTTTGATCTCACCCTGGCCCCGGGGGCCTCGGTGACCCACCGCTTCGCCTTCGGTCCCGCGGCGGATCTGGACGAGATCGCCGCAGTGCGCCGCCACTTCCTGAGCGAGCCGGGCCAGTTCGAGGCCAGTGCCCAATCCCACCGCGCCTTCAGCGACGGCGGGGCCGGGGCGCTGGCGGTCACCACGCCTGAGCCGAAGCTGGATGGGTTTCTCAACCACTGGTTGCCCCGCCAGGTGCACTACCACGGGGTGCTCAACCGCATGAGCACCGATCCCCAGACCCGCAACTACCTGCAGGACCACCAGGGGCTGAACTACCTGCAGGCCGGCGCCGGGCGGGAACCCCTGCTCAAGGCCTTGAGCCAACAGGCCCCCAGCGGGGCCATGCCCGACGGCATTCGCTTAAGCGCCGAGGCGCAGCTGAAGTACATCAACCAGGTGCCCCACACCGACCACGGGATCTGGCTGCCCCTGGCCCTGAAGGCCTACCTGGATGAGAGCGACGACTACCCGCTGCTGGCGGTGCCGGTGCCCTTCGATGGGGGCGCGCCGGCGCCGGTGGCGGCCCATCTGGAGCGGGCGCTGCTGTGGCACCTGTCCCAGCGCGATGCCCGGGGACTGTGCTTCATCGGCCAGGGCGATTGGTGTGATCCCATGAACATGGTGGGCCCCGAGGGGCGCGGCGTCTCCGGCTGGCTCACCCTGGCTTTGGCGGTGGCCTGTCGCCAGTGGGCCCAGGTGCTGGAGGCGGCCGACACCACTTTGGGGCTGGGCATCGAGCTGGGGCCGGAGCAGTGGCGAGCCTGGGCGGAGACTCTGAACGGCGCGGTCAACCGCGAGCTGTGGGACGGCCAGTGGTACGCCCGGGGGATCACCGACGGCGGCCGCCGTTTCGGCGTCGCCGAAGAGACGGAGGGGCGCATCTACCTCAACCCGCAAAGCTGGGCGCTGATGAGCGGGGCCGCCCAGGGGCCGCGCAAAGAGGCGCTGATGGCGGCGGTCTCGGCCCAGCTGGCCACCCCTCATGGCCTGCAGATGCTGGCCCCGGCCTACACCCGGATGCAGGAGGACATCGGCCGCCTGTGCCAGAAGTTTCCCGGCAGCGCCGAGAACGGCTCGGTCTATAACCACGCGGCGATGTTCTATATCCACGCCCTCTACCAGCAGGGCGAGGCGGACGGCGCCTTTGCCGAGCTGTGCCGGCTGATCCCGGCGCTGGAGACGGAGCGTGCGACCCGGCAGGGCCAGCTGCCGCTCTACCTGCCCAACTACTACCGCGGCGCCTTCGAGCACCACCCGGAGGCCGCCGGTCAGTCCAGTCAGCTGTTCAACACCGGCACTGCCGCCTGGTGTCTGCGCATCGTCACCGAACAGCTGTTTGGCCTGAAGGGGGGGCGGGACGGGCTGGAGATCGCCCCCCAACTGCCCAGCCATTGGGCGGAGGCCTGGGCGGTGCGCCAGTTTCGCGGCGCCGAGGTGCGGGTGCACTACCGCCGAGAGGCGGGGCAGCGGGCAATGACGGTGCTGCGGGAGGACGCCCCCCTGGCCGCTCCCTGTTTGGCGGTTCAGGCGGGGGAATGCGTCGAGCTGACGGTGCTGTTGCCGGAGGTCGAAGGATGAGTGGCGGACGCCTGATTGTGGTGATGGGGGTGAGCGGCTGCGGCAAGTCCACCTTGGGGCAGGCCCTGGCTCAGGCCCTGCCCGGCAGCGCCTTTGTCGATGCCGATGATCTGCACAGCCGTGAAGCCAAGGCCCAGATGGCCCGGGGCGAGCCGCTGACCGACGCCCAGCGCCTGCCCTGGGTGCAGCGGCTGTGCGATACCGTGACCGACCACGGCCGGCGCGGCCAGACCCTGGTGTTGGCCTATTCGGGACTCAAGACCGCTCACCGGGCGCGGCTGCGCTCCCTAGGGGTGCCGGCCTACTGGATCTGGCTGGAGGGGGAGGCAGGGCTGCTGGATGCCCGACTGACGAGCCGGACCGGACACTTTATGCCGGCCGCGTTGCTGGCCAGTCAGCTGGCGGCGATGGAGCCACCGGCGCGGGACGACCCCCGCGTGTTGACCCTGGCCATCGACGCCTCACCCCAGCAGCAGTTGGACCGGGCCCTCAGTTGGCTCAGTCGCTGATCACCGCATCCCATACCAGCGCCCGACTGTGGCGGTGCACCAGGGCGGCCACCGTCTCGGCGTCGCCCCCCACCAGCCCGCGGCGCCAGTGGGCCAGGTGGGTCAGGTAGAGGCCGGCCAGGGAGAGGGCCAGGGCCTTGGGGTCTACCCCCCAGGTCGCATCGGCAAAGGCGTGGCGCAACCGGGCTTCGATCTGCCGGGCCAGGGCCTGCTCAATGCGCCGGGCGGCGGGCTCGCCGTCGGCCCCCAGGGCATCGGCCAGGGAGCGGTGCAGCGCCCGGCGCCCCTCGAAGCGGGAAAAGAGCGCCACCAGGGAGGCCGGCGGAGTCGCCTCCCGCCACTGATCGGCGCTGTCCAGCTCGCTTAACAGGCTGCCAAAGGCCCTGTCGTGCAGCCGCACCAGGATCTCCAGCTTGGCGCGGAAGTGGCGATAGAAGGTGCTGCGGCCCACCCCGGCCCGGGCAATGAGCTCGGCGATGGTGATGCGGCCGTAATCGCGCTCCCGCAACAGGGTGCGGAAGGCGTCGATGATGCGCAGCTGGGTGCAGGGTTCGGTCATGGCGGCTCGACTTGGGAATTGCCGCCAGTATAGCGCCGCCCCAGCCCCCAACGTCTGAATGCACCAGCGGAAATGCTTCAAGGATCACAAAACCTTGGATTGCCCGGCCCCGGTGGGACACTGGCCCGGATCTGTCCCTTCGCCCGCCCGCGCCCCCTCCTTATGCTCATCCCATGGCCCCGACGGGCCGCGTTTTAAGGAGTGGAAGATGAGCATCACCGAAACCCTGGCCCTGGTGCTGGCCTTGGGCCTGGGCACCTGGGCCCTGTTGACCGGCCCCCGCCGATTCGGCGCCGGGCTGACCGCCGCCCTGGCGGCCCTGGCCTATCTCCTGAGCCTGGCTCCCCTGCTGTGGTTGGCCCTGGGGGGACTTGCCGCGGGGCTTTGGGCGGTGGTGCGCTGGTCAAACCGGCCGGCGTGGCTGGACGGGCCGGCCCATAAGGCCCGGGATTGGAACCGCTGGCGCGAGATCACCCAATGGCTGCTGGTGGGGGCCATCGCCCTGGCCGGGGCCCAGTACGCGGTTAACGTCTGGCAGCTGGACAGCGGTGTGCCCAGTGTGGCCCGCCCGGACGTGGTGGACGCCTTCCTGCCCATCGCTGCGCTCATTCAGCTCAAGGCCCTGCTGACCCTGGGGCTGTGGGACAGCCACCACCCGGCGGGGCTGGTGATGCTGCTGGTGGCGGTGGGCTTGAGCTTCACCGTCAAGCGGGCCTTTTGCGGCTGGGGCTGCCCCCTGGGCTGGCTGGGAGAGCAGCTTTACCAGCTGCGGCGCCGGCTCTGGCACTGGGATTGGCGGACCCGCCTGGCCCAGGCACCGCAGTGGCTGGAGCGAGGGGTGACGGGCGTGGCCTGGCTGAGCGACTGGGCACTGCGTCTGGTGAAGTACGGCCTGCTGGCCTGGTTGGCCAACCTGGTGCTGGGGGGGATGCCGGCGATGATGGTGGCCCGCTACCTGGATGGCGCCTACCACAAGGCGGCGGACCTGAAGATGTGGGCCCTCTTTACCCAGCCCTCCACCGGCATGCTGCTGGGGATGGCGGCGGTGCTGGCCCTGGCGGCGATGCGCCGCAACGGCGTCTGCCGCTACCTCTGCCCCTATGGCGCCCTGATGGCCATCGCTGGCGTGCTCAGCCCCTACAAGGTTCGGCGCAACACCGCCTTGTGCCTGCGGGAGGGGCGGGGGATGGCCTGCGACAAGTGTCACCGGGCCTGCCCCTCACGCATTCGGGTTGAGCAGGTGTTGACGGTGCACAGCGACGAGTGCCACAGCTGCCAGCGCTGCGTCGCCGCCTGCCCGGCCAAGGGGGCGCTGGCCGTCAGCCTGCCTCGCCACCGCCTGCCCCTGAGTCCGCGACTGATGACGGTGATTCTGGTGCTCTTCCTGTTCCTGGTGCCGCTGATGGTGCACACCGCCGGGCTGTGGCAAAGCGACACCACCGGGCAGCTGCGCTGGATGCTGTGGCAGCAGCTCGACCGGCTGCCGATGTTCTAGAAAAAGGGCGCCTTCAGGCGCCCTTGTCGTCATGCCACTTGAGGTGGTCCAGGGGGTAGCCGAAGAACCACTTGGAGCGCTCCAGCACGATGCGGGGGCGGATCGCCTTGATGGAGAGCTTGGGGTCGTCGCTCAGGCGATCGCAGCAGCGGTTCAGCGCCTCGATGTCGGGAAAGCGGGTGAAGGAGAGGTAGTCGATGTCGCCGGACAGGCGCAGGCAATCCATGATCTCCGGGATCTCGGCGATGGCCGCCTCAAACCGGCGCCGGTGCTGGGCTAGGACAAAAAATCCCCGGCCTGGGCCGGGGATTGATTCGGATTAGCGCGGTGGCGACCGCGCGGCTTCAGCGGCCTACTGGCCCTTCTCCGTCAGCCCCTTCAGGCCATCTTCCAGGCCACACTCCTTGAGCAGGCTGTCCACCAGGGGCGCCTGGGCACGGTGCTTGAGCGCCGAGTTGACCAGGGCTTCTGGCAGGCTGCCGCTTTCGGCACCGGCTCCCGGGGCACCCGGGGTGGCGGGGCCGCCGTTGAGGCCTTCGATGTTGATGATCTTCATGCCATCGATGCGCTCCATCGGCTTGACGCTCTCGGCAATGATCGCCGGCAGGGACTCGTGCAGGCTGAGCACCCGCTTGAGCGCCACCTGGCTCTCCGACAGGGCGTTGAGGGCCTCGTTCATCAGCCGGGTCCCCTCGGCGTCGATGCGGTATTGCTCCTGGTTGGCTTCGGCGCGGATCTTGATGGCCGTGGCCTCCGCGTCGGCCTCGGTCTTGCGGGCGTCCGCCAGATCCTCCGCCGCCAGCTTCTCCGCTTCGGCGGCCACTTTGGTGCCGGTGGCCTGCTTCTCCGCTTCCTTCAGCGCGTCGATGATCTCGATCTGTTTCTGACGCTCGGCGATCTCCACCTGGCGCGCCGTGGCCACCTCCTCCTCGGCTTTCACCGCCTGGGCGCGGGCCTGGTTGGCCTCCTTGTCCGCCATGGACTGCTGCTGGGATTTTTCCGCCACCGCGATGGCCCGCTCCTGCTCTGCCAGCTCAATGGCTTTCTGACGTTGGATGTCCTGCTCCTTGAGCAGGCGATCGCGTTCGATCTCCTTGGTCTGGATGTCCTGTTCCTTGGCGATCTCGGCGCTCTTGGTCTGCTGCTCGGCGGCGATACGGGCCTGCTCCACCTGACGCTCGGCGGTGATCTCCGCCTCCTGGGCTTCCCGCTGGCGGTCGTGCTGCTGCTGGGCGATCAGCGCCTTCTGCTCCGCCTCACGGATGGAGATCTCCCGCTCCTGCTCCAGTTGGGAGTAGCGCTTCTGCTTGTCGATCTCCAGCTTGTCCTGGGTGGCGGTGAGGTTCTTGCGTTCGATCTCCACCGCGGTTTCCTGCTCGATGTCGTTGATCTCCTTGCGTCGGGCCTCGGTGGAGCGGGTCATCTTGGCCAGACCCTCGGCGTCGAACACGTTGTCGGCGGTGAAGAACTCTTTCTTGGTCTGGTCCAGGCCGGTGAGGGACACCGACTCCAGCTCCAGGCCGTTCTTCAGCAGGTCTTCGCTTACCACCTGCTGCACCTTCTGCACAAACTGGGCGCGTTGCTCGTGCAACTCGTCCATGTTCATCTCCGCGGCCACCGAGCGCAGGGCATCGACGAACTTACCCTCGATCATGTCCTTGAGGGCGTCCGGGTGCAGGGTACGCCGGCCCAGGGTCTGGGCGGCATTGGCGATGGCGTCCAGGTCCGGCTTGACCCGCAGGTAGAACTCCGCCAATACGTCCACCCGCATGCGGTCTTTGGTGATCAGCGCCTGACCCTCCTTACGGGAGACCTCAAGGCGCAGGGTGTTCATGTTCACCGGGATCACTTCGTGCAGCACCGGCAGGACCAGGGCGCCGCTGTTCATGATCACCTTCTGGCCGCTAAAGCCGGTGCGCACGAAGGAGAGCTCCTTGGAGGCCCGGGTGTAGAGGCGGGAGAAGATGAGCCCCAGCAGCAGCAGGGCAACGAAACTGCTGCCGGCCACGATCAGGATGAAATTGAAGTCCGTTGTCATTTACAGGTCACTCCATGGATTGTAAGTGGTCACTTTGGGGCGTAATGCCCGTGAAATGGGTGCCGCGGTACTCCACCAGCAGCACGGACTCCCCCTGGTGAAGGGGAGCGGTGGCGCCATCGGGCTCCACCATCACGTAATGTTGAGTGCCGAAGCGGTCCTTGACCCGGGCCTGGGCGGGGGAGCCCGGCTCGGCCACCCCGACGGTGATGACGCCCACCTTGCCCACCAGCTCGTCCAGGGAGACCACCTGGGAGCGCTCATCAACGAAGCGGCGGGCCAGCGCCTGGTTGCAGGTGCGCAGCACCGGCAGGGTCAGCAGGGCCACCGGTATTGCCAGCAGGCCGCCGGGGGCCAAATGGCCAATGAGCTTGAGCAGGCTGTACTGGGCGGTCAGACCGATTAGGCCAAACAGGGTCAGGAACACCACCAGGATCATCAGCACCGGCACCCGGCCGACCATGAGCCAGCCCAGCACCCCGGTCAGGCCGCCGGAGGGGACCTCCAGCGCATCGGGGGCGAGATCGATCTCCGGCAGCAGGGCGTCGATCATCGAGGAGAAGCCAAAGCCCAAGACCACGGCCACCCCTTCGAACAGGGCGATCATCAGCATCAGCAGCAGCGCGATGCTGAAGGGGGCGTTGGCCTCGGCGGTGAGGAACTCGAGCATGGCTCAGGACTCCTGGTTTTCCAGCTTGGCCTTGGCCAGGCGTTGGGCGATGGCGGACTGGCGGGCCAGGGCTTCCAGCTCCTGCAGCTTGGCGTGGTCCTTGTCCGCCACGGCACCCTCCAGGCCGGTTTGGCGACTGAGCACCCGCTCGAACGCCTGCTCGGCTTTGGCCGCGGTGTTACCGGCACTGGCGGTGGGGGCATTGCCTGCCGGGCTCTCGGCGCTGTGCTGCTGGCTTTGACGGTACGCCTTCAGGGCGTCCAGCATCTCCCGGCGCTTGGCCTGCAGCGCGTCGATGTAACCCTCCGCTTCGGTCAACTCGTCGCTTTTCTCGCTGAGCACTTTTTGCAGCACCGGCAGCTGGGCTTCGATGTCCATCTGGCGGGCGATCACCGCTTCGGCCAGGTCATCGCGCCCGGCATCCACCGCGATGCGCAGCTTATCGGCCAGTTCGTCATGCTCCGAGGAGCTGGCCTGGAAGCGTTTGGCCGCCAGGTGTTTGGCCGCTTCCAGTTTGCCCAGTTCGTGGCGCAGCTCGTTGATGGCCTGCTCCATCTCGGCGATGGCGCCCTCCATGGCCAGTTCCGGGGCGGCGTTCTCCATGCTGTCCACCAGGCCGTTGGCCGAGGCGGTAATAAGGCGTGAAATGCGACTGAAAATCCCGTCATTCATGATCCGTTTCCTTCTGTATCTCGAGGTAGAGTCGGGCCAGGCCCGCCAGCGGGTCCGGTGCCCCTGCGGGGGCCGCCTTGCCCAGGTGTTGCCGAAGCAGGGTGTCGAGCCACTGCAGGCTCGCGTCGAGGATCTGCCGCTCCCAGGCTTGCTGCTCGGCCGAGGTCGCACAAGGGGGCGGTGGCGTCAGTCCGGGACGCAGCAGATCCGGCAGGTGAGTCAGGTAGTGTTTGGCCAGCGGCGCGTCGGCCTGGGGCAGCCGTTGGCGAAGGGGCGCCAGCAGGCGATCGATCTGGGGTTGGGCCTGCTCCGGGGTGTGCTGACCAAAAGCGCACTCCCGGGCGAAGGCGATGAGCTCCCGCAGCTTGTCGCTTTGGGTGGTGGCCCCGTTCCAGTCGATGGCCATCAGCAGGTCGTAGTCCGCGTCGTCCAGGCGGGCACTGATCGGGTGTTTGCGCATGGGTCCTTCCTTGCGTCACGGTGCGTGTTTACAACTGTATACGAGCGATTAACAAATGAGCAATCTGCAAATGTTGTGCGAGATCAACCCGGTAGCGAGTTAGCTTTCGGCTTGCACGCCCTGTGGGCGCGCCATTCACTTAGCCCAATTGGCGTCTAAGCTGTTAGCGAATTCCCCAGTTGAAAAGCCAAAGGAGTGAACATGCGCAATCCCGTGGGCTGGTTTGAGATCTACGTGTCCGACTTGGACAGGGCCAAGGCGTTCTACCAACAGGTGTTCGACACCACCCTCAGTCAGATTAACCCCGGGGTCGGCGGCGGGCCTGAGATGTGGGCCTTCCCCTGGGTGGATGAGGGCTACGGCGCTGCGGGGGCGATCTGTCACATGGAAGGGGTGCCGGCGGGGGCCAACAGCACCCTGGTGTACTTCAGCTGCGACGACTGCGCGGTGGAGGAGAGTCGGGTGGCGGACGCCGGTGGCACCCTGGTGCGGCCCAAGATGAGCATCGGCGAGTACGGCTTTATCAGCATCGCCTCGGATCCGGACGGCAACATGATTGGCCTCCACTCCCACCAATAAAAAAACCGCCGGCGTCCTGCCGGCGGTTTTCCTTTCTCTGGTTTTTATTGTTTTTCGCAGGGTACAGAGGCAGTGCCGCTGTCAGAGAAACTCGATGGCCGGCTCCAGGGCCTTGAGCCGGGCCAGGGAGTGCACCGGCAGGGCCAGCTCATCCGCCAGGGCCCGACCGGACTGAAAGGATTTTTCCACCACGATGCCGACCCCGGCCAGGGTGGCGCCGGCCTGCCGGCAGACGCTCTGCATCCCCTGCAGCGCCTGGCCGTGGGCCAAAAAGTCGTCCACGAACAGCAGGCGTTCGCCGGTGGTCAGGTGGCGGGCGTCGCAGGTGAGGGTGTACTGGGTGTTCTTGGTGAAGCTTTTCACCTCGGCGGTGAGCAGGGCCGCGTTGTCCAGGATGCTGGCGGCCTTTTTGCACACCACCAGAGGCTTGCCCAGCGCCAGCGCGGTCAGGGTGCCGATGGCGATGCCGCCGGCCTCGATGGTCACCACCTTGTCGATGGCCGCGTCCCGGTAGTGCTCGGCGATGGCCTGGGCGCACCAGTTGAGCAGCGCCACGTCCAGCTGCTTGGTCAGAAAGCCGCTGGCGTCCAGGGCGGCGGCACTTTTTACCACCCCCTGGTCGAGGATCCGTTGTTGCAATGGGTTCATCGTGGCTCCTTGTTACAGCATCACCAGGTAGGCGACGAAGATGGCCGACAGGCCGTAGATGATGGGGTGCACCTGGCGGCCCTTGCCGGCCACCACCATGGCGAAGGCGTAGCTGATAAAGCCCATGGCCATGCCGTTGGCGGGGGAGAAGCTCAGGATGGTGAACATGATGGTGAAGAAGGCGGCGATGCGGGACTCCTTCTTGTCCCACTGGATCTGGCCCAGGCGGCCCACCATGTAGATCCCCACCACGATCATCGCCGGGGCGACGATGGCGGTGGAGAACAGGGAAAACACCGGGTAGAAGAACAGCGAGGCCAGGAAGAGCACCGCCACAGTCACCGCCGCCAGGCCGGTCTTGGCGCCCTGGGAGGAGGCGATGCCGGACTCGGAGAAGGCGGTGATGGAGGTGGTGCCCAGCACGGTGCCGGCCACGGTGCCGCCGGCGTCGGCCACCAGGGCGGAGCGGGCGTTGGGCACCTTGCCGTTCTTGTCGATGATGCCGGCGTCACGGCCCACCCCGACGATGGTGGAGAGGCCATCGAAGAAGTCGACGATAAAGAAGATGATGACGATGAACAGCAGGTCAAACAGCTTATCGACGGTGAGAAACTCGAAGTTGAAGATCTGGCCGAAGGTGGGGGCCAGGCTCGGCGGCGCGGTGATCCACTGCTCCGGCAGCGGCGCGTACTGGGTGCCGAGGAAGGCGTCGGAGAGCAACGTCAGGACGATGGAGGCGATAAAGGCGATAAAGGTCGCCAGCTTGATGTCGCGCACCATGCAGCCCAGGGCCACGAACAGGCTGATAAAGGCGATGGCGATCTGCGGGTCCGTGATGTCCCCCAGGCTGACCAGGATCACCGGGTTGGAGACGATGATGCCGGCGTTCTTGAGTCCCAGGAAGGCGATAAACAGGCCCAGGGAGACGGTGATGGCGAGCTTCAGGTCCTCGGGGATCGACTCGATCATCCGCTTGCGCACCCGGGTCAGGGAGAAGGCCAGGTAGACCAGGCCGGAGAGGAAGATCCCGAACAGCGCCTCGTGCCACAGCAGGGCCACCGAGCCGGAGAGCAGCATCCCCTTGAAGAAGCCGTTCATGCTCATGCCAGGGGCCAGCATCACCGGGTAGTTGCCGAACAGGCCCATGATCAGGGTGGCGAAGGCGGCGGCCAAGGCGGTGGCGGTGAACACGGCGCCGCGGTCCATCCCCTCGATGCCACCGAGGATGGCGGGGTTGACCGCCAGGATGTAGCTCATGGCCAGGAAGGTGATGAAGCCGGCGTAGAGTTCGGTGCCCACGGTGCTGCGCCGCTGGCGGATCTGGAAGGTCGAGTCCAGGGTGGAGGACCGGCTGACCCGGTCGAGCAGGGAGGTGATCGCCACAGTGAAGTTGCCTTTCGGTTGCTGTTTTCAGGGCAATTTACCGGCAGCTATCACTGGACCCGCCCGACGCAGTGGCGCCCGGTGGGGGATTGGACTGTAGTCACAAGATTCGGTCTTGTGGTAGAGACTTCTGGACCTGATTTCCAGAGATATACAGCGCAATAAATTGTTGGGCGCGCATTGTAGTCATGTGGGATTTCGGCGCAACCGCCGGGGCCAAAAGTGTGGCCTGGGCAACGGTTTGAGGGGGTGGAAACCTATTCGGCGGCGGTGGCGTGGCGCAGGCCCCGATCCCGCACCGCCCATTGAAACTGGCGCTTGTCCGCTTCGTCCTGCCACTGCACCGCCCCCTTGACCCGACCCTTCTCCGTCAGCTGCAGCTGACCGTCGTCGTCCCACTCCAGGTACCCCAGGCGGGCCAGCAGGGCCAGCAGGGCCCGGGGGTGCAGGGCGATGCGCTCGGCAAACTCCTCGGTGGAGAGGTGTTCGATCGTCGCCTCGGGGGTCTGTGCCGCCTCAACATCGGGCTGGGCGCTTAGCGGTGTTGGGGTCGCGGCTGGCGATACCGGTTGCGACTCATCGGGGAGGGGGGCTTCCGTCTCCTGCGGCGGCACCTGAGGCGCATCGCTGGGGGCGGGTTTCATCAGCTCCGGCAGGGCGGCCATCAGCGGCTCGCGCACCGACTCCAGGGGGTAGTGGCGTTGGCTGGGGAAGCGCAACAGCGGCAGGGGCAGCTGTTTGCACGCCTCCTGCACCACCAGATCGTGCTGCTGGGCCTTGCGGCCGGGTTTCTCAATCTCGATGGCGGCGCGGATCTTAAGGCTGTGGGCCTCACAGAGGACAAAATCGAAGGTCTTCTCCCGCAGCTGGGCAAACTCCGCCAGCCAGTGATCCCGGTGGCGGCCGCGCCCAGGGGCCAGCACGTCGGCGATCTTCACCTTGGCAAACACCCTAAGGGGCACAGAAAGGGTGTCCAGGGTGCTTTGCAGGGCACTGGAGAGCGCCCGTTCCTGGGGGCTGAGGCTGGGCTCGCGGTGGCGGCGTTTGGCCCGCCGTCGGCGCCACCACAGGGCACCGGCCAGGGCCAGCACCAGGAACAGCAGCAGGGCAAGGTAGGGCGTCATTCAGGGTTCACCGTGAAAAGGGATGCACTAAACATAGACCGAAAAACGCCGCTAAAGGCCTGACGCAGTGTGGGTTAGGGGGTAGACTGCCGGGGCCCCGCGAGCCGAGCGGGGGCCATTTCAGCAAAGAGTGAGTCAGGATGCGGTTAGAAACGGTGGATAAGGGGCGCTACCGGCGCCAGGTGAACCAGGTGACCCTGGGCTTTGTGGGTGCGCTGGCGCTGTTGTCGGTGGCCTTGGGGGCGGGGCTGATTGCCCTGTTTGGCCAGGGGCCGAGCGCGCCGGGTGAGTCCACCGGGCACTTCCACCTCAACCTGATGGGGGTAATCCTGGCCCTGGGGCTGTGCTCCGCGGTGCTGGCGGGGTTGCGCCGCCACCCCCGATTCCACGAACTCTTCTACGTCTGGCAGCTCAAGCAGATGCAGAACCGCCTCTACCGCAAGCTGGCCAGGATCCAGGCCGCGGCGGAGGGCAATGATCCCAAGGCCCTGTCGATGCTGGATTTTTATCATCGCAGTCGCAAGCTGGTGTATGAGCTGGACAACAACACCCTGACCCTGTCCGCCGTGGAGCGCGACCTGGCCCGGGTGGTGGAGCAGGCCGAGGCCCTGGATGAGCCCCTGCCGGCGTTTGATCCCCAGTGGCTGGCGGATTACTGAGCCCCGGGGGCGTTAGGAGGAGACCGGCTCGTCCCGGTTCAGGGATTGGATGGCGTCGAACAGGCTGTCGCGCTCGTCGTTGGTCAGGTGGCCGTGCTGGGCCTGGGGGGCGCTGGTGTCCCCCAGGTAGGGAGCCAGCAACAGGGGCAGGGTGCTGGGGTTGTCCAGCTCCTGCTCCGGAAGGGCCTCCAGGGGCAGGCCGGCGCTCTGGCACAGCTGACGCAGGGCGCGGCTGGGACTGCGGCTGATGGCCAGCAGGGGTTTGAGGCTGTGGGGATCGCACAGCACTAGATCCAGCGCCGGCAGCGCCCTGTCCGGGGCCGGTTGAAACAGGGCCTCGGCGGGCACCTGGGGCAGCACCAGGGCGTGAGCCCCGGCGGCCTGTTGGACCTGCAGGAAGACCTGGCGGGCCGGCGGGGAGAGCAGGGCGGGCACCAGCGTGGGCGCCTCGCTTTGGCGGCGCTGCAGCCGAGGCAGCAGCAGGACCACCGCCAGTACCAGGGGGGCCAGGATCCAAAGCCATTCCACCGTGTTGTTCTCCCTCTATTTTGTCTGATTGCCCACTCTACCCAATTCCCGGCCCGGGGCGAAACCGTCGCGGCTTCGACCGGGTGAGAATTGGCCGGACGCTCCGGTGAGCATGATCCCCATCACAGAGCCGTTGAATCGGCAGGCAATTTTCCTCGCATGGGGCATGCTAACCGCCCTTGATGTCAATCCGAAGAACTCCCGCTTTCCATGGAACTGCTGTTTGGTCTGGCCACCCTGATTGGCCTGTGGCTGCTGGGCGAGGCGTTGGCCCAGTGGCTGAGCCTGCCCATCCCCGGCTCGGTGCTCGGCATGGCCGCCCTGTTTCTCTTCTTACTTCTGCGCGGCGGCGAGCCCAAGGCGATCACCGTGGCCAGTGACGGCCTGCTGAAGTACCTGGCGCTGCTGTTTGTGCCCGCCGGAGTGGGGGTGATGGTGTACGGCGATGACCTGCTGGCCGCCTGGCTGCCCGCCACGGTGGCGGTAGTGGTGGCCACGTTGGTGACCCTGGCGGTCAGCGCCGCGGTGATGGCCCTGGCGATGCGACTGGGGGCACGACGATGATCCACAGCCTGACCCAGGACCCCGCCTTCTGCCTGATGCTGACCCTGCTGGTGTTCGCCTGCGGCCAGTGGCTGTTTGAGCGCAGCGGTCGCCACCCCATGGTCAACCCGGTGGCCTTTGCCATCCTCACCATCATCCCTTTGCTGCTGTGGCTGGGGATCCCCTATGCCCAGTACTTCGAGGGGGCGCAGATCATCCATTTCCTGTTGGGGCCGGCCACCGTGGCCCTGGCGGTGCCCCTCTATCGCCAGCTGCACCACCTCAAGCGATTGTGGCTGCCCATCGCCCTGGCGATCCTGGCCTCGGTGAGCGTCAGTTACCTGGGGGCGGTGCAGCTGAGCCAGTGGCTGGCGATGCCCAGCGAGATGGGCCAGTCCCTGGCACTGAAATCGGTGACGGTGCCGGTGGCCATGGGGCTCAGTGGCCAGCTCGAGGCGGTGGTCTCCCTGACCATCGTCTTTGTGGTGATCACCGGCAACCTGGGCAGCATCATCGGCAGCGGCGTGTTGCGCCGCCTGGGGGTGCGGGATCCCAAGGTGGTGGGGCTGGCCTTGGGGGCCACCGCCCACGGCCAGGGGGCTGCCCGGGCCTTCCAGTTGCACCCGGAATCCGGGGCCTTTGCCGGCCTGGCGATGGCCCTGACCGCCATCGCCGCTTCACTGGTCATGCCATTGATCCACGTGCTGTTAAATGCCTAACAATTTGACCAATTTCTTTCCCATCTTGTCGCTTCCGGATTTCCGAATTGTTACGCAAATGCGACGGGGGTTGGGGTGAGCAATTCATAAGCGATGAGAATCTTTCCCCCAGGTCGCGAAATGGGGAATTGGTATGATCTATTGATCTGGCTCAAGTGAAAGGCTTTCATGCGCGGATTAGGGTGATTTGGCTCACAGTAATTGTGGGTATGGTGAGGAAGAATCCTCTCTCGCGATTGCCCGGGTTTGGAGTTCCTGCCTGTAGGTCGACGATTTGAAGTCGATCACGCTCCTGTCTTTGAGGCGATCGTAACTAAGATAAAAAACGCGAAAGACTCAAAAAGAGGGACAAGGTTGTGACCTTCATTCAAACTCTGGCGACGCTGACGCCGGTCATCTCGGTACTGGTCTTCCTGGTACTGATGCGGATGCCCGCCTCCCGCGCCATGCCCATCTCCGCCGTACTTACCGCCCTGGTGGCCTACTTCGTGTGGGAGATGGACGGCACCTTCCTGATGGCGTCCGTGGTGGAGGGCTTCTACTCCGCCATCACCCCGCTCACCATCATCTTCGGCGCGATTTTCCTGCTGAACACCCTGAAGAACTCCGGCGCCATGGACACCATCCGTGCCGGCTTCACCAACATCAGCGCCGACGCCCGGGTTCAGGTGATCATCATCTGCTGGCTGTTCGGTTCCTTCATCGAAGGCTCCGCCGGTTTCGGTACCCCCGCCGCCATCGGTGCCCCGCTGCTGGTGCTGCTGGGCGTGCCGCCGATCGCCGCCGCCGTGGTGGCCCTGATCGCCGACTCCACCTCCGTGTCCTTCGGGGCCATCGGTCTGCCGGTGCTGTTCGGTATGGAGCAAGGCCTGATGGAAGGCGGTGTCTCCATGGCCGCGGCCCAGATCGCCGAGCACGGTGGCAGCTTCGCCGACTACGCCCAGTTCATCGCCCTGCACATGATCACCATCGACCTGGTGACCGGGACCCTGATCCCGCTGGTGCTGGTGTGTGTGCTGACCGGCTTCTTCGGTCGCAACAAGTCCTTCGCCGAAGGCTTCGCCATCTGGAAGTTCGCCATCTTCGCCGGCCTGGCCTTCACCATCCCGGCCTGGACCATCAACTTCATCGCCGGCCCGGAGTTCCCCTCCGTGATTGGCGCCCTGATCGGCATGGGCATCGTGATCCCCGCGGCCAAGAAAGGCTTCCTGCTGCCCAGCCAGCCCTGGAACGACTTCGCCGACGGTGACAAGCCCAAGACCGAAGAGCCGGCCGTTGGCCAGCCCCAGTCCGTGGGCGCTGCTGCCACCAAGAACGAGATCTCTCAGCTGGCCGCCTGGACCCCCTACCTGGTGATGGCTGCCCTGCTGGTGCTGTCCCGCACCGTGGCGCCGCTGAAGTCCTTCCTCAGCAGCTTCAACATCAGCTGGACTGAGATCATGGGCACCAACCTGAAGGCTGGCTTTGCCACCCTGTATGCCCCGGGCGCCTTCTTCGTGACCGTGTGTATCCTGGGCTTCTTCATCTTCAAGATGAAGCCCGCGGCCTTCAAGCTGAGCTTCACCAGCTCCTGCAAGTCCATGGTTCCGACCATCATCTCCCTGGGTGCTTCCGTACCCATGGTGAAGATCTTCCTGAACTCCGGTGAGAACGCCGCGGGCCTGGCCTCCATGCCGAACCAGCTGGCGGAACTGCTGGCCGGTTCCATGGGTGCCGTCTGGGCCTGGATGGCGCCGGTAGTGGGGATCTTCGGGGCCTTCCTGTCCGGCTCCGCCACCTTCTCCAACATGATGTTCTCCGGCCTGCAATACGGTGTGGCCGACAACATCGGCATGAACCACGCGCTGGTGCTGGCCCTGCAGGGCATTGGTGCCAACGCCGGTAACATGATGTGTGTGATGAACGTGGTTGCCGCCGCTACCGTGGTGGGCATGGCCGGTCGTGAGTCCGAGATCATCCGTAAGACCCTGCCGGTCGCCCTTGGCTACGCCATGATCGCCGGTACCATCGCCTTTATGTGGGGCGGGCTCTAATCCTCCAGTGAGCCAACGACAGCCGGGCAGACGCCCGGCTTTGTCGTCTTTTGTGAGCAAAAAATGTAAGGGAGATCACATGCTGCAATCGAACATCAGTGTGCTGGCCGACAAACTGGGCCAGATCCTGGATCAAGATCGTGTTTACACCGACAACCTGCGTCGGGTGGCCTGGGGGACAGACGCCTCCTTCTACCAGAAGCGCCCCCAAGTGGTACTGCATCCGCAAAACGAAACCGAAGTCGCCAAGGCCCTGGCCGAGTGTCACCAAGCCAAGACCCCGGTGACCTTCCGTGCCGCCGGTACCGCCCTGTGCGGTCAGGCCCTGTCCGACTCCGTGCTGATGGTGGCCGGTGCCCACTGGACCGATCATGAAGTGCTGGACGACGGTGCCCGCATCAAGCTGCAACCGGGTGTTATCGGCGCCAAGGTCAACCAGATCCTGGCTCCCCTGGGCTGGAAGTTCGGTCCGGATCCGGCCACCATCGCCTCCGCCATGGTGGGCGGCATCGTGGCCAACAACGCCTCCGGCATGAACTGTGGTACCCACCACAACGCCTACCGCCTGATTGACGGCGCCCGCATCGTGCTGGCCAACGGCACCGTACTGGACACCGCCTGTGAGCAAAGCCGTGCCCAGTTCGCCCTCAAGCACCCCGAGATCCTCGAGGGTCTGGCGGAGATCCGCGACACCATCATGGCGGACGAAGCCATGGTGGCGCGCATCAAGCGCAAGTACTCCATCAAGAATGTGACCGGCTTCGGCATGAACTCCTTTGTCGAGTTCACCGATCCCTTCGACATCCTGCTGCACCTGATGGTGGGCTCCGAAGGCACCCTGGGCTTCCTGTCCGAGATCACCATGAAGAGCGTGATCAAGCCGACCCACAGCGCCTCCGCCATGGTCTACTTCGACAGCCTCAAGGGCGCCTGTGAGGCGATCGTGGAGCTGCGCCAAGACGCCTTCGACGAGACCAACGCCGCCGAGCTGCTGGACAACTTCGCCTTGAAGGCGGTGGCCGCGTCCAAGTACCAGACCCCGGACTTCCTCGGCGACATCCACAAGGACGTCACCGCGGTGCTGTTCGAAACCTTCGGCATGAGCCAGGAGCAGATCGACGCCAACATCGCCAAGATGGGCGCCATCATGGCCAAGCACGGCCTGTACCGTCCGGTGGAGTTCACCCAGGACAGCGCCGAGATCACCAACATGTGGGCCATCCGTAAGGCGGTGTTCCCCCTGGCCGGCTCCATGCGTCCGGCGGGCACCTCCTGCGTCATCGAAGACATCGCCTTCCCCATCGAAGTGCTGCCCCAGGCCACCCTGGACCTGCAGGCGCTCTCCTTCGCCCACGGCTACAACGATGCGGTGATCTACGGCCACGCCCTGGAGGGCAACTACCACGTGATCTTCTCCCAGGACTTCGGTACCCAGGAGGAGATCGATCGCTTCGACAACTTCATGAAGGAGATGGTCGAGCTGGTGGCGGTCAAGTACGACGGCTCCCTGAAGGCCGAGCACGGTACTGGCTTCGGCATGGCCTCCTTCGTCGAGAAGGAGTGGGGCAGCGACGTCTACGGCCTGATGGCTCGCGTCAAGCAGGTGCTGGACCCGGCGGGGATCCTGAACCCCGGCGTCATCATCAACGACGATCCGGATTGCCACGCCAAGGGCTTCAAGCCGCTGCCGAAGGTGCACGACATCGTCGACAAGTGCATCGAGTGTGGTTTCTGTGAGGCCCACTGTGTGGCCCACGGCCTGACCCTCTCCCCCCGTCAGCGCACCGCCGTGGCCCGGGTGATCAAGACCCTGGAGACCACCGGTGCCGAGCCGGAAGTGCTGGCTGACCTCAAGAAGCAGTACCCCTACTTCGCCCTGGACACCTGTGCCGCCGACGGCCTGTGCAAGATGGGCTGCCCCATGGGCATCGACACCGGCAAGTTCGTCAAGGAGCTGCGCGCCCAGGGTGCCAGCGAAGGCGACAAGAAGATCTCCAACTTCACCGCCGACAAGTTCGGTGCCCTGGAGTCCGTGGCCCGCTTCGCCCTGGGGGCCACCGATGTGACCCGCGCGGTGATCGGCGACGGCGCCATCTCTGGCATCACCAAGGGTCTGCGTAAGACCGGCCTGCCGATCCCCCAGTGGACCGAAGGGATGCCCAAGCGCGGCAAGGCTCTGCCGGAGCTCAAGACCGCCGGTGACGTCAAAGCGGTATACTTCCCCGCCTGTCTGAACCGCATGATGGGCACCTCGCCCAAGCATGAGGATCAGCGCTCCATCCCGGAAACCATCAAGGCCCTGTTCGAGAAGGCCGGCATGGAGATGGTCAGCGGTCACAAGCCCAAGGGCCTGTGCTGCGGTCAGCCCTGGGAGTCCTACGGCCACAACGAGCAGGCGGACCGCAAGTCCGACGAGCTCTCCAACTGGCTGCTGGAGGTGTCCAACAACGGTGAGCACCCCATCCTGGTGGAAACCACCGCCTGTCTGGAGCGGATGCGCCGCGCCTGTGACACCCGTCTGACCCTGCTGGGGCCGGAGGAGTTCGCCATGAAGTACCTGGTGGAGCGCCTGGCCATCACTCCCATCGAGGAGAAGATCGCCGTCCACCCCACCTGCACCTGCCGCAAGATGGGCATCGTTGATGACCTGGTGGGCCTGGCCAAGCTCTGCGCCACCGAGGTGGTGGTTCCGGAGAAGGTGGGTTGTTGTGGCATGGCGGGCAACCGGGGCATGAACTACCCCGAGCTCAACGAGCACGGCCTCCGTCACCTCAAAGAGGAGACCAAGGACAAGGGCTGCACCAGTGGCTACTCCGTCTCTGCCACCTGTGAAGTGGGCCTGACCACCCACTCCGGCATTCCCTACAAGAACATCCTCACCCTGCTGGACAAGGCCTCCGCGCCCAAAGCCCGTCACTGAGGTTGAACTTGAACGACAGGGGCCCTTGGGGGCCCCTTTTTTGTACCCTTTTGCCCCCCTTAAGCCTGCCCGGAAAATTGATGGATCGGATCCGTCAATCACGATTATCGGTGTCTGGCACCACCCCCTAGAATGGCCGCTCTTTACGGGCCTCCTCGTCGCCATCCCCATTGCCTGACCGGCATTTGAGTGAACACCGCGACCCCCGGCCCCTGTGTTTTGACCGCTGCGTGCCCCCCAAGCGCAGCCCATTCCGGGATAAACGTGATGCCACTGATTGCCCCCCACGAACTGGCCGTTGCCGATGTGCTGTTTCCGCCGCTGTTGCTGGTGGTGGCCCTCGCCTACCTCGGCGCCCAGCTCACCGCCCAGGGCCTGGTGAAAGGCGGTCTGCACCGCTTTGTCGCCCTGCCGGTGCTGTTCGAGCTGGGGCTGACCGCCATCTACGCCGTGGTGCTGGGCACCTGGGTGATCCCCGCTTAAGAGGAGAGAGACGTGTTCAAACGCTTTTTGCTGACCGGCCTGGTGGTGGCCACCGCCGTCACCCTGGTGACCCTGCGCTACCAACATCACCTGGACAACCCCTGGACCCGGGACGGCCTGGTGCGCGCCCAGATCATCCAGATCACCCCCCGGGTCACCGGCCCCTTGAGCCAGGTGCACATCGAGGACAACGCCCAGGTTGAGAGGGGCCAGCTGCTGTTCGAGATCGATCCCGTGCCCTACCAGACCGCCCTGGCCAAGGCCGATGCAGGTCTGCTTCAGGCCCAGGCGGCCCTGGACAAGGCCCGCAACGAGAACGACCGCGCGGTGCGCCTGGAGCGGCGCCAGCCGGGCACGGTGTCGGTGCTGGAGTTGAACAACCACCAGAACGCGGTGGACTCCGCCGCCGCCAACGTCAAGGCGGCCGAGGCCGCCGCCCACGAGGCCGCGCTGAACCTGGAGTACACCCGGATCCACGCCGCCCATGACGGCTTTATCACCAACCTCAACCTGCACGAGGGCACCCAGGCGGTGGCCAACCAGCCGATGGTGGCGCTCATCGATCAGGACAGCTTCTGGATCGAGGGCTTCTTCAAGGAGACGGATCTGCACGGCATCGCCATCGGCGACAGCGCCACCGTCACCCTGATGGGCTTCCCCGATCGGCCCCTGCCGGGCCGGGTGACCAGCATCGGCTACGGCATCGCCCAGAGCGACGGCAGCACCGGTGCCTTCCTGCTGCCCAACGTGAACCCCAACTTCCAGTGGATCCGCCTGGCCCAGCGGGTGCCGGTCAAGGTGGCCCTGGCCGAACTGCCTGAGGGGATCCAGCTGCGGGTCGGCACCACCGCCAGCGTGCAAATCGAGAAGTCCCCGGCGGGCGGGCGCTGATCATGTTCAGTCTTGCCACCCGGGAGGCGTTGAAGCTCGCCCTGGCGGTGACCATCGCCATGTTGCTGGCGCTGAGCTTCGGCTGGGCCAAGCCCTACTGGGCGGCGGTGGCGGTGATCGTCCTGGCCACCGCGGAGTCCCACAGCCAGGCGCTTTACAAGGGCTGGAACCGCCTGGTGGGCACCACCCTGGGGATCGTTTTGGCGGTGGTCCTGGTGGCCAACTTCGCCCAGCAGCCCATGCTGTTTATGACCGCCCTGGTGTTGCTGGGGGGGCTGTGCGTCTACCTGGCCGGCTGCCCCAACTACGGCTACGCCTTTCAGATCACCCTGGTGGTCACCACCATCATCGCCGCCATGGGGCAGATGGACAGCGCCAACACCTTCGTCACCGGGATCCTCCGCATCGAGGAAAACGTGCTCGGCATCGCGGTGTTCACCCTGGTCTACGCTCTGCTGTGGCCCCAGACCCCCGCCGACCGCTTCTTTGCCCAGCTGGGCCCGGGCCTGTCGGAACTCCAGGCGCAGCTGGACGGCGATGGCCCCCTGGAACCGGCCGCCCTGGCCCGGGTGCGGGCCCGGCTTGATCCCCTGCCGGAGCAGCTGCAACTGCCCCTGGGCAGCAGCTACCTGCTGCGTTTCCGTCCACTGCATTGGCAGCGGATGGTCCAGGCGCTGCTGGCCTACCTGGATGCCCTGGAGGCGCAGCTGGCGTCAGGGTCCACCCCGGACCCGACCGAGCGGGCCCAGCAGCGCGCCGTTGTGGGCACCCTGCTGGGCCTGGCGGAGGCCCGGGGCCGAGGAACGCTGCCGCTCGATGAGGCCAATGCCGCCCAAGCGCCGAGCTCGGCGCCCCTGGCGGCGCTGGCGAGTGTTCAGCGTGAGGCCGCCATGGCCCTGGGCCAGTTGCCCAGCGACGCGCCCCGCACGCGCCTGCCCTGGCCCAAGCTGCACCTGCGCCGCAACGGGGCGGTTCGCCTGCACCAGGCCAGCAGCTTTATGCTGATTCTGGTGGTGGCCCTGATCCTCTGGGTCCAGTTGCCGGTGCCCGGCGGCGTGCTCTTCCCCATCATGGCGGTCTCCCTGAGCAGCCCCCTGGTGACCTTTCCGCCCAGGATGATCGGCGTGGCCTTTGTGGCGATCACCGCCCTGGCGGTGCCGGTGCTGATCCAGTACGCGCTGCTGCTGCCGCACCTGACCGAGGCCTGGCAGCTGGGGGCCTTCTACTTCATCAATCTGTTCGTGATCTGGCGACTGTTCGCCGGCGAGGGGGCGATGAAGTTCATCATGCGGATGCTCGGGGCTCAGCTGCTGGTGGTGATGACCACCGGGGCGGTTAACCTGGTGCCCAGCTTCGCCATCACTCAGTCGCTGACCATGCTGGTGCTGGTCTACCTGGTGCTGATGGTGGTCCACTTTGGCATGCGCCTTTTGCCGCCGCCCAAGCCGGCTTGCGTCCCATGACGGGGGCAGGACACCGAGGAATTTTCGGTGTTATCGGAAAGTAAACCCGGCGCCGGTGAGACATTTTGACGCGCGGTGAGGCCAACTCGGGGGCGGATGGAAAGCGTTCGCCACCGACGTGCCCGCTAAAAGGTGATCCCCCTCCCAGTTCTGAACGAAATTTCACCGGCGAATGTTAACGGTGGGTTATCGCGCCAGTAACGCTAACGCAACATCCGGGGCCGGATTGGTCTGACCAAGTTGCGCCAGGGTGATCTCAGTGTTATCGCAGGGTTAAAAAACGGAGGATTTAAGGTGATCACTCTAATGTTGATCGGGTTTTTTTACACAAATTTAAACCGCGCCTAGAGTAGGGGATGCGAGTAAATTACCGCTGGTGAGCGCGGGGGGAAAAGAGGCTCTTCGCGTCTGTCATTTCATTGCGGAGACACCGATGAAAATCGCCCTGTTCGTACCCTGTCTGGTGAACCACATGGTTCCCCAGGTGGGCATCGCCACCGTGGAGCTGCTGGAAAAGCTGGGCCACGAGGTGATCCTGCCCCAAGGCCAAACCTGCTGTGGCCAGCCGATGACCAACTCCGGTTGCATGGAGGAGGCCAAGAAGACCACCCTGAAGCTGCTCAACGCCTTTAAAGGCGTGGAGTGCGACTACATCGTCTGCCCGGCGGCCTCCTGCCTGGTGGCGGCCAAGGAGAACTTCCACGAGTTCGACTGCAGCCCGGAAGCCACCGCCGTCATCGGCAAGCTCAAGGAGCTGACCGAGTTCCTCCACGACATCCACGGTCTGGAACGCTTCAACAAGCCGTTCAACCACAAGGTGAGCCTGCAGATGTCCTGCCACGGGATCCGCATGCTGGACCTGGCCACCCCCTCCGAGACCAAGGGCAAGAGCTACAACAAGGTTGAGGCCCTGCTCTCCCACATCGAAGGCATTGAGATCTGCTACCCGGAGCGCCGCGACGAGTGCTGCGGCTTCGGCGGCACCTTCGCCCTGGATGAGGGCGCGGTCTCCGGCAAGATGGGCAAGGACAAGGCCCAGGCCCACGCCGACACCGGCGCCACCTACGTGGTGGGCTTCGATCCCTCCTGCCTGATGCACCTGGATGGCGTCATCCGCAAGCAGCTGCACCCCATCAAGACCCTGCACATCGCAGAGGTCCTCAACATGGCCCTGTAAGGAGACTGTCTCATGGCACTGATTGGTGAGATTGAAAGCCACGCCAGCGCGGCGGAGAAGTTCAACCGGGACGAAGCCCGGGTGGACTGGCACGACAAGGCCCTGTGGACCCTGCGTCACAAACGCGACCTGGCCGCCGACAGCATCGGTGGCGACGAGTGGGAGCAGATCAAGCAGCTCGGTTCCGACATCAAGTACCACACCCTGGCCAACCTGGGTAAGTACCTGGAGGAGTTCGAGGCCAACTGCGAGAAGAACGGCATCGTGGTCCACTGGGCCAAGGACGCCAAAGAGCACAACGAGATCATCCACGGTCTGCTGGCGCAACACCAGGTGAAGAAGCTGGTGAAGTCCAAGTCGATGCTGACCGAGGAGTGTCACCTCAACCCCTACCTGATTGAGCGGGGCATCGAGGTGATCGACACCGACCTGGGTGAGCGCATCATCCAGCTCAACGAGCAGCCGCCCAGCCACATCGTGGTGCCCGCCATCCACCTCAAGAAAGAGGAGGTAGGGGAGCTGTTCCACGAGAAGATCGGCTCCGACAAGGGCGCTTCCTGCCCCACCTACCTGACCAAGCAGGCCCGCTATCACCTGCGCGAGCACTTCCTCAGCGCCGACGCGGCCCTGACCGGGGTGAACATGGCGGTGGCCAGCGAAGGGGCCGTGGTGGTCTGCACCAACGAGGGCAACGCCGACATGGGCGTCAACCTGCCGGCTTTGCAGATCCACTCCATGGGGATCGACAAGATCGTGCCCAACCTGGACGCCGTGGGCGTGCTGACCCGCACCCTGGCGCGCAACGCCACCGGCCAGCCCAGCACCACCTACAACACCATTTACAAGGGCCCCAAGGCCGGCGGTGAGATGCACATCGTGATGGTGGACAACGGCCGCACCAAGCTGTTCAAGGACAAGCTGCTGGCGGAGGCCTACAAGTGCATCCGCTGCGGCGGCTGCCTCAACACCTGCCCGGTGTACCGCCGCTCCTCCGGCTTCAGTTACAACGCCCTGATCCCCGGCCCCATCGGCATCGCCGTGTCCGCCGGTGACGATGAGACCCACTCCATGGCCTGGGCCTGCACCCTGTGTGGCTCCTGCACCAAGGTGTGCCCCACCAAGGTGCCCCTGGACCAGATCATCCACCACTGGCGCAAGATCCACGCCACCGAGAACAAGCTGCCCTACGGCAAGGGCCGCTACATGCCCCTGGTGGGCAAGTTCATGGGCAGCGAGAGCATGCTCAACGCCGGCATGGGGATGGCCCGAGGGGCCCTGCGCATCCTGCCGGGGTCGCTGATGAAACCCTTTGGTGGGGCCTGGACCCAGCACCGTGAACTGCCCGAGGCGCCCAAGACCGGCTCCTTCGAGCAGTGGTTCCGCAAGAATCGGGAGAACAAATGATGTCGAGCCGTAACCAAATCCTTGAGGCCCTGGGCCAGATCGAACTGCCCAACCAGCCGATGCCGGTGATCGACGTGGCGGCCAACACCGAGGACCTGCCGGGCCAGTACGAAGCCAGCCTGGCCAAGGTGGGCGGCTCCCTCATCCGGGTCAGCAGCCTGGAGGAGGTGCAGGTCTACCTCAACGATCGCATCGCCGAGGGCGGCCAGGTGCTGAGCCTGATCGATGGCCTGACCGGCAATCGGGAACTCAATGAGCGGGCCCACGACCTCAAAGACGTGGACCATACCCTGGTCAACGCCGAGTTCGCGGTGGCGGAGAACGGCGCGGTGTTCATCAAGGACACCGCCACCGGTCACCGGGTGGCTCCCTACATCACCGAGCACCTGGCGGCGGTGGTCAAGGCGGATGCCATCTACCCCACCATGCACCAGGCGGCTCCGGCCATTGACCTGGCCCCAGGCAGCCACGGTGCCTTCGTCGCCGGCCCCTCCAAGACCGCCGACATCGAGCAGTCCCTGGTGATCGGGGCCCACGGCGCCTGTTCCATGACCGTCTTTCTGCTCAGTTAACAGCGATGCAGACCCTTTGCCCGCACGGGGAACCGCGCGGGCTTTTTTGTGCCCGCCCGCCGGGAAAGCGCCCGCAGACGGGGTCGGGCTCTATGGGCTAACCCACTCTCATCACGTCTTTTTCTCTCCAGTGAGTGGGGCTTGCCCCATTGCACTTGTGGGCCGGGAAAGGGGGAAAACCCCTTCGTCCCCATCGACGTTTTTATTGATCCGGATCAGGAAAACCACAAAAGAGCATGTTCAATGCATGTTATTGGTTGGGGGAGGGCGTATGATGGCCACATTAAACATGCATATTAAAAGCATCAAATGGAGTGAGACCATGTTTTGTGTTCAGTGTGAGCAAACCATCCGGACCCCCGTCAGCAACGGCTGTGCCTACAGCATGGGCATGTGCGGCAAGACCGCGGAGATCTCCGATCTCCAGGACGTGCTGGTCTACCTCATCCAGGGCGTCAGCGCCTACGCCCACCTGGGCCGCCAGGTTGGGGTGATCGACAACGAGATCGACACCTACCTGCCCCAGGCCTTCTTCTCCACCCTGACCAACGTCAACTTCGATGCCGAGCGCCTGGTGGCCTACACCGAGCGCGCCATGGCCCTGCGCAACCGCATCAAGGCCGCCTACGAGGCCGCCTGTGCCGAACAGGGCGTGACCGCCCAGTCCCCCCAGGGCGCCGCCCAGTTGGAACTCAGTGTCGACAAGGCCGCCATGCTGGCCGCCGCCCCGCAGACCCTGGTCAACCGCGGCCAGGCCGAGGTGGGCGAGGACATCGTTGGCCTGCGCCTGCTCTGCCTCTACGGCCTCAAGGGCGTGGCCGCCTACCTGGAGCACGCCCGGGTGCTGAACAAGCAGGACGCCAAGCTGGCCGGTGAGTTCCACCGCATCATGGCTCGCCTGGGTGAAGATCCGAGCGAGATGGGCGAACTGCTGGAGCTGTCCATGGCCATCGGTCACCTGAACTTCGGGGTGATGGAGCTGCTGGACGCCGGTGAAACCGAGGCCTTTGGCCACCCGGTGCCGGTGAAAGTGAACATGAAGCCGGTGGCGGGCAAGGCGATCCTGGTCTCCGGTCACGACCTGATTGACCTGCTGCACATCCTGGAGCAGACCCAGGGCAAGGGCATCAACGTCTACACCCACGGTGAGATGCTGCCGGCCCACGCCTACCCGGAGCTGGGCCACAAGTACCCCCACCTGGTGGGCAACTACGGCACCGCCTGGCAGAACCAGCAGAAGGAGTTCGCCAACTTCCCCGGCGCCATCGTCATGACCTCCAACTGCCTCATCGACCCCAACCCGGCGGGCATCGAGGGCTACGGTGACCGCATGTTCACCCGCTCCATCGTTGGCTGGCCCGGGGTGACCCACCTGGTGGGCGACGATTTCAGCGCGGTGATCGACAAGGCCCTGGCCTGCGAAGGGTTCAAGTACGACGAGATCCCGCACTACACCACCACCGGCTTCGCCCGCAACGCCCTGATGGCGGCGGCCCCGGCGGTGATTGACCAGGTCAAGGCCGGCAACATCAAGCACTTCTTCCTGCTGGGCGGCTGTGACGGCGACAAGGCGGAGCGCAACTACTACACCGAGTTCGCCAAGCAGGCGCCCAAGGACACCCTGATCCTGACCCTGGCCTGCGGCAAGTTTAAGTTCAACGACCTGGAGTTTGGCGACATCAACGGCGTGCCGCGCTTCCTGGACGTGGGCCAGTGCAACGACGCCTACTCCGCCATCCAACTGGCGGTGGCCTTGGCCGACGCCTTCGACTGCGGTGTGAACGACCTGCCGCTCTCCATGGTGCTCTCCTGGTTCGAGCAGAAGGCCATCGCCATCCTGCTGACCCTGCTGGCCCTGGGGATCAAGGACATCCGCGTCGGTCCCACGGTGCCGGCCTTCCTGACCGACAACCTGGTGGCGGCCCTGAACGAGCAGTTCGGCCTGCGCCTCATCACCACCGTCGAGCAGGACATCAGCGACATCCTGGCGGCCTAAGGCCCATCAAGCGGGGGCGGGCAACCGCCCCCTTTTTGTTTTCTCGGTTAGTTGAGCGGCACAGTCACCATGCTTTTGACCTGTCATGAAGTGCGTCCGGAAACCGCGGACGTCACCAGCTTCTTCTTCCACAGCGACGCCGACGTGGACTTCATCCCCGGCCAGTTCCTCACCCTGCTGGTGCCCATCGGCGAGCAGACCAGTGCCCGGGCCTACAGCTTAAGCTCGGTGCCCGGCGAGCCCCGTCTGCAGCTGACCATCAAGCGGGTGCCCGGTGGCCGGGTCTCCAACCACCTGCTGGACGCCCTGCGTCCCGGCGATGCGCTGGAAGCCATGGCTCCGGCGGGGGCCTTCCACCGGGACACCGCCGGAGAGGGCGCCTGGCTGCTGCTCTCCGCCGGCTGCGGGATCACCCCGGTATTCTCCATGCTCAAGGAGCGCCTGGCCCGGGAGCCCGACGCCGACATCGCCTTCGTGCACAGCGCCCGCTCCGAGGCGGACAAGCTGTTCCCCGCCGAACTCGAAGCTCTGGCGGCGGCCCACCCCAACCTCAAGCTGCACTGGGTGATCGGCGACGATCCCCGGCCTGAGTTGCTGGAGGGGCGGCTCGACGCCGCTCAGCTGGCGGCCCGGGTGCCGGACCTGGCCGGGCGCACCGCCATGATCTGCGGCCCCCAGGGCTACATGGACGCGGTGAAGGGGATGCTGAGTGACAAAGGCGTGGCCGCGGACCGCATCCACAGCGAGGCCTTTTTGGCCCCCGAGGTGGCCGAGGCGCCGGCCGCGGACTCGGCCCAGGGCCACTCGCTGGCGGTGGACGGCATCGAGCTGCCCATCCTGCCGGGCCAGACGGTGCTGGAGAGCCTGGAGAAGGGCGGTCTGCCCATCTTCGCTGCCTGTCGTACCGGGGTGTGCGGCAGCTGCAAGTGCAAGGGGGAGAAGGACAAGCTTGAGAGCAGCTCGGTGATGGGGCTGACCCCCAAGGAGATTGAGCAGGGTTACTTCCTCGCCTGCTCCTCCACCGTCACCGGGGACATGGCCCTGGAGCTCAACGACTGAGCGGCCCGACCAAGACCCACGCCGCGTTTATCGCGGCGTTTTTTTTGTCTGGCAGCAGCAACTTGAATGAAAGCTGAACAAAAGCCGATGGAACCCATGGGTGGCTTTTAAAGCGTATGTAATACGTATAGAGTGGCGCCCATCTTGGCCACCGGGCCAGCCCCTTCACTCTCGTTATAAGGAACACTGCAATGCGCACGCTTATTGTTGCCCTGGCGGCGGCCCTGCTGGCCAGCGGCTGCTCGGTCCGGGTGGCGGATCTGACCTACGTCACCACCAAGAACATCGACGTCGATGCCCCGGAGAAGTACGAGCGGGTGGAGCGGGTGGCCGGTGAGGACCGCTCCTACATCATCAGCTTCATCCCCACCGGGATCCCCAACCTGGAAGAGGCGATCGACAACACCATCGAGTCGGTGCCCAACGGCGTGGCCCTGGAGAACGCCACCATCAAGCGGGAAACCTTCTACATCCCGCTGCTGTTCGGCTCCGAGGCCTACGTGGTTGAGGGTGACGTGGTGGTGGAGAAGCGCCCCTGACCCCCTACAACAAAAAACGCCACCCCGAGGGGTGGCGTTTTTTATGGCGCAATGGCTCAGGACTCGGTGGCCAGGGCCGGCTGGGGGGCCGAGGCGGAGCCGGCCCACAGGGCGCCGAGCACCACCACCAGGGCACTGAGGCCGATGGCGACGCCGGTCACCGGCAGGGCGATGCTGGCCAGGGCGGCCACCACGGCACTGGCGCCGAAGCTGATGGCGATCTGCAGGCTGTTCTGCAAACCGGCGGCGGTGGCGGCGCAGTGGGGGGCGCTGGAGAGGGCCCGGTTGACCACGATGGGGTAGAGGGCCCCGTTGGTCACCGCCAGGAAGCAGAACGGCAGCAGCACCGGCCAGATGCTGGTCAGGGTCAGCTGGCTGACCAGGGTGATCGCCCCGGCCGCCACACTGAACATCACCAGCAGGCCCTTGAGCACTGGCGCGTCGCCGTGGCGGGCCACCAGGCGCTTGCCCAGGTAACCCCCCAGCATAAAGGCGATGGTCTGGGGCACGAAGGAGAGGCCAATCTGGCGGGCGTCGTAGCCCAGGCTGGCCATGATCTCCGGCATCCCGGTCAGGTAGGCGAAGAAGGCGGCGGAGGCGGCACCGAAGATCACCACGTTGCCCAGGTAGACCCGGGAGCGCAGCAGCCCGGCGATGTCACCGCGCACCGAGCGCTGGCTGGCGGCGGGTTGGTCCTTGGGCAGACGCCAGGTCAGCCACAGCCACACCAGGCCGATGGCGGTCAGGGCCAGGAAGATGCTCTGCCAGCCCAGCAGCAGGGTCAGGCCCACCCCGAGCTGAGGCGCCAGGGCGGGGGAGAGGGCCACCAGGGGCATGATGGTGGCAAACACCTGCTGACCCCGGGCGCCGGGGTAGCGGTCGATCACCAGCGCCTGCCAGATCACCGCCGGGGCGCAGACCCCGATGGCCTGGACAAAGCGCAGGCTGAGCAGCTGCCAGACGCTGTCGCTGAAGGTGAGGCCCAGGGACGCCAGGGTGTAGAGCACCAGGCCCGCCATCAGGGTGGTGCGGCGGCCGAAGCGGTCCGAGGCCAGGCCCCACAGCAATTGCCCCCCGGCCAGGCCGGCCAGGAACACCGACAGGGAGAGGGCGATGGACTCCGGCCCGGTGCCGTAGTAGCCCTCCATCACCTTGAACGCCGGCAGGTACATGTCGGTGGCCACAAAGGCCATCATCGACAGGCCCGCCAGGTAGAGCAGCTCGATAAAGGGGATCTTCTCAGCTTTGGTTTCAATCTGTTTGTTGCCAGCCATCTCGTAAACCGGTTGATTTCAGTCGGTCGCGAAGTCTACTAAGTGATATTGCCCCTGTTAAACGGTATATTTTGGCTATTGCCATCAAAAAATTTGAAAGCACTATGTTTGCCCAGTCCACTTTGCAGATGCTGGACGCCGTGGCCCGCCACGGCAGCTTCAGCGCCGCCGCCGCCCAGCTTCACAAGGTGCCCTCCGCCATCAGCTACGGGGTGCGCCAGGTGGAGGAGCAGCTGGGGGCCACCCTGTTCGAGCGCCAGCACCGCAAGGTAGTGCTGACCCCCGCCGGGGCCCACTTCCTCGAGCAGGCCCGACAATGGCTTCGGGAGATGGAGCAGGTGCGCCTGCAGACCCAGCGGGTGGCCAACGGCTGGCAGCGCAGCCTGCGGGTGGCCCTGGATAACGTGGTCAAGGCGGACCGCATCACCGCCCTGGTGCGGGATTTCTACGCCGCCTTCGACGACGCGGAGCTTATCCTCAGCATCGAGGTGTTCAACGGCGTCTGGGATGCCCTGGCGGAGGGGCGGGCGGACATCGCCATCGGCGCCACCACCGCGGTGCCCGTGGGGGGGGATTTCGGTTACCGGGAGATGGGCGAGCTGGACTGGGCTCTGGTGATGGCCCCCAGCCACCCGGCGAGCTCCATGGACCGGCTCACCCCCGAGGGGATCCGTCGCTTTCCGCTTATCTGCCTGGAGGACACCGCCCGCACCCTGCCCAAGCGCACCACCTGGCTGCAGGACAATCAGCGGCGCATCATGGTGCCGGACTGGCCCAATGCCCAGGCCTGTGTCCAGGCCGGGCTGGGGCTCAACTACATGCCCCGCCACCTGGCCCGGCCCCTGCTGGCCGGGGGCAGCCTGGTGGAGCGCACCATGACCGGTGGCCAGCGCCCCAGCCCCTGCTGCCTGGCCTGGAGCCGGGAGCGCGACTCGCCGCTGCTGCAGTGGCTGCTCGACTATCTTGGGGAGCCGGCCCAGCTGCACAAGGAGTGGCTGGCCTGACAAAACCAGGGCGCCTTTCGGCGCCCTGGTTGGGTTACAGCTTCTGACCGGTGGCCAGTGCCGCGTAGCCCTCGCGGTAATTGCGCACCTTGGTGAGGTACTTGCGGGTCTCGTCGTAGGGCAGGTGTTCCACCAGGTGCTGGTACACCGCCTCTGGGCTCAGGGCGTTGATCCGGGGCAGGGCGCTGCTCAGCCGCCGGCTGCCGTCGGAATTGAACGCCTTGGCCACGTTGCCGGCCCCGGTGTTGTAGGCGGCGATGACGCAGTAGAGCCGGCTTTGCGGGTCCGTCACCCCCTTGAGGTAGCGCTTGTCGAGGATGTTCAGGTAGGCGCTGCCGAAGCGGATGTTGAACTCCGGCCGGTACAACTCCTCGGCGGTGGGGGCCTGGCGCGACTGGTAGAAGGTCTGGCGCACGTCGCGCCCGGCGCTGGCCGGCACGATCTGCATCAGGCCGAAGGCCGGGATGTGGGAACGGGCCAGGGGGTTAAAGCTGCTCTCCGCCTGCATGATCGCCAGCACCAGCTCCGGCTCCACCTGCCACTGCTGCGCCTGGGCATGGGCCTGGTCGAGGAAGGGCCGGGCCCGCTGCTGTTGCCCGTGACTGGGCAGCTGGATCCGGTAGGTGGTGATCTGCTTGGCGGTGGGATCCGCCTGGCGCTCGGCGTAGCGGGCCGCCAGCTTGGCTTCCCGTTCCCTCTCCTGGCTTTGCAGTGCCTGGGCTTGCGCCTCCGGCACCGGAGCGGGCTGGGCCTGCTCCGGTTCACTGGCCTCGGCCAGGGCCGCCAACTCCTGCTGCCGCTCCAACTCACGCAGCGCGGCCTGTTGCTGGCGGGCCAGCTCTGCCTGCAGTTTGGCCAGGCGCTCGGCGCTGTAGTCCCGGGGGCGGGTGGTCACCTCCGCCTGGGCGATCAGTGCCTCCACCCGCGCCTCGGCCGCCTGACCGGAATCGACCACCACGGGGGCCAGCTCCGGCACCAGGGGCTGAGGGGCGTTGAGCACCGGCAGCTGGGTGGGCGGGGCCGCCAGCTTGGCGTGGATGGGATCCTGGGCCCGGGCCTCGGCGGTGTCGCTCTGGGCCAGGGCCACCAGGGCATCCTGGATCGCCTTGGGATCCGGCGCCTGGCCCGGGTCGTGCAGCACCGAGATGGTGACGGTGCCGCTTTGGTAATCCACCTCGGTGCGACGATGTTGATCCTCGCTGTACTGCACCAGGGTGTGGGCGTCCCCCAGGGGGGCCTCGTCCCACTGCCCCAGCACCTCATCGCGGTAAGCGTCGAAGGCATCGAGGTAGGCGCGCCGGTACTGCTCGAACTCCGACTGGGTTTGCTGCTTGTAGGCCTGGAAGGCCGCCCACTCGCCTCCGGCGGGCGGAGGGTTGGCGGCGGCGCTTCCCATCCCCGCCAAGGTGGCGGCGGTCAGCAGGGCAACCCGAAAGGGTCGCCGTGTACGCGAAGGTGCCATGGGGCCTCCTTAGGTTCAGAGCTGGCGGGTGGACTGCAGCATCGCCTCCAGCAGCTTGGTGGACTCGTCTTCCTTGAAGCGTTGCCAAAGCTCGCTGTCGCGATCCTGGCTGGCTTTGAGCGCCTCTTTCATGGTGCGCTCGTAGTCCGCCTCGCTCATGCCCACCAGGACATAGAGGGCGCCACTGGGGCTGGTGCGGGATTGGAGGATGCGGGCGCCGGACAGCGCCTGCTCGGTGACGTTGCGCGCGGCGGTCTCCACCAGGGTGTTGGTGGTCTCATCGCCGTTGCCGCCACTGGCCACTACGCTCTGGCGGAAGGTGGCGGCCACCCGGGTGCGAAACGCCTGGGCCATCTTGACCCGGCCATCGTTGGCGGCCACCTCTTTCATAAAGCCGATGCCGGCGGGGCTTTGCTTGGCGTAGCCGACGCCGGTCAGGGCGAAACCGGCCACCGGTTCATCGCACACCCAGCCGGGGGCCTGGGTCTGCGCCGCATCCGGGAAGGTGCAGGCCAGGGTCACTTCCTCGGTGGCGGCACAGCCGACCAGGGTGGCGCCCATCATCAGGGGCAGCAGCAGTTTTTTCATCGTCGTTTCCTCAGCGTGGTTGAATGGGGTGGGGCAGCCTCGCTCTGCAATGGGCACAGCAACATCATCAGGTTTCGCACCTGTGTCTCTCCCAAGAACGGTGGGCGGCGTCATCAAAAGTAAGCGTTGAACTCGTAGCGGGTCAGCAGGGCCTCGGCCATATGGCTGTTGTCCAGTTCGCTCAGGCCATAGAGGTTGGGGGCGTAGCGCTGGCGTACCGCCTCCAGGGCCTGGTGGCGGTCGTCCCCCTGTTCGAACACCAAGGTCTGATCCAGGGTGCCCAGGGCCTGGCTGAGTCCCGGAATGGGTTCGCCGTACTCGGTGATCCCCAGGTAGAGGTTGAGGTGCAGGCCGTCCGCCGCCAGGGGGTGGCGCTCGAGGAAGTAGACCAGGTTGTGGTGGTCCAGCGAGAACCCCTCGTCGCGAAACGGCAGGCTGGCCAGGGGGGCCTCATCCAGTTCCATTGCGGTAAAGGGGATGGGCGGGGTAAAGGGCCCGGCGGCGCTGAACCGGTTGGCCAGGGGCAGGCTCTGCAGCAGGTAGCCGGCGATGCGCTCCTGCTCCACCTGCAGGATCAGCAAGAACTTGTCCTGTTTGTAGTAACGGTACTGCAGCTCGGGGGTTAATCGCGAGGCCTTGACCACCTGGGGGATCCCGAAAAGATTCTCGGCGTACTCCAGGTAGTTGCCCACATCCAGCTGGTCCAGCTGATCCAGCTCCACCTGGTGGGTGAAGTGGGCGATGGCGGTTTCGTACAAGCTGGTGGACAGCTCCTTGGTGTCGTTCCAGTTGCCGAAGGCGATCATCAGGCCCACGGCGTAGAGCAGGCCGGAGCGCAGCTTGCGCCAGCGGGGCGGCGCCTTAGAGGCGTTGCCCGTCACCGGGCCGGGGGTGTCGTCAGTCTGAGACATCCATATCTCTCATCGAATCGCTAAACGGTTAAAAGATATACCAGAAAGTTGCCAATATGTAACATGGCAATCGCCTTACACTTTATGAGTGACTGTCCGTCTGGCCGGTGGCGTTGAGTTGCCCCTGGGGGGGAGTACAATGGCCGGCCGAGAACGAGGAGCGCGCGGTGGAACAACATCAAAAGTGGATGGCCCATGCCATGGCATTGGCCGAAAAGGCGGAGGCATTGGGCGAGGTGCCGGTAGGGGCGGTGCTGGTCCAGGGGGACCGGGTGATCGCCGAGGGCTACAACCAGTCCATCACCAGCAACGACCCCAGTGCCCACGCGGAGATGCTCTGCCTGCGCGCCGCCGGCGAGGCGGTGAACAACTACCGTCTGCTGGACACCACCTTGTACGTCACCCTGGAGCCCTGCCCCATGTGCGCCGGTGCCCTGGTTCACGCCCGGGTCAGCACCCTGGTGTACGGTGCCTCGGATCCCAAGACCGGCGCCTGCGGCTCGGTGATGGATCTGGTGCGCCATCCGGCGCTGAATCATCAACTGGAAGTGGTGGAAGGGGTGCTCTCCGAGCCCTGCGCGGCGCAACTAAGCGCCTTTTTCAAACGGCGCAGGGCGGAGAAGAAAGCCTTGAAACAGGCTCAAAGGGCGGAGTTGGACTCCGGGGAATCGGCCTGAGCGGCAGTGAAGAGTTTTGCGCGGTGTACGATGCGCATATGGGTGCGTTTCCGAACCTGCCGGCGACGCTCCATCAAGCTGCTCAAGGCCTTGCGTCGACGGTTCTGTTTTCTCGCCATCACGTTTGCCTCCTTATTCTTGTGGGACTGCAGTCGTTGTCGCAACGATGCTGGGTCACGATGACCCCGGGATGTCGGTAGGGTGACGCCTGGATGAACCCAAGCCCCCTACAGTGCAGTCGACACCCCACCATTAATGCTTAACCCGTTGTTATACGGGCGTCAAGTGAGCGGGCTTCAGAATGAGGGGGGATTGCGACCCGGGTCACTCCATGTGTTGCGCGGACTGGGACTCGATCACGCGATCCAGCCTGGATTGGCTGTCCAGCCAGATGAGGGTGTCGTAGTAGCGGCGGATGTTGTCGACGTAGTGGGCGGCTTCGTCGCCCCGGGCGTAGCCGTAGCGGGTGCTCTGGTAGTGCTTGCGCTGGCGCAGCAGCGGCAGGTACTGCTTCACGTCCAGCCAGCTGTTGGGATCCTTGCCGTGGCGCTCGGTGATCACCCGGGCGTCCTCCAGGTGGCCCAGACCGATGTTGTAGGCGGCCATGGCGAACCAGATCGCCTCCTCCTCGGGAATGCGGGGCGGCAATCGGGTGATCAGCTGCTGCAGGTATTCGCTGCCGCCGCGGATGCTCTGCTCCGGGTCGAGCCGGTTACTGATCCCCATCCGCTTGGCGGTGGACTGGGTCAGCATCATCATTCCGCGCACGCCGGTGGGGGAGCGGGCGTTGGGGTCCCAGTGGGACTCCTGGTAGCTGATGGCCGCCAGCTTGCGCCAGTCCAGGTCACCGGCGTAGCGCTCGAACAGCGGCTGGTAGCGGGGCAGGCGGGATTCGGCGGCGCGGATAAAGGCCCGGGTGTCGACGTAGTCAAAGCCCTGGACATGGCCAAAGTACTTCTCCTCCAACCGGGCCAGTCGGCCGTCGCGCATCTGGCTGTCCCAGAAATCCAGCAGATCACTGAACAGGGGGTTGGCGCTGTCCCGGGGCAGCGCCCAGGCCACCGACTGGGGCTCGCCGAGGCTCAGGGCCACCCGAAGCTCCGGGTGGTAGCGGCGGTTGACCGCCACCGAGGTGGAGTCGGCCAGGGTGTAGGCCAGGTGCCCCTCGGCCACCCGGGCCAGCAGCTCGTCGCTGTCAAAATCCGTGGTTTCCGTCCAGCTCAGCCCGGGGTGTTCCTGCTTCAGTCGGTGCAGCAGCTCTACATGGCTGGCGCCCTTGGCCACCATCAGCTCCCCCTCCAGCGCGCCCAGGTCCCGGGGGCGGGGCTGACCGTTGCGGTACACCAGCTGGGAGCTGACCTCGTACAGCGGCGGGCCGAAGCGCCAGAAGTGCTGGCGAGCGGGGGTGGTGGTCAATCCGGCGGCCATCATCTGAACCCGGCCCGCCTCCAGGGCCTGAAACAGCTCTTCCAGGCTGTGGTAGGCGTGGATCTTGAGCGGCTTGCCCAGGTAGTCGGCGAACTCCGCCGCCAGGTCGTAATCGAAGCCGCTGGGGCCCTGGCCCATCACCATGTAGCTGGTGGGGCCGTAGAGGGTGCCCACCGCCAAAACGCCGCTGTCCTCCTGGGGCTGGGGACGGGTCTGCGGCGGCGCCAGCTCGATGCAGCCGGACAATCCCGAGGCGAAAAGCAGCGGGCCAAGCAGGCAATTTCGGGTCCAGGTCCTAAACCGGTGTGTTCGTGTCATCATCCTGATTGACTGAGGGTGTTTTAGGCAGGGCTTTTCTCTATAATAGCGCCACCTCAACCATACCCTGCATCATAACAATATTAAGGTGAACCGACGTGATTGAGATCCTTCGCGGTGCTCCGGCATTATCCGCGTTCCGGGTCAACAAGCTGATGCAAGCTTGCCGAGACGCCCAACTGCCCGTCACAGACCTCTACGCTGAATACACGCACTTCGCCCATCTTTCCGCTCCCCTGTCCGAGCAACACGCCCAGCAACTGGCCCAGATCCTGACCTATGGTCCCCGCATGGAGGAGCATACCCCGGAAGGCACCCTGCTGCTGGTGGTGCCCCGTCCGGGCACCATCTCACCCTGGGCCTCCAAGGCCACCGACATCGCCAAGAACTGCGGTCTGTCGGAGGTGAAGCGCCTGGAGCGTGGCCTGGCCTGGTACGTCAAACTGGAGCGCACCCTGACCGACGCGGAGCAGAAAGCCCTGCTGGCGCTGGTCCACGATCGCATGGTCGAAGCGGTGCTGCCAAGCTTTGACGACGCCAAGGTGCTGTTCGAGGCCGCCGAGCCCAAGCCCTTCACCAGCGTCGACATTCTCGGCGGTGGCCGGGCGGCGCTGGCCGAGGCCAACGTCAAGCTGGGGCTGGCCCTGGCCGAGGACGAGATCGACTACCTGGTGACCAACTTCCAGGCCCTCGGTCGCAATCCCAACGACATCGAGCTCTACATGTTCGCCCAGGCCAACTCCGAGCACTGTCGTCACAAGATCTTCAACGCCGACTGGACCATCGACGGCGAAAAGCAGCCCAAGTCGCTGTTCAAGATGATCAAGAACACCTTCGAAGTGACCCCGGAAGAGACCCTGTCCGCCTACAAGGACAACGCCGCGGTGATGACCGGCTCCCACGCCGGCCGCTTCTTCCCCGACGCCGACGGCGTCTACCGCTACCATCAGGAGCCGGTCCACATCCTGATGAAGGTGGAAACCCACAACCACCCCACCGCCATCTCCCCCTACCCGGGCGCCGCCACCGGCTCCGGCGGTGAGATCCGCGATGAGGGCGCCACCGGTCGCGGCTCCAAGCCCAAGGCCGGCCTGACCGGCTTCACCGTCTCCAACCTGAAGATCCCCGGCTTCGAGCAGCCCTGGGAGCAGGAGTACGGCAAGCCCGACCGCATCGTCTCCGCCCTGGACATCATGATCGAGGGTCCCCTGGGGGGCGCGGCGTTCAACAACGAATTCGGCCGTCCGGCCCTGAACGGCTACTTCCGCACCTACGAGCAGCAGGTCCAGAGCTTTAACGGCGCCGAGGTGCGCGGTTACCACAAGCCCATCATGCTGGCCGGCGGCTTCGGCAACATCCGCGAGGATCACGTCCAGAAGGGCGAGATCCCGGTGGGCGCCAAGCTCATCGTACTGGGTGGCCCGGCGATGAACATCGGCCTGGGCGGCGGCGCGGCCTCCTCCATGGCCTCCGGTCAATCCTCCGAGGACCTGGACTTCGCCTCCGTTCAGCGGGACAACCCGGAGATCGAGCGTCGCTGCCAGGAGGTGATCGATCGCTGCTGGCAGATGGGCGACGACAACCCCATCGCCTTTATCCACGACGTCGGCGCCGGTGGCCTCTCCAACGCCATGCCGGAGCTGGTGGACGACGGCGGCCGCGGCGGCCGCTTCCAGCTGCGGGATGTGCCCAGCGACGAGCCGGGCATGAGCCCGTTGGAGCTGTGGTGTAACGAGTCCCAGGAGCGTTACGTGATGGCGGTGGCCCCGGAGAACCTGGCCACCTTCGACGCCATCTGTCAGCGTGAGCGCGCGCCCTACGCGGTCATCGGTGAAGCCACCGAGGAGCGCCACCTGACCCTGGAGGACAGCCACTTCGGCAACAACCCCATCGACATGCCGATGGAGGTGCTGCTGGGCAAGGCACCCAAGATGCACCGGGACGTGGCCTCCGCCAAGAGCGACGCCCCGACCCTGGCACTGGGCGACGTCAGTGTTCAGGACGCCATCCGCCGGGTACTGCGTCTGCCGGCGGTGGCCGAAAAGACCTTCCTGATCACCATCGGCGACCGTACCGTCACCGGCCTGGTGGCCCGCGACCAGATGGTCGGCCCCTGGCAGGTGCCGGTGGCCAACGCCGCGGTGACCACCGCCACCCTGGACACCTACCAGGGCGAAGCCATGGCGATGGGCGAGCGCACCCCGCTGGCGCTGATCAACTTCGGCGCCTCCGCCCGCATGGCGGTGGGTGAAGCCCTGACCAACCTGGCTTCGGCCCATGTCGGTGCCCTCAAGCACGTCAAGCTGTCCGCCAACTGGATGTCTGCCGCCGGTCACCCCGGTGAAGACGCCGGCCTGTACGAGGCGGTGAAGGCCGTGGGCGAGGAGCTGTGTCCGACCCTGGGGATCACCATCCCGGTGGGCAAGGACTCCATGTCCATGAAGACCGCCTGGGAGCAGGACGGCGAGCAAAAGGCCGTCACCGCGCCGATGTCGCTGGTGATCACCGCCTTTGGCCGGGTAGAAGACGTTCGCAACACCGTCACCCCGCAGCTGCGCAACGACCTGGGCGACTCCGAACTGCTGTTCATCGACCTGGGGGCTGGCAAGCAGCGCCTGGGGGGCTCCGCCCTGGCCCAGGTCTACAACCAGCTGGGTAACGAAGCGCCGGACGTGGACAGCGCCGAGCGGCTCAAGGGCTTCTGGCACGCCATCCAGCAGCTGTCTGCCGAGCAGAAGCTGATCGCCTACCACGATAAGGGCGACGGCGGTCTGCTGGTGACCCTGGCGGAGATGGCCTTCGCCGGTAAGCAGGGCATCGACGTGGACCTGGCCGGCCTGGGTGACGACGCCCTGGCCCTGCTGTTCAACGAAGAGCTGGGTGCCGTGGTGCAGATCCGCAAGGACGACCGCGCTGCGGTGGACGCCATCCTGGCGGCCAACGGCCTGACCGACTGCAGCCACGCCATCGGCGGCCTGACCAACGAAGACAGCATCACCATCCGTCAGGGTGAGGCCGTGCTGGTTCAGGAGTCCCGTACCGAGCTGCGCACCATCTGGGGTGAGACCACCTTCCAGATGCAGTCCCTGCGTGACAACCCGGAGTGCGCCCAAGAGGAGCACGCCGCCAAGCAGGACGCCGAGGATCCGGGTCTGTTCGCCAAGCTGAGCTTCGACCCCGCCGAGGACATCGCCGCCCCCTACATCGCCAAGGGCAGCGCGCCCAAGGTGGCGGTGCTGCGGGAGCAGGGGGTCAACTCCCACGTGGAGATGGCCGCCGCCTTCGACCGGGCCGGTTTCGAAGCCATCGACGTGCACATGTCCGACATCCTCGAGGGTCGCCTGACCCTGGAGCAGTTCCAGGCCCTGGTGGCCTGTGGTGGCTTCTCCTACGGGGACGTGCTGGGCGCCGGTGAGGGCTGGGCCAAGTCCATCCTGTTCAACGACCGGGCCCGGGAGCAGTTCCAGGGCTTCTTCGAGCGCGCCGACACCCTGTCTCTGGGGGTGTGCAACGGCTGCCAGATGCTCTCCAACCTGAAGAGCATCATCCCCGGCTCCGAGCACTGGCCGCACTTCGTGCGCAACCGCTCCGAGCGGTTCGAAGCTCGCTTCTCTTTGGTGGAAGTGCAGGAATCTCCCTCCGCCTTCCTGGGCGGCATGGCCGGCTCCATCATGCCCATCGCCGTGTCCCACGGTGAGGGTCGGGCGGAGTTTGCCAACCTGGAGGCCTTCCAGGCGACGGACAACTCCGGCACCGTGGCCCTGCGCTACCTGAACCACCGCGGTCAGATCGCCACCCAGTACCCGGCCAACCCCAACGGCTCGCCGGCGGGGATCACCGGCCTGACCACCACCGACGGGCGCGCCACCATCATGATGCCGCACCCGGAGCGGGTGTTCCGCAGCGTGGCCAACTCCTGGCACCCGGACCACTGGGGCGAGGACAGCCCGTGGATGCGGATGTTCCGCAGCGCCCGGGTCACCCTGGGTTAAGCCTCAGTCCCGAAAAAAGCCCCGCAGTGCGGGGCTTTTTTTATGGCTTACAGCAGGGCAATTTGGGCGCTGCCCTGGCTCCAGTTGGGCAGGGCGGCGGGGGGCAGTCGGGTGAGCAGCTCGGTGACCCCGGGCAGTTGGCCCAGGTCCTGGCGCAGGGTTTCGCGCCGGCTGGGATCGCCGGTGGCACCGCAGAAGCGGCGTCCGGCCGTGAGGCTGGCCTCGGCGATCTCACTGCCCTGAAGGAAGGGATCGATCACCAGCTGCTGGGGCGCGGAGCTTTGCTCCAGCAACAGGGCGATCAGGGCCGGGGGCAGGGTGCCGTCCTCGGCGGGGTAGCTCAGCAGGTTGCTGACTCTGGGATCGCTCACCGGCCGGTGCCCCTTCTCGAACAGGCAGATCCAGCCCAGTTGGGGCCGGTAGTGACGGCCGGGACGGCTGCGCTGCTGATCCCACACCAGCACCGTCTGAAAGCGGAAGCCGGCGGCCTGGGCCAGGGGTTTGACCACGAACAGGTCCTCCTGGCTGCAGAACAGGTAGAAGTGGCTGTCGGGCTTGAGCACCCGGTAGAGCTGCTCAAACAGCCCCGGGTGGGGATCATTGGGGAAGATGGCGAACCACTGGTTGCGGGCGGAGCGGGCGTTTTTGAGCTCGGTGGCCACCGCCAGATCCGACTGGCGCCGCCGGGGCGGCAACCGAGTGAGCACCAGATCCACCGAATGGCGGCCCAGGGATTGGAGCCAGGGGACGGCCCCGGCGTCGCTCAGTTGAAAGGTGCTCATGGCCCACTCCGAAACTGTATATGAATACAGTGCTGTTTATATATACAGTTTTGTTCCGGGTCAAGGGATTTACCCGCTACACGGCACCGGAATTTGACGCCCCCATTGGCTCAAGCCGTCGTGGGTGATGGCCACAGCGGGCTTGCTGGCGCCGAGCGGCATCCTCTGCCGCGCAGTATGTGTCCAGGCTATGTGGCCATACCTCTTTTGGCTCAACGCAACTTTCGTCCCCGGCCGCCATGGCGAATAGTCCCGAGTGTCGATTTGGCAGGAAGATAAGTGGACAAAACACGCTTACGTGGTCAGTTCCGCCAATCCCAACACCAAGGATTTGGAATGAAACAGCCAACACTCAAAGCCGCCTGTCTGGGCGGTTTGCTGATCTGCAGCACCGCCCCGGGCTGGGCGGTGGAGCGCCCCAACGAAAACGCCGCGGCCCGAGCCGCGCTGCCGGGCCAGGGCCCGGCCACCCGCTTTATCGTGCACTACGCCGACGCCGGCCTGGCCAGCAGCCCGGCGGTGGCCGGCCTGATGAACGCCCAGCAAAAGTCGCGCAAGATGCAGGAGGTGACCGACAACCTGGGGCGCAACCTGGGGCAGAGCCTCAAGTATCTGCGTGCCCTGGGGGTGCCCCAGCGCTACGTGATGGCCTCGGACCGCGCCCTGGACCGTCAGGATGCCGAGGAAACGATGGCGCTGATGATGGCCAACGACCCCAACATCCTGGCCATCGAGGTGGACCAACTGCTGCGGCCCATGGCCACCCCCAATGATCCCCGCTACAGCGACCAATGGCACTACTTCGAAGCCACCGCCGGGATGAACCTGCCGGCGGCCTGGGACAACGCCACCGGCGCCGGCACCGTGGTGGCGGTGCTGGACACTGGTTACCGGCCCCACGCCGATCTGGTGGGCAACATCCTGCCGGGTTACGACATGATCGACGACACCTTCGTCTCGGTGGACGGCGATGGCCGCGACAACGATGCCCAGGATCCCGGCGACGCCATGAGCCAGGGGGAGTGTGGTGGTGGCTACCCGCCGTCGGATTACGACAGCAGCTGGCACGGCACCCACGTGGCGGGCACCGTGGCGGCGGTGGGCAACAACAACCTGGGGGTCACCGGGGTGGCCTACGACGCCAAGGTGGTGCCGGTGCGGGTGCTGGGCAAGTGTGGCGGCTACACCTCGGACATCGCCGATGGCATCATCTGGGCCTCCGGCGGCAACGTCAGCGGCGTGCCGGGCAACGCCAACCCGGCGAATGTCATCAACCTGAGCCTGGGGGGCAGCGGCAGCTGCTCCAGCACCACCCAGGCAGCCATCAACACCGCCCGGGCCAATGGCGCCACCGTGGTGGTGGCGGCGGGCAACAGCGATGCCGATGCCAGTGGCTACAACCCGGCCAACTGCAGCGGCGTGATCACCGTGGCGGCCCTGGGTCGGGACGGCACCCGGGCCTACTACTCCAACTACGGCAACACCGTGGACATCTCGGCCCCCGGTGGCGCCCAGAGCTTTGCCAGCGATCCCAACGGCGTGCTCTCCACCCACAACAGCGGCACCCTGAGCCCGGGCAGCGACAACTACGACTACCTGCAGGGCACCTCCATGGCGGCGCCCCACGTGGCCGGTCTGGCGGCGCTGCTCTACGAGGCGGATCCCACCCTGACCCCGGACCAGGTGGAGAGCCTGCTCAAGAACACCGCACGGGCGGACAACTGCAGCAACTGCGGGGTGGGCCTGGTGGACTCGGACGCGGCGGTGACCGCGGCCATCAACGGCGATACCGGTGGCGGGGGCGGCGACGGCACCACCGACACCTACGAGAACCTGGATGGGGCCCGCCGTAGCTGGCAGTACTTCACCGTCGAGGTGCCCGCCGGGGCCAGCAGCCTGACCGTCAGCCTGGCCGGCGGTACCGGGGATGCGGATCTCTACGTGCGCTTTGGCAGTCAGCCGGACCGGCGCAACTACGATTGTCGTCCCTACTTGAGCGGCAACAACGAGAGCTGCAGCGGCACCAACCCCAATGCCGGCACCTGGCACATCGGGGTGTACGGTTACCGCGCCTTCTCCGGCGCCACCCTGACCGTCACCGTCGACTGAGTCGGCAAGGCATGAAAAAAGGCGCCCATTGGGGCGCCTTTTTGTTGCGTGGGGCTGTGTCAGATAAGGTCGCTGCGCAGGCAGTGGAGCAGGGCTTTGAGGTTGGCCGGAGCCAGGGCCGCGGCCCGCTCCGGACTCCAGCCCACCACCGGGTTGGGCAGGGCGGCGTTGTCCTTGAAGGGCATCTCCAGGGTCATCGCCAGGCAGTCGAAGTGCTGGGCGATGAAGTTGCTGCCGATGTCCAGGTTGGCCTGACCGGGCTTGTCCACCTCGTAGCCGTGCTCGGTCTGAAACTCCGGGCTGGCGGCCATCAGCGCCTGTTTGAAGCCGTCCAGCTGGGCCTGCTTTTGGGGCGTCCAACTGGGGATCCCTTCGGCACCGGCGATGAAGTTGTAGGGCAGCCCCTCGTCGCCGTGAACGTCGAGGAAAAAGTCGACGCCGCTGTGCTCCATCGCCTGGCGTACCTGGTAGACCTCGGGGCTGGTTTCCAGGCTGGGCTGGCGCCAGGCGCGATTGAGATCGGTGCCGTGGGCGTTATGGCGCAGGTGACCGCGGCGGCTGCCGTCCGGGTTCATATTGGGCACCAGGTAGAAGACGCACTGGCTCAGCAGGGCCTGGGAGACGGCGTCGGTGTCGTCCAGCAGGGCCGCCAGGGCCCCCTCCATCCACCACTGGGCCATGGTCTCCCCCGGGTGCTGGCGGGCGATGATCCAGCACACCTTCTTGCCCTCCTCCGGGGTCCCGATGCGCAGCAGATCCAGGCTCTGGCCGTCCGGGGTCAGCCCCAGGCACTGGTAGTGCACCCGGTCGTCGTCCTGGCAGGCGGCGATCAGGTCCCGGTGGCGCTCGGCGGGGTAGGGGGCGAAGTAGGCGTAGTAGACCAGGTCCCGCTCCGGGGTGTGCTCGATCACCAGGTTCTGGCCGTCGAACCGGGTGTCCACCCGGAACCAGCTCTCCCGGTCGTAACTGGCCACCGCCTGGTAGTCGCGCCAGCCATCCTGGTAGGCGGCCTGACCGGCGTTGGTCAGGTGCAGGGCGCAGGCCTGGCCCGCCGCACCGTGCAGGGCGAAATGGAACCACTGGAACTTCTCGGTGTTGTGATCGGGGCGGATGGTCAGTTGGATGTGGGCGGCGTCGTCGAGGGACACCACGTCGATGTTGCCGCTGTCAAAGGCGCTGCTGATCTGCACGCGGGCACTCCTTGCAAGTGGGGGGAGGGCCCATGGTCCCCAAGGTTGGGATCCAGATCAAGGTTTGGCCGGCAAACAAAAAAGCCCCCCTTGTACAGGGGGGCGGGGCCAGACCAAATCCGGTTCTTTGCAGGGAACCCGGGTACAGCTAGTGAACGGTGGTGGATTGCTGGTCGGCACTCAAAGTGTGGGACAGCGCATCGTTGCCGGCGTAGTTGGCGGGCAGGCGGTGGGCGATCCCCTTGTGGCAGTCGATGCAGGTCTTGCCCTCGGCACTGGCCTGGGCGTGGAGCTGCGCGGCGACCCCTTTTTGCTCGGTGAAATCCATGTAGTCGAAGTTGTGGCAGTTGCGGCACTCCTGGGAGTCGGTGCGCTTCATCCGCGCCCACTCCCGCTCGGCCATCTCCAGCCGGTGTTCCTCGAACTTCATGGGGGTGTCGATGATGCCGATGATCTTGCCAAACACCTCCTTGGAGGCCTGGATCTTGCGCACCATCTTATGGGTCCAGTCCTTGGGCACGTGGCAGTCCGGGCAGGTGGCCCGCACGCCGCTGCGGTTGTTGTAGTGGACCGTGGTGATGTACTCCTCGTAGACGTTGTTCTCCATCTCGTGACAGCCGATGCAGAACTGCTCCCGGTTGGTCAGTTCCATGCCGGTGTTGAACGCACCCCAGAACAGGATCCCGCTGACGAAACCCAGGATCAGCAGGGTGCCCAGGGCCTTGGGACTGGGGCGGCGCAGCCAGCCCCAGAGGCGTTTGAGCCCGTTAGTGATAGACATAGCGCCCCCTTAATCCTTGGCGAACTGGCCCAGGCCGGTGAAGTCATTGGCCACCGGCGGGGTGACGTCGGCCTGGGTGACGTGGCACTGCAGGCACAGATAGCGGCGAGGGGCCACCTGGGGCTGCACCACACCATCCCGGTCGGTGAAGTGGGTGGGGCTGACCCGCGGCGCGCCGGTGGTCAGGTAGTTGTCCACGTCGTGGCACTGCAGACAGCGGTTGGTGGACTGGGTGATCTGGTAGCCCTGTACCTTGTGAGGCACCAGCGGCGGCTGGTTGACGTAGTTCAGGGACTTGCGACCGGACTCCTTGAGTACCGGCTTGAGGCCGGGGGCCGGGCTGGTCTGCTCCAGCGGGATGTCCGCCCGCAGGCCAAAGTGCTGGGGTTCGGCGGCGCTGGCCCACAGCGGCAGCAGCGCGGCAGCGATGATCAGGGGTTTGAGACTCATGGCGTGCTCCAATGTTGTTCTTGTGGGGGCGGCGTGCCGCCCCCTTGCGGTTCAGGCCTTGCGCACCAGCACGGCGCACTTCTTGTAGTCGGTCTCCTTGGACAGGGGATCCGTGGCGTCCAGGGTGAGCTTGTTGACCAGGGTGCTGGCGTCGAAAAACGGCATGAACACCAGGCCGCGGGGCGGCTTGTTGCGGCCGCGGGTCTCCACCATGGTCTCCACCTCGCCGCGCCGTGAGGCCACCACCACCTTGTCACCGCGACGCAGGCCGCGGGCCTTGGCGTCCATGGGGTGCATAAACACCACGGCGTCGGGGAAGGCCTTGTAGAGCTCGGGCACCCGCTGGGTCATGGTGCCGGTGTGCCAGTGCTCCAGCACCCGACCGGTGGAGAGCCAGAGATCGAACTCTTCGTCCGGGGCCTCGGCGGCCGGCTCGTAGGGCAGGGCGAAGATCACCGCCCGGCCGTCGGGCTTGCCGTAGAACTGGAAGCCGCTGCCGGCCTTGACGTAGGGGTCGGCCCCCTCCTTGAAGCGCCAGCGGGTCTCCTGACCGTCCACCACCGGCCAGCGCAGGCCGCGCACCTGGTGGTAGGTGTCGAAATCCGCCAGGTCGTGGGCCTTGCCGCGACCGAAACGGGCGTACTCCTCGAACAGCCCCTTCTGGATGTAGAAGCCGGCGGCCCGGGCGTCGTCGTTCAGGCGCTGCTCCGGCACCTCGGTGAGGGGGTACTTGTCCACCTCGCCGTTGGCAAAGAGCACGTCGAACAGGGTCTTGCCGCGGTATTCGGGCTTCTGGGCCAGCAGCTCCTCGGGCCACACCTCCTCGACGGTGAAGCGCTTGGCAAACTCCATCAGCTGCCAGAGATCGGACTTGGCCTGGCCGGGGGCGGCCACCTGCTGGTACCAGAATTGGGTGCGGCGCTCGGCGTTGCCGTAGGCCCCCTCCTTCTCCACCCACATGGCGGTGGGCAGGATGAGATCCGAGGCCATGGCGGTGACCGTGGGGTAGGGGTCGGAGCAGACCACGAAGTTGGCCGGGTCGCGGTATCCGGGCAGACGCTCGGTGTTGATGTTGGGGCCGGCCTGCATGTTGTTGTTGCACATCACCCAGTAGGCGTTGAGCTTGCGGTCCTTGAGCATCCGGTCCTGCAGCACGGCGTGGTAGCCGGGCTTGGCGGGGATGGTGCCCTCCGGCAGCTGCCAGATCTTCTCCGCCATCGCCCGATGCTTGGGATTTTTCACCACCATGTCCGCGGGCAGGCGGTGGGCGAAGGTGCCCACTTCCCGGGCGGTGCCACAGGCGGAGGGCTGGCCGGTGAGGGAGAAGGGCCCGTTGCCGGGCTCGGAGATCTTCCCGGTCAGCAGGTGGATGTTGTAGACCAGGTTGTTGGCCCACACCCCACGGGTGTGCTGGTTGAAGCCCATGGTCCAGTAGGAGACCACCTTGCGGTTGGGATCGGCGTAGAGCTCCGCCAGGGCCACCAGCTTGTCCGGCTCCACGCCGGAGAGCTTGGAGACGGACTCCAGGTCGTAGTCCGCCACGTAGGCCTTGAACTGCTCGAAGTCGATCGCCTCGGAGCCGCCGTTACCGGGGTTCTTGGCCGCCTTCTCCAGCGGGTGCTCCGGGCGCAGGCCGTAGCCGATGTCGGTGGTGCCGCGGCGGAAGTTGACGTGCTTGCCGACGAAGTCGTGGTTCACCTTGTCGTTCTGGATGATGTAGTTGGCGATGAAGTTGAGGATCGCCAGGTCGGTCTGCGGGGTGAACACGATGGGGGTGTCCGCCAGCTCGAAACTGCGGTGCTGGAAGGTGGAGAGCACCGCCACTTTGACGTGCTGTGCCGACAGCTTGCGGGCGCTCAGGCGGGACCAGAGGATGGGGTGCATCTCCGCCATGTTGGAGCCCCAGAGGACAAAGGCGTCCGCCTGCTCCAGATCGTCGTAGCAGCCCATGGGCTCGTCGATGCCGAAGGTGCGCATAAAGCCGCCCACCGCCGAGGCCATGCAGTGGCGGGCGTTGGGATCGATGTTGTTGGAGCGAAAACCGGCCTTGTAGAGCTTGGCAGCTGCGTAGCCCTCCCACACGGTCCATTGACCGGAGCCGAACATGCCCACCGAGGTCGGCCCTTTCTCCTTGAGCGCCTGCTTGAATTTGTCCGCCATGACGTCGAAGGCTTCATCCCAGGAGACCGGAGTGAACTCCCCCTGCTTGTCGTACTGGCCGTTCTTCTTGCGCAGCATCGGCTGGGTCAGGCGATCCTGTCCGTACAGGATCTTGGGCAGGAAGTAGCCTTTGATGCAGGTCAGGCCGCGGTTGACCGGGGCTTGGGGGTCGCCCTGGACGGCCACCACCTTGCCCCCGCTGGTGCCCACCAGCACGGAGCAGCCGGTGCCGCAGAAGCGGCAGGGGGCCTTGTCCCACTGGAGGGTGTCTTCGGAGCGGGTGGCGATGATGCCCTGGGCCCCGGCCGGCACGGCCAGGCCGGCGGCCACGGCACCGGCGGCAATCGCCTGGGCCTTAACGAATTCGCGTCGGGTGAGTTTCATGGTCCATTCCTTGATGTCAGTAATGGTCAGTTTTCTAAGAGTTGTTGGTGGTAGATCAGGGTGGTGGCGGTGACGCCGGGCAGCCCCTTGATGGTGTCGATGCAGTCCACCTGTGCCTGCTGACCGGGGTGTTCCAGCAGCACCACCAGCTTGCCGCTGGGGTCGGACAGGGCGACGCTGGCGCCGGGTTGGGCGGTGATCTCCGCTTCCACGGCTTGGCGACGTTGGGGGTTGGCGTTCACCACCAAAGAGCAGATCTGCTCGCTCATTGGGCCTCTCCTTTGGGGTGCAGGGTCAGGGCCTGTCCCGGGCAGCGGGGCAGGCAGGCCCCACAGCCGGTGCAGTCTTCCGTGAGGGTCGGAAGGGCGGCACCGGCGGTGGGGGTAAATCGGATCGCCTGGGCTTCGCAGGCATCGGCGCAGCTGCGGCACTCGATGCCGGACAGCGGCAGGCAGCTTTCGCCCAGCCGGGCCCGGTAGGGCCAGGGGGCGACGGACTTGGGCAGAAACAGCGGTTCGGGGCAGGCGGTGTTGCAGGCTTCGCAGAAGCTGCATTCGGCCCTTTGAAAGTCGAGTTCGGGAAAGCCGCCATCGCCGCGGACGATCACCCCGGTCTCGCAGGCTTCGACGCAGGCATCACAGCGGGTGCAGAGCTCAACGAAGTGGCGCTCCTCCACCAGGTGGGGCATGCGAAACAGCGGGCGCTGAGGGGTTTTCAGTCGTCGCCAAAGGCGGGGGTGAGTCATCGCGGTTCCCTGACAACGTCGGAAGATCTTTTCGCCCTCTCACGGGGCGGTTTTGACCGGTCCGACAAATGAAGTTCAGGGGCAATGTAAAGAGCTTGTTGCGGGGGTTACATACCCCGATAGGGATAGATGCGGGGGAGCCATGATCTGGATCAACTTCCTAACGCGCAGGCAAAAAAAACACCGCCACGAGGGCGGTGAAAAAAAGCACAAGCTTTAACGCAAGAAAGGAAGGGTGCGGCGCGTCTTACTTCGCCGGCTGGTGGTAGAGCTCAGCGAAGGTGCGCTGATACTTGGCTACCAGGGTATCTACAAACTTTTTCATACGGCCTCCACACAGACAGTTCAATCAAACAACCTTGCGCAGAGACGGGTCGGTTTCGGTGGCCTTGGCCCCCGAAGGAAAGCCTGTCTCAATGTCGCGGGGCTAGTCTAATCGGGGGCGGATGTGCTCACAACCGAGAAAAATTTAATTTTAGATTATAAAAACTAATCAATAGTTATGGGGGCGCCTCGCCAGTGAATAGGAAAAAGCCTTTTAAAACATGTGAAAATGAACGACTGTGAATGAGTATGCATTTATAAGAGTTAAAATAAGTATGGTGTAAATTGTGATCAAAATCCCTTTTCCTGTTTTTGGGGCGAGTTGGTGTCGCAACAGAAATGCAGGCGGAGGTGAGTGCAACATTTTGGAAACAAGCAAAGATTTTCGCCCGGATGTGCGCTTCTGAGGGGTAAGTCACAAAACAAGATCGGGCGCTCTGGCAGGGATTGAGAGGCTTGCGCTGCCGATGCTATAAACTGCGGTGAAAGTGTTGGCTGCATCATACTTTGCGGACGGGCTTTTTGGCCATTTCTCCGGCCCGATAAATGGGCTGGATGTTAATTGGATGTTGTATTGCGCGGAGTCGCGGCATGGAAGAGTTTAATTCTGACCCAGGTTGGACTGTCCCCCCCATAGACGCCCTTCAGCCGTGTCTTTGCGCGCCCCTTTTTTCTCGGTTCTGGACGGGTGCAGGCTGCCCCCGTCCCTGACCGTATTTTGTTGAACTAGGCGTTGCCATTGTGGCCTACCCCAGGTGGGCGCAATGGTGTTGAGGAGAACGCAATGATTATCGATGAAGTCGTCGATCTATCGAGGTTACAGTTCGCGCTCACCGCGATGTACCACTTCCTGTTTGTGCCCCTGACCCTGGGCCTGGCCTTCCTGTTGGCGATCATGGAATCGCTCTACGTGATGACCAACAAGCAGGTCTACAAAGACATGTGTAAGTTCTGGGGTAAGTTGTTTGCCATCAACTTCGCCCTGGGTGTCACCACCGGCATCACCATGGAGTTCCAGTTCGGCACCAACTGGGCCTACTACTCCCACTACGTGGGGGACATCTTCGGTGCGCCTCTGGCCATCGAGGGCCTGATGGCCTTCTTCCTGGAGTCCACCCTGGTGGGTCTGATGTTCTTCGGCTGGGATCGCCTGTCCAAGCGTCAGCACTTGGCCGTGACCTGGCTGGTGGCCCTGGGCTCCAACATGTCTGCCCTGTGGATCCTGGTGGCCAACGGCTGGATGCAGCATCCGGTCGGCGCCGAGTTCAACTACGAAACCATGCGAATGGAGATGGTCTCCTTCGCCGAGGTGCTGTTTAACCCCGTTGCTCAGGTGAAATTCGTGCACACCGTGGCCGCCGGCTACGTGACCGGTGCCGTGTTCGTCCTGGCCATCAGCTCCTACTTCCTGCTGAAGAAGCGCGATCTGCCCTTCGCCCGCCGCTCCTTCTCCGTTGCCGCCGCCTTCGGTATGGCCTCCATCCTGTCCGTTCTGGTTCTGGGTGACGAGTCCGGCTACGAGGTCGGGGACGTGCAGAAAGTGAAGTTGGCCGCCATCGAGGCGGAATGGGAAACCCACCCGGCCCCGGCTGCCTTTACCGCTGTGGGGATCCCCAACAGCGAGACCATGGAAACCAACTTCGCCATCAAGATCCCCTACGTCATGGGCATCATCGCCACCCGCTCCCTGGACGAGCAGGTGACTGGCATCATCGACCTCAAGGCCGAGCACGAAGTGCGCATCCGCAACGGCATGATGGCCTTCGGCCTGCTGGAGAGGCTGCGTGCCGGTGAGCTGAACGAGGATGAGCGTGCCCTGTACGAGGAGCACAAGGACGACATCGGTTACGGCATGCTGCTCAAGCGCTACACCGACGACATCCCCAACGCATCCGAAGAGATGATCGCCAAGGCGGTGGACGACTCCATCCCGGCCGTGGGCCCCATGTTCTGGACCTTCCGTGTCATGGTGGGCCTGGGCTTCCTGATGCTGTTCCTCATCGGTATGGCGTTCTTCCAAAGCTGCAAGCAGAAAGTCGACGAGAAGCCCTGGCTGCTCAAGGCTCTGTTGTTCACCCTGCCGGCTCCCTGGATCGCCATCCTGTGTGGTTGGTTCGTGGCCGAGTACGGTCGTCAGCCCTGGACCATCGCCGAAGTGTTGCCCACCTACATGTCGGCTTCCAGCCTCTCCGTGGGTGAGCTGTGGTTCTCCATCATCCTGATCTGCGGCTTCTACACCGTGGCCCTGGTGGTGGAAATGTTCCTGATGTTCAAGTTTGCCCGCCTGGGCCCCAGCAGCCTGAAAACCGGCCGCTACCACTTTGAACAAGGCCAAAACAAAGAAGCGGAATTTGACGCTGCCCTGAACGCCCCGGCCAAGGAGACTCCGAGCAATGCTTGATTACGAAACTTTACGCCTGATCTGGTGGGGACTGGTTGTAGTCCTGCTGATTGGCTTCGCCGTGACCGACGGCTTCGACATGGGAGTGGGCGCCCTGCTGCCCTTCCTGGGTAAGACCGACAACGAGCGCCGGGTGATGATCAACTCCATCGCCCCCCACTGGGACGGCAACCAGGTGTGGCTGCTGACCGCCGGTGGCGCGCTGTTCGCCGCCTGGCCCATGGTGTACGCCGCTTCGTTCTCCGGCTTCTACATCGCCATGGTGCTGACCCTGTTCGCCCTGTTCTTCCGTCCGATCGGGTTTGACTACCGCTCCAAGATTGAAGATCCGCGCTGGCGCAACAGCTGGGACTGGGGCCTGTTCATTGGTGGCTTCGTTCCGCCGGTGATCTTCGGTGTGGCCTTCGGCAACCTGTTCCTGGGCGTGCCCTTCTACTACGACGAGTGGATGCGCAACTACTACGACGGCGGCTTCTTCGGCCTGCTGAACCCCTTCGGCCTGCTGGCGGGTCTGCTGTCCGCTGCCATGCTGATCCTGCACGGGGCCACCTGGCTGCAGATGAAGACCGAAGGCGTGCTGCTGGAGCGGGCTCGCAAGGCCACCATGGTGCTGGCGACCGCCTCCGTGCTGCTGTTCGTGATTGCCGGTGTGTGGCAGAACAGCTTCATCGACGGCTACGTCATCACCTCCGCCATCGACCCCAATGCCGCGTCCAACCCGCTGACCAAGACCGTTGAACTGCAGGCCGGTGCCTGGTGGAACAACTTCTACAGCTACCCGGTACTGTGGCTGTTCCCGCTGCTGGCGGTGGCCATGCCCCTGCTGGTGATGGTGGCGACTAAGGCGCACAAGCACGGCCTGGCGTTCTTCTTCTCCAGCCTGAACATCGTGGGTGTGATCGTGACCGCCGTGTCCGCGCTCTTCCCCTTCGTGATGCCGAGCTCGAAGAACCCCAACCACTCCCTGACCATGTGGGATGCGACCAGCTCCGAGCTGACCCTCAAGGTGATGCTGGTGGCCGCGGTGATCTTCGTGCCCCTCATCCTGGCGTACACCACCTGGTGTTACATCAAGATGTTTGGTCGTCTGAACAACGAGCACATCGAAAAGAATTCGGCCTCTCTGTACTAAGGCCTGGGAAATAAGGAGCTAGACACTATGTGGTACTTCACTTGGATCCTGGGCGTGCTGCTGGCCTGTGCCTTTGGCATCATCAATGGCCTGTGGCTCGAAGCGCAGGAAGCCTTGGATAAGGACGACGACTGACAACTCCTCGTTGGTAACGTCCTGGCCTGCGGCGTGCCGCAGGCCAACCTAACAGGACAAAACGCCGCCCCTCGGGACGGCGTTTTTTTGTGTCTGGCTTACTCCTCCAGGTGCTGCTGGCGGGGCAGCTGGTGAATCAGCCAGTAGCCCAGGCTCATGGCCACTGCCACCACGCCGATGGCGAACACGTAGATGGGCTCGGTCTCCTCCATGTCCAGGATGATCACCTTACGGGCGATGGCCATCAGGGCGGTGGCCATCACGATCTTCACGTGGATGACGTTGTCCCGCAGGTAGATGGTGATGTTGATGAAGATCTCGATGGCGATCAGCACCGCCATAAAGGCCCCGAAGCTGGCCAGCATGTCGGAGATGGTCAGCACGAAACGCGGGGCCATCATCAGCCGCTGGTACAGGATCCAGCCGACGTCGATCACCCCCATCACGATGACGAACACCATCAGCACCGACAGGGCTCGCACCGACCAGTGGATGACCCGCTGCAGCTGCGCCTGCATGCGGTCACTGGGGTCAATCTGCATGGTGAACCTCTTCGGCCAGCACCGGGGAGCGAAAGCCATCGGGTTTTAAGGTCACCACTGAGCAGCGCACCTGATCGATCACCCGCTCCGCCGTGTTGCCCATGATAAAGCCGGAGATCCCGCTGCGGCACAGGGTGCCCATCACCAGCAGGTCCGCCCCGACCCGTTCGACGAAGGCCGGGATCTCGGCTTTCGCCTCCCCCTCCAGCATCACCACCGGCACCCGCTCCGGGGTCAGGCCGAAGCGGGCCAGCAGGGCCTCCAGGCGCACCCGACGGTGGCGCTCCTCCTGCTGGGCCACCTGGGCGATCTCGGTGTCCGAGTAGCGGGCCCAGTTGCGCAGGTAGCCCTCCGCCTCCAGTCGCCAGGCGTGGCAGACCTGCAGCTTGGCCCCCTGCTGCTCGGCGATCGCCTGGGCCCGCTGGACGATCTGCTCGTTAAGCCGCTGGGTCTCGGGATCGCAGGTGACGATGTCCACCGCGGCCACCACGGTGGCGAAGTCGGTGCGCTCTGAGGGGGCCAGCACCCACAGGGGCACCTGGGATTTGCGCATCAGGTGACGGGTGGTGCTGCCGTACTGGCAGGCGGCGCTCTTGTGGCGCCGGCTGGCGTCGATGGCGATGAGGCTGGCGCCGTGGCGCTCGGCGGCTTTGACGATCTCGATAAAGGGTTTGCCACTGACCACCTCGGTGTCGACCCGCAGGCTGGGGTAGCGCAGCCGCAGCTCGTAGGCCTGGGCGTCCAGGGTCTCCTGCTGGGACTGCATCGCCCGCTTGAGCAGGTCCAGCAGCGACAGGCCGCTGGAGCCGAGCATCTGGATCTGCTGAACCACGGTGACCAGGGTGAGTTTGGCGCCGGCGGCCTCCGCGTAGGTCAGCAGGGGCGTGGACTGGGCGCCGAGCACTTGGCCGGGGGCCAGGGGAACCAGGATCGTTTCGTTTTGCATAACCACCTCCAATACCACGGGGATGGCGCCACTCTGCCCCATTGCTATCATTAGCGAAACTAAATGTTTCTAATGCCATCCATAGGCAAAGTGCTATGTGAGGTGCCCATGCCTCTGCCCCTGCGCAGCGTCAGCCTGCGCCAACTTCAGGTGTTTCTCGAGGTGTATCAGCGCGGCTCGATCACCGCCGCCGCCCGACACCTGCACCTGACCCAACCCACGGTCTCCTTGCAGCTCAAACGCCTCAGCGAACAGCTCAGCGAGCCGCTCTACCGGGTGCACCACCGGCAGCTGGCCTTCACCGAAAGCGCCCGGTTGCTGGCCCGCTGCGCGCTGGAGATCCTGCAAAGCGCCGAGCGGCTGGAGATGAACCTGGCGGACCTGCATCAGCTCAAGGCCGGCACCCTGCGCATCGCCCTGGTTTCCAGTGCCAAGTACTTCATTCCCAACATCATCGGCCCCTTTGTCCGGCAATACCCCCTGGTGGATCTGCAGCTGAAGATCGTCAACCGCGCCGAGCTGTTGGCTCGCCTGGCCCAGCACCAGGATGACGTCTACGTCATCAGCCAGCTGCCGGAGCAGCCGCCGCTGAACGTCCACCCCCTGGTGGCCAACCCTCTGCACCTGATCGCCCCGGATCCCCACCCCCTGAGTGGCCATCCTCGGCTGAGCCTCAAGGATCTGGCCCAGGAGGCGTTCATCTTCCGTGAGGCCGGCTCCGGCACCCGGCTGGCCATCGACCAGTGCCTGGCGGCGCTGGATCTGGCGCTGGAGCCCCGGATGGTGATCGAGAGCAACGAGGCGATTAAGCAGTGCGTGGCCGCCGGGTTGGGACTGGCGATCCTCTCGGAGCACGCCATCACCTATGGCGGCATGGCGGGGATCCAGCGCCTCAAGGTCAAGGAGCTGCCGATCCAGACCCATTGGCAGTTTGTCTGGCCCAAGGACCGGCCTCCCTCCGTGCTGGCCGAGGCGTTTCTCGGCTACCTCACCGCCCACCGGTGATCGGGACGGGCCCTGGTGCCCAGAACGGCTCGCAACCCAGGGGGAGAGCGGCCTTGGATGGCATTATTTTTCGAGGCAAACCAAGGTGGTATGCTGTTTCCTCTGATACCCATTAACGATTTTGACGCGGAGAGTACAGCGATGTGGAGATGGCTAGGGATGGCCGGGTTGGTGATGGTGCTGGGCGGTTGCAGTGCGTACATGTTGGATTACCAGGCCACCGGCGCCGAGTCGAGCAGTTTAGTGGCCTACCTCTACCCCGATGAGGCGAGCCGTCAGGCCCACGTCGAGACGCTGCCGACGTTGCGTCTGCCGGTGAACGTGGGGGTGGCCTTCGTGCCTTCGACCCGCTCCGATCTCAGCCGTCAGGCCCAGCAGCAACTGCTGGAGGACACCAAGGCGGCCTTTCTCGAGTACGACTACATCAATCGCATCGAGGTGATCCCCAGTGACTACCTGGCCCAGGGCCGGGGCTTTGAGACCCTGGAGCAGGTGGCCCGTCTGTACGATGTCGAGCTGATGGCGCTGGTTTCCTACGACCAGGTGCGGCGCAGCTCGGAGAACAAGGCGGCCTTTCTCTACTGGACCATCGTCGGCATGTACGTGATCCCGGGCAACCAGAACAGCGTGCAGACCTTTGTGGATACCGCGGTGTTCGACGTCAAAACCCGCAAGATGCTGTTCCGGGCGCCGGGCGTCAGCAAGCAGGAGGAGACCAGCACCGCCATCGAGGCCTCCGCCAGCCTCTACGAGCAGGGCGACGCCGGATTCCAGCTGGCGATGGCGGACATGACCACCAACCTGGAGTCGGAGCTGGTCCGCTTTACCGAGCGGGTCAAGAACGAAGAGGTGGCCCGGGTGGAGCACAAATCGGGCTACTCCCTCGGCGGCGGAACCCTGGGGGGCGTCGGCCTTTTGCTGCTCTCCCTGCTGAACCTGGGACGCCGCCGTTTCCGGTAAACCGGTAAAGCCCCCATAAAAAACGCCGCCCACTGGGCGGCGTTGTCGTTGCGGGCCCCGTCAGAGGCGGAAGTGGGCCAGGTGCCCTTTGAGGGAACGGGCCAGGTCGTTGAGCTGGCCGGCGGCGTCCACCGTCTGGCCGGCCCCCTGTTCGCTCTGCCGCGCCAGCTCGGTGATCTGGCTGAGGTTGGCGGCGATCTCGTCGGCCACCACCCCCTGCTGCTCGGCGGCGCTGGCGATGGAGGTGGCGTTTTGCGCCAGCTGGGTCACGCTCTGGGCGATCTGGGTCAGGGCCACGCCGGCCTCACCGGACTGCTCGGTGGAGCGTTGACTCAGGGTCAGGCTGTGGGCCATCTGGCTCACCGCCTCCCGGGTGCGGCCATGGAGCTGCTCGATGGTCTGGGCGATCTCCGTGGTGGAGGTCTGGGTACGCTGGGCCAGGGAGCGCACCTCGTCCGCCACCACGGCAAAGCCGCGGCCCTGCTCGCCGGCCCGGGCCGCCTCGATGGCGGCGTTCAGCGCCAGCAGGTTGGTCTGCTCGGCAATCTCGTTGATCACCTGCACCACCTTGGCGATCGCCTCGCTCTCCTGCTCGACCCGGTCCACCGCCTCAGAGCCCTGGCCCAGCGCCGTGGAGAGGGTCTGCATCTGGTTGATCACCGCGTCCACCTGGCGATCCCCCGCCTGGGCGGCGGCGTCCACCTGGTGTGACTGCTCGGCCGAGCCGGTGGCGTGGCGGGCCACCTCCCGTACCGAGCTGCTCATCTCCTCCATGGCGGTGGCGATCTGATCGGTCTGCTGCATCAGCTCGGCAGCGCCGGTGCCGTTGGTCTGGGCCACCTGTTGCAGGCCCCGGGCTTCCTGCTCCAAGGCTTCGCTGGAGCGGGCCAGGGCGCTCAGCAGGTCTCGCAGCCCCTGGCTCATGGTGGTGACGCTGGCGGTGATCCTGTGCACCTCGTTGGCGGACTGGGCCGGCACCGGCGGCAGGCTCTGGGCCAGGTTACCGCTGCCGATGGCGTCGATCTGCTCGCACAGCTCCTCCAGCGGGCGGTTGAGGGTGCGACGCAGCATCAGTGCCAGCAACAGGCCGATAAGCAGACACCCGCCCAGGGCCGCCAGCACGTTGAAGCCGCGCAGGGGCGCCAGGGCCGCTTCAAGCTCCGCTACTGGAGCGGCGGCGGCCAGCACCCAGCCGGGGCCGGGGATCACCGTGGCCGCTTGCAGCCAGGCCTGGCCGCCCTGGGGGTACTGCCGCACCCCCTCCAGTTGGCCGGAGACCGCTGCCTGGTAAAGGGGCTCACCGAGATCGTCCTTCAGCGCCAGGGCGTTGGGTTCGGCGGCCATCCCTGGGTGGTAGAGGAAGGCGCCGCTCTCCTGGCGGATCAGGCTGTAGTAGCCGCTGTCGCCGATGCGGATGCGATCCAGGGTCTGGCGCATCTGCTCGGTGGCGTAGGAGACATCCTGGCCGATGTAGAGCACGCCGATCACCCGGCCCTCTTGCACCAGCGGGGTGTAGACGGTGATGTACTGACGGCCGAACAGATCGGCGTAGCCGGTGTACTCCTGGCCGGCCATCAGGGCCTGGTAACCTGGGTGGCCCTGGCCGAGGAAGGTGCCGGTGGCCCGGCTGCCGTCCTCGCGGCGCAGCGAGGTGGCGATCCGCATGAAATCGTCCCCCTCCCGGGCAAACACCGTGGCGGTGCCGCCGGTGATGTTGGCGTAGCGGTCCACCTGGGCCACGGTGGTGTTCACCAGCCGGGTGCCGCTGCGCATCTCAGGGGCGTCGATGCCCCCCACCGCCATCCGCTTGCCGGTGAGGCTGAACTCACCGGGGAAGAGGGCGGCAAAGAGGCCGGCGTTGTGGTTGGCCAGGTCCAGCTGGGACTGGTACTGGATGGAGAGCAACTCGCTCATGGCGCTGAGCTGGCTCTGAGTGTTTTCCATGGCGCTCTGACGCAGAGCCTGGGCCGCCAGGGTGTAGGAGAGCAGGCCGAACGCGGTCAACACCAGCATTGAGATCAACAGCGACAGGCTGCCGATCTGGCGTCCGAAGCGCCACTGGGAAAATCTCATAACTGCCTCTTTGTATTTGTTATTTCCATTACAATTAGGCGACAGCTTACGCCAGGGCTGTGGCGGGGGAGGTGAAGCCGATCACAGAAACCGTCTTCATAATGACGACGGGATCACCCCGCGAAAATCCGCCTCAAACCCGACTTGGCTCCCCGGCCGACTGCATCCTGATCCAGCTCGAAGTTAGGGAATGGCCCCGGGCGTTTTGCGTACTGCCCTGCTACACTGCGCCGCCTATTCCATAAAACACAAATGGTTATGCGCGCGCTGCTGGGATCCCTCCTGTTTCTTGTTCTGCTCCAACCCGCCTGGGGCCAGGTGCCCGCCGAGGGCCAGTTGCTGGCCAGTCAGGCCTGTGAGGCGTTCCAGTCCATTCGTAAGCAGAGCAATCCCGGGGCGCTGAGCCTGGTGCCCGGTCAGGCCTACCCGGTACTGGCCCAGAACAAGCCCGGTGGCGACTGGTTTCTGGTGCAGGTGGACGGGCAGCGGCGCTGGGTGGCCACCGGGTGTGGTGAGCATCAAGGGGGCGAAAACGCCACGGCCGCGGCGCCTCAGCCCTTTGCCCACTACACCCTGGCGATGAGTTGGCACAGTGGCTTCTGCGCCGAGCGGGGCAACCGCCCCGACTGCCGTCAGGCCCGAGGGGAGCTGGTGCTTCACGGCCTCTGGCCCTCCCACCCGCGGGCCCCCCACCCGGAGTACTGCGACGGCAGCCGTCGCCAGGGGTTTTGCCGCTACTCCGCCCTCGCCCTGGAGCCGGAACTGAGGCAGCAGCTGGATACCCTGATGCCCGGCACCCAGGTCTGTCTGGAGCGCTACCAGTGGCACAAGCACGGCAGCTGCTCCGGGCTGTCCACCGAGGCCTACTTCCAGCAGTCGGTGACCTACAGCCAGTGGCTCAAAGCCTCTTCGGCGGCCGCCGAACTGCGTCGCCAGGCCGGGGGGCAGATAAGCCTGGCGGCGGCGCTGGAGGCGTTCGAGCGTTGGGGTTGGGGCGAGGCGGTGAGCCTGCACTGTCGGGGCGGTTATCTGGAGGAGGTGCGCCTCTACCTGCAACCGGACCTGCCCAGCGATCCCAGCCTGGCCCGGCCGGCCCCCTTCCAGGGTCAGCAGCGCTGTCCCGCCCGCTTCGATCTGTTACCCTAACCGCCCTTGCGTGAACAGGAGTCAAAGATGAAACGGATGGTATTGGGGGGGTTGGCCCTGACGCTGCTGCTGGCCGGCTGTGGCAAGATCACCCAGGAAAACTACGACAAAATCGAGATGGGGATGAGCAAGAGCGAGGTGGAGGCGATCCTCGGCGGCGCCGATCACTGCGAGCAGGCCCTGGGCACCGAAAGCTGTGTCTGGGGCGACGAGGAGACCCAGATCAAGATTGGTTTTGCCGGCGACAACGCGGTGCTGTTCACCAACAAAGGGTTGCAGTAACCCCTCGGCAAAACCACAACGGGCGGCCCAGGGGCCGCCCGTTTTGTTATCCCAGTCCGTACTTCTCCGCCCGGTAGAGAAACGCCTTGTAGCCCAGGCCCAGCAGTCGGGCCGCCTCGGAGCGGTTGCCCTCGGCCCGCTCCAGCGCCGCTTTCAGGTAGCGCTGCTCCACCACCTCCCACTGGATCCCCTCGCTGGGCAGCAACGCCTCCTGGCGGGTCTTGGCCTGGAGTGGGTTTAGCTCCAGCTCATCGAGCAACACCAGGCGCTCCACCGCGTTGGCCAGCTCCCGCACGTTGCCGGGCCAGGAGTGGTCCATCAGCGTCTTGAGCTGGGCCTTGTCCAGTGCCGGCTCCGGCAGGCCGTGGCGCTGGCAGGTGCGGGCCATCAGGCAGCGCACCAGGGCCGGGATGTCCTCCCGCCGGGCCCGCAGCGGCGGCAGGGTCAGGGGGATGACGTTGAGCCGGTAGTAGAGATCCTCCCGAAACTCCCCCTCGGCCACCGCCTTGGCCAGGTCCTTGTGGGTGGCGGCCACCACGCGCAGGTCCACCGCCCGCTCCTTATGGCTGCCCAGGCGGGTGATCTTGCCCTCCTGCAGCACCCGCAGCAGTCGGGTCTGCAGGTTCAGCGGCAGCTCGCCGATTTCGTCCAGGAACAGGGTGCCGCCGCTGGCCGCCTCCAGCTTGCCCACCAGGGTCTGGTGGGCGCCGGTAAAGGCCCCCTTCTCGGCACCGAACAACTCCGACTCCGCCAGGCTGTCGGGGATGGCGCCGCAGTTGACCGCCACGAAGGGGCCAGTGCGGGGGGAGAGCTTGTGCAGGGCCCGGGCGGCCAGCTCCTTGCCGGTGCCGCTTTCGCCGTGGATCAGCACGGTGGCGCTGGCCTGGCTTATCCGCTCGATGCGCCGGTACACCTTCTGCATCGGCGCCGAGTGGCCCACCAGGTCCACCAACTGCTCCTGCTGGGCCAACTGGGCGCTGAGCCGCTCGTTGGACTCCCTCAGCTGACGGGCGCGGCTGACCTTGTCGATGGCCAGCATCAGGGCCTGACGCTGGAAGGGTTTGGCCAGGTAATCGTCGGCCCCCAGCTGCACCGCTTCCACCGCGTGGGCGATGGAGCCGTAGGCGGTGACCACGATGATCCCAAGGGTCGGGCGTCGGGTGCGGGCATCACGAATGAGGGGCCCGGCGTCCCCCTCGGCCAGCTTCCAGTCGGTCAGCAGCAGCTGCCAGTCGGGGCTCTCCAGGGCCGTGGCGGCCTGGTCGGCGGTGGCCACCGCCTTGACCCGGTGGCCGGCCTCCTCCAGCAGGGTGGTGAGCAGGCTGCGCTGGGCGTCGTCGTCTTCCAGCAGGACGATGGGGCAGGGGGTCATTGGGCGGTTCCTTGTCGCAATGTCAGGGTGGCTTGGCAGCCGGGGGTGTCGGGGCGGTCGGCCAGTTCGACGTCACCGCCGTACCAGAGCCGGGCCAGGCGGCGGGCCAGGTAGAGCCCCATGCCGGAGCCGTCGGACTTGGTGCTCTGGTGGGGCTCGAACAGCCGGTCCACCATCGCCGGCGCCAGGCCCGCGCCGCCATCCAGCACCCGGATCCGGGCGTTCTGATCGTCCCCCTCGCCCTCAATCTGCACCTCGCCGGCGGCGGGGGAAGCCTCCTGGGCGTTGACCAGCAGGGTGTGCAGCATGGTGCGCAGCTCCGAGTGGGCGCCGGTCAGCACCAGGGCGTCGGGCAGGGTGTTGGTAAAACTCACTCCCTGGGGGTTGGCCATGGACAGCTCCAGGATGATGTCGTCCACCAGCGCCCGGGCCCGGTGACGTTCGCTGCGGTCGATGCCGTTGGCGGACAGGGTGAGCATGGCGGTCAGGGTGCGGTCCATGTGGGTCAGCTTGGCGCGGATCTGTCGATGCCAGCGCTGGCGCTCCTCGGCGTCCGCCTGCTCGGTGCGCTCCAGGGCCAGGCCGATGGTGTGCAGGGGGTTACGCAGGGCGTGGGCCAGGCCCCGGGCGATCTCGCCGATCTCCGCCAGGTGCTGGCGGCTTTGCAGGGTTTTTTGCTGTTCGGTCATTCGGGCCAGGGACTGGCTCATCTGGTTGAAGGCACCGATGGCGTGGTGCACCTCGGAGCTGCCCTGCAGCGGCAGGGTGTGGCCCAGTTCACCGGCGGAGAGGCGCTGACAGCCCTGATCCAGGGCCTCCAGGGGGCGGGCCAGTCGCTGGGCCAGCCAGTAGATCAGCAGCAGGCCGATGCCGCCGGAGAGCAGTAAGGCCCAGAACAGGGTGCGGCTGAACTGGCTCATCAGCGCCTGCTCCGGGGCGTGGAGCAGGGTCATCGCCAGGGGGGCGTCGAAGCCCTCGATGAACACCCGGTCGCTGCCGCGCTCGAACTCCACCTTGATCTGTCGGGCCTGCTCCAGTGCCTGGCGCCGTGCCTCGGCCAGCTCCGCCTTGATGAGCGCCTGCTCCTCCTCGCTCATGGTGTGGGGCGTGAGCACCAACGCTTCGAGGTGGCTCTCCAGCGCTTCGCTGTGGGCCTCCAGGGCGTGCAGCTGCTGGGACAGGGAGGCCTGCTGGCGCTGACGTTCGGCCTCCTGCGCCTGACGCACCTGTTCCTGGTGCTGACGCTCGGCTTCGCGCTGCTGCTCCTGCGCCTCGCGCTGTTGCCGAACCGCCTCAACCTGCTCCGGCGGCAGCGGGGCCCGGGGGGCCTGCAGCGGCTCCAGGCGGAGCATCTCGTCGTCGAACAGGTTCTCCACGGTGATCTCCGCCACCCGGCGGGCCACCACGGCGGACTGATCCCCCAGGGTGTCGTGAAAATCGGCGGTCAGCTTGTTGAGCAGCAGGATCTGCACCGCGATGAACAGCAGCATCAGCGAGCCAAAAGCAAAGAACAGATAGCGTTTGAGGGACATGGACTCAGGGCACTCCACAAGGTTGTCTGTCCTGGTCATACAGCTTTCGTGCCAGGGCGCCAATGCCCAGAGTGTCAGGCTGCGGGCGTGGCGGCAAGGGCCCGACTCCGGATGACCCTCCCCATATGGGCAGGAGGCGCTGCCCTTTTCGGCAGTCGAAGCGGGGCGCTGCTCCGGCGAAACCCCGCCAGGGCCCATGGGCCGGGCCTTGGCTAAGTTGGCACGCGCTTTTCAATGGCTTGGGTCCAATCACCACCACAGGATGGACATTATGACCCTCTGGACCCGAACCCTTTGCCTGGCCGCTTTGGCGCTGACCACCCTCTACCCTGCCGCCCTCTGGGCCGACAGCCTGACCCTCACCCGCCAGGGGACGGAGCCAGTCAAGGTGGTGCTCAGCCGCGATGGGGAGCGCCTGGCGTTGACCCTGGATCCGGCATCGCCGGACTGGGGGGCGCTGGAAACGGCCCTGGCGGACAGTGAGCATGGCGAGCGCTGGCTAGAGCTGGCGCGCAGTGCGGTGGCCGGGGAGGGGGAGCTGCATCTGGCGTTGCACAGTGGCGCCCACCACCGGGTGCACCTGATGACCCTGCCCGGGGAGGAGTTGGAGCTGGAGTTTCTGGAGCAGGAGGCGATGGCGGAGCAGATGGCGGAGCTGCACCGGCGCCTGGAAGAGGAGGGGGTGCGTCTGGAGGAGGAAGCCCGGCGCATCGAGGCGCATGTGGCCACCATCAAGGTGCCTGAGGTGATCATCCACCACCGGGGCCGCAGTGCGGAGGCGATCACCCATCTGATTGACCGCGGCCAGTTCTCCGAGGCACAGCTGGATGCCCTGGAAAAGGCGCTGGCGGACAAGCGGGCCGAGGCGCACGAGGTGAAGTAACTGGGCTATGGTTACCTCTGGTAGTAGCAGCAGAGAGGGCCCCGTGATGCTGGGTGAGAATCATGCACTGATCTTCGAGTTTCCCGAGCACAAAGAGGTGATCCACCACCTCAAAGAGAGCGACGAGGAGTTTGCCCGCATGGCCAAGGAGTACCACGATCTGGACCACAAGGTCCGGGGGCTGGAGGTCAACGGGGTCCCCACCACCGACCAGAACTTTATGGATCTCAAAGCCCGCCGCGTGAGCTTGAAAGACCAGCTCTACCGGCGGCTGCTTAACGGTCACGGCTGAGACTGGACCGACAGAAAAGGAAACGGGCCCGAAGGCCCGTTTTTTTATGCGGCGATCGCCACCGGTTGCGCCTTGGGGGGCTCGGCGCGCCAGCGGCGCACCACCCGATAGGCCGCCGGGACGAAGATGAAGGAGAGCAGGGTGGTCAGGGCGGTGCCCCCGGCGATGGCGATGGCGAAGGGGGGCCAGAAGCCGCCCCCGGCCAGGATCAGGGGCATAAAGCCGCCGATGGTGGTGATGGTGGTGGAGCCGATGTGGCGACCACAGCTGCTCACCGCGGCGATGATGGCGTCCACCTCGCCGGCCCGGGCCTGCGGCGAGTCCTCCAACTCCGCCAGGATGACGATGGCGGCGTTGATGGCCAGTCCCATCAGGCCCATCAGGGCGATGATGACGTTAAAGCCAAAGGGGTAACCCGCCAGGTAGACCGACAACAGCCCCAGCCCCACCGACTGGATGGCGCTGGCCAGGATCACCCCGGTCAGGCGGAAGGAGTTGAAGGACAGAACCACGATGGCTACCAGCAGCACGCTGATGATGGCGACGCTGGACATCAGTTTGCCCACCGCTTCGTTGCGCTCGGCACTCTCTCCCCCCACCTCCAGGCGATAGCCCTCGGGCAGGGCAAAGCCACTTTGCTCCAGCTGGGCCAGGGTCTGGTTCAGCACCTGGGCCGGCAGCACGCCGGCGATCAGGAAGGCCTCAATGGTGTTGATCCGCTCGCCGTTGCGGTGGGGGATCTGGCTGCGACTGGCCACGATGGTGCGGCTGCCCAGGGCGGACAGGGGCAGGATCTGACCGTCGGCGGTGGTCAGTTGCAGGTTGGCCAGATCGCCGCTTTGCCGACGCACCTCGGAGTGCAGGCGCACCCGCACCGGCAAGGCTTCGGGGCCCTCCTGCAGGGTGCCACCGACACTGCCGTCCAGGCTGCCGCGGATCTGGTTGGTCACCTGGGCCAGGGTGAGGCCGGCGGCGGTGACTGCCTGCTCATCCAGTGCCAGCTTGACCCGCGGCAGGCCGCTGGCCAGGGCCGCCCGAGTGTGGGTCACCTCCGCCTGCTCCTGCAACACCAGTCGCAGCTGTTCACCGATGCGATCCAGCTGGGCCAGATCCGGGCCAAAGACCCGAAACTCCACCGGGGCGTTGAAGGGGGGGCCCTGCTCCAGCTTGCGCACCAGCACCTGCAGGTCCGGGTAGCGCCGGTCCAGCTCCCCCTGCAGCTGCTCGATAAGGTGGTTGGCCCGCTGGAAGCTGTCGGTGGTGATCATCCCCTGGGCGTAGCGGGGCACCCCCTGCTGGCGCTGCAGCAGGTTGTAGTAGAAGGAGGGGGCGTTGCGGCCAAAACTCCAGGCGGTCTGGGTGATCCCCGGCTGGGTGCGCAGCCAGGCGTCGAGCTCCGCCACCCGGGCCTGGGTGGCGGGCAAGCTGGCGGCCTCACTCAAGCGTACCTCTATCTGGAACATGTCCCGGTCCGAGGGGGGGAAGAACTGTTCGGTCATCTGGCCGGCGGCCCAGAAGCCGGTCAGCGGCAGGGCGGTCATCGCCAGCATGGCCCAGCCGGGGCGGGCCAGGGCCAGCTGCAAAGAGCGCTTCAGCCCCCGCGCCAACGGAGCGATGGTCAGCCCCTGCTGCCACCAGTGACCGTCTTCCCGTGGACGGATAAAGCGGCCACCCAGGCCGGCGATCAGGGTGTGGGAGATGGCGTAGGAGGCCAGCAGGGCAAAGCTCACCGACAGGGCAATGCCGCCCACGAACTCCCCGGCCGGGCCCGGCATCAGCCAGATGGGGGCGAAGGCCAGTACCGTGGTCAGGGTGGAGGCCAGCAGCGGCAGCCAGAAGTGGCGCAGGGTTTGACGCACCGCCTGCACCGGCCCCATCCCCTGGCCTCGGCGCTGGGCGATGGCGTCAACGATGACGATGGCGTTGTCCACCATGATCCCCAGGGCCACCACCAGTCCGGTGACCGACATCTGGTGGATGGGCAGGCCGTAGAACTGCATGCAGGCCAGGGTCACCAGGGCGGTCAGGGGCAGGGCGGCGGCCACCAGCAACGCCGAGCGCAGCCCCAGGGTGATGAGCAGCACCAGCAAGATCAGGGCAAAGCCCTGGCCCAGGCTGGTGAGCAGCTCCGACAGTCGGGTTTCGGTGTAATCGCGCTGGGAGAACAGGGTCTCCAGCCGGACGTTGGCGGGCAGTTGGCTCTGCAGCGCCGTCAATTGGGCCTCCACCTGGTCATCCCAACGGTCGACCCGGATGTCCGACAGCATCCGCGCCGCCACCAGGATGGCCGGCTCGCCCTGGACGATGGCCCGGTCCTGGCCCGGCTCGTGCACGCTGCGGGTGACCTCGGCGATGTCCCCCACCCGAACCCCCTGCAGGCGGTCGCCCAGGCGCAGAGGGATGCGGCGGATGCGGTCCAGGGAGTCGAGCTCACCGGCCACCTCCACCTGGGCGCGGATGGTGTCGCTCTCCAGGGTGCCGGCGGAGCCCTTGGCGTCGGCGGCGGCGATGATCTGGGCCAGGGTGTCGGTGGTCAGCCCCAAGGCCTGCATCTGGTTGTCGTCCACCCGGACCAGGATCTCCTCGTCCGGACGCCCCTGCACCTTGACAAAGTCGGTGCCCGAGAGCACCCGCAGGCGGTTGGCCAGGGCTTCGCCGTAACGCCCCAGCACCGCCAGATCCGGCTCGCCGGGCCCCTGCCAGCGCAGGGCAAAGATGCGGGTAAAGGCGTAGCCAAGCTGATCATCCAGGCTGGGGCGGGCGACGCCGGCGGGCAGCGCCTCGGCGGCGTCTGCCAACAGATCCCGGGCGCGGGACCACACCGGGTCCGTGTCGAACACGCTGTCCTTGAGTTCCAGGGTGATGGCGGACATACCGGGGCGGGAGTTGGAGGTGATGAGCGCCAGCTCATCCAGCTGCCGCAGGCGGGATTCCAGCACCTCGGTGACCAGCATCTCCACCCGCTCGGCGGAGGCGCCGGGGTAGGCGGTGATCACCGCGGCAAAGCGGTTGGTGATGTGGGGATCTTCGGTGCGCGCCAGCTGGTTCAGGGCCCCCAGGCCCATCACCAGGATCAGCACCACCAGCAGCAGGATAAGCCGCGGGTTGCGAACCAGGGCATTGACCATGGGACTACTCCTTGCCGTCCGGGTAGACCCGCTGGCCGGCCACCAGCGACTGCAGCCCGGTGGTCACCACCCGGTCCTGGTCGTCGATGGCGCCGCTGACGTAGGCGATGCGATCGTCGCTGTGCAGTATGGTGACGTCCCGCCGCTCCAGCACAAAGCCGGACTCGGCCGGGGCGGCCACCATCAGGTTCCAGCGGCCCCGCAGGCCACTGATGAGAGCGCTCACCGGCACCTTGACCGCGGCGGTGGGCACCCGCTCCTCGACGTTGAGGTAGGCCAGATCGCCGTTCACCAGGTTCTCCAGCGGCGGCAGGGCGAAGCGCAACTCCACGGTGCGAGTGACCGGGTCCACCTCGGCGCTGCGGCCCACCAGGGTGGCTTCGTGATTGTGGCCCTGGACGCTGATCGCGAATGCGCCCTGGGCGGTCAGGCGGCTCAGCAGCCTCACCGGTACGCCGATGCGGGCCTCGGCCTGCTGGTCCGGCACCAGGGTCAGCACCGGCTGGCCCGGAGACACCACCTGGCCCGGGGCCAGCTGGCGCTGGGAGACCACGCCGTCGAAGGGGGCCACCAGTTGGCTTTTCTGGCGGCGGATCCGGTTGGCGTCCAGGCTGGCTTGCAGCTGCTGCTGGCGCGCCGCCAGTTCGTTCTGCTGACTCTGCAGCTCGTCCAGCTGTTGCTGGGACTGGTACCCCTGGGCCTCCAGCTGGCGCTGACGGGCCAGGGTGGTGTCCACCAGGGATCGCTGGGCGCGGATCTGCTCCAGGTTGGCGGTCAGCTGGTCCGCTTCACTGGCCAGCAGGGCGTCGTCCAGGGCGGCCATCACCTGCCCCCGCTCCACCCGTTGTCCGGTGTCCACCGAGATGCTCTGCACCACGCCGGCCAGCTCAAAGCCCACCTGGCTGGTGGTGGAGGAGTAGAGGCGGCCGACGAAGCGGTGGGTGATGGGGTAATCCGGTGCCAGAACAAGGCGCTCGGTCACAACCGGGTGGGGCGCTTTGCTCACCGAGGTCTCCGCGACGGGCTGACAAGCGGTTAACAACAGCAGTGGCAAAACAGTAAGATATCTAGCCATGACAGCAACAATTGGTCCATAATTAAACTGCACTGTCCAGTCTAGTTGTGGGAAACTAGACTGTCCAGTTTGAATGTGAGCCAAATGTAAGTAGGTGTGGTAGATCATGACCCAGATTCTCAGTGCCCGCAGTGAAAAGAAACGGCAGCAGATCGTCGAAGCCGCCGGTGAACTCTTTGTCCAGCAGGGCTTTGCCACCACCAGCATGGACGAGGTGGCGCAGCGGGCCGGGGTGTCCAAGCAGACGGTGTACGCCCACTTCGGCAGCAAAGATGAGCTGTTTACCCACTGCATCGAGCGCAAGTGCGTGGTCTCGGAGCTGCTGCCGTCGGCCCTGGCCGGGGAGGATCCCCGCCAGGTGCTGCTGGAGTTTACGCAGCGCTTTGCCGAGATGATCAGAAGCGAAGAGGCGATCTACGTCTACCGCTTGTGCGTCAGCCAGGCCGAGACCCACCCGACGCTGTCGGAGCGCTATTTCGAGGCCGGACCGGCCAAGGTGCTTAAGGTGCTGGCGGATTACCTGACCTCACTGGAGCGCGCCGGCGTGCTGACCCTGGACAACCCCACCGTCGCGGCGGGACAGCTGCTGCTGATGGCCCGCGGCATGTGCCACCTGCGCCTGGAGCTGGGGCTCGAGGTGCGCGAAACCGACGCCGAGCGCCATCAGCGCGTCACACAGATGGTGGATTTTTTCCTGCGAGGCTACGGTTTCCAGCCGCGCCGGTGATCGCGCCATCGGCCACTCGCGTAGAGAACAATTGAGTTAATTTTCAAGGACGAATGGATGAAGTCTCTGTGGTATTCCCTGCTGTTTCTCGCCCCCGCCGCCTTGGCTCAGGGGGGCCCACCGGCCAACTTTAAGCCCTGGGATCTCACCCTCTACGGGGTGCAGATGGCGGACGGTGATCTGGCCCAGGACGGCAGCCTGGGTGACAGCGCCCTGGGGATGGATCTGGGGTACAGCACCCGCCTGGGCCCCCAATGGATCGTCGGCAGCACTGTCTCGCTCAACCGCCGCTACACCGACTTCAGCCGAGACGCGTTGTTTGAGGGGCAGTTGCCCAGCTGGGAACATCGCGACCGCATCGGGCTGGGCTTTAACGGCATCTATCTGATGGACAAGCAGTGGCAGTTCATTCTGGCGCCCCGGTTCCAGTGGAGCGCGGCCAAGGACGCCAGTCTCTCCGACGGTTTCAGTTGGGGGGTACTGGGGGGCGCCATGTACTCGATGAGCCCGGATCTGCAACTGGGCTTTGGGCTCTCCTACCTCAACGACGTCAAGGAGACCAAGAGTTTCCCCATCGTGCTGGTGAAGTGGCAGATCACCGAGCGACTCAAATTGGACAACCCCTTTGAGCCGGGCTTTGCCGGCCGGGCGGGGCTGGAGCTCAGCTACCGTTGGAACCCCCACTTCGAGCTGGGGGTGGGCGGGGCCTACCGAAGCGATCGGTTTGCCCTTGAGGGCGGGGCGGCGGAGCTGGAGGAGCCGGTGGCGTTTGGCCGCCTCTCCTATTTCCCCAACGAGGATTGGTACCTGTCGGGGATCATCGGCTACCGCACCGAGGGGGAGCTCAACTGGGAACCCGATGGTGCGGCCAACCGCAAGCAGGACGTTGACGGTCGGCTGGGCTTTGCGGTGAGCTTTAACTGGTCGTTCTGACGCGACAGGTCCAAACAACAACGGCGCCCTTGGGCGCCGTTGTGCGTTACTGGCCCAGCATGGCCCGTTTCAGTTTCTTGTCGGCGGGTTTTTCGCCGAGCCAGATGGCGAACAGGGCCTGACGGAAGTCGTCTCCCTCCACCAGGGTCAGCAGTTCGCCATTTTTGTAGGCTTCCAGGCCGCTGCCGGGGATGGAGACCATGGTGAACTGATCGCCCACCTCTACGGCCTCATCAAACACCGCCAGGAAGTTGTCCAGGCGCTCCCGCAGCGGGGCAACGTTGCCCCCGGTGGCGGTATCGAACCCCTCTTCGATGGTGTCGATCATCCGGTCGGAGGTGATCATGCCGGAGATGATGTTCAGACGCACCGCGGTGGTCTGCTCGCTGGCCAGCACCCCTTTGGCGTCCAAGCCAGTTTCGGCGCCGTAGAGCGAGCCGACGTACAGCTTCATAAAGTACTTGGTGCGGATCCCCGCCCCGTACAGGGATAAGGTGTCGCCTTGGACGGTGATGGACTCTTGCAGGGTGACGTCGGCCACGGTGCGGGCCTGGGCCGGGATCAGCACGGACAGGGCCAGTGCCAGTAGGGCGGTAAAGTGTTTCATCAGCGGTACATCATGCCGGTGGGAATGGGAGGCGTATTGATAACATGCCCCCCATGCCCCCTCAAGGCGAAACAGCGCAGACCAGTTTTGAACCGACGGGATTAATGGTCAAAATGGTGGCGAATGTTGCTGATCGTTGCCTGATTGTGATGGGCAGCCACATCCCAAAGGGTGTCGCCTTTTAAATTGGTTCGGGCGTCGTCCACGTCCAGGGAGAGCAGCAGCAGCAAATTATGATCGCGACCGGCTTGGGCGGCGCAAAACGCGGCATTGGGCAGATCGGAGGGGGAATAATTGGGCAGGTTAACTTCCGCCCCGAAGCTTAATAGTTCGCGCAGGTAAAAGGGGTCGGTATTTTGCGCGGCGCGGCAGAGCAGGGTGGCGCCGCTTTGGGATTCGATATTGGCGTTGGCCCCGGCTTGCAACAGGGTTTTGAAGGCCAGACGATCGCCCTCATCAAAGACCTGTTCCAAGGGGGTCAGCCCCTCGCTGTTACGGCGGTCAAGCTGGTCGGCGTATTGCCGGACGTAGCTGGCGTGGCCCTGGCGGGCGGCCTCCATCCAGGTGGCTTCGCTGGCTGCCTCCTGGGTCGGGGCGCTGCTGCAGCCCGTAACACCCAGGAACATCAGGGGAGCAACGATGAAAGAACGCGTAACAATCGTCATATGCGGATCCCAATTTTGTTTTAATTCAACCTGTGTATGCGATGACGCTCTCTCATCTATACAACTTTGCATACAGGGTGTTTATGGTGATTCCAACAAGCCATAAAAACGTCTGCAGTCAATTCTTTGGCACAACTTTCGAATTGCGCAATTTTACTTCGGACATTTTAGCTTAATTGTCCTGACATGCCACGGTCACAAACCCAATTCGTCGAATAAAGCAGAATCTCAGGCGCAAACGAATGGACACAGCAATAACGCCTAATGAAAGCGGATCCAATAAGAGCTTGAAGCAATGGCCTTGTCCCGGAATTTCGACGGCTTGCCTGAGGGCACCGAATGGCACGCCGGTATCGCCCCCAATGGCGACAGGGCGGTTTGAAATCTTGAATGGATTTCAGCGCAGCGGGTTGGCCCGAGGCGGACTCGATGGCGCTTCACAGACGGGGAAAACAACGTGGGATAAATATGGCCTCCCCAAGAGGACTCGAACCTCTATCGGCCGCTTAGGAGGCGGCTGCTCTATCCTGTTGAGCTATGGGGAGAGATAAGGAAGGCCCATTCTAGTCCGCGGATGTTGGATTTGAAAAGGCCACAAAATCAACTGGCTAAAGAATGGTCTAACGGGGAGCGCGCTGCACCCAGTCGCCCACCTGCACCCCCATCTGGGCGGCGGCGCCGCTGAAGCGAGCCCGGGCCCGCTCCGGCTCCACCTGCTCCAGGGTGAGGGTCAGGCTGCCGGCCTGACCCCAATAGTCCTGCTGCTGCACGATCTGAAGCCGGTCGCCGGGGCGCAGCCCATGACGCAGCCCCAGGGTGACCACGGCGGTGTCCCCGGTCAGCTCCAGGATGCGCCCCTTGAGGGGTTGGCAGGCCAGGGTCTGGTTGAGATCCCGCACCAGCTCGGTGCCAACCCGGCGCAGCTCGGCGCCAAAGTCGCTGCCCCAGAACTTTTCCGTGGCGGTGTCGGCCATCTCCTGGCGTTCGTAGGGCCAGCCCCCCTGGCTGCGGTAACGCTGGCTCCACACCCGCTCGGTGGTGAAGGCATCGTACAGGGTGGCTTCCAGCGCCAGGTTGCGGCTGGCGTCCCGCTCCCAGTAGCCCAGCACCCGGTCTGGGCGGTCGACACTGAGATCGTCAAACACCACCGCCAGCACGTACTGGCTGTGATCCTGCTCCCCCAAGGAGCGCACCCACTGGCGGTCGGGGCTCATCATGTCGATGCGCAAGTCGTCCCGGGCGGTGGCGAAGGCGTAGCGCCCTTCGCCGTTCAGGGTGTTGCCCAGCAGCCGGGCGAAAGCGCCGTCCAGCTCGTAGAGGCCTCCGGGCACCAGCTGCTCGCGGTAACGCACCTGGGCCCGGGGCACGCTGATGGCCACCCGACCTGCCGGCCCCTGGCACTCCCCCAGGGCGGTGGATTGCAGCAGCACCCGCAGCTCCACCTTGTAGTGGTTGCCGCTGCGCCGCTCCGAGAGCAGCTCCATGCTTTCCACTTCAGCCTGGGCCTGCCAGTGAAGCTCCTCCTCCATCAGCACCCCGTTCTGGCTGCGCTGCTGGTAGTCCAGCTGGGCACCGGATTGCATCAGCGCCTGGGACAGGGCGCGATCAATGGCACGCTCCCGCGCCTGGTCGAGGTTGTCGTTGATGATCTGGGCCTGACCGTGGACGGTTACCCAGCCGGCCAGGGCCGAAGGGCTGAGTAACAGGGTGGCCAGCAGAAGCGGACGAAGCAGTGTCATGAGGTTCCGAAGCAGGTTGCCGTTTGATGTATCCCCAAAGATAAGCAAGGCTTGTGCCTAAAGCTTCCAAGCCCCTGGTCGATACCCTGAGCAGGTGCTCAAACAGGAGACAGGAAGATGCGATTGCTCGCGGCCGCACTGGCCTTGGCGCTGGCTGGCTGTGCCACCGGGCCCGAGGCGCCGGACTGGCCCGCCGCCGAGGCGGACGGCAAGCCGTTGCCGCCCCAGGGGGCGCTGAATGACCTGGCCCAGGCCATTGCCCGGGATCTGGTGCGCCACCACGACAACCTGGACACCACCCAGCTGACCGCGGTCACCACCCCGGTGATGCTGGAGCAGTTTGAGCAAAGCAGCCTGTTTGCCCGACAGTTGGGGGAAGCGCTGCTGGCGGCGCTGCACCAGCAGGGGCTCAACCTGGTGGATCTGAACGGCAGCGACCGGGTGCGGATCACCGAACAGGGCAACCTGATGCTGAGCCGTGACTTCGAGTCGCTGGCCAGTCAGTTGCCGGTGGACCAGGTGGTGGTGGCCACGGTGGCCACCAGCCGGGACTCGGTGCAGATCCACAGTCGGCTGATCAGCGTGGCCAACCGCCGGGTGCTGTCCGCGTCGCAAAGCAGCGTGCCCTGGCAGAGCCTGCCGCAGTATTTCAGTCCCGCCCAGCGGGTCAGCCTGGAGCAGGGGCGGCTTTACCGCCATGACCAGGCCGGCCGCGGCGGCGTGGTGGAGTTGGAGGAGTGATGAAGCGTGCCATCCCCCTGGCCCTGGTGTGGGCCCTGGCCGGCTGTGCCGGCTACGACCGCTTTGTGGAGTACGAGACCGTGGCCCCGGAGTCCTTCCCGGTGCTGACCGCCACCGGCATCGCGCCTTTGTCCGCCCAGCTGGGAAACAACGAGCAGGAGAAGATGCGCCGGGCGATGCGGGCGGCCAAACTGGACGCCTACCGGGAGCTGGCCGAGCAGGTGTACGGCCAGCGGATCCAGGGCCAGAGCGAGGTGGACAACCTGGTGCTCAGCAGCGACCGCTTCCGGGCCCAGGTGGACGGGGTGATCCGCGGCGCCAAGGTGGTGCGCAGCTACCCGGTGGGGGACAGCTACGTCACCGAACTGGAGCTGGATTACCAGTTGGTGTGGGAGCTCTACCAGCAGCAACCCCGCCAACGGGTCAAGTCGGTCAGCTACTACTGAGTGTTGACGTTCGCACAAAAAAGCCCGGCCAAGCCGGGCTTTTTTGTGGCTGAGGAAACCTCAGACCTGGATCCGCTTGCCCAGGCGCTGGCCCACGTGGGTTTGCCCCTCGCCGGTATAGGTCATGGCGCTGGCGTGGCGGGTGCGCTGCATCAGCTGCTGCAGCCGGGTCAGGCTGGCGCTGACCAGCTCTGCCTGGGCCTGGTTGTGCTCGTTGCGGCTCTGGCACTGGGCCAGCAGGGCCTGACCGGCTTTGAGCTGCTCCGCCAGTGCGGGCTCCTCGGTCAGGCGGGCCACATCTCGGTGACGGCCCAGGGCCTGGTCCGCTTCGGCGATCGCCTCCAGCAGGGTCAGCTTCTCCTTGAGCAGGGCTTCGATACGCTCAACGTCCCGTTTGACCAGGGCGTCGGTTTCCTGCTCCAGAAGCGCCAACAGCTGGCCCAGTCGGGCCAGCTGTTGTGTCAGCAGATCCTCGAGACGGGGCTCACTCATCCAGCAGGCCGCTCAGCTCGTTTTCAAACTTGGTGATGTTGCTGGCCAGACGCTCGGGATCCACGTGGTAGCGGCCCTCGGCGATGGCCTGCTTGACCGCGTCCACCTTAGCCTGGTCGATGCCGGTGGCGTCCGCCAGACCGCTTTCGGCCCGGGACAGCTGCTGGGCCTGCTCGGTCAGCACCACGGCGTCCGCGGCGGGCTTGGCCGGGGCGGCGCTGCTCTGGGGCGCGGCCGTCGCTTTGCCCTGGCCCTGTTGGGTCAGGGGGCGGTGTGCACCACCGCCAAGTTTGTTCAGATCGATCGCCATAATGACTGGTTCCGTTGAACTGAAAGGGGTCTCTTACCCGGGTTATCGTCCGGAGTCGGCGAAGCTTTAGGGATTTTTACATCCGCACTTCGACGGCGCCCAGGCCCACCACACGTGCCTCGATGATACGATCCGAGCGGGTGTTTTGCACCCGGATGGTGTCCCCGATGGCGCCACTGCCCCGGGCTTCCCCGTTGGTCTTGATCTCGATGCCGCCGGTGCGGGCGTAGATGGTGACCAGATCGCCGCTGCACACCAGGCAGATGTTGTTACTGCGGATCGGCTGGCCCGCCCCGACCCGGCGGATCAGCCGGGCGCCGTTGAGCTGCTCGGGATCGCTCAGCTGGTTGCCCCGCAGGCTGTTGGCGTCCCGGTACTCCACACGAAGGTGCTGGGGCTCCAGCAGGGTGTCGGCCATCAAGGTGGCGGTGCTCACCACCACCGGGAACTCGGTGCGGGTCTGCACCGGCACGTAGAGGGACCAGCCCTGGTCGTCCGGGCAGGAGACCTTGACGGTCACGTAGCGGCCAAAGCCGTTATTGCCCGGCGCACTGGCCAGCAGGGGCTGCTGGCAATGGGGGTATTTAAGGCGGTTGTCGAGGGCGTTGGCCTCCACCGTCACCCGGGCGCCCTCGGGCACCGTGATGTGCGCCTCCACGTAGCCGGCGGCGGTGTCGCGGATGGTTTCCAGGGGGGTAAACTCATTGGCCAAGGCCGGGGCGGCGGTCAGGGCCGCGAGCAGGGCACCGGCGGCGCGCCACGGGCGTGAGAAAGTTCGCATTCGACGATCCAATAATCCTATACTTGAAGGCCTTGGTCAGATAGTAACGCTGGATATCAAAGGGTTACATCCCCAAGCTTGAACCACGTTGGGGAAATTGATACAACGCCGCTGCATTATAACGACAATCGGCCTCAGGCGCCTTACCGGGGCACGCCGAGCCATGACCCGCTCTCGTTGAAAAGGATTTTCCCTATGGCCAGTATTCTGGATTCGGTTAACCAGCGCACCCAACTGGTGGGCCAAAACCGCCTTGAGCTTCTGCTGTTCCGTCTCCAGGGGCGCCAGCGCTACGGCATCAACGTGTTCAAGGTGCGGGAAGTGCTGCAGTGCCCCAAGCTCACCATGCTGCCCCACCAAAGCGGCCTGATCCGGGGCGTGGCCCACATCCGCGGCCAGACCATCTCGGTGATCGATCTCTCCGCTGCGATCGGCGGTCCGGTCACCCAGGACCTGGACACCGCGTTCATCATCATCACCGAGTACAACCGCACCGTGCAGGGCTTCCTGGTCAGCGGCGTGGAGCGGATCGTCAACCTCAACTGGGAGGGGGTGCTGCCGCCGCCCAAGGGCAGCGGTAAGAGCAACTACCTGACCGCCGTCACCGAGCTGGATAAGCAACTGGTGGAGATCCTCGATGTGGAGAAGATCCTCGACGAGATCGCCCCGGCCCGCACCGAGGTGAGCGAAGAGGTGGTCGCCACCCTGGCGCCGACCCAGCAGAACCGGCGCACCGTGTTGGTGGCCGACGACTCTGCGGTGGCCCGTAAGCAGGTGCAGCGTGCCCTGGAGCCTATGGGGCTGGATCTTATCGTGGTGAAGGATGGCCTGGAGGCCCTCAACACCCTCAAACAGATGGCCGAAGACTGCGACGACATCGCCGAGAAGCTCACCCTGGTGGTGTCCGACATCGAGATGCCGGAGATGGACGGCTACACCCTCACCGCCGAACTGCGGGCCCACCCCAAGCTGCGCTCCCTGAGCGTGATTTTGCACACCTCCCTGTCCGGGGTGTTCAACCAGGCGATGGTGGAGAAGGTGGGGGCGGACGAGTTCATCGCCAAGTTCAACCCGGATGAGTTGGCCCGCACGGTCAACAGTTACCTGGCCAAAGCACAAGGGGAATGACGTTGCCAACGAAGTCTCTGGCAATTGAGGATTACCAGGCGTTTGCCGATTTTCTGCAGCGTCAGTGCGGCATCGTGCTGGGCGACAACAAGCAGTACCTGGTGCGCAGCCGACTGGGACCGCTGATGGCGGCCCACCACGCCTCCATGGCGGATCTGGTGCGCGAAGCGATGCGCCCGGAGCGCTCGACCCTGAAAACCCAGGTGATCGAGGCGATGACCACCAACGAGACCTTCTGGTTTCGGGATACCTACCCCTTCGAGCTGCTGCAAAGCGAGGTGTTGCCGGACTTGGCCCGCCTGGGGCGCCGGCTCAAGATCTGGTCCGCCGCCTGTTCCACCGGCCAGGAGCCCTACTCCCTGGCGATGAGCCTGCAGGAGTTTCGCCGCAAGCAGCCGGGCCGGTTGCTGCAGGGGGCGGAGATCCTGGCCACGGATCTCTCCAGCCAGGTGCTGGCCCAGGCCCAGGCGGGGGAGTACGACGCCCTGGCCATGGCACGCGGCCTCAGCGAGGAGCGCAAGCGGCAGTTTTTCGATTGCCTGGGCAGTGGCCGCATGCGCATCAAGCCGGAGCTGCGCCAAAGCGTGAGTTTCCGCCAGCAAAACCTGCTGGAGAGCTACCTGCTGCTGGGCCGCTTCGACGTCATCTTCTGTCGCAACGTCCTCATCTATTTCTCCCAGGAGAGCAAGCAACAGATCCTGCGGCAATTTGCTGCCGCTTTGAACCCCGGCGGCTACCTGGTGCTGGGGGCCTCGGAGTCCATTGCCAACCTTTCCAGCGACTTCGAGATGCGCCGTTTCCCCTCGGGGATCCTCTATTACCGGCCCTGAGGCGGGAGCGAGCTCAACAAGGCGTGTCTTATGGCACGCCTTTTGCTTTTTATGGGCCATAGGCGCTTAGGAGGCAACGCATGGCCATCTCATTCGACAAAGCATTGGGCGTTCACCAGCACACCCTCGGGGTGCGCGCGGAGCGGGCAGAGGTCCTCTCCAGCAACATCGCCAATGCCGATACCCCCAACTACAAGGCCCAGGATCTCGATTTCGAGCAGGCCCTGGCGGGGGCCAAGAGCCGGCAAGCCTTCTCCCTGTCCCGCAGCCACGAGAAACACTTTGACGCCAGCATCGATCCCCAGCCGGGGCTCAAGTTCCGCGTGCCTCTACACCCGGACACCGGTGACGGCAACACCGTGGACCTGCAGACCGAGCGCAACCTGTTTATGCAGAACACCCTGGAGCACCAGATGAGCCTGGGCTTCCTGGACGGCAAGTTCAGCGGCCTGAAAAAGGCGATCCGAGGAGACTGACCATGAGCCTGTTCAACATCTTTGATACCGCCGGCTCCGGCATGAGCGCCCAGTCGGTGCGCCTCAACACCACCGCCTCCAACATCGCCAACGCCAACAGCGTCAGCTCCAGCGCCGGAGAGACCTACCGCGCCCGTCAGCCGGTGTTCGAGGCGGCCATGCAGCAGGCCTCCGGTTACCAGAGCCAGAGCGTGCCGGTGGCCATTGCCGGCATCGTCGAGAGCGACAAGCCGCTGGTGCGCCAGTTCAGTCCCAACCACCCCCTGGCGGACGCCGAGGGGTACATCTACAAACCCAACGTCAACGTGGTGGAGGAGATGGCCAACATGATCTCCGCCTCCCGCACCTACCAGGCCAACGTGCAGGTGGCCAACTCCGCTAAGGACATGGCCCAGCAGACGCTGCGCCTGGGCAAGGGTTAAGTAGGAGAGAGCCCCCGTGAGTACCATCAATAACGATTACCTCAACTCCATGCGCTGGGAGCAGGAGACGGTGCCGGAGTCCAACAACAACCAGGCGCTGACCCAGGAGGACTTCTTCGCCCTGCTGTCCCAGCAGTTGTCGATGCAGGACCCGATGAAGCCGGTGGACAACGATCAGATGATCTCCCAGATGTCCTCCTTCGCCACCGTGGACGGCATCAACAACCTGAACGACGAGATCAAGAGCCTCAACACCGTGATGACCTCCAACCAGGCCCTGCAGGCCTCCGGTCTGGTGGGTCAGAAGGTGCTGATCCCCTCCAACGTCGGTCACCTGGCCGACGGGGGCCAGCCGGTCACCGGCGTGGTCAGTGCCCCCAGCGGCACCCAGAACCTGGTGGTGCGGGTGGAGGACAGCACCGGCCAGGTGGTGCGCACCATCCCGATGAACGCCGCCAGTGGCGGCAACGTCGACTTTGCCTGGGACGGCAACGATGCCGAGGGCAACCCCTTGCCCCCCGGCACCTATAGCTTTACCGCTCAGGGCCTGACCGACGGCGCCAACCAGGAGTTGCCGGTCTCCACTTATGCCCACGTGAACAGCGTCACCCTCGGGGGCGCCGACTATGACACCGTACTGAATCTCCGTGGCCTGGGCGGCATCAGCCTGGGCGATGTGCTGGCCGTTGCGGAAGGATAAAGGAAGCCAACTTATGTCATTCAACATCTCGCTCAGTGGCATCAACGCCGCCCAGAAGGACCTGGACACCACGTCCAACAACATCGCCAACGTCAACACCATCGGCTTTAAGGAGTCCCGGGCCGAGTTCGCCGACGTCTACAACAACTCGCTGTTCACCAACAGCAAGACCAACGTCGGCTCCGGTGTGGCCACCAGCCACATCGCCCAGCAGTTCCACCAGGGGGCGCTCTCCTTCACCAACAACGCCCTGGATTTGGCGATCAACGGCAACGGCTTCTTCGTCACCAACTCCGAGTTCGGCAGCCAGGACTTCAACTACACCCGGGCGGGCGCGTTCAAGCTTAATGACAGCAACTTCATCGTCGACAGCCTGGGCAACTACCTGATGGCCCTGCCGGTGAACGCCGATGGCTCGGTGCAGTCGGTCTCCCTCTCCACCACCAAACCGGTGCAGATCCCCCAGACTGCCGGCCAGCCCACGGCCACCAACAACATCACCATGTCGATGAACCTGCCGGCCAACGAGACCGAGCTGGATCCGGCCAACTTCGATCCCACGGATCCCTCCACCTACAACACCGCCACCTCGGTGACCATCTACGACTCCCTGGGTGAGCCCCACATCCAGACCACCTACTTCGTCAAACCCACCGGCGGTTCGTTGAACAACAACAACCAGTGGGTGGTGTTCACTACGGTGGACAACCAGCCGGTGGACATCTGGGACGTGGCTGGCGGCAGTTCCACCTCCGGTCAGTGGGGCCAAGACACCACCGGTGACGGGGTGGCCGATGTGACCCACAACGCCGTGGGCGCCAGCGGCCAGACCGGCTTCGTGATGAGCTTCGATGACGTGGGCGGCTACATCGGTACCGATCCGGCGGTGGTGCAGACCCAAGCCCTGGGTCTGGATGATCCCAGCTCCGGTGTGCCCGGTGATGGCGCCGGGGTGGTGGGCCCGGGCGCCGACGGTACCCAGCGCCTGACCCTGCAGTTCAACAGCCCCACCCAGTACGCCGCGCCCTTCGAGGTGACGGAGCTGAGCCAGGACGGCGCCACCGTGGGCCGCCTGACCAACGTCGAGGTGACCGCCGATGGCCTGATCAACGCCACCTACTCCAACGGCACCCAGCAGGCCCTGGGCAAGGTGGCCCTGGCCCGCTTCGCCAACGAGCAGGGGCTGACACAGATCGGCAACACCTCCTGGAAGCAGAGCCAGGACAGCGGCGAGCCGCTGGTGGGCGAGCCCAACATCGGCGCCTTCGGCAGCATCCGTTCGGCGGCCCTGGAGCAGTCCAACGTGGACCTGACCACGGAGCTGGTGGATCTCATCAGCGCCCAGCGCAACTTCCAGGCCAACTCCCGTGCCCTGGACGTGTCCAACCAGCTGAGCCAGAACATCCTGCAGATCCGCTAAGCCGCGCTTGCCACCGAACCTTGCCGCTCCCATCCGGGGGCGGCAAGTCGTTTCCCCTTCCCCCGTTCAATTTCTCCCCACCGTCCCCTTCAGCCCCGGTACAGCTGGCTCCCTGTCGGTTGGCACGACAGTTGCTTAACTCTGTTCAGAATCAACAGGAATCCGATCCCAGGGAACGACAGTGGATAACTTCCTCTACATCGCCGCCAGTGGCGCCAAGCAGAACATGAACGCGCTGGCCACCCACGCCAACAACCTGGCCAACGCCAAGAGTGACGGCTTCAAGGCGGATCTCAGCCAGGCCCGCTCCATGCAGGCCTTCGGCGAGGGGCTGCCCACCCGGGTGTTCGCCATGACCGAACGGCCCGCCACCGATTTTGACCCCGGCGTCATCAAGACCACCGGCCGCAGCCTGGACGTGGCCATCAAGGACCAGGGCTGGTTCGTGGTGCAGGACGCTGGCGGCAACGAGGCCCTGTCCCGCTCCGGCAGCCTGCGTTTCGATGAAGCCGGGATGCTGCTCAACAGCGAAGGCCAGCCGATGATGGGCCAGGCCGGCCCCATCTTCCTGCCCCTGCCCATCGAGAAGGTGGAGATCGCCCAGGACGGCGTGGTGACGGTGCGCCCCCAGGGGGCCCCGGCCAACGCCATGGAGGAGGTGGGCCAGCTGCGCCTGGTCAACCCGCCGCTGAACACCCTGACCAAGGGCGAAGACGGCCTGTTCCGTCGCCTGGATGACCAGCCCTACGCCAACGCCGTCGAGGTGAACCTGGTGACCGGCGCCATCGAGGGCAGCAACGTCAATCCGGTCAGCGAGCTGGTGGGGATGATCGAAGCCCAGCGCCAGTTCGATATGCAGGTCAAGCTGATGAAGACCGCGGAAGAGAATGATCGCGCTCACGCGCAGCTGATGCGCTGAGCCTAAAGGAGACACACCATGCAACCGGCATTATGGATCAGTAAGACCGGGCTCGACGCCCAGCAGACCGACATCGCCACCATCTCCAACAACCTGGCCAACGCCAGCACCGTGGGGTTCAAGAAAAGCCGGGCGATCTTCGAGGATCTGCTGTACCAGACCATCAACCAGGCCGGTGGGATCAGCTCCCAGAACAGCGAGCTGCCGGCGGGCCTGACCCTGGGGGCGGGCACCAAGGTGGCCGCCACCCAGCGGATCTTCAACCAGGGCAACATGCTCACCACCGACAACAGCCTGGACCTGATGATCGAGGGCCCCGGCTTTTTCGAGATCCAGCTGCCGGACGGCACCATCGCTTACAGCCGCAACGGCCAGTTCACCCTGGACGATGAAGGCCAGATGGTGACCCCGGGGGCCGGCTTCCTGCTCAACCCCGGGATTCAGGTGCCGGATGACGCCCAGACCATCACCGTCTCCGGTGAAGGGGAGGTGTCGGTGCGGGTGCCCGGCCAGGCGGAGAACCAGGTAATCGGGCAGATTGAGATCTCCAACTTCATCAACCCCACCGGGCTGGAGCCCATCGGCCAGAACATGTACCTGGAGACCGGGGCCAGCGGCGCGCCCATCCAGGGGGTGCCGGGGCTCGATGGCCTGGGCAGCATCCGCCAGGGGGCGCTGGAGACCTCCAACGTCAACGTCACCGAGGAGCTGGTGAACATGATCGAAAGCCAGCGGATTTACGAGATGAACTCCAAGGTGATCTCCACCGTGGACCAGATGCTGGCCAACCTGAACCAGCAGCTCTGAGGAGGCCTTAAGATGATCACCACCGCTTTTCGTCTGACCCTGACCGGCCTCGCGGCACTGACCCTGGTCGGCTGCGTGCACCCCAACTCGCCCATCCCGGACGACCCTTACTATGCGCCGGTCTACCCGGACCTGCCGCCCAGCCAGGTGGTGACCACAGGCTCCATCTTCAATGACGGCTACGCCAACGAGCTCTACTCCGACATCAAGGCCCTCAAGGTGGGGGACGTGATCACCGTGATGCTCACCGAGCAGACCAAGGCCAAGAAGTCCGCCTCCAACGAGATCAGCAAAGACAACCAGATGCAGCTGGACCCTATCAGCGCCGGTGGCGGGCCCATCACCGTCAGTGGCAACACCATCGACCTGGCCTACAAAGAGAAGTTCGACATGAAGCGGGCCTCGGATGCGGACCAGTCCAACAGCCTGGCGGGCTCCATCTCGGTCAACGTGCTGCAGGTGCTGGCCAACGGCAATCTGGTGATCCGGGGTGAGAAGTGGATGACCATCAACGACGGTGACGAGTTCATCCGCATCACCGGCATCGTCCGCCCGCGGGACATCAGCCCGGACAACACCATCGCCAGCACCCGGGTGGCCAACGCGCGAATTCAGTACTCCGGCACCGGCACCTTCGCCGACTCCCAGAAATCCGGCTGGCTCTCCAGCTTCTTCTCCGGCCCGCTCTGGCCGTTCTAACGGAGGCGACCCATGCGAGTCCTGACCGCACTGCTGTTGCTGCTGTTGCCCCTGGGGGCGCAAGCGATGCGCCTCAAAGATCTCACCGACGTCCAGGGCGTGCGCCCCAACCAACTGGTGGGCTACGGCCTGGTGGTGGGCCTGCCGGGCACCGGTGAGCAGAGCCGCTACACCGAGCAGAGCTTCACCACCATGCTCTCCAACTTCGGCATCAACCTGCCGGCCAATGCCCGGCCCAAGCTGAAGAACGTCGCCGCGGTGGCGGTGCACGCCGAGCTGCACCCCTTTGTGAAGCCCGGTCAGGCCATCGACATCACCGTCTCCTCCGTCGGCAGCGCCAAGAGCCTGCGAGGCGGCACCCTGCTGCAAACCTTCCTCAAGGGGGCCGACGGCAAGGTCTACGCCCTGGCCCAGGGCAGCCTGGTGGTGTCCGGTTTCTCCGCCGAGGGGCTGGATGGCTCCAAGGTGCTGCAGAACACCCCCACCGTGGGGCGGATCCCCGGCGGCGCCCTGGTTGAGCGCAGCGTGCCCACCCCCTTTGCCAACGGTGACTTCCTAACCTTCAACCTGCATCGCCCCGATTTCTCCACCGCCAAGCGGGTGGTGGAGGCGGTGAACGGCCTGCTGGGCCCCGGCGTGGCCCGGGCCCTGGACGCCACCTCCATCCAGGTTTCCGCCCCTCGGGACCCGTCCCAGCGGGTCTCCTACCTGGCCACCCTGGAAAACCTCCAGGTGCAGCCGGCGGATGAGTCCGCCAAGGTGATCGTCAACAGCCGCACCGGCACCATAGTAGTGGGCAAGGACGTGCGCCTGATGCCCACCGCCATCACCCACGGTGGCCTGACGGTCACCATCAGTGAAAACCTCAATGTCTCCCAGCCCAACGCCTTCGGCGGCGGCAACACCGTGGTGGTGCCGGACTCGGAGATCGAAGTGACCGAGCGGGACAGCCGGATGTTCAAGTTCGATACCGGCACCACCTTAGATGAGCTGGTGCGGGCGGTGAACGAGGTGGGGGCGGCGCCCTCGGACCTGATGGCCATCCTCGAGGCTCTCTCCCAGGCGGGCGCCCTGCGCGGCGAGTTGGTGATCATCTGATGGACAGCCTCAAGCAGTCGGGACAGCACTACCTCGATCTGGCGGGCCTGGACCAGCTGCGTCAGCAGGCCCAGCAGGACCCGGACGCCAGCCTGCGCCAGGTGGCGCTGCAGTTCGAAGGGATCTTCATGAACATGCTGCTCAAGAGCATGCGTGACGCCAACGCTGCCTTCGAGGACGGCGACAGTCCCTTCAGCTCACACACCACCCAGTTTTACCGCCAGATGCACGACAGCCAGCTGGCCAACGAGCTCTCCGCCCAGGGCAGCCTGGGGCTGGCGGATCTCATTGTCGCCCAGCTGGGCGGTGACGAGGCGTTGACCCCGGCCTCCGCCCTGGCCCCCGGCGCCGCCGTGGCGCCCCTGAGCCTGCCGGTGCAGGCCCCGGCGCCCAGCGCGGTGCCCCTGGCGGCGGCCGCCAACCCGGCCCCGACCCCGGCGACTGAGGCGGAAGCGGCCCAACCCGCGGTGGCCGCCCCCGAGGCCCACCCGCCGCTGGCCTCGGCGGCCAATGAGGACCCCCAGCATTTCCAGGATGCGGAGCACTTCGTGCGCAGCCTGATCCCCCACGCCGAGACCGCGGGTCAGGCCCTGGGGGTGGATCCCATGCTGCTGATCGCCCAGTCGGCGCTGGAGACCGGCTGGGGCCGCAAGGTGCTGCGGGACCCGGAAGGCAAAAGCAGCCATAACCTTTTCAACATCAAGGCCGATAACCGTTGGCAGGGGGACAAAACCTCGGTCAACGCCCTGGAGTTTGAGTCCGAGCTGCCGGTGATGCGCCGCTCCAACTTCCGGGTCTACGAGGATCTCAAGGCCAGCTTCGACGATTACGTCCGCTTCGTGCAGCAGCCCCGCTACCAGGCCGCCCGGGAGGCGGCGGACAGCGAAGGCTATATCCGCGCCCTGCACCAGGCCGGCTACGCTACGGATCCCCTCTACGCCGACAAGATCATGCGGTTGTTCAACAACCTGATTAAACAGTACAGCCCGTCCAGCAACCCGCTGCCCTAAGTTAAGGAAGTACCATGGCCGACTTGATGAGCATTGCCCGCTCCGGTGTCCTCGCCGCCCAGAAGCAGATGGGGGTCACCAGCAACAACATCGCCAACGTGGGCACCGAGGGCTACAACCGCCAGGTGGCGGAGCAGCGCACCTCGGAATCCCAGTTCCTGGCGGGGCAGTTCCTGGGCACCGGCACCTACGTCTCCGACGTCAAACGGATCTACAACGACTACGCCCAGCGGGAACTCTCCCTCTCCATCAGCCAGCACAGCCAGGCCCAGACCAGCTACAGCAAGCTGTCGGAGCTGGACCAGCTGTTCTCCGTGGTGGGCAAGGCGGTGCCCAATTCCCTGAACGGCCTGTTTGAGAACATCAACAACCTGGCGGACATGCCCGCCGACCTGGGGGTGCGGGAGAACCTGCTGACCAGCGCCGGCCAGCTCAGCGCCGCGTTCAACAGCCTGGGCCAGGAGCTCGAAGGCCAGGTGCGCCAGGTGAACCAGCAGATCGACGGAGTGGTGGACAGGGTCAACGCCATCACCACAGAGCTGGCGGAGATCAACACCCAGCTGCAGAAAATTGGCGGCAATGATCTGCAGCTGCTGGACCAGCAGGACCGGCTCATCAACGAGCTGTCCGAGTACGTGCAGGTGAACGTCATCCCCCAGGAGTACGGGGTGAAGAGCGTGATGGCCGGCGGCTCGGTGATGCTGGTGGCCGGGGAGACCCCCATGAAGCTGGGGCTGACCGCCGGCGACCCGGTGGCCCACGAAACCCGGCTGACCAGCAGCATCGGCAACCAGACCTCCATCCTGGGCACCAACGCCCTGGGGGGCCAACTGCAGGGGCTGTTCGACTACCGCGACCAGGACCTGTCGGCGGCCATCAACACCCTGGGGGTGATGGCATTGGGCGTATCGGACGCCTTCAACCAGGCCCAGGCCCAGGGCTTTGACCTGGACGGCAACGTCGGCCAGGACCTCTTTACCGCCATCAACGATCCCAACCTCACCACCGGCCGGGTGGCCGCCTACCAGCACAACGCCGGCGGCATGACCCTGGGGGTGGAGATTGACGATACCTCGGCGCTGACCGGTGGTCGTTACGAGCTGGCCTTCGATGGCGCCAACTACCAGCTCACCGACCAGTACGGCACCACCACCACCCTGACCACGGATCCCAACGACGCCACCCGGCTGATGGGCCCCGACGGCTTCAGCGTGCGCTTGAATGGCGCCTCCGGCCCGGCGGTGGCCGGGGATAAGTGGGCGCTTACCCCCTCCGCCGGGGCCGCCTCCGGTCTCGACGTGGTGATGAACAACCCCCGCCACCTGGCGGCTGCCGGCTACGGCCTGCAGACCCTGAGCGGCAGCGGCGAAGCCCAGCTGCTGGCGGTGGATCGCACCGATCCCAGCCTGCCCGCCAACGGCGAGGTGATGACGGTGCAGGTGGACCCCACCCTGGGCACCTTCAGCGTGTTCGACAGCCAGGGCAACACCCTCTCCACCGGGGCGATGAGCGGCAACCAGATCAGCACCCTGGGCTTCACCCTGGCGGTGGACCCCAACACCGCCAGCGGCGACCAGTTCAGCCTGGATCTCTCCTTCGGCCCCGGGGACAACAGCAACGCGGTCAACATGGCCGGGTTGGCCACCGCCAAGCTGATGGGCAACGGCAACGCCACCCTGACCGACGTCTACGAGGGGATCACCACCAGCGTCGGCGGCAAGACCAAGGCCGCGGGCGTGGCCCTGGACTCGGCGGAGATCACCAAGCTGCAGGCCACCGAGCGGGTGCAGGCGGAGTCCGGGGTGAACCTGGACGAGGAAGCGGCCAACCTGATGCGGTTCCAGCAGGCCTACCAGGCCTCGGCACGGATCATGACGGTGGCCAAGGAAACCTTCGACACCCTGTTTGCGTCGGTACGATAAGGAGCGGGCATGCGAGTCGCCACGAATCAGTTCTACAACCTGAACACCAGCAACCTGCTGCGGATCCAGTCCGACGCCAACACCACCCTGGCCCACCTCTCCTCGGGCAAGCGGGTGCACACCGCCGGCGACGACCCGGTGGCGTCCATTGTGCTGGAGAACCTCAAGCAGCAGGGGCAGCAGCTCAGCCAGTACATGGCCAACATCAACCTGGCCAACAACCGGCTCTCCCAGCAGGAGAGCCGCATCGGCGAGTACGAGACACTGCTGATGAACAGCCGGGATCTCATTGTCCAGGGCAACGACGGTGCCCTGTCCGACGAGAACAAGGGCGCCATTGCCCAGGATCTCACCGAGACCCGGGACGCCATCCTGGCCCTGGCCAACAACCAGGACGAGTCCGGCAACTTCCTCTTTGCCGGCTTCCAGACCCAGAGCAAACCCTTTATCGAGGACCCCAACGGCGTAGTGAGCTACCAGGGGGACAACGGGGTGCGCGAGGCGGTGGTGGCCGATGGCGTGACCGTACCGGTGAATGAGTCCGGCGAGCGGATCTTTATGAGCATCCCCAACGCCAGTGGCGACTACCGGGCCGATTACGCCAACGCGGTGATGAGCGACCAATGGTTTGTCGAGCAGGCGAACGTCACCAACCCGGCGGTGCACGTCCAGGACAACTTCCAGATCCAGTTTCTCGATGACGGCTTTGGCAACGTCAACGTGGAGGTGACCGACTCCGGTGGCGCCGTGGTGCTGCCCTCACAGCCCTTCGACGTGACGGTGCCGCTGAACTTCAACGGCATGGAGGTGCAGCTGTCCGGCAACCCGCAGATCGGCGACAGCGTCACCCTGGGGCCCCAGACCGAGGTGGATATCTTCAGCACCCTGCAGGAGGCCATCGACATGCTCAACACCCCCTCGGGGCTGGTGGGCGACCGGGAGCAGGCCCAGTACGCCCAGGCCCTGGCGGACGCCGGCCAGGCGATCACCCACGCCTCGGTGATCCGGGCCGAAAGCGGCAACCACCTCAAGTCGCTGGAGACCTACCAGGAGCAGCACGAGAACCTGGAGCTGGTGGCGGCCTCCGCCCAGTCCAGCCTGGAGGATCTCGACTACGCCAAGGCGATCACCGAGTTTGAGAAGCAGTCCCTGGCGATGAACTCCCTCTCCCAGACCTTCGGCAAACTGAGCGGCCTGACCCTGTTCAACTACATCTGAGTCGCGCCCTAGCCCCATTAAGCACAACGCCCGGCATGGCCGGGCGTTGGTCGTTTCCGCTGTCCGAATTCAGAAGGCCAGGGTCTGTCCATCGGCGGGGATCCGCACCCGTGACGCCAATCCCGCCTCGCTCATCATCTTCGCCAGGGTAGGGCGGTCCACCGGGCAGTGGTTCAGCGCCTCCATATGGTTGGCCACCACGCTGCCCGGGGCCAGGCGGACGAACTCCACCAGCTCCTGTCCGGCCATCAGCAGCGGCTGACCCACATCCATCTGCGCCTGACCCGCCGCCAGTATGGCGATGTCCGGTTTGAGCTCGATAAGGGCGCGGCGAACGTCGTCGGTCAGTACGGTATCGCCGCTGATGTAGAGGGAGGGCTCGCCGGGCAGTTCGAGGTAAAAGCCGATGCCGTTGGCCATCACCCGGTGGATCCAGCCGTGGCCATGCTGGGCCGGCACCGCGGTGATGGTGCCGCCGAGAAAGGGCTGGGGCTGCCAGGGGGTGAGCGCCTGACTGACGTTGAGGCCCAGGCGCTTGAGGTAGGCCTGGTCCGGGGCACCGGTCACCACCGGGGTGTGGCGTTGGCGCAGGAAGCGCTCACCCTCGGCGTCCAGATGGTCCTGGTGCTGCAGCACTTTCAGGCCAAAGGTCTGGCTGTGGGTCAGCAGGCAGTGGGTGACGGCGTCCAGTTGAGCCTGGGCGCCATCAGGCAGGCCCACCGTGGGGTTGCGGCGGGCTTTGAAGCGGGCCACGGCAAAGGGCGGAATGGAGCCAGCCTCGCCCAGCATGGGGTCCACCAGGATGCGGTGGGGGCCGGATTCGATGATAAAGGTGGCGCTTCGAAGGTGGTGCAGTTTCATGGGGCGCTCCGCCGTGGTGAAGAATGGGGCCATTGTGGGCCGTGCGCTTCGACAGCAACAGTGGCGTAAACGATCCATTTCGCTCATATTGGGCCAAGTTCAATGACAGCGAGGCCCGGCATGACACGACAAAGGGTAGCGGTGGTGGCCTACCAAGGTATCAGCGCCTTGCACCTCTCCATCCCCTGCGCGGTGTTCCATGACGCTTTTCTGCACCGAGAATCGCCGTTTGAGCTGACGGTGTGCAGCCTGGATGGCCCCCGGCTGACCACCCAGTCGCGCTTCGAGCTGACGGTGGCGGCGGACTTGGCCGAGCTGGCCCAGGCCGATTGGGTGATCATCCCCGGCTGGCCGGATGCCACCACGGCTGCGCCACCTGCGCTGCTGAAGGCATTGCGGGCAGCAAACCGGCGCGGGGCCACCGTGGTGGGGCTCTGTTTGGGTTCGACGGTGGTGGCCCAGAGCGGGCTGCTGGATGGCCTGAGTGCCACCACCCATTGGGCCTACGCCGAGGACTTTGCCCGGGCCTACCCCAGGGTGGCCCTGGACCCCGACCCCCTCTATCTGGACCACGGTCAGCTGGTTACTTCGGCGGGCACCGCCGCGGCCCTGGACTGCTGTCTGCACCTGCTGCGCCGAACCCTGGGCAGTGAGGTGGCCTCGGAGGTGGCCCGGGTGCTGGTGGCCCCGCCCTACCGCCACGGCGGGCAGAAGCAGTACATCCCGGCCCCGGTGCCCAAGCCCCGGGCTGGAGACGGTACCCTGGGCCGGGTGCTCGAAGCCCTGCAGCAGGAGTTGGCCGAACCCCACACCGTGGCCAGCGTGGCCGAGCGCTGCGCCATGAGTCGGCGCACTTTTACCCGCCAGTTCAAGGCCTACACCGGCATGAGTTTTGTCCCCTGGCTGACCGCCCAGCGCCTGGCCTTCAGTCAACGGCTGCTGGAGCAGGAGGCCTTCTCCATCGCCCGGGTGGCGGAGTTGGCGGGCTTTGGCAGCGAAAGCCTGTTTCGCAAGCAGTTCAAAGCCGCCTTTCGGCTCGCCCCCAGCGCCTATCGCCAGCAGTTTGGCCACAAAAACGTCGCGCCCTGAGGCAAGGCGAGCAAGAGCGTGGGACAGGGGGATCTGTCGATTTTAGAGCGGCGCTTCGGTGTGACGGGACGCGCCGGGCGCGGAAACGACCTTGGCGATGGCCATCAGTCCAATCCCCATCACCAGGTAAAACAGCTTCTCGGCCGAAATTGACAGGGTGACGGCCGCGTCGTCAACGTGGGCGGTTAAGTTCAGCGCGATGCGGACTTCAACAAAAGCCCGAACAAAGGGGTAGAGCGCCAGGGCCAGGCCGGAACGTTGCAGCAGTGCAGAGTTGTGCGGCCGGTACAAAAACACCGCCAGCGCGACCAGGCTTAAGGCCAGCACCCCATTGCTCAACCACAACAGCGCGGCCGACAATTGCACCTTGCCGAGCTCAAACCCCTCGGCGTAGACGTAATGGGCCATCAACTCTTCGGCGTAGGACTCGGGCGACAGCAGCCCCCACAGCGGGTAGATCAGCAGCAGCGCTGCGCTTAGGACAAGTAAGATCGAAGCCAATGGTTTCACGTTCCGTCTCCCTGGAAATCGACTCAAAGCCGCTGGTTTGCTGACCAATACGACCCGCTTTAAAGGGCTTGGTTCATTGTATCTATAAATCCGGCAACTCCTTTGGGCGGCAACGGGCTTAGCGCAACGCTCGAAACCTGGAGACGACCAGAGTTGGGTAAACCGTCAGTCTTGCCTCGCAATTGGTGTACCCAAGGCCAGCGCACCGACTCTCGGACAAAACAAGGGATAAAGGGCCGCTTTGGCGCCAGAAGCGGGCATGCAGGAACTCTGGCGCACTTTCGTTTCATCCAGATAACACTCTGATCTGACACCTAAAGCATTGATTGAGTTGGATTCGCTTGGTACGTTGGGCGAACTTTCGCCGGTGTTATTGCGACTTTAAAGGTGCCACGGGCGCAATAAACACACTGTTAGCACTTCCACGAGGATTCATTAATGAGCGTTGAAAAGAGTGAGATATTAAAGATAAAGCTTTACTACCAATAATTTCATCACAAATGTATTAGTTGGTATGTGACTATCATGGGCTTCTTTATCGCAGGCGCAATTGCTGGCAGTAACTCAGAATCTCTGGATGGTAATACATTTGGTTACTCAATTATTGGTGTTAGCCTAACGCTGTCTATTATTTTCTTTCTATGTGTGTTTCATTATAGCAAACGCATAGACGTCTTGAATAATTATCTAGATAAAGATGTAAGTGACATCCCCGAAGCTTGGTACAATAGTTCAAAAAATGTTGGTGTTACTGTAAAAGGCATTGGCTCGTGGTTTTTCTTGTCTATTATTTTATCGATGCAGTTCGCTATATATTGGTTAGTCTCGTTAAAGTTTTTGTGCTAACAATGAAAGGCAAAATAGTCCTTCGGGCTGGAAGCACTGACGCGCGCCTTTGCTTGCGGCGTTAGGCTCTAAAAGGCAGAGACAACGGAATGTTTGAAGTAGGAAAAATCTACAAGCGCAAAGAACAAATTCATGGCGTCTATGGAGGGCAAGGCCAAGGTGGTATCAGTACACCCTCAAAACATGCCATGGTGCTCGTTTTCACTAGTGATGCCGGAGAAAATTATGGTTACCAAGATCAATTTCGTCCGGATGGCACGTTTTGGTACACGGGTGAAGGCCAAGTCGGAGACATGGAAATGCTTCGCGGTAATGCGGCTATTCGCGATCACGAAGAGGTCGGGAAACACTTATATCTTTTCGAGTATGTAAGAAAAGCTCACGTCCGTTACATTGGCGAAACTCAATGCGTTGGCCACCATATTGAAGAAAGGCCTGATCGCGATGGCAACACCAGGAAAGCAATAATTTTTCACCTTGCGCTGCTTCCTGCTGTTGCAAATGAAGTCCAGGAACCTAAAGCGAGTTACGGAAACAACTCCAAGCCAAATCGTAATCAATCACTTGCCGAGCTCCGAAGACTAGCCTTGCAAGCAGCATCAGAAAACTCACCAAAAGAACAGGTTGTTCAAAATACTGCTGTACGGACTGAGGCAATTAGGTTGTATGCTTTGAAGCGCTCCAAAGGCATCTGCGAAGGCTGCTCAGTACCTGCACCCTTTCAGGGAAAAGAAGGTCCGTTCCTAGAGGTACATCATCTCCACAGGCTTAGTGATGGCGGCCCAGATCATCCAGCAAACGTTATTGCGCTCTGCCCTAACTGTCATCGTCGAGTTCACTTCGGGAAAGATGGCGGTACGTACAATGAAAAACTTATTGAGGTTATCAATGACCTTGCACGCTAAAAACTAATAAATCAACTGACTACGTGCCTACGGCACCGGACTCAGCAAAGCTTTGCCGGTTATAGAGGCGTTAAGCTCCACCACTATGAAACTACTCACTCTGATATTAACAATCACCTTCACGTCTTTGGCGAATACGAACGGTTGTCCGCTTTGGGAGTGCAGTTTTCCATCGCGCCCAAAGAGGCGGGTACCGTGAAGATTGCCGTGCTGGATGATACCTGTGGCAACTACGTCCAGTTGATGCAGACGCTGTAGCACCCCCTTAATGGCCACCACAGTGCTCTGACCCCGCCTTTCGGGTCGAGTCGATCAGTGCCTGGTTTTATGGCTCGGTCATACCTAGGTCCGGCCGCCAGTTCGGCCGTTTTGTGACTCCTATTCAGCGTGCTACAGTGCTTCGGATTTTGAATGTCGCTAGGGAGTGCGTATGGACAAATTTAAATACTTCACCAATTTCATGCCGGTTCGTTATCGGGAGCATACTGACGAGTCAGATGGCTTATTGAAGACGATGTTCTCTGGGCATCCCCAAACCCCGGCGGCCGAGTCTCTGTACGAGGATTCGGAGTTTTTGGAGATGATGACGGGGATGGGCGAACACGGCTGGGAGTTGGTGACCGTCCAGCCTCTGCTTGAAGGGGTTAAAGACGTGACTTCGTCCTCCCCGGGTGGGGGGTACGGATATTCCATCACCGCGGGCTATTACCTGTTTTGGAAACAAAGGATCACGGACTAACACCAGACGATTGACCGCTGCACTCTGGCGAACAGCCCAAGTGGGGTGTCGGTTTTTGGGTCTAGGTCAAACAGTACTGGTGCCACTCACAGTGGGGTCCTATTCCGTTTAAGCAAAGCCGTCTAAGGACGGTTTTTTCTTTTAGCCCTATCGCCCCTTAAAGTAGGCGATATTGGGCTGGATCTGGGGCTTAACTTCGGGCGTCGTTGCCTTCATTTTTTCCAATCAACTGTCTTGGCGAGAGGTTGGTGTAACGCGTAATGCTTGGATACCCCATACAATCAATCCACTTGCGACATACGGAAGTCGTTGAGGATGTTTCGTCGCGATACCTGCCTCTGCGCCGATGGCACGGATGAATGATGTAGAGTGCCAGCCCGGGTCGGAAGGTGCGGTGTTGCAAGCGCCTGTCGCTGGGCTCATCGCCAAAGTCGTTTCCGATTTTCGCCCAATTCTGAAACAGGCAATCGTCGGCACGCGTCCGTTGCTCATTTCTCAGCGTACAATGATCGGTAGGTGCACAAATGCTCATTACAAAGCGATTTAAATGCTCTGGATAATCATCTTGCTCATCATCATGTTATGCGTCTTCTTGCCGGGGATGTGGGTCAAACATGTGATGGAAAAGTACGAACAGCCGGCCGATCGTTACCGCAAGCAGGGAAGCGGTGGGGAACTCGCGCGCCATCTGCTCGACCGTCACGGCCTGGAGGACGTCAAGGTCGAGGAGACCCCTGTCGGCGATCATTATGACCCGGCCGCTAAGGCGGTGCGTCTGACGCCGAAAAACTACTCCGGATACTCCCTGACGGCAGTGACCGTTGCCGCCCATGAGGTGGGGCATGCCATTCAGGATTCACGGGGCGAATCCTTGTTCCTGGCGCGGCAGAATCTCGTTAAGGCAGCCATGGTCGGCGAGCGCCTTGCCGGCATTATGCTGGTGGCGGCTCCGGTTATCCTACTGCTAACCCGCCTACCGCAGGCGGGCGCATTTACGATAGTGATTGGCGTTGTTTCGATGGCACTCAGTACCTTGGTGCACCTGATTACCCTTCCTGTTGAGTTCGATGCCAGCTATGGCAAGGCGTTGCCGCTTCTGAAGAAAGGCGAGTACCTGCACGACGGTGATCTGAAGCATGCGGAGAAAATTCTCAAGGCAGCGGCACTGACCTATGTCGCTGCCTCGCTGACCAGCTTGTTAAACCTGGGGCGGTGGATTGCGGTGCTTCGTCGGTAAGGTTTACGCATTCAGAGTCATTGAACGCTTTGACGACCGCGATGGGGCGAGTGCAGCCCCTCCCGAGGCGAAACGGGACAAAAAACGGGACCATTCGGTCCCGTTTTTTCATTCGTGCCGAGCCTTCGGCATCGTCCCTATGGACAGTTGGCTCAGGCCAGCTCGTCGGTGGCCACCTTGTAGGTGGGATCTTCCAGGACGTTGACCTCCACCAGGTCACCGGCCTTGTGCAGCAGTTGGCGGCATTCGGGGCTCAGGTGGCGCAGGTGCAGGCGCTTGCCTTCGCGCAGGTAGCGCTCCGCCAGGGTGTCGATCGCTTCCAGCGCGGAGTGGTCCGCCACCCGGGACTGGCCAAAGTCCACCACCACGTCGTCGGGGTCGTTCTTGGCGTCAAACAGGTCGAGGAAGCTGGTGACCGAGGCGAAGAACAGCGGGCCCTGGGGCTGATAGCTCTTCCAGCCCTGGGCGTCCACTTCGGTCTTGGCGGTCATGTGGGTGGCGTGGTCCCAGGCAAAGCGCAGGGCGGAAACCACCACCCCCACCATAACGGCGACCGCCAGATCGGTGATCACCGTGACGCCGGAAACCAGCACAATCACCATGGCGTCCGCCTTGGGCACCTTGCTCATGATGCGGAAGCTGGACCACTCGAAGGTGCCCAGCACCACCATGAACATCACCCCCACCAGGGCGGCCACCGGGATCATCTCAATCAGGTGGGCGCCGAACAGGATAAAGCCCAGCAGGAACAGGGCCGCGGAGGCGCCGGAGAGGCGGGAGCGGCCGCCGGAGTTGATGTTGATCATCGACTGGCCAATCATGGCGCAGCCGCCCATGCCGCCGAAGAAACCGGTGGCCACGTTGGCCACGCCCTGGCCCACGCACTCGCGGTTGCCCTGGCCCCGGGTCTGGGTCAGTTCGTCCACCAGGGTGAGGGTCAGCAGGGACTCAATCAGGCCGATGGCGGCCAGCACCAGGGCGTAGGGGAAGATGATGGTCAGGGTTTCCCAGTTCAGCGGCACCATGGGGATGGCGAAGCTGGGCAGGGTGCCTTCCAGTGTGGCGCCGGCGTCGCCGGTCATGCTGCGCACGAAGTCGATCACCGAGGCGGTGTCCAGCCCCAGGCTGTGCACCAGGGCGGTCACCACCAGGATGGCCGCCAGGGAGGAGGGGATGGCCCGGGTCAGCTTGGGCAGGAAGTGGATGATGGCCATGGTCAGGGCCACCAGGCCCAGCATGGTGAAGAGGGCTTCGCCCTGCATCCAGGTCATCTCGCCGGCGGCGTTGGGTTCTTTGAACTGGCCGAGCTGGGCCAGGAAGATGACGATGGCCAGGCCGTTCACAAAGCCCAGCATCACCGGGTGAGGCACCAGGCGGATAAACTTGCCCAGTTTCAGGGCGCCGGCCAGGATCTGCAGTATCCCCATCAGCACCACGGTGGCGAACAGGTACTGCACCCCGTGCTGGGCCACCAGGGCCACCATCACCACGGCCAGGGCACCGGTGGCGCCGGAGATCATGCCCGGGCGGCCGCCGATCAGGGCGGTGATGAGCCCCACCATAAAGGCGGCATAGAGGCCCACCATGGGTTCGACGCCGGCCACGAAGGCGAAGGCCACGGCTTCGGGCACCAGGGCCAGGGCGACCGTCAGGCCGGAGAGCAAGTCGGCTTTGACGCTGGCCTGGGGATTACTGCGAAGTTCAAACATGGAAGCGGGGGATCCCTGTAACGAAACGGTTGTCAAAAGGCGCGAAAATTAACAGTCCTTGGAGGTAAAGTCAAAACCGCGTTCGTGAAGGGTAACAGGGTGGCGAAAAAAAGCGGGCTGGGGTGCCCGCTTGTCTAAATCGACTCAGACCAACATGGTCCTAATCCACAGGAAGGTGGTTGGGAGAAGTGGCCCCCTATCGGCCCACTTAATAACAGATAGGCGACCGTATCCACGGAAACTGTATCTGCATCTGGAGCGGGGAACCCCAAGGGCGCTAGGATAGAAAGAGCAAGGTTTTCAAGGAGTCTGCTATGAGTGAATCGGTCAAGATTGGGGTGGCCCTGGGCAGCGGCGCCGCCAAGGGCTGGGCCCACATCGGGGTGTTGAACGGCCTGAGCCGCATGGGGATCCACCCGGAAGTGGTGGCCGGCTGCTCCATCGGCGCCTTTGTCGGCGCCGCCTACGCCGCCGACCGACTGGACCGGCTGGAGGAGTGGGTGCGCGGCTTCTCCTCCTGGGACGTGATGGGGCTGATGGATCTCACCTGGCGCCGGGGCGGACTCATCGAGGGCGAGAAGGTGTTCGAGGCGGCCAGCAAGGCGATCGACCTGTCCGACATCGGTGAGCTCAAAATGCCCTACGTGGCGGTCTCCACGGATCTCTACACCGGCCAGGAGGTGTGGCTGGATCGCGGCAAGCTGTCGGAGGTGGTGCGGGCCTCCTGCTCCATCCCGGGGCTCATCTCCCCCAAACGGCTGGGGGATCGCTGGCTGGTGGATGGGGCCGTGGTCAACCCGGTGCCGGTTTCCCCCTGTCGGGCCCTGGGGGCGGATCTGGTGATCGCCGTGGACCTGCACGGCGACGGCCGACACCACGTCAGCGAGGTGGTCAATATGGACACCCCGGTCAGCACCGCCCAGGTGGCACGCCAGGAGGCCTCCAACGGCTTTATGGATCTGCTGGTGTCCGGTCGGGAGCTGCTTAACCGGGTGGTGGACGGCTTCTCCAACACCACCACCCAGCCCAACATGCTGGCGGTGATGCACCAGTCGATGGAGATTCTGGAGCAGCGCCACAAGCGGGCGCGTCTGATGGGGGACCCGCCGGAGGTGATGGTGCTGCCCCACGTTGGGGCCATCGGCACCATGGAGTTTCAGCGTGCCGAGGAGGCGATCGAAGCCGGGGAGGCGGCGGTGCTCAAGGCTCAGCAGCAGATTGAAGCGGAGATTGACCGCATGAGTCGGGCCCGCAACGGCCACTGAAGCAAAAACACCGCCTCGGCGGTGTTTTTTCGTTAGGGGGTGTGGGCCTCGCGCATCTCCTCCAGGCCCCCGCCGTTGTGCACCTCCAGGTAGCCGGCGGCGGCGAACTCGCCGATGGCCAGGCCGGAGCGTCGGCCGCTGCGGCAATAGACCACGATGGTCTGTTCCGGGCCAACCCCCAACTCACCGGCCCGCCGCTCGATCTCCCCATGGGGCAGGTTGACCGCCCCGGGCAGGTGCCCCTCGGCAAACTCCTCCGGGGTGCGGACATCGACGATCAGGGCGCCCTGGCTTATCCACTGCCAGGCGATGTCGGCCCGCTCCGAGGCCCACAGGGGGAGGGACAGAGACAACAACAGCAGCGCGAGTAACGGGTATCTCATCTTGGGTTTCCTACTTGCTGTCGACGGCTTCCCGCTCCGAACGCATCCCCAGCTTGCGCATCACCATGGTGGCGGGGCAGAAGCCGGTGAAGGCGTTTTGGAACAGATTAGCGCCCACAAACACCGTTAGCCAGACAAAGCCCGGGTGAACCCAGACGGTCAGGGCCACGGAGAGCAGCACCATCAATCCGGCGAAGGCGAACAGGGCTCGCTCGGTGGTGCGAGGGGCGGTACAAAAGGACGATTGGCTCATGGGGCCTCCTGGTTCTTGGCTCCCCTTTAGGCCTTAGGCCGACGTTTGGGGAGCGGGTTCCATCAGTAGCTGTAGCGCACCCGCACCCAGCCGTTGCTGTTGTCGGCCAATTGGCCGAAGAAGGTGTGGTCCTGCTCACCGCCCAGCAGGTTAAAACCGGCGGCGAAGGACCAGTTGTCGTCGTAGCGGTAGCTGGCCTGGGGACGCAGGTAGAAGTCCTGGTCCGAGGGGCTGTAGAAGCTGAACAGCGACAGGGTCAGTTTTTCCTGCAGGGCCCGGTAATCCAGGCGCAGCGTGGTGAGGTGGCGGTTTTGCTCCACCGCGTACTCCGGGTAGGGCTGACTGGCCAGCCAGCGCTGGTAGTCCCGCCGGTGCTCCAGCTGGTATTGCAGCCCCACGGTCAGGTTGGTGACAAGCTCCCACTGGTAGCCGGCCAGCAGCATCAGGGTGTCCGGCGGCAGCAGCGGCGTGTCGCCCTCCTGGTCACGACGGTCGTGGTAGGCCGCTTCCAGGTTGAACAGCCCCGGGCCCAGGGGCAGCAGCACGCTGGCCCCGTAGGCATTGAGTCGGGCGAAGGTCGGTTGCCCCTGGGCGTCCACCGCCTCGGGGGAGCCGCTGTAGCCCCAGTAGCCGTACAGCGCCCACTCGGTGCTGCCCCGCTGACCATAGAGCCGGGCGGCCAGGGCGTCGTCGCTGGGCTCATCCGCCTCGAACCCCGGGGCCACCGGGCCACCGAACTCGGGGCTGAACAGACTGAACCGCTCGCCATTGAGGTAGTTGTCGCTCTCGAAGCGTGGCAGCCAGGTCAGGTCCAAATTGGCGTGCTGGCCGAAGTAGCTGGCCTTAACCGCATTAACCGGGGCTTTGAGGTACTCGTCGTCGAGCCCGGAGAAGAACGCCTGCCAGTCCTTGGGGAAGAGGTCATTGAGGAAGAGGAAGTCGCCCGTGCCCCAGGTCAGCACCTGGCGGCCCAGCTTCATCTCCACCCGCTCCCCCAGGGCAAAGCCCACGGACAGCTCGCGCACATCCAGCTCCCAGCCTTCGACCACATTGTCGTAGCGCAGGTCGGCCCGCAGATCGCCCCACAGGGCGTCACCGCGGTAGCCGGTCTCCACCCGGGCCCGGGCCTCCCCCAGGGTCTGGCGGGGCAGGCCGGCACCATCGGATTGCAGCCGGGCGCCGGCAGCACCCTCGATAAAGCCGCTCACCGGTTGCCAGGGGGAGTGCGCCTCCTCGCCCCAGTCGTCCCCCCAGTCGTCCCCCCAGGGATCCTCCGAGGCCAGGCCCGGTGCGGCCAGGCCCAGCGCCAGTAGGGGAAAAGCGTAACGCAACATCCTCATCCTCCCGGCTCAGCGCAGGTACTGGGTGGGCGGCGTGCGCATGCTGCGCTCGCTGAAGATGGACTCCGGCAGGCCCAGGTCATACTGGACGCCGCGAAACTCCATCAGGGTGTAACCGCCGCTGCGCAGGTCTTCCACCTTGGAGCGCATCACCGTCGGGTGGCCCTGAATCGTCTCCACCGCGGCCACGCTGACCCGGCGGTACACCTCGCCCTGGCCGTCCTGATACTCCGCCTTCATCGGCAGGAAGTGGCCCTTGTCCACCCACACCCGGTAGCGGGCAAACTCCACGCTGTTGGCGCGCTTGGGGGTGGCCTCAATCAGGTAGTGCTGGTCGGTCTCCTCCACCAGGGTGAAGTCGTCCTCCCGCGGGTTGCGGCCGGAGACATCCTCGTAGAAGAAGTCGCTGCCAACGAAGGAGGTGCGCTTGTCGCCGGCGCTGATCCGGCGCAGCAGATCCAGCCCCGGCAGGTAGAGCCAGCGGTCGTCGTCGCTGGCCACCTTCTTCTCCACCCGGAACACGGTGCCGCGCACGTCGGAGGGGCGGGAGAAGAACACCAGCATCTGCTGGTCGCCGGCGGGGGCCTTGGTGCGACGCAGGATGGTGAACTGGCGGGTTTGCTCCCGGCCCTGGCCATCCACGATGCGCATGCGGGCCTGGCTGCGGCCATCCTCACCGGCGTAGAAGGAGGCCAGGTTGGCCTTGTCGATGATCGCCTCGGCGGTCAGGGTCTCGGCGGCAACGGGCAGGGCCAGGGCGCTGCCCAGCAGGGCGGTGAGCAGGAACTTAGGCGCGAACTTCAGCATGGGAGCCTCCCTGGTGGGCGTTGGGCCGGGCCGGCAGGGCCCAGCGAGCGAGTAGGGTCAATGCCGCCGGCAGCAGCAAGAGGGTCACGGTGGCGGACACCGCCATGATGGAGGCCATCAGCACCCCCACGGTGATGTAGGGCACCAGCGGCGCCAGCAGCAGCGGGGTGAAGCCCAGTGCGATGACGATGGCGTTGCGGCTGATGGCCCGGGCCGGCTCTTCGAACATCAGCGCCAGGGTCTGGCGCACGTCGCCGGTCTGGCGGTGCAGGGCCCGGGTGCGCTCCAGGAAGTGGATGGCAAAGTCCACCGACAGCCCCAGGGCCAGGGCGGAGAGCACGGCGATGGGCATGTCGTAGTCCTTGCCCAGCCAGCCCACCAGGCCGTAGATAAAGGCGATGGTCAGGGACAGCGGCAGCATGGCCACCAGGCCGTAGAGGGGCGAGCGGAACAGCAGGCTCATCATGATGAAGATCACCACGAAGGCGCTGAGCAGGCTCTCCAGCATGCCGCTGACCATGGCGTCCTGCCAGATCACGTTGATGTAGGCTTTACCGGCCCAGTCGGCCTTCAGATCCGCCGGCAGCGGGTGGGCCGCCAGGTAGGCGTCGACACGGTCGATCACCAGGTTCATGTGCTGGTTGTCGCCGGAGGTCAGTTGCAGCCACAGCAGGCTCTGGCGGTAATCTCGGGTGACGAAGTGCCACAGATCCTGGGGCCGGTGGGAGGACTGGAACTGCAGCAGGGTCTGGGCCACGCCGGCGGCGCTGTCCGGCAGGCGGAAATCGGCGTCCTCGCCGGAGTGCAGCTCCCGGTTCACGGTCTGAACGATGTCGGTCAGGGCGTTGGACTTGCCCACCAGGCCGCTGGCCTCGAGATCTTCCTGCAATCCGGTGATCCAGCTCAGTACCGCCGGGTCGAGGAAACGGCGGCTGCGCTCGGCCAGGGCCTCCAGGGTGGCCATCGCGGTATCGATGGCCGCCAGCTGGGTCGCCTCCTGGGCATCGAAGGCGGCGTCGTCCAGGCGGCTGAGCAGCGTCGCCAGTTGCTGAGTGTCGCCGGCCAGGCCCGCTTGAAGCAAGCTGGCGGCCTGGTTGTCGCCGGGCAGGGCGGTGGCCAGTTGGGCGCCCAGGGCCTGGGCTTCGGCGTCGGTGGCCAGGGCCCGGGTGTCGGTCAGCACCAGGTAGGCGTCGTAGGTGCCGGCAAAGTGGTGGTTCAGGGCTTTGTCGGCCACTCGAATTTCATGGTCCGCCTTGAACCAGCGCACCGGGTTGTCGTTGATCTGGATCTTACCGATCCCCACGGCGGAGAAGGCGAGGGCGGCGATGGCGACAACCACAATGGGCTTGGCCAGGCGCACCCCGCCGCGGCCCACCTTGGGCAGGATGCGGGCCAGCAGGCCGCCCTGGCCCTGGCCGTGCAGTCGGGCCTGCATGGCGTCCAGGGTGGCGGGTTTCATTCGCACCACGTAGGCGGGCACCAGCAGGATCGAGACCAGGAAGGCCAGCAGGATCCCGCTGCCGACAAAGGCACCGAAGATCTGCACCGGCGGGATAGGGGTCAGCATCAGGGAGTAGAAGCCCACCGCGGAGGTCACCGAGGTGAACAGCATGGGGTTGAACAGATCCCCCATCACCTCGCGGATCACCGCCTTGGGGTCTTTCCCTGCCCGGTAGCGATCGGTGAAGTCGCTCATGATGTGCACCGAGTCCACCACGGCGATGGGCATCAGGAAGATGGCGATCATCGAGGACATGATGTGCACCGTGTAGCCCATGCCAATCAGGGTGCCCATGGTGGCGATCACCGTGGCCATGGCCACCAGCATGGGGGCCACCACCAGGGGCAGGCTGCGGAAGAAGAACCACATCAGGGCGAAGATCATGGCGCCGGCCAGGGGGGCGGAGATCGCCATCTGGACGAACATCTCATGGCCAAACTGGTTCTCCGCCACCGGCAGACCGGTGAGGTAGTAGGTGTCCTTGGGGGCCTGCTCGGCAATCAGGGCGCGGATCCGTTCGGCCACGGCGTAGCTGTCGTCCTTATCCTGCAGGGGCACGTAGATGGCGGCGGCCTTACCGTCGCCGGAGACCAGGGTGTTGTCCAGCATCGGCAGTCGGGCCACGGCGTCGCCGATGGCGTCGGAGGCGGCCTGGGTCTGGGGGGCTTCGCGCATCAGGTACTCGAAGCGGATGGTGCCGGGGCTCTCCTGGGTGATGTTGTCCGAGGTGGACAGGGCCATCAGATCCGCCTGAACCACCCCATCCAGTTTCAGGATGGCGTTGGTCAGCTGATGCAGGGAAGCCAGGGAGTCGGGATTGAAGATCCCCTGCTCGGCCACGGCGCCCACCACGATGCTGTCGTAGAGGGCGAAGTCCGATTTGACCTGGTTGTGGAACACCCGGGCCGGATCGTCCGCCGGCAACATGTTCTCCGGATCCGTGTCGATCTGGATATTGGGGATCAGGGCGGCGGTGAGCAGCACCAGGGCGCCGATCAGGGCGTAGACGGTGCGGGGCCGTTCGGTGGCAAAGCGGATAAGACCGGCTTTCATCTCGACTCCAAGGTTGGTCTTAGGATGCTGAGATCATAAATTAGTAATTTCTAAAATACAAGAATTAGAAAAATCTAATTTAATGATGCATGGGTCCAAGCCAGCACAGCAGAGGGCGGGGGAGGAGGCAAGGGGAAAGTCTGAAAGCGCGACAATCGGTCGCAGGACGCAAAAAGGGGACCCGAAGGTCCCCTTTGTCGTGCCAGACCCGCTTAGAAGCGATGGCTGTACTGCACGGAGTAGTACATGGCGCCGGATTCGGTGACGGCGTTCACCGGGCCCACCAGGGCGGACTCTTCGGTCAGGTGAACCTCTTCACCCTTCACGTAGGTCACACCCAGATCGATGGTGGACTTGGGGGTCAGGTTGTAGCCCAGACCGGCGGAGAACCACTGACGGTCGGAGTCCGGGATGGACAGGGAGGCGATCTCGTCCACGACGCCCTGGTCGTAGGCGTAGCCGGCACGCACGGTCCACTTGTCGTTGATGGTGTAGGTACCACCGAAGGAGAGGAACCAGGAGTCCTTCCACTGGTAGTCCTTCAGGGCTACGTCACCCAGGTCAACGGAGATGGGGAAACCACCGGGGATCTGGCTGCCAACGGCGGCACAGACAACGGGGTTGTCCACACACTGGGCGGTGCCGGTGCCATTGGTGGCGGTGATCTGGTCGAAGGCGCTCCACTGGGTCCACTGGGCGGTGTAGTGCACGGCGAACTGGTTGGTCAGCTGGTGGAAACCGGCGAATTGGAAGATGTCCGGCAGCGGCACTTCCAGCTCATCGAAATCGGCAGCGATGGCGGCAGCAAATTCAGGCAGCATCGGGTTGCCGGTGGGCAGGTTGGCGACCAGGTTGGCACCGACCGCGCCGCTGGCGGCCACGGTGGGGCTGAAGCGGTAGCTCAGGCCCAGGCGGTGGTTTTCGTTGATTTCGTAGGTGGCACCCAGGATGCCGCCCACGGCGTAGCCGTCGGCATCGGCGGAGATGACACCTTGGGCGCGGGTCAGGTTGCCCTCACCGTAGATCACGTCCAGGCCAGCACCGACGCTGAACTGCTCGTTGATGCGGTAGGAGACGCTGGCGTTGAGGTTGACGGTGGTCACCTCGGTGTTGCCGATCAGATCCAGCGGACCGGTCTCGCCGGCCGGGACGCGGCTGAACAGGGCGGAGGTGTCGGTGCCGGTGCCGAAGTTGGAGAAGGCGCCGAAGCCGATGGCCCAGCGGTCGCTCAGCGGCTGGATGTAGAAGATGTTGGGGATGATCTTGCCTTCGGCGGCGTCGTCGATGCTGCCCAGGTCGGTGCCGCCGTAGTTGACGTCCATCACGTCCACCATCACGTCGGCGTAGGTGATGCCACCGGAGAAGGCAGCCTCATCGAACAGCGCCATGGCAGCCGGGTTACGGGCCAGCACGGAGGCGTTGTCGGCAATGATGGCGTCACCGGAAGCGGCGCGGCCAACGGTGGTGGCGGACTGGCTGTTCAGCTGGAAGCCGGCGGCCATGGCCTGGGTGCTGGCCAGCGCAACGGCAGTGGCGAGCAAAGTCTTGTTCATCGTCTTCATCTGCTTTCTCTTAAGTGGCAGTTGGTCTTGTAATATTGGGGTCGAATTCTAGGGGGACGGCACTGGTCTACATATCCGACCAGATGACATTTTCGGGGAAAATGTCGGCTTTTTGTGGGGAAACACTAAAAACCGGGGGGCAATGTGCGAAACGGGTTGTCAAAAAGTAAACAAAAAGGGCGCAAAAAGCGCCCTTTGTTGTATTTGGGTTTAGAGTTGCTGCTCGAACTTTTCGTGCAGGGTCAGCACCTTATCTTCCGGCGGCCAAATCTTGCTCACCAGAACCCCCGCCAGGGTGGCAAACAGGAAGCCCGGCAGGATCTCGTAGAGATCGAACAACCCGCCGCTTAGGGGTTTCCAGATCACTACGGTGGCCGCGCCCACCACAATGGTGGCGATGGCGCCCTGGCGGCTGTAGTGACGCCAGAACAGGGCCAGCAGGATCACCGGGCCGAAGGCGGCGCCGAAGCCGGCCCAGGCGTAGCTCACCAGGCCCAGCACGCTGGACTCGGGGTTCAGGGCGATCACCGTGGCGACCACCGCCACCGCCAGCACCGTCAGACGACCCACGGCGACCCGCTCCTTCTCGCTGGCCTCGGGGCGGATCCACTTGCGGTAGAAGTCCTCGGTGACCACCGAGGAGCAGACCAGCAGCTGGGAGTCGATGGTGCTCATGATGGCGGAGAGGATGGCGGCGATCAGCATGCCGGCGATCCAGGGGTTGAACAGCACCTTGGACAGCTCGATAAAGACGGTTTCCGGGTTGGTCAGCGGGCTGCCGGCGAAGTGGACGGCGCCGGCCAGGCCGGTGGCCAGGGCGCCGATCAGGGAGAGCACCATCCAGCCCATGGCGATGCGGCGGGAGGTGGGCAGGTCCGCCACCCGGCCGATGGCCATAAAGCGCGACAGGATGTGGGGCTGACCGAAGTAGCCCAGGCCCCAGGCCATCAGCGAGGCGATGGCCAGCACCGTGGTGCCCTCCGGCAGCAGGGCCAGCATCGCCGGATCCAGCTCGGCGGTCGGGGCGTCACTGCCGAACACCACCATGGGCACCAGCAGCAGGGCCAGCAGCATCAAAATCCCCTGGAAAAAGTCGGTCCAGCTTACCGCGAAGAAACCGCCGACAAAGGTGTAGGAGACGATGATGGCGGCGCCGATAAGCAATGCGGTGGTGTAATCCAGGCCAAACACCTGCTCGAACAGGATGGCGCCCCCCACCATGCCGGAGGAGGTGTAGAAGACGAAGAACAGCAAGGTGGTGGAGGCCGCCACCAGGCGCAGCAGGCCCTTATCGGCGAAGCGACGCTCGAGGAAGTCCGGCAGGGTCAGGGAGTCCTGGGTGAACTCGGTGTAGACCCGCAGACGCTTGGCCACCAGGTGCCAGTTCACCCAGGCCCCCAGCACCAGGCCGATGCCGATCCAGGCCTCCGACAGCCCCGAGAGGTAGACGGCGCCGGGCAGCCCCAGCAGCAGCCAGCCGGACATGTCCGAGGCGCCGACGCTCAGGGCGGTGACCGCGGGCCCCATCTTGCGTCCGCCGAGGATGTAATCCGAGGAGGTGGAGGTGGCCTTCCAGGCCAGGGTGCCTATCACCAGCAGCAGGATGAGATAGGCGAAGAAGGTGATCATGGTGGCGGTCGGTATCATTGTTATATTCTGGTGTTTTCTATCGAAATGCGAAGTGATGCTAACAGAGGAGTGTGATGGTGGCCAGCAAACGGGATTCAGACGCAAAGTGGTTCTGGATGGCGTTCGACGAGTTGGACGGGCATCGGCTCTACGCGCTGCTGCGCCTGCGCGAGCAGGTGTTCATGCTGGAGCAGAACAGCCTCTACGAGGACCTCGATGACCAGGACCAGGCCGCCGCCCACCTGCTGGTGGAGCAGGGGGGGGAGCTGGTGGGCTACCTGCGTCTGCTGCACGTGCAGGCGGGGCCGCTGAAGCTGGGCCGCATCGTGCTGAGTCCGAGCGTCCGGGGCAGCGGTCTGGGCCCGACGCTTATCCAGGCGGGCATCGACGAGGCGCACCAGCGCTTTCCCGGTCGGCCCATCAAGATCTCCGCCCAGCTGGCGCTCAAGGACTACTACCAGCGCTTTGGCTTTGCGGTGTGCTCCGAGCCCTACGACGACGGTGGCGTGCTCCACCTGGACATGGTGCTGGAGTCGCCATAAAAAAACGGGCCCGATGGCCCGTTTTCCTTTTCTGTGGGTTCAGAGGCTCTGGTAGCCGGCTTCCACCCGCTTGAGCACCGGCTCCAGGGGCTGGCCCTTGTCGCCGACGATGGCCAGATGCACCTGGCCGCGGTCCTCACCGATGCCGTGGTAGCGCTGGTCGGCAAACTGGGCCGGCAGCGACATCTGGCTCTGTTTGGGGATGACAAACAGGGTCACCCGGCCCTGTTCGGAGCCCATCACCACGTGCAGGCTGCGGATCCCCTCGAAGTCGCAGTAGTTGGCGTAGTAGATCTGACCGGGCAGTTCGCTGAACTGACCCCCGAAGCTGGCCAACTTGGTGTTGAGGGCAGTGAGATCCACCCGCTCATCCACGGTATCCACGTAGCCGGCTTCATGGGCCACGTGGGCCAGGGCGTGCTGGCCCAGATCCGCCGGCCCCTCTTTAATAACCGCCAGTGACAGGCCCACGGCGAAGGCCACCGAGGCGGCGGCCGCCATCTGCCAGCGATGGCGGCGCTTTTGCACCCGGTGTACCGTCAGGTTCTGTTTCAGCAGCAGCCGCTCGGCCAGGTCTTCGGGCACCGGCACTTTGAGGCTCTGCTCCAGTTGGCGATCCATCGCCTGCAACTCCTGAATAAAGTCCGCGCGACTGTCGGCTTCTTCGATGGCGGCGAGGAAGTCGTCGTCACGCTGATTGGGATCGGCGTAAGCCCGGCGCCGAAATTCCAGTTCATCCATTGCTGTGACCCCTTGATGCTTGAGTGGGATTGAGCGCTTCCCTAAGTTGATTGCGGGCGCGGAACAGGCGTGTCATCACGGTGTTGCGGTTCAGCTCGAGGATCTCGGCGATCTCTTCTCCGCTGAACCCGTACATCACCTGGAGGATGAGGGGCTCCCGGTATTCCGGGCTGAGCATCCGCATCTGTCGGTGCAGCACCTGGTGGTCCGCCACCTGCTCATTGGAGAGGCTGTCCTGATCCGCCACCTGACACTGGTCGATGTCGGTCAGATCCAGCTGTTTGCGCTCGAAGCGACGGGCGTTTTCCCGCCGCAGGATGGTGATCAGCCACGACTTGGCCGCCTTGTCATCCTTGAGTGAGTCCAGGGCCTTCCAGGCACGCAGGAAGGTCTCCTGAACCAGATCTTCCGCCACGGACGCGTCGTGGCACAGCCAATAGGCGTATCGGTAGAGATCACCGTGCAGGGCGCGCACCAGCGTCTCGTAGCGTCGTTGTTTGCTGATCATGTCTGAGGAGACCGCAGCAGTGCCTGTTTTCTTTCCTAGCCAGTTCAACATTTTTCCATCCTGCTGGAGCGAGGTGCCGGGCCCCCGCTATGACTCCATTCTGGTGGTGGGATCCAGCGGCGGCAAGGGCCCTTCGCCCTCCCCGGTGCTGGACTGAGGCAGGGCCTTGAGGGCCGCGTGCAGGGACTGCCCCTGCCATTGGGCGCTCTGGGCACTGTAGCGGCTGCGTTGCAACGCTTCCAGTGGCGCTGCCAGAGCGGGGTAGAGGGTCGGCAACTGGGCCAGGGAGACCGCCCGACCCTGGTGTTCGCTGGCCCAGCGAGGCAGCAGGGCCAAGGTCTTGGCGGCGTCGTTGGCGCGACAGGCGACCAATAGAGCCTTGAGGGAGGCGCTGGGAGCCGGTGCCGAGGGTGGCACGCTTGGCGATGCTGGAGCCTGGCCGCGACGCCAGCCCCACACCAAAGTGGTCAGCCAGGCCAGGGCCAGCGCCAGGCTGACCCAGGGCCAAAGGCCGGGCTCGGCCACCGGCTGAGTTGGCGGGATCTGGGGCGGGGCCAGGGTCGGCGCGGGGGCGTCCAGGGGCGCGCCGGCCAGGCCGGTGACGGTCACCGTCTTGGCGGGCACCGTCACCCAACTTTGCTGATTGAGCTTGGCGTTCCACCAGGGCACCCGGATCTGGGGCAGCGTGTAGGTGCCGGGCTGGGCCGGAACCATCGCCATGCTCTGCTGCAGCCGGGCGATCAGCTGACCGTTTTGCACCCCACCACTGCGTTCGGCCTTGTCCGGGTAGAGGCGGAAGCTCTCGGGCAGGCTGACCTCCACCTCCCCCAGGCTCTCCTCCACGGCGCCCACGGCGGTGAGGGTGAGGGTTCGGGTGATGGGCTGGCCCACCTCGAACTGACTGTCGCCCTCCAGGCTGTCGCTGAGAGTCACCAGATCCGCCGCCAGCCAGTGGCCCTGGTAGGCCGCAGGCTTGGGTTTGACGGTGAGGGTTTGGGGCTCTCCCTGGATTGCCATGGGGCGGGATTGGGCCCGGCCGAAGAGATCGCGCCGGGCGCTGGGCACCATGACGTCCCCCTCGAAGCTGGCCGCCTCCAGGGTCAGCTGACCGGTGGTCTGGGGCACGATGACGTAGTCGCGTTCCACCACCCGGTATCGCCGGCCCTTGATGATCTGGCTCTGCTCCCGGTCCTGCCCCAGCTGCCGCACCAGGGCGTTGTCCAGGCTGGGGGCGTTGAGGGCGCCGCGCTGTAGATCCGCCCCCAGGTAGAGGCGTACCGTGGCCAGCAGGGGCTGGCCCAGCCAGACGCTCTGGGAGGCCAGCTCGGTGTCCAGGAAGATGAGCGGCGCCTGACCATCGGCGGCCTCCTGACCCCGGGCCAGTACCGTCAGCTCAATGGGGGCGGAGCGGATCCCTTCCACCTCCAGCGCCGGAATGGTCAGGGTGCCCGGCTCCCGGGCCAGCAGCATGATGGTCCAGCGGGTTTCCCGCCGGGCGTCGAAGTTGACGATCTGGGTGGATCGGCTGACCTGGGTCTGGCCTACGGCAAACTGGCTGAGCAGGGCGCTGGTGTCCAGAGCGTTGCTGTCCAGGTCGTCGTCGGCCACCACCTCGAGAATGAAGGACTGGCCGGCGGTGACCGGGTTCTGATCCACGGTGGCCTGCAACTGGGTGAGGGCCCAGGCCGGTGAGATCAGCAGGGTCAGCAGACACAGGATCAGTGACCGAAAGGCGTTGGGACTTACCACTGGGTTCGCTCCGTATTGATGGTGCCGTTTTGTCGGCGGCGCTCGTATTCCAGCTCCATTTTATTGCGCAGCAGCCGGGCCGGGTCGTCGGGGACCTGATTGAGCAGTTGCTGAAGCTGCTCCTCCCCCAGATCCCCATCCCCCATCTGGGCGGCACTGGCCTGGGCGTCGGGTTCGGCCTCGCTTTTCGACTCCCCTCCGGTGGGCGGCGGTGTGGCCTCCTCGGCCCTGTCGCCGTGGGGATCGTTGGCGGGCTCACCTTGCTGCTGATCTTGGGGCTGAGGCTGCGGGGGCGTTTGCGACTCTCCCTCTCCCGTGGCGGGGTCCTCAGGCGAGGCACTCTCCTGGGCGTCGCTGGGGGATTCGCTGTTGCCCGTCGGCGGCGCGTCCTGGGCGTCGTCGCTGCCGGATTGATCGCTTTGCTCGCCGTTTTGCGAGGGTTGGTCACCGCTTTGCTCGGGCTGCTCCTCCCCGTCCTTTCCCTGTTCGCCGGCGCTGTCAGAGTCCTGGGGCGGGGGCTGCTGGGCTTCCACCCAGGCCAGGTTGTCCTTGGCCTGCTGGTGCTCCGGTTGCTGGGCCAGTACCTGGCGGTACCGTTCGGCGGCTTCCGGATAGCGTTGCAACTGAGCCAGGGCGTTGCCCTGGTTGTAAAGGGCGTCCACGCCTTCGGCCTGTTCGAAGGCGTCCAGGGCCTGCTGGTACTGACCGGCCCGGTAGTGGGCGCTGCCCCGCCAGGCGGGGGAGTCGAACTGCTCCGCCGCTTCGGCGAATTGGCCCTGGTCAAACAGGTCCTTGGCTTTTTGATCGTCGGTTTGCCACCAGGCGGCCTGGGCCGGGGGCGGGGCAAGCCACAACGCCAGGGGCAGCAGCGCCAGCAGGGCCTGGCGTCGCAGGGCCCAGGCCAGGGGCAGCAGGGCCAGCACCAGCAGCTGGCCGCCGCGGTCACGCCACTGGCTGTGCTGTTGCTCGCTGCGGTTGGCGCCACCGGCGGCATCCAGGGCGGTGAGGGGATCGAGCAGGGCGTCGATGTCACCGCTGCCGGGGCGATAGCGCACCAAGCGACCGCCGCTGGCCTCGGCCAGACGTTCAAGCAGGTCGAAGTTGGTGCGGGCCAGGGCCACGCTGCCGTCCCGGCCGCGGATCAGCTCGCCGTTGGGGGTTTGCATCGGGCTGCCCTCCGCCGTGCCCAGGGCCAGGATCTTCAATTGCCAGGGCTGACTCCGGGCCAGGTCCATCGCCGCTTCGGCGTGCTCGGGCAGCAGGTCATCGATAAGCAGCACGATCTCTCCCTGCTGGTATCCGGCGTCCCGCAGCAAGGTGTCAGCCTGGGTCAAGGCGGCCGGCAGGTTGGAGCCGGGCACCGGCATGATCTCCGGGGAGAGGGCCGGCAAAAGGTTGAGCAGGGTGGCTCGGTCTTCGGTCAGGGGGGCCAGGGTAAAGGCATCACCCCCGTAGACCACCAGGGCCATCTCCCCCTCCTTGGCCTGGCGCAGCAGATCCGTGGCCTTGAAGCGGGCCTGGGTCATGCGGTTGGGCGGCAGATCCGTGGCCCACATGGAGAAGCTCAGGTCGATCACCAGCACCCGCCCCTGACCCAGTTGGTACAGCGGCACCTCCTGCTTGTCCCAACTGGGGCCCGCTAGGGCGAGGATGGCCAGCAGCAGACCCAGACAGAGCCAGAGTGGGCGCTCACCTTTCCCGCTTTGGCCTTCGCCGTCCAGCATCGCCGCCTGCAGGTGGCGGGGCAGCAGGCGCTGCCACACCCCCGCCTGGGCCTCACGACGCATCAGCAGCCACCACAACAGGGGCAGCAGCAGGATAAGCAGCAGCGCCCAGGGGCGCACCAGGTGGAGTTCAGCCATAGGCCCTCCGAAGCAGGCAGGCCAGCAGCAACAGCAGCGCGCCGCCCAGGGGCCAATGGTAGAGCTCGGTTTCCGGTCGCCACTGGGTGTCGTCCCGGGCCAGGGGCTCGAGCGCGTCCAGCTCCTGGTAGATGGCCATCAGCTGATCGGCGTCGTGGGCCCGGAAGTAGCGGCCACCGGTTGACTCGCTGAGCTGGGTCAGCTCGCTCTCCGCCCGGTCAAGATCCGTGGAGGGGTTCAAAGTGCGGGTGCCCAGCAGCCCCCGGCGGCGCACTTCGGCGGAGCCCACCCCGACGGTGTAGAGGCGCACCCCGGCCTGGCGGGCCAGGGCGGTGGCCTGGGCGGGGCTAAAGCGCCCGGCGTTGTTCTCCCCGTCGGTCAGCAGCACCAGCACCCGGGAGCTCTGCTCCAGCTCGGAGAAGCGTTTGACCCCCAGGGCGATGGCATCACCGATGGCGGTCTGCTGGCCCACCAACCCCAGTTGGGCCTCCTGCAGGAAGCGGCTGACGGCAAAGCGGTCGAAGGTCAGGGGGGCCTGGAGGTAGGCCTGATCGGCAAAGAGGATGAGCCCCAGCCGGTCGCCGTCGCGCCGCTCGATAAAGTCGCTCAGCACATGGCGGACCAGGGTGAAACGGTCCACCACCCGGCCGTTAAGCTCCATGTCTTCAATCTGCATGGAGCCGGAGAGATCCACCGCCACCATCAGATCCCGCCCTTCGCGCTTGAGGGGGACGGGCTCGCCCACCCAGAGTGGGCGGCTGGCGGCCAGCAACAGCAGCAGCCAGGCCAGGGCCGCCAGGTAGCGCCACAGCGGGTGGGGCAGAGGCGCCTGACCCAGCCCTTCGCTGGGCATCAGGGCCTGCGGCAACATCAGGGCGCGAGCCCGGGCGGCCCGGGCCCGGGGCAGCAACCAGGGCAGGGGCAACAGCAACAGGACCCAGGGCAGGGCGAGGCTCAGCATGGGCCCTCCTGGCGTGGTCGCCGGTCACCGAGCTTGGGCAGCACCCGGGCGCAGTGACGCAGCAGCGCCTCGCCGCCGTGGCCGGGTTCGGCCGCATAGGGGTTGCCCATCAGTTTCGGCCATTGGCCGCGCTCAGTGGGGGCCAGGGCGCGGTCAAGAAAGGCGTACCAGGGGTCGCCGCTGAGCTTGGCGACTCCCTCCCGGGGGTAGTAGGCCAGGCAGCAGCGTTTGAGCAGCGCCTGCACCTGGGCAGGCAGGGTCGGTTCGCTGGCCTTCAGCTGCGCCAGCTCCTGCTGCGCGGCCCGCAGCGGGGCCAGGCGGTGACGGCGGCGGCGATAGAGCCACAGCGCCAGTGCCAAAAGCGCCAGCAGGGCGAGGGGAATCAGCCAGACCCAAAGGGCCGGCCAGGGGCTCAGCGGCCCGGGCAGGGTAATGTCGTGCAGGGCGGCACCGGGGTTCATAACCAGAGCCTCCGCCACTGCTGCTCCAGCGGCTCGGTGGCGCTGATCTCACTGTAGGCCAGCTGGTGCTGGCGCACCCCCGCTTGTGCCAGGTCCCGGGCGGTTTGCCACTGTTCGGCCAGCTGGTCACGGCTGCGGCGATTGAGCCAGCCGGTCAGGGGCAGACCGGCGCCGGCCTGGCGTACCGGCAGGGCGCCTGGGGTTTGTTGCAGGCGATCAAACAGGGGATCGGTGAGGTTAAACAGTCGCACCTGGCCGTGGCGCTTGAGCCGGGACAGGGTGGTGAGGCTGGCCGGATCCAGCCCCAGGGTGTTGGTGATCACCACCACCAGGGTGCCGGGGCGGGCGAGGCGTTCGAGTCGGGCCAGGCCCCGCTCCCAGTAATTGGGCTCGCTGGGCCCCTGGGGCGGGTGCAGCTCCACCAGGGCCTCAAGCAGGGCCAGCAGTCCGGTGCGGCGAGCCCGGGGTTTGAGCTCACGGTGGCCATGCTCGCTTAAGATCAGCCCGCCGAGGCGGTCGCCGGCACTGCTGACGTGCCAGCCCAGCAGGGCGGCCAGGTGCGCCGCCTGCACCGATTGCAGCATCAGTTCGGAGCCGTAGCGCAGACGGTCCCCCAGATCGACGCACAGCAACACCGGGCGCTCCCGCTCTTCGCGAAACAGCTTGGTGTGGGCCTTGCCGGTGCGGGCGGTGACCCGCCAGTCGATGGTGCGCACGTCGTCACCGCTCTGGTAGCCGCGCACCTCGGCAAACTCCATCCCCCGGCCCTTGAGCCGGCTTAAGCGTTCACCGGCCATCAGGGCCCGGGCCTGGCCGCTGTGGTGACTCTGCACCAGGCTGCGATGCTCGGCACGGGCCAGCAGCTCCGGCAGGTTGAGGGTGACACCATCGCCGTGGCGGGGCAGGGCCAGGGGCATCAGGGCACCGCCACCAGTTTGAGGATGCGCTGGATCACCTGATCGGCGTCCACCCCTTCGGCCTCGGCCTGATAGCTGAGCAGGATGCGGTGGCGCAGCACATTGGGGGCCACCGCCTGGATGTCCTCCGGCGCCACATAGTCGCGCCCGCAGATCCAGGCCCGGGCCCGGGCGCAGCGCTCCAGGGCGATGGTGGCCCGGGGGCTGACGCCCCACTGGATCCAGCCGGCCAGGGTATCGTCATACTGGGCCGGCTGCCGGGTGGCCATCACCAGGGCCACCATGTACTGCTCCAGTTGTGGGGCCAGGTAGAGATCCAGCGCCTGGCGTCGGGCACCGAACAGCTCCTGCTCACTGATGGGCTCCGGCGCCGCCAGGGGGGATTGCAGTGCCTCGTTGCGGGACAGGGCCAGGATCTGCCGCTCGGTCTCGGCGTCCGGGTAGTCCAGGGCCAGGTGCAGCAGGAAGCGGTCGAGCTGGGCCTCCGGCAGTGGGTAGGTGCCCTCGTTCTCAATGGGATTCTGGGTGGCCATCACCAGGAACAGCTTGGACAGCGGATAACTGCGCTTGCCCACGGTGATCTGCCCCTCCGCCATCGCCTCGAGCAGGGCGGACTGAACCTTGGCCGGGGCTCGGTTGATCTCATCCGCCAGGATCAGATTGTGGAACAGGGGCCCGGGCTGGAATTCGAACTGGCCGGTCTCCTGGCGGAAGATGTCGGTGCCGGTGAGATCCGCCGGCAGCAGATCCGGGGTGAACTGCACCCGGTGAAAGTCGCCCTGGATGCAGTCGGCCAGCGCCTTGACCGCCCGGGTCTTGGCCAGGCCCGGCGGGCCCTCCACCAGCAGGTGGCCGTCGGCGATAAGGGCGATAAGCAGGCCCTCCACCAGGGCGGGCTGGCCCAGCACCATCTGCTGGAGATAGTGTTGGATCTGATTGAGTCGTTCCAGCTGCATGGGATCCTCGATTTTGTCTGGCGTCCGGGCTCAGGCCGGGATTACTGAAAATAGCCCTGGATCTCGCCCACCAGCAGGTAGGGGGCGGCGCTCAAAAAGGGGATCAGGCTGGCGCGAATCACTTTCCAGGCCGGGGCCCCGATGCGGTTCAGATGCAGGCTGTAGAAGAGGCCGTACCCGAAAAAGGCGGGGTAGAGCAGTATGGTGATCGCCACGTAGTAGCGCACCAGCATCATGGGGATCTCCGTCAGGCTGGTGGCCAGGGAGAAGTCCACCAAACCGAACCCCATCATCCAGAACAGCATCTGCACGCCCAGCGGCAGGTAAATAAGGGCGATCCAAACGGACAGGGGGCGGCGGCTGAGATTGGTGTCGGGCTTCATAAAAAAACTAACGTAAATCAGGGTAATCGCCGTTATATCGAGGTCAGGCGGCGGATTCAAGTGGCGCGGAACGCCCAACCCCCTGTCACAGGAGACGAAGGGATTCACACAACTGTTTGAAACTGGGCTGCGAAAAGTTAGAATCGAGTCACACTTTACTGGTCAGACCATCATGGATCACACTTTGAGCCCCGTCTGGCCCACATCGAGAGGAACCGCGATGAGTCGACGACAAGAGGTCAAAACCGCCGGGGGCGATCGCATCGCCATCGTGGCGGGTTTGCGCACCCCCTTTGCCCGCCAGGCAACGGAGTTTCACGGGATCAGTGCCCTGGACATGGGCAAGATGGTGGTGTCGGAGCTGCTCAGTCGCCACGACCTGGATCCCAAGGTGGTGGACCAGGTGGTCTACGGCCAGGTGGTGCAGATGCCTGCGGCGCCCAACATCGCCCGGGAGATCGTGCTCGGCACCGGCATGTCGGTGCACACCGACGCCTACTCGGTCTCCCGCGCCTGCGCCACCTCTTTCCAGTCGGCGGTCAATGTAGCGGAGTCGATCATGGCCGGCACCGTCGAGGTGGGGATCGCCGGCGGCGCGGACTCCAGCTCGGTGCTGCCCATCGGCGTCAGCCGTCGATTGGCCCACGCCCTGGTGGACCTCAACAAGGCCCGCACCCTGGGCCAGCGTCTGAACGTCATTAAGAAGCTTAAGCTCAAGGATCTGCTGCCGGTGCCCCCGGCGGTGGCGGAGTACTCCACCGGCCTCTCCATGGGACAGACCGCCGAGCAGATGGCTAAGACCCACGGCATCAGTCGCGAAGATCAGGACAAGATGGCGGTGCGTTCGCACCAGTTGGCGGCAAAAAGCTGGGATGATGGCCTGCTGACCGACGAGGTGATGACCTGCCATGTCCCCCCCTACAAGCACTACATCGAACGGGACAACAACATCCGCGCCGACATCCAGCTGGAGAAGCTGGTCAAGTTGAAGCCGGTGTTCGACCGCAAGCACGGCAGTGTCAGTGCCGCCAACGCCACCCCGCTCACCGACGGGGCCTCCGCCCTGTTGCTGATGCCGGAAAGCAAGGCCAAGGCCATGGGGTACGAGCCCATCGGTTACATCAAAAGCTATGCCTTTGCCGCCATTGACGTCTGGGAAGACATGTTGATGGGCCCCTCCTACGCCACGCCCCTGGCACTGGAGCGCGCCGGGATGAGCCTGGCGGATCTGGACCTGGTAGAAATGCACGAGGCCTTTGCCGCCCAGGCGCTGGCCAACGTCAAGATGTTCGCCAGCCGCAAGTTCGCCGAGGAGAAACTCGGGCGCAGCGACGCCATTGGCGAAATCGACATGACCAAGTTCAACGTGATGGGCGGCTCGCTGGCTTACGGCCACCCCTTTGCCGCCACCGGGGCCCGCTTGATCACCCAGGTGTGTCGTGAACTGAAGCGGCGTGGGGGTGGGACCGCCCTGACCACCGCGTGCGCTGCCGGCGGCCTGGGGGCCGCGATGATTGTGGAGGCCGAATAATGAGTGACAAGACTTTTAGCCTCGAGGTGGGCAGCGATGGCGTGGCCATCATCACCATGGACGTGCCCGGCGAGACCATGAACACCCTGCGGGACAGCTTCGCCACCGAGGTGCGCGATATGCTGGGCCAGATCACCCAGGACAGCGGCATCAAGGGGGTGGTGTTCACCTCCGGCAAACCCAACTCCTTTATCGCCGGTGCGGACATCGCCATGCTGGACGCCTGCCAGAGCCCGGAGGACGCCTACCAGATCTCCCGCGGTGCCCAGCAGCTGTTCGATGAACTGGCCAACCTTTCCGTGCCTGTGGTGGCTGCCATCCACGGCCCCTGCCTGGGCGGTGGCCTGGAGCTGGCCCTGGCTTGCGACTACCGCATCAGTTCCGACAGCGACAAGACGGTGCTGGGGGTGCCGGAGGTCCAGCTGGGTCTGCTGCCCGGCGGCGGCGGGACCCAGCGTCTGCCGCGCCTGGTGGGAGTGGCTCGCGCCCTGGACATGATGCTCTCGGGCCGACAGTTGCGCCCCCGGCAGGCTAAGAAGTTCGGCCTGGTGGAGGAAACCGTGCCACTGTCGGTACTGGTGGAGGTGGCCAAGGGCTACGCCCTCAAGGGCAAGCGCAAGAAGGTCAAACCCAATCTTAAAGGTGCCGAGAAGCTGCTGGAGAGCAGCGCCTTTGGCCGCAAGGTGATCTACGACCAGGCGGGCAAGAAGGTGCTGGCCAAGACCCAGGGTAACTACCCGGCGCCGCTGAAGATCATCGATTGTGTGCGCACCGGCATGGAGAAAAGCGCCAGCGCCGGTTACGAGGCGGAAGCCCGCCACTTCGGTGATCTGGTGGCCACCTCGGAGTCCGAGGCGCTGCGCAGCATCTTCTTTGCCACCACCGAGATGAAAAAGGAAAGTGGCGCCGGTGAGGCCGAGCCGCTGCCGGTGAACAAGGCGATGGTGCTTGGTGGCGGTTTGATGGGGGGCGGTATCGCTTCGGTGACGGCGCTGAAGGCCAAGGTGCCGGCCCGCATCAAGGACATTGCCGAGCCCGGATTGCAAAACGCCCTGGCCTACACCTACAAGCAGGTGGATAAGCGGGTCAAGAAGAAGCAACTGACCCCGGTCCAGCGCGACAAGGCGATGAGCCTGCTCTCCACCACCACCCGCTACGACGGCATCAAGGATGTGGACATCGTTGTGGAGGCGGTGTTCGAAGATCTGGGCCTTAAGCACCAGATGGTGAAGGACGTGGAAGCCCACTGCGGCGAACACACCATTTTCGCTTCCAACACTTCGTCGCTGCCCATCGGCCAGATCGCCGAAGCGGCCAGCCGCCCGGATAAGGTGATAGGCCTGCACTACTTCTCCCCGGTGGAGAAGATGCCCCTGGTGGAGGTGATCGCCCACAAAGGCACCTCCCCGGAGACCATCGCCACCACCGTGGCCTTCGCTCGCAAGCAGGGCAAGACGCCCATCGTGGTTCAGGACGGTGCCGGCTTCTACGTCAACCGCATCCTGGCGCTCTACATGAACGAAGCGGCCAACCTGCTGCTCGAGGGTGAACCCATTGAGGCGCTGGATAAAGCCTTGGTGAAATTCGGTTTTCCGGTGGGCCCTGTGACCCTGCTGGATGAAGTCGGCATCGACGTGGGTGCCAAAATTTCGCCGATTTTGGAGGGAGAACTGGGAGAACGATTCGCCGCGCCCGCCGCATTCGCCAAATTATTGGCGGATGAGCGTAAAGGGCGGAAGAACGGGAAAGGGTTCTACCGCTACGATGGTAAGGGCAAGGGCCGCAAACCGGTGGACGAGTCCGTCTACCAGGTGCTGGGCCTGACGCCGCAAGCGCGCTTGACCGGCTCGGAGCTGGCGGAGCGCTGCGTGGTGCAGATGCTCAATGAAGCGGTGCGCTGCCTCGAGGAGGGGATCATCGCCTCCGCTCGGGATGGCGACATCGGCGCCATCTTTGGCATCGGCTTCCCGCCTTTCCTGGGCGGGCCCTTCCGCTACATCGATGCCATGGGGGCGGACAAGCTGGTGTCCATCCTACAAGGCTACCAGGCGCGTTTCGGAGACCGCTTCGAGCCTGCGCCGACGTTGCTGGCGATGGCCGAATCCGGAGACCGGTTTCATTCATAGTCTGTGATCGTGATCGCTCCAGGGCGCCTTCGGGCGCCTTTTTCTTTCTTGGCCGGCGATTCTGTGTACAATGCGCCTTCGCCAATTGAAGGGGGTACGATGGTCTTCTGGTGTTGCCTGGCGCTGCTCAGTGCGCCGTTTTTCTATGTTGAAGCCGCGAAAGAGGGCATGACCCCACTGCGCTGGGGCATCAAAGCCCTGCTGCTCGGGCCCCTGCTGTGGCCGTTGTTTCAGGCCGAGCGTCAGCTGCACCGCCGTCGGCAGAGGCTCAACGCCACCGTCATGAAACCCTGATGGCGTTGGTGGCGCTCAATGCCACCAGCGCTCCGCTTTGACCACTTCCAGGCACTGCAGGCCCTGAGGCAGGGTGACTTTCTTGCGGCGGGGGTGGTGACCCAAAGCTTTTTTCAACAGTTCAATCATCTTTCTTCTCCCAATACCTGTCCCGAATCGTCGTTAAGCCACTTGCTTAGGCTTCAGCCAAGGAATGTTGTTGGTCTGAGGCTTGGGCTGGGGCTTCTCCTGGGCTTCTTTGATCCAGGGTACGGCGGCAAAAGTTTGTTCGGCGTGCTTCACCCAGGGAACACCCGCGATGTTCTGTTCGGCGTGCTTCACCCAGGGAACCCCAGCGGTTTCCAGCTCAGCGTGCTTGACCCAGGGCACCCCAGCGATGTTCTGTTCGGCGTGCTTGACCCAGGGCACCCCAGCGGTTTCCAGCTCAGCGTGCTTGACCCAGGGAACGCCAGCGATGTTCTGTTCGGCGTGCTTCACCCAGGGCACCCCAGCGGTTTCCAGCTCAGCGTGCTTGACCCAGGGAACGCCAGCGATGTTCTGTTCGGCGTGCTTCACCCAGGGCACCCCAGCGGTTTCCAGCTCAGCGTGCTTGACCCAAGGAACGCCAGCGGTGTCCAGCTCGGCGTGCTTCACCCAGGGCACCCCAGCGGTCTCCAGCTCAGCGTGCTTGAC
>NZ_JAHVHV010000003.1 GCF_019802085.1 Ferrimonas balearica
GACCTACTCAATGAATACTGAATTAACTTGGTGTCACTCAGTTAGCATTGAGATAAATGATGAAATCTCAATCCCGCGTGAGTGCCCACACAGATTGTCTGACTAATTGTTAAAGAGCGTTGCCTCTCTCAAGGCAGGAGGCGCATTCTACGCTTTCCTCCGTCGTCGTCAAGGGCCGTTTTGAACTTTCCCATCCGACCGTCGACATTTTAACCAGCACCCCTGGGGGCCCTCTGGCAGCGCAGCGCGTTGTTTCCCGCTGTGCCCCGTCGACAGGGAGCGCATTATAGGGCGGGATTCAGAACCGGCAAGGGATAAAATGCAAAAAAATGACTGACCGGATAAAGACACAGCAGACTGACACCTTATCCCAGGGTTATCCACAGAAAAGGGCCTGAAACCGGGGTTTCAGGCCCTATATTTTTGCCCTTGGGGCTCAGAAATGGAGCACGGCGTTGAGGAAGGCGCCGTCGATGTCGATGTCGGTGGTCAGATCCCCCACATCGTCCTCATCGAGATCCAGCATCAGTGAACGGTAGCCCGCCTCCAGGCCCAACTCCAGGGCCACCAGGCTGAAGGTCCAACCCAGTTTGACCTGGTAATCAATAAAGGAGGAACCGGAGTAACCGGTGCCGTTCACCTCACCGGCCAGGTAGAGGCCGGTCAGCGGCAGGTCGACCCGGGCGGCGCCGTAGATCATGGGCAGCCACTCGTCGAAGCGCTCGGTGGCGACGCCGGAGCTGGTGTCCATGATGCCGACGTTGTAGGCCACCTCGGAGGTGACGTCCAACTGGCGGGCGGTCAGACCCAGGTCCAGATCGAAGCCGGTGTCCCACAGTTCGTAATAGAGGGTGATGTCGGTGTGCTGGTAATCCAGCACCGTGTTGGTTTGCGAGCCGGCGGGAATCAACATGCCACCGAACTCGAACTCCTGGGTCAGCTCGCCACGGCCATCGGTGTCGTAGCTGAACGCCGCCACCTTGATATTGGGCAGCAGGGGCACCGGGTGCTCGAACGCGATGTAGCCCTGGAAGCCACTGTCGTCGTCGGACAGCCCCAGGTCACGCTCGACGTCGATGCCGTCCTGGCCCAGGGTGCCGCTGGAGCCCCCCTTAAAGGTGCCGGCACCGGCGTAGATCCCCAAAAAGTCAGCCTGGGCCGGAGCGGCCATCAGCCCCAGCAATACGGCGGTCACGGCGTACTTCATTCTTCTCTCCCTGTGAGTGGTCATGGACATCCCTCTATCCATAGCGCCCAAATGTTACAGGCAATTCAATAAATGACCACCCTTGAATAACATTCCGCCAAATTCTCGGATCGTGATCAAAAGGGGTGTTCAGCGTCGCGGCAGTGGACTAGATTCACTGCATCCCATACCGAGAAGGATTGATTATGAGCGCGGTATTTCATCTGGCCCTGACCCAGCCCATGCTGGAAGGCGCCACTTTGGCCATTGTGCCCGGGGATCCGGAGCGGGTGGCCCGCATTGCCCAGCTGATGGACAACCCCAAACCCCTGGCCAGCACCCGGGAGTTCACCAGCTACCTGGGGTACCTGGACGGCACCCCGGTGGTGATCTGCTCCACCGGGATCGGCGGCCCCTCCACCTCCATCGCCGTCGAGGAGCTGGCGCAACTGGGGATCCGCACCTTCCTGCGGATCGGCACCACCGGCGCCATCCAGGCGGACATCGCGGTGGGCAGCCTGATCGTCACCACGGGTTCGGTGCGCCTGGACGGCGCCAGCGGCCACTTTGCCCCGCCCGAGTACCCGGCGGTGGCGGATTTTCGCTGCAGTCAGGCCCTGGTGGCAGCCGCGGAGGCCAAGTCCGCCACCCTGCGCATCGGCATCACCGCCAGCTCCGACACCTTCTACCCGGGCCAGGAGCGTTACGACACCTTCTCCGGTCGGGTGATCCGGCGCTTCAAGGATTCCATGGAGGAGTGGCAGGGCCTGGGGGTGCTCAACTACGAGATGGAGTCCGCCACCTTGCTGACCATGTGTGCGGCGCTGGGCCTGAAGGCCGGCTGTGTGGCGGGGGTGATCGTCAACCGCCATCAGCAGGAGATCCCCGACGAGGCCCTGATGAAGCAGACCGAGACCCTGGCCATCGAGACGGTGGTGGACGCCGCCCGGGCGCTGCTGGCCTGAAAACGCAAAAAAGGCGCCACGAGGGCGCCTTTTTCTTACCTGACCGCTCAGAAGGCCTGAACGATCACGTAGAGAAACACACTGATACTACCGAATACGGCGGCGGTCACGCCGTCCATTCTGCTGGTTTTCTTGCTCATGGCTTTTCCTTTTACATCAAGGGATCACGCCGACGGGCGGCAACTGGCCACGATTATATAGATGCCCCTTATGGGGGATAAGAAAAACCGGAATGGGGGGCGCGGATCTTTTAACCGGATCACGCTTGTTCGATGGCCGAGACAATGGCCGCACGGTTGGCCCGGGCCCATTGGGCGTCCAGGCCGCCCCACTGGTCCACCTGGTAGTAGCCGTCGTTGTGCCGTACCCCATCCTCGACGAAGTGCACGGCAACCCCCAACCCCGGCAGGGCCTTGATGATGTCCTGAATGGTGCGACGGGGCCAACCGAGGTGGCTCATCAGCGCCGGCACCGAGGGACGGTCCAGCTCTTCGATGGCCAGCAGCAGCATCACACGGCGACAGAAGGTGGGGTTGAGCATGGGCATTCCTTGTCCTTGGGGGTTCTGGCCACGATACCGAATTGACCCCACTAAAAAAAGGGCGCACCGCAGTGCGCCCCTCTTGGCGTCCCTGGTCAGTGATCGAACTGGATCTTCACCGGCCGCTCTTGCTGTCGAACCGCTTCGGTTTTGGGGATCTCTACGGTGAGCACCCCCTGACGGTAGCGAGCCCGGACCTCGTCCGCATCCTGGATCACAAAGGGCAGGACCACGGTGCGCTGATAGGTGCCGAAACGCCGCTCAGTCAGGTGGTAGTCCGCCGCTTTCTCCTCCTTGTCCTGTTGGCGCTGGGCTTTCAACGTCAGCCGATCGCCTGTGCAGATCACCTCGATCTCATCCTCTTTCAGGCCGGGCAAGTCCGCTTTCACCACCAGCCGATCCTTCTCCTCCTTAAGATCGATGGCCGGGGTCAGCTTGCCCGGTTCTGGCCGCATTTCGCCCCACAGCGGCAGCCAGTCCCGATCGAAGTCCTCAAACAGGCTGGGCAGACGACCCGCCAAGCGTCCGAACGGGTGATCGTTGCCAAAACCAACCGGATAGCGTTTTGCCATAGGCACCTCCGTTTCGACCTTCCCTATGTCCTTCTATAAGGATACGTCGGGCCCCCGGAGGGGCCGGCGGCGAGCTTGATCCCGATCAAAAAGCCCGGCGATTTCGTCGGGCCTTGGGGTCAGTGTTCGAGGAAGAGGTAGTTTTGCCAGCTCTTCATCCGCAACAGCACCCGGCGAATGATGGAGACGTGGGTGAAGGAGTCGGAGTAGACGGCGATCTCAGCGTGGGCGCCGTCCGGCAGCCGGTGGTCGCTGATGTCCTCCAGCAGCCGCACCTCGACAAAGGAGCGGCCCCGGCGCAGCAGCAGGTCGGAGCTGAGCAGGGCCCCGGAGGCCTGGATCTGCCCCTCGGCGATGTTGGGCAGCACCTGGGAGACCTCGGCCTTAAACACCTGGCCCGGCAGGGCCTCGAAGATGATCTCCGCCTCGTAGCCCTCGCGCAGCCGCAGCAGCGACTTCTGGTTGAAGGCGCCGATAAAGTGGTCCCGGTCCTCGTTGATGAACACCATCACCGGGCGCAGCGGCAGGGGCACCGCCATCATCCCCGGGCGCAGCGCCAGCTGGGTGACGTAGCCGTCGGTGGGGGCGCGCACCACGGTCTCCGTCAGGTCCACCTCCGCCTTGGAGAGCTGGGCCTTGACCTTCTGCATGGTGGCCTCGGCGGACAGGTAGAGCTGGCGCCGGTTGTCCAGTTCCAGCTCGGTGAAGGCGCCACCGCGCTTGAAGCCCTCTTCATAGCGCTTAAAGGCCGCCAGGGTGCGGTCGCGCTCCGCTTCCGCCGCGGTCAGTTCGGCGGCATAGCGGTCCACCTCGTCCTGGTAGCGGGCGTCGTCGATGCGAAACAGCACATCCCCCTGCTTGAGCGGCTGGTTGGGGGCGACCGGCACCTCGGTGACGATGCCCCGCACCGTGGGCACTATGGGGGTGGCCACGTACACCTGGCGGGCCAGGGGGGTGAAGGGGTGGTTGTAGTTCATCAGCAGCAGCATGGCGCCAACGATGACGATGCCCCCCAGCACGGCGGTGGGCACCGTCCACTTATTGAGGGGGATCTTGAACACCTTGAAGATCCCTACGCACAGCGCGGCGTAGGTCAGAATCAGCAGCAGGTCCATCAGCGCGCTCCTTTGAACTCGTCCATCTGGGCCTTAAGGCCCGCCAGCTCTTCCCGCAACCGGGCCACTTCGGCCTCCAGGTCACTCTCCTTTTTCTCCAGCGCCTCCTGGCGCGCCACGAAGCCCCAGCCCCGCTCCGGGCGGTAGAGGGTGGCCCAGATCCAGAGGAAGGGCCAGATGGCGTGAAGGGTGAAGAGGCTGACCCATCCGGCCACGTGGATGGCGTCCTGGTGGGGGTGGTCGCGGTGCTTGGCGATCTCATAGGGGATGTCGTGGATGGCGATGATGCCGTAAAACAGCACCAGCACCACGAACACCAGCAACCCCAGCGCGAAGTAGTCGAGGAACATCGGTTTCTCCCTTCCGATGGTGAGTCTAAGGTCAGCTTGCCCCAGGGATCAGCGAAGATCCAGATCGCTGCCCTCTTTTAGTAAGACTTTGACTTGATTGATGACATCCTGGTTTTCGTTGTGCTCGTGCCAGGCACAGTACACCGGACGCTCCACCGTGGGCTCCCCCTCCACCCGATGCAGCTGGCCGGACTGAAGATGCTCCGCCACCCGATCCTCCGGCAGGTAGGCGCTGCCACCGCAGTTGAGGATGAAGTTCAGCGCGATGTGGCTGGTGGAGACCCGCAGTATGGGCCGCGGCGTGGGGCCGCTCTCCCGGGCCAGGCGGATGTCAAACGCCGTGCCCCAGTCCACGTGGACATAGCCGCTCATCGACTGGTCGGCAAAGCTGGTGACCGGCAGCAGGCGCACGCAGGGCAGCGCCTCGATGGCCAGCCCCTCCGCCTTGGGGGGATCGAACATCACCGCCAGATCCAGGGTGCGTTCCAGCAGTTGCCGGGTGAGTTGGGCCGAAGGCAGGGCCTCGCCGCGTATCCCCAGGGTGGGGATGGCGTTGTGGATCCGCTGCAGCGCTTCGCTCAACACTCCGTCCCAGATGTTGGCGGTGCCCCCGATGGCCAACTGGTTGTGCTGCTCCTCCCCCAGGGCCACCTCCAGCCGGGCCCGCTCCAGGTTGCTGAGGATCGCCTCGGCGTGGGGCAGTAGCCGCTCACCGGCGGCGGTCAGGGTCAGTTGGCTGCGCTGACGGGCAAACAGGGCCACCCCCAGACTCTGCTCCAGCTGGCGAATGCGAAAGCTCACCGCCGACTGGGTCAGGTAGAGGTTCTCCGCCGCGCGGCTGAACCGCCCGGCCTTGTGCACCTCCAGAAAGGTTTTTAACAGCTCGGTATCCATAATTTTTCTTCAGTCCAGCACAAAAAGGTTTCGCTTTGGCCCTGGGGCCTGCGCCCTATACTAGCCGCCCTCTGCCCCTGCGGGCTTCTCGCGAGTCATTGTTCATTATAAGACTCTGATACCCAACAACTTAGCTTTATATTCGGAGACCCTCCCATGCGTGGCTGGATCATCTACAAAGACAGCGCCAATCTGCTCAAGCCCGAGCGCTACGAAATTGACCGCTTTATGGAGGAAGCCGCCAAGCAGAACATCCAGCTGGAGGTGTACGCTCCGGAGGATTTTGACCTCAAGGTGACCCTGGGGGGCGATCGCAGCATTCTGCTGCACGGCGAGCGGGTCCCCTTACCGGATTTCGTGCTGCCTCGCATGGGCGCCGGCACCACCTATTTTGCCCTGGCGATCATTCGCCATCTGGAGCGGCTGGGGGTGTACTGCGTCAACACCTCCCACAGCATCGAGGTGGTCAAGGACAAGCTGTTCACCCAGCAGATCCTGGCCCAGCAGAACCTGCCCACCCCCAACACCATGCTGGTCAAGTTCCCGGTCAACGTGAAGCTGGTGGAGAAATCCCTGGGCTTCCCGGTGGTGGTCAAAACCCTCTCCGGCAGCCAGGGCAGTGGCGTTTTCCTGTCGAAAAACGCCAGCGAGTTTGCCGATCTGATGCAGTTGATCGAGTCCACCGCGCCCAAGGCCAACATCATCCTGCAGGAGTTCATCCAAAACTCCCACGGTCGGGACCTGCGGGTGTTCACCATCGGTGGCCGGGCGGTGGCCTGTTTCGAACGCGCAGCCCCGGACGGCGACTTCAAGGCCAACTACAGCAACGGCGGCTCCCTCAAGCCCTGTGAGATGACCCCGGAGATCGAGTGGCTGGCCACCCAGTGCTCCCGGGCCATGGACCTGGACGTGGCGGGGATCGATCTGCTGTTCGACACCGACCACTTCACCATCTGCGAAGCCAACTCCTCGCCGGGGTTCGAAGGTCTGGAGCAGGTGGTGGAGATCAACATCCCCCAGGCTATCTTCCACTTTATCCGCATCCGCCTGGGGCTGTTCGACAACCGACAAGCGGTTCAGGAAAACTGAAAAATTCCTTCAGAGGGGCGCAAAAATTTTTCGCTCCCCTGTCATGGGATCCTCATATAGCTTTGCCAGCGTGATGCTTAATTCGGAACACGAGGCAGAACCCCCATGGCCCAGGTACTCAGCTTCAGCTGCACACAGAAATTTTTCGACACCCGGCATTTCCCCCGCGGCTTTCGCCGCAGCGGGGCCTTCACCATCAACGAGGCCGACCTGCTGGAGCGTTACGGCCAGGCCCTCCAGGCCCTGGCCAGCGGCACCCGTCCGCCGCAAACCGACGAAGAGCAGCACTTCGTGGATTTCGTCCAGGGGCGCACTGAGGGGCACACCCCCATGGAGCGACTGTGGGCCAAGTACTTGCTGGCCAGCCGGGGCAAGAAGCTGATCACCATCAGCGGCAGCCCGAGACCCAGCCAGGGCCGCGGCGACGAGGCCGAACCGGAGGAGAGTGCCACCCCAGAGGATGTCCTCGACGATTAACCCAGACCACGCCACCGCCCGGTGGCGTTTTGTTGCGGCGCGCCGGTAGTCAGTGACAAGGTCAACACCGGATGGCACACTGTCTGGATTACCGGAAAGGACCTCCACCACCAGCGCGATGCAACCAATCCACAGCGCCGGGGACACGTCAGAGATGGACGACGATACCCTGCCCCAACGCACGGCATTCCAGATCGCCCAGCTGGCGTCCCAGGCTTCCGCTCCCCACACCTTCTGCCAACGGCTTTTTGCCCTGCTGGCCCAGCGTCTGCCCGCCCAGAACGGCTTCGTTGCCCTGGCCAGCGACACCGGCCCGCGCCTGCTCTGGTGCCAGGACAGCCGGGTGGCCAGCCCCCCCGATTGCCTCAAGCACGGCCTGACCGATCTGATGCTGCGTCGCGGCCGCTCCATGTTCCTTCACCAGGTGGAGATCAGCTCCCTGCACAGCCGGGGCCAGATCCGCTTACTGGGGGCCCTGCCGGACAGCTGGCTGGGGGTGCTGCTGGAGCAGGATGGCGAAGTGCTGGGGGCCTTGGTGTTGCAAAGCTACGACCGACGCCGCTACCGGGCGGCGGATCTGGACTGGCTGACCCAGCTGGCGCCCTTCATCGCCCAGGGGCTGACCCAGCAACTGCAAAACCGGCCCCGTCTGCCGGTGGGCCCCGAGCGTTCGGAGAAGATGCTCTCGGTGCTCTACCGGATCACCGAACTGAGCCAATCCTCGGCGCCGCTGCCGGAGCTCTACGCCGGCTTCCATCGGCTGATCGCCGAGCTGCTGGTGGCCGACAACCTCTTTATCGCCCTGCTGGATGAGCATGGCCAGGCCCTGCACTTTCCCTACTCCCGGGATCTGTTGGCCCACACTCCCCGCAACCGCCCCCTGCGCAAGGGGCTGACCGAATACCTGTTGAACCAGGGCCGACCGCTGCTGCTCGACGGCGAGGACATCGAAGCCCTGGTCGAGCAGGGAGCGGTGGAGCGGTTCGGTCACCCGGCCCAGTGCTGGCTCGGCGCTCCGCTGGAGCACGACGGCCAGTCCCTTGGCGCCCTGGTGCTGCAGGATTACCAAAACCCCAGCGGCTACGGTGAGGAGGAGCTCAAGCTGATTGGCTACCTGGCCCACCATGTGGCCAGCGTCATCGGCTGGCGCCGGGCGGCGGATCGCCTGGCCCACAACCAGCAGGCTCTGGAGGAGGCGGTGCAGGCCCGCACCCGGGAGCTGGAGCACGAGATCAAGGAGCGCCGCCGGGTGGAGTCTCAGCTGCGCCACGACGCCCTGCACGACGAGCTTACCAGCCTGCCCAACCGGGCGATGATCATGCAGCGGCTGACCCAGGTGCTGTCGATCAAGCAGCGGGAGCCCCAGTTCCATTACGCCCTGCTGTTCCTGGACTTGAACCGCTTCAAGGTGATCAACGACTCCCTGGGCCACCTTACCGGGGATCGCCTGCTGGCCCAGGTGGCCAACCGCCTGAGCAGCTGCGTCCGGGGCAGCGACACCGTGGCCCGCCTGGGCGGCGACGAGTTCGCCATCCTGCTGGAGCACCTCAGCCACGACGACGACGCCCTGCAAAGCGCCGATCGGATCCAGGCGGTGCTGAGCAAGCCCTTCCACATCGACGGTGAGGAGATCTACAGCGGCAGCAGCATCGGCATCGCCTTCGGCCTGCCCCACTACCGCACACCGGTGGAGCTGCTGCGGGACGCCGACGTCGCCATGTACCGGGCCAAGCAGGCCCACCGTGCCGCCCCGGTGGTGTTCGACGACAGCATGCGCGAGGAAGCCCAGCATCGGATGAAGCTGGAAAACGAACTGCAGCGAGCGCTGGAGCTGGAACAGTTCGTGGTGCACTACCAGCCGGTGTGGAACCTGGAGCGGGAGCAGCTGGTGGGCTTCGAGGCCCTGGTGCGCTGGCAGCACCCGGAGCGGGGCCTGCTGATGCCCGCCGACTTCATCGAGCTGATGGAGGAGACCCACCAGATCCTGGCGCTGGACCGCTGGGTGCTGAACCAGGCCTGCCATCAGTTCGCCCACTGGCAGAAGAAGTACCCGCGGCTCAACCGGGTGGGGGTCAGCGTTAACTTAAGCTCCGAGTGGTTCAACCGGGCCGACAGCCTGGACGTGGTGATGCAATCCCTCAAGCGCTCCGGGTTGGCGGCCAGCTCCCTGCTGATCGAGATCACCGAGCGCTCACTGCTGCACCAGCCGGACCAGGCTGCCCACGTGCTGGGCCAGCTGCGCCGCCTGGGGATCAAGCTGATGATGGACGATTTCGGCACCGGCTACTCCTCGCTCAGCTACCTCCACCGTCTGCCCCTGGACGTGGTTAAGGTGGACCGCAGCTTCGTCAAGCGCCTCAACCAGGATCCCCGTGCCGAGGCGGTGATCTCCGCCATCCTGCACCTGGCCCGGGCCCTGGGGATGAAGGTCAACGCCGAGGGGATCGACCAACCGGAGCAGATCACCCAGCTCAAGGCGATGGGCTGCCATTTTGGTCAGGGATATCAGCTGGGCCGCCCCCTTCCGGCAGATCGAGTCAGCGACTTTCTGGCGGGAAAAAGCCACACACACTGACAGCGTACTGGTAAACTTTCCGTTACCATTCGTTAACCTTTGTCGGCGATGTCCTGGAGCAAATGGAGCTTGTTCCCGGTGCTGTGCATGGCGGCACTGTGGCTGTTACTGGCGGGCGTTCCCCGTCCCACCCCAACCCTGGGCGTTTCCGCCCCCTCTGTCGCGCCGATGCTGGCGCCGAAGGCCCCTGCCTCCCGCCCGGGCCTGATTGGCGACGCTCATCCCCAGTTCGAACGCCTGGCCCGGGAGTACCAGCGCCATCGCGGCCCGGTGCAGTACGGCGGCCAGATCTGGCTGGCGGACGACGACGGTCGGGTGCTGACCGGCTTTGTTGCCGTCGCCCCGGCCCCGGCGCCGCCGGTGCCCACCGAGCAGCAGATCCGCCAGCAGTGGGACCGCTTCTACCAGGACGAACGCTGGGGCGACTGGGGTCAAAGCTGGCTGGCCACCGCCTGGCTGGGGGAGCTGGCCGAACCGCTCAGCCACAACCTGGTGTGCCGGGAACGGCGCTGCCTGGTGGGCCACGACTTCGCCGAGGAGGCCGGCTGGCTGCAACAGGTGGCGCGCCTGCGCCAGCAGTTGCCCCGTCACGTCGAGCTGGCCGAGTGGCACACCCCCTCCCAGTCCCTGCTGGTGTTCACCCGCTACTGAGGCCATAAAAAAACCCGCCGTTCGGCGGGTTATTCGCATTGGTCCGGACTCAGCAGACGTTCAGCACCTTGATGGCCAGGCCCCCACGGGAGGTCTCCCGGTACTTGGGGTGCATGTCCTTGCCGGTCTCGTACATGGTGGCGATCACCTTGTCCAGGGAGACGCAGGGCTCGGAGTTACGGCGCATCGCCATCCGGGTGGAGTTGATCGCCTTGACCGAAGCGATGGCGTTGCGCTCGATGCAGGGCACCTGCACCTGACCGGCCACCGGATCACAGGTCAGCCCCAGGTGGTGCTCCATGGCGATCTCCGCCGCGATGCACACCTGGGAGGGGCTGGCCCCCATCAGCTCCGCCAGACCGGCGGCGGCCATGGAACAGGCCACGCCCACCTCCCCCTGGCAGCCCACTTCGGCGCCGGAGATGGAGGCGTTCATCTTGTACAGGGAACCGACCGCCCCCGCCGCCAGATAGAACTTGGTGTACTGCTTCACGCTCACCTTCTCGATGAACTTGTCGTAGTACGCCAGGACTGCCGGGATGATCCCCGCGGCGCCATTGGTGGGGGCGGTCACCACCCGGCCACCGGCGGCGTTCTCCTCGGAGGCGGCCAGGGCAAACATGTTGACCCAGTCGATGATCGCCATGGGATCGTTGTTGGTCCGCTCGTTGGCGATCAGCTGACGGTGCAAGGAGGCGGCCCGGCGCGGCACCCGCAGGGGACCGGCCAGCAGCCCCTCGGTGGCGCAGCCGCGCTCGATGCACTCCCGCATCACGTTCCACACGTGACCGAAGCCTTCGTAGATCTCCGACTCGCTGTGGTAGGCCTTCTCGTTCTCCATCATCAGCGCGCTGATGCTCATGCCGGTCTCCTTGCACAGGGCCAGCAGGCTCTCCGCATCGGTGTAGGCAAAGGGCAGCGGCTTGAGGTTGGCGTCCGGTTTGCCGAACTGCTCCTCCTCGACGATGGCGCCACCGCCGATGGAGTAGTAGGTCTTGCTGTACAGCTCGGTGTCACCGGCGTAGGCGGTCAGGCGCATGCCGTTCTCGTGCAGCGGCAGGGTCTCCTCGTGGAAGATCACCGCGTCACGGGGAAAGTCGACGGTGTGGCAGTGCAGCCCCACCGGCAGGCGCTCGGTCTGCTCCACCCGGCTGATGAACTCCGGGATGGCGTCGATGTCGACGGTCTCCGGGCAGTTCCCCCCCAGACCCATGATGATGGCGATGTCGGTGTGGTGGCCCTTACCGGTCAGGGAGAGGGAGCCGTAGATATCGACACCGATGCGGGTCACCTCGCGCAGTTGCTCCTTGGCGCGCAGATCATCGATGAACTGCTTGGCCGCTTTCATGGGGCCTACGGTATGGGAGCTGGAGGGGCCAACGCCGATTTTGAAGATATCAAACACACTGAACATCAGAGCATTCCTCAGGAAACTAGGGGAAAAAAAGCCGGGGCTGTGACCCCGGCTGGGAGTCGGACTGGGCTTAGAACAGCAGGTCCTTGACGATGGCGCTGATGGCCACGATGCCCATGACGCTCACGAACAGGTTGGACAGCTTGCCGTCGTACTTCTTCATGGCCGGCACCTTCTTGATGGCGTACATCGGCATCAGGAACAGGATGGCGGCAATGAAGGGGGCGCCCAGGGATTCAATCATGCCCAGAACGGAGGGGTTGATGATGGCCACGCCCCACACGCTGAAGAAGAAGAAGGCCACCAGCGCTTTGTTGAACTTGGCTTCACCCATGCCTTCGACGGCCTTGGGAGCGGCTTTCTTGGCGATGCCCGCCAGACCCTCTTTGGCACCCAGATAGTGACCGAAGAAGGAGGAGAAGATGGCCAGGAACGCCACCAGCGGACCGATGTTGGAGATCAGCTGGGACTCGTGCTGGTTGGCCAGGTAGCTCAGGATCGGCAGGTTCTGGGCCTTGGCTTCGGCCAGCTGCTCCGGAGAGAGGGCCAGCACACAGCTGAACACGAAGAACATCACGAAGCCCAGCAGCATGCCGGAGGCGCGCAGCAGGATGGCGTCGGATTTCTCAACGGCCTTTTCGCCGTGGGCTTCACGCTGGGCCAGCGCCATGGAGGAGATGGCCGGGCTGTGGTTGAAGGAGAAGATCAGCATGGGGATGGTCAGGTAGACCGCCGCCATAAAGCCGGTCGCGGAAGGCGCGGCGTCGAAGCTCAGGGCCGCCATGGACCAGTCGGGGATCAGGTAGACGGACATGGCGAACAGGATGAACACCAGGGGGTACACCAGCATCTCGGTGACCTTCAGCATCAGCTTCTGACCCAGGATCATCACGCTCATCATCATCGCCACCAGGACGCCGGACAGCAGCCAGCGCGGCATGGAGGCCATGCCCAGCTGGTTCACCAGGAAGCTGTCCACGGTGTTGGTGATGGCGTTGCCGTAGATCAACACGATGGGGTAGATGGCGAAGAAGTACAGGAAGGTGATCAGCAGGCCGGCGGCCTTGCCGAAGTGCTCTTCCACCACTTCGGTGATGTCGGCGTTCTTCTGCTTGGAGGACAGCACGAAGCGGGCCAGGGCACGGTGGGACAGGTAGGTCATCGGGCCCACCAGCAGGGCGATGATGATCAGCGGCCAGAAGCCTTCAAGGCCGGCGCGGATCGGCAGGAAGAGCACGCCGGCGCCGACGGCGGTCCCAAACATGGACAGGGACCAGGTCAGATCTTGCTTGGTAAAACCGGACTTTGCGGCAGTCGGGGTGGCGGTTGCAGTGTTAGGATTCTGCATGTGAAATCACCTATGAGTGTTCGAGTTAGCGGGGGCAAGAATAGGGATTTTTCGCCACGAAAACGTGATTCAAATCACCTCGCCGCACGACTCGGGTGATCCGGATCGCAAATCCGATCCAAACTGAAGCTCATTCAGGGATTGGTAATACCAATTTACCGTGATTTGCATCACGGCCAGTGTTTTTCACTGTGATCTTGCTCACTGGCCAGCCGACCCGACTGGCCAATGCGGATTTAACCAGGCAATTACTCCGCGCCAACTTTTCTACAACATCAGCAGACGCAGGCCCAGGAGGGCGAGGAAGGCGGCGAACGCCCGTTGCAGAACGTGACCCGGCAGTTTCACCGCCAGGGCGGCCCCCACCCGGACAAACTGGGTGCTGGCCACCACGATGCCAAAGAACGCCGGCAGGTAGACGAAGCCCAGACTCCACTCCGGCAGGCGCTCCTGACCCCAGCCGTTGATCAGGTAGCTGCTCACCCCGGCCAGGGCGATGGGGAAGGAGAGGGTGGCCGACACCCCCACCGCCTTGGCGATGGGCAGGCTGCACCAGCGCAGGAAGGGCACGCTCATGGTGGCGCCGCCGATGCCAAACATGGAGGAGATGGTGCCGATAAGGCCACCGGAGAGCACCAGTCCCGGGGTGGCCGGCAGGCGGCGATCCGGGTTGGGCTTGAGACTGAACCACATCTGGGTGGCCACCAGCAGCAGGAAGATGGCGAACAGCCGCTCCAGCAAGGCGCCGGGCAGCATGGCCGCCACCGAGCCCCCCATAAAGGAGCCGAGCACCACCCAGGGCACAAAGCGTTTGACGATGGCCCAATCGACGTTGCCCCGCTTGTGGTGGGCGCGGATGCTGCTGCTGGAGGTCACGACAATGGTGGCCAAGGAAGTGCCGATGGCCAGGTGGATCAGCACGTCCGGCTCCACCCCCATCCAGGGCAGCACCGTCAGCAGCACCGGCACGATCACCAGGCCACCGCCGATCCCGAACAACCCGGACAGCACCCCGGCCAGGGCACCAAGGCACAGATAAACGATGAGGGTCAACAACATAGCTACGGGCAAACCTGGCTGGACATTGGCCGACATTGTCGCAATGGACGTGGCAAAATAACAGCCTGATGTGACAATCCCGGAGCCCAGATGTCCGCTTCCACCGTGGCGGTGGCCTCACACAACCCCGTCAAGATCCGCGCCGCCGAAGACGCCCTCGGCCGCGCCTTCCCCGCCCACCGCTGGACCAGCCGGCCCCACGCCGTTCCCTCCGGGGTGGCGGAGCAGCCGATGAGCGAGGCGGAAACCCGGCAGGGGGCGCTGAACCGCCTGGCCGCCCTCAAGCGGGCCGATCCCCAGGCGGATTTTCACGTCGCCTTCGAGGGGGGCTACGATCGCCTGGAGGGGGTGCCGGTGACCTTCGCCTACGTGGCCGTCTGCCATGGCGAGCGCACCCAGGTGGGCCGCAGCGGCGCCCTGCCCCTGCCGCCCCAGGTGGCAACGGCGCTGGAGGCCGGGGGCGAGCTGGGCCCGGTGATGGACGCCCTGTTCAACCAGCACAACATCAAGCAACGCGGAGGCGCCATCGGGGTGCTCACCGGCGGCCTGCTGGATCGCGCCGGCTTCTACCGGGACACCCTCACCCTGCTGCTGGCCCCCTACCTCTTCCCCCACCTCTACCCAAGCGGCTAACCCTCGGAAAGGGCTCACTTTGTGCTAGGGTGCGGGTAGTGCAACCAGGGAGAGTCACCATGAAGTACCGTCCGTTACCCCACAGCCAGCTTGAGATCAGTGAGCTGGGCCTGGGCACCATGACCTTTGGTGAACAGAACAGCGCCCAGGAGGCGTTCGACCAGATGGATCGGGCCCGCGCCGCCGGGGTCAACCTGCTCGATGCCGCCGAGATGTACCCGGTGCCCCCGCGCCCGGAGACCCAGGGGGACACCGAATCGATCATCGGCCACTACCTCAAGCAGCGGGGCAACCGCCACCAGTGGGTGATCGCCACCAAGGTCGCCGCTCCCGGCGGCCCCTGCGACTACCTGCGCCCCCAGATGGCGTTGGATCGGCGCAACATCCAGGCCGCCTGTGACGCCTCCCTGACCCGGCTGGGCATCGACTGCATCGACCTCTATCAGGTGCACTGGCCCCACCGGCACACCAACTTCTTTGGCAACCTGGCCTACCAGCCCGACGAGGCGGAGAGTCGCACCCCCATCCTGGAAACCCTGAGCGCCCTGGCGGAGCTGGTCCAGGCGGGCAAGGTGCGCCACATCGGCGTCTCCAACGAGACCCCCTGGGGGGTAATGCAGTACCTGCACCTGGCGGACAAGCACGACCTGCCCCGCATCGTCGCCATCCAGAACCCCTACAGCCTGCTCAACCGCAGCTTCGAGGTGGGGCTGGCGGAGATCGCCCACCGCCAAGGGGTGGAGCTGCTGGCCTACTCCCCCCTGGCCTTTGGCACCCTCTCCGGCAAGTACGCCGGGGGCGCCCGTCCCCCGGGGACCCGCCTGAGCCTGTTCGAACGGTTCAAGCGCTACAGCGGCCCCGCCGCCGAGGCCGCCATCGACGACTTCCTCACCCTGGCCCGGGATCACGGTCTGTCGCCGGCCCAGCTGGCGCTGGCCTTCGTGCGCAGCCGCCCCTTCACCGCCAGCACCCTGGTCGGGGCCACCACCCTGACGCAGCTGGAGGAGAACCTGGCCAGCGTCGATTTGGCCTGGAGCGATGAGCTGGAGGCGGCCCTGCAGGCCCTGGGCGAGCGCCACCGCTACCCCTGTCCCTGACAGGGCCTTGAAACCGCGGGGCGCTTGGCGCATGCTCAGCGCCCCATTAAACGAAGGACAGCCCACGCCCCATGAGCCCGGAGCACTTGCGCCGCCAGTTTCCCGCCCTGCAGCGGCCGGATCTCATCTACCTGGACAACGCCGCCACCACCCAAAAGCCCAAGGCGGTGCTGGACGCCATGGCGCAGTTCTACACCTCGGACAACGCCAATGTGCACCGCGGTGCCCACCGGCTCTCCGCCCGCGCCACCCGAGCCTTCGAGGGGGCCCGGGACACCCTGGCCCGCTTTATCAATGCCCCCCAGCGCGACTCGGTGATCTTCACCCGGGGCACCACTGAGGCGATGAACCTGCTGGCCAGCAGTTTAGGAGGCCAGGTGCTGGGGCCCGGGGATACCGTGCTCATCGACACCTGGGCCCACCACGCCAGCATCGTGCCCTGGCAGCAGGCGGCGGCCCGGGCCGGCGCACGACTCTGCCCCATCCCCCTGGACGCCAGTGGCCGGCTGGACGAGGCTGCCTACCAGGCGCTGCTGGCCCAGCGTCCCAAGGTGGTGGTGCTGACCGAGATCGCCAACGCCCTGGGGGCCCGCACGCCCCTGGCCCGCTGGCTGCCCCTGGCCAAGGCGGTGGGCGCCCTGACCGTGGTGGACGGAGCCCAGGCGGTGGGCCATCAGGCGGTGGACGTCCAGGCCCTGGGGGCGGATTGCTACGCCTTCTCCGGCCACAAGATGTACGGCCCCACCGGCATCGGTGTGCTCTGGGGCCGTCACGAGCTGCTGGCGTCGCTGCCCCCCTACCAGTTCGGCGGCGAGATGATCGACCAGGTCAGTTTCGAGCAGAGCAGCTTCAACCGCCTGCCGTTTCGCTTCGAGGCGGGCACCCCGGCCATCGCCGAGGCGGTGGGGATGGCGGCGGCCGCCGACTGGCTGATGGCCCAGGACCGGCAGGCCCTGGCGGCCCACGAATCGGCCCTGCTGGCCCGGGCCCGGGCCGGCCTTTCGGCCATCGACGGCGTGACGCTCTACAGCGCCTTCGAGGACAATGCCGGGGCCCTGGCCTTCAACCTGACCGGGGAGCACCATCAGGACGTGGGGATCTGGCTGGATCAGGCGGGGATCGCGGTGCGCTGCGGCCACCACTGCTGCCAGCCGCTGATGGCGGCACTCCAGGTGCGCGGCACCTGCCGGGTGTCGGTGGCGGCCTACAATACCGAGGCGGAGATCGGCGCCTTCGTGGCGGCGATGCAGGAGATGAAGGAGTTTCTCGATGACGATGCCCAGTGAGGCCGATTTCCTGGCCAGCCCGCTAGGGGACACGATCACCCAGGCCAGCCTGGATGAGGAGCTCAAGGCCCAGGGCCACTGGCAGGGACGCTACCGTCTGCTGATGAAACTGGGCACTCGGATGCCGGCGTTGGCGGCGGACCTGCGCCAGGGCGAGGCGACGGTGGCCGGCTGTGAAAGCGTCACCTGGCTGCACCACCGCCAGATCCAGGGGCGGCACCACTTCCTGGCGGATTCCGAGGCCCGCATCGTTCGCGGTCTGCTGGTGCTGGTGCTGGCCGCCTGCAACGGCAAAACCGGCGCCCAGCTGGCCGGGGTCGATCTGGACGCCTGGTTCTCCGAGCTGGGCCTGGCGGATCACCTCAGCCCCTCCCGGGCCAGCGGCCTCAATGCCGTGGTGCAGCGGATCCGCGCCCTGGCCGACGCCCCCTAACTCTTGCGCCTCCGGCGCTCACCGAACTGCACCTCCAGGGTCAGTCGCAGCTCCAGGTTGGTAACGTAGTCGTATTTTCGCGGCCAGGTCATCTGGGGCTCCACCTCGTAGAACAGCCATTTGCGCAGGAAGTTGCGCCGGTAGTTGGCCCCCAGGCGGATGATCTCGCTCTGCTCCTCCTCGTCGTGGGTCTTACCGGAGAAGGAGAGGAAGGTGGCCAGGGCGGAGCGGGCGGTGAGGCGCTCGGCCCGCACCAGGGTGGTGGTCCACTCCATCCCCTCGGTCTCCTCCCCGTAGGTCGCCCGGCCGTGCAACCGGTACCCGGTGTCGCTGTGGATCCGCTCCAGGGTGGCCCGGGTGGTTTCGCTCCAGCCGTCCTGGGCCTCGATCTTCAGCTCCTGGGAGAGTTTGACCACCGTGCGCTCGTCGAGGCTGTGGTAGTAACGGGCCCGGGTACGGGCAAAGGGGTCCAGCCCGGAGCTGAGTTTCACCCCCAGATCGAACGACAGATCCCACACCCGGTAATCCAGCGGGGTCCAGCGCAGCGCCGCCCGGGTGCCGCCCCCGCCGTCCTCGGACTGCTCATCGCGGATCTCCGTCAGCTCGCTGTCGGCGTCGGACTCCAGCAGCAGCTTGAGCCGCTGCTCGGTGCGGGGCAGGTAGTAGGAGGCGGACACCCGCACCTTGAACTCGTTGGGATCGCGCTCGAACAGGCGCTGCTGCAGGCGCAGGCGGAAATGGCTGGAGGCCTGGTCCGCCTCGTCGCTGGGACCGAAGAAGTCGTCGAACCACAGGGCGCTGCCCTGGGCCCGGGTGGAGAGCAGGTTGTGGGCCTTGTCGTACCAGCGCTGCTCCGCCTCGTCCATGGGGTAATCTGGCAACTCGTCCACCGGCTCCGCCTGAGCCTCATTGGCCGGTGGCGGTTCCGGCTCCGACGACGCACTGGCCAGCATCGGATGGATCTCCGACGCCAGGACCAGGGCCAGCAGCCCCTCGACAATCATTGGATAACACCCTGATCAACTTCTGGTTAACCCCAGTGTAACCCATTGCCGCGGCAGACTCACCGGGGGGCGTCGGCCTCCCGCTCGGTGCGCTGGGCCAGCTTCAGCAGCACCCGGCTGGCGGCCACGAAGCCGAAGGTGCCGGTGACGTTGGTCACCGCACCGAAACCGCTGGCACAGTCCATCGCCTTGGGCCCCTCGGCGGCGGATTTGGTCAGACAGACGGTACCGTCCGCCCCGGGGTAGCGCAGCTGCTCGTCGGAGAAGACGCACTCCACCTGGAAGCGACGCTTGGGGTTCTTGCTGAAGCCGTACTCCCGCCGCAGCAGGTTGCGCACCTTGGCCGCCAGGGGGTCCTGGTAGGTTTTGGCCAGGTCCGCCACCTGCACCCGGGTGGGATCCAGCTGACCGCCGGCGCCACCAACGGTGACGATGCGCACCTTGCGCCGCTTGCAGTGGGCGATGAGCGCCACCTTGGGCTTGACCGCGTCGATGCAATCCACCAGGTAGTCCAACCCCGCCGGCAGCACCTCGTCGAGGTTGTCCAGATCGACAAACTCCTCCACCTCGTTGACCTGGCAGTCCGGGTTGATGGCGCGGATCCGCTCGGCCATCACCGCCACCTTGGATTGCCCCACGGTGCCACTGAGGGCGTGGATCTGACGGTTGGTGTTGGTGGTGCAGATGTCGTCGAGGTCGATCAGGGTGATCTGACCGATGCCGGAACGGGCCAGGGCCTCCGCCGCCCAGGTGCCGACGCCCCCGATCCCCACCACGCAGACGTGGGCCTGGGAGAAAGTGGTCAGGGCCGGCAGGCCATAGAGACGGCCGATGCCGCCAAAGCGTTGCTGGTAGGCGTCGTTCATTGCGGGACGGGGCTCCGGTTAATTTGGGGCCGCGATTATAGCAGCTGGCCCGAGCAGGCCAATCCCCCACCCTATTCGGCGGCCAGGGATGTTACAAGAGGGGAAACCCTTGCCACGATCCCGAATCGGATTCATTACATTTTTATTTCATATAAAAGTGAGCAGGATCAAATTCCTACCCCTTTCTGAGTTACTTCTCTCGGGCCCCATGACAAACTCCGGCCAACTTCACGATTTCTGGCGCAAGCGACTTAACATTTCGCTTACAAAAGGATTTTTGAGCTGCCCTGGCCTCGTGGGCCGGTGGCAAGAAGTACCAAAGAGGATAAGAAGTAATGAAGCAACGCCTGCTCTCCGTCGCCGTCGCCTCCCTCCTGGCCGGTGTCTCCACCCAAGCCCTGGCCGATGGCCCCACTTTCTACGGCGATTTGAACATGGCCGTCACCCACTCCGATAAGGGGTTCACCACCAACCCGGGCATGAACGACGGCCTGGGTCTGGAAAACAACTTCACCAACATCGGTATCAAGGGTACCCATGACATCACCTCCGGCCTGCACATCGTGTACAAGGCGGAAGTGGGCGTTAACGGTGAAGACCAGTCCAAAGGCGCTGACCCGTTCAGCAGCCGTAACACTTACTTCGGTCTGGGCGGGGGCTTCGGTGAAGTCGTGTTCGGCCGTAACGACACCGTGTTCAAGTGGTCCGAAGGCAGCGTAGACGCCTTCGGTAACCTCAACGGTGACCTGGATCGTCTGTTCGTAGGCCAAGACCGCCTGGGCGACAGCGTGACCTACAAGTCCGGCAAGATCGCTGGCTTCCAGTTTGGTGCCACCTACGTACTGGAAGACGATTTCCACGGCAGCTCCGATGCCGCGAAAGACTACGACGGCAACAACTACGCCGTCACTGCGACCTTCGGCGACCGCGGTATGGGCAAAGTGCCTTACTACGTGGCCGTGTCCTACGCCGATGGCCTGAACGGTGTGGAAGCGATCCGTGTGGTCGGTACCTACAAACTGGGCGACATCAAGCTGGGCGCCATGTTCCAGGACTCCGAGAAAGGCGACCTGGATGGAACCGGCTACCTGGTATCCGCCCAGTACCGTCTGAATGCCTGGAACCTGAAGGCGCAGTTTGGCTACGACGACTCCGGCCTGGGTAAGTTTGCCCAGAACGCCTACGCCGACCTGGGTCAGGGTGGCGAAGGGGCTGAGGTGTTCAACTACACCGTCGGTGCCGAGTACCACTTGACCAAGGCCGCCTACTTCTACGGCCACTACGCCTACTACGACGGCAGCCACGACGTGGCCGGCGACATCGACGACAGCACCTTTACCGTCGGTATGCGCTACCGCTTCTAAACTCAGCGTCAACGCAAAAACGGCAACCCTCGGGTTGCCGTTTTTTTTTTGCCTCAGCGCCGCACCAGCTTGTAGACCGCCTCGTTGAGCCAGGGTACGCCCTTAGCGACGAAGCGGGGGTTGTCCGCCAGCACCTCGTGCTGAGCCAGGGGGGTGAGTTCGAAGTGGGGGGTCAGCAAACGGCTGACCTCCTCGGCCGCCACCGCGAAGGGCGGACCGGACATCGCCTGCTGGGGGTAATCCAGGGTCACCAGCAGCCCCACGGCGCCGGACGGCACCAGGGCGGCCAGCTGCTCGACGTAGGCCTGGCGCATCGGCTCGGGCAGGGCGATAAGCGCAGCGCGGTCGTAGAAGGCCCGGCAGTGGGCGGTCTGGGCCGGTTTGAGCTGGAAAAAATCCCCCTGCAGTACCGACAGCTCATCCAGGGTGTAGCGCCGATGGGCCCCTTCGTTTTGCGGCGTGGGCACCGATCCTAAGGCGGCGAAAAGTGACTCCACTGCCAGGGTGTTGAGCTCGGCCCCCAGCACCGAGTGACCCTCGCCGGCCAGGTAGGCGAGATCCAAAGACTTGCCGCACAGGGGCACGAACACCGGCTCCCGGTCGAGGCCCAGTGCCGGCCAGTGCTGGGCCAGGTAGGGGTTGATGTGGTCCAGGTGGAAACCGGTCAGGCCCCGCTCCCACTTGTCATGCCAGAAGGCCGCTTCCATGTCGCTGTCTCGCTGAAGAAAAAGTTGGGCCACAGGATACTGGCTGAGGGACGGGCAAGCAAAAGGGGCCCTGAGGCCCCCGAATGAAATGGGTAAGGCGTGGTGCGGTGTTAGCGGCTGATCCCCAGCACCCGGCGCACCTTCTCCAGCCAGACGCAGTTGTCGCAGGTGCAGGCACGGCGATTGAGGTGGGCGGCGGTCAGCTGGGCTTCGACGTAATCCAGCGCCTTGACCAGCTCGCGGCGGATGTCTTCCGGCTCTTTGCGCTCAATGGCCACCATCTCGTCGTTGTGGTTCAGCCACTTGCACTCCATGTCCTGGTGACAGTAGATGCAGCGGTCATCCACCGGGTTGTAGAAGACGGCATGAGGACAGAAACGCACGTCCATGTTGTCCCGCATTTTACGGCGGGGATAGGCCAGCAAGTCCGCCAGCGTCGCGGTGTCTACCGAGAGAATGGGATCCGTCATATCGGTGCCCTACCCTAGTTCATTACCCATAAGCAAATAGTCGCACAAAGCGTGCGCCCGCTCTTGATTGGGATCAAACACTCGTGAATCTGGTCACGTTTCCGCCGCGTAAGGTCACTCCTCGTTCAGAGCGGGTTCCGGCCGGCATGGCGATTGCGCCGGGGGGCTCGGGGTGGGTATGCTGAACCCCCAGACAGGGAGGGACACCGGTGGGCAGCGCCAAGCCACTACAGCAGTTCTACATCTCCGAGGAGCAATCGGTCTACCTGCTCAAACAGGAGGACGCGCGCAAGCATCGGCAATGGGTTTCCCTCTGTCAGCAGCAGTTGCGCCGCCTGGGGTACCAGCAGGTGCACTACATCGGCAACGGGGTGTTCGGCTTCGTTTTTGCCGGCCGCCTGGGCAACACCGAGCACGTGTTCAAGTTCTCCCGCCGCACCCTCTCCGCGGCCCTCCAGGCTCGACTGGCGGAGGAGGCGGAGATCCTCGCCCCCCTGGCACACCCCCACATCCCCGCCCTGGTGCGCTACGTTAAGGCCTCCGGCCAGCCAATCCTGCAGATGGAGCGCGCCCCCGGGGTGGACCTGGCCCACTTTGCCCAGCGCTGCGGCGCGTTGCCGGTCACCTACCTGGTGCCCATCGCCGCCCAGCTGGCGGAGATCCTGGGCTACCTGCGCACCCTGCCCCGGCCGGTGGTGCACGGCGACATCAAACCCTCCAACCTGGTGTTCGACCCCACGCGCAAGCACCTGTCACTGGTGGACTGGGGCTCGGCGGTGCTGGCCCAGCGGGACACCGCGGATCAGCCCCTGGGCAGCGCCCTGGGACTGGTGGAGGGGGACCGGGACTCCAACGCCCGCATGGGGGACGTGTTCTTTATCGGTCCGGAGCAGCTCGGTGGCGCCCCCAGCACCCCGCGCTTCGACGAGCAGGGCACCGCCGCCACCCTCTACGCTTTGGCTTCGGGCCAGGTGAGCCGTTTCGGCAGCAAGGTGCTGCCCGCCGCCAGCCTGGGGCTGCCCCGCCCCCTGGCGGAGATCCTCGACGCCATGCTGAGCACCGATCCCGACACCCGACGCCAGGGGGGGGATCACTTCCTCGCCACCCTGCCCGCCAGCCGCCACTGGCTGCTGCTGCCTTTGCCCGAACCCCGTCGCCTGCCCCTGCTGCCGGTCTGGACCCACAGCCAGGGCAAGGAGGTAGACACCGTGGCCTACTCCTCCCGCAAATCCTTCCTGCGGGCCCACCAGCTGGATCCCCTGCCGCCGGAGCGGGAGGCGGATCTGCAGCTGGCCCACTACTACCGCGACTTTATGGTGGGCATGGGGGACAGTGAGAAGGGGTTTGTGGCGGCGGTGGGTCAACTTGGTCACTACCCCCTGCTGGGGGGCCTGGCGCTGCACTGGCACAGCGGCGGGGTGGACATCGACTCCAGTCTCAACCTGCAGGACCCCACCCTCAAGGGGCCCTTTACTCGGGCGGTCAACAACCTGGTCAGCCTGGCCCGGGGGATCCGTCCCAAGGCCCACCATCAGGGCAAGGCGGTGTTCAAGGCCTGCTTCTTCAACGCCCGGGACACTCTGCACCTGGAGCGGGAGGGGCCCCATCAGCGCTTCGTCGCCCCGCCCCAGCTGGCCCTGCCCTTCGAGATCAGCGAGGCCCCGGAGCTGGAGGACAAGACCCGGCTGCACTCCTACTTCGAGGACGGCCAGGATCCGGACGAAAACCTGCGTCTGCCCCCCGCCATCATGCAGGAGCTGGGTCGGCTCAACCTCATCCACCACACCGGCTGCATCATCTTCGAGGTGCTGCCGGATCACATGAAAATCCACTCCTACCTGCGGCTGCTCAATCCCCGCAAGGCGGACGAGTTTCGCGCCTGCCTGGACCGGATCCTGGCCCAGCTGGGGGCCATCGAGGACCTGGGGATCGCCGGCTTTATGAAGCTGCCTTACAAGAACACCCGCCACTTCGAACACCAGGCCAGCCAGCCGGCCCACTACTACCCCAAGGATCCCCGCCGGGCCCAGACCGCATCATAGAAAAACGGGGCCCGAAGGCCCCGTCTTACCCGCCCCTCAGATGGGGGAGCCGGGCGGCAGCGGCAGGGGGTCGACAATGGCCCGCACCTCGGGGTCCTTAAGCCCCTCCCGCAGCACCTCCGCCAGCAGGCGGTAGTGGGCCGCTTCCCGGTCCGGGGCGCGGCGGGCCCGGCGATCCAGCTTCTCGGCGTCCGCCTGCACCTGGCTGCGCACCATGGCCCGCACCTCCGGGGCGCTCTTGGGATGGTGATAGAGCCCCAGGTAGGCGTCCACCAGCACCGCCTGGCTGCGGGCCAGGGCACCGCCGGCCAGGCCGGTCTGGGCATCCGCCGCCAGCAACCGCTCGGACAGGGCCTCGAACAGCCACAGTGGGCCCGGCAGCTCCGGGTCCAGCCACTGCTGCTGGGCCAGGCGGTTGACCCGCTCGGAGGCCAGCAGCTGGGTCAGCACCTGACGACTGGCCACCTCCGCCAGGCCGGAGAGATCCGCCGCCGGCCCCAGGCGGGAGCCGAACTGCTCCCGGTCCCACTGGCTGCCGTAGGCCAGCGGCGGCCACTGGGCCACCAGCTCCGTCGGCAGCGCCAGGGCCTGGGGCGACAGCACCGCCAGCAGCGCCGTCAGGGCCGCCTGCTGGTACTCCGGGGCCAGGTAGCTGGGGCTGTCGCCGGCGTAGTCGTAGCTGAGCCCCCCCACCAGGCGGCTGGCCGCCTCCACCTGGTAACGCTGCATCAGGTACACCGGCACCAGCATCTCCCCCAGGGCGCTGGCGGGCTCACCGGGCAGCAGGGCCTGGGGCCCCAGCTCGCTGAGGGCCAGGGCCCGCAGGGTCATCAGTTGGTTCAGCTGGGCCACGGGATCCGTGCCGTTGTCCCACAAGTGACCCTGGGGGTGAGCGGCGTGGGCGCCGCGGGCATCGGGGTCGCTGATAAAGCGCAGCCCCCGCTCCCGGGCCGAGGCGGCCAGGGCCGCCTGGGCGGTGGCGTCCGGGCCGTCGTAGTGGCCGTAGCCAAAGGCGATCACGTGTTTGTCCCAATCGCTGACGCCGGTGGCGTAGGCCTTATCCAGGCGCACCCGACCGTCCGCCAGGTAGAGATCCGGGTGGGGATAGTCCATCACCGAGGCGTCCCCGGCGGCGGAGGCGGCAAAGTTGTGTGCCACCCCCAGGGTGTGCCCTACCTCGTGGGCAGAGAGCTGACGCAAGCGGGCCAGGGCCGCGGCCTCGGAGGCCGCCAGGGCCGCCTCGCGGTCGGGCCAGCCGGCGGTCATGGCGCGGAAGATCTTGTGATCCTGGCGCACCCGCAGCGAGCCCAGGGTGACGTGCCCCTTGAGGATCTCGCCGCTGCGGGGATCCACCAGGGCATCACCGTAGGACCAGCCCCGGGTCGCCCGGTGCACCCACTGGATGATGTTGTAGCGGATGTCCTGGGGGTCGGCGCCCTCGGGCAGCAGCGCCACCTGGTAGGCATCGATAAAGCCGGCGGCTTCGAAGGCGTCGCTCCACCAGCGCGCCCCCTCCAGCAGCGCGGTGCGCATCGGCTCCGGGGTGCCCGGATCCAGGTAGTAGACGATGGGGGCCTTGACCTTGGAGGGGGCCGGGCCGGGGGTGATCTTCTCCAACCGATGGCGGGGCAGGTAGCGCACCGTCATCGGCTGGTCCAACGGGGCGGCGTAGTCCTGGTAGCGGTAGTCGAAAAAGCCCGACTCCGGATGGAAGCGGCGCGGCTGCATCGGCGTATCCGGCAGGGCCACGAAGGAGAGACGCACCTTGAGGCTGAGGCGCTTGGGATCCGGGCTCACCTGCTGGACAAACTCCCCCGGGTCGGCGCTGGTGAAGGTCAGCTGCAGATCGACATCCGCGTTTTTGGGGAAGGCCTTGATCCCGTCCGCCAGCACCAGTGAGCGGGCCCTGTCCAGCTGGAAGCTGCCCTGGCCGGTGGCCTGGAGACGTTCGGCGATGCCGTGCAAGTCCGAGTAGAGCAGGTCGGTCAGGGCGGCCCGGCCCGCTTCCGGGCGGCCCACCCAGAGCACCGACTCGGCGAAGGCCTCGGTCAGGGCCGCTCGCTCGGCGGCGTTGTCGCTGGTGGCCCGGTAGGCGGTGTTGAGCTCCCGCAGCAGCCAGTGAGGGCCGTGCTGCTCAAACTGCACCAGGCGACGGCTGCCCAGCTGGCCCCGGTCCAGCCCGATGTCGTTGGAGCCGGCCCCGTGGGGCAGGCTGCTGACCAGCAAAAAGGGGCGCTCCAGAGGCGGACTGGCCAGCAGTACCTCCCCCGTGTCACTGAGCGAAAGATCCAGCAGTGGCGCCTCTTGCGCTCCCGATGGCAGGGCAAAGGTGAGGGCCAGCAGCAGCCAGGCAATCCGTGCAAGCATATAAAATATCCATATAAATCTGCGAGCTGCCAGCTTACCCCCGGCCCCAGAACAGCTCAAGGGGGGACGAGAGAGGGCTTGCTCCCTCGGCGGGGATCCGCCAACGTAGGGGCACCCCACCCAAGGAGAATCGGGAATGCGCAACGGAATGCTTGGCCTGATCGCTGTGGTGCTGCTCGGCGGCTGCAGCACCTCCCTGCGGGGCTACCTGAGTTACGGCACCGAGTCGATGACCTTTCGGGATTGTCGCAGCGGTGCGATCCACTGGCTCGGTGAACAGGCGGGGGATCCGGCCCAATGGGCGGCGATCCACGCCATCGTCAACGACGCCTCGGCGTGCGGCGGCGAGCGCTGGGGCTGTCTCACCCCGGACGCGCCGGTGGAGGTGCGGGGGAGGCTCTCCGATGCGGGGGCCCATGGCCCCTTCGGCCAGACCGGCCGACGACTGGACATTGAGACCATCCGTTTGCTGACGGGGGCCCCCTGCCTGGCGGAAACGCCCTAGCCCCTCACTCCTCCTCGCCGGGCAGCAGCCGTTTCATGCGGATGAGGTGGATGCTGACCGCCACCGCGATCACCACCAGGCCCAGCTTCACCGCCACCACCGGTGCCAGGGTGATGGCGATGGCCATGCCGAACCACAGGCTCAGCAGCGAGGAGATCAGCTGCCGTTTGGTCAGCCCCTTACGCTCCAGGTAGTTGCGCAGGTAGGGGCCCAGCAGCCGGTTGTTGAACAGCCACACCTGCATCCGGGCGGAGCTGCGGCTGAAGCAAAAGGTGGCCAGCAACAGGAAGGGGACCGTGGGGATCAGGGGCAGAAAGACGCCCAGGGTGGCCGCCCCCACCGCCAGGCAACCGACGGCGATCAGCAGGTACTTGAGGGGGCCGGTGACGGGGGTACGGGTCATGGGGTCCTTGTTGCAGCGGCCCATCGGCCGCCGGTTGGGTTCAGGGGGTGTGTTCCAGCCACTGCTTGACGGTCTCAAACAGCTGCGGCAGCACGATGGGCTTGGTGATGTGGTCGTTCATCCCGGCGGCCAGGCTCTTCTCCCGGTCCCCCGCCATGGCGTGGGCGGTCATGGCGATGATGGGCAGATCCGGGTGGGTCTGACGCAGGGTGCGGGTGGCTTCCAGGCCGTCCATCACCGGCATCTGGATGTCCATCAGCACCAGATCGAAGGCGTTCTCCTTGACCAGCTCCACCGCTTCGGCGCCGTTGCCCGCCACCGTCACCTGGTAGCCGGCGCTCTTGAGCAGCTCGGTGGCCACCTGCTGGTTGATGAGGTTGTCCTCCACCAGCAGGATGCTGGCGGCACCGGACTCGGCCTCCGCCTCCTCGGCGTCCTCCACCGGCACCACGTCCACCTGGCCGGCAAAGGCACTGACCACCTCGTCGTACAGCACCGAGGCCTTAAAGGGTTTCTGCAGCAGCGCCTGGAGCCGACCCTCCTTGACCTGCTCCAGCAGGGGATGGCCGGTGTAGGCGGTCATCATGATCACCGTGGGCCGGCGCTCCAGCTTGCCGCTGGCCACCAGATCGTCGATGCCGTCCAGCACCTCGACCCCATCCATGCCCGGCATCATCCAGTCCAGCAACACCAGGTCCGGCTGCTGACGCACCATCTCCTTGAGGGCGTGGGCGCCGTTCTCCGTGGTCTCCACGTTGAAACGGAAGTCCCGCAGGTAGGTGGAGTAGATCTGCAGGGCCGTGTGGTTGTCGTCCACCACCAGCGCCTTGAGACCGGCGATCGCCTCCGGCATCACCCGCTCGATGCGATCCGGTTCCGCCACTCGCTGGGCGTCGATGGTGAAGCTGAAGGTGGTGCCCTCACCGGGGCGGCTCTCCACCTCGATATCCCCGCCCATCATCGCCACCAGGTGCTTGGAGATGGAGAGCCCCAGACCGGTGCCGCCAAACTGGCGGGTGGTGGAGCCGTCCGCCTGGCTGAAGGCGTCGAACAGGTGGCGCTGCTGATGGGGGCTGATCCCGATGCCGGTATCCCGCACCCAGAACTTCAGGGTGATGCGGCCGTCCCGCTCCTTGAGATCCTCGCAGCCCAGCTCCACCTCGCCCTGCTCGGTGAACTTGACGGCGTTGGAGAGCAGGTTGACCAGCACCTGGCCCAGGCGCAGGGGATCCCCCACCAGGTGGAGGCCGGCGCTGACCGGGGCGTAGAGCAGCAGCTCCACCCCCTTCTCCTGGGCCTTGATGGTGTTGATGGACAGGGCGTGCTCCAGCACCTTATCCAGGGCAAACTCGGTCTGCTCCAGCTCCAGTTTGCCCGCCTCGATTTTGGAGAAATCGAGGATGTCGTTGATGATCCGCAGCAGGGATTCGGCGCTGATGCGAGCCTTGTCCAGGTAATCCTTCTGACGTGGGTCCACCTGGGTGCGCAGGGCCAGGTGCAGCATCCCCAGCACGGCGTTCATCGGCGTGCGGATCTCGTGGCTCATGTTGGCCAAGAACTCGCTCTTGGTGCGGTTGGCCAGCTCGGCGTCCTGCTTGGCCTCCAGCAGGGCCACCTCGTTCTCCTTCTGGCGGGTGATGTCCTTGTGGGTGCCCAACAGACGGGTGGGCTCACCCAGGTCATCAAACTCCACCGCCCGGCCCCGGGAGAGGATCCAGTGGTAGTGGCCGCTCTTACCTCGCAGGCGGAACTCCATATTGAGGGACTGGTCCGGCTTATCCAGGTAGTCGTCGATGTAGCGCTCCACCCGCTGACGATCGTCCGGGTGCATCAGGTCGTAGTAGGTCTCAATCAGCAGCGGGAACTCGTCCGGCTGGTACCCCAGCATGGTGTAGTAGGCGGGGTTACAGATCAGCTGATTGGAGTCCAGGTACCAGTCCCAGAGGCCATCTTCCACCGCATCCATCGCCAGGTGGTAGCGCTCCTCGGAGCGCTTGATCTGCTCCTGCTGCTCCGACTCCCGGGTGATGTCCCGCCATACGGCGATCATCCCCAGCAGCTCTCCGCGGCGGGTGTAGAAGGGCAGGCGCAAAGCGTCCAGCAGCTTGCTCTTGCCCTCGATCACCACCCGCTCCTGATAGCGCAGGGGCACCCGGTCCCGCAGCACCCGCTCATCCTCCTCCTTGAGGCGCTGGCCCCGCTCGGAGGGATCCGTTTCGGTCACCAGCAGGCCGATGATCTCCGACTCGCTCTGGCCCAGCACCCGTTCGGCGGCCTTGTTGCAGCCCAGGTAGCGCCCTTCGGGATCCTTGAACACGATGGCCTCGGGGATGGCGTCGATCAGCGAGCGCATCAGTGAGAAATCCCGCTCCCGGCGCTCGTTGGCCAGTCGCAAACGCTCGGTGCGCTTGGCCACCAGCTTGTCCAAGCGGCGGTTCTGCTCCGCCAGGTGGTGGGTGTACTGCTGGTTCTCTTCGAAGATGCGGGTGATGAGCTCGAACCAGGGCTCCCAGCCCGGGGCGATCCGCTTCGGCAACGGCTTGGGCGCCTGCGCACTCTTCTCCAGGTGCATCAGCAGCTTGGCTGCCGGGCTGACGAAGGCACGACGGGTCAGGTAGTGCACCGCGGTGATCAGGATGGAGAGCGCCAGGATCACCATCAGGAAGGTGATCTCCAGCTTGTCCCAGGCCTCCTGCACCAGCTCGTGCTCCGGTTGCAGGTAGAGCAGACGCCAGGGGGCGTTCTCCAGCACCACGGAGCGGACGTAGTAATCGTTGATGATCTCGCCGTCGGTGGCAGCCATCAGCCGGTCCTGGGGCAGGCTGTGCAGGGGCGCCGGGATCTTCTGGCTCAGCTGGTAGGTGCTGGCCGCCGGATCGATGTGCATATCCGGATAGGTCAGCAGGTTGTTGTGCTCGTCCAGCAGCAACACGGTGCCGGGCACGTCGAAGTAGCGCTCAATCTGGCGTGACAGGGTGGCCAGCTGCAGATCCAGCATGATGGCGGCGAGGAACTCGTCATCCAGGTAGACCGGGATCCCCAAGGTGGTGATCAGCTCCCCCTTCTGGTTGCGGCTCACCCCGCTGAAGAACACCTTGCGCTGGGGGTTGTGCTCCGGCAGTGCCTGCTTGTAGAGGGGGGAGTTCAAGATCCGTCGGTTGAAGTTGTCGTCGGTTTCTGGCCAGGGGTAGACCGACATCATCCGGTTCTTGGAGACGTAGTAGATCTGGGAGGCCTTGGGGGCCATACGCTGGGCCACCGGGAAGGTCACCGACATCTGGTAGAGCATGTCCAGCTCGCGGTAGAACAGATCGGAGCGCCCGGCCAAGCGGCCGTAACCGGTGATCCGCCCCATCCCCTCGAACGCGGTGTCCGAGTCCTTGTAGGTGGGTTCCAGGGCAAAATACTGGCCGCTGGCGTCGAAGCGGCCGATGTCGGGGAAGCGGTCGATGCGCGCCAGCTCCCCCATCTTGATGTGGGTGACGGCAAAGTCCCGCAGCGATTCCAGGGCGTGGATACTGGCGTCCATCAGCAGCTCCACCTGCTGACTGTGCTGCTCGATCTCCTGCGCCTTGTGGTCGACCAACTGGGTGCGCTCGCGGTCGTACACCAGCCAGGCGACAAAGAGCGACAGCAACACCACCCCCAGGTAGGTGTAAAACACGGCTTTGTTGTATCGACGCAGAATGGGTGCTTTCACGTGTTGGCGTTCCCGGAACAATCTGTGGAGGAGTCTATCAGAACCCCTTGAAAGAATGCAGGCGACTGCACCTCCTCATGGCCCGCAAGCCCACGGCGAAACGACCCCTTTTGGTAACTCTTCACAGACGCTGCTCACTAATCGGCCTTTTGTGAACTTTTGAGACCGCAAAACCGGGCCCAAATCACCCAAATCCCGGAAAAATTTACACTTCTTTAATTTTTGATCACCATTTCTTTACCTAGGCGGCACCAGGGCGCAACCAAAACAACTCAAACCGAGAACCCAAGCACAAAACCCCGGATCCCCCGGTTTGCAATCGATGCGGTCACGGTTCCTTTTTCCCCCGCCTTTTACCGTCTTCCTTGCCTTCAATCGGCACGCTTCTCAAACAAAAGATTGCAAGGAATAGGATGATGACCACCTTAAAACTCAGACTGGCCAGCCTGGCCGTCGCCACCGCGGTTGCCCTGACCGGCTGCTCCGATGGCGAAGACGGCGCCCCGGGCAAAGACGGGGCCCCCGGCCCCATCGTCACCGACACGGCGAAAACCCTCAGTGTCGAGATCGATACCATCGACCTGGGGGAGACCCCCACGCTCACCTTTACCGTCACCAACGAAGCCGAGATCCCGGTGGTGGGCCTGGATAAATTCGGCTTTATCCTCTCCGGCCTGGCCCGGGGGCAAGCCGGGGACAGCCATCAATGGAAACTGCTTGGCAGCGACGGCTGCCCGGCAAGCCGTTACGCCCAGTGCGGCACCCTGGAGGGGAACGGCGACGGCAGTTACCGCTACCGATTCAGCACCCCGCTGGACGCCGATGCCCTCACCATCGAAGACGACACCACGCTGCGCCTGGTGGTGCGGGTCGGTGGCGAAACCCTCGGCAGCCAGGAGGTGCCCTACGTCAACGCCATCCACGATTTCCGACCCGATGGCAACGCGTTGGCCTACACCAAAGACGTGGTCACCGACGCCAGCTGCACCCAGTGTCACGACGACCTGAGCTTCCACGGCGGCGGCAAGTACACCGAAGTGGAGACCTGCGTCAGCTGCCACGCGGACAACAAGGTGGGGCCCGAGGCGCTGTTCACCCCCCTGGCCCACCGGGTGCACATCGGCGTCATAGCCGCCCCGGTCGGCGGCTGCGACAACTGCCACGGCGACAACCCGGACGCCCAGGACGCCGCCAATTGGAAACAGATGCCCACCCGTCAGGCGTGCACCAGCTGCCACAGCGATGTCGATTTCGACACCGGGGAGAACCACGTTGGTGGGCCTCGGGAGGACAACAGCGCCTGTGCGGTCTGCCACAGCGAGTCGATGATTGAGATGAACCACCTGGCCACCTACCAGGGCCAGACCGGGCGGCGTGAAAAGGTGCACCTGACGGTGACCGACGCCAAGATGGTGGCCACCCCCCAGGCGCAGCCGAACATCGACGCCGGCCTGGACACCGACCAGACCGGTTACGTGCAGCTGACCGTGGACATCCGGGACCAGGACGGCCAGTCCATGAACCTGCAACTGGATAAAGCGGACTTCTTCTATTACTCCGAGTTCTACATCAACTGGGGTGGTCAGGACATGGGCATGGAGCGGGGCAAGATCCTGCGGGTGTTCACCAACAAGGAGCTCTACCCCGGCTACGTGGACACCCCCGTGGTGCTGGGCTTCGAGAATGGGCAAACCACCTTCGAGATCGGGCCCTTCGAGCTGACCGACACCTTCGAGGGTGACCTGAGCGACAGCTACGGCATGGTGACCCCGCGGATCTGGTTCTGCATGGACGCCCAGGGCGAGAATCTGGAATCCTGCAAGGAGACCTCCAGCGTCTGGGGCCAGGGGGCCGCGGGCTTCAACTGGCTGCACTTCTTCGACGACAGCGGCCTGCTGCCAGAACGCCCCCGCCGCCAGGTGGTCACCAATGAGAAATGCGGCTCCTGCCACGGCCTGACCGAGCGCGACAGCGACGGCATGGCGCAGATGACCCTCAACTGCCGCAGCTGTCACCCGGTGACCAAGACCGATCCCGCCTTCTTCGGCACCACCTGCGCTTCCGGCGCCGTCGACCACAATGGCGATGGCCAGCTGGATGAGCAGGTCATGCTCAAGAGTCTGGCCCCCCGCGGCCAGCGGGACTGGACCACCGCCTCCAACGCGGCGGAGGAGTGCCTGGCCTGTCACAACGCCAACAACCCGCCGACCCAGGTGATCCGCGACGCCCACACCAAGCAGGGGGACGCCGATTACGTGGAGCAGCTGACCATGAGCCACCCGGATCACAAGGTGTGGATCCACGCCATGCACGCCAACAACCGCGCCAACCAGGGCGGTGAAGGCTGGGTGCGCAACGTCGAGTACTCCGCCGATCTGGCCAACTGCATCAAGTGCCACGAGGGGGACAGCTTTGACGCCCGCTACCTCGTCGGCCGCAAGCCCCTGGCACTGGATCTGGATTACATGGACACCTACGACGGTTTGGATCCGGACAACGGCAAAGACACCAGCGGCAACAAGCGTTACGCCATCGACGCCAAAGCCGACGCCTACGTCTCCCCCACCGCGGCGGTGTGCTTAAGCTGCCACGGCAAGCGGGCGCCAGAAGCGGGTGAAGATCGCCGCCAGGTCCGCCGGGAAGTGGTATCGCACATGACGCAGCACGGCGCCCAGTTCGGTGTGCCCCTTGGCGAATACCGCAACGAAGAGTCCTGCGCGGTGTGTCACGACCTGGACAACCTCAAGGCGGTCCACCAGCTCGACTGAACCCTTTCCCTGCAAACCCTTGGCCCGAGTGTTCCTCGGGCCTTTTTTTACATCTCCGCCAAATTTAGAGATCCATCAAACAACCTGGCTTCGAGACTCAGTATCATCGGCGTCACCCGTGACCACTGAGCCTGGCCACACTGCGATTGAGAGCACCGCCTTGAACCTTTCCAGACACGCAACCCTGGATCTGGACAGTCGCGAACTGATCGACCACCGCCAGAACCAGCGCCACCCTCTCTCCTTTGCCGAGCTGGCGATCCTGCAGTGCCTGCTGGAACACAAAGGAGAGGTGGTAGACAAAACCACCCTGGTCGCCAAAGGCTGGCCGGGCCGGGTGGTGGCGCAATCCTCCCTGACCCAGTGCATCAGCACCCTGAGGCGCAAGCTGTCCGATCACCCGGAGATCGAGCTCAAAACGGTGCCCCGTTACGGCTACTGCCTCTGTCCTGCTCATGCCGGCGCCTCTGCCGGCGCCCCTGCCAGCGCCCCGACATCAACCTCCGCCGCAGCGCGCCCCGCTCGCCCACGACCCGCCCGGCGGCACCGATCCCCTGGCCGATGGCTGGCGGGGGCGGGGGTGCTGGCCCTGTTGGCCACCTTGCACCTGACGGGCCTGTTTGGGGATCTGATGGCGCGGCTGGCCTGGCTCGATGCCCCCCAACTGAGTCCCCTGCCCGCCCAGCAGCAGACCCTGGGCCAACAGCCGCTCACCCTCCACCCGGTGGCCTTTGAGGGCACCCCACCGGCCACCGAGGCGGGGCAACACCTGGTCAACTGGCATCGCTCTGACGCCCTGCTGAGCGTCACCGACCGGGTAAAGGCCTACGCCGGGCGCAGCGGCCGCTTCGATTCCGTGGCCCTGTGTCGCACCTTTGAGGCCGGCTGCACGGATCCCCAGCCTTTGAACCTGGTGCGCCTCAGTGGCGCCCAGCCCAGCCTGGATCTGGCCTGGTTCCGCGACACCAAGATGCGCATGGAGGCGGTCACCTACAACAAGATCCTGCTGGACCGGTTCGCCACCCCCGAAGCGGGACTGACCGAAGACGTCTACCGGGCGGACGCCTACTACTACGGCCCCTCCGACAATCTGGTGCGGGCGGACATCCGCCTGTCGCTGCTGTTTCTGGGGGACGATGAGGGGCAACTGCTGCTGGCCGCCTGCTTTACCGACGCGCTGAACGAGACGACCAGCATGCGTTACGAACTCAGCGGGCCTTTCCGCCTCAAGGAGTACTGGCACGACGGCCAGCGCGTCAGGCAGTTCCAGGTGGAGGTCGACCAGCAGACCTTCCGCCGACCCGAGCAGCTGTCCGAGGAGGGCGCGCTCATCTACCGACAGATCCACAAGGCGGTGTTGTCCGCCCCGCGGATGACCCTCAACCAGGTCTACCAGGACGACCACAGTGGCGTCTGGAGCCTGCCGCTGTGGGAGGACACCCTGGTGTGGGCCCACCGCGCCACCCTGACCCTGTAACCCAAAACGCCGGCCCGAGGGCCGGCGTTGTTCTGGGGCTCCAGTTCAGAGGTTTTCTTCGGCGAAGGAGGCCAGCTTGGAGCGCACCACCCCGTTGAGGTAGACGTTGGCGCTGCCTTCGAAGTCCTTGAAGCGTTCGACGATGTAGGTCAGTCCAGAGGTGACCGCGGTCAGGTAGTTGGAGTCGATCTGCGCCAGGTTACCGGAGCAGACCAGCTTGGTGCCCTCCCCCATGCGGGTGATGATGGTTTTGATTTGGGAGGCGGTGAGGTTCTGGCACTCGTCCAGCAGCACGAAGCTGTTCTGGATGGAGCGGCCGCGCATGAAGTTGACCGACTTAAACTGGATGTTGGCCTTGTCCATGATGTACTGCAGGCTGGAGCTGGGGCTCTCGTCGTGCTTGTGCAGCACCTCCAGGGTGTCGGTGACCGCCGCCAGCCAGGGCATCATCTTCTCCTCCTCGGTGCCGGGCAGGAAACCGATGGACTCGGCGATCTCCGGGGTGTTGCGGGTCACCAGCACCCGGTCGTAGCGTCGCTGCTCCACCACCTGCTCCAGGGCTGCGGCCAGGGCCAGCAGGGTCTTACCCGAGCCCGCCGGGCCGGTGAGGATCACCAGATCCACGTCCGGATCCATCAGCGCCTGCAGCGCCATCCCCTGGTAGACGTTCTTGGGACTGATCCCCCAGGCGTGGTAGCTCATCAGCCGGTCCCGTCCCAGGTCCTTCAAGGTGGCGTTGCGCTCATCCAGCCCCTTTACCTGACCGCAGAAGTTCTCACTCTCGTCCAGCAAAAACTGGTTGAGGTAGAGGCTGTCCGTTCCCAGGGCCTCGCGGTCCAGGGTGTGGTAGACGAAGCGCCCCTCCTGGTGGCTGTGCACGTCCCCTACCCGGTCCCACAGCTTGCCCTCGATCTGGGCAAAGCCGGTGGCCAGGAAGCGGATGTCCTCCACCAGCTGGTCGCTGCGGTAGTCCTCCACCTTGCGCAGCCCGGCCCCCTTGGCCTTGAGGCGCATATTGATGTCCTTGGTGACCAGCACCACCTCGACGTCGGTACGGGTGTTCTGCAGGTAGAGGGCGGAGTTGATGATCTGGTTGTCGTTGTGATCGCCGGGCAGGGCGATGGGTTCGTCGAAGGTGACCTGGTGGTCGGGGAAGATGGCCAGGGTGCCGGCGCTGTCCGGGTGGCTCTCTCTGGGGGGCAGGGGCACACCGGCCACCAGCTGTTCGGGGGTGGCGCCACCGACGCAGTCTTCCAGCGCTCGGATGGCGATTCGGGCATCGCGAGAAACGTCCTTCTTGCGATCTTTGATCTGGTCCAACTCCTCCAGCACGGTCATGGGGACCACCACGTCGTGCTCTTTAAATGAATAGATGGCGAGGGGTTCGTGCAACAACACATTGGTATCGAGCACAAAGAGCTTTTTCTCCGCCTGGACCATGGCACCTCCGCTATGCTTTACAGGTTTTTAGCGGGGCGCGATCTTCGCCGGTCAGGAAGCGACGAATTCCGCGCCTCACAGCCCTAACATGACAGATTGATCGCCCTTTGACCAGCCTAAAGGGGGGCCGGTTCCGCGGGGTGATAACCGCCCTAACTTCATGTAAGATACGCGCCTTTTTTCCGCCCCCTCAGCCTTATCAGGAGTAGTCCAATCCATGTCCTTTGCTCTGGGCCAACGCTGGATCAGCGACACCGAATCGGATCTGGGCCTGGGCACCGTCGTGGCCATCGAAGGCCGCATGGTGACCCTGCTGTTTCCCGCCACCGGCGAAAACCGCCTGTTTGCCATCCAGGATGCCCCCCTTACCCGGGTGATCTTCAACCAGGGTGACGAGATCACCAGCCACGAGGGCTGGACCCTGGTGGTCTCGGAGCTGAGCGAGAAAAACGGCCTGGTGACCTACCACGGCACCCGCAGCGACACCGACGCCCCCGAGAGCCTGCGGGAGACCCTGCTGGACCACCAGATCCGCTTCAACAAGCCCCAGGATCGCCTCTTTGCCGGCCAGCTGGACCGGATGGAGCACTACGTTACCCGCTTCCTCTGCCAGGGCCAGCGCCACGCCATGCAGCAAAACCCCCTGCGCGCCCTGCAGGGGCCCCGGGCCGGGCTCATTCCCCACCAGCTGCACATCGCCAACGAGGTGGGCCAGCGTCACGCCCCGCGGGTGCTGCTGGCGGACGAGGTGGGCCTGGGCAAAACCATCGAGGCGGGGCACATCCTGCACCAGCAGCTGCTCTCCGGCCGCGCCGAGCGGGTGCTGATTCTGGTGCCCGAGTCCTTGCAACACCAGTGGCTGGTGGAGATGCTGCGCCGCTTCAACCTGCGCTTCGCCCTGTTCGACGAAGAGCGCTGCATCGAGGCCCTGGCGGACAGCGACAACCCCTTCGAGACCGAGCAACTGGTGATCTGCTCCTTGGATCTGCTGCGCAAGAAGAAGCGCTTCGAGCAGGCCCTGGACGCCCCCTGGGACCTGCTGGTGGTGGACGAAGCCCACCACCTGGAGTGGCACGAGGAAACCCCCAGCCGTCCCTACCAGGTGGTGGAGGCCCTGGCCCAGGCGATCCCCGGGGTGCTGCTGCTGACCGCCACCCCGGATCAGCTGGGCCACCAGAGCCACTTCGCCCGGCTGCGCCTGCTGGACCCGGACCGCTTCTACGACTACGACGCCTTCTTGAAAGAGGAGAGCGAGTACCAGGGGGTGGCCGCCGCGGCCGAGGCCCTGCTGGCCGAGCGGCCGCTGACCGACGCCGAGTCCGCCGCCCTCATCGCCCTGCTGCCGGAACAGGCCCTCCAGGCCACCCTGGCGGCCATCCAGTCCGGCGACGGCGCGGCACGGGAGTCCCTGCTGCGCCAACTGCTGGATCGCCACGGCACCGGCCGGGTGCTGTTCCGCAACACCCGCTCCGGGGTCAGCGGTTTCACCCAGCGTCACCTCAATCCCCATCCGGTGGCCCAGCCGGAGCAGTACGCCACCGCCGTGCGGGTGGCCAAGATGCTGGGCAACGGCGGCAGTCAGGAGCACAAGGTGCTCAACAACCTCTACCCGGAGAAGCTCTACCAGGAGTTCGAGGGCGAGGGTGGCAGCGCCAGCTGGTGGCAGTTCGACCCCCGGGTCAACTGGATGCTGGAGTTCCTCAAGACCAACCGCTCCAAGAAGGTGCTGGTGATCGCTGCCAAGGCCTCCACCGCGCTGCAGCTGGAGGAGGCGCTGCGCACCCGTGAAGGGATCCTGGCCGGAGTGTTCCACGAAGGGATGTCCATCCTGGAGCGGGACAAGGCGGCGGCCTTCTTTGCCCAGCAGGAGGGCGGGGCCCAGGTGCTGATCTGCTCCGAAATCGGCTCCGAGGGGCGCAACTTCCAGTTTGCCCACCACCTGATCATGTTCGATCTGCCCCAGAACCCGGACCTGCTGGAGCAGCGCATCGGCCGCCTCGACCGCATCGGTCAGAACCAGGATGTGCAGATCCACGTGCCCTACATCGAGGGCAGCGCCCAGCAGCAGCTGATGGACTGGTACCACCAGGGCCTCAACGCCTTCGAGCAGACTTGTCCCGGGGGCCACCTGATCCACGGCGAGTTCGGCGACGCGCTGCTGGCGGTGCTCTCCGGTGAAGAGAGTGACCTCTCGGGGCTGATCGCCCGCACCGCCGAGCGGGCCGCGGAGCATAAGGCGGCCATGGAAGCGGGCCGCGACCGACTGCTGGAGATCCACTCCCACGGCGGCAAGCAGGCCGACCAGCTGGTGGCCCAGCTGACCCAGGCGGACGACGACACCGACTTCATCAGCTTTATGCTCAAACTGTGGGACGTCATCGGCGTTCAGCAGGACGACCGCGGGGAGAACGCCGTGGTGCTGGCCCCCAGCGAGCACATGCTCTACCCCAGCTACCCCGGCTTGCCGGAGGATGGCCTGTCGGTCACCTTCGACCGCGACACCGCCCTCTCCCGGGACGACTTCCAATTCATCACCCCGGCCCACCCCCTGGTGAGCAGCGGCATCGACATGCTGACCAGCTCGGAAACCGGCTGCGCCGCGGTGTCGTTGATGAAGAACAAGGCCCTGCCCGCCGGCACCCTGTTCCTGGAGCTCATCTACCTCGTGGAGGCCGTCGCCCCGGCGGAGGTGCAACTGGGTCGCTTCCTGCCCCCCACCCCCATCCGCCTGCTGATGGACAAAAGCGGCAAGGACCTGGGACAGAACGTGGACTTCGACACCTTCAACCGCCAGCTGGTGCCGGTGAACCGTCACACCGGCTCCAAACTGGTCACCGCCTCCCAGGCGGTACTGCACCCGCTGATCGCCCAGGCCGAGCAGCAGGTCAGTGCCCACCTGGCGCAGTTGGTGGCCCAGGCCGAGCAGCGGATGCGCGACCAGCTTGGTGGCGAGCTGGCCCGTCTGCAGGCCCTTAAGTCGGTCAACCCCAATATCCGCGACAGCGAGCTGGACGCCATCAGCGAGCAGATGAACCTGGTGACCGCCCACCTGGGCCGGGCCCAGGTGCAGCTTGATGCGGTGCGGCTGATTGTGGTGACCCCACAGTAACCCCGCCCCGAACGACAACGCCCGGCCAATGGCCGGGCGTTGTGTTTAGAAGCGGGCCTGGAACCCCAGGTTGATGGCCACCCCACTGGCGCCGGAGTCGAGGAATCGAGACAGATCCGCGGTCAGCGCGAAGTGGTCGGCAAACTGCCACCAGTAGCCGGTGCTCAGCACCCAGGTGTCATCGCTGTCCCCCCCATCGTCGAAATAGAGGTAATCCGCCCCCAGGTACCAGGACTGGGTCAGGTACCAGGCGGCCGCCAGGGTCAGGTTATCGTTGTCCCGGCCGACCCCGTCGTACTCGGTGTGGGCCCAGCCGGCGTTGACCGCGATGCCCGCGGTGCTGGCCAGGTCAAAGTAGCCCAGGTAATCGATGCTGTAGGTGGAGGAATCGAACCCCCACTCCCGATCCAGGGTCGCGTAGCGGGCGGTCACCCGCTGCCCGGGCTGAAAATCGTAGCCCAGGGCCAAAGAAAGGCTGTCGGTGGTCGAACCGAACACCTCTAAGCGGCCGTAGTCGGCGCCGGCGAGCCAGCCCCCCTCACTGTGGAAGGTGCCGCCCACGCCGTACAGATCCACGTTGCTGTCGAAGCCGTAGCTCACCCGCAGTGTGGATTGCGGCGACAGGAAGGTGTTCAACCGATAAGGGGCATCGCCCACCTGAACCGGGGCGAAGTAGTAGGCGTAGCGACTCTGCACCAGCCCATCGCCAAAATCGTCGCTGCTGGTGCCCAGGGCCACCGAGGCCTGGTGTTGAAAGTCGGCCTGGGCCGCGGCGGCCGGCAGCAGTAACAGCGCCGTCCATAACCGCAAAGCATTCCGTTGCATTGAGTTATCTCCTTGTTTAAAAGGCCGAAATTATTCCCCAGCCTGCACCTGAATGCAAAACGCTCCCGTCGAAACTGCCGACACCCCCGTGACGATTGTTCTGATGCGCGTCATCCGCCACAATGAGGCCACCTTGCGTTTTCACGGCCCATCTTTGTGATTCGGTTACTCTGTTTGCTGCTCCTGACCGCCCAGCCGCTGCTGGCCCACGCCGTTCAAAGCCAATCCTTCGCCGCCCACACCCCGGGCACCTGGGGCACCGTGGTGGTGGTGGCCCTGCCGGAGGCGGGGGTGGACGCCGGTCCTCGGGATCGTGCCCTGCTGCGCGGTCTGCCGGAGCACGGTTGGGACACCCTGTCCCTGGCGGCCTCCACCGAGGCGCTGCCGGAGGCCCTGGCGGCGGTCAGTGGCCGACAGGTGTGGCTGGTTCAGGGCGGCCACGCCGGCCCCCTGCTGACGACCTTGAACGAGCAGCGTCTGACCCTGCCGAAGGCCCTGGTGTTGATCGGCCCCTATCACCCGGACGCCGACGCCAATGCCGCGCTGCCGGAGCAGCTGGCGCGTCTGGGGATCCCGGTGCTGGACATCCACAGCCGCAGTGATCACCCCCAGGCCCGGCTTACCCGGGATCGACGTCAGCAGGCCAACCAGAGGGCCAACAACCCCGGCTACCGGGCCCACGCCTGGACCCTGACTCCGGACCAGGATCCCCAGGCCCTGGTGCAGCTGGTGCGCGGCTGGCTGGTCAGCCTCAAGCGCTGAATCCCCTTCGCCGCCCGGCGCACAGCCTGCGGCCGGGCCGTGACACAGCCCCACCACCCTGCCAGAAGGTGCCAACTTAACAAGGAGATGGCTCACGGTTTTATCATCGAAAGCCACGATGGACGCCATCTTCTCAATCTGATTTTCCTCGGGCTTATCCCTACTTACCCTGTGGGCATTCCAATTTGCCTGACACCTTTTAGGGAGACCCCCATGCGCAAGACTCTGATCGCCACCGCCCTGTTGGCGGGCACCGCCCACGCCGCCGAACCCATCCAGGTCATCGAGCCGGCCGTCATCGACAACCCGGAGATGGTGGAGCTGGGCAAGAAGCTGTTCTTCGAACCGCGCCTGTCCAAGTCCGGCTTCCTCTCCTGCAACAGCTGCCACAACCTGAGCCTGGGCGGCGTCGACATCCTGCCCACCTCCATCGGCCACAACTGGCAGGAGGGGCCCATCAACGCCCCCACGGTACTGAACGCCAAGTACATGCTGGCCCAGTTCTGGGATGGCCGTGCCGCCACCTTGCAGGAGCAGGCCGCCGGTCCCATCGCCAACCCCAAGGAGATGGCGCTGGAGCATGAGATCGCCCTGGACGTGTTGCGCTCCATCCCGGGCTACCAGGTGGAGTTTGCCGAGGTGTTTGGGGATAAGGGGATCACCCTGGACACCGTCACCGAGGCGATCGCCACCTTCGAGGAGACCCTGGTGACCCCCAACAGCCGCTTCGACCAGTACCTCAACGGCGACAAGCACGCCCTGACCGACAACGAGAAGACCGGTTACCAGCTGTTCAAGGACAAGGGCTGCGCCGCCTGCCACAACGGTCCGGCCGTGGGGGGCACCATGTACCAGAAGATGGGTTTGATGCAGCCGTTCGTCACCGACAACCCGGCCCAGGGCCGCATCGAGGTGACCGGCAAGGAGCAGGATCGCATGGTGTTCAAGGTACCGACCCTGCGCAACATCGAGCTGACCTACCCCTACTTCCACGACGGCTCCACCTACGACCTCAAGGAGGCGGTGATCATCATGCAGCGGGTGCAGCTGGGCCAGGAGCTGAGCGACACCGAGGCGGAGCAGATCACCGACTTCCTCAAGACCCTGACCGGGGAGCAGCCGCAGATCACCCTGCCGATCCTGCCGCCCTCCGCCCCGGGCACGCCGAAGCCGCGCCCCTTCACATCCGGCAACTGATAAAAAAGCGCCCCGCGATTGCGGGGCTTTTTTTTAGGGCTCGTCCGGCAGGTGGAGGTAGCGCCTCAGGTTCTGCCACTGGTCGTCCTGCAGATCCTTGGGTGAGGCGGCCCCGTACAGGTAGGCCTGCTCGCCGTGGCCCGGCAGCAGCTCCAGGTACAGCGTCTGGGACTGGCCGGTGACAAAAGGCTCAATCCATTGCAGCTCTCCCAGGTAGCCCCCCACCACCGGGGTCAGGGTCAGGGTGACCGCCTCGGCGGGACAGTCGAACTCGTTGCCCTCGGCCACGGTCTGGCAGAGGCCGCGGTAGTAGTGCAGCAACAGACGCTCGATGCTGGCTTTGTCCAGCACCCGGTCCTGCTCCAGGGCGAAGGCAAAGAGGTAGCTGAAGAAGTCGCTGGCCTGGGGGTCGTACATGCCGGGGGAGAAACGCAGCTCCTCCACCCCGGTAAAAGGCAGCTCCGGGGCAAACTCCGGCGGCAGGGCGATGCGCTCCCCCCGCCAGTTGGCCGGGCCCGGCAGCAGGGTCATCGCTTCGTTGCTTGGCGCCGGTGGGTCTACCGGCTCGGGCACCGACTCGGCCCGCTTCACCGTGGGTTCCTCTTGCGCCCACACCGGCATCGCGCCGATCGCCAGGATCCCTGCCAGCAGCAGGGCCACACACCCAGTATTCATAATTTGTCCCTAATCAATGCCACATCACTGATATGCTTGATAAATGACCAAAAAGCAAGCTTTGCCCCCCGGCACGGGGGGCAAGCGGCCAATGCGGGATCATTTGTTGCCCCCGGGGTTGCCTCCCCCGGGCTAAGCGCCTAAAATCGCCGCGCGAAACCCATAGAGTGAAACCAGTATGGACCCCATTCCCAGTCCCAGGTGGGACAATAAGACGAACTTGAATCAACAACTTACCTAGGTCTGCGGAGTCCACGCCTGATAGGGATCTCATCCCTGCCACTCCGCCGCCGGGTACCGGAGGTGGAGTATGCAAAAAGAGCTTCTTTTTGCCACCCTAAGCGAAGCACTCGCTGCTCACGACAAGCGCGCCGTCCGGGCGCAGCTCGAGCAGATGCACGTCGCCGATTTTGCCGAAGCGGTCGGCAGCTTCAACGCCGAACTGGCGGCCAAGCTGCTGGACCTGCTGTCCCTGCCCGATCACGCCGATGTGTTCGGCTACCTGGATCCCCAGCTGCAGGCGGACATCGCCTGTCGCATGCCCCGCAACGAGCTGGCGGCCCTGTTTTCCCAGATGGAGTCCGACGAACGGGCTGACCTCTATAACCGGCTGAGCGAAGAGCAGCAGCTGGCGCTGTTGCCGGGCCTGGCCCAGGCGGAGCGGGAGGACGTACGCCGGCTGGCCAGCTACCCGGAGAAGACCGCCGGGGCGATGATGAGCTCCGATTACGCCACCCTGCGCAGTCACTGGACGGTGCGCAAGGCGTTGCAGCGGCTGCGTCTGGAGGCCCCGGACAAGGAAACCATCTACCAGACCTACGTCATCGACGGTGACCGTCACCTGGTGGGCACCATCTCCCTGCGGGAGCTGATCCTCTCTAACCCCGAGGCGCTGATCGCCGACATCATGCTCACCGAAGTGGTGGCGGTGAAGGTGGACGAGGACCAGGAGGACGTCTCCGAGAAGATCCGCCACTACGACCTGCTGGCTCTGCCGGTGCTGGACGGCTCCGACCGCCTGGTGGGGATCGTGACCTACGATGACGCCATGGATGCCGTGGTGGAGGAAGCCACCGAGGATGCCCAGAAGATCGCGTCGGTAGCGGCCCTCGAAGCGCCCATGAACCAGGTCTCCTCCTGGGAGCTCTACCGCAAGCGGATCGGCTGGCTGGTGCTCTTGGTGTTCGGTGCCCTGCTCTCCGGTGCCGGCATCGCCTACTACGAGGAGATCATCGAGTCCAACGTGGCCCTGGTGTTCTTCCTGCCCCTGCTGGTGGGCAGTGGCGGTAACGCCGGCTCCCAGTCCGCGGCCCTGATGGTGCGGGCCCTGGCCACCGGTGAGGTGGATCTCAAGGACTGGGCCAAGGTACTGGGCCGGGAGATCTTCGTGGCCGGCGCCCTGGGTCTGACCATGGCCGCCGCGGTGTTCGGCCTGGGGATGTTCCGCGGTGGCATGGAGATCGCCGTGGTGGTGGCCGCCGCCATGGTCTGCGTGGTGCTGGCCGGCTCCCTGATTGGCCTCAGCCTGCCCTTTATCCTCTCCCGGGTGAACATGGATCCGGCCACCGCCTCCGGCCCCCTGGTGACCACCATCGTCGACGCCACCGGGGTGCTGATCTACCTGGGCTTCGCCAGCCTGATCCTCGACCTGGCGGTCTGACCCGCTTCCGGGGCCGTGCAGCGCGGCCCCGGATGAACCCCCTTCGCTCCGCCTCCTTCACCCTTTGGGCCTGCAGCTTTATGCTGGAGGCCCTATCGAGCAAGGAGCGCACGATGAAAGCTCTCACCCCCGTTCTCGGCCTGCTGCTGTGGGCCAGCGGCCTGAACGCCCTGGCCAACGACGCCCTCCCCTGTGCCCAGTTCGAGGGCCCGGTGGCCGCCTCGGCCGCCGAGGGCCTCGATGCGATATCCGAGGCGCCGTTCGACTCGGCCCAGCCTTTCCAGCTCCATTATCGGCAGCGCCGCTGTGCCCCTCCGACGGACAGCCCGAAGCTGGGGCCCTGGCCTCCCCAACAGGGAGACACACGGGTGATCCACCAAAGCCAGCCCCAGTGGCGGCTGCGCATCGCCCAGGTGCACACCGGCCAGGGCTGGTTCACCACCGAGGTGGACAAGTTCTACACCGGCCCCAGCCCGCTGGAGTAGCCCCGCTCAGGGGCCCTGGCGTTCGCGCCGCTCATGAGTCTGCTCGGCTTCGCAGGCCCGGGCACCATCCTCCCAGCCGAGCCGGTAATCCGGCGTGCCCCGGGTGGGCACCGCCTCCGGATCGGCCACGGGGCAGCCCTCGTCATAGCCCCGGGCGTAGTCCCGGCTGTACCCCCGCGCTTCCAGGGCGGCCCAGTCGCTGCTGCAGCCCCAGAGCAGCAGCACCAGGGCCCATCGCCATTGGATCATGTCACCTCTCCCGCCGACGTTTTGTTGAGTGTAGGCAAACAAAAAGGGCCGCCCTTGGGCGACCCTTTTTCTCCGGCGGGATGACGCGGCTCAGCGCTCCAGATCGTACACCACGTAGCCCCGCTCGCTAAGGCAGCGGCGCAGCACCAGCGCCTGGGTGCGGGTGGCTTCCCCGGCACCGGCACTGGCGCCCATGGCGGCGCCCCCGATCCCGCCGGCCACAGCGCCAATCAGCGCGCCACTGGCGCCGTCTTCGATGGCCCCGACCACGGCGCCCCCGGCAGCGCCGGCGGCCCCGGCATTGGTGGCCCCCACCCGGGCGGCCTCGCCCTTGTCCACCGACTCGGCATAGCGTTCACAGGCGGCGTAGTCCTGCTCGTACTGGACCGGATCCACCCCGTCGAGATCGACCACGGGTTTCTGGTTGTAGGCGCAGCCCGTGCTGAGCAGGGCCAGGGACATCAGGATGGGAAGGCGCATCGTTCACTCCGGCAGACAAGGATAAAAAACGCCGACACCCTAACAGGCCCGGCGTTCATCTCGTACAGAAATCCGACGATTAGCGGCGCTTTTTACGCCATGCCCCTCAGGGATTTACCGAAGGATCACGGCTGATGCAGACGCGCTACCTGCGTTTTCATGCTCGCCACGCATGGTGATGATGCATCCGCTTAATCGATGTCGTAGAGGGTGTAGCCCTGGTTCTGCAAGCAGCGACGCAGCACCAGCGCCTGGGTGTCAGTGGCGGATATGCCCCCTTCGGCAGCGCCAAAGGTGGCCCCCACCAGGGCCCCGGCCAGGGCACCGGCCACCGCGCCCTCCCAGCCGTCATCCACGGCACCCACCACGGCACCGCCGGCGCCGCCCACCGCGGCGCTGTTCACCGCGCCGACCCGGGCCGCTTCCCCTTTATCGACACTGCGGGCGTAGCCTTCGCAGTAGGCCAGGTCCCGCTGGTACTGCGCCGGGTCCACGCCGCTCATCTCCACCACGGGTTGCTGGTTGTAGGCGCAGCCGGCGCCCAGCAGGGCCACCAGGGCCACCAGGGCCAGGGGTGTCCATCGGTTCATCGTCATCCTCCATGTTGACAGCGTGTTGCCTCTTCCAACCTAAGTTGCGCAAAAGGCGGCGAAAAAACAAGCGGGTTAGGGCATCGTCCAATGGCCATTCAGGGCCGGTTCAGGGGGCACAAAAAAAGGCCGCCCCGTGGGGCGGCCTCTTGGTGCGCAGGCGTTTACTGGTCGAAGCGCTTGACCGGTTTGGCCACCACGCTGCGCTGATCCACCCGCACCTCGGCGATCTGCACCGTCAGGTCGTCGGCCACCTTCAGCACCGGTTCGCCGTCGAACTTGGCGATGCCGGTGTCGCCGCTGCACTCCAGGCGCTTCTTGTCCTGGCTCAGGAAGGGAGCGGGCACAAAGGCCACGGCCCCGTTCTCCTTGAAGCGCACCCGCACACCGCCGCGGTTGATGTCGATCACCTCGGCTTCGAACGGGCGATCGCTGCCCTCCTCGGCCTTGAGGTAACGGGCGTAGAGCCAGTCGCCCACGTCCCGCTCACACATGCGGTGCAGTCGACGCTTCTCGGACAGATGCTCCAGCAGCGCCTCGTCCAGCTCGTTCAGGGCGCCGGGCTGGCCGATGATCGCCTTGAGCAGACGGTGGTTGATCATGTCGCCGTACTTGCGGATCGGTGAGGTCCAGGTGGCGTAGCCGCTGAGCCCCATGCCGAAGTGCGGCTTGGGCTCGGCCGCCATCTCGGCGTAGGCCTGCATGCGGCGGATCCGCGCGTCCAGGTAGCCGGTGGGCTGGGCATCGAGATCGCGGCGCAGCTGGCAGTAACCCTCGAGGGTGGTGACCTTCTCGGCGCAGTGGCTCAGGCCGTGCTCGGACAGCAGCTCGATGGCCGCCGGGATCTTCTCCGCGTCCAGGCCGGCATGGCTGTTGAAGATCCCGCGACCCAGCTTGGCTCCCAACAGGGCGCCACAGGCGGTGTTGGCCAGGATCATCGATTCCTCGACGATGCGGTTGGCGGTGCGGCGGTAGTCGGCGTGGATCGCCAGCACGTTACCGGCGTCGTCCACCTCGAAGCGGTAGTCGGGGCGATCCGGGAACACCAGGGCGTGCTCATGGCGCCAGGCGGTGCGGGCGTTGGCCAGGGCGTGCAGGCCCTGGACCTGCTCGGCGATGGCGTCGCTCTCGGGCTGCCAGGCGTTCTCCACCCCCTCCAGCAGATCGGAGACCTTGTCGTAGGCCAGCTTGCCCTGGGAGCGGATGGTGGCGAGGAAGAACTCCGCTTCCCCTTCCAGGGCGCCGTCGGCGGCCACCTGGATGCGGGCGGCCACGGCGGGACGGTCCTCGCCCTCCACCAGGGAGCAGAGCTCGTCCGCCAGCTGGCGGGGCAGCATGGGCACGTTGAAGCCCGGCAGGTACTGGGTGAAGGCGCGCTTCTTGGCCTCCTGGTCCACCTCGTCCCCCATGGCCACGTAGGCGGTGGGATCGGCGATGGCGACGGTCAATTGCCAGCCGCCCTCGGCCTTGGCTTCCACATAGAGGGCATCGTCCATGTCCTTGGTGGACTCGGCGTCGATGGTGACGAAGGGCAGCGCGGTGAGATCTTCCCGCTCGGCGGCGTCCGCCAGCTGCCACTGGGCCGGATCCGCCGGCTCCACCTTGGCCAGGTCGTGCTTGGCCAGGATCACCCACCAGGGGACATGGGGATCGTCGGTCTTGGCCACCAGCTCGGACACCTCCGCCAGGAAGGTGTTGTCGTCGGGGCGCAGGGGGTGGCGCTTGAGGTGGGCCACCACGTAATCGCCGTCTTTGAGGGCCTCCTCGTCGACGGTTTTCTTCACCCGGGCGCGGATGGCGTCCTTGATCAGCGGGTGATCCGGCACCACGTTGACCCGGCCCTTGATCCGCTTCACGCGGCCGACGAAGCGGGTCAGGAAGGGCTCAATCAGGGTCTCCGGCTCGGCGCTGGTCTTCTCGCCTTCGGTGCGCAGCACGGCGGTCACCTTGTCCCCGTGCATCACCTTCTTCATGTACGGCGGCGGCACGAAGTGGCTTTCGCCCTTCTCGGTCTCGATAAAGCCAAAGCCCTTGTCGGTCCCTTTGACGGTGCCCTCCACCGTGGGCAGGGATTCGCGGATCTGCGCCTTGAGCTGTTGCAGCAGGGGATTGTCTTGAAACATCCGGAGTCTCTTGATTGGAGTAAGGTCGGCCGCCGCCCAGGGGCCGCGACCAGAAAAACGGCAATTGTACGGGAATCGACGACCCTGGCCAATGCCGTCGCCGTCGCCGATAACCGGGTGTGGCCGGCCCCGAACCCGGGGTCGACCCTGGGCATCACGTCAAGCGGTTGATCTTTGCCGGCTCCCGGCGGCAACCGGAGCCAAAGGGGTCGGGCAGGAAGGGGGATACCATGGGGCCGCCGGCGGGCGGCCCCGACGAAAGGGGCTCAGTTGACCCGGTTGACCGGGTCACCCGCCAGGTAGGCGTGCAGGTTGGCCACCACGATGTCCAGCAGGTTCTGTCGCGCCTCCCGGGTGGCCCAGGCGTTGTGGGGGGTGATCACGCAGTGCTTGGCACTCAGAAGCGGGTTGTCCGGGCTGGGGGGCTCGGTGGAGAGCACGTCCAGTCCCGCCCCGGCAATCACCCCACGATTCAGCGCGTCCGCCAGATCGGCTTCATTCACCAGGCCGCCGCGGGCGGTGTTGATCAGCAGCGCCGAGGGCTTCATGGTGGCCAGCAGGGCGGCGTCGACGAAGCCGGTGTTGGCCTCGGTCTGGGGGCAGTGCAGGCTCACCACGTCGGCCTCGGAGAACAGGGTGGCCTGATCCACCCAGCGGTACCCTTGGGGCAGCTCGGCGATGGGGGTGCGGGTGTGCACCAGCACCTCCATATTGAACCCCCGGGCCATGCGCGCAGCGGCCTGGCCGATGGCACCGAAGCCCATCACGCCGAAGCGCTTGCCCGCCAGGGCCATCAGGGGGCGGTTCCAGAAGCAGAACTGGGTGGCGCGGCACCACTGGCCCTCGGCCACCGCCTGGTGATGCTCCGCCACCGCGCTGCTGTGGTGCAGCAGGTGGGCGATGGCCATCTGGGCCACGGACTCCGGCCCATAGGCCGGGGCGTTGGTCACCAGGATCCCCCGCTCGGCGGCGGCAGCCAGGTCCACCACGTTGACCCCGGTGGCCAGCACGCCGATGTACTTCAGGCTCGGCAGCGCGGCCAGGGTCGCCCTGTCCAGCACCACCTTGTTGGTGAACAGCACCTCGGCTCCCTGGGCCCTCTCCACCACCTGTTCGGGCGTGGTGTGCTCATGGCAGTGCCACTGCCCCAGCGTCGCCAGGGGGGACCAGTCCAGATCGCCGGGGTTCAGGCTCGCCCCATCCAGTACCACCAGTTTCATCGTCGCTCCTTAAAACCAGACGCGCAGGCCCATGGCGTAGTCGACGTCGAAATCGCCGGACTCGCCAAAGGTGACATTGGGCACCACTTCCCCAAACAATTCAACCAGACCGGCCCGGGCACTGAGCCCCAGCTTGGTGCGCAGCCCCACCGGGGCCTTGCTGTTGTCGGAGACCTGGCCCCCGAGGCCGAAGTAGAGGTTGGGGAACTCCTGGGTGTGGAAGCGGCGGTCGACATTGACCACGAAGCGCTCCGTGCCCACGGCGATGTCCCAGCGGTTGACGCCGATGGTTACCGCCTCCTCGCTGCCGAACTGGTAACCGACCCCCACCTCGGCCCGGGCGGGCAGGGCAAACAGCAGGGCACAGAGGGGAAGCAGGGCGAGCAGGCGTGTCATAGGATCTCCAATACAGCAAAGGGCCGTGGCCCTTAAAAGGCACCGGGGCGAACCCCAATGAATTGAACCAAATTGGGTTTGGCATTGTAGAGAGGGATGAAACTCAGTACAGACGACCAGAAGGAAACTGTGGTGAAGCTCAACATTGTGGAACGTGCACTGGTCAACAATCCGGTGCGGGCCTGGGCCCAACGTCATTTCGAAGCCCCGCGATTGATGGCCCTGGGGGGCCCCTGCCCCGATGCCGTGGCGCTGGAGATCGGCGGCGGTCAGGGCGAAGGGGCCCAGATCATCCGGGAACGCTTCGGCGCCGCCCGGGTGATCAGCCTGGATCTCGATCTGGCCATGGTGCAGCGGGCCCGGCGCCGCCTGGCGGGCCTAGAGGACATTCTCTGCCTGCAGGGGGATTGCACCGCCCTGCCCCTGGCGGACGGCAGCGTCGATGCCCTGTTCGATTTCGGCGTGGTGCACCATGTGCCCAACTGGCGCTCGGCCCTGGACGAGTTGGACCGGGTGGCCCGCCCCGGGGCCCGACTGTACGCCATGGAGGTGTACCGCAGCCTCATCTGTCACCCGGTGTGGAAGCGGGTGCTGACCCACCCGCAGCAAGACCGTTTCGACCAGGACGAGTTTATCGATGCCTGGCGCCAGCGAGGCTGGCAGCTGCTCAAGGAGCGCCGCCTGGGCCAGGGCCTGGGCTGGCTGGCGATGCAAAAAGGGCGGCCCTAGGCCGCCCCTGGTTGTCGCTCAGGTTGCGCTTAGAAGCGCACCCGCAGGCCGATGTTGGCCTGGGACTGGATCATGGTGTCCGCCTCCACCCGCAACACGCAGCTGCCGGTGCACACCAGGGTGCTGCTGTTGTCCACCGCGGTGATCATCGCCCGGTAATCGGCGAAGATCGCCAGGTTGTTCATCAGCAGGTACTCGACCCCGCCTCCCAGGCCCAAAGAGAAGAACAGCTCGCTGGAGTAGGTGCTGCGAGGCTTGATGTTGGTGGCCCCCAGACTGGCGGTGACGTAGGGACGGAAGTCGCCCCGGGGGAAGTAAAGCGAACCACCGACGTGGTAGTACTCCATGTCCACCTTGATGCCGGAGGTGGGGGCGAAGCTGCCCTCCTTAAACTCGCTCTCCTGCTTGCTGTAGAACAGGTAGATGTTGCCCGGATCCGGGGTTTCCACGCCGATCATCAGGCCATAGTGGGCGTTGTCGTCGAACTTCAGCTTGCCCACGTCCTCCCGGGAGGTGTTGCCATCCTCGTCGGTGACCTTCTCGGTGACGTCCAGGGTGCCGCCGGCGGTGTAGCCGTACAGGGGGGCCACAAAGTAGGTCCGTTCCGCCAGGGCGGGGCTGGCCGCCAGGCTGAGGATTAAGCCCACGGGGGCCAATAACGCTTTCATGATCTCTCCCGTTTTGGTTCGCCGTTGCCGGCCTGACGCAGGACCTCCCACGCCGCTTGGATGTCTTGGCTCTTCTGCCGGGCCAGGGCCGCCATCTCCGGCGGCAGCCCCTGACTGGCCAGCTTGTCCGGGTGGTGCTGGGCCATCAGCTTTCGATAGGCCCGCTTGATGGCCCGCTGATCGTCCCCAGGGCCCACCCCCAGCACCTGCCGGGCCGCCTCCTCGGAGAAGCCCTGATGCTGGCCGCGCCGCTCCCCTTGCCACATGGCCACCAACTGGGCCAGCTCCTGGGGGCTGAAGCCCAGGGCCTCGGCGATCTGAGCCAGGATCCGCTCCTCCTGACCGCTCAGCTCGCCGTCCGCCAGCGCCGCCTGGATCTGGATCTCCAGGAACACCCGGGCCAAGTCGCGTCGCCACTTGAACGCCCCCTGCAGGGCCTTGAGTCGGGCCGCCAGCGGGAAATCCGCCGCCTTGCCCTCCCGGTAGGCCTCCTGGGCTGCCCGTCGGGCGGCGCCGCGCAAGCCGATGCGATCCATCAGGGCGCTGGCCAGGGCAATGTCCGCTTCGGTGACCCGGCCACCGCTCTTGGCGATGTGGCCCATCACGGAAAATGTAGTATGAAAGAAGGGGTTATAGCCAGTCTTGCGTCGATCCCAAAGCACGTGCCCCAGGTAAGCGCCCAGCAACAGGCCGGCGATCCGACCAAACAGAAAGCCCACCAGGGCACCAATGAGCTTGCCCTTAAACGCCATCGAGTTGCCGCTCCAGTTGCTGCAGTCGCTGGGGGGTGCCCACGTCGCACCACAGGCCGTCGTAACGACTGCCGGAGACCCGCCCCTGGGCCATCGCGTCTTTGAGCAGGGGCACCAGGGAGAAATGGCCGGACTGGCAGGCGGCGAACAGCGCCGGATGGAACAGCGCGATGCCGCCGTAGGTCAGCCGCTGGGGCCCATCCACGCCGACCCGCCCCTCGGCCAGGGCAAAGTCACCCTCGGGGTTGTGGGCCGGGTTCGGCACCAGGTAGAGGTGCGCCAGGTCCCCGTCGGCCAGGCTGGGCAGCGTCGGCCACTCCAGTTGGCAGAATATGTCGCCGTTGAGCAGCAGGAAGGGGGCGTCCCCCAGCAGGGGCAGCGCCTTGTGGATCCCGCCGCCGGTCTCCAGGGCCTGGTCTCCTTCGTCGCTGTAGCGCAGGCTCAGGCCCCAGCGTTCGCCGTTGCCCAGGGCCGCGGGGATCTGCGCCCCCAGCCAGGCGTGGTTGATCACCACCTCGGTGATCCCGGCCCGGGCCAGCCGCTCCAGGTGGTAGGTGAGCAGCGGCTTGCCCGCCACCGGCAGCAAGGGCTTAGGAGTGGTGTCGGTCAAAGGCCGCATCCGCTCGCCGCGGCCGGCCGCCAAGATCATCGCTTTCATTGCTGCTCCCAGGCCGGTTGCACCCGCATGGCCAGCCACTGGGCCAGAGGGCGGGTGTCGTCGTAGCGCTCGCCGATGTCGATTAGGTATCCCAGCACCCGGGGGATGTCCGCCAAGTAGCCGGACTTGCCGTCCCGGCGATGCAGGCGGGCGAAGATCCCAGCGGCCTTGAGGTGGCGCTGCATCCCCATCAAGTCCATCCAGCGCTGGAAGGTGGGCCAGTCGACCTCGGGGGCCAAGAGCCCCTCGGCCTGCAGGGTCGCCAGGTAGGCTTGGGCATGGGCCTCGACCTGGGATTCCGGCAGCGTCCAGTAGCAGTCGCGCAGCAGGGAGACCGGGTCGTAGCTAACCGGCCCCAGCAGCGCGCCCTGGTAATCGATAAGGGCCAAAGAGTCGCCCACCACCATCAGGTTGCGGCTGTGGAAGTCCCGGTGGATCCCCACCTGGGGCTGACTCAGGGCGTTGTGCACCAGGCACTCGCAGGTCTGCCGCCACAGCGCCCACTCGGATTCGCTGAGGGTCAAGCCCAGGTGCGCCTCCAGCAGCCACTCGGGGAAGATCGCCAGCTCCCGCTCCAGCAGGGCACGGTCATAGAGGGGCAAGGGGCCCAGCACACTCTCCCGCACCCGGGCGATGGTGGGCAGCAGCCCCAGAGCCTGTTGGTACCAGTGTTCGGCCTGATCGCCCTTGAGTGCGCCGGCCAGGTGCTGATCCCCCAGATCCGTCAGGCAGAGAAAGCCCTGGTCCAGATCCTGAGCCAACAGTTGGGGTACCGGTAGGCCAACGGCCTGATATGCTTGAGTCAGGGCCAGAAAAGGGCGGCAGTCTTCCAGTTGCGGGGGGGCGTCCATGGCGATCTCGCTGCGGCCCTCGCGCCGGTAGCGAAAGTAGCGACGAAAACTGGCGTCGCCGAAGATCAGTTCCGGCGCCGAGGCCGTTCCAGCCCAGATGGTGTCAAGCCAGCGAGCCAGGGCCCGTTGGCGGTTGTCGGTTTCCATCCGTCATCCAATGGTCGAGAGGGTAAATTTGCTTTATCATACCAAGGTTTTGGCCCTGGGCAGGAACCAGCCTGCGGAGTCTCGGTCGAAGAGAAAAAGATCGGGCCCAGATCACGTCCGGCCACCTCACCCAAATTCATTGCTTTAGGGACACGATGCGCTTTCCCCTTGTCATTGTCTGTTGCAGCCTGCCGCTGAACGCCTGGGCCGAATCCCTGTCGGTGGAGCGCTGCATCGTCCGGCCGCCGATGGCCCTCCTGCCCGAGGAGCCCCAGGGCGAGCAAAGCCCCATCGATCCCAGCCAACTGCCCATCGAAGTGCAGGCCGACCGCAGCCAGGCGGTGGCCGGCGACGCCGCCCAATTCAGCGGCAACGTCAAGCTGCGCCAGGGGATGCGCCAGATCACCGCGGAGAAAGCCCGGGTCAGCCAGCAGGAGGGCAGCTTCAGCGCCGAGGGCGGCCTGGTCTACCAGGACGTCAACGTCGCCATCACCGCCGACTCCCTGTCCGCCGACATGGACGACTACAACGCCGAGCTGAACCAGGCCAACTACTGGCTGCGGGGCCAGCAGGTCCACGGCCAGGCGGAACAGCTCAAGATCCAGGGCGACAACAACCTCATCCTCAACGGCGCCACCTTCAGCACCTGCCCCCAGGACGATCCGGACTGGCTGCTGGAGGCCAAGGAGATCAAGATCGACGCCGACGAGGAGTGGGGGGAGATCTGGCACGCCAAGGTGAAGCTGTTCGACGTGCCGGTGTTCTATGTGCCCTACATGACGGTGCCGGTGTCCAACAAGCGCAAGAGCGGCTTCCTGTTCCCGGAGATCACCACCAGCACCAAAAACGGCGTGGATGTGGCGATCCCCTACTACTGGAACATCGCCCCCAATTTCGACGCCACCCTGACCACCCAGTACATGACCAGCCGGGGCCTGTTCCTCAAGGGCGAAGGGCGCTACCTGCAGCCCTACGGTGCCGGCCAGATCAACCTGGAGTACATCAGTGACGATCGCCTGCTGAGCGATCGGCCGGACCGCTACCTGCTGCATTTCGAGCACGCCGGCAAGCTGGAGAACAACTGGCGCCTGTACGGTAACTACACCAGCATCAGCGACGACAACTACTTCAACGATTTCGACTCCTCGGTGCGCGCCTCCACCGACAACCAGATCAGCCGGGAAGGGGAAGCCGCCTACTTCACCGATAACTGGGATTTCGCCGTCCGGGTGCAGGACATCGAGGTGCTGGGAGACGCTAGCAAGCCGTTCCAGGTGATGCCGTCGCTGAGCTTCGATTACCGCAATCCCGGGCTGGCCGGGCCGGTGGATTTCACCTTCAGCACCGAGCTGACCCACTTCGCCCACAAAGAGGACAACCACCTCACCGCCACCCGCTGGCACATGGAGCCGACCCTGACCCTGCCCTACCAGGTGCCCGCCGGCAGCTTGACCACCGAGCTCAAGCTGATGCAGACCTTCTACGAGCAGCGGGACCCGGATGAGCAGCTGGAGGATTTCGTCAGCCGGACCCTGCCCCAGTTCCGGGTGCACGGCCAGATCAACTTCGAGCGGGACACCCAGGTGTTCGGCAACCGCTACACCCAGACCCTGGAACCGCAGATCCAGTACCTCTACGTGCCCAAGACCGATCAGTCCGACATCGGCCTGTACGACACGGCACTGCTGCAGGAGGATTACTACGGCCTGTTCCGGGATCGCCGCTTCTCCGGATTGGATCGCATCGCCGACGCCAACCAGATGACCCTGGGGGTCTCCACCCGCTTCTTCGACGACGGCCACGCCGAGCGGGCCCAGATCTCCCTGGGCCAGATCCTCTACTTCGACGACTCGGAAGTGGGCCTGGGGGACGACGACAGTCAGATCCGCCGCTCCAACTCCGCCCTGGCCGCCGAGGTGGAACTGCAGGCCTCCCAGCGCTGGTTCTTGAGCGGCAGTTTGCAGTTCGATACCCAATCCGGTGACACCAACAAAAGCGAGCTGCTGGTGGATTACCGGGTGGACGCTGACAAGCTGATCCAGCTCTCCCACCGCTACGTGCCGGATCTGGGCACCGACGTGGACGGCAACCCCATCGACATCAGCCAGGCCGGGATCCGGACCGCCTGGCCGCTGACCGACGAGCTCTCTTTCGTCGGCAACTACTACTACGACATGAACCTTAACCGCTCGGTGGAATCTTATGCTGGGTTCCAGTACGAATCCTGCTGCTGGGCGATTCGGTTGGCCTACCACCGCCACCTGAACACCAACTACGAGGACAACGATTTCACCACCATCAGTCCCCGGGACGATTTCGACAGCGGCGTGATGCTGAAATTCGTTCTCAAGGGGCTGGGCTCCACCGGCCCGCTGGGGCTGCAGGACATGCTGGACGAGGGGCTGTTCAACTACCGCCGCCCCTATTACCTGCGTAACTGACGGAGCAGAGTGTGATAGAGTGCAAATCCTCTGTGGGCGCACATTACCGATCCGCGGCCAAGACCGCGGACACCGACAAGATGGACTTGAGAATGAAACTACGTAACCTGCTGATGGGCGCCGCGGCCGCCCTGATGTTCGGTCAGGCCCTGGCCCAACCCCAACCCCTGGATGAGGTGGCGGTGCTGGTCAACGACGGCGTGATCCTGAAAAGCGAAATCGACGACCGGATGACCTCGGTCAAGCGTGGCGCCCTGCAATCTGGCCAGCAACTGCCCTCCGACTCCGCCCTGCGCACCCAGGTGATCGACCGTCTGATCGCCGAGAGCCTGCAGCTGCAGATGGCCGAGCGCATGGGCCTGGTGATCAGCGACATCCAGCTGGACCAGACCCTGGAGAACATGGCCCGGGAGCAGAATCTGACCCTGGAGACCCTGCGCGAAGAGATCGAGTCCGACGGCACCAACTACGCCGCCTACCGGGAGAGCGTGCGCCGGGAGATCACCATCGGCCAGGTGCAGCGCATCCAGGTGCAGCGTCGCATCCAGATCTCCCCCCAGGAGATCAACACCCTGGTGGATCTGATTAACGAGCAGGGGCTGCAGGACGCCGAGTTCCACGTGGGGCACATCCTGATCGACTTCGCCGGTGACGAAACCGCCGCCCGGGAGCGCGCCGACAAGGTGCTGGAGATGCTCAACGACGGCGCCGACTTCGGCCAAACCGCGCTGGCCGCCTCCTCCGGCCCCAAGGCCCTGGAGGGCGGTGACTGGGGCTTTATGAACATCAATGAGATGCCCACCCTGTTTGCCGAGGTGATCAAGGACGCCAAGAAGGGCGACATCATCGGCCCGGTGAAAAGTGGCGCCGGTTTCCACGTCATCACCATCTTCGACACCCGGGGACAGGAAGTTCAGGAGCTGGCCGAGGTGAACTCCCGCCACATCCTGCTCAAGCCCTCCCCCATCCTGAGCGAAGACATGGCTCAGACTCTGCTGGAGGAGTTCATGACCGAGGTGAAGGCCGGCGACGCCGACTTCGCCGAGCTGGCCCGTCAGCACTCCGACGATCCCGGCTCTGCCGCCCGCGGCGGCGACCTGGGCTGGGCCGATCCCAACATGTACGTGCCGGCGTTTCGCGACACCCTGAACCGGCTGGACGTGGGTGAGTACTCTGAGCCCTTCCGTTCCTCCCACGGCTGGCACGTGGTGCAGCTGGTGGATCGCCGAGTCACCGACGCCACCGATCAGGCCAATACCGACCGCGCCTACCAGCTGCTGTTCCGCCGTAAATTCGGTGAGCAGGTTAACGCCTGGCAAGAGGAGATGCGCGCCGGAGCCTACATCGAGGTGCTGGAGCGGGGCGGGCGCGGTAGCCGCTCATGACGGTGCGCATCGCCGTCACCCCGGGAGAACCCGCCGGGATCGGTCCCGATCTGGTGGTCGAACTGGCCCAGCAGGACTGGCCGGTGGAGCTGGTGGTCTGCGCCGATCCCGATCTTCTGACCCAGCGCGCCAAGCGGCTGGGCTACCCCCTGACCCTGCGCCCCTACCAGCCGGGTCAGGCCCCCCAGCCTCAGCAGGCGGGCACCCTGACCATCGCCCCCACCGCCCTCAAGGAGCCGGTGAAATTGGGCCAGTTGGATGAGGGCAACAGCGGTTACGTGGTGGACACCCTGAAGTTTGCCTGTGAGCACAACCTCAGCGGCGAGTTCGCCGCCGTGGTGACCGGCCCGGTGCACAAGGGGATCATCAACCAGGCGGGGATCAGTTTCTCCGGCCACACCGAGTTTTTCGCTCAACAGGCCGGCTGCCAGGACGTGGTGATGATGCTGGCCACCGAGGGGCTGCAAGTGGCCCTGGTGACCACCCACATCCCCCTGGCCTACGTCTCCAAGGCGATCACCCCGGCCCGGCTGGAGAAGGTGATCCGCATCCTGCATCAGGATCTGCGCTCCAAGTTTGGCTTGGCCCAACCGCGGATCCTGGTGTGCGGCCTCAACCCCCACGCCGGGGAGGGGGGCCACCTGGGCCGGGAGGAGCTCGAAGTGATCGAGCCGACCCTGGCCACCCTGCGCAGCGAAGGGATGTTGCTCACAGGTCCGCTGCCGGCGGATACCCTGTTTCAACCCAAGTACTTGGATGAAACCGACGTGGTCCTGGCCATGTACCATGACCAGGGATTGCCGGTGCTAAAATACAAGGGATTTGGGCGCGCCCTGAACATCACCCTGGGCCTGCCCTTTATCCGCACATCCGTCGATCACGGCACTGCCCTGGAACTGGCCGGCACCGGCCAGGCCGATTCCGGCAGCTTCCGGGTCGCCCTGAGCAAAGCGATAGAGCTGGCAACACATCAAAATTCATGAGTAACAACGTACACCTGGGTCACCGAGCCCGAAAACGCTTCGGACAGAACTTCCTCCACGACCACTCGGTGATCGATCGCATCGTCGCCGCCATCGGTCCGGACAACGACCACATCCTGGTGGAGATCGGTCCGGGCCTGGGCGCCCTGACCGAGCCGGTGGCCGAGCAGGTGGAACACCTCAACGTGGTGGAGCTGGACCGCGACCTGGCGGAGCGGCTGCGCCATCAGCCCCGTTGGGGCCAGAAGCTGACCATCCACGAAGGTGACGCCCTCAAGTTCGACTTCAACCAGCTGGCCGAGCCGGGCAAGCGGATGAAGATCTTCGGCAATCTGCCCTACAACATCTCCACCCCGCTGATGTTCCACCTGTTCGAGACGGTGGACAGCGTGGCCTCCATGCACTTCATGCTGCAAAAAGAGGTGGTGCAGCGGCTGTGCGCCGGGCCGGGTCACAAGAACTACGGTCGCCTGACGGTGATGGCCCAGTACTACTGCCAGTGCATCCCCGTGCTGGAGGTACCGCCGGGCTGCTTTACCCCGCCGCCCAAGGTGGACTCCGCCGTGGTGCGCCTGGTGCCCCACGCCGAAAAGCCTCATCCGGCGGACGACGTGGCCACGTTGGAGCGGGTGGTGGCCAGCGCCTTCGCCATGCGCCGCAAGACCCTGCGCAACAACTTCAAGGGCCAGATCAACGACGAGGAGTTCGCCGAGCTTGGGATCGATCCCAGCCTGCGACCGGAGCGGATCACCGTCGCCCAGTACGTCGCCATGGCCAACCTGATCAGCCGGCGCAATGCAGCCTGAATCGCCGCTGGCCATCGAGGTCGACACCCAGTACGTGGCGGACCAGTCCGAGCCGGCTAAGGGCCGCTACCTGTTCCACTACACCATCGCCATCACCAACGTCAGTGAGCACTCGCTCACCCTAAAGCGCCGCCATTGGCTCATCACCGACGGCAACGGCGAGCAGATGGAGGTGGAGGGTGCCGGCGTGGTGGGGGAGACCCCGACCCTGGTGCCCGGTCAGGCGTTTCGCTACACCAGCTCCGTAGTGCTGCCCACGCCTTTGGGCAGCATGATGGGTCACTACACCCTGGAGGGGGGCAACGGGGCGGTGCGCGCGCCCATCCCCCGGTTCCGCCTCTCCATGCCTGGAGCCCTGCACTGAATGGCCAACTACTTTGTCGGTGACGTTCAGGGCTGCTACGACGAACTGCGCCTGCTGCTGGACCGGGTCCACTTCGATCCCACCCAAGACGTGCTCTGGGGCTGCGGCGATCTGGTGGCCCGGGGGCCCGACTCCCTGGCGGTGCTGCGCCTGTTCCGAGAGTTGGGCGAGGCGGGGCAGACGGTGTTGGGCAACCACGACCTGCACCTGATGGCGGTGGCCGCCGGACTGAAAAAGTACAAGCCCCGGGACAGGGTCACCCCCCTGCTGGAGGCCCCGGACCTGCCGGAGCTGATCCACTGGCTGCGCCAGCAACCTCTGCTGCACAGCATCAAGAAGGCCAAGCTGCTGCTCAGCCACGCCGGAGTGCCACCCCACTGGGATCTGGCCACCGCTAAGGCCCGGGCCAAGGCGGTCTCCCGCACCCTCAAAAGCGATCACTACCTGGATTTCATCGCCCAGATGTACGGCGAGAAGCCAGACCGGGACGACGTCGAACTGGACGAGATGGCCCGCCAGACCTACACGGTGAACGCCCTGACCCGGATGCGATTCCTCCACCCCGATGGCGCCCTGGATTTTGCCAGCAAGCGGCCACCGGAGGAGGAGCATCAGCTGATGCCCTGGTTCCGCTACCCGGGCCACACCCTGCTGCAGAGCCATCGGTTGGTGTTCGGCCACTGGGCGGCCCTGATGGGTCGAACTCAGAATGCCAACGCCATCGCCCTGGACACCGGCTGCTGCTGGGGCAACCACCTCACCCTCTGGTGCCTGGAGGACGACCAGCGCCACTGCCAGACCGCCCTCGCCTGACCCCATATCCCACAACAACGCTCAACTTTTCGCCGCCCCGGTCGATAACCTTTTTTGGCCCCCTGTGATTTTCCTATCAGGCTGATAACATGTGGGGAAAAAGGAAGCAAAAACAATAACTCGGGGAGAGGGATATGAGAATTACGGTTGCCGCGCGCATCATCGGGGGCTTCGCACTGGTCACCCTGCTGTTGCTGATCATGGGGGGCCTGTCGCTGATGAGCATCGGTACCGTCAGCCAGGAGACCGAGAGTTTCCAATCCTTCTCCCTGCCCGCCAAGGATCGCACCGGCAGCCTGGAGCGTCTGCTCAACGCCGAGCAACTTGAGGTGCTGGGCGCCTACCACAGCGCCGACGCCACCCAGTTGGGCCGCCACCAGGCGGTGTTGAGCGAACTGAACGCCGAACTCAAGGCCAACCTCACCGCCCTGTCCCAACTGGTCAGTGGCCGCCCCGCCCTCACCGCCCCGGTGGACCAGATCCAGAGCCAGTACCAGGCTTACTGGCAGCAGGTCAGCACCCTGCTCAGCGCCCGCCAGACCGCCCTGAGCCAGGCCAGCGCGCTGAGCGTGGATCTGGGCCAGCTCGAGGAGACCATCGACGACACCAGCTCCGCCCTGCTGGACGTGATGGACCTGGAGTACTCCAACGATGCCAGCGACCAGGCCCTGGCCGGCCACGCCAACACTCTGGACACCAGCCTGATGGGGATCATCTCCATCGCCCTGGAGCTGGAGAAGGCCGACAGCCTGAGCCTGGTGGACACCATCGAGGGGGAGCTGAGTTACCTGCTCAGCAACCTGGAGTACCTGCAGAGCAACCTCGAGTGGCAGCGCACCGACGGCACTGACCGCATCGACACCGACGTCGCCGAAGAGATCGACGCCAACCTGGCCAGCATCCTGGCGGCCTTCGACGAGGGCCAGGGGGTGATCACCCAGCGCCGGGCCAGCATTCAGGCCCAGCTGGAGGCCAGCAGCGCCCTGGACAGCGCCCGGGCCACCCTGGCGGAGCTGCAAAACCGCATGGACGGCCTGCACAGCCAGGTAGTGACCATCAGCAACCAGTCCGGTGACCAGGCCCAGCAGGCCCTCTCCGACAGCCGCAGCCGCACCCTGCTGGTGATGCTCATCTCCATCCTGGTGGCCGCCAGCGTCGGCTGGTTCACCATCCGCGCCATCACCCGCCCCCTCAACCAGGTCAACGAGGCCCTGTCGGTGCTGGCCAAAGGCGACCTGACCCAGAAGCTGAGCTACCCCCATCGGGACGAGTTTGGCCGTTTAGTGGGCAACACCAACAAGCTGGTGGATAGCCTGCGTACCCTGATCCAGTCCATCATCGATCGCGCCAACCAGTTGGCCACCGCCGCCGAGGAGACCTCCGCGGTGACCGCCCAGACCACCTCCGGGATCCAGGAGCAGAAGAGCCAGGTGGACCAGGTGGCCAGCGCCACCACCGAGCTCTCCGCCTCCGCCACCCAGGTGGCCACCGGGGCCAGCGATGCCCTGGGGGAGATCAAGCTGGCGGACGACGAAGCCAAGCAGGTGCAGGGGATCTCCGCCGAAAATGGCGCCACCATCCAGGCCCTGGCCAGCGAGGTGGAGCGGGCCAGCGGCGTGATCAACAAGCTGCACGAGGACAGCGCCGCCATCGGCGGGATCCTCGACGTGATCCGGGGCATCGCCGAGCAGACCAACCTGCTGGCATTGAACGCCGCCATCGAGGCAGCCCGGGCCGGGGAGCAGGGCCGCGGCTTCGCCGTGGTAGCGGACGAGGTGCGCTCTTTGGCGTCCCGCACCCAGGACTCCACCGCGGAGATCCAGCAGATGATCGAGGTGCTGCAGCAGGGGGCCAAGGAGGCGGTTACCGTGATGGAGCAGGGCCAGAGTCAGGCCCGCCAGAGCGTGGCCAAGACCGAGGAGGCCAACCGCATGCTGGAGGCCATCGCCCAGGCGGTGGACCGGGTCTACACCGCCGGCAACCAGATCGCCCAGGCGGCCCAGGAGCAGGACCAGGTCTCCCAGACCATCTCCCAGCGCCTGGAGCAGATCGCCGGCATCGCCGAGGAGACCAGCTCCGGTGCAGTGCAGACCGCCACCTCCAGCCAGCAGGTGGCCCAGCTGGCCGAAGAGCTGCAGATGCAGGTGCGGGAGTTCCGGGTCTGAGCCCGGCACCCCAATAAAAAAGGCGGCCCACGGGCCGCCTTTTTTGTTGAAGGGTGAAACTCACTCGTTGGCGCGGGAGGTGATCTCCGCGGCAATGGCGCTGGCGCCGTGGCCCTGGCTCTCGGCCCACTGCAGCAGGGTCTGACCGTCCGCCTCGGCGGTGTTCAGGGTATTGCGAGGCAGCTGCTTGACCAGGAACACGCCCACGTCCTGGGCGTTGTTGATCATCGCGGTGCGGACCAGGCTGTTGCCGTTGCAGGTGACGCCGTCGTAGATGGCGCGCAGCTTCACGCGGGCGTCCTTGAGTTTCTTGCGAAGGCGGTTTTTCTCGTCGTTGATCACATAGTCACACATGCTGGCGACCAGCTGATCGACGTTGGCCTGGGCGGCCGGGGTGTAGGACAAGCTGGCCACGGTGATTCCCGCCGCGACCAGCAAGGCTGAGATGCGCATCATTTTACTCCCTGTAGTTGAACTGCTGTTACAGACTTCTTTTGGGTCTGTTAACGGCTAGCTTATAACAGGCGGAAAAATAAAGGTATATCTTTAGCCGGCGGCACGATCCAGGGTGAGAAAAGTCATTGGATGGGGGTTGGCCTCATCGGCGGGCCGGTGCTCCCGCGCCACCTCACGCCAGCCCAGGTGGGCGTACTCGGGGAAGTGGGTGTCACCGGCCACTTCCAGCGCCACCTCGGTGAGGTAGAGACGGTCGGCCCGGGGCAGCAGGGCCTGATAGAGCTGGCCCCCGCCGATGATCATCAGCTCCTCCACGTCACCGGCGGCGGCCAGAGCCGCCTCGATGTCCGCCACCACGCTGACCCCCTCCGGGGCGTAGTCCGACTGACGACTGATGACGATGTTGTGGCGTCCGGGCAGAGGGCGGCCGATGGACTCGAAGGTGCGGCGGCCCATCACCACCGGCTTGCCCAGGGTCACGGCCTTGAAGTGCTTGAGATCCGCCGGCAGGTGCCAGGGCATCCGGTTGTCCATGCCGATAACCCGGTCTTGGGCCATGCAGGCGATCATGGCGATGCGCATCGCGGTCATTCCTTGTAATGGTTGGTCTAGACGATGGAGCGATTACGGTAATACAGCAGGCTGGGCAGGGCCAGACCGACGCTGAGGGCACCGACGATGAACACCGTCTTGATGCCGTTGACCAGCACCTGCTCCATCAGCGGCTCACTGGCGCCCACGGCGCTCATCTCCACCAGGCCGATCACCGTGTTGAAGGCGTAACTGCCGGGGATCATCGGAATGATCGCCGCCACCCCGTAAAGCTGCATGGGCGCCAGGGTGCGCCGGGCCCAGAGGGCGGTCACCCAGCCGATGCAGGCCGCGGCCACGAAGGTGGCCCACTCGATGGGGGCCCCCACCGCCATCAGGCTGCCCCGCACCGCAAAGCCCAGGGCCCCGGCCGCACCACAGCGCCACAAATAGCGCTGGGGCACATTGAACGCCATGGCGAAGCCCACCGCCGGTACGGCAGCGATCAGGGCGTTGGTCAGCAATAGGAGAAGTGCGCTCATAGCCAGCCCAACCCGGTCAGTTGCATCGCCAGAGTGATGCCGATGGCGGCGGAGATGGTCATCAGGGTGGCCTGACCCCAGCGGGCGATGCCGACGTTGTAGTGGCCCTTCACCATGTCCGCCACGGCGTTGATCATGGGGAAGCCGGGCACCAGCATCAGCACGCAGGCGGCGGAGGCGATCTCCGGGGTTTGGGTCCACTCCACCAAACCGCCGATGCGGGTCACCAGGGTGGCGATAAAGGCGGTCACTGCCCAGTTGATCAGCACATTGAAGTGACGCCGGGCCAGGCTCTGGCGCACCACCATGCCCACTGAGGCGGCCAGGGCGGTAATGAGGCACCCGGCCAGGTCGGCACCGAAGAAATGGGCAAAGGCGGCGCAGGAGGGACCGATGATGGCCACCACCGCCCAGCGGTTCCAGGTCCAGGGGGTGAGGCGCTTGAGCCGACGACTGGCGGCGGCCAGGTCGAGGATCCCCTTCTCCGACTGGACGCAGATCCGCTGGATCTCGCACACCATGTGCATGTTGAGGCCATGCTCCCGCAGGCGACGGGTGGTGGTGACGCAGCGGCCCTCGAACAGGGTGGTCATCACCAGGGCGTTGGCCGAGATGGAGAGCTCCACGCTGTCCATGCCAAAGGCCCGGCCCATGCGCTGGCCGATGTCCTCCACCAGGTCGCTCTCCGCCCCCCAGGCCAGCATCTGCTGGGCGGCTCGCACCGCCACCCGGGTGATCTCATTCTGGGTTTGTACGTCCATCTCGGTCGATCATTGTGCTCAATAAAAGGGGGACCCCAAGGGTCCCCGATATGGCGGTCAGGCCGCTTACTTCTGGTACACCACTTCGACGTCGTAATCGTCGTCGTCCCAGTCGTCCCAGTCCTCGTCGTCCTCTTCCACCACGGCGTCTTTCATCTGCTGCTCGTGGTAGTGCTCCCACTTGAAGCTGACCTCCTCTTCGGCGGCCTCTTCGACCATCTCCTGAGGCAGGCTCTCCAGCAGCTGATTCACCTTGAGGCAGAGCAGGTCGGTGCCCTGCTTGCTGATGGCGGCGATGGTGTGCACCTCGCCCTCCCACTCCAGCGCCTCGAGGATCGCCTGGGTACGGGCTTCGCGCTCCTCCTCCGGCACCAGATCCAGCTTGTTGAGCACCAGCCAGCGCGGCTTGTCATAGAGCTTGGGCGAGTAGGCCTTCAGCTCCGCCAGGATCGCCTTGGCCCCGGCCACGGGATCGCTCTCGTCGAAGGGGGCCATGTCGATGATGTGCAGCAGCACACGGCAGCGCTCCAGGTGCTTGAGGAAGCGAATGCCGAGGCCGGCGCCTTCGGAGGCGCCCTCGATGAGGCCCGGGATGTCGGCGATGACGAAGCTCTTGTTGGGCTCCGGCCGCACCACGCCCAGGTTGGGTACCAGGGTGGTGAAGGGGTAATTGGCCACCTTGGGCTTGGCCGCCGAGACGGAGCGGATGAAGGTGGACTTGCCGGCGTTGGGCAGGCCCAGCAGGCCGACGTCCGCCAGCAGCATCAGCTCCAGCTTCACCTCGCGGTGCTCGCCCTTGGTGCCCAGGGTCTTCTGCCGAGGCGCCCGGTTGACGGAGCTTTTGAAGCGGGTGTTGCCCAGGCCGTGGAAGCCGCCCTTGGCCACCAGCAGTTTCTGGCCGTGCTGGGTCAGATCGCCGATCACCTCATCGGTGTCCGCATCCACCGCCCGGGTGCCCACCGGCACCTTGAGGATCTTGTCCTCGCCACGCTTGCCGGTGCAGTTGGCACCACGGCCGTTCTCGCCGCGCACGGCACGGTGACACCGCTCGAAGCGGTAATCCACCAGGGTATTGAGGTTCTCGTCGGCCAGCAGGAAGACGTCGCCGCCATCGCCGCCGTCACCGCCGTCCGGTCCCCCCTTGGGGATGTATTTTTCCCGTCGGAAACTGACGATACCGCTGCCGCCGTCGCCCGCTTCCACCCGGATGGTGACTTCATCTACAAACTTCATGATCCAGCCCCTATCAAGCCCAATTCGTTGGCCCCTCTTCGCCGCCGGACAGGGCCCCGGCAGGGCGCGGTGTCGCAAGCGAACCAATGAATTGGGGATCGGTTTCTAAGTATACCTTCAGTACGCAAAAAGCCCCGCCAAAGCGGGGCTTTCTCATCCGGTCAGTCCGGCTTACTCGGCAACAATGCTCACAAATTTGCGGTTGTTCTTGCCTTTCACTTCGAACTTCACTTTGCCGTCGGCGGTGGCGAACAGGGTGTGGTCTTTACCAACACCTACGTTGTCACCGGCGTGGAACTTGGTGCCACGCTGACGAACGATGATGTTACCCGCCAGGACGGACTCGCCGCCGAAGCGCTTAACACCCAGACGTTTGCTTTCGGAATCGCGGCCGTTACGAGTAGAACCGCCAGCTTTTTTATGTGCCATCTCTCAGTGCTCCTCGATTAAGCGTTGATGCCAGTGATCTTCACTTCAGTGAACCACTGACGGTGGCCCATCTGCTTGCGGTGGTGCTTACGGCGACGGAACTTCACGATCTTCACCTTGTCGGCACGACCGTGGCTCACCACTTCGGCTACCACTTTGCCACCATCTACCAGAGGGGCACCTACTTTGATCTCTTCACCGTCGGCGATCAGCAGAACCTGGTCGAACTCGATGGTGGCACCGGTCTCTACGTCCAGCTTCTCCAGACGCAGGGTTTGGCCTTCGGCGACACGGTGTTGCTTACCGCCACTTTGGAAAACCGCGTACATAATAACTCCGCTATTGCACACGCTGTAACCGCCTCTGATGGGGGCCAGGGTGTGTCTAAAACTGTTTGACAATGGGCGCGCATTCTACGCCATGGACACTAAACAGGCAAGGGCCCTTTGCAAAAAGATCGCGAGGAGGATCGGGATCACTTTAACTGGGGAGGAATTGCACTGTTAACCGGTCGGATTTGCGGTAGAATTCTGCGCCGCCGTACCACAATAATAGTAGGCTTACGCCCTCAGAATCCAGACCTTGGGATCGATATGGACCTGAACGCCATCCGCGACCTCGCCGACCACGACATGAAAATGGTCAACCAGATGATCTACGACCAGCTCCACTCCGACGTGGTGCTGATCAATCAGCTGTCCTTCTACATCATCAATGGCGGTGGCAAGCGGATGCGTCCCCTGCTGGCGGTGTTGGCCGCCCGTGCGGTGGATTACCAGGGGGAGGACCACGTCAAGCTGGCGGCGATCATCGAGTTCATCCACACCGCCACCCTGCTGCACGACGACGTGGTCGACGAGTCCACCATGCGCCGGGGCCGGGAAACCGCCAACGCCCTGTTCGGCAATCAGGCCAGCGTGCTGGTGGGGGACTTCCTCTACACCCGCTCCTTCCAGATGATGACCGAACTCAAGCGCCCCCGGGTGCTGGAGGACCTGGCGGACGCCACCAACGTGCTGGCGGAAGGGGAAGTGCTGCAGTTGATGAACTGCAACGACCCCAACACCACCGAAGAGAGCTACATGCAGGTGATCTACTGCAAGACCGCTCGCCTGTTTGAAGCCGCCACCCACCTGGCGGCGGTGATCGCCGATCAGAGCCCCGAGGTGTGCGACGCCCTCTCCGATTACGGCCGCTACCTGGGCACCGCCTTCCAGCTGGTGGACGACGTCCTGGACTACACCGCCGACGCCGAGGAGCTGGGCAAGAACCTGGGGGACGACCTGGCCGAGGGCAAACCCACCCTGCCCCTGATCCACGCCATCGCCAACGCTCCCAAGGCCCAGAGCCAGCAGATCCGCTCCGCCATCGAGAACGGGGGCTGTGACGAGGTGGACGAGGTGGTGGCCACCCTGAACCAGGTGGGCTCACTGGAGTACACCATGGCCCGTGCCGTTGAGGAGGCCGACAAGGCCATCGCCGCCCTGGATGCCCTGCCGGACACCCCGTTCCGCCAGGCCCTGGCCTCCCTGGCCCGTATTGCCGTCGACCGCCGCAACTGAGCGGCGACGTTCGACCAACAAAAAAGCGCCCCGAGGGGCGCTTTTTTCGTTCCGGCTGGCTCAGCCGTTGACGAAGGCTTCGCCCTTGCTGATGTCGCCGCTCAGGGTCTCCAGCATGCCGTCCAGGGCCTGCTTCTCGAAGTCGCTCAGGTTGCCGTAGGGCAGGATGCTCTCCACACCGTTGACCCCCAGGGCCACCGGCTGGGCGAAGAAACGGGTGTGCTCGCCGGCGCCTTCCACGTAGGCGCACTCGACGACGCCCTTCTCGCCCTTGAGGGCACGTACCACGGACAGACCAAAGCGGCAGGCGGCCTGAGCCATGGAAAGGGTGGCGCTGCCGCCACCGGCCTTGGCTTCCACCACTTCGGTGCCGGCGTTCTGAATGCGGTGGGTCAGGCTGGCGATCTCCTCATCGGTAAAGGACACGCCTTCAACCTGGGACAGCAGCGGCAGGATGGTCACGCCACTGTGGCCACCGATGACGTTGAGCTTCACCTCATCCGGGCTCAGGCCCTTGGCTTCGGCGATAAAGGTCTCGGAGCGGATCACGTCCAGAGTGGTGACACCGAACAGCTTGTTCTTGTCGTAGACGCCGGCGTTTTTCAGGACTTCGGCGGCGATGGCCACGGTGGTGTTCACCGGGTTGGTGATCACGCCGATGCAGGCGGTGGGGGCCACTTCAGCCACTTTGCCCACCAGGTTGCGGATGATGCCGGCGTTGACGTTGAACAGATCGGCGCGGTCCATGCCCGGCTTACGAGCCACACCGGCGGAGATCAGCACCAGATCGGCGCCTTCCAGGGCCGGGGTCGGATCCTCACCGGCGTACCCTTTGGCGTTGACCGCCGTGGGGATGTGGCTGATGTCCACGGCCACACCCGGGGTCACCGGAGCGATATCATAGAGGGCCAGATCGCTGCCCTTGGGCAGGTTGAGCTTCAACAACAGGGCCAGAGCCTGGCCAATGCCACCAGCGGCGCCAAGTACTGCAACTTTCATCTTGTTCTCCATCTTTCCTTTGATGTGACTTGGATCATCTTTTCAACTGGCGCCCACGATACCCAAAGCACACTCCGATGGCAATGCGACCTAAGGCGGTTCTTTTGACCCCTGGCACAGTCGCCCATGAGTCGTTCTGACCGGCCCGGGATTGATGAATTTTTATTCTCGCATTGTGAATATGACTTGCTTTTTAAGCAGCTCTTATTCAAAGTGGCCCTGTCAAAAGGCATAAACGATTACGATAAATGAGAAACGCCAACGCACAGGAAGAGCTGGTCCGCGCCTTCAAGTCTTTGCTCAAAGAGGAAAGGTTCGGATCTCAGGGGGAGATCGTCGCCGCACTGCAGGCGGCCGGCTTCAGCAACATCAACCAGTCCAAGGTGTCACGGATGCTGAGCAAGTTCGGCGCCGTGCGGACCCGCAACGCCAAGCAGGAGATGGTTTACTGCCTGCCGGCGGAATTGGGTGTGCCCACCGCGAACGCCCAGCTGCGCAACCTGGTGCTGGACGTGGACAACAACGGCGCCATGATCGTGGTGCGCACCAGCCCCGGTGCCGCCCAGCTGATCGCCCGTCTGCTGGACTCCATGGGCAAGGCGGAGGGGATCCTCGGCACCATCGCCGGTGACGACACCATCTTTATCGCCCCCAGCCGCATCGAGGCGATGCCCCAGACCCAGGAGATGGTCAAGGAGCTGTTCAACTACCACGAGTAGTGGCTCGCCCCAGAACGCAAAACGCCCGGCCTAGGCCGGGCGTTTTCATGTCGAGGTCTCAGAGGCCGGCGGCCTGCTCGAGAAAATCGATGGAGGGGGCGAAGAACGCCGCCCCGCTGACCGCCTGGGTGTACTTGAGCAGGTGGTCGAAATGCTCCCCCTCGCCCATCACCATGGATTCCAGCTGGGCAGTGAAGTTTCTGGGGGTGGCGCAGCAGGCGATAAAGAACAGCCCCTGCTCCTGCATGTTGCCGTAGGGCATGCTCTGACGCAGCAGCTCCATGCTGTTGCCGTCGCTGTCCTTGAGGTTGACCCGCTTGATGTGGGCGAAGGGCGGCTTGTCCTCCCGCTTGTACTCCACGTTGTCCACCTTGGTACGACCGATGGTGTCCTCCTGGGTCTTGAGGGACTGACGCTCCCACAGGCCCATGTTGTGGACGTAGCGCTGGGTGTGCACATAGCTGCCACCGGTGAAGGCCGGATCCTCGCTGCCCACCAGGGCCACCTGCCGGCGGTGGGCGCCGGTGGGGTTTTCGGTGCCATCCACAAAGCCGGTCAGATCGCGGCTGTCCAGGTAGCGGAAGCTGCGCACCTCCTCCACCAGCTCCGCCAGACCGGTCAGGCGACGGCACACCTCCATGGCCGCCACGTGGTTGATGTCCAGGCGGTCACTGCGCAGGTGGATAAAGAGATCCACCGGCTGGCTGGGGGCAATGCGGTCCTCCTGCTCGAACTGCGGGAAGGGCGCCAGCTCGGCGGGCCGCCCTTGGGGGTAGAGGGTGTCCCAGTAGTTGGCGCCGATGGCGATAAAGCCGTTGAAGGCGGAATCGGCATTGCGATCCGCCGAGGTCTGCAGCCAGGACGCCAGACCGGCCAGCACCCTGGGCAGGGTGGCCTCGGCGCCCTCACTGGCGTTGAACATCAAATAGAGTCCGTGCAGGTTCCCCTCGGCACAGATCCCTCCCTGCTCCCTGGGCATGCATCCTTCCTTGTGGGTCATTTTGGTTGACATGGTTACCGCCGACAACAATACAACAGTCTCACAGTCTGCGCAGCATCCGGCAAACTGGCAAGGTACTCAGGATAAAAGCTTGATTTACGCCAACTAAAACATCACCAGCGCGTGGGGCAGTGCGGCCACCGCCACCCGTTGCCCCAGCTCCAGGCCGATGTGGCCGGAACGCACCGCCAGCTCCACCGGGCCCACGCTGACCTGATAGTCGCAATAGGTGCCCTTGAAGCGACGGGCGGTCACCACGCCACTGCCCTCGGCGTCCGGCTCCAAAGCCAGTTGTTGGGGCCGCAGCAGCAGCTCCCCCTGGTGGGCCGGCGGGAAACGCAGCGGGCTGACGCTCTGGATCGCCCCCAGCGGGGTGTGCACCTCGTGCTCGCTGGCCACGGTGGCGTCCAGGTAGTTGCCGCCGCCGAGGAAGTCCGCCACGAAGCGGCTGGCCGGCCGGTAGTAGAGCTCCTCCGCCGGGCCGTTCTGGGCCACCTTGCCCTGGTGCAGGATCGCCAGGCGGTCGGCGAAGGCAAAGGCCTCCTCCTTGGAGTGGGTCACGAAGATGGCGCTGACCCCCTGGGAGCGCAGGATCGCCCGGATCTCCGCCATCAGCTCCCCCCGCACCTGGCTGTCGATGTTGGAGAAGGGCTCGTCCAACAGCAGCAACTTGGGCTTGTAGGCCAGGGCCCGGGCGATGGCCACCCGCTGCTGCTGACCGCCGGAGAGCTCATGGATGTAGCGCTCCCCCAGGCCGTCCAGCTTCACCAGCCGGATCATCTCCTCCACCCGCTCGGCGGCTTCCGCCTTGGGCCATTGGCGCAGACCGAAGGCCACGTTCTGGGCCACGGTGAGGTGGGGGAAGAGGGCGTAATCCTGGAAGATCACTCCGATCCCCCGGTGTTCGGCGGGGGTCAGGTTGCCGGCAGCGGAGATCACCCGGCCATCCAGGGCGATCTCGCCCCCCTGCACCGCCATCAATCCGGCGATGGCCCGCAGCAGGGTGGTTTTGCCGCAGCCACTGGGGCCCAGCAAGGCCAGGATCTCGTCCTGCTCCAGGTTCAGGTTCAGATCCGAGAGGATCCGTTTGCCGTCGTATTCACAGGCCAGCGCCTGGATCGTCAACTTCGACATCAGTGGGTATGCTCCAAACTGCGATTGAGGTACACCACGGGGATGAGGCCCACCAGCACGATCACCAGGGCCGGCAGGGCCCCCAGTTCCAGCGCCTCATCCGACACAAATTGGTAGACGTAAGTGGCCAGGGTCTCGAAGCCGATGGGCTTGAGCAGCAGCGCCGCCGGCAGCTCCTTCATCGCCTCGATAAAGACAATGAGCGCCGCCGCCAGCATGCCCCGGCGCGCCAGGGGCAGGTGGATCCGCCGCAGCAGGCCCCCCGGGCCATAGCCCATGGTGGCGCCGGCCATGTCCAGCGAGGGACTGATCCGCTTAAAGCTGGACTCGATGCTGCCCAGGGCCACCGCCAAAAAGCGCACCGTGTAGCCAAAGACAATGGCCACCATGGAGCCGGACAGCACCAGTCCCGGCAGCGGCTGTCCCAGCCATTCGGCCAGGTCGTTGATGGCGAAATCCGCCCGGGTCAGGGGGATCAGCACGCCGATGGCCAGCACGGTGCCCGGCAGGGCGTAGCCGAAGCCCGCCATGCGGGCGGGCCAGCGGTCCCACTTGCGGGGGCTGATGCGGGCCAGGTACTGCAGCGCCAGGGCGATCACCACGGTCAGCAGCGCCACCAGGGAGGAGACCAGCAGGCTGTTGCCGCTGTAGCGCCAGAACTGGTTCAGGGCCGTGGGATCGTAGTACTCCAGGGCGTAATCCAGCAGGATGGCGGCGGGCAGACCGAAGGAGAACAGCAGCAGCGCGGTGCAATAGCCGGTGGCCAGTCCCGCCCGCCAGCCGGTCAGCCGGTAGCTGTAGTCCTCGCTCTTGCCTTCCGCCTTCTGGAACTGCTCCTGGCGGCGCCGGGCCATCCGTTCGCCGAACATCAGCACCGCGATCCCGAGCAGCATCAGGGTGGAGAGCCGGGCGGCACTGCTCATGCTGCCGTGGCCCAGCCAGGTGTCGTACACCGCGGTGGTCAGGGTGTTGACGGCGAAGTAGCTGACGGTGGCAAAGTCCGCCAGGGTCTCCATCGCCACCAGCGACAGTCCCACGGCGATGGCCGGACGGGCCAGTGGCAGGCTCAGGCGGAAGAAGCTCTGGGTCGGGGTGCAGCCCAAGGTGCGGCTGGCCTGGATCAGGTTACTGGCCTGCTCCAGAAAGGCGGTGCGCGCCAGCATAAAGACGTAGGGGAAGAGCACCAGGGAGAGCATGATGGCCGCCCCACCCAGGGAGCGCACTTCCGGGAAGTAGTAGTCTGAGGGGCGCTGCCAGCCACCGAGTTCCCGCAGCAACCCCTGCACCGGGCCGGCAAAATCCAGCATGTCGGTGTAGACGTAGGCCACGATGTAGGCGGGCATCGCCAGCGGCAGCAGCATGGCCCACTGGAACCAGCGCTGGCCGGGGAAACGGCACATGGCCACCAGCCAGGCGGCAGGCAACCCCAGCGCCAGGGCGCCGAGACAGACCAGCAGGATCAGCAACACCGTGTTGGCCACATAGGCGTTCAACACGGTGTCGTACAGGTGTTGGAAGACCTCCTGATCGGGCTGCAGGGACTGCAGCACCAACGCGACCAGGGGTAACATCAGGGCGGTTACCAGCAGGTAACCGCCCACACTCCAACGTCGCGATAACGTTTGGATCATGGATTACAGGTCAAATTTCACCTCATCCAGCAGCTTCATTGCCGCTGCATGGTGCTCAGCCAATTTGAAGACAGGCAGTGCGTCCGCTTTGAACTGCCCCCAGGACCCCACCAGCTCGGAGGGGGCCACTTTCGGGTTCACCGGGTACTCCATGTTGAGTTCGGCGTAGAGCCCCTGGGCGGCTTCGCCGGAGAGGAACTCCAGCAGCGCCTTGGCGCCCTCCGGGTTCTTGGCGTGCTTAGCCATGACGCCGCCGGACACGTTCATGTGGGCGCCGCGGTCGTCCTGGTTAGGGAAGTTGATGACCACCGCATCGGCCCAGCCGCGCTGGTTGTCGTCCTGCAGCATTTTACCGTAGTAGTAGCTGTTGCCAATGGCGTAGTCGCACGCGCCTTCAGCCACGGCACGGACCTGGGCGCGGTCGTTGCCCTGGGGCTTGCGGGCCAGGTTGGCCTTGACTCCTTCCAGCCAGGCCTTGGTCTCGGCCTCGCCGTGGTGGGCGATCATGGAGGCGATCAGGGCCACGTTGTAGGCGTTCTTGCCGGAGCGCATGCAGATCTTGCCCTGGAAGGGCTCGGTGGCCAGCGCCTCGTAGCTGATGTGCTCGGCGGCGCCAACGCGTTCCTTGGAGCTGTAGATGTTGCGCACCCGCAGGGTCAGGGCGAACCAGTGATTGTCCGGGTCACGGTACTGGCTGGGCAGGTTCTCGTTGAGCACGTCGCTCTGCACCGGCTGGGTCAGGCCCATCTCCACCAGGGTGGCCAGGCGGGAGATGTCGGTGGTCAGAACCACGTCGGCGGGGGAGAGGCGGCCTTCACGCTTGAGACGCTCCTCCAGGCCGGTCTGGGCGAACACCACCTGGGTCTGGATCCCGGTTTCCTTGGTGAACATCTCCAGCATCGGCTCCACCAGGAAAGGCTGGCGATAGGAGTAGACGGTGACGGTTTGCGCCGCGGAAGCCAGAGAGCTGACCATCAGCAGCAGTGCAGACAATGTGATGCGACCCATGTTGGGGAACTCCATTTTCTAAATAAGAATAATTCTTCTTTACGTTAAGATACCTCTTAACCCCAACCCCCGCAATGATGGAAATCAAAAAAGCCCCCAACCGGGGGCTTTTTTTGTCAAGGATTCGAACCGCTTCAGTTGGCGCCTTTGACGGTCACGAACTCCGGGTAGGCATCGATGCCACAGTCGGCGAGATCCATGCCGTCGTACTCCTCCTCCTGGGAGACGCGGATCCCCATGGTGGCCTTGAGCAGGGCCCAGGTGGCCAGGCTGGCGGTGAACACCCAGCCGAAGATCACCGCGGCGCCGGCCAGCTGACCGCCAAAGCTGGCGTCGGCATTGGACAGGGGCACCACCAGCAGTCCGAACAGGCCGCACACGCCGTGCACCGAGATGGCCCCCACGGGATCATCGATCTTGATCTTGTCCATGCCAACGATGGAGAACACCACCAGGCCCCCGGACAGGGCACCGATGACGGCCGCCAGGGTCAGGGAGGGCGACAGGGGGTCAGCGGTGATGGCCACCAGGCCCGCCAGGGCGCCGTTGAGGATCATGGTCAGGTCCGCCTTGCCCCAGCTCAGCTTGCACACCAGCAGCGCGGCGATGGCGCCGAAGGCGGCCGCGGAGTTGGTGTTGACGAAGATCTTGGCCACCGCAGTGGCGTTCTCGGCGTCGGACACCATCAGCTGGGAACCGCCGTTGAAGCCGAACCAGCCCAGCCAGAGAATAAAGGTCCCCAGGGTCGCCAGAGGCAGATTCGAGCCTGGGATGGGGTTAACGGTTCCGTCCGGGTTGTACTTCCCGCGACGGGCCCCAAGAAGAAGCACCCCGGCGATTGCCGCAGCGGCACCGGCCATGTGCACGATGCCGGAGCCGGCAAAGTCCACGAAACCCAATTTTTCAGAGACAAAGCCACCCCCCCAGGTCCAATATCCCTCTACCGGGTAAATAAAGCCGGTGAGCACCACGGCAAAGGCCAGGAATGCCCAAAGTTTCATGCGCTCCGCCACCGCTCCGGAGACGATGGACATGGCCGTCGCCACGAACACCACCTGGAAGAAGAAGTCGGATTCCAGCGCATGGTCGGCGTCTTCCGCCTGGCTGCCAATCAGGCCACCAAAGCTGGGCAACCAGCTGCCTTCGGGGTTGTCCACGTACATGATGTGGTATCCCACCAGCAGGTACATGGCACAGGCAATGGCGTAAAGACACATGTTTTTGGTCAGGATCTCGGTGGTGTTCTTGGAGCGCACCAGACCGGCTTCGAGCATGGCGAAACCGGCGGCCATCCACATCACCAGGGCCCCGGAGATCAGAAAGTAGAAGGTGTCCAGCGCGAAGCGCAGTTCGGCAACGGTGGCACCCAGTGCAGTCACTTGTTCCATAATTCTTGTTCCTTAAATCGCTTCGGCGTCCATTTCCCCGGTGCGGATCCGCACCGCGCGCTCCAGGTCGATGACGAAGATCTTGCCGTCACCGATCTTGCCGGTGCCCGCCGCGGCGGTGATCACCTCGATCAGACGCTCGACGTTGTCCGACGAGGTGGCGATCTCCAGTTTGACCTTGGGCAGGAAGTCCACCTGATACTCGGCACCGCGGTACAGTTCGGTGTGCCCCTTCTGCCGACCGAACCCCTTCACCTCGGTGACCGTCAGACCCTCGACCCCCAGCTCGGCAATCGCCTCGCGGACGTCGTCAAGCTTGAATGGCTTGATGATTGCGCTAACCAGTTTCATCCCGTTCTCCTCAATCCCTGCGTTCGCTGGTGTGGCAACCCAATCAACCCTCGTGCCAGTTTTTAAAATCGTTAATTTTCATCAACTTGCACACAAAGCTCTGGCTCAACTGAACAAAAATGCACCGAAAACAGGCGGCTTTCTTGGGGTGGGCACCAAAATGGTGCATAAATCCGCGGGCAAACTGCATGGCCAAGCAAAATCACCGAGACAGGGGTGAGACACTCAGAAAGAGCAAGGGGGGTGAGCCGTGTGAATCCGGCCCAGGGGAGGATGACGGGGTGGGACAATTCGGCCCCCATCGGGCGCACCGAGTCGGCCCGGTGCGCCGCAGAGGCTGTGGGGTCAGCTGCGCAGCTTGTTGTAGATAAAGAGCACCAGCAGCGCGCCGAGCACCGCCAGGGCCAGAGAGCCGAGATCAAACCCGGAGACCCCGCCCCAGCCGAGGATCTGGCCGATGTAGCCCCCGACAAAGGCGCCGCCGATCCCCAGCAGGATGGTCATGACGATGCCGCCGCCGTCGTTGCCCGGCATGATCCACTTGGCCAGCACCCCAACAATCAGGCCCAAGATGATCCAGCTGATGAAACCCATGACAGACTCCCGTTACGAAGTGGCTTTCTAACCCTAGTCGCGATTTGGGCAAAAAAAAGCCCCCGCCATGGGCGGGGGCCTGTCTGGCTGTGTCCGTTACTGTTGATCGGTGCCGTACTTCTCCTGGTAGGACTTATCCCACTGGGGCACGGTGGTCTCCAGGAAGGCGTCCTTGGCTTTTTGCATCGCCGGCTCATCCAGACCGACCGCCACCTGGGCCGCGGCCTTGGTGGAGATGTCCGGCAGGGCCACAGGATCGGTCTGACCGTGCTTGGCCAGCACGCGGGCCAGGGCGGCACGGGCATCGGCGCTGCGCTCCAGCGAGGTGGCCAGCAGGCGCAGGGCCTCGGCCGGGTTGTGCGCGTGGATCCCATGGGAGGCGATGGCCATGTCCCAACGCCACTGGGCGTGACGGATGGCGGTCAGTGCTTCGGCCATCTCCGCCTCGGTGGCGCCGGCATCCCAGGCCGCCTTGGCTTCAAAGTGGGCGTGCACCAGCTGCTTCTCCGCCTTCAGCTTGGCGTCCTTCACCATCTCCTTGTAGTTGGCCACCACGGCTTCCAGGTCCTCCTTGGACTGGTCGTGACAACGTGCACAGGTGAACTCGAAGCGATCGAAGGGGTTCCCCACGTTGTGGTCGGTAAACTTGCGACCCTCTTCGTTGGTCACCCGCGGCATGTGGCAATCGGTGCAGGAGACGTCGTTACGGCCGTGGGGGCCGGTCAGCGAGGTTTCAAACCCGGGATGCTGAGCCTTGAGCATGGGCGCCTTGGACAGGCCATGAGTCCAATCGGAGAACTGCAGCGCGTCGTAGTACTTCTCCATGTCCTCGGTGCTGGTGCCGTTATCCCAGGGGAACTTCACAAACTTCTTGTCGGTGGTGAAGTAGTACTCCACGTGGCACTGGCCGCACACCATGGACTGGCGGTCGGATTTGCTGGCCTTGTCCCAGGACATGCCGATGCTGTCCATGGCGCGCTCGGCGAAGGGCACCGACAAACGCAGGCGGGCGTTGTTGTCGTGGCAGTTGCCACAACCGATCTCGTTGGTGATCTCGTCACCGCCACGGGCCCACTTGCCCTTGAAGTAGGCGTCTTCGCCATTGGCATCGATGTAGCGGGGCACGTCGGGGGATTTACAGGACCAGCAGGCCATCGGCATGGGGCCATCGTCCGGGCCGCTGGGGGCGCCGGTACGCAAGGTGGCACGCAGATCGGTGATGGTGTAGTGGTGACCCCGAGCCTTGTTGTAGTCCTTGGCAAAACCGTAGCCGGCCCACAGCACCACCAGCATGGGATCCTCTTCCAGCGCGTCCACCACCTCTTTACTCTCGGCGGTCTGCTGCCAGGAGCCGTACTGGTGCTTGAACTTGGCAAACTGGCTGCTGTCCGCCTCGGTGATCTTACCGGCCCCCATGGCCGAGGTACTCAAGGCCATCAAGGCCGCGGCGCTCCACGCCTGCCATCTCAATGTGCTCACCATCATCCTTCTCCTTTTTGTGGGATCTCGCCAATGAAAATAATTCACTAAGCCTAGACTAGTGGGCCCATCTCGCGAGCCCAAGTAGCCATTAGTAAAAAGGGGACTTTAATTGATGGTGATCAAATTGTTAACAGCGGGTTTCATGAATAACCCGTTCAATCCAAAAGAGAATCCTTGGCCCTAAGCCTCAGGCACTGGTGGCCAGCAGGGTCCCGCTGGTCTCGGACTCTCCTTGGTAGCGGCGCTCCAACGGGGTGGGCGTGGGCCGCGCCTCGTGGTGGCGGGCGTAGGCCTCGGCCGCCTGGGCACGATGAACGCTGTCGACAAAACCCTGCACCGTCTGGAACTGCCCCGCTTCGTCCTGCTTGCCCGCTCCCAGCAGGTAGGCGTCCACCACCGCCTGCTGTTGCTGGTGGGCCACCACCGCCAGTGCGGCGTCTTTGTTTTCCCGGACCGGCGTCGCTGGCAGGGGCGCAGGCCCGACTCCTGAGATCATAGTCTGCTCCAAGTTTCAGATATTTATGATTATTTTATCGTCATGGCCCGGGGAGTGGCCGTGAACCCGGTCACGGCGTCATGGCGCCAGGTGTGAACGTCATGTAACACCAAACCGGTCACACTCTGTTCCCTCACGACTTTGCCTGGGCCTCCGCACTGGGCACAATGGCCCCAGAGCACAGACCGGAGAGACCATGGCCCGCACCACCCGCCTTACCACCAGCGTGATCCAGACCATGCTGCTGGTCATGCTGCTGTTCAGCCTCCAGGGGGGGATCAGCCTGATCACCGCCCTCTACAGCATCGGCGATGGCCAGGCCATCAACGACTCCGGCTCCCTGCGGATGCGCTCCTACCAGCTGCTGTTCCTGGCCAACGCCGAGGGGCGCACCCTTGAGAACAAGCTGGAGGAGTTCGAAACCATCCTCTACTCCCCCTCCCTGTCCCGCTCCGAAGCCTGGTACATGCCCAAGGACAGCGGTGATCACTACCGCAAGGTGAAGGAGCGCTGGGAGGTGATGAAGGCCTACGCCCAGGAGGGCAACAGCCGGCGCTACGTGCGCGAGGTGAAGCGCTTCGTTGACGACATCGACGCCTTTGTCGACTCCCTGGAGAAGTTCAGTGCCAAAAAGCTGAACATGCTGATCTTAAGTCAGATCCTCGGCCTGGTGCTGATGGTCACCCTGACCCTTTACGCCCTCTGGCACGTGCGCCGCCAGTTCGTCCTGCCGATGCAGATGCTGGAGCGGGGGGCGGACGCCATCGCCGCCCGCGACTTCTCCTTCCAGCCCCCCGCCAGCAAGTACCAGGAGCTGAGAACCCTGGGGCACACCCTGTCCGGGGCCGCCGGTGAACTGGATCAGCTCTACCGCCAGCTGGAGAGCAAGGTGGTGAGTCAGGACCTGGCGCTGCGCCGCGCCCACGACCGCCTCACCTTCCTCTATGACACCGCCCGCACCCTGCACGGGGGCAGCGTCGACAACGCCTCACTGACCGCGGTGATGGGGGAGCTGCAGCGCCACCTGGCGGCGGACGGCGTCTGCCTGCAGCTGCTGGGCACCCAACCGGTGTGCCTGGGCAGTCAGCGGGGCGAGCCGGCCCGGGCGCCGCTGAACCAGGGCGGCGAGGCCCTGGGCGAGGTGCGCCTCTACCCCGCCGCCCAGGCCGATCTCAGCCTGCTCAACAACTTTGCCCTGCTGGTGGGCCAGGCGGTGCAGCAGCAACGGGACGCCCAGTTGCAGGAGCGCCTGGGACTGATGGAGGAGCGGGCGGTGATCGCCCGAGAGCTGCACGACTCCCTGGGCCAGCTGCTGGCCTACATGAAGATCCAGCTGACCCTGCTGGATCGGGCCACCCTGGCCGGTCAGCCCGAGGCGATCCAGACCGCCCAGGCGGATCTCAAAAGCTCGGTGGACAGCGCCTACCGCCAGCTGCGGGAGCTGCTGGCCACCTTCCGCCTCAAGGTGGAGGCGCCGGATCTGCCCAGCGCCCTGGGTGCCATCCTGACGGAGCTGCAGGAGCGGGCCAGCGCCACCCTCACCCTGGACTACCACCTGCCCCCCCTGACCCTCTCCGCCGCCCAGCAGGTGCACCTGCTGCAGCTGATGCGCGAGGCGGTGGTCAACGCCATCAAGCATGCACAGGCCAATGAGATCCGGGTATGCTGCCACTGTGAGGGCACCCGGCTGGTGATGACGGTGGAGGACGACGGCATCGGCATGACCCAGCCCACCCAGCCCGACAACCATTTCGGCCTGAACATCATGCAGGAGCGGGCCCGCCAGATGGGCGGCCAGCTGTGCATCGACGACTCCCCTCTGGGGGGCGTGCGGGTTCGGGTCGCGCTAGACGAACAATCGGAGGAAACCCATGGCTGAACCCTGGCAGCTGCTGCTGGTCGACGACCACCCCATGTTACGCCGTGGCCTGTGCCAGTTGCTGGGCGGGGATCCCCGCTTCCAGCCCCCCTGGGAAGCGGGCAACGGCCACGAGGCCCTGGCGCTGCTGGCCCGCCAGCAACCGGACCTGGTGCTGCTGGACCTCAACATGCGGCCCTTGAGCGGATTGGACACCCTGACCGCCATCCGCCGGGATTTTCCCCAGCTCAAGGTGGTGATGTTCACCGTCTCCGACCACCCCAGGGACGTCCAGTCGGTGCTCAATGCCGGCGCCGACGGTTACCTGGTGAAGGACAGTGAACCGGAGGAGCTGGTGGAGGGGCTGGCCCGGGTGCTGGCGGGGGCCTCGGTGATCACCCCCCGGCTGGAAGCAGCCCTGGCCGAGGCTGAGGCGGGCTGGGCCGCCCAGCTGACCCCGCGGGAGCGGCAGATCGCCGAGCTCATCGCCGAGGGCAAGAGCAACAAGGCGATCGGCGAGGCGCTCTTTATCAGTGAGGGCACCGCCAAGGTGCACGTGAAAAACCTGATGCGCAAAACCGGCTGCCACTCCCGGGTGGAGCTGGCACTGATGGTGCGCGAGGGCTGAGGCTCAGCGCCCCGCCAGGAACGCCTGCCAGCTATCCAGCAGGCGTTCGAAATCCTCCAGGCCACACAGGGCCTCGCTTTCGGCGTCGTAGAAACTCAGCTCCGGATCCAGCTCGGTGCCATTGACCTGGCCGAGGGCGTGATCCGCCACCCGCACCCACTCCTCGGTCAGCACCAGGCTCTGCTCCGCTCCGGTCAGCTGACACTCCCGTTGCTGGCCCTGACGGATCGCCGCCATGGCCGAGTGCAGGCGGCCGAGCATCTCGCTCCCCTGACACTCTTCGCTGAGAAACCGACCCAGGGCTTCGTGGCCCATGGACATCAGGGCCACCGGCTGGCCGCCGAGTTCGCGCCGAAATTCGTACTCCATACTTCCTCTTAGTGCTCCGGGTCCCGTGGACGCCGTTCCAAAATGCGGCCTCGGCGGCAGAACGCCACCCTTCGCCCTTGGTCGCCTTGTGCGATCCAAGTCGCCGCTATACAACTAGGATCCATTGTAACCCAGCACCCCTTTCGGTGCCCTGACCCACGGGAGTTCCCATGTTCAAAGCGCTGCAACTGAGACAAGATGACGCCGGCAAGACCCAGGCCGAGATCGTGCAACTGGAAGATCACCACCTGCCCCAGGGCAATGTCACCGTCGAGGTGCAGTACAGCTCCCTCAACTACAAAGATGGCCTGGCGGTGACCGGCACCGGCAAGATCATCCGCGACTTTCCCATGGTGCCGGGCATCGACTTCGTCGGCACCGTGACCGACTCCGAGGATCCCCGTTACCAGAGCGGCGATGCGGTGATCCTCACCGGCTGGGGCGTGGGTGAGCGCCACTGGGGCGGCATGAGTCAGCGCGCCCGGGTGCAGGGTGACTGGTTGGTGCCCCTGCCCCAGGGAATGAGCCCGGAGCAAGCGATGGCCATCGGCACCGCCGGCCTGACCGCCATGCTCTGCGTCCAGGCCCTGGAGCAGGCGGGCGTGCGCCCGGAGCAGGGCCCCATCCTGGTCACCGGTGCCAGCGGCGGCGTGGGCTCGGTGGCGGTGACCCTGCTGGCCAAGGCCGGCTTCGAGGTCCACGCCATCACCGGCCGCGAGGACAACGCCGACTGGCTCAAGGGGCTGGGCGCTCACACCGTGCTGCCCCGCAGCCAGTTCGAGGGGCAATCCCGTCCCCTGGACAAGGCGCTCTGGGCCGGGGCGGTGGACACCGTGGGTGGGGAGATCCTTGCCAAGGTGCTCAGCCAGATGGCCTACGACGGTGCCGTGGCCGCCTGTGGCCTGGCCGCCAGCTTCTCGCTGCCCACAACGGTGATGCCTTTTATTCTCCGTGGGGTAAAATTGCTGGGCGTCGACTCGGTGATGTGCCCCTTCGAACGCCGGCAGGCAGCCTGGAACCGGCTGCTTAAGGACCTGGGCACCCAACACTACGACGCCTTCAGCACCGTGGCCTCTTTGGAGGAGGTGCCCCAGCTGGCCCAGCAGATCATCCAGGGCCAGGTGCGGGGTCGGGTGCTGATCAAACCCTGAACCCGATACAGGAGCCGCCGCTCAGCATGACCGACAACAGTGCCCGGATCACCGAACTGGAAACCAAAATTGCATACCAGGACAGCACCATAGAACAATTGAACCAGACCGTGGTCGAACTGAGCGAGCAGGTAAGCAAGCAGGCGGCTCAGATCCGCCTGCTGGCCGAGCGCCTCAAGTCCCTGCCCCAGAGCCCGGTGGCCGACGCCAGCGAAGAGACCCCGCCGCCCCACTACTGACAGGAGACCCCATGACCCCCATGGCCATCGCCCAGCTGGGCGAGCCCGTCTTACGTCAGCCCGCCCAGCCGGTTCCCGATCCCCGGGATCCGGCCATTCGGACCCTGTGGCAGCGAATGCTGGTGACCATGGAACAGGCCGGTGGCGTGGGGATCGCTGCGCCCCAGGTGTTCGAGCCCCTGAGGCTGATGATCATCGCCTCCCGCCCTAATGCCCGTTACCCCGATGCCCCACAAATGGACCCCGTGGTGCTGATCAACCCCGAGATCGAGCACACCGGCGGTGAGTCGGTCAGCTTCGTCGAGGGCTGCCTGTCGGTGCCGGGGATCCGCGGCCGGGTGTGGCGCCCCAACGAGGTCACCCTGCGCTACCTGGACACCGAGGGTCAGCCCCAACGGCGGACCCTCAGCGGCTTTCCCGCCCGCATCTTCCTGCACGAGTTTGACCACCTGGAGGGGCGCACCTTCCTCGACCAGGTCAACAGCCCGGACGATCTGATCGCCCAGTCGGTGTGGGAGCGCCAATGCCAAGGCGCCTGATTGCCCTGCTCCTGACCCTGCTGCTGAGCGCCTGCGCCGGCAGCAGCCTGTTTCAGCCCTATCCCGCCCGTTTGGCCCCGGTCAAACAGGCCATCGAGCGGGGCGACAGCGGCCAGGCCCTGGCCCAGCTCAAGCCCGGACTGGAGGGGGCCGACGGCCTGCTCTACGCCCAGGAAGCCGGCCGGGTGGCGGCACTGGGGGGCGATCCCGACGCCAGCCAGGGCTACTACCAACTGGCGATGGCCGAGTACAACAAGTACGACTGGAAGGCGATCGTCTCCCTGACCGATCTCACCGCCCAGTTGGGCGGCGCCACCGTCTCCGACAACCTGATCCCCTACCACGGCCAAGCCTACGAGCGGGTGATGCTGCACCAGCAGCAGTCCCTCAACTACCTGTGGCAACGGGACCTGGAGGGCGCCCTGGTGGAGGTGCGGCGGGCGGACATGGCCCAGACCGAATCCCTCAAGGCCTACCAGGACGCGCTCAAATCCACCAAGGCCCTCAGCAACGCGGCGGTGGATGCCGAGCTGACCAAGCTGGACACCGAGGCGGGCAAGGCCCCCAACTCCTTCATCAACGCCTACGTGCTGTTCAGCAACGCCGCCCTGTACGAGGCCAACGGCCAGGCCAACGACGCCCTGATCGACATCCGCAAGGCGCTGCAGGTCTACCCGGACAACCCGGTGCTGCGCCAGGAGCTGGTGCGCCTCTCCTGCCAGCTGGCCATCGACTGCGATGAACTGAGCCGACGCTACGGCGACCCGGTGCGCCCCGAAAACGGACAGGGGCGGCTGGTGGTGCTCTACGAGGCCGGCGCCCTGCCCGCCCGGGAGAGCATCTGGATCCCCTTTACCTGGGACGGTTTCTACCAGCAGGTGGCCCTGCCCACCTACCGCAGCAGCGGGCCCGCCCCGGCGCCCCTGGAGTTTGAGCTGGCCCAGACCCGTGTCCGCACCGAGCCGGTGGCGGATCTCGACGCCATGGCGGCCCGGGCCCTCCACGAGCAGTACCCCTTTATCCTGGTTCGACAGGGGATTAGACTGACAGCCAAGCACAACGCCAACCGCTGGGCGGATCGCAAGGGCGGGGATCTGGGGGCCTTCACCATGGAGGTGTTCAACGCCATCACCGAGCAGGCGGACCGGCGCAGCTGGCTCACCCTGCCCCGCCAGGCCCAGGCCTGGGCCGGCTACCTGGACGCCGGCGATTACGACCTGTCCCTGGATGGCCAGGCCCTCAGCCTGACCTTGGCCCCCGGTCGCACCACCTTGCTCTGGGTGGCCCGTCAGGGTCGCCTGACCCGGATCCAGTCCATACTGATTTAAGTGATTTCCAAAGGAATCGAGCCATGAAGATAACGATCAAAACCCTGTTGCCCCTCACCCTGGCCTTGGTGCTGGCGGGCTGTCAGTCCAAGGTGGAGTACCGCGACGCCACCGAGGTGGAAACCGTCGACATCAGCTTCGGCAGCTCCGATCTGCAGGCGGTGGCCACCAAGATGGTGGACTCCATGCTGACCACCCCCTCGGTGATGCAGCTGACCGCCAACGATCGCCCCATCATCTTCGTGGATCGCGTCACCAACAAGACCTCGGAGCACATCGACACCGAGTCCATCACCGACACCATCAGCACCCGGCTGCTGCGCTCCGGCCAGTTCCGCTTTATCGACATGACCCGGGTGGACGCGGTGCGCAAGCAGCTGGACTACCAGAACAGTTCCGGCCTGGTGGATCCCTCCAAGGCGATCCAGTTCGGCCGCCAGGTGGGCGCCCAGTACATGCTCTACGGCAACCTCTCCAGCATCGTCAAGCGGGATGGCTCCACCCAGGACGTCTACTACAAGATGACCATGCGCCTGATGGATCTGGAAACCGGCCTGATTGAGTGGGCGGACGAAAAGGAGCTGCGCAAGCAGAAATCCAAGTCCTTCCTCGGCCGCTGAGCCGAAACCAGAAACGGGGCCTTTCGGCCCCGTTTTCATTCCGGTTTGAACACCCCGATCACCTCGCCGGAGGCCTGCTTTTCCGCCGGTTCCGGGGCCTGGTGTTTGCGGTAGCCACAAGCGACACACTCCATCACCTCGACACCGGACTCGCTGTAGAGCATGACGGAGTCCTGCTCCTGGCACTCGGGGCAGCGCGCCCCGGCGATAAACCGCTTCTTAATCGCCATGGTCTTTCCTTTCCTGCTGGGACGGGAAATACGCTATCATCCCGCCACTTTTCCTGTGAAGTAACGCCCTATGATAACCCTGGACAAGGTTCAACTCATCCGCGGCGGCAAACGCCTGCTGGACGACGCCAGTCTCACCCTGTTCCCCGGCCACAAGGTGGCCCTGGTGGGGGCCAATGGAGTGGGCAAATCCAGCCTGCTTGGCCTGCTGATGGGCGAGTTTGGTGTGGACGCCGGGGAGTGCCAGGTGCCCGGCCAGTGGCGCCAGGCCAGCGTGGCCCAGGACACCCCGGCCCTGGCCTGCAGCGCCCTGGACTACGTGCTCGATGGCGATCAGCGCTACCGCGCCCTGGAGCAGGAGCTGGGCGACGCCCAGAGCAGTGGTGACGGCGCCCGCATCGGCCACGCCCACGACGCCTTCGAGGCCTACCACGGCTACCAGGTGCCGGCCCGCGCCGCCGAGCTGCTCGATGGCCTGGGGTTCAGCCAGCACGCCCAGGGGCAGAGCGTGAAATCCTTCTCCGGGGGCTGGCGCATGCGCCTCAACCTGGCCCGGGCGCTGCTGATCCCCTCAGATCTGCTGCTGCTGGACGAACCCACCAACCACCTGGATCTGGACACCCTGATCTGGCTGGAGGGCTGGCTCAAGCGCTACGACGGCACCCTGATCCTGATCAGCCACGACCGCGACTTCCTCGACGCCGTGGTGGGCGAAGTGGTGCACGTCACCCAGCAACAGCTGCACCACTACCCGGGCAACTACAGCCAGTTCGAGCGGGTGCGGGCGGAGCGTCAGGCCCAGCAGCAGGCCCAGTACGACAAGCAGCAGCGGGAAAAAGCCCACATGCAGTCCTTTGTCGACCGTTTCCGGGCCAAGGCCAGCAAGGCCCGCCAGGCCCAGAGCCGGCTCAAGGCCCTGGAGAAGCTGACCCTGGTGGCCCCGGCCCACGCCGACTCCGGCTTCGAGATGGCCTTCCGCGACCCCCTGGCCCTGCCCTCGCCTCTGCTGCGCATGGAACAGGTGCAGGGGGGCTACGGCGACACCACCATCCTCAGCCGCATCCAGCTCAACCTGGTGCCCGGCAGCCGCATCGGCCTGCTGGGGCGCAACGGCGCCGGCAAATCCACCCTGATCAAGCTGCTCAGCGGTGAGCTGGCGCCCCAGGCCGGAGAGCTGCTGATGAGCCAGGGGGTGAAGATCGGCTACTTCGCCCAGCACCAGCTGGAGTCCCTGGACCCGCGCCACAGCGCCCTGGACCACCTGGTCCGCCTGGCCCCCGAGGCCAAGGAGCAGGAGCTGCGCAACTACCTGGGTGGCTACGGTTTTGGCGGCGACAAGGCCCTGAGCCCGGTGGCCCCCTTCTCCGGCGGCGAGAAGGCCCGCCTGGTGCTGGCCCTGCTGGTGTGGCAGCGGCCCAACCTGCTGCTGCTGGACGAACCCACCAACCACCTGGACCTGGAGATGCGCCACGCCCTGACCGTGGCCCTGCAGGGATTCGAGGGGGCCATGGTGATCGTCTCCCACGACCGTCACCTGCTGCGCGCCACCTGCAGCGACTTCTACCTGGTGGACGGTGGCCGGGTCGAGCCCTTCGCTGGCGATCTGGAGGACTACCACCGCTGGCTGCTGCGGGGGGACGACACCGCCCCCGCGACCAGTGCGCCCCGCCCCCAGGACGACCGCAAGGCCCGCAAACGGGCGGAGGCGGAACTGCGCCAGAAGCTGTCGCCGTTAAAGAAACAGCAAGAGAAGGTCGACAAAGCGTTAACAGGGGCTCAGGAGCGCTGGGAATACTTGGAAAACCAGTTATCCGACAGTAACTTATATAACGACGACAACAAGGCACAGCTGACCGACCTGCTGAAGGAGCGGGGCGACCTGCAAAACCGGATCGAGACGCTGGAGATGGAGTGGCTGGATCTGCAGGATCAGATGGAGCAGCTGAGCGAAGCGCATCAGGAGCAGTAATGATCATCAGTGCCGACGCCTACTGGCAATTCAGTGAAGGAGTCTGGCGCCAACCCGGCGCCCGGCACACCGCCCTGGAGATGCAGGACCGCTACGGCCTGGAACCCAACCTCTTGCTGCTGGCGCTGATGCTGGAGCAGCAGGGGCAGTTTCTCGATGAGCAGCAGTTTCGCCAGCTGGAGCTGGCCCAGTCCTCCTGGAGCCAGCGGATGCTCACCCCCTACCGTCAACTGCGCCGCCTGGCCAAGCACAGCCTGCCCGAGGCGAGCTATCGACAGATGCTGGAGGTGGAGCTGGTGATGGAGAAGCGCAGTCAGCAGCTGATTCTCAAGGAGCTGGCCCACCAGCAACCGGCCGCCGAAGGGGACAACCTGGTGGCCTGCCTCGAGGCCCAGGGGATCGATCCCCAGGCCCTGCCCGGCGATCTGCTGGGCCAGCTCAGTCACCTGTTCAAGCTGGCGGATCCCGACTGCCAGTCGGGCTGAGCACCCCCTCTTCTTGCGCTTTCCAGGCCGCCTTCGGGCGGCCTGTTGCGTTCAGCTGCCCAGGCGTTCGGCCAGGGCCGTGGCGTTGCGCCCGACGATGCCGTAGAGGGTCAGCTGGGGGTTGGCCCCCAAACTGGTGGGCAGCATGGAGCCGTCCATCACCGACAGGTTGGCCAACTGGTGGTGACGCCCCAGGCTGTCCACCACCCCCTGGGTGGGATCCTCACTCATGCCGCAGCCACCCATGATGTGGGCCGAGGCCACCATGGTCTTCAGGGGCGCCAGCTCGAGCTGGGGGATCCCCGCTTTCGCCTCGGCCCAGCTGGCCCACCAGGGCATGCTGTCGTCCATGGTCATCACCCGCTGGGCCCCGGCGGCGAACTGGGCTTCGGCCATTGCCAGAAAGGCGCGGCGGGCCGCCTGCCAGAAGGCATCGTTTAAGGGGTAATCCAGTAGGGGATCGCCGTGGTCATCCAGTTGGACCCGGCCCCCGGGGCTGGTGGCGTCAAAGCCGTCCCGCACCAGGGCGATCATCCCCTGGATGTGGTTGAACCGCTGCATCAGGGCCTGATGCTGGGGGCCGAAGCCGGGCACGTTGGTGGCCACCAGCACCGGGTGCAGCGGCGCCACCTCGAGCTTGAAGCCCAATCCCTCCTCGGGCCAGACAAACTGGTCGGAATAGACGCTCTGGGGAGCGCCGGCGTGGGCCGCCACTGGGCCGTCAAACTCCGCCACCGACATCACCGAGGGGTGCAGGAAGGTGCGCTGCCCCACCCGCTGGTGGGGATCCGGCAGCGCCGAACGCAGCATCAGCGCCGGGCTGTGTAGCGCGCCACCGCACAGCAGGTAGTGACGGGCCCGCACCGTGACGCCCACCTCTCGGCGCTGGTGGTTGGGATCCCGGGTCAGGCAGTTCAGCGCGGTGATGCGCTCGCCCTCCCGGCTCAAGGTCCAGGCCTCGGTGCGACTGAGCAGGGTGGCCCCGGCGTCCAGGGCCGCCGGCAGCGTGGTCACCAGCATCGACTGCTTGGCGTTGATGGGGCAGCCCATGCCGCAGTAGCCCAGGTTGGCGCAGCCTTTGACGTTGCGGCGGATCACCGTGTACTCCCACCCCAGGGCGGCACAGCCCTGGGCCAGGGTGTCGTTGTTGCGGTTGGGGGGCACCGGCCAGGGATGGATATTGAGTCGCCGCTCCGCCCGCTCGAACCAGGGGTCCAGTTCGGCACGACTCAGGCCTTCGACCCGGTGGTGCCTGGCCCAATGGGCCAGAGTGGGTTTGGGGGTGCGGATGGAGGTGGTCCAGTTGACGGTGGTGGAGCCGCCAACGCTGCGCCCCTGCAACATGCCGATGGCGCCGTCGCGGGTCTTCATCGCCGCCGACTGCTGGTAGAGATCGGGGTAGGCGCGCCGCTCCTCCATCACGAAATGGGTGGAGGAGCGCAGGGGGCCGGCTTCCACCAGCACCACCTCGAGCCCCGCCTGGGTGAGGATCTCGGCAGCGGTGCCGCCGCCGGCGCCAGTGCCGACGATCACCACGTCCGCTTCCAGGTTGAGGGGGGCGTCCAGGGCGGCGCCGTCGATGTGTTTCCAGCCGCGGGCCAGGCCCGCCACGATGGGATCCGGAATCATCCGCGCCCTCCCGGCCACTGGGGCTTCTGGTAATCGAGGGGGCCCCAGTGATCCGGCTCGGCGTACCAGGTCGCCAGGATCAGCTCCTTAAGCCCCTGGTAGGCCACCACCAGGGTGTCGAGGAAGTGGTGGCGCCACTGCGCCAGCATGGCGGCGAGTTCGGCCGGCTGACGGGCCAGGATGGGGGTCAGGCTGCCGGTCATCGCCAGCAGCGCCAAGCGCTGGTCCAGCAGCTCGAACAATTGCTGCAGCTGGGCCTGACTGCCCGGCGGCAGGGTGGCGATGGTGGCGCCCACCCCCCGCACCACGGCATCGGCTTGCGCCTCCACCACCTCTGGCGGGGCCACCCCCTCCAGCACCGGGGCCACCAGGGCCCGCACCAGCGCCTGTTGTGTGTCGCTGAACGGTGCCACCGGCTCGGCGCCCGGCCACAGCACCACGCCGGTGGCCACCGCGGCGGTGCCCACCAGGCCGGCGATCAGAAACTGCCGTCGTTCCATGCCCCTCCTCCTTGGCGCACTGGCCTCACAGAGCGTCTCAAGCTAGAGTATCAAACCAAAGGTAAATTTAAACATCTGTTTAACAGTGAGCGCTCCGGACCCCTTCTCCCCCAGCCGCTGGTGGCGCAATCGTCACCTGCAAACCATCTGGCCACTGCTGGCCAAACCCCGCACCGGGCCCCATCTGCGCCGCCAGCGCCTGGAGCTTCCGGACGGCGACTTTCTCGATCTCGACTGGCTGGGGCATCCGGCCCCTCATCGGCCGCTGCTGCTGATCCTCCATGGCCTCGAGGGCAGTGCCGACTCTCACTATGTGCGCCGCCTGCTGCTGGCCTGCCAGGCCCAGGAGCGCTGTGCCGTGGTGATGCACCAACGCTCCTGCTCCGGCGAGCTCAATCGTCTGGCCCGCAGCTACCACAGCGGTGAGACCGGCGATCTGGGCCTGGTGCTCGAGCAGCTGCGTCGCCAGGCCCCCGACAGCCCTCTGCAGGCGGTGGGTTACTCCCTGGGGGGCAATGTGCTGACCAAGTACCTGGGGGAGCAGGGCAAGCACAGCACCATCGCGCGGGCCGCGGTGGTCTCCGCCCCTCTGGACCTGGCCCAGTGTGCCCGGGCCATGGAGCAGGGCTTCGCCCAGGTCTACCAGAGCCATCTGGTGGGCCGGCTCAAGCGCAAGACCGCCGCCAAGCTGGCGGATCCCAGCCTGGGGCCCCTGCCCCTGGCCCCCAGCCGACTGGCCCAGCTGACCACCTTCTACCACTTCGATGACGCGGTCACCGCCCCGCTGCACGGCTTTGACGGCGCCGACGATTACTACGCCCGGGCCAGCGGCAACCGCTTTTTGGCCCACATCACCACCCCCACACTGCTGCTCCACGCCCTGGATGACCCCTTTATGACCCCCCAGGTGGTGCCGCCGCGGGAGGCGATCGGCCCGGCGGTGCAACTGGAGCTGTGCCCCAATGGCGGCCACGTGGGCTTCATCGAGGGGGGCTGGCCCTGGGCCCCGCGCTTTTACCTGGAGCGTCGCCTGATGCGCTTTTTCGAGGCCGAACAACCCGGCTAACTCATTGAATCCGTCTACACTTGCCCCTGTGACGGGTGTAGGAGTGCCAATGAGCCGAATTGCGATCCTCATGCTCTTGTGGTCGTTCGCCGCCGGACTCTCGGCGGCGGAGACGGATCCCCTGTGGGCGCGCTCCCAGGCCCCCATCAAGAGCCTGATGCTGAGCCCCATCGCCCGACCCACCGAGTACAAGCCCAAGGAGTTCCTGATGGCCGCCTCGGTCAACCCCGGCAGCGTGTTCGCTACCGACAAGGCCCTGGACGACCCGGAGAAGCCCTACCACTACGAGCTGGACTACTACACCGTGGAGTACCGGCTCGATCTGCGCTACAACCCCAGCCGCCGCTGGCAGCTGAGCGCCTCCTACGCCCACCGCACCACCGACGACGCCCACCTGGATCAGCTGACCCTGAGCTTCCATAAGCTGTTCGGCATCGATCAGAACGGCCGCGACCGGGTGCCCAAGCACCGCTACCTCATCGATCTGCCGATGCAGGGGGAGCGCCGGGAGGATTTCAAGAACCGCACCTTCGCCCACCAGTTCGAGCTGGCGGCCAGCTTTCTGGCCTACGAGTATTTCCGTCACCAGGTGGCGGTCACCGCCTCGATGCAGTACAACGACCAGCGCTTTATCGAGCGCCAGGGGGACCACCTGGACCTGGGGCTGCAGCTGGATTACAGCTACGAGTGGCGGGATCACCGGGTCAACGCCATGCTGGCCTACCTGCACACCGGCGCCGAGCAGCTGCTGGGCACCGACACCGTCCAGAACCTGGGCCACGCCGCCATGGGGTACCGCTACCGCCTGACCCCCCGCCATTTCCTGTTCCTCGAGTACCAGTTTGCCCAGGGCGCCCTGGACGGACTCGGCCCCATGCAGGACCCGGTGCACGAGGTGAACCTGGGCTACCGCTATCAACGGGGCGAGCTGGGGCTGGACTTTGTTATGATGGAGAACGCGCTGAACGCGGATAACAGCGCCGACATCGCCTTCAATTTTCGAGTGAGTTACCGATACGATGCTGATTGACTACCCCACCCTGAAGGACGCCCTGGCGCCGGACACCCTGGACAACCTGTGCCGGGAGTACCTGATCCGCCAGCTGGGAGACGAGGGCTTCGACCAGGCCGACCCCGACAAGCTGGCCCAGGGGATCGCCCAGGTGCGCCAGGCCCTGGCCGCCGGCACCCTGCTGGTGGAGTACTCAGAAGCGGACGAGAGCGTGGCGATCCGACGCCGGGAGGAGCTGTCCCAGCTTGACCCGGACCGGAATTGCCTCGTATAACAGCCACAACTTGGACATTTCGTAGGCAGAAGGATCATGTCGGCCAAACACCCCATCATTGCGGTCACCGGCTCCTCGGGCGCGGGCACCACCACCACCACCACCGCCTTCAAGCACATCTTCCGCCAGCTGAACATCGACGCGGCGCTGGTGGAGGGCGACAGCTTCCACCGCTACACCCGGGCGGAGATGGAGGTGGCGATCCGCAAGGCCCGCGAAGAGGGCCGCACCATCAGCTATTTCGGCCCGGAGGCCAACGACTTCGAGGCCCTGGAAGGGTTTTTCCAGCGCTACGGCGAAAGCGGCGAAGGGCAGATCCGCCACTACCTGCACACCTTCGACGAAGCGGTGCCCTTTAACCAGATGCCCGGCACCTTCACCCCCTATCAGCCCCTGCCGGAGGGCAGCGAACTGCTCTATTACGAGGGCCTGCACGGCGGCGTGGTCACCGAGCAGCTGGACGTGGCCCAGCACGTGGACCTGCTGATCGGCATGGTGCCCATCGTCAACCTGGAGTGGATCCAGAAGATCATCCGCGACACCAACGACCGCGGCCACAGCCGGGAAAAGGTGATGGACTCCATCGTCCGCTCCATGGACGACTACATTGCCCATATGACGCCGCAGTTCTCCCGCACCCACATCAACTTCCAGCGGGTGCCCACGGTGGACACCTCCAACCCCTTCTCTGCCAAGGATATTCCCAGCCTGGACGAGAGCTTTGTGGTGATCCGCTTCCGCGGGATCCAGGACATCAACTTCCCCTACTACCTGCGGATGATCGACGGCAGTTTCATGTCCCGGGTCAACACCCTGGTGGTGCCCGGCGGCAAGATGGCCCTGGCGATGGAACTCATCCTGACCCCGATGATCCGCAACCTGAAACTCAAGCGGGAAGAGGCTCTTAGAAACGATGCCGGCGGGGATGTTGACAGTCACCAATGAATTCAGGATCTTAAGAATCATGTTCGAAACTGAGAGCAAATCGCGGCTCTGTGACGAAAGTTCGATCTGGCTCATGGCCAGCCGACCTTTACCCGTTTAACATTTGCTCTTAGAATTTCGAGAACTATCCCGTTTCTTATCTTACTGAAGGGAAAACGACTATGGCCCTTATCGGCAAGCCAAAACCCGATCCGACGCTGGAGTGGTTCCTGTCCCACTGCCACATCCACAAGTACCCGGCGAAAAGCACCCTGATCCACGCCGGCGAAGAGGCGGACACCCTCTACTACATCGTCAAGGGCTCGGTGGCCGTGCTGATCAAAGACGAAGAGGGTAAGGAGATGATCCTCTCCTACCTCAACCAGGGCGACTTCATCGGTGAGCTGGGTCTGTTCGAAGAGCAGCCGGAGCGCACCGCCTGGGTTCGCGCCAAGGCCCCCTGTGAGATCGCCGAGATCTCCTACAAGAAGTTCCGTCAGCTGATCCAGGTGAACCCGGACATCCTGATGAAGCTCTCCGCCCAGATGGCCAACCGCCTGCAGACCACCTCTCAGAAGGTCGGTGACCTGGCGTTCCTGGACGTGGCCGGTCGCATTGCCCAGACCCTGCTGAACCTGGCCAAGCAGCCCGATGCCATGACCCACCCGGACGGCATGCAGATCAAGATCACCCGCCAGGAGATCGGCCAGATCGTCGGCTGCTCCCGCGAGACCGTCGGCCGCATTCTGAAGATGCTGGAAGAGCAGAACCTGATCCAGGCCCACGGCAAAACCATCGTGGTCTACGGCACCCGTTAAGGGCCCGTTCAGACAGCAAAAAAGGCACCCAGTGGGTGCCTTTTTGTTTGGCTGACATTCAGCTAGGCCGACGTAGTATCGAATCAGACCTCAGGTTGAACACAACCCCGTTCGCTTGCTTCGCCGCCCCTATCAGGGCGGCTTTTTTTTGCCTTATCGGGCGTCGGTGGACTCGAAGATCTTGTCCGCCGAGGCAGCCACGAAACCGGTGTAGAGGGTGCCGTCCGCCTGGGGGTAGCGCAGGGCAAACTCGTAGAAGCAGCTGGGGATGATCGCCTCGCCGTCGCTGAAGCGCACCGCCACCTTGTCCGCCAAGGTGGAGGACTGCTCCAGCAGCACCTCGGCACTGCCCTTGATCTCACCGCCGCTGGCGTTGAGCTCGAAGCCGGCGTCCTTGAGGGCCTGGTTCACCGCCCCCAGGGTGGCGAACTGCTCCAGCTCATTGACGTTCACGGTGAAGTGGTTGGCGCGATAGCCGAAGGCCGCCAGCCAGGCGGCGTACTCGCTCTCCGCCAGCAGCGCCCGGTACTGGGCCTGGGACACCTGCCAGCGGGCACCGCTGTAGAGGAACTCCTCGGCCTCGGTGGCGCCGGCGGGCAGCTGGGCCACCAGGGCCTTCACCGTCGCCTGCAGCTCGACGCTGCACTCCTCCAGCAGCAGCTCGGAGATGAACACCTTGGGCGCTTTGGGGTTGGGGTGCTCGAAGTGGCGGGCCTTGAGCTTCTTCTGCTCGAAACGGTACTCCCCCTTGGGCTCATAACCCAGGGCCAGGAAGTGGGCCGCCAGCTTGTCCAGCTCCACCTCGGGCAGGTTGAAGGTGCGAAACGCCACGTGGTCGTTGATGATGGGCTGACCGCCCCCCAGCAGCCGATGCACCGCGGTGGCGGAGGGGCACTGGGTCTGGTAGTCGGCCCAGAGGGCGTTAAACAGCGAATCTACAGTGTGAGCCATGGTTCACTCCTTGAATGGCTTAGAGTTCGAGTCCCGGGGCCAGGCTGGCGGGCAGGGTCACCGCATCGGACTCCACCGAAGCCACCGGGTAGGCGCAGTAGTCCGCCGCGTAGTAGGCGCTGGCCCGATGGTTGCCGCTGGCACCGATGCCACCGAAGGGGGCGGAGCCCGCCGCACCGGTGATCTGGCGGTTCCAGTTGACGATGCCGGCCCGGCTGCGGGGCAGGAAGTGGTCCCAGTCGGCCCGGCTGTCGGACAGCAGGCCGGCGGACAGGCCGTAGCGGGTGCGGTTGGCGCTGGCGATGGCATCGTCGAAGTCGTCGTAGCGGATCACCTGCAGCAGCGGCCCGAAATACTCCTCATCCGGCAGCTCGGCGATGGCGGTGACGTCGATGATCCCCGGGCTCACCAGGCCGGTGCCGGCCTTGAGGGCAGTCAGGGGCAGCAGCGCTTCGCCCCCCAGGGCCTTGAGGCTCTCCTGGGCGGCCACCATCCCCAGGGCGGCGCCCTCGGAGATCATGCTGCCCATAAAGGGCGCCGGCTCGGCGTTCTGCTCGCCCACCCGGATCTTGGCGGTGGCGCTGAGCAGCTTGGCCAGCAGGCGATCCCCCTGCTCGGTACGGGGCAGGTAGAGACGGCGGGCGCAGGTGCAGCGCTGGCCGGTGGAGATGAAGGCGGACTGGATGATGTCGTGTACGGCGGCGGTTTCGTCCTCCACGGCACGGACGATCAGCGGGTTGTTGCCGCCCATCTCCAGCGCCAGGATCTTGCCCGGTTGGCCGGCAAACTGCTCGTGCAGGAGGTGGCCGGTGCGGGAGCTGCCGGTGAAGAACAGGCCGTCGATGTCCGGGTGGCCCGCCAGGGCCTTGCCGGTCTCCAGCTCGCCCTGCACCAGGTTGATCACCCCGTCGGGCAGGCCGGCGGCCTGCCACAGCTTGAGCACCACCTCGGAGACCTTGGGGGTCAGCTCGGAGGGCTTGAGCACCACGGTGTTGCCGGCGATCAGCGCCGGGACGATGTGGCCATTGGGCAGGTGGCCGGGGAAATTGTAGGGGCCAAACACCGCCACCACACCGTGGGGCTTATGGCGCAGCACGGCGCGGCCGGCGGGGGCCTGGCTCTCGTTGACCCCGGTGCGCTCGTTGTAGGCCTTCAGCGACAGGCCGATCTTGCCGATCATCGCCGCCGCTTCGGTGCGGGTCTCCCACAGGGGCTTGCCGGTCTCCTCGGCGATCACCTCGGCGATGGTCTCCTTGTTGGCTTCCAGCTGGGCCTTGAAGGCCTCGATCACCGCCACCCGCTGGCCCAGGCCACCGAGGTACCAGTCCAGCTGGGCGTCGCGGGCCGCCTTGACGGCCTGGTTCACCTGCTCGGCGCTGGCGCCCTGGCCACGCCAGATCGCCTCGCCCTTGGCGGGGTTCAAAGAGACAAACTCCGGCCCCTGGCCGTCAAACCACTGGCCATTGATCAAATGGGTCATATTGCGTTCCTTCGTTACAACGGCAGGAGGTAGAGGGGATCCCCTGCCTTGACCATAAGGGCGTCGGCGGCGGCCTGGTTGAGCCGCACTTCACCGCGCTGTTCATCCCGCAGGGCGCTGGCGCGCAGCACCCGGTAATCCGGCAGACGGCCGTTGCTGATGATGCACTCGTCGCCCGGGGTCTGGGCGTCGTCCACCACCAGGGTGTAGCGGTTCACCTTGCGCACCGAGCGGATCTGATCCCGGGCGCACTCCACCGTGGGGCCGGCATCGAAGATGTCGACGTAGCCGCGGCAGCGGAAACCTTCCGCCTCCAGCAGCGCCAGGGCCGGCCGGGTGTTGTCGTGCACCTTGCCCACCACGTCCTGGGCCGCGGGGCTCAACAGGTTGACGTAGATGGGGTGGCGGGGCATCAGCTCGGCCACAAACACCTTGTCGCCGATGCCGGTGAGGTAGTCGGCGGTGGGGAAGTCGATGCCGAAGAAGTGCTCCTCCAGCCACTGCCAGAAGGGGGAGTTGCCCTCGGCATCGGACACCCCGCGCATCTCGGCGATCACCGTGCTGCCGAAGCGCTCCGGGAAGGCCGCCAGCATCAAGAATCGGCTGCGGGACAGCACCCGGCCGATATTGTCGCGACGCCAGGCGTCCCGCAGAAACAGGGTGCACAGCTCGCTGGCGCCGGTGTAGTCGTTACACAGGGTGAGGGTCTGCACCTCGCGCCGGATCCCCAGTTTGTCGGAGACGTGCACGTCGGTGCCGAGGCGGTAATGGTAGAAGGCATCGGCGCTGCCCACGGCGGCTTCCAGGCCGCAGGTGCCCACCACCTCCCCCGCATCGGTGTCTTCCAGCACCATCAGGTAGCCTTCGTCACCGGGGACCTCCACCGCCTTGTCGAAGCTGGCGATGGAGCGGGCGATTTTGCGCTTGAGCAGGGCCTCGTCCACCGGCAAGGAGGTAAAGCCGTGGCCCGACTCCTTGGCGATGGTCAGCAGTGCCGGGTAGTCGCTTTCGCGAATGGGCCGGATCAACAACATTCTGGTTCTCCTTATGCAGGGTGGCCCGGCCATAGCCGGGCCAAACCATCAGCCGTTAACGACCTTGGCGACGGCGCGCTCAAAGCGGGCCAGACCCTCTTTGAGGTCGGCCTCGGGGATCACCAGAGAGGGGGTGAAGCGCACCACGTTGGCGCCGGCCACCAGGCACATCAGGCCCTCGTCGGCACCGGCCACCAGGAAGTCCCGGGCGCGGCCCTTGAAACGCTCGTTGAGCACGGCACCCATCAGCAGGCCCTTGCCGCGCACTTCACTGAACACGTCGTACTTGGCGTTGATCGCCTCCAGGCCACTGCGCAGCAGGGCCTCGCGCTGGGCCACACCGCTCAGCACCTCGTCGGTGTCCACCACGGACAGCACGGCGTTGGCCACGGCACAGGCCAGGGGGTTGCCGCCGTAGGTGGAGCCGTGGGTGCCCACCTTGAGGCTGGTGGCCACCTCGGCGGTGGTCAGCATGGCGGCGATGGGGAAGCCGCCACCCAGGGCCTTGGCGGTGGTGAGGATGTCCGGGGCGATGCCGTAGTGCTCGTAGGCGTACAGCTTGCCGGTGCGACCAACGCCGGTCTGCACCTCGTCGAAGATCAGCAGGGCGTTGTGCTGGTCGCAGAGGTCACGCACCTGGCGCAGGAACTCCGCGTCGGCGGGGATGATCCCCCCCTCACCCTGGATCGGCTCCATCATCACCGCGCAGGTGCGATCGGAGATCAGCGCCTTGAACGCTTCGATGTCGTTGTAGGGCAGGTGGTCGATGGCACCGGGCTTGGGACCGAAACCGTCGGAGTAGGCGGGCTGGCCCCCCACGCTCACGGTAAAGAAGGTGCGGCCATGGAAGGCCTGGGTGAAGGCGATGATCTGGTCTTTCTGCTCGCCATGATGATCCAGGGCATACCGGCGGGCCAGCTTCAGGGCCGCTTCGTTGGCCTCGGCGCCGGAGTTGGCGAAGTACACCCGCTCGGCAAAGGTGCTGTCCACCAGGGTCTTGGCCAGCTGAAGGGCCGGCTCGTTGGTCATGACGTTGGACAGGTGCCAGAGCTTGCCGCCCTGCTCATTCAGCGCCGCCACCAGGGCCGGGTGACAATGGCCCAGGCAGTTCACGGCGATGCCGCCGGCAAAATCGATGAATTCACGACCCTGCTGGTCCCAGATGCGGCTGCCTTCGCCCCGCACCGGGATCACCTCGGCCGGGTTGTAGTTGGGCACCATCACATCGTCAAACAGGGCACGGTTCAGCATCTCAGATCCACTCATTGCGTCTTCCTCATTGCCGGTCGGATTGGGGCCCTCCCGGCTTGTTATTAGCATTCCTATAACGGCGAACAGTATAAAAACATACATCCCGAGTCAAAATCTGACTGACAGGCGCGTTTTTATAAGTTTTGCGGTTCTATTCAGGCCCTTAGCCAACCCTGAATCCCCTGCAGAAGCCAGCGTTATTTGAATAAATCCCTGTTTTACTGGCCTTAAGCATCGGCAGTCAGGAGGGGGTTCGAAGGGCAGGATTTTGTTCTGTATACAAAAAAGGCTCAGCTTATGCTGAATTAGTGCGCATCTATGCAGGCAAAATTTTCCCCTTGACGGGGGTCAGCGGCGTGGTCGCTGCCAGCGCGCCAGCTCCTCTGGGGTGGCCAACTGGCGCTGGCGCACAAAGGCCAGCATGGTGGCCTCGTGGCTGTGGTTGACCGCCTGGGTCAGCGGCGGCCAGCCCGCCGGGGCGGGCAGATAGAGGCGCCGAACCTCCTGGTAGAGCCGGCTCTCCTCCAGCTCGAAAGCCTTGAGCAACTGGAGCGTCCAGGGCGCCCCCTGGCTGAGCAGCGCCACCAGGGGCTGGCCCGGCAGCTTAAGGCCAAACACCGCCTCATGGGCGGCCTTGGCCCCCTCCCGGCGCGCCTCTTCCAGCCAGTGCTCCTGCAGGCGGTTGAACTCCCGGGCGCCGAGCTGCAGCGCCAGCACCCAATCCAGGGCCCGGACCAGGGCCAGCAGACGCGCCGCCTGGGGAGCGACGCCCCGGGCCCGGGCCACCTTGGCGGCGGCCTCACCGTGCTGGTGGGCAAAGCGCCACAGCTTGCGCTGACGCAGCCCCAACTGAGCGTGGCGGCTGTGGCCCCAGTGCTGGAAGATGAGCCAGGGCAGCAGCGCCTGCAACTGCTCAATGCCCAAGTAGTTGCAGGCCAGGCGGGCGTCAGTGAACGCCACATCCCGCCGCTGGGCACGTTCCTTTGGGCTGTTCAGGTGGCGCAGCAGGGCCTCCCCCAGCCAGCTCATGTCCGTCAGCAGGCCAAGGACCCGCGCCCGCGACGGGTGGGGTTGGAGCAGAAGGTCCAGCAGCTCGAACTGAGGGCGGGCCAGGGCGGTGTCCTGGATCAGGGCCCCGGGCTCCGCCAGGGTCTGGGCCAGGCGGCGGCGGAAGTGATTGAGGAACTGGTGACGGGCCGCGTCGCGCTGGGCCTGGGCCTGCTGGCGGTGTTGCCAGCGGGCCAGCAGGGCGTCCTGCTCCACCGCCAGCTTGTGCTGCCACTGCTCGGGATCCACCGGCTCGGGGGCGTCGCCTGTGGGCGGCACCGCCCGCTCCAGCATCAGGTAGTGCAGGAATCGGCTCCTGAGATCCGTGGTGACCCTGTCGGAATGACCGGCCTCGTTGCCGGTGTGGGTGTGCGCCATGCCCGTCCCTGGAAAGTGGTTCTGTCCCTGTTTCAATAGCATAGTCCGGATGGCAGACGAAAAAAATGGGCCCCGGGGGGCCCACTGGTCTTACTTCAGGTGCGTCTCGAACAGCCGGTGGATCCGCCGGTACTCGTCCAGCCAGCTGGAGGGCTCACGGAAGCCGTGGGGCTCCACCGGGTAGATGGCGGTTTCAAACATCGGCTTCTCCAGCTCGATCAGGCGCTGCACCAGGCGCACGCTGTCCTGGAAGAAGACGTTGTCGTCCAGCACCCCGCTCATGATCAGCAGCGGTTTGGTCAGCCCCTGGGCGTGCTCGATGGGGGAGCTGCGCTCATAGGCGATGGGGTCCACCTGGGGGGTGTTGAGGATGTTGGAGGTGTAGGGGTGGTTGTAGTGGGCCCAGTCGGTGACCGGACGCAGGGCCGCCCCGGCCTGGAACAGATCCGGCTGGGTGAACAGCGCCATAAAGGTCATAAAGCCACCGTAGCTGCCGCCGTAGGTGCCCACCCGCTGGGGATCCACCGACACCTGGTCCACCATCCAGGCCACGCCGTCCGCCAGGTCCTGCACCTCGGGGGTGCCCATCTGACGGTAGATGGCGGTGCGCCAGTCGCGACCGTAGCCCTTGGAGCCGCGGTAATCCATGTCCATCACCACGTAGCCCTGCTGCGCCAGCAGGTTGTGGAACATGTACTCGCGGAAGTAGCCGGACCAGCCGTAGTGGGCGTTCTGCAGGTAACCGGCCCCGTGGTTGAAGATCACCGCCGGGTAGCGCTGGGCCGGGTCAAACCCTTCGGGCAGGTAAACCCGGGCGTAGACCGGATCCGCCTGATGGCTGGAGGGCACCGCCACCACCTGGGGGGCCTGCCAGTCGTAGGCCAGGAAGGCCTCGCTGGTGGTGCGGGTCAGCTGGCGCGCCTCACCGCCTAGGGGCTGGACGTACAGCTCCACCGGCCGGGTGCGACTGGAGTACTCCAGCAGCAGTGTGGACTCGTCCGGGCTCAGGCGGTACTCCAGCATCCCCTTGAGATCGGTCAGCGGCTCCACCTGGCCATCGGCCAGGGCCACCCGGAACACCTCGTACTGGCCCGGATGATTCGGATTGGCCTTGTAGTAGAGGTGCTGCTGATCCTGGCTCAGGGTCAGGTTGCTGACCACCTGTCGCCCGCTGACCAGGGCCTGGGCTTTCCCGCCCAGGGGCTTGAGGTAGAGGTTGGAGTGGCCGCTGTGCTCAGAGAGGAAGTAGAGGCTGTCCTCACCCACCCAGCCAAACTCGTTGTGGGTGTAGTTGACCCAGGCGTCGTCGTGCAGGCGGTGTTCGGTGGTCAGGGTGCCCTTGCCCAGGTTGACGCTGGCCAGCCAGCGATCCTTGTTGTCCGCTGCTTCCAGCATCACCGCCAGCTTGTCGGCGCTGGGGTGCCAGACCATGGCGCTCTGACGCCAGCCCCAGTCCTGCATCAGGCGGATGGTGCGCAGGGCCGGTTCGCTCTGGTAGCGCTCGCCCCGGGCTTCGGCGTTCTCACGCTTCACCTCGGCCAGTACGTCCTCGTCGAAGCCGGTCAGCCCCTCCCAGGTCACGTCGATCTGGCGATCCTCGGTCAGGTCCACCACCACCAGTCGGTGGGGCTTCACCTCGGCTTCCGCCACCCGGGCGCGCACCGGCACCGCGTCCACGTAGCCGCGCTTATCCAGGTAGTTGGGCATGATGTCGTGATCCGCCCGCCAGCTGCCCTCGGCGTCGGTCAGGGCCAGCATCAGGTAACGGCCACTGGGGGACACCGACAGCTCCACCAGGCGCTCGGTGCTGCCCAGGTAGATGGGGGCCGGCGCCAGGGTGGGATCGTCGGCCCGACGCTGGGTCTCGCGCTGGTGCTGCTGCTCGCCATCCCGGTACTGCTGGGCCACGTACTGGATCAGCCGCTGTTGCTGCTCGGCCAGGTACCCCTCGGCCTGCTCCGGCGCCGGGGCATCGGCAAACTGCAGCTCCGCCAGCAGGGCCCGGGCGCCGGTGGCCGGGTCCAGGGTCTCCACCCGTTCGCCGGCCCAGACTGCGATGCGGCCATCATTGAGAAAACGGAAATCGGTGAGCGCCTGGCTGTCGCGGGTCAGCTGGCGAATGGTGCCGTCCGGCAGGCTGCGGACAAAGAGGTTGCCCTCGTAGAGCCAGGCCTTAAGAGAGCCGCTGGCGTTGGTCTTGCCCGGCTGGGTCACCTGCCCCCACTGGGCCAGGGGCAGCGGGGCCGCCTCACCATTGAGGGCATGGGCGAAACGATCCATCAGTTTGCTGCCGCTTTGCTTGCGGCTGTAGTAGACGCCCGTGGAGTCGTCCGCCCAGTAGGCGGCCACCGGCGCATTGCCGATCCAATCGGGATCGGCCATCACCTGCTTGAGGGTCAGGGGCTGGTCGGGCAGCACCGGCGCGGCCAGGGTCACGGGGGGCGTCAAAGCGGGGGCGGGGGTCGCATCAGGCTGGTTGGCGCAGCCGCCCAGCAACGTGGCGACACTGCACGCCACAATCCATTTTTTCATTGTTGTTGTCCTTGCTCGTGGCAGAGCCTGCGTTATACCACGATCGCAAAGAACCGCACATAGGTGCGCAACAATTGCTTACTTTTCAGTAACCCTTGAGGAAGTTGTCCAGCAGCTGCAGGCCCTGCTCGGTGAGAATGGACTCCGGGTGGAACTGCACCCCCTGGATGGGCAGTTGGCGATGACGCAGGCCCATGATCTCCCGGGCACCGGAGGGGGCCTGGCTCCAGGCGGTGACTTCCAGGCAGGGGGGCAGGCTGTCGGGGGCCACCACCAGGGAGTGGTAGCGGGTGACGGTCAGCGGTCGATTGAGCCCGCTGAACACCCCTTGTCCCTGGTGCTCGATGGCGCTGGTCTTGCCGTGCATCACCCGCTCGGCCCGCACCACCTCGGCGCCGAAGTGCTGGGCGATGCACTGGTGGCCCAAACAGACCCCCAGGATCGGCAGCCGGCCCGCAAACTGGGCCACCGCCGCCAGGCTGATCCCCGCCTGGTCCGGACTTTTCGGGCCGGGGGAGATCACCAGGTGATCCGGCTTGAGCGCGGCGATCCCCTCGAGGCCGATCTCGTCATGACGACGCACCACCACCTCCTGACCCAGCTGCTGAAAATACTGCACCAGGTTGAAAGTGAAGGAGTCGTAGTTGTCGAGCATCAAGAGCATGGCGGAGTCCGGGCCTCATCAGAGGGGGCGGATGATAGCAGGCCGGCGCCAGGATGGGGAACCGCCCCGGGGACGGGGCGGTGGGGGGAAGCTGTAAAGCCCCGCGCCGGGCGGGGCGTCGGGTTTACTCGTAACCCCAGGGCACCGGCGGCAGGGCCACGGGCTTGGTAAGGTCAAAGTCCACCTTGAAGTCACGCCCGTCCCGGGTCAGCTGGTAGGTGAACACCTCGGGGTAGATGTACATGTGCCAGGTGTTGCCGTTGGACTGGGGAAAGCCCAGCCGGGTGAAGAGGTCCTTGGAGTAATCGTCGGCGGGGAAGGATTGGGCGTTGGCCCAGCCGCGGTGGTCGGTGTGACCGCCGTACATGGTGGACTCGTCGTCACTGCCGTCCTTGTGGCGATGGTCGTGCTTGAGCAGCACACCGGCGCCGGTTTTGGTCAGGATCCAGGTGCGGGAGTGGTTGTCCCCCACGTGGAAGGGGATCTTGATCTGGTCCTCACCGCACTCCCGCACGTGCATCACCAGTCGCTGATCACTGAAGCCATCCCCTTCCCGGCCGCCGGAGACCACCTGGCCCTCGAACGCCTTGCCACAGTGGGCCCGGATGTTGTCGAAGAAGGCGTCCTGTTCCGGCACCGAAGTGGTGAAGGCCGCCGAGCTGGCAGCACTGAACATCAATCCACAAGCAATTGAAAATACTACTGACTTTTTCATTGTCACTCTCCCTAAATCTGCGCCAGGGCACTATAGAGAGGGCAACGGTCGGCAGGCAAATGGGTCCGGTGGCGGGTTGTGCCAGCCCGGGGGCCCAATCCAGCAGGAGCACGCGTCCTGCCCGCCCTGTCCTGGCCGACCTGCTGTCCCGGCCGGCCACAGTGGCACAATGGACTCTTTGCTCAGGGCAGCTGACGGCGATCCCACTGCTCGGAGTGCAGATCCTTGCCCCCCAGGCCAACGCTGGGCTGGCGGTCCGCCAGGGTGGGGAAATCGAAGTCCCGCTTCAAAAACAGCGAGGTGGTGGAGGTGTGGGACTCGGTGGGCTTGAAGCCGGTCATGTCCACCTGCAGCAGCCCTGCCCGCTTGAGCCGGGCGGCGGTGTTGGGGTGCCAGTCGGCGTTGTCGAGGATGATCATGCCGCCATCGGCCAGGTAGGGCAGCGCCAGCTCGGCGCAGTCGTAGCGGTAGCCGTAGCCGTCGATGACGATGACGTCGAAGGGGCGATCCACGGTCTGGATCACCTGGGGGTAGGCGTCGCCTTCGGCAAACAGCAGCTCCACCTTGTCGTTGGCCTGGCTCTGCACCCGGGCAAACCAGTCGCGGTTGTTCTCCACGCTGACCACCGAATTGGCCCGCGCCATCCAGAACAGCGTGGAGGCCCCGCTGCCGAACTCGAACACCGACTTCTCCTTCAGATCAAACTGGCAGAGGTACTCGATGGCCGGGTAGGTGTACTTGGGCAGGGGCTGGCCGGCCTTGTCCCGGGGCAGGTCCTCGTTGGTGGCCTCGACAAAGCCGTAGTCCTGGCGAAACACGTTCATGCACGCCGCCAGGAACAACTCCCCCTTGGACAACTGCACCACCGCCGGATGGCGCTCCAACTCCGTCGTGTCCTCACCCCGAGGTTTTAACTGACCCCAAAACATCCCTGACTCCTGTAGCGTTCCTTAACTGGGTTTCACTGGGAAGCTAACACAGCCGAAGGGGGTTAAGAAGCGGGATCAAAAACGGGCCCCGCAGGGCCCGTTAACCGGAAGCGTCCCGCCCTTACAGGCTCTGGGTGAAGGTCCGGGTGATCACGTCCTTCTGCTGCTCCAGGGTCAGGGAGTTGAAGCGCACGGCGTAGCCGGACACCCGGATGGTCAGCTGGGCGTTCTCGGAGAGGATGTTGTGATCGTCGTTGGAGGCCTCACCGGCTTCGATGCGCTCACGGGCCTGCATCACCTTCTCCAGGGTCTCGCGCTTGAGCACGTTGACGTTCAGGTGCTGGCCCCCTTCGCGGCTCGGCGGGGTCTGGATCATCAGCTCGCGGGACTCGAACTCACCCAGTTCGGCCAGGGCGACCACCTGGTCCGCTTCGTAGTGAGCCGGGGCGGCCAGGCAACGGGCCTGCTGAGCCGCCTCGTCGATCAGCCAAATGCTGTTAACCAGGTTGGAGTCCGCGGATTGCGTGATCTGAATGCCTTTAACCATGGGGTACCTCTGGACAAGCGAAAATGTGTGATGACTGTCACGCACCCTAACAGAAATACCCCTACAATTCGCGCGATTATTTCCCCCGCGAGCATGAGGGCCCCTCATGCGAAACTTCTTCAGAGAATGCTGCTGGCGGAGCCGACGATCCGCTCCGCTTCCGCCACGATGGCGGCCACCAGTTTCTCCGAAGCCGGCGGCTGGGTGCGCCCCTTCAGGGAGACGATGCCGAACTTGGCCTGGATCTCGTCCAGATCCCCCACCTTGAGCACCCCAAGCTTCTGATCGACGATCTCCTGGTGCACGCTGGCCAAGGGGGTCAGGGCCACCAGGTGGCTGTCGAACAGCGCCGGTTTGACCGACAGGAACTGGTCGAAGCGAACGATGCGCCGGCCGGCCACCATGGGCCCCAGGGTCAGACCCGGAATGTGACGCTCCAGGAAAGCATCCGGCAGGTTACGGGGCAGCGCCAGGGGGTATTGCAGCAGATCCGCCAGCTGCAGATCCCGGCGGGCCAGCAGCGGGTGCTGGGGGTTGCAGCACATGATCGCTGGCTGCGGCGCCAGGGGCACCACGTCCAGGGCCTCGTGGCGATCCAGGCCGGTGGCGGCCACCTCGTCGATAAAGTAGTTGAGCTCACCCGCTTCCAGCCAGGCCAAGGAGCGGCGCCAGTTGTCCACCCGCAGATCCAGGTTAAGGGTCGGGTGCTGACGGGTCAGCTCCCCCACCACCGGGCCGATCAGGGTCTGCGCCGGGATGGGGCTGGCGCCCAGGGCGATCTCGCTCCAGTCGCCGCTTTGCATCAGCTCCAGCTCCATGCTGAGCTGGCGAACGTCCCGCAGGATCCGCTCACCGTGGCGCAGCACCGACTCGCCGTAGGGAGTGAGGGCCACGCCGCTGCGCTGGCGGTCCAGCAGCCGGGCGTCCAGCAACTCCTCCATGCGCTGAATGCTGCGACTCAGGCTGGGTTGACTCAGGTGCAAGGCCTCCGCCGCCGCACTGAAGCTGCCTTTTCGGCACAGCATCAAGAAGTGACGCAGGTGCCGGATTTCCATTGTACTCGTGCGCATAGCACTTACCTCAAGCAATCACATAAGGCATTAATCGGTTTCGCGTTTTATGTGTTTTACCCGATCAATGCGTCCTTCACATACTCGACATTTATCATCTGGACGGCGAATACGCGCCGCCATGCCCTGTTAATCAACGCAAATATCGGCTCAGCATGCAACAAGCTTTTAACAATAAATCTTATTCGTTTGTATGCATCGTCCGCATAGGCCGCCACAACAGCATAATACTTTTTATGCATGAGACAAACACCAATTTTGCATTGGACCGAATGATTACATTTGCGCAACATCGAATGCAGAGCAGTATAACTGCCGCCTCTGTAGCCCCCGCGGTTGTCTGATGTCTGTGGTACGCCGGGAGAGATAACAACAACCAAGACCAGGGAATGCCCTTGCGGGCATAGAGGGTTTTCATCATGAAAATGAAAAAAGCGACACTGATGACGCTGGCGGCCATGTATATGGCCGGTGGTGCCAGCGCATCAGGACTGGGGGAAGACTCCCAGTTCCGCAATATCGAGATCACCGACGAGATATTGCAGTACAACGAGCAGCTGCGTAACGGGCCGCCCCGTTCCGGCATGAACACCGACACCCGTCCGTTCAGCAACGGCAAAAACGTCCACCGGGGCATCGCCCTGAGCCCGGATGACAAGGTCCCCTTCCGTTATCAAGAGGGCCTGACCGGCGAGCAAACCTACATCATCGAACTGGCGGACAAGCCCGCGGCCCTGTATCACGGCGGCATCGCCGGTCTGCAGGCCACCGCACCGCGCTACAACCCCGCCCCCTTCTCTCTCAACGCCCATGGCGCCAACAAGCTGAACGTGCAGAGCAGCGCGGTACAGCAGTACAGCCACTATCTGCGCGGCAAGCAGGACACCCTGCTGGGCCAGATCAGCGGTATCGTTGGCAGCAACCCCCAGGTCATCGGTCAGTACAGCCTGGCCTTTAACGGCATGGCGTTGCGGATGACCCAGGATCAGGCCGCGGCCGTGGCCAACCAGCCCGGCGTGCGCAGCGTGACCCTCGAGGAGATCCACCAGCTGCAGACCGACGTGGGCCCGCAGCACATCGGCGCCGACCAGTTCTGGGACGGCAGCTTGACCGGCGTGGAGCACCGCGGCGAGGGGATCGTCGTGGGCGTGCTGGACACCGGCATCAACACCGACCACGTCTCCTTCTCCGACATGCCGGAGGACGGCTACACCTACACCAACCCCCTGGGCAGCGGCAACTTCCTCGGCGACTGTGAAAAGGAAGAGTTCGTCAGCATGTGTAACGACAAGCTGATCGGCGTGCGCTCCTACGAGGTGATCACCGACAAGTACTGGGAGCCGGTCTACCAGCCGGACGAGCCCTGGTGGAACATCGAGAACCCCGTGCGTCCCGCCAACGGTGAGGACTACCACGGTCACGGGTCCCACACCGCCTCCACCGCCGCCGGTAACACCCTGTACGACGTGGACTACGTGGTACCGGAGTTTGCCGTTGAGTCCGACGGCATCGCCACCGGCCTCAAGTTCCCCATGGTCTCCGGTGTGGCGCCCCGCGCCAACGTGATCATGTACCAGGTGTGCTGGCCCAACGACGGCAGCTACGGTGAAGACTTCGGCGGCTGCCCCGGCTCCGCCCTGATGTCCGGTATCGAAGACGCCATCGCCGACGGCGTGGACGTCATCAACTACTCCATCGGCTCCACCTTCGGCAGCTTCCCCTGGGAGAGCCCCATCGAGATGGCCTTCCTGGCCGCCCGCGAAGCGGGGATCTCCGTGGCCGCTTCCGCCGGTAACTCCTACAGCCCGCAGTACTCCAGCCAGGCCCGCGGTGCCATCGACCACCTCTCTCCCTGGCTGACCTCCGTAGCGGCCACCACCCACGGTCGTGGCATCGAGGTGATCAACAAGGCCCTGACCGGCATGGCCGGTGGCGACACCCCGGCCCCGGCCGACGTCGAGGGCGGCGGCATCACCGGCGCCTACAGCGGCCCCATCGTGCTGGCTGCCGACTACGGTGACGCCCGTTGTAACGAGCCCTTCGCCGAAGGCACCTTCGACCTGGATCCCGACGGCACCCCCTTCGCCAGCGCCCCCATCGTGGTGTGTGAGCGGGGCGACATCGCCCGGGTGACCAAGGCGGTCAACGCCGCCGCCGGTGGTGCCGGAGGCTTTATCCTCTACAACACCTCCAGCTGGGGGGATACCGCCAACATCGCCAACGACGCCTACGCCATCCCCGGGATCCACGTCGACTACTACGTCGGTCGTGACCTGAAGAACTGGCTGGGCAGCGGCATGGGGCACACCGCCACCATCACCGCCGCCGAGGTGGTGACCACCGAAACCCTGGCCGACTACGTGGCGGACTTCTCCTCCCGTGGCCCCAACCTGGCCAACCCGGACGTAATGTCCCCCAACCTGGCCGCCCCGGGCGTGTCCGTCTACGCCGCCTACGCGGATGACATGCCCTTCAGCGCCGCGCCGATGCCGACGGACTTTGCCGCCATCAGCGGGACCTCCATGGCCGCGCCCCACGTGGCCGGTGCCATGGCCCTGCTGCAACAGGCCAACCCCGATTGGACTCCGGCGATGATCCAGTCCGCCCTGATGACCACCGCCTCCCTCGACGGCGTGACCCGGTCCAAGGACGGCTACCCCTATGATCCGGTTCAGGCGGGCTACGCCGACGCCGGTAGTGGTGTGATCAACGTGGCCCGCGCCCAGAAGGCCGGTCTGCTGCTGGACGAAACCGGTGCCAACTACCGTGCCGCCAACCCGAAAAACGGCGGTAACGTCACCACCTTGAACCTGCCCTACCTGTACAACGACAACTGTGCCGGTACCTGCACCTGGATGCGGACCTTTACCGCTACCACCGACGGCACCTGGGACGTCAGCGCCGAGCCGCTGCCCATGGACGGCGCCGCGATGCTGGAAGTGGAGGTCTCACCCAAGCAGTTCACCCTGATGGCCGGTCAGACCCAGGCGATCATGGTGACCGCCAAGGTGATGGAAGTGGAAGCCATCGGCGCCGACACCAGCATGCTGCAGCTGCTGGGCCGGGTGGATCTGAAGCCGCAAAGCGACAGCCTGCCGGACCAGTACCTGCCCGTGGGCGTACGCTACAGCGGTGACACCCTGCCGGTAGAGGTGTCTGGCATCATCCATCGTCAGAGCGGTCACACCCTGACCCCGATGCTGATGACCGATGAGATCCAGTCCTTCAACTACACCGTGTCCGGCCTGACCAAGGGTGAGCGCTACGATCTGCACCTGTCCCGCGCCCTGACCCGGATCAACGAGGATCAGAACACCACCGAAGAGGTGATGAACGATCCCGGCTCCGAGGTGATCTTCTTCGACGTACCGGAAGGCACCAAGCGCATCGTCTGGGAGGTGCTCAGCGCCGACAAGGTGGCCTACACCGGCATCGACTTCGGTATGGACGTCAACGGCGACGGCCAGATCCAGTGGATGGACGAGGCGATCTGTTACTCCTACACCGACAACGGCGACTTCTGTGCCGTCAACGACCCCATGCCCGGCACCTACTGGGCGGTGATCGGCAACTGGAAGTGGGAAGGTGAGGATCCCAAGAACGGCGAAGACCACATCGTGGCCAGCCTGGCCGTTATCGGCGGTGACGACGACGCCAACCTGATGGTGGAAGGCCCGGCCAGCAACGACGGTCTGACCCCCTACCAGCTGCGTCTGAACTACAACCTGCCGGACGCCATGGAAGGGGACGCCTACTACGGCGTGATCGCCCTGGGCTCCGACGCCTACAACGACAGCAACATTGGCGACTTCGCGGTCAAACTGCAGCACATCGGCAGCGACACCGAGATCAGCGCGTCCCAGACCGCGGCCAAGGCCGGCGACATGGTGGACGTGCACGTCAAGCTGGCGCCGAACCTGCTGGGTGCGGACCGCGACTTTACCCTGACCACCACCATCCCCGGCCAGTTCACCCTGGTTGAGGACAGCGTGACCCTGGGTAATGTCGGTCTGGCGGACGATGCCCTGAGCATCGACGGCAACGTCATCACCATCGCCGGTACCCAGGCCTCCTCCATGGACATGCCGCGCCACTACGTGTTCACCACCAACGCCGACGATCCCATGTGTCGCGTGCCCTACGGTGATGACCCGGCGTTCTTCGACATGGCGATGGCCGGCTTCGATGCCTCCAGCATTCCGGGCTACTCCAACCGTCCCCTGCACATCCCGCTCGCCGCCAACGGCCTGCCTCATGTGCCGCTGTACGGTAACCCGGAGATGTACGGTCAGGACGTCCTGGCGATTTCGCCCTTCGGTTACGTCCAGTTCGATCCCATGCCGGAGTTCTGGAACCAGCACATTCCGTTCACCGACAACTTCCAAAGCTTCCCGGACACCATCATTGCCCCGCTGTGGCGTGGCGACGTGATGATGCCCGAACAGGTGCGCTTTGACTGGGATCGCCTGCGCTGGATCAACGTGGTGTACGCCGGGATCACCGGCAAGCACTACCTGTTCCAGTGGGAAGGGGGCGAGGAGTACATGCACTGGTTCCTCGGTAACGAGCCGGATCCGAACGCCTACTACAACATCCAGACCATCATCTCCACCGGCCTGCAGTTCGAGCCTGGTGATTACGAGATGATCTTCGCCTACAACGCCATGGAGACCGCCAACGCCCACGCCGGCTCGGTGGGCCTGCACGGCTACTGGGGCGAGCGCGGCTCCTTCGGCCCGGCCTACGGCTACAACAACGACGGTTTCGCCTTCGATGATGTGGATGAGAAGATCAGCGCCGGCACCGTGGTTTGTGCCGACTACCGCGGTCCTGAGCAGTCCGCCGTGGACCTGATGTTCACCGTTCGAGTCAACAACGCTGCCACCGGCACCAGCGGTGCCATCACCGTGGACAGCCAGTACAGCGACTCCGAGCTGGTGACCGTCAGCCACGCCCTGGATGTGCCCAGCAACATCACCGTGGCCCAGATCGCCGACCAGATGATGGATGAGAACACCACCCTGGAAGGCATCTCCGTGATGTACAACGACGTCCGCGGCACCACCAACGGCATCGAAGTGAGCGGTGAGCACATCAGCGCCATGGTGCACGGCGGTGAGTCCGGCGCCACCTTCGACATCACTCCGGAAGCCCACTGGTACGGCACCACTGAGGTCACGGTCACCGTCTACGACATGGCCAACCCCAGCGACGCCGCCAGCACCAGCTTTATGCTGGAAGTGGTCTCCGACGGTGAAGCGGCGCCCCAGCCGCCGGCGCCCGAGCCGGAGCCGGAAACCCGGGACAGCGACAGCGGTTCCCTGGGCTTCCTGGCCCTGATGCTGCTGGCCCTGCTGCCGCTGCGTCGCCGCGGCTAAGGCCCAAAGCCTGCCCAACCAACCACCCCTTCGGGGGTGGTTTTTTTTTGCCCGCGCGTCCTCCCCGCTCCACCATTGATACCTTTTGTGAATTAAAAATATTTTTCGAATGCAAAAAGCCAATGCAATAAAAATGTCACAATTGAAATAAATAGCTGTTTTTATTGGTTTTTGGTGGATTCAGACTCAGTCGCGATTGAATGTTATGCATGATAATGATGCATTGAGATCGTATAACGCATTGGATCGCCGCAACCAAAGTGCAACAGAATGGCCTCAGAGCGGTTACAGCCGCCATCACCGCCGTTGCGATGGCTCTGCCCTCGAAACGGCGACAGGACTAAGACCAGGGAGCTGTCTTAGGGACAGCTAAGGGTATGACGTTGAAAATTAAGCATCTGGCCATAGCCACGTCCGCGGCGCTCTACGCCGCAGGCCTGGCGGCAGCGGGCCAAGCGGGCCCCATCCCATCCGGCGAGATCACCGTGGACCCGTTCCACATGACCGCCGAACAGTACGCCGAGATCCAGGCTCACCAGCAGCGGCTGCAAAACCGCCCGGGCCTGACCAGCGGTCCCAACCAGCACATCGGCCAAGCCGGTAAAGTGCCCTTCGTCTACGAGGATGGCCTCAGCGGCGAGCACACCTACATCATCCAGCTGGATGATCAGCCGCTGGCCACCTACCGTGGTGGCATCGCCGGCCTGAACGCCACCGCACCGGGCAGCGCCCCGGCGGCGTTCGGCCAGGGCAGCAAGCTGAACATCCACAGCGGCGACAGCCGCAGCTACCTGCAGTACCTGTCCAGTCGCCAGGCCGAGGTGCACAGTGCCATCACCGGCACCCTGCGCACCCACCAGCCGGTGAAGCAGTCGTTCCAGTACGCCTTCAACGGCATCAGCATGACCCTGACCCAGCAGCAGGCCGCCCGCGTGGCCAAGATGGCCGGGGTGCGCGCCGTGACCCGCTCCACCGTACTGGAGCTGCACACCGATGTTGGTCCTCAGCACATCGGTGCCGAGGCGATCTGGAACGGCAACGCCACCGCCGGCACCGGCTTTACCGGCAAAGGGATCATCGTTGGGATCCTGGACACCGGCATCAACACCGCCCACCCGGCCTTCGCCGCCATGGGTGACGATGGCGTGGCCATCGAGAACCCCTGGGGCACCGGCACCTACGTGGGGGATTGTGAGCTGGAAGAGTTTGTCACCCTGTGTAACGACAAACTCATCGGCGTGCGCTCCTACCCCATGATCACCGACACCTACGGTGATCCTGTGTTCCGCGGCATGCACCCGCTCACCCCCTGGGAGATGGCGCGCCCGGCCAACGGCGAAGACTACAACGGCCACGGCTCCCACACCGCCTCCACCGCGGCGGGCAACGTGCTGTTCAACGTGCCCTACCAGATGAGCGAAGCCGGCTACGGCGAAACCATCACCGGCCGCGACACCGATCTGGTGTTCCCCCGGGTCTCCGGTGTGGCCCCCCACGCCAACCTCATCTCCTACCAGGTGTGCTGGGCCGGTGGCCCGGAAGATCCCTACGCCGGTTGCCCCGAAGAGGTAACCCTGATGGCGGTGGAAGACGCCATCCGTGATGGCGTGGACGTGATCAACTACTCCGTTGGCGGCGCCGAGCGCCTGCCCTGGGCCTCCCCCACCGAGCTGGCCTTCCTGGCCGCTCGTGAAGCGGGTATCTCCGTGGCCACCTCCGCCGGTAACGCCGGTTACGCCTGGATGGACCACGTCTCGCCCTGGCTGACCTCCGTCGCGGCCACCACCCACGGTCGGGTGCTGGACTCCGGTGAGAAGCGGGTGGAGAACTTCGAGGGCGGCGACAGCAACCCCTCCAGCTGGGGCATGAGCGCCAAGAGCCTGACCGGCCCCTACACCGGCCCCGTGGTCTCCGCCGCCGACTACGGCGACGGCAGCTGTGACAGCCCCTTCCCGGCGGGCACCTTTGCCGCGCTGCCCGACGGCACGCCGCTGGCCGAAGCCCCCATCGTGGTGTGCGGTCGCAGCGATCAGCCCCGAGTGGCCAAGTCCGACAACGTCAAAGAGGGCGGTGCCGGCGGGATGATCCTCTACAACACCCAGTCCGACTGGGAGTACGGCGATTCCCGCTTCCAGAAGGTGGACGACTACTACTCCCTGCCTTCCGCCCACATCGGCAACTACGACGGCGGTAAGATCCTCGACTGGCTGGCCACCGGCACCGGTCACCGTGCCAGCCTGACCGACGGCTCCCTGTTCACCACCGAACGGGCCGCGGACCAGCTGGCGATGTTCTCCTCCCGCGGTCCCAGCACCACCAACCCGAACGTGATGGCCCCCACCGTGGCCGCACCCGGGGTGGACGTGTTTGCCGCCTACGCCAACGATCGTCTGTTCACCCTGGACGGCTTCGGCATGAACTGGGCGATGATCAGCGGCACCTCCATGGCCTCGCCCCATGTGGCTGGCGCCATGGCCCTGATCAAGGCCGCCCGTCCCGATTGGACGCCGGCCCAGATCCAGTCCGCCCTGACCACCACCGCCAGCAAAGTCGCGGTGCACGTGGACGACTACGGCAATACCGGTCCGGTGGGCTATGACGACGCCGGCGCCGGGGTGATCAACGTGGATCGCGCCGTGATGGCCAGCCTGGTTCAGGATGAGACCATCGCCAACTACGAGGCCGCCAACCCCCAGGCCGGGGGCGACGTGCGCACCCTCAACACCCCCTACCTGGTGGATCGCGACTGTCAGGGCAGCTGCACCTGGTTCCGGACCTTCACCGCCACCGAAAGCGGCAGCTGGACGGTGACCGCCGAAGAGCTGGAAAACCTGGGTGCCTCGCTGATGAACCTGGAGGTGACGCCGGCCCAGTTCACCCTGGCCGCCGGTGAAAGCCAGCGGGTGATGGTGACCGCCACCCTGCCGGACGTGGACTTCCAGACCGATGCCCCCATCGGCCCGGGCAACACCGACGGGGCGACCTTCTACGGCAAACTGATGCTGACCCCCTCGGACACCGCCAAGCCGGTGCAGACCCTGCCGGTGATCGCCGCCTACGACCGCGCTTCCCTGCCGGTCATCGTCCAGGCGGAAGTGGGCCGTGACCAGGGCAACCTGCTCACCCCCAATGTGATCCTGCCGCCCTCCAGCGCCATCGAGGCCAGCGTCTACGGCATGGTCAGCGGCGAGAGCAAGGAGTACAGACTGCAGATGAACACCCAGTGGCCCTGGGACATCGTCGACGCCCTGCCCTCCGATGACTCCCAGATCGGCTACCGGATGTTCACCGTCCCCACCGGCACCAAGCGCCTGGTGGTGGAGATCGCCGAAGAGGACGATCTGGCCCGCTTCTCCAGCCGCATCGACCTGGGTCGCGACGTCAACGGCGACGGCCTGATCAACTGGGGCGAGGAGGCGATCTGCATCTCCGACTGGCGCCTGGCGGACTACTGTGCCATCAACAACCCGGAGCCCGGGGTGTACTGGTACATGGTCAGCAACATGAAGATCGGCACCGGCTGGTGGGATCCCTACGATGAGGCTCACCGCATCGTCACCAACGTCAGCATCATCAGCGACCAGGTGACCGACCGCCTGAGCCTGAGCCCCATCACCAGTGACGGCGTCAGCGCGCAACCGCTGCAGCTGAACTGGGACATCAACGGCGTCGAGCCGGGCAGCATCCTGCACGCGGTGGTCGAGCTGGGTTCCGACGGCTTCAATCCCGCCGACATCGGCATGCTGCCGGTGCGCCTGGAGCGAGGCGAGGCGGACGTGCAGTTCAGCGCCAGCCACGAAGGCGCCCGCGTCGGTGACGTGGTGGAGTTTGAAGTGGTGCAGCAGGCCAACCTGTTTGGCAGCGAGCGCAACATCAACCTGACCGTGGAACTGCCCACCGGCCTGACCCTCATCGAGGAGAGCCTCCGGGGCAACGAGTTTGCCAACGACCTCCTGAGCGTTGACGGCAACCGCGTGGTGCTGGACGCCACCCAGGTCTCCTCCAAGGACGCGCCACGGACCTACGAGTACACCACCAACCTGGACGACCCCATGTGTCGCCTGCCGTTCAGCAACTTCCCGCAGTTTGTGGACTTGCCGAGCATCGGGGTGCCGCAGCTGCCGGCGTTCAGCAACGAGTGGGACCAGATGTTCGAGATCCCGGACTTCATCGGGGCGGACAACTACTACCCGCACATCCCGCTGTACGGCGTCCAGGCCAAGGACACCACCAACATCGTGACCATCCAGGGTGACGGCCTGCTGCGCTTCGACGCGCACGCGCTGTTCTCCGTGCCCGGCTACAGCCTGGCCCCGGACGGGGCGCGTGACCTGATGGTGGCACCTTTCTGGCGCGCCAACGCGGTCTCCATCAACGAGTCCGGCGTCGATTTCGACACCTTCACGCCCTACGAGTACGGTGTGTACGCCGCCTCCCTGAACCAGGGCGCCTACATGGCCACCCAGTGGAAGCGGATGTACAACGCCGAGTCCAGTGGCGGTCCCTGGGGCGGTCTGGTGGTGGACAAGAGCACCCACTTCGACTTCATGACCCTGGCCTCCAGCGTCATCGATTTCACCCCGGGGGTGTACGAGCTGTACTTCGCCTACGGTGAGATGGACAGCAACCTGGGTGAGCACACCGTGGGCCTGAAGGGCTACGAAGGGGTGCGCGGCTTCTACTACCCGGTCAACGGTTACCACTACGACGAGTACGCGGTGAACGAACCGGAGAAGCTGGCCAGCAACCTGCTGGTGTGCGCCAACTACCAGGGTCCGGAGAGCACCCGTGCTGTGGTTCGCTTCGCCGCCCTGGTGACCCCCGAGGCGGTGGCCAGCAGCCTGCCGGTGACCCTCACCGCCCAGGCGGACGGGGGCAACACCGTGGTGGACAGCCGCATCCTCGATGTGGCCGGCAACATCACCGTGTTCGACCTGGCCGACCAGGTGATGGAGGAGAACGCCACCCTGAGCGGGCTGAGCGTGGACTACGTGCACAGCGGCAACCGCGCCGTGGCCCTGATGGTGGAGGGGGATAACCTCAGCGCCGAGATCGACGGCATGACCTTCAGCCTGACGCCGGACGCCCACTGGCACGGTGAGTCTGTGGTGACCGTCACCGTCTACGACGCCGGAAACCCCCAGGACGCGGCCAGCACCCAGTTCCTGCTGACCGTGAACTCCGATGGCACCGAGCCGCCGACCGTTGAGCCGCCGGCACCGCCGAAGAAAGACAGTGGTTCCCTGGGCTTCCTCGCCCTGATGCTGTTGGCCCTGTTGCCACTGCGTCGCCGCGGCTAAGGCCGAACTTGGTACAACCGCCCTTCGGGGCGGTTTTTTTGTGCCTGTGGGTCAGTAACGGCCGATGCTCAGCTCGGTGACGTAGCAGCTGGGCTTGGCCGAAAGCGCGTTCAGGATGTACTGGGCCACCTCCTCCGGCGCCATAAAGCCGCTGGGATCCACGTGGTCTGACTGGGCCCAGAACTCGCTGTTGATCCCCGCCGGGTAGAGGTTCACCAGACGCATGGGCGCGCCCTTGAGCTCCAGGCGCAACGACTCAAGGAAGCCCTTCATGCCCCATTTGCTGGCGCAGTACACCGTCTCCTCCGCCTTGCCCACCTGGGCGGCGGTGGAGAGGACGTTGGCCAGCACCCCCTCCCGCTCGGACCAGCGACGCACCACCTCCCGGGCCACCAGGATGGTGCTCAGCAGGTTGTTGTTGAGCATCGATGCGATGGCCTCATCGGACAGCGACTCCAGGGGGCCAAACTGCCCCACCCCGGCACAGTGCACCACCCAACCCGGCGCTCCGCCCCAGGCCTCGGCAAAATCGAACGCCTGACGCACCGCCTCCGCCTGGCTGAGATCCACGGCGATGGGCAGCACCGCATCCCCCAGCTCCTCCGCCAGCGCCGACAGCTTGTCCGCCTGACGTCCCATCAACACCACCTTGTGACCCTCGGCCACCATGGCCCGGGCCAGGGCCCGACCCAATCCCGAGCCCGCCCCGGTTACGATCCGCATTGTCATCGGTCATCCCTTTGCTATTCCGTGTCCTAACAAGGGTATAACTCTGCTTCCTCGCTGACCACTGCGTGGGCCTGGGCGTCGATGGCCGCCAGCAACTGACGGGAGATGGGCGGTGCGGTACGGTCCTTCAGGGAGAGGATCCCGTAGTGTGCCGAGATGGCCTCCATGTCCGCCACGGTGAGCAGCGCCATCTGACCGGCGCGCACCTCCTGGTGAACGCTGGACAGCGGTGCCATGGCCAGCAGCTGGCCATCGCGGATGGCAGGTTTCACCGCCAGGAAGTGATCGAAACGCACCATCCGCCGCCCGGCCACCAGGCTGCCCTGGGCCAGGGCAGGAAAGTGCTGCTGCCAGAACCCCTGTGGCAGATTGCGGGGCAGCGCCAGTGGGTACTGCAGCAGATCCGCCAGCCACACCCGGGCGCGGGCCCGCAGCGGGTGCTTGGGGCTGCAGCAGATCACCACCGGCTGGGGCGGCAGCGGCTGAATGCTGAGCTCCTCCCGGTGGATCAGCCCGGTGGCCTGGATCTCCTCCACCAGGTAGTGCAGTTCGCCGGACTTGAGCTGCTGCAAAGAGCGCTCCCAGTGATCCACCCGCAGCTCCAGGTTCAGCGTCGGGTAGCGGTCGGTCAGCTGGCCCAATACGGGACCGATTAGGGTCTCCGCCGGGATCGGGCTGGCCCCCAGGGTCAGGGTCACCCAGTCCTTCTGGTGGATGAACTCCAGCTCCTGGCTGAGCTGGCGCATATCGCCGACGATGCGCTCGCCATGGCGCAGCACCGCCTCACCGTAAGGGGTCAGCACCACCCCACTGCGACGCCGGTCCAGCAGCTTGACCTCCAGGATCTCCTCCATCCGCTGAATGCTGCGGGTCAGGGTGGGCTGGCTGATCCTCAGCAACTCGGCGGCGCCCCGGAAGCTGCCCTTGCGGCACAGCATCTGGAAGTGGCGCAGGTGGCGGATCTCGATCATGTTGGTGCGCATGGGAACCTCATAGACAGACAGGATGAACCCGGTCGCCGCGGTCCCTGGCATCGGGGGAGACGCATAGCCGGGACTCATTCCCGCCATGCACAGGGCGCCATTGAAGCGGTAATCGGGGCCAAGGGAAAATTAATTCGATATTAAGCAGGCGAGTTAAGCCGTTATTAGAAAAGCAAAAATCAGGGCCTTGCCAAGCAAGGCCCTGAGGGTCTAGTGCGCGAAAATCAGCTCAGTCGGCGTCGACGAGAGGCCAGCAGGGCCAGCATCATCAGGCTCAACCAGGCCACACTGCCGCTGTCTTTTTTCGGCGCTTCCGGCTCGGGCTCCGGGCCCGGCTCCGGCGCCGGGTCCACCCCGTCGGAGAGCACGGTCAGCTGGAAGCGAACGCTGTGCTTGTCCGAAGGCGTGACGTTGTCACTGACCGTCACCGTCACCTCGGTCACCCCGTGCCAGTCGGCTTCGGGGATGAGGTCGAAGTGGGCGCCGGAGTGGTGACCGTGCACCACGGCACTGACGTGCTCACCACTGACGCTGATGGTGTTGGGGGAGACCCCGCCGTCGGCATCGGTAAAGTGCACCGCGATCCCTTCCAAAGCGGTGTTCTCCGCCACCTGCTGGTCGGCAATGGCCTTGACCTCGATGTTGGCGGCCACGGTCACCGGCGCCTGGTGTACCAGGCTGCCTACGCCCTCCACCTCGGCCTGAGTCTCCACCACCTGGACGCTGCCGTAGGCGGCGTCGGTGACTTCCACCTGGAAGTCCAGCTTGACCTGGCTGCTGAGGTCGTTGGCGATCTCGTAACAGACCACCAGGCCGTCGCTTAACGCCTCGGCGAGGTTGTCCTTGGCGAAGGCCACACCGCTGTGACCGTAGAGCGGGTTGAACCCGGCCCGGGGGCCCCAGTAGCCGCGCAGGCCGATGACGCCATTGCCGCTCTGGCTGCCGAAGTCCAGGTTGTCGTAGGCCATGATCACCTCGAACTGGCCGGCGTCGTGGCTGGTGCCTTCGCGCATGAACATCTGGAAGTCGTAGCGATCGTCCCGGGGGGCCACCACTTCATTCCAGTTCTCATCCCAGTACTTGTCGTGGGTCTGGGCGCCTTTCCACTCGACCAGGGTGTAGTCGTCGTAGTAGGCGACGTAGACGCCGCTGGCCATCGCCGGGTCCCAGTGGGGGGCGTACATCGCCAGGGTCCACTCCTGGGCCCAGGTCATGGGGTCCTGCCGGGCGTTGTGCCAGGGCGCCAGCACGTAATCCGGCGGCACGCCGTACTCCTCACCGGGCAGCGGCACCTGCTGGCTGTGCAGGGCGATGTCCCAACCGTTGTACTGCAGGTAATCCGCCTGCACCCAGCCACGGGAGCTGATCACCACCTTGTCCGTGGTGAAGTAATCGCCGTTGTCGAAGGGCCGGAAGTCATTCCGGATGGTGGGGATCTCCACATCGTGAACCCAGTTGCCCCAGCCCCACTCGTTCTGCTCAAAGAAAGAGCCCCAGGTGGGATCGAAGCCAAACCGGCTCAGGTCGACGTACTTGCCGTCCAGCGGCGTGCCGTCCGGGTAGTCGATGGCCCAGGGGGTACGACACTGGGGGTTGTCCAGGTTGGTGCTCACCTCGTAGCGGGCGTGCACCCCGGAGGTGTCGGCCTGCAACGTGGTCAGCTGGAAGCCCCGCTCGGTCCTCACCAGGCCGTCGCGCTCGGCCAGGGTGCCGGGCACCAGGGCCAGCCCCTCGGGCAGGGTCACGGTCAGATCAAGCTGGCGATCCGCGCCACTGCGGTTGGCTTGGGCCACCACGGCCATATCCAGGATGTCGCCCACCCGGGCGGCGCTCTGAGAGCTGTGGGCCGCCACCAGCGGCTCGCCGCCGTGCAGGTTGACCGGCATCATGATCACCGAGCCTTCCTCTGCCCCGTCCACCTGCACGGAAACCGCGCTGTAGAGGGTTTCGCCCGGCGCAGGGGCCTGGCTCCACTCGATGATGATGTCGCTGTTCTTGGGCGCCTCGGCACTGCTGTCAAAGCGGGCGCTCAGGGCGCTGCTCGGCGTCTTGCCCAGGGTTACGATCCCAAACTCGTAGGTATCGACGTTCTCCCAGGGGTAGAGCAGGTAGTTGACCAGCATCACCTTGTACTCTCCGGCCTCCGGGTTTTCGATGGCGCAGTACTCGCCCTTGGAGGTTTGCGGCAGTTGGGAGGCGCAGATCCCCTCGGACAGATGCAGGCGACCGTCGCCATCGAAGTCGCGGAACACCCAGATGTCCGCATCGGCATAGGTGTTGAGGGGAGAATCAATGCTGGAGCTCACCCGGCCAAATACCTCGGCGCGCAACAGCGCGGTGTCCTCGGCCACGGTCACATCAAACACTTCGATGTTGGCCAGGTCAGTGTCCCAGTACCCCTCGTTGTCCACCATTTGCACATTGAACTGCAGTCTCGGCAGGGTCACCTGCTGCACGTCGGCGGCCACCGGCTCGTAAGCCACGGCGGTCAGCGCCGAGGCCGGCACCCCCAGGGGCACATCCGGGATCACCTGTTGGCCGGTGTCGGAGTGGGTGTGCACCTCCAGGCTGTTGGGCAGCGCCTTGCCGGCGTAGCTGGCCAGGTAGGGCCAGTAAGCGTCCGGGCTGACGCCGTCGGTGCTGGTGAACTGGATCTCACCAAAGGCGTGATGGTAGGCGCCGTCATACCAGGCCATATCGATGTCGGAGAAGGCCACGGAGACGGTCAGGTCGATGGACTCCCCGGCTTTGAGGCTGAACTGGCTGGGGGTGATGGTGACCTGGGCACTGGGGTCCAGGGCGTACTCCCAGAACAGCGGGTGCTCCTGACCGGACACCGCGTCCACCTGCCAGCTGCCGTCCCGGGTGGCGCGCACGGTGCGCACCCAGCCACAGGTGCGGCCGCAGTCGTTGTTGATCATCTGGGGCAGGTTGAGATCCCGCACCCGGCCACCGTTATGGGGGTTGGCCCGGCGGAAGTTCTGCGCGGACTCGTCCATCACCAGGCCGGCGTTGAGCGCTCGCTCCACGTTGGCCAGGCCGTGACCGGCCCGGAACACGCCCGCCACCTTGGTATCCCCGTAGATGGGATGAGGCGTTTTGATCGCCTGACTGTCGGCGGTCATCTGCAAGGCGGATTGCACCTCGGCGGCGCTCCAGTCCGGGTTGGCCTGACGGATCAGGGTCATCATCCCGGCCACATGGGGGCTGGCCATGGAGGTGCCGCTGATGGCGTTGTAGGCCCGGGTGTCGCCGAAGGGATCGAAGGGGTTGGTCTCGGTCCAGGCGGCAAAGATGTCCACCCCGGGGGCCGCGATGCCAGGGCTGAACAGCTCGTCGACGGTGCTCGAGGGCCCCCGTGAGGAGAAGTTCGCCAGCCAGTCGGCCTGCTGAGGATCCACCACCCGCTCCACCTGGGAAGCGGTGATGGTGCCGGTCAGGCCGGTGCCGGATTGCAGCCAGGGCAACAGACCCGGGGTGTTCCAATCGCCGTAATACTGCTCGGCGGTCAGATGGATGCCGGGGATGACGTAGGTGTCGTCCACCACCTGATCACCCTCGTTCCAGGTGTTGTACAGGATGAAGCCGCCGGCGCCGCCGGCCTGCACGTTAACCGCTTTTTGCACCCGGGCGATGTCGCCCCGCTCACACACCACGATGTGGCCGGCGTCGAAGGTGCCGGGCGCGAAGGGGGCGTTGCAGCGGCCGTCGCCGTAATCGGCGGCCATCACAAACTCGCCGGTGAATGCCGGGGAGTTGCCCGCCCCCTCAATGCTGCCGGGGTTCAAGCCAGCGTCGCCGCCGCTGAAGCCCTCCAGGGCTTTGCCGCTGATGGTGATGCTGCGGGCGTGGGTGGTGGCGGCCACGTTGAGCACCCAGGGGGAGGTGTGATCCACGGTGTAGATGGAATCGGTGCCTCTCGATTCCCCGGCGTTGCCGGCTGAGAGCGCCACCGCCACCCCCGCTTCACGGGCGGAGAGGAAGGCCAGCTCGAAGGCGTCGTCCCAGGGGAAGCTTTCGCTGCCGCCGATGGACATGTTGATCACGTCCACCCCATCCTGGATCGCCTGTTCGATGGCGAACAGCATCGCCTCGCCAGGACAGCCGCCCACCGGGTGGCACACCTGATAGGAGATGAGGTTGGCGTGGGGGGCCACACCGGAGATCCGCGGCATCTGGACCCCCATGGGCACACCGGAGCCACCGCCAAACTCGGGGGCCACCACCTCAACGTCGTAGAGCACGTTGCCCGCGACGGTACTGGCCACATGGGAGCCGTGCCCGTTGTAGTCCTCACCGAACGCTTCGGCCCCGGGGGTGTTGCCGTACTCCCCGGTGATGGAGGCGTGGGTGTAGACCCCGATCAGCTTGTCGTTACAGCGATCGGCGAAATCGGCCTGGGCGCAATCCCCCAGGTAGCGGCCGCTGCCCAGGGGGTTGGTGTGCTCAAACCCGTCGCCACCCACGGCGGCAAAGGCCGGATGGGCGGTATTGATGCCGGTGTCGATGATCCCCACCAACATGCCGGCGCCGGTGTACTGGCCACCGTCGTGGGAGGTTGAGCCGTCCCAGATCCCGCCGGCGCCCACGTGCTCGGGGCCCACATCGGTGTGCAGCTCGAAGTTGCGGGAGCGCTGGATGTGCGCCACTTCGGGCAGCAGGGCCAGGCGCATCGCCTCATCCTGGGTCATCTCCATGGAGAAGCCGTTCAGGGCGGTGGTGAACTGACGGCGCACTGTGCCGCGGCTTTGTTGGATGACCTGCTGCTGGGCGCCCAGCAGGTGCTGGGTGTAGGCATCAACGGCACCGCTGTTTTGCCGGGGCTGCCCGGCGCTGAACAGCTTGCCCCCGCGGGCGCCGCGTACCGAGGCCGCCTTGGTGGCCGCCAGGCCCGGCACCCCACCGTCATAAGTGGCCACCGGCTGGTCGTGCAGTTGCACAATGTAGATTTGAGGGCCCTTGAGTCCCGCCTCGGGGGTGAACTTCTGATCGGCGGTGGTGGGCCTGAGCGGAATGTTGGCCAGGCCGTCCCGGCGCAGGGGGGTCAGCCCCTGTTCGTTCTTATTGGCTTGCGCGTCTTTTTGGCTTTGATAGAGCGCCATCACATCGATGGTCCAGGGGCCCGGGTGATCGGCCCCCTGCGCTCCGGCCAGGGTGCCGGCGCTGTACAGCGCACTGGCCACCACCATGGCGACGGATTGTATTTTCACAACTTCTCTCCCTGTTCTTATTGCTTTCCGAAGTCTCTAACACTTCGTCACGCTTATATTTCACAAGGCGGAAAAATTGTTCAAACACATTATTTTCATCAAATTGATAGCCTGCAATAATATCAACTTTAAACAGTCAGTCTCTATTCCTTGTTACGCCAACCCCTGATAGTTCTGGCACATCAGCACCATGCACAGCAGGTACTTGCACAAAGTTGGTTAAACTAAACCACCGACATTCGGTTATTAATCAGAGCGTTGATTTATTGAATTTAAATTAATTCAGTCTCGCAGTTAATTTACCATTCGGCATTATTTAAATGCATTGAACTTATCACCCAAAAAGCCGAGTCCCTTTACGTCAAGACTCCGACAAGTGCGTCCGACTCCATTCACCTGCACATCAATTCCGGTGGCCCATTGGTTCCAGTGCATAGTCAGGCACAAAAAAAGCGACCCTGGGGTCGCTCTAGTTTGCTCATTACGGCGGCTTATTTGATCACCTTCAGGGTGGGCCGCCCCTTGGGCCGCTCCGACTCGGGCTCGGGGGCCGGGGCAGGCTCGGCCGCTTCGCTGTCCGTGGCGGACTCGTAGGCGGGCTCGGCCTGGAACACGGTGCCGGCACCGTTCTCCCGGGCGTAGATCGCCGCCACCGCGTACATGGGGATCATCAGCGCATGGGGCTGGCCCCCGAAGCGGGCGTTGAAGGTGACCTCATCGTTGCCCAGCTGCAGATTGCCCACCGCATGGGGGGCAATGTTGAGCACGATCTGGCCGTCCTCGACGAACTGCCGCGGCACTTGCACACCGGGCAGGTCCGCTTCCACCACCAGGTGGGGGGTCAGATCGTTGTCCAGCAACCAGTCGTAAAACGCCCTCAGCAGATAGGGACGACTGGGAGTCAACGCCTTGCTCATACGCCGATGCGCAGCTCGCGCTCAACTTCGGTCAGGGACGCCTTGAAGGACTCACGCTCGAAGATGCGGGTCATGTAGGCCTTCACCTCGGCACTGCCACGGCCGTTCAGCTCGATGCCCAGCATCGGCAGGCGCCAGAACAGCGGTGCCAGGTAGCAATCCACCAGGGTGAACTCTTCGCTCATGAAGTACGGAGCTTCGGCAAAGATCGGGCCCAGAGCCAGGATGCTCTCAGTCAGCTCCTTGCGGGCGGCCGGGGCGCCATCGTTGTTCTGGATCCGCTCCGCCAGGCTGTACCAGTCGTGCTCGATGCGGTGCATCATCAGACGGCTCTGGCCACGGGAAACCGGGTAAACGGGCATCAGCGGCGGGTGGGGGAAACGCTCATCCAGGTACTCCATGATGATGCGTGCGTTGTAGAGCACCAGCTCCCGATCCACCAACGTGGGTACGCTGTTGTAGGGGTTCAGTTCAGCCAGATCCTGCGGCAGTTGGTCCGGGTCCACCTGGACCACTTCGACGCCCACCCCTTTCTCCGCCAAGACAATGCGAACCTGGTGGCTGTAAAGGTCACTGGCACCGGAATACAGGGCCATGACAGAGCGTTTGTTGGCAGCGACAGCCATTGATACCCTCCGAAAAAGTTCAGATAGCAGAAACAGCAACGGGGGGCACGGGGCCCCCAGTTGCGTAAAGGACAGATTGTAACCTTTTATCGGCGATTAGTGTACATCTCGCCAGTACTCCCGCTTGAGCAGGTAGGACAGGATAAAGAAGATCACCAGGAAGCCGAGCACCCAGACACCCATGCGCTCCCGCTCCAGCTTCACCGGGTCGGCGGAGTAGGTCAGGAAGTTGGTGATGTCGAGCACCAGTTGGTCATACTCCTCGGCGTTCATGGTGCCGCCGGTGGCGACGATGGTGGTCGTGCCATCATCTTCCTTGACGAGGGTCGGAACGCCCTGGTAGCTCTCCAGCACGTGGGGCATGCCCACGGAGGGGAACACCAGGTTGTTCACGCCGAAGGGGCGCTCCGGATCCGCGTAGAAGGTCTTGAGGTAGGAGTAAACCCAGTCGGAGCCCCGCACCCGGGCCACCATGGTCAGGTCCGGCGGCGCCGCCCCAAACCACTTGGCAGCGTCGGCCTCGGGGATGGCGTTGACCATCAGATCACCCACCTTGGCGTCGGAGTAGATCAGCGCGCTGATCTCCTCGTTGCTGAAGCCCAGGTCGGTGGCCACCCGCTCGTACCGCTGGTACTGGGTGCTGTGACAGCCGGAGCAGTTCTCCATAAAGGCCACGGCACCGCGCTGCAGGGACGCCTGGTCCGCCAGGTCGATGTTGGCCTTGGTTACGTGTTCGTTGTTGCCCCCGGCCGCGTAGGTCAGAACCGGCAGGGCGGCGATGATTGCGATGATGAACTTCTTCATTAGCCTGTCACCCTTTCCGGAACCGGTTTGCAATTCTCGTTCTTGCTGTAGACGAACAGCAGGACGAAGAAGCCGAAGTAACCCAGGGAGAAGATCCGAGCCAGCAGGGTGTAGGTCGGAGTGGCCGGCAAGGCCCCCAGGATACCCAGGGCGATAAAGCAGACCACGAACTGGGCGATGTTCAGCTTGTGAATGCCGCTGCGGTAGCGGATGGACTTCACCTTGCAGCGATCCAGCCAGGGCAGCACGAACAGCACGGCGATGGCGGCACCCATGGCAACCACGCCCATCAGCTTGTCCGGCACGGCGCGCAGGATGGCGTAGAAGGGGGTGAAGTACCACACCGGAGCGATGTGCTCAGGGGTCTTCAGCGGGTTGGCCGCTTCGAAGTTCGGCGGCTCCAGGAAGTAGCCTCCACCCTCCGGCATAAAGAAGATCACGTAGCAGAAGATGATCAGGAAGCCGGCCACGCCCACGATGTCCTTGACGGTGTAGTAGGGGTGGAAGGGGATGGCGTCCAGCGGCCAGCCGTCTGGGCCCTTGTTCTTCTTCACTTCGATGCCGTCGGGGTTGTTGGACCCCACTTCGTGCAGGGCGATGATGTGCAGGAACACCAGCACCACCAGCACCAGCGGCAGGGCAATCACGTGCAGGGCGAAGAAGCGGTTCAGGGTCGCACCGGAGACCACGTAGTCGCCGCGGATCCACAGGGTCAGGTCGTCGCCGATCACCGGGATGGCCCCGAACAGCGAGATGATCACCTGGGCACCCCAGTAGGACATCTGACCCCAGGGCAGCAGGTAGCCCATAAAGGCTTCCGCCATCAGCACCAGGAAGATCAGCATGCCGAAGATCCACAGCAGCTCACGGGGCTTCTGGTAGGAGCCGTAGATGAGGCCGCGGAACATGTGCAGGTAGATCACCACGAAGAAGGCGGAGGCACCGGTGGAGTGCATGTAGCGCAGCAACCAGCCGTACTCCACATCGCGCATGATGTACTCGATGGAGGCGAAGGCCCCTTCGGCGGTGGGCACGTAGTTCATGGTCAGCCAGATCCCGGTCAGGATCTGGTTGACCAGCACCAGCATGGCCAGGGAGCCGAAGAAGTACCAGAAGTTGAAGTTTTTCGGAGCCGGATACTGACCTACGTGCTTGTTGTAGGTCGCCGTCATCGGGATCCGGGCGTCAATCCAATCGACAATCTTTTTCATGATCAGGCCGCTCCCTCGTCAACGCCGATCAGCACGGTGCTATCGTCCACATAGCTGTGGGGCGGGATCACCAGGTTCAGCGGGGCCGGCACGCCGGCGAAGACCCGTCCGGCCATATCGAACTTGGAGCCGTGACAGGGGCAGAAGAAACCGGACTCCACGCCAGAGACCTGCTGTTCGAAGGCCTTGGGCAGGTAGGTCGGCGAGCACCCCAGGTGGGTACAGAGGCCGACCGCGATGAAGTACTCATCCTTGATGGAGCGGTAGGGGTTCTGGGCGTAGGCCGGCTGTTGCGGCTCTTCTGAGTTGGGGTCGCGCAGCTGGCCGCCGATGGCGTCCAGGTTTTGCAACACTTGATCGGTTCGACGAACGATCCACACCGGCTTGCCACGCCATTCGACGCGCAGCATCTGACCGGGTTCCAGTTTGCCGATGTTCACTTCTACTGGTGCGCCAGCGGCTTTCGCCTTAGCGCTCGGGTTCCAAGACTTAATAAAGGGAACCGCAACAGCAGCAGCGCCAGCACCGCCCACCACAGCTGTGGCGACGGTCAGGAATCTGCGACGTCCAGTATCGACAGGCGCATTGCTCATCCACTTATCTCCCGTAGGGGTTCTGCTTTTTCTGGTTTAATTTGGTGGCTTTCTAATCAAAACCGCCATTTTTAGCAGCATAGCGGTTTCGAAGCGCGCCCATTATATCCAAAAACCCGACACAGGTCATACTTTCACAAGCACAATTGAACCAAATCACGGCGCACAAAGGGATGAGGGGGAGTCAGAACAGGGACTTGAAGATTCTTATCGCCAAAAACGACAAAAAATAGACGATATTCCAAAGAAAAACCCGACCTTGCGGCCGGGTTTTTTCTGTGTCGAAACAGTGTCCGAGCGAATTAACGCTTGGAGAACTGAGGACGACGACGTGCTTTGCGCAGACCAACTTTCTTACGCTCAACCTCACGGGCGTCACGAGTCACGAAGCCAGCTTCACGCAGAGCAGGACGCAGGGACTCATCGTACTGCATCAGGGCACGGGTGATGCCGTGACGGATAGCACCGGATTGACCAGTGATACCACCACCGGATACGGTGACGTAGATGTCCAGCTTGTCCAGCATCTCAACCAGCTCCAGCGGCTGACGAACCACCATGCGGGAGGTTTCGCGGCCGAAGAACTGCTCCAGAGAGCGCTTGTTTACAGTGATGTTGCCGCTGCCCTGCTTGATGAATACACGAGCAGTAGAGGTCTTGCGGCGGCCGGTACCGTAGTATTGAGTCATTGCCTATATCCCCTTAGATGTCCAGAACCTGAGGCTGCTGTGCAGCGTGCTTGTGCTCGGCACCAGCGTACACTTTCAGCTTACGGAACATGGCGCGACCCAGAGGACCTTTCGGCAGCATGCCCTTAACCGCTTTTTCGATGATCATCTCAGGCTTGCGAGCCTGCAGATCAGCGAAGTTGATTTCCTTGATGCCACCCGGGTAACCGGAGTGACGGTAGTACATCTTGGCAGCGGCCTTGTTACCGGTCACGGTCACTTTCTCGGCGTTGATGATGATGATGTTGTCACCGGTATCAACGTGAGGAGTGTACTCAGGCTTGTGCTTGCCACGCAGGCGGCGAGCAACTTCGGTAGCCAGGCGACCCAGGGTTTTACCCTCGGCATCGATGATAAACCAGTCGCGTTGTACGGACTCTGGCTTAGCAGTAAAAGTTTTCATTACACTAAAAACCCAAATTAGCTGTTACAAAAGCGCCCTGTCGGGGCCGACAGAACGACCTCTCCTGGCCTCCCACCCGTCCCTTCGAACGCGTCAAGACCTTGGTTTTGGTGATCTTGCGACCACCTGTAACGTGGGCAGGGCGCGAATTATAGAGCAGTGCGATGCAAAAATCACCTGCTTTTTTACCCCCTTGGCCCCGCTCAGGGCAGGTGGGGACGGGACAGGTAGTCGTGGCTCTGCATCTCGGTAAGCCGGCTCAGACAGCGGTTGAACTCGAAGCGCACCAACCCCTCGGTGTAGAGCGCCTCCAGGGGCACCTCGGCGGAGATGATGAGCTTCACGCCCCGCTCGTAGAACTCGTCCACCATGGCGATAAAGCGCCGGGCGATGTCATCGCCGGTGCTCTGGGCCCCCATCTGGGTCACGCCGCTGAGCAGCACCGTGTGGTAGAGCCGGGCCAGTTCCATGTAATCGCTCTGGCTGCGGGGTCCGTCGCACAGCGCCGGGAAGGTCAGCAACAGCACCCCGTCGGCGTGGCGCTCTACCGGGATCGCCCGGCCCAGTACCTCAATGGCGCCACCCACCTGGCCCGGTTCCGGCGCCAGCTGCTGAAAATAGCGCTCCAGGTTGGCGTGGGCAGCCGGGTCCAGGGGGTGATGGTAGATCTCCGCCTGCTCCAGGGTCCGCAACCGGTAATCCACCCCACTGTCGACGTTCACCACGGTGCAGTGGGTCTTGATCAGTTCGATGGCGGGCAGGAATCGGGCTCGCTGCAGGCCGTTGCGGTACAGCTCATCCGGCGGAATGTTGGAGGTGGCCACCAGCACCACACCGCGGGCAAACAGCAGCTCGAACAGGCCGCCGAGCAGCATGGCGTCGGTGATGTCAGAGACAAAAAATTCGTCGAAGCAGATCACCTGGGCCTCTTCGGCCAGGGTATCGGCCACGGTGATCAGTGGGTCCACCTGGCCCTTGAGGCCATTGAGCTCCTGGTGCACCCGATGCATAAAGCGGTGGAAGTGGATGCGCATCTTGCGCTCCATGGGCAGACACTCGTAGAAGGTGTCCACCAGGTAGGTCTTGCCTCGGCCCACCCCGCCCCAGAAATAGAGGCCGGTCACCGCCGATGGCGTTGGCGCCTTGCCCAGCCAGCCTCGCAGCCGCTCACCCAATCCCGGTGCCCGGCGATCCCGGGCCACCAGATCCTCGTACAACCTTTGCAGGTGGGTAACCGCCTGCTCCTGGGCGGCGTCGTACTGGAAATCGTCGCGTTCGAGATCGGCGCGGTAGCGCGCGATGGGAGTGGCCATGGGATCATCCTTGGATCAAAGCTTGGACCTGTTTGCACGGCGCCGAAGTGTATCATGTCGCCAGGTGCCGAGGTATATTGATGCCAGATCAGTAGACTAAATTAGGCTAAGACCAAAATCGTGTTGAAGGAGTTGCTATGAACTGGGCGTTAGGCATTTTGCTGTTTTTTGCAGGGACCGGTGTGGGCTACCTGCTGCACTGGCGGTTCAAAGGCAACGGGGACGACAGCCAGCAGCTGCGTCGCGAGCTGGAGCAGGCCCGTTTCGACCTGGACCAGCAGCGCCAAGAGGTGGCGGACTACTTCGAGCAGTCCCGCGAGCTGATGATGCAGCTGGGCCAGAGCCTGGATAAAGCCAACAAGTTTTGGAACGAGTCTGCCCAGGGGATGCTGGGTGACGGCCAGGTGATGCCCATCACCCCGTCTCAGCCGCAGCTGGAGGGGCTGGAGGAGTTCCCGCCCAAGGACTACGTTCAGGGCTCCCACGGGATCATCGGCAACCAGGAAAAAGCCGCCAACAGCTGACCCGGGAACTTTCCCCGCCCACTATGGGTCGCATTGGTTACTGCGATTGGACAATGATGTCAGGAGATTGATCACGCATGAAAAAAACCATGACCCTGGTGTCTGCTGCGCTGCTCAGCGTGGGCATGACCGCCGTTACCCTTCCCGCCCAGGCCGCCTGGCCCCAGTCGGTGAATGGCCAACAACTGCCAAGCCTGGCGCCCATGGTGGAGGCGGTCTCCCCCGCCGTGGTGTCCGTCTCCGTGGAGGGCACCCAGGTGGCCCGGCAGAACATTCCCGAGCCCTTCCGCCACTTCTTCGGCCGCGAGCGGGAGCAGGTACGCCCCTTCCGCGGTCTGGGCTCCGGGGTGATCGTCGACGCCGACAAGGGCCATGTGATCACCAACCATCACGTGATCAACAACGCCGACAAAATTCTGGTCAACCTCAATGACGGCCGAGAGTTCGAGGCCAAGCTGATCGGCTCCGATCCCGCCACCGACGTGGCGGTGCTGAAGATCGAAGCGGACGACCTGACCGCCGTCAAGGTGGCGGACTCCGACACCCTGCGGGTGGGCGACTTCACCGTCGCCATCGGCAACCCCTTCGGTCTGGGCCAGACCGTCACCTCCGGCATCGTCAGTGCCCTGGGCCGCAGCGGCCTGGGCAACGGCGAGGCGCTGGAAAACTTCATTCAGACCGACGCCGCCATCAACAGCGGCAACTCCGGTGGCGCCCTGGTGAACCTCAACGGTGAACTGATCGGCATCAACACCGCCATCATCGCGCCGAGCGGCGGCAACGTCGGCATCGGCTTCGCCATCCCGGTCAACATGGTGCGGGCCCTGACCGACCAGATTTTGGAGTTCGGCGAAGTGCGCCGGGGCGTGCTCGGGATCCTCGGTGGCGAGCTGACCAGCGAGACCGCCAAGCTGTTTGGCCTGGAGACCACCCACGGCGCCTACGTCAGCCAGGTGTTCCCGGACTCCGCCGCCGACGCCGCCGGGCTCAAGGCCGGGGACGTCATCGTCAGCGTCGATGGCAAGAAGATCAAATCCTTCCAGGAGCTGCGGGCCAAGGTGGCCACCAAGGGCGCCGGAGCCACCGTCAAGCTGGGGGTGATCCGAGATGGCGATCTGGACACCTACAAGGTGACCCTGAACGAGGCCCCGGGCGAGAACGTCCAGGCCAGCGTCATCCACCCGGCCCTGGAGGGCGCCAAGCTCTCCAGCTACGACGAGGACAACATCAAAGGGGTGATCATCAGCGAGGTGAGCGAGCGCTCCCCCGCCGCCGCCCAGGGTCTGGCCGAGGGCGACATCATTGTCGCGGTGAACCTGCTCAACCAGGGGCGCAGCAAGGTGCGGGATCTGGGTCAGCTGCGGGAGCTGTTCCAGGATTACCAGGGGGTCTTCGCGGCCACCATCGTTCGCGATGGCGTCACCCGTCAGGTGATCCTGCGCTAGCCCCGTCGTCCCCAACCCAGCCGCGGGCGCGTCTTAGGACGCGCCCGCTTTCGCTTGTCGCCTCGCCGGAGGCACGGTAGCCTTTAGCCAATTGCCAAGTTGGAATCCCCATGAAATTCACTGCGTTGTTGCGATACCTGATGAAACCCGTGCTGGCCGGACTGGCACTGGCGGCGCTCATTGTGCTGCTCAACCCCAACCTGCGCGACCAGTTGCCCAGGCTCGGGGGACAGGTAAGCCAGGTGGAACGCAACAGCTTTGCCAAGGCGGTAAGAGCCGCGGCGCCTGCCGTAGTGAACGTTTACTCACAGCGCCAGCAGCGGGGCCGAGCCGGCAGCCAGCTGACCCCCCAGGGGCTGGGCAGTGGCATCATCATGCGCCCCGACGGCATCGTGCTGACCAACTACCATGTGGTCAGCTCCGCCGATCAGGTCTACGTCGCCCTGCAGGACGGTCGCTGGGCCAATGCCGAGATGATCGGCTCCGATCCCTGGACCGATCTGGCGGTACTGCAGATCGGCCTGGAGAACCTGCCCACCATCCCACTGGACCCGGATCGCCAGGCCCAGGTGGGCGACATGGTGCTGGCCATCGGCAACCCCTACAACCTGGGGCAAACCATCACCCAGGGGATCATCAGCGCCACCGGGCGCAACGGCCTCTCCTCCAGCTATCAGGATTTCATCCAGACCGACGCCGCCATCAACCAGGGCAACTCCGGTGGCGCCCTGGTGGACGCCGACGGGGTGCTGGTGGGGGTCAACACCGCCAACTACCAGTGGCTGGGGGAGAGCGGTGTGGGGCTGAACTTCGCCATCCCCATCGAGCTGGCCTACAAGATCATGAACAAGCTGATCAAGGACGGCCGAGTGATCCGCGGCCACCTGGGCCTGACCGGTCAGCCGGTGACCCAGACCACCGCCCGCCTGCTGCGCCTGCAGCAACTGCTGGGAGTGCACGTCACCGAGGTGGACCCCAATGGGCCGGCGGCCCGGGCCGGGCTGCGTCCGGATGACGTGCTGGTGGCGTTCAACGGCGAAACCATCACCGGGGCCGACATGCTGATGGACAGCGTGGCGGAGACCCCGCCGGGCACCGAGGTCAATCTCACCCTGGTGCGTCGGGGCCAGTACTACAGCGTGCCGGTCACCATCGGAGAGAAGCCGGCGGCGCCGCCCCCGCCTGGCCGCTAGCTTCATTTGCCGGGATCCACCGTCGCTTAATAACGGGTAACACCCCTTCAGGATCCCGCTTATGTTCTCCGCCTGCCCGACCGACGTTCCCGGCCTGTCGCCCCTGGCCAGCCACCTGCAGCCCCAGGCACTGGTCAGCCTCAGCTCCTACACCGGCCCGCGGATCCTGATGCTGAACAACAAGGGCGGCGTCGGCAAGTCCACCATCACCACCCAGCTGCTCAGCCAACTTATCGACTCTGGACAGCGCCCGGCCCTGGTGGACTTCGACCCCCAGGGCTCCAGCATTCAGTGGGCCACCCAGCGGGGCGGGATCTGGACCGCCGATGACGATCCCCGCCGGGCCCGGCTGGAGTCGATGCGTCTGCGGGTGCCCGTGGACGCCACCCAGGTGGTGATGGACTCCCCCGCCAACCTGGACCCCGCCCTGCTGGCCCGGCTGCTGAGCTACGCCGACCGCATCCTGATGCCCTGCCAGGTCAGCCCGGTGGACATCCGGGCCCTGGGCCACTTCCTGCCCGCCCTGCTGTTTCATCCCCGCTTCCGGGCCCGCCAGCCCAAACTGGGGGTGATCGCCAACCGGGTACCGCCGCAGCTGCCTCCGGCTCAGCAGACCGAACTGCTGGAGCGCTTCTTGAACCACCTGAAGATCCCCCTGCTGGCGCGCTTGCCGGATCGGGCCGCCTACCGCAGCGCCTACGATGACCACCTGGGCCTGCCGGTGAACGAGGACCCGGACACCTGGCACACCCTGCTGGACTGGCTCAAAAGCTAAAAAAAACGCCCCCGATGTCGGGGGCGTTTTTTCTGCGCTGAGCGGTGGTCAGCTTGTCAGCCGAGTCACGTCAGCACCCAAACCCGAGAGTTTGTGTTCAATCTGCTCATAGCCGCGGTCCAGGTGGTAGATGCGATCCACCACGGTGGTGCCCTCGGCCATCAGGCCGGCGATCACCAGGCAGGCGGAAGCCCGCAGGTCGGTGGCCATCACCTGGGCCCCCTGCAGACGCTCGATGCCGGTGATGATGCAGGTGTTGCCCTCCAACTCCATCTTGGCGCCCATGCGCTGCAGCTCGGGCACATGCATAAAGCGGTTCTCGAAGATGGTTTCGGTCACGTGCCCCGTCCCTTCCGCCAGGGCGTTGAGGGTGCAGAACTGGGCCTGCATGTCGGTGGGGAACGCCGGGTGCGGGGCGGTCTTGATGGACACCGGCTTGGCCTGGCGGCCCTCCATGTCCAGACTGATCCAATCCTCACCACGCTCAATCTTGGCGCCGGCCTCCTCCAGTTTGAGCAGCACAGGCTCCAGGGTGGCGGGGGCGGCCTTGCGGCAGGTCACCTGACCCCGGGTGGCGGCGGCAGCCACCAGGTAGGTGCCGGTCTCGATGCGATCCGGCATCACGTCGTAGTGGATGCCGGACAGGCGCTCCACCCCTTCGATGCGGATAACGTCGGTGCCGGCGCCGGTGATCTTGGCGCCCATGGCGTTCAGGCAGTTGGCCAGGTCCACCACCTCTGGCTCCCGGGCGGCGTTCTCGATGAGGGTGACCCCCTCGGCCAGGGTGGCGGCCATCATCAGGTTCTCGGTGCCGGTTACCGACACGGTGTCCATCAGGATGGTGGCCCCTTTCAGGCGCCCCTCCACCCGGGCCTTAACGTAGCCCTCTTCCACCACCACCTCGGCGCCCATGGCCTGGAGGCCCTGGATATGCAGGTTGACCGGGCGGGCGCCAATGGCGCAGCCGCCGGGCAGGGAGACGTCGGCCTCACCGTACTTGGCTACCAGCGGGCCCAGCACCAGGATGGAGGCGCGCATGGTCTTCACCAGGTCGTAGGAGGCCACGCAGTGATTGATGGTGGCGGGGTTGATAGTCAGGGCGGAACCGGACAGGTCGCTGACCTCGGCGCCCAGTTGGCGCAGCAGGGCGATGGTGGTGTTGACGTCGCGCAGGGCCGGCACGTTGCCGATGCGCATCTCGTCTTCCGCCAGCACGGCGGCCATCAGGATCGGCAGAGCCGCGTTCTTGGCGCCGGAGATGGTCACCTCTCCGGCCAGCGGGCCAGCGGCCCGAACTTGTAGTTTATCCACTTGTGCTCCGCGGGCTCAGCTGTTGAAAATCTTTTCGCGCTGCCACTCCGCTGGCGTGAAGGCCTTGATGGACAAGGCGTGCAGGGTTCCGTCGGTAATCTTTTCCATCAACGGGGCGTAGATGGCTTGCTGGCGTCGTACCTTGGACAGGCCGTCAAAGCACTCGCCGACCGCCAGAATGTTGTAATGGCTGCCGTCGGCGGTCACCCGCACTTCGCTCAATGTCATGGCCTCTTGCAGGCGGGCTTCAATCTCTTTCGGTTCCACGGTGGACTCCTCGCTGTGGCCTAGGCGCCGGTCAGGCGGTCCTCGACCAGTTCCAGATCATACAGTTGCATCAGGCGATTCAAAGCCGGCGGGCAATGCAGCCAACTCAGCGGCGTGCCCTGCTGCCGGGCCTGGGTTTCCAGCTCCAGCAGCATCGCCAGTCCGGCGCTGTCCACCGCGGTCACGGCGGACAGATCGAGCTGGCGCACCGCCTGCCACTGACCCCGCTGTTGCCACAATTCGGGCACCCGCTCCTGGGTCAGTGCCCCATCCAGCACCAGGCAGGACGCGTCCGAGGCGGTCACGAAGCGGCCTCGTCGGCCACCAGGCGGGCGGCGTTCTTCTCCGCCAGCATGTCGGTCACCGCGTCGATGCCGTTGCGACGGATCAGGCCACCGATCTCTTTCTCTTTGGAGGCCAGCAGGCTGATCCCCTCGGCCACCAGATCGAAGGCGCGCCACTCTCCCGTCTTCTTGTTGCGACGGGCTTTGAACTGGACTGAAATCGGTGGACGCCCCGGTTCGACCACGGTGACCCCAACGGTCACGATGTTCTTGCCTTCGAAGGGACGGGGGGGCGCGAACTCCACCGTTTGGTCACGGTATTCGGTGAACGCCTGAGCAAAGGTGGCAATCATATACCGCCGGAACTCCTCCGTGAACCTCTCTCGCTGTTCCGGTGTGGTTTTCTTCAGCGCCGGTCCCATCACCTTGTAGGCGGCGTACTTGTGATCGACATAGGGCATCAGCTCCTCTTCCACGATCACCTTGAGGTGGTCCAAATTCTCCTGGATCAGGGGCTTATCTGCGGCAAACCGCTCGAAGGTGCGCTCCGCCACCACCTGCACCACCTGGTAGGGATCCGACAGATCCTCCGCCTGAAGGGGCCAGGCCAACACCAGCATCAGGGCAAACGCCATACGCTTAAACATCGTCACTCTCCTTACTCTCCCTCACCCATGCTGTAGAGAAACTGACCGATCAGCTCCTCCAACACCATGGCACTGCGGGTGTCCTCGATCACGTCGCCGTTCCCCAGGATCGCCACGTCCTCATCCACAAACCCCGGCGACAGCCCAACGTACTGCTCACCCAGCAGCCCTGAGGTGAGGATAGACAGGCTGCTGGTTTCCGGAAACTGGTCGTAGCGGGCATCCATCGCCAGCTCCACCTCCGGGATCAGCATCTCCGGGTCCAACCGGATGGCGGTCACCCGGCCCACCACCACACCGCCCACCTTGACCGGTGAGCGCACCTTGAGGCCGCCAATGTTGTCGAACTGCGCCGTCAGGGTGTAGCTGGGGCCGTTACCCCGGGGATCGATGTTGGCCACCTTGAAGATCAGGATCAGAAAGGCCAGCAGGCCCGCCAACAGGAAGCCGCCAACGGCCAGTTCTATCTTTCTCGTCATAATCATTTCCCAAACATCACCGCAGTGAGGACGAAATCCAGGGCCAGTACGGCCAGCGAAGAGTGGACCACGGTCTCGGTGGTGGCCCGGCTGATCCCCTCGGCGGTGGGGATGGCGTCATAGCCTTTGAACAGCGCGATCCAGGTGACCACGAAGGCAAACACCAGGCTCTTGATAATGCAGTTAAGGATGTCCTTCTCCCACTCCACGCTGGCGGTAAGGATGGACCAGAAGGCCCCGGCGTCGATCCCCTTCCAATCGACCCCAACCAGGTGCCCGCCCCAGATCCCGATGGCGCTGAACATCAGCGCCAGCAGAGGCATGGAGATCACCCCGGCCCAGAACCGCGGCGCCACCACCCGCTGCAGGGGATCGACGGCCATCATCTCCATGCTGGCCAGCTGCTCGGTGGCTTTCATCAGGCCGATCTCCGCGGTCAGGGCCGAGCCGGCCCGGCCGGCAAACAGCAGTGCGGTCACCACCGGGCCCAGCTCCCGCAACAGGGAGAGGGCCACCATGGGCCCCAGGCTCTCCTCGGTGCCGAAGTCCACCAGGATGATGTAGCCCTGCAGCCCCAGCACCATGCCGATAAAGAGGCCGGAGACCAGGATGATCACCATGGAGAGCACGCCAACCTGGTAGATCTGCTTGACCAGCAGCGGCAGCATCTTGCCCGGCTGGGGACGGCGCACCAGGGCCCCGGTCAGCATCAGCCCGGCTCGCCCCATGCCCGCCAGCCAGTCCACCCCACTCCGTCCCAGGCGGGCCACACGTTCCATCATCATGGCTTCAACAACTCCTCAAGGTAGGCGGGGGCCGGGTGGTGGAAGCGCACCGGGCCATCCGGGGCGCCATCGAGAAACTGGCGCAGTTGGGGGGTGTCCAGTTGGCGGATCGCCTCCGGTGTGCCGGCGCCGATCACCTGTCCATCGGCGATGACGTAGACCTGGTCGGCGATGCTCAGCACCTCCTCCACGTCGTGAGACACCACCACCGAGGTCAGGGCCAGGGCTTCCCCCAGTTCGCGGATCAGCTTGACCAGCACCCCCATGGAGATGGGGTCCTGACCGGCAAAGGGTTCATCGTAGAGGATCAGCTCCGGCTCCAGGGCGATGGCCCGGGCCAGGGCGGCGCGGCGCTGCATGCCGCCGGAGAGCTCTGCGGGCATCAAGGTGGCGGCCCCGCGTAAGCCCACCGCTTCAAGCTTCATCAGCACCAGACGGCGGATCAGGGTTTCGGACAGCTGGGTGTGCTCGCGCAGGGGGAAGGCGACGTTGTCGTAGACCGACATGTCGGTAAAGAGGGCCCCGGACTGGAACAGCATGCTGATCCGCCGCCGCGCCCGGTAGAGGGCCGGACGGGACAGGGCATGCAGGTCCTGGCCATCGAAATGCACCTGCCCCTGATCCGGCCGCAGTTGGGCCCCCATCAGTTTGAGCAGGGTGGTCTTGCCGATGCCGCTGGGGCCCATGATGGCGGTGACCTTGCCCCGCGGGATGGTCAGGTTCAGGTCGCGAAAGATGGCCCGTTCGCCGCGGTAAAAGGTCAGGTGTTCCACCTTGACCAGATCGGCGCCGGCACTGAGTGATGCGTTCTCCATAATCACACCGGGTAACCCGTAGCCCCCTGGATCTCCTTATGCTCGGAAGGCGAAGTATCCATTCTAAATCCCAAACAACAGCTTAACAATCTGCTGCTCTTTTCTTTTCCCACGCTTCGGGGGACAATGCGCGGATTATTTTTTACCCCTGACTGTCATGTTACTGAACCTGTTGATGCTGCTGGGCGGCCTGATGTTGCTGGTCTGGAGCGCCGACCGCTTTGTCTACGGGGCCGCGGCCGTGGCCCGCAACCTGGGGTTGCCGCCGCTGATCATCGGCCTGACCATCGTCTCCATGGGCTCCTCCGCCCCCGAAGCCATGGTGGCCACCACCGCCGCCATGGGCGGCTATCTGGACACCGCCGTGGGCAACGTGGTGGGCTCCAACATCGCCAACATCACCCTGATCCTGGGGGCCACCGCCCTGCTGCGTCCGCTGGTGGTAGGTAGCTCCACCTTGATGAAAGAGATGCCGCTGATGCTGGCCGGTACCGTGCTGGCCGGCTACCTGATGCAGGACCTATTCCTGGATTTCACCGACGGCGTGATCCTGATGATCACCTTCCTGATGGTGATCGGCACCCTGACCTGGGCCGCCTGGCGCAGCCGAGAGAGCGACCCCATGGTGGCCGAGTCCGAGGCCGAGGTGCCGGACGATGTGCCCATGCTGCACGCCGTGCTCTGGCTGCTGGTGGGGATGGCGCTGCTGCCCCTGGCATCGAACCTGATGGTGGATGGTGCGGTCTACATCGCCAAGTGGTTCGGTTTGTCCGACCTGGTGATCGGCCTGACCATCATCGCCGTCGGCACCAGCCTGCCGGAGCTGGCCGCCTGCGTCGCCGGGGTGCTCAAGAACGAGGACGACCTGGTGATCGGCAACGTGGTGGGCTCCAACCTGTTTAACATTCTGGCGGTGTTGGCCCTGCCGGCGCTGATCGCCGGGGGGCCCATCAGTGAACTGGCCGCCGGCCGGGACTTCTACGTGATGCTGGGTACCAGCCTGGCACCGCTGCTGCTACTCTGGCTCAAACGCAGCCGCACCATCGGCCGGGTTGAAGGGGCCCTGCTGCTTGTCTGTTTTATTGCATACCAATTCAGCCTGTTCACTCAGGCGGGTTAATACCGGGGAATCAAGATGTCGTTAGATTCACAGCTGCGCCAGTGGGGCCAGGAGGTCATTGAGATCGAAACCCGTGCGGTCAGGGATTTGAGCCGGTTTATCGATGACGACTTCGTGTCTGCGTGCCAGACCCTGCTGGCCTGCACCGGCAAGGTGGTGGTGATGGGGATGGGCAAATCCGGCCACATCGGCAACAAGATCGCCGCCACCCTGGCCAGCACCGGCACCCCGGCCTTCTTTATGCACCCCGGGGAAGCCAGCCACGGCGACCTGGGCATGCTGTCCAAACAGGACGTGGTGATCGCCATCTCCAACTCCGGCGAAGCGTCGGAGATCATGACCCTGATGCCGGTGATCCGCCGCTGGGGGGTGCCGGTGATCGCCATGACCGGCAAACCGGAGTCCAGCCTGGCCCAGGTGGCCCAACACCACCTCTGCATCGCCGTCCAAGAGGAAGCCTGCCCCCTGGGGCTGGCCCCCACCTCCTCCACCACCGCCACCTTGGTGCTGGGGGACGCCCTGGCGGTGGCCCTGCTCCAGGCCCGCGGCTTCACCGCCGACGATTTTGCCCTCTCCCACCCCGGTGGCGCCCTGGGCCGAAAACTGCTGCTGCGGGTCTCCGACCTGATGCACAGCGGCGAGCGCCTGCCCCAGGTGGCCGAAGCGGTCACCGTCTCCGACGCCCTGCTGGAGATCTCCGCCAAGGGGTTGGGGATGACCGCCGTCATCGACGCACAGGGAGTGATGACCGGGCTGTTCACCGACGGCGACCTGCGCCGGGTGCTGGACGCCCGCATCGACATCCACGACACCAGCATCGGCACCGTAATGACCCGAAACCCGGTTACCGTGTCCGGTCAGCTGCTGGCCGCCGAAGCGCTCAAGTTGATGGAGGAGCGCAAGATCAACGGCCTGGTGATCGTCGACGACCAGGGCCGCCCCCAGGGGGCCCTCAACATGATGGACATGCTCAAGGCGGGGGTGATCTGAGATGGCCGAAACCCTCTACGGCCCGGTGGCCGATGCGGTCATCGACCGCGCCAGCAAGGTGAAGCTGCTGATCTGCGACGTCGACGGCGTGTTCTCCGACGGCCGCATCTACCTGGGCAACGACGGTGAAGAGCTCAAGGCGTTCCACACCCGGGACGGTTTCGGCATCAAGGCGATTCAGCACGCCGGCATCCAGGTGGCGGTGATCACCGGGCGCAGCTCCGCCATCGTCAACCGCCGCATGACCGCCCTTGGGGTGGCCCACATCCACCAGGGCTGCGAAGACAAGATCGCCGCCTACGAACACCTGCGCCAGACCCTGGAGCTGCTGCCCGAGCAGTGCGCCTACATCGGCGACGACCTGGTGGATCTGGCGGTGATGAAGCAGGTGGGCCTGGCGGTGGCGGTGGAAGACGCCCACCCGGCCCTGCTGCCCCACGCCCACTACCGCACCCGGATCCGCGGCGGCTTCGGAGCCGTGCGCGAGCTGTGTGACCTGCTGCTGCAGTCCCAGGGCAAGCTCGACCAGGCCAAGGGGATGTCCGTATGAAGCGGGAGATGCTGGCCGGCTTGCTGCTGCTGGTGGCGGCGGGAGCGCTCTATTGGCGCACCGTGCAGTTGGAGCAGCAGACGCCCCAGGCCCGCGCCGAGGCGGAGCCGGACTTTGTGGCCCGCAGCCTGCGCACCCGCAGCTACGACGAGAACGGTCGCCTGGCGGCGCAGATCGCCGCCGAGAGCATGGTCCACTTCCAGGAGGAGGGCCGTACCGAGTTTCGCGACCCCGTCTACCTCATCTACCCGGAGGGCAGCCAGGGGATCTGGAAGGTGCGCTCCGAGCAGGGCCGGCTGATGGACGCCCGCCACGTGGAGCTGGAAAAGGATGTTATCATTACCGCCATCGAGCCCAACGAACCGCTGCGCACCATACGGACCGAATTTCTCGAGCTGGATCTGGAAACCATGATCCTCACCACCGACCGCCCCCTGCGCGCCCATGGGGAGACCTTCGAGGTGGACGCCGTGGGCCTCTGGGCGGATCTCAACCTGAATCAAATCAACCTCAACAGTAAGGTAAGCGCCTCCTATGAAGTGCCTTAAGATCCTGATGCTGGCCCTGTCCGGTGCCCTGTTGGCCACCCCCGGCTGGGCGCTGGAAGACGACTACCGCCAGCCCATCAAGGTGACCTCCGACACCTCCAGCGCGGACATCAACAACTACACCCTGATCTACTCGGGTAACGTGCGCATCGTCCAGGGCTCGCTGGAGATCCAGGCCGAGGAGCTCAAGGTGGTGTCCAGCGCCGAGCAGGGCAACGAAGTGATGATCGCCACCGGCGACCCCGCCACCTACACCCAGATGATGGACAACGGCCTGCCGGCGGAAGCCAAGGCCCAGGAGATCCGCTACGAGGTGCGCACCCGTCAGATCACCCTCAGCGGCGACGCCGAGCTGAGCCAGGCCGGCAGCCTGATGCGGGGCAACACCATCAGCTACAACGTCGAGAAGCAGCAGCTGATCGCCGAGGGCAAGGAGGATGAGCAGATCACCACCATCTTCCTGCCGGCGGACCTGGAAAACGAAGAGACTCCGGAAGAGCCGGAAGCGGAGCCCCAGCCATGAGCGCGTCCATCCTCAAAGCGGAGCAGCTGGCCAAGAGCTACAACGGCCGCCAGGTGGTCAAGAGCGTGGGACTGGAGGTGCAGACCGGCCAGATCGTTGGCTTGCTGGGCCCCAACGGCGCCGGCAAGACCACCACCTTCTACATGGTGGTGGGGCTGGTGCAGAACGACAAGGGTCGCATCACCATCGACGGCGAGGACATCACCCTGCTGCCGATGCACAGCCGCGCCCGCCAGGGGATCGGCTACCTGCCCCAGGAGTCCTCCATCTTCCGCAAGCTGTCGGTGTACGACAACCTGATGGCGGTGCTGCAGATCCGCAAGGAGCTGTCCAAGCGCGAGCGGGAGGAGAAGCTGGAGCAGCTACTGGAGGAGTTCAACATCACCCACATCCGCGACAGCCTCGGCATGAGCCTGTCCGGCGGTGAGCGTCGCCGGGTGGAGATCGCCCGGGCCCTGGCGGCGGATCCCAAGTTCATTCTGCTGGACGAGCCCTTCGCCGGGGTGGACCCCATCTCGGTGATCGACATCAAGAAGATCATCCAGCAGCTCAAGGAGCGCGGTCTTGGGGTGCTGATCACCGACCACAATGTGCGGGAAACCCTGGACGTTTGTGAGTACGCTTACATCGTGAGTCACGGTGAAATGATCGCCCGTGGTGCCCCTCAGGAGGTGCTGGACAACAAGCTGGTGCGCTCCGTGTACTTGGGCGATCAGTTCAGGTTATAGTTACTTCCCCCATAAGGGACAAGGGTTTATCCCGTCTCCCCGGGGCACCCGACATAGACCATCGACGGTGCCACGGAGGCATCAGGTTTTAAGGATCCAAGCTCGTTGATGAAGACCTCGCTTCAGCTCAAACTGGGCCAGCAACTGACCATGACGCCGCAACTGCAGCAGGCCATCCGCCTGTTGCAGCTGTCCACGTTGGATCTGCAGCAGGAGATCCAGCAGGCGCTGGAGTCCAACCCGCTGCTGGAAACGGCGGAGGAGCTGGACCGGGAGCTGAACCAGGAGGGCGTCGACGAACCCCAGGCCGAACCCACCGACCACGCCGAGCTGGAAACCTCCGACGCCCTCACCCAGACCGAGATGCCCGATGAGCTGCCGGTGGACAGCACCTGGGACGACGTCTACAGCGCCGCCCCGGCCGCCAGCGCCGGCATCAGCCGGGACGACGACAACCTCTACCAGGGGGAGACCAGCGACGACCTGCACAGCCATCTGCTCTGGCAGATGGAGCTCACCCCCATGACCGACACCGACCGCGCCATCGCCACCACCATCATCGATGCGGTGGACGAGCACGGTTACCTGACCGTCAGCCTGGAGGAGATCCTCGAGGCCCAGGGGGATCCCGAGCTGGAGCTGGACGAGGTGGTGGCGGTGCTCAAGCGGGTGCAGCAGTTCGATCCCATCGGCTCCGCCTCCCGCGACCTGGCGGAATGCCTGCTGATCCAGCTGGCCCAGTACGCCGACGACACCCCCTGGAAAGCCCAGGCCTGCGCCCTTTTGACCGACCATATGGACCTGCTGGCCAACCGCGACTTTCGGACTTTGATCCGGCGCACTAAACTCAAAGAAGATGAGTTAAGGGCCGCCATGCAACTGATCCAGTCCCTCAATCCCCGACCGGGCAGCAGCATCACTTCCGCCGAAGACCAGTACGTCATTCCCGATGTTTCTGTCACCAAGAAGCAGGGTCGCTGGGTGGTGGAGCTCAACCCCGATGCCACCCCCAAGATCCGGGTCAACGAGCAGTACGCGGCCCTCTCCCGTGGCGCCCGCAACGCCTCCGACAGCCAGTTCGTTCGCGGTCACCTTCAGGAGGCCAAGTGGTTCATCAAGAGCCTGGAGAGCCGCAACGATACCCTGATGAAGGTGGCCAACTGCATCGTTCAGTACCAGCAGGGCTTTTTGGAGTACGGCGACGAGGCGATGAAGCCCATGGTGCTCAACGACGTCGCCGAAGCCGTGGACATGCACGAGTCCACCATCTCCCGGGTCACCACCCAGAAGTACATCCACACCCCCCGGGGCATCTACGAGCTGAAATATTTCTTCTCCAGCCACGTCAGTACCGACAGTGGCGGAGAGTGTTCCTCAACCGCCATCCGCGCCTTGATCAAGAAGCTGGTGGCGGCGGAAAATCCCAAGAAACCATTAAGCGACAGCAAGATGGCGCAGCTTCTCGCGGAGCAGGGGATCCAGGTCGCCCGACGAACCGTGGCGAAATACCGGGAAGCCCTCTCCATTCCCCCGTCCAATCAGCGCAAAAGCCTGTAGCGACGTGACACTCTGGAGGACACCCTATGCAGATCAATCTTACCGGGCATCACATCGAGATCACCGACTCCCTGCGAGATTACGTGCACAGCAAGTTCGGCAAATTGGAACGCCACTTCGACCACATCAATAACGTCCATGTGGTGTTGAACGTCCAGAAGCTGCAGCAGATCGCCGAAGCCAAGCTGCACGTCAACGGGGGCGAGGTGTTTGCCACGCACGAACACGAAAACATGTACGCGGCCATCGATGGGCTGATCGATAAGCTCGATCGGCAAGTAATTAAGCATAAAGAGAAACTGTCCCGGCACTGATGGAGATCACCGAGCTGTTATCCCCGGAGCGGACCCAGTGCGCCGCTCCGGGGCTAAGCAAAAAGAGGGTACTGGAGCTCATCAGCGAGCTGGCTGCAGAACAATGCCCCGACTTACCCAAGCACGAACTGTTCGAAAGTCTGTTGGCCAGGGAGAAGATGGGCAGCACCGGCATCGGCAACGGCATCGCTTTGCCCCACGGCCGGCTGGGACGCATCACCCGCCCCATCGGCGTGCTGATCAAATGCGACGAACCCATCCCCTTTGACGCCATCGACAGCAAGCCGGTGGACCTGCTGTTCGCCCTCTTCGTCCCCGAGGAGGCCCATCAGCAGCACCTGGCCACCCTGGCGGAGGTGGCCCGCAAGCTCAGCCAGAAAGAGATCTGCCGGGCGATGCGCAAAGCCAACGACAACCACACCCTGTACGAGGTCATCAGCCAGTGAAGCTCATCATCCTCTCGGGCCGTTCCGGTGCCGGTAAATCCGTCGCCCTGCGGGTCCTGGAGGACCTGGGCTACTACTGCGTCGACAACCTGCCGCTGGAGCTGATGCCCCAGCTGCTCAAGAGCCAGAAGGCCCACACCGACCGGGTGGCGGTGAGCCTGGACATCCGCAACCTGCCGCTGGAGTCCCTGGACATCCCCCGCCTCAAACAGCGGCTGGACCCGGACATCGAGACCCAGCTGTTCTTCCTCGACGCTTCCGACGAGCACCTGCTGCGCCGCTACAGCGAAACCCGCCGCCTGCACCCCCTCTCCCGGGGCGGCCACACCCTGGCCGAAGCGATTGCCGAAGAGCGCCTGCTGCTGACCCCCCTGGCCAAGGAGTGCGATCACCACATCCGCACCGACGATCTGTCGGTGCACCAGTTGGCGGACAAGCTGCGGGAGCTGCTGCTGGGCAAGCCGGAGGGGGAGATGATGCTGGTGTTTGAGTCCTTCGGCTTCAAGCACGGCATGCCCAAGCAGGCGGACTACCTGTTCGATGTGCGCTTTCTGCCCAACCCCCACTGGGATCCGGAGCTGAGGGTGCTGACCGGGCTGGACAAGCCGGTGCAGCGCTACTTCCGCCGCCACGACAGCGTGACCCGCTTTATCGACCACACCGAGCGCTTCCTGCTCAACTGGCTGCCGATGCTGGAGCGCAACAACCGCGCCTACCTGACGGTGGCCATCGGCTGCACCGGCGGCCAGCACCGCAGCGTCTACATTGCCGAGGCCCTGGCCAAACGCTTTGCCGGCTATCGGGGTCAGGTGCAGGTCAACCATCGGGAGTTGGACCGGAAGGCCGGCGCGTGATCGAACGTCGGGTCACCATCGTCAACAAGCTGGGCCTGCACGCCCGCGCCGCCACCCGGCTGGCGCAGCTGGCCCGGGGGTTTGAGGCCACCCTCACCCTCCATCTGGACGAACAGGAAGCCCGAGCCGACAGCGTCCTGGGCCTGTTGCTGCTGCAAAGCTGCCAGGGCAAAGAGGTGGTGATCCGTGCCACCGGCCCCCAGGCCGAGCCCGCCCTGGCGGCGGTCTGTCAGCTTATCGAGTCCCGCTTCGACGAAGCGGAGTGACGCTCAGAGTCGTCCCATCCCCATCTCTTGCTGACGCAGCGGCATGGCATCGATCAGCCGGAACAGCTGCTCCTCGCTGGTGGGACTGTCCTGGTGCAGTTTCACTTGACCGTCCTTGCCGATCAGCACCACGGTGAACTCGTCCCGGGGGATGATGAAATCCTCCCGCCACAGGTGAGCCTTGGGTTCGCTCAGCAGGCGCCCCTCCATCTCCACTGACTCCCCCACCACACGGAACACCAGCAGATCCCGCTCCCTCAGGCCCCGCTCCATCTGGGACAGCCAGTCCCCCTGGGTGACGAACTCGGGGTCGGAATGGGTCGGCGCAAAGACCAGCAGGGCTCTGTGGTGCCAGCGCAGGGCCGACAAGGGGTCTGCCTGGCTGAGGTGGGGTGTCAGGGTCATGGTGGTGGCCAGGATCACCGCGCCGATGATGCGGCCGATCAGGCTCAGAAACAGGGTAAACATACTGCGCCCTCCGAGGGAGTGTGGCTGCCCTTTCTACGGGCGCTCCCCCAATGGGGATCTTAGACCCTCACTTTGTCCGATGGCTCCCCGGGATCGACCTGCCAGGCACGAAGGATCCCCAGCAGGTGCAGATTCAGCAGCAAAAACAGCCACCATTCGAAGGCGTTCTCCCAGCGGTCATAGCCCGGCCCCAGCCAGAGATCCAACACCAGGGTCAGCAGGGCAATCGCCAGGATCAGGGTACTCATGGCCAGCAGCCGCTGCCCCCGTTCCGCCAGTCGGTCACTGCCGTAGAGGGCGTCCCCCACCGACACCTGCAGCAGAAAGGTGCCGAGGATGAACAGGGCCACCCCGGTGCGCCGGATCACCGGGAAGTAGCCGGTGCCGTGGCCCAGGGTCAGGGTGTAGGTGGCCAGGGCCAGGGAGGCCAGCAGCGCCAGCACCAGCCAGGCTCGGTGGCGGGGGGCGGCCAGGGCCGCCAGCCAGCGCAGGGTGTGGCGCCAGAACAGGAACAGCAGCAGACAGGTGGGCAGCATGCCGGATTTGAACAATAGGTAGGCGCTGCCGTTGCGCCCGGTGCTGCTGATGCTGACGCAATCGGACCAGTAGGGGTTACAGGGGGGGATCCACCCCTCCCACAGGCTGACCAGATAACACAGATGGGTGGTGAGCAGGGGCAGGACCACCGTCAGCCAGCCCAGGCGGCGGGGAGCGGGGTTCACCATGGACACCAGAGGGCACCTTGGGGTTTAGAGCATCATCACCTGGGGCTTTAGGCTGTAGAGGATGAACAACACCTCCTCCTGCTCCCGCTGGCCCACCCCTTGCTGATTCAGCGCCTGGAGGGCGTCGTCCAGCACCGCCAGGAACTCCTCGCCGTCGATGTTCATCCCCTGGTGCACCGCCACCATGTCCGGCCCCTCGTAGAGGGCCGGGCCGCCGCTGCCGGTGATAAAGAAGCGGGCGGCACTCTCACCCAGGGCGTCCGGGTCGACCTCGGCAAAGCGGGGGGCGATGCGGGGGTTGGCCCGATGCAGGGCCACCAGGTCCCGGCAGATGGCTCGGATGCCGTCGCTGCCGCCGAGCCGGTCATAGAGGGAGGGGGTCATGAGTCTGGGCTCCTTAGCGATACCGCGCTAAAGCATAGCCCAGCTCACTGGTAGCGGGCGGAGGAGATGAACTGGTCGAAGGCTTCGCACCAGATCACCGCGGTGCCGTAGTCGGCCGGGTCCACCCCTTGGGGCAGGTCCAGCATAAAGGCGTCGAAGCTGCGGATCTCACCGACGTAGGCCATCTCGTCGCGCAGGTGGAGGAAGTCCACCTCGGTTTCGACAAACTGCGGCGACAGGTAGAGTCGGTAGGCCGGTCCCGGGGCCATCGCCCCCTGGAACGCCACCTGGTGCTCATCCAGCCAGATAGCTCCCTCGCCCCAGTGCAGGGCGTCGCTGTCCTGGCGGTCACGGTCGAAGCTGCCCTGGTAGCGGCGTTCCACCTGGGCCAGCTCCGACGGGGCCGGCCCGACCGGGGCCGCCAGGATGGGCAGCAGATAGATCCCCAGGGCCACCCCGGCTCCTAGGGCCGCCAGGTGGCTGAACAACAAGATAAGGCGTCGCACGAGTTCCCTCCTTGAGTGCGGTGTCAGTTGGGCCCTAGCCGGCCCCACTCCGTCACGCTAGCGAACCCGGGGGCCAGATACAACCGCGCCGCCTCGAGGGCGGCGCGGACGGTGTACAGCCAGGCTCAGTTGCCGGCGATCTTCATCGCTTCGAGCAGGATGGGGCCGCTCTGCAGGCTGTGTCGGGGGTCCAGCTCGGAACCCACCGACACCAGGTTGCGGTACATCTGCCGCAGATTGCCGGCGATGGTGATCTCGTGCACCGGGTACTGGATGACGCCGTTCTCCACCCAGAAGCCGGCCGCGCCTCGGGAGTAGTCGCCGGTGACCCCGTTGACCCCCTGACCCATCAGTTCGGTGACATAGAGACCGGTGCCCAGCTGTTTCAGCATGGCCGCCAGATCGCCACCGTTGGGGCTGACCCGCCAGTTGTAGATCCCCCCGGCATGACCGGTGTTGGTCAGGCCCAGGCGGCGCGCCGAGTAGGCGGTCAGCAGGTAGCTGCCGAGCACCCCGTCCCGCACGATGTCTCGGCGCTCAGTGGCCACCCCTTCGCCATCGAAGGGGGCGGAGGCCAGGCCCTGGCGCAGATGAGGGTTCTCCTCGATGGACAGCCAGTCGGGGAAGATTTGGGTGCCCAGACTGTCCTTAAGGAAGCTGGCGTCACGGTAGAGGCTGGAGCCGGAGATCGCCCCAACCAGGTGGCCCAGCAGGCCGCTGGCCTGATCGGCGCTGAACAGCACCGGCACTTCGCAGGTGTCGATCTTGCGGGCCGACAGGCGCGCGGCGGTGTCCACCCCCGCCTGGCGACCCACCTGCTCCGGGCCGGCCAGATCGGCGAAGCGGCGGGCCACGGTGTAATCGTAGTCCCGCTCCATCCCCTGCTCATCCTGGCCAATCACCACGCAGGAGAGGCTGTGGCGGGAGCTGGCGTAGCTGCCGATAAACCCGTGGCTGTTGCCGTAGACCTTGATCCCCTCGTGGCTGTTGAAGCTGGCGCCGTCGGAGTTGACGATGCGGGGGTCGCTGGCCAGGGCCGCCTGCTCGCAACGAATCGCCATCTCGGCGGCCTGCTCCGGGGTGAAGGCTTCGGGGTGGTAGAGATCCAACTCCGGCAGCGCCGTCGGCATCCGCGCCGGATCCGCCAGGCCATTGTGGGGGTCGGCGGTGGTCTGGGCGGCGATGGTGGCCGCGGCGCTTACCGCCGCCTTGATCGCCTCGGTGGAGAGATCCGAGGTGGAAGCGTTGCCCTTGGCGCCGTTACGAAACACCGAGATCCCCAGGGCACCGTCCTTGTTGAACTCCACGGTTTCCACTTCACCCATGCGGGTGGAGACCGACAGGCCCTGCTGCTTGTGGATCGCCACCTCGGCGCCATCCAGCCCCAGCCCCTTGGCGGCGTCCAGGGCACAGGCCACCGCCTGCTCCAGGATCGTTTTCTGTTGCGCTAACGGCTCGCTCATCGATTGGAATGCTCATCTAGTCATGAAGCGGACAGGATAGCAAAGTGCGACAGCGGCGTCCCGGCCCGGCAACATTCCCCCGCCCCGGCCGCGACCTTCTGGTAAAATGACGGTTTTTACCGCCCCCCGGAGTGCACCATGGTCGATTACGACGACAACTACGACGACGATTTCGTCAGCAAGACTCAACTGAAGCGGGAGGCGGAAGCGCTGCAGCAGCTGGGACAGGACCTGCTGGGGCTGACCAAGGCGGAGCTGGCCAAGATCCCGATGGATGAGGATCTGGAGTACGCCTTCGCCCTGGCCCACAAGATCAAGGGCAAGCACGAGGCGTACCGCCGCCAGGTCCAGTACATCGGCAAGCTGATGCGCAGCCGGGATCCCGAGCCGCTGCAGGAGGCCCTGGACCGGATCCGCAACAAGCACAATCAGGCCACCGCCGAGTTCCACAAGCTGGAGCAGTTGCGGGACCAGCTGCTTACCGGCGGCAACGATGCCCTGCAGGCGGCGCTGGCCGAGCACCCGGCCCTGGCCGAGGAGATGCAGCGGCTGCGCCAGCTGATCCGCCAGGCCGCCAAGGAGCAGAAAGAGAACAAGCCGCCCAAGTCCGCCCGGGAGCTATTCAAACTGCTGCGCAGCGCTCTCGAAGTTTGACCCCTCGGGGCGCTGCGGCGCCCCTCCTCATCGTGGCTCGCCGGCGATCGTCAGGCGGCGGCGCAGCCCCAACACCGCCAGCACACCATACGCCAGCGCCTGGCCCCACAGGGTCACCAACTGGGGCCAGAGATCCGAGGGGGCGGCCCCCAGCTGGTTCAGGCGGATCATCCCCTGCATCATCGGCTCCGCCGGCACCAGCCCCCACAGGGCGACCAGCGGCAGCGGCAACGCCTCCACCGGCCAGACAAAGCCGGCGATAAAGAGCAGCGGCATGGAGCTGAGCACCAGCACCTGGCTGAGCAAGTCCCGGCGGGTCACCAGGCTGGCCAGGGCCACCCCCAGCGAGGCGGTGGCCAGCAGGAAGGGCAGCAGCAGGCTCCACAGGGCCCAGAGCGGGCCCAGCAGGGCCACGCCGTAGAACTTAAGCGCCGGCCCCAGGTACCAGCAGGCCGCCAGGGCAAAGGGGGGCACCAGCAGCGCCAGGTCCAGGCCGTAGAGCCCCATCCCGGAGGCCCGGCGCCAGGGCCCCGATCGTCCCCAGCGGCCGGTGCCCACCAGGGCGGCGCAGATCAGCATCAGTTGGTGCAGGATCAGCACGAACAGCCCCGGCAGAACGTAATCCAGGTAGCCCAGCCCCGGGTTGCTGGCGGGCACCACGTTCAGTTCAACGCCCCCCAACCGGCTTTTCTGCAGCGCAAAGCCGTCCCCCAGCAGCACCTGACGCACCAGGCGCACCTGGCCGGAGAGCACGGTGCTGGCCTCGGCCACCGACTCGGCGATGGTGCCGTAGGGCAGGAAGTGGTTGGCGTTGGCCGCCACCACCACCTGGGCCTGCAGGCCGCGACGCAGCTCGGACTCGAACCCCTCCGGCAGCCAGATCATGCCCGCCGCCTCGCCCGCCAGCACCTGGGTCCGGGCCTGGGCCAGGGAGCCCACCCGTTCGACAATGGCCACCCCGGGGGTGGCGCCCACGGCACGCACCAGGGCGCGACTGGCCACCGACTGGTCCTGATCCCACACCACCACTGGCTGCTCGGTGGTGACCTCATGCAGGTAGGGCGCCGGGTAGAGCACCAGGTAGAGTCCCAGCCCGGCAAAGAAGGTGATGAGCAGCGCCTTGTCCCGCCACAGCTGGCGAAACTCGTGCCACCACAGGGCGCGCCAGTCACTCATGGCAATCTCCTCCACAACCACCAGGCCAGGGGCAGGGGCAACAGCAGCGGCCAGAGATCCAGCCAGGGGGCGGTGCCCAGGCCACGGTAGCTTTGCAGCAGGGGCAGGTAGTGGCTGGAGGGGATGATGTCCGCCCACCACTGGGCCAGGGTGGGCATGCTGGCACTGGGCATGGTCAGGCCCATATAGGTGAACGCCGGGGTCAGCAGGGCCGCGCCGCTGCTGACCAACTGGGCCGACTCCCGGCCGGTGCGCACCAGCACCAGCGCCAGGGTGGCCAGGGGCACCATCAGCGGCAGCAGCGCCAACCAAAGGGGCCACAGGGGCGCCTCCTCGGGCACCATCAGCAGGGCGCGCATCAGAACAATGCCCACCCCGGCCCAGCCCCACTGGATCAGCAGCACCCAGGCCAGGTAGCGGCCGGGATGGGGTCCCGGCGGCGAGAAATAGAGATTCAGCACCGAGAACAGCACCAGGATCTGCCAGATCGCCAGGCACAGCCCGGGCAGCAGGAACGCGGCGTAGTCCATGCCCCGGTTGTTCAGCGCCGTCAGCTGGATCGCCACCGGGGCCACCTGGGCACCGACCGCCTGGGCCGGCAGCCCCTGGGCCAGCACCGACAGGGCCCCCTGGGCCTGTAAGGCGTCCGCCAGCGCCAGCTGGATGGGGGCCTTGAGCCGCTTGCCCATCAACAGATACTGGCCGTTGTAGCGCACATCCAGGGTGGGAGTCAGGCCGTGGTGGAGATCGGCGGCAAAGCCGGCGGGGATCAACACCTGGGCGTAGACCTCGCCCCGGCGCAGGGCCCGGGCTGCCTCGGCCGAGTCCGCCTGGGCCACCAGGTTCACCGCCGGAGCCGCCACCAGCTTGCGGCCCAGCTCACGGGAGAGGGCACTGTGGTCCAGGTCCACCCAGGCCACCGGCAGCTCCACCGGCGACCGGGCGCTGAAGATGGCGTACAAAAGCCCCCCCAGCAGCCAGGGGGCCACCAGCAGCAGGCCCCCCTGCCAGGGGTCGCGGCGCAGCCATTGGAGCAGCGTGGCCAAGGCTTACTCCCCCAGCAGCACGGTCATCCCGGCTCTGAGTCCCGGGATCGGCGCCTCGGGACGCAGCTCCACCTCGAAGGTGCGCATGTCGAAATCGGCACCACTCTCGGTGGCCCGCCAGGTGGCGAACTCCCCCTGCACCGCCCGGTACACCACCTCGAAGGGATAGGCAGCCGCCAGCGCCGGGATGGTCAGCATCAGTCGCTCCCCCTCGGGGAAGTCGGCCAGGCGATCCTCCCGCACCTGGAACAGCGCCCAGGCGTCGGTCATGTCCACCAGGGTCACCACCGGGAAGCCCTGGGGGGCCAGTTCCCCCTCCTGCAACAGCACCTGGGCGATCTCGCCGCTTCGGGGGGCCCGCATCTGGCTGTCCGCCAGCACCGCCTGCACCTCCGCCAGCTGGCCACGGGCCGCATCCGCCTGCCCCTCGGCGGCCTGGCGGGTCTCGGTGCGCGCGCCCTCCTCGGCCATCCGGTAGAGGGCCTCGGCGGCGCTGGCCTGGTACTGGGAAGCCTGCCACTGGGCGTAGGCCTCATCCCGCTTCTGCCGCGCCACCACACCGTCATCGAACAGCGCCTGGACCCGCTCGTAGGTGGCCTGGTGCAGGTTGGCCGCCGCCAGGGCCCGTTGCCAATCGTCCCGGGCGGCCTGGATCTGCTGGGTCCGCGCCCCGGCATCGGCTTCCGCCGCCATCGCCTCTGCCGCCCTCACCCCGGCCCGGGCCTGCTGCAGGCGGGCCTCCAGCTCCGGGCTCTCCAGGGAGAACAGCAGATCCCCGGCCGACACCGGATCGCCACGGCGCACCTGGAGATCCGCCACCCGGCCGGGCACCTTGGAGGAGACGTGGTACTGACGGGCCTCGATCTGCCCCTGCAGTCGGTAGGGCACGGGTTGGTAGGCCTGATACATGGCCCAGCCACTCAGGGCCGCCAGCAGCACTGCCGCGCCCGCCAGGGGAAGTGTGGTCTTCTTCATTGGGGTTCCATCCAGTTGATCATCTGCTCGAGATCGCCACCCAGGGTGGTGACCTGGGCCAGGGCCACCAGGTACTGGTAGCGGGCCCGGGCCTTGCCCAGCTGCACCTCCATCAGGCGCTGATCGGCGTCCACCTGCTCCAGGGAGGTCCCCAGCCCCTGGCGGAAGGCCAGTTCACGCAGGCGGCGGTTCTCCCGGGCCAGGCGCTCGGCGCTGTCCAGGGCGTTGAGTTCGTAACGGGCCTGCTCCAGGTTGGCGTACTGGGAGGCCAGCAGCAGTTCCAGGTCCTGCTCGGTCTGGGCCTTGCGATGGCGGGCTTCCAGCTCGGCGCTCTTGGCGGCCCGCACCCGGTCCCCCCGACCGTCGTTGCTGAACAGGGGCACCCGGACCCGGACCCCCACCAGCCACTCCGGCTCCAGCTCCGACAGGATGCTGTTGTCCTCCGCCAGGGTGTAGCTGCCGAACAGCCCCACCTCCGGCTTGTAGCGTCCCCGCTCGGCGGCGATGCTGCCCTGGGCCTGGCGGGTCTTGGCGTCGAACAGCGCCAGAGCCGGGTGGCTGCGGGCCATCCCCTGCTGCAGTTGAGCCAGGGTGGGGGGCGCGTCGGGGATGGCATCCCGGGTGGCCGGTGCCACCTGGGACAGCTGCAGCAGGCTGTCCAGGGCGCGTTGGGCCAGGCTGTGCTGACGTTCGGCCTGGGCACGGGCGATGCGGGCCTGATCCACCGCCACCGCGGCGTTCATCCGCTCCACCGAGGCGATCTGCCCCTGGCCCTCCAGTTTCTCGGCGTTAGTCAGGTGGCGCTCCAGGGCGGCCACCTGGCTCTGGTGCAGCGCCAGGTTCTGGCTGGCCAGCTGCAGGCCGAAGTAGCGCTCCACCAGCACGGTAAAGCGTTCACGGCGCTGGATCTCCTGCTCCTGCAGGCGCACCTCCAGCTCCGCCTGCTTGACCGCCTGGGCCGCCTGGATCCGCCCGCCGGCGTAGATGGGCCAACTGCCCACCAGCGAGGCCCGGTAGATGTCCCGTTCGGTCAACGGCAATGTGGGGATGGGGATGGGAAACCCGGGCAGCGCCGGGTTGAGATCCAGGGCGATGGGGTCGTCCAGGTAGGCATAGGTGCCGGACAGCGCCAACTGGGGGTGCCCCAGGGCACCGGCCACCTCGCGCTCGGAACGGGCCCTATCGGTGGCCAGCTGCTCGGCCTTAAGCAGATCACTGGCGGATTGCAGTCGCTGCCAGGCATCGGACAGGGTCAGGGGGGCCGCCTGGGCCGCGCCGATCCCCGAGGCCAGCAGCCACACCAGCATCATCGACAGTCTCAATGGGGACTCCTTGCATGCGAAACTAGAGCATTTACTCTAACTCATTATCCGGATCCCGGGATCCGGCGCAACAACCGACTCCTACAATATTGAACTTACAACAAAAAAAGCGAGCCGGCTGGCTCGCTTTTCGATTTGGATCCCTGAGGGGTTACTGGGTGCCGCCGACGGTGAGGCGGTCCAGCTTCAGGGTGGGCTGGCCCACGCCAACGGGGACACTCTGGCCCTCCTTGCCGCAGATCCCCACCCCCTTGTCCAGGGAGAGGTCGTTGCCCACCATGGAGATGGTCTTCATCGCCTCGGGTCCGTTGCCGATCAGGGTGGCCCCCTTGACCGGCCGGATCAGCTTGCCGTTTTCAATAAGGTAGGCTTCCGAGGCGGAAAACACGAACTTGCCGCTGGTGATGTCCACCTGGCCGCCGCCGAAGTTGGGGGCGTAGATCCCCCGCTTCACGGAACCGATGATCGCCTCCGGCTCGTGCTCCCCGGCCAACAGGTAGGTGTTGGTCATCCGCGGCATCGGCAGATGAGCGTAGGACTCCCGGCGGCCGTTGCCGGTGGGGGCCACCCCCATCAGTCGGGCGTTGTGCTTGTCCTGCATGTAGCCCTTGAGGATGCCGTTTTCGATCAGCACGTTGTACTGCCCCGGGGTGCCCTCGTCGTCGACGCTGAGGCTGCCACGACGGCCGCTCAGGGTGCCGTCGTCCACCACGGTACAGTGCTCGGAGGCGACCTGCTCGCCGATGCGCCCGGCAAAGAGGCTGGAGCCCTTGCGGTTGAAGTCCCCCTCCAGGCCGTGGCCCACCGCCTCGTGCAGCAGCACCCCGGGCCAGCCCGGCCCGAGCACCACCGGCATCTCGCCGGCGGGGGCCTCACCGGCCTCCAGGTTGACGCTGCCCTGACGCACCGCCTCGCGGCACAGCTCGAACGCCTTGAGCTTGCCGTCGCTGTCCAGGGCCAGCAGGGCGTCATAGCCGTAGCGGCCGCCCATGCCGGCGGAGCCGCGCTCCCGGCGATCCCCTTCGCTCATGATCACCGAGCAGTTCAGGCGCACCAGGGGGCGGATGTCACTGGCCAGGGTGCCGTCGGACGCCGCCACCAGCACCTCTTCGTAGACGCCGCTGAGGCTGGCGATCACCTGGCTGACCCGGGGATCCAGGCCACGAGCGTACTGGTCCATCTCCTGCAGCAGCTTGAGCTTGGCGTCCGAGCCCAAGCTGGAAAGGGGGTCCACCGCCGGATAGCGGGCCTCGGCATGTCGCTTCGCCAGGGCCTTAACCCGGCCCTCGCCGCCGGCGGCGGCGATGCCCCGGGCCGCCTGGGCGGACTGTTCCAGGGCCAGGGGGCTGATCTCATCGGCGTAGGCAAAGCCGGTCTTCTCGCCACTGATGGCGCGCACCCCAAGACCGGTTTCGATGTTGAAGCTGCCCTCTTTGACGATGCCGTCCTCCAGCACCCAGGACTCGTGGCGACTGGCCTGCAGGTAGATGTCGGCGTAGTCCAGACGGTGGTGGTGCAGCTGGGCCAGCGCCTGATTCAGGGCGCCCTCATCCAGTCCGGAGGGGCTCAGCAGGGCGGCGGCAACGGTATCGTAACTCACGTATTCATTCTCCAAGGTTCGCCGAGCCGAGTGGCAAGCGACGATGGGACAGCGCGGGCAGCTTGGCCCGGATCCGGGCCAGTTCGGCCCGGTCCAGCTCGGCCGAAACCAGACCCTCGCCGTGGGGTAACTGGGCCAGTACTCGGCCCCAGGGATCGACGATCATCGAGTGTCCCCAGGTGCGCCGACCGTTGGCGTGTTGCCCCTGCTGACCGGCGGCCAGCAGGAAGCATTGATTCTCGATGGCCCGGGCCCGCACCAGGGTGTCCCAATGGGCCTGGCCGGTGGGCTCGGTAAAGGCCGCAGGCAGAGCGATCATCTCCGCCCCCCGTTCGGCCAGGGCCCGGAACAGCTCCGGGAAGCGAACATCGTAACACACCGCCAGGCCCAAACGGCCCAGGGGCGTGTCGACCAGGGTCAGCCCCTGGCCCGGGTGGGTGTGAGTGCTCTCCCGGTAGCGACCGGTGTCGTCTTCAACGTCGACATCGAACAGGTGGATCTTGTCGTAGCGGCCCAGACAGGCGCCGTCCGGACCGAACACCAAAGACGCCGCGTAGGCCCGACCGTCCTCGGCAGTGATGGGCACCGTGCCGGCCACCAGGTGAACGCCGTGCTCCCGGGCCAGCTGGGACAACGCCTGCTGCATCGGCGCCCGCTCCGGCTCATCCGGCTGCCAGGGTTCCGCCAGGGCCGCCCACCCGCCTTCGGTGCCAAAGCACAGGGCGCACTCCGGCAGCACCACCAGTTGGGGCTCAGCCCGCCCCTTGAGCGGCGCCAGCAGCTGACGCAGGCGGCTCAGGTTGGCCCTCGGGCTGGGCTGGCTGGTCATCTGGATCAGGTGACAGGTCATGGTCCACGGCTCCTTCGGGTTCACTGCCGACCGGGTCGGCGGGGACGGCTTCCGGCTCGTCCAGGGCTTTGAGGATCGCCTCCTGCAGCGCTTCGACCTCCGCCTCGGTGGGGGCCTCCTGCTGCTCAGGCAGGGGGATCGCCCGCTTGGTGCGATCCACCTCGTTCAATACGGGCTCGTCCAGGGTGCCGGTCAGGTGGTAACGCACCTGGGTGATCACCTCCAGCACCGGCTCCAGCATCTTGCTGACGGCAAAGGCCCCCAGCCCGATGGTCCAGGCCCCGGTGCTCATAAAGACCACCGCCGGCACACTGGAGGTCAAGGCCGGGGAGAAGGCGATGTGGTAATCCAGCTCCCGGTTGGTCAGGTTGGTCCAGCCGGTGACCCGCACCGTGCCGGCCACGGCGTCCATCACGCTGTCGTCGGTCTGCACCACACCATCGTCGATCTGGATGGAGCCGGCAAAGCGGTTGTAGTGCAGGCCGCTGCCGAACACATCGGAGAAATCCAGCGACAGTTTGCGCAGCAGGGACTCCAGGCTGAAGATGGAGAGCAACCGGGCGCCTTTATCGGACATCTGATCCAGGTGGCCCTTGCCCAGCCGGTAATCCAGCTGGCCGTCCAGTTCCGCCAGCTCCAGCTCCCAGGGCGCCCCCGGCCAGGCCAGTTCAAACCCCATGCGCAGATCCGAGTCCTTGACGCTCTGGGTGATCCCCAGCCGCTGGGAGAGATCCCCCACGTCGGGGCTTCGGATCTGGCCCTGGAACTGGGAACGGCTCAGCTCGTGCTCCGGCGACCAGCGACCGGTGAGCCGCAGGCTGTGGCCACCCTGGGTCAGGTTGAGTCGCTCCACAAAGTAGCTGTCGCCATCCGGCCGGGCGGTCAGCTCCGCCCGTCCCAGGGGCATCTCGGCCACCGTCAGCTTGGCAATGTCCATCTCCAGCCGGGGCATGCGCTGGATCCAGCCCTTAGGCGCTGCGGGCTGACTGCCCTCACCCCGCCCCTCGGGCTTGGCCAGGCTGAAGTGCTCGGCGTCGATGCGGATCCCTTGCTCCCGGAGATCCCCACTGAACTGCACCTGGCCGGCCAGGTTGTCGCTGTCCACCTGCAGCTGCCAGCCCGCTTCCCCCGGGGCACCCTGCAGCTGCCCCTGGCCCAGGTCCAGGCCGTAGAGGGTCATCTTGTCGCTCTGCACGGCCACCTGCTTGAGGGGTGGGAACCAGGTGGTCTCCCGCTTGGCCCGACCAGTGAAGTTGGCAAAGGCGGACACCAGGGGCTCCCAGTCGTCCAGGGCCACCTCGGGGCTCAGCCACTCCAGGTAGCCGCCATCCAGGGTGGGCAGGGCTGCCGGGGTGCCCATGGCCACCTGGTAGGCGCGAAAGCCGCCGCCCCGCTCCAGCTGCATGTCGCCGTGGAACTCCAGTTGGCCGCCGAGCCGCGCCAGCACCTCGGCCTGACGGGTGTCACCGGTCACCGCCAGGCGCAGATCCCGCTCGGTTTCCACCTCTTTACCCAGGGGGGCCGGCAGCTCCATCGCCAGGCCCACCAGGTTGGAGCGCAACTCCGCCTGGTACTGCAGGCCCTCTTCGCCGAAGCGCAGGGCGATCTCCCCCCCCAGGGGAGCGCCGCCAATCAGGAAGGGATCCACCGGGGTGCTGAGCGCCTCGGGCACCCGGGACATCTGCCAACGGGTGGCCAGGTCGATGTCCACGGCGTAAGCCCCGTCCGCCTTGCCGCCAACAATGGAGAGCTCGGAGGGCTGGTTGTAGAGCCGGGTCTGCAGGCCGTGCACCTGGATGTCGCTGTTGTGGAAGCGCAGTTCACCCCGGGTCTGGGCCAGGGTCAGGGCCAGGGGGGCGATCTCGATGGCGCTGTCCCAGAACGCCACCCGGCCGCGCACGGATTGAATCTGGGTCTCCTTGGCCTTGGTGCCCAGGGGGAAGCTCATGTCCAGGGCCACCGGCACCCGCTCGGGGATCTTCACCACCTCCAGGGTGGCCCCCACGCTGCCGGCCAGATTGGTGTCCGCCATCACCTCGATGGCGTCCGGGCCGTTGGCCATCACACTGGCGGCGATCTCCAGCACCGCCTGGCTGCTGAGGCTGGGGATCGCCACGTGGGCCCCCTGGGCCGCCACCGGCCCCAACTGCCCCTGGTGCAACCACAGGTCCATGCGGGCGTTCTCGAACTGGGCCTCCAGCAGCCCCTCGCTGACCGCCGGCCAGTCCTTGAGAAAATCGAACTCCAGATCCTGCATGTCGAAGCGGGCCTGGAACACCCCCTGCTGCTGAGCGTAGGGAAACTGCTTGAGCGCCCCGTGCCAGAGCACCTGGGCGTTATCGCTGTGGCCCTGCTTGAGCGCTTTACCCAGGTAGTCGGACAAGCCGGCGCCCATGGCCTTGCGGGGGAAGTAGTTGTCCGCCTGCCCGGCCCGTTTCAGGTCCAGGTCACTGTACAGCTGCAACCGGGCGTCCCCCTCCCGGGGCAGGCCCAGGGCGGCCCGCAGGCTGAGGGCCAGATCCGGGTTTTCCAGCGCCAGTTCCGGCAGACGCAACTGGCCCCCGTCGGTTCCCGGCAGCCACTCAGCGGTCAGAGCCAGGCGGTCCAGGGCGATGGGGGCTTTGAATTGCTCGGGCCAATCCAGGGTGACCGGCTGCTCCGGCAGACTGAGCCAGCCCCAGTCGCCCTGCCACTGGGCCACCCCGTCCAGGGCCGTCAGCCCGGGCAGGCTGCCGGCGGCGTGCCAGGCCAGCTGCTCGAAAGGCAGACGCGCCTGCAGCCGGCCCTGGTCCTGCTGCACCCGAAGGGGCCCCAGGGTGCCTGAGGGATTCAGGGCCAGCAGTTCGGTCAGCTTGGTTTCGCTGACCCCGGGGATGAGCCCGAACAGCGGCTCCAGGCCGCCGGCGGGCAGCGCGTCCATCCAGAGATCCCACTGCTCCCCCTGATGGCGCAGCCAGAGCCCCAGGGGGGCCCAGGGCTCGCCATTACTGGCGATGGCCAGATCCTGGGCCACCAGCTCTCCGGCAAAGCCATGGCCGGCGCTGTGCGGTTGCCACTGCAGGGTGCCGCTTTCCAGTGCCAGGGTCTGCTCCCCCTGGTGCTGCCAGCTCAGGGCGCTGTGGCCAAACTGCACCATGGCGTTGCGCAGCCCCTGGTGATCCAGGCTGGCCCAGGCCTCCAGGTTGAGCACGCCGCTGTAGGCGTAGGGGTTGTCGTTCAATTGGCGGGCCAGCCAGTCGCCGATGTCCAGTTGGGCCGCCTTGAGGTAGGCCCGACCAAACAGGCGGCCGTCGAAGTGACGGTTGAGCTCCAGGGCCAGGGTGAGGGTCTCGTCCTCCCGCTTGGCCTCGTCCAGGTAGATCCGCCCCTCACCGAGGTGACGACCGCCCTGGTTCTTCCAGTTGAGGCTGGCCAGGTAGACCGGGGCCAGGGCCTGATCCCCCACCAGCACCCGGGCGGTGAGATCCTCGATGGAGAGCCGGCCCAGTTGCTTGAGCAGCAGATCCTCAAGGGGGGTGAGCCGGCCGGGGTCGTCCCGGTCCGGGCGCTCCTGCAGGTTGATCCCCAGCTCCACGCCGTCGATGGCGACCCGGTCCAGGTAGGGGGAGAGGTTCAGCAGGCTGGGCCAGAAGTCCAGCTGCAACTGGGCTTCGGCGATGGTCAGGGAGATGGGCAGATCCGGCTGGGGCGCCAGACGCAGGCCGTAGATGGTCAACTGGGGGCCGCTGGCTTCCCAGCCGGCGCCGAGGCGGGCGATATCCAGCTCGATGCCGTAGCGCTGCTCGATGGTGTCGATCAGCTGCTGACGCACGGTGTCCAGCTCCGGCAGCAGGGTACGCACCAGGCTGACCAGCAGCGCCAGGGTCACCAGCGCCGCGGCCAGACTGTACCAGCACCATTTGCCGATGCCGTGCCCCAGTCGCGTCAGGGTCACATCATCACCACGTCGAACTTGTCCTGGGCGTAGAGGGGCTCGGGTTTGATCCGCACCCGCTTGCCCAGGTAAACCTCCAGCTCCGCCAGACTGTGGGCCTCATCGCCCTCGAGGATCTCCTGCACCGCCGGGGCCACGTAGGCGACAAACTCGTCGGCGTCGTAGGCGCGGTCGACCCGGATGATCTCCCGGTAGAGCTCGTAGCAGACAGTCTCCACGGTTTTCAGCTGGCCGGTGCCCCGGCACACCGGGCACTCGCCGCACAGCACGTGCTCCAGGCTCTCCCGGGTGCGCTTGCGGGTCATCTCCACCAGCCCCAGCTGGGACAGGCCACTGATGCTGGTCTTCACCCGGTCCTGGCCCAGGGCCAGCTCCAGGCTGTGGAGCACCCGGTTCTTGTGCTCCTCGGAAACCATGTCGATAAAGTCGATGATGATGATGCCACCGAGGTTGCGCAGGCGCAGCTGGCGGGCGATGGCCTGGGTGGCTTCCAGGTTGGTGTTGAAGATGGTCTCTTCCAGGTTGCGGTGGCCGACGAAGGCGCCGGTGTTGATGTCGATGGTGGTCATCGCCTCGGTTTGATCGATGATCAGGTAGCCACCGGACTTGAGCTCCACCTTGCGCTGCAGCGCCCGCTGGATCTCGTTCTCCACGTCAAACAGGTCGAAAATGGGGGCCTTGCCCCGGTAGTGCTCCACCACAGCGCTGACCTCGGGCATGAACTCCGCCACGAACTCCTTGAGCGCCTCGTAGCTGATCCCGGAGTCCACCTGGACCCGATCCAGGGTGCGGGTGGCCAGATCGCGGACGATGCGCAGGGGCAGGGAGGGCTCTTCGTAGAGCAGGGACACCGACTTGCCCGGGCGCTTGCGTCGCTCCGTCACCTTGCGCCACACCCGGCGCAGGAAGGCGGCGTCCTGGGCCAGCTCCAGCTCCGACACCCCCTCGGAGGCGGTACGGATGATGAAGCCACCGTCCTTGTCGACGAACTGGCCAACGATGGACTTGAGGCGTTCGCGCTCCGCCGGGTCCTCCACCCGCTGGGACACCCCCACGTGGGCGGAGCCGGGCATAAATACCAGGTAGCGGGAGGGCAGGGTGATGTCGGTGGTCAGGCGGGCGCCCTTGGTGCCCAGGGGGTCCTTGACCACCTGGACCATGATGTCCTGGCCCTGGCGCACCAGGGAGACGATGTCCTCGGCGCGGAAGGCACGGGCGTCCTCCTCATCGACACACTCGGTGTGGGGGACGATGTCCGAGGCGTGCAGGAAGGCGGCCCGCTCCTGGCCAATATCGACGAACGCCGCCTGCATCCCGGGCAACACCCGGGTCACCTTACCCCGGTAGATGTTGCCGACGATGCCGCGGCGGCTGCGGCGCTCCAGGTGCACTTCCTGCAGCATGCCATGCTCCACCAGAGCCACCCGGCTCTCGGTGGGGGTTACGTTGATCAGCAGCTCCGCTGCGGCTCCTTGTGATGGCACCATGCCTCCCCAAACACTCTTCCGCCCATGCCCATGGGGTTCAGTTGGATTCAATCAGTTCCCGGGTCTCCACCAACGGCAGGCCCACCACCGCCGAATAGCTGCCTTGGATGGCGCGGACAAAATTGCCCCCCAGCCCCTGGATCCCGTAGCTGCCGGCCTTGTCCGCCGGCTCGCCACTGTTCCAGTAGGCCTGGATCTGCTCTGCTGTCAGGGCGCAGAAGCGCACCTGGGTGGTGACCAAGGTCGCCCGGGTGCCCTGGGCCGTGGCCAGGGCCACCGCCGTCATCACCTGGTGCTCGCGGTCCGACAGGGCTGCCAGGGTGGCCAGGGCGTCAGCGCGATCCCGGGGTTTACCGAGGATCCGGTTATCAAGTACCACTATGGTATCAGACCCCAGTACCGACAGCGGGGCTTTTGCCAGGGCCAATCCCGCTTCGGCCTTTTCCCGAGCCAGGCGTTCCACCAGATCCTGGGGGGCCTCGCCGGGCCAGGGGGTTTCGTCGATCTCAGGGGTCAGGACCTCGAACTCGTACCCCAGCTGGGCCAGCAACTGGCGGCGGCGGGGGGACGAGGAGGCCAGGTAGAGTTGGGTCATGTCAGCGGATCTTGAGTCGGCGACGGGTCCGACGCAGCAGCCAGAACACCCAGGGCCAGAGCAGCGGGGTGATCAGCACCGGCTGCAGGTACACCCAGTCGATGGTGATGGCGGGGTTGCCCAGGTATTCGGCCCAGTACACCAGCATGTGCAGCAGCAGCGAGAGGGAACCGACCACCAGCAGCTGCTGGATCAGGGCGAAGTGGCGCAGCTTCTGGTACTGCAGCGCCACCAGGTAGGCGACGATGGACAGGGCCAGGCCCCGCACCCCCAGGGTGCCCCCCACCAGGATGTCCAGCACCACCCCCACCAGGCAGGCGGAGAAGATATTGAAGCGGTGCGGCAGGGCCAGGACCCAGTAGATCACGGTCAGCAGCACCCAGTCCGGCCGGGCGGCGGCCACCGCCGGCGGCAGCGGCATCACCTGCAGCAGCAGGGCGATCAATATGGTCAGCCAGAGGAACAGGCGACCGGAGGCGCGCTCAGGACTCATCGGGGGCCTCCTCGGTCCACAACAGCAGCAGATAGCGAAGCCGGTCCAGATCCGCGCTGGGCTCGGCCCGCACCAGGGCGAAGGTCTGCCCCTCGGTGCGCTCCACCTCGGTCACCTGGGCCACCGGGTAGCCCTCCGGGAAGCGGCCCCCCAGCCCCGAGGTGTTGAGCCAATCCCCCACCTGGATGTCGATGTTCATCGCCACGTGGGACAGCTCCAGGGTGTCGCTGCGGCCGGAGCCGTGGGCCACGGCCCGCACATCGTTGCGGGCCACCCGCACCGGGATGGCGTGGGTTAGATCGGAGATCAGCAGCACCCGGGCGGTGGTTTGCCCTACCTCGATCACCTGCCCCACCACGCCCTTGCCGTCCAGCACCGGCTGGCCCTGGTACACCCCCTGGCGACTGCCCTTGTCGATCAGCACCAGGTGCTTGAAGGGGTCCTGGTCCACGCTCATCACCTCGGCCACCATGCGGCGGGAGTCGTAGCGGGAGGGGGAGTCGAGCAGGGTACGCAGCCGCTGGTTCTCCTGCTCCAGGTGCTCCAGGCGCTGCAAGCGCTCACTGATCAGCAGCTGCTGCTGATGCAGGGCGTCGTTTTCCGCCAGCAGGGAGTCTCGGGAGGCCAGGTTGCGGGAGAGGTTGTCCAGCAGCAGCGACGGCATCGCCGCCAGGTACTGGATGGGGCTGACCAGGGTGGTCAGGGTGGCGCGGGCGGGAGCCAGCTTGTCGTTCAGCAGCACCAGCGCCAAGCAAAACAGTACCGCCCAGAGCAGGCGGTACTGTAGAGAGAGGCCACGGAGGAAAAAGGGCTTCATCGGCGGGGCAATCCGTTACTCGTCAGAGAACAGATCACCACCGTGCATGTCGATCATCTCCAGTGCCTTGCCGCCACCGCGGGCCACGCAGGTCAGCGGATCGTCGGCCACCACCACCGGGATCCCGGTCTCTTCCTGCAGCAGGCGATCCAGGTCCTTGACCAGGGCGCCACCGCCGGTCAGCACCATGCCGCGCTCGGAGATGTCGGAGGCCAGTTCCGGCGGAGACTGCTCCAGGGCGGTCATCACCGCGCTGACGATGCCGGACAGGGGCTCCTGCAGGGCTTCGAGAATTTCGTTGGAGTTGAGGGTGAAGCTGCGCGGCACCCCTTCGGCCAGGTTGCGGCCACGCACTTCCAGCTCACGCACCTCGTCACCGGGGTAGGCGGAGCCGATCTCGTGCTTGATGCGCTCGGCGGTGGCTTCCCCGATCAGGGAACCGTAGTTGCGGCGCACGTAGTTGATGATCGCTTCGTCGAACTTGTCACCACCCACCCGCACGGAGGAGGAGTAGACCACGCCGTTCAGGGAGATGATGGCCACCTCGGTGGTCCCGCCACCGATGTCCACCACCATGGAACCTGTGGCTTCGGAGACCGGCAGGCCGGCACCGATGGCGGCGGCCATGGGCTCGTCAATCAGGTACACCTCACGGGCGCCGGCGCCCATGGCGGATTCGCGGATGGCCCGGCGCTCCACCTGGGTGGAACCGCAGGGCACGCACACCAGCACTCGGGGGCTGGGGCGGAAGACACCGTTGTTGTGCACCTGCTTGATGAAGTGCTGCAGCATTTTTTCGGTGACGTAGAAATCGGCGATCACCCCATCCTTCATCGGCCGAATGGCGGTGATGTTGCCGGGAGTCCGGCCCAGCATCTGCTTCGCTTCATGCCCTACGGCAGCCACGCTCTTGGGCCCGGAGGCACGCTCCTGGCGGATGGCGACCACGGAGGGCTCATTCAGAACAATCCCCTGTTCTTTTACGTAAATCAGGGTGTTGGCCGTACCCAGGTCGATGGAGAGGTCGTTGGAAAACAGACCACGAACTTTTTTAAACATGTACCAGACCCGTAAGTGAATTCAGTGGGAGATGCGGAAAATCAGCTAACTTTACCAATGCCCTCGCCCATCCACAAGCCGCATCTACTCTGGCTTGCGGGGCGGATCGCCTTATTGGGGAAAGCGTCAGGAAGTTGGCGTTCCGCCAAAGTTTTTCCGCTTCCTCCCCGGTGGGTAAAGTCGCCACCGAGATCGTTCATTCAGAAAGAATTTCTCTCCGATAAATGACCTTGTCATGTCCCCGATAGCGACCAAATGTGACCCGAGCTTTTGGGTTACAGAGCCGTTGGGTGGTGTCGTCGCTGTCGAAACACTGCCGACCCACGGCATCCTGGGACCGATCCCGCTGCCAGTACCACTGGATGTAGTGGGGAAACAGCAGCTGGTACTCCGCCAGCGCGTCCAGCGGTGAGGCCGGTGGGGCCAGGGTCAGGCTGCCGGCACCGTCCGCCAGCACACCGCCGCCGCTCAGGCCGGCCCCGGTGGCGCTCAGGGTGACGTCGGTGGCGGTGTAGTCGGTGCAGTTGTCCAGCCGGTTCTGACGGAACGCCGTACCGTCGTAGTACTCCGCCCGCACCGGCAGGGTCAGGGCCTGGTTCTCGCTGCCGTAGACGTTGTCCATCACCAGCCGGCCGTAGCGCAGCTCCACCCCGGTGATGTCGGCGATCACCAGCGGCTGACAGCCACCGCCCTGGTCGAAGCAGATCCCGTCCCGATCGGTCAGCGCGTCGGCGTCGATGGTGAGATCCATGGCGGCGTCGAAGGGGGCCACCAGGGTGGTGTCCCGGCGGTAGGCGATTTCGGTGCCGTCGAGCCAGAGCACCCGGTCCTGGCTGGTGTCCCCAACGTTCTCCTGCTGCAGGCTGCCGGCGGTGGGCTCGTCAATGGCGGGGCGGCCCGCCTCATCAGCGTAGCTGCGGGGGGTGAGATCCGTGACCAGGCGCCAGAAGGCGCTGTTGTAGTTCTGGGTGACCTGACTGTTGGCGTTCAGCCCCTGGATGGTCAACCGTGGCGCGGTGGCAAAGCCCAGGGACTGAGCCAGGTAGCCCATCTCCAGGGCCGCCCCGGGCACGGTGCAGCCCGCCAACAACGGCACATTGGCCGTCACCGCCAGGGTGGCCGGGGTAAAGCGGCCCAGGTTGTCGGCGGAGGTGGCACTGACGCTGCGGCCCAGGTAATCCAGTTGGCGCTGGCCACCGGCGTCCTCGGCCAGTTGCCAGCGGAACACCCCCACCTCGCTGACCTGGGTGGCGGCACTGCCCACCCCCTGATCGGCGGCGCTCATCGCCACGCTGACCGAACCGCTGGTGCTGGTCTGGCCCCCGGCAGGCGCCACCAGATCGGGCTCCACCGCCACCCCGGCGTGTTGGAAGTTGCGGGCCACCGGGTTGTCGCTGAAATCGGTGTCGCCGTCGGCCTGCCAGCAGGCGGCAGTGACGCTGAGGTTGAAGTCCCGGCCGGCGGCGGTAAAGGCGGAGCAGCTGGCGTCGCCGCTGGCGCACAGGGCGTTGCTGTCGGGACTGGACAGGTGCAGGCCCGCGGGGGCCACCACGAAGGTGCTGTCGCCATCGAGGGTAATGGTCTCGCCCCCCTCGTCGCGCTGGAAGCGGGCGGTCAGTTTCAGCTGGCCCACATCATCGTAGTTGGCGGCCACTTGGGCCTCCCCCTGGGCGTTGAAGTTCAGGGTGCGGCTCTGGGTGGTGGCGAACGGCAGTGCACTGCCCCCCAGGGTGAAGGTGGGGCCGCCCACCGGTGCGGCGGGGCTGACCGCACTCAGGGTGAAATCCAGGCTCTGGTTGCCAGTCATCGCCGGGGCGCACTGCAGGGGATCCTGATCGCTGGCCCGCACCGCCTTGACCACCAGGGTCTCGTCCCGGCAACCCAGGGGGGCCCCGGGCTCCAATACCAGGGCACTGCTGGCGTAGTTGATGATGCACTGGTTGAGAGCCACTTCGCTGCCCCCCACCCAGCAGCTGACCGGGCCCTGGGGGTTGGTGATCCCCACGGTCACCGGCTCGGCGGCGCCGTGCCAGAGATCCACGGTGGCCGAGCCGGTCACGGTGAGGCTGTTGCCGCCGTCCCAACCGCTTCCCGGAGACAGGGTGACATTCACCGGCACGCTGGAGGGGCTGTTGCAGTTGGCGTCGTTGCACACCCGGACGGTCACCGGTTCCCCCAGGCAGGTCACGCCACTGCCATCGTGCTCGATGCGGTAGAACAGCTGGCTGGTGACCGGCGCCTCGATGGCGACGAAGGCCACCGGTTCCCAGTAGTGGGAGCGCTCGTTGTTCTGCGACTGATCCTCGTCCAGACCCACGGTAAAGCGGTCGTTTTCAATGCGGCAAGCCCGGGTCCAGCCGCCGTCGCCCCCACGCCGGGCCTGCTTGTTGTGCAGCAGCAGGGGGGGCGCACTGAAGGCGGGGGAAAAGGCGTTGCCCACGTAGTAATCGGCGCACTGCTGATCCAGGTTTCGGGTGGCGCGGTCTCCCCGGCTGTGGTTGCGGCCCACGCCGGTCAGCCACTGTAGCAGGGTGCCGTTGGTGTCCACGGTGCCGCCGCCGCTGATGGCGATGTAGCCCACGGTCTCCGTGGCGGTGACGTTCACCGGCACTTCGCTGGCCTCCAGGGTGAGGTTGGCCCCGCTGACGCTGACGGAGGTGGCGAAGGTGGTCAGGTAGGCGCCGTTGTTGTCCGTCAGTCGCTGGGTGAGCACCACCGGGGTGCTGGCGAAGGCGGAGGGAAAGGTGAAGCTTTCGTAGCCCCGATTGTCGGTGTTGGTGCGCTTGCCCTGGTGGCGCAGCGTTTCCACCCGGCCGGCCTTGAGCCACACCTGATCGCTGCCGCCCGCATCCTGGAGTGCCAGTTCCCCCTCCCCCATCACCAGGTAGGGCACGCTCAGCATGGTGACCGCGGCGTCCCGGTTGCCCGGGGGGACCACCATCTCCACCGTGGCCTGGGTGGTGGTGACGTCGATCACCCGTACCGTGGCGGGGCCATCGCTGCCGGTCGGCTCGGTCAGGCTGGGGCTGACCACCACCACTGGCGGCGTGGTGTAGGTATTGTCGAACACCAGGGTGGCGGTGGCCTTGGGGTTGGTGTCCCCGGTGTTGCCGGTGGCCGTCAACGAGAGGGTGCCCAGCTCCAGCGGCACCGTGGCCGGTGGGGGCGCGGCACAGGCGGTGCGGCCATCCACCTGGGCGGCAAAGCCCAGGTTCAGTGCCTGGGCGCCACTGATCGCACCGTAAAAGCGGGCCTGGTCGCCAAGGTTGGCCTCCCCCTCCAGGTAGAGGTAGCCGGAGATCTCGGCGTCGATCCCCTGACCGAAGTCACGGTAGAGGTAGACCTCCAGCCAGTCCACGGTGCCGGCGCTGCCGCTGGTGGGGGTGTTGACCCGGGTGTCGCTGCCCACGGACCACTCGCCGACAAACAACTGGGTGGCGCCGGACAGGGTCAGGGTGACGTTGTCCCCCAGGGTCAAACGGTCGATGAAGTAGCGCCCCGGGGCCAGGGTGAGGCTGCCCAGATCCGCCACCTCCAGGATGTTGAGGTAGTAGGGCCCATCGCCGTTAAGGGTCAGGCTGGCCCCGGCCTGGGCATTCACTTCATTGAAGTCGAAGCCGTCGGCGTTGGTCAGGGTGCGGCTGGTGGCCGGCGGCACAAAGAGATCGGCGGCGTCCGGCAGCGGAGCCTGAAACGCCGGGAAGCGATCGTACTGGGCCAGGCTGCCGTTGACGGTGCAGCTGAGCCCGTCACAGAACACCCCGCCCCCCAGGTTCAGCTGACTGGCGGACTGGAAGCCCAGCTGGCCGCCATCGGTGCCCAGCAGTTGGCCATCGGTAGCGGTGACCTGAGCGGCGGCGGTCAGCCCGCTCAGCGGCGTGGGAAAGCGCGCCTCACACTGGTCCAGCATGGGCGGGAAGATCGGCAGTGGGGTGTCCGGATCGTTGGGGCCGCCCGGGGAGGGCTCGCAATCCTGCCAGTCGCTGCCGTCGTCGGAGCCGTCCGGCAGGGCGCAGATGTTGCCGTCGTTGCCGCCGGGGATGAACACCCCGGTGTCCGCATCGTCGATGGCCCAGTATTTTTTGTTGGAGTTGTTGTCCCGGTTGGCAAAGTTGACGTAGTGCACCACCACGGGGTCGTTGGCGGACAGGGTGCCGTCGTCGCTGGTCAGCAGCACCTCGCCGTTGACGTTGTCGGTGGCCACCGGCGAGATCACCAGGAAGGTGCCGGCGGGGTAGATGTCCGATGCGCCCAGACCGGAGAGTGGGATCACCTGACTGGCGCTGTGGTTGCCCTTGTTGGCCCAGCGCAGGGCCCAGCCGCTGACATCGGTGCGGTTGGGAAAATAGAGTTCGACGTACTGGCTCTCGTTGCTGATCTCGTTGATCACCACCCTGAGCTTGTTGTCCGGATCCGACTCCAGGGTCAGGGCGGAGGCGGTGGCACTCCACAACAGGCAGAGGGCCAGCAGGGCCCGGATGCGGTTAATCATAGGCCAGCGCCTCCAGGGTTCGGCTCACCCGCAGGCTGTCCGGGCCACACTGGGCCTCGGCGCGGTATTCGAAGCCGTTGTCGACGTCGTCGGAGCCGTGGGCCGACCGGTAATCGCAGCTGACGGTGACGGTGCAGCGGTCAAAGCCGACGTTGTCCGGCAATCCACTGCCCGGGGTCAGCACCGCATTGGCGGCGGTGCAGGCCGCGGTGGCGCTGTCGGCGCCGCGGTTGAGGGTGCGAGCCAGGGCCCAGTCCAGGCCGCTTTGCGCCGCCGCCCAGGTGCGGGTGCCGGTGACCTCCAGGCCCACGCTGGTGGCTTCCTGATTGAGAGTGCGCACCAGTACGGTGCCCAACAGCAGCATCACGGTAAGGATGAACACCGCCATGATCAGCGCCGAGCCCCGCTGGGCCCGCCGCGGCGAAGGCTTAAGGCACGTTTTCAAGTTGCACCTCCTGGACAAAGCGCTGGGGCTGACTGGCGGTCTCCACCCACCACTGCAGGCGGACGATGTTGTTGCGGGCCAGGCTGGGGGGCAGCTCCATAAAGGGGCAGTCGGGGTCATCCAGATTGGCCAGGTCGCAGTTGAGCCAATCGTTCTGGATCCCCTCCCCCATCAGCACCCCGTTGCGCTCCAGATCCCCGCCGGCGGTCACGCACCAGCGCACGGGATCGCCGGCCACAAAGAAGCGCCGGGCGGCGGAGAAGGGGCCGGTGGGCAGATCGCTGTCCAGGGTGAAGCGCACCCGTTCGCAGTTGCTGCCCTGACACTGGTGATCGTCGATGGTGCGACTGACTGGGGTGTAGTTGTCCAGCAGGACCAGCGGTTGGCCTTCGCAGGCGTCGCAGTCGCTGTCGGTGCAGCAACCGGGGGCGTAGGCCACCACCTTGTCCAGGTTGCCGTTGCCCGGGGCCGGCGCCGACAGGTAGCGCTCCGAGGCCAGGATGGGCAGAAAGTCGATGCAGTCGGTGGTGACGCTGACCGAGCCGGGCACCGCGTCGCGCAGTTCGCGGCTGAGGCGCTGGGCGCCGTAACGCACCTTGCCCAGCTCCTGTTGCCAGGCCTGGCTCTCCACGTAGATGCGGGTGCCGAAGGTGATAAAGCCGGTGACGCCCAGGGCCAGGATCCCCATCACCAGCAGGGTCACCACCAGCTCCACCAGGGTCAGCCCCCGTTGAGGCCGCAAGCGCCGCATCAGAAGTTCCCCCGCACCTGGCTGAAGGCCAGGGACTCGCCGCCCGGGGTGAGAATCGTCACCTGGGCCAGCTTGCTGCCACCGCGCCAGTCACTGCCCAAGGCCGCCGGGGCCTGGCAGGTGATCTGGATGGTGACCTCGAAGCCGTCGTAGCGCTCGCCACCCAGCAGGGCGTCGGCGTTGTCGTCGAAGTCGTGGAATCGGTCCAGCAGTTCCCAACTGCCGGGATCGCTGGGATCCGCTGCCGCGGCGGCGCACACCGCCGGGCTGTCATCGCAGCAGGTCAGGCCGGGAACCGGCCCGCCCCCCAGTGGGGTGGCCTGGTCCAGCCGGCGGCCGGCCAGCTCCGCCAGCACCGCCTGACCCAGCTGGGCCCCCTTGGCCCGCTGGACGCCCAGCGCCGAGCGCTCTGCCAGGGGAAAAAGCAGGGTGGCCATCAGCACCAGGGCGATGGCGAGCACCACCATGCCCACCACCATCTCCACCAGGGTAAAGCCCCTTTGCCGTCGTTCAGAGGCCATGGACGTAGCCCTCGGGTTCGATGCGCACCCGCTGGGGTGAGGCGCCGTCGATGGTCAGGTCGCAGCCTCCGCCGCAGGCGCCAGTGGGGCGGCCCAGGGTGTCCAGGCTGAGGGTAAAGGTGTCGCTGCCGGACAGCGTCAGGGTGACGTTGTCCAGGGGATAGGGGTCCTCACCGGCGCAGGGGCCGGTGAGGAAAAATTGGCTCGGCGTGGCCGAGAAGGTGCAGACCTGTCCCGCCAGGGCCCCCTGCTGCAGCCGCTGAAGTTCCGCCACCAGGGCATCCCGGGTGGCGACGGTGGCGAACTGCGAGGGCCCGAGGAAACGGGACAGGGCATACAGGGCGAGAATGGCGACCAACAGGATGATGGTCACCAGCTCGACCAGGGTAAAGCCCCTGCCTCTGAAGACAGAGCCTTTGGTCACTGAGGTTCAGTCCGATTTAGCAGCCAGACTCGTCAATGGCGTAGGTCGGGGTCGCGTCAGAGGCGCTGGCCGGAGTGTACTGTACCGCACAGGTGCTGGTGTTGTACTCGGCATCGTAGATCAGGATGGGAGTGCCGCTGCTGTCGTCAACCAGCCAGGAAACACCGGGGCCAGAGGCAATACCGGACTCTTCCAGCACTTCCACAATGGCAGCGGCATCTTTCACGTAGCCGTTAAAGGTGTTGACGGTTGTGCCGTTGCCATCGATCTCAACGGTGGTCTGATCGCCGGACTCCAGGCCCTGGATCGCCGCTTTGGAGAAGACCAGGGCGTTGGCGCCCTTCAGGGCCCCTTCGGCGCCGCTCAGGGTGGCGATGCGGGCATCACTTTGCAGGTTGATGAACTTGGGTGCGGCCACCACGGCCAAGATGCCGAGGATGATGATCACCACCACCAGTTCGATCAGGGTAAAACCTTGTTGACGTTTCATAGAGCGCTCCTAGCAAAAAAAGAAAGCAAAATTGGTCAGTTAATGGTTATCAGTTGTTGAAGCTCAGCACCTGGCCGGAGGCCGGGTTGTAGGTGAACCCCTTGCCCACGGTCACGTCGTCGTCGTTGGGACGGCCGTTGTTGGGGTCGAGATCCAGGGTGCTTACCAGGTGGTAGACGCAGAGATCGACGTTGTTGACGGTGTTGCCGTTGGGGTCGATCACGCTGCCGCCGGCGGCGTTGTCCACGGAGATGGCGTAACGGGCGTTGCGGGCGTCCTCGTTGGAGAGCACGTTCATCGGCGGGCTCTGCAGGATGTCGTTAAAGGCACTCTGGCAGGCGGCACTGTTCATGCCGTTCGGCGCACGGCCAGCATCGCCACTGGGGTAACCGAACTGGTTCACGCCCACGGCCACGCCGTCCAGCACCACGCTGTCGGCGGGGCGACCGTCCACTTCCCACTGGGCGCGCACGATGCCCACGGCGGAGGCCACACCGCCACCCACACCTTCACTGGAGGCCTTCTCCGCCTCGTCCGTGATGTTGATAAATTTCGGCAGGGCCACTGCGGCCAGAATGCCCAGGATCACCACCACAATCACCAGTTCCACAAAGGTGAAACCTTGCTGTCGTTTACTCATAAACACCTCCGTGTCAAAGGTTAAGTTACGCATCTTCGTTTACTCCGCCCCTCTAAAAGGGCTTTTACTTCAGCGACCTACAGTCTGGATCACCAGGCTGCCTGTACGACCGAAATAGGTCATCTCCCGGTCACTGCCCAAGCGGTAATGGCAGCGATCCGGGTGTCGGGGGTCCGAGCGGATGGCCGCCAGGATCCCCTGGGAGGGCTGGCCCATCAGGGCCCGCCACAGGGTTTCGCAATCGGGGCTGGGCTGAGGCCAGCCTCCCTCCGGGTCCAGAACCAACTGAACCGGTTGTCCGTCGGGGCTCTGCCACGCCAGCTCAGTCTGCCGCGGGTGTTGCAACCACTGACCCCGCACCAGGGTGATGGCGTCCAGCCAGCGGCGCTTGACCAGCTCCGTGGGCACCGGGTCCGGGCTGCCCCAGTAACGTAGCCCCAGGGCCAGCACCGTGGCCACCACCAGCAGCACCAGCCCCAGGTGCCAGGCCTGGAACAGCTCTGCGCTGGCCCGGTCCTGGCGGTCCATCAGCGCCCCTGCACGGCATTGAACATGTCCCACATCGGCAGGTAGATCCCCAGGGCCAGCACCAGCACCATGCCCGCCACCAACACCAGCAGGATGGGTTCGATCTTGGCGGTCAGACCCTTGAGTTCGTAATCCACCTCGCGCTCGTAGAACGCGGCCACGTCATCGAGCAGCTCATCGATGCGTCCGGTCTCCTCCCCCACGGCGATCATCTGCAACACCAGTGGGGTGAAGAGTTCGGCGCTGCCGGCGGTGCGGCGAATGGTGTCGCCCCCCTCGATCCCCCGGCGCATGCCGATGATGCGATCGTGCATAAAGCGGTTGTCCACGGCGTCCGCCACCAGGGACAGCGACTGGTTCACCGGCACCCCGCCCCGCAGCATCATCGACAGGCTGCGGGCGAAGCGGCTCAGGCTGGCCCGGGTGACGATGGAGCCGACGATGGGCAGCCGAAGCTTCCAGGTGTCCCAGCGCAACCGACCGGCGGCGGTGCCCAGCCAGATCTTCAGACCCAGCAGCCCCCCCACCAGGCCCACCAGCAGCAAGGGCCAGTAGCCGACGAAAAACTCGGAGGTGGCGATCAGGATGCGGGTGGGCAGCGGCAGCTCGGCGCCAAACTTGGCGAACATCTGGGCGAACTTGGGGATCACCAGGATGTTGAGCACCGCCACCGCCACGGCGATGAACCCCAGCACCAGCACCGGGTAGCGCAGCGCCGCCTGGATCCGCCGCCGGGTGTCCTGCTCCTGCTCCAGGTGCCCGGAGAGGCGCTCGAACACCTCGTCCAGCTTGCCGGTATTCTCCCCCACGTGAACCATGGCCACGTACATGGGGCTGAACACCCGGGGATGGGCGTTCAGGGCCGCCGACAGGGTGCGGCCGGCGGTCAGTTGTTCGGTGATGTCCTGCAGGGTCTCCCGCAGCAGCGGGTGGCGCTGGCTCTCCGCCAGGCCCGCCAGGGCCTGCAACAGCGGGATCCCGGAGCGGGTCAGGGAGAGCATCTGACGGGTGAACATCAACAGCTCCGCCAGGGGGAGCCGCCGCTGCAGCAGCCGCTTCCAATCGATGGCGGTGCTGGGCTCGAAGGGCTCCAGGCTCAGGGGGATGATGGCCCGGCGCATCAGCTGGTCCGCCGCCGCGCTCTCGCTGGCCGCCTCCAGTTCGCCGGTGACCCGGGTGCCGGTGCCGTCCCGCCCGGTGTAACGATAGAACCCCATCTCAGCTCACCCCCTCCGGGGTCGACAGCCGCTGGGACAGGGTGCCGCCGAGCTCGGTGGCGTCCTCCACCAGCTTCATCGCCTCCTCCAGGGTGGTCACCCCCTGCTGGGCGTACTCCAGAGCCGCCAGCGCCAGGGGCTGGAACTGGCCACTGGCCCGTACCGCCTGGGCAAAGGCCTCGGCGTCGCTGCGTCGCAGCGCCTCCACCATGGGCTCATCCAGCTCTAGCATCTCGTAGACGCCGATGCGGCCGCGGTAACCGCTCTGGTTGCAGCGCTGGCAGCCCTGGCCCCGTTTGAAGGGGTGGGCCAGCAGGGCTTCGCCGCCGACGTGGGCCAGCCAGGCTCTCTCCCCCGGGGTCAGTGGGTGCTCGGTGGCGCAGTGGCCGCAGATCCGGCGCACCAGGCGCTGGGCCAGGATCGCCCGCAGGGCGCTGGCCACCAGGTAGGGGGCGGCCCCCATGTCGATCAGGCGCAGGGTGGAGCTGATGGCGTCGTTGGTGTGCAGGGTGGAGAGCACCAGGTGGCCGGTCAGGGCGCCCCGCAGGCCGATCTCCACGGTCTCCTGATCCCGCATCTCCCCCACCATGATGATGTCCGGATCCTGACGCAGGGTGGTGCGCAGCACCTGGGAGAAATCCAGGCCAATTTTGTGGTTGACCTGCACCTGGCTGATCCGCGGCAGACGGTATTCCACCGGGTCTTCCACGGTGATGATCTTGCGCTCCGCCTGGTTCAATTCGTTGAGCACGGCGTAGAGGGTGGTGGTCTTACCGGAGCCGGTGGGGCCGGTCACCAGGAGCATGCCATGGGGCCGCCCCACCTGGGCGCGCACCCGCTGGATCAGCGACTCCGGCATGCCGGTCTCCTCCAGCTGCAGCAAACCGGCGGACTGGTCCAGCAGACGCATCACCACGGATTCGCCGAACTGCACCGGCATGGTGGAAAGCCGCACGTCGATCTCGTGGCCCTTCACCGACATGTGGAATCGGCCGTCTTGGGGCAGGCGCTTCTCGGAGATGTCCAGCCCCGCCATCAGCTTGATCCGCAGCACCAGCGCGTTGGCCACTCTGTACTCGGAGAGGGTGGTCTCCATCAGCTGGCCGTCCACCCGGTAACGGATCCGCAGCAGCTTCTCGTCCGGCTCGATGTGAATGTCCGAGGCCCGCACCTGTACGGCGTCCTCGAAGATGGACTGCAGCAGACGCACCACCGCGGTGTCGTTGTCCGCGTCTTCGCCCACCAGGGCATCCAGGCTGAACTCCGACTGACCGCTGTACTCCTCCTCCAGCTCACCGGCGATGGAGGCGATCTTCTCGGTGTGGCGGTAGAGGTTGTCGAAGGCGTCCAGCAGCTGCCCCTCGGTGGCCACCGCCAGCTTGATCTGGCGGGGGGCCAGCAGGGTCTCCAGGGTATCCAGGGCCCCAAGGTCCGCCGGATCGCTCATCGCCAGGGTCAGGCTCTCCTCGTCCCCCTCCACCACCAGGGCCCGGTAGCGGCGGGCGTGGACCTCCGGCAGCAGCTGCACCAACTCATTGGGGATGCGGCGGCGGCTGAGATCCAAAAAGGGGATGGCCATCTGTTGGGCCAGGAAGCTGAGCAGCTGGGACTCGCTGATGAGATCCAGCTCGATCAGGGTGCGCCCCAGCTTGCGGCCACTCTGTTTCTGGGCCGCCAGGGCGTGTTGCAGTTGTTCGTCGGTGATGATCCCTTCGTTGACCAGCAGATCACCCAGACGTTGCTTCAATTTGGTCTTCATCGGCGCTCCAGCAGGGTCAACCGCTCGCGGGCAAAGGCCTGCGCGGCGGCACTCAAATCGTCACTCTCCAGGGCCTGGCGATAGGCGGACTTAGCCCCGCCCAGGTCCCGTTCGCTGTCCCGGGCGTAGCCCAGACCCAGCCACCAGGCGCCCCGTTGGGGCTCCGCCTTCAGCAGCGCCAGGTAATCGTCTTTGGCCAGGGCCAGCCGGCCCAGTTGTTGGGCCAGGGCGGCCCGTTTGGCCCGCCACTGGGGATCCGGCGTCAAGCGGGTGGACCAGTCCAGCCACTGGCCCGCCAGTTCGGTTTCGCCGCGGGCCAGGCTTTGCTGGGCCGCCAGCAAGGGGTAGCCCGCCTGGTCCGGGTAGGCCCGGGCGGCGGCCATCAATTGATCGTCCACGCTGCCCCGTTGGCCCTGCAGACCCAGCAGCTCCAGGCGCGCCTCGTGCAGGTTGGGCGCCAGACTCAGTGCCTCCTCCAGCAGCGGCTCGGGATCCGCCTCCTCGCCGGCGCGCTGCCACAGCCGCTGGGCCTGCTCCTCGGCGCTCAGGGCCGAGGGCTGGATCGCCAGCACCTGGGGCGCCGGTTTGGGCGCCGGCTTGGGCTTCGGATCCGGCATGGGCTCCGCCGCGACCGGAGCCACGACCTCACGTGCGGCAGTGTCCGGGGCGGTGCTGGCCTCGGCCGGCGCCGGGGCGGCACTGGGCTCGGGCTGAGCCGGTGCCGGTGCCGGGTCGGCAACCGCTTCAGCGGGTGTGGTCGCCGCTTCGGTCACCTCGGTCGACGCGGCCGGAGCCAGGGTCTCGGCCGGCGCTTTCGAAGCGGTGTCGCCGGACGCCGTCTCCTCGGCCACCGTGGGCGCGGAGATCGCCGCGCCACTCACTTCGACGCTGGCTTGGGGCACCGTCTCCGCCGACAGGGCCAGCTGGGGGACGGCACGCCAGGCGTGACTCAGGGTGGGCCACCAGGCCCACAGGGCCGCCGCCAGCAGGGGCGGCAGCAGCCACAGGGGCGAGAAGCGGCGTCGGGGCGCCGGCTTGGCGCTGGCGTTCACCGGCTGGGGCATCGCCCCCCGGCCGCCGCGCAGCTCCAGCGCCTTAAGGGTGTCGTTGATCACGCTCATACCAGCCCCTCCGGCCACCAGCGAGCGGCCAGGCCGCTGCCCAGCAGCAGCACCGCCAGGGCCACCAGCCACCACAGCCGGGTCTGTTGCCAGAGTCCGGGCCAGGGGCGGGCCGCCTCGGTGTCCGCCACCACCGCTTTGATGGTCTGGGTGCGGATCCGCTGATCCCCCTGACCGAAACTGAGCATCAGCGCCTTGTGGCTGAGCACGTTCAGCAATCGGGGCACGCCGCCGCTGGCCTGCCACAGGGCGTCCAGTTGGCCGGCGCTGAACAGGGCCTCGCCCCGGTAACCGGCCACCTGCAAGCGGTGCTGCAGGTAGTTGCGGCTCTCCTCCCGGGTCAGGCCCCGCAGTTGGTAGGAGAAGGTGATCCGCTGGCGCAGTTGGCGCAGGTTGGGCTGAGCCAGGCGCTGGTCCAGCTCGGGCTGACCGAACATCACTACCTGCAGCAGCTTGAAGCGCTCGGTTTCCAGGTTGGTGAACAGCCGCAGCGCCTCCAGGGTGTCGTCCGGCAGGGCCTGGGCCTCGTCCAGCAGGAGCACCACCTGGCGTCCGGCCATGGCCAGTTCCATCAGCTTGTCGCTGATGGCGGCGGTCAGCTGTTGTTGGTCCGCCTGGACGCTGACCCCCAGCTCGGCGGCCACCGCCCGACGCATCTCGTCGGGGCTCAGGAAGGGGTTGGGCAGGTAGGCCACCTGATAACGGTCGCTCACCTCCCGCAGCAGTTTTCGACAGAGCAGGGTTTTGCCTGTGCCCACTTCACCGGTCACCTTGATGAACCCCTCGCCCGCCGCCAGGGCGGTGTGCAGCACCTGCAGCGCCTCCTGGTGGGGCGCCAGCTCGCAGTAGAACTGCGTGTTGGGGGTCAGGGTGAAGGGCAGCTCCCGCAGCCCGAAGTGGTACAGGTACATGGGTCAGCTCTTATTGGGGTACCAGTCGTCCAGGGTCTGGCGCGAGCGCTCCAGCTGCTTCTGCCAGGTGCCCGGCTCCACCACCACCGGCCGAAGCAGGATCACCAGCTCGGTCTTGGCGTTGCGTTGGCTGCGGTTGGTGAACAGCTCACCCAGCCAGGGGATCTGGCCCAGCACCGGCACCTTGGACTCCACCTGTTCGGTGAGGGTCTTCATCAGGCCGCCGATCACCACCACGTCGCCGCTGTGGGCGCGGATCATGGTGTCCGACTCTCGGATCTGGCTCTGGGCCAGGGGCAGTTCCAGGGTGGTGTCCAGGGCGGTGATCACCTTGGTCTGCTCGGAGATGTCGGTGACCGAGGGGTGCACGTGCAGCAGCACCTCGCCGTTCTCACCGATCTGCGGCGTCACGTCCAGGGCGATGCCGGAGAAGAAGGGGGTCAGCTCCACATCCGGGGTGGTGATCGGGGTGTCCGAGGCTACGGTGGTGGCGCTGATGTCGGTGACGAAGTACTCGTCGGTGCCGACCTTGATCACCGCCTTCTGGTTGTTGATGGCGGTCACCCGCGGGCTGGAGAGGGTGTCCACGTCGCCCTGGGTGTCCAGCAAAGTGACCACGGCGTTGAAGTCGGTGCCACTGAAACTGATGCCGGTGATGCCGCCGATGACGTCGGTCACCCCGTTGCCGAACTGGCCGTCGCTGGTGCCAAAGGAGATGTCGGTGCTGCCGATGCTGCCGGTCACCTCGCTCCAGTTGATCCCCTGCTGGTAACCGTCGCTCAGCTGCACCTCCAAGATCCGCGCCTCCAGCACCACCTGGCGCTCGAGGTTCTGCTGGGCCTGACCGAGGAACTGTTCCACCTCCCGCAGTTCGTGGGGGAAGGCGCGCACGGAAACCAGCCCCGCCTGGGGCAGGGTCAGCACCTGGCGACCTTCGCCGCTGCCCACCAGCTTCTCCAGGGTTTTCTCCAGCTGGGCCCAGAAATCGGTTTCGGTGCGGGTCTCGATAAAGGTGCCGTTGGTGGAGTTGCTCTGGCGGCTGCCGCTGCGGTTGTTGCTGCTGTTGCGACCGCCGCTGACGTTGCGGTTGTTGCCGCTGGCGCTCTGGTTGTTGTTTCCGTAGTCGTCGGTCAGGCGGCCGGCGTTGACCGAGGTCAGGCTCAGGCCGTTGCGCTGCATCAGCAGGTAGTTGACCGGGAAGGTCTGGCTGCGCATGCCCGCGGGGTAGATCTGCAGCACCCGGCCCTGGTGGCGGATGTCGTAGCCGTACAGGTCCTGCACCGTCTGCAAAACGTCATCCAGGGTGACCCGGCGCAGGTTCAGGGAGATCTGACCGCTGACCCCGGGGTGGATCGCCACGCTGTAGGGGCTGTCCTCCACCAGGCTGGCGAAAAATACCTGGGCGTCCACGCCCCGAGCCGCCACGTCGATGAGCGGTGCCTGGGGCGCCTGGGGGGCGGAAGGGCGCGCGCCCTCCAGCTCCTGCTGCAACAGCGGGGAGAGGGCCGGCGGCGGGGTCACCGCCTGGGCGGCCTCGCTGGCCTCGGCCAGGGCGGCTTTGCTCTCGCTTGGGTCCGGGCGCGATTCCGGCAGGTTCTGACACCCTGCCAAGGCACCGCTGAGCAGGGCCAGGGCCAGGGTCCGTTGCTTCATCAGTCCCATCGGGTCTCCTGATTCCGTTCACTTAACTTGGGAAAAAGGCTGAGGATCTGGCCATCGGCCAGCACCACGCCATCGCGCCGGATACTCCGGACCCGGCTCTGTCCATAGGGGTCGCCTTCGCGGAAGGTTTCGCCGTCGATCACCGCCAGGCGGTTGTCGCCCTCCACCAGGATGCTCTGCAGCACGCCGGCCGGGCGCGACTCGGCCACCGGTGCCGCCAGCCAGGCCGGCGGGCGGGTGGGATCCTGCGCCGCCTCAGCGGGGGCGATCAGCAGCAACAGCGTCGGTATGAGTACCCACACGGATCGGCTCCTTCTCTGTGCCCAGGGTGTCCAGTCGCAGCTGCAACCGGGCCTTGGGGTAACGGGTCACCTGGTAATCCAGGAGACGCCAGTAAAAACGCTGTTCCAGCTGCTCCATGCGCTCCAGCGCGTCCATCAACTTGAAGTAACTGCCCTCCAGCTCCAGGTGGACGCCGTGACGGTAGAGACCGCCCTCCTCCACCAGGGCTTCCGGGGGCTGAATCCGCATGGCGATCAGGGTCACCCCCTCGGTGCGAGCCAGCAACTGGGCCAGCACCCCGGACATCTGCTCCGGCAGGATGAGATCCACCAGCTCCTCCTCCAGCGCCGCCTGGGCGTCGGTCAGCTGGGTCTTGAGCTTGGCCAGTTTTTCGTTGAGCTCGTCATTGGGGTTGCCCGCCAATTGGCTCTGCAGCTGACGCATCTCCCGCTTCATCTCCTTGGCCTGCTGCTGGCTGCGATCCAGCCCCTGCTCGAGACGGCTGTTGGCCTGGGCCATGGGGTCCAGCACCAGGGCCCACAACAGCAGCGCCAGCCCCACCAGGCTGGTGAGGGCGATCAGGCCACGTTCGCGGCGGCTCAGGGCGTCGAACTGGCGATTCAGGGTGGTCCAGGCGTTCATGGCTGCCCCTCCTCATCCGCCAGGCCGTGGCCGGCCACGAAGTGCACCGGCTTGCCCGCTTCCCCCTGGATGCTCAGCTGGCTCAGGGAGCGCCCCTGCAGGGAGGGTTGCTGACCGAGGCGGTCCAGCCAGGCGGGCACCGCGGCAGCGCGCTGGGCCTGGCCGCGCAGCAGCACGCTGGACTGGGCCAGCTGGAAGCGCTCCAGCCAGACCTGGTTGTCGCTGCTGTTGGCCAGGTCCGTCATCAGATTGGAGAAGCCCGGCTGGGTCAGCAGGGCGTCGCGGTCCAGCACCTGGGCCAACCGCTGATAGGCCGCCAGGCGAGCCTCGGCCTGCTCCACCGCCGCCACCAGTTCCGGTCGCGGTTGATGGGCACGCACCTGCTGGGCCAGTTGGGCCAGCTCGGCGGACAACGCCTGCTCTTCGGCCCGGGCCTGATCCCACTGGGCGCTCAGGGCATCGCCACTGCGGTGCAGCTGACCGGCCAGGGCCAGGGCCAGCACCAGCACCGCGGCCACCGCCTTAAGCAGGCGAGGTAGGGTCAGGCGCGCCTTGTCCGGCAGCAGGGCCGGCGAGTAGAGGTTAACGCTCCGCTTCATCGGCTCTCTCCAGGGCGGCCGCGTGGGCCAGCCAGTTGTGCGGGGGGCGTTCCGCCGTGGTCAGGCCCTCCACCGGCACCCCCAGCTGGGCTTCCAGAGTGGGTTGCAGCAACGCTTGCTGGGCCAGGGGCAGCACCAGACTGACGCCGGCGATGGCGGGTTGGCGCAGTTGGCGGTCGAGGTAATCGATGGAGCGCTGCAGCTCCAGTAGCAGGGCGTCAAACAGGCCCTGATCCAGCTCGGTGGCGCTCAGGCTGTCGAGCTGGTTGAAGCCGCGCACCTGGCGGCTGAGCAGCAGTTGACCGCCGACGCCGATCAGCACCTTGAGGGGCTGACCCGGCAGGTGCCACAGCAGCATCTGCGGTCGCGGGTGTTCCGGCAGCAGGTTGAGCAGGGCCAGCTCTTCGATGGTGATGATCCCCGGCTGGAAACCGGCGTCGTCCATGGCCCCGGCCAGGGTGGCCAGCTGCTGACGGTCGGTCACCACCACCTGCAGCTTGTCGCTGCCGGCCGGTTGCACCGCCAACTGGAAGTAATCGAGGTGGATGCGCTCCATGGGCAGGTTGACCAGGTCCTTCACCGCAAAGGGCAGGGCCGCGGCCAGTTCGTCGTCGCTTACCTTGGGGCGATCCACGGCGTGGATCTGGTAGTGGCCGTCGGTCAGCACCCACTGCAGACGGGCCGGACCGAGGGTTTTATGAAGCTGTCGCCAGGTGCTGGCGTCACGCCCAGTGAGGGTGACCGGGGCACCCTGGCGATCCAGAATGACGGCGCTGTCGCCGTGCAGACACCCACCCAAGAGCGGGCAGGGGGATGACCTCCCTGTTAACCAACTGAGCACAAAGCCCCCTAAAAATGACCCTAAATTATTGTTCTTACGCCGTTAAGCCTTTGTAAGACTTATTATCCGTTTCGACTGGTTATTACAAACAATATTATGCCGTCAAAGCTTTGACGCCGCCAATTAAATCACGATGAAGCCTGCTCATCTCATAATGAGGCAGACTCGTCGTAGGCCTCGGCGCCCCCGAACCAGCTGCCCTGGCCCCCGTGCACCCCCAGCGCCTTGAGCGCCTGCCACTCCGCCTCCTCCTCGATCCCCTCCGCCAGCACTCGCACCTTGGCGTGGCTGGCCGCCTGCAGCAGGCTGGTGATGAACAGTTGGTTCTCCGGACGCAGGGGCAGCTGGCGCACCAGGCTGGGGTGCAGCTTGATCCAGTTGACGCCGAAACGGTCGATGTAATCGGTGCGCTCCACGGTGTGGCCCACCCCGTCCACCGACAGCTGCACCCCAAGGCGCTTAAGCTCCAGGATCACCGGCGCCAGCTGGTCGGCAAACTGCACCAGCTCCCGCTCGTTGAACTCCAGGATCAGCTGGGCGCGGCGGGCCTGGTAGTTGGCCAGCAGCAGGGCCACCGACTTGCCGAAACGGGGGTGCAGCAACGACTCGGCGGCAATGTTGATGCTGAAGGGGATGGGGTTGTCGCTGTTGCGCATCTGCTGCAATCCCAGCTCCATCAGCACCCGCTCGATGCGGGGGGTCAAGCCGCAGCGACGGGCCATGGGCCGGTAGAGGGAGGCGCGCACCAGATTACCCTGGGGATCTTGCATGCGGCTGAACAGCTCCTGGCAGAGCAGCTCGCCGTGCTGGTCGCGGATCGGCTGGTAGAAGGTCACCAGGGCCTTGCGGGCCAGGGCGTTCTCAATCAGGCTGCGCCAGCGCACCGTACCCTGGGCCAGCTCCCGGTCCACCGCGCCCTTGTCGTACATGAACCAGTTGCTGTGGCCCTGCAGCTGGGCGGCCCGCAGCGCCATCTCCGCCTCCTCCATCACCTGCTCGGGGCGGTCTCCCTGGTTGAAGTAGGCCAGGCCCAGGTGCACCAGCTCCTCCCGGTCCGCCCCTTGGGGCAGCTCCAGCCGGGTGCTGATCTTCTGCAGCCGGATCGCCAGCCCTTCGGCCTCCTTCAGCGGCAGCATGGGCACCAGCAGCGCCAGCTCCAGCCAGTGACGGCGGGCGAACACCGCATCGGCGTGCTCCTCCAGCAGCGGCTCACAGAGATCCACAAACTGGCGCAGCACCGCCACCCGGCTCTGGATATTGAGCCCCTCCAGGCCGCCGAACTGGATCAGGCACACCACTCCCTGCCCCTCCATCTCCCCCGCTTCCGCCAGGGCGGTGAGGCGGGTTTCGAAGAACATGGCGTTGCCCAGCCCCAGCTCACTGTCGAGGAAGGTGTTGGCGCGGATCCGCCGATCCAGCTCCAGCTTGGCTTCCCGCTCCCGGCGCCACAGCCGGTGCAGCTTGATCAGGGCCCGGCCCGCCGACAGGGGACGCTCCCCCTTCAAGGAGTGGGCGGCGGCATCCAGGTCACCGCTGTTGATGCGTCGGGCCCGGCGGGCCAGGATCTCCACCCCCGCCATCTCCCGGTTGAGCCAGAGGTACCCGGAGACCACCACCGCCAGGGCCGCCACCAGCCCCAGGGCGATCAGCACCCACTCCTCCAGGCCAAACCCCAGCAGCAACTTGGGCCGGGCCAGGGTGACCTTCATGATGTTGCCGGAGCGCAGCACCCGGGTGTAGGTGACCGCGGGGCGCCGGTCCTCGGCGGCTGCCCGCCACTGGTAGACGACGTCGCCGCCGCGCAGCAGTTGCAGCTCCCGGGCCCGGTAGCTTTTGAGCATGTCCGGCAGCCAGACGGTCATCTGGTCCAGGGGCACCCCCCGCTCGTACTGGATCTCCACCACCCGAGACAGGGCGCTGACCGCCAGGTCCTGGTTGCGATTGGCGTGGGAGAAACTGGCGGTCCAGGCGCTCAGCAGCAGCGCCAGGGTGACCATGGAGAGAGAGGCGATCCAGAAACTGATCAGCCGTTGGGTCTGTTCGTGCGTTTTTTTCATCCGTGATCCCAGGCCGCTTCCGACTTCTATGCGGCATTCTGGTACAAAAATCCCCGCTTACGCGGGGATCTGTCAACTTAATTCGTGGCTGCGGGCCGGGCCCTCAGAACGGAATGTCGTCATCCCAGCCCTCATCCAGGTCCGGGGTGAAGTTCTGGTTCTGCTGGTTTTGCTGATTCTGCTGGGGCTGGGCCGCCGGCTTGGCCGCCGCCGGACGGGACTGGCCGCCCTGTTGGCCGCCGCTGAAGTTGCTGCCGCCCTGCTGGCCACCGCTGAAGTTGCCGCCGCCTTGCTGGCCGCCGCTGAAGTTGCCGCCGCTTTGCTGGCCGCCGCTGAAGTTGCCGCCGCTTTGCTGGCCGCCACCGAAGTTGCCGCCGCTTTGCTGGCCGCCGCCGAAGTTGCCGCCGCCCTGCTGGCCGCCACCGAAGTTGCCGCCACCCTGGCCGCCACCGCGGGAGTCCAGCATCTGCATCTCGTTGGCCACGATCTCAGTGGTGTAACGATCCTGACCGTTCTGATCCTGCCACTTGCGGGTCTGCAGCTTGCCTTCGATGTAGACCTTGGAGCCCTTTTTCAGGTACTCGCCGGCGATCTCGCCCAGGCGGCGGAACAGCACCACCCGGTGCCACTCGGTACGCTCCTGGCGCTGACCCTGCTGGTCTTTCCAGCTCTCGGAGGTGGCCACGGTGATGTTCGCCACCGCGTTGCCGTTGGGCATATAGCGCACTTCGGGATCTTGCCCCAGGTTACCTACCAAAATGACTTTGTTGATGCCACCGGCCATCGTTCTCTCCAACCTTAAATTTGATCGCCACAGCGTACCACAGTGGCAAGGAAAACTTCACGCCTCGCGACGCTCGCGAAGCGCGGAAAATCGCTCAGCCCTGCAGCACCGCCCGGGCCCGTTCGATGTCGAACACCTCGTCCACCTTGAGAAAGGCCGCCTGCTGCTCGGGGATGACGATCACCTCTTTGATCCCCGGCAGGGCCGACAGGGCGTTGGCCAGTTCACCGGCGTGAGCGCGGTCACGCACCTGGGCTTCCAGGGTGAGGCTCTTGGCCAGGGCCGGTTCCGGCATCCACCACATGTAGGCCAGCCACAGGGCGATCAGCGCCGCGCAGAGGCCAAACACCCCCTGGGCACCCAGGCTCTGGTAGAGAGCGCCCCCGAGGATCCCGCCGAGAAAGGCGCCACCGAACTGGGCGGTGGAGTAGATCCCCATGGCGGAACCCTTGTCTCCGGGCGGGCTGAGGCGGGAGATGAGGCTGGGCAGGGCCGCCTCCAGGTAGTTGAGGCCGATAAAGAACAGCACGGTGCCCACCGCCAGGGCGGTCAGATCCTGCACGCCGGTGGTGAGGATCACCATGGCGGCCAGTTGCAGCGCCATGGCAAAGAGGAAGGGGGTGCGGCTGGTTTTCTTCTTCACCCCGTAGAGGATGATGGGCACCATCAGTACCAGCGCCAGCACCATGGCGGGCAGGTAGAGGGTCCAGTGCTCTGCCTTATCCAGGCCGGCGTCCACCAAGGCCAGGGGCAGGGCCACGAAGAGCGCGGTGATCAGCAGGTGCAGCACCATGATGCTGACGTCGAGGCGACGCAGTTGGGGATCCTTGAGCAGGCCCCAGAGCCGGGCCGGCACCGCCACCAGGTCGCCGGTGGGGGCCTTCTGCACCGAGTTGGGCACCATCACATGGACCACCACCAGTGCCAGGATCGCCAGCACCGCGGTGAGGGCGAACAGGCCACTGAGGCCGGTTCGGCTGGCCAGGGTGGGGCCGGCCACCAGGGCCACGGCGAAGGAGAGGCCGATAAAGGAGCCGATCACCGCCATCACCTTGGGCCGCTGCTCGTCCCGGGTCAGATCCGAGGCCAGGGCCAGCACCGCCGAGGCCACCGCCCCCATCCCCTGCAGGGCGCGGCCCAGGGCCACCAGGTAGATGGACTCCGCCACCGCCGCCACCACGGAGCCGACGGCAAAGAGGATAAGACCCACGGTGATCACCGCCTTGCGGCCGAAGCGATCCGAGGCCATCCCGGCGGGGATCTGCAGCAACGCCTGGGTCAGGCCGTAGGCACCGATGGCGATCCCCACCCACAGGGGGGAGAACCCCTCCAGGCCCTGACCGTAGGTGGCCAACACCGGCATGATCAGGAACAGGCCGAACATCCGCAGGCCGTAGACGCTGGCCAGGGAGAAGGCCGCGCGTTTTTCGATGGCATTGAGGCCCTGACTCACTGGGCAAATCCTCGAAGGTTGTTATCGGAAATGGGCGACAGTGTACCAGAGGTTACGTCACTGTAGAGGCCGTCATGCCCGAGTAAAATGGTCGGGTTAGGCTAACCCCGCCGCCCGATTGAGACAATCGACCCGCTCACATCCTGACAACCGCGCCCCGGTTCTGGGACTTGGGTATCATTTTGCCCACAATCAGCCACACTTTGCCGCGCCTGTCTTTTGCACCGGGACAGGGTAAGATGATTCTTTCGACCTCTAAGTGCCGAGCCCGATGGACAACATAGACGTACGGGGTGCCCGCACCCACAACCTCAAAAACATCAATCTCACCATCCCCCGGGACAAGCTTATCGTGATCACCGGCCTGTCCGGTTCCGGCAAGTCCTCGTTGGCGTTCGACACCCTCTACGCCGAGGGGCAGCGCCGCTACGTGGAATCCCTCTCCGCCTACGCCCGTCAGTTCCTGTCGCTGATGGAGAAGCCGGACGTGGACCACATCGAGGGGCTCTCCCCGGCCATCTCCATCGAGCAGAAATCCACCTCCCACAACCCCCGTTCCACCGTGGGCACCATCACCGAGATCTACGACTACCTGCGACTGCTGTTCGCCCGGGTGGGGGAGCCCCGCTGCCCGGAGCACGAGGTGGCCCTGACCGCCCAGACCGTCTCCCAGATGGTGGACAAGGTGATGACCCTGGAGGCCGGCTCCAAGCAGATGCTGCTGGCCCCGGTGATCCAGGGCCGCAAGGGGGAGCACGCCAAGCTGCTGGAGTCCCTCGCCGCCCAGGGCTTTATCCGCGCCCGCATCGACGGCGAGGTGTGCGATCTCTCGGATCCGCCGGCCCTGGACCTGCACGTCAAGCACACCATCGAGGTGGTGGTGGACCGCTTCAAGGTGCGGGACGATCTCAAGCAGCGCCTGGCGGAGTCCTTCGAAACCGCCCTGGAGCTGTCCGGCGGCATCGCCACCGTGGCCCCCATGGAGGGCGACGAGGAGCCGCTGATCTTCTCCGCCAACTTCGCCTGCCCCTTCTGCGGCTACTCCATGAGCGAGCTGGAGCCGCGGATCTTCTCCTTCAACAACCCCGCCGGCGCCTGTGGCACCTGTGACGGCCTGGGGGTGCAGCAGTTCTTCGACGAGGAGCGGGTGGTCAGCAACCCGGAGCTGTCCCTGGCCGGGGGCTGCATCCGCGGCTGGGACAGACGCAACTTCTACTACTACCAGATGCTGCGCTCCCTGTCGGAGCACTACGAGTTCGACATCGAGGCCCCCTGGGAGACCCTGCCGAAGAAGATCCGCCAGCTGGTGCTGGAGGGTTCCGGCCGGGAGAGCATCAACTTCAAGTACGTCAACGACCGCGGTGACACCGTGGTGCGTCGCCACCCCTTCGAGGGGATCCTCAACAACATGCAGCGCCGCTACAAGGACACCGAGTCCAACGCGGTGCGCGAGGAGCTGGCCAAGTACATCTCCACCACCCACTGCCGCAGCTGCGGCGGCTCCCGATTGCGGGAGGAGGCGCGCAACGTCTTCGTGGCGGAGACCACCCTGCCGCAGCTGACCGAGTGGTCCATCGGTGAGGCCCTGGCGTGGTTCAGCGACCTCCAGTTCGAGGGCCAGCGGGCCAAGATCGCCGAGAAGGTGCTCAAGGAGATCCACGACCGGCTGGGCTTTCTGGTCAACGTCGGCCTCAACTACCTGACCCTCTCCCGCTCCGCCGAGACCCTCTCCGGCGGCGAGGCGCAACGGATCCGCCTGGCCAGCCAGATCGGCGCCGGCCTGGTGGGGGTGATGTACGTGCTGGACGAGCCCTCCATCGGCCTGCACCAGCGGGACAACGAGCGGCTGCTGGCCACCCTCACCCACCTGCGGGACCTGGGCAACACCGTGCTGGTGGTGGAACACGACGAGGACGCCATCCGCGCCGCCGACCACATCATCGACATCGGCCCCGGTGCCGGGGTGCACGGGGGCGAGGTGGTGGCGGACGGCAGCTACGACGACATCATCGCCAGCGAGCGCTCACTTACCGGCCAGTACCTGTCTGGCAAGAAACAGATCGCCGTACCGGCCCAGCGCACCCCCTACGACGCCAAGCAGGAGATCCGCCTGTCCGGGGCCAGCGGCAACAACCTGAAGAACGTGGACCTCACCATCCCGGTGGGGCTGATGACCTGCGTCACCGGGGTCTCCGGCTCCGGCAAGTCCACCCTGATCAACGACACCTTCTACAAGATCGCCCATCGCGAGCTCAATGGCGCCACCGTGGACGAGCCGGCCCCCTACCGGGAGGTCACCGGTATGGACCACTGCGACAAGGTGGTGGACATCGATCAGAGCCCCATCGGCCGCACCCCCCGCTCCAACCCCGCCACCTACACCGGGATCTTCACCCCCATCCGGGAGCTGTTCTCCGGCACCCAGGAGGCCAGGGCCCGGGGCTACAAGCCCGGCCGCTTCTCCTTCAACGTCCGCGGCGGTCGCTGCGAGGCCTGCCAGGGGGACGGGGTGATCAAGGTGGAGATGCACTTCCTGCCCGACGTCTACGTGCCCTGCGACCAGTGCAAAGGCAAACGCTACAACCGGGAAACCCTGGAGGTGCAATATAAGGGCAAGAGCATCCACGAGGTGCTGGAGATGACGGTGGAGGAGGCCCGGGCGTTTTTCGATGCCGTACCCGCCATCGCCCGCAAGCTGCAAACCCTGATGGACGTGGGCCTCTCCTACATCCGCCTGGGCCAGAGCGCCACCACCCTCTCCGGCGGTGAAGCCCAGCGGGTCAAGCTGGCCAAGGAGCTGTCCAAGCGGGATACCGGCAAAACCCTCTACATCCTGGACGAGCCCACCACCGGCCTGCACTTCCAGGACATCCAGCTGCTGCTGGACGTGCTGCACCGGCTGCGGGACCACGGCAACACCGTGGTGGTCATTGAGCACAACCTGGATGTGATCAAGACCGCCGACTGGATCGTGGATCTGGGCCCGGAGGGGGGCGCCGGCGGCGGCACTATCCTCACCACCGGCACCCCGGAGCAGGTGGCCCAGTGCGCCGAATCCCACACCGCCCGCTTCCTGAAGCCGATGCTGAAGTAGCGCAGCAAACGGCAATCACAACGGCGCCCCTGGGGCGCCGTTTTTGTTCTTCCCCATGCAGCCACTGCGTTAACCATGGTGCAATTGACGGCTCCCACCCTTCAAAACCGAGTTATTCCGTCAGCCCACTTCCGTTAGGATGCCGCCCCATCGCCGGGGCAGGCCGCCCCCAACGCCTGACCGACTCAGATGGGGACCACTATGACCAATCGATTGCCGCCACCGGCTCGGCCACGCTCCATCGCTCGGCGAACTCCCTGGTGGATCGCAGGCCTGCTGGTCCTCTGCGCCCAATCCGCCCGGGGGCAGAGCTTTGAGATCGAGCTGGGCGCCTTCTGGGCGCTGAGTAGCACCGATCTGACGGTGTATGACCCGATCTTTGAGCAGGACCGCCTGCTCAACTTCGAATCCGAATTGAACCTGCCCCACAACCAGACCCTGGCCTACCTGGATCTGGAGTATCGATTCCAGCCTCGCCACATGATCTACCTGGACTGGCGCCGGCTGCACCGCACTGGCGAAAACCACGGCGTGATGGATCCGTTCCAATTCACCTGGGACAACCAGCGATACCAGGTGGATACCGGCTCCTACCTGGCCACCGAGCTGAACGTCGACATCGTTCGCTTCGGCTACGGCTACCGCTTTTACCAATCCGAAAAGATCGCCGCCGATCTGCTCACTGGCCTCCACTTCACCCATCTGAAGCTGGGATTCCGTGGCGATCTGGAGATGACCGCTGCTCCCACCCATGTGCCCGGCTCCTACAGCGAATTGCACCTGGAAGTGGCCAACAGCGTCACCGCGCCGCTGCCCAGCCTGGGATTGCAGATGGAGTACCAATTGGGCAAAAAGTGGCAGATCAGAAGCCATCTCCAGGCCTTCTACCTGAGCATGGGGGAGATCTCGGGATGGATGGGGGAAGCGGAGATCGCCGCACGTTATCACATTACCGATGCGCTCAGTGTCACCGCGGCGTACAGCTACTTCCAGGTGGGGGTCGATTACCAGCCGGAGTACAGCGACCTGAACGTGACTCACCGTTTCTATGGGCCGATGGCCAAGCTGGCCTATCGCTTTTAACGCTGTCTGACCATGGCCAAGCACCGAGGCTCCAAGCAAAAACGGCGCCTGAGGGCGCCGTTTTTTGTGTGGTCGTCGTCTCGGCGGCGGTCCGGGATCAGGCCTTCATCAGGTAGGCCAGCACCTCCACCACCTGCTCCGGCGATTCGGCCCAGGCCTGGGCGGCGCCATCCACCTCCTTAAGGGCGTGCACCAGGGCCGCGTCGTGCAAGGTGATGTAGGGTTTGCCCAGGGCGGCGCAGTAGCCGGCGTCGAAGGCGGCGTTCCACTGGCGGTACTTATCGCCGAAGCGGATCACCGCCATATCGCAGCCCTGGATGGCGGTCTGGATGCGGATGGCATTGACCTTGGCGGACTTGTGGTCCCGCCAGAACCCCTGCTCCTCCTGGCCCAGGCGGTCACCGGCGGCGTCGCTGGCGGCGTGGTCGGTCACCGCCGAGCTGAACTGGATGGCCAGCCCCCGGGCCTCGCAGCCCTGGATGATCTGCTGACGCCAGTCGGAATGGATCTCGCCGGAAAGGTACACCTTGAACGCCATGGTCTTAGCTCCTGTTTGCTGGCGGTGGTCGTGGGAGCAGGGTACCACGTTCTCCACCATGGACGGGGAGGGGCTCACCCCTCAGCCTCAAAGCGAATGGGGTAGACCTTCAGGTAGTCCCGCACCAGCCAACGGATCAGGGCGCCATACACCCAGACTGTGCCGAGAAACCCCAAGTTGCCCACCAGCGTTCCGTTGATAAAGACCGTCAGCGCGCTCAAGCCGAAAAACGCCAGGGCGTAGGCCAGATCCAGGAAGAAGCACCAGGGATTGAAATAGCCCGACAGGCACCCCCCCGCCACCGGCATGCCGTAATGCATGGGGAAGGGCAGGCCGCCGACGCACACCTCGGCGTTGCGCTTGTAGGCGACCATCGGGTTGATGAAAAAGCCGTAAACGCCTCCAGCCAGGACGGCCAGCCCCACCCAGATAAGCATAAAGCGGGAGAGGGGGGTGGTCAGCCAGAGCGGGGCGTGGTGGATGACGTAACCGAGCTGCAGGCCCAACACCACCAGGCTTGCCACCCCGACAACCCAGACCCGATCAAGACGCATCGGGCTGCGCCAGGTAACTCAGCGCCTCCATCACCGCCTGGCGGCCCTGGTTCAGCACCGCCTGCCGCCACTGGGGATCGTCCGGGTAGAAGGCGCGCATCAGGCATTGCTTGAGATCGGCGGCGCGGGGGGCGGCCGGATCGCCATAGTGGTGCTGCCAGTTCTCCGCCCTCAGGGCCTTGAGCACCGCCAGGGGCGTCAGGGTGCCAAACTCCAGACTGGCGGCGGTTACCCGGGCGTCGGGCAGCCAGTCCGCCAGGGCCAGCTTGAGGGTGGCCGCCAGATGGGGTGAAACCGACTCGCCGGACACCGTGGTCTTGACCGGCACCGCGTGCCAGATCGTCCGCGCCCGCCGGAAGGCGGCCGAGTCCACCGGCCGGTTAAGGATCAGTTCGGCGGCCCCCATGGCCCCCAGCCCGGTGTGCACATCCAGCACCACCACCTCACCGGCCCCGGACAGGTGCCGACGGAACAGGGCTTTGAGGGTGTACCGAGACCAGGCGGGCCCCTGGCCGCCGAAGAAAAGGCCGGTGGGGTGGCGATACTGCCCCTGGCTGATGGCCGCCTGGGTGGCCTTGGGCCCCGCCAGCAATCGGTAGCCAAACAGCCGCCCCCAGGCCAGCGTTTCGCTGAGTGGCCCCAATTGGCGGGGGGCCAGCGCAGTGGCCAGGGCATCGTAGCCGGGGTTATCCGGGTGAGGGACGTGGTGATCGAGGAAGTTGCGATTAAGGTCCACGTTCTGCTCGTTGACCCGCCGTCGGTGCGCCATGCCATAGGGGTTGATGGCGTGGATCATCATCAGGCCCACCCCGTCAGGCAGCCGGGCGGGCAGCCCCTCCTCCAGCAGCGCCCTTTGCAGACCCGAGCCGGCGAACCCCTCCACCCCATGGGTGCCCGAGCTCAGCACCAGCACCCGATCAGCAGGCTTGGGCCCGAACCAGGCCAGATCCAGGCTGAGATCGCCATGGTCCGGCAGGGGATGGCTCTCCAGGCGACCGCCGTGGCGCAGGGCCCCTCGGCGAAAGGCGGTTCGGGCCTCGTCGTAGCCGGCGGAGAAGGGGCCCAGATCCCCCGCCAGGTAGTCCGGGTCCGCCGCCGGACAGGCGCGGTGGGTTTGGGTGGCCAGGGTGACCAGACCCGCCAGGCCGAACAGCAGCAGCGCTCCGGCCAGGGCCCCTCGGGGCTTCACTGGGCCGTCCCGTTGCTGCCGTAGATCCATTTCAGTAGCAGCGGCGTGGCCAGGGTGGTGACCACCGCCATGATCACCACCGCCGAGAACATGTGGGTGATGATGGGGGAGTCCCCCAACTCAAACAGGCCCGCCTTAAGGGCGATGTCGGCGATCACCAGCTCCACTGCCCCCCGGGCGCTCATCCCGGCGCCCACCGCGGCGGACTCCTGCCAGCTGAGCCCCATCCCCTTGGCCGCCAGGCCGGAGCCGAGGAACTTGCCGGCGAAGGCCGCCACCAGCAGCACCACCACAAACAGCGGGATCTCGGTAAAGGCGCTGAAGTCCAGGTGCAGGCCGACGGAGGCGAAGAAGATGGGGGCCAGGAAACCGAAGGTCATGGCGGAGGTCTTGGCCCGCACCGCCCGGTAGGCCGCCTCATCGATGGTCTTGCGGCCGAAGAACAGCCCCGCCATAAAGGCACCGACGATAAAGTGCAGCTCCAGCAGCTCCGCCAGCACCGAGAAGAACAGGGCGCCGGTCAGCAGGGCACTGAACTCGAACTCCTTCTGTTTGAACAAACCGATAAAGCGCCCCCCCAGGGGGAAGAGGAAGACGCCGATAAGCCCGGTGATGACGAAAAACAACACCACCTTGAACAGCAGGGTGCCCACCATCAGGCCGCTGGTGGGCTCGCCGCCGATCAGCGCCGTCAGCCAGGCCAGCAGAATAAGGCTCAGAACGTCATCGAACACCGCGGCGGAGACGATGATCTGGCCAGAGGGGGACTCCATCTGCCCCAGATCCATCAAAATCCGCACCGTGGCCGGCACGGCGGTGATCGCCAAAGCGGTGCCCAGGAAGATCGACTGGGCCAGCAGCGCCTCACCGGGGGGCAGGAAGAGGTAACCCAGCCCCACCCCCAGTGCCATGGGCACCACCATCCCCGCCACGGCCACCGCCAAGGCGCCCTTGGAGTACTCCACCAGGCGGCTGGGCTGCAGCTCCACCCCGGCAAACAGCATGATGAAGAACATCCCCAGGTCGGTGATGGTGGAGAACACGGGACTGGCGCTGAGGCCGGCGATCTGGGGCAGCAGATCCTGGTATTGGGCGGCGAAGGTGCCCAGGGCGATGCCGGCCACCAGTTCGCCCATCAGCCCCGGCTGGCCAAGCCGCTCCGCCACCTCGCCGAAGGCGCGGGTGGTGACCAGGAGCACCAGCAGAATGAAGAAGAGTTCCATAACGCCTCGGACGAGGGAGCGTCGTCCGCCAGCGGTGGCGGGCACCTAAAAGCATAGTCCATGGAGGCCAGAGCCGTTGAAATGGCAGGGAAAAAAGCGCGAATCATCGAGAAGTCGAACACCGGGGCGCGCCACATTAACAAAAGCTCACAAAGCAGTCAGCTGCCGTTCATCCGGACTGTGGCACACTGTTTTCAGATTCAACCGACCATCAAAGGAGGCTCGATTGAAAACCCGGTTTCTTCGCACCTGGCAGCAGGCCAGTCAGGCCGCCCTGGCTCAAGGCCGAGGTGGGCCCGCCCGCACCCTGCTCGGCGGTGCCCTGTTGGCGGTGGCCGTGCTCTTGATGCTGCCCATCGCCCTGCTGCTGATGCTGTTCCAGCTCGGCCTGATGCTGATCGGCGCCGTAGTGATGCTGATCCGCGGCCGCCAGCCCCGCCCAGTGGTGTTTCACCAGACCGGCTACCGCCGCGAAAAGGTGATCAACCCCGACATCGGCGGCCAATAACCCCAGTTCTTCACCGGGCGGTACCCCGTTTTGCTAGCCCTTGTACCGCTCGGTGTCCCCCGGTTTACGCAACATCTTATCCACCTCATCCGCGTGCAGGGTTTCCGCCACGATCATCTCGCGGGCGTACTCCTCCAACACCACTGACTTGTCTCGCGTCAGATCCAACAGCCGGAAGTAGAGCGTCGCCACCTCCCGCTCGTGGGCCAGGCTCTCCCGCAGAATGTCCCCGATGTCGTGCTGCTTGGACTCCAGCAGCGGGCCGATGGCCAGCGAAGGGTGGCCGCCAAGCATGGTCACCAGCTCCCCGGCCCGGTGGGCGTGGGCCAGGCTTTCATCGGCGTTGCTTTTAAGCCAGGAGACGATGGGGATCCGCCCAAAGCCATAAACCATCAACGAGTAGTGGGTGTAACGCACCACCCCCGCCAGCTCCATCTCCATGATCTGATTGAGCAGGGCGATCACCGCCTTGTTGTCCAAATCCGACATGCCACACCTCCGGATAACTAGGGTCTTATCAAGGTGTAGACCAGATGGCGGCCGGGGGGGAAGCAAAGGGCCCCATCAACCTCAGTGCGCCGACTCCTGGTAGTGGAACCGGGGCAGGGTCCAGCGGCGGCGGATCGCCAGCAGACGAAACAGGAAACCCAGGCCCAGGCAGAGCAGCAGCGACAGGTCCGTGGCCACCTTAAGATGGTCCAGCAGCACGTAGAGACCGGCGGTAAACAGGGCCACCGCGGCGTAGAGCTCCCTGTGAAACACCAGGGGCAGACTCTGGCAGAAGATGTCCCGGATCACCCCGCCGAACACGCCGGTCACCACCCCCATCACCACCGCCACCAGGGGGTTGAGCCCCAGGGCCAGGGTTTTCTGGGCGCCGATGACGGAGAACACCGCCAGCCCCAGGGCGTCGATCACCAGAAACAGGCGGGACAGGTAGCGCATCACCGGGGCGATGGCCACGGTGAGCAGGGCCGCCACGGCGATGGCCAGCAGGTACTCCACGTGGGCGATCCACACCAGGGGGTAGTTGCCGATCAGCAGATCCCGCACCGTGCCCCCGCCGATGGCGGTGACGCAGCCGACGATCACCACGCCAAACAGGTCCATCTGCCGGCGACCGGCCGCCAGGGCGCCGGTCATCGCCTCCGCCAGGATCCCCACCACCCACAACGCCGTGATGAATTGCGCCTCGTCCACCGTCCGCTCCCGCTTGCTCGCAAAAGGCGTCACTGTGCCGAAAGTGGTGCACCGGCGACAGCGACCCTTTGCCACCCGATGATGAATAACCATCATGCCGGCGGTCGCGGCACCCAACCGAGTTTGACGGACCAGATCCTCGCTTGATGAGTTAACACGTCGAGTCACTCCCCGTACTATGCCGGCCATTGAGCGCTGGTGAAAAAGTGAGCCACCGGTGCACATGACCCTTAACTACGCAAACCGAGGTAATCACCATGACCGACTTCAACGCCATCGACCAAGAGGTCAACGCCCTGTCCGACGTGATCTGGGACATGGCTTCCAACGTCTGGGAGTACGCCGAGCTGAGCTACGACGAGTTCAAAAGCTCCGCCCTGGAAAGCGCCGTACTGGAGCAACACGGCTTCACCATCGAGCAGCGCAACATCGCCGGCCTGCCCACCTCCTGGATCGCCACCTGGGGCAGCGGTGCCCCGGTGCTGGGCTACCTGGTGGAGTTCGATGCCCTGCCGGATCTGGGCAACGACACCGTGCCCCACAAGCAGCCCGCCAAAAGCGGCAACCCCAATGGCCACGGCTGCGGCCACAACCTGATCGGCTCCAGCTCCATTGGCGCCGCCATCGCCCTGAAAAACCACATGGAGAAAAACGGGATCCCCGGCACCATCAAGGTGTTTGGCTGCCCCGCCGAAGAGGCCCTGAACGGTAAGAACTACATGGCTGCCACCGGGGTGTTTGACCAGCTGGACGTGTGCCTGCACAACCACCCGGCGATGGTGAACTCCGCCATCAACTTCCACTCCACCGCCTCCATCGATCTTATCGTGGAGTGGCATGGCGTCACCGCCCACGCCGGGGCCGCCCCCTGGGATGGTCGCAACGCCGTCCACGCCGCCGAGATCTTCCTGGTCTCCGCCAACATGATGCGGGAGCAGCTCGAGCCCACCGGCCGCCTGCACTACCAGATCCTGGAGGGTGGCTCCGCGGTGAACGTGGTGCCGGACTACGCCAAGGTGCTGGTGCGATACCGCGGCAAGAGCGCCGACAACGTGCGCGAGCACAAAACCTGGCTGGAAGACATGGCCCAGGGCGCGGCGCTCTCCACCCAGACCCGCACCGAGGTGACCAACCTGGGCGGGATCTACGACTGCTTGCCCAACGACGTGCTGGCCGCCCGCATCACGGATCACATGCACCGCTACTTCCCCATTAAGTGGACCGAGGAGGAGCAGGCCTTCGCCAAGTCGATTCAGCGGGAGATGGGCAAGCCGGAGTCCGGCATGGCCACTGACGTAATGCCCGTTTCCACCGGCATCGAGGTGGGTGGCTCATCCGACGTGGGCGACATCAGCTGGAACGTGCCCACCATGGGGGTGATGTTTGCCGCCTGGCCGCTGCACATTCCGCCGCACCAGTGGGGCTGCACCGCCTGCAACGGCATGAGCATCGGCCGCAAGGCCGGCCTGCGCGCCGCCAACGTCCTGGCCGCCCAGGGCCTGGAGCTGATGACCGATCCGGCCCTGCTGGCAAAGGTGAAAGCGGACTTTGAGCAGAAGAAAGGCGGCCGCGAGTACGTCAGCCTGAACGACTCCGAGACCAACCCGCGCGCCGACGACTCCGATGCCCAGCTGGCCCACTACGAGTGCTGCCTGCACACCGCCCTGGAGCACCTGGACGGCTGCAACCACTGAGCGACCTGCCCCACTGCCCTCGGCAGTGGGGCCTGGTATCCCCAACCCCTAGGAGCACAAAGCAATGATCTCCATGGCTTTCCTGTTCGATCTGTTTTCCGTACTGGGTACCGTGGCCTTTGCCCTGTCCGCCGTCCTGGCGGCCCGAGGTCGGCAAGTCGATCTGTTCACCATCCTGGTGCTGGCCACCGTCACCGCCGTAGGCGGCGGCACCATCCGTGACACCCTGCTGGATGTGCCGATCTTCTGGGCGGAGGATACCTCCTACCTATGGATCGCCGGGGTCAGCGCCATGCTGGGTTTCTTCTTTTATACCCTGCTGGATCGCCGCTACCTCAACATGCTCTACCAGGCGGTGGACAGCGTTGCCATTGCCCTGTTTGGCGTGCTGGGCACCACCAAGGCCTGGGAACTGGGCTTCGGCCTGCCCCTGGGACCGGTGATCCTCGGGGTCATCACCGCCACCGGCGGTGGTGTCGTTCGTGACGTGCTGCTGCAGCGGCCCTCCATGCTGCTGGGCAAGGAGCTCTACATCGTTCCTGTGGCCCTGGGCTGCACCCTGCACGCCGGATTTCTGGCGTTGGCCCCGCAACACGCCGAACTCGGCGCTCTGCTGGCCATCGCCCTGGTGCTGGTGCTGCGCTACGGCACCCTGCGCCGCCACTGGTCTGTGCCCCAGTGGGGCCAGCTCAAGCTGAAATAACCACCCCCGTTAACCGGACCCGTCGGCCCGTGCCCTGCCCCATGCAGCGCACGGGCTTTTTTTTGCCCGCAGCAACACCGGTCGACCTTCCTGCCCCCCTATCGCTTCGTCCTTATCACGCCACGAACCAACATCAGACGCTTGGACCAGGGTGACCTGAGTGCGGGACGTTCCACCGCCTTTATGGCCGCACTGGGATCACTGGCGTCGCCCTGTCGCGGGCCGACTTCGAGCCCAAAATCGGCCCGACCGCGCCCCGATGGAGGCAAAAAAGCACGAAAATTACTTTTTTAGATGAACAATCCCACGAATAAAACAACCAGCCCAAAATCTAAAAAGCTTTCGATACATGCATTTAGATAAAAATGCCCTCCACTTTTTTACTTTTTGACGGACTGGATCCTCGCCAACTGAGTTAGCACGTGGTCGGCCCGCGGTTAAATTACCGCCATCGCAAATCACCACTGGCTTTAAGAGAGGCAATTATGATCACATCCAACCTGACCCTGCAGACCCAGTTCGAGCAAGGCAAGAAGTTCACCACCGGCGAGAAGATGCTGTATGTCCTGCAGCTGTCCGGCAGCTGGTACGAGATGGGCCAACAGTACGGCGCCCTGACCAAAGACGACCTGCAGACCATGTGGGACAAGACCGTGCAGCCGCTGTTCGAAAACGGCTTCACCACCGAAGCCGAAGCCACCCAGCTGTTTGGCCGCCGCGTCTTCGAAGCCCTGACCCTGCGCCGCAAGCAGTTCTACCAGGGCGTGGCCGACGCCATCGGCTGGCCGGTGGAGCACGTACTGGTGCTGGACCAGAGTGGCCCGCAGGCCATCTACCAGGGCAAAGCCCACTCCTTCTCCGGTTGCACCTCCCTGACCACCTGGGGCAAGAACACCGCCGAGGGCCACGCCCTGGTGGGCCGCAATATGGACTGGAACGAGCTGTTCCTGGAGTTCCCCGTGTACCTGACCGTCTACAACCCGAACGACGGCTCCAACAAGGTGGCCAACGTCAGCTGGGCAGGTTGGATGTGGCTGGTGACCGGCGTCAACGACAAAGGGGTCTACACCGACCTGCACGACGGCACCTCCATGGGCGGCAACATCATCTCCACCGAGAAGCCCTCCTTCCTCAACTCGGTGTTCGATTACCTCGCCGAGAGCGACAACATCGAGGCTCTGAGCGCCCGCTTCCAGGCGTCCCGCACCGACATCTCCACCATCTGGATGCTGGCGGACAAGCAGGGCAAGGCGTGCTCCTACGAGAACACCATCCAGGAGAACCGCCTGCGGACGGCGGACAAAGAGGCGGACTCCTTTATCACCGTCAACACCTTCCTGAACCCCGATTGGGGCCTGGGCCAGCGCGAGACCATGAGCTTCTCCCTCAAGCGTCTGGATAACCTGGCCGCCCGCCACCAGGAGCGCAGCGGCACCATCGACGCCCAGGGGATGCGGGAGATCTTTGACCTGCCCCTGTACAACGCCGACGGCAGCTTCAAGGAGAACGGTGGCGTGACCAAGCCCACTAACCAGGACGTGGATCTGACCAACTACTCAGTGGTGACCGATCTGACTGATCTCAACATGTGGATCAAGCTGCCCGCCCTGGGCCAGGACTGGCAGGCCATTGACCTCAAGGCCCTGTTCAACATGGCCTAAGCGCCGCTAGCCAAAATAAACGCCGCTAGCCAAACAAAACGCCGCACTCTGCCTGAGTGCGGCGTTTTGTTTATCCATTACTGTTACTGCGTGCCAAACAGGAAGCGCAGTGGCTGATCCAGCCGCTCGGCCCAGTCGGACTCGGTATGGGCGGCGCCGGGAAAGAAGCGACTGGTCCACAAACCCTTGGGGTAATTGGCAAACAGCGGGTCGACCTGGGCCTGCAGCGGCGGGTAGAGCGCATCCAGGGTCTGGTCGCCGTAATCAAAATAAAGCTTTTGACCGGTCAGCAAAGGCAGCCGCTGGGCGATGTAGGCCCTTAAAGCGGCCGGCGCCGGGTTGTCCGCGGTCATGATCCCGGGCCAATGGGTCGACAGCGCGGCGGCACCGGCAAAGGCCTCGGGGTGGCGGAGCAGACCATACCAGGAGATCAGCCCGCCCATGCTGGAGCCCATCAGGTAGCGATTTTCCGCACCGGGCTTGGCGGGAAAGTGCCCCTCGATATGGGGCGCCAGCTCCTCCAGCAGGAAGCGCAGGTAGGCGTCGGAGTGGAGGGGACCGCCGAACAGCGGTTGACCCGGGTGCCGCTCCAGGGCAAGAAACTGTCGCTGGGTCGGCTCCGGTAGGGTTTCAAAGGGCGCCTGGGGGAAGTACTCGTTGTGGCGCTGCGCTCCGGCGTTCCAGATCCCCACCACCATAAAAGGGCGCACCTGACCCTCGGCCATCAGCGCCGAGGCCACCTCGTCCACCCGCCACTCCTGGCCGTTCCAGGTGGTCTCGGCGTCGAACAGCATCTGGCCGTCGTGCATATAGAGCACCTCGAAGCGCTGACCGGGGGGGAAGCCCGACGGCGTCCACACCTCGATATGGCGAGGGGGTACCTGCTCGGAGGGAAAATCCGTCAGGCGGACCAGGGTGCCGGCACTGACCTGGGGCAAGGGTTGGGTTTGCGCCAGCGCCAGTCCGGGCAGCGCCAGCAGAAGCAGAATCAGTCGGAACATGGGGCCTCCCTGTCTCAGCCCTCAGGCTAACAGGGGAGGATGGCCCCGGGGGATGAATACGTATGCGTCCGGACTCAGTGGGGGGTGTCCAGCGCCTCGAGTCGGGCCATCAGGGCCGGCAGGTGCGCCTGCAGCCGGTTGATGGTGAGGGCGTTGCTCTTCTGCATCAGCTCCGGCATCAGGTCCAGGGACTTCTGCCCCACGGGGCTGCGGTAGAAAAAGGCCAGCTCCCGCAGCTCGGCCACGGTGAAGGCTTCGGCGTAGAGGGCAATCAGCTCCGGCTCCATGGCATCGTAGCTCAGGTGCTCCGCCATAAAGTCCCGCATCACCTGGGCGTGCGCCACCATCTCCGGGTTCTGGGCCAGCATGTTGGCCTGGATCTGGTCCAGCACCGTCACCAGCATCTGCTCGGTGCGGGAAGCCGCCAGCAGGTCCCGGGCGGCGTCCACCGCGTCGTCGTCCATCGCCCAGGCCGGCTGGGCCAGCATCAGCGCCAAGAGCGCAGCGTTCAATAACCGCATCATCATTTTCTCCACTCCTTGGGTAAAACATCATTAGAACAAGGCGTTGCCCTTTGGGCCAGCGTCCGAACGCCCAGCGCGCTGTAAGCGATCCGCCCGGAAAAGGTCCGCGCCATGAACTAGGCTGAAGGGGCTAACAAGGAGAGTTTCTCGTGAAAAAACAACATGGATTCAGCCTGGTCGGCCTGCTGCTGGTGCTGGCCATCCTCGGCCTGGCCTGGCACTACGGCGCCCCCCTCTGGCAAGGCACCCCCGGTGGGGGCAGCCAGCCCGCCAAGCTGCGCCAACTCAAGCTGGCCCTGGACCCCCAACTGCTGGCCCTGACCACCCAGGCCAAGCTGGAGCTGGGGCTGGCCCCGGCACAAGCCCAGGCGCAGCTGCACACCCGCTTTGGCCCCTGGCCCCTCGACGGGCGCTGGCCCCTGCCCCGTTCACAAGACAACCATTACCTGCTGGAGCTGATGAGCACCGGGCTCAGTGCGCAGGAGAGCCAGAAGACCGATTCCCAACGCCGCGTCCGCTACGACGCCCTGGCCAGCCTGGAGACCGCCGACTGGGTTCGCCTGGGCTACGGCGATCTGGAGCGGGGGGCCTGCTACCTGGAGTACCGGCCGGGCCAGCCCTTCCAGCTGCACACCCAGGGTTGCCCCTAGGCCTCGCGCATCACGCTTTTGTGCCAGAACTGCTGGGCCAGCTGAGCCTGCTTGCTGGCCAGGCGGGACATCTCGTGGCCCCCCTGGGCGGCGTCCGCCGCCTGCTGCAAGCTGCACTGGGCCAGATCGCTGATGGTCTGGATCGCCTCGCTGATGTCCCGGGTCACCACCCGCTGCTGGCTCATGGCGGTGGCGATCTCGCCGCTCATCAGGCTGATCTCCGACACGTCCTGGCGCAGCTTGTCGAACGCCTGGTCCGCCTCGTGGGTCATGGCCACGGTGTCCTGGGCCGCCTGTTGGCCCTGGCGCATCGCTTCGCTGGCGGCGTGGCTGGAGCCCTGGAACTGGGCAACGATCGCCTCGATCTGGGCAGTGGAGTCCGCGGTTCGCTTGGACAGGTTGCGCACCTCGTCCGCCACCACGGCAAAGCCGCGGCCGGACTCGCCGGCCCGGGCCGCCTCGATGGCGGCGTTCAGAGCCAACAGATTGGTTTGCTCGGCGATGTCGCGAATGACATCCAGCACCTGGGCGATGGCCTGGCTGTCCCGCTCGATGGTGGCCACCTCATCGGCGATGCGGGCCACCTCGCCGCTGAGCCCCTCGATGGAGCCGGTCACCCGCTCCAGCACCTGACGCCCCTCGTTGGCCACCTCCTGACTGTGAGTCAGGGCCTGGGCCACCCGTTCGGCGTTGTCCGCCACCTCGTTGAAGCTGGCACTCATCTCCTCCACCGCCGCCGCGGCCGCAGTGGTCTGCTCGTTCTGCCGGGTGGCCCGCTCCTGGGTCTGCAGTACGGTGTCATTGAGCCGGCGCCCCTTCTCGCACAGGGCACTGGCGCTGTCCGCCATCCGGCCCACCACCCCACCGGTTTCGGTGGAGAGGAAGTGCATCGCCAGGTCGATCTGCCCCAGCTCGTCGTTGCGTCCGGTGAACACCCCCTGGGCCAACGGGTCCTCGATGATCCCCCTGGCCCGCTCCGCCAGCTTCATCAGCGGTGCCAGCAGGGCGCCCATCACTACCAAGCTCACCACCGCGCCGAGGGCGGTGCCCAGCAGCGGCTGCCAGCTGGCCAGGGCCCCGGTCAGCAGCGCCAGTGCGGCAACCGCCAGCAGCAGCCGGCCGCGAAAGCCCACTTTCGCCGGTTTCAGACAGCGGGGGGTTTGGCCGGCGTTGACCGCCTGATAGAGGGCGTCGGCGTGCTCGATCTGGGCCTCGGTGGGACGACGGCGTACCGACTGGTACTCGTGGATCTCCCCCTCCTCCAGCACCGGTGAGACATAGGCGTTGACCCAGTAGTGATCGCCGCTGCGGGTGCGGTTCTTCACCAGGCCAAACCAGGACTGTCCCGACTGGATCCGCCGCCACAGGCTCTCGAAAGCCAATGGGGGCATGTCGGGATGGCGAATGAGGTTGTGGGGTTCCCCCCGCAGCTCCTTGGCGCTGAACTCGCAGATCTCGGCGAAGTCGCCGTTGGCGTACTTGATGTTGCCCTTGAGATCCGTGGTGGAAAGCAGGATGGCATCGCCAGGGTAGCGTTTTTCCTGTCCGGTGATAGGTTGGTTATTGCGCACGCCCAGTCTCGTCCTTCGCTGTGAGTGTTGGGGAGACATGGTGCCAAAAAGCCGTTGGCCGGGACCTTGGCCTGGATCACGTAAGCGACGGAATTTTTAGAAAATATTGATTTACCGAGGGGGCGCAATGAAGGGAATGGGGTTCGCCGCGATTCTGCTGCTGACCGGCTGCCAGGCCGGCCCGCCCCCCTGCCCGATGGCCCCGCAACACTGGCCCGACAGCCTGAGCGCGGACGTGGAGGCCCTCACCGAGCCGAGGATGGCGGGCCGGCGCACCGGAACAGAAGGCGCCCGACTGGCCGCGGACTACCTGGCCGCCCGTCTGAATGAGCTGGGCCTGTCCCCCTGGCAGGGGCAGTCGCGCCAGGATTTCCAGTACGGTCCCCCCTGGGCGGTCAAAACCGGACAGAACCTGGTGGCCTGGGTGCCGGGGCCGCCCCCCTACCGCCTGGTGGTGGCCCACTACGACCACCTGGGCCGGGTGAAAGGCCAGGTCCATCCCGGGGCCGACGACAACGCCAGCGGGGTGGCGGTGCTGCTGGCCCTGGCGGAACGGGCCCAGGCTGCGCCGACGGCCCAGGGGGTGATCTTCGCCGCCCTGGACGCGGAGGAGAACGGGGTGCACGGCAGCCAGGCGCTGCAGCGGGCCCTGGCGGATCAGCCGCTGGAGTGGGTGCTCAACCTGGACATGGTGGGCCGGCCCCCCCGGGACGGTCGGGCCCAGCTGTGGTGGCGGCCCGGTTGGGCCGACGGCAAGGACGCCCTGGCGGCGATGGCTCCCCACCTGTGCGTGGAGCAGGGCCGCCGCAGGATGAAGGGCCACGATGGCTGGCACTACGACAGCACCAAGGCATCAGACCACTACCCCTTCCACCAGGCCGGTCAAAACTGGCTCTACCTGGGCGTGCCCGCCCACCGGGACTACCACAGCCCCCGGGACCAGGCCGAGCGGCTGGACTACCCCTTTATGGCGGCGGTCACCGAGGGGGCCTGGGCCCTGCTCAGGGCCCACTAGAGGCGCTGGCCCGCCCCGCCTCCTCCAGCAGCCGGGCCATCAGCCGCTCCCGGGCGGGATCCCCCGCCGCCGGGGCGGTGCCCTGGTTGTCCACCCGGAACGCGAAACGGTTCTCCCCCTGGGGGATCGCCTGTACGGTGATCCTGTCGTGATCCAGCAACCACCAGACGTTGAAGTGAAACCCCAGTCGGCCGTCGTCCAGGGGAATGGGATCCTTGTCGGGAAACTCCGCGGCGATGGCCCGCAGCAGCACCGCCTCGGCCTCTTTCGGGGTGAGGGAAAAGGTGCCGTCGGGGGCCAGCAGGCTGCTGCTGGTGCCACTGCAGCCGGCCAACAGCAACACCAGGCTCAACAGCAAAACGCGTCCCATGGGGGGCTCCGGAAGGGTGAGGTTTTGTCCCAGTATAGGGGGCACAAAAAACGGGGGCCGCGGCCCCCGTGATTGTGTTTCGACCTGCCCTTGCGGCCTCAGGCCCCCAATGAGGGGCGCACCCCCAGGGCGTGGCAGATGGCGTAGGAGAGCTCCGCCCGGTTCAGGGTGTAGAAATGGAACTCCTCCACCCCCTCCTTGGCCAGCACCTTGGCCATCTCGATGGCGACGTTGGCCCCCACCAGCTTGCGGGTGGCCGGGTCATCATCGAGGCCGTCGAACATGTGGTGCAGCCAGTTGGGCACCCGGATCTTGGCGAAATCGGCAAACTTGAGCAGCTGCTGGTAGTTGGTCACCGGCAGGATCCCGGGGACGATCTCGGCGTCGATCCCGGCGGCGGCACAACGGTCACGGAAACGCAGGTAGGCCTCGATGTCGAAGAAGAACTGGGTGATGGCCCGAGTGGCACCGGCGTCCACCTTGCGCTTGAGGTTGATGAGATCCGCCTGGGCAGAGAGCGCCTCCGGGTGGCACTCCGGGTAGGCGGCCACGGAGATCTCGAAATCCCCCACCCCCCGCAGCAGGCTCACCAGATCCGCGGCGTAGCGGTTCGGGTTGGGCTGACCGGCGGGCACATCGCCTCGCAGGGCAACGATGTGGCGCACCCCCTGGGCCCAGTACTGCTTGGCCAGGGCCACCAACTGCTCGTCGGAGGCGTCCACCAGGGTCAGGTGGGGCGCCGCCTGCAGGGCGGTTTCATTGTGGATCCGTTCAATAACCTTGTGGGTGCGGTCCCGCACTCCGGAGTTGGCGCCGTAGGTGACGGAGACGAAACGGGGCTTGAGCGGCGCCAGCCGCTCGATGGAGTGCCAGAGGGTGGTCTCCATCTCGGCGGTGGAGGGCGGGAAGAACTCGAAGGAGACCTGAATGTCCCGCAGTGAGCTCAGTCGCTCGTTTAACGCTTCCACCTGTTGGGCGTGATGAAATCCCATATCCCCGACTCCCTCTCAAAGCTTGATCATTAATGCAGTAAACGGCGGCAGATTGCCACCAGATCCGATTGCACCGCGGCGGCGGTCACCGCCCGTCCGGCGCCGGGGCCCTGGATCACCAGGCCCTCCGGGTAGTATTCGCTGCGCAGCAGGAACTGGTTGTCCCCCGCCGGCAGGCTGGCAAAGGGGTGTGCCGGGGTGACTGCCTCCAGCCCCACCTTGGCCAGCAGGGTGCCCCCCTCCAGGGAGAGCGCCGCGGTGTAGCGCAGCACCTTGCCCTCGGCATCGGCGGCGGCCACCGCTTCGGCCAGGGGCCGGTCCAGCTCGTCGATGCGTGCCAGGAACTGGTCCAGGGGCAGAGGCCGCAGCGCCTCGGGCACCAAGGACTCCAGCGCCACCTGCTCCAGCTCCAGCTCCACCCCCAGCTCCCGGGCCAGGATCAGCAGCTTGCGCTGCATGTCGACGCCAGAGAGATCGTCCCGCGGGTCCGGCTCTGTCAGCCCCTCCGCCTTGGCGGCCAGCACCAGCTCGGAGAAGGGGCGCTGCCCGTCGTAGTGATGGAACAGCCAGCTCAGGGTGCCGGAGAACACGCCGTCGATCCGCGCCAGACGATCGCCGCTGCGACGCAGGTCGTCGATGGCGTAGAAGATGGGCAGCCCGGCCCCCACGGTGGCGTTGTAGCGCCAGTAGAGGTGGCGCTCCGCCAGGTGCTGTTTGAGCTGGCGGTAGAACGCCAGGGGACCGCTGCCGGCCTGCTTATTGGCGCTGACCAGGTGGATCCCCTGCTCCAGCAGCTTGGGGTAGGCCAGGCCCAGGCGGGCGCTGGCAGTGATGTCCAGCAGCACCAGCTCGTCGAAGGGCAGGGTGCCCAGCTCCGTCACCAGATCCTCCAGCTGGTAATCCACCGCCTCGGACTCGAACCGGCTTTGCCACTGGCCCGGCAGGATCCCCTCGGCGTCCACCAGGGCCTGGTCCTGGCCCATGATCGCCACCAGGGTGAGCTGGGCCTCCAGCTCCTGGCTGATGCGCGCCTGGTAGCCGGCAAACTGATCCAGCCAGGCGCTGCCGATGTTGCCCTTGCCCGCCACCACCAGGCCGATGCGCTTGCGCGCCCCGGCACAGCGGCGGTGCACCCGGGCGGTGAGATCCGCCACTTGCTCGGCGGGCACCAGGGTCACCAGGGCCAGGGCATCCGCCTTGAGCGGCCAGGCCTGGCGACCCAGCAGTCGGGCGAAGGCGCCGCGCAGCCGGGGCGCACCCTGGCTGACCAGACCCACCAGCCCCTGGCTGAGGTCCCGACGGATGGCGCCGCCGATCCGGTCCTGCAGTTGGGCCTGCACCGCGTCGGCCTGCTCCTCCAGCACCGCCACGGCGCCGCGCTCCGGGTAGCTGACCAGGGGCGACAGCCCCCCGGCCTCCAGCTCGGCAAAGGCCGCCGCCAGGGTGTCAGACGCCCCCTGGCAGTGCAGCAGTGCCACCCGGGTCAGGCTGGTCACCACCGGCTCCGCCTCGGCGTCGCCGGCCAGGATCCGGGTGTAGGGCCGCTCCGGGGTGTAGCTGGAGCGGATGTTGAGATTGCCGGGCTGACGCTTGAGGGGCTGCAGGGTGCGGGGGTGGAGCACCGGGGAGCCCAGCCGGGCCAGGCGGTCCGCCTCCTCCAGGGTCAGGGCGGTTTGCAGCCGAGCGTCGTCCAGCAGATTGGGGTCGGCGTTGAACACCCCCTCGACGTCGGTCCAGATGGTGATGCCCGCCACCCCGGCCAGGGTGCCGATCAGGGTGGCGCTGTAATCGGAGCCGTTCCGCCCCAGCAGCACGGTCTCCCCCTGCTCGTCGGCAGCGATGTAGCCGGTGATCACCACGCGGGTGTGAGGCTGGGCGGCGAGCTGGCCGGAAAGGGCCTGGCGGCTTTGCGCCTCCCGCGGCTGGGGGGTGATCCCCGGGGCGACGGTGAGGAATTCACGGGCGTCCAGGCTGGCGGCGGCCACCCCCAGCTGACGCAGTGCGGCGGCCAGCAGGCGGGCGGACCAGCCCTCCCCCAGGGCCTGAATGCGGTTGCGGTGGCTGGCGGGCTGGGCCAGCCACTGGCTCAGGCGGCCGAAATCGGCGGCCAGCTGGGCCTGCTGGGACTGGGCCTCGTCGCCCACCAGCAGTTGGGCAATCAGGCCCCGCTGGTAGTCCTGCAGCTGGGCCAAAGGCGCGCTGAGGTCCGCGCCACGGGTGGCGCGCTCAATCAGATCGATCAGGGCGTTGGTGGTCTTGCCGGCGGCGGAGACCACCACCAGATCATCGGCCTGGCCCTGGGTCAGCAGGATGTGCACCACCCGGCGGTAGCAATCGGCGTCCGCCAGGGAGGAGCCGCCAAATTTGTGCAGATGACTGCGGGACATCGGCTTCGACTCCTTGTTCGCTCAGCCCAGGGCCTGGCTCAGATCGGCCACCAGATCCCGCGGATCTTCGATGCCGACGGAGAGGCGGATCAGGGTGTCGGAGATCCCGGCCACCCGGCGGGCCTCCGGGTCCATGGCGGCGTGAGTCATGGTGGCCGGGTGGGCCACCAGGCTCTCCACCCCGCCCAGGCTCTCCGCCAGGGAGAACAGCTCGAGCCGGGAGAGGAAGGCGCGCACTTCGGTCTCGCCCCCCTTGAGTTCGAAACTCAGCATGGCGCCGAAACCCGCCTGCTGACGCTTGGCCAGCTCGTGCTGCGGATGGCTGACCAGGCCCGGGTAGTGGACCTGGGCCACCGCCGGGTGATCCGCCAGCAGGGCCACCACCGCCTCGGCGTTGGCCTGGTGCTGCTGGATCCGCAGCGGCAGGGTGCGCAGCCCCCGCAGGGTCAGCCAGGCGTCGAAAGGAGCGCCGGTGATCCCCAGGCAGTTGCCCCACCAGGCCAGCTGCTCCGCCAGTTCGGGCTCCTTGGCCACCACCACGCCGGCCACCACGTCGGAGTGGCCATTGATGTACTTGGTGGTGGAGTGGATCACGATGTCGGCGCCCAGGCTCAGCGGCTGCTGCAGTACCGGCGACAGGAAGGTGTTGTCCGCCACCACCAGGGCGCCTACCGCCTTGGCCTTGGCGGCGATGCCCGCCACGTCCACCACCCGAAGCAGGGGGTTGGAGGGGGTTTCCAGCCACACCATCTTGGGCCCCTGGGCCAGCACGGCGTCCAGGGCCGCTTCGTCGCCCTGGTCCACCACCGCCAGCTTGAAGGCTCCCTTGTTGGCCTGGGAGGTGAACAGCCGGTAGCTGCCGCCGTAGCAATCGTGGGGCACCACCAGCAGATCCTCTGGGCCCAGCAGGGCGGTGGCCAGGGTCACCGCGGCCATGCCGGTGGCGGTCACCACGGCGCCGGCGCCGCCCTCCAGCTTGGCCAGGGTATCGGCCAGGGCGGAGCGGGTGGGGTTGCCGCTGCGGGCGTAGTCGTACTGACGGGGCTGACCGAAGTCTTCGAAGGTGTAGTTGGTGGAAAGGTAGATGGGCGGCACCACGGCCCCATGCTGGGTATCGGTGTCGATGCCCTCACGGGCGGCAATGGTGGCGAAGTGGCGCTGGCTCATCGGTGCATCCTCCAGTCTGACGCGGATATCGGGGGGGTCGAGAGGCTTAAGTTAACGGCCATACGGTTAGGCGTCAAGACGTTTAGCCATCTAAACGTTCATAGGTTAAGACGGCAACCATTTGACTCTACTGTCGGTGTGGTTAAAATTTGCAACCGTAATCACGACTTAAAGGTGCATCGATGAGTGTCCAGTGGAATGGGGAATACATCAGCCCCTATGCGGAACATGGCAAGAAGAACGAACAGGTCAAAAAGATCACCGTTTCCATCCCGCTGAAAGTGCTCAAAATTCTCACTGACGAGCGCACCCGCCGCCAGGTGGGTAACCTGCGCCACGCCACCAACAGCGAGCTGCTGTGCGAAGCCTTCCTGCACGCCTACACCGGCCAGCCGCTGCCAGAGGACGAGGACCTGCGCAAGGACAAGCCCGACAGCGTGCCCTCCGAAGCCCGACGCATCATGGAATCTTTGGGCATCGATTGGGACAGCCTCGAAGATTGATCAGAAAAAGCCTGCGACGCAGGCTTTTTTGTTGGTTCAACCGGTGAGCGAGACGAGGCGGTAATTGGATCTCAGCCTGCTTTGGGTGCTGGCGGTGGTGACCCTGGGGGCCGCCGTCCAGGGCGCCATCGGCTTCGGCCTGGCGGTGGTGGTCACCCCCATCCTGTACCTGCATGACCCGGCCTGGGTGCCCGGTCCCATCATTTTGATGGGGATGCTGCTCTCCATCCTGACCCTGGTGCGCACCCGCGCCGCCCTGGACGTAGGGATCCTGGGCCCGGCCCTGCTGGGTCGGATCCCCGGCGGGATCCTTGGCACCTACCTGCTGGTGGTGGCCTCGGCGGAGTGGCTGGGGCTGGGGATCGGGCTGATCGTACTCTGTGCGGTGGCCCTGACGGTGCGCAAGCTGTCGGTGCCGGTGAATCGCACCAACCTGTTCTGGGCCGGCACCGTCTCAGGCGTGTTCTCCGCCATCGCCGCCATCGGCGGTCCCCCCATGGCGCTGCTGCTCAACCACAACCAGAGCGCCGCCCTGATGCGCCAGACCCTGTCCGGCTTCTTCCTGTTCAGCTGCGTGATCGCCTTGGTGCTGCTGATCCTGGCCGGCGCCTTCGGCTGGGAGGAGCTGAAGCGCGGCCTGCTGCTGTTGCCGGCCACCTGGCTGGGGTTCGCCATCGGCGATCGCCTGGCGGGCCGCTTCGCCCCGGAGCGGCTCAAGGCCGCCACCCTCGCCCTGTGCACCCTGGCCGGCACCCTGCTGCTGGGCCAATCGCTGTTCGCCCTGACCGCCGGTTAACCGGATCCCGTCCCGCCCTTGTCGGATCCGGTTAACCGGTGGTCCGGCGCTGGATCCCGCACCGCCGGTTCTGTTATCACTGTGTTAATCAAACGACACGGGCCCGCCCCATGAGCCAAGCAGAACACCAAGACAACACCCTCTTCATCATCCTGATCAGCGGCGTGGCCACCATCGGCGGGTTCCTGTTCGGCTTCGACAGCGGCGTGATCAACGGCACCGTCGATGGCCTGCAGCGAGCCTTCAACTCCGACAGCGCCGGCACCGGCTTCAACGTCGCCTCCATGCTGCTCGGCTGCGCCATCGGCGCCTTCTTCGCCGGCCGCCTGGCGGATCGCTTCGGCCGCCGCACCCTGCTGATCGCTGCCGCGGTCTGCTTCGTGGTGAGCGCCTGGGGCTCCGGCATGGCCGGCAGTTCCCCCAGCTTCGTGTTCTTCCGCATGCTGGGGGGGCTGGCGGTGGGGGCCGCCTCGGTGATGGCCCCGGCCTACATCGCCGAGGTGGCGCCGGCCCGCTACCGGGGTGCCCTGGCCACGGTGCAGCAGATCGCCATCATCACCGGGCTGTTCTGCGCCTTTATCAGCAACTACCTGCTGGCCCATTTTGCCGGCGCCTCCACCGCCGAGTTCTGGCTGGGGTTCGAGGCCTGGCGCTGGATGTTCTGGATTGAGCTGCTGCCCGCCACCGTGTTCCTACTGGCGCTGCTGGCGATCCCGGAAAGCCCCCGCTACCTGGTGGCCTCCGGCCAGGACCGGCGCGCCGAGGCGGTGATGCACAAGCTCTACGGCCCCCAGGAGGCCCACCGCAAGCTGGAGGAGATCCACCACTCCCTGTCGGATCACACCCCCAAGCTGTCGGATCTGCTCAGCGGCGGGCGGCTGCGCCCGGTGGTCTGGGTGGGGCTGGGGCTGGCGGTGTTCCAGCAGCTGGTGGGGATCAACGTGGTGTTCTACTACGGCGCCGTGCTCTGGCAGGCGGTGGGCTTCTCCGAGGCGGACGCGCTGCTTATCAACATCATCAGCGGCGGCGCCTCCATCGTCGCCTGCCTCATCACCCTGGCGCTGATCGACCGCTGGGGCCGCAAGCCTTTCCTGATGCTGGGCTCACTGGGGATGACGGTGACCCTGGCGCTGATGGTGCTGGCCTTCAGCCAGGGCAGCTTCGACGCGGCGGGCCGCCTGCAACTGGGGGAGTTCAGCCTGCTGGCCCTGCTGGCGGCCAACGGCTACGTGTTCTTCTTCAACATGTCCTGGGGGCCGGTGATGTGGGTGATGCTCGGCGAGATGTTCCCCAACCAAATTCGCGGCTCCGGCCTGGCGGTGGCGGGGCTGGCCCAGTGGCTGTCCAACTTCCTGATCACCGTCAGCTTCCCGGTGCTGCTCACCGGCATCGGGCTGGCGGGGGCCTACGGTTTCTACACCCTCTGTGCCGCCCTGTCGGTGGCCTTTGTCTGGCGCTGGGTGCGGGAAACCCGGGGGGTGGAGCTCGAGGCGATGGCTCAGATCAGCGATACGCGTTAGCGCCGCAGGAGGAAGCTCCGCTCCCCCTGGGCGTCCACCGGGCCAGGTTGCCAACCCTGGGCCCGGTAAAACCCCTCGGCCCGGGTGCCCACCTCGGTGGTAAGCCGGACCGTCTCCGCCCCCTCGGCAAACAGCCACTGCACCGTCATCTTAAGCAGCACCTTACCGGCCCCCAGCCCCTGGTAGGCCGGATCCACAAACAGCGCCCAGACGCCGGCGTTGGGTCGGTCGGCGTAGGCAAAGCCCACCACCTGGTCCCCCAACAGCGCCACCCAGCCCCGCCCCAAACGATCCAGGTAGTCGTGGTACATCTGCGGCGTGATCTTGCCCGGGTCCGACAGCCGGTTCTCGGTGACCGCCAGGCGGATGCGGGTCATGGCGGGGATGTCGGCCTTCCCCGCCCGGCGATAGCGCAGCCGTTCCTGCCGGGCCAGTCGCTCCGACAGCTGGGCGTTGAGGGTGCCGGCACCGAGATAGGCCGAAGACATCAGCGCGCCTCCCCGTGGGACGGCGGACCCAGCAGGCTGGGCGGGTAGGCGATCCAGTCGCTCTGATGGCGGATACGGCCGCGCTCATCGAACGTCAACCGCATGGTGAAGCGCCAGGGCCCCAGGGGCTGGCCCTGGTAGCGGAAGGGGCGAAACTGGCCCTGGGCCAGGGCGATGTGCCCGGTCACCTGCAGGCGCTCCAGCACCAGCGCGGGACCGCCGTCCTGCACCGCGAAGCCGCCCCGGGACCAGTCCAGGAAAGCGCGGATCGCACCCCGTCCCTGGGCGTGGTGGCCGGTAACCCGGTCCTCCAGCACCGCGTCTTCGGCGTAGAAGGCCATCAGGGCCTCGAAGTCGGTGCGCTGGGCGTAAACGTCGAAGTAGGCCTGGGCCCGCTGGCGCAGATCGCAACCCCAGGCCGGGGAAACCAGCAGCAGGGCCAGGAGCAGGGGCCAAGGCTTCATGCGTCGCTCCCGGCGTGCAGCGCCAGGCGGTTGCCTTCGCTGTCCAGGATCAGCGCCCGGTAGCCGTGGGGGCCCAGGGGGTGGACCGGCTCCAGCACGGTGCCGCCCAGGGCGCTCACCTGGGCCACCGCGTCCCGCAGCCGTCCCTCCACGTTGAGGTAGAGCAGCACGCCGGCGCGATCGCCGATGGGGGCTTCGGTGGGCACCAGGCAGCCGCCGTTGCCCTGGTCGTGGGCCAGCACGCCAAACTGGAACTGGCCGACCCGCTCCTGGCTCACCTCGATGGCCAGCACGGACCGATAGAAGGCGCAGGCGCGGGCCAGGTCGGTGACGGGGATGTCGAACCAGACCGCGCGGTTGTGGCGGGTATTGAGATCGCTCATGGGTCATCCTTGCCGAAGGGCTCTGCCCAACTTCGCAGAAAGCGGCCCGGCTGCCAACTCAGAAGCTTTTGCTGCCTCGGGGGGGCACGTCGCCAATCAGGTAGAGGGTGCCGCCGTCGTAGCGCAGCACCAGGCTGGTCAGGCTGCTGCCCTCCTCGCTGAGCAGGTGCAGCCAGATCACCCCCTCGGGCAGCAGCGCCACCCGGGCCAGTTCGCCACTGCGGGGCACCACCAGGCCATCCGCCAGCCGGCCCAGGGCCAGACTGTGGTAGACACGGACCGTGAGGCTGCCCTGGGCCGCCGGCTCGTCGCCGGGCACCGAGACCACCACCTCTTCACCGCTTTCCAGCTGGTGCACCGAATGCCAGGCGGGCGGAGCCGCCCCCGCGGCCAGTGACACCCAGCACAGTGCCAGCCATCCCCATCTCATAATGCCTCCCGAGGTTGCCCGGTTGAGAGTGAAGACCGGCCCACCGGCGCTAACGGCTCAAAAGTGCCACTGCAGGTAGACCGTGTTGTAGTTGCTGCCCCCCTTGATGCGACCAAACTGGGAGGCGGTTTCGAAGATGGAGCTGCGGTGGTGCAGACTGTAGCCCAGCCAGAGCTTGTCCAGGCTGCGCACCCGCAGCAGATCCCCCAGGTTGGCGCCGAAGGAGATGTCCAGGTAGTTCATCAGGTTGGAGGGGCGGTACCCCTTGCGATCCATCTCGATCTGCTCGATGTAGGTGATGTCCTTGACGTAGGAGAGCCCCTCCGCCACGCCGATCCGCCAGCGGATGGGCCAGCTGAAGTTGTAGTAGGCCTTGATCGCCAGCACCCCTTCGTAGGTGGGGTCCTGCACCTCGGAGCTGTGGTGGTACACCAGCCCGGGAGTGAAGTAGATGTCCAGGGGCAGGCCGAACAGCTCGTTGGTCAGGGGCAGCCCCCAGAACACCGAAGTGAGCTGGTTGCCGTAGGGATCCTCCACCCAGTTGCCGCCCAGGATGTCCCCCATGTTGGACTCCGTGGCCCAGCCGTGGGCCAGGCGGACGTAGTGCCCCTCCAGCGCGTCGGAGCGCCAGGGCTGGCCCCAGCCCTCCGGCTCCGGGAAGAAGCCGAAGCCGAAGAAGGTCTCCACGTTGTAGCGGGAGTCCAGTGTGGAGAGCTCGTTAAGATCCCCCCCCAGCACCGACAGCTGCGCCTCCCCCATCAGGTAGAGGTTGCGCCAGACGTGGTAGCGCAGCTCCACCCCGGCGGTGGCCCCCAGATCGGCGTCCGCCTCCTCCAGGTTGAGGCCGTAGTAGCGGCTGTTGAAGTCACTGGAGCGCCAGTCCAGCTGCAGCGTCGGGCGAACCTCCAGGGCCCCCTCACGGTGGTGGAAGCCGTAGCGGAAGTGGCCGTAGGTGCGACCGCTGCCGTCGGTCAGCAGTTCGGCGTCCAGGTACTCGTGGGGGCGCGGCTTGTAACGGTAGCGCAGGCCGGTGTCGAAGCTGTCCTCCCGCACCTCGTTCTGGTACTCCTCGGGGATGTCGAAGAAGCGGTAGCGGGAGAACAGGGTGACCTGGTGATCCTCGTTCTGCCAGGCGTGCACCCCCGCCTCCAGGCCGTGCAGGTAGAAGTGTTCGGTGCGGAAGAACATCAGCGGGGTGATGTCCATCACCTGGTCCACTTCGGTGGCGTAGGGGATGTCGGCGTAGCGGGCCCCCAGGGCGATCCCCCAGGCGGGCTGCTCCTCGGTGCCGGGCACCGCCAGGGCGGGCAGGCTCAACAGGCAGAGGGGGATCAATCGACTCAGGGCAGACATGGCAGTAAACCGGTTCACTCGCGGGTGTATCTCTATTCAAAACGGAAAAAGCCCGCTGATTCAAGCGGGCTTTGCATTATTGATCAATGACTCGGGCCAGTAAGCTTAATCCTGGCTTCGCCTCAGGCCTCGTTCATGTAGCCTTCCGGCAGGGCCTCGATCCCCGCCACACCGGAGTCGATGGCGGCCTGGGCCACCGCCTTGGCCACCCGGGGCAGCAGGCGCGCGTCCATCGGCTTGGGCAGCACGTAGTCGGCACCGAAGCTCATGGACTCCACCTGGTAGGCCGCCAGCACGTTGGCCGGCACCGGCTCCTTGGCCAGGTTGCGGATGGCGTGCACCGCCGCCACCTTCATCTCGTCGTTGATGGCGCTGGCCCGCACGTCCAGGGCACCGCGGAAGATGAAGGGGAAACAGAGCACGTTGTTGACCTGGTTGGGGTAGTCGCTGCGCCCGGTGCCCATGATGATGTCCTGACGGGCGGCGAAGGCCACCTCGGGACGAATCTCCGGGTCCGGGTTGGAGCAGGCGAAGATCACCGGCTTATCCGCCATCAGCTGGATGTCCTCGGCGGACAGCACGTCCGGGCCGGACACGCCCACGAAAACGTCGGCCTCGGCAATCACGTCCTGCAGGGTGCGCTTATCGGTGTTGTTGGCGAACAGCTGCTTGTACTGGTTCAGATCCTCCCGGCGGGTGTGGATCACCCCCTGGCGGTCCAGCATGTAAATTTTCTCCCGCATCGCCCCGCACTTGATCAGCAGCTCCATGCAGGCGATGGCCGCGGCCCCGGCGCCCATGCAGACGATGGTGCTCTCCGCCAGATCCTTGCCCTGGATCTCCAGGGCGTTGAGCAGGCCCGCCGCGGTGACGATGGCGGTACCGTGCTGGTCATCGTGGAAAACCGGCACCTGGCAGCGCTCGATCAGCTGCTTCTCGATCTCGAAGCACTCCGGCGCCTTGATGTCCTCCAGGTTGATGCCCCCGAAGGTGTCGGCGATGTTGGCCACGGTATCGATGAACTCCTCCATGGTGCGGTGCTTTACCTCGATGTCGATGGAGTCGATGTTGGCGAAGCGCTTGAACAGCAGGGCCTTGCCCTCCATTACCGGCTTGGAGGCCAGGGGCCCCAGGTTGCCCAGACCCAGGATCGCGGTGCCGTTACTGATCACCGCCACCAGGTTGCCCTTGTTGGTGTAGCGGTAGGCGTCCGCCGGGTTGGTGGCGATTTCCCGCACCGGCTCGGCCACGCCAGGGCTGTAGGCCAGGGCGAGATCGTGCTGGGTTTCTGCCGGCTTGGTCAGGGCGATGCTGATTTTCCCCGGCACGGGGTGGGCATGATAGTCGAGGGCTTGTTCGCGGAGATCGGACATGATGTTGTTATTCCCGAGTACGGCACTGTTGGTAATGGGGGGGAGATCGCGCAAAACATACTCTTCTGGGCCGCAATTGCAAGGGGGGAACGGGAGAATCCACGCCCTTTTTCGCTGTTCCTACCAGTGATGGGTGAAAAGTAAAAAAATTACGAAATAAAACAACGCAATAACAACGATTTCCCAGTGCGATCTCGGGCTCGACCGGGGCGATCGACAGGCAAAAAGAAAGGGCGCCCCGAGGGACGCCCTTGCTTCGCGAAACCGGACTTACTTCTTGGAGCCCAGTGCGCCGAAACGGTTCTTGAACTTCTCAACACGACCGCCGGTATCCAGTACCTTCTGCTTGCCGGTGTAGAAGGGGTGGCACTCGGAGCATACGTCCAGGTGCAGGTCTTTGCCCACGGTGGAGCGAGTCTTGATCACGTTACCGCAGGAGCAGGTCGCAGTGATCTCTGCGTAGTTCGGGTGGATACCTTGTTTCATGGGAAACCTCAAATTAGGCCGTGTCGCCATCCGATCCTGTGCCGGACACCACACGTTAGGTTGTACATAGTTTCAGGGCGCGAGATCTTATAGCAAAGCCGCCCGCCCCACAAGGGTTCTGTTCATTTTATACGCCGTGGCGGAACCGGGCGCGAACTTGTGCCCGTCCTGGGCGGGGCTCTGTTAGTCTATAGCCTTCATTGTTCGAACATTTCGGTCCCACGTGTACGTCCAGATCGCCCTACCGGTGCCGCTGCCGCGGCTGTTCAGCTACCGCCCCATCGACGGCCAGCCCCTGCCGCGCCCCGGCACCCGGGTGCGGGTGCCCTTCGGCGCCCAGTCCCAGGTGGGGATCGTGGTGGCGCACGCCGAGGAGCCGGGGCTGGATCCGGCCAAGGTGAAACCGGTGCAGGCCTACCTGGACGAGGCGTCGCTGTTCGACGCCTCCCTGTGGAAACTGGCCCAGACCGCCAGCCGCTACTACTTCACCCCCCTGGGTCTGGTGCTGCCGCAGATGATCCCGGTGAAGCTGCGCAAGGGGGAGGGCAGTGATCCCCAGCCCTGCACCCAGTGGCAATTGACCGAGGCCGGCCGCCTAGCGACGCCAGAGAGTCTCAAACGGGCCCCCCAGCAGCAGCGCCTGCTGGCCTACCTGCAGGCGGGCCACCCGTTGGAGGACGGCCAGGTGACGGCGCTGGAGTTCAGCCGTCCGGCCCTCAAGGCGCTGGCGGACAAGGGGCTGATCCTCGCCCAGGAGGTTCTGCCGCCGGCCCCCGAGCCCTGGCCACGGGAGTGGACGCTGGGGGAGACGCCGCCGGTGCTCAACCCGGAGCAGGCGGTGGCGGTCAGCGCCATCAACCAGCACCGGGGCTTCGGCTGCTTTGTGCTGGACGGAGTCACCGGCTCCGGCAAGACCGAGGTCTACCTCACCGCCATGGCGGAGGTGCTGCGCCGGGGCCAGAGCGTGCTGGTGCTGGTGCCGGAGATCGGCCTGACCCCTCAGACCATCGCCCGCTTCCGCCGCCGCTTCCCCCTGCCGATGGAGGTGCTGCACTCCTCCGTCAACGACAACGAGCGGCTGGCCAGCTGGCAGCGGGCCCGGGCCGGGGGCGCGGCCATCGTGCTGGGCACCCGCTCCGCCCTCTTTACCCCCCTGCCGGATCTGGGCCTCATCGTCATCGACGAGGAGCACGACGCCAGCTTCAAGCAGCAGGAGGGGTTTCGTTATCACGGCCGGGACCTGGCGGTGATGCGGGCCCAGTTGGAAAACGTGCCCATCATCCTGGGCAGCGCCACCCCGGCGCTGGAGACCCTCAACAACGTCAAGCAGGGCCGCTACCGTCACCTCACCCTGGCCAAGCGGGCCGGGGCGGGCCAGCCGGTGCGCCAGATCCTGCAGGACATCCGCCACCTGCCCCTGGACGCCGGCCTGTCGCCGCCGCTCATCCAGCGCATCCGCCAGCACCTGGCGGACGGCAACCAGGTGATGCTGTTCCTCAACCGCCGCGGCTTCGCCCCGGCCCTGCTCTGCCACGAGTGCGGCCACCTGCACGAGTGCCAGCGCTGCGACGCCTTCTACACGGTGCACCAGCACGCCAACCTGGTGATCTGCCACCACTGCGGCAGTCAGAAACGGCTGCCCCGTCAGTGCCCGGATTGCGGCTCCACCCAGTTGTTCACCCGCGGGGTGGGGACCGAGCAGTTGGAGCAGGCCCTGGAGCGGCTGTTTCCCGACACCCCCTCGGTGCGCATCGACCGCGACTCCACCAGCCGCAAAGGCAGCCTGGAGGCCAAGCTGGAGCGGATCCGCTCCGGCGAGGCGCGGATCCTGGTGGGCACCCAGATGCTGGCCAAGGGCCACCACTTCCCCGATGTCACCCTGGTGGCGCTTCTGGACGTGGACTCGGCGCTGTTCTCCGCCGATTTCCGCGCCGCCGAGCGCCTGGCCCAGCTCTACACCCAGGTGGCGGGGCGCTCCGGCCGGGCCGCCAAGAAAGGGGAGGTGGTGCTGCAGACCCACCAGCCGGAACACCCCCTGCTGCATCAACTGCTGGGGGCCGGTTACGGCGCCTTTGCCGAGGACGCCCTGACCGAGCGCCGTCAGGCCCAGTTGCCTCCCCACTGGCAGCTGGCGGTGCTGCGGGCCGAGGCCACCCAGGCCCACCTGGCCCAGGGCTTTATCCAGCAGGCCAAGGCACTGCTGCCCAAGGGCGGCGTGCAGATGATCGGCCCCATGCCGGCGCCGCTGGAGCGCAAGGCGGGCAAGTACCGCTTCCAGGCGCTGCTGCTGGCGGAGGATCGCCGCACCCTGCAGCAGCTCCTGGAGCCCTGGCTGGTGGCGGTCAGCCAGCTGGACAGCCAGAAGCGCTGCCGCTGGCACCTGGAGCGGGACCCCCAGGATCTGCTGTAACGCCGGCGGGCCAACTCCCGCTCCGGCGATATAGTTTTTATCCAGATCCAGCGTTAAAATAGCCGGTTCGAAACGCCGCCGGCCGGCTGATCCCCGCCGCAGGCTCCCCCAGTTCTTTTTTGGTGTCGCGATGAAAGACCATATCCAGCAGTTACTTGAACAAACCGTCGACCGCCTGAAATCCCAGGCCATCATCCCGGCTGACGCCGCGCCGCGACTCCAGGTAGACCGCACCAAAGACAAAAGCCACGGCGATCTGGCCACCAACCTGGCGATGATGCTGGCCAAGCCGGCGGGCAAGAACCCCCGCGAGCTGGCTGGGCTGATCATCGACAACCTGCCCGAGTCCACCCTGGTGGCCAAGACCGAGATCGCCGGTCCGGGCTTCATCAACTTCTTCCTCGACGCCGGCTGGCTGGGTCAGCAGATCGAGACCATCGCCACCGACGCCCGCGCCAACGTGGCCCCGGTGGCCGCGCCCCAGACCATCGTCACCGACTACTCCGCCCCCAACGTGGCCAAGGAGATGGCGGTGCACCACATCCGCTCCACGGTGATCGGCGATGCCGTGGCCCGCACCCTGGCCTTCCTGGGCCACAAGGTGGTGCGCGCCAACCACATCGGCGACTGGGGCACCCAGTTCGGCATGCTGATCGCCTACCTGGAGAAGGTGGAGAACGAGAACGCCACCGACATGGACCTGTCCGATCTGGAGGCCTTCTACCGGGAAGCCAAGAAGTGTTACGACGAGGACGCAGAGTTCGCCGAGCGCGCCCGCAACTACGTGGTGAAACTGCAGGGCGGTGACCCGTACTGCAACGCCATGTGGCGCAAGCTGGTGGACATCACCATGGCCCAGAACCAGGCGATCTACGACCGCCTGAACGTCTCCCTGACCAACGACGACATCATGGGCGAGAGCCTCTACAACCCCATGCTGCCGGAGATCGTCGCCGATCTGACCCACCAGGGGCTGGCGGTGGAGGACCAGGGTGCCAAGGTGGTGTTCCTGGAGGAGTTCAAGGGCAAGGACGGCAACCCCATGGGGGTGATCATCCAGAAGCGCGACGGTGGCTATCTCTACACCACCACCGACATCGCCGCGGCCAAGTACCGGGTCGACACCTTCGGCGCCGAGCGCATCCTCTACTTCATCGACTCCCGTCAGGCCCAGCACCTGCAGCAGGCCTGGCTGATCGCCCGCAAAGCCGGCTACCTGCCGGAAGGGACCACCACCGAGCACTGCGCCTTTGGCATGATGCTGGGCAAGGACGGCAAGCCGTTCAAGACCCGCTCCGGCGGCACCGTCAAGCTGGCGGACCTGCTGGAGGAGGCCCACCAGCGTGCCATCAAGCTGATCGGTGAGAAGAACCCGGATCTTAAGGGTGAGGCGCTGGAGACCATCGCCACCACCGTGGCCATGGCCTCGGTGAAATACTCCGACCTGTCCAAGAACCGCACCACCGACTACGTGTTCGACTGGGACAACATGCTCACCTTCGAGGGCAACACCGCCCCCTACATGCTGTACGCCTACAGCCGCATCCAGTCCATCTTCCGCAAGGCAGGGGTCGAGGCGGCCGAGCTGGACGGCACCGTGGTGCTGGCTCACGACAAGGAGGAGGCCCTGGCCCAGAAGCTGGTGCAGTTCAACGACGCGGTGCAGGGGGTGGCCAACAAGGGGATGCCGCACCTGATGTGCACCTACCTGTACGAGCTGGCCGGCGCCTTTATGAGCTTCTACGAGGCCTGCCCCATCAACAAGGAGGGGGTGTCCGCCGAGGCCAAGGCCAGCCGCCTGCGCCTGTGTGCCGCCACCGCCAACACCCTGAAAGTGGGCCTGGGCCTGCTGGGGATCAACACCCTGGAACGCATGTAAACCATGGCCAAGGACTACGCTGGACGAGGACGTCCCCCCCGCAAGACCGGCCGCAGCAGCGGCCGTCGCAAGGCCCCGGCCAAGAAGCCCTTCCCCTGGCCGATGGCCCTGGTGGTCACCGCCCTGGTGTGCTTCTTCGGCTACCTGCTGCTGACCATCCAGGGGGCCAGCGATCGCCAGGGCGAAACGCCGGCGCCCCAGGCCCCGGTCAGTCAGCCCAAGCCCCAGGCCAAACCGACGCCGGACCCGGATCCGCTGCCGGAGAAGCCGCAGGAGGATTGGGAGTACATCGACGTGCTGCCCAACTCCGAGGTGGAGGTGGAGGTGCCGGAGCAGGAGAGCGGCGGTCCCTTCCTGATGCAGTGCGGCTCCTTCCGCACCGACGACCAGGCCAACGCCATGCGGGCCACCATCGCCTTCCAGGGGATCGAGTCCCAGGTGCGCCGCTCCGAGGGCAGCAACGGCGTCTGGTACCGGGTGGTGCTCGGCCCCTACGAACGCAAGCGGATGGCGGAGCGCGATCGCCACAGCCTGCAGAAGGTGGGGATCAACGGCTGCCAGATCTGGCTGTGGAACTGAGGGGGCTTCGGCCCCCTTTTTGCCCCATGAGCCGCCCTCTCTGCCACCGCTGCCAGCGCCCCCTCAAGGCCTGCCTCTGCCACGCCCTGCGCCCTCTGTCCCACCGCCACCCGGTGGAGATCCTGATGCACCCCTCGGAGGCCAAATCCGCCAAGGGCACCGCCACCCTGACCACCGCCGTGCTGAGCCAGGCCCGGTTGTGGCTGGGGGAAACCGAGGTCGATTTCGCCCCCCTGCGCGCCGCATTGGGGGAGACCCCCTGCTACCTGGTCTACCCCGGACCCGATGCCGAACCGGTGGAACGCACCCGGATCGGGGATGGGGCCCACCTGCTGCTGGTGGACGGCACCTGGCGCAAGACCCACAAGATGCTCAAGCTCAACCCCTGGCTGGCGGCCCTGCCCCGGCTGAGCTTCGAGACCGCCCCCGAGGGCAACTACGAGATCCGCAAAGCCCACCGGGCCGACAGCCTCTCCACCCTGGAGGCCACCGCCTACGCCCTGCAGTGCCTGGAGGGGCTGGATCCGGCCCCGCTGCACGACGCCTTCGAGGCCCTCAAGCAGAGCCAGCTGGCCCACATGTCCGAGGCCGTACGTCGCCGCTACCGGCCGGAGTAAAAAGATTATCCTTGCGTCCGTTCACGTGAATGATAATAATTCTCATTATCTGATTTTTGGGCGAGGGGATGAGGATGCAACTGCAGGTGGGGATCGAGGTGGAGAAACTGGCGGCGCTGGTGCGCAGCGGCGCCCTGTGCATTGCCGATCTTCAAGCGCTGGACGCCGACACAAAAGCCGCCCTGTGGCGGCTCTGTCTGCACTGCGTCGAGTGCGACCGGGCCGAACAGGCCCAGCCGCTGACCGTCATGCCATATACTGACCGCCGTTGATGGCCAGGTTGGAGCCGGTGATGAAGCCCGCCTGCTCATTGGCCAGGAAGGACACCGCCCGAGCGATCTCCTCCGGCTGACCGAAGCGCTGCACCGGGATCTGCTTGCGGATCTTGTCGCGGATCCCCTCGTCGATGGCGCGGATCATGTCGGTCTCGATGTAACCCGGGGAGATGGTGTTCACCGTGATCCCCTTGGCCGCCACCTCCTGGGCCAATGACTTGGTGAAGCCGTACATCCCTGCCTTGGCCGCCGCGTAGTTGCACTGACCGAACTGCCCCTTCTGACCGTTGATGGAGGAGATGCTGATGATGCGCCCGTAGCTGCGCTCCAGCATCTTCGGCAGCACCGCCCGGCACAGGTTGAACACACTGTCCAGGTTGGTGTCCATCACCGACCGCCACTGCTCCGGCTCCATCTTCTTCAAGGTGCCGTCCCAGGTGATCCCCGCGTTGTTCACCAACACGCCAATGGGCCCCAGGGTCTCCTCGATGTCCAGCACCACCCGGTTGCACTCGCCGAAGTCGGCCACGTCGAAGGGCAGTATGGTGACATTGGGGTGGGTCTGAGCCAGTTCACCGGCCAGGCGCTCGGCGTTGCTGCTGTTGGGTCGACACCCGGCCACCACTTTATAGCCTTCCTCCGCCAGGGCCTTGGTCAGGTACAGACCAATGCCACCCACACCCCCGGTGATCAACGCAACTTTGTTTTCCATGTCACAGCTCCTCACAGTCATTGGACAAAATTCATACTGGGCGAAAAGCGTGACATTTGCGCGACACAAAGGTCGAACCAGCGGCCTGACTGTGGCTGATCACAATGGTGAAATAATCGACGTCAATAACACTGCACAAAATGGGGTTATTAGGGGAATGTTCTGTTTATCCATCCATACATTTTTATGTCACAGAACCGTCGTAATTAGGATGGCCAGGTTCACCAAGCAGTCTCGGTTATGTCCTCTTTGCTTACGTTTCTCCGTCAACGCACCCTGGTTCAGCAGGTGGTGCTCTCCATGGGCCTCCAGTTTGCCGTCGCCCTGGGTCTGGTCACCAGTGCCCTCTGGGGGCTGGCTCAGCTCAACGGCGCCTTCAAGCAGCTGGAGGAGGAGGCCCTGCCCATCGCCGAAGCGGTCAGCGACATCGAGCGCCAGGCGCTGCGGGTGGAACAGGCGCTGCGCACCGCCTACCTGAGCCCGGATGCCGCCCAGTTCGAGCAGCGCCAGGCGCACTACCAGGCCGGCCGCGATGCCCTGCAGGCCCACCTGACGGAGTTGGCCGCCTTCGCCGACCAGGCCGGTTACCCCTGGCTGACCGACGCCCTGGCCGAGCTGGACGCCCAGAACCAGGTCACCCTGACCACCATGGATCAGCTGATGGCGCGCACCGCCGAGCGCCTGGCCATCGAACACCGCCTCAACAGCGGCCGTGACTACCTGCTGTTCTCGGTCAACTCGGTGCGCAACGAGATGGCCCGCCTCTACCCCCTGCTGTTTGACGGCCTGCCCGGCGCCAACGACACCTACGACAGCTTCATCTCTGGGGCCGGCGGCCTGGTGGGGGCGATCATCCAGCTCTCCACCGCCTCCAGCCCCAGCGTCGCCCAGGCCCAGTTTCGCGAGGTGCGGGCCTACCTGGGCCGGATGCGCTTCCAATACGACTCCCTGCTGGACCTCAACGCCGAGTTGGGCGAATACCCCTCCGCCAGCTCCGCCCTCGAGGTGCTGGAGGAGGCCGGCGGCCGCGAAGGCCTGTTCGCCCTGGAGGTAGAGCGGGTCGGCCTGAACCACCAGACCCGCCAGGACCTGGACGCCCTGCTCACCCAGCAGGCGGCCCTGTCGACGATCCTCGATGGGCTCAAGCAGCGGGGCGACGCCCTGGTGCTCGACGCCCGGGCCGACACCCAGGGAGCCCTGGCCCAGAGTCGCCAGCTGCTGCTGGTGCTGGCGGCGTTGGCGGCGCTGCTGGTGCTGGCCCTCAGCCTGGCGTTGGTGCGCCAGCTGCGCCGCACCCTGGCCCGGTTCAATACCGCCATTCGCGCCCTGGCGGACGGCGACTTCACCCACCGCTGCGAGGTGGACCGGCCGGCGGAGTTTGCCCAGCTGGCCCAGTGGCTCAACAGCGCCAGCCAGCGTAACCGGGAGGTGTTTGGCCAGCTGCGCCAGCGGGGGGAGGAGCTGGACCAGGCCGCCCAGGTCAGCGCCGACGTCACCCACCGCCAGCAGGCGGAGCTGGGGCAGCAGGCGGAGCAGATCAACCGCATCGCCGCGGCGGTCACCGAGATGGACGCCAGCATGCAGTCCATCGCCGGCGACAGCCGGGACAGCGAGCGGGAGAGCCACCACTCCGCGGCCCTGGCCCAGGAGGGGCGCGAGGCCCTGGTGCGCACCAGCGAACACCTGGACAACCTGGCCCGGCACCTGGCGGACAACGACACCCGCATGGGGGAGCTGGACACCCAGGTGGACCAGATCGGCGCCATCGCCGAGGTGATCAACCACATCGCCGATCGCACCAACCTGCTGGCCCTCAACGCCGCCATCGAGGCGGCCCGGGCCGGGGAGCAGGGCCGGGGCTTTGCCGTGGTGGCGGACGAGGTGCGCAAGCTGGCGGCCCAGACCCGGGAGCAGACCGACTCCATCGAGAGCATGATCCACACCCTGCACGACGCCGCCCGGCACGCCCGCCAGGGGATGCAGGCCAGCCGCGAGGAGATGGATCGCACCCACGCCCTGCGCCACCAGCTGGACGACGCCATGGCCCAGATCCAGAGCGCCGTGGTGTCGGTGGAACGGCGGGCCCTGGCGATCTCCCAGGCCACCGCCGAGCAGACCCAGGCCTGCCACCACGTCAGTGAGACGGTGTCGGATCTGGCCCAGCAGAGCGGCCAGCGTCAGAGCCAGATCAACGAGCTGTCGGTGCAATCGGACCAGGTGGCGGGGATCGCCCGGGAGCAGCGGGAGAAGCTGGTCCAGTTCCGGGTTTGAGGGGGCAGGGCGGACACGGCCGGTGACTCCGCTTCGCCAGCGGATGGTCTTTTGCCGCCGGACCCGTAAAATCTCGCCTTTTTTCGGGCGAGTCGGAGTCTTCCATGCAGCAGGCGGTGGTGCAGTTCAGTCAATCTTTGGCGCGGTGGGTCAACAGCCGCGCCTTCCAGGGGGCGGTGATCGCCGTCATTGTACTCTCGGCGCTGTCCATCGGCGCCAAGACCTACCAGCTGCCGCTGTGGCTGGAGCGCACCCTGGCCACCCTGGACGGCGCCATCACGGTGTTTTTCGCCCTCGAGCTGACCCTGCGCTTCCTGGCCCACGGCGGCCGGCCGAGCTTTTTCAAGAACGGCTGGAACCTGTTCGACACCGCCATCGTGCTGGTCAGCCTGGTGCCCCTGTCCAACGCCGACACCGTGTTGCTGGCCCGCCTGCTGCGGATCTTCCGAGTGCTGCGGCTGGTCTCCCTGGTGCCGGAGCTGCGCCAGCTGATCAACGCCCTGATCAAGTCGATCCCCAAGATGGGCTACATCGCCCTGCTGATGTTCGTGTTCTTCTACATCTACGCTGCCCTGGGCAGCACCCTGTTCGCCGAGCTGGAACCGAGGCTGTGGCAGGACGTCTCGGTGGCGATGCTGACCCTGTTCCGGGTGGCCACCTTCGACGACTGGAACAACGTCATGTACGTCACTCTGGAGGCCTACCCCCTGGCGTGGATCTACTTCATCAGCTTCATCTTCCTCAACGCCTTCATCTTCCTCAACATGATGGTGGGGGTGATCCTGGACGTGATGACCCAGGAGACCGAAGCAGCCGAGCCCCCCACAGCGATGGACCAGCCGGCGACCGCCCGGGAGGCCGAACTGGCCCAGCTCAGCCAGGAGCTGGCCACACTCAGCGCCCGCCTGGCCCGGCTGCAGCGTTAATGAGTCCCCGGGGGCGGCGGGCGCCGCCCCCGTTGTTCCGGCCCACCCAAGCCTGAACGCCGCCTGTTCGGACGGGCCCGGTTTGGCGCATTTTCCCGCCCCAGGGTTGATCCCCTCCTCCCTCATCCCCACATCTACACTAATCCCAAGCGCCGCGGCCCTGCCCGGCGCCCTCGATCTGCGGCGGCCCGCCGGCCGCCCCCAACACATTAGGGGCTTTCCATGACCACGATTGTGTCTGTTCGCCGTGGCGACAAAGTTGTCATTGCCGGAGACGGGCAAGTCTCCCTCGGCAACACCGTGATGAAGGGCAACGCCCGCAAAGTGCGCCACCTGCACGGTGGCAAGGTACTGGCCGGATTCGCCGGGGCCACCGCCGACGCCTTTACCCTGTTCGAGCTGTTGGAGTCCAAGCTCAGCGCCCACCAGGGCCAGCTGACCCGGGCGGCGGTGGAGCTGGCCAAAGCCTGGCGCACCGAGCGCACCCTGCAGAAGCTGGAGGCGATGCTGATCGTCGCCGACAGCGAAACCAGCCTGCTGATCTCCGGCAACGGTGACGTGGTGGAGCCGGAGCATGACCTGATCGCCATCGGCTCCGGCGGCAACTACGCCCAGGCCGCCGGCCTGGCCCTGCTGCAAAACACCGATCTGGACGCCCGCACCATCTGCGAGAAGGCCCTGACCATCGCCGGTGAGATCTGCGTGTTCACCAACCTGACCCAAACCATCGAAGAACTCGACGCCAAGGGGGCGAACTGATGTCTGCCATGACCCCAAGAGAGATCGTCTCCGAACTGGACAACCACATCATTGGCCAGTCCGGGGCCAAGAAAGCGGTGGCCATCGCCCTGCGTAACCGCTGGCGCCGGATGCAGCTGGAACCGGAGCTGCGCCAGGAGGTCACCCCCAAGAACATCCTGATGATCGGCCCCACCGGGGTGGGCAAGACCGAGATCGCCCGCCGCCTGGCCAAGCTGGCCAACGCCCCCTTCATCAAAGTCGAGGCCACCAAGTTCACCGAGGTGGGCTACGTGGGCAAGGAGGTGGAGCAGATCATCCGTGACCTGACCGACTCCGCCATCAAGATGACCCGCGAGCAGGAGGTGGAGCGCAACAAGTTCCGCGCCGAGGAAGCCGCCGAGGAGCGGGTGCTGGACGCCCTGCTGCCCAACCCCAAGGACCAGTGGGGCAACGAGCAGAAGGCCGACAACAGCAGCACCCGCCAGGTGTTCCGCAAGAAGCTGCGCGAGGGCCAGTTGGACGACAAGGAGATCGAGGTGGACGTGGCCCAACCCCAGATGGGGGTGGAGCTGATGGCCCCCCCGGGGATGGAGGAGATGACCAACCAGCTGCAGGGGCTGTTCCAGAACCTGGGCGGCCAGCAGAAGAACCGCCGCAAGCTGAAGGTGAAAGAGGCCTTCAAGCTGCTGGTGGAGGAGGAAGCCGCCAAGCTGGTCAACCCGGAGGAGCTCAAGGAGAAGGCGATCGAATCCGTGGAGCAGAACGGCATCGTCTTCCTCGATGAGGTCGACAAGATCTGCAAACGGGGCGAGGTGTCCGGGCCGGACGTCTCCCGCGAAGGGGTCCAGCGTGACCTGCTGCCCCTGGTGGAGGGCTGCACCGTCAACACCAAGCACGGCATGGTGAAAACCGACCACATCCTCTTTATCGCCTCCGGCGCCTTCCAGCTGGCCAAGCCCTCGGATCTCATCCCCGAGCTGCAGGGCCGTCTGCCCATCCGGGTGGAGCTGGACTCCCTGACCGCCGAGGATTTTGTCCGCATCCTGACCGAGCCCCACGCCAGCCTGACCGAGCAGTACAAGGCGCTGATGGCCACCGAGGGGGTCAGCATTGCGTTCACCGACGACGGCATCGCCCGCATCGCCGAAGCGGCCTGGCAGGTCAACGAGCGCACCGAGAACATCGGCGCCCGACGCCTGCACACCGTGATGGAGCGACTGATGGAGGAGATCTCCTTCGACGCCTCCGACAAGAGCGGCCAGGCCCTGACCATCGACGCCAACTACGTCAACGACCACCTGGATGCCCTGGTGGAGGACGAAGATCTGGCCCGCTTTATCCTCTGAAGGAGCCGCTTATGACCCCCAGCGTGACCGGTCTGAAACTCAAGCAGGGCTCCCGAGTCTTGGAGGTGCAGTTCGACAACGGCGATCACTTCGTGCTGGCCTGCGAGCTGCTGCGGGTCTGCTCCCCCTCCGCCGAGGTGCACGGCCACGGCAAACCGGTGCTGGTGACCAACAAGCGGGAGGTCAACATCGTCAAGATCGAGCCGGTGGGCAACTACGCCGTCAAGCTGGTGTTCGACGATGGCCACGACAGCGGCCTCTACTCCTGGAAGGTGCTGCACGAGATGGGGCGCAACCAGGAGGCTCTGTGGGCCGACTACCTGGCCCGGCTCAAGGCGGCCAAGGCCAGCCGGGAGCCGATGATCCCCCTAAAGGTGCAGTTTTTCGATCCGGACCAGTCCTGACCCCAGGCCACCGCAAGGTGGCCTTTTTTCTGCCCCGAATCCGACCGAATCAGCTTCGCTCCTGTTGACTACACTGGTTACAGTCGACGACAGGGAGCGCCCCATGACCCACCACCCCTTCCACCTGATCCGCCAGTGGTTGCCCCAGCGGGACGACCAGCAATGGGTGCTGGGCACCGTCTATCACACCGCCGGTTCCGCCTACCGCAAGGCCGGGGCCCTGATGTTGTTCTCCAGCGACGGGGCGCAACTGGGTCTGCTCAGTGGCGGCTGCCTGGAGAGCGATCTGCAGCGCCAGGCGATGCGGGTGATGGCCAGCGGCCGCGCCCTGACCCGGGAGTACGACAGCCAGGACGAGGACGACGTGGTGTTCCAGCTGGGGATCGGCTGCGGCGGGGTGGTGCAGGTGATGCTGCAACCGGTCCACGCCGACAACCACTACCTGGCCCTGGAGGAGCTGCACCAGGCCCTGGCGGATCATCAGAGCGTGCTCTACCACCAGAGCCTGCCCCAGGACGGCGCCGACAACCTGGCCCAGGTGCAGCCCCTGGCGCTGGCGCGGGGCCAACGGCCCCCCCGGGCCGGAATGGCGGAGCGGGCCGGCCGCACCTGGCTGGTCAGCGCCCACCGTCCACCGCCGATGCTGGCGATCTTCGGCGCCGGGGTGGACGCCCGCCCCCTGGCCCAGTTGGCAGTGGATTTGGGGTGGCAGGTGATCCTGGTGGACCCCCGCCCCTCCCACGGTCGCCCCCAGCACTTCCCGAGCCAATGCCGCTTGCTCAACGGCAGCCCAACCCAGGCCGCCGCCCAGCCCTGGTTTGCCCAGCTGGACGCGGCCATCGTAATGCACCACCAACAGGGGCTCGACGGCGAAGCCCTGGCTCTGCTGGCCCAGAACCCGCCCCCCTACTGCGCCCTGCTGGGCCCCCGTCACCGCCGGGCCGAAGTGCTCGAGGGGGCCGGACTCGACGCCTTCCCCAACCTGGCCGGCCCCGCCGGGCTGGCCCTGGGGGCGGAGCTGCCGGAGGGGATCGCCCTGTCGATCCTCGCCGAGTGCCACGCCGCCCTGCACCATGCCGACGGCCACTCACTGAGCGGTGTGCTGCAATGACGGCGGTCACTGCCCTGCTGCTGGCCGCCGGCACCTCCTCCCGGTTCGGGCCCCACAACAAGCTGCTGACCAATGTGGCCGGCGAACCCATGCTGCTGCGCAGCCTCGCCACCCTTAAGGCCCTGCTGGGCGAACAGGTGCTGGTGGTGCTGGGCCACCAGGCGGACCGCCTGGCGCCCCTACTGGGGGACACCCCCCATGTGGTCAACCCCGACTACGAACAGGGGATGGGCAGCTCCATCGCTACCGGCGTCAACGCCCTGCCCCAGGGCCAGGACGACGCGGTGCTCATCGCCCTGGCGGACCAGGTGGCGCTGACCGAGGCGGACTACTGCCGGCTGCTGGACCGCTACATCCTGGATGGCCGCCCGGTGGCCGCCCGCTACCAGGGGCGCCTGGGGGTCCCGGCCCTGTTCACCCGGGACCACTTTCCCCGACTGGGCGCCCTGACCGGCGACCAGGGGGCCCGTCGCTGGCTCAAGACTCTGCCGGATCTGCAGCCGGTGGACCTGCCACGCGCGGCCCTGGACATCGACACCCCGGCGGATCTGCACCGCCCGGTTCCCCACTCATCCTCGCTGCGCTCCTGGAGCGAGCGCGCACTGGTTTGGAGGCAGTTATGGAGATGAAACTCAACATCAACGGCACGGAGCACACCGTCGACGCCGCGGAGGACATTCCGCTGTTGTGGCTGTTGCGGGACCACCTGTCGCTGACCGGCACCAAGTACGGCTGCGGCATGGCCCAGTGCGGGGCCTGTACCGTGATGGTGGACGGCCGGGCGGTGCGCGCCTGCACCACCAAGGCCAAGAGCGTTCAAGGCAAGGCGATCACCACCATCGAGGGCAACCACGACAAGCTGGGCGCCACGGTGATCGCGGTGTGGAACGAGATGAACGTCCACCAGTGCGGCTACTGCCAAAGCGGCCAGGTGATGACCGCCACCGCCCTGCTGCGCCGCAACCCGGAGCCGGACGACGCCGCCATCGATCGCGCCATGTCGGTGTGCATCTGCCGCTGCGGCACCTACCAACGGGTTCGCCAGGCGATCAAGCGGGCCTCCGACCAACTCAAGCGCCAGGCGTAACGGGAGGCTGACATGATGTTCAAACGTACCGGCATGACCCGTCGCCGCTTCCTCCAGGTGGTGGGCGGCACCGGCGGGGCCCTGGTTCTCGGCGTTCAACTGCCGGGTCGGGCCCAGGCCGAAGAGGCCCCCAGCGGCCAGGCCCAGAACTGGGACCCCAATGTCTTCGTCACCCTCACCCCGGAAAACAAGGTGGAGGTGATGATCAAGCACCTGGAGATGGGCCAGGGCGCCTTCACCGGCCTGGCGATGCTGGTGGCCGAAGAGCTGGACGCCGCCTGGGACCAGCTGGTGGCCCGGCCTGCCCCCGGCAACGCCAGCAAGTACAACAACCTGCTCTGGGGCCCCATGCAGGGCACCGGCGGCAGCACCGGACTCTCCTCCTCCTACCTGCAGATGCGCCAGGTGGGCGCCGCCATGCGCCAGATGGTGCTGGGGGCCGCCGCGGCCCGCTGGGGGGTGGAGGCCAGCGCCCTGCGCACCGAGCAGGGTCAGGTGATCAACGGCAGCGAGCGGCTCAGCTACGGCGATCTGGCGGAAGCGGCCAAAGCCCAGCCGATCCCACAGACCGCCAGCCTCAAGCTTAAGGACCCCAAGGAGTTTCTCTACATCGGCAAACCCCAGCGGCGGCTGGATCTGGGCAAGACCGACGGCACCGCCATCTACACCCAGGACCTGCAGCTGCCCAATATGCTCACCGCCCTGGTGATCCACCCGCCGCGCTTTGGCGCCACCGTCAAATCGGTGAAGGCCAACGGGGCCGACCAGTTGCCCGGGGTGGCCGGGGTGGTCACCTTTATGAACGGCGTCGCCGTGGCCGCCGACACCTTCTGGCAGGCCAAGAGCGCCCTGGACCAGGTGAAGGTGGAGTGGGACGAGAGCGGCGCCGAGCGCCTCAGTACCGCCACCCTGTTTGAGGATCTCCAGGCCCTGGCCAAGGCCCCGGGCCTGGTGGCCGAGCAGAAAGGCGACGCCGGCCAGGCGATGGGCGCGGCGGCCCAGACGGTGGAGCTGGAGTTCGAGACCCCCTTCCTGCCCCACGCCGCCATGGAGCCGATGAACTGCGTGGCCCAGGTGGACAAGGATCGCTGCGAACTGTGGAGCGGCTTCCAGATGCCCACCGGGGATCAGGCCGGCGCGGCCAAACTGCTGGGGCTGCAGCCGGAGCAGGTCAAAGTCAACGTGCTGCTGGCGGGCAGCAGCTTCGGCCGCCGGGCCAACCCCGCCTGGGACTACGGCATGGAGTGCGTGGACATCGCCCGTCAGTTCCCCGGCCGGCCAGTCAAGGTGGTATGGACCCGGGAGGTGGACACCCGCGCCGGCTGGTACCGGCCCGCCTACTACAACAAGGTGAAGGCCGGGGTGGACGGCAACGGCAAGCTGGTGGCCTGGCAGCAGCAGATCGCCGGCAAGTCGGTGCTCAAGGGCACCCCCTTCGAGCCCTTTATGGTCCACGACGGGGTGGACCACACCAGCATCGAGGGGGCCACGGATCTGCCCTACGCCGTGGCCAACACCGACATCCGGCTGCACAACCAGGATCACGGCGTGCCGGTGCAGTGGTGGCGGGCGGTGGGCCACAACCACACCGCCCTGGCCAAGGAGGTGACCATCGACGCCCTGGCCCGCAAGGCGGGCAAGGACCCGGTGCAGTTCCGCCTCGACCACGGCACCAACCCCCGCTACAACGCCGTTCTTAAACTGGCCGCCGAGAAGGCGGGCTGGGGCAAGAGCCTGGGGCCCAACCGGGGCATGGGAGTGGCGGTGCAGTTCCTGTTTGAGAGCTACGTGGCCCTGGTGGCGGAGGTCACCATGGAGGGAGACGAGTTCAAGGTGGACAAGATCACCTGCGCCGTGGACTGCGGCCTGGCGGTGGACCCGGACATCGTCACCGCCCAGATGGAGGGGGGGATCGGCTTTGGCCTTGGCCAGGTGCTCTTCTCCCGCCTGGATCTGGAGGACGGCAAGGTGCGCCAGTCCAACTTCCACAACCACAAGGTGGCGCGGATGCGGGACATGCCGGAGGTGGTGGTGCACATCATGCCCTCCGCCGAGCCCCCCACCGGGGTGGGCGAGCCCTCCACCGCCGTGGTGGCACCGGCGGTGGTCAACGCCATCGCCGCGGCCACCGGCGAGTACCGCACCCGCCTGCCGTTGATGAGTTGACCCCCGGGGCCGGGCTTGCAATCCCGGCGGGGGCTTCATAGGGTGGGGACCCAAGGTTCCCCGCCCCGAAAAGGATGTCCCCCTTGTTTGACCGGTTCGCCCTGCCCCGCCGGGGCCGCGCCACCCTGCTGACGGTGGCGCTGGTCGCCGCGCTCTTCCTCACCCTGCCGGAGGTCAGCATCGATCTGCTGGCCCGCTTGAGTCACGGGGTGATCGACCGTTTCGGTCTGCTGTTTGTTGTTATCGCCTCCCTGGCGGTGCTGCTCTGTACGGTGCTCTGTCTGAGCCCCTACGGCCGGCTGCGCCTGGGTGGGGCCGACACCCAGCCGGAGTTCGGGTTCGCCAGCTGGGTGGCGATGCTGTTCACCGCCGGCATGGGCTCCGGGCTCATCTTCTGGGGGGTGGCGGAGCCGGTGTTCCACCTGGCCAACCCGCCCGCCTTTGCCGCCGGTGATCCCGCCCCGGCGGACACAGCGCTGGCCCTCACCTACTTCCACTGGGGGCTCCACGCCTGGAGCCTCTACGCCATCGCCGGCTTGGCCATCGCCTGGTTCAGCTACAACCGTGGCCGGGCGATGCTGATCTCCGCCAGCTTTACGGAGCGGGCCGATCCCGGCCCCTGGGGCGTGCTCAACCTGCTGGCGGTAATGGCCATCGTCTTCGGCGTCGCCGGCACCTTCGCCAACACCATCGCACTGGTGCAGACCGGCCTGCAGCAGACTCTGTCCCCGCAACTGGGGGGCCCCCTGCTGCGCGTCGCCCTGCTGCTGGCCATCGCCGTGCTGTTCACCGGCTCCTCCATGCTGGGGCTGCAGCGGGGGATCAAGCGACTGAGCAACTTCAACGCCGCGCTGATGCTGGGCCTGTTGATGCTGGTGGTGCTGGCGGTCAGCCCCAGCCAGAGCCTGTCGGCGCTGGTCAGCTCCACCGGACGCTACCTGACCCTGCTGCCGGAGGTGGCCTTCGACATCGACCCGGCCTCCTACGACTGGAGCCTGGGCTGGACGGTGATCTACCTGGTGTGGTGGGTGGCCTGGACCCCCTTTGTGGGCCCCTTTATCGCCCGCATCAGCCGCGGCCGCACCATCCGCCAGTTCCTGCTCTGCACCGTGCTGCTGCCCACCCTGGCCTCCATCCTCTGGTTCAGCGGCTTCGCCGGCAGCCTGTTTCAGCAGCCCTACCTGCCGGAGGTGATGGCGGCAGTGAACCAGGACTACACCCAGGGACTGTTCCGCTTTCTCGCCGAGCTGCCCCTGGGCACGCTGCTCTCTTTGGCGGCCCTGCTGTTGCTGATCACCTTTATCGTCACCAGCGCCGACTCCGCCATCTACGTCAGCACCATGCTGACCCGCAACGACGATCCCGGCAGCAAGCTGCTGTGGAGCGCCCTGATGGTGGCCCTGGCCATCGCCCTGGTGCTGATCAACGACGTCGACCTGAACAAGCAGATCGCCATTGCCGGGGCCCTGCCCTACACCCTGGTGCTGGTGGCCCAGGTGGGGGCCTTCCTGCGTGATCTGGTGCGCCACCCCCGGCCCTGAGGGGCTGGCCAAACCGGGTGTCACGCCGTAGGTTAGGGAGCCTGTCCCGCATCGAATGGAGTCGAGATGAACCCATCGGATCTTATGGTTTGGGCCGTGATCGCCGGCGTGGCGGTCCTGGTGTTTCTGGAGATCAGCGGCCTACGCCGACGCCACCAGGCATCGGCGTCCCTCACCGCCCGGGTGGCCGAGCTGGAGGCCCGGGTGGCGCAGCTGGAAGCCAGGAACCAATGAAGGCCCTGGAACTTAAGGTGCCGCCACTGCTGCTGATGGTGGCGGTGGCCGGATTGATGGCCCTGTTGGCCCCAGTGACCCCGACCCTGCCCCTGGAGCCGGCCCTGCGGCTTATCGGCACCACCCTGGCCACGGCGCTGGGGGTCACCATACTGGTGGCGGGGGCCCTGGCGTTTCGTCGGGCCGACACCACGGTCAATCCCACCACCCCCGAGGCCAGCCGCCAGCTGGTGGTGCAGGGGATCTACCGCCGCAGTCGCAATCCCATGTACCTGGGGATGCTCGCCCTGCTGCTGGGCTGGGGCCTGTTCCTGGCCAGCCCCGCGGCCCTGGCGCTGCTGCCCGCCTTCGTCCTCTACCTCAACCGTTTCCAGATCCAGCCGGAGGAGCGCGCCCTGCGAGCCCGCTTTGGCGCCGATTTCGACCGCTATTGCCAACAGGTGGGCCGCTGGTTCTGATCCGCTGACAATGGGCCATACTTGTGGGCCAACCACGCTCATAGGAGGCGGTTATGCGTGCCCAGGTTGCGGAGTTCTTTGGCACTTTCTGGCTGGTGTTGGGGGGCTGCGGCAGCGCCGTGCTGGCCGCCGCCTTCCCCGAGGTGGGGATTGGCCTGCTGGGGGTCTCCCTGGCGTTTGGCCTGACCGTGCTGACCATGGCCTACGCCATCGGCCACATCTCCGGTTGTCACCTGAACCCGGCGGTCACCATCGGCCTGTGGATCGGGGGCCGCTTCGGGGGCGACCGGCTGCTCTCCTACATCCTGGCCCAGGTGCTGGGGGGGATCGCCGCCGGCGGGGTGCTCTATCTGATTGCCAGTGGTCAGCCCGGTTTTGCCCTGGCGGACGGCTTCGCCTCCAACGGCTACGGCGCCCACTCCCCCGGGGGCTACAGCCTCACCGCGGCGCTGTTGTGCGAGGTGGTGATGACCATGATGTTCCTTATCGTGATCCTCGGCGCCACCGACGACCGCGCCCCCCAGGGGCTGGCCCCCATCGCCATCGGCCTCTGCCTGACCCTGATCCACCTGATCAGCATTCCGGTCACCAACACCTCGGTCAATCCCGCCCGCAGCACCGGCGTGGCCATCTACGTGGGGGACTGGGCGGTGAGCCAGCTGTGGCTGTTCTGGCTGGCCCCCATCCTCGGGGCCTTGCTGGGGGCGCTGGTTTACCGCTACCTTGGCCAGCTCAGCGACGACTAGGAACCCATCATGGCGAGCATCGAATTGACCCCGGAAGTAAGACACACTCTGCTGACCCAGTTGAGCGATTATTGTGACCGCGAGCTGGAGCGGGAACTGGGGCAGTTCGAAGCGGAGTTTCTGCTGGATTTTCTCATCGCCAAGCTGGGGCCGGTGCTCTACAACCAGGCGCTCTACGACGCCCAGGCCCTGATGCAGACCCGGGTGGACGCCCTGGTGGAGTCCCTGTACGAGTTGGAGAAGCCCGCCGACTGACGCCGGTCCTCAGGCTCGGGCCAGGGCCCCGGAGTCGTCGGTCCCCTGGGCCAGGGTGCCAATGTTGGCCACCATGCGGCGAAACAGCACGATGTGGGCCGGCAGCATGGCCCACCAGTACATCAGCCCCCACGCCCCGGCGGGGTACCACCAGCAGGTCAGGGTCAGCCGGGTGCCGCCGGTGTCGGTGGGGGCAAGATCGAAGGTCAGGCCCCCCATGCCGGGGGCTTTCATGCCAAACAGCAGCGTCAGTTTGCGTTGGGGCTGCAGTTCCGCCACCGACCAGGAGTCCACCCGGTCCCCCGGCAGCAGTCGGTTGGGATCGCGACGGAAATAATCCAGCCCGGGGCCACCGATCAGGCTGTCGAACGCCTCGCGCACCCGCCACAGGGGGTCCAGAGCAAAGTAGCGCGGCCGGCCACCGATGCGACAGATCTCCTGCCACACCCGCTCCACCGGCGCCGCCACCGTAGCACTGGCCCCATCCTGCTTGGGGTAGAAGCCGTATTGGGGCCGCCAGCGCCGCTTGAGCGCACTGGCCAGGGTTGGCTGCTGGGCCGCCACCTGCTCCCGCTCCGTGGCCAGGGCCCAGCGCACCGCCGCTTCAAACCCCATCAGATGCTGCGGCAGCTTGCTTCGGATGGCGGCGTCGTCCGCCGGCAGGTCCTGCTTGAGTCCCCCCACCAGGGCCTTGGCGATGCCGGTGGGCACCGAGGTGATCCAGCGCAGCCAGCGGGCCGACAGGCCGGGGCTCAACAGGGGCACCGGCAGAATGTGCAGGGGCCGCTCCGCCATCTCGGCAAAGATCCGCATCTGCTCCTCGTAACTCAGCATCTCGGGCCCCGCCACGTCATAGCACTGGTCACCCTGGTCATCCAGGGTGAGCAGGCCAGAGAGGTAGTGCAGCAGGTTGGGCAGGGCGATGGGCGCCATCCGGGAACGCACCCACTTGGGGGTGATCATCCCCGGCAGGTTGAACACCAGATCGCGCATCACTTCGAAAGCGGCGGACCCGGGCCCGATGACTATCGGGGCGCGGATCTCAGTCACGGGGACCGGGCCCTGCCGCAAACCGTCTCCGGTGGCGCTGCGACTGCGCAGATGCAGCGAGTCTGCGCCACTGGGATGAAGGGCGCCGAGGTAGACGATGCGCTGCACCCCGGCCCGGTGCGCCGCCTCGGCCAGGTGGCCGGCCCCCAGGGCTTCGCGATGCTCAAAGCCACGGCCCTCGGTCATGCCGTGCACCAGGTAGTAGACCACATCGATGTCGGACAGGGCCGCCTCCAGGGTGGCCGGGACCAACACGTCGGCAGAAACCCGCTCAACGTCGGGCCACTCCCGCAGCGCCAGGGTCTCCAGCCGTCGGCTGGCGGCTCGAACCCGATGTCCCTGCTCAGCCAGATGGGGAACCAGGTTGCCGCCGATAAAGCCGCTGGCCCCCAGAACCAGAATGTTTGCCATGGTGCGCACCCCCTTGCCGTCCTTAAACGGCCCGCCCGCCCGCCGGGATCACCCCAGTGCCGAGACCCCGAGCCCGGGGGGAGGCCAGGGCAGAAAAAAACCACCCGAGCGGGTGGTTTCGGTCTCGGCGCTCCCGCCTAGTAGGCGGTAGCCCATTTGTGCTGCCAGGCCTCCGGCAGCTTGGCCTGGGACCAGGCCTGCTCACACAAGCCGGCCACGTCATCCCAGCGCCGGGCCAGCAGCCACTGCACCAGGGCGTCCCCCATCTGGGGGTAGACGATGGGCTCGATACCCGGGGACTGCAGCCACTGGGCCACCCGCTCCGGGTCCATGCTTTTCATCGATTCCGCGGCCCCCAAAAGCTCCAGGGCCAGGGCGTTGGAGAGCTGCTCGAACTGGCCCTGCAGGGGCTTGAGCAGCAGCTTCTTGCCCAGCACCAGCGCCTCGGAGACCAGCTCGAAGCCCGCCGAGCAGACCACCCCGGCGCAGCTGGCCAGGTCCTGCTGGAACCCCTCGCGACTGAAGCCCCGCCAGTGGATGTGGGCCGGCAACCCTTCGGGGGCGTCACTGCCGTGGTAGACCATAAAGCGGTGCCCGGTGAGCGGTGCCAGCAGGGCGTGGATGTCGGCGGCCTCCTCGAAGGGCAGGTAGACCAGCACCTTGTCCGCCTCCGTGGGAGCCGGGGCGATCTCCTCGATAAAGGGGGGCAGCAGCTCACAGCCGAAGTGGTGCCAGTGGCAGCCCAGCGCCACGCTGGTGGGGGCGAAGTATTTCATGATCAGCCGGTTGTGCCACTGGTCACCGGTCACCGGCACCGGATGATTGAAGGCGTTCTGGTGGCTGATGCCGATGCAGGGGACCCCCTGGCGCTTGGCCGCCCAGGCGGAGACCGGTTCGAAGTCGTTGAGCACCAGGTCGTAACCGGACAGGTCCAACTGCCGGACATCCCGCCACCACTCTCCCAGGCGGTTGTCCCGGGCGGTGCGCCACAGGCTGATCTGGCCCTTGTGGGTGGTGAAACTCAGGCCCCGTTTGCACTGGAAGTCGCCAAAGACCTCCATGTCGAAGAACTTGTCCCGGGGGCGACCGGAGAAGAGGTAATCCACTTCGACGCCCGCGCGGGCAAAGGCCGGGGCGATAACCCGGGCCCGGGTCAGGTGGCCGTTGCCGGTGCCCTGTACCCCATAAAGGATCCGCATACTGTTGCCTTTGTTGTTGGTGAAAACCGGTCAGCGTACCCAGTAGAGCCCCATGTGGGCGGCCCACAGGCCCAGGCTGGCGCCGGCGAGGATGTCCCCGGGGTAGTGCACCCCCAGGAGCACCCGGGACAGTCCGACCAAGGTCGCCCAAGCGTAGGCCACCGGTGCCAACGGGGGCCAGTACCAGGCCAGCAGGGTGGCGAAGAGGAAGGCCGCGGCACTGTGGCCCGAGGGCAGGCTGAACTTGTCGTGGGGGACCACAATGGCGATGACGTCCCCCATGCTGTGGCAGGGCCGGCCGCGGCGCAGGGTGTTCTTGAGCAGCCAGTAAAGGGGCAACTCCAGGGCGTAGGCCACCAGGCCCGCCATCAGGAACTGCTGCCCCCGCAAGCCCCCCACCTCCGCCAGCAGCAGTGCCACCAGCAGGTAACCGGCGCCGTCACCGCTCAGGGAGACGCCACGGGCCAGGGGCCGCCAGAGCCCGGGAGCCGGCAGGCGCTGCAGTGTCGTGAACACACCGCGATCCAGCTGATCCATCCTTTGCCACATGCTCGAGTCCTCACGATAAGACGACTCAAAAGCTAGGCAAAGGCGATGACAGCCGGGTGACACCCCCGGGACGCCACGATGACAGTGGCGGGACAGTTCGGTGACAGGGCCGGCGCACAAATCCGATGATGACCCAACGAGATCGCCGGTTTCCATTGCAAAGCGCGGGTTTTTCATTACTTTGAACCCCATGCCTCACCGAATCCGGTATCGACAGCGCCAAGCGAGGAGCGGCCATGCATTACAACACCTCTGAACTGTGCGATCTCTACGGGGATCAGGTGGACGTGGTGGAACCCATGTTCAGCAACTTCGGTGGCCGCCCCTCCTTCGGGGGCGAGCTGCGCACCGTCAAATGCTTCGAGGACAGCAGTGCCATCCTCGAAGCGCTGGAGATCGACGGCAGCGGCAAGGTGCTGCTGGTGGACGGCGGCGGCTCCCTGCGTCGGGCGCTGATCGACGCCGACCTCGCCGCCCTGGCGGTGCGCAACCAGTGGGAGGGGCTGGTGGTGTACGGCTCGGTCCGGGACGTGGACGCCCTGGAGGAGCTGGACCTGGGGATCATGGCCCTGGCCTCGATCCCGGTGGGGGCCATCAACAACGACGAGGGCAGCCTGGACGTGCCGGTCAACTTCGGCGGCGTCACTTTCCTGCCGGAGGATCACCTCTACGTCGACAGCACCGGCATCATCCTCTCTCAGGACCCGCTGGAGATCGAATGACCCTCTCTCTGGCCACCCCGCAGGCCCTCGGTCAATGGCTGCGCCATCGGCCCGGGGAACAACACCTGGGCGAGCACCTGCTGCTGCCCACGCCAAACGCCGATCTGACCACCGTCCTGGCCCGCGCCCGGGAGCAGGGCGCCCGCTACGTGCTGCTCGGCGTGCCCGAGGACCTGGGCCCGCGGGCCAACTGCGGCCGGGGGGGCAGTGACGCCGCCTGGGACGCCTTTTTGATGCAGTTTCTCAATCTGCAGGCCAACGATCACCGGGGAGGCAGCGACATCCTGATGCTGGGCCAGCTGGACGTTGCGGATCTGCAGCAGCAGGCCGCGACCCTGGACAACGCCCGGGCCGACGACCTGGCCCGGCTGCGCGCCCTGACCGCCGAGCTCGACGCCCGGCTGACCCCGGTGATCCGGGCGATCACCGAGGCCGGACTGGAGCCGCTGGTGATCGGCGGCGGCCACAACAATGCCTACCCCATCCTCAAGGGGGCCAGCCTGGCGCTGGATCGTCCCCTGGCGGCGGTCAACCTGGATCCCCACGCGGACTTTCGCGCCACCGAGGGGCGCCACAGCGGCAACGGCTTCGCCTACGCCTGGGAAAGCGGGGCCCTCAACTGGTATAGGGTGATCGGCCTGCACGAGCAGAAGAACAACGCCTCGGCCCTGGATCAGATGCGCCGGCTGGGGATCCACTACGCCAGCTTCCAACAGATCTGGGTGCGCCGGGAGCGCACCCTGGGTCAGGCCCTGGACGACACCCTGGCGGAGCTGGCGGTCACCAACCGCCCCTTGGGGGTGGAGCTGGACCTGGACGCCATCGAATCCATGCCCAGCTCGGCCGAGAGCCGGGTGGGGGTGCCCCTGGTGGACGCCTGTCACCTCATCTTCCGCCTGGCCCAGTACCCCCAGTGCCACTATCTGCACCTGTGCGAAGGGGCCCCGGCCTGCCACCCGGCAGGACCCGCCGCCGGTGCCCGGGCGGTGGGCCAGGCCCTGGCCGAGCTGGTGCTCAGCTACCTGGCCGGGCGTGCCCAGCCCCTGACCTGACCCTCACACCCCGGTGGGGCCGTCTTCCGGCCCCAGGGGCCCGGGCGGGGCCACAGCAAAGCCCTGCACCCCATCCACCCCAAGCTGCCAGAGCCGCTCGGCCAGGGCGCTGTCCTCCACCTGGTCTGCCACCACCAGCACGCCCCGGGCGTGGGCGGCGGCCACCATCATCTCCACCAGCTCGGTGCCCTCCTGATGGCTGTCCCGGGTGTAGGTGGGATCCAACTTGATCCCGCGAAGCCCGTGGCTGGTCAGCAAAGGCAGGCCACCGGGGGTGGTGTGATCCAGCCAGACCTCCGCGCCGCACTCCACCACGGTCTGGATAAAGCGCAGGGTCAGTGACGGCTCCACCAGGTAGGCCCGCTCCGGCACCTCGAAACAGAGCTGATGGGGCGCCTCGCTCAGGCGCCGGCGCAGCTGGGTGAGAAACAGCGGGTCGAGCACCGACTCCACGGTCAGGTTGACCGACACCGGATGGGCCGGATTGGGGCGGGCCAGCAGCGCATCAAGCACCATCAGATCCAGCGTCTGGTGGCGCTGCTGACGGGCCACCATCACCATCACCGGGCCTGGTGAGACCCAGCGCTGGCCATCGTGGAAGCGGGTCAGCATCTCGCTGAACAGCAGGCTGCCGTCGGCCCCCCGACAGGGCTGCACCAGCAGCTTGGGTGGGCTATCCAGAATGCGCGACAGCTGTTGCTCCTGCTCTTGCAAGGTACAGACCCCCTGGTGATCCCCCGGCACCATCAGGTAGAGGCTGTCCTCGTGGCGCCCCAGGGCCTCGGACAGCTGCGCCTCCAGGGCCTGCTCCAGCACACTGGCCTCCTCCTCCAGGCGGTAGGGGGTGGCCACCAGCAGCACCCGCTGGCCCCCCATCTGACGCAGCAGCACCAGCACCCGCTGGCGCAGCTCCCCCTCCCACTGGGCCAGATCCGCCGGACCGCTGCCGGGCAGCAGCAGCAGGAAGTCGGCAAAACCGATGCGGTAGGCCCGGGCCTGGGGCAGTTTGAGCACCCAGTCATTGAGGATGTCGGACAGCTTGTGCATCAGGCTCTGCTCGCCGTCCACCCCCTGGCTGAGCTCCACCTTGTCCAGCCCCACCAGGTGCAGCCGGGCCACCATGCCGCCATCCAGCTCCCGGTCCCGCAGCAGTTGGGCGAAGCGTTTGCGGGCCCGGCACAGGTTGCCCAGGCCGGTGTCCGGATCCAGCAGGGTCTGCTGGCGCAGCCGGTCGATGCGCTGGCACTGCTCCTTGAACAGCGCCTCGGAGGTGCCCACCATCTGGTTCATCGCCAGCACCAGGGAGCGCAGCTCGCGAATGCGCGGCAGCTCCGGTTGGCGCAGGTAGCGTCGCTTGCGAATGCCGTCCGCCTGACGCCGGGCCGCCGCCAGGGGCTCGAGCACCCGCTGCAGCAGCAGCGTCCCGACGCCGATGGCCACCAAAGCCAGCACCACCGCGGCCCACAGCGCCCGCTCGGTGATCCGCCACAGGTGATCCTGGGCCCGAGCCGGGTTGGCCTGCACCCGCAGCTCCGCCACCAGGGTCCAGCCACCGGTGATCTCCGTTGCCATCACCGGCGCGCTCAGGGGGAAGGCGCGGCGGAACCAGGCGGGGGTCCGCTCGCCGAAACGGGTGCTGCGACGGGTGATGATCTCGAAACCGTCGATCTGATCCACCACCATCATGCCGTACTCGCCGCTGTCGAAGATGGCGTCCACCATGGAGGTGGCCAATACCCAGTCCCCTCGCTCCAGCACCGGGGAGAGGGAGAGGCCCAGGGAGGTGGCGGTGTCCGCAGCGTGCACCGCCAATTGCTCGTTGAGGTAGGCCTGGGTGCCCCGCAGGTAGAGCCACAGGCTGCTGGCGGTCAGGCTGCTTACCAGCACCACCAGGGCGATCAGCAACAGTCGAAACAGCGTCATGACACCTCCTACTCCGCCTCGATGGTCATCCGCGACACCAGGTCCTGCCACAGGTCCACGCCGCTCTCGCCGCTTTTCAGCCGCACCCCGGAATCAAAGGCCCGGGCCCGCCACAGCCCCTCGCCGTTGAAGCTGTAGACCGGCACCAGGTCCGGCCGCTCCGACCCCAACTTGATGGTGCCATCGAGGTTGTCAAGCACCCGGGGCATGGCACCGGGCCGCTCCAGGAAGATCAGCACCATATGCGCCTGGTTCAGGGTCACCGACTTGGCGTACATCAGCCGCATCTCTGCCGCCGGCACCCCCAGCACCCGCAGGGCAAAGTACTTGGCGATGGTGAAGTCCTCGCAATCGCCGCCGCCACTGGCCACGAACTCCAGTGGCGTGGCCCAGTAGTCGGCCTGGCCCCAGTGGGTTTGATCGTCGATAAAGTCGTAGCCGTTGAAGTAGTCATTGACCCGCTCCAGCTTCTGCTCGGTGGTCAGGGCCTCGTCAAGCTGCGCCTCCAGGAAGGCCTCCAGGGACTGGGCCCGCGTGCGGCCGGCCTCGCCGAACCGCTCCGCCAGGGCGTCCAGGCGTTGGGGCGCGAAGTAACGCCGCCACTTTGCCGTGGCGTCATCCCCCCACAGGGGCAGGCTCAACAGCACAAGAGCGATCATCAACAGGCGCACTGGGGTTTATAGGGTCATCGGGTTTGAGTGCCCTAGGATCACAGTTCAGGAAGTGAACAGCATCCCTTTGCTTCGGCACCATTTCTGTTAGTAGGTTTAAAGTGTAGACTGTGCCCCCAATGACAGAAGGCTCTACAGGATTGACACAGCATGGCTGACGGCGCTGACAACAAGACCCATTTTGGTTACCAGCAGGTAGACAGCGACAAGAAAGCGGAGATGGTGGCGGACGTGTTCCACTCCGTGGCGTCCAAGTACGATCTGATGAACGATCTGATGTCCTTCGGCGTCCATCGCTACTGGAAGCGGTTCACCATCGAGTGCGCCGCCGCCCGTCCCGGCATGAAGGTGTTGGACCTGGCCGGCGGCACCGGCGATCTCACCGCCAAGTTCTCCCACCTGGTGGGGGAGACCGGCGAAGTGGTGCTGGCGGACATCAACGACTCCATGCTCAAGGTGGGCCGCTCCAAGCTGCACGATCTGGGGGTGGTGGGCAACGTAAGCTACGTTCAGGCCAACGCCGAAGCCCTGCCTTTCCCGGACAACCACTTCGACATCATCACCATCGCCTTTGGCCTGCGTAACGTCACCGACAAGGCCAAGGCGCTGCGCTCCATGGCGCGGATCCTCAAGCCCGGCGGCAAGCTGCTGGTGCTGGAGTTCTCCAAGCCGCAAAACGCGCTGATGCAGAAGGCCTACGACTTCTACAGCTTCAAGGTGATCCCGCAGATGGGCGCCATGGTGGCCGGGGACGCCGAGTCCTACCGCTACCTCTCCGAGTCCATCCGCGTGCACCCGGATCAGGAAACCCTCAAGCAGATGATGCTGGAGTCCGGCTTCGACCAGGCGGACTACGTCAACATGACCAATGGTGTGGTGGCCCTGCACCGCGGCTACAAGTTCTAACGCCGATGCGGATGGCCACCCTGGCGGCCGGGGCGCTGGAAACCGCCCTGGCCCAACTGCTGAAGTTTCATCCCGATCCCCGTCCCCTGGCCCGCTGGCAAGGCCAGGTGGTGGCGGTTCAGCTCTCCGAGCTCCCCTTTCCCCTCTACCTGGTGCTGAGCGATCCCATCCAGGTCTACAGCCAGTACGACGGCGACACCCAGGCGGCCATCGGCCTGAGCCTGGCCACCCTGACCCAGCTGAGTCAGGGCGCCGCCCTCTCCACCCTGGTCAACGACGGTCAGCTGGAGATCCAGGGCGACATGGCCCTGGTGGGCAAGCTGATGAACCTGCTCAGCGCCATCGAGCCGGATCTGGCCGAGCCGCTCAGCCAGGTGATGGGCGACGCCATGGCCTACCGGGTCGACCAGGCCGGTCGCGCCCTGCTCAATCGGGCCCGCACGGATCTGGGCCGGCTGCACCAGCACACCGGCGAGGTGCTTCGCGAGGAGCTTCGCCTGGCCCCGGACCCGAGGGAGGTGGCCCGCTTCGGTCAGGAGGTCACGACCCTGGCGCAACGGGTGGAGGCGCTGGCCGCGCGCCTGGCCCGGTTGGAGCCCGGCCGATGACCCTGGCCTCGTTGCGCCGCAGCTGGCAGATCGCCAAAACCCTGCACCGTTACCGGTTGCTGGACCTGATCCCCGCCGAGCGGCGCCCCGGCCTCCTCAACTGGGTGGACCGACTGCTGTTCTGGCTGCCCCGGGTCCACCAGGACCAAAGCCCCGCGGTGCGCCTCAAGCTGGCCCTGCAATCCCTGGGGCCGGTGTACATCAAGTTCGGCCAGATGCTCTCCACCCGCCGGGACCTGCTGCCGGACGAGCTGGCCGATGCCCTGGCGCTGCTGCAGGACCAGGTGCCCCCCTTCGACTCTGACCAGGCCCAGGCCCGCATCGAGGCCGCCCTCGGCGCCCCCATCCACGAACTGTTCGACGACTTTGATCCAAAGCCCCTGGCCTCCGCTTCGGTGGCCCAGGTGCACACCGCCCGGCTCAAGGCCAGCGGCGAAGAGGTGGTGATCAAGGTGGTGCGCCCCGGCATCGACCGGGTGATCCACGCCGACCTGACCCTGATGGCCCAGGTGGCCCGGCTGGTGGCCAGCAGTAAAGCGGGCCGCCGCCTGCACCCGGTGGAGGTGGTGGAGGACTACCGCCAGACCATCCTGGCGGAGCTGGACCTGACCCGGGAGGCGGACAACGCCCAGCGGCTGCGGGCCAACTTCGAGGGCTCCGAGGCCCTCTACATCCCCAAGGTGCACGCCCAGTTCAGCCGGCCCGAGGTGATGGTGATGGAGCGGATCTACGGCATCCCGGTGACGGATCTGGCGGCCCTCAAGGCCCAGGGCACCAACATGAAGCTGCTGGCGGAGCGCGGGGTGGAGGTGTTCTTCACCCAGGTGTTCCGGGACAACTTCTTCCACGCCGACATGCACCCGGGCAACATCTTCGTCTCCCGCGAACACCCGGAGAACCCCCAGTACATCGGCATCGACTGCGGCATCGTCGGCCAGCTCTCGGAGCAGGACAAGCGGGACATGGCGGAGATCTTCCTGGCCTTTTTCAACCAGGATTACCGCCACCTGGCGCAGATCTTCCTGACCACCGGCTGGGTGGACGCCGAGGCGGATCCCATCGCCTTCGAACACGCCCTCAAGCAGGTGTTCAGCCCGCTGGAGAACAAGCCGCTGTCGGAGATCAGCTTCGGCCAGCTGCTGGTGGACCTGTTTCGCACCGCCCACGAGTTCGGCATGGTGGTCAAGCCCCAGCTGGTGCTGCTGGAGAAGACTCTGCTCTACATCGAGGGGCTGGGCCGTCAGCTCTACCCCCAGCTGGATCTCTGGGACACCGCCAAGCCCTTCCTGGAACAGTGGATGCAGGAGCAGATGGGCCCGGCGGCCCAATGGGCCCGGGTGCGCGAAGCCGCCCCCTTCTGGCTGGAGAAGCTGCCGGAACTGCCGGACCTGCTGCACGACAACCTGACCCTGGGTCGCACCCTGCTGACCAACCCCCGCCAGGTGCTCGAACCCTACATCCAGGAGCGGCGCCGTCAGCACCGCAGTCACATTTTCCTCATCGTCGGTGGATGTTTGGTGATCTCCAGCACAATTCTGGTTGGGAAAACCGTTACAATCTGGCCTTCGATACTACTGGGATCCCTCGGTCTGCTGGCCTGGATCACCAGTTGGCAGATTAGGAAACCGTGAACAACCACGGTACACTTGAAGATGATTTCTGAGGCCTGGCCTCAGCCACCAACCGTTAATGGGAGCCAACATGGGTAACTTCGGCATCTGGCAACTTCTGATCGTCGCACTGATCGTGGTCCTGCTGTTCGGAACCAAGAAACTGCGCGGCATCGGCAGCGACCTGGGCGGCGCCGTCAAAGGCTTTAAGAAGGCCATGTCCGACGAAGAGCAGGCCGCCGCAGACAAGAAAGCGCTGGAAAGCAACGCCAAGGACACCACTGCCCAGTCCACCACTGAGCAGAAAAACAAAGAACAGGCCTAACCCGCTATGTTCGACGGGTTCGGCTTTTTCGAAATCCTGGTGATCGTGGTTATCGGCCTGATTGTGCTGGGCCCCGAGCGATTGCCAGTGGCCGTGCGCGCCGTCTCCGGCTGGATCCGCACCATCAAGCGGATGGCCGGCTCCGTGCGCACCGAGCTGGAACAGGAGCTGAAGATTGAGCAGCTCCAGGCCGACCTGAAGAAGGCGGAGTCCAAGGGGCTGAAAGATCTCGACCCCGGTTTGCAGCAGTCCATCCAGGAGCTGCGGGACGCCGCCCAATCGGTCAACCGGCCTTACGCCAGCGACTCCTCCACGTCCGCCGCCGAGTCCAGCGAGACCGCCGCGGCACCAGCGGCCAGCAAACCCCAGGGCAGCGCGCCGACTGACAGCACTTCCAAAGAGTAATCATGTCTGAGCAGCAACCCCTGATCAGCCACCTGATGGAGCTGCGTAACCGGCTGATGCGCGCCATCGGCTCCGTCCTGGTGGTGTTTTTCTCCCTGGCCTACTGGTCCAATGACATCTACCACTACCTCTCCCGGCCCCTGCTGGAGGTGATGCCCGAAAGCGCGTCGATGATCGCCACCGACGTTGCCTCGCCGTTCTTCGCCCCCTTCAAGCTGACCCTGGTGGTGGCGTTCTTCCTGGCCATCCCCTACGTGCTCTACCAGCTCTGGGCCTTTATCGCCCCGGGCCTGTACAAGCACGAGCGCAAGATGATCATGCCGCTGCTGTTCTCCAGCACCCTGCTGTTCTATGCCGGCATCGCCTTCGCCTACTTCGTGGTCTTCCCGGTGGTGTTTGGCTTCTTCACCAGCGTCGCCCCGGAAGGGGTCCAGGTGGCCACCGACATCAACAGCTACCTCAACTTCGTGCTGAAGCTGTTTTTCGCCTTCGGCCTGGCGTTTGAGATCCCCATCGCGGTAATGCTAATGTGCTGGTCTGGCGCCACCACGGTGGAAGACCTCAAGGCCAAGCGGCCCTACATCGTTGTCGGCGCCTTCGTGATTGGCATGGCCCTGACCCCGCCGGACGTGATCTCCCAGACCATGCTCGCGGTCCCCATGCTGCTGTTGTTTGAAGGTGGCCTGATCTTCGCCCGCTTCTACACCCCCAAGGCGGAGGGCGAGGAGGAACAAGAAGCCACGGACTGAGGCGTCACCGCGCCACGGAGGGAACCAATGCGCACCACACTTCTCCTGATCACCCTGCTGAGCGGCGGCGTCCACGCCGCCGGTTTCGGCTGCAACGACAAGAGCGATCAACTCGACCGCCTCGCCTGCTACGACCAGCTGGCAGAGGCCATCGCCCAGTGCGCCGCCAAGGGCGACAAGCTGGACCGCCTGATCTGCTTCGATGAGTTCACCCAGGCCGCGGGCCGCGCCCTGCCGCCCCAGGCCAACGCCCCGGTCACGGTTGCACCGGCCGCCCCGGCGGCGCCCGTTGCGGCGGCCCCCGCCCCCAAAGCGGACATGGAGCAGGATTTCGGCAAGCAGGAAGCCCCCGCCAAGGCCATCGACGCCATCGAGGCGGCGGTCACCAAAGTCACCACCAACGCCTACGGCCAGTGGACCGTTACCCTGAGCAACGGCCAGCGCTGGCGCCAGACCGAGTCCAAGCGCTACAAGCTCAAGTCCGGCGACACCGTGGTGATCGAGCGCGCCTCCATGGGCTCCTTCCTGCTGCATAAGACCGGTTTCGGCCACTCCACCCGGGTCAAGCGGGTCGACTGAGCCGTGCTGACCGACATCGCGGTCAACCTGCTCTCCAGTCAGTTCGACACCGACCGGGCCGAGATGCTGGCCCGGGCCCGGCAGGCCGGGGTCCCCCGTGTGATCGCCCTGGCCAGTGATCTGGCCGAGACCCAGGCACTGCAGGACCACCACGGGGCCTACCCCGGTCCGCTGCTGACCGCCGGGGTGCACCCCCACCACGCCCGGGACTGGGATGACCACAGCCTGGGTCGATTGACCGAGCTGGCCGCCCACCCGGCGGTGGTGGCCATCGGCGAGTGTGGCCTGGACTACTGTCGCGACTTCTCCCCCCGGACCGACCAGCGCCGCGCCTTCGAAGCCCAGCTGAGCCTCGCCGCGGAGCAACACCGCCCCCTGGTGCTGCACTGCCGGGAGGCCTACGCCGATTTCCTGCCCCTGGTGGCCCACTACCGGGACCGCCTGCCCGGCGCCGTGCTGCACTGCTTTACCGGCACCGGTGAGGAGCTGGACGCGGCGCTGGCGCTGGAGCTGCACATCGGCATCACCGGCTGGATCTGCGACGAGCGCCGGGGCACCGAGCTTCGCCAGCTGGTGACCCGCATCCCCGATCACCGGCTGTTGCTGGAGACCGACGCCCCCTACCTGCTGCCACGGGACCTGGCTCCCAAACCGAAAAGCCGGCGCAACGAACCGGCCCACCTGCCCCACATCGCCCGAACCGTGGCCGCCCTGCGCGGGCAAACCCCGGAGCAAGTCAGCCAGGTCACCGAAGCCAACGTGGTGCAGTTGTTTCAGTTGTGACCTCGGCCATACAACCGACAAACCAGTTTGCTACTATGTCGGCAGTGACGCGCCCTGAGCGCCCCGTTTTGTTTTGACAAGGAGTGATCCGTGAGCCAAGTTACCGGAGCCTTTCCCCGCCGACGCCCCCGTCGGATCCGCAAGCACGACTTTTCCCGCCGCCTGATCGCGGAGAACACCCTGACGGTCAACGATCTCATCTACCCGGTGTTCGTCCTGGAGGGCAACGCCCGTCGCGAGGTGGTGGAGTCCATGCCCGGTGTCGAGCGGCTCTCCATCGATCTGCTGCTCGAAGAGGTGGCAGAGCTGGTGGCCCTGGGCGTGCCGGCGGTGGCCCTGTTCCCGGTGACCCCGCAGGAGAAGAAGTCCCTGGGGGCCGAGGAAGCCTACAACCCCGAGGGCCTGGCCCAGAAAGCGGTGCGGGCCCTGAAGCGGGAGTTTCCCGAGCTGGGGGTGATCACCGACGTGGCGCTGGATCCCTTCACCACCCACGGTCAGGACGGCATCATCGACGAGACCGGCTACATCCTCAATGACATCACCACCGAGGTGCTGGTCAAGCAGGCCCTGTCCCACGCCGAAGCGGGCGCCGACATGGTGGCTCCTTCCGACATGATGGACGGCCGCATCGGCGCCATCCGCGATGCCCTGGAGGCCGCCGGTCACGTCAACACCCAGATCATGGCCTACTCCGCCAAGTACTCCTCCAGCTTCTACGGCCCCTTCCGGGACGCCGTCGGCAGCGCCGGCAACCTGGGCGGTGGCAACAAGCACACCTACCAGATGGATCCCGCCAACAGCGATGAGGCGATCCAGGAGGTGGCGATGGACATCGAAGAGGGCGCCGACATGGTAATGGTCAAGCCCGGCATGCCCTACCTGGACATCGTCCGTCGGGTCAAAACCGAGCTGCAGGTGCCCACCTTCGCCTACCAGGTGAGCGGCGAGTACGCCATGCTCAAGGCCGCCGCCCAGAACGGCTGGCTGGATGAGAAGAAGGTGGTGCTTGAAGCCCTGCTGTGCTTCAAGCGCGCCGGTGCCGACGGCATCCTCACCTACTTCGCCAAGCCGGTGGCCCGCTGGTTGAAAGAAGCGGAATAATCGTCGCCTCAAGGGCACAAACGCGAAGCGAAAAGGGCAGGTTCTCCTGCCCTTTTTCACGCTTCCGAGGCTTTTTTGCCCCGCTTCACAAATCCACCCCTTAACTGGCACAATTGCCCCCCAATCCCTTCATACTGGTGGCATAGCAGCGAGTTTGAAGATAGGGAGACTGATGATGAAACGCACTCTGTTGGCACTGTTGCTGGCCCCCATGATGATGGTGCCGGTTCAGGCCGCACAAGGCGGCTGTGGTTTCGCGCAGCAAGAGGAGGGTGGCCTGTTCGCCACCTGTGACCAGGAAGAGAAAAAAGAAGTGATCCTGACCGGTTACCTGGGCTTCGACGAGCTGCGCCAGCAGCCCGGCTACGAGGCCAATTTCGACGCCTACCAGGCGGACGCCGCTCTGGTGGCCAAGCTGGCGGCCATCGACACCCCCACCGAGCTGGTGGTGATCGTCGGCACCTGGTGCCCGGACTGCCACCGGGAGACCCCGCGCCTGGCCAAGATCCTGGCCGAGGCCAACAACCCGAACCTCTCCGTGAAGTACATCGGCATCGATCGCAGCCGCACGGATCCCGAGGGGCTGGCCGCCCAGTACGACTTCCAGCGCATCCCCACCATCATGGTGCGCCGCGATGGCGAGGAGCTCGGCCGCATCGTCGAGTCCCCGGAGGTCACCCTGGAGCAGGACCTGGCCACCATCCTCGGCGCCGAGTAAGCGCCGCAGGACCCAAAGCCCACCGTTCGGTGGGCTTTTTTGTGTCTGGAGCTCAGCCCACCGCCCTTGTTATCCTAGTGTTGCATTAGCAGGGAGTGGGTATGAGACGCAGCAAGGGCATGGGATTGATGGAACTGGTGCTGGTGGTGGTGTTGCTGGCGATCCTGGCCGGGGTGGCCCTGCCGAAGTTGCTGGATCTCGGCGACGACGCCAGCGACGTTCAGCTCAAACAGCTGACCGCCGACTACCGCCAGGCGGTGCAGTTTGCCCACCTGCGCTGGCAGACCAACGGCGGCACCGACCGCCAGGACATGCCCGGCTACGCCGGCGACATCCTCGACATGAACCCCGCCGGATTCCCCATCGGCATCGACAAGGGCAACGGCAACTTCAACATCGGCCGGGGCAACAATGGCTGCATTGCCCTGTGGCAGACCCTGCTTGAGGATCCCCCCAGCATCTCACTGCAAAACGACGCCCAGTTCCAGGCCTACCGCCACAACGCTGGGGCCGGCACCGGCCGGGTCAGTTGCAGCTACGTCTACCGGGGCGATGGTGACACCCGGGGCCGCAACCGCGCCGCCCGGGTGATCCAGTACGACTCCCTGGACGGTCAGGTGGCCCTGATCCGCCGCTGATTCGCAAAGTGTGTCAATTGATGTCCCGATGCAAAAGTCTGTGTGAAGTGCGTTCAGTCAAAATTCCCTAAGTAATTGATAACGCTGAACTCTCACTAACAAACACTGCATTCACAAGTGTAAGCTTCTTACATCCTTTCATCGTCGGTTAACAGCACCGCCGCCCCCAGGGGTCATCTTTATAGGGCCTAGTAGACCTGCAAGGAATGACCTTATGAAAACCGTCGCCCTGACCGCCCTGATCGTGACCGCCACCCTGGGTTCCGCCCAGGCCGCCCAATACCAGTTTGTCGCCATGGACAACTCGCCGGCCACCAAGCTGTGCATCGCCGCGGCGACCCAGAAGCCGATGCAGCTGCACCAGGCCATCAAGTACCAGGGCTACACCGAGAAATCCGTGGCCCGCGCCGTGGACTGCAACAACGAGAGCATCGCCAGCTTTGCCGCCCGCTACAACCCTGACCCCCGCTCCGTTGAGCGCCTGAGCCGCTACAACCCCGGTGGCAAGGTGAACATCACCGATCTGAGCGCCTATCAGGGCCCGGCGGTGATCGAAGTGAACGGCAACGCCAACTGAACCCAACGCCACGAAAAAGGGCGGCCCTGGGGCCGCCCTTTTTGCTGTGGTGGCTTACTTGGCCACGTTGCCCGCCACATTGAGGGCGTCCCAGGTGCGGGCGAAAGGCGGGGCATAGACCAGATCCAGCATCCCCAGATCGGCGGTGGTCATGCCGCTGTGGATGGCGGCAGCCAGGGTGTCCACCCGCAGCACCGCGCCGGCGCCGCCGGCTAGTTGGCCGCCGAGGATCCGCTTGCTGTCCGCCTCGTACACCAGCTTCACCGCCACGTCCTGCTGCCAGGGCACGTAGTTGGTGGTGGTCTTGTCCCGGATCACCTTGGTCTTGACCTGGAGCCCCATGGCCTCGGCCTCGGCGGCGCTCAGCCCAGTGCGCCCGGCTTCCACCTCGAGCACCTTGACCCCGGCACTGCCCAGGGTGCCGGGAAACGCCTTCTCAGCGCCACAGAGGTTCTCACCAATCAAGCGGCCCATCTTGTTGGCAGTGGTCGCCAGGGGGATGTAGACCGGCTGCTGGCGCACCCGGTGCCAGACCGTGGCGCAGTCCCCGGCGGCGAAGGTGTCCGCCAGGCTGGTGCGTCCCTGGGGATCGGTGACGATGGCGCCGTTAGCCAGCCGCTCGATGCCGGTGTCCGCCAAAAAGTCGGTGTTGGGCCGCACCCCGGTGGCCACCACCACCAGATCCGCTCGGTAGCTGGCCTGGTCGGTGCGCACCTGGGTGACCGCCCCCTCCCCCTCCAGCGCCTCTACCCGCTCGGACAGGTGCATGGGGATCCCCTGGCGCAGGATCTCCGCCTGGATCACCTCGCTCATCTCCGCATCGAAGGACTCCGACAGCACCCGGTCCGCCAGCTCGATAAGCCGCACCCGCTTGCCCTGATGGTGCATCGCCTCCACCACCTCCAGGCCGATGTAGCCGGCGCCGATCACCACCACATCCTGGATCTCCGGCCGCTCGGTGAGGGCGCGCAGCGCCAGGCCGTCGGCCATGGTCTTGAGGAAGAACACCCGCTCCAGTTCCAGCCCGGCCACCGGGGGCCGGGCCACGCTGGCGCCGGTGGCGATCATCAGCTTGTCGTAGCCGTGCTCGAAGGTCTCGCCGCTGTCCAGGTTGATGACGGTGGCCACCTTGGCCTCGGCGTCGATGCGCTCCACCCGGTGGCGCACCCGCAGATCGATGCCGGACTGGCGAAACTGCTCGACGCTGCGCTCGGCCATGTAGCCGGGCTCATCGAAGAAGCCGCCGACGTAGTAAGGCAGGCCGCAGGCGCCGAAGGAGACGACGTCGCTTTGTTCGAACACGGTGATGCTGGCCTCGGGGGCGCTGCGGCGGGCCTTGGCGGCGGCGCTCATGCCCGCGGCCTCGGCACCGATGATCAGGATTTTCATAGGGCTTCCAACAAAAAAGGGCCGTCCCACGGGACGGCCCTGGGCATTCGGTTAGGGCTTAGGATACGGATTCCAGGTCCAGTTCCAACTCCTGCTCGCCATTGTAGACGGACATGTCGGTCTGGCCCAGCACCCGGCTGGTGATGAAGCCGGAGGTGATGGCGCCGTTGACGTTCAGCGCGGTGCGGCCCATGTCGATCAGCGGTTCGATGGAGATCAGCAGGCCAATCAAGGCGATCGCCTCGTTGGGCAGCCCCAGTGCGGAGAACACGATCAGCGCCGCGAAGGTGGCGCCACCGCCCACCCCGGCCACGCCGAAGGAGCCCACCACGATCACCGCGATCAGGGTGGCCAGGAACTCCAGGCTCATGATGTCCAGGCCGATCACCGGCGCCACCATCACCACCAGCATGGCGGGGTAGATGCCGGCACAGCCGTTCTGGCCGATGGTCGCCCCGAAGGAGGCGGCGAAGTTGGCCACGCCATCGGGCACCCCGAGCTGACGGGTCTGGGTCTGTACCGTCAGCGGGATGGTGGCGGCGCTGGAGCGGCTGGTGAAAGCAAAGGTCAACACCGGCCACACCTTCTTGACGAAGGTCCAGGGGTTGCCACCGGCCAGGGAGACCAGCAGCAGGTGGACGCCGAACATCAGCAGCAGGGCGAAGTAGGAGGCCAGCACGAAGTTAAACAGGTTCAGGATGTCGGCAAAATTGGAGGAGGCCAGCACCTTGGTCATCAGCGCCAGCACGCCGTAGGGGGTCAGGCGCAGCACCAGGGTGACGATGCGCATGACGATGGCGTAGGCCACCTGCATAAAGCTGTCGAACTTGGCCGCCAGCTCCGGCTGCTTCTTGTTCACCCCCAAGGCCGCCACGCCGATAAAGGCGGAGAAGATCACCACGGAGATGATGGAGGTGTCCCGGGCCCCGGTCATATCCAGGAAGGGGTTGGCGGGGATGACGTCCACCAGGGTCTTAGCGATGGAAATTCCCTCGGCGGTGCCTTCGCGGGCCAGCAGATCGGCGGCGCGCTGTGCCTCGCGGCTGCCCTCCACCAGGCCTTCGGCGGTCAGGCCGAACAGGTTCGCCACGGCGAAGCCGATCAGGCCGGCCACCGCCACGGTGCCCAGCAGCACACCGATGGTCAGGCCGCTGATCTTACCCAGGGACTCGCCGTCCTTGAGCTTGAGGATGGCGCAGATGATGGAAACCATCACCAGGGGCACGATGATCATCCTCAGCAGCTGGACGTAGCCGCGCCCGGCGATGTCGAAGTACTGGATGGAGGCCGCCACGGTGGCGGAGCCGGCGCCGTAGATCCACTGCAGGATGGCACCGTAGGCCACCCCCAGTCCCAGGGCGACAAACACCCGACGGGTAAACTTGACGTGGTTCTGCTGCATCTTGAACAGCAGAACGAACAGACCCAACATCACTGCGACGTTGAGCAGGACAAACAAATTCATAGTTTTCGTACCTTATCCGGGCAGTTATCCCGGTTCGCCTTTAAATGGTGGCGGGAGTGATTGTAATTTTCCTTCGACCCAAAGCAATCCTCTGGGTCCTCCCTCAGACGCGCAGCATACCCAAAGGGACGCCGGATCCTTTATGCCCAAATGGCATATCAAAGTCCATTTGGATTATTACGCCACCGACTCCGTCACGCTCCGGGTCAGCTCCACCAGCACCCCCTCCCGCAGAGCGCCTCCGGCCAGGGTCAGCTTAGGCAGGCCCAGGGCCGCCATAAAGCCCGCCAGCAGGGCCACCCCCGCGGCCAAGGTGGGCACCCGTTCCGGGTCCAGCCCCGTCAGTTCAGTGTGGCCCAGGCTCAGGATCTCCGCCTGCACCTGCGCCAGCAGGGCCGGGGTGATCGCCTCCATGGGCTCGCCCCGGGCCACGGCCAGCTCGAACAGGCTGCGCACCGCGCCGGACACCCCCAGGGCATTGACGCCGCGGTAGGGGGCCAGGGCGTCGGCAAAGGGGGCCAGGGCGACAGCCACCTGCTCGGCCACCTCGGCGAAAGCGCGCTCACTGAGCCCCTGGGCCAGGGCCCCCTGGTTGGTGGTGACGCAACCGAGTTCGAAGGAGTGCTTGAACTCGATCCCCTGCTCGTCCCCCACCACCACCTCGGTGCTGGCGCCACCGATGTCCAGCACCAGGGCCCGGCCGCTCACCTCGGTGGCGGCCCGCATCCCCTGGTAGATGAGGGTGGCTTCCCGCTCGCCACTGATCACCTCGATGGGGTGACCCAGCAGTGGCTCCCCCTGGGCGATAAAGTGGGCGGCGTTGTCCGCCTGGCGCAGGGCCGCAGTGGCCAGCACCGCCACCTTGGCCGGCCGGTACTGACGCAGCAGCTCGCCAAACCAGGCCAGGCAGTCGAGTCCCTCGGCCATGGCCTCGTCGCCGATGTGGCCACTCACCGCCAGCCCTCGGGCCAGGCGGGCCTTGCGCTTGTGCTTGGCCACCACTTGGGGCACCGGAGTGTCGGGGGTAGCCAGCAGCATGTTGAAGCTGTTGGAGCCGAGGGTGATGGCCGCCACCAGGGGGGCCGAGGTAGGGGAAGTGGGGTTGTGTGTGGACATCAAAGGGACGATTCCTCCTGGCCCTGAGGCCGACTCCAGAGCCTTCGAAGGTACCAGCCCCCGAGGCCCGGGTCGATAGGGCGTCCATCGCCGGCGGGCAAAAAAAACGGCGACCCTGAGGTCGCCGTCCTGCGTGCTGAGCTTAGCGGCGGGGCCGGCCGCGGCCGCCACCGCCACCGCGACCGTCGCGGCGCGGGCCGTCCCGACGCTGACCGTCCCGACCACCGGGGCGACGGTGGCGCTGGATCCGCTGGGGACGCTGGATGTCGGTCAGCAGTGCACTGGCGTCGTAGCTGGACACCGGGATGCTGTGGCTGATGTACTCCTCGATGGCCGGCAGGTTGAGGGCGTACTGCTCACAGGCAAAGCTGATGGAGTGCCCGGTGGCGCCGGCCCGGCCGGTCCGGCCGATGCGGTGGACGTAGTCCTCGGCGTCGTCCGGCAGATCGTAGTTGAACACGTGGGTCACGTCGGCGATGTGCAGCCCCCGGGCCGCCACGTCGGTGGCCACCAGGAAGTCGATCTCACCGGCCTTGAACTGCTCGAGGATCTTCACCCGCTTCTTCTGCGGGACGTCGCCGGTCAGCAGGCCAACCCGATGACCATCGCCGGCCATCCAGGCGGAGATGTCCTCGCAGCGGTGCTTGGTGTTGGCGAAGATGATCGCCTTATCCGGCCAATCCTCTTCAATCAGGGTCAGCAGCAGACGCATCTTGTCGTCGTTGGAGGGGTAGAACAGCTCCTCCTTGATCCGCTTGCCGGTCTTCTGCTCCGGCTCCACCTGAACGTGCTCCGGCTCGTTCATGTGCTCGTAGGCCAGCTCCTGCACCTTGAGGGAGAGGGTGGCGGAGAACAGCATGTTACGGCGCTCGTCGGGGGCCGGCATGCGACGGAACAGGTAACGGATGTCCTTGATGAAGCCCAGATCGAACATGCGGTCCGCTTCGTCCAGCACCATCACCTGGATGCCGTTGAGCTTGTAGGTGCCCTGCTTGTAGTAATCGATCAGTCGACCGGTGGTGCCGATCAGGATGTCGATGCCGGCCTCGATGGTCTGACGCTGGCTGTCGTAGCCTTCCCCACCGTAGGCCAAACCCAGCTTCAGACCCGTGGTCTGAGACAGCGGCTCGGCGTCCTTGAAGATCTGGATCGCCAGCTCCCGGGTGGGGGCCATGATCAGGGCGCGGGGGCTTTTACCGTCGTGGGCCTCCGGTGCCGGCTTGTTCAACAGCTCGTTGAAGGTGGCCACCAGGAAGGCGAGGGTTTTGCCGGTCCCGGTCTGGGCCTGGCCGGCGATGTCCTTACCGGAGAGCAGGATGGGCAGGGTCAGCGCCTGGATCGGCGTGCAATGGGTGAAACCGGCGGAATCCAGGGCTTCAACCACTTGGGGAGCCAACGGAAAGTCCGCGAATTTCGTTTCGGTCAGATGGGTCTTAGTCATAACGGTGCAGCATATCGGAAGCGCTTGCCATTGGGAACCTAATCAAGTCAAATAATCGCCATATCTCGCCGGCTTCGGCGCCACTTTAGCCCCGGCTAATCCACCGGGGTTGAAAGCCGAATTCGGTGGACCCATATAGGATGTCATGGGACGTCTGCGAAGGCGCGTGCCGATCAACAAACGGAGCCAAGAATGAGCGACAAGATTGTACAGCTGTCCGACGACAGCTTTGAGAACGACGTACTGAAAGCCGACAAGCCGGTACTGGTGGATTTCTGGGCTGAGTGGTGTGGTCCCTGCAAGATGATCGCCCCGGTACTGGACGAGCTGGCGGACGAGTACGGCGACCAGATCACCATCGGTAAACTGAACGTCGACCAGAACACCGACACCCCGCCCAAGTACGGCATCCGTGGCATCCCCACCCTGCTGCTGTTCAAAGGCGGTGAGCTGGCCGGCACCAAAGTGGGCGCCGCCTCCAAAACCCAGCTCAAAGAGTTTATCGACGCCCACCTGTAAACCGGTCGGCGCCGCAGAATCGGGCAGTCGAGTTAGCACAGATTGCTTGGTCGGGCCGCTCCTTCGGGGCGGCCCGTTTTCGTGCCCAAAGCGCTGGACGCTCCCGCCCAATGGTGCTAGCTTAATACCCAGTACATTTCTCGCCCTAGCTGGGCCACTCTCCTTTTTTTAAATCACAGCAACAGTGACATAGCCGCGCTCGTCCCTTGGGCGCACAAATCAAAAGACCCACCATATGAACCTTACCGAACTGAAACAGAAACCGGTCTCCGAGTTGGTTGCCCTGGCGGAATCCATGGGCCTGGAAAACCTCGCTCGGGCACGGAAGCAGGACATTCTGTTCGCCATCCTCAAGGCCCACGCCAAGAGCGGTGAAGACATCTTTGGCGACGGGGTACTGGAGATCCTGCAGGATGGCTTCGGCTTTCTGCGCAGTGCCGACTCCTCCTACCTGGCCGGCCCCGACGACATCTACGTCAGCCCCAGCCAGATCCGGCGCTTCAACCTGCGCACGGGCGACTCCATCGCCGGCAAGATCCGGCCGCCGAAAGAGGGTGAGCGCTACTTCGCCCTGCTGAAGGTCAGTGAGGTCAACTTCGACCGCCCGGAAAACTCCCGCAACAAGATCCTGTTTGAGAACCTGACCCCCCTGCACGCCAACGACCGGCTGCGCATGGAGCGGGGCAACGGCTCCACTGAGGACATCACCGCCCGGGTTCTGGATCTGGCCAGCCCCATCGGTAAGGGTCAGCGCGGCCTGATCGTGGCACCGCCGAAAGCCGGTAAGACCCTGTTGCTGCAAAACATTGCCCAATCCATCGCCTACAACCACCCGGACTGTGTCCTGATGGTCCTGCTGATCGACGAGCGTCCCGAGGAAGTGACCGAGATGCAGCGCCTGGTGAAGGGCGAAGTGGTGGCCTCCACCTTCGATGAGCCCGCCTCCCGCCACGTCCAGGTGGCCGAGATGGTGATCGAGAAGGCCAAGCGCCTGGTGGAGCACAAGAAGGACGTGGTGATCCTGCTCGACTCCATCACCCGTCTGGCCCGCGCCTACAACACAGTGATCCCCAGCTCCGGCAAGGTCCTGACCGGGGGTGTGGACGCCAACGCCCTGCACCGTCCCAAGCGCTTCTTCGGCGCCGCGCGGAACGTGGAGGAGGGCGGCAGCCTGACCATCATCGCCACCGCCCTGGTGGACACCGGTTCCAAGATGGACGAGGTGATCTACGAGGAGTTCAAGGGCACCGGCAACATGGAGCTGCACCTCTCCCGCAAGATCGCCGAGAAGCGTGTCTTCCCGGCCATCGACTTTAACCGCTCCGGCACCCGCCGCGAAGAGTTGCTGGCGGGCAGCGAAGAGCTGCAGAAGATGTGGATCCTGCGCAAGATCCTGCACCCCATGCAGGAGATCGAAGCGATGGAGTTCCTCATCGACAAGCTGGCGATGACCAAGACCAACGACGAGTTCTTCGACGCCATGAAGCGGGCGAAGTCCTGAGTCCCAGTCCGGTCACGGCCATAAAAAAACACCGCCTTCGGGCGGTGTTTTTTGTTTTCAGGGCAGCGGGGCTGCTATACCCCTTATAAGGCCCAGCCCCGGAGACCCTGATGACCGCATCCCAATCGACACAGGAGCGCCGCCAGCTGCAGGAGCGGCGTCAACACCAGGAGCGGCGCGGCGACGCCCGCTTTGATGACGACAAGGGCGACCGCCGCATCAGCGATCGCCGCCACGACGACCGGGCCGCAGGCCACGGATAAAACAACGCCCCGGCACAGGCCGGGGCGCGATAGGCTTCGACTCGCTGCCGTTTAGAACTTCAGCCCCAGCTGCAGCTGGGCGCCGCGCTCGTCGTCGCTGCCGAACTGGCCGGCCAGGTCCAGGGTAAAGACGTCGCCGGGAGAGATCCCAAGGCCCACCGCCAGCACGTCCTCGTAGTTGCCCTCCAGATCATGTCGGTAGCCGGCCCGCAGCTGGGCGTGGCCGCCAAAGTCGTACTCCACCCCGAAACGGGCCCACTGGCGGGACTCGGCGAACAGGGCAAAAGACTCGTCGGCGATGAGATCCAGGTCCAGCGCCGCGGTGAAGCCGCCCTGCTGGAAGGCCGCCGCCCCGGTCAGGGTGGGCTTGAGCTCCACGTCCTCATGATTGACGTTGCGCAGGTTCTGCTTGATGAGGTTGCGCCCCACCAGGCCAAACTGCCAGGGGCCGTGGCCGCCGTGGAAACCGATGTCCAGGTTGAAGTCGGAGCGGTCCGTCATGTTGTCGTTGGAGGTGATGTCGTCCTCGTCGAAGTTGCTGACGGTGGCGTTGTAGTAGTAGGTGTCGATGCGCTGGAACTTCGGCGCCACCCCCACGGAGAACTGCCCCAGCCAGGGGCTCTGGAACTCCCGGGCGAAACTCAGGGCCACCTCGGTCACCCCCACGGCATGCACGTCGGCGTTGGACTGGATGTCGTCCTGATCAAACGGCTGCCCCATCAGGGCGTCGTCCAGCAGCTGCTCATCCTCCTGCACGTAGTTAACCAGGCCGTTGCCCACCAGGTAGCCGTTGACGCTCAGGCCGAAGCCCAGGCTCTTGCTGGGCACATAAAAGCCCAGCAGCGCGCCGGCGGCCCCTTCCGGCCGGCTCTGATCCAGGGCATTAAGCTGGCCGATGATCTCATCTTTGAGCGCCGTGGCGGCGGGCAGATCATTGGGGTCCCCCCGGTCAATCAGGGCTTCGAAGGCATCCAGGTTGGCCTGCAGGGCATCGATGTCGTCCACCACCTCCTCGTAATCCCGGGCTAGGGCGCCGGCACCGAGCTGGAAGTAGAAATCGTCATCCGCTTCGAATCGGGTCAACAGGGCGGGGTTTTGGCTGGCGCGGGTGAAGTCGCCGGAGGCCACCCCGACGCCGGCCATGCCGCCGGAGCGGGCATCGGCAAAGGGCACCGCGGACACCGCCGGGGCCAGAGTCAGGGCCAGGGCCCCGAGGTAAATCGCTTTCATCGTACTACTTCCTTGTCCAAAAGGCGGACGGATTATACCCAAGCAAGGGACGGATTTTCGGGGAGAACATCACGCCCAGGCACCAAGCGATTAACCTCTGGGCAGCGCAGCACCCCCGTCCTGTTAACGACCGAACGGGGGGCAAACTTGAGTCAGGGCGAGGGGCAGGACACCGGCAGGTAGCGATCGCCAAGATAATCAAAGCGATAGCACTTCTCCTGCCACTGGTAGCGGGGGCCGTCCGGGGTCATCAACAGGCGGGCGTTGGCCGGCAGGCTGGCGCGGCTGCCGCCGGGCACCGCCTCCTGGCTCAGGGTGCGTTCACTGGCGGCGGTCACCACCTTGGGGGCGGGGGCCGGTCGGGGCCGGCGGGGGTAGGTGTAGCGACGGTAATCGTCCCAGTAGCTGCGCTGCCAGGAGCGCCGGTACCAGGGGTAGCGCCAGCGGCTGTTCCAGTAGGGGTCGCCATACCGGTAGTGGCCATAGCTCCAGCTGGGGGAGCCGTAATGCACCGACCAGCCCCAGCTGCCACCGGCCTGGGCCGGACCCGCCAGCAGCAGGGCCGTCAGCAGCAACAGGGGTTTAAGGACAGGGGATCGGCACATAGTCAGTCGTCATCCAGTTGCGTCGGTAGCAGCCCAGCTCGTTCTGCCAGTAAGGGCCCTGGGGCGAGGTTCGTTCCACCGCGCCGGCGGGCGGGTTGCCCCGGGCGGGGTTGACCGGGGCCGGAGCGGTCACCAGGGCGTCCAGCTCGGTGCGGGGTCGGGCGTCGCCCTCCAGGCGCAGCCGAGGCTCCGGTGCCGCAGTGGCGTCGTCCAGCCCCTGCCAGCGGGCCGGATCATGACGCTGCTGATACTGATGCTGCCAGGTCTGCTGCTGCCAGCGCTGATTCTCCTGCCACTGGCGCTGCTGTTGCCAGCGCTGCTCCAGCGGCGGAGCGCCTATGGGGCGCTGGGCCTTGTAGCCGGCGTTCCAATTGGCCGGCGGACTCGCCAGCACCAGCCACACCAATGCCAGCTGGCTTATTGTCACCATGCTCACTCCTTTTCGCGCCTAGTGCCAGTTTAGGCCGCCAGAGGGGGCTTCGGGTTCCCTTGCTCCCCCAGCCCTGTCCCGGGCCGGGCCGCATCGCTATAATAGCTGCGCACTTTGACGAAGGTCACACCTGGCCAGAGAATAAAATCTAATGAAGTTCAGTGACTTAAGAGAATTTATCGGGTTTTTGGAGCAACAGGGCGAGCTCAAGCGGATCACCGCCGAGGTGGATCCCCACCTGGAGATGACCGAGATCTGCGACCGGGTGCTGCGCGCCGGTGGCCCGGCGCTGCTGTTCGAGAACCCCAAGGGCAGCGAGATGCCCGTGCTGGCCAACCTCTTCGGCACCCCCCGGCGGGTGGCCCTTGCCATGGGCCGGGAGGACACCTCCGCCCTCAAGGAGGTGGGGGAGCTGCTGGCCTTCCTTAAGGAGCCGGAGCCGCCCTCGGGCTTCAAGGACGCCATCGCCAAGGTGCCGATGTTCAAACAGGCGCTCAACCTGCCTCCCAAGCGGGTCAGCAAGGCCCCCTGCCAGGAGATCGTCTGGCAGGGCGACGAGGTCGACCTGACCAAGCTGCCGATCCAGCACTGCTGGCCCGGCGACGTCGCCCCCCTGGTGACCTGGGGCCTGACCATCACCAAGGGTCCCAACCAGAAACGCCAGAACCTGGGGATCTACCGTCAGCAGCTGCTGGGCAAGAACCAGCTGATCATGCGCTGGCTGGCCCACCGGGGCGGCGCCCTGGATTACCGCGACTTTCAGGAGAAGCACCCGGGTGAGCGCTACCCGGTGGCCGTGGCCCTGGGAGCGGATCCGGTGACCATCCTCGGCGCCGTGACCCCGGTGCCCGATGGCCTCAGCGAGTACGCCTTTGCCGGCCTGCTGCGGGGCGAGCGCACCCAGGTGGCCAAGGCGGTCAGCTGCGATCTGGAGGTGCCTGCCACCGCCGAGATCGTACTGGAGGGCTACCTGGAGCCGGGCCTGGAGGCGCCGGAGGGCCCCTACGGCGACCACACCGGCTACTACAACGAGGTGGAGTCCTTTCCGGTGCTGACGGTCACCCACGTCACCCTGCGCAAAGACGCCATCTACCACAGCACCTACACCGGCCGGCCGCCGGATGAGCCGGCGATGCTCGGGGTGGCGCTGAACGACGTGTTCGTGCCCATCCTGCGCAAGCAGTTTCCCGAGATCCAGGACTTCTACCTGCCGCCGGAGGGCTGCTCCTACCGGATGGCGGTGATCACCATCAAGAAGCAGTACCCGGGCCACGCCAAGCGGGTGATGATGGCCGCCTGGAGCTACCTGCGCCAGTTCATGTACACCAAGTTCATCGTGGTGTGCGACGACGACGTCGACGCCCGCAACTGGGAGGACGTGATCTGGGCCATCACCACCCGGATGGATCCCGCCCGGGACACGGTGATGATCGAAAACACCCCCATCGACTATCTGGACTTCGCCTCACCGGTGGCGGGCCTGGGTTCCAAGATGGGCATGGACGCCACCAACAAGTGGCCCGGGGAGACCGATCGCGAATGGGGCGAACCCATCGTCATGAACGAGGCGATCAAAACCCGGGTGACTGAGCGCTGGGCCGAGCTGGGCCTGGACGCCGATCCCAAGCATGACGCAAAACCATAACGAGAACCCCATGAGCCGTATCCGCTGTCAGATAGACGCCCTTACCCCCCTGTGCGACACCGTTTTCAAGGCGGTGCTGGTCCCCGAACAGCCGCTGGCCTTCCAGGCCGGTCAGTACCTCACCGTGGTGATGGGCGAGGAGGACAAGCGCCCCTTCTCCATCGCCTCCAGCCCCCTGGACGGTGAGCGTCTGGAGCTGCACATCGGTGCCGCCGTGGCGGAGAGCTACCCGATGCAGGTGGTGGAGCGCTTGAAAACCGAGAGTCACATCGAGATCGAGGCCCCCTTCGGCGAGGCGCAACTGCGCAGCGACAGCGAGCGCCCGCGGATCCTGATCGCCGGCGGCACCGGCTTCTCCTACATCCACAGCTTGCTGGACACCCTGCTGCGCCAGGGCGACACCCGCACCACCTTCCTCTACTGGGGCGCCCGCAACGCCGAGGCGATGTACCTGCGCCCGGTCGCCGACGCCTGGGCCCAGCGCTACCCCCACCTCACCTTTGTGCCGGTGTTTGACGAGCCGGTGGCCGGCGCCCGCCAGGGCACGGTGATCGACGCGGTGTGCGAGGATTTTGTCAGCCTGCACGACTACGACGTCTACATCGCCGGGCGTTTCGACATGGCCGGCGCCGCCAGGGAGCGGTTCCGCCAGCACGGGGTGGACGAAGCCCACCTCTATGGCGACGCCTACGCCTTTATGAAGTGAGTGCCCGCTGAGGTCAGACCTTCGAGAAAACGGAACCAAACGGTTCCGTTTTTTGTTTTTCACTGTCGCCTATTTGTACAGGGGTCACAGATCCCCACGGCCCATTTATGGATAATCCCGCCGCCCCTCTGACCCGGACCCGTAGGATCGTTATGACTTTGAAAAACACGTTAAATGGCCAGGCGCTGCCCCTCAGCCACTCACACCACCTGACCCTGATGCAGCCAGCGGATCTGCCCGCCTACGCCGCCCTGCTCAACGATCCCAAGGTCCATCAGTTCCTGTTCTTTGCCCCGGCATCGGAGGCGGTGATCGCCCAGTACCTGCTGCCGCGGCTGAGCGCCGAGGCCCAGGCTCAGGCCCCGGTGCTGGCGCTGCGGGACCCGGCCGGTCGCTTCCTCGGCATGGTGGCCCTGGCGCAGTCCGACGCCCCCGGCGTGCTGGAGCTGGGTTTCCAGCTGAGCCCCGAATGCTGGGGTCAGGGGCTGGCCACCGCCGCCGCCCGCCAGCTGTTGGCCATCGCCTTCGACCAGTTGGGTGCCGGCGAGGTCAAGGCCGACTGTTACGACAGCAATCGGGCCAGCAAGCGGGTGCTGGAGAAATCCGGCCTGGGCCGCACCGTCAAAGAGTACGGCCATTTCGAGAACGGCACCGTGGACCGCTGCTGGTTTGCCCTGACCGAGGCCCAGTACCGCCGCTCCGAGGCGGTGGCCCGGGACGCCCAGCTGCGTCGGGCGCCGGTGGCGGCCTGACGCGCCTACAAAAAACACCGCCCCAGGGCGGTGTTTTTTGTTTTGCCTTACGCGGGCCGGTTCGGGTCGTTCACGAACACTGCCTCCCCCTCCAGCACCCCGGAGCGCCGACCTACTTCCGCCGACTCTGGCAGCGCCATAAAGGCCTCCGCCCGGGCCCGCTCGGCCACCGCCAGCAGGAAGAAGGCGTCGTTGGGATCATCGACCCCCTGCCACAGCGCCACCAGGGTGAGGCCATACTCCGCCGCCCGCGCCCGGTCCGCCTCCAGGTGGCGGCGCCAGTGGGCAAAGTCCTTGACCTTGTTGCGTACCAGCAGCTGCATCGGCCCTCCTAGGAGAAGTTCACGTCGCGAAAATGGGGGTTGTCGACGGTGACCTGGAGCCGGGCCAGTTGGTCCAGCACCACCAGCTGCTCGCCCTCGGCCTGGGCCAGTTTGAGGCACTCCCGGCCGGCGGCATCGCGCACCGTGTCCATCGCCTGGCCGCAGAGCTGCTCGCCACTGCGTAGGGTGAGGGTCACCGGGTAGTGGAACAGGCAGGCGATCTCGATGTAGTCGTACAGCGCACAGGGGATCATGGCGGCTCCTTCAGCGTCCGTCGAGCCACCATAGCAGTGGCCGGCGCCCCCACGCAAAACGGGCGGCCCCTGGGCCGCCCGCAGGGGTCATTCGCCGCCGCTTATTGCAGCGCGTAGTGGCCCACCACCGCCAGGAACAGCGCCAGGCCGGCCCAGTTGTTGTTGAGAAAAGCCTGGAAGCAGCGCTGGGGCTCCCGGGCCCGGATCAGCCCCTGCTGGTAGAGGAACAGCCCCGCCATGACCGCCAGGCCCAGCAGGTAGATCCCCCCGAGATCCAGGCGCAGACCGATCCCCAGCAGCAGTATCAGGGTGGCCACTTGGAACACCCCGATCCAGACGCGGTCCCAGCGGCCGAACCAGATGGCGCTGGAGCGGATCCCCACCTTGAGGTCGTCCTCCCGGTCTACCATGCCGTACATGGTGTCGTAGGCCACGGTCCAGCACCAGTTGGCCGCGAACAGGTACCAGGCCAGGGTGGGCACTTCACCGGTCTGGGCGGCAAAGGCCATGGGGATGGACCAGCTCCAGACGATGCCGAGAAACATCTGCGGCGCCGGCAGGAAGCGCTTGGTAAAGGGGTAGATCACCGTCAGCACGATGCCCACGTAGGCCAGCTGGACCGTCAGGGCATTGAGCTGCAGCACCAGGGCGTAGCACACCAGCCCCAGCACGGTGAACAGCGCCAGGGCCTCCTTGGCGCGGATCTCGCCGCTGGCCAGGGGGCGGGACTTGGTGCGCGCCACGTGGCCATCGAGCTTGCGATCGGCAAAATCATTGATGATGCAGCCGTTGGCCCGCATCAACCAGACGCCGACGAAGAAGATCCCCAGCACCACGGGATCCGGCATGCCGTCCGCCGCCAGCCACAGGGCGGACAAGGCCGGCCACATCAGAAGAAAGGTGCCTATGGGTCTATCCAGGCGCGCCAGGCGCCAGTAAGCGTCAACGCGGCCCTGCAGTACTGCCAGCATGGTCCCTGCCCGTAATGGTCTCAATTGGCCGCCATTATGCGTCATCGCTCACGCAGTGTCAGCCCAGACAAAGAGGCCAGCCGCTGGGCTGGCCTCCTGACTGAACGCCGAGGGCGTTACTGCCAATCCCAGCCCCGCCGGGGCTGGCCATAATCCACCGCCCGGTTGACGCTGAAGCGGCCGTGCTGGTGGTTGGCCACCAGGGCCATAAAGGCCTCCTTGGGGATGCGGATGAGGTTCTCGTGATCCCCCGCTTCCATAAAGATCTCCGCCTCGTCGCTGAGCTGATCGTCGTACACCGCCTGGACCTGGTAGGGATCGCCGACCGCCGGCAGGGCGCCGAGTTCGCAGTCGTCGAAGGTGTCCTTAAGCTTGGTCTCGGGCACGATGTGCAGTTCGCGGCCCAGTTGCTGGTTGAGCTTGTGCAGGATCACCCGGTTGGCGGCGGGCACCACCGCCATGACGCGGCGCCCCTCGTGGTCCTCCAGCATCACCGCCTTGGCGGTCTGCCGTGCGGGCACCCCGGCACTGATGGCGGATTGCATGGCCGACTGGCTGTGGGGATGGGACACCAGCTGGTACTGGACGCCCAGGGTTTTGAGATAGTCGCTGACGCGAATGGCTACGGCCATAAGGTACCTCCTGAGTGGGTCAGGGACACCTTTAATTTTAGGCCCTCTGCCCCGGTTTGGCGGGCGGCGAGGGCCAATTGCGGTGGACTATCACGGTCACAGATGATCCCGATCATGGGGGGCCAGGAAATCCAGCTGCGGCCCCTTGGGCACCACTCGGGTGGGATTGATCATCTGGTGGCTGTAGTAGTAGTGGCGCTTGATGTGGTCCATGTGGACGGTGGCCGCCACCCCGGGCCACTGGTAGAGCTCCCGCACGTAGCCGGACAGGTTGGGAAAGCTGGCCAGCAGCTGGCGGTTGCACTTGAAGTGGCCGTAGTACACCGCGTCGAAGCGCACCAGGGTGGTGAACAGCCGCCAATCCGCCTCGGTGATCCGGGCCCCCAGCAGGTAGCGTCGGGTGGCCAGCCGGGCTTCCAGCCGGTCCAGGGCGGCGAACAACCGGTCATAGGCGGCCTCGTAGGCGTCCTGGCTGGTGGCAAAGCCCGCCCGGTAGACGCCGTTGTTGACGTTGTCGTAGACGTCCTGGTTGACCGCCTCGATCTCCTCGCGCAGTGCCTCGGGCCAGAAATCCTCGGTGTTGCCGGTCAGGTGGTCGAAGGCGCTGTTGAGCATGCGGATGATCTCCGACGACTCGTTGTTGACGATGCGCCGGGTCTGGGTGTCCCACAGCACCGGCACCGTTACCCGACCACTGTAATCCGCCTGGTTGGCGGTGTAGACCTGATAGTGGTAGTCGAAGCCGTGGAGGGCATCGCCGGTGGAGCCGGCATCGGTGTCGTAGCTCCAGCCCTTGTCCAGCATGTCCGGGCTGACCACGGAGACGCCGATGTACTCCTCCAGCCCCTTGAGGGCCCGGAAGATCAGTGTGCGGTGGGCCCAGGGGCAGGCGTAGGAGACGTACAGGTGGTAGCGCCCCTTTTCGGCTTTGAAGCCGCCCTCGCCGGTGGGCCCCGGTGCCCCATCTGGGGTGATCCAGTTGCGCAGTTGGGCCTGCTCGCGGACGAACTCGCCCCGGTTGTTCTTGGTATCGTACCAGACGTCCTGCCAGACGCCGTTGACCAGCTGTCCCATGGTGGGCTCCTCAATCTGGGCGCCTGAGGCGCGGTTAGGGGGCGGTTACTTCGCCAATTTGGCGTCCAGGCTCCAACGGCCCGGACCGTGCAGGGTGAGCAGCAAAAAGCCGCCGGCCATCGCCAGGTTCTTGGCAAAGGCGTTGAAGTCGTTGGCCAGATCCCCGTGGAAAATCACCGCCGAGAGCACGCAGAAGCCGGCCAGCAGGAAGGCCACCAGGCGGGTTTTCAGCCCCACCAACAGGGCGATGCCGCCGAACAGTTCCAGCACCACTACCGGGTAGAGCAGCACGCCGGGCACGCCCATGGACTCCATCCAGGCCTGGGTGCCGGCAAAGCCCCCCAGCTTGTGGTAGCCGGCGGCGATAAAGATAAAGGCCATCAGGGCCCGGGCCAGCAGATCCGTGGGGGCCGCCAGGGCCGCGTGTTTGGTGTCGTTCATGGGACTCTCCATCCTGTCCGTTACGTCTGTCCCCAGATTAGTCCGTTTAATAAGAATTAAAATCGCAAAAACCCGGGCCTAACGTTCGCCAAAGTCGAATCTTCAGCCTGGGTTCAGCTTTTACCGACCCAGCTGCGCTACAATCCGCCGCCCTGAAACGGCGAACATTTGACCTCTTTTACCCATGACTTCACTGCCCCTTGGACGGACGCTCATCCTGACGCCCTTCCTGCGCTACCTCGAGGAGCGCGGCGGGGCGCCGCACCGGATCCTGATGCCCGGCGGACAGACCCTGCCCCAGCTGATGCGGGCCAGTGATCTGCTGCCCAGCCACACCCTGGGTCTGGCGGCGGAAGCCCTGGCCCAGGCCAGTGAGCAGCCGGACATCGGCCTGCACGCGGCCCAGTTCAAGGGGATGCCGGATCTTCACCCCAAAATCGGCCAGGTGCTAGGCCAGAGCCAGGGGTTACTGGAGTGCCTGTGCAGCCTGCAGCGGCTCAACGCCCTGCAGGGCACCCACTTTCGCCTCTGGCTGCGCCACGAGCAGGGGGAGCTGAAGATCTTCCACCGCAGCGCCCTGCCCGCCAGCAGCCGGGGCTACGATCACGCCAACCAGTTCACCGCCTTCAAGATCGTCGGCATTGTGCGGCAGTTTCTCGGCGCCCAGTGGCGTCCGGACTACCTGGGGTTCGCCTTCAACACCCGACCCACCCTGGCGCTGATGGGGCAAACCCGGGAGCGCCGGGTGCTGACCGGCTGCCCGGACAGCTTCGTGCCCCTGGCCCTGATGTCGGAGCCCATCGCGGAGCCGGCCCAGCTGGAGGTGGTGGGTTCCAGTCTCGACAGGGTCAAGCAGGTGGTGGAGATCTTCCTGGAGCACGACAAGTTCAGCTTGGCGTTCGTGGCCCAGTTGTTCGGGGTGTCGGAGCGGACGCTGCAGCGCCTGTTTCAGGCCGAGGGGCGCTCCTTTCGCACCTACCTCAACGAACGCCGTCTTACCCGCGCCCGCGCCCTTCTGGACCAGGGGCTGGCGGTGCACCAGGTGGCCCAGCGCCTGGGCTACTCCGAGCCGGCCAACTTCACCCGGGCGATGCGCCGCTTCAGCGCCCAAACCCCCTCCCAGTACCGCCAAGGTGGCTGAGGCCACAACTTGCTCCATGGCCGTCGGGCTGTCGTGAAAGGATAGGGCCTGGGATGGGGCCGCCCCCTAGTCTGGGGGCCCAGTCCGCCAACCGAAGTCGCCCATGCTACGCAAATCCGCCGTCGCCCTGACCCTGGCCCTGGATCCCGGTGCCGGGGCCCTGGACACCGAGACCCGCCAGCTCTACCGCGAACAGTTCTCCCTGACCCAGTTCATGTACCCGAGCGAGCAGGCCAGCTGGTACTGGCGCAACCTGGAGCAGGTGCTGCCCAGCGCCCGCATCAAGCGGGCCGGTCCCTGCCGCCCCCTGGCCCGGGCCCTGATGGATCCCGCCCGGGTTCACCGCGCGCCTTTCCAGGGGCACACCCTGGGGGAGTGGCTGCACGGCGACCATCCGTCCATCAACGGCCTGATGATCCTCCAGGGGGGCAAGGTGGTGTTCGAACACTACAACATGCCCGCCAACACCCAGCACGTGTGGATGAGCAACGCCAAAACCCTGGCCGGCACCCTGGTGGCACTGCTGGAGCTGGAGGGGCGCATCGAGGTGACCCGGCCCCTGGCCCACTACCTGCCGGAGCTGACCGACACCGCCTGGGGGCCCATCCGGGTGATCGACGTGCTCAACATGCAGTCGGGGATCGACGCCGAGGAGAACGACGCCGCCCGGGCCGATCCCGACGCCGCCATCACCCGGCTGTTTCGCACCGAATTCGGCGAGGGGGGCGACTACGCGCAGGTGCTTCGGGGGATCCCCGCCAAGCGCCCGCCGGGCCAGGCGTTCGAGTACAGCTCCGCCAACACCCAGATCCTGGGCCAGCTGATCGCCCGGGTGGAGGGGCGCTCCCTGTCGGAGGTGATCGAAGCCCGAGTCTGGTCCCGGGCGGGGATGAGCGCCGACGCCTCCATGACCCTCACCCCGGACGGATACGAGGCGGTCCACGGCCTGTTCAGCTCCAACCTGGAGGACATGGCCCGCTATGCCCTGCTGTTCACCGACAGCTGGGCCGCCACCGCCGACGCACCGCTGATCCCCAAAGCGGTGGTGGAGACCCTCCAGGGGTCGGTGACGCCGGGGGTGTATGGGGTGAGCGAGGCCGCCGGCCCCTTCCTGGCCCTGACCGAGGACCGCCCGTTGGGGGCCAGCTACCAGTTCGACGCCGTGTGGGCGGACGGCGATCTGTTCAAAGGGGGGATGCGGGGCCAGGGGATCTACCTCTCGCCACGGCGGGACGCGGTGGCGGTGTGGTTCAGCAACCGCATCGAGGGGGGCAACGTCGCCGGCCACATCCGCAACCTGATGAAAACCCTCTAGGGCCCTGACCAGATCTGAGGCCACAAAAAAGCCCCGCCGAATGGCGGGGCTTGGTTGTCAGCGCAGGGGCAAAGGGCCTAGCCGGCCACCTTACTCCTTGTACTTCAGGGTGCCGTTGGCCTTGATCTCGTCGTACCACACGTTGTGGTGCTGCTTGGCCCAGTTCTCGTCGCAGTAACCGGACACCATGCACTCCATGCCACCTTCGGACATGACGGTGGCCATGAAGATGTGGACGATGGAGAAAGCGGTGACGATGATCGCCGCGGCGGCGTGGATGATCAGCGCCAGCAGACTCAGGCTGCGGGAAGGCTCCACGTACTCCGGGAACAGCAGGATCACCCCGGTGGCGGCGATGATGGCGCCGCAGAAGGCGAAGGTCCAGAACCACACCTTCTCACCGGCGTTGGCGAAGCCCGCGTCCGGGTGCTTGCCCTTGAAGGGCCCGAAGTTGATGTAGCCACCCACCACCATGAACCAGGCCAGGTCGTACTTGGCCGGGATCTGGTTCTTGGCCCACTTCACGGTCATCAGCACCCAGCCGATGAGGAAGGGGATCGCCATGTAGTCGTGCACCGGCTTGGCGACCGCCGCCATGGTGGCGAACGCCTGCTGGCCCAGGTAGGGCTCGATGATCAGGCGTCCCGCCAGCAGGGTCAGGCCGGTGAGGATCAGCAGCAGGCAGGGGATGGCCCCCAGCCAGTGGATCGCCACGTCCGCCTTGGACCAGCGGTACACCATCTTGCCGGAGAAGCCCCCGTGCAGCTTGGAGATCCCGTTCACCGCGATAAAGGCGGCAAAGGCGGCGATCATGCCAAACAGCGCCAGGGCCATGCCCGGGGCCAGCACGTCGCTGCGCAGGGGCAGCAGGCGCTCATCCTGGGGATTGATCAGCTGGGCGTGGTACTCCACCTCGGACACGGTACGGCCCTCGGCGCCCTGCTGGATCGCCTGCCACACCACCTCGGCTTCGTTGCCGGACTGGGCCGCCACGGTGCCGGGATCCGACGCCAGGGCCAGGCCCGGTGCCATCACCAGCAGCATCAACAGCGGCTTCAGCAGTTTTGTGAACATAGTTGCTCCTTCACAAAGGACTGAGGGGGCAGCCCTAGGACCGCCCCCGGTTTCAGCGGGCCGCTTTAGCCCCAGGCACCGTCTTTGTGACCACGGGTGACCACACGCTCACGGTAGATGTCGGACACCATGCCCGCATCGCCCGCCAGCAGGGCCTTGGTGGAACACAACTCGGCGCACATCGGCAGCTTGCCTTCGGCAATACGGTTGGCACCGTACAGGGCCTTCTCCTTGGCGGAGCCGGCCTCGACGCCCGGACCACCGGCACAGAAGGTGCACTTGTCCATCTTGCCCTTGGAACCGAAGGCGGACTGCTTCGGGAACTGCGGGGCGCCGAAGGGGCAGGCGTACAGGCAGTAGCCACAGCCGATGCAGCGTTCCTTGTCGTGCAGCACGATGCCGTCTTCGGTCTTGCTGAACACGTTGACCGGGCACACCTTCATGCAGGGGGCGTCGGCGCAGTGCATGCAAGCGACGGAGATGGAGGCTTCGCCGGGCTTACCATCGTTGATGGTCACAACGCGACGGCGCTGAATGCCCCACTCCAGGGCGGAGTCGTTTTCGTTCTTACAAGCGGTGACGCAGCCGTTACATTCGATGCAGCGCTTGGTGTCACACATGAATTTCATGGTCGCCATATGGGCTTATCTCCTTAGGCCGACGTTAGGCTTTGACGATTTCGCACAGGGAACACTTGGTTTCCTGCATCTGGGTCACCGGGTCGTACCCGTAGGTCAATGCGGTGTTGGCGGACTCACCCACCACGTAAGGCTTGGTGCTGACGCCACCGGACTCGGGGTATTGCAGCTCCTCACCTTCGAACACACCGGCGAAGTGGTAGGGCATAAAGGTCTCGCCCACCGTCACACGCTCAGTGACCATCGCCTTCATGCCGATAACTGCGCCTTCCGGCGACTTCAGCTTGACGTTGTCGCCATCACGGATGCCACGGTCGGCGGCGTCCGCGGGGTGGATCTCGACGAACATCTCCTGCTGCAGTTCGGCCAGCCAGGGGTTGGAACGGGTCTCTTCACCGCCCCCTTCGTACTCCACCAGACGACCGGAAGTGACCACCAGCGGGAACTTCTTGTCCAGGTTGTCGCTGATCACCCGGTCCTGGATGGACTTGAACAGGGTGGGCAGACGGTGCACCTGCATGTCGTCGTGGGTCGGGTACTTGGCGATGAGATCGCGACGCGGGGTGTACAGCGGCTCACGGTGAACCGGTACCTCATCCGGGAAGGTCCACACCTTGCAGCGGGCCTTGGCGTTACCGAAGGGGATACAGCCGTGGGCCATGGCGACGCGCTGGATCCCGCCGGACAGGTCGGTCTTCCAGTTCTTGCCTTCGGCAGCGGCTTTCTCTTCGGCGGTCAGCTCGTCCCACCAGCCCAGCTGCTTGAGCAGCTTGTGGTCGAACTCGGGGTGACCGTCGCCGATCTCGTTGCCCTTGGAGCCGGGATCTTCGGCCAGGATGTTGACGCCGTTGTGCTCGACACCGAAGCGGGCACGGAAGTTACCGCCCCCCTCCATGACGTGTTTGGAGGTGTCGTACAGGATGTGGGTACCGGGGTGCTTGAGCTCCGGGGTGCCCCAGCAGGGCCACGGCAGACCGTAGGTCTCGCCCTTCACCTCGCCGCCCGGGGCCTTGAGGTCTTCCCAGCTGAACAGGTGCCAGTTTTCCTGGTGCTGCTTCAGACGCTCCGGGGACTGACCGGTGTAACCGATGGTCCACATGCCGCGGTTGAACTCGCGGGTGATGTCTTCCACCAGCGGCTCGTCGTTGTTGACCTGGATGTGCTTGAACATCTCGTCGGCCATGCCCACCTTCTTGGCGATCTTGTACATGATCACGTGGTCCGGCAGGGACTCGAACATCGGCTCAATCACCTGGGAACGCCACTGCAGGGAGCGGTTGGAGGCGGAGATGGAACCGTAGGTTTCGAACTGGGTCGCGGCGGGCAGCAGGTAGACGCCGTCCTTACGCTGGTGCATCACACCGGCCATGGTCGGGTAGGGGTCGACCACCACCACGGTGTCCATCTTGTTCAGCGCTTCACGCACTTCGCGGCCACGGGTCTCGGTGTTGACGGACTGGCCCCAGAAGAAAGCCAGGCGCACGTTGTCCTTCTGACCGATCTTGGCTTTGTCCTCCAGCACGCCGTCGTGCCAGCGGGAGCAGGGGATGCCGGGGGTGTTCATCGGCACCTTGCCCAGGTGGGAACCCTGGTCGAAGCGGCCCTTCACCCAGTCAAACTCCAGGTCCCATACGTTGGACCAGTGCTTCCAGGCGCCTTCGGACAGGCCGTAGTAACCGGGCAGGTTGTCGAACAGCAGGCCGAAGTCGGTGGCGCCCTGAACGTTGTCGTGGCCACGGAAGATGTTGGCACCGCCACCGGAAACGCCCATGTTGCCCAGGGCCAGCTGCAGGATGCAGTAAGCACGGGTGTTGGCGTTACCCACGGTGTGCTGGGTCCCACCCATACACCAGACGATGGTGCCCGGACGGTGCTCGGCCAGGGTCTTGGCCACGCGGCGCATCTGCTCCGGGGAAACGGAGGTCAGGTCCTGCACCTCTTCTGGGTGGTACTTCTTCACTTCCTCACGGATGGCGTCCATACCGTAGGTGCGACGGCGGATGAAGTCTTTGTCTTCCCAACCGTTTTCGAAGATGTGCCAGAGCAGGCCGTAGATGAAGGGGATGTCGGTACCGGGTCGGATATGCACGTACTCGTCGGCGTGGGCCGCAGTACGGGTGAAGCGAGGATCGACCACGATCATCTTGGCGCCGCGCTCTTTACCGGTGAGCACGTGGGACATGGCAACCGGGTGCGCTTCGGCGGCGTTGGAGCCGATAAAGAGCATCGCCTTACAGTTGTGCATGTCGTTGTAGGAGTTGGTCTGGGCGCCGTAGCCCCAGGTGTTGGCCACACCGGCTACGGTGGTGGAGTGACAGATCCGGGCGGAGTGGTCGACGTTGTTGGTGCCCCACATGGCCGCGAACTTACGGTACAGGTAGGCCTGTTCGTTGGAGAACTTGGCGCTGCCCATAAAGTAGACGGAATCCGGACCGGACTCCTGGCGGATCTTCAGCATCTGGTCGCCGATCTCGTTGATCGCCTGGTCCCAGGTCAGCTTCTTCCACTTGCCGCCTTCCAGCTTCATCGGGTACTTCACCCGCTTCTCACTGTGGCCGTGGTGACGGATGGACGCGCCCTTGGCACAGTGGCCACCGCGGTTGATGGGGTGGTCGAAGGCCGGCTCCTGGCCAGTCCAGACACCGTTCTGTACTTCGGCGTAGATGCCACAGCCCACGGAGCAGTGGGAACAGATGGTCTTCACGCGCTCAACGGGACCCTCGGCGCTGACGGCCTTGGCTTCGGCCTTGCGGACCATGCCGGCACCCAGCATGGAGGCAGCGGCGATCCCACCGGTGGTAACACCGGCGTTTTTCAGGAACTGGCGACGGTTCATGCCCAGGGAGCCGGAGTCCTGGATACCATTGCCTTTGCGAGTCAGTTTCATGGTGTTCTCCTCAATTACTGGCCGCGGGCGACGTCGTAGTAGCGACGCACGTGGTCGGTCTCGCGGTACCCCTGGGTTTTGTTCTCGGTCAGGGTTTCACCGCTGGGTGCGGCCATTACCGAGGGGGCGGCCAGGGCCGCACCGGCGGCGGCACTGCCGGTCGCCAGGGTCTTGAGGAATTGGCGTCGAGCCAAAGGCTTTTCGGTTTTCATAAGCTTCCTTATTTCTGTGTACCAGGCCCGGCCCGCTCACCCCGGTGGGACGAATTTGGCCACGGCCTGCCCGTACAGTCGTGTCAATCGACGGATGCATCATGACGTGACGCCGCAGAAGATATCTTGATCTGGCGCAAGTCGAAATTTCCCTGTTTTCGTGATGCAGCACGTGGTTTTCCCGTCTTTTGTAAAAACCGGGTTAGGGGTGAGTCATTGTGTCGCAGTGGACATGCTTCAAATTGCGGCGGGGGTTCGGGGAAGGGATTTACCGTTTTTTGCTTTCCTTGCCCAGATTGGTAAACCAAGGACGAGAAAATACCCGTTTTGTGATCCAGATCAACTTCCTGCTGGGAACAAAAAAGCCCCGCGATTGCGGGGCTTAGAGTCAAATAAGAGGCATTATCAGTTGGCCGGTAAGGCCAGGGTTTTTAACGCTCTTACTCCTTGTACTTGAGCTCGCCGTTGGCCTTGATCTCGTCGTACCACACATTGTGGTGCTGTTTGGCCCAGTTCTCGTCGCAGTAACCGGACACCATGCACTCCATGCCGCCCTCGGACATGACGGTGGCCATGAAGATGTGGACGATGGAGAAGGCACAGATGATGATCGCCGCCGCGCCGTGGATGATCAGCGACAGCAGGCTCAGGCTGCGGGAGGGCTCGACGTACTCCGGGAACAGCAGGATCACGCCGGATGCGGAGATCACGCCACCGAACAGGGCGAAAGCCCAGAACCACAACTTCTCACCGGCGTTGGCGAAGCCCGCGTCCGGGTGCTTGCCCTTGAAGGGCCCGAAGTTGATGTAACCGCCCACCACCATAAACCAGGCGATGTCGTACTTGGCGGGGATCTGGTTCTTGGCCCACTTCACGGTCATCAGCAACCACCCCAGCATAAAGGGGATTGCCATGTAGTCGTGCACCGGCTTGGCGATGGCCGCCATGGTGGCGAACGCCTGCTGGCCCAGGTAGGGCTCGATGATCAGGCGTCCCGCCAGCAACGTCAGGCCAGTGAGGATCAGCAGCAGGCAGGGGATGGCCCCCAGCCAGTGGATCGCCACGTCCGCCTTGGACCAGCGGTACACCATTTTGCCGGAGAAACCGTCGTGCAGCTTGGAGATCCCGTTCACCGCGATAAAGGCGGCAAAGGCCGCGATCATGCCAAACAGCGCCAGGGCCAGGCCCGGGGCCAGGATGTCGCTGCGCAGGGGCAGCAGTCGCTCATCCTGGGGGTTGATCAGCTGAGCGTGGAACTCGGATTCGGACACGGTGCGGCCCTCGGCGCCCTGCTGGATCGCCTGCCACACCACCTCCGCTTCGTTCCCCGCCTGGGCCGCCACCATGCCGGCGTCACTGGCCAGGGCCAGGGAGGGCAGCAGGGCCAGCAGCACCAGCAGGGGTTTCAGCATCTTGGAAAACATCATTGCTCCTTAGACAGGGTCGGGGCGGCGTGCGCCCCGACCGGTCAGGCTTCAGCCCCAGGCACCGTCTTTGTGACCACGGTTGACCACACGCTCACGGTAGATGTCGGACACGGTGCCCGCATCGCCCGCCAGCAGGGCCTTGGTGGAACACAGCTCGGCGCACATCGGCAGCTTGCCTTCGGCGATGCGGTTGGCACCGTACAGGGCCTTCTCCTTGGCGGAGCCGGCCTCGACGGCCGGGCCACCGGCACAGAAGGTGCACTTGTCCATCTTGCCCTTGGAGCCGAACACCGCTTTTTTCGGGAACTGCGGGGCGCCAAAGGGGCAGGCGTACAGGCAGTAGCCACAGCCGATGCAGCGCTCTTTGTCGTGCAGCACGATGCCGTCTTCGGTCTTGCTGAACACATTGACCGGGCACACCTTCATGCAGGGGGCGTCGGCGCAGTGCATGCAAGCGACGGAGATGGAGGCTTCGCCGGGTTTACCATCGTTGATGGTGACCACGCGACGGCGCTGGATGCCCCACTCCAGGGCGGAATCGTTTTCGTTCTTACAGGCGGTGACGCAGCCGTTACACTCGATGCAGCGCTTGGTGTCACACATAAATTTCATGGTAGCCATGAGTCAGTTACTCCTTACGCTTTCTCGATCTGACACAGGGAAGACTTGGTTTCCTGCATCTGGGTGATCGGGTCGTAGCCGTAGGTCAGGGCGGTGTTGGCGGATTCGCCCACCACGTAGGGCTTGGTGCTGATGCCACCGGACTCCGGGTAATCCAGGTCGGCACCGTGCATCACACCGGCGAAGTGGTAGGGCATCCAGGTGACGCCGGGCTTGACCCGCTCGGTCACCATCGCCTGCACCTTGATGCGGCCGCCTTCGGCGCCCTCCAGCCAGACGTTGTCGCCGTCGCGCAGGCCGCGGTCGGCGGCGTCCACCGGGTTGATCTCGACGAACATCTCCTGCTGCAGTTCCGCCAGCCAGGGGTTGGAACGGGACTCTTCACCGCCCCCCTCGTACTCCACCAAGCGGCCGGAGGTCAGCACCAGCGGGTACTTCTTGTCCAGGTTGTCGCTGATCACCTTGTCCTGAATGGTCTTGTACAGGGTGGGCAGACGGTGAACCTGCATGTCGTCGTAGGTCGGGTACTTGGCGATGAGATCACGACGGGGGGTGTACAGCGGCTCGCGATGCACCGGCATGGGATCCGGGAAGGTCCACACCTTGCAGCGCGCCTTGGCGTTGCCGAAGGGGATGCAGCCGTGGGCCATGGCAACGCGCTGAATGCCGCCGGACAGGTCGGTCTTCCAGTTCTTGCCTTCGGCCTCGGCCTGCTCCTCGGCGGTCAGTTCGTTCCACCAGCCCAGCTGCTTGAGCATCTCGGCGGTGAACTCCGGGTGACCGTCCTTGAGCTCGTTACCCACGGGGAAGGAGCCTTCCGCCAGCAGGTTATCGCCCTGGTGCTCGACGCCGAAGCGGGCACGGAAGTTACCGCCCCCCTGCAGCACCGGCTTGGAGGTGTCGTACAGGATGTGGGTGCCCGGGTGCTTCTGCTCCGGGGTGCCCCAGCAGGGCCACGGCAGACCGTAGGTCTCGCCCTTGAACTCGCCGCCCGGGGCCTGGAGGTCCTCAACGCTGAAGGCGCCCCAGTTCATGGTGTGTGCCTTGATCCGCTCCGGGCCCTGACCGGACATGCCGATGGTCCACATGCCGCGGTTGATCTCCCGGGTGATGTCTTCCACCACGGGCTGGTTGCCCTTGACCTGGATCCGCTTGGTGAACTGCTCGGCGAAGCCCAGCTTCTTGGCCAGCAGGTACATGATCTCGATGTCGTTCTTGGAGTCGAACAGCGGCTCGACCACCTGCTCACGCCACTGCACGGAGCGGCCGGAGTTGGACAGGGAGCCGGTGGACTCGAACTGGGTGCAAGCGGGCAGCAGGTAGACGCCATCCTTGCGGCGGTGCATCACACCGGCCATGGTCGGGTAGGGATCGACCACCACCACGGTGTCCATCTTGTCCAGGGCGTCGCGCACGTCGCGCTGACGGGTCTCGGTGTTGACGGACTGACCCCAGAAGAAGCCCATGCGCACGTTGTCGCGCTGGGCCAGCTTCTGCTTGTCTTCCAGCACGCCGTCGTGCCAACGGGAGCAGGGCATGCCCGGGGTGTTCTGGGGCTTCTTGCCCAGGTACTCGCCCTGGTCGAAGCGACCGTTGACCCAGCTCTCCTCCAGATCCCAGACGTGGGACCAGTGCTTCCAGGCGGCGGTGGACAGGCCGTAGTAACCCGGCAGGGTGTCGAACAGCAGGCCCAGATCGGTGGCACCCTGAACGTTGTCGTGGCCACGGAAGATGTTGGTACCGCCACCGGACTGACCCATGTTGCCCAGGGCCAGCTGCAGCAGGCAGTAGGCACGGGTGTTGGCGTTACCCACGGTGTGCTGGGTGCCACCCATACACCAGACCACGGAACCGGGGCGGTTCTCGGCCATCATCTTGGCGGCGTTGTAGATCGCCTGCTCCTCGACGCCACACACCTCGGCGGCCTCGGCCAGCGGGAACTTGGCGGCTTCCTTGCGGATGTCCTCCATGCCCCAGACGCGCTGATCGATGAAGGTCTGGTCGTGCCAGCCGTTCTCGAAGATCACGTTCAGCATGCCGTAGATGAAGGGGATGTCGGTACCGGGGCGGATCCCAACGTGCAGGTCCGAGTGGGCCGCGGTGCGGGAGAAGCGCGGATCGATAACGATGATCTTGGCGCCGCGCTCCTTGGCGGTCAGGATGTGCTGCATGGAGACCGGGTGGGCCTCGGCGGGGTTGGAGCCGATGAAGAAGATCGCCTTGGCATGACGGATGTCATTGAAGGAGTTGGTCATCGCCCCGTAGCCCCAGGTGTTGGCCACACCGGCTACCGTGGTGGAGTGACAGATCCGGGCGGAGTGATCCACGTTGTTGGTGCCCCACATGGCCGCGAACTTGCGGTACATGTAGCAGCCCTCGTTGGAGAACTTGGCGGAGCCCATAAAGTAGATGGAGTCGGGACCGGACTGCTCGCGGATGGTCAGCATCTGGTTGCCCACCTCGTCGATCGCCTGCTCCCAGGTGATCTTCTTCCACTTGCCGCCTTCCAGCTTCATCGGGTATTTCACGCGCTTAGTGGAGTGGCCATGCTCACGCAGCGCGGCACCTTTGGCACAGTGCCCACCGCGGTTGAAGGGATGGTCGAAGGCCGGCTCCTGCCCAGTCCAGACACCGTTCTGGACCTCGGCGTACACACCACAGCCCACCGCACAGGCGGAACAGATGGTGCGCTTGATCTCGGTGGGGGCGTTGGGGTCCACCGCGGTGGCGGCTTGCGCCTTTTTGATCATGCCGGTGCCCAGCATGGAGGCGGCGGCGATCCCCCCGGTGGTGACACCGGCGTTTTTCAAAAATTGGCGGCGGTTCAGGCCCAGGGGCGCGTCGGCTTTCGGCGCCACCTGAGTCGTATTAGGCGTCAGTTTCATGATGCTCTCCGATCACAGGCCGCGGGCGGCGGCGTAGTAGTTGCGCACGTGCTCGGACTCTTGGTAGCCCTGGTGCTTGGAAGAGGCCTCGACCGGGGTCTGGGCCACGGCAGAAGGCACGGCGATCACGGCCGCACCGGCCGCGGTGCCGGTGGCCACCTGCTTGAGGAACTGGCGACGAGCCAGAGAGGGTTGCTGTTTCATAATCATCCTTAGTGGGTCATGACACTTGGCGCCAGAGGGCGCGCCGTTCACAAACGCGCGTAAGAATGACCGCTTGAGATGTTATTAACCTTGAACTGGCTCACGAAGAATTTTGTCGTCGAATGGGCACTTTTGTTGAACACCCCTCGCTGAAGTTACCATTTGGTAAAGAGTGCGACCTTTTGTCCCTTCGAAAAAACTTCGCCTCCCAGGGTCGTTTTACCGTGTAATTTGCACCGACTTTATCGATTTGCGACACCAAACATAAGCAAACCAACATTTTCGTCATTTTGAGAACTCACTCACGCCCTGGAATCCATTAAAAAACCCCGCCGAGGCGGGGTTTTGTCGTTGACCAAGGGGGCGTTGAGAACGCCTCCTATTTCAGCACTTATCCTTGCTTGTACTGGATGGTGCCATCGGCCTTTATTTCGTCGTACCAGACGTTGTGGTGCTGCTTGGCCCAGTTCTCGTCCACGTAGCCACTGGTCATCGCCGGGAAACCGCCTTCCGACAGCACCGTCGCCATAAAGATGTGCACCACGGTAAAGCCGGTGAGCACAATGGCGGAGATGCCGTGAATGAAGATGGCGGTCAGACTGGCGGTGCGGCTGGGATCCACCTGCTCCGGGAACAGCATCACGATGCCGGAGCCGATGATCGCCAGGCCGAAGATGGTGAAGGACCAGAACCACAACTTCTCACCGGCGTTGGAGAACCCGGAATCCGGATGCTTGCCCTTGAAGGGCCCGAAGTTCAGGTACCCCCCCACCACCAGGAACCACTTCAGGTCGTAGGCGGCCGGGATGTTGTGCTTCATCCAGCGGATCATGGCGAGGATCGCCCCCACGATAAAGGGGATCGCCATGTAGTCGTGGATCGGCTTGGCGATGGCCGCCAGCGCCCCCACCCCCTCCGGCCCCAGGAAGGAACCGAAGACAAAGCGTCCCGCCATCAGGGAGAGTCCCGTCAGGATCAGCAGGATGCAGGGGATGGCCATCAACCAGTGGATGAAGATGTCGGCCTTGGACCACCTGAGCACCTCGACCCCGGAGAACCCCTTCTCCAGTTTGGCGGCACCGTTGACCAGCACAAAGAGTGCGAAGATCACGATCATGCCAAACAGTGCCAGGGTCAGCACCTGAGACAACCAGCCGGCGCGGGCCTGGATCAGGTTGGGATCATAGGTGTTGATCAGGTTGTTGTGGAAACGGCTGTCCGAGGTGGTTCGCCCCGTCTCCCCGGCCTTGACCTCGCTCCACAGGGGATTGAGCTCACCGGAAGCGGCCGGGGTTTCCCCCGCCACCTCCGCGGCCTGGGCTGCCATCACCGACTGCACCAACTGGGCATCGGCCTCCGACGTCGCCTCGCTGGCCAGCGCGGGCACGGCAAAAGCCGTTGCCAGCACCAGCGTCGCCAGGGCGCGCCGGAGCGTTACTGAGAGTCTCATAACGCGTCCTCCTTGCTCAGCCATCCCAGCCGGCGTTTTCCGCACCGCGGATCGCCACACGCTGACGGAAGATCTCCGAGATCACCTCGGCGTCCCCGGCCAGCAGCGACTTGGTGGAGCACACCTCGGCGCAGAACGGCAGCTTGCCTTCGGCGATGCGGTTGGCCCCGTACAGGCGCGCCTCCTTCTCGGAACCCGGTTCGGCATCCGGACCACCGGCACAGTAGGTGCACTTGTCCATCTTGCCGCGGGCGCCAAAGGCGGTCTGTTTCGGGAACTGCGGCGCGCCAAAGGGGCAGGCGTACAGGCAGTAACCGCAACCGATGCACTTGTCCTTGCTGTGGCGGATGATGCCCTCTTCGGTCTGCTCGAAGCAGTCCGCCGGGCACACCGCCATGCAGGGGGCGTCGGAGCAATGCATGCAGGCCACGGAGATGGAGACCTCCTTGCCTACCACGCCGTCGTGCATGGTGACGACGCGGCGGCGTTGGATCCCCCACTCCAGGGCACTGTCGTTTTTACTCTTACAGGCGACGGTACAACCGTTGCATTCGATGCAGCGCTTGGTGTCGCACAGGAATTTCATCGTAGCCATAATGACTCCCGTCCTTAAGCCTTGCTGATCTGGCAGATCGACACCTTGGTCTCCTGCATCTGGGTGACGATGTCATAGCCGTAGGTCATCGCCGTGTTGGCCGACTCCCCTTGGATGTAGGGCACCGTTCCCTCCGGATAACCGGGGACCAGCGACTCGCCTTCGAAGATGCCGGCGAAGTGATAGGGCATGAAGCATTCGCCCGGGATCACCCGTTCGGTCACCATGGCGTGGATGTGCAGCTTGGGCCCTTCCGGCGAGTGCAGGATCACCGCATCGCCATCGCGGATGCCCCGATCCGACGCGTCGGCGGGGTTGATCTCGACGAACATGGTCTGCTGCAGTTCCGCCAGCCAGGGGTTGGAGCGGGTCTCCTCGCCGCCGCCCTCGTATTCCACCAGGCGCCCGGTGGTCACGATCATCGGGAACTTCTTGTCCAGATCCTCGGCGATCACCTTCTCCTGGATGGAGCGGTAGAGGGTGGGCAGACGCGCCACCTGGCGGTCTTCGTAGCTGGGGTACTTCTGCACCAGATCCCGACGCGGGGTGTAGAGCGGCTCGCGGTGAACCGGGATCTCATCCGGGAAGGTCCAGACCCGGCAGCGGGCCCGGGCGTTGCCGAACGGGATGCAGCCGTGGGCCATGGCGACGCGCTGGATCCCGCCGGACAGGTCGGTCTTCCAGTTGCGCCCCTCGGCGGCGGCCTTCTCCTCTTCGGTCAGGTCATCCCACCAGCCCAGCTGCTTGAGCATGTCGGAGGTGAATTCCGGATGCCCTTCGCCGATCTCGTTGCCCAGGGAACCGGCGTCGTCCGCCAGCAGGTTCTCACCCTCGTACTCCACACCGAAGCGGGCACGGAAGTTACCGCCCCCCTCCATCACGTGCTTGGAGGTGTCATAGAGGATGTGAGTGCCCGGGTGTTTGAGCTCCGGGGTGCCCCAGCAGGGCCACGGCAGGCCGTAGGTCTCGCCCTTGGCCGGGCCGCCCTTGGCTTGCAGGTCTTCGTACTCGAAGGTGCCCCAGTTTTCCTGGTGCAGCTTGAGCCGTTCGGGGGACTGACCGGTGTAGCCGATGGTCCACATGCCGCGGTTGTATTCGCGGGTGATGTCCTCGATCAGCGGCACGCTGCCGCGCACCTCGATGTTCTTGAACATCTGGTCGGCAAAACCCAGTTTCTTGGCCAGCAGGTACATGATCTCATGGTCCGGCTTGGACTCGAACACGGGTTCCACCACCTGGCTGCGCCACTGCAGCGAGCGGTTGGAGGCGGACACCGAGCCGTAGGTCTCGAACTGAGTCGCAGCGGGCAGCAGGAAGACGCCGTCCTTGCGGGTGTGCATCACACCGGCCATGGTCGGGTAGGGGTCGACCACCACCACGGCATCCATCTTGTTCAGCGCTTCACGCACTTCACGGCCCCGGGTTTCGGTGTTCACCGACTGGCCCAGGAAGAAGGACATCCGCACGTTGTCGCGCTGGCCGATCTTGTCCTTGTCCTCGCTCACGCCATCGTGCCAGCGGGAGCAGGGGATCCCCGGTGAGGTCATCGGCTGTTTGCCCAGGTAGGTGCCCTGGTCGAAGCGGGCTTTCACCCACTCGTACTCCAGCTCCCACACCCGCGACCAGTGCTGCCAGGCGCCTTCGGACAGGCCGTAGTAACCGGGCAGGTTGTCGAACAGCAGGCCGAAGTCGGTGGCGCCCTGCACGTTGTCGTGGCCACGGAAGATGTTGGCCCCGCCGCCGGAAACGCCCATGTTACCCAGGGCCAGCTGCAGGATGCAGTAGGCACGGGTGTTGGCGTTACCCACGGTGTGCTGGGTGCCGCCCATGCACCAGACGATGGTGCCGGGACGGTGCTCGGCCAGGGTCTTGGCCACGCGGTACATCTGCTTCTCGCCGGTGCCGCAGATGTTCTCCACCTCATCCGGCGGGTAGTTCTTCACCTGCTCGCGGATGGCGTCCAGACCCCACACCCGACGGGCGATGAAGTCCTTGTCCTCCCAACCGTTCTCGAAGATGTGCCAGAGCAGGCCGTAGACGAAGGGGATGTCGGTACCGGGTCGAATGTGCACGTACTCGTCGGCGTGGGCCGCAGTACGGGTGAAGCGGGGGTCGACCACGATCATCTTGGCGCCGCGCTCTTTACCGGTGAGCACGTGCTGCATGGCAACGGGGTGGGCTTCAGCGGCGTTGGAGCCGATGAAAATCATACTCTTACAATTGTGCATGTCGTTGTAAGAGTTGGTCATGGCGCCGTAGCCCCAGGTGTTGGCCACACCGGCTACCGTGGTGGAGTGACAGATCCGGGCGGAGTGGTCGATGTTGTTGGTGCCCCACATCGCCGCGAACTTACGATACAGATAGGACTGCTCGTTGTTGGTCTTGGCCGAGCCCATGAAGTAGATGGAATCGGGTCCGGACTCTTCGCGGATCTTGAGCATCAGATCGCCCACCTGCTCGATCGCCTGCTCCCAGCTCAACTTGGTCCACTTGCCTCCCTCCAGCTTCATCGGGTACTTGACCCGCTTTTCGCTGTGGGTGTGGTGCACCAGTGAGGCGCCCTTGGCACAGTGGCTGCCGCGGTTGATGGGGTGATCGAAGGCCGGCTCGTGCGCCACCCAGACACCGTTGCGCACTTCGGCGTAAACGCCGCATCCCACGGAGCAGTGGGAGCAGATGGTGCGCACCGTCTTGGTCTCACCGGAGCCACTGCCCTGGGCCGCTTCGGCCTTGCGGATCATCCCCTGCCCCAGCATGGAGGCGGCGGCGATCCCACCGGCGGTCACCCCGGCGTTTTTCAGGAACTGGCGCCGATTGAGCCCTAGCGACTTCTTCTCGCTGGCGACTTTATTGGCTTGTACTGAACGTGTGAGTTTCATCCTAAGCCTCCTTATTTGCGCAGCGTGGCGTAGTAGGTTAGGACATGGGGAGTTTCACGGTAGCCGGATGGCTTCGTGACAGGCGTGGCCTCAGGCTCGGACGTCTGGGCCTGAACCGCACCGCTGCTGAGGGCAGCAGCCCCCGCCCCAAGGCCCAGGGCCTTGAGCGCGCGGCGGCGGTCCAATCGGGTTTGCCGATCGTTCATAACACCTCCATGGTGTTGCTGGATTTAAGGTGGGGCGACAGCCCTCTGCCCCACCACCGGAACCTTTACCCATCCGGTCTGGCACACACCGGCTCAGCCGGTCTGCTGCACCTGCACATCCAGGATCAGGTTGCCAAACTCCACCTTCTCCGCAGCGAAGAACGCTTGCCCCAGCGCCGCCACAGCGACGTAGAAGGAGGCGTTCTTGGCCTTGGCCAGATCGGTAAAGAACTGGTCTACCCAGGGCTCCAGGTGACGCTGCCAGAAGGTGATCTGCTCCTGCTGTCTCGATTCGAGCAGCAGAAACGCCATCACCTCACAGAGCGCCCCCAGGTGGTCCTCGGGCTCTTTCACACTCTCTTCACGGGCAAAGCCCAGTCGCATCAGGTCCTGACGCAGCAGCGCCAGGGGCTGGTCCATCAGCGAGCCGGTCAGGTACCAGCTGGTGTAAGGGATCACTTCGCCGTGACCCAAGCCGATGAAGAGATTGAAAAACTCGTCGTCCAACTGGCTGTCCAGGTGAGTCTGGGCCGCCAGCTTGAGGCCGTGCCAGGCCTTGCCCATGTCGCTGTCGTTGTCCTCGTCCAGCTCCAGGTTGGCCAGAAACTGCATCAGCTCCGCGTTGGGCGCCTGGCGCAGCAACGCGGAGATCAGCTGGTAGATGTCAGCGCGAAGCTGCTGATGTTCGGTTACGACCCGGGTGGTTTGTTGTTCAGTCATCACTACCTCAATTTAGACGCGCAGTTGTTTTTCGGGATCGTTCAGGATGTCGGTAAAGAGGTCCTTCACCCGACAGTCTTCGCACATTTTCAAACGGTTCAGGGCGTCGCCCGCAAACGCGCTGTGGCCGGCCAGGGCGGTGGTCATCTTCTCCACCACCGCCTTGGTGGCGAAGGGCTTGCCGCAGGTGATGCACTCAAAGGGTTCCTCCTCCTTGAGCACCTGCTCGGCCTGACGCGCCTCGCGGTCCAGCTGGATGCGAGCGGTTAGGGTGATCGCCTTCTCCGGGCAGGCCTGTTCACACAGGCCGCATTGGACGCAGGGCTGCTCGGTGAACTTGAGGGCGGGGCTGTCGCCGCCGTCCATCAGGGCCCGGGTGGGGCACAGGGCCGCACAGCTCATGCATAGGGTGCACTTGTCGGCGTCCACGGTGACGGCACCGTAGGGCACCCGGGGCAGCTCCAGCACCTCGATGCGGCCGGCGGCCGCGCCGTTGATGTGGTCCAGGGCGTTGAACAGGGTATCGCGCTTGCTCAGGTCCTTGCCGAAGGCCGCCACCGGCAGCTCTGCGAAGGTCGCGCTGTCCGCCAGCAGGGCGTCCAGGCGATCCAGCTCGGCGGCGTCCAGCAGGGTGATCCGCTCGGCCCGCTCGCCCACCGCGTCCAGCAAGGTGGTGGCCAGCTGGTGCTCGCTGCGCACCAGGGTCAGCAGGGTCTCCGGGGTCTCGGCGGTGGTCAGCACGATCACCTGGCGGGCGCCCCAGGCCAGGGTGGCCAGCCAGCTGTCCAGTCCGGCCACGGCGACCTCTTCCAGGGCCACCGGCAACACCTGACCCGGCAGCTGACGCAGGGCCGACAGGGCGGCCTCACCGGCGCTGGCGTCGTGCAGCAGCACGGCGGGACGCTGATCGGACAGCTCCAGGTAGCGGCCCAGCAGGCGCTTGAGGTAGTCCCGCAGCACCGTGGGGGTGGGTTGGTCGTAGCTCAGGGCACCGGTGGGGCAGGCGGCGGTGCAGCTGCCGGCACCGTGGCAGAGGTGCGGATCCACGGTGATCCGGTTGTCGATGCTCTCCAGGGCGTCCGCCGGGCAGACGTTCATGCAGCGGGTGCAGCCGTCGATGCCGCTGGAGTGGTGGGCGCAGATGTCGTAGTTGACCTTGACGTAGCGGGGCTTGTCGAACTGGCCGATCAGCTCCGGCAACTGGGCCAGGGCGGCGGCCAGCTTGTCGGCATCGTCGCCAACGTGGAAGTAGCCCGGCGGCAGCAGCTCCAGGTTCAGCAGCGGTTGCTGACCCATGTCCAGCACCAGGTCATAGTGGGGGCGGCGCACCGCGGCGGGGGCCAGTTCGCGCTGGGCACCGTCGTCCTTGATGAAGGCCTGGAACTGTCCCAGGAACCCCTTCACGGAGACGCTGCGGCTGAAGTACGCCGGCAGGGATTCGGTGGCTTCGGCGGCGGCCATCACCTTCTCCAGGTGGGCCTCGTCCTGGCTGGTCACCGCTTCGGTGGCCACCAGGGTACGACTGGCCATGGACGCCAGTTCGGCGGCCGCCAGGCGGATCAGGTCTTCCGGACCGACGATCAACAGGTGACCGGCGGTGTTGTAGGAGACCGTCTGCGGGATCAGGTTCTCCAGCATGGTGACTTGGGCCAGGCTCTGCTCACGGGCTTGGTCCTGCACCGGATTGATACTGTTGCTCACTCTGCGTTTCCTACTCGGTGTCGTTGCTCTGTTTGTCGATGGGCAGGGTTTCCCCTGCCATGGCTGGCAACGATCCCCAATTTAGCTGCAAGGGACGTACCAGCACTGCTCACAATTTGGTCAGTTGAATTACGTTTCGGTCTTGGTCTCGTCCGGGTCGCTTTCGGACGCTGCGACATTTTGTCCCTCTTCCCCTGGGACATTGGGTAATTCTGACGGCGTTTCCCCCTCGGCCGACGCTTCGGCTTGACGGGCCACCGCCTTGTCCACCTCTTCCACCGCTTCGCTCACGTGGCGGAAGACGTTCTTGGCCACCTCGGCGGCCACCGCCGCGCTCAGCTTGGGCTGGGCCGCGTAGTCCAGGTCGTACTCGCAGAGGCCGTCGCGGACGTTGTAGTGGGGCTGTTTCCACAGGGCCCGCAGGGCCTCCTTGCGCTTGCTCGGATCCACCCCCGGCTTGAGGAAGTCGGCGAAGCTGCCCCCCTCTTCGATGCTGTCGGGATCCGGCAGGGCTTCGGCCTCGGTGCCCTCTTGAGCCTCGGCCTGGGGCACGCCATCCGGAGTCTCAGCGGTCTCGGCGGCGTCGAGGGGGGCATCGGTGGGAGCGGCTTCTGCCGGGGCCGTCGCCGACTGAGCCTCCTCCTTGGCCTCCTCCTCGGCCACCTGGGCCTTGCGCAGTTGCCAACGGGATAACAGGCTCATCAGGACTCCTCCCGGCTCTTGCGCGCCTCGCCACGGACATCGATGTGTCTGCGGCGGTGGGCCTGGATGGGGGCCTCACCGTGGCGGGTGATAAAGGATTCGATCCAGCAACCGATCGCCTCGGGAATGGCGCAGGTCAGCACCGGGGTGTCCCCCTCCAGGGCGCCGGCGGCGACGTTCTGGTTGGCGGTCACCGACATGGGCACCGGCACGCCGTCGCCCTTGTCGTCGCAGATGACGAACAGCTTGGGGTGGTCCAGGTCCAGGTTCAGCCGGTAGTTGGCCCGCTCATCCAGGTACAACTCCAGGGCCACCAGGTGGGCCCCTTCGGGTGCCTTGCCGGTGGCGGGCAGCAGGGAGGCCACCTCCCAGTTGGTCTGGGTCCAGCGCCCGACCTGTACCTCTTTCGAGGCCAGGGTGACGTACAGGGGCCAGATGGATTCGCTGTGTTGCATTCCACGCTCCTAAGGTGTGGGTTGAGCCCGAAGGCCACTTTGCCCAACACGCTGCAAGTATCGTTCCACCCTGGTTCCGGCGCCAGAGGATGATCCCTCTCACGCTTTTTGACCCAGGAGAGACAATTTGTCCCAGAGCCCAGGGACAGCTTGGGACACTTTGCCCCTCTGGCCGTGATCTCGATCCCGTTTCCCCACCCCTGGGGCTGTGGAACGGCTTTTGCATTACCCCAGGGTGAGTATAAATGCCCTGGCAAGCTGTTGATTATCCATGACCACATCTCTTAAACGCCCCCGCCTTTCCCGCACCCACGCGGAAGCCCCCCTGACCATTGCGGTGACCGCGGTGGACGAGAAAGGCCAGATCCAAGAGAAGCAGATCGCCTGCGAGCGACCCCTGACCCTCTACCTCAACTGGCAGCCCATCGTCACCCTGATGACCCTGGGGGCCCGGCCCGAGGCCCTGGCCCTGGGCTACCTCAAAAACCAGGGTTTCATCAGCGACATCGGCCTGGTGGAATCGGTGATCGTCGACTGGGAGGTCAACTCCGCGGCGGTGATCACCCGGGAGGACATCGCCCACGTGGACAAGCAGCTGGAGGAGAAAACCGTCACCAGCGGCTGCGGCCAGGGCACGGTGTTTGGCAGCTTTACCGCCGGTCTGGATGAGATCACGCTGCCGGTGCCCAGCCTCAGTCAGAGCGGGATCTACGCCCTGCTGAAAAACCTGGGCCAGTACAACGACACCTACAAGAACGCCGGGGCGGTGCACGGCTGCGGGATCTGCGCCGAGACCGAGATCCTCAGCTTCGTCGAGGACGTCGGCCGCCACAACGCGGTGGACACCCTGGCCGGCGAGATGTGGCTGGAGGGCCAGGAGGGATCGGACAAGATCTTCTACACCACCGGCCGACTCACCTCGGAGATGGTGATCAAGGTGGCCAAGATGGGGATCCCGGTGCTGCTGTCCCGCTCCGGGGTGACCGAGATGGGCCTCAGCCTGGCCAAGCAGCTGGGGATCACCATGATCGCCCGCGCCAAGGGGCGCCACTTCCTGGTCTACCACGGCGCCGAGACCATCGAATTTGACGGAGCCCAGGCATGACCCAGCCCACCGACACCCTGTTTATGAACGCCAAGCAGGTGGCGGACTATCTCGACTTGAACGAGAAGAAGGTCTACGCCATGGCCAACGAACGCCAGCTGCCGGGCACCAAGGTCACCGGCAAATGGCTGTTCCCCAAGACCCTGATCGATCGCTGGGTGATGGAGTCCTGCCACAGCGGCATGCTGTCGGACCGGCTGATCATCACCGGCTCCGACGACCCCCTGCTGCACTGGGTGGTGGGCCGGGTCAGCCAGCGCATCGGCAGCACCGGGCTGGTCAACTACTCCGCCACCGATTCCCGTCTGGGCCTGTCCCAGCTGGCCCAGGGCTTTGCCGACGTCTGCTGCCTGCACTGGGGCAACGAGTCGGAGCGGGACCTGCGCCACCCGGCCCTGCTCAAACGCCACGCCCTGCACAAGCAGTGGGTGATGGTGCACGCCGCCAGCCGGGAGTTTGGCCTGATGATGCGCAATGAGCACCACCACCTGGGCCAGGATGTGGAGCAGGCGCTCTCATTGCGCTACCGCTGGCTCACCCGCCAGGAGGGCGCCGGCGCCCGCTACCACTTCGACAGCTGGCTGGCGGAGCGGGGCATGGCGGGCACGGATCTCAACCTGGTGGGCACCGCCTTCAGCGAGCGGGAGCTGGCCGCCTCGGTGGCCCGGGGCGAAGCGGATTTCGGCTTCGGTTGCCACGGCATCGCCGGCGAACTGGGGCTGGCCTTCGTGCCCCTGGGCCGGGAGTCCTTCGACCTGGTGATGCCCCAGGGGGTCTACTTCCGCCAGCACCTGCAGCAGCTGTTTGCGGTGATGCAGAGCCCGGACACCTTGTCCCAGGCCCAGCGCCTGGGGGGCTACGACCTGACCGACTGCGGCAAGCTGATCTGGAGCCCGGTCTAACACCCCAGCTGCCACAAAAAAAGCGCCCCGAGGGCGCTTTTTTTGATTGCCACTAACCCGAATCAGGAGCGGACGTTGATCTGCACTCCCTGCTGATCGGTCAGGGCCGGGCACTGCATCGGCAGCTTGATGGTGAACACCGAGCCGCGCTCCAGCTCCGACTCCACCTCCATCAGGCCGCCGAAACGGCGAATGATGCCGTAGCTCAGGGAGAGGCCCAGGCCGGTGCCCTGCTTGCGGGTGGTGAAGAAGGGGTCGAAGATCCGCGACAGCACCTCCGGGGGGATCCCACAGCCGTCGTCGGCGACGGTGATCCACGCCCCCTTGATGCTGTCGTCCTCCGCCAGCCAGTCGCCGGTGGCCACCCGCACCTGGCCCTCGCCATCCAGGGCGTGGGCGGCGTTGACCACCAGGTTGATCAGCACCTGCAGCAGCTGCTGGCGGTTCACCTCCACCGCCGCGGTGGCTGCCAGCTCCAGCTGGACGTCCACCGACTGCTTACGCAGGGAGTGGCGCACCAGCACCAGCATCTCCTCGATGATGGGGTTGACCGGCTGACGCTCCAGGGGCATCGCCAGATCGCCGGGGCGGGCGTACTGCAGCAGGGACTGGATGATGGTGTTGATCCGCTGCACCTGCTGAACGATAAGCTCGATCTCCTCGTCCACCTCGTGATCCTGGCCCCCCAGCTCCATCTTGATGAGCTCGATGTTGCCCAGGATCACCGCCGTGGGGTTGTTGATCTCGTGGGCGATCCCCGCGGTCAGCTCCCCCAGGGCCACCAGTTTCTCGTTGGTCACCATCTGCTGGCGGGTCTCCTCCAGCAGGCGGATATTGCGCTTGAGCTCCTTGGTGCGCTGCTTGAGGCTGTAGGTGCGCTCCTCCACCTTCATCTCCAGCTGCGCCGCGGCGGCCTGGATCTGTTGGCTGCGCTCCTGCAGCTGGTCGAGCATGAGATCAAACTGACGCCCCAGCTGGGCCAGCTCGTTGGAGGGGTCCAGCCCCAGATCGCCGATGCGGCGGTGGCGCCCCTCCTGCACCTCCCGCACCACGGTGTGGATGCGGTCGATGGGTTTGAGCAGGCCCGAGGCACCGCGGTACACCGCCAGGCCGGAGCCGGCCATCACCAGCAGCAAAATGGTGCCCATCTCAATGATGTTGATCAGGTAGTTGAGGACGAAGGGGGCCTCGGTAAAGCCGGTGTAGATCATGCCGATCCGCTCCCCCTTGGTGTCCACCAGGGGGGCGTAGGCGGAGATGTACCAGTCGCTGTAGACGAAGGCCCGGTCCACCCAGGTCTCCCCCCGCTCCAGCACCTTGAGCCGCACCTGCTCAGACACCAGGGTGCCCACCGCCCGGCCATCCTCGTCCTGGGAGGGGACGTTGGTGCTGATCCGCACGTTGTCCAGGAACAGGGTCACCGAGCCGTGGGCCCGGTTGGGCAGGGTGCCCTCGGCGTAGGTCAGGGCGCGGATCTTGTCCACCAGCTCGGTGTTGTGGTTCATCAGGGCGCCGCCGTCCAGGAAACCCATCCGCTCGCCGTCCGGGCCGATCACCGGGATCAGGCTGCGGATCACCATGCCCCGCTGCTCGAACCCCTGGCGGGGCTCCGGTGCCATGGGGGTGGGCTTGAGCTCCATGGAGGCGTTGCGGGCCAGGGCGGGGCTGATCCTCAGCATCGCCTTGCGGGAGAGCACCTGCAGCCCGGAGCGGGCGTCGTCGCCGTCATCGGGGATCAGCTGGCGCATCTTGGGATCCGCCAGGGCGTCCTCCAGGGTCACCAGACGGAGGAAATCCAGCCCCAGCCGGGCCCGGTGCTCCTCCAGCAGACGATTGAGGGAGCGATCCGAGTAGTGCAGCGACTGGGTCAGCTGCTTGAAGTCCCAGGCGTGCTGGGTCTGGCGCAGGGCCTGCTCCTGGGCCTCGGCCTGGTTCTCCAGCACCCCCTGGGCCACCGCCAGATCCGCCCGCACCTTCATAAACAGCTGCTTACCGGTGTAGGCCACGTTCCAGTAGATGGTGATGAACACCAGGCTGGCCAGGGTCACCAGCACCGGCAGCAACATCAGCACCAGCAGGCGGTAGCGCACCGTGCTGGTCATCACCTTGACGTCGTTTTTGACCTGGCGTCGCCAGCCTCTGATCATCAGCTCTCCTGACCCCACTCTTTAAACTTGCGATCCAGGGTCTTGCGGGACACCCCCAGCACCCGGGCGGCGGCGGACTTGTTGCCCTCCTGGGCCGCCACCACCTGCAGCACGTGCAGCCGCTCCACCTCCTTGAGCTCCATCTCGTCGGGGTAACCGGCACCGGGCGCCGCCTCGGTCACCGGGGTCTCCTGGCTGCGCCAATACTCCGCCGGGGGTTTGCCCAGCAGCAGGCAGCGCTCCACCAGGTTGCGCAGCTCGCGGATGTTGCCCGGCCAGTCGTAACGCTGCATCACCTGCAGATCCTCGTGACTCCAGGCCACCTCCCGCAAGCCCAGCTCAGAGGCCAGCTGACGGGTGAAGTGGTGCACCAGGTCCACCACGTCGTCCGGCCGCTCCTTGAGGCTGGGGATGTGGATGTTGAGCACGTTGAGACGGTAGAAGAGATCCCGCCGGAATCGGCCCTCCTCCACCTCCTGGAACAGCTCCCGGTTGGTGGCCGCCACCACCCGCACATCCACCGGGGTCTCCTTCTCCGAGCCCACCGGCCGGATGGTGCGCTGTTCCAGCACCCGCAGCAGTGCGGTTTGCATCTGCAGCGGCATCTCACCGATCTCGTCGAGGAAGATGGTGCCGCCGGAGGCGAAGCTGAACAGCCCCTCCCGGGCCCCACGGGCGCCGGTGAAGGCCCCGGCCACGTGGCCAAAGAGCTCGCTCTCCAGCAGCTCCGGGGCGATGGCCCCGCAGTTGACCGCCACGAAGGAGCCGCTGCGGCCGGACAGCTGGTGCAGCGAGCGGGCCACCAGCTCCTTGCCGGTGCCGGACTCGCCCTCGATCAGCACCACGGCGTTGGTGGGGGCCACCCGGCTGATCACCGATTTGACCTCCGCCATGGCGGCGCTGTTGCCGATGATGGTGTTGGGGTGGCTGTGGGCCACCTCCCGGCGCAGCAGCAGGTTTTCCCGCTTCAGCAGCCGGCGTTCGATGCAACGGTCCACCGCCTGCATCATCTGTTCCAGGCGGAAGGGCTTGAGGATGAAATCCACCGCCCCGGCCCGCAGGGCGCGGATGGCGGTTTCCATGTCGGCAAAGCCGGTCATGAAGATCACGTCCGAGCGACGGGTGTCCATGTCCAGGGCCTCGTGCCACTCGATGCCGTCCCGGCCCGGCAGGCTGATGTCGACGATCAGCAGATCGAAGTGGCAGCGGCTGCGCAGCTGCTCCGCCTCCTCGACGCTGCCGGCCACCTCGACCAGGGCGAACCGCTTGCTGAGAGCCTTCTTCAGGAACGAGCGCATGCCGGACTCATCGTCCACCACCAGGACCGACATCGCTGTTGAAGGGGGAAGCTTATCGACCATAACCGCTGAGGGCCTCCGATTTCATGGGGTTAGGTTGGTACAATTTGTCCATCGAGGGTCAAATTGCCCATGGGTTTCGTTAAGGTGCGTCATTTTGACCCAATTGGCCAGGCGGAAAGTGTGATCCCCTGCAAAAATCCCTCCTCACAAAGGGATTGGCACCAAGTTTGCACATATTCTCGCGACCTGGTCGGGACGTCCCCGGCCGCTGTTGCGATTGATTGCAAAAAGGAACCCCAAAGGATGAAAAACGCGTTGTCTAAAGCCCTGCTGCTGCTGGCGTTGCTCCCCGGTCTGGCCCTGGCGAAGGATCCGATCCGTCTGGCCACCACCACCAGCACCGACAACTCCGGCCTGCTGGCCCACCTGCTGCCCACCTTCGAGCAGGACAGCGGCTACTCGGTCCAGGTGATCGCCACTGGCACCGGCAAGGCCCTGCGCCACGGTCGCAACGGCGACGTGGACGTGGTGATGACCCACGCCCCCTCCGCGGAAGCCAAGTTCGTCGACGACGGCTTTGGCCGCCAGCCCCGTCAGCTGATGGCCAACGATTTCATCCTGCTGGGCCCGCAGGCGGATCCCGCCGGCATCGCCGACAGCGCCAACGTCACCGAGGCGATGAAGGCCATTGCCGACGCCAAGGCCCCCTTCGTTTCCCGCGGCGACGAGTCCGGCACCCACATTAAGGAGCTGGCCCTGTGGCAGGCCGCCGGCGTGAGCACCGACTTCACCGGCTACGCGGCCATCGGCCAGGGCATGGGCCCGGCGCTGCTGACCGCCAGCGAGATGCAGGGTTACCTGCTGGCCGACCGCGGCACCTACCTGGCGTTCAAGGACAAGCTCAACCTGAGCGTGCTCTACCAGGGGGACGCCAACCTGCTGAACCCCTACCAGGTAATCCTGATCAGCAACAGCAAGTACCCGGATCTCAACCACGACGGGGCCCAGGCCCTCAGTGACTGGCTGATCAGTGCCAAAGGACAGGCGATGATCGACGATTTCAAAGTGCAGGGAGAGCAGCTGTTTCAGGCGACCTACAAGGCAACTGAATGAGCGACGGCATGTTTGGCGTGTTTCAGCAGGGCATCGCCCTGCTGTTGAGCTTTGACCCCGAAGTCTGGGCCATCATCGGGGTGTCCTTCAGCGTGTCGCTGCGCGCCATGGCCTTTATCCTGCTGCCCAGCATTCTGCTGGGCTTTGCCCTGGCGGTCTCCCGCTTCCCCGGTCGGGGCGGGGTGATCTCCCTGTTCCAGACCCTGCAGGCGATCCCCACCGTCGTGGTGGGCCTCATCACCTACCTGCTGCTGTTTCGCCAGGGGGTGCTGGGGGATCTACGCTGGCTGTTCACCCAGAACGCCATGGTGTTGGCCCAGGTGTTCCTGGCCCTGCCGGTGCTGGTCTCCCTGAGCTACGGCGCCTTCTCCAGCGGGGACTGGCGGGCCTGGGAAACCGCCCGCACCCTGGGCGCCCCCCGCTACCGCGCCTTCCTCACCCTGTGTCATGAGCTGCGCGCCCCGCTGCTGGTGGCGGTGATCGCCGCCTTCAGCCGCATCATCACCGAGGTGGGGGCCTCCATGCTGGTGGGGGGTAACATCCACAACGTCACCCGCAACATCCCCACCGCCATCGCCCTGGAGACCTCCAAGGGCGAGTTCGCCCAGGCCGCCGCCCTGGGCACGGTGCTGTTGCTGCTGGCCCTGATCATCAACTTCTCCCTGGGCACCCTGCGTAATCAGCAGGAAGGCCTGCGTCGAGGATAGCCATGCAACTGAACGCCACGGCGCTGGAGATGCGCTTTAACCACCAACCGCTGTTCACCATCCCCAGCCTGACGCTGGAGGGGCACCAGCGGGTCTGGCTCAAGGGCCCCAACGGGGTGGGCAAGACCACCCTGATGAAGCTGCTGGCTGGGCTGCACAAACCCAGCCACGGCCAGGTGGACCTGACCGACGCCCCCAGCCGGCGCTGGCGCCGGGACGGCTCCCCCCTGGGTCAGGTGGTCTACCTGCACCAGAGCCCCTACCTGTTCGACGGCACCGTGTGGGACAATTTGGCCTATGGCCTGAAGCGGCTGGCCCTGAGCGTCGGTGAGCGCGAAGCGCGGATCCGCGAAGCCCTGGGGCTGGCCCGGCTCGAGCACCTCAGCGAGCGCCCCGCCCAGGTGCTCTCCGGTGGCGAGCGTCAGCGCCTGGCCCTGGCCCGGGCCTGGGTGCTCAAGCCCCGCTTCCTGCTGCTGGACGAACCCACCGCCAACCTGGACCCGGATTCGCTGCGGCTGATCACCCAGATGGTGGAACAGTTGCATCTGCAGGGCTGTGGCCTGATCATCACCAGCCATCAGCAAACCGAACTGACGGATCTGTGCCAGGAGCACTGGATCCTGGACAACCAGAGCCTGACCCGCCTGAGCCTGGCGGACCGGGAGGAAGCCCTCGCATGACACTGCACGACATTACCCTGGCGGTACTGGCCGGTGGCCAGGCCCGTCGCATGGGCGGCGACGACAAGGGACTGATCCCCGTTGCCGGCCAGCCGATGATCCAACACGTTCTGGGCCGGGTGCGCCGGGACGCCATGGCTGCCCTGGTGATCGCCAATCGCAACCAGGAACGCTACGCCGAGCTGGGCCTGCCGGTCCACGCCGACACGCTGCCGGGCTTTATGGGCCCCATGGCCGGCATGGCGGTGGCCCTCTCCGAGGCCCGGACGCCGCTGGTGCTGATCTGCCCCTGCGACACCCCCAACCTGCCCTCGGATCTGGCCGAGCGGATGCTGGCCAGCCTGACCGAGGCCGACGCCGATCTGGCGGTGGCCTGCGATGAGCAGCGGGAGCACCCGGTGGTCGTCCTGCTCAAGCGGGAGTTATTGGGATCCATCGAGCAGTTTCTCGCCGCCGGCGATCGTAAGATCGACCTCTGGTATGGCCAACACAAGGTGGCCCGCTGCGTCTTCGACGGCGCCGCCGACGCCTTCGCCAACATCAACACCCCGCAGCAGCGCCAGGAGCTGGAGAACCAGCTGCTGGCCCGTGACAAGTGAGAGAACCGATGACCGACACCCTGCTGTCCGACTGCCGCGTCCCCGTGTTGGGGATCTGCGCCTACAGCGGCACCGGCAAGACCACGCTGCTGCTGAAACTGCTGCCCGAACTCAACCGCCGGGGCCTCAAGGTCGCGGTGGTCAAACACGCCCACCACAACTTCGAGGTGGATAAGCCCGGCAAGGACAGCTTCGAGCTGCGCAAGGCCGGCGCCGATCAGATGCTGATCGGCTCCAGCAACCGCCGTGCCCTGATGATGGAGCGCCCCGTCGAGGGGGATCCGGATCTCAAGGAACTGCTGGCGATGATCGACCAGGAGCGGGTGGATCTCATCCTGGTGGAGGGCTTCAAGAAACTGGCCCTGCCCAAGCTGGAACTGCACCGCGCCGAGGTGGGCAAGCCCTTCGTCTTCACCCAGGATGCGCTGATCCAGGCCATCGCCTGCGACGACGCCACCGTGCTGCCCGCCGACTGCGCCCTCTCCCGCCTCTCCATCAACGACGTCGAGGGGATCGCCGATTTTATCCAGGGCTTTATGGCCCGCTGGACACCCGTGGCCCCGGCGCCCCTGGGCCCCAGCTGCGACAGCGTCGAACGCAAGCAGCTGTCGGTCACCCAGGGGGTCCAGCGGATCCTGGCCATGGTTCAGCCGGTGGCCGAAACCGAATCGGCCCACCTGACCGAAAGCCTGGGCCGGGTGCTGGCCGAAGACGCCATCTCCCCGGTCAACGTGCCCCAGCAAACCAACTCGGCGATGGACGGCTACGCCTTCGCCGCCGGCGCGCACGATGACTACCAGCTGGTGGGCGAGGTGTTCGCCGGCTACGCCCACGAGGGCACCCTGGCCCCGGGTCAGGCGGTCAAGATCATGACCGGCGCCCCCCTGCCCGAGGGCGCCGACACCGTAGTGATGCGCGAGCTGGCCAGCGAGCAGGCGGGCCGGGTGCGCTTCGACGGCGCCATCGAGCCGGGCCAGAACGTGCGCCAGGCCGGTGAGGACATCGCCGTGGGGGCTACCGCCCTCAATGCCGGTCAGCGTATCGATGCCGCCGAGATGGGCCTGCTGGCCTCCCTGGGCCTGGCCCAACCCACCCTGTGGCGCCGCCCCAAGGTGGCGATCTTCTCCACCGGCGACGAGGTGTGCGCCCCGGAGCAGCCCCTCAAGGCCAACTGCATCTTCGACGCCAACCGCTTCACCTTGCAGGGCATGCTGGCCAAGCTGGGCTGCGAGGTGCTGGATCTGGGGATCATCGAGGACAACGAGGCGGCCATGGTGGCAGCGCTGGAGCGGGCCGCGGCGGAAGCCGACGTGGTGATCACCTCCGGCGGCGTGTCCGTGGGTGACGCCGACTTCATCAAGGACGCCCTGGCCAAGCTGGGCAACATCGACTTCTGGAAGATCGCCCAGCGCCCGGGTCGCCCCCTGGCCTTTGGCTCCCTCAAGGGCAAGCTGTTCTTCGGCCTGCCCGGCAACCCGGTGGCGGTGATGGTTTCCTTTATGCAATTTGTCCAGCCGGCACTGCGCAAGATGGCGGGGGAGGCCGATTGGCAGCCCACCCTGATCAAGGCCATCGCCACCGAGCCGATGCGCAGCCGCACCGGCCGCACCGAGTTCACCCGCGGCATCGCCGCCCTGGGGGCCGGTGGCCAGCTGGAGGTGCGCACCACCGGCAGCCAGGGCAGCGGAATCCTGAGCTCCATGGTGCAGGCCAACTGCCTGATCGTGATCGAGGAAGCTATCGATCAGGTCCGCCCCGGCGACGCCGTCTGGGTGCAACTTTTCGCCGATCTGATGTAGGAGAAACCGATGGCATTGTCTGACGGCTTTGGACGCAAAATCAGCTATCTGCGGATGTCGGTAACCGACCACTGCGACTTCCGTTGCGTCTACTGCATGGACGAAGACCCCACTTTCCTCCCCCGGGATCAGGTGCTGAGCCTGGAGGAGCTTCACCTGATCGCCCAGGCCTTTACCGAGCTGGGGGTGCAAAAAATTCGCCTGACCGGGGGCGAGCCCCTGGTCAAAAGCGACCTGGACTACCTGGTCAAGCAGATCGCCGCCCTGCCGGGGCTGAAAGACCTCTGCCTCACCACCAACGGCTCACGGCTGAAGAAGTTCGCCCGGCCGCTCAAGGAAGCGGGGCTCAAGCGGGTCAACATCAGCCTGGACACCCTCCAACCGGAGCGCTTCACCGCGGTGACCCGCAACGGCAAGCTGGAGCGGGTGCTGGCGGGGATCGACGCCGCCATCGAGGCGGGCTTCGAGCGCATCAAACTCAACACCGTGGCGATGCGCGGCAGCAACGACGACGAGATCCTCGACCTGGTTGCCTTTGCCCGGGAGAAGGGGGTGGACATCAGCTTCATCGAAGAGATGCCCCTGGGCCAGCTGGACGCCGCCCGGCGCCAGCAGAGCCTGCTGACCAGCGACGCGGTGCGGGCCATCCTGGCCGAGCGCTACGAGCTGGTGCCCACCACCGAGAACACCGGTGGCCCGGCCCGCTACTACCGGATGCCGGACAGCGATATCCGGGTGGGCTTCATCAGCCCCCACAGCCACAACTTCTGCGACGAGTGCAACCGGGTGCGGGTGACCACCACGGGGCAGCTGCTGTTGTGCCTGGGCAACGAGAACGCCGTGGACCTCAAGGCGATCCTGCGGGCCCACCCCGGGGACGTCGAACGGCTGAAAACGGCGATCCTCGACGCCATGATGAAGAAGCCGGAGAAGCACGAGTTTCGCACCGACGGTGAGACCGAGATCCTGCGCTTTATGAGCTTTACCGGGGGCTAGTGCGCCCTCACCGACAAGCCAGGCCTCGGCCTGGCTTTTTTGTGCCTGGATGCCGGCAGCGTCTATACCTTGAAGGCAACCCAAACGCCCAAGGAGCCCGGCCATGACCCTGAGAACCCTGACCCTGTTGCTGCCCCTGCTGCTGTTGAGCGCCCCAGGCAGCGCCAAAGACGGCTTCCCGGACGTCACCGACGACGGCCTGGTGCGGATCGAAGCCAAACACGTGGAAGCCGCCTACTGGCGTGAGGGCGCCAGTCTGGCCCCCTACCAGCGGGTGGCCATCATGGACTGCTTCGTCGCCTTCCGTAAGAACTGGCAGCGGGACTTCAACAGCGGCCGGCGGGAGCTCTCCCAGCGGGTCAGCGCCGACGATATGGACAAGATCCGCAAAGCCCTGGCAGCGGAGTTTCAGAAGGTGTTTGACCGGGAGCTGGGGGAGCGGGGGGGCTACCAGGTGGTGAGCCCCGACACCCTGGGGGAGGACGTGCTGCTGCTGCGCCCGGCCATCGTTAACCTGGATGTGGCGGCACCGGACCTGCAAAGCGCCACTCACCAGCGCAGCTACGTCGCCTCCGCCGGTTCCATGACCCTCTATATGGAGCTCTACGACGGCGCCACCCACGACCTGATCGGCCGGGTGGTGGACTCCCGCAGCGCCATGGATCCGGGCCACTTCCAGTACGCCAACCAGGTCACCAACCGGGCGGAGGCGGACAAGATCCTGCGCCGCTGGGCCCAGATGCTGGTGGACGCCCTCAACGAAGCCAAGTAATTTCGGGCCAAAAACGACGAAACCCCCGCAGTGCGGGGGTTTCGAGAAAGAGTGGGGTGGCTGACGGGATTTGAACCCGCGACAACCGGAATCACAATCCGGGACTCTACCAACTGAGCTACAGCCACCACTGTCGGGACGTCTGGCTTGCCAAACAGGTCAATGAGGAATGGCGCGCCCAAGAGGATTCGAACCTCTGACCTCTGCCTCCGGAGGGCAGCGCTCTATCCAGCTGAGCTATGGGCGCTCTCATTGACGGCGGACATGATACGTAAGGGCCAGCCCGGCGTCCACGAATTTTTGCGCCGCCAAAGACCAACTGGTGGAAAATTAACTAGCAATAGTAAAAAAGGCCAGATAAAACAATCAAAAACATTGCTTCATGACGGTTTTTTAGTCAATCTATCTCGCTGGAGAGTTATAACCACAATAAGATTCAAGGATCGCACCGGGCAATGGAGCAGGGAGAGGCACAATCGCCACCAGGGCAACTGGCGTTCTGGAAGCGTCGGGTCGACCGCCTACGTCGGATCGCCGCCCGCTACAAGAGTGCCGCATCCTTGCAGTCCATCCTCTTTCGCGTCTCGGAGCTGGCCAGCCACTGTGACTCCATGGATCACTTCTACCGGGCACTGACCCCCCTGGTGCGCCAGTTCCCCGGCACGGAAAACTGCTACGCCGCGCTCTACGATCCCAGCCTCGACCGATTCCACTTCCCCTTCTTCCTCGACCAGCGGGACAACCGGCCACCGGAGTTCGTCGACGCCGCCGATCTGATGAGCGGCTTCACCGGCCACGTATACCGTCACGGGCAGCCCCTGTGCCTGGATCGCGACGGCCTCAACGCCATGATCGCCCGCGGTCAGATCACCCCCATCGGCAGCCCGGCCCAGGCCTGGCTCGGGGTGCCTCTGGTCAAGGACGGCACCGTACTGGGGGTGCTGGTGCTGCAGTCCTACAAGCCCGGCTTTCGCTACGGTCAGCCCCAGACCGAGTTTCTCACCTTCGTCGGCCAACACCTGGTCACCGCCATGGAGCGGCTCAAGGCCCGGGCCCAGACGGAGCTGGTGATCGAACACCGCACCCGGGCCCTGAGCCAGGCCAACCGGGCGCTGCAGGAGGAGGTGCGCCAGCGCCGCCGGGCCGAGCGGCTGCAGAACGCCCTGCTGGAAATCTCCGAGATCACCGCCAGCGGTCGGGACATGAACAGCTTCTACCGGGCAATTCACGGCGTGTTGCGCCACCTGCTCTACGCCGAAAACTGCTTCGTCGCCCTGCAAAGTGATCAGGACCAGATGATCACCTTCCCCTACTACGAGGCGGGGGAAGCCCTCACCGCGCCCCAGCCTCGGCTACCCAGCGACGGTCTGACCGAGCGGGTGATGCAGCACCGTCGCCCCCTGCGGATGACCGCCGAGGCGATCCGCAGCGCCTACCGGGACGGCTCCTTGAGCCAGCACACCGACCGCTGCCTGGTGGAGCTGCACGACTGGATGGGGGTCCCGCTGCTGATCGAAGGGGAGATCCGCGGCGTCCTGGCGGTGTTCAGCCAGGAGCCGGGCTACGGCTATGACGACAAGGATCTGGAACTGATGGGCTTTGTCTCCCAGCACATCAGCACCGCCATCGAGCGGCGCCAGGTGCTGGCCCAGCGGGTCCGCTACCGGGAGGAGCTGGAGCAGAAAGTGATGGAGCGCACCCGGGAGGTGCACGCCATGAACGTCGACCTGCAGCGTCAGATCCTGCAGCGGCGCAAGGCCGAGCACCAGCTGCGTCACGACGCCCTGCACGACACCCTCACCGGTCTGCCCAACCGGGCGCTGCTGCTCAGCCGCCTGGACCAGGCCCTCAAGCACATCAAGCGCCACGCCAACGAGCGCTTCGCCGTGCTCTTTATCGATCTGGATCGCTTTAAGCTGGTCAACGACTCCCTCGGCCACCTGGCGGGCGACCAGCTGCTGGTGGCCATGGCCCAGCGCCTGACGGACTGCATCCGGGACAACGATACCCTGGCCCGGCTCGGGGGCGACGAGTTCGTGATCCTGCTGGACAGCATCCGCAACCGGGCCCATGTGCAGGAGGTGTCCCAGCGGATCCTCGAGCACCTCAAGCAGCCGATCAAGCTGGAGGGCAAGGAGTTCTACCCCGGCGCCAGCATCGGCATCACCCTGGCGGATCCCCATGGCGAGACCGACTCCGAGTCGCTGCTGCGGGACGCCGACGCCGCGCTCTACCACGCCAAGTCCGCCGGCCGGGGCTGCTACCAGTTCTTCAATGAGGAGATGCACGCCGAGGTGATGGCGGACGTCAGCCGCGAGGCCCAGTTTCGCCAGGCGCTGAACAAGGGGGAGATCACCGTCCACTACCAGCCGGTGATGGACCTGAGCCAGGACAAGGTGGTGGGGATCGAAGCCCTGGCCCGCTGGCACCACCCCCAGCTGGGGCCCCTGAGCCCGGACCAGTTCCTGCCCTGGGCCTGCCACAGTGGCGCGGTGGCGGAGCTGGACCGCTACGTGCTGGCCCAGGTGGACCGCGACCACCCGGACCTGTGCCGACGCATCGGGTCCGACGGCTGGATCCACGTCAACCTGGACCTGGTGCACCTGCGCTCCAGTGCCAAGCTGGCGCTGCTGGAGCAGTGCATCGAGGGGCTAAGCCTGCCCAAGGCACAGCTGGCCCTGGAGTTCTCCGAGCGGGATCTGCTGGTGGATCAGCGCACCCTGCACCAGGGGCTGAACCGCTTGCATCAACTGGGGGTAAAACTGGGGCTGGACGATTTCGGCACCGGCTACAGCGCCCTGACCCTGCTGCCGCAACTGCCGCTGGATTTCGTCAAGGTGGACAAGAGCTACAGCCATAAGAGCACCGATTGCGAGCGCCACCGAGCGGTGCTGGAGTCCCTGGTGGGGCTCTCCGCCGAGCTGGGCTTTATGCTGACCGCAGAGGGCATTGAGCAGAGCGCCCAGCACCGCACGCTGCAGCAGTTGGGCTGTCACTGGGGCCAGGGCTACCTGTTCAGCCCGCCCCAGGCCCTGGAGCGGGCGGCGGAGCCGGTCAGCTCTTGTTGAGCATGGCCCGCAGGGCCGCCACGTTGGTCTTGCCGGTGCTGATCCGCTCCTGCTCCGAGGGCTTCTTCTGCCGACTCTCCCACACCAGGTCGTCCTGGGGCAGCTCCAGCAGGAAGCGGCTGGGCTCACAGCGGATCTGCTCGCCGAACTGACGCCGCTCCCGGCACAGGGTGAAGATGAGCTCCCGCTGGGCCCGGGTGATCCCCACGTAGGCCAGACGCCGCTCCTCCTCCACATTGCCCTCATCCAGGCTGCTCTGGTGGGGCAGCAGCCCCTCCTCGGTGCCCACCATGAAGACGTAGGGGAACTCCAGTCCCTTGGAGGCGTGCAGGGTCATCATCTGCACCTGGTCCGCCTCCTCCTCCTCGGCGTTGCGCTCCATCATGTCCCTCAGGGTCAGGCGGGTCACCACCTGAGCCAGGGTCATGGGCTCCTCCAGCTCGTCCCCCTCCAGCATGTCGGTGATCCAGCGATACAGCTCGGAGACGTTCTTCATCCGCATCTCCGCCGCCTTGGGGCTGGGGGAGGTGTCGTAGAGGTGATCCTCGTAGTTGATCTCCCGCACCAGGTCCTTGAGCGCCGCCAGGGTGTCGCCCCGTTCGGCGCGGTCCCCCAGCTCCACCAGCCAGCGGGTGAACACCATCACGGTTTCCGCCGCCTGGGGCGGCAGCACCCGCTCCAGCTCCGGCTCGAAGGCGGCGGCGAACAGGCTCACCTGCTTCTCGTTGGCCAGCCGGCCCAGCTTCTCCAGGGTGGCCGGCCCCATGCCCCGTTTGGGCACATTGCAGACCCGCAGGAAGGCGTTGTCGTCCTCCGGGTTGGTGAGCAGGCGCAGGTAGCCCATGATGTCCTTGATCTCCGCCCGGCTGAAGAAGCTGGTGCCGCCGGAGATCTTGTAGGGGATGCGGTTGGTCATCAGCGCCCGCTCGAACAGCCGCGACTGGTGGTTGCCCCGGTAGAGGATGGCGTAGTCCTTGAAGCTGGCGTGGTTGACGAACTTGTGTCGCACCAGCTCCGCCACCACCCGCTCCGCCTCGTGATCCTCGTTATTGGCGGAGATCACCTTCATGGGGGCGCCGTAGCCCAGCTCCGAGCGCAAGGTCTTCTCGTAGACGTGGGGGTTGTTGGCGATCAGGATGTTGGCGGCGTTGAGGATGCAGCCGGAGGAGCGGTAGTTCTGCTCCAGCTTGATCAGCCGCAGCTGGGGGAAATCCTTGCCCAGCAACACCAGGTTCTGGGGCTTGGCCCCCCGCCAGGAGTAGATGGACTGGTCGTCGTCCCCCACCACGGTGAAGCGGGCCCGCTCCCCCACCAGCAATTTCACCATCTCGTACTGGCTGGTGTTGGTGTCCTGGTACTCATCCACCAGCAGGTAGCGCAATCGGTTCTGCCACTTCTCCCGCACCTCGGCATTGGAGGCCAGCAGCAGGGTGGGCAGCATGATGAGGTCGTCGAAATCCAGCGCGTTGTAGGCGGTCAGGTGGGCCCGATAGCGCTGGTAGAGCTGGGCGTGCAGCGCCTGCTGGGCGTCCCGGGCGAGGGTCACCGCCTTCTCCGGCAGCACCAGATCGTTCTTCCAGTTGCTGATCTGGGTGATCAGCATCCGCAGCTGGTCCTTGTCCTCGTTGAGCTCGTCGGCGGTGAGCTCCTTGAGCAGCGCCAGGGTGTCCTGATCGTCGAACAGCGAGAAGCCGGGCTTGAGCCCCAGCACCTTGTGTTCCCGACGGATGATGTCCAGCCCCAGGGTGTGGAAGGTGGAGATCCACAGTCCCCGCGCCTCCCCCTTACCCAGGGTCTGGGCCACCCGCTCCTTCATCTCCCGGGCGGCCTTGTTGGTGAAGGTCACCGCCGCGATGTGGCGGGCCTTGTAGCCGCACTGCTGCACCAGGTAGGCGATCTTGTTGGTGATCACCCGGGTCTTGCCACTGCCGGCCCCCGCCAGCACCAGGCAGGGCCCGGAGACGTAGTTGACCGCTTCTTGTTGTGCCGGGTTGAGTTTCATCGCCTCACCTGTGTGCCGCCCATCTTGAGGGCGCGCATTCTAAGCAAAATCCGGGGGACTTGGCCACCGCTGCCACGGCGCTTTTCTGGTACCATGGGGGCATTCGTGACCACTGGAAGTCTACTATGATAACCCCCAACAAACTGGAGCAACTAGCCCAGCAACTGGGCAGCGCCCTGCCCCCCGGCCTGAAAAGCGCCGCCGACGACTTTGAAGCCAAGGCCAAGACCATTCTGCAAAGCCAGCTGTCCAAGCTGGACATGGTCTCCCGGGAAGAGTTTGACCGCCAATCCGCGGTGCTGGCCAAGACCCGCATGATGGTGGAGCAGCTCGAAGCCCGCCTGGCGGCCCTGGAAGCCGAGCAAAGCAAGCCGGCGGACAGCGAGTAGGCCGATGGCCCCGGCACGGCCAAACCGGGAGTGGTGCCGTGGCTCCTACCGGATCAGCACGGATCCCCAGCGGCTGGATCGCGACGCCATCCACCGCTTCCTGAGCCAGGAGGCCTACTGGTGCCTGGGGATCCCCCGGCGCACCCTGGACACCGCCCTGGATCACTCCCTCTGTTTCGGCCTCTACCAGGACCAGCACCAGGTGGGGTTTGCCCGCCTGATCACCGATCACGCCACCTTCGCCTACCTGGCGGACGTCTACCTGCTGCCGGCCCACCGGGGCCAGGGCTTGGCCCGCTGGCTGATCCAGTGTGTGCTGGCCTACCCGGGGGTAGCGTCGCTGCGCCGCCTGCTGCTGGTGACCAAGGACGCCCACGGCCTGTACCGGCCCCACGGCTTCGCCCCACCGGCCCAGCCGGCCCATCTGTTGACCCGCCACCGCCCCGACGCCTACCGCTGACGACTGGCCCCAGGGCCGGGAACGCCATATCCTTATAACAATCCGACGCCCAGCTGGAGTACCCCGTGGCTTTAGAACCCATCTTCATCTTCATCGCCCTGCTGACCCTGTTCCTGGCCTACAAGGCCCGGCAGTTCCAGAAGGACCACAAGGCCGCCAATGAGCAGGCCGAAGCCAAACTGACGGCGCTGGAGAGTGACACCCGGACCCGCTGCGCCGACTGGGATCCCCTGAGCGAGCCGGACCACGACACCAAGGCGGTGCTCAAGGCCGCCCTAACCGACGCCTTCGATTACGGCGCCCAGCTCAAAGGCGACGGCGCCAGCGCCGACTCCCGGGCCATCCGCACCCTGCTGGCCGACTACCTCGGCGGCGTGCAGAAGGCTCAGGGCCATGAGCCCTGGCCCCTGTTTCACCGGGCCCTGCACTGCGCCCTGCTGATGGGCCAGCAGGCCAGCCAGCCCAAGATGGCGGAGCGGATCGGCGAGCAGGAGCAGCGGCTGCGTGAAGCGCTCAAAGCGGGCCAGGGGCCCCTGGCACCGGATCACCCGGCCCAGCGCAACGGGTAAAATAAAGGGCGGCCATCGGGCCGCCCTTTTGGTTGCTTGGGATCACTCCCGCACCAGATGCAGAAAGTGCAGGTGCTTCTCGTACTGCTCGACGATGTCGTTGAGCACCTGCTCCCGGCTCCAGCCCATGATGTCGTAATCCTGGCCCCCTTCGCGCAGGTGGACTTCGGCACGGAAATACTCCTGATCGTCCGCCTCGCCGGCAAAGGCCGGCTGGCTGTGGGCCCGGGGACGCACCTCGTAGTAAAAATCGATCTCCTCACCGTGCAGCACCTCCAGCCAAACGCTGCCGCGCTCCGGGTCCCGCGCCACCCGCGCCTCGATCTGCTCCTCCTGCAGCAGCCGCGCCACCGAACGCATCGCCGGGGCCACCACGGAGTCGACAAAACCCTCCACCTGACCCTCCCGGGAGAACTGGATGGCATTGCGCAGGCGCTGGTCCCAGCGCCCCGGGCTGCTGCCGTTGGAGGCCAGGTTGCTCATCTGGGCCAGGGTTTCCCGCTTGGTCACGTCCAGACGCAGGGCCCGCAACAGGCCGTAGGTGCAGGCTAGTAGGGCCACGGAGAAGGGCAGCGCGGAAGCGATGGTGGCGGTCTGGAGCGAGGCCAGCCCGCCGGCGTACAGCAGCACGCTGGCGATCACCCCGATCAGCACCGCCCAGAACACCCGCTGGATCACCGGAGTGTCGTCCTCGCCGCCACTGGCCAGCATGTTCACCACCATGGCACCGGAGTCGGCGGAGGTGACGAAGAACACCACGATCATCACGATGGCGATCCCGGACAGCAGGGTGCTGAAGGGGAAGTGCTCAATAAAGGCGAAGAACGCCAGGGCCACGTCCTGCTGCACCACGGTGGCCAGCTGGTCGCTGCCCTGGTTGAGGATCAGGTCGATGGCGCTGTTGCCGAACACCGACATCCAGAAGCAGGTGAAGCCCACCGGCACCAGCAGCACCCCGGTAACGAACTCGCGGATGGTGCGGCCGCGGGAGATGCGGGCGATGAACATGCCGACAAAGGGCGCCCAGGAGAGCCACCAGCCCCAGTAGAGCAGGGTCCAGCCCCCCAGCCACTCGTTGGACTCGTAGAGGTAGAGGTTAAAGGTCTTGTCCACCAGGGTGGAGAGGTAGTGGCCGGTGTTGTGGACAAAGCCCTCCATCAGCCAGGCCGTGGGACCGAGGAAAAGCACCAGCAACAGCAGGCCCACCGCCAGCACCATATTGAACTCCGACAACCGCCGGATCCCCCGCTCCAGCCCGGTGGCCACCGAGACCGCCGCCAGGCCGCTGATCCCCACCACCAGCAGGATCTGCATGCCGGCGCTCACCGGCACCCCGAACAGGTGGTTGAGGCCGGCATTGACCTGCAACACCCCGTAACCCAGGGAGGTGGCCACCCCGAAGATGGTGCTCAGGATGGCAAAGGTGTCCACCGCGTGGCCGATGGGCCCGTGGATCCGATCCCCCAGCAGGGGATGCAGGGCGCTTCGCAGGGTTAGTGGCAGGTTGTGCCGGTAGGCGAAGAACGCCAGCATCAGCGCCACCAGGGCGTAGATGGCCCAGCCGTGCACCCCCCAGTGGAAGAAGGTCAGCACCAGGGCCTCCCGGGCGGCGGCCACCGTGGCCGGATCCCCCTGGGGCGGGGTCAGAAAGTGCATCACCGGCTCGGAGACGCCGAAGAACAGCAGGCCGATCCCCATGCCGGCGGAAAACAGCATGGCGAACCAGGACAGGGCGCTGAACTGGGGTTCGGCGTGGTCCGGCCCCAGCTTGATCTCGCCAATGCGGGACGCCCCCAGGTAGAGGGTCACCAGCAGGATCACCGCCACCGTAGTGACGTAGAACCAGCTGGCCTTCTCGAGGATGTCGGCCTGCAGCAGGGAAAACTGCTGGGCCGCCGCCTCGGGGAAGGCCACCGCCAGCAGCACCAGGGCCAACAGCAGGGCACTGGCGCTGAAGAACACCGGGCGGTTGAGGGTCAAAGCGGGGGAGGCATCGGTTGTAGCAGGCGCCAAATCGGCGTTGGCAGACATAAACATCCCTTAATCTGGCCAAAAAAAAGTCCCCCGCAGAGCGGGGGACAGAATCGTTGTTATTCGCGCACCATGTGCAGGAAGTGCAGGTGGGTCTCGTACTGGTCGAGGATGTCGCCCAGCACCTGCTCCTGGCTCCAGCCCATGACGTCGTAGTCCTGGCCCCCTTCGCGCAGATGGACCTCGGCACGGAAGTACTTGCTCTCCTCGTCCTGCTCATCCTCTTCGCCGAGCACGAAGGAGGGGCGCAGGTAGGCCCGGGGACGCACTTCGTATTCGAAGTCCATCTCCTCGCCCAGCAGCACCTCGAGGCGCACCCGGTGGGTCTCCTCGTCCTTGGTCAGCAGCACCTCGACCCCCTGCTTGCGCAGCTCCAGCAGCACCGACTCCATGGCCGGGTAGACCACCTCGTCGATAAAGCGGTTCACGTGGGTACGACGGGGGAACTGCATCATGTTGCGCAGCCGGCGCTGCCAGGAGACCGGATTGCGTGTCACCCGCGGCGCCAGGTTGGCGGCCTGCTGGCTGTCCTTCTTGTGCAGATCCACCCGCAGCGCTTCGAGCAGGCCGTAACCGGCCAGCATCAGCACCAGTGAGAAGGGCAGCGCGCTGGCGATGGCGGCGGTTTGCAGGGCCGACAGGCCCCCGGCCATCAGCAGCACCACGGCCACCACACCGATGCTGGCGGCCCAGTAGATGCGCTGCCAGATGGGGGTGCGGTCGTTGCCGCCGGAGGCAAGCATGTCCACCACCAGGGAGCCGGAGTCGGCGGAGGTGACGAAGAACACCACCACCATCAGCATGGCGATGGTGGAGAGCACCGCCGACAGCGGGAACTGCTCCAGGAAGACGAACAGGGCCAGGGAGGAGTCCTCACTGATTACCGTGCCCAGCTGGGCCATGCCGTGATGGAGGATGAGATCGATGGCGCTGTTACCGAACACCGTCATCCAGGCCAGGGTAAAGCCGGCGGGCACGAACAGCACCCCCATGACGAATTGGCGGATGGTTCGGCCCCGGGAGATGCGGGCGATGAACATGCCAACGAACGGTGACCAGGAGATCCACCAGCCCCAGTAGAACAGGGTCCAGCCGCCCAGCCAGTCGGTGGGATCGTAGGCGTAGAGGTTGAAGGTCTTGCTGACGATCTCCGACAGGTAGCTGCCGGTGTTTTCAACGAAGGTCTGCAGCAGCAGCACCGTGGGCCCCAGCACCAGGATCAGCCCCATCAGGCCCACCGCCAGCAGCAGGTTGAGCTCCGACAGGCGGCGGATCCCCTTCTCCAGGCCGGAGACCACCGACAGGGTGGCCAGGGCGGTGATGGCGATGATCAGCACCACCTGGGTCTGGGTGCTGACGTCGATGTCGAATAGGTAGTGCAGGCCGCTGTTGACCTGCAGCACCCCGAAGCCCAGGGAGGTGGCCACCCCGAACACGGTGCCGATGATGGCGAAGATGTCCACCGCGTGGCCAATGGGCCCGTGGATCCTGTCGCCGATCAGCGGGTAGAGGGCGGAGCGCAGGGTCAGGGGCAGGCCGTGACGGTAGGCGAAGAAGGCGAGGATCAGCGCCACGATGGCGTAGATCGCCCAGGCGTGCAGGCCCCAGTGGAAGAAGGTGAGCTTCATCGCCTCCTTGGCGGCCTCGACGGTGCCGGGCTCGCCCACTGGCGGGCTCATGTAGTGCATCACCGGTTCGGCCACGCCGAAGAACATCAACCCGATCCCCATGCCGGCGGAGAACAGCATGGCAAACCAGGACTTGTTATTGAACGCCGGTTCGGCGTGGTCCGGCCCCAGCTTGATGTCGCCGTAGCGGGACAGGCCCAGGAAGGCCACGAAAATCAGGATCAGCGCCACCGTGGTGACGTAGAACCAGCCAGCGTTGGTGATGATGCTGGACTGGATGGTGGAGAACTGGTCAGCCGCCTGGCTGGGGAACAGCGCCGCGTAGCCCACCAGGGCCAGGATCAGGCCGGTGGACCAGGCAAACACGGGCCGGTTCAAAGTGGATGGAGAGTTGAGCGTCTTCGGCTCATCGGACATGGGGCCTCCTTGGTCAGTGACGCCACAGGGGGCGTCGGCACCAACGGGGCTCAGCAAACAGGATTGGGTCCCCAAGGGGGCCAAAGGTGTCCAAAGAACTGACGATTCGCGGGAACCGCGTCGGCACTATGTAGGCAATCCGATCCGGGGTAAGCGCCCGCACCGCATCATGGAAAGGGTAGTTGGTGTTCCAACAGGAACAAATGATGTGCGCAGCGCAGTATGCCCAAGACCGGGTTTCTGTTCAAATATGCAACCGCAGAAGGTTGCTTTATTTAACGTTTTACCCTCGATCCAGTGAAATTATCCTGCTGGCTCGGGCTCGGGTCGCGGCCGGTGAGCAAGCTAACGTTTCGCGGCCGCCGGCCCTGCTAGGATTGGGGAATCGGTCCCTATTGATGCGAGACTCCATGACCCTGATCCGACAGGTTGGCGCCAAGTGGGCGGTGGCCGAACTGGCCGAGGCCCTGGCCAATGAACTGGCCAAGGACCCCCAAGTCCACGGCTATTTCCGCGGCGCCACCACCTTGGACCAGGTGGCCAACCTGGTCACCGAGATCACCCTGGCGGAGGCCCCGGCCCTTTTGCGGGAGCAGCCCATCGACGCCCAGCAATTGCTGCCGGTGTTCGCCATCCCCTTCCAGCTGATGGTGGTCAAAAGCCTGCAGGGGGAGACCCTGACCCAGGCGGAGCACCTGGTGATCCCCCTGACCCACCACCTGGCCCAGAAGCCGGCCCCCGAGGACGCCCCCCCGCCCCTGCTCCAGATGCGGGAGCGGGTGCTGGATCTCTACCGGCGCTGGGAGGCGGCAATGACCCAGAAGCGGACCGAGCAGCGCAATATGGGCCGCCACGGCTGAACTAGTCGCGGCCGCGCAGCCAGGCGGGATCGCTCACCAGACCCACGGTCTGCTCCGCCTCGAAGTCCGGGGCAAAGTCGTCCAGCTGCAACACCAGTTCGCCGGTCTCGGCGTTGTACCGCACCACCCGGCCATGGCCCCGGCGACGGGGCAGGTACTGGCCCACCTCCGTCGGCGCGCCCACCCGATCGATCCGCCCCTCACTCATGGTGATGATGGGATCGCACAGGTGCAGGGTTTCCGACACCGAATGGCTGATGAACAGCATGGGGATCCGCTCCGACACCCGGGCCAGGAAACCCATCAGGTGCTGACGGCTGGCCAGATCCAGGGCCGCCAGGGGCTCATCCAGCAGCAACAGTCGCGGTGAGGCGGCCAGGGCGCGGGCGATGGCCACCCGTTGGCGCTGGCCGGCGGAGAGTGAGGGTGCTGGTTGATCCAGCAACGCGCTGAACTGGCACTGGGCCGCCAGCTCCTCGATGCCAAACAGCGGCTGACGGGCCTGGCTCTGGGCCAGGGCCAGGTTCTGCCGCACCGTCAGGTGGGGAAACAGCCGGCTGTCCTGGAACACCACGCCGATGCGCCGCTGCTCCGGCAACGCGAAGCGCTTCTCGGCGCTGTCCTGCAACACCGTATCACCGAGGCGGATGCGCCCCTCCAGTCCACTCTCCAGGCCACTGATGGCGCGAAACAGGCTGGTCTTGCCCACCCCGGAGGGGCCAAACACCCCCACGATCCCCTGCATCGGCAACGCCAGCTCCAGGTCGAAGGCAAACTCCCCCAGGTGCCCCTTGAGGGCCAGTTCCAGTTGCATGCTGCCCCCTTACCAGTAGCCCCAGGCGCGTTTGCGCCTGTCCATGCCGACGTAGATGAACAGCAGCAGCACCAGGGAGATGGTCAGCAGCCCCGCCGCCAGCACATGGGCACTGGCGTAATCCAGCGCCTCCACGTGCTCGAACAGGGCGATGGCGATCACCTGGGTCTCCCCAGGAATATTGCCGCCGATCATCAGTACCACACCGAACTCCCCCAGGGTGTGGGCAAAGCCCAGCATCCCCGCCAGCACGAAGCTGTGGCGGGTCATGGGAAACACCACGTAGTGGAACCGTTTCCAGCGGTTCATCCCCAGGGTGGCCGCCGCCTCCAACTCCCCTTTCCCCAGGGTGGCGAAGCTCGATTGCAGCGGCTGCACCACGAAGGGCAGGGAGTAGATCATCGACCCGATCACCAGCCCGGAGAAGGAGAACGCCAGGGTGGAGCCGGTCAGGGCCTGCACCCACTGCCCCGGCAGGTAGAGGGGCGAGAACAGCAGCAGCAGATAGAAGCCGAGCACCGTGGGGGGCAGGATCAGCGGCAGGGCCACCAGGGCCTCCACCACCGGGCGCCAGCGGGCCCGGCTGTGGGCCAGCCACCAGGCCAGGGGTGGGGTGATCAGCAGCAACAACGCAGTGCTGATGGCCGCCAGTTTCAGGGTGATCCAGAGGGCTTCCAGATCAGCGGGATTGATGGTCATCCGGGATAGCGTATCCAGCTTGAGACAGGAGATCGTCTCGTGCCATTAAGTATTGGAGCAGCGCCTTGGCCTGTTGCGGATGCGCACTGCGCGTCAGCACCACTCCCTGTTGGGTCAGGCTGCCGTGCCAGGACTCGGGCACCAGCCAGTACTCTTGCGGCGGCACCTCGGCCGCCTTGAGCTGTGCCAGGGACACCAGCCCGGCGGGCGCATTGCCGCTTTGCACATACTGAAAGGTATGCAGGATGTTGGTGCCGCGCACGATCTTTCCTCTCAGCCTGTGCAGGATATCAAGATGTTGCGCAACTTGCTCGGCCGCGGCGCCATAAGGCGCAGTGCGCGGGTTGGCCATCGCCAGTCGCTGGTCCCACTGGGCCAGGGTGGTCTCGTCCGCCCGCCCCTTCGGGTGCCAGAAGGCCAGCACCCCGATGGCGTAGTCGCTCAGGCTGTCGGGATCCGCCAGCCCCTGGGCCACCAACTGCGCCGGGCGCACGTCGTCCGCCGCCAGGAAGAGATCATAGGGGGCGCCGTGGAGGATCTGGGTGTAGAGCGCCCCGGTGGCGCCGGCGGAGATCTGCACCCGCACCCCGGTCTGGGCCTGGTAGTCCGCCACCAGCTGCTCCAGGGTGGTCTTGAAGTTGGCCGCCACCGCCACCGTCAGGGTGGTGGCCTGGGCCACCGGCACCAGCAGCAGGGCCAGACAGAGACTCAGAGGGGCACACCAGCGGCTCATGCGGCCACCGCTACGGGTTTGGCGCGAAACAGATCGTAATGGCGACGGGCGTCCTCCCCCAGTTCGGCTTTCAATCCGGCGTAATCGCACAGCTGCAACGAACCGTAGTGATTTTCAAGAATCTTTTTCTGACAGAGCTCGGCAATCACCTTGCTGTAATATTGTCTTGTGGCCCCGGTCACAGTGCAGAGATCCTCAATGGTGATCCGGATACCATATTCATTTCGTCTTAATTTAGCGGAAAAAATCATCGCTAAGGTCATAACGATGTGTTCCTTCTTGCTTAATATGGAACGCAGCAATAAGTGATCTTCCACCATTCTCGAATAACGGTGTTTTCTTTCCATATATATTTCAAGAAAGCCCTTATGTATTCGACAGATCTCATATACCCAAGCCATGGGCACCCACAGCAGTTCCCCCGCTTCCAGGGCCAGGTAGCGAACATTATCGTCACTGCCCTGGCCGCAGCCACTGGCAAAGAGAAACTGGCCGGAAAACAGCAACTCGGTGCCGCCAATGCTGCCATCGTGGAAGTGGATCTGACGCAGTAGCGTGCCCCGCATCACCAGTGCCAGCCCCATGCCAGCGCAGCTCAGGCAGAGGCTGTCGCCCTCATCGAGGCGGCGGCTTTGGGCTTGTCGGCTCAGGGCTTCGGCGGCGGATTCTCCAACGCCAAGCTGGCGAAGGGCCGCCACCAGGGCGGGGCGCGCTGTGGGCTCAACGGGCATGTTCTGAAAATCTCAAAAGGCGTCAGGAGGCCAGCTTATCGCGCAGCCTGAGACAAGAAAGTGATTGGGGTTCAAATTATCAAATTGATCATTATAGATGCCCATTTTATTGCCCCCGAATTAAGCCAGCTGGATCACAAATCGCCAAACCCACACCGGCAAATGCAATCTGAATGACATTATCCATCCGTCGGCAATTCCATAATTCCGCGATTCCCAAATTCCCCAATTTACCGGAATCCCACAATTAAATAACCGGACATTAACGACGCCAAATTTAATTCCATTGAACTGAATAAATTAACGTCTTACAGGTTATTTAAAAATAATGAGAACGGTTTTCATTTATTACGGTGGCTAACCGATGAAACAGATCCAAACCCTACTGGGTTCCAGCCTGTTGGCCGGGGTATTGACCCTGACCTGCGGCCCCGCCTGGGCGGACGACGCCCAGGCCCAGCTTATCGACAAGTTCCAGCAGGGCCAGTACTCCGGCAAGGGCGCCGACGGTTGCCTGATGTGCCATGGCCGCGACGAGCAGGTCACCGCCCTGTTTGCCTCCCCTCACGGCAGCCTGGACAGCAGCGCCAGCCCCATGGCCCAGCTGCAGTGCGAAACCTGCCACGGGCCCCAGGGCCAGCACCGGGGCAAGAACGAGCCGATGATCAACTTCGGTGACGACGCCAACGTCAGCGCCGAGCTGCAAAACTCGGTCTGCATGAGCTGCCACGAGGATGGCGGCCGCCACGACTGGCAGGGCAGCCGCCACGACTTCGCCGAGGTCGCCTGCAGCGACTGTCACCAGATCCACACCGCCAGCGATCCCGTGCTCTCCCCCGAAGGGGAGATCGCCACCTGCACCAGCTGCCACAGCGGCCAGCGGGCGGACATGAACAAGCGCTCGGCCCACCCCATGGCCGGCCTGCACAGCGGCAGCGACATGACCTGCACCAGCTGTCACAGCGCCCACGGCAGCCTGACCGAGTCGGCCCTCAATCAGGTGAGCCTCAACGACACCTGCTACCAGTGCCACGCCGAGAAGCGCGGCCCCGTGGTGTGGGAGCACGCCCCGGTGACCGACAACTGCACCAGCTGCCACGACGTCCACGGCAGCGTCAACGACGCCATGCTGACCCGCCGGGCGCCCCAGCTGTGCCAAAGCTGTCACGCCAGCGATGGCCACGCCAGCCGGGTCTACGACGGCCAGGGCAACAGCGCCTTTGTCGCCGGCCAGAGCTGCCTCAACTGCCACAGCCAGGTGCACGGGTCCAACCACCCCGCCGGCAGCCTGTTCGAGAAATAAGGAGTTTCAGTGATGAAAGCGCAACTTTCTCTGACCGCCCTGGCGATCCTGTCGGTCATCGCCCCGGCCCAGGCGGCCAGCTTTGCCCTCTCCCAGGCCAACACCGAGGCGCTGGACACCTCTGGTTGGGAGTGCCGCCGCTGTGACGGGCCCGACGCCAGTGGCACCGTCGGCCTCAGCGCCGGCATGGTGGACAGCAGCGACCCCCACGCCGCCAATCGGTTCGGTGCCCGGGACGGCGCCGCGGTGGGCATCAACGCCGACGCCACCTTGAACGGCGAAGCCGACGGCCGGCTGGATCTCAAGGCCGACCAGCTGGGGATGAGCAGCGGCTACGGCCAGGCCCGCTACCGCGACAACCACCTGGACGCCCAGTTCGACTACGCCAAGCTGCGCACCGTAGACGCCGTGGCCCAGACCGAGTACGGCTTCGACGGTCGCAACCTGGTGGGCCTGGAGGCCCCCATCGACGTCACCCTGGAGCAGCGCCGCGAGCGCACCGGGCTTGGCCTGGCCTACCAGGATGCTTTTGCCGGCCTCGACTGGCGCACCTACGCCCGCTACCAGCACGAGTCCAAGACCGGCCACCAGGCCAGCAGCGTCAGCCTCAACAAGAGCCCGGTCAACATCACCGCCCCGGTGGACACCACCACCCAGACCTTCAACGCCGGGGCCGAGCTGGGCGGCGCCCAGTGGCGCACCGGAGTCAGCTACCAGGGCTCGCTGTTTGAGAACAGCTACAGCGGCCTCTACGACGGTGAGCGCGGCGCGGTGCAGGCCCTGGCCCCGGACAACGAGGCTCACCAGCTGGCCCTCACCGGCCAATATCGCCTGGGCAAGACCCGCCTGAGCGGCCGCCTGACCCAGGGCTGGCTCTACCAGAACGACACCGCCTTCGTTGACGCCACCGGGGTGCCCAGCGGCATCACCCACGCCAACGGCGAAGTGCGCACCCAGGGGGCCAACCTGCGCCTGACCAGCGCCGTGGGTCAGGTGCGCCTGGCCGCCAAGTACGACTACGCCGACCGGGACAACCGCACCCCGGTGTTCGCCTACGACCAGCAGCTGAGCATCGACAGCCTCAGCGGCACCGCCCGGATGAACACCCCGCTGGACACCACCCGCCACCGCTACGGGCTGGACGCCAGCACCCGCCTGGCCCAGGGCGTGGCCCTGGAGGCGGGATACCAGGGGGAACGCACCGAGCGCAGCCACAGCGTGCGGGAAACCACCGAGGACAACACCCTCTGGGCCCGCACCCGGGTCAACGCCTTCGAGCACTGGGATCTGGCCCTCAAGGCCAGCTACGGCCAGCGCGACGGCTCCCGCTACCAGGCCAGCGAGGCCACCTCCAGCGAAGACAACGCCCTGCTGCGCAAGTACTACCTGGCGGACCGGGACCGCACCGAACTGCAGCTGGAGATCGGCCACAGTCCGCTGGAGAACCTCTCCCTGGACGCCACGGTGCGCTTCGCCCAGGACGATTACAGCGAGTCGGAGATCGGCCTGCTGGACGCCGAGGATCTCGGCTACGATCTGGCCGCCAGCTACCGGATCAGCCCATCGCTGAACCTGCACGCCTTTGTTGGTCAGCAGTGGATCGAATCCAACCAGGCCGGCAGCCAGGGCTTCGCCGCCCCGGACTGGACCTACCGCATCGAGGATCGCTTCGACTACGCCGGCGCCGGGGCCGTGTACAGCGGCCTGATGGACGACCGTCTGACCCTGGGCGCCGACTACCAGTACACCGAGTCGCGCTCCGACACCGAGGTGTCCGAGGGCCAGCCCTACGGCGATTACTTCCAGTGGGCCCACAGCGTGCGCGCCTACGCCGATTACCAGCTCGATCTCCGCACCAGCGTGCGACTGGATTACCGCTATGAACGCTATTACGACACGGACTACGCCGATGTCGCCAGCGACAGCATCCCCGGGCTCATCACCCTGGGCGACCTGGGGCACAACTACAACGCCCACCTGCTGATGCTGTCCTTTACCTATTCGCTTTAATCACAGAGGTGACCTTATGCAACGTCGTGAGTTTCTGAAACTGAGTGCCACCGCCGGGGCGGTGTCCTGCCTGGCCGCCTGTGGTGGCAAGAAAACCGAAACCGTGGACCCCGAGGTGCCCACCGAGGAGCAGGTGAACTTCTCCGCCTGTTTGGTGAACTGCGGCTCCAACTGCCCGCTCAAGGTGATCAGCTCCGAAGGCCGCATCCTGCGGGTGGAGACCGACCACTCCGGCACCGACCAGTACGGCGACCACCAGGTACGCGCCTGTCTGAGGGGCCGCTCCATCAAGCAGCGCACCTACGCCGCCGATCGCCTCAAGACCCCCCTCAAGCGTAAGGCGGGCACCAAGCGCGGCGCCGGCATGTACGAGGAGATCAGCTGGGAGCAGGCGTTCGCCGAGATCGGCAGCAAGGTGATGGAACTGCAGGCGGCCTACGGCCCCCGCTCCATCTACCACCACTACGGCTCCGGCGCCTACTACGGCTTCGCCAGCAGCAGCTGCATCCAGCGCGCCCTGCGCCTCTCCGGCGGCCACCTCAACTACTACGGCAACTACTCCTGGGCCCAGCTCAACGTGGCCGGTCCGGCCACCTTCGGCACCGGCGGCACCAGCGGCACCCGGCTGTCCGAGATCCAGCACTCCGATCTGGTGGTGGGCTTCGGCTTCAACCCCTTCGAGATCCGCATGTCCGGCTCCGGTGAGCAGATCGACTTCCTCAACGCCATCGAGAAGCGCCGGGCCAGCGCCAAGCTGGACGTGATCATCATCGATCCCCGCTACACCGACACCACCCTGGGTAAGGAAGACCAGTGGCTGCCGATCCGCCCGGGCACCGACGGCGCCCTGGCCGAGGCGATCGCCTACCTGATGATCAGCTCCGGCTGGGTGGCGCAGCACTCCCAGGCCTTCCTCGACCAGTACGCCATCGGCTACGACAAGGCCTCCCTGGAACAGGCCAAGATCGACAACCCGGACTACGCCCACCTCATCGACTCCGACGAGAACTACCACGACTACATCATGGGCGTCGGCAAGTACGCCGAGCAGGGCCCCCGCACCGCCGAGTGGGCCGCGGGCAAGTGTGGCGTGCCGGTCCACCAGATCCAGGATCTGGCGGACAAGATCATGGGCGCCCAGACCCCCTACATCACCATCGGCGCCGGTTGTAACCGCCACGCCTGCGGCGAACAGACCATGCGCGCCCTCTACATGCTGCCGATCCTGACCGGCAAGCTGGGGGAGCACGGGGTCAACAACGGCGAGCTGCCAGCCAACTTCGGCCTGGGCCGCTCCGGCATGAGCGCCGGTTCCAACCCCGAGTCCGCCTCCATCTGTTTCCACACCTGGGCCGAGGCGATCGAGCGTGGCGAGGAGATGACCGCCACCGCCGACGGGGTGAAGGGGCTGGACGAGGGCGAGAAACTGGGGGTCAACGTCAAGGCGGTGTTCTCCTCCACCGGCAACGCGCTGATCAACCAGCACTCCGACATCAACCACACCCGTCAGATTCTGGAGGACGAGTCCAAGTGTGAGCTGGTGGTGGTGGCCGACTGCTGGATGACCGCCAGCGCCCGCTTCGCCGATTACATCCTGCCGGACACCACCTGGGTGGAGTCCAACGACCTGGCCAACGACAGCTACGCCTCCGGTGAGACCGGATACCTCACCTTCCTGAGCACCGGCATCGAGCCGATGTACAACTGCAAAAACCTCTACCAGATCGGCCTGGGGCTGGCCAAGGCGTTTGGCCAGGAGGCCGCCTACACCGAGGGGCGCAGCGAACAGGAGTGGCTGGAGCACCTCTACCAGGGCACCCGCAGCAGCAACCCGGAGCTGAACCTGCCGGCCACCTACGCCGAAGCGCAGAAGGTGGGCTTCTACCGCCGCCACAGCCCGGGCACCCACGTGGCGCTGCAGAGCTTCATCAAGGACGGCAAAGCCCTCTCCACCCCCTCCGGCAAGATCGAGATCTACTCCCTCGACTGGGCCAAGAAGCGGGACGAGTGGGTGCCGGCCTCCGACAAGGATTACGACCAGATCACCCCGCTGCCCCACTACACCGAAGCCTGGCAGGGGTTCGAGGATGAGGAGACCCGGGACGAGTACCCCCTGCAGGTGGTGGGCTACCACACCAAGGGCCGTACCCACTCCAGCTACCACAACGTCGAGTGGCTGCGCGAAGCGGTGGAGGACGCCGCCTGGTTCAACCCCGCCGATGCCGCCAAGTACGGGGTCAGCAAGGGCCAGATGATCACCCTCACCAGCCCCCAGGGCGCCATCAGCGTGCGCGCCAAGATCACCCCGCGGGTGATGGTGGGCGTGGTGGCCATGGCGCAGGGCGCCTGGTACCTGGGCAACCGTGCCGGTGCCGTGGACCAGGGCGGCTGCATCAACGCCCTGACCAAATACCACCCCACCCCGGTTTCCAAGGGCAACCCGCAGCACACCATCCGGGTAAAAGTGACCGCTTAAGATTTTGGAGAGATTGACCATGAACGAACCCAAGCAGTACGGCTTTTACGTCGATACCAGCAAGTGCACCGGCTGCAAGACCTGTCATGTGGCCTGTAAGGATCGCAAGGATCTGCCCAAGGACGTGAAGTGGCGCCGGGTGTACGAATACGGCGGCGGCAGCTGGCAGGAGAACGGCGACGGCACCGTGGAGCAAAGCGTCTACAGCTACTACGTCTCCATCGGCTGCAACCACTGCAGCAACCCGGTGTGTGTGAAGGCCTGCCCCACCGGCGCCTGCTACAAGCGCCGCAGCGACGGCCTGGTGCACATCGACCAGGGGATCTGCATCGGCTGTGAAAGCTGCGCCCGGGCCTGCCCCTACGACGCACCGCAGATCGACAAGGCCCACGGGGTGATGACCAAGTGCGACGGCTGCTACGAGCGCCTGAGCCAGGGTCGCAACCCGATCTGCGTCGAGTCCTGCCCCCTGCGGGCGCTGGAGTTCGGCCCCATCGATGAGCTGCGGGCCAAGTACGGCTCCAACGCCGACATCAACCCGCTGCCCTCCGCCAGCATCACTGCGCCCAACCTGGTCATCAAGCGCAACCGCAATGCCCAGGCCGGTGGCGAAGTGCTGAACTGGTTCGAAGTGTAAAAACCCGACGGGGGTCGGCGTCCGCCGGCCCCCGCTGAACTACCCTGACTCCATCACTGTGGAGACGCCCATGACCGAACTCTATCCCTACGCGGCCGCCGCCTGTGGCGTGTTGCACAACGTGTTCTACCACAAACCCACCCCCGCGTTCCTGGCCGAGCTGAGTGACTCCGGTCTGCTGGACCAGTGGCCCGACTTAGGCACCCCCACCGGGGCGGCCATCGCCCAGGTGAAGGCCAGCCTGGCCCAGGACGATTTCGACACCATCGAGCGGGAGCACTACCGGCTCTTTATCGGCCCGGGGGAGATCGCCGCCTACCCCTGGGGCTCGGTGTACACCGACAAGGAGAACCTGGTGTTTGGCGACACCACGGTGGCCCTGGCCCGCTTCTGCCGGGAGAAGGGCGTGGCCTTCGAGCTGGCCCACCGGGAGCCGGAGGATCACATTGGCCTCATCCTGGCGCTGCTGGGCCAGCTGTTCGAGCAGCAGGACCAGGCCGGGGTCACCGACCTGCTGACCCACCACCTGCTGCCCTGGAGCCACCGCTTCACCGAGGCGGTGGCCCGGGAGGCCCGCACCGGCTACTACGCCGGTTTCGGCGACCTGCTGGCGACGCTGCTGGGCGACTGGCAGCGGCGGCTGGCCATCACGCCGGACCCGCTGCAGCTGTACAAGTAAGACGCCGCCCCCGACACGGGGGCGTTTTTTTGCCCCGCGCCGGACACAAAAAAGCCGCCCCGAAGGGCGGCCTGGTCTGGGCGTGATGGGGTCAGAAATTTTCCGCCTGGGGCACGTGGCAGGCTTTGCACTGGTAGTACTTGCCGTCCACCTTGCCGTCGTCGAAGTGGCTTTCGGCCATCTTGCGCTTGCCGCCCCGGTGGCAGCTGATGCAGCCGTTCTTATCCAGGTTGATGGGGTAGTCCGCCGAGTGGGGGATCACCGGGGGCTGGCCCACCGAGGTGACCGCCACCGACGTGCCCTTGCTCGGGTACTGGGCCACGGCGGCGACCGGCGCGGTGGCCGCCACCGGCACCTCGCCACGCAGGGACTGGGGCCCGTTCACCGGCTCGCTGCCGCCGGATTGGCAACCGCTCAGGGCCAGCATCAGGGCCATCAGGGACAGTGTCTTTTTCATCTTCCTTTCCTCCTCAGGCCTTGGTCACTTTCACCGGACACTTCTTGAAATCCGTCTCCTTGGAGATGGGATCCGTGGCGTCCAGGATCAGCTTGTTGATCAGCTGGCTGGAGTCGAAGAAGGCCATGAAGATCACCCCGCGCGGCATCTCGTAACGGCTGTCGGTGGTCACCCGACTGCGCACCTCGCCCCGGCGGTTGGAGACCACCACGGCGTCCCCTTCGCTCAGCCCGCGGGCCGCGGCGTCCTCGGCGTTCATAAACACCTGACCGTTGGGGAAGGCGTCGTGCAGCTCCGGCACCCGACGGGTCATGGATCCGGTGTGCCAGTGCTCCAGGATGCGGCCGGTGCACATCCAGAGATCGTGCTCCTCATCCGGGCTCTCCGCCGGCGGCTCGTAGGTGTTGGCGATGATCACCGCCTTGCCATCGGGCTTGCCGTAGAACTGGAAGCCGGTGCCCTTCTCGACGTAGGGATCCAGCCCCTCTTTGAAGCGCCACAGGGTCTCCTTGCCGTTCACCACCGGCCAGCGCAGGCCCTCACCGAAGTAGGCGTCGAAGTCGCCCAGATCGTGGTGGTGACCGCGGGTGAAGCCGGCGTACTCCTCGAACAGGCCCTTCTGCACGTAGAAGCCAAACGCCTTGTTCTCGTCGTTGAACCGCCCCTTGCACTCCCGGGTGGGGAACTTGTTCACCTCACCGTTGGCGAACAGTACCTCGAACAGGGTCTTGCCGCGGTACTCGGGGGCCTGGGCCAGCAGCTCTTCGGTCCAGACGTCCTCCATGGTGAAGCGCTGGGCGAACTCCATCACCTGGCGCAGATCGGAGCGGGCGCCGGGCACCGGAGTGACCATCTGGTGCCAGTACTGGCCGCGGCGCTCGGCGTTACCGTAGGCGCCCTCCTTCTCCACCCACATGGCGGTGGGCAGCACCAGATCGGCCATGGAGGCGGTCACCGTCATGTAGGCGTCGGAGACGGTGATGAAGTTGTCCGGGTTGGTGAACCCCGGCAGGGCCTCCTCGTTGATGTTGGGCCCGGCCTGCAGGTTGTTGGTGCACTGGGTCCAGTAGCAGTTCATCACCCCATCTTTGAGCATCCGGTTGTGCATCACGGCGTGGAAGCCGGGCTTGCCGGGGATGGTGCCCTTGGGCAGCTGCCAGCGCTGCTCGGTGACGGTGCGGTGCTTCTCCTTCATCACCACCATGTCCGCCGGCAGGCGGTGGGCGAAGGTGCCCACTTCCCGGGCGGTGCCGCAGGCGGAGGGCTGACCGGTGAGGGAGAAGGGGCTGTTGCCCGGCTCGGAGATCTTGCCGGTCAGCAGATGGATGTTGTAGATGGAGTTGTTCACCCAGACGCCGCGCACGTGCTGGTTGGCACCCATGCACCACAGGCTCATCACCTTGCGCTTGGGATCCGCGTACAGCTTGGCCATCTTGAGCAGGGCCTCGGCGGGCACGCCGGTCTGCTCGACGGTGTACTCCAGGGTGTAGCGCTCCAGGAACTGGGCGTACTGCTCGAAGCTGATCGCCTCGGTCTTGCCGGATCCGGGGTTCTTGGCCGCCTTCTCCAGCGGGTGATCCGGACGCAGGCCGTAACCGATGTCGGCCTGGGCCATGGCGAACTTGGTGTGCTTGTTGACGAAGTCCCAGTTCACCGCATCGTTCTGGATGATGTAGTTGGCGACGAAGTTCAGCAGGATCTGGTCCCGGTGCGGCGCGAACACCATGCCGTTGTCCGCCAGCTCGAAGCAGCGGTGCTTGTAGGTGGAGAGCACGTGGATCTCGCAACCCGGGTGGGAGAGGCGACGATCGGTGATGCGGTTCCACAGCACCGGATGGGCCTCGGCGGCGTTGGAGCCCCAGAGCACAAAGGCGTCGGTGTGCTCGATGTCGTCGTAGCAGCCCATGGGCTCATCGATGCCGAAGGCGCGCAGGAAGCCCACCACCGCGGAAGCCATGCAGTGACGAGCGTTGGGATCGATGTTGTTGGAGCGGAAGCCGGCCTTCATCAGCTTGGCGGCGGCGTAGCCCTCCCACACGGTCCACTGGCCGGAGCCGAACATCCCCACGGAGGTGGGGCCCTTGGCCTTGAGGCTGGCCTTCCAGCGGGCGGCCATCTCGTCGTAGGCGCGATCCCAGCTGACCGGGGTCAACTCCCCGTCTTTGGCGAACTGGCCGTTCTTCATCCGCAGCAGCGGGGTGGTCAGCCGGTCCTGGCCGTAGAGCACCTTGGAGAGGAAGTAGCCCTTCACACAGGCCATCCCCTTGTTGACCGGGCTGTCCGGGTTGCCCTTGGTGCCGACGATGCGGTTGTTCTTGGTCCCGACCATGATGGAGCAGCCCACGCCGCAGAAGCGGCAGGGCGCCTTGTCCCAGTGAATGTCGTCCTGACCCTCGGCGGCCCTGGCCAGGCCAGCCGGCAGGCTGGCGCCGGCCGCGGTGGCCGCCGCCAGCGCCGCGTTGGCTTTGATAAAGTTGCGACGATCCAGTTTCATCCTGTTGTTTCCCCCAGCTCATCTAAGGTTTCTACCCGGTGGTAGGTCAGCGCCGCGGACAGTACGCCGGGCAGGGTGGCGATCCCCTCCATGCCCTGACGCATGTCGTTGCGATCGCGCCGCTCCAAGGTCACTGCCAGCTTGCCCTCATCGGTGCGGGCGTGGATCTCGGCGCCCGCCATCGATTCGATGGCCCGGCAGACCTCGTCCACCTGCCCCGGCTGGCAATGCACCGCGAAACTGGTGATGTGGTATTCGTCTGTCACGGGACTCTCCTCTGGCTGACCGTTCAAACCCATAATGAAAATGCGGCCTTTCCCGGGATATACCCAGTCGGAGGTAGTTGGCGAAAAAAGCGCCACGGATCAAAAAAGTGGCGCGGGAAGGGAAAACAATCTTCCCGCCAGGTCGGGCAGGATGGGAGCGGTATGGAGGTGGGGATTCAGAAGCGGATCGGCGCCTCAATGACGGAGTAGCCGGCCTGGGTCAGCAGGGGGCGCTGCTCCAGCAGGTAGCGCATCAGCGCCTTGGCGGCCTCGGGCTCGGCGGTGCGCTTGAGGATCACCGCCTGCTGGTCCAAGGGGTGGTGCCACTGAGGCGGTACCGGCCAGTAGTGGGACTCGGGCACCGCCCGGGCCTTGAGCAGCGAGAGGGCCACCAGGCCGCCGCCGACGTTGCCGCTGTCCACGTACTGGAACGCCTGCACCACGCTGTTGCCCCGCAGCAGCTTGCCCTTGAGGCTGTCGGTAAGGGCCAGGTGATCGAGCACCTGCTCCGCCGCTTCGCCGTAGGGGGCGGTGCGGGCGTTGGCGATGGCCAGGCGCTGATGCCAGAGCCGCAGCCGGGCTTCGTCGGCGCCCCCCTCCCGGGACCAGAACGCCAGTATGCCCACCGCATAGGTGGCGCGAGAGCCGGGCAGGATCAGGTCGTGCTGCTCCAACAGGGCCGGGCGGGCACTGTCGGCGGAGAGGAAGAGATCGAAGGGGGCGCCGTGGCGGATCTGGGTGTAGAGGGCGCCGCTGGCGCCGGAGGAGATCCGCACCCGCACTCCGGACTCCCGCTCGAAGCCCTCGGCGATGCGCTCGAACACCGGATGGAAGTTGGCCGCCACCGCCACTTTGAGCTCGGTGGCCCACACCGAGGACGACAGCAGTGCCGCACACAGCAACACCATCCCGCGGACACAACGCATCATTCCGGCTCCCTGCTCAAGACGGGGGCGGCCCGTGCCGCCCCGAAAAAACGCGCCCATCTTAGCAACCGAAAGAGTTTACCGTCAGCGGCTTTATTGCGCGGCCTTGATCTCGGACAGGTTCTGCTGGGGCACATGGCACTGGTTGCAGAAGTAGTACTCCCCCTTGAGGGTGCTGTCGCTGCGGTAGTGGGAGATGTGGATGGGGGTGGCCTTCATCTTGGCGGCCCGCTTGGGATCGTGGCAGCCGGTGCAGCCGTTACGCTGACCGGTGATGGGGTAGCTTGCCTTGTGGGGGATGAGCGGCGGCTGGTGCACCAGGGAGCGCGGCAGCGACGTGCCCTTGGCCGGGTAATCGGCCATGGCCGGTGCCGGGGCGGCGTCGGACACCGGCGTGGCGCCGCGCAAGGACTGGGGCAGCTCCGCCGCCAGCGCCAGGCCCGACAGGCCCAGCGCCACCAGTAACAGGGGTTTCCAATGGGTCATAACGGGCTCCTCAGGCCTTGGCCACCTTGACCGCGCACTTCTTGAAGTCGGTCTCTTTGGAGATGGGATCCGTGGCGTCCAGCAGCAGCTTATTGACCAGCTGACTGGCGTCGAAGAAGGGCATAAAGGTCATCCCCTGGGGCGGCTTGTTGCGACCCTGGGTCTCCACCCGGGTGCGCACACTGCCGCGACGACTGGTCACCACCACCTCGTCGCCCCGGGCCAGGCCGCGGGCCTTGGCGTCCTCCGGGTGCATGTAGAGCTTGGCGTTGGGATAAGCGTTGTGCAGCTCCGGTACCCGGCCGGTCATGGTGCCGGTGTGCCAGTGCTCCAGCACCCGCCCGGTGCTGAACCAGAGGTCGTACTCCTTGTCCGGGCTCTCCGCCGGCGGCTCGTAGGGGTTGGCGATCACCACCGCCTTGCCGTCCGGTTTGCCGTAGAAGTCGAACCCCTCCCCCTTGGCGTAGGGATCCCGCCCCACCTTGAAGCGCCAAGGGGTCTCCTTGCCGTCCACCACCGGCCAGCGTTTGCCCCGGTTCTCGTGGTAGGCGTCGAAGTCGTCCAGATCGTGGGCCTTGCCCCGGCCAAAGGCGGCGTACTCCTCGAACAGCCCCTTCTGCACGTAAAAGCCGAAGGCGTCGGACTCGTCGTTGAGGGGCGATTTGCAGTCGGAGCGGGGGAAGCGGTTGGCCACCCCGTTGGCAAAGAGCACGTCGTACAGGGTCTTGTCCTTGTACTCGGGCTTCTGGGCCAGCAGTTCGTCCGGCCACACCTCGCTGACCTTGAAGCGTTTGGCAAACTCCATCAGCTGCCAGAGATCGGAGCGGGCCTGGCCCGGGGCCTTGACCATCTGGTGCCACAGGTGGGTGCGCCGCTCGGCGTTACCGAAGCCCCCCTCCTTCTCCACCCACATGGCGGTGGGCAGCACCAGGTCCGCCACCGAGGCGGTCACCGTCATGTAGGGATCGGAGACGACGATGAAGTTCTCCGGGTTAAGGTAGCCCGGCAGCACCTCCTCGTTGGTGTTGGGGCCAGCCTGCAGGTTGTTGTTGACCTGGATCCAGTAGCAGTTGATCACCCCGTCCTTGAGCTTGCGACAGTGATCCACGGCGTGGAACCCCGGCTTGGCGGGGATGGTGCCCTTGGGCAGCTGCCACTTCTCCTCCGCCAGGGCCCGGTGTTTGTCGTTCATCACCACCATGTCCGCCGGCAGGCGGTGGCTGAAGGTGCCCACTTCCCGGGCGGTGCCGCAGGCGGCGGGCTGGCCGGTGAGGGAGAAGGGGCTGTTGCCCGGCTCGGAGATCTTGCCGGTGAGCAGGTGCAGGTTGTAGACCGAGTTGTTGGCCCAGACCCCGCGCACGTGCTGGTTGAAGCCCATGCACCACAGGCTCATCACCCGGGCCTTGGGATCGGCGTAGGCCTCCGCCAGGGCCTTGAGGTTCTCCTGGGGCACCCCGGACATCTGCGAGGCCTTCTCCAGGGTGTACTCCGACAGGTAGCGCTTGTACTCGTCGAAGCTGATGTCCTTCATCGCCCCCGAGCCGGCGTTCTTGGCCTTCTTCTCCCGGGGATCTTCCGGGCGCAGGCCGTAACCGATGTCCGGCGTCGCCTCGGCAAACTTCACGTGCTTGTCGACGAAGGCCTTGTTCACCGCGCCGCTTTGGATGATGTGGTTGGCGATGTAGTTGAGGATCACCAGATCCGACTGGGGCTGCATCACCATGGCGTTGTCCGCCAGATCGAAACAGCGGTTTTCGTAGGTGGAGAGCACGTGCACCCGGCAGGCGTCGTGGGAGAGGCGCCGCTCGGTCAGTCGTGCCCAGAGGATGGGGTGCATCTCGGCGGCGTTGGAGCCCCAAAGGACGAAGGTATCGGCGTGTTCGAAGTCGTCGTAACAGCCCATGGGCTCATCGATGCCGAAGGCCCGCAGGAAGCCCACCACCGCCGAGGCCATGCAGTGGCGGGCGTTGGGCTCGAGGTTGTTGGAGCGAAAGCCCGCTTTCATCAGCTTGGCAGCGGCGTAGCCCTCCCAGATGGTCCACTGGCCGGAGCCGAACATCCCCACCGAGGTGGGCCCTTTGGCCTTCAGGCTGGCTTTCCACTTGTCCGCCATGACGTCGAAGGCCTGGTCCCAGCTGACCGGGGTCAACTCGCCCCCCTTGTCGACCTTGCCGTCCTTCATCCGCAACAGAGGCTGGGTCAGGCGACCTTCGCCGTACATGATCTTGGCCAGGTAGTAGCCCTTAACGCAGTTCATCCCCATGTTGACCGGGCTCTTGGGGTCGCCCTGGGTGGCCACCACCTTGCCCTTGTCGGTGCCCACCAGCACCGAGCAGCCGGTACCGCAGAAGCGGCAGGGGGCTTTCTGCCAGTTGAGATCCTCGCCGGCTTCGGCGGCTTCCACCAGCCGGGCGGGCAGGGTGGCACCGGCCACCGAAGCGGCCGCCAGGGCGGCCTTGGCTTTCAAAAAGCTGCGACGTGACAGGCTCATATCCACTGCTCCTCCGTCATGGGTTCGACCTGCTGATACACCAGGGCGGTGCTCAGCACCCCCTCCAATGCCCGGATGGCGTCCACCAAATCCAGGACCGCCTGGCCGTCGGTGGCTTCCAGCACCACCACCAGCTTGGCGTCCTGACGGGTGGGGACTTCCGCCCCGGGGTGTGCGGCAATGGCCTGGGCCACGGCGTCGACCTGCTGCGGTCGGCAGTGCACCACCAGGCTGCTGACGTGATAGTTGCGCTCCATGCGTCCTCGATTCTCTGGCCAGGGTTCTATCAAGATAGACCAGCCCGGGAGCAGGGGTTTGGGCACAAAAAAACCGGCCCAAAGGCCGGTTGCCGTCCCTTAACGGGGTCAGGGGCGCTGGGATGCCAGCTGCATCAGCGCCGCCAGCGAGTCCACCCCCAGCTTTTTCATCATGTTGGCGCGGTGCACTTCGATGGTGCGCACCGCCACGCAGAGGCTGTCCGCCATCTGCTTGTTGGTGTGGCCCTGGATCACCCGGTCAAACACCGCCCGCTCCCGGACGCTGAGGGTGGCCAGCTTGGCCTGTTGTTGACCGGTTTCGAATCGGGCCTGGCTTTGGGCCAGCCCCTCACGCAGGGCCGCCGCCAGCTCCTGCCCCTTGACCGGCTTCTGGAAGAAGTCGAAGGCACCGGCCTTGAAGGCCTCCACCGCCATGGGGACGTCGCCGTGCCCGGTCAGGAAGATCACCGCCAAGGGGCTGCGGGCCGCCACCAGATGACGCTGCAGATCCTGGCCGCTGAGGCCCGGCATGCGGCTGTCGAGAATGACGCACCCGGGCAGACTCAGGTCCACCTCCTCCAGGAACCGCTCACCCTCGGCATAGGGGGTCAGGGGAAACCCGTAGCTCTCCATCAGGAAGCTGAGAGAGTCGAGAATGGCGCTGTCGTCGTCCACCAGGTAGATGGCCGGGGAGCTGGTCATGGTTGGGCCCTCACAATGTCTCCCTCGATAGGTATCGCATTTTGTCCCCCGGTGCGACTCGCCCTGCTGTAACAGTGAAGCAGTTCACATCCGCGCAACAGAGGAGCGGATAAGCTGGCGACGCCCGTCCCTGAGGATACCCGGTGTTCGCCATGCCCAAATATCTGCTGCCCCTGTTGCTGAGCCTGATGATCCATCCGGCCTTCGGCGCCGAGCTGACCGTTGGCGTGCTGGCCAACTGGGGCTACCAGGCGGCCCAGGAGCGCTGGCAGCCGCTGGCCCGCTACCTGGAAGCCCACCTGCCCGGCACCGAGTTTTCCATCTACCCCGGCACCTTCGAGCAGCTCAACCAGGCCCTGGAAGAGGGCAAGATCCAGTTTATCGTCACCAACCCGGGCCAGTACCTCTACCTCTCCAATCAGTACCCGCTCTCCTGGCTGGCCACCATGCGCTCTCGCCAGCACCAGGGCACCACCTACGCCATCGGCTCCGCCATCCTGGTGCGCGCCGACAGCCCCTATCGCACCCTGTATGACCTGAAAAATCGCACGGTGGCGGCCTCCGGCCCCCATGCCCTGGGCGGTTACCAGGCGACGGTGGGGCTGATGCGCAAACTGGGGATGCAGCCGGACAGTTACTTTCAGCAGGTCAATTTCCTGGGATTCCCGCTGGATCCTTTGGTGTACCAGGTGCGAGACCGCCAGGTGGACGCGGCCATCACCCCCTTTTGCACCCTGGAGGAGATGGTGAAGCGGGGGCTGGTCAATCCGGAGGATTTCAGGGTGCTGAACCCCAGCCACCCCCCGGGCTACGATTGCGAAGTGAGCACCGCGCTCTACCCCAATTGGTCCTTTGCCGCCAGCGAAACCGTGGACACCCGCACCACCAAGGTGATCACCCAGGCACTGCTGGACATTCCACCGGACCACCCGGCCGCCATTGCCGGGCAGTTCTGGGGTTGGACCTCCCCCATCAGTCAGCTCAAGGTGATCCAGCTGTTCAGCGAGCTGCAGGGCAAGCCCGAGCGGGTCACCTACTGGCAGCACTTCCAGAACTGGCTGAAAGAGAACCGCCACTGGGGCCTGCTGGCCCTGGTGATCTTCCTGGCGGCCACCTTTTACCACTTCTGGCTGGAGTACAAATTCCGCCAGAAGAGCGACACCCTGGTGAAAACCGAGCGGGCCCTGAAGCAAAAAGCGCTGCAGATGGAGCGGCTGCAGAGCGCCGCCATCATCGGCGAGATCGGCGCCGGCCTGGCCCATGAGGTGAATCAGCCCATCGCGGCCATCACCAACTACAGCGAAGGGGGCATGATCCGGCTGCGAAGCCAGACCCAGCCGGACACCGAACTGCTGGCGCTGCTGGACAAGATCCACCAGCAATCCTCCCGGGCCGGGGCCATAGTGCACCGCATCCGCGGCCTGCTGAAACGGCGGGAGGCGGTGTTCGGCAAAACCAACCTGCTGACCTTGGTGGATGAGAGCCTGGCCCTGCTGCGGCCGGAGAGCGAACGCCACCACATCGCCCTGCGCTCCCGGGTGACCGGGGAGCCCTACGTGGTGGAAGCCGACGCGGTGGGGATGCAGCAGGTGATGGTGAACCTGCTGAAAAACAGCCTGGACGCCCTGAAAGCGCACCCACCCCAGGCCGACCCTATGGTCTGGATCACCCTGCACTTCGAGCCCGATCAGGTCACCCTCACGGTCACCGACAATGGCCCGGGACTCAGTCTGCCGGTGGAGCAGCTGATGGCCACCTTCACCACCACCAAGCCCGATGGGCTGGGGCTGGGGCTGGCGATCTGCGCCGACATTGCCACCGCCCACGAGGGCACTTTCCAGATCGACAACGGCCCCCAGGGCGGCTGTCAGGCCACCCTGACCCTGCCCCATCAGCGCCGCTGAATCCGTGAAACTCCCCCCTGTGGTTCACCACAATTGACAGCCTCAACGGGCCCCGGTAGGGGCCCTTTTTGTTTCGATCCAGTTCACAAAACCACTACATCGCCCCGGCGATATGTGGTTAACCACAATGTCCGCTCACCACCCCCCTTGGGTATCTCTAGGGACGAGTCCGGTGGCACCGCCACCTTTGCAATCGTCAGCGCCCGGTACGGAACCGGGCTGAACAAGGGGAAAGAGGATGAAACTCGATCGTCGAACGTTCATCAAAGGGGCCGGCGCCAGCACCGCCGGCTGCGCCCTGGCCACGCTCCTGCCGGGCAGCGTCGGCGCGATGGAGCCCGGCGCACTGAATGCCAAGGGCGAGGAGATCGCCAGCATCTGTGAGATGTGCTCCACCCGTTGCCCCATCTCGGCCCGGGTGGTGGGCGACAAGGCGGTGTCTATTCTGGGCAACCCCAAAGCCAAATCCTTTGGCGGTGCGGTCTGTGCCCGTGGCGGCGCCGGTCACAGCCTGCTGTACGACAAGCAGCGCATCGTCAAACCCCTCAAGCGCACCGGTGAGCGGGGCGAAGGTAAGTGGCAGGAGATCGAATGGAGTGAGGCCTATCAGCTGATCAGCGATAACCTCAACCGCATCAAGGCGGAGCATGGCCCGGAAGCGGTGGCCTTCTCCTCCAAGTCCGGCTCCCTCTCCGGCCACCTGTTCCACCTGGCCAAGGCCTTTGGCAGCCCCAACACCTTTACCCACGCCACCACCTGCCCGGGTGGCTACGTGATCGCCGCCAAGGCGATGTTCGGTGGCAAGATCAAGCGTGACCTGGGCAACTCCAAGTACATCATCAACTTCGGCCACAACCTGTACGAAGGGATCAACATGTCCGAGACCCGCGGCATGATGAAAGCCCAGATGGACCGGGGCGCCAAGCTGGTGGTGTTTGAGCCGCGCTTCTCCATCGTCGCCGACAAGGCGGACGAGTGGTACGCCATCAAACCCGGCACCGACGTCACCGTGGCCCTGGCGCTCTGTCATGTGCTGATCGAAGACAACCTGTACGACAAGGCGTTCGTCGCCCGGTACGTGGAAGGGTTCGACGCCTTTGCCGCCGAGGTGAAAGCCTACACCCCGGAATGGGCCGAGCGGATCAGCGACGTGCCCGCCGCCGACATCCGCCGCATCGCCCACGAATACGCCGCCGCGGCCCCCCACGCCGTGGTGGATTTCGGCCACCGCGCCAGCTTCACCACCGAAGAGTTCGAGCTGCGCCGCGCCCTCTATGCCGCCAACATCCTGATCGGCAACATCGAGCGCAAAGGCGGCCTCTATTTCGGCAAGAAGGCCGGCACCTACAACAAGCTGGCCGGGGCCGAGGTCACACCGTCGCTGGGCAAACCCGGCGTGGAGGGGATGCCCAAAGCGACCGCCAAGCGCATCGACCAAGTGGATGAGCAGTTCGCCATGTGCTGGTCCTCCGGTGGCATCTACCAGAGCGTGCTGGACGCCACCCTGCAGGGCGTGCCCTACTCCCTCAAAGGCTGGGTGATCAGCCGCTCCAACCCGATGCAGACCATGACCGACCGCCAGCGTGTCGTGGAGGCCCTCAACAAACTCGACTTCGTGGTGGCCTGCGACGTCTACATCAGCGAAACCGCCGCCTACGCCGACGTGATCCTGCCGGAGTGCACCTACCTGGAGCGGGACGAGGAGATCAGCGACAAGTCCGGCAAGAGCCCCGCCTATTACGTGCGTCAGCAGGTGGTGGACGTGCTCGGGGACGCCAAGCCCTCCTGGCAGATCTGGAAAGAGCTGGGCGATGCCCTGGGTCTGGGCCAGTTCTTCCCCTGGGACAGCATGAACGCGCTGCAGATGACCCAGGTGAAGGGCGACGCCCAATGGCTGCAGACCATCAAGTCCGAGGGCTTTGTCAGCTACGGCGTGCCACTGATGCTGCGGGAGGCCCAGATGGTCCGCACCTTTGCCGACCGCTACCCGGACGCCCGCACCCCGGACGCCGACGGCACCTACGCCAGCGCCCTGAGCTTCAAGACCCCCAGCGGCAAGATTGAGCTGAGCTCCGCCAAGGTGGAAGCGATGGCCCCGGGCCGCGGCGTGATCCGCTACCGGGAGGTGCGGATGAAGCAAGCCGACGAGCTGTTCTTTATCCAGGGCAAGGTGGCCATCCACACCAATGGCGCCACCCACAACATCCCGATGCTGGCCAACCTGATGTCCGACAACGCGGTGTGGATCCACCCGCTGACTGCTTCCCAGTTGGGCATCGAAAACGGCGACCCCATCCGCCTGCACAACGACACTGGCAGCGAAGAGGGCCACGCCCTGCTGACCCCGGGGATCCGCCCGGACACCGTGTTTGCCTACATGGGTTTCGGCTCCAAGAACAAGGAGCTGGCCCGGGCCACCGGACGCGGCGTGCACTGCGGCAACCTGCTGCCCCACGTCACCTCACCGGTGACCGGCATGAACCTGCACACCACCGGCGTCAAGATCAGCAAGCGTTAATCGGAGATGGCTATGAACAAGCGTTACGTAATGGTGCACGACGAGAACAAGTGCATCGGCTGTCAGGCCTGCAACGTGGCCTGCCGCAGCGAAAACCAGGTGCCGGAAGGGGTTACCCGCATCCAGGTGCGCATCGAGGGGCCCCACGGCAACTTCCCGCACCTGCACTTTAAGTACAACCGGGTCTCCTGCGAGCAGTGTGAAAACGCCCCCTGTGTGCATGTCTGCCCGACCGGCGCAGCCTACGTGGGCGAGGACGGCATCGTCTCCATCAAAGAGGACAAGTGCGTGGGCTGCCTCTACTGCGTCGCCGCCTGCCCCTACAAGGTGCGCTTTATCAACCCGGAAACCCGGGTGCCGGACAAGTGCAACTTCTGTAAGGACACCCGTCTGGCCCGTGGCGAACAACCCGCCTGCGTCAGCGTCTGCCCGACCCAGGCCCTGACCTTTGGCGACGCCAACGATCCCAACAGCCCGGTACGCGAGCTGCTGGACACCACCATCAATTTCCAGAACAAGGCCCACCTGGGCACTCAGCCCCGGGTCTACCGCATTCCAGGCCGTAAAGGAGGGATCTCCGCATGAACAACATCTGGGGCGACATGGCGCAATACGATCCCGTCGTTTGGAACTGGATCATCGCTGTATACCTGTTTATGGCGGGCCTCTCCGCCGGCAGTCTGCTGGTGGCCATCGGCCTGCGTTGGTACAAGGAGAAGCGCGGCTTGCCGGTGGAAGGTCTGCCGGTGATCAAGGCCTCGGCGCTGATCGGTCCGCTGGCGATCTGTGCCGGGATGGGGCTGCTGGTGCTGGACCTGACCAAGCCGTTTCAGTTCTACCTGATCCTCATCAACTACAACCTCACCTCGGTGATGGCCTGGGGGGTGATAGCCCTGCTGGTCTACATCCCGCTGGTATTCCTCTACGCCGCCCTGGTGTTTGAGCGCCCGCTGGTGGCCAGGATGCCGGCGCTAGCCGGGCTGCTGAAGGTGGCCCGCACCCTGGAGGGCACTCTGCTCAAGGTGATCTTCGCCCTGGCCCTGGCGGTGGGGGTGTACACCGGCTTCCTGCTGTCGGCGATGATCAGCTACCCGATCCTCAACACCGCAGTGCTGCCGGCCCTGTTCCTGGCCTCGGCCCTGAGCGTGGGCTCCGCCGGCAACATCCTGGTGGCCACCCTGTTCTTCAACAAGAAGGCCTCCGACTGCATCGAGCAGGTGCACCGCATCGAGTACCCGGTGGCCTTTAACGAAGCGCTCTGCCTGGTGCTGCTGTTTGTCGGCCTGAACTTCTCCGGTCCGGCAGCCCAGGCCGCCACCGCCGCCATCACCACCGGCACCTGGGCCAGCGTATTCTGGGTTGGCGTGGTGGGCCTGGGTCTGGCAGTGCCGGTACTGGCCAGTGTCTTTACCCCGGCCAAGCTCAAGCACAGTCGTGGCTTCCTGATTGCGGTCTCCTGCTGCACCATCCTCGGGGTGCTGTCACTGCGTCACTTCGTGGTGTACGCCGGCCAGAGCTACATCAGCTGAGCCCGACTCGGGCACAAAAAACGGCACCCTGGGGTGCCGTTTTTTTATGACAGATTGCGGCGCTTACTGACGCGCCTCCGCCATCACCTGGGCCAGGGCCGCCAGGCAGAGGGTGACGTTCTCTTCACGGGCGGCATAGCCCATCAGGCCGATGCGCCAGGCCTTGCCGGCCAGATCGCCCAGACCCGCCCCGATCTCCAGGTTGAAGCGCTCCAGCAGGGCGCTGCGCACCGCCGCGTCGTCCACGCCCTCGGGAATGTAGACGGCGTTCAACTGGGGCAGGCGGTGGGCTTCATCCACCACGAAGCGCAGCCCCATGGTTTCCAGACCCGCCTTGAGCTTGTCGTGCATCGCCCGGTGGCGGGCCCAGGCGTTCTCCAGCCCCTCCTCCTGGAGCAGGCGCAGGGACTCGTGCAGGGCGTAGAGGCTGTTGACCGGCGCGGTGTGGTGATAGCTGCGCTTGCCCTCGCCGGACCAGTAGCCCATCACCAGGGACTGGTCGAGGAACCAGCTGGAGATCGGCGCCTGGCGGGCCTTGAGCTGCTCCACCGCCCGGGGAGAGAAGGAGACCGGCGACAGGCCGGGCACGCAGGAGAGGCACTTCTGGCTGCCGGAGTAGATGGCGTCGATCCCCCACTCGTCCACCTTAAGCTCCACCCCGCCCAGGGAGGTGACGGCGTCGACGATGGTCAATGCGTCGTGCTGACGGGCCAGGGCGCACAGCGCCTGGGCGTCAGACAGGGCGCCGGTGGAGGTTTCGGCGTGAACAAAGGCCAGGAACTTGGCGTCCGGGTGCTGGGTCAGGGCGTCCGCCACCTTGTCGACGGAGACCGGGGTGCCCCAGGTATCATCCACCACCACGGCTTCGCCGCCCAGGCGCTCGACGTTCTGACGCATCCGCTCACCGAACACCCCGTTACGGCAGACGATCACCTTGTCGCCGGGCTCCATCAGGTTGACGAAGCAGGTCTCCATGCCGGCGCTGCCGGGGGCCGAGACGGCGATGGTGAAGGCGTTCTCGGTCTGGAAGGCGTACTGCAACAGCGCCTTGACCTCATCCATCATGGCGATGAAGGTCGGGTCCAGGTGGCCCACGGTGGGCTTGCCCAGGGCTTGCAGCACCTGAGGGTGGACATCGGAGGGACCCGGGCCCATCAGGGTCCGGCGCGGCGGGTTAAAGGGTTGGATTGTCATCGGTTGCGATTCCTGCTCATTAACGCGACGTTCGGTGTCAGACGCTCCACGTTACCATAGAAATCGCGGCCGTTCCGGCAGACTGAGCACAAAAAAACCGGCGCCAGGCGCCGGTTTTTTCGGTCATGGCCTTCAGGCCGCGCTGGTGGCTTCCAGTAGCTCGGCCTCCGCCACGTTGTCGATGCGTTTGGCGAACAGGCTGTACATCACCGGCACCACGAAAAGGGTGAACAGGGTGCCGACGGAGAGCCCCACGGTGATCACCAGGCCGATGTTGAAGCGGGAGACCGCCCCGGCCCCGTCCGCCAGCACCAGGGGCATCACCCCCAGCACCATGGCGGCGGTGGTCATCAGGATGGGGCGCAGACGCAACGCCGCCGCCTCGATCACCGCCTCGGCCCTGTCCTTGCCGGTGCGCTGAAGCTGGTTGGCGAACTCCACGATCAGGATGCCGTGCTTGGAGATCAGCCCCACCAGGGTGATGAGTCCCACCTGGGTGTAGATGTTGAGGGTGGCCACCCCCAAAAACAGCGGGATCATCGCCCCGAAGATCGACAGCGGCACCGTCACCAGCACCACCACGGGGTCTCGCCAGCTCTCGAACTGGGCCGCCAGCACCAGGAAGATCACCACCAGCGCCAGGGCGAAGGTGACGTAGAGGGCCGAGCCCTCCTGCTCGTACTGGCGACTCTCGCCGCCGAAGTCGTAGGCGTAACCGGTGGGGGCGATCTCCCGCAGCTTGCTGGCCAGGAACTGGTGGGCGTCACCGATGGTGGCGGCACCAGGCATCGGCATCGCCTCGATGGTGGCGGAGTTCAGCTGCTGGAACTGGGTCAGGGCGTTGGGGATCACCTCCTCGGTCACCTTCACCACGGTGGACAGCGGCACCTGCTGGCCGGAGTCCGCCTGGACGTAGAGATCGGCGATGGACTCAGGATTCATCCGGAAACCGGCGTCAGCCTGGGGGATCACCTCGTAGCTGCGCCCCTGCATGTCGAAGTAGTTGGTGCGGAAGTCCCCCAGGTGGGCCGCCAGCGCCGAGCCGATGGCCTGCATGGAGATCCCCAACTGGCCCGCCTTCTGACGGTCAATCTGGACGTGCACCTGGGGCTTGTTCAGCTTCAGGGTGTTGTTCACCACCATAAAGAGGCCGGACTGCTCCGCTTCCTGCTTCAGCTGCTCCGCCACCTCGTAGAGCAGGTGGTGGTCCATGGTGGAGGTGATCACGAACTGCACCGGCAGGCCCATGGCGGTACCGGGCAGCGCCGGCGGGTTGACCGCGAACACGTCCATGCCGGGAATGGATTTGACCATCGCCTGCAGCTGGGGCTGCACCTCCATCTGGGTGCGCTCCCGCTCGCTCCAGGGCTTGAGCACCATCCCGGACATGAACTGGTTTTCCGTCGGGTAGCCGGCAAACATGAAGGTCTGCTCGTACTCCGGCAGGCTTTCCGCCATCGCCTGGAACTGCTTGGCGTACTCGAAGCTGTGGTTGACGTTGGCGTTGTCCGGGCCGGTGGCCAGGTTGAAGATGAAACCCCGGTCCTCGGTGGGCGCCAGCTCGGACTGGGTCATCATGAACATCCCGCCGATGGCCAGCAGCAACAGCATTGCGGCGCTGAGGATCGGGCCCTTGTAGTCGCGCACGATGTGCACCAGCGCCCGCTGGTAGCCGTCCTTCAGCCGGCCGAAGTTGTGATCCAGCCAGTGCACGAAGCGACCTTCCAACGCCTGCTTGTTCAGCAGCTTGGCGCACATCACCGGCGACAGGGTCAGGGCGATAAAGCCGGAGATCAGCACAGCCCCGGCCAGGGTGAAGGCGAACTCGGAGAACAGCGAACCGGTCAGGCCCCCCATAAAGCCGATGGGCGCGTACACCGCCGCCAGGGTGATGGTCATGGCGATCACCGGCATGGCGATCTCCCGGGCGCCGAACACCGCGGCACGCACCGGCGACAGCCCCTCCTCCAGGTGACGGTGGACGTTCTCCACCACCACGATGGCGTCATCCACCACCAGTGAGATGGCCATCACCATCGCCAGCAGGGTCAGCAGGTTCAAGGAGAATCCCATGCCCATCATAAAGAGGCAGACGCCGATCAGGGACAGGGGCACGGTGACGATGGGGATCACCACCGAGCGCAGGGAACCGAGGAAGAGGAACACCACCAGGATCACGATCACCACGGCCTCGAACAGGGTCATCACCACCTCGTTGATCGACTCCTCGATGTACTCGGTGGAGTCGTGGGAGAGGTGCTGCTCCAGTCCCGGCGGCAGGTCCCGCTCGATCTCAGGCAGGATCTGGCGTACCTCCTTGGCCACGTCCAGGGGGTTGGCGTCCGGGGTGGTGTTGATGCCGATGTACACCGCCGGCTTGCCGGTGTAAACCACGATCACCTTGTCCGACTTGGAGGCCAGCTCCACCCGGGCCACGTCCTGCAGCTTCACCACCTTCTGACCGTCGGTCTTGACGGTGATGTTGCGGAAGGCGTCCACGTCCTGCAGCGAGGTGGAGGCCCGCACCGGGGTCACCGTCAGGCTGTCGCGGATCTCACCGGCGGCGGACTGGAAGTTGTTGCTGGCCAGGGCCCGGTTGATGTCGTCCGGGGAGACGCTGTTGGCGCGCATCCGCACCGGGTCCAGCCAGATCCGCATGGCGAACTGCTGCTCACCGATGATCTCCGCCTCGGCCACGCCCTCCGCTTCGGTCAGCTTGGGCTGCACCACCCGGCGCAGGTAGTCGGTCAGCTGGACGCCGCTCATCTGTTCGCTGGTGTAGGCCAGGTACATGATGGAACCGCCGCCGGCGGTGGCCTTGGCGATGATGGGCTCATCGATGTCGGTGGGCAGCCGGCCCTTGACCTCGTTGAGCTTGGTCAGCATCTCCGCCATGGCGGTGTTGGCGTCGTAACCAAGCTGAAGGTAGACCTCCAGCTGGCTGAAGCTGGCCCGGGAGGTGGCCTTGATGTAGTCGATCCCCTCGGTGGAGGCGATCGCCTCCTGGATGGGGGTGGTGACAAAGCCCTGCACCAGCTCGGCGTTGGCGCCGGGGTAGGTGGTGGTGACGTTGATCTGACCGATCTCCATGTCCGGGTATTCCCGCACCTGGAGTTCCATCAGCGCCCGCACCCCGAACACCAGCAGCAGCACGTTCAGCACCACCGCCAGCACGGGACGACGTATGAAAATGTCAGTAAACATTCAGAAGCCTCGGGTTAGGGCTGGGTCAGTTGAACCGGCGCTTCGTTGGCCAGCTTCTGGGTGCCGGCACTGACCACCTGCTCGCCGGCCTCGAGGCCAGAGGCGATCGCCACGGTGTCGCCCCGGCGCTCGCTGATCTTGATGTACTGGCGGTAGGCCCGCAGTTGGCCCTGTTCGTCGGCCTTGACCACGAACACGGCGTCGCCGAAGGGGCTGTAGGTCACGGCAGTGGAGGGCACGGTCACCGGCTCGATGGCATCGCGCTTAAGCAGACGGATGTCGGCGTACATGCCGGGGGTCAGCTTGCCCTCGGCGTTCGGCACCTCGGCGCGGATGGCGATGTTGCGGGTGTTCTCGTCCACCTTGGCATCCAAGGCCAGCACCTTGCCTTCGAAATCCACCCCGGGGTAGGCGCTGGTGTTGAACAGCACCGTCTGGCCGACGTAGAGATCCGGCAGGTTGTGCTCGGGGACGGAGAAGTCGGTGTAGAGACTGGAGACGTCCTGCAGGCTCACCAGGGTGTCGCCGGCCTTGACGTACTGGCCCAGGTCCACCTGACGGATCCCCAGTACGCCACTGAAGGGCGCGCGCACCGCTTTTTTCGCGATGGTGGCCTCGGTCTGGGCCACGGAAGCCAGGGCCACCTTGAGGTTGGCGCTGGACTCGTCGAACTCGGTCTCGGAGATGTTGCGCCGCTCGAACATCGACTGGTTGCGGTCGTGCTTCACCTTGGCCAGCTCCGCCTGGGCGCGGAAGCTTTCCAGGTTGGCCTGCTCCACGGCGTCATCCAGCTGCAGCAGCAGATCCCCTTTGTTTACCTGGTGGCCACTGCGGAAGTAGAGGCCCTGCACCAGGCCCCCCACTTCCGGGGACAGCTCGATCCCGGCCTTGGCGGTCAGAGTGCCCACGGCGGCGATCTCCGGCTGCCAGCGCTCGGTGACGGCGTCCACCACGGCCACGGTGGCCGGGGGCGGGGCAAAGCTGGCCAGCTGCGCCATTCCGGCTTGAACCTGCTTGTACTTGATGCCGCCCAGCACCAAAAGGAGGGCAATCAGCCCTCCCACTACCAACGCACTGCGTTTAAACATCCTCGGAAGTCCTTCCAAACTCGAAAAGAGACAAAAAGTCGGTATTACCACTGAAGCGCTGCCCATGACTCGGAAAATCCGCAGTTATAAGCAGAAAATCTCGGGGTATAAATCAAACCACAGCGATGCTGACAACAACCTGAACTGCGGAACCTTTTGATTACATCAGCGGAGCATTTTCTCGCCTTTTCGTTACCGGAACTAACGACGCCATCAAAAAAAGGCCCTGCAGCAAACCTTTGTTACCAAAAGAGTTGGGGACAGAAAAAAAGAGGCCGAAGCCTCTTAACGATTCCAGGGTTGCGCTAGCCCCGAAGGAAGAAGTGGTAGGCCGGACTGTCGGTGACCTCCTCGCAGTCCATGTCCAGGGCGCACAGCTGCGCCCAGAGATCCGGGTAGTCGCCGTCGGGCACCTCCATCCCCAGCAGCACCCGACCGGCGGCGGCGCCGTGGTTGCGGTAGTGGAACAGCGAGATGTTCCAGCGACTGCCCAGATCTGCCAGGAACCGCTCCAGCGCCCCCGGGGCTTCGGGGAAGCGGACGTGGAACAGCCGTTCGTTCAGTGCCTCCGGCGGGATCCCCCCCACCATGTAGCGCACGTGCAGCTTGGCGGTCTCGTCGTCGGAGAGATCCTGGTGGGGGTACCCCTCGGCGCTGAGGGCGGCGCTGATCTGGGCCAGCTCCTCCTGATGCTTGAGGCGGATCCCCACGAAGACGTTGGCCTGCTCCCGGCCCGACAGCCGGTAGTTGAACTCGGTGATCAGACGCCGGCCCAGCAAACGGCAGAAGCGCAGGAAAGCCCCCTGGCGCTCGGGGATGGTCACCGCCAGCACCGCCTCCTTGCCCTCCCCCAGCTCGCACCGCTCGGAGACGTAGCGCAGGCTGTGGAAGTTGACGTTGGCGCCGGAGAGGATCGCCGCCAGCTGCTGCCCGTCACCGCCATCGGCGCAGTAGCGCTTCAGTCCTGCCAGGGCCAGGGCCCCCGCCGGCTCGGCGATGGCCCGCCGGTCCTCGTAGATGTCCTGCACCGCGGCGCAGATCTCGTCACTGCTGACGGTGATCACCCCGTCGACGCAGTGCCGGGCCAGCTCGAAGGGGGCGTCCCCGATCCGCTTGACCGCCACACCGTCGGCAAAGAGCCCCACCCGTGGCAGGGTGACCGGCGTGCCCGCCGCCAGGGCCGCCTTGAGGCAGGCGGCGTCGTCCGGCTCCACCCCGTACACCTTGATGTGAGGCGCCAGGGCCTTGAGGTAGGCCGCCACACCGGCGATCAGGCCGCCGCCCCCCACGGGCACGAACACCGCATCCAGGTCCCGCCGCTGCTGCAGCAGCTCCTGGCCGACGGTGCCCTGGCCGGCGATCACCGCAGCGTCGTCGTAGGGGGCCACCATGGTCAGCCCCTGGGTCTCGCTCAATTGACGGGCGTGCTGGTAGGCGGCGTCGAAGTTGTCTCCGTGGAGCACCACCTCACCGCCGTGGCCGCGCACCGCCTCGACCTTAATCTCCGGGGTGGTCTGGGGCATCACGATCACCGCACGGATCCCCTTGCGGCTGGCGGCCAGGGCCACCCCCTGGGCGTGGTTGCCCGCCGATGCGGCCACCACCCCGGCCTCGGCCTGGGCCGGGCTCAGGCTGTGAATCTTGTTGTAGGCACCGCGCAGCTTGAAGGAGTGCACCGGTTGCTGGTCCTCTCGCTTCAGCCACACCTGGCGGTCAAGCCGGGCAGAGAGGCGTTTGAGAGGATCCAGGGTGCTCTGCACCGCCACGTCGTAGACCGGCGCCAGCAGGATCTGGCGCAGGGTCTGCTGAAGCAGCGCCTGGCCGCTCACGACCCTTCCTCCAGCAACGCCAGGTTGCGTACCGCACCCTGGTCGGCACTGGTGGCCAGATGGGCGTAGGCCTTGAGCGCCGGGGAGACCTGACGCTCGCGATTGGGCTTGTAGCGACACCCCTCCGCCCGGGCCGCCAAGATGTCGGCGTCCACCTCCAGAGTGAGCGTCCGGCTGGGGATGTCGATGGCAATGATATCGCCGGTTTGCACCAGGGCGATGGGGCCGCCGCTGGCCGCCTCCGGGGAGACGTGGCCGATGGAGAGCCCCGAGGTGCCGCCGGAGAAGCGGCCGTCGGTGATCAGGGCGCAGGCCTGTCCCAGCCCCATGGATTTGAGGTAACTGGTGGGGTAGAGCATCTCCTGCATGCCCGGGCCGCCCTTGGGCCCCTCGTAGCGGATCACCACCACTTCCCCCGCCTGGACTTCGCCGCCGAGGATGCCGTTGACCGCGTCCTCCTGGCTGTCGTAGACCCGGGCCGGGCCGGTGAACTGCCAGCAGGACTCGGGCACTCCGGCGGTTTTCACCACCGAGCCATTGGGGGCCAGGCTGCCGGAGAGCACCGCCAGGCCGCCCTCCTGGCTGTAGGCGTGTTCGATGTCGCGGATGCAGCCGTTTTCCCGGTCCACGTCCAACGTGGGCCAGCGGCAGGCCTGGGAGAAGGCCTGGGTGGTGCGCACCCCCGCCGGCCCGGCCCGGTAGAACTCGGCCACGCTGGCGCAGGGGGCGTTGGCCACGTCCCGCTCCGCCAGCACCGCTTCCAGGGACTGGCCAGCCACGTGGGGCACCTGGGTGTGGATCAGTCCCCCTCGGGCCAACTCCGACAGCAGCGCCATCACCCCGCCGGCGCGGTGCACGTCCTCCATGTGGTACTGCGGGGTGGCCGGGGCCACCTTGCACAGGTTGGGCACCTGGCGGGAGAGGGCGTCGATGTCCGCCATGGTAAAGGGCACCTCACCCTCCTGGGCCGCGGCCAGCAGGTGGAGGATGGTGTTGGTGGAGCCGCCCATGGCGATGTCCAGGGCCATGGCGTTCTCAAACGCCTGACGATTGGCGATGCCGCGGGGCAGGGCGGTGTCGTCCTCCTGGTGGTACCAGCGGTGGCAGAGATCGACGATGCGTCGCCCCGCCTCCAGGAACAGTCCCTTGCGATCGGCGTGGGTGGCCAGCATGGAGCCGTTGCCCGGCAATGCCAGGCCCAGGGCCTCGGTGAGGCAGTTCATGGAGTTGGCGGTAAACATCCCGGAGCAGGAGCCGCAGGTGGGGCAGGCGCTGCGCTCCACCTGGTCGCTCTGGGCGTCGGACACCTTGGGATCCGCCGCCTGGACCATGGCGTCCACCAGGTCCAGCTTGATGATCTGATCCGACAGCTTGGTCTTGCCCGCTTCCATGGGGCCGCCGGAGACGAAGATGGTGGGGATGTTGAGCCGCATCGCCGCCATCAGCATGCCCGGGGTGATCTTGTCGCAGTTGGAGATGCACACCAGGGCGTCGGCGCAGTGGGCGTTGACCATGTACTCCACCGAGTCGGCGATGAGCTCGCGGCTGGGCAGGGAGTAGAGCATGCCCCCGTGGCCCATGGCGATGCCGTCGTCCACGGCGATGGTATTGAACTCCTTGGCCACGCCTCCCGCCTCGACGATCGCCCCGGCCACCAGATCCCCCATGTCCTTGAGGTGGACATGACCGGGCACAAACTGGGTAAAGGAGTTGGCGATGGCGATGATGGGTTTGCCAAAGTCGTCGTCGGTCATCCCTGTGGCGCGCCACAGGGCGCGGGCCCCCGCCATGTTGCGGCCGGCGGTGGTGGTGGCGGAGCGAAGCTTTGGCATAACGGGTCCCTTCGCCGGGGCGGCCCCGGCTGACATCAGGGGGCCCTGACGGGCCCCGGGGTTAACTGTGGCGCTGGCTCAGAGCTCAACCGCCATGGTGTGAGCGGCAAAGGCCTGCTCGTCGCTGGGGGCGTGGACGTAATCCAGCCAGCCCCACTTGTCCTCGGTCTGGCCGGTGAACAGGCCGAAGAAGGCGGTCTGCATCGCCTCGGTGACCGGGCCCCGGGCCCCATCCCCCACGGTGATGCCGTCCACCGAACGCACCGGCACGATCTCGGCGGCGGTGCCGGTCATGAAGATCTCGTCCGCCAGGTAGAGGGCCTCGCGGGCGATCGCCTCCTCCTTGACCTGGTAGCCGGCGTGCCGGGCCAGGGTGATCACCGTATCGCGGGTGATCCCCGGCAGGATGGCGGCGGTGGTGGGCGGGGTGATGATCACGCCGTTTTTCACCAGGAAGAGGTTCTCCCCGGCCCCTTCGGAGATCTGGCCGTTGACGTCCAGGGCGATCCCCTCGGCGTAACCGTGGCGCTTGGCTTCCCCGGAGATGAGCTGGGAGGAGAGGTAGTTGCCGCCGGCCTTGGCGCCGGTGGGCATGGTGTTGGCGGCCAGACGGTTCCAGCTGGAGACGCACACGTCCACCCCGGTCTGGGCGCTTTCATCCCCCAGATAGGCGTCCCAGGGGAAGGCGGCGACGATCACCTCGGCCTGGCTGCCCGGCGGGACGTTCAGCCCCAACCCCACATGGCCGTAGAAGGCCAGCGGACGGATGTAGGCGCTGTCCAGGCCGTTGTGGCCCACGGCATCCCGGCAGGCCTGCTCGATTTCGGCCACCGACCAGGGGATCGGCATGCGGTAGATCTTGGCGGAATCGAACAGCCGCTGGATGTGCTCCTGGAGACGGAACACCGCCGGCCCCTTGGGGGTGTGGTAGGCGCGGATCCCCTCGAACACCGACGAACCGTAATGCAGGGCATGGCTGAGCACGTGCACCTGGGCGTCCTGCCAGGGCACCATCTCTCCATTAAACCAGATGTAATCGGCTTGGCTCACGGTGAATACTCCTTTCAATGCTTAGGCGTTGGCCGCGGCGGCGGGGGCCGCTTCGCAGGCCGTCTCAATGCGACAGTCGGTCACATCGAACAACTTGTCCAGCTGACGGGTCAGCTGGTCGATGGGGCGCTCACTGCTGACGGTGACCGCCATCTGAGAGTGTGCCCCGCTTTGGGCCATGTTCATATGACGAATGGTGAAGCCGCGATGGCGGGTCACCCGCAGCACCCGCTCCAGCACGTCCGCACTGGGGTTCATCTCGATATACAAAGTGTGCTCGCTCATCGCTTTTCCTCCATCATCTCGTCGTTCGAGGCACCCGGGGGCACCAGGGGCCAGACGTTTTCCTTTTCCGAAATGGACACGTGCAGCAGGAAGGGGCCCTCGGCGCTGAGCATCTCGCTCATCGCCTCCTCCACCTGATCCTTGCGCCAGATGTGGCGACCGGGGATGTTGAAGGCCGCCGCCATGGTGACAAAATCCGGGTTATCCGACAGGTCGGTCTCGCTGAAGCGCTCCTCGAAGAACAGCTCCTGCCACTGCTTCACCATCCCCAGGCGCTGGTTGTCCAGCAGCACTATCTTCAGGGGCAGCCGGGCCCGCTTGATGGTGGTCAGCTCCTGCACGTTCATCATGAAAGAGCCGTCACCGGAGACCAGCACCGAGAGGTCGTCGGGGCGGGCCAACTGGGCCCCGATGGCCGCCGGCAGGCCAAAGCCCATGGTGCCCAGGCCGGCACTGGAGAGGTGGTTGCTGGGGCTGTCGAACCACATGTGCTGGGCCACCCACATCTGGTGCTGACCCACGTCACAGGAAACCATGGCGTTGCGGGGCAGGCGTTCCGCCAGGCGCTTGAGCAGAGCCGGGGCGTAGACGGTGGCGCCGGGGTGATCGTAGCGGTGGGCGCACTGGCGTTTCTGCTCGTCGCAGTGGTCTCGCCAGTCGGTCACCGCCAGGGGCATCGCCAGGGCCGGCAGCACCCGACGCAGATCGCCGCAGTAGGAGACCAAGGCGGCGCGGCGCTTGCTGATCTCCGCCGGATCGATGTCCAGGTGGATCACCTTGGCGTTGGGGGCGAAGGCGTCCAGCTTGCCGGTCACCCGGTCATCGAAGCGGGCGCCCACGGCGATCAGCAGATCACACTCCTGCACCGCCTGGTTGGCGGCCTTGCTGCCGTGCATCCCCAGCATGCCGAGAAAGCCCGGGGTGCCGTGAGCGATGGCGCCGATCCCCTTCAAGGTGGTGACCGAGGGTACGCCAGTGATACGGATGAAATCCCGCAGCTCCGCCACCGCACCGGCCATGCCCACGCCGCCGCCCACGTAGAGCAGGGGGCGCTGGGCCTGGGTCAGCATCTGCTGGGCCGCTTCCAGCTCGAAGGTATCGTTGGCCGCTTCCGGCAGGGCGCGCTGACGCCCCTGGTAGGCCACCATCGCCTGCTGCACATCCTTGGGGATGTCCACCAGCACCGGGCCCGGCCGCCCCTCCATCGCCAGCTCGAACGCCTTGTGCAGGGTCTCGCACAGCGCTTCGGGTCGGTCCACCAGGAAGCTGTGCTTGGTGCAGGCCAACGAGAGGCCCAGCACGTCGATCTCCTGGAAGGCGTCGGTGCCGATGGCGGCGCTGGGCACCTGACCGGTGATGGCCACCACCGGGATGGAGTCCATCATGGCGTCCGCCAGGGCGGTGATCAGGTTGGTGGCCCCCGGGCCGGAGGTGGCCATGCAGACCCCCACCTTGCCGGAGGCGCGAGCGTAGCCGATGGCGGCAAAGGCTGCGCCCTGCTCATGCCGACACAGCAGATGCTCCACCGGGCTGTCGTACAGGGCATCGTAAATTGGCATGATGGCGCCGCCCGGGTACCCGAACAGGGTACGAACCCCCTGCTCCGATAACGCGCGTACTACCGCCTCCGCTCCGCTAATCATGGGTTCACTCCCCTCGCTTCAACCAGCTCATCCGTGCCCGCAGGTCCTCGCCCACCGCTTCGATGGGGTGGCTGCACTCTTCGGTCTTGCGGCGGTGGTAATCGGTGTTGCCGGACTGGTACTCGGCGATCCATTCGCGGGCGAACTGGCCGGTCTGGATCTCGCTGAGCACCTGCTTCATGGTCTCCTTGGCGCGGTCGTCGACGATGCGATCGCCGCGGGTCAGGGCGCCGTAGGAGGCGGTGTCGGAGACAAACTGGTGCATCCGGCTGATCCCGCCCTCGTAGAGCAGATCGACGATCAGCTTCAGCTCGTGGAGACATTCGAAGTAGGCCAGCTCCGGCTGATAACCCGCTTCCACCAGGGTTTCCCAGCCCTTGCGCACCATGGCGATGGCGCCGCCGCAGAGCACCGCCTGCTCACCGAACAGGTCGGTCTCGGTTTCCTCTTTGAAGTTGGTGGTCAACACGCCACCGCGGGTGCCACCGATGGCGTCGGCGAAGGCCAGGGCCTTGGCGTGGGCGCTGCCGGTGGCGTCCTGATGCACCGCCATCAGGCAGGGCACGCCGGCGTCGCGCTCGTACTCGGTGCGCACCAGGTAACCCGGGCCCTTGGGCGCCACCATAGTGACGTCGATGTCGGCGGAGGGGGTGATCATCTCGTACAGGATGTTGAAGCCGTGGCTGAACATCAGCATGGCGCCGGGCTTGATGTTGGGCTCCACGGCGTCACGGTAGATCTCGGCCTGGGCCATGTCGGGAGTCAGCATCATGACGATGTCCGCGTCCTTGACCGCTTCGGCGAAGGGCACCGGCTGCCAGCCCTCGGACTCGGCCTGCTGCCAGCTCGGGCCACCGGGGCGCAGACCGATCACCACGTTGGCACCGCTGTCCCGCAGGTTCAGGGACTGGCCCCGGCCCTGACTGCCGTAACCGAGCACGGCGATGGTCTTTCCTTCCAGCAAGCTCGGATTGGCGTCCGCTTGGTGATACATCTGGGTCATGGTGTGGCTCTCCGTAAAATAATGACCTGAAAAGAAAAAACCCCCCGGACCTTTCGGTGCGGGGGGCTTGGTATTCTTGGCTTCGTCGCTAGCGTCTGGTTCCGCCGCGTGCCACACCCTGACCCCCGCAGGTGACAATAATCACCACGGTAATCACGACTAGCACTAGTTGATGGGCGGTACGGAACATGGACAACACTCTCGACGGTTAAAAATTCGGTGCTCAACTTGTGAGCCCTTTTAGAGTTAGCACAGCCAATTTTCAGATGCAAAGAATTATTTGCACCCGGGCTTTTCGCCACATGTAACAAAATGTTTCACACAAGCAAAACCAAGGGGATGGACTAAAATCCCTGAATAAACAGCCATTTTTTAACTGTGCCCGGCCAACCCTATCCACATGGAGGTGGAAAAGTGAGCCTTGCCCGAGTGTTAAGTCGTGGCCAGCTGGGGATCGACGCCCCGCTGGTGACCGTGGAAGCCCATCTGGGCGGTGGCCTGCCCAGCTTCGCCATCGTCGGCCTACCTGAGGCCTCGGTGCGGGAGTCCCGGGAGCGGGTACGCGCGGCGCTGCAGATCGCCGGTTTCGAATTCCCCGCCCGCCGCATCACCATCAACCTGGCCCCAGCGGACTTGCCCAAGCAAGGGGGGCGATTTGATCTCCCCATCGCTCTGGGGATCCTTGCCGCTTCCAAGCAACTTCCTGAGTCTTGCCTGCACAATCGCGAATTTTACGGTGAACTCAGCCTGTCCGGAGAGCTGCGCCCCATCGTCGGTGCCCTGCCGGCCCTGGTGGCGGGCCAGCGGGCCGGTCACCGCCTCTATCTGCCCATGGGCAACCAGGCGGAAGCCCAGCTGGTCACCGGCGCCGATCACCAGCTCAGCCCCTCCCTGCTTGCCCTGGTGGCCGCCCTGTTGGGGCAGCAGCCGCTGCCCACCCCTGACACCCCAACGACCCAAGCCCAGCCCCCCTCCGCCTGCCTGAGCGAGATCCTCGGCCAGGACCACGCCAAACGGGCCCTGCTGATCGCCGCTACCGGCGGTCACCACTTGCTGCTGCTGGGCCCACCGGGCACCGGCAAGACCATGCTGGCCAGTCGACTGCCGGGCCTGCTGCCCCCGTTGAGCCCGGAGGAGGCCCTGGAGGTGGCGGCGATCCACTCGGTGGCCGGACTGCAGCGGGAGCTGGCCCAGCTGAGCGACCGCCCCTTTCGCGCCCCCCATCACTCCAGCTCCGCCGCCTCTTTGGTGGGGGGCGGCAGCGTGCCCCAGCCGGGGGAGATCTCCCTGGCCCACCGCGGCGTGCTCTTTCTCGACGAACTGCCGGAGTTCCAACGGCCGGTGCTGGACAGCCTGAGGGAGCCTCTGGAGTGCGGTGAAGTGGTGATCTCCCGGGCCAGCGCCAAGCTGACCTTCCCCGCCCGCTTCCAGCTGGTGGCGGCCATGAACCCCTCCCCCAGTGGGGAAGTGGGCCGCCACAGCCGCGATACCCCGGAGCAGATCCGCAAGTACTTAAGCCGCCTCTCCGGCCCCCTGCTGGATCGCTTCGATCTCACCCTGGACGTGCCCCGTTTGCCGCCGGGCAGCCTGGCCCAAGGGCGGACCGAGGGCCTCACCAGCGCCGAGGCCCGGGGCCTGGTGCTGGCCGCCCGGAGCCGGGCAATGACCCGCCAGGGCGGCCTCAACCAGGCCCTGCCAGGCCACCGGCTGGGGCCGGAGGTGGGGATCCCCCAGGCGGCTCTCGCCTACACCGAGCGAGCGGTCAGCCGGCTGCGGCTGTCGGTGCGGGCCTTTCATCGCATCCTCAGGGTCAGCCGCACCATCGCCGATCTGGCGGACAGCGACCAGGTGCAGCAGGCCCACGTGGCCGAAGCCCTGGGCTACCGGGCCATGGATCGGCTGCTGACCCAACTGAGCTCGCAAAGCGGGTGAGTGGTCCGCTCACCGCCTTGTCCATCGATAACCCAGTGATTACCATAGGTGCCGTTTCCATTCAGGAGGAAAGGCGATGCTGTCCACCCTGCGGGGGCTGCTGTCCTTCAGCGGCTACGTGATCAACACCCTGTTCTGGTTTCCCTGGGTGCTCAGCCTGGGACTGCTCAAACTGCTGCCCATCGCGCCACTGCGCCGACTCTGTAACTGGCTGATCGACGGCGTGGCCAGCCTCTGGATCGCCATCAATAACCTCAATCAGCGTCTGCTCTCCCGCACCAAAGTGGTGACCCACGCCCTGCCGGAGCTCAGCCCCCGTCAGTGGTACCTGGTGATCGCCAACCACCAGTCCTGGGTCGACATCCTGATGCTGCAGCGGCTGTTCAACGGCAAGATCCCCTTCCTCAAGTTCTTCCTAAAGCGGGAGCTGCTCTACGTGCCCTTCCTCGGGCTGTGCTGGTGGGCGCTGGATTTCCCCTTTATGCGCCGCTACAGCAAGAGTTTCCTGGCCAAGTATCCGCACCTTAAGGGCAAGGACCAGGAGGCCACCCGCCAGGCCTGCGAAAAGTTCCAGCACCAGCCGGTCAGCATCATGAACTTCGTCGAAGGCACCCGCTTCACCCCCATCAAGCAGGCCCATCAGCAGAGCCCCTTTCCCACCCTGCTCAAACCCAAGGTGGGGGGCGTAGCCCTCTCCCTGGACGCCATGGGGGGCAAGCTGAAGAAGCTGCTGGATGTCACCATCTACTACCCCGGCGGGGTCCCCAGTTTCTGGGACTACCTGTGTGGCCGGGTGCCCCAGGTGGAGCTGGTGGTGGAGGAGCGTTGCCTGGCGCAGATGAACCGGCTGGACTACAACCGCCGGGAGGACAAAGGTCACTTTCAGAGCTGGTTGAACCAGATCTGGAGTGAGAAAGCGGGTAAGCTTGCCGCTTTGGAAAACCAACACCGACAACAGGACCGCTGAATGCTGTCGTTTCTGCCCGCGCCCCTCCTGGCGCCGCTCAACGCCCTGCTGGCGATACTGAACGTGCTGTTCTGGGGCAGCCTGATCCTGGTCCTGGCGCTGTTCAAGCTGCTGCCCATCCCCCCGCTGCGGCTGAAGATCAGCGCCCTGTGCAACGCCTGCATGCACGGCTGGGTGAGCGTCAACTACGGCCTGTTGCGGCTGACCACCAAGACCCGCTGGCGGGTCCAGGGGTTGGAGGAGAGCGGTCTGTCCAAGCAGGGCTGGTACCTAGTGCTGGCCAACCACCTCTCCTGGGCGGACATCGTGGTGGTCACCGTGGTGCTGCGCAACCACGTGCCTATGCTGAAGTTCTTCTTGAAGCAGCAGCTGTTCTACATCCCCATCATGGGGCTGGCCTGCTGGGCCCTCGATATGCCTTTTATGCGCCGCTACACCAAAAGCCAAATTGCCAAGAACCCGGCGCTCAAGGGCAAGGACATCGAGACCACTCGCCGCAGCTGCGAGAAGTTCAAGCACCTGCCCACCTGCGTCATCAACTTCGTCGAGGGCTCCCGCCTGACCCCGGGCAAGCACCAGCGCCAGCGCAGCCCCTTCCGTTACCTGATGAAGCCCAAGGCCGGGGGGATCGCCTTTGCCCTTAACACCCTGGGCAGCCAGTTTGACCAGCTGCTGGATGTCACCATCGTCTACCCCGATGCCCCGGAGAACATCATGTGGTCACTGCTCGGCGGCGAGCTGGACAACATCTGTGTGGCGGTGCAGACCCTGCCGTTGAGCGAAGTGCCCCACGGCGATTACGACAGCGACAAGGCCTACCGCATCGAGTTCCAGAAATGGCTCAACGGCCTGTGGGAGCAAAAGGACGACACCATCGACGGGATCCTCAGCCAGCAGGGGGGCCCAAAGGCGTTCTATCAAGGGCTGCCGTCAGCGCGTCCAGCTGAGTCTCGTTAAACACCTGCACGCCGTGCTGCGCCAGCAGTGCGGCGGTCACCCCCTCCCCAGTCACCAAAGTCCCGTCAAAGCGCCCGGAGTAGATCCGCCGGTTGCCGCAGGAGGGGCTGTTGGCTTTCAGCAGTGCCAGGGTCAGTCCGTAGCGCTGGCACAGGGCCAGGGCCAGCCGGGCCCCCCGGTAGAAGGCGCCACTGACGTCCTCGCCGCTGGCGGTCAGGATCCGGCCCTCCCCCTGCCGCTCGGCAGCCGGGCGGGGGATCGGCAAGCCCCCCTCCACCTCCGGGCACACCGGCAACAGCCAGCCTTGTTGTTGCCAGGCTGCCAGCCGGGGGTCCTCCAAGCCCTTGGCCTGACCGTCATAACGCACCGCCCTGCCCAATAAACACCCACTGGTCAACACCCGAAAGCCGGAAGATTGTAGACAATCCACTATTTTTTCCTTAGCCAAAAGTCGAACAAAACACTCTGCATAACCCGATTTTATTGGCCAAACAGGCAATTAGCCATCAATCGTCAGGCCTGCCACGCTGACGTCAGCGTCAACACTTTGTTGACAATTTTGGTGATTTGGCGCACAGTTTTGACCACACCAGACAGTCAACCCGGTCAGTATTGGACACCCTGTGAGCGACCTCAAGCAGACCACCCTGGCGGATCGCACCCTGACGCAACTGCAGCAGGCGATCATCCGGGGCGAACTCACCCCCGGCAGCAAGATCAATGAGCAGGATCTCGCCGCCCGCTTCGGCGTCAGCCGCGGCCCCCTGCGCGAGGCGATGCAGCGGCTGGAGCAGCGTCGCCTGGTGGAACGCATCCCCCACGTGGGGGCTCGGGTGGTCAGCCTGACCCCGGAGCGGCTCGAGGACCTCTACCAGGTCCGCGCCGAACTGGAGGCCATGGCCTGCCGCTTGGCGGCCCAGCGCATCACCCAGGCGCAGCTGGATGAGCTCCACGCCCTGCTGGATCGACAGCAGGTGGCCTTTTCCCAGACCCCCATCGCACCCCAGGACGACATCGACTTTCACTTCGGCCTGATCCAGGCCAGTGGCAACGCCACCCTGATCGCCACCTTGACCGGCGATCTCTACCACCAACTGCAGATGTACCGCTACCAATGCAGCAGCGGACGCCGCCCCTTGGAAGCCTTGGCGCAACACCGCCAGGTGCTGGATGCCGTGGCCCAGGGCGACGGCGAACTGGCCGCGCTCTTGATGCGCCGCCACATCGAGGCCGGCGCCCGCCATACCGCCCAGGTGCTGCGACAAAAAATCGAGGAGACCACCCCATGACCCGCCCCACCCCCGGACAACGCTTCCGCGACGCCGTCGCCAACGCCCAGCCGCTGCAGATCGTCGGCACCGTCAACGCCTACTTCGCCCTGATGGCGGAGCGGGTCGGCCACCAGGCCCTCTACCTCTCCGGCGCCGGCGTGGCCAACGCCTCCTACGGCCTGCCGGATCTGGGCATGACCTCCATGAACGACGTGCTGATCGACGCCGGCCGCATCACCTCCGCCACCGAACTGCCGCTGCTGGTGGACATCGACACCGGCTGGGGCGGCGCCTTCAACATCGCCCGCACCATCCAGGAGTTTGAAAAAGCCCGTGTTGCCGCCGTGCACATGGAGGACCAGGTGGCGCAGAAACGCTGCGGTCATCGCCCCAACAAGGCGGTGGTGAGCATCGAGGAGATGTGTGACCGCATCAAGGCGGCGGTGGACGCCCGCACCGACGAGAGTTTTGTCATCATGGCCCGCACCGATGCGGTGGCCGTGGAGGGGCTGGAGTCCGGCATTGAGCGCGCCCAGGCCTATCTGGAGGCCGGTGCTGACATGATCTTCGCCGAGGCCCTGACCGAGCTGGACCAGTACCGCCAGTTCAAGGCCCAGGTGAAGGCCCCCATCCTGGCCAACATGACCGAGTTTGGTAAGACCGAGCTGTTCAACAAGGACGAGCTGTTCGAGGCCGGCGCCGACATGGTGCTCTACCCCCTGGGGGCCTTCCGCGCCGCCAACGCCGCCGCCCTCAAGGTGTTCGAGGCGCTGAAAAACGACGGCCACCAGCGCAGCCAGGTGGCGGCCATGCAGACCCGCGCCGAACTGTACGACTTCCTCGGTTACCACAGTTACGAAGACAAGCTGGACACCCTGTTCAAGCAGGGCAAGTGAGGCTACGGCCCACACCATGACGGATTAGAACAAGGATAAGGAGCGTTAACATGACTAAGCCCATTGGTGGCGCCGGCCTGCGTGGCCAGAGCGCCGGTGAAACCGCCCTCTGTACCGTTGGCAAGACCGGTTCCGGCCTGACCTACCGCGGCTATGACATCGCCGTGCTGGCCGACAAGGCCGAGTTTGAAGAGGTGGCCTACCTGCTGCTGTACGGCAAGCTGCCCAACGTGGCCGAACTGGCGGCCTACAAGACCAAGCTCAAAGGGATGCGCGCCCTGCCGGACGCCCTGAAAGTGGTGCTGGAGCAGATCCCCGCCGACGCCCACCCCATGGACGTGATGCGCACCGGCTGCTCCATGCTGGGCAACCTGGAGACCGAACAGGACTTTGGCGAGCAGCACCAGCACATCGACCGCATGCTGGCCGTCTTCCCGGGCCTCATCAACTACTGGTACAACTTCAGCCACCACGGCAAGCGGGTGAACGTCGAGACCGACGCCGACTCCATCGCCGAGCAGTTCCTCTGGACCCTGCACGACGCCAAGCCGGACCCGCTGCACGTCAAGGTGATGCACGCCTCCCTCATCCTCTACGCCGAGCATGAGTTCAACGCCTCCACCTTCACCGCCCGGGTGTGCGCCTCCACCCTGTCCGACGTCCACAGCTGCGTCACCGGCGCCATCGGCTCCCTGCGCGGCCCGCTGCACGGCGGCGCCAACGAGGCCGCCATGGACATGATCCAGAACTGGCAGTCAGCCGACGAGGCGGAGAACGCCATCATGGGCATGCTGGAGCGCAAAGAGAAGATCATGGGCTTTGGTCACGCCATCTACCGCGAGTCCGATCCGCGCAACGCCATCATCAAGGCCTGGTCGCAGAAGCTGGCGGAGCAGGTGGGCGACACCACCCTGTACGCGGTTTCCGAGCGGGTTGAAGCGGTGATGTGGCGGGAGAAGAAGCTGTTCTGCAACGCCGACTTCTTCCACGCCAGCGCCTACCACTTCATGGGGATCCCCACCAAGCTGTTCACCCCCATCTTCGTCTGCTCCCGGGTCTCCGGCTGGACCGCCCACGTGATGGAGCAGCGGGCCAACAACCGCATCATCCGGCCCAGTGCCGATTACACCGGCCCGGACAGCGCCGACTGGGTGGCCATCGAGGACCGCCCCTAAACGCACACAGGGGGCCGATGGCCCCCTTTTGCTCTCCCCCTGGCCAACGAGGCCAGCCAGCGAAGAATCAAGGTGCCTGCAGTGAACAACACCGAATACCGCAAACCCCTGCCCGGCAGTGGCCTGGACTACTACGACACCCGACAAGCGGTGGACGCCATCCAGCCCGGGGCCTACGACACCCTGCCCTACACCGCCCGTGTCCTGGCGGAGCAACTGGTGCGCCGCTGCGACCCCAGCGAGCTGACCGCCAGCCTGGCGCAGATCATCCAGCGCAAGCGCGACAAGGATTTCCCCTGGTACCCTGCCCGGGTGGTCTGTCACGACATCCTGGGCCAGACCGCCCTGGTGGACCTGGCCGGCCTGCGCGACGCCATCGCCGAGCAGGGCGGTGACCCCGCCGCCGTCAACCCGGTGGTGCCCACCCAGCTGATCGTCGACCACTCCCTGGCGGTGGAACACGCCGGTTTCGACCCCGACGCCTTCGAGAAGAACCGCGCCATCGAGGAGCGCCGCAACGCCGACCGCTTCCACTTCATCGACTGGTGCAAGACGGCGTTCAAGAACGTGGATGTGATCCCCGCCGGCAACGGCATCATGCACCAGATCAACCTGGAGAAGATGTCCCCGGTGATCCAGTCCCGCGACGGCATCGCCTTCCCGGACACCTGCGTCGGCACCGACAGCCACACCCCCCACGTCGACGCCCTGGGGGTGATCGCCATCGGCGTCGGTGGCCTGGAAGCGGAAACCGTCATGCTGGGCCGCCCCTCCATGATGCGCCTGCCCCAGATCGTCGGCGTTAAGCTGACCGGCCAGCGTCAACCCGGCATCACCGCCACCGACATCGTCCTGGCCCTGACCGAGTTCCTGCGCCAGGAGCGGGTGGTCTCCGCCTACCTGGAGTTCTTTGGCGAGGGTGCCGACAGCCTTACCATCGGCGACCGCGCCACCATCGCCAACATGACCCCGGAGTTTGGCGCCACCGCCGGCATGTTCTACATCGACCAGCAGACCCTGGACTACCTGACCCTCACCGGCCGCGAGCCGGAGCAGGTCGCCCTGGTGGAGCAGTACGCCAAGACCGCCGGGCTCTGGGCCGATGACCTGAAAACCGCCCAGTACGAGCGGGTGCTGGAGTTTGACCTGGGAGCCGTAGGCCGCAACATGGCCGGCCCCTCCAACCCCCATCGCCGCCTGCCCACCAGCGCCTTGGCCGAGCGGGGGATCGCCACCGAGCTGGCCGCCGCCCAGCAGCAGGAAGCCGAGGGTCAGCTGCCGGACGGGGCGGTGATCATCGCCGCCATCACCAGCTGTACCAACACCTCCAACCCCCGCAACGTGGTGGCCGCCGGCCTGGTGGCCAAGAAGGCCAACGCCCTGGGGCTGGTGCGCAAACCCTGGGTGAAATCCTCCTTCGCCCCCGGCTCCAAGGTGGCCCGACTCTACCTGGAGGCCGCCGGCCTGCTGCCGGAGCTGGAGAAGCTGGGCTTCGGCATCGTCGCCTACGCCTGCACCACCTGTAACGGCATGAGCGGTGCCCTGGACCCGACCATCCAGCAGGAGATCATCGACCGCGACCTCTACGCTACCGCCGTGCTCTCCGGCAACCGCAACTTCGACGGCCGGATCCATCCCTATGCCAAGCAGGCGTTCCTGGCCTCTCCGCCGCTGGTGGTGGCCTACGCCATCGCCGGCACCGTGCGTTTCGACATCGAGCAGGATGTGCTGGGTCGGGATGCCAACGGCAATGCCATCACCCTCAAAGATCTCTGGCCCAGTGACGAAGAGATCGACGCCATCGTGCGGGACTTTGTGAAACCGGAGCAGTTCAAGTCCGTCTACGAGCCGATGTTCGATCTCAGCGTCGATTACGGCGAAGAGAACAACCCGCTCTACGACTGGCGGCCCATGTCCACCTACATCCGCCGTCCCCCCTACTGGGAGGGCGCCCTGGCCGGTGAGCGCAGCCTCAAGGGGATGCGTCCCCTGGCGGTGCTCGGGGACAACATCACCACCGACCACCTCTCCCCCTCCAACGCCATCCTGGCCGCCAGCGCCGCCGGCGAATACCTGGCGAAGATGGGCCTGCCGGAGGAGGACTTCAACTCCTACGCCACCCACCGGGGCGACCACCTGACCGCCCAGCGCGCCACCTTCGCCAACCCCAAGCTGCTCAACGAGATGGTGCGGGACCAACAGGGTGAGGTGGAGCAGGGCTCACTGGCCCGCATCGAGCCGGAGGGGCAGGTCACCCGCATGTGGGAGGCGATTGAAACCTACATGGGCCGCAAGCAGCCCCTGTGCATCGTCGCCGGGGCCGACTACGGTCAGGGCTCCAGCCGGGACTGGGCCGCCAAGGGCGTGCGCCTGGCCGGCGTCGAGGCGATCGTGGCGGAGGGCTTCGAGCGCATCCACCGCACCAACCTGGTGGGGATGGGCGTGCTGCCGCTGGAGTTCAAGCCCGGCACCACCCGCCTGACCCTGGGCCTGGACGGCACCGAAACCTACGACGTGCTGGGGGAGCGCACCCCGGGGGCCACCCTGACCCTGCTGATCCACCGCGCCAACGGCGACACCCTGGAGGTGCCGGTCACCTGCCGTCTGGACACCGCCGAGGAGGTTTCGGTGTACGAAGCCGGCGGCGTGCTGCAGCGCTTTGCCAAGGATTTCTTGGCCAGCGAGGGGGCACAATGAGCCACCAGCCACAGCGCAAAATCCCCGCCACCTACATGCGGGGCGGCACCAGCAAGGGGGTGTTCTTTAAGCGGACGGACCTGCCCACCGAGGCGCAGGCAGCCGGACCGCAGCGGGACGCCATCCTGCTGCGGGTGATCGGCAGCCCCGATCCCTACGGCAAGCACACCGACGGCATGGGTGGCGCCACCTCCAGCACCAGCAAGACGGTGATCCTCGACAAGAGCGACCGCCCCGAGCACGACGTCGACTACCTGTTTGGCCAGGTGGCCATCGACAAGCCGGTGATCGACTGGAGCGGCAACTGCGGCAACCTCACCGCCGCGGTGGGCGCCTTTGCCATCGAGAACGGCCTGGTGGAGGCCGAGCGCGTGCCCGAGAACGGCATCTGTACCGTGCGGATCTGGCAGGCCAACATCGGCAAAACCATCCTGGCCCGGGTGCCCATCACCGACGGCCAGGTGCAGGAGACCGGGGACTTCGAGCTGGACGGGGTCACCTTTCCCGCCGCCGAGGTGGCGGTCACCTTTGCCGATCCGGCGGATGGCGAACTCTTCCCCACCGGAGAGCGCACCGAGGTGCTCGAGGTGCCGGAGGCCCTGGTGGCCGGTGGTCGCCTCACCGTCACCCTGATCAACGCCGGGATCCCCACGGTGTTCGTCCGGGCCGAGGATCTGGGCTACCAGGGCACCGAACTACAGGAGGCGATCAACGGCGACCCGGCCGCCTTGGCGCGGTTCGAGCAGCTGCGGGCCTACGGCGCCCGGAAGATGGGGCTGATCGCCGACTTGAGCGAAGCCGCCAGCCGGGCCCATACCCCCAAGATCGCCATCGTTGCCGGCCCCCAAACCTACACCGCCTCCAGCGGTAAGGTCATAGAGGCCCAGCAGATCGATCTCAATGTGCGGGCGCTGTCCATGGGCAAGCTGCACCACGCCATGATGGGCACCGCCGCGGTGGCCATCGCCGTGGCGGCGGCCATCCCCGGCACCCTGGTGAACGACGCAGCCGGCGGCAACACCGTGGCCGGCGTCCGTTTCGGCCACCCCTCGGGCACCCTCAAGGTGGGCGCCGAGGTGGCGGAAGTCGACGGTCAATGGCAGGCCCGTTCCGTCACCATGAGCCGCAGCGCCCGGGTGTTGATGGAGGGGGCGGTGCGGGTACCCCGCTAACTCCACCAAATATCCCAACCCTTGCCCCGCCCTGTGCGGGGCTTTTTTATGGCCAACCGGGCACAAAAAAAACGCGACCACCGGGGTCGCGTTCTAGGGGCGCTGGCACGGACTTACTCCGCTTCGCGGGCATCGGCGGCGCCATTGAGCTCGGCAATTTGCCGCTCCAGCTCCAGGATCCGCAACTCCGCCTCCAGTTCATCGGCCCGTTTCTCGGCCTCACTGCGATTGTCCTGGCGCAGGGCATCGGCGGTTTCGGCGTTGCGGCCGTTCTCCCGCGCCTGCTCGGTATCATGCATGGAGCCGGCCACGCCGCCGGCCACGGCACCGGCCACCGCCCCCTTGGCCGCCAGCTCGGCGTCCCCGGTCAGGGCACCGGCCGTCAGACCCAGCAGGGCACCACCGGCGGCCCCCTTGTTGCGCGCGGCGTTTTCGTTGTCGTGGTCGAAGGCGGGGCTGGCGCACCCCATCAGCAGGGTGCCGGCCAGCAAGACGATCAGGGGCTTGGTCATGACGTTCTCCTCAGGGGTAGGGCGAGCCACGGCACCGCCACCGCGGCACCAACTGGGCGCTAAGTCTGCCCAACTGGCGAAACCTTGACCACTTAAGAGTCGATTAAGCGCCGCTGAAACCCCCTGCCGCCTCCGCAGGAGGGGGCACCGGCCTCATCTCGGTTGCTGCCCTTTAGCGGCCTACCAGCGACGCCAGGCTAAGGGCAAAGTCGCCGGCCTGCCCCTGACCAATCAGCAGCCCCAGCTGACGCGCCTCGGCCAAAACCAGGGGGGGCGCCCCGGCAACCGGGCGGCCCCGGTAGGTGGCGGTGAAGTCACTGGCCACAAAGGTCAGTGTCTGCCACTGCCCCTTCTGGGTGTCAAAGGGAGCGGCGTACACCACGCCATCCAGCCGCCGGTGGGTACGCAACCGCAACTGGTAGCGGCGGCCATCCCCCCGCACCTTGAGCACCAACTGGCTCAGCGTGGGGGGCAGGGACACTGGCCGGCGCACCGAGGCGAAGCCCCCGCCGTTGGCCAGGGAGACCCGCCCCCAAAAGCGCCCCTGTCCATCCCGAGCCTCGTATTGGCTCTGAGACTGCCCGCCCATCACATCGTCGTTGACCGCCCGCCAGGGGGCCACCTCATCCAGCTGCAGTTGCCACATGACTCGCTCCTTTGCCCTCACCCTTATACTGAACATCATGCCTGATCTTCTCCTGCTGCTGGCGGCCGATCTGGTGCTGGTGCTGCACCTGGCCTTTGTCCTTTTCGTGATCGGTGGCCTGCTGGTCATCTGGTTGGGCTGGGGATTGGGTTGGGGCTGGGTGCACCACCGGGGGTTTCGCTGGGCCCACCTGGCGGCCATCGCCGTGGTGGTGGCCCAGGCCTGGCTGGGACAGCTCTGCCCCCTGACCATTCTTGAGCAATCCCTGCGCAGTGCCGCCGGCGCGGTCAGCTACCAGGGCAGCTTCATCCAGCATTACCTGCATCGGCTGCTCTATTTCGAGGCCCCCTGGTGGGTGTTCACCCTGGCCTACACCCTGTTTGCCCTGCTGGTGGTGATCACCTGGTGGGGCGTGCCTCCGGCCCCCAAGGAAAAGCGTCGAAACAAACCCTGATAACTTACGGATTTACTGGGGTTTACCCCTTTGCTCAATCCCTCGCCAAACGCCATTCAAAGCGTATCCCGGGCCCCGGGGGGCTGCTAGAATCGGGGCCTGACACCGAAGTAAGGACTGACCTAGATGAGCCTGGAGTTACTGGAACAGTTGGAGTCCCGGGTACAGAACGCCCTGGACACCATGGAGCTGATGCAGTTGGAGCTTGAGGAAGAGCGACAGCGCAGCGGCGAGATGGCAATACAGCAACAGCGGTTGGAGCAGGAAAACCAGCAGCTGCGGCAGCAACTGGCCGCCTGGCACAGTAAGGTGGAGGGGTTACTGGGGCGCCTGCCCCGGGAGGCCTGAGCAAACAAAAAGGGTGGGAACTGTCCCACCCTTTTTTGTGCCCGGCTTCAGAAACTCGGCGCCGGCTGGGGCGCCAACAGCTCGTTCAGCTCGGTGATGGCCGTGCGCACTTTGGGCAGCGGCCGTTCTGGCATAACGAAGCGTCCATTGCGAAACTCCAGCCGGCCCAGGTGGCGCACCATCACCACGCCGTCGCGGAAGATGCGGGCGTGCTTGGCGATCAGTCTGGGGGCGTAGAGCGGAAAAATTCTCACAGCTTCAATCCTTAATGCGTTACGTCTCATGCGTAAGGTCTGACCGATCTTACCGCAATGAGGTTCCTATCCAGAACAAAAAATCACGTGCGAACCCAGTTCCAGTTCAGAATGCTTGGTAAGACCTTTGGCATCTGTCGGATTTCGCTCGGGTTAGTGAAAAACCGCGGGCATAGTACGGGGATTTTGACGACAAAAAGAGACGGGACCCCGTATGGAGTCCCGCCTCGAGTGTACAGAAAAGATTACAGCTTATCTGTCACTTAGCCCTTCTTGGCCAGGTAGTTCAGCAGATCGGTCAGCTCTTCCAGGGACTGCACGCTGCCCACATCGACGATGTACTTGTTGTTCACCATCAGGGAGGGCACACCGCGGATGCCGCTGTCCTGCTGCGCCTTCTTCCACTTCTTCATGGTGCTGTTGACCATAAAGCTCTCGGCGGCCTTGTCGAAGTCGGTGGCGGAGACGCCGTTGTCGACAAACAGCTGGCGCACGTCGTTGCGGCCGGTAAAGGTGCGACGGGCATCGTGGATGGCGGAGAACATCGCCGGCTTGATGGTGTCCTGTACCTTCAGCAGCTGAGCCACGGCCAGAGCGCGGGACATCTCGGGGCCCATCTCACGGCCAATGAAGTCCACGTGGTACTGCTCAAACTCCACTCCGTCTGCCAGGCCGGCCTTGATGGCGCCGACGTAGTTCTTTTCGAAGGTGTAGCAGTGGGGGCAGTAGAAGGAGAAGAACTCGGTGACCGTAGGTTGGCCGTTAACCGGGCTCTGGTTGAAAGTGGTGTAGTGGGTGCCTTCCTTGAAGTTGGAAGCCCCATCGGTAGCCGCGGCAAAGGCACTCAGGGGCGCCAGGACCAGGGCAAAGGCGATGGCCAGCATTTTTTTCATCGAGATTTCTCTTTGAGTTTACAAATGGATGCAGCACAAGAGTGCCACAGGATCCCTAGGGAGTGTAGCCCGGCGCCAGGGAAAGCGGGGCGTCATCGAGGGCCGCCAGCTGTTCCTTCAGGGCCAGAACCTGTTGTTCCCAGAATTTGTCCGTGCCAAACCAGGGAAAGTTCCGGGGAAACGCCGGGTCATGCCAGCGTTTGGTTAACCAGGCCAGGTAGTTGATCATCCGCAGCGCCCGCAGCGGCTCAATCAGTTTCAGCTCGGCGCTGGGCAAGCTGGCAAAGGTCTCGTAGCCCTCCAGCAGCACGTCCAGCTGCAACAGCTGACTGGCCCGGTCGCCGTTGAGCATCATCCACAGATCCTGCACCGCGGGGCCGGAACGGGCGTCGTCCAGGTCGACAAAGCTGGGGCCCTCGTCGAGCCAGAGGATGTTGCCCGGGTGCATGTCGCCGTGCAGCCGCAAGCTCGTAACCGGCTCGCTGAGCGGGCCCTCGATGCGTGCCAGCACCTGGTCGAGCACGGTAAAGAAGGGGGTTTCGATGTGCGGCCCCAACTGGGCCTGCTGCTGCAATACCGCCCGGGCCTGATGACCAAACTCCTCAAGGCTCAGGGCCGGCCGATGTTGAAACGGCGCCTGGCGGCCCACCTGGTGGAGCCGGCCGAGGAAGCGGCCCACCCCCTCAAGCTGCTCCAGGTTGTCCACCTCGAACTGGCGACCGCCGACGCTGTGCCAGAGGGCAAAGCGGTAACCCTGGTGGGCGAACAGGGTGCGGCCCTCCAACGCGATGGGCGCCGCCACCGGCACCTCGTTGTCGGCCAGCTCCCGGGCAAAGGCGTGCTCCTCCAGGATCTGCGCCTCGCTCCAGCGCTGGGGCCGGTAGAACTTGGTGACGTAGCGCCGTCCGTCTTCGGCGCGGAACTGATAGACCCGGTTCTCGTAGCTGTTCAGCGGCAGCAGCCCGGTGTCCGGGTAAACCCCGAGGGACTCCACCGCGTCCAGCACCAGATCCGGCGTCAGGGATTGGAAATCGAACTGGGCCTCGCTCACACGCTCGCTCCCGCCAGCCGGGCCAGGAAGGCCACCACCTGGTCACCTTCGGTATCACCGCCCTCTCCGGCCTGGATCCACAGGCTGTCGCACAGGGCCTCGTACTGCAGGCTGAGGGCCGTGCCCTCAAACTCCAGCGGCCAGTAGAGCCGGTCGGCGCCTTGCTCCACCGGCCCCAGGGTGCACTCCAAGGAAGCCATCAGCAGGGGGGCGGCCACCAGGGCCTCCTCCTGACTGAGGGGGCAGGGCCAGAGCAGCTGGGCGGGCTCGCGGTCATAGCGGGCGGGGCCTAGCTTGAGCAGGAGAGGGTGATCTGTTGGCTCCATGAGGGGGCATCGTCTCGCAGGTCGTCAAAGTCCGAGTCCGGATCATAGGGCCGGCACAAGGCCCGGTGCAAGCGGGCCAGGGGGGCGTTGTCCCCCTGCTCGGCGGCGGCGATCGCCTCCTGGGCCAGGTGGGTGCGCAGGATCAGCGCCGGATTGGCCTGGGCGCGGGCCCACTGCCAGGGGCCCAGCTCCGTCACGCCCCCCAGTCTCGCCTGGTAGCGGCGCCACCACGGGTCGAAGCCCGGCTGGGTCGCCAGGCGTCGGTGCAGCGGAGTGTCGTCGCTGGCCGGATCCAGCTCGGCAAAGCTGCGCAGGGTGTTGCTGTAGTCGGCACCGGCCGCCTCCATCAGATTGAGCAGGCCCCCGATCAGCGCCAGATCCGCCTCCTGCGGGGCGTCCAATCCCAGGCGGGCGCCCATCCGTGCCAGGTAACGGGCCACCAGCACCGGCTCGTAACGGGCCAGGGCGCCTTTAAGCTGTTCCTCGGAGAGCCAGGGGGTCAGGGTCACCGCCAGGCGGTTAAGGTTCCACAGGCCGATCCCCGGCTGCTGGTCGAAGGCGTAGCGCCCCTGGTGATCCGAGTGGTTGCAGATGTGGCCGGCCTGGAAGGCGTCCAAAAAGGCGAAGGGGCCGTAGTCGAAGGTCTCCCCCAGGATGGACATGTTGTCGCTGTTGAGCACCCCGTGGCAGAAACCGAACGCCTGCCAGTCGGCCACGGTCTCGGCGGTGCGTGATACCACCGCTTCCAGCCAGGCCAGCTTGGGGTTGGGCGCCGCCAGGGCATCGGGAAAATGGTGGGCCAGGGTGTCCTCAATCAGCGCCGCCAGCTGCGCCTGCTGCCGGGTGTAGTAGAAGTACTCGAAGTGGCCAAAACGCAGGTGGCTGGGGCTCACCCGCACGGTGATCGCGCCGGTCTCCTGCTGCTCGCGCCACACCGGGGTGTCGGAGCCGATCACCGCCAGCGCCCGGGTGGTGGCGATCCCCAGATGGTGCAGCGCTTCGCTGGCAAGAAACTCTCGGATGGCACTGCGCAGCACCGCCCGACCGTCACCACTGCGGCTATAGGGGGTAGGGCCGCTGCCCTTGAGGAAGAGTTCCTGGCCGTGCCGCTCCCCCAGGTGCAAACCGCGTCCGTCCCCCAGCCTCGGCGTGTAACCCCCGAACTGGTGACCGCTGTAGACCTGGGCCACCGGTGTCCAGGGCAGGGGCGTGACACTGCCACTGAGCAGGGCCAGGGTGGCCTCGTCCGGGGCCAGCTCCAGGGTGGCGGCCAGATCCTCACTCCAGCCGACCCAGCGGGGGTTGGCCAGGGGCGCCGGGCGCACCTGGCTGCCCAGCCAGGGCAACCGATGGCCGATCCCCGGTTGCCAGCCCGGCGTGCCTTCCCTATCCGTCTGCTCTGCCACTGCTCCATCCCCCTTGCCTGAGTCGGGCCGACGACGCAGAGGCCTGCGGCCCGATGATCCCCATTTGATCTCGATCGCGAATTCGTTATCTTCGACTTATCCCCAGCATGGCGCGGGGTTAGGATGAAGAAAATCCGAGTTACGCACTAGGTTATACCATGAAAAGCACCCGGCTCACCGGCCGCCTGGCCCGGGAATACCAGACCATCGCCCACATGATGCAGATCTACTGCAAGGATCATTGCGGCCAGGTGGAGCGGGACCAGGGGATCTGCCCCCAGTGCCGCGAGCTGCTGGATTACGCCGAAACCAAGCTGGATCGTTGCCCCTACGGCGACACCAAGCCCACCTGCGCCAAATGCCCCATCCACTGCTACAAGCCGGAGCCCAAGGCCCAGGTGCGCGAAGTGATGCGCTACGCCGGCCCCCGGATGCTGCTGCGCCACCCCATCGAGGCCCTGCGCCACCTGCTGGACGAGCGTCGGCCGGTGCCCAAGCGCCCCCCCATGCGCTCTAACCGGGCGCGTAAGCGGCCCCCCGCGGAGCGCTGAAGATGACGGTGCCGCCGGTGATGGATCTGCTCACCTGGCTGCACCTGGGGATCGCCCTGGTGGGGGGGATCAACTGCCTGCTGCTGGCGGCCTTCCTGCGTTACCTCTACCGGGATCCCTACCGCTCCGAACGCTACCTGGCCGCCTGGTTTGCCCTGCTGGCGCTCTATTTCCTGTTTCCCTTCGCCCCCTGGCTGCTGAGCCCGATGCAGATCCTGCCGCTGTTCGCCCTGCAGTTTCTGGCGCTGCCCTGCCTCTACCTCCATCTCAACAGCCAGCTGCGCCGGCGCCGCGCCGAGCCCGGCTGGCACCTGGGCCTGCCCCTGGCGTTGGTCCTGGCCACCCTGGCCCTGGTGATGCTGCCGACCTGGGCAGAGAAGCTCGGCTGGAACCAGGGCCTGCTGCTGGTGCTGCTGCCCCTGGGGGCGGTCAGTCAGTTTGGCTTCTACCTCTTGGCCCTGCTGCGGGACTGGCGCCGCTGGGGCCGCCCCCGGCGCAGCCTCAGTGCCAGCGGCCGGGACCTGCGCCGCCGCTGGCTGCTGGTTCTGGCGGTGACCGCCAGCCTGGTGTGGTTGCTGCGCCTGAGCAGTGCCCTGCTGCCCCTGTCACTGGGGGGCCCATTACCCGCCTGGCTGAACCTGGCGATCCGCCTGGCCATTGTTCTCCTGCTGCTGTTCAGCCTGGCCTTTGCCCTGCGTCAGATCACCAGCGCCGCCTGGTTGCGGCGCCGCCAGCCCAGCCCGGAGGTGCATCCTCCCAAGCGGGCCTCCGAGTCCATCTTGAGCTCCGAGGAGCTGGCCTTCCTGCGGGATCTCAACCGCCCCTGAATGCCCCTTTAGCCCTCGACCCTTTTCCGTTACCCTCGGGCCAGGCTACAAGGAGTTAAAACAATGACAACAGGACGATTACCCGCCGCACTGGCGCTGCTGACCCTGTGTGCCGGCGCTGCCCAGGCCACCCCCCGCGACCACGTCATCACCCCAGAGGACTACTTCACCATCGCTCATATGAGCGATCTCACCCTGAGCGGCAACGGCAAGCAGGCCACCTGGGTGCAGTCCTACTGGGACAAGCAGAGCGACGGTCAGAAGAAAGACCTCTGGCGCATGACTTTGCCCAAGGGCACCCCGGAGCGGCTCACCTTCAGCGAAGAGAACGAGGGCCACCCCCAGTTCAGTGCCGATGGCCGCTACCTCTATTTCCTCAAGGCCGAGTCTCGTGGCGAGGACGCCAAGGCCCCCTACAACGGCAAGGCGCAGATCTTCCGATTGAACCTCACCAGCAGTGAGGTGGTGCCCCTGACCCGCTCGCCCGAGGGGATCAGCCAGTTCACCCTGGGGCCCCAGGGCCAGGCGCTGTGGTACACCAGCAACAAGGAACACAAGAGCGACGACCCCTTTGCCGGCCTGCGCAGTACCCATGATGCCCCCCAGTACGGCCACGGTACGGTGACGGTCAATCCCCTCTACCGGCTGGATCTCGCCAGCTACCGCAGTGAGCTGGTGCTGGACGACAACAAGGTGGTGTGGGGCTTCGACATCAGCCCGGACGGCAACCGCATCGCCCGGGTGATCACCGACGACAACGAGCTGGTGCACCTGGAGGGGTGGTCCGATGTACACGTCTATGACCGTCAGGCCCAGCGCGGCGCCACTCTGCCGGACGACGCCTGGCGGGCGCAGGCCCCCTCGCCCTATGGCTGGCTGATGCAGCCCCGCTGGAGTCCGGATGGGACCCGTCTGGCGTTTCGCATCGACTACGACGGCCACCCGGGACAACTGTTCGTCACCGAACTGGACCGGAGCGGCCAGGTGGTGGGCCAGGCGGACCTGACCCGGCCCGGCGACGCCACCCTGAACGGCGACAACATCGCCTGGCGCCCGGGCAGTGATGAGATCTGCTACCGAGCCAGCGAACACGCCCGGGTGCGCCTCTACTGCACCGAGATGGACGGCACCGAGCAGGGCGCCACCCGCAGCCTCACCGAGGGCGATTTTGTGGTCGGCGGTTTCGCCTTCTCCGCTAAGGGCCGGGAGCTGGCCCTCACCCACAATGGCCTGGATCACTTCTACGAGCTCTACAGCGGCCGGGTGGGTCGCACACCGGAGCGACGTACCAACATCAACCCTCAGACCGCTGCCTGGCAGCTACCGCAGCTGAGCATCGTGCGCTGGACCGCCCCCGATGGCAGCCCGGTGGAGGGGATCCTGGAGCTGCCCCACGGCTACCAGAAGAGTGACGGCCCCCTGCCTCTGGTGGTGCAGATCCACGGCGGCCCCACGGCGGCCACCCCCTACGCCCTGCAACACCGCACCTACGGACGCAGCACCTTCGCCGCCCGAGGCTGGGCGCTGCTCTCCCCCAACTACCGCGGCTCCACCGGCTTTGGCGACCGCTTCCTGGTGGACCTGGTGGGACGGGAGCACGACATCGAGGTGGCGGACATCCAGGCCGGGGTGGATAACCTGATTGCCCAGGGGCTGGTGGACGCGGAGAAACTGGCGGTGATGGGCTGGAGCAACGGCGGTTACCTGACCAACGCGCTGATCAGCACCAGCAACCGTTTCAAGGCCGCCAGCTCCGGCGCCGGCGTCTGGGACCAGCGTCTGCAGTGGATCCTCGAGGACACCCCGGGGCACGTGATCAACTTTATGCAGGGGCTGCCCTGGGAGCAGCCGGAGGCCTACACCCACGGCTCCAGCCTGAGTCACGCCGCCAACATCACCACCCCGACGGTGATCCACATGGGGGAGAAGGACGCCCGGGTGCCGGCCCCCCACGCCTATGGCCTCTACCGCACCCTGAAGCAGTACCTGGAGGTGCCCACCGAGCTGCTGATCTACCCCGGCGAGGGGCACGGCCTGAGCACCTACCGGCACAAACTGGCCAAGATGCAGTGGGATCTGGCCTGGTTCGAGCACCATGTGCTGGGCAAACCGGTGGAGTGAGTCCTCCACCACAGGGCCGCCTCAGCGGCCCTTTTTTTGATCCCCAGACGCAAGAAAGGCCGCCTGGGCGGGCGGCCTTGGGACTTGGGCATTGGAAGAGTCTGTTGGGCACAGACCCGAGACCCGGTCAGGCACTGGCCGGCGAATGCCGACTGAGCCTCCCTGCCCGGCCAAACCGGGTCTCCCTGCTTAAGAGCGACGCGGTTCGACCAAGGCTTTAACTTTTTTTAACCCCACACCAATAGCTTAAGACCAATGCCCCACATCAGGGCCCAGACCATAAGATCGATGCCGCGCCACACCGCCGGGCGGGCCAGCACCGGTGCCAGGCGGGCGGCCCCCATGCTCAGACCAAAGAACCACAGGGTCGAGGCGGTCACGGTGCCGGCGAAGAAGAACCAGCGTTCGTCACCGAACTGGGCGCCAATGGAACCGAGCAGCACCAGGGCATCCAGGTAGACATGGGGGTTCAGCAGGGTCACCGCCAGGGTGGCCAGGATCACCGAGCGCCGACCGCCCTGCAGCCCCCCCTGGGCCTCCAGCTGGGTGCCCTTGAGGGCCCGGCGCAGGGAGGCCAGGCCGAACACCAGCAGGAAGGCCCCACCGCCGTAACGGGCCACCGCCATCAGCAGCTCGCTTTCACTGATCAGCGCACCGACACCGGCCACCCCCAGGCCGATCAGCAGGCCATCACAGAGGGTGCAAACCAGCGCCACCCAGAGATGGTGGTGGCGCTTGAGCGCCTGGCTCAGCACAAAGGCACCCTGGGCGCCGATCGCCATAATGAGTGCCGCGCCAATGCCCAAACCGTTTACGAACGCCGTGATCATGCTGTCTCTCCCCTCAATCAAGGCGGGCAGTGTAGGGTTGAGACGCCATAGAAAAAATCTAATAATGCTTATTCAATATCAGAAAAATTAATTAACAAATCGTGCTGGACTACAAGCTGCTGCACGCCCTGGCCGAGGTGGTGCGCCAGGGCAGTTTTGACAAGGCCGCCCGCCGGTTAAATCTCACCCAATCGGCGGTCTCACAGCGGATCGGCACCCTGGAGCAGCGGGTGGGTCGGCCCCTGCTGGTGCGCGCCAACCCGGTGCGGGCCACCGACGCAGGGTTGCTGTTGCTGCGCCATCAGCAGCAGGTGGCGCTGATGGAGGCCAACCTCTCCGAAGCGCTGCTTACCGGCGAGCGCTCCCGCTTCGAGCGCATCGCCCTGGCGGTCAACGCCGACAGCCTGGCCACCTGGCTGCCCCAGGCCCTGACCCGGCTGTTCGACGAGCATCAGCTGCTGACCGAGCTTATCGTCGAGGACGAGGACATCACCCTCAACCGGCTCAAGGCCGGGGAGGTGGCCGGCTGCATCTCCGCCACCGCCAAACCGGTGCAGGGCTGCCGGGCCCAGCCTTTGGGCACCCTGCGCTACCAGATGGTGGCCGCCCCGGCCTTTATCGAACGCCACTTCCCCAACGGGCTGGATGCCGAGGCCCTGAGCCAGGCCCCCACCGTGGTGTACAGCCAGCACGACGACCTGCTCAGCCGCTTCCTGGCCCGCCACTTTCCCAAACTGGATCACCTGCCGCCCCACCACCTGATCCCCTCGGCCCAGGGCTTTGTGGATCTGGCCCTCTCCGGCATCGCCTGGGCGCTGATCCCCAGCCTCCAACTGGCCCCCTACGCCCGGGCCGGAGCCCTGCAGGCGGTGACCGGTCACCACCTGGACGTGCCCTTGTACTGGCACAGCTGGCGCCTGCAATCCCCCACCATGAGCCGCCTGGCGTCGGTGCTGATCCAGGAGGCCAAGGCGCGCCTGGGCTAGGGGCCAGATCAATTTGCCCGCAATTGGAGTGGCAAGGCCCCAAGGAAGTGCCACCCTTAGTCTCAGGGACGAGATTAAAGGGAAAAGTCATGACCTTGCGCGCCATTTTGCTGACCATTCTGATGCTGTTGGTGAGCCCGGTTCGGGCCGATTGGGACTTCAGCGCCATCAACCAGGGCAACTGGTACCTGGGCGCCCAGTTCAACTACGGCCAGGTGGACACCCAGTTCGGTGACGCCAACCCCATCGCCCTGCACGCCCTGGGGGGCTACCAGTTCAACCCCTACCTGGCGGTCGAGGGGCGGATCGGCCTGGGGGTGTCGGACGACGAGACCAACGAAGACATCACCATCGAGATCGACTCCTACTACGGCCTCTACCTGACCGGCACCCTCCCCCTGAGCGACTGGGTCAAGGTCTACGTGTTGCTGGGGGCCACCGACGTCAACCTGGAGCAGGATCTGGACAGCCGCAGCGACACCTTCGGCAGCACCGACGTCACCTACGGCGTGGGGCTCAGCTTGCTGGCCACCGAACGTCTGGCGATCACCATCGAGGCGGTGCAGTGGCTCGACAAGGGCGACATCGATGTGGCCGGCCTGGGATTGGGGGTGCGCTACGACTTCTGAGCCGGGCGGATCTCGCACTGGATACCCCGACATAAGCGGCCCTAGAGGCCGCTTTTCTCTGTTTAGGATGGCCCCTCAAGCTGATAGAGTCGCTGGTGAGATAAGTTTCGCAACCTGTTGTTGCACCGGTTATTTTGCGATCAGGATCACTGGTTTGTGCGCCACAAGGTGACACCCCTTGAACACTGTGTGCACTCTTTAACCGACCCTAACCACATGGAAGTTATTATGAAACGCACTCTGCTTACCCTGGCCCTAGGCACCGCGCTGCTGGCCGGCCCCGCCTCCGCCAACCTCGATCAAGGCTCCCCCTACTTTGGCGGCCAACTGAACTACCTGGATGGCGACACCGGGTTGGGCACCGTCAACCCCATCGGCCTGACCCTGCTGGGGGGGTATCAGTTCAACCCCTACCTGGGCCTGGAGGCCCGCCTTGGCTTCGGCGTCAGCGACGACAGCATCACCTTTATGGAGACCGACATCGATCTGGAGCTGGACCACTACTACGCCGGCTACCTGGTGGGCACCCTGCCCATCAGCGACTGGGTCAGCGTCTATGGCCTGTTGGGCTTTGCCGACGCCGAGTTGACCGCCAGCGCCCTGGGCCAGAGCGAAAGCGCCAGCGAAAACGACTTCAGCTACGGCCTGGGCCTCAAGCTCGGCGGCACCGAGAACGCCGCCTTTACCCTGGAGTACGTCTCCCTGGTGGAGGATCTCGACAGTCTGAACCTGGGGTTCACCTACCGCTTCTGAGCCGCCCCAGAGCATAAAAAAACCCGCCATGTCGGCGGGTTTTTTAGTTTGAAGCTCGGCCGTTACAGCTTGTAGCTCAGCTGGGCGCCGGCCAGCCAGACGCTGCCGGTCACCTCGCCGTTGTACTGGGCCAGGGCGGTGCCGTCCACTTCGAAGGTTTCGGTGATGGGCGCGTCCCCCTGAGAGTGGATGTAGGTCACCGCCAGGTCCAGGGTCAGTCGCTCGCTGAAGGCGTAGCCCAGGCCGGTGCTGAACCAGAGGCGGTTGGAGTCCGGGATGCTGAGGGTCCGATGCGCATCGTCCACCGCCGTGCGGTCGTAGGCCACCCCGCCTCGCAGCACCAACTGTTCGTTCAAGCGGTAGTCGGAACCGATGGCCACGCGCCAGTTGTCCTTGAACTCCTCCTCTTTGACCAGGTCCGTGCTGCCGTCCGGGAATTCGGCCACCAGGTCATCGAAGCGGCTCCACTGGGTCCAATTGACGGAAGCGGACAAGCGCCAGGCGTCGGTCAGCTGGTGGCTGGAAGCCAATTCGGCGAAGGCGGGCAGGGTCAGGCCGAGCTTACCGGGACGAGCCAGGCCATCCGGGGCGTAGAGCAGGCCCCCGGCGTCGCCCTCCAGGTTCAGCTCCACCTCGGAGTGATAGGAGAGCCCCAGGGTGTGGCCCGGGGCCGGTTGCCAGGTGGCGCCCAGTTTGTAGCCCCAGGCGTAATCGTCGCCGGAGAGCGCCTTGAGCTCGGTGCCCGGGGCCACCGGCGGCAGGCCGATCATCCCCAGCAGCGGGGCCACGTCGGGATCCGCCACCCAGCCCGGGGCGGTGCCGCTGATGGCGCCGTCGCCGTAGACGAAACGCACCCCGGCCCCCAGGCTCAGCCGTTCGTTCACCTTGAACGCCAGGTTGGGGTTGAACTCGATGGTGGTGATCTCGGTGTTGCTGCCGAAGATCGCCGCCGGATGGGTGGCGGGCAGTTCGCTTTTGAGGCCGTAGTTGGAGTTGATGGCCAGGCCATAGGCCCAGCGATCGTTCAGCCGGTTGCTGTAGAAGAAGTTGGGCACCCAGGCATTGGGCACCAGGTCACCGGCGTCGGCGGCCACGGTTTTCATCGCCACGCCGTCGGCGGTCAGATGGGGGTGGCTGATGGTGCCCTCAGCGGCCACATCCGGCGCCACGAAGATGGCGCCCGCAGACAGTTGGCGACCCTCCAGCTGAGTGAGCAGGGCCGGGTTACGGCCCTGGGCGGCGGCGTTGTCGGCGATGGCCGCTTCCCCGGCAAAGGCCCGGCCCAGGCCGGTGGCGGAGGTTTCCGCCAGCTGGAACCCGGCGGCGTGCGCCTGGCCGGCCAGCGCCGCGGCGATGACGCCAGACAACATACGGTACTTCATGCAACTCCCCATTCAAGGTTGGCTTTGTGTGATCGGCGTCATCATAGGTAGGAAACCTGTGGACACAATGTCCTAACAAAAGTTTGCGAGTTAATACTCTAATTTGCCACCAGGGCAGGGGTTTTCACTGGCCAATAGAGCAATTGCTCCACCTTTTGGGCCAATTTAGAGTTAACACTCGTAACCTGAATTTATATCTTGTTGATTGGCAAGGGTGTGCGCCCTTGCCCCAGCGGCACCAAACGTTAAAACGGGCCAGCAGAATCTGCTGGCCCGGGTCTGGGAAAGGGCGTTGAATTGGGGGGCGGATCAGCGCCAGCGGGGGGACTGGGCCTCGAAAGCTTCGATGGCCGCCATCTGGGCCAGGGACTGACCGATGGCGTCTTTGCCCTCCAGCAGATTCTGCCGCGCCGCGGCGTCCAACTCGAAGGGGAAACGCTGGCCCTCAGGCGTCACCACCTGGCAGGCGGTCAGATCGACGGTCAACGCCGTGCCCGGCACGGCCTCCACCGCCGCCGTCAGCGCCTGGATCTGCGCCTCCGGCAGGATCACCGGCAGCAAACCATTGTTGATGGCGTTCTGGTAGAAGATGTCGGCGAAACTGGGGGCGATGATGGCGCGAAAACCGAAGTCCGCCAGCGCCCAGGGGGCGTGCTCGCGGCTGGAACCGCAGCCAAAGTTCTCCCCCGCCAGCAGGATGCTGGCACCGGCGTACTCCGCCCGGTTGAGGGGAAAGGTCGGGTTAGCCTCGTTGCCGGCGTCGTCCAGGTAGCGCCAATCGTGGAACAGGTGTACCCCGAAACCCTCGCGCGTCACCTTGGCCAGGAACTGCTTGGGGATCAGCTGATCGGTGTCGATGTTGGCGTGGGGCAGGGCGACGGCCACGCCCCGGTGCTGGGTAAAGGCCTGCATCATTGGATCTCCTCGAACTGGCGCACGTCGGCGAAGTGACCGGTCACCGCGGCGGCGGCGGCCATGGCGGGGCTGACCAGATGGGTACGGCTGCCCCGGCCCTGACGCCCCTCGAAGTTACGGTTGGAGGTGGAGGCGCAGCGCTGGCCGGCCGTGAGGCGATCCTCGTTCATCCCCAGACACATGGAGCAGCCCGGCAGGCGCCACTCGAACCCGGCGGCGGTGAAGATCCGGTCCAGCCCCTCGGCTTCCGCCTGGGCTTTCACCCGGTGGGAGCCGGGCACTACGATGGCCTGCACCCCGGCGGCCACGGTCCGGCCCTTGGCGATAGTCGCCGCGGCCCGCAGATCCTCGATGCGGGAGTTGGTGCAGGAGCCGATGAACACCGCATCCACCGCCACCTCAGACAACGCCTGGTTCGGCTCCAGGCCCATGTAGGCCAGGGCCTTGATGGCGGCGCTCTGCTCGATGGGATCGGCGAAGCTGGCCGGATCCGGCACCCGGGCACCCACCGCCATCACCTGCCCGGGGTTGGTGCCCCAGGTGATCTGCGGCTCGATCTCGGCCGCTTCCAGCACCACCTCGGCGTCGAACGCCGCGTCGGAGTCGCTGTGCAGCTGCGCCCAGTCCGCCTTGGCTTGCACCCAGTCATCCCCGCTGGGCGCATAGGGGCGCCCCTCCAGGTAGTCGACGGTGGTCTGGTCCGGCGCGATCAGCCCTGCCTTGGCCCCCAGTTCGATGGCCATGTTGCACACCGTCATCCGCCCCTCCATGGAGAGCGCCCGGATCGCTTCACCGCAGAACTCCACCACGTAGCCGGTGCCGCCGCCATGGCCCACTCGGCCGATGATCGCCAGCACAATGTCCTTGGCGGTGATCCCCGGCCCCACCTGTCCGCGCACCTCGATCTTCATGGTCTTGGCCTGGCGCTGACGCAGGGTCTGGGTGGCCAGCACATGCTCCACCTCGGAGGTGCCGATGCCGAAGGCCAGAGCGCCGAAAGCGCCGTGGGTGGCGGTGTGGGAGTCGCCACAGACGATGGTGCTGCCCGGCAGGGTCAGCCCCTGTTCCGGCCCCATTACATGGACGATGCCCTGGTTCGGGTGATGGATGTCGAACAGGGTGACACCGAACTCGTCGCAGTTTTTCTGCAACGTCTCCACCTGGGTGCGCGCCAGGGCCGGCAGGGCGGCAATGGAGGCGCTGGTGGTGGAGGTGTTGTGATCCATGGTGGCGATGGTGCGATCCGGCCGACGCACCGGACGGCCGGCCTGGCGCAGGCCATCAAACGCCTGGGGCGAGGTCACCTCGTGCACCAGGTGGCGGTCGATGTAGATGATCGGCGTCTCGCCTTTGGGCGTGGGGATGCGGTGGCTGTGCCAAATCTTTTCGTACAGGGTCTGGGCCATCAGCGGGCCTCCTTGATGCGCTGAACAACGGCGTCGCCCATCTGGGCGGTGGAGAGGGCGCGGTCACGGGCTTCGGGGGCCAGCAACTCACCGGTGAGGCAGCCGTCCGCCAGGGCGGCACTGACCGCGGCATCGATGGCGTCCGCCGCCTCGGTTTCCCCCAGGCTGTGGCGCAACATCAGACTGGCGGAGAGGATCTGTGCCACCGGGTTGGCGATCCCCTGGCCGGCGATGTCCGGGGCGCTGCCCCCGGCGGGCTCGTACATGCCAAAGCCGGACTCATTGAGGCTGGCGGAGGGCAGCAGGCCCATGGAGCCGGTGATCATCGCCGCCTCATCGGAGATGATGTCGCCAAACAGGTTGCCGCAGAGGATGACGTCGAACTCGCTGGCCCGGCGCAGCAGCTGCATGGTGGCGTTGTCGATGTAGATGTGCTCCAGCTCGACGTCGGGGTAATCGGCGGCGATGGCGATCACCTCCTCCCGCCACAGCATGGAGGTGGTCAGCACGTTGGCCTTGTCCACCGACAGCACCCGGCCGCGGCGCCGACGGGCAGCATCAAAGGCCATGCGGGCGATGCGACGGATCTCGAAGCGGCTGTAGCGCATGGTGTCGAAGCCGCACTCCTGCTCCCCTTCACCCTCACGACCCCGCGGCTGGCCAAAGTAGATGTCGCCGGTGAGCTCGCGCACCACCAGCACGTCCATCCCCTGGGCGGCGATGTCGCCGCGCAGGTAGGAGAGGTGCTCCAGTCCCGGGTGAATCTTGGCCGGGCGCAGGTTGCAGAACAGGTTGAAGTGCTTGCGCAGAGGCAGAAGGGAGCCCCGCTCCGGTTGCTCGTTGGGAGCCAGGCCCTCCCACTTCGGCCCGCCCACGGAGCCAAACAGGATGGCGTCCGACGCCTCGCAGGCCGCCAGGGTGTCCGCCGGCAGCGGGGTGCCCACGGCGTCGATGGCCGCCCCGCCCACCAGGCAGGGGGTGGTCGAGAGGGCGAAGCCAAACTGCGCTCCCGCCACGTCCAGCACCTTCTGAGCCTGGGCCATCACCTCCGGCCCGATGCCGTCCCCGGCCAGGATGGCCACCTTGTGCTCCCTCATGCGTCCCCCACTGCGTTGTCTTGTGTCTTGTCGTGTTTTTGCTGATCGATGCGCTGCTGGCGATGGATCAGGTTGTATACGTGGATCAGAGCCCGGGCCGACGCCTCGATGATGTCGGTGGACAGCCCCATGCCATGGAAGGTCCGCCCCTGGTATTCGGCGGTAATGTCCACCTGGCCCAGGGCATCGTGCCCCTCACCGGTGGCCTCGATGTCGAAGCTCTGGATGGCGATCTTCTGTCCGGTGGCCCGCTCGATGGCCCGGTAGACCGAGTCCACCGGGCCGTTGCCAGTGGCCGCCTCGGTCACCACGGCGTCGCCGATCCCCAGCTCCACCGAGCCGGTGGCGAAGTGGTTGCTGCCCGCCTGCACATTGAGCTGACGCAGACGGTAGTGGGCATCGGCCTCCTGCTGGTTCTCGAAAAACAGCAGGGCTTCGAGGTCGTAGTCAAACACCTGGCCCTTCTTGTCCGCCAACTCCAAAAAGCGCTGGTAGAGCACGTCCAGGTCAAAATCCTGCTCCTGGTAGCCCAGCTCGGTCATCCGGTGCTTGATCACGTGACGGCCGGAGCGGGAGGTCAGGTTCAGGGTATTGCGGGGCAGCCCCACGGATTCCGGCGTCATGATCTCGTAGGTGTTCTGCGCCTTGAGCATTCCATCCTGGTGGATCCCGGAGCTGTGGCTGAAGGCGTTGCTGCCGACGATCGCCTTGTTGGGCTGGATCGGCATGTTGCACAGGCGGCTGACCTGGGAGCTGGTGCGGTAGATTTCGGTGGGTTGGGCGTTGGTGGTGAGGCCGAAGTGATCCTTGCGGGTGTTGAGGATCATGATGATCTCCTCCAGCGCCGCATTGCCGGCCCGCTCGCCGATGCCGTTGATGGTGCCCTCCACCTGGCGGGCTCCTGCCTCGATGGCGGCGATGGAGTTGGCCACCGACAGGCCCAGATCATCGTGACAGTGCACCGAGATCACCGCGTTGTGGATGTTGGGCACCCGCTCAAACAGGTTGGTGATGATGCCGCCGAACTGGCTGGGGGTGGTGTAGCCCACGGTGTCCGGGATGTTCACCGTGGTGGCGCCGGCCTTGATGGCCGCCTCCACCATACGGCAGAGATCGTCGATGGGGGTCCGCCCGGCGTCCTCGCAGGAGAACTCCACGTCGTCGGTGAAGCGGCGGGCATAGCGCACCGCGTCGGTGGCCATGGTCAGCACCTGGTCGAAGCTGCGCTTGAGCTTGCTCTCGACGTGGATGCTGGAGGTGGAGATAAAGGTGTGGATGCGGAACTGGTCCGCCACCTTGAGCGCTTCGGCGGCGGCGTCGATGTCCCCCTGGACCGCCCGGGACAGGGCGCAGATCCGGCTGTTCTTGATGGTGCGGGCGATCTGCTGCACCGAGTCAAAATCCCCCGGTGACGAAACCGGGAAGCCCGCCTCGATAATGTCGATCCCGGTGCGTTCCAGCGCCCGGGCGATCTGCAGTTTCTCGTTCACCGACAAACTGGCCGCCAGTGCCTGCTCACCGTCGCGCAAGGTGGTATCAAACAAAATGACCCGATCCGACATCCTTTCCTCCATTCGTCTGTTCACAGAATGCGGGTTTTGCTCCAGGCATAAAAAAACCCGCGCATTCTGCGCGGGTTAGAGTCTGTTGCTCGAGCTCCTGTCAGCCGGCCACACCCTCTGCTCCCACGCAGCGTCCTGCTAGGATTAGAGTTAGTTGGTTGTGGCGGGCGAAGTGCGTCATCAGTCTCGTTATTGTGCTTACAGCGTCAAATTCCCATCCATAGTTGCCAGCGCCTGGGCATTTGTCAACCGCTTTTTGAACCGGAAATGTACGTGCCGCACAGCCTGTGTAAATGCGCTTGATTGTCTAAAGTTGCCGCGATAGCCTGCCGTTGTGATCAGGATGATAACGCCCTAAGGAAAGACGTATTGGCGGCCCTACCCCGAGCCTTGGCTTGGTTCCTCGCATTTTGGTTGTTTGCCGGCGCCCCTGGGGCGATGGCGGATGAGCCGATCCCCTCACTGGACCCCATCGCCGACGCTATCGCCAATATGGACACCCGCCCCATTGAGCTGATGGAGCACTACTGGTCTGAGTACTACCCCAAAGCCCCCATCAACTGGCAGATCCGCTGGCACCTGCTGCGCTGCGAACTGGCGTACATGGCATCGGATGGCAAAGAGGTGGATCACCAGGTTGCCACTGGCGTCGCCTTAGCCCAGAAGGCCGGAAACTCGCTGGTCGAAGGGTATTTTTCGGTCTGTCGCGCCTCTTACCTCTTCTCCGAGGAACAACGGCAGCTCGCGACCGAGGCCTATACCAAGAGCATCGAGATTGGCGAGCAGCATCAGGACCCACACCTGCTGATGCTCGCTTACACCAGCCGAGCCACGTCCCTGGCCGATCAGGGGCATCTGCCCATGGCGCTGGAAGACCTCACCATGGCGCTGCGCCAGAAAGAGCATCTTAGCGACTCCCAATGGCTCCACATCACCCTGGCCCAGGTGCACTTTGTCCTGGGCAGAACCTTCTATTACTTCGAAAATTACCCCAGAGCCATGGAATCCATGGAGTTGGCCATCACTCTGGCCAAGCCCGGTTCCCCTCTGGAGTGGTTTATTCGCTTTAACTTCGCCGTGGCCCTGTCGCAGCTGGATCAGCCGATTCGGGCTCAGCAGCAACTCGATCGTCTGCACGACAATCCACCGGAACTGGGCAAGTATCACCAGGGGTTTTTCAACCTGTTCCGTGCCGAGGTGCTGTTGAAGCTCGGTCGATTTGACGAGGCCCTGCCATTAGCCCGGGCCGCCGCCATGGATTTCGCCCGGGTCGATATGCTGGCAACCTACGCCAAAGCTTTGATTGTCGAAGGTCAGTCCTATGTCCTGATGGGTAACACCGAGGCAGGCTGGCAAACCATCGCTAAGGCACAGGACATTCTCTTCAAGGAAGAGGAAGCGAGGGGAGACTGGGGATACCTGGCCAAAAGCTGGCGCTGGATTGCCGATTATCACCATCAGCGGGGAGACTTCGAAGGGGCTTACGAGGCATTGCTGCAATACACCGAGGTGCAATCTCGCTTTCTGGACAAGCAACAGGCCTCGGAACTGGAGCGCCAACAACGCGCCCTTAGCGAAGAGGCTGACCGCCACCGTCAGCGCTTGGTCAGCAGCAGCGAAGCGCAGTTCCATCTGCAGCAATCCCTGCTGATGTGGCGAGGGGCGTCGGTGGTGCTGGGATTGATTCTGATGGGGATCTTCATCTGGCGCTTCTGGCCGGTCACCGAGTCGCCCCAGCCCCAAGCCGCTCCCGAGGGGTGGCGAGAGACCCTGAATCGGGCCATCAACGACTCGCGACAGAGCGAACGGCCCCTGGCGGTGATCCTGGTGCGGGATCCCACCCAACCCCTGGGCGAGAGCACGACACTGCTGAAGCGGGATCTGCGCCCGGAAGATCGCCTGCTGCTTCCCGAGCCCCATACGGCGCTGCTGTTGATGGACCAGGCGGCGGACGGCGAGCTGGCCTGGCGCCTGGCCTCCCTCACCCAGTTGCTGCAGGGGGCCGGACGCGGTTCGCTGCTGCTGGCCAAGGCTCGAGTCAACGGTTTCGACGATCAGGAGACGTTGCTGGCGCGGCTGGAGTACGAGCTGATCAGCCAGAGCATCCCCAACCGATCGGAGTCCCAGCCTCAGGCGGAGTCCGCCTCCGCATAATCGGCAATCAGGTTCAGGAAGGGGCGACCATAGCGTTCCAGCTTTCGCTCGCCCACGCCGTTGATCGCCAAAAGCTCCCACTCGCTGGCCGGCAACTGGGCCGCCATCTCCGCCAGGGTGGCGTCGTTGAACACCACGTAGGGCGGCACTCCGGCCTCCTCCGCCAACTCCCGACGCAGCGCCTTGAGCTTGGTGAACAGCTTGCGATCGTACTGGCTGGGCAGGGCGCGGCTGCGCCGGCTGGAGGGCTTTTGCAGCACCAGGCGCGGCTCCGCCAGCTCCAGACTGCGCTCCCCCTTGAGCACCGTCCGGGCGGCGGGGTTCAGGGTCAAGACCATGGAGCGGGTGATGTCCTGGTTGAGCAGCCCGTGGTGGATCAACTGGCGCAGCACCGACAACCAGTGGTCGTGACTGCGGTCCTTGCCGATCCCCCAGGTGGAGAGCTTATGGTGGCCGCGATCCTGCACCGTCTGGGACTGGCTGCCCCGCAGCACCTCGATCACATGCCCCATGCCGAAGCGCTGTCCCACCCGGTAGACGCAGGAGAGGGCCTTGCGCGCCTCCTCGGTGCCGTCGTAGCGTTTGGGCGGATCCAAGCAGATGTCGCAGTTGCCGCAGGGCTCGTGGCTGGGCTCATCGAAGTAGTTGAGCAGCACCTGACGGCGGCAGATCTGGGCCTCGGCAAAGGCCGCCATGGCGTTGAGTTTGTGCAGGTCCACCGGGTTGGGCTCCTGCTCCCCCTGCTCCAGCAGGTGGCGCACCCGGGCGATGTCCGCCGGGTCGAACAGCAGCAGCGCCTCCGACTCCAGACCGTCCCGGCCGGCCCGGCCGGTCTCCTGGTAGTAGCCCTCGATGGACTTGGGCAGGTCCCAGTGGACCACGAAACGGACATTGGACTTGTTGATCCCCATGCCGAATGCCACGGTGGCCACCACGATGTCGATCTGGTCGCGGAGGAAGGCTTCCTGCACCTGGGCCCGCTCGTCCGGGGCCATGCCCGCGTGGTAGCCGGCGGCGGCAAACCCCTTCTGACGCAGCTTTTCGGCCACCTCATCCACCCGTCGGCGGCTGCCGCAGTAGACGATGCCGGCGTTGCCCTTCTGCTGTTTCAGGTACTCGGTCAGTTGTTCCAGGGGCCGCAGCTTCTCCACCACGGTGTAACGGATGTTGGGACGGTCAAAGCTGGACTGGTGATGGAAGGGTTTCACCAACGCCAGGCGCTGGCAGATGTCCTGGCGGGTGGCGCCATCGGCGGTGGCGGTCAGGGCCATCACCGGCAGCTGGGGGAAGCGTTGCTTGAGCCACCCCAGCTGGGCGTACTCGGGGCGGAAATCGTGGCCCCACTGGCTGATGCAGTGGGCCTCATCCACCGCCACCATGGAGAGAGGCCAATGGGCCAACCGCTCCTGAATGTCGGTGCTGAGCAGCCGCTCCGGAGAGATGTAGAGCAGCTTGATCTCCCCCCGGTGCACCGCCCCCAGCAGCTGCACCACCTCCTGGCGGTCCAGGCTGGAGTTGAGCGCCGCGGCGGCCACCCCGGACTCGCGCAGCGCATCCACCTGGTCCTTCATCAGGGAGATCAGTGGTGAGATCACCAGGGTCAGGCCGGGCAACACCAGGGCCGGCAGTTGGTAACAGAGGCTCTTGCCGCCGCCGGTGGGCATGATCACCAGGCAGTCTCGCCCCGCCAGCACCTGCTCCACCACCTGGTCCTGACCGGGACGGAACGAACGGTAGCCGAACACCTGTTGCAGGGTGCTTAGTGTAAGGTCCTGATCGGGAGCAATTTCTTGGGCTGGGGCGTCCATCAATTCCGGCAGAGGTGGTCACGAATGGGCGCTATTCTACTTAACCGGCCCCCGATTGTCTGCCGCCCGGAGGGCGATGGCGACCATCGAAAGTGCCGCCAACGCAGGCGCTGCCATGACGCTCACCCGACCAGGTGGTTCCTGTGTGGAGAAGAACCCGCCATCGGTGGCATAATGCCCGCCCTTTCCACCGTCTGTGCACCCGAGTGGGCCTTATGCCGAACACCGAATCCCGCCAGGGGATCCTATACGCCATCTCCGCCTACCTGATGTGGGGCTTTGCGCCCATCTACTTCAAGGCGATCGCCACGGTGTCGCCGGACGAGATCCTGATGCACCGGGTGATCTGGTCCTTCTTTCTGGTGATCGGTCTGGTGGTGCTGGGAGACAAGATGGGGGAGGTGCGCGCCCTGGCCCGCCAGCCCCGTAAGCTGGGGATCCTGGCCCTCACCTCGCTGCTGGTGGGGACCAACTGGCTGCTGTTCATCTGGGCCGTGGCCAACCACCACGTGCTGGATGCCAGCCTGGGGTACTTCATCAACCCCCTGTTCAGCGTGGCCCTGGGCCTGCTGGTGCTGGGGGAGCGGCTGGGCCGGCTGCAGCTGATGGCAGTGGGGATCGCCGCGGTCGGGGTGCTGGTGCAGCTGATCCAGTTCGGCTCGGTGCCCTGGATCTCCCTGGCCCTGGCGGGCACCTTCGGGATCTACGGTCTGCTGCGCAAGCAGGTGAACCTGCAGGCCAGCACCGGGCTGTTCGTGGAAACCGCCATGATGCTGCCCCTGGCCCTGGGCTACTGGCTGTGGCTGGACAGCCCCACCGCCAACCTGGCCAACAATCCCCTCTCCCTGAACCTGCTGCTGCTGGCCGCCGGGGTGGTGACCACGCTACCCCTGCTGGCGTTTTCCGCCGCCGCCATCCGCATCCCCCTCTACCTGCTGGGGATGCTGCAGTACATCGGCCCCAGCATCATGTTCGTGATGGCCCTGACCCTGTTTGGCGAGTCGCTGTCGGCCCCACAGTTGGTCACCTTCGGCTTTATCTGGGCCGGCCTGCTGCTGCTCTCCCTGGACGGGATCCAAAAGGCCCGGCGCAAGCGCCGGGCCCCCATCGCCGCCCACTGAGGCTCAGCTCATCGCCAGGATCTGGCGATAGCTGTGCAGGGCGCCGTCCCGTTCACCCAGCTGCTCCTGCACCCGCGCCAGGGCGCGGTAGCGATCCAGGGTGGGCTCGGACTTGGCCGCCTTCTGGTGCCACTCCTTGGCCCGGTGCCAGGCGCGCTCCTTCTCCGCCAGGGCGGCATAGCAGTCCATCAGCGCCACACTCTCCAGGCCCGGGTACTTGCGCTCCAGGATGTGGGACACCGACTCCCCGGCGTCTTCCGCCAACTCCGGCAACAGCCCCAGCAGCATCGGCTGGGGTGCCACCTTGTCCAGCCGCTCCAGCACCAGCTTGCGCCCCTGGGCGGGCTGACCGAAGCGGGCCAGGCCGGTGACGTAGGCCCGCACCACGGCATCGGCACGCTTGAGCCGACGGGACAGTCCCTGCCAACGCTGCTCCAGCGCCGTCAGGTCCGGGCACTGGCTCAGACAGGCCACCTCGATCTCCTCCGGCAGGGCTTCCAGGGCCGTCTCCGGTAACACCTTGTGCTTGCTCAGGGCGGGCAGCAATCGGGCCAGGGCATCCCAGTCCTGCTGGGCCCGGTACAACTCCAGGGCCAGCTTCAGCACCTGGGGCTGCTGGCGCAGCTTGGGCTCCAGCGCCTCCAGACTTTGTCGGGCCTGAGCCAGCTCGCCGTCGTCGATTTGGTAGCGCAGCCGGGTGATGCGCACCGCCTTGGCGGCGTTGGGCAGCGCCTCGGCCTGGGTCAGGTACCCCTCGCAGGCCTCGGGATCCCCCCGGTGGTGGGCGGCGCGGGCCGCCGCCAGCAGGTTGATCACCGGGTATTCCCCGGCCTGGGCCCCCTTGGCCATCGCCTTCTCCGCCCCCGCCCAATCCTGTTGGGCCAGGGCCAGGGCCCCTTGCAGCGTGTGTTTGCGGGCCTGGTTGCGGCGCCAGCGACGGGGGTAGGCCAGGGTGGAGCCGGTCAGGTTGATCCCCTTGATCACCGCCCACTCCAGCAGCTGCAACAGGCCAAAGGCCACCAGCAACACCACCACCGCGCCCAGCACCGAAGTCTCCACCGTGTACTCGCCGACGGCCACCAGCACGTAACCCTTGTTGGCGGTCAGGGTGGGGCCCACCAGCAGGCCGGCCAGGATCAGGACCGCGTAGATCAGCAGGCGGATCATGGCTGACTCCCCCCGTTGCGACGCAGCCGTTCGCTCACCAGCCGCTCCAGGGGATCCGCCACGCTGAAGCGGATCGGTGCAGCCTGGGCCACGTCGAGCTGGGCCCACTGGTCCAGCTGAGTCAGGGCGCCCTCGACGGCGCTGTCCTCGAGGCTGAAGTAATCGGCCATCCAGGTGCGGGCCGTATTCAGCGCCTGCTGGAACGCCTCGTTGTGGCCGTGGTAGAGCGCCAGCTGGGCCTGCATCAGTTTGCCCTTGAGGTGCTCACGCAGGTACCACTCCTGTTCCGGCGCCAGCAGCGGCTGAACCGCCCCCTGGCGACGGCGCACCGTGATGAAGTCGTCGGTCAGGGCGTGCCAGCTGCGGGCCAGGTTCTCTTTCCAATCACTGAGGTTGCTGGTGGGTTCGCCGTTGTCCGCTGCGGCGACCACTTCCGGCAGCTCCACTGTGTTCAGGGGCAGACGGTCGATGCGCTTGATGAGGGACTCGATCCCCAGCGCCAGGCCGGCCCGGTCCATCCGAGGCAGGCCACTGAGCAGGGCGATGTCGTCTGCCAGGGCTTCGCGCAGGGGCACCAGATCCGGGTCCCCCAGGGTTTGAAGTCGATGGTCGGCGTCCCGCAACAGGGCCAGGGCGGTGTCGCTGTCCTGCTCCAGCCACACTTTGCGACCGGCCATCCGCACCAGGTAATCCGCTTCCGCCAGCATCCAGTCACTGGGCTGGCGCTGCTGCAAACGACGCTCCGCCTCCAGCTGCTGCTCTCGCACCGCCACCAGGGCTTCCCGGCTGCTGGCCAGGTCCGCCTCGCCCCGCTCGATGCGACGCTCCAGCGAGGTGCCCCGCTGTTCCATCACCTGGCGCAGCCCCTCGAGCTGTCCCACCAGGTTGGCGTTGTCTTCGCGCAGTTGCTGCTCCTGCTGCCACTGCCAGGCGATAAAGAGCACGGCACCGATGGCGATCACCAGCGCCAGCAGAGCGACATAGATGGCCCCGCCCCCGGAGGCTTTGGCCGGGGCGGATTCGGGTTTGGGTTCAGGCTTGGGCCGGGTCGCTGGGCGCGGTGTGTCCCCACCGGCGCGCGTCGGGGTCGGGACCTCGGGCTCGACCGCCGGGGCCAAAGAGGGGGTGTCGGAAGCGGTTGCCGGCGTGGGCTCGTCCGACGTGTCGGCCGCCGTGGACGGGGCGTCCGCCTGAACCTCTTCGCGCTTCGCTGGCTTGGCGGCATCCTCCGCTTGGGCAGCGGTGTCGGTCGGGGTGGACTCGATAGCGGGGTCCGAGGGCGCCGAGGGGGATTTGCGTCGCCGACGTCGCGGTGGGGCGTCCGAGGGGCGATCGGGACGGGCGTTGGGATCCTTAGGATCCTTCGGGGTCTTCTCCATAGCGGTACAAACTTCCTAGGCAGCGAACGATGGCGTCATCCCCGGCCCCGCCCATCACCCTGATCCGCCGGCAACCGCGCTGCTGCGCCAGCTCGGCAACCCGCTCCACCGGCACCAGCCAAAGGCACTGCTGCAGCCAGGGGTGTTCCAATAAGGGTGTTACTGCAAAGAGGTTTTCAAGGATTTCGCCGCTGGTAGCCAGTATGACGTTTACCCCGTCCTGACGCCAGCTTTCGGCGCAGTTGCCCGGCAGCACGGGACGCTGGCGCTGGTACAGCTCCCAGTAGTCCACCCGGTATCCCTGGGCACATAGCGCCTGGGCCATCGCTTCCCGGCCACCGACGCCGCGGACGATGGCCACCCGCTTACCCGGCAGCGACTGCCATTGGGGCAGGGCCAGCACCCCCTCGGTGGTTTCCTCCCCGACCGGGGGGCAGTGAGGGGTGACGCCGCAGCGACGCAGGGCCTCGGCGGTGCCGCCGCCGACGGCGAAGTAGGCGATCGCCGGCCAGCGGCCCTGGAGCGCCCGGTGGGCGTACTCCACGGCGGTACGGGACACAAAAAAGGCCCCATCCACTGCATCCAGTGGACTGGGGCCCGCGTCGGGGTTGGCCGTCAATGTCACCATGGGGGCGCGACTGGTGCGCACCCCCAAGGCCGCCAGCTTTTCCGCCAGCGGCCCATTGCGCCCGTCGGGACGGGTCAGCAGCAGGTGCATCAGGCGTCCCCGTACACCCGGCTCAGGATCTCGCCGGCGCCCTGCTCCAGCAGGCGCTTGGCCAGGGTGATCCCCAGCTGCTCGGCTTCGACTACCGGGCCACGCAGCTCGTCGCGGATGATGCGGCTACCGTCGGTATCACCCACCAGGCCACGCAGCCACAGGGTGTCCCCTTCGATCACGGCGTAGGCACCGATCGGCACCTGACAGCCCCCTTCCAGGTGGGTGTTCATGGCCCGCTCGGCCACCACACGGGCCTGGGTCGGCGCGTGGTTCAGCACGCTGATCAGCTCCACCAGCTCGGCGTCGTCCAGGCGACACTCGATGCCCACGGCACCCTGGCCGTTGGCCGGCAGGGACTGCTCGGGCTCGATGAGATCGGTGATCCGCTCTTCCAGCTCCAGGCGCTTGAGGCCTGCCGCCGCCAGGATGATCGCGTCGTACTCGCCGGCGTCCAGCTTGGACAGACGGGTGCCCACGTTGCCGCGCAGGTCACGCACATCCAGGTCCGGACGCATGGCGCGCAGCTGGCACTGGCGACGCAGGCTGGAGGAACCCACGATGGCGCCCTGGGGCAGGTCATCCAGGCTCTTGTAGGTGTTGGATACGAAGGCATCGCGCGGGTCTTCGCGGTCGCAGATCACCGCCAGGCCCAGACCTTCGGGGAACTCCACCGGCACGTCTTTCATGGAGTGCACGGCGATGTCCGCCTCGCCATTGAGCATGGCCACTTCCAGCTCTTTCACGAACAGGCCCTTGCCCCCCACCTTGGCCAGCGGGGTATCCAGGATCCGATCCCCCTTGGTGGACATCTTCAGCAGGGTAACGGTCAGGCCGGGGTGGGCTTTTTCCAGCTCCGCCTTGACGAACTCCGCCTGCCACAAGGCCAGCGGGCTTTTCCGGGTTGCGATACGGATCTCTTTACGGGCCATCGATCTTTCCCTTGGCTGTCTGATTCTCAACCCATTGTGGGTACGCTTGTGGCGGCCATGTTGCCAGCATTTAGGGCCCCAGAAAAGGCAACAGCTCGCATCCTCACCACAAAACCGGATCATCATTCTGCAAAAAGGTGAAGCAACTCACGCTTTCCTCTGCCCCAGGCAAAAGTGTTACCATGATCACAGTTTTAGACCTAACCCCCTGAAAGCCGTTGCGAGATCTGCAGTCCGACATCGCCCTCAGTGATCAGCTTAATCAGCGTCGCCTGGCCCTGGCTCAACAGCAGCTGGGGGCTGAGCGGGTGCCCCTGTTCTGGCAACTGCCCTGGTTGCTGGCGCTCAACCACCCCGAGCTGCCGGGCTTCGTGGACGGCGCCCCGTCGGGCTTTGCCCGGCCCCCCCTGACCCCTTGCCCCGAGCCCTGGCTGGCGTTGCCCCAGGGCGATCCTATCCTGCTGGGCCTCTACACCATGGGCAGCACTGGCACCTTTGGCCAGGGCCCGGAGTCGGATCTCGATTGCTGGGTGGTCCACCCCAGCACCCTGACGGCGGCCCAGCAACAGGCGCTGCAACGCAAGTGCGAGGCCCTGTCCCGCCATTTCACCGAGCAGGGGCTGGAGCTGCACCTCTACCTGGTGACGCCGCAGATGCTGGAGCAGGGCCAAAGCGGCGCCCTCTCCGCCGAGCACAGCGGCTCGGCCCAGAACTGGCTGCTGCTGGAGGAGTTCTACCGCACCCAGATCCGCCTGGCGGGCCAGCCCCTGGCCTGGTGGCCCGGTGCGCCCCAGGACCACCCCGAGCTGCTGAGCCTGGGGCAACTCAGCCACCTGCCGGCGGCGGAGTTTTTCGGTGCCGCCCTGTGGCAGCTGTTCAAGGGCCTCGACCAGCCCCACAAGGCCGCCCTCAAGGTGCTGCTGCTGGAGGCTTACGTGGCGGATTACCCGGACCAGCGGATCCTGCGGGACCAGCTCTGGTACCGGCTGCGGGCGGGGCAGGGGATGGACAGCCTGGATCCCTACCTGATGCTCTACCAGCGGGTCAGCGACTACCTCAAGCGGGAGAGCGACCGTCGCCGCCTGACCATGGCCCAGCGCTGTTTCTACCTCAAGTGCGCCCTGCCCCTGAGTCAGCCCGCCAGCGCCCAGGACTGGCGCTATCCCACTCTCAAGGCGCTGACCGAGCAGTGGCGCTGGACCGCCGAGCTGCTGGACAACCTGGACCACGCCAAGCACTGGCACGCCGGGCAGCTGCGCTGGTGCAACGAGCGGCTGGACCACGTCATGCTCACCAGCTACCAGCGCCTGACCGGCTTCGCCGCCCGTCAGCGGCTGCGCAGTCGGCTCAAGCTGGAGGACCTGGGGGTGCTGACCCGCAAGCTCTACACCCGCTTCGAGGCCGAACCGGCCAAGATCCCCCAGCTTAATCCCCTGTGGAGTGACCTGCTCACCGAGGAGGCCCTGACCCTGGTGGCGGTGCGCGACAACCCCCACCACCCCCGGGGCTGGTACCTCTATCGCCGGCCCCCCAAGCAGAACCAGCTGTTCGGCGAAAGTCCGCTCTACAACGCCGACTCCCGACTGGCCTGCCTGGCCTGGGCTCTCACCAACGGCCTGGTGGGCCCCACCACCGAGATCCACTGCCACCAGGGGGGCCAGAGCTGGCACAGCCAGAAGCTCACCCGCCTGTGCCGACGCCTGCACTCGGCCATACCGCCCCGCAGCAATCCCAGCCTGACGGCACTGCAGGCCCCCTGGCGCTACACCCGGGTGGTGCTGCTGTGCAACGTGGAGCAGGACCCCACCGCCCAGTGGCACGGCCAGAGCCTGATGATGGATCTGCAGGGCGCGCCGGTGTTCGCCACCGGGCGGCCCAAGCGCAACCTGGTGGGCAGCCTGACCCTGTTGACGGAAAACTCCTGGGGGGAGCGTCACTGCTTCCGGTTCGAGGAGGAGGAGGGCCTGCTGAAACTGCTGGCCCAGCTGCTCTCCGGCCTGGACCGACGCCAGGGGCCTCTGCCGATCCAGGTATTCAGCGCCTCGAAGAAGCTGACCACCCAACTGGAGGATGGCCTGGCCCAACTGCTGGAGCGGGTTCAGAGGTTGTTCTGTCAGGCCACGATGGAGCGCACCCAGGTCTGGCCCCTGGCCCTGGGCCACCGCCAGTACGGCCTGTTCATCGATCCCCGGGGCCTGCGCTGGCAGCGGCTGGACAAGGCCGAAGCCCTGCTGGGTCAACTCAAACGCAAGGGGGTGGTGGAGCTGCCCAAACCGGATCTGGGGGAGGATCCCTACGCCGGGGCTCCCGCCATCCTGGGCCAATACGCCCGTCGCGGGCTGGTGCAGGTGTTTGTCCGGGAGCGTCCCACCGGGCTCGACATCTACCTGCTGGACGAACGCAACGAGCTGAAACAGCTCACCAGCGGGGCCCAGGGCCTGTCCGGCCTGGTGGAAGAGCTCAGCCACCTCTACGCCTTCCAACGGGGCAATGCCAGCCTGGGGGCCAGCGGCACCTTCAACCTGCCCCAGTTCTACCGCCTGAGCCGCAGCGAAGGGGGCGAGTTGGCGGTGGAACCCCTGGCACTCTGAGGAGCGATCCACCCTCTCCAGCAAACCGTAAGGGACAGTTTTTGCCCCGGAGTTTGCCATGCACCCTCACGCCCTCTGGCTGGGCCTGGCCGGCCTCATCCCCTTCTGGTCGCTGCCCCTGCTGCGCGGCCTTGAGTGGCTGTCGCCGGAGCGGGCCCTGGAGGCTTTCACCCTCTACAGCGCCATCATTCTCTCCTTCCTCGGCGGGGTGCACTGGTACCCCAGCGTCATCGAGCGGGCGCGGCCGCGCCAGACCTACATCGCCATGGGGCCCAGCATCCTGGCCTGGCTCTCGCTATTGCTGCTGCCGCCGCTGTGGGCCTTGGGGCCCCTGGCCCTGGGCTTTATCGGCGTGCTGCTGTACGACTTTCGCCGGCTCACCCCACCCCCGGGATACTGGAACCTGCGCCTGATACTGACCACCGTAGCCCTGCTTTGCCACCTGTGGATGGCGCTGCCGGGGTGACGCTCCCGCCCCGGACCGGTAAGCTCAGAATCATCAGTCCGTTGCGGGAGAACACCCCTTGGTCCCCTTGATTCGATGGAACGTTGCGCTGCTGGCCCTGATGCTGGCCTGGCCGCTGACCGCCCAGGAACACCGGGCGGTGGCCGACACTTTGCGCCACACCTACGAAACCCAGCTCTACACCCTGCCGGCGGTCAAGGCGGGCCACTATGGCCTGCGGATGTACCGGCAAACCGGTGATCCCCGCTACGCCGCCGCCATCTGGTCCGATATGGCCCGCATCGCCAGCACCCTGAACCGCATCGCCGACACCCTGGGGGACCCCGCCGCGGTGGCCGCCGAGGGGCGACGGGCCCTGGCCAATTACCAGGACAGCAATGCGGAGCGGGGCCGCTGGCGCCAGGCCGCCACCGCCGACAAGCCGGAGTACCTGGTGCTGGGGATCCAACTGCTCGGCGCCCTGGCCCGGGCCGAGGAGTACGGCCTCAAGCACCGCCAGGACGCCCGTTTGCGGGCGCTGCTGCGCCACCAGGACTTTGCCCGCTACAGCGAGGATCCCGAGCTGATCCGGGTCTGGGCGGCGCAGTTGGCCAATCAAGTCTATTGGCTGGAACAGTTGGGGGAGGGGAACAAGGTGGCGGGCTTTGTGGAGGCCTTCCGCGCCCTCTACCCGCCGGAGGGGGATGCCCAGCTGTCGGATCTGGAATACGGCAACAAGATCTACGGCATGACCCACCTGATCTTCGCCGCCTCGCGCTACTACCAGGACCCGGTGCAGGAAGCGGACTTCCAGTGGATCTACGACGCCTTTCGGGCCGACATCGACACCATCCTCAAGCGCACCAAACCGGACATCATCGCCGAGGTGGGTCTCAGCTTCCTGCTGGCCGGACTGGAGTCGGATCCCGTGGTGGCCAAGACCCGGGCGGCCATCGCCGCGGCGGTGGATCCCGAAGCGGGGCTGATCCCGGCGGTCAACGGCAGTCGGGATCTCAAAGGCGGTGAGCACCGCAATGTGCTGGCCATCATGCTGCTGGACTGGCACGCCCCCCGCGCCGGCCCGCACTACGCCAGGGAGCCTCAGCTGCTCACGCCGCTGCCCTGGGGTCTGGTGCCCAAGTAAGCGCCACTTTTCAGTCGCCGGCGAATTGGGTCGTTGATCTGCTCAAGAGAGTCACGATCAAGCCAGAAGGAGCCGGCCCAGTGAAACCCCTGTACCTGGTGGTCCCCCTCGTGCTGCTGGCCCTGCTGGCCAGCAACCGCCTGCACCACCCCAACGATCAGGCCATGCTGACCCATCATCAGCGCCACAGTGCCCAGTTCGACGCCCTGGTCCGGATGCTGAGCGCGGATCCACAGATCCTCTCCCTCACCCAGGAGGGCCAGGCCACCTTAAGGCCCGGCCACCCCCCCCTGTCGGCGCAGCGCCTGGCGGAATACCAGCGGCGCATGGCGCAGCTGGCCATCCACCGACTGAGCGCCTATCACGAGCCCACCAGCATCGATTTCGAGTTCAGCCACCGGGGCCGGCCCAGGGGCGGCTCGGTCAAGGGGTTCGCCTATCGGGAGGAGATCCCCACCGCACTGGTACCGCAACTGGAGGCCCACCGCGCCCAGGGCAGCAACGCCTTCTTCGCCCACCAGCGGATCCGCGGGGCCTGGTACCTCTACCACTTCGAGCCTTGAGCCGCCGAACCAGCGGCACAAAAAAAGCGGGCCCATTGGCCCGCTCCTGCCCCGTTCTCGGGACTCAGAAGGCGATGCGCTCGCCGCCCTGCTTGGCGATGGCCGCCGCCAGGAAACCGTACAGCTCCTCACCACTGCGATCGTCCCGCCACTGCCCCTCATCGTAGGAGAAGTGGAAGCCGCCAAACTTGGTGGCCACCCAGATCTGGCTCATCGCCTCCTGCTTGTTGATGATGATCTGGGTGTCGTCGGCGCACTCCAGCTCCAGCACATTGCCCGCCTGTTCGTAATCGAGATCCAGGTCCGCCTGGTCGATGGTCTCGGTGATGTGCTCCAGGACCTGGTCCGCGAGCTGATGGTACTGGCTGTGGTCTAGCGCCATGAGGATCTCTCTTTGCAATTGCTGTGGTCAGTGCGATTATACGACCATCAAAAACAAAATCTGCACCCTGTATGCAACGTATTGGCATCATGCTGCTGTTGCTGCTGGGACTCGCCGCCTGTGGCCAAAAGGGCCCCCTTTACCTGCCGGATGAGCCCCAGAGCAACCAGAGCGAACCCCAGGCGGCCCCCCAGTCGGCGCCCCAGAACAACGACCACACCGAAGGGCACTGAGTTGGACCATTTCAGCTATCAACAGGGAGAGCTGTACGCTGAACGTGTGCCGCTGTCCGACATCGCGCAAACCCACGGCACCCCCTGCTACGTCTATTCCCGTGCCACCATCGAACGCCATTTCCACGCCTTTGACCGGGCGGTGGGGGACCACCCGCACCTGATCTGTTACGCGGTCAAAGCCAACTCCAACCTGGCGGTGCTCAACCTGCTGGCCCGCCTGGGCAGCGGCTTCGACATCGTTTCCGGCGGCGAACTGGCCCGGGTGCTGCAGGCCGGAGGCGATCCGGCCAAGGTGGTGTTCTCCGGCGTCGGCAAAACCAGCGCCGAGATGCGCCAGGCCCTAGAGGCGGGGATCCACTGCTTCAATGTCGAGTCCGAGGCGGAGCTGGAACGGCTCAATGCCGTGGCCGGCCAGATGGGCCGGGTGGCCCCGGTGTCGCTGCGGGTCAACCCGGACGTGGACGCCGGCACCCATCCCTACATCTCCACCGGGCTGAAGGAGAACAAGTTCGGCATCGCCATGGAGCGGGCCGAAGCGGTGTTCCAGCGGGCCGCCGCCCTGCCGCACCTGGCGGTTAAGGGCGCGGACTGCCACATCGGCAGCCAGCTCACCAGCCTGCCGCCCTTTATCGATGCCCTGGACCGGCTGCTGGCCCTGGTGGACCGCCTGGCGGAGCAGGGGATCACCCTGTCCCACCTGGACGTCGGTGGCGGCCTGGGGGTGCGTTACGACGAGGAAACCCCGCCGCAGCCGGACGAGTACGCCCGCGCCCTGCGCGAGCGCCTCGGCGACCGGCCCCTGACCCTGATCCTGGAACCCGGTCGCGCCATCATGGCCAACGCCGGGGTGCTGGTGACCGAGGTGGAATACCTCAAGGCCGGTGAGGATCGCGATTTTGCCATCGTCGATGCCGCCATGAACGACCTGATCCGCCCCAGCCTCTACAGCGCCTGGCAGGCGATCATCCCGCTCAAACCCCGGGACGAACCCAGCCGGGTCTACGACGTAGTGGGCCCGGTGTGTGAAACCGGTGACTTCCTGGGCAAGGGCCGGGAGCTGACGATCCAGCCCGGTGACCTCCTGGCGGTGCGCAGCGCCGGGGCCTACGGCTTCACCATGGCCTCCAACTACAACAGCCGGCCGCGGGCGGCCGAGGTGCTGGTGGACGGCGATCAGGCCCACCTGATCCGGGCCCGGGAAAGCGTGGAACAACTGTGGCAAGGGGAATCCCTCCTGCCGTAAACTAGCCGGATAATCTCAGGATAAGGCGTATCAACTTGATACATTTCAGCAAGATGCACGGGCTCGGCAACGACTTCATGGTGGTGGATGGGATCACCCAGAACCTCTACCTGTCGCCGGACAAGATCCGTCAGTTGGCGGACCGCCACCTCGGCATCGGCTTTGATCAGCTGCTGGTGGTGGAGCCCCCCTACGATCCGGACCAGGATTTCCACTACCGGATCTTCAACGCCGACGGGGGTGAAGTGGAGCAGTGCGGCAACGGCGCCCGCTGCTTCGCCCGTTTCGTGCGCTTGAAGGGGCTGACCCACAAGTCCCGCATCCGGGTCTCCACCCAGGGCGGCCCCCTGGTGCTGGACCTGGAGGGCGAGGAGCGGGTCTCGGTCAACATGGGCGTGCCCAACTTCGAACCCGCCGCCTTACCCTTTCGCGCCAACAAGGTGGAGAAAACCTACCTGCTGCCCACCGACAACCAGACGGTGCTGGCCGGTGCCGTCTCCATGGGCAACCCCCACTGCGTGCTCAAGGTCGACCGCCTCGAGGACGCCCCGGTGGAGACCCTGGGGCCGCTGCTGGAGCGACATGAACGCTTCCCCAAGGGGGTCAACGTCGGCTTTATGCAGGTGATGAACCCCGGCCACATCCGATTGCGGGTGTTCGAGCGCGGCGCCGGGGAAACCCAGGCCTGCGGCACCGGCGCTTGTGCGGCGGCGGTGATTGGCCAGTTCCAGGGACTGCTGGGGGACAAGGTCCGGGTGGACCTGCCCGGCGGCACCCTGCAGATCCGCTGGGCCGGCGAGGGCAAACCGGTGTACATGACCGGGCCGGCCATCCACGTCTACGACGGCCAGGTGCCGCTATGAGCAAACGGGAACTGATCGATCTCAACGACGTGGATCCCGTGCTGGTGCGGGAGTACCTGCTGGACCACCCCGATTTCTTCGCCCGCTACCCGGAGCTGCTGCTGTCGATGCGGATCCCCCACCCGGAGCGCGGCACCGTCTCCCTGGTGGAGCGCCAGCAGATGATGCTGAGGGACAGGGTCAACCAGCTGGAGGAGGAGATCACCTCACTGCTGGCGGTGGCCGCGCGCAACGAGGAGATCTACCGCTTCTACGGCAAGCTGATCTTCGATCTGCTGGCCTGCGACACCCTGGAGCAACTGCAGCGGGAGATGGCGGATCAGCTGCGTCAGCGCTTCCGCTTTGGCCGGGTGCGGCTGCACATCGCCTCGCCGGTCAACCGCTTCGAACCGGAAACCCTGCTGGGGGTGCTGCGCCGCCGTCTCAACGGCGACGGCTACTACCTGGGTCGCCTGCCCGCCGCCGAAGCCCAGCTGATGGTGGGCCTGGAGACCGGCTCGGTGGCCCTGATAGGCCTGGGCGAAATCAACGACTGGATCGGCGTGGTGGCCATCGCCTCCCACGATCCCGGCCACTTCGTGGCGGACATGGACACCCTGCTGCTGGACCAGCTCAAACACCTGCTCAACTACCGGGTGCGCCAGCTGCTGACCCCCGATGCATGACGCGCTGGCCTCGTTCCAAGGCTACCTGGAGAACGAGCGCCAGTACTCGCCCCACACCGTCCGCAACTACCTGAGGGAGCTGAACCGCTGTCTGCCGCTGCTAGCCGAGCAGGGGCTCGACGACTGGCCCCAGTTGCGCACCGCCCATTGCCAGACCCTGCTGGCCAAGTTGCACCGCCAGGGCCTCTCCCCCCGCTCCCTCTCCCTGACCCTGAGTGCCCTGCGCCAACTGGTGAAGTTCCTGCTGCGGGAGGGGGCTCTGCAGCACGATCCCATGACCGGTGTGCAGGCCCCCAAGCAGCAGCGCCCCCTGCCTAAAAACCTGGACGTGGATCAGGTTGACCGCCTGCTGAGCCTGGACGACGCCGACCCCTTGGTGGTGCGGGACCGGGCGATGATGGAGCTGTTCTACTCCTCCGGATTGCGCCTGGCGGAGCTGGTGGGGCTGGATTGCGGCCAGCTCGACCTGACCGAGGGCCAGGTGCGGGTGCGAGGAAAGGGGGGCAAAACACGGCAGTTGCCCATCGGCCGCCTGGCCCGGGAGTGGCTGAGCCGCTACCTGGCCCTGCGGCCGCAGCTGCTCAAGGGGGAGTGCGAGGCGCTGTTTCTCTCCAACCGGGGCGGACGCCTGAGCGCTCGAGCGGTGCAGGCCCGCCTGACCCAGTGGGGCCAGCAGCAGGCCCTGGACAGCCGGGTGCACCCCCACAAGCTGCGGCACAGCTTCGCCACCCACATGCTGGAGTCCAGCGGGGACCTGCGTGCCGTGCAGGAACTGCTGGGCCACGCCAACCTCAGCACCACCCAGATCTACACCCACCTGGATTTTCAGCACCTGGCCAAGGTGTACGACGACGCCCACCCCAGGGCCAAGAAAAAGTCCTGATCCCCTTCGCTTTCGCGCGGATGTTGACTTATTGTTATCAATCAGCCAATTATGATGCTTGTTTTGGCTTTGGCATGACAATACAGGGACCTATGATCATGAAGTTAGCATTTCTCGCTGCCCCCATCCTGCTGCTCTCCGCCTGCTCCAGTACCCCGGATACCGCCGCCAACGGCGACGATCCCCAGGCCCAGCAAGCCCAATCCGATTCCGACATCATCTGTCGCGCGGAAAAGATCACCGGCAGCCACATCCGCAAACGTCGTTGCCGCACCCGGGCCCAGATGGAAGCCGAGGCGGAGATGGCCCGCAAGCAGGTGGCCGACACCCTGCAAAGCGGTTCCCTGGGGTCCAGCACCGAGCCGCAATAACCCCGCTTAACCAAAAAGGCCTCCCGAGTGGGAGGCCTTTTTGCGTTGGCGGTCGGGTTCAATCCAGGGCCAGGTAGGCGATAAAGCCCGCCCAGCTGAGCCCGAGCAGGATCCAGGGCAGGCGGGAGGCCGAGGGGGCCGCGGTCGGTGCATCCGTCTCCACCGACTCCGCCTCTTCCGTCCGGGCCTTGGCCCGACGGGCCTTGGCCCGACGGGCCTGCTTACGCGCCTTATCCGCCGCCCGCGACTTGGCCTTCTGCTGTTTCTTGTACTCGGCAATCCCCTTCTCGATCCCCTTGGCGATCAGCTTGGTTTGCTCTTTGGTCTGTCCCGGCTGCTGGGTGCCCCGAGCGATCTTCATCGACTCGGCCACCACCTCCTGGGAAACCGGCGTTGCGGGCGTCTTGGCCATAGTGCTGTTCCTGATGGTTTTCCCCCATTGTACCCCCTGCGCTCCCCAAGGCGGCAAAATCCCGCCATTTCAATGAATTGACAGGGTTTTGACGGCGTCAAAAAGCCGCCACCAATTTCCGCCCCCATACAAATCAACAACTTAAGATCCTGGCCCAACTCTTGCGTTAACAACCATGACGCAACTTTGCATGGAGGTTAAGGACTCCCCATGACACCGCATCCAACCGCTACCGCCGCAACCCTGGCTTTTCGACTGACGCTGCTGGCCCTGGTGGCCCTGGCCTTCGTCCTGGACTTGGCCCCGGTCCCCAGCGTCTGGGCGGCCCTGCTGCACGCCGCCGTTGCCCTGGCCTGCCTGCACCGGCGGGACCGGCTCGCCCTGGTGGGCCTGGGGGGACTCTCAATGGCCCTGTTGCTGCTGGCCGGCGCCCTGGACCCCCAGACTCCGCTGCTGACCAGCCTGGGCGCCCAGCGCGGCAGCACCCTGGGCACCCTGGCGCTGATCATCCTGCCCGGCACCCATCTGCTGCGCCGCTGGGAGCGCCAGCAACGGCAGTTGACCGAGCTGGCCCACACCGATCCCCTCACCGGCCTGGCCAATCGCCGCCAGCTGGATCGCCAACTGGCCCGAGCCTGCCAGCTGGCCCACCGCTACGGGGATCCCCTGGCGGTGCTGATGCTGGATCTGGACCACTTCAAGCGCCTCAATGACCGCCTGGGACACGCCGCAGGGGACCAGCTGCTGACCCGCTTCGCCACCCTGCTGCAGCAGCAGGTGCGCGGCAGCGATCTGCCGGCCCGTTACGGCGGTGAGGAGTTCGTGGTGCTCTGCCCCCACACCGACGAGATGGGCGCCCTGACCCTGGCCGAGCGGGTGCGGGAGCAGTGGCAGCACCTGACGGCGGACCTGCCCTCGGCCCAGACCGTCAGCATCGGAGTGGCGGCCCTGGAGCCCGGTGCCACCCCGGAGCAGTTGCTGGACACCGCCGACCAGGCCCTCTACCGGGCCAAGGCCCAGGGGCGCAACCGCAGCTTGCTGCCGCTGCGCCGCCCCAGCGCCGCACGCACCACGGCGATGATCCTGCCCACCGCCGCGCCCGCCTCAGCCCTGCGCAGCCACTGAGCCCTTGCAAGGGGGCGGGGCGGGGGTCATCATCAGGCTGTTCAGCCGGAGGCCCCCATGCGCTTTTACCGTCGCCTGCAACCGGTGCAGGCCCTGAGTTTCGATCTCGACGACACCCTGTACGACAATCCGCCGGTGCTGCGCCGGGCGGAGCTGCGTCTGCGGGAACACCTGCTGGCGGCCACCCAAGACCCCCGTGCCGCCGATCCCGCCTTCTGGCAGGCCCATAAACTTGCCGCCGCCGAAGCGGATCCCAGCCTCACCGGCTGCACCACACGCTGGCGGCGCCAGGCGTTGGAGCGGGGCCTGACCGCCCTGGGTCAGACATCGGTCCAGGCCCAGGCGGAACAGGCGCTGCAGCATTTCCTGGTCTGGCGCAGTGAGATCCAGGTGCCCCAGGCCAACCTGGCCCTGCTGACCGCCCTGGCACAGCGCTACCCCCTGGCGGTGATCACCAACGGCAATGCCGACGTCCGCCGCTTTATGCCCCAGATCCCCTTTGCTGCCGTGCTCAATGCCGGCCCGGACGGCCCGCTGAAACCGGCCCCGGACCTGTTCTGGCAGGCCTGCGATCGCCTGGGGGTGGCGCCGGCCCAGCTGCTGCACATCGGTGACCACCCGGACACCGACATCGCCGGTGCCCTGCAGGCCGGCTGCCAGGCGATCTGGCTCAACCCCCGACCCGACGGCCGCCCCCGACCCGCCGGGGCCCGTTTGCCCACCGCCACCATCGACACCCTGGACGCCCTGCACCAGCTGCTGTGAGACGCCGCGCCGTGGGCGCTCAATTTGGTCGTCAGGGCTGATATAATGCCGCCTCTTTCAACCTCAAGGTGACCCCCAGCCCATGTCCAGCTCTGCCCTGCTCGAATCGCTCAACGACAAACAGCGCGCCGCGGTTGAAGCGGCCCCCGGCGCCGTCCTGGTGCTGGCCGGGGCGGGCAGTGGCAAGACCCGGGTGCTGACCCACCGCATCGCCTGGCTGATGGAAGACCAGGGCGAGAGCCCCTACGCCATCCTGGCGGTGACCTTCACCAACAAGGCGGCGGCGGAGATGCGCCACCGCATCGAGGATCTGGTCCGGGGGCCGGTCAATCGCATGTGGATCGGCACCTTCCACGGCCTGGCCCACCGCCTGCTGCGGGCCCACTACCAGGAGGCCGGCCTGCCGGAGGGTTTCCAGATCCTCGACAGCGACGACCAGCAACGCCTGGTGAAGCGGATCCTCAAATCCCTGCAGCTGGATGAGAAGCGCTGGTCGCCCCGGCAGGCGGTGGGCTACATCAACGCCAAGAAGGACGAAGGACTGCGCCCCCAGCACATCGACGCCGGCTACCACCCGGTGGAGAAAACCTTCCTGCAGATCTACCAGGCCTATCAGGAGTCCTGCGACCGGGCCGGGCTGGTGGATTTTGCCGAGCTGCTGCTGCGGGCCCACGAGCTGTGGCTCAAGCAGCCCCACCTGCTGCGCCACTACCAGCAGCGTTTCCGCCACATCCTGGTGGACGAGTTCCAGGACACCAACGCCATCCAGTACGCCTGGATCCGCATGCTGGCGGGCAACGGCAGCCACATCATGATCGTCGGCGACGACGACCAGTCGATCTACGGCTGGCGGGGCGCCAAGGTGGAGAACCTGCAGAAGTTCCTCGACGACTTCCCCGGCGCCCAGACCATCCGGCTGGAACAGAACTACCGCTCCACCGGCACCATCCTTAACGCCGCCAACGCCCTGATCGCCCACAACGCGGAGCGGATGGGCAAGGAGCTGTGGACCGAGGGGGCCAGCGGCGAGGCGATCAGCCTCTACTGCGCCTTCAACGAGCTGGAGGAGGCCCGCTACATCGTTGGCCGCATCAAGCACCACCTGGACGGCGGTGGGGCCCTCTCCGACTGCGCCATCCTCTACCGCTCCAACGCCCAGTCCCGGGTGCTGGAGGAGGCGCTGCTGCACCAGAGCGTGGCCTACCGCATCTACGGCGGCCTGCGCTTCTTCGAGCGCCAGGAGATTAAGGACGCCCTGGGCTACCTGCGGTTGATCGCCAACCGGGACGACGACGCCGCCTTCGAGCGGATCGTCAACACCCCGGCCCGGGGGATCGGCGACCGCACCCTGGAGATCGTCCGCGCCACAGCCCGAACCGAGGGGATCACCCTGTGGCGGGCCTGCCAGCGGCTGCTCAACGAGCGGGGCCTGGCGGGCCGCGCGGCCTCGGCGGTGGCCCGCTTTATGGATCTTATCCACCAGCTGGATGAGGAGATCGTCGAGGAGTCGCTGAAGCGCCAGGCGGACCACGTCATCAACCACTCCGGCCTGCGAGCGATGTACGAGGCGGAGAAGGGGGAGAAGGCGGAGGCCCGCATCGAGAACCTCAACGAGCTGGTGACCGCCGCCGGTTCCTTCGAAAAGCCCGACGAGGCGGAGGAGATGAGCGAGTTGAACGCCTTCCTCGCTCATGCGGCGCTGGAGGCCGGCGAAGGCCAGGCCAGCGACAGCGACGACGCCGTGCAGCTGATGACCCTGCACAGCGCCAAGGGGCTGGAGTTTCCCCTGGTGTTCATGTGCGGCGTGGAGGAGGGGATGTTCCCGAGCCAGATGGCCCTGGACGAGGGGGATCGGTTGGAGGAGGAGCGGCGGCTGTGCTACGTGGGGATGACCCGGGCGATGCAGAAGCTGACCATCACCTACGCCGAGTCCCGCCGCCTCTATGGCCGGGAGACCTTCGCCAAGGCCAGCCGCTTTATCCGGGAGATCCCCCAGGAGCACCTGGAGGAGGTGCGGCTCACCACCCAGGTGTCCCAGCCGCGCCAGTACAACCGCTTCAATCAGTCCGAACAGCGCTTTAATGAGAGCGGCTTCAACCTGGGCCAGCGGGTGCATCACCCCAAGTTTGGCGACGGGGTGATCATCAACTACGAAGGCAGCGGCCCGCAGAGCCGAGTCCAGGTGGCCTTCGATGGCATGGGCGTCAAGTGGCTGGTGGTGGCCTACGCCCGACTGGAGGCCCGCTAACCCGCCATGCGGGCCTGCGGCCGCGCACGCTCAAAGGGCCGGGTCCGGCTGATGGGCCGTCACCCGATGGCCTAAACCGGCTGGGGTTCTAGGGCGTCACCTGGATCTTACTCTGGCGCTGCTCCCGCTCCGTCATGGCTCGCCAGATCAGCGACCCGTTGGTCTCGAAATCGTTCTTCGGCAGACAGAACAGCAACTGTCCTCCCACCTCCAGCGGCGCCCCCTCGGAGTACTGTTGCCCCTGGTACCAGCAGGCGCGCACCACCTGGGTGCCGTCCACCACGGTCACCGGCTTGTGGCCGGTGCTGATGATCCGACTGCTGCGGTCGGTTTGGGCCGCCGCGCCAAAGGCCAGCACCAGGGCCAGGCTGATTACCATTCTCATTCCCTTCTCCTTCCCCGGGGCCACACCCCTCGGTGGCGCCCCCATTGCGACATTTTGACCCGACAATCCGGGCCGTTATCCCCTGTTGACCATGCCCGGATCCCCCCGGGTCTGTCCAGTGGAATAGGCGGCCGTTCCTCACCGGGGATTGAACGAGAGCCGGATCACGGTTCCCGCGATTTTGTGCGTTACCTCGGGTCAAAAGGGGGCAACCCCTCCCAAGGCAACAATGCCACCGCAACGCCCCGGCAACAGCAAAACAAAGCACTGATAATGCGACTTGATCTGGCTCAAAAAGCGAACCGATCTCAACTATAACCACAGAAAATGGTGTCCGAGTTCACATTTTTCCCCGGGCCAGTATGGAGAATCTCACCAGCCATTTTCCCATTCGATGGCCTAGAACACCTCGGAAAAACCGATATTCCGTTTCCGCTTTTTCCGATGTTCGTCTTGCCGCGTTGCGGCAAACCAACGAGGAGACCACATGAAACAGAACAAGACCAACCTTGAGCGCCGTGGGCTGCTGAAGGCATTGGCCATGGCCCCGGTGGCCGGCGCAGCCATCGCTGCAGCCCCCGCCGCCGCCAGCGTCGCCACCAGCGCGACCGACAAGCAGGGCTACCGCGAAACCGACCACGTCCGCCGCTACTACGCCGCGGCCCGCGGCCAATAAGGCAGGAGTGAGAACCGATGAAACTGACTCGTAAAGCCAACACCGCGACTCAGGCCGATACCCTGGGCCTGAACCGTCGCCAGTTCCTGAAAAACGCCGGTGTTACTACCGGTGGCATCGCCGCCGCCTCCATGCTGGGCGCCGGCATGATCAAGAAGGCCGAAGCGGCCATCACCGACAACAGCCAGCCGGTAGACGTCAAGCGCACCATCTGCTCCCACTGTGCCGTGGGTTGTGGTGTGTACGCCGAAGTGCAGAACGGCGTCTGGACCGGTCAGGAGCCGGCCTTCGACCACCCGTTCAACGCCGGCGGTCACTGTGCCAAGGGCGCCTCCCTGCGCTACCACACCCACTCCACCAAGCGGGTCAAGTACCCGATGAAGCTGGAAGGCGGCAAGTGGAAGAAGCTGTCCTGGGAGCAGGCCATCGCCGAGATCGGCGACAAAATGCTGGAGATCAAAGAGACCTCCGGTCCGGATTCCGTGTACTTCATGGGCTCCGCCAAGTTCTCCAACGAAGGCGCGTACATGTACCGCAAGCTGGCGGCCATGTGGGGCACCAACAACGTGGACCACTCCGCCCGGATCTGTCACTCCACCACGGTTGCTGGCGTCGCCAACACCTGGGGTTACGGTGCTCAGACCCAGTCCTTCAACGACATCCGCAACGCCAAAAACATCTTCCTGATCGGATCCAACCCGGCAGAGGCGCACCCCGTTGCCATGCAGCACATCCTGACGGCAAAAGAGCGCGGTGCCACCATCACTGTGGCGGATCCCCGTTTCTCCCGGACTGCGGCCCACGCCGACATCCACCTGCCGCTGCGCCCTGGCACCGACATCCCGCTGGTGTACGGTCTGCTCTGGCACATCTTTGAGAACGGCTGGGAAGACAAAGAGTTCATCAAGCAACGCGCCTTCGGCATGGACAAGATCCGTGAAGAGGTGAAGCGCTGGAACCCGGAAGAGGTGGCCAACGTCACCGGCGTTTCCCGTGACGCCGTCTACGCGGCCGCCAAGCACATGGCCGAGCACAAGCCGGGCACCGTGATCTGGTGTATGGGCGGGACCCAGCACACCGTGGGTAACGGCAACACCCGGATCTACTCCATCCTGCAGCTGGCCCTGGGCAACATGGGCGTGCAGGGCGGCGGGACCAACATCTTCCGTGGCCACGACAACGTTCAGGGCGCCACCGACATGGGCCTGCTGTTTGACAACCTGCCGGGTTACTACGGCCTGTCCACCGCCGCCTGGGAACACTGGTCCCGCGTCTGGGAGCTGCCGTTCGAGCAGGTCAAAGGCCGCTTCGACCACAACCAGTACCTGGGTCGCGATCCCATGACCACCCCGGGCATGCCCTGCTCCCGCTGGCACGATGGCGTGCTGGAGGACAAGCAGAAGCTGGCTCAGAACGACAACCTGCGCCTGGCCTTCTTCTGGGGTCAGTCCGTCAACACCGAAACCCGCCAGATGGAAGTGCGTGACGCGCTGGACAAGCTGGAGACCGTGGTGGTGGTGGATCCCTACCCGACCATGGCCGGTGTGATGCACCGCCGCAAGGACGGCGTCTACCTGCTGCCCGCCGCCACTCAGTTCGAGTGCGAAGGTTCCGTGAACAACTCCGGCCGTTCCGCCCAGTGGCGTCAGCAGGTCGTTGAGCCGATGTTCGAGTCCAAGAACGACCTGGAGATCATGTATCGCCTGGCCAAGCACGTGGGCATCGCCGACGCCTGGACCAAGAACATCGCCGTGACCGACCACATGCCGAGCCCGGACGACATCATGCGCGAGTACGCCCGCGGCATGCGCTCCATCGGCTACACCGGCTGGAGCCCTGAGCGGATCAAGGCCCACACCATGAACTGGGGTGACTTCTCCCGCGAGACCCTGGAAGCGCCCGGTGGCGTGAACAAGGGTGAGACCTACGGTCTGCCGTGGCCCTGCTGGGGCACCCCGGAGCAGAAGCACCCGGGCACCCAGATCCTGTACCGCACCGACATCAACGTGAACCAGGGTGGCGGTAACTTCCGTGCCCGCTTCGGCGTTGAGTACGACGGCGAAAACATCCTGGCCGACGGTTCCGCCTCCGTGGGCGCCGAGATCCAGGACGGCTACCCGCAGTTCGACGACAAGATGCTCAAGCAACTGGGCTGGTGGGACGAGCTGACCGACGAAGAGAAGGCCCTGGCCGAGAACCGCAGCTGGTCCACCGACCTGGGTGGCGGCATCGTGCGCGTGGCCCTGGCCCACAACATGGTGCCCTTCGGTAACGCCAAGGCCCGCTGCCGTGTCTGGACCTTCCCCGATGAGATCCCGACGCACCGTGAGCCGCTGTACACCCCGCGTCGCGACCTGATCGCCAAGTACCCGACCCACGACGACATGCAGGTGCACCGTCTGCCCACCCTGTTCAAGACCATTCAGGACAAGGTGATCAGCGACAACCTCGATAAGAAGTACCCGCTGATCGTCTCCTCCGGCCGTCTGGTGGAGTACGAAGGGGGCGGTGAAGAGTCCCGTTCCTGCCCGTGGCTGGCGGAACTGCAGCAGGAGATGTTCGTTGAGCTGCACCCGGCGGACGCCGCCGATCGTGGCATCCGCGATGGCGATGACGTCTGGCTGGAGGGCGCCGAAGGCGGCCGCATCCTGATCAAGGCGATGGTGACCGAGCGGGTTCTGCCGGGCCAGACCTGGATGCCCTACCACTTCGCGGGTGTGATGCACGGTGAAGCCCTGCAGTACCCCGAGTCCGGTGGCGTGAGCACCAAGCCGTACGTGGTGGGCGAGTCCGCCAACACCGCCCTGACCTACGGTTACGACCCGGTGACCCAGATGCAGGAGACCAAAGTGTCCCTGTGCCAGATCGAGAAAGCGTAAGGAGTAACTGACTCATGGCAACCATGAAATTTATGTGTGACACCAAGCGCTGCATCGAGTGTAACGGCTGTGTCACTGCGTGTAAGAACGAAAACGACGCCGCCCTGGAATGGGGCATCCAGCGTCGCCGTGTGGTCACCATCAACGACGGTGTGCCCGGCGAAGCCTCCATCTCCGTCGCTTGCATGCACTGCGCCGACGCCCCCTGTATGAAGGTGTGCCCGGTCAACGTGTTCAGCAAGACCGAAGACGGCATCGTGCTGCACGACAAAGAGCGCTGCATCGGCTGTGGCTACTGCCTGTACGCCTGCCCCTTCGGCGCCCCGCAGTTCCCGAAAAAGGCCGTGTTCGGCTCCAAGGGCAAGATGGACAAGTGCACCTTCTGTGCCGGCGGCCCCAACACCGAGGCCGGCTCCGCCAAGGAGAAGGCCCTGTACGGTGCCAACCGGATCGCCGAAGGCAAGCTGCCGATGTGTGCCGAGCTGTGTTCCACCAAGGCCCTGCTGGCGGGCGATGCGGGCATGGTGTCCGACATCTACCGTGAGCGTGTGGTCACCCGTGGCCACAAAGACGGTGCCTGGGGCTAAGCCCTGATCGGCCGGGGCGGCATGCCGCCCCGGCCAAGCTAAGGAGCATGTATGTTCTCTAACCCAATCAAAGCCGCCCTGGTGGCTTTCTCCCTGCTGTTCTCCGGGCTGGCCCTGGCGAACGGTGGCGAGATCGCGCCTCAGGCGGGGAACGAAGCGGAAGTGCTGTGGCAGGCGATCCAGCAGGGCGCCGAAGGCCGCACCACCTCCGTCAACGAGTTCCACCCCCAGCTGATCAACGCCTACGACGAGCGGATGCTGGACTGGCGTAACGACTGGCTCTCCTACGGCCTGTTCGCTGCCCTGTTCGGCATGATCGCGGTGTTCGTGCTGTTCATCGCCGTCAACGGCATCTCCAAGCTGGAGAAGGGCTTCTCCGGCAAGATGGTGTACCGCTGGTCCAAGGCGGACGTGGCGATCCACTGGCTGGGGGCCATCCCCTGCCTGCTGCTGATCCTCACTGGCCTGGTGCTGCTGTCCGGCAAGTTCATCATTGAACCCCTGCTCGGTCAGGGCGCCTTCTCCGCCATGGCGGCGGTGGCCAAGCCGGTGCACGACTACATGGCAATCCCCTTCATGCTGGGCTGGTTGCTGATGAGCGTGAAGTGGGCCAAGAACCAGATCCCCGCCAAGTACGACATCGACTGGTTTATGGTGGTGGGCGGCTACATCAACTTCGGTCCCTTCAAGGGCAAGCACCCCCACGCGGGCTTTGCCAACGCCGGTGAGAAGCTGTGGTTCTGGGCCTTCGTGATCTTCGGCGCCGTGGTCTCCGTGACCGGCATGATCCTGCTGTTCCCGAACCTGTTCGAGCCCAGCCGGACCCTGAGCCTGATCGCCCTGCTGGCCCACGCCGGCGCGGCGATCATCATCTGTGCCTTCTCCATCGTCCACATCTTCATGGCCACCGTGATGTCCGAGGGCGGCATGGAGTGCATGGTGTCCGGTTACTGCGACGAGAACTGGGCGATCCAGCACCACGACCTTTGGTACGACGAGATCAAGGCCAACGGCACCCTGAAATACCAGCAGAAGTGAACCGGGCCTGAGCCCGACCCACTGCACTGCCAATAAGAGCGCCCCCACCGGGGCGCTTTTTTTGTCCCCAGTGCCCGGGCAGAATCGCCGCCTTTTCCCGAAAGATTGTCGACAGCCCTGGGTCAAAAACCGAACCCAGTTCGTAAATGCGCGACAATCTGTCCCAAAAAAGTTCCGGGTAACACTTTGGCAACACGATGATTTGCTGACCGGATCGCATTTTTGACAATTGGCCTGACCCCTTTGCCCCAGTCTGTGACCCGTCCCCTCCACAGCACCGGATCGAATCCCTATGCTGGGGCCACCTAGCAAGCCGGTTGCCTGATTGCAATCGAACTTGGGTCGATTTTGCACCAATCAGGTCACGCAGGGGCCATCGCCCTCCTGCCACCCACGGGAGCCTTTATGTCATTAGCCGAACGCGCCTTAAACAACGCCGCCATCCGCGACAGCGCCAAGATCACCACGCCGCGCTGGATGCTCGACGGCCTTGAGCACATGATGCAGCACTACACCAAGCGGCATCTGTGTCTCGACACCCAGGCGTGCGACACCATCCCGGCCCCCATGCCCGGCCGCAAGTACATGCTGTACATGCACGTGCCCTTCTGCCACACCCTGTGCAGCTTCTGCACCTTCCACCGTTTCCTGTTCCGTGAGGACAAGGCACGGGCCTACTTCGTGGCCCTGCGCAAGGAGATGGAGATGGCCAAGGCCCTGGGCTACGACTTCGAGGAGCTCTACATCGGCGGTGGCACCACCACGGTGCTGGTGGATGAGCTGGCCCGCACCATCGAGCACGCCCGCAACCTGTTCCCGGGGATCAAGCAGGTCTCCTGCGAGTCCGACCCCCTGCACCTGACCTCCACCGAGTTCACCCAGCTGCATGGCCTGGTGGACCGCCTCTCCGTGGGCGTTCAGAGCTTCGACCGCGACATCCTGGCCCGCACCGACCGGCTGGAGAAATTTGGCGAGCCGGAGGTGGTGTACGAGAAGCTGCTGCGGGCCAAGGACAACTTCCCGATCCTCAACGTCGACATGATCTTCGGCTTCCAGGGGCAGACCGAAGAGGTGCTGCTGCGGGACATGGAGATGCTGACCCGCCTCGGCCCCCGTCAGATCACCACCTACCCGCTGATGGTGACCCACCAGACCCGCAAGAGCGCCAAGGGCAACCTGGCCAACGGTCAGCAGGACGTGCGCAAGGACTACGAACTGATCCTCAACACCCTGAACGGGCACTACGATCAGCTCACCGCCTGGTCCTTCGGCAAGAGCAACGACGAGGGCTTCGACGAGTACGTGGTCAACTACGACGACTACCTCGGCCTGGGCTCCGGCAGCTTCAGCTTCCTGCACGACACCCTGTACGTGAACAGCTTCTCCCTGCGCCGCTACCAGGAGAAGATCGCCAGCGGCAAGATGGGCGTGGAGTCCTCCAAGCACTACAGCCGTCATGCGGTGATGCAATACCGCTTCCTGCTCAGCCTGTTCGGCGGCCGACTGTCCAAGTCCTACTTCAAGGACAACTTCGGCACCAGCCCTTACATCGGCCTGGCGAAGGAGATGGCCTTTATGCACGCCACCGGCAGCGTCAAGCAGGACCCCCAGGATCCCGACAAGCTGCAGGCCACCCCCAACGGCCTGATGATGGGCCTGCTGATGATGAAGAACTTCTACGCCGGCATGGACAACGTCCGGGCGGAGCTGCGCCGACCACTGGGCGCCAACGACATGTAACGCGACGCGGGGGCCTGAGGGCCCCCGTTTTGTGACCCGCGGATGACAAGCCGCCATGGGCAACGGATAATCGGGACACCCTGATGCCAAGAGCCAACCCCATGAGCCGAGTCCTGATCATCGCCAACCTCAACTGTGACCACATCCTGCGCCTCAACCGCCCCTTGAGCTCCGGCGCCCGGATCCACTACGAGGATCTGGGTCACCGCATCGGGGGCGGGGCCACCAACACCGGACTGGGACTGGTGTGGGCCGGCCACCAGGTGGAGCTGGTCAGCCAGGTGGGCGACGACGAACTGGGGGACTGGCTGCTGGCGGAAGCCTGCAGCCTGGGGCTCAACTGCGACCGGGTCCACCGCCTGGCAGGCCCCACCCAGTCGCTGCAGTTGCTGATGGAACCCAATGGCGAGCGCACCATACTGCGCCCCAACCGCCCCCGGCTGCTGCTGCCCCAGCGCATCGACTGGGCCCCGGTGGACGCCCTCTACGTCAACCTCTCCGCGGAACACCTGCCCCGGCTGATGAACGAAGCCCGGCCCCACAGCCTGGTGGTGGCCCAGCTGCCCAAGGATCTGGCCTCCCGCCCCTGTCACTACCTGATCACCTCCCAGGACGATCTGGCCCAGCACGGCCTCTCCCCGTCGTTCGAGTGGGCCCGGGGGATCGCCGGCGACCAGCTGCGGGCCTTTATCGTCACCCGGGGTGCCGATGGCGCCGACGCCTTCACCGCCGAGGGGCAGCATCACCAGGCGGCGGTGCCCGCCCATATGGTGGACAGCACCGGGGCCGGCGACTGCTACGCCGCGGGGCTGATCCACGGCCTGCTGAGCCACGGCGCGCTGCCCCAAGCGATGAACGAGGCCGCCCAATGGGCCGCCTTCGCCGTGTCGGCAGAGAGCTCCATTCCCCCCGTCAGCCTGCGCCGCCATCTGCAATCGGTCTGAACCCGCCTTGACGCTGGTGGGGTTTTGAACCATAACGGGTTAAACTTTCACGCTTTTTAAACGCAACCCAGGGACCCTATGGAACTGGACCCCAGGCCGGTACAGCACAAAGGAATGCAGTGGCTGCTGATGTTTGCCACCCTGGCCCTGCTGGCCAGCTGGCTGCTGTACGAACTTCCCCACGGCCTCGTGCGCCAACTGCCCCACCTGGTGGGCGCCGGCCTCTGCGCGGGCCTTTGGCTGGCCAACCGCGCCGCCAGCCGGCGCCGTCGCTTCGAGCTGGTGGTGGCCATCGAGTGGCAGGCCCTGGTGCTGGGGCTGCTGATGGCCTGGATGCTGGCCACCCGGGTCTACACCGAGCCGGCCCACGTCTTTCCCCTGTTCTCCGCCTACGTGATGTTCGTGATGGCCACGGTGCTGGGCCTGCACAGTGCCGACAGGGCCCTGCTGCTGTGCATCCTGCCCTCCACCCTGGTGCTGCTGTGGCCCAATCAGGCCCCCTGGTGGCAGGAGGCGGCCACCCTGACCATCGCCCTCTACCTGGGCCTCTCCACCCGCCGCCAGCTCAACCTGTGGATGCGCATGAGCCAGGCCCAGCTGCGCCAGAACCGGCGATTGCTGGAGAAGTTTCGCACCCTCTCCAACCAGGACCCCCTCACCGGCCTGGCCAACCGCCGCTATCTCGAACAGCGGCTCGATCAGGCGGTGGCCGAGGCCAAGCGCACCAAGGGGGCCCTGGCGCTGATCCTGCTGGATGTGGACTACTTCAAGCGCTACAACGATCACTTCGGTCACCAGGCCGGTGACGAGTGCCTCAAGACGGTGGCCCAGATCCTGCGCCAGTCCAGCCGCCGCCAGTCGGACATCCTGGCACGCCTGGGTGGGGAGGAGTTCGTGCTGTTGCTGCCCGCCACCGATCGCCGGGGCGCCCTGCGCCTGGCCCAGGAGATCGAGACCCGACTCAAGGACGCCGGCCTGCCTCACCCGGGCTCCACCATCTCCCCCCGGGTCACCCTGAGCCAGGGGGTGGCCCAGTGGTACCCGGGGCTGTCCGCCCAAAGTTTGCTGCACCAGGCGGACAAGGCGATGTACCAGGCCAAGCTGTCCGGCCGCAACGGGATCCAGGCGGCCTGAAACCAAACAGCGCGCCCAAAGGCGCGCTGTACTGATCACATGTTGGGGTAGTTGGGCCCACCGCCCCCTTCCGGGGTCACCCAGGTGATGTTCTGACTGGGATCCTTGATGTCGCAGGTCTTGCAGTGCAGACAGTTGGCGGCGTTGATCTGAAGCCTTGGCTCCCCCGCCTCCTCCACCATCTCGTACACCCCCGCCGGGCAGTAGCGCTGCGCCGGCTCATCGAACTGCGCCAGGTTCACCGTCACCGGGATCGCCGCGTCCGTCAGCTTGAGGTGACAGGGCTGATCCTCGTCGTGGTAAGTGTTGGAGAGGAACACCGAGGAGAGGCGATCAAAACTCAGCTTACCGTCCGGCTTGGGGTAGGCGATCGCCTCATAATCGCCGGCGGGCTTGAGCTGGGCGTGATCCAGGTGATTGTCCTTCAACGTCAGCGGCAACTGACCGCCAAACAGGTTCTGATCGATGAAGTTGAATGCGCCCCCCAGCAGGCTGCCGAACTTGTGCATCGCCGGGCCGAAGTTGCGGGAGCGGTACAGCTCATCGAACAGCCAGGATCCCTTGAAGCGGGTCTCCATCTCCTGAAGATCCTCCCCGGCCTGACCGCCATTGGCCAGGTGATCCGCCACCAGCTCCGCCGCCAGCATGCCGGATTTCATCGCCGTGTGGCTGCCCTTGATCTTGGCGAAGTTCAGGGTGCCGGCGTCACAGCCGATCAGCAGGCCACCGGGGAAGTGCATCTTGGGCAGGGCGTTGAAGCCCCCCTTGGCGATGGCCCGGGCCCCATAGGCCACCCGCTCGCCGCCCGCCAGGTGGGCCGAGATCACCGGGTGGGTCTTGAAGCGCTGGAACTCCTCGAAGGGGTTCAGGTAGGGGTTGTCGTAGTTGAGATCGACGATAAGGCCCACCAGCACCTGGTTGTCGTCGCCGTGATAGAGGAAGCCGCCGCCGGAGGCGCCGTGCTCATCCAGCGGCCAGCCGCCGCTGTGGATCACCTTGCCCGATTGGTGCTGCCCCTCGGGCAGTTGCCAGATCTCCTTGAAGCCCAGACCGTAGTGCTGAGCGGTGCGGCCGGCATCCAGGTTGAAACGCTGGATCAGCTGCTTGCCCAGGTGGCCACGGGCACCCTCGGCAAAGAGGGTGTAGCCGGCGCGCAGCTCCATGCCCGGCATGTAGCCGTCCTTCTCACTGCCGTCCAGGGCCACCCCCATGTCACCGGTGATCACCCCGCGGATGGCGCCCTCCTCCTCGATGAGCGACGCTGCGGCGAATCCCGGGTAGATCTCCACCCCCAGCGACTCCGCCTGCTCCGCCAGCCAGCGACACAGGTTACCCAGGCTGATGATGTAGTTGCCCTGGTTGTGCATGGTCTTGGGGGTCATCCAGTTGGGGAAACGACGTCCCCCGTCGGCCTTGAGCATCCAGATCTCGTCGTCGCTCACCGCCGTGGTGAGCGGCGCCCCCTGTGCTTTCCAGTCGGGCAGCAGCTCGTCCAGGGCCCGGGGCTCGAACACCGCCCCGGATAGGATATGGGCCCCCACTTCGGACCCCTTCTCCACCACGCAGACGTTCAGTTCGGCGTTGCGCTGCTTAAGCCGGATGGCGGCGGACAGCCCCGCCGGGCCGGCCCCCACCACCAGGACGTCAAACTCCATCGACTCGCGTTCCATTCCTCTTCCTCGTCGGCACGCCCTCTCTCACGAAGGGCTTACGTTTACGTTACCGTCAGCTTACTGAAAAAGTGAGCAAGTTCACAGTGGAGGCCGTATGAGAGGGGAAACCCGGTGAAAGCCTGTGTGGCAACCGGGGGCAACAGAAGAATCAGCTCACGGCCCCGACCGGAAATGTGATCCAGGCTGATTGTTCAAGGGGCTGGCTATACTTTACACTGCTAGCAGTTGTGAACCGAGCCCGTCGGCGCCTAAGTCCAGAAACGGATATGGTTGGCGGGCCGTGGCGATAGGGCCACCGGGGTAGGCCGAGAAAGTCGACCTGCCTTCCTCTGTTTTAGGAAAGGTGACACATGCGAGAGCTCCAAGACCGATTCGGCCGCAGCTTCCACTATCTGCGCCTGTCGATCACTGACGCCTGCAATTTCAAATGCCAGTACTGTCTGCCTAACGGCTACCATCCCGACGGCAAGCCCCGATTTATGACGCTGGAGGAGATCCGGCGGGTTTTGCTTGCCTTCGCCCAGGTGGGCACCCGCAAGGTGCGGATCACCGGCGGCGAACCCACCCTGCGCAAGGACTTCGAGGCGGTGGTCGATCTGGCCGCCAACACCCCCGGGGTGCAGCGGGTGGCCACCACCACCAACGGCTATCGCCTGGCGGAGCACGCCAAGGCCTGGCGCCAGGCAGGCCTGTCCCAGATCAACGTCTCCGTCGACAGCCTGGATCCCGTGCAGTTCCAGCGCATCACCGGCGACAGCCGCTTCGATCTGGTGATGAAGGGGATCGACACGGCGCTGGCCGAAGGCTACGACAAGGTGAAGATCAACGTGGTGCTGCTCAAGGAACACAACGGCGATCAACTGCCGCTGTTCCTCAACTACATCAAACACCAGCCGGTGGATCTGCGCTTTATCGAGCTGATGGAAACCGGCCTGCACCACGACTATTTCCAGCGCCACCATCTGCCCGGTGCGGTGATCCAGCAGCAGCTGGAGCAGGCCGGCTGGACCCTGGATCCCCGCGGTCCCGACGACGGCCCGGCCCTCAACTACAGCCACCCGGATTACGCCGGTCGCATCGGCCTCATCATGCCCTACGCCAAGGACTTCTGCGCCACCTGCAACCGACTGCGGGTGTCCGCCATCGGCAAGCTGCACCTGTGCCTGTTTACCGAGGCCGGCATCGAGCTGCGGGACCTGCTGGGCAGCGACGAACAGCTCGCTCCCCTGGTGGCCCGGCTGCACGCCGCCCTGGGCCAGAAACACGAAACCCACTACCTCCACGATGGGAACGCCGGGGCCACGCCGCACCTGGCCTCCATCGGCGGATAAGCATAAAGAGCCAACCACAGAGACACCGTTTTATGGGACACCTTTCTCAAGCCAACTTTGTACCGCTGAACATCGCGGTACTGACCCTGTCCGACACCCGCACCTGGGAGAACGACAAGTCCGGTCAGTTCCTCGAGGACAACCTCAAGGAAGCCGGCCACCTCCTGGCGGACCGCCGCATCATCAAGGACGACAAGTACCAGATCCGCGCGGTGCTGTCCGAATGGATCGCCTCCGACAAGGTCCAGGTGATCATCACCACCGGCGGCACCGGCTTCACTGAGCGAGACTCCACCCCGGAAGCGGTCTCCCCCCTGTTCGACAAGCAGATCGAAGGGTTCGGCGAACTGTTCCGCCACATCACCTACCAGGAGCTGGGCACCAGCACCGTGCAGTCCCGGGCCATCGGTGGCATGGCCAACAAGACCGCCATCTTCTGCCTGCCCGGCTCCACCGGCGCCTGCCGCACCGGCTGGACCAAGATCCTCAAAGAGCAGCTGGACGCCACCCACCGTCCCTGCAACTTCGTGACGCATTTGAAAGAGGTCAAGAACGACGCATGAGCGGTTTTACCCACATCAACGCCCAGGGCGACGCCCACATGGTGGACGTGACCGAGAAATCGGTCACCGAGCGGGAGGCCCGCGCCGAGGCCACCATCGTCATGGCCCCGGACACCCTGGCCATGATCATGGAGGGACGCCACCACAAGGGTGACGTGTTCGCCACCGCCCGCATCGCCGGCATCATGGCGGCCAAGAAAACCTCGGATCTCATCCCCTTGTGTCACCCGCTGATGCTGACCAAGGTGGAGGTGGATCTGGTGGCCGAGCCGGAGCACCATCGGGTGCGGATCCAGTCGGTCTGCAAACTGGCGGGCCAGACCGGGGTGGAGATGGAAGCCCTGACCGCCGCCTCCGTGGCCGCCCTCACCATCTACGACATGTGCAAGGCGGTGCAGAAGGACATGGTGATCGAAGGGGTCCGCCTGCTGGAAAAGCGGGGCGGAAAATCCGGCCATTTCAAACATGACGCGCAGTAAGCCAGAGGCCAAGACGCATGATTAACGTATTGTTTTTTGCACAAATTCGCGAAGTTACCGGGGTCGACAAGCTGGCCTTTGACGCCACCGATGGCCTCACCGCCGACGCCCTGCGCCAGCAGCTGCTGACCCGGGGCGACAAGTGGCGCCTGGCCCTGGAGGACAAGAACGTCCTGGTGGCCATCAACCAGACCCTGTCCGGCTGGGAAACCGAACTGAAATCCGGCGACGAAGTGGCCTTCTTCCCGCCGGTCACCGGAGGTTGAGATGATCGCAGTACAAACCCAAGACTTCAGCGTCGCCGAGGAGTACGCCAAGCTGGCGGACAACCCCGGTTGTGGCGCCGTGGTCACCTTCGTCGGCAAGGTGCGGGACTTCGGCGACAGCCGGGGCGTCAGCGCCATGACCCTGGAGCACTACCCGGGCATGACCGAAGCCGTACTGGGCCAGATCGAAGCCGAGGCCCGTCAACGCTGGCCGCTGGACGAAGTCACCATCATCCACCGGGTGGGTGAACTGGCCCTGTGCGACCAGATCGTCTTTATCGGCGTCTCCAGCGCCCACCGCAAGGCAGCGTTTGACGCCTGCGAGTTCCTGATCGACTTCCTCAAGACCCGCGCGCCGTTTTGGAAGAAGGAAACCAGCCAGGAGGGCAGCGTCTGGGTCGACGCCAAAGACGCCGACAGCCAGGCCGCCGAGCAGTGGGCCCGCTGAGTCCCACCCGCTGAAACAAGGGAGCCTGATGGCTCCCTTTTTGTTGCCCGACGTCCGGCGAAGATGAACAAAGTTTCATCCCCCCGCCACCTTGGGCTTAGGGGCCCGGTACTAGAGTGCGTCCATCAACGATCCCTTATCCGTCAGAGAACTCGATGCACAGATTGCTCCTCCCCGCGCTGCTGGCCACCACCCTGGGCGCCTGCGGGTCCGATTCCGCCCCCGACGCCCGCCCGGAGAGCACCACCCTGCCCGCCGTCATCCAGGGCCCCCTGACCCGCGTCGACGGCACCGACCTCATCTTGCTGAACACCCAAGTCCCCGCCGGGCAAGCCCATGTGGAAATGGCAGACCAAGGCGCCAGCCTATCGGCGCTGAAGCCCGGCATGGTGGTCACCGTCCAGACCGACGGCCATCAGGCCATCGAGGTGGACTACGACCCCCTGCTTCGGGGGCCGGTGAGCGAGCAAAGTGACACCCGCCTGGTGGTGGCCGGCCAGACGGTCTGGACCGACGCGGCGCGCCAGCACGCCCCGGGCCGCTGGGTGGAGATCAGCGGTCACTACCAGGGCAACGGCATCCAGGCCAGCTACGTCGGCGCCAGTGACCCCAGTGCCGAGATCCAACTCGAGGGGCAGCTGACCCAGCTAGACCGGGAGGCCAAGCGCTTCCATCTCGGTCCGCTAAGCGTGGCCTATCGCCACGCCGCCGTTGACGGCCTCCTGACCGAGGGGGGCTGGGTGGAGGTGTCGGGCACCCTGGATGGCTCTGAGCTGGTGGCCTCGGAAGTGGAGAGCGAAGCCGGGCCGGACCACGACTCGGCCGACCGCCTGACCATCAGCGGCCTGATCAGCTGGGTCAACCAGGACGCCACCCTGATGATCCTGAACCAGCAGTGGCCGGTGGCCCTGGACTCGCGCACCGAGTTTGAGCACGGCAGCCCCGCCACCCTCACCGTCGGTCAGTGGGCGGAGGTGGAGGGCCGCTGGCAAGCGGAGGATCGTCGCCTGCTCGCCACCGAGTTGGAGCTGGGGATCGGCGACGCGCCGGCCCCGGCGCCCCAACCGGGGTTCGAGGTCACCGGGCGGGCCCAGATCGATGCGGGCCAGCTGACCCTCAACGGCATCCCCCTGGTGCTGGCCCCCAACGCCCAGTTCGAGGATGGCCTCAACCACGTCACCCTGGACGGCGAGTGGGTGGAGCTGGAGGGCTATCAGCAAGACGGGCAGTTCCTGGTGATGGAGCTGGAGCGCGCAGACCCGGGCCCCACCCTCGAGCTGGAAGGCCCGGTCACCCGGGATCCCGCCACCCTCTGGGGCTACGACAGCATCGACGACAGCCTGGCGATCTACGCCGGCCAGTGGGTCAAGCTGAAGTGCCAGTACGGCGGTGCGGAGATCCTGAGCCAGTGTGTCCTTAACCCCTGATCCCCCAGTCCCGGCCCGCCGTTCGGCGGGCCCCAATCACCACAAGGAGCCATCATGATGCCCAATGCCCATACCCTGCTCGGCCTGAGCCTCACCCTGCTCGCCCTGACCCCGGCCCAGGCCGCACCGCTGCAACTGGCGCTGCCCGCCCAACCCTTCCACGCCGAAGGACAGGTGCGTTACCAGAACGGTCAGCTGCACCTCAACGGCACCGAACTGACATTGACCGACGCCACCCGCTGGGAGGACGGCCTGACGCCCCAACAACTGGATGGCCAGTGGCTGGAGATCGAGGGCCAGCGTCACGGGGACAGCTACGAGGTCAGCGAACTGGAGCGGGACAGACCGGAGGCGGAGATCGAGCTGGCCGGCTGGGTAGCCCCGGATGGCACCCTGTGGGGCTACCGGGCCAGTGACACCAACCTAGGCCACCTGGTGGGGCGCAGAGTCGCCCTGGAGTGCCGTCGGGATCCCCAGAGCGGCTGGCTCAGCGATTGCCGCCCCGACCACTGAACCCCTCGTCATCCACGGCCCTGTGGTAGAGTGCATTCAGGGCCGCCTCGCAACCAAAAGTGACTATGAAACACCTGATCTGGCTACCGCTTTTCCTTCTGGCCTTTCCCGGCTGGGCCGCCTCCGAGCTGTACCTTCAGCTGGAGAAGAACCCGAGTCCGGCGCCCTTGACCATACTCAAGCAGGTGGAGCGGGACTACGGCCACCAGGGCCAGGTGATTGAGTTCGAGCTGGAGCTGGAGGCGGGTGCCATCACCTACGAGGTGAGTCTGGCCGCCCCCGAGCGGGGTCAGACCCTGGAGCTCAAGCTGGATCGGACCGGCGGGCTGCTGGAGAAGGAGTGGGAATCCGACGAACTGGACGACGAGTCTGAGCGCGTTGCCCTGAGGGCCCTACGCAACCGACCAGGCCGCTTCGCCGATCTGGTGGCCCTGGCCATCGCCGGCCAGGAGGGGTTCCTGCTCGAGGCCCAGCTGGATCACAACATCGGCATCAGCTACCTGGAGGTGGAGCTGCTCACCCCCCAGGGCAAACGCAAGCTGGCGCTGGACCTGGACACCGGCGAACGGCTCCCGATCCTGCAGTGGGACTGATATGAAGATCCTGATCATCGAAGACGATCCGACCAACCGTCAGTATCTGACCAAGGGCTTTACCGAGCAGGGCTACGTGGTGGACAGCGCCGAGGACGGTCAACAGGGGCTGATGCTGGCCACCACCGAGCCCTATCGGCTGATCGTGCTGGACCGCATGCTGCCCAAGCTGGAGGGGCTGGCCCTGCTGGCGGCCCTGCGGGCCACCGGCAACACCACCCCGGTGATCATCCTCTCGGCCCTGGGGGACGTGGACGAGCGGATCGCCGGGCTACGCGCCGGGGGAGACGACTACATGGTCAAACCCTTCTCCTTTGCCGAGCTGCTGATCCGCGCCCAGCGCCTGATGGCCCGACCCAGCCCCGACAGCCACCCCAATCGCCTCACCCTGGCCAACCTGGAGCTGGATCTGCTGGCCCACAAGGCCCGGGTGGAGGGCCGTCCCCTGACCCTGCAGCCCAAGGAGTTTCAACTGCTGCGCTACCTGGTGGAGCACCAGGGCCAGTTGCTGACCCGCACCCTGCTGTTCGAGTCGGTGTGGGATTACCATTTCGATCCCGGCACCAACGTCATCGACGTGCACATCGCCCGGCTGCGCAAGAAGCTGCAGGAAGCGGGCGCCCGGGTGCGCATCGAGACGGTGCGTGGCGCCGGCTACCGGCTCGGCCCGGCCGACTGACTCATGGGCCTGGCCACCCCCCGCAGCAGTTCGGTCTGGCGCCTGACCCTGGGGCTGGCGGCCCTGACCGCCGCCATGCTGCTGGTCACCATGATCCTGCTCTACCAGATGCTGCTGGGGGCCCAGCAGCGCCAGATCGATCGCCAGCTCAACGCCGAGGCCTTCCAGCTGGTGGAGCTGTCGGAGCAGCTGGATGAGGACAACTTTGCCGCCCAGGTGGCGGTGCTGGCCCAGGAGAGCTCGGTGCTGATTGCCTGGCAGGGCCCCGAGGGGATGGTGGGCTCCTTCAGCCTGCTGCCCAACACAGTACCGCTCCTGCCTCGCACCGCCCCTATGCCGGTGCTGGATCCGCGGCGCAATACCCTGGTGCGCTTCACCGCCGGTTACGCCGAGACCCGCTACGGCAAGGTGATGCTGGCGGCCTCCACCCAACAGCTCAACCGCTTGATGGAGCAGTTTGTCCGCACCGCCGCGGTGGCCCTGGGGGCCACCCTGCTGCTGACCCTGGCCCTGGGTTACCTCTTTGCCCGCAGCCAGCTCAAGCGACTGCACCGGTTCAACCGGCTGGCGGAGGCGGTGGAGCAGGGCCAGCTCGACGCCCGCCTGCCCAACAAGCGCCCCGGCGACGAGTTCGATCAGTTGGCCCGCCACTTCAACCGGGTGCTGGACAACCTCACCGCCAGCCTCGACACCGTGCAGGGGATCAGCGACAACATCGCCCACGACCTGCGCACCCCCATGACCCGGCTGCGCCTGGGGCTGGAGCGGCGACTGGCGGCGGACCCCAGCCTTGGCCAGGAGCTGGAGCAACTGGACACCATACTGGCGACCTTCGACGCCATGCTGAGCCTGACCCGGTTGGAGAAGGGGCAGCGCACCCTGGAGCACCGTCCGGTGCCCGCCGTAACCCTGGTGGCGGACGTGGTGGAGATGATGCAGCCGGCGGCGGAGCTCAACGGCCAGTCTCTGGTGGTGGCGCCGCCGGTCTCCGGGGAACTGGTGGGGGATCGCAACCTGCTGTTCCAGGCCCTGTTCAATCTGGTGGACAACGCCATCAAGTACGCCGGGGCCGGCGCCACCATCCGGATCAGCGCCGACGCCCAGGGCCTCACCGTGGCCGACAACGGCCCCGGGGTCAGTGCCGATGAGCGGGAGAAGCTGACCCAGCGACTCTACCGGGGGGACAGCAGCCGAACCCAGCCGGGACTGGGGTTGGGGCTGGCCATGGTCAAGGCGATCGGCCACGCCCACGGCGGCACCCTGCGCTTGGAGGACGCCGGGCCGGGATTGACGATCACCCTGAGGTTGCCACCGACAGCCACACCCTGAGCATCAGCCGCTATAATGGCCGCCCGCCCCGAAGGAGCCCCCATGGCCAAGATCCTGCATAGCCACCCCGATTTCCTGCTGGTCGACAAACCCGCCGGGGTGCATTTCCACAGCCAGACCGGCAGCGCCGGCCTGGTGGCCCAGCTGGCCGAAGAAACCGGTGAAGCCCTCTACCCGGTGCACCGGCTCGACACCCCCACTTCCGGTTTGCTGTTGCTGGCCCGCTCCCCCGCCGCCGCCGCGGCACTGACCGAGCGCTTTACCGAGCACAAGGTGGAGAAGCGCTACCTGGCGCTGTCGGCCCATAAGCCGAAGAAGAAGCAGGGTACGGTGAAGGGGGGCATGGCCAAGGCCCGACGGGGGGCCTGGAAGCTGGTGCCGGGGCAGACCCAGTTTGCGGTCACCCAGTTTGTCAGCCACAGCCTGCGGCCCGGGGTGCGCGCCTTTTTGCTGCGCCCCCGCTCCGGCCGCACCCACCAGATCCGGGTGGCGCTGAAGAGCCTGGGGGCACCGATCCTGGGGGACGGTCTGTACGGCGGGGCCGAGGCGGATCGCACCTACCTGCACGCCCTGGGCCTGGCCTTCGAGTGGCAGGGCGAACGGCTCAGCTTCTGGTGTCCGCCCACCCAGGGGGCGCTGTGGGGCGATGAGCTGTCGCCGCTGCTGGAACAGTGGCAGCAATCGCCGCCGAGCTGGCCCGGCGAAGGCGAGCCAAAGGCCTCTATACTCTAAGCAAAACAGGGCTAACGAGGCGCGCCATGGACACCAACAAACTGATTCTGGTGATCATCGCCATCCTGCTGCCGCCGGTTGCGGTGTTTCTGCACAAGGGGATGGGGCAGGACCTGGTGATCAACATCCTGCTGTGCCTGTTCTTCTGGGTGCCGGGGATCCTGCACGCCATCTGGGTGATCACCAAGTAGGCACAAAAAAGCCAGCCGCTTGGCTGGCCGGTTTTACCTTAACCGCAGACCGGGCAATCCGGCCGCTTGGGCAGGGTCATCTCGCGAAACTCCATGGTCATGGCGTCGATCATCAGGATCCGCCCCGACAGGGTCCTCCCCATGCCGCTGAGCTGCTTCACCGCCTCGGTGGCCTGCAGACAGCCCACCATGCCCACCACCGGCGCCAGGATCCCACTCTCCACGCAGGAGAGCTGCTGCTCACCGAACAGGCTGGCAAAGCACTGGTAGCAAGGCTTGTCCGCCCCGTAGTCGAACACCGTCACCAACCCCTCCATGCGGATCGCCGCGGCGGAGATCAGCGGCACCTTGGACTCGAAGCAGAAGCGGTTGAGCTGGTTGCGGGTCTCCAGGTTGTCGGTGCAGTCGAGCACGATGTCGTGGTCCGCCACCGCCACCGCCAGTTCCGGCTCGTCCAGCAGCCGGTCCACGGTGTGCAGGGTGACGTGGGGGTTGAGGCCCGCCAGCTCTTCGGCGGCGGACAGCGCCTTGTTGAGGCCGATGCGGCTGTCCCGGTGCAGCACCTGACGCTGCAGGTTGGACAGCTCCACGTGGTCGAAATCCACCAAGGTCAGACTGCCCACCCCGGCGGTTACCAGGTACTGGGCGGCGGCGCAGCCCAGGCCCCCGGCGCCCAGCACCAGCACCTTGGCCTGCTTGAGCGCCTCCTGGCCGTCCATGTCGAACGCCCGGATCACGATCTGGCGGTTGTAGCGCAGCAGTTCCTCGTCGGACAGGATCTCCTCCATCACACCCCTCCCAACACGGCGTTAAAGGGCTCCACGGTCACCCAGCTGCCCGCCGGGGTGTCGCCGCTCTCCTTGGGCAGGATGATGAAGCAGTTGGCGCGGCTCATGGAGGTGGTCATGTCGGAGCCCTGGGCGCCGGTGGAGGTCACTAGCAGGTTGCCCTCGTCGTCCCGGGTCAGCACTCCGCGCTGGTATTCCTGACGCCCGGGCCCCTTGCGCAGGCTGTCCTGCAGCCGCGCCTGCAGCAGCAGCGGCGCCCGCTCGGCCTCGCCGGACAGGTGGGCCAGCAGCGGTTGCACCAGCTGGTAGCAGGTCACCATGGAGGAGACCGGGTTGCCCGGCAGGCCGCAGAACCAGGAGCCCGGCAGTCGGCCAAAGGCAAAGGGCTTGCCCGGCTTGATCGCCAGTTTCCAGAAGCTGATCTGACCCAGCTCGTCCAGCACCACCTTGATGAAATCCGCTTCGCCGACGGAGACGCCGCCGGAGGTCACCACCACGTCGGCCTCGGCGTCGGCCCGACGGAAGGCGGCCCGCACCTGCTCGAGATCGTCGGGGATCACCCCAAGATCCAGCACCTCGCAATGCATCGCCTGCAGCATGGTGCGCAGGGCGTGGCGGTTGGAATCGTAGATCTCCCCCGCCGCCAGAGGAGTGCCTGGGGCCTTGAGCTCGTCCCCGGTGGAAAACAGCGCCACCTTGAGGCGGCGACGCACGGGCACCTCGGCCACCCCGACGGTGGCCAGCACGCCGATCTCCGCCGAGCCGATGCGGGTGCCCGCCGCCAGCACCTGGGTGCCGGCGGTCAGCTCGCTGCCCTGTTCCCGGACAAACTGGCCCGGACGCACGTCACGTAAAAAACGCACCCGGTCGCCCTCGGCCTCGGTCTGCTCCTGCATCACGATGCTGTCCAGCCCTTCGGGCAGGGTGGCGCCGGTCATGATGCGCACGCACTGACCGGGACCGCACTGACCCTCGAAGGGCGCGCCGGCAAAGGCCTTGCCCGCCACCTGGAGGGTGGTGCCCTCGGCCACTTCATCGGCCCGCACCGCGTAGCCGTCCATCGCCGAGTTGGCGAAGGGCGGTAGATCGATGGCCGCGGCGATGGACTGGGCCAGCACCCGGCCGACACTCTGCTCCAGCGGCACCCGCTCCTCGTCGTCGATGGGGGCCACCTGGGCGCGCATGCGGGCCAGGGCATCGGCGGGCAGCATCAGGCCCGGTTGACTGCAGCAGTCGTGGTTGACCATAGGGAGTTCCGGTTGTGGCGATGAATGGCGTCCATTATGCCACCACCGTCCCCCCTTGCCCCTACTTCGATCAACAAAGCCTTGCATTGGATCGCTTCCTGCCTATAATTTCGCCCTTCGCCGCGCCGGCAGCGGGTTCAACTCGCCCCGGCCCGGGCTGATTATTGCCGTTCGGGTTCCCTCACCCCGCTAACCAAAAAGGTGACATTGATGCTTTCCTTGACCGACGCGCAGATGAAGCGCGCCCTGGCCGTGCTGGTCAGTTTTCACATCTTCATCATCGCTTCCAGTAACTTTCTGGTGCAGCTGCCGTTCCAACTGTTTGGCTACCACACCACCTGGGGCGCCTTCTCCTTCCCCTTCGTCTACCTGGCCACGGATCTGACCGTCCGGATCTTCGGTGCCGGGGCGGCCCGGCGGATCATCTTCGGCGCCATGTTGCCGGCTTTGGTGATCTCCTACCTGGTCTCCGTGGTGTGGCAGAACGGTCAGTTCGTCGGCCTGGCCGGCCTGGGGGAGTTCAACGCTTTCGTGGCCCGCATCGCCCTGGCCAGCTTCACCGCTTACCTGTTCGGCCAGTTGATGGACATCAAGGTGTTCGCCAAGCTGCGTCAGTATGCTGCCTGGTGGGTGGCCCCGGCCGCCTCCACGGTGATCGGCAACTTCGTCGACACCGCGGTGTTCTTTTCCGTCGCCTTCTACGCCAGCGCCGATCCCTTTATGGCTGAGCACTGGGTGGAGATCGCCACCGTCGACTACGTCTTCAAACTGGCCATCAGCCTGATGCTGTTTTTGCCGGCCTACGGCGTGCTTTTGAAGGTGCTGACCGATAAACTCCTGGCCTCTGATTCCCAACGACAGCCTTTAGCCTGATGACCACAGCCTCTCCTTTCGATGCCACCTGGCAGCAACGCTGCCGAGATTGGGCGGCCGCCGCCGGCAGTGACGGCGCCCACGATCTGGCCCACATCCAGCGGGTGGTGGCCACCGCCGCCCAGCTGGGCCGTGAGGAGGGGGCCAACCTGGCGGTGATCCTGCCCGCCGCCTGGCTGCACGACGCCGTGTTGGTGGACAAGCGGGATCCCCGCCGCAGCCAGGCCTCCCAGTTGAGTGCCGACAAGGCAGTGGCCCTGCTGGAGGAGGCGGGCTACCCGGCTGAGCATCTGAGCGCCATCCACCACGCCATCATGGCCCACAGCTGGTCCGCCGGCATCGCCCCCGAGACCCTGGAGGCCCGCATCGTTCAGGATGCGGATCGCCTCGACGCCCTGGGGGCCATCGGCCTTTCTCGCTGCCTGATGCTGGGAGGCCAGTGGGGCCGGACGCTCTATGACCCGGCCGATCCCTTCGGTGAGCGACGGGAGTGGGACGACAACCGTTTCAACCTCGACCACCTGTACATCAAGCTGCGTCACCTGCCGGAGCAGCTGAACACCGACGCCGGGCGGGCCGAAGGCGCCCGGCGCTGGGCCTGGATGCAGGGCTATCTCGACCAACTGGCCCACGAACTCGGAGCCGACGCATGATCCAACAACGCATTCGACCGGGCACCATCGACGAGGTGGTGGCCATCAGCCAACAGATCCCGGAATTCAATCAGCCTTACGGGGCCGAGGAGTACCAGCGCCGACTGGCGTCGGTGCCCCACCTGATCCAGATCGCCGAAGTGGAGGGAGAGGCCGCCGGGTTCAAGGTGGGCTACCAGCTGGAAGAGGGGGTGTTCTACTCCTGGATGGGGGGGATCCTGCCGGACTTTCGCGCCCTGGGCCTGGCCCGGGAGATGCTGCTGGCCCAGGAGGCCTGGGCCAACGACCAGGGTTACGACCGGCTCAAGGTGAAAAGCCGCAACCGCTACGCCACCATGGTGGCCATGCTGCTGCGCCACGGCTACGGCATCGAAGCGTTCGAGGCCAAGGGTGACACCCTGGCGGATCACCGCATCCACCTCACCAAGGCATTAAAAAACGGCAACGAATAACTTGCAAAGGCAAATGATATTGATTATCGTTTACCTGCGTTCCAATCCGGTGAGACGCTCACACTCACCCAACGCACATTGCTCACACGTTTACAGGCCAGCGCTCACACTGGCCTGTTTTTTTTGCCTAGCGCTCGCACATCGCCAGCACCTCGGCCACCAGCTTCTCGATCCCCTCCGCCGCCTCGGCGATGTTGCCCGCCAGCATGTAGGCAGGGGTGGACACCACCTTGTGGCTGGGATCCACCACCACCTCCTGCACCGGGCAGCTCTGGTGATCGCCCCCCATCAGGTTGAAGGCCGCGGCGGTGTCGACGTCGGTGCCGATGGTGCCCCGCACCCCCTCACCAAAGATCCGCGGCATCATGATGGGGGCGATGCAGACGTAACCGCTGGGCTTGCCGGCCTGGATAAAGCTTCGACAGGCCTGGCTGACGTCCTCCGCCACCTGGCATTCGGCCCCCGTCACGGCGAAATCACAGAGGTTCTTGGCCGCCCCGAACCCGCCGGGCAGGATCACCGCGGCGTGCGCTTCGGCGGACAGCGCGGACAGAGGCTGGATCTCGCCCCGGGCGATGCGGGCCGCCTCCACCAGGATGTTGCGCCGCTCCCCCTCCGCCACCTCGCCGGTGAGGTGGTTGACCACGTGCAGCTGATCCCGGTCCGGGGCGTAACAGCGGTAGGGCACGCCGGCCCGGGACAGGGCCAACAGGGTTAACACCGCTTCATGGATCTCACTGCCGTCAAAAACACCGGCACCACTGAGGATCACCGCGATCGGTTTCATGGCAAGTCTCCTTTTTATTCCAATGAGTTGCTCAACTGACTTTGCGATATGTCAAAGCGTTTTAACATTTTTTTCATGTCGGGGTAGACCCGGTTAAATAATATGCTAAGTTATCTTTCGACTTCAGGAAGGAGCCTGTTGTTTTTCCCAACCTTCCCTGCCCGATATCACTCCACTGGCATTGTCAATATCCACATTGCCGTGATCGGACAAAACGCGCTGTAAAGTCACTTACGGACCCTCTGGATCCCGCAGCACAAGGGCGTTTGCTGTAAAAGCAAGGATCCGGATCACGGATCCGCCCAAGTTGTCCACAAAGCCTGTACACAAAGTTATCCACAGCTTAGTTGCTGCGGTTTGGGCTGCCTGTCAGCCAGGGTGAACACTGGCGTCAACCCCGCGGAACGTGGCATCCTAAGCCCCTTCAATTCACTGATGAAACGGCCCCTATGTCTGCCCAATCCCCCCTCATCCTGGTTGATGGCTCCTCCTACCTTTACCGCGCTTACCACGCGCCGCCGCATCTGACCAACTCCAGGGGCGAACCCACCGGGGCCGTGTACGGTGTGGTCAACATGCTGCGCAGCCTGCTGAAACAGTATGGGCCCAGCCACATGGCGGTGGTATTCGACGCCAAGGGCAAGACCTTCCGCGACGAGATCTACCCGGAGTACAAAGCCCAGCGCCCCCCGATGCCCGACGATCTGCGCAGCCAGATCGCGCCGCTGCACGCCATCATCCAGGCCCTGGGCCTGCCGCTGATCTCCATTCCCGGCGTGGAAGCGGACGACGTCATCGGCACCCTGGCCCAGCAGGCGGAAGCCGCCGGCTACGACGTGCTGATCAGCACCGGGGACAAGGACATGGCCCAGCTGGTGACCGACAAGGTCACCCTGATCAACACCATGACCGACACCCTGCTGGACGTGCCCGGGGTCAAGGCCAAGTTCGGGGTGGGCCCGGAGCTCATCATCGATCTGCTGGCGATGATGGGGGACAAGGTGGACAACATCCCCGGGCTGCCCGGGGTGGGGGAGAAGACCGCCCTGGCGATGTTGCAGGGGATCGGCAGCCTGGAGCGGATCTACGAGGACGTGGACGCCGTGGTGCCCCTGGGCTTTCGCGGCAGCAAAACCATGCCCAAGAAGCTGCGGGAGAACCGCGATGAGGCCTTCCTCTCCTACCGTCTGGCCACCATCAAGACCGACGTCGAGCTGGAGGAGAAACCGGACCAGCTGACCATTGGCGATGCGGATCGGGATGCCCTGGCCAAGCTCTACGGCGAACTGGAGTTTCGCCGCTGGCTCAATGAAGTCCTGGACGGCGGCGCCGTGCTGCCCGCGGGCAACGGGGAGGCCGACGCCAGCCCCGCCCCGGCCCAGAGCCAGACCGAGCACGAGCTGATCCTGACCGAAGCCCAGCTGGACACCTGGCTGACCAAACTGGCGGACGCCGAGCTGTTCGCCCTGGACACCGAGACCACCAGCCTGGACTACATGGCCGCGGAACTGGTGGGGCTCTCCTTCGCCGTGGAGGCCGGCAAGGCCGCCTACCTGCCGGTGGGCCACGATTACGAGGGGGCACCGGCACAGCTGGAGCGCGACGCCGTGCTGGCCAAGCTCAAGCCGCTGCTGGAGGATCCCGCCCCCCGCAAGGTGGGCCAGAACCTCAAGTACGACATGTCGGTGCTGGCCAAGTACGGCATCCAGCTGCGGGGGATCGCCTTCGACACCATGCTGGAGTCCTACTGCTTCAACTCCACCGCCGGCCGCCACAACATGGACGACCTGGCACTCAAGTACCTGGGCAAGAAAACCATCCACTTCGAGGCGATCGCCGGCAAAGGGGTCAAGCAGAAGACCTTCAACCAAATCCCCCTGGAAGAGGCGGCCCCCTACGCCGCCGAGGACGCCGACATCACCCTGCAGCTGCACCAGCACCTGTGGCCCCGCTTGCAGGAGCTGGCCGGGCCCAGCCGGGTGTTCCAAGAGCTGGAACTGCCGCTGGTGCCCATCATGTCCGCCATGGAGCGTCACGGCGTGCTGATCGACACCGACCAGCTGCACCAGCAGAGCAGCGAGATCGCCGCCACCCTGGACAGCCTGGAGCAGCAAGCCCACGAGATCGCCGGCGAGGTGTTCAACCTGGGCTCCACCAAGCAACTGCAGGCGATCTTCTTCGACAAGCTGGGCTACCCGGTGCTGAAGAAGACCCCCAAGGGCGCCCCCTCCACCGCCGAGGAGGTGCTGCAGGAGCTGGCCCTGGACTACCCGCTGCCCAAGATCATCCTGGAGCATCGCAGCCTGGCCAAGCTGAAGAACACCTACACCGACAAGCTGCCCCAGCTGGTCAAGCCCTCGGGCCGGGTGCACACCAGCTACCACCAGGCGGTGACCGCCACCGGCCGTCTCTCCAGCTCGGATCCCAACTTGCAGAACATTCCGATCCGCACCGCCGAGGGGCGGCGGATCCGCCAGGCCTTTGTCGCCCCCGAGGGCTACCGCCTGCTGGCCATCGACTACTCCCAGATTGAGCTGCGGATCATGGCCCACCTGTCCCAGGACAAGGGGCTGCTGGAGGCCTTCGCCCAGGGCAAGGACATCCACAAGGCCACCGCCGCCGAGGTGTTTGGCGTGCCCTTCGACAGCGTCACCACCGAGCAGCGCCGCCGGGCCAAGGCGGTGAACTTCGGCCTCATCTACGGCATGTCGGCGTTCGGTCTGGCCAAGCAGCTGGACATCGGCCGGGCCGAGGCCCAGGACTACATCGATCGCTACTTCCACCGCTACCCGGGCGTGCTGGACTACATGGACCGCACCAAGGCCCAGGCCCACGACAAGGAGTATGTGGAGACCCTGATGGGGCGTCGCCTGCACCTGCCGGAGATCAACGCCCGCAACAAGATGCGCCAGCAGGCCGCCGAGCGCACCGCCATCAACGCCCCCATGCAGGGCACCGCGGCGGACATCATCAAAAAAGCGATGCTGCTGGTGGCGGACTACCTGACGGCACAGCCGGAAGGGGAGATCCACCTCATCATGCAGGTGCACGATGAACTGGTGTTCGAGGTGCGCGAAGCCCAGGCAGAGCAACACCAGGCGGCGCTGTGCGAGCTGATGAGCCAGGCGGCGGAGCTGGATGTGCCCCTGCTGGCCGAAGGCGGCCTGGGGGAGAACTGGGATCAGGCCCACTGAGCCGACGCGCCGGGGCCCAGACCCCGGCGTGAGCCAGATCACAGATAATCAAATTCACCGGCGAAAGCGCTTTTCCGGTCTGGGTGGCTTGGTTATGCTGTCTCGGTAGGGTACAGAGGTAAGATGTTCTATCTTTCAGACCTAATTATGATCGCCTTTTGGTGATCGCCAAAATTGGCACCCCGGCAACCACGGTTGTCGGGGTTTTTTTGTGCCTGAACGCCGGGATGCGGGACTCGGCAAAAGTTAGAGCAAATACTTTAAATTGTCATCTGGGTGGGTTACATTATCACCACTAGGCCTTCCCAAGTGGCGGTTTAGTCTTGTTATCGTTTTTTAAAAGCTTCTCCCCAAAATTAGCTTTTACTTCGCCGGCGACCGCTTTTGGTCACCGGCTTTTTTCTTATTCGGGGGTGCCCATCTGCTGGGCCTGTTCATCCCGGTGCAACCAGTCGTTCAGCACCCGCAGAGCCGGCTCCCGGCCGGTGCCCTTGAGGGAGGAGAACAGCTGCACCACCACCTCGCCCTCCAGCTCGGACAGAGTCTCCTTCACCTGGCGCAGGGTCTTGTTCTTCTCCGCCTGCTTGAGCTTGTCCGCCTTAGTCAGCAGCACCAGCACCGGCATGCCGGCGGCCACCCCCCAGCGGATCATGTTGTGGTCCAAGTCCTTCAGCGGATGACGCACGTCCATCAGCACCACCAGCCCCTTGAGGCACTGGCGCTTCTCCAGGTACTCCGCCAACGCCTCCTGCCACTTCAGCTTCATCTCCAACGGCACCTTGGCAAAGCCGTAGCCGGGCAAATCCACCAGGCGCTTCTGCTCCGTTAAAGCAAAGACGTTGATCAGTTGGGTCCGCCCCGGGCGCTTACTGGTGTGGGCCAGACCGTTGTGGTCGGTCAGGGTGTTGAGGGCGCTGGACTTGCCGGCGTTGGATCGGCCGGCAAAGGCGATCTCCACCCCCTCGTCCGGCGGCAGGTGATGAATGTCCGGCGCGCTGGTGACAAAGCGCGCGAGACGGAAGTCGACTTGGAACTCAGTCACGGGGATCTCCAAAAAACGGTCGTCTCAACAGCGGGACGGGATCACAAAACACCCCCGAGCTTAGACCTGGCTCAGATTTCGTGTAAAATGCCGCTGCGTGGTCTCCCCAGTGTAACAGGGGACCCATGTCGCAGGGAAAGAAACGCCACCGATATAATAAGTTGGAACGTCATGAAAAAGTTTGCTGTTGTCTTTGCTGTGCTGTCCATGTTCTCCACCTTGGCCCAGGCCGAGGGCGACGCCCAAGCGGGCCAGACGAAGGCCGTGACCTGCATCGCCTGTCACGGTATGGATGGCAACAGCCCCATCGATATGTACCCCAAGATCGCCGGCCAACACACCGGGTATATGGTCAAGCAGTTGAAAGAGTTCCGCCAGGCTGCGCAAACCGGTGGCCAGGAAGGGCGTCATGACCCGGTCATGAGCGGCATGGCCATGGCCCTGAGCGACGAGGACATCGCCGACATCTCCGCCTACTTCGCCAGCCAGCAGATCAGCGCCGGTCCGGCGGCCGCCGAAGAGGTGCAGGAGCGCGGCCACCAGCTGTACATGGGGGGCGACGCCGCCCGTCAGATCACCGCCTGTGTCGCCTGCCATGGCGTCAAGGGTGAGGGCATGAGCCTGGCCGGTTACCCCGCCCTGGCCAGCCAGCACCCCACCTACCTGAAGATCCAGCTGGAGAAGTTCCGTGACGGCTCCCGTCACAACGACATGAACGGCATGATGGGCGGGGTGGCGAAGAACCTCACCGACGAAGACATCGCCATCCTGTCCCAGTACATCAGCGCGCTGAAATAAGCGGGACAGCACCATGGCAATCGCGGGCCCTCGGGCCCGCTTTTTTGTGCCCGGCCGACAGTGAAAAGCCCTTTTCACGCCCCACTTCGTCAGAGAAATGCACGATTGGTCCGACCCTTTCCAGCAGCATCCACCAACGCATCCATTGGTGCGTGCGTTATAACCCCGGCCATGTGTAAGACATTTGCCATATTGTCTGCCAGACACCCCCACCTTGTTAGCAGGATGTTTCCAGGCAACCTTTTTCAAATCATGCACTTATAGATTTAACAAAATATATTGAGCCAGATCCCGTCGGAAAAAAAGTTGCGATCCAGCTCAAATTACGTAGAGTAGTCACCGAAACGGAACGGACGCTTGGACAGGAAGGCCAGCGTTCACCAGGAAACTCCCTAGGATGGGGAGCGGCACTGGAAGCCAAGACTCAGGACGAGACGGGACGGAGATCCCGAACCCACGGAGTTTTGGGTTTACATGGATGGTTACCTTCAGGTCAGGATGACCGGGTCGTAAGGATACGACGCCATGACGTTATGGATGACATAACAGGAAAAAGAAAAAAGGTCCGGAGTGACCACTAACAAAAAACGCACGCACGGAAGCAGGCAATAAAAAGAAGGAAGCAGACCGGGAAGTCTCACGCAGGTATGGAATGCCTGGTTACAGAATGGGGGAGTGTCTCCGACACCCTTGCGAGGCGGCAGAGCAATCTGCCGCCTTTTTTATCGCCATTGCGCCTATAATGGCCGCTCCCGAGACCCGACAGGACCACCCATGCTCTGCCCGCTGTGCCAGCACACCGACACCGGACACTACCACCAGGACAAACGCCGCCACTACTTCCAGTGCCAACGCTGCCAGTTGGTGTTTGCCGATCCCGCCTCCCTGCTGCCGGCCGCGGCCGAGAAGGACCAGTACGACAAGCACAACAACGATCCGGCGGACGCCGGCTACCGGCGTTTCCTGGCGCGGCTGGCCGACCCGCTGCTGACCCGACTGCCCAGTGGGGCCGAGGGGCTGGATTTTGGCTGTGGCCCGGGCCCCACCCTGTCGCGGATGCTCAGCGAAGCGGGCCACCCGGTGGCACTGTACGACCCCTACTACGCCCCGGACCGCGCCCCCCTGCGGCGGCAGTACGACTTCATCACCTGCACCGAGGCCATTGAGCATTTCTACCGCCCGGCCCGGGAGTGGCAGCTGCTGCTGGAACGTCTCAAGCCCGGCGGCTGGCTGGGGCTGATGACCAAGCTGGTGCGCGGCCCCCAGGCCTTCGCCCAATGGCACTACAAAAACGACCCCACCCACGTCAGTTTTTTCAGCCAGGCCACCTTCGAGTTCCTGGCCCGACGGGACGGTTTGCGGCTGGAGTTCATCGGCAACGACGTTATCCTGCTGCAAAAACCGGCATAATCTGATATAAACCCGCCCCCAATTGGAGGCCTTATGACCCGAATCAAGAAATCCCGCAAAGTGAACAACAACGGCCCGACCCGGCCGGCCCGGGAGAAAGCCAGCGCCCGCAAGAAGCCGAGCAAGAAAGCCGGTAAGGGCCAGGCCAGCGGCAGCCGTCACAGCCTGTCCAAGGCCGCTCAGGCGCGCCTGGACGGTGGCACCGGCCAGGATCCCCGCAAAGGCAGCAAGAAGCCCGTGGCCCTGTTTGTCGACCAGCAGACCCCGGCCCAGCCGGCACCGCTGGCCCCGGAAGTGGAGCTGGCCCAGCTGGAGTCGGATCCGCGCCTGAACCTGCTGCTGGAGCGCACCGAGGCCGGGGAAACCCTCAAGCCCAAGGACCAGCAGTGGCTGGACGCCACCCTGGATCGCCTCGGCGCGCTGATGCAGCAGCTGGGGCTGGACGAGGAGGAGGCGCCCGAGCACGACACCCCGATGGACGCGGAAGACGATCTGCTGGCCCGCTTTGAGCAGGGCGAAGCGATGCTGGACAACTACAAGGATTGACGATGCCGGTATGGATGATGGCGCTGGGCGCGCTGATCGTGGTGGCGCTGGCGGCCTACGCCGCCAGCCTGTTGTGGCAACTGCGCCAGGTCAAACAGCGCCAGGCGGCGGCCGTGGCCCAGCGGCGCAGCGATCTGCTGGAGCAGATCCAGCTGGTGGCCAAGGCCTGCCAGCAGCAGCAGTGTGAGCCCTCGGAAGGGGCGCTGCGCCTGGTGAACCTGTTGCGGGCCCTGCCGGACGCCGATCAGGAGCAGCTGCGCCAGCGCTACCCGGTGCTGCACGAGCTGTACGACAACATCGCCCACCACCCCATCCTGGAGGCCCGCAAGGCCCTCAAGCGCAACGAGCGGATGAAGCTGGACATGGAGCGCGCCCACTGGGAGTCCCGCCTGGGGCCCAAGATGGGCGACGAACTGGCGGCCCTGGCAGAGCTGAGCTGAGGCTCAGGGGCAGTCCGGCGGCGCCAGACCCCGGGCCGCCAGCAAGGTCGCCAGCTGGATCCGTTCCTGGTCGCAGGCGGCCAGGGCCTGCTCCGAGGCCTTGGCCACCGAGAGCCAGCCCTTGTCCCGGTATTTGTCCACGTCCATGCGGTGAAACCCGCTCAGCTGCGCCACCCGGCACCAGCGCGTCAGCAGCGCGGCGTCCTCGGCCTGCTGCCAGTGCTGCGGTGTCTTCGCCGGCTGGCCAATTTCACAGGCTTTGCCCGCCCCCAGGGCCGGCAGACTGATCGCCAACAGCGCGATCGGCATCACAACTTTCCCTAGCATCCTCAACACCCCATTCGCAACTCTGTTGCCACATTGGTCAAATTTGGGGCCACGATCAATGGCGGGGCCCGGTAAAAGGTGCATAATGCGTTCATTCCGATCCCAAGGAGACGCTTTCGTGCAGGATAAGATCAGCTGGAACCAGGCCCTGATTGAGAAGTACAACTACTCAGGCCCCCGTTATACCTCATACCCCACTGCGATCGAATTCCATAAAGATTTCGCTGACGCCGACCTGCGTCAGGCCATCGCCACCTCCGACAAGCGGGATCTCTCCCTCTATATCCACGTGCCCTTCTGCCACAAGCTCTGCTACTACTGTGGCTGCAACAAGATCATCACCCGCCACCCGCACAAGGCGGACCAGTACCTGGATTACCTGGAGCGGGAGATCAAGAACCGGGCACCGCTGTTCACCGAGTACACCGTCACCCAGATGCACTGGGGCGGGGGCACCCCGACCTTCCTCAACCAGGAGCAGATCCGTCGTCTGACCGGGTTGCTCAAAGAGCACTTCAACTTCGCCGGTGAGGGGGAGTTCTCCATCGAGATCGACCCGCGGGAGATCGAGTTGGAGACCGTGGACGTGCTCAAGGAGGTGGGTTTCAACCGCATCTCCGTCGGCGTGCAGGACTTCAACAAAGAGGTGCAGGTGGCGGTCAACCGGGAGCAGGATGAGCAGTTCATCTTCGACCTGGTGAAGTACGCCCGCGAGCGTGGCTTCCAGTCCACCAACGTCGATCTGATCTACGGTCTGCCCCATCAGACCCCGGAGAGCTTCAACAAGACCCTGGCGCGGATCAAGGATCTCAGCCCGGACCGGCTCTCCATCTTCAACTACGCGCACCTGCCGCACCGTTTCGCGGCCCAGCGCAAGATCCACGAGACCGATCTGCCGAACCCGCAGCAGAAGTTGAAGATCCTGGAAAACAGCATCAACACCCTGGTGGAAGACGGCTACCAGTTCATCGGCATGGACCACTTCGCCAAGCCCGACGACGAGCTGGCCAAGTTGCAGCGCGCCGGCAAGCTGCACCGTAACTTCCAGGGCTACACCACCCAGCCCGACGCCGATCTGCTGGGTCTGGGCGCCTCCGCCATCTCCAGCATCGGTAACGCCTACGCCCAGAACCAGGTGGCGCTGAAGGACTACTACGAGGCGATCGACGCCGAGGGTCACGCCCTGGTCAAGGGCTGCTCCCTGGAGCGGGACGACTTCATCCGCCGGGCGGTGATCAAGCAGCTGATCTGCCACTTCGAGATGGACAAGACCGTCATCGAGCAGGAGTGGGACATCAACTTCGACGAATACTTCGCCGAAGACCTCAAGCTGCTGGCCCCCTTCGTGGAGGACGAACTGGTGGAGCTGGACGGCAACATCATCCGCATCACCTCCCAGGGCAACCTTCTGATCCGCAACATCTGCATGTGCTTCGACCGCTACCTGCGCGAGAAAGCCCGTCAGCAGCAGTTCAGCCGGGTGATCTAAGCCCAGCCCAAAATAGAAAAAGCCGCCCCGAGGGCGGCTTTTTTTGTGCCCGATTACCCCCGGGCCTGGCGTTTTCGGGCACGCAGCTCGGCCCGTTCAGCATCGCTCAAAAAGGCCAGCTGCAGGCCGTTGTGCTGGATCTGGCGCAGCTGCGCGTCGGTCAGGCCAATCCGCTCCCGGGCCATGCGGTACTCGAAGGGCACCGAGTTGGCGGACACCCCGGGGTCGTCGGTGTTCAGGCACACCGGGATCCCCGCCGCGACAAACTGGCGGATGGGGTGCACCTCGTAGTCGGCTACCGAGTTGGCGTGGACGTTGGAGGTGGGGCAGGACTCGATGCCGATCCCCTCCTGGGCCAGGTGAGCCATCAGGCGCGGATCCTGGACCGCGGTGGTGGCGTGTCCCAGCCGGGTGGCGCCCAACTCGGTCACCGCCTGCCAGATGCTCTGCGGCGGCCCCGGCTCCCCGGCATGGATGGTGACGTTGAGGCCGGCGTCCCGCACCCGGCGGAAGTGATCGACGAAACGCTCCCCCGGGAACCCCAGCTCATCGCCGGCCAGATCGCAGGCGACAAAGTGATCCCGCTGGCTCAGGATGGCGTCCAGCTCCCGCTGGCAGGCGGCCTCGCCATCGCCGCGGCAGAGGATGCCGATGAGGTTCACCTTCACCCCGGTGGCCCGAGCCGCGCTCTGCACGCCATCCACCACGGCCTCCACCACCCCGTCCTGGGGCAGTCCGTGGGGGCCGGCCATGTAGGCCGGAGAGAAGCGCAGCTCGGCGTAATCGACCCCCTCCAGGGCCAGATCCTCGACGTTCTCTCGCGCCACCCGATGCACCGCGTCCAGGTTGCCCAGCACCGCCACCTGGTAATCCAGCTTGGCCAGGAAGGCCTCCACCGAAGCACAGGGCTCGGTGACCTGCAGTATGGGGCGCAAGGCCGCCAGGGTGTCCGCCGGCAGGGGCAGGTTAAAGTGGCGGGCCAGCGCCAGTACGGTTTGCGGCCGGACGCTGCCGTCCAGGTGTCGGTGCAAGTCGGTGAGCACCAGGGTGTTGTCGGTCATGGGGGATCCCGAGTTGATGGATCCGCGGCCCCCTCCCTTTTGGCCAGACGGATCGTTACACTGTCGTCACCCCCTCCCCGGGGGTGGAGCACAAGGATAAAGAAAACAAGGAAAAAAACGATGAAAAAGTGCTTGGCCACGCTGCTGTTGCTGCTGGTCGGCTGTGCGGGTACCCCCCAGTCCGACGACACCCTGGCCCAACTGATGGACGACACCTGGCAGCTGCAGCTGTCCAGCTCCCCCACCCTGGCGGAGCGCTTCGGAGACGCCGACGCCGCCGGTCGCCTGGCGGACGTCTCCCCGCAGGCCCTGGCCCGGCGGGACGCCGCCTACCGGGCCCTGCTGGCCCGGGCCGAGGCCCTGGACGCCGACGCCCTGAACGCCGAGGAGCGGGTCGACCTGGCGATCTTAAGCGGCATATTGAACAACCGGGTGGACGCCTACGCCTTCGGTGAACACCTGATGCCGCTCTCCTCCGAGGGGGGCTTTCACGCCTACGTGGCCAGCTTCGCCCGGTCCGCCCGTCTGGAAAACGACGCCGACGTGGCCCACTACCTCAGCCGCCTTGAGGCCCTGCCGGTCTATTTTGATCAGCAGATCGCCTGGATGCGCCAGGGCCTGGCCCAGGGCGTCACCGTACCCCAGGTGGTGCTGACCGGCTTCGAAGACAGCATCCAGGCGTTCATCCCCGAAACCCCGGAACAGAGCCTCTACTACCGCCCCCTCGAGGCGTTGGGAGAGGAACACGCCGAGGCTCGGGCCCGGGGTCTGGCGCTGGTGCGCGACGCGGTGATCCCCGCCTACCAGGGCTACTACGACTTTTTCGTCGGCGAGTACCGTCCCGGCGCCCGCCAGAGCATCGCCGCCACCGAGCTGCCCGATGGCCCGGCCTACTACGAAAACCGGGTGCGTCATTTCACCACCTTGCCGATGACCGCCGATCAGGTGCACCAGCTGGGCCTGGAGGAGGTCGCCCGGATCCGCGCCGAGATGGAAGCGGTGATCGCCGAGCAGGGGTATGAGGGCAGCTTTGCCGATTTCCTCGTGTTCCTGCGCACCGATCCCCAGTTCTACGCCCAGACCCCGGAGGAGCTGCTGCGCTACGCCGCCTACCTGTCCAAGCAGGCGGACGCCATGCTGCCGCGCTTCTTCAAGACCCTGCCGCGCACCCCCTACGGCATCATGGAGGTGCCCGCGGAGATCGCCCCCAAATACACCACCGGCCGCTACTCCGGCGCCAGCGCCGATGACCAGCCCGGCTACTACTGGGTCAACACCTACGCCCTGGACAAGCGCCCGCTGTACGAGATGGAAGCCCTGACCCTGCACGAGGCGGTACCGGGCCACCACCTGCAGATCGCCCTGAGCCAGGAGCAGGAGGTGCATCCCCTGCGCCGCTACCACTACATCAGCGCCTTCGGCGAGGGCTGGGGCCTGTACGCCGAGAAGCTGGGCCTGGAGGGAGGCTTCTACCAGGACCCCTACAGCAACTTTGGCCGCCTCACCTACGAGATGTGGCGCGCCTGTCGCCTGGTGGTGGACACCGGCATGCACGCCAAGGGCTGGAGCCGCGAACGGGCCCAGGCCTTCCTGGCGGACAACACCGCCCTGTCGCTGCACAACGTCGGCACCGAGATCGACCGCTACATCTCCTGGCCGGGCCAGGCCCTCTCCTACAAGGTGGGGGAACTGACCCTGTGGCGTCTGCGTAGCAAGGCACAGGATGCCCTGGGTGAACGATTCGACCTGCGCGAATTCCACGACCTGATCCTGCTGGGGGGTTCCATGCCCCTGGCGGAACTGGAGCGTCAGGTGGACGCCTGGATCGTCCAGCAACAGCAAGGCTAAACTCGCCTAAACCCGGCGGGGGTCTCCCCGCCCTTTGATTGGAGCCGTCATGGACAAACAGACCGAAAGCGAAGTGCAGGCCGCGGTATTGCGCCGCCTGTTGAGCCACCTGGACAACCACAAGGAGGTGCAGAACATCGACCTGATGATCCTGGCGGATTTCTGTCGTAACTGTCTGGCCAAGTGGTACATGGCGGAAGCGGGAGAGCGGGGGGTGGAGGTGGACTACGACGCCGCCCGTGAAGCGATCTACGGCATGCCCTACAGCGAATGGAAAGCCAAGCATCAACAGCCGGCCACGGCGGAGCAGTTGGCGGCCTTCGAGGCCCGCCAGGCGGCCAAAGCCGGTTCATGATCGAAGCGCTGGAGGCCCACCCCCTGTGGCAGCAGGCCCGCCACGGTGAATTCCCCGGCGTAGACGGGGTCACGGTACGCTACAGCCTGCTGCGTCATCCCCAGGAGCGGGGGGCCATCGCCCTGTGCAGCGGCCGAGTGGAGTCCTACCTCAAGTACTGGGAGTTGGTGGAGCAGCTGTACGCCGAAGGCTACAGCCTCTACCTGTGGGATCATCGGGGCCAGGGGCGCTCCGGGCGGATGCTGGAGGACCCCCAGATCGGCCACGTGGAGCGTTTCGACCACTACGTGGAGGACCTGCACCACCTCTACCAGGCCTTTATTGCCCCCGCCGGCCACCGGCACCGCTTCCTGCTGGGCCACTCCATGGGCGGGGCCATCGCCACCGAGTACCTGGCCCGTCACCCGGGCCACTTCCAGGCGGCGGCCCTGTCGGCCCCCATGTACGGGATCCTGCTGCCCGCCCCCAAGTGGCTGCTGCAGCCCCTGGTGGCCCTGATGGCCCGGGTTCGCCCCCACGGCTACATCCCCGGGGGCGGGGGCTACCACGTGCCCACCTTCGAGGAAAACCAGCTGACCGGCGACCGGGAGCGCTACCAGGCGTTTCGCGCCCTCTACCACGCCCGCCCCAAGTTGCAGCTGGGGGATCCCAGCCTGCGCTGGCTCAGTGAGGCGCTGAAGCAGATCGATCGCCTGGCGCGGCTGCGAGTGCAGCCGCCCTTGCTGGTGATGCAGGCGGAGGCGGACACCATCGTCGACAATGCCGCCCAGGAGTCCTTTTGTGAGCGCCAGCCCCAGCACGCCCTTAAGCGGTTTGCCGGGGCGCGCCACGAGCTGCTGATCGAGCGGGACCCGATCCGCGACGACGCTATTCGCTCAGCGCTGGCGTGGTTTGATCGTCATGGGGCTGGCCGCTGAGCAGATTCAGCAGCGAGGGCAGGGGGCGGGGGGCACTGAACAGGTAGCCCTGGAAGCGCTCCGCCCCCTGGCTCAGCAGCAGCTCCTGCCACCCCTCTTCATCCACCCCTTCCGCCGTCCAGGGCAGGCCCAGGGCCTGCACCAGCTGAATCTGGGCCAACAGCAAGCGACGGGCGGCCTCCCGCTCCAGCCCCCAGAGGTGGCGGCAATCCAGCTTGATCTCTGACGGCGCCAGCTTGGCCAGCGCGGTCAGGGCCCCCGGGCCGCCACCGAAGCGATCCAGCACCAGAGGCACCCCCAGCTCCCGCAACCGGCCCAGCTGGGCCAAGGCTTCGGGGGTCAGGGCGTCCAGCTCCTCGGTGGACAGCTCCAGGGCCAAACCGCCGGCGGGGATCCCGTGGCGCTCCAGCTCCGCCTTGAGCTGGGCCAGGAAGTGCTGACCCTGAAGCTGGCGCAGGGTGACGTTCAGGCTCATGCGGTCCAGGCCATGGCGGCGCAGGGAGGCCATATCGCGACAGGCCAGGGCCAGTTGGCGCTCGGCCAGGGCGTCACTGAGCCCATAGCGGGCCACCACCGGCAGAAACTCCTTGGGGTTCAACTCCCCCCGCTCCGGGTGGTGCCAGCGCAGCAGCCCCTCCACGGAGAGGATCTCCCGCTGGCCGTCCATCACCGGCTGATAGTGGAAGCTGAGCTGGTTCTGCTCCATCGCCTGGTAGAAACCGTCTCGCAACCACAACAGGCGGCGGGCCTCCTGGTGCAGCTCCGCCCGGTAGAGTCGGGTGGTGCCCCGCTCCCGCTCCTTGGCATCGAACACCGCCAGCTCCGCCTGGGCCACCACGTCGTTGGGGTGCTGGCCCGGGCCCGGGTGGAACTGGGTGATGCCGATGCTGGCGCCCACGTGCAGGGGGCGTCCCTCCAAGATCCAGGGTCGGCGCATCCCCTGATGGATCTTCTGTCCCAGGCTCAGGGCCTGCTCCGGCAGCGGACGGGCCTGGGGATCCAGCCCGGTCACCACCACCACAAATTCGTCCCCCTCCAGGCGCAGCACCAGGCTGGCCTCGGGCACCAGCTTCTGCAGGCGCATCTCCACCTGCTCCATCAGGCGATCGCCGCAGTGGTGGCCGTGGACGTCATTGACCACCTTGAAGTCATCCAGATCGAGGTAGAGCAGCAGGGCCGCCCGCTCGTCCTCCTGCGGGGTCTGCACCACCGGCTCCAGGCGGCGCAGCAGGGCGGGGCGGTTGAGTCCGGAGGCGTGGGTGTCACCGCTGAGGCCCAGCTGCGGCTGACCCTGGTCATTGGTGACGTCGGTGTGGGTGCCGATCAGGCGGCGGGGGCTGCCATCGGGATTCCAATCCACCATCATCGCCCGATCCAACACCCAGATGTAGTGGCCGTCACGGTGGCAGAGTCGGTGCAGGTTCTCGAACTGGGGCAGATTGCCCTCCAGGTAATCCTGCAGCTGGCTCAATACCCGGGCCCGGTCCTCCGGGTGCAGGCGCTGCTCCCAGGCGTCGAAGCTGGCCACCAGCTCGTCATCCCGATAGCCCAGCATCGATTTCCAGTGGTGGGAGAAGAACACCTGGTTGCTGTCCAGTTGCCAGTCCCAGACCCCCACCTTGAGGCCCTCCACGGCGTAGAGCCAACGCTGCTCGCTGGCCACCAGCTGGGCGTAGCTCTGGCGCAGCCGCTGGTTGCTCTGTTCGATGCGTTCGCCCAGGGTGCCCAGCTCGGCGATGGCGGAGGCCGGCGGCAGGGTCAGCTCCGGCTCCCCCAGGCGCATCACCTGGCGGGAGAGGTGGCGCAGGGGCGCCACCACGTAGCGGTAACCCAGGGCCACCAGGCCCGCCGCCAGCAGCAGGGCCACCAGCCACAGCCAGCTGAGGCGGTCAGTAAACTGCTGCTGGGTGACGCGGTTCAATGGGGTGAGATCCTGCTCCAGGTAGAGCAGGCGGGGCACCAGCTGGGGTTTGAGCTGGGCCAGGGGGTAGTAGATCTGCAGGCTGCCGCGCTGACTGTCGCGTTGGATCTGCGCCCGGCCTCCGAGCAGGGCTTTACGGGCCAGGTCGTCGCGGTAACCGTCGAGGAGTTGGGTGGCCTGGCCACCGCGCCAGATGAGCTGGCTGCCGAAGTAGATGCGCTGGTCCCGGTCTACGATGGCGGCCGCCAGCAGGCTGTCCTCCTGGGCCCACTGCAGCATGATCTGTTCCGCCACCTCGGCGGTGCGGCTGACCCCGGCGGTCACCATCAGTTGCTCCAGCTGCTGCGCCCGCTGTTTCAGCAGGTGTTGCTGGGCGTCCTGCAGGTGGCCCCGCATCATGTCGCGGCCCAGCACGAAATCCACCACCACCAGGGAGGCCAGGTAGAGCAGCAGGGCCAACCCCAGCACCAGCAGCAACGACCAGCGGGGCAGTGGCCACCGTTCCCGCAGCCGGTGCGCCAGGTGCAATGGCGTTTTCACGAGAGCACATCCTTGTCGTCCTTAATCCTGGCCCTAGCATACCTTCCCGGGCATACGGGGCAAAGTCTTGCCCTTGAACCGGATTTCTTGTGGCGATAGGGGGCTCAGGCGTGCTGGCCGGCGACGTAGCCGCTGCTCCAGGCCCACTGGAAATTAAAGCCCCCCAGCCAGCCGGTGACGTCCATCACCTCGCCAATAAAGAACAGTCCCGGCACCGATTTGCAGGCCATGGTCTTGGAGGAGAGGGCATCGGTGTCCACCCCACCCAGGGTGACCTCGGCGGTGCGGTAGCCCTCGTCGCCGGCGGGCTTGAGCCGCCAGGCGTTGAGCTGGGCGGGCACCGCCTCCAGGGTGGCCTTGTTGAGCTGACCCAGGGGCGCGTTGTTCCAGCCGTGGTAGGCGATCAGGGCTTCGGCCAGGCGGGCGGGGAAGTGCTCCGCCAGCCAGGTCTGCAGGGTTCGCTTGGGGGAGGCCTGACGGGCCTTTGCCAGACTCTCGGCGGCGTCGGTGGCCGGCAGCAGATCGATGGTGACCGCCTCCCCGCTGTCCCGGTAGTTGGAGGCCTGAAGCACCGAGGGGCCGGACAACCCGCGGTGGGTGATCAGCATCTGCTCGGTAAAGCTGGGGCCGCGATCCGCCACCACCGAAGTGGTCAGGCTGATCCCGGAGAGGGGCTCGAAGTGGGCTTTCTCCTGGGGCTGCAGGGTGAAGGGCACCAGACCGGCACGGGTGGGCCGCACCTTGAGGCCGAACTGCTCGGCGATCTGGTACCCCAGGGGGGTGGCCCCCAGTTTCGGCATGGAGAGTCCGCCGGTGGCCACCACCAGCGACTCGCAGTGGATGCGCCCGGCGCTGGTGGCCAGGCTGAACCCCTCGGCGCCCTGGCTGACCGACTCGATGCTGGTGCGCAGGCGCAGTTGCACCTGACCCCGGTCGCACTCCTTGAGCAGCATGGCCACGATGTCTTTGGCGGAGTCGTCACAGAACAGCTGGCCGTGGTCCCGCTCGTGGTAGGGGATCCCGTGGCGCACCACCATGTCGATGAAGTCCCACTGGGTGTACTGGGCCAGGGCGGACTTGGGGAAGTGGGGGTTGGCGCACAGGTAGTTGGCCGGCTCCACGTAGAGGTTGGTGAAGTTGCAGCGCCCGCCGCCGCTGATCAGGATCTTCTTACCCGCCTGCTTGGCGTGGTCCAGCACCATCACCCGGCGCCCCCGGGCGGCGGCGGTGGCCGCACACATCAAGCCGGCGGCCCCGGCGCCGATCACTACCACGTCTGTCTGCATTGTCGTTATCCCAGCTTCACTACCCTGAGTATTGCAATAAAAAGGGGATGCCTCGGCACCCCCTTGAACCCTTGGCCCGTTATTCGGGCTTCATGTCCCGGCCCAGCAGGGCCCGGGCCGCCTCCTGCACCGGTTTGCCCTCGTAGAGCACCTGGTACAGCTGGTCGGTGATGGGCATCTCCACCCCCTGGCGCTTGGCCAGCAGGTAGACCTCTTTGGCGTTGCGGTAGCCTTCCACCACCTGACCGATCTCGGTCATCGCCTGCTCCACGCCTTTGCCCTGGCCCAGGGCCAGGCCGAAGCGACGGTTGCGGGAGAGGTTGTCGGTGCAGGTCAGCACCAGATCCCCCAACCCCGCCATGCCCATAAAGGTGTCCTTGTCGGCCCCCAGTGAGCATCCCAGACGGCACATCTCCACCAGGCCCCGAGTGATCAGCGCGGTGCGAGCGTTGGCCCCGAAACCGATGCCATCGGACATGCCGGCGCCGATGGCGATGACGTTCTTGACCGCCCCGCCCAGCTGCATGCCGGTGAAATCCGGGTTGATGTAGACCCGCATCCAGGTGCCGCAGTGCAGCAGCTTGGCCATGTCCTCGGCAAACTGGGGATCGGTCGCTGCCAGGGAGATCGCCGTGGGCAGGCCGGCGGCCATCTCCTTGGCGAAGGTGGGTCCGGACAGCACCGCCAGGGGGATGGACTCCCCCAGCATCTCCCGGGCCACGTCCTGCAGCAGGCGGCCGGTTTCCGGCTCCAGCCCCTTGGTGGCCCACAGGATGCGGGCATCCGGGCGCAGCAGGGGCTTGGCCCGACTCAGCACCTCGCCAAACACGTGGCTGGGCACCACCACCAGGGTGTCGCGGGAGGCGGCCAGGGCGGTGCCCAGGTCCGCTTCGATCACCAGTGCGTCCGGGAAGGCGGCGCCGGGGAGAAACTCCTCGTTGCTGCGATCCCGTTCCAGGGCGGCCATGTGCTCGGGCTCGTGGCCCCACAGCACGGTGCGGTGGCCGTTGCGGGCCAGGGAAATGGCAAGGGCGGTGCCGTACGACCCCGCCCCAAGTACCGTAATTGCGGCTTGTTCAGTCAACTGAAAAGCTCCTGGTTGGATCAGGCGTCGGCCTGGGCCCCTTCAGAGGCGGCCGCTTCCTGCTGACGCTTCTGCAGGTACTGAGCGAACAGGGCGTCGAAGTTCACCGGCGCCAGGTTCAGCGGCGGGAAGGTGCCACGGTTGACCAGGCTGGCCACGGCTTCGCGGGCGTAGGGGAACAGGATGTTCGGGCAACCGGCGCCCAGGGCATGGGCCAGCTGCGGCTCAGGCAGGTTGGCGATGGTGAAGATGCCGCCCTGCTGCACTTCGCACAGGAAGGCCACGTCTTCGCCCACCTTGGTGGTGACGGTGATGGAGATCACCACCTCGTAGGTGTCGTCCGCCAGCTTGGCGCTGCGGGTGTCCAGGTCCAGCTTCACTTCCGGCTTCCACTCTTTCTGGAAGATGGCGGGGGAGTTGGGCGTTTCGAAGGAGATGTCCTTGGTGTAAACGCGCTGGATCTGGAACTGGGGCGCCTGCTCTTCGTTGGTGGCGGCGTTGTTGGTTGCTTCTGCCATGGTCTTTCCTACCTTTATCGTCGTTGTTTGTCGGGCTTCCCTTCACCGAGCCGGACGCCCACGGAAAGTGGCGGCCAGGAATGCTGCGGACGGGTGCCCCCTATTGGGGTGCGTCACTTGGTCCGGGGCCAATGGGGCCCGCAGACGTTCAGCGCTTTTTCTTGCGGACCACCGGCAGGTTCGCGGCGTTCCAGTCGGTCATGCCGCCGTGCAGGTTGTACACCTGCTCGAACCCGGCCTTAACCAGTACCTGTGCGGCCTGGGAGGAACTGATCCCGGCGTTGCACACCACAATGATGGGGTCGTTCTTGTGCTTTTCAACCGCCCCGAGCTGATTATTTTTGATCTGGGACAGCGGCACATTGATGGCGTCCACAATGTGACCCTTCTTGAACTCATCGGCGCCCCGTACGTCCAGGATCTTGGCGTCCTGGCGGTTGATCAGCAGGGTCGCCTGCTGGTGGGACACTGTCTTGAACTTGCTCAGCTTGCTCTTCACCAGAGTCATGATGAACATGCCCAGCAGGGCCACCCAGACCAGACTGAGAATGGGGTTCCGGGCAAAAAAGTCGAAGTATTCCTGCATGAAAATGCCTGTTATCTGAATCAGCAAGTGGAATGATGGCCCGCAAGTATACCCCGACCATCGAGCCGGTGCAGCCCCGTCGGCGTCCCGGTGTGGCCCCCGCTGGTTTGCGTCGGCGCCCTCGGTGTACACTGAACCACCAGAGACCCATTCGACCCCGGTGCCGCCGGTTCGGCACCCACTGCAAGGAATCACCATGACCGTCGCCCGCAAGCCTCTGGCGCTGCTCATCCTGGATGGATGGGGCTACCGCGCCCCCAGTGCCGACAACGCCATCACCAACGCCCACACCCCCAACCTGGACCGGCTGTTTGCCGAGCGGCCCAGCACCCTGATCTCCGGGTCCGGCCTGGACGTGGGGCTGCCCGATGGTCAGATGGGCAACTCCGAAGTGGGCCACATCAACCTGGGTGCCGGTCGGGTGGTTTACCAGGAGCTGACCCGGATCACCAAGGCGATCGCCGACGGCGAGTTCAACCACAACCCGGCCCTGGCCAAGGCAGTGGATGAGGCGGTGGAGAAGGGCCACGCGGTGCACATCATGGGCCTGCTCTCCCCCGGCGGGGTGCACAGCCACGAGGATCACATCGAGGCGATGATCCGCATGGCCGCCGAGCGGGGCGCCGAGCGCATCTACCTGCACGCCTTCCTGGATGGGCGGGACACCCCGCCGCGCAGCGCCGAGGCCTCCCTGGCCCGCTTCCAGGCCCTGTTTGCCGAACTGGGCAAGGGCGCCATCGCCAGCGTGGTGGGCCGCTACTACGCCATGGATCGCGACCAGCGTTGGGATCGCGTAGAAAAGGCCTACCGGTTGATCACCGAGGCCGAGGGCAGCCACCGGGCCGATGACGCCGTCAGTGCCCTGAAGGCCGCCTACCAGCGGGACGAGAACGACGAGTTCGTGGCCCCCACGGCCATCGGCCAAGGGGCCCCTCTGGCGGACGGCGACAGCCTGATCTTCATGAACTTCCGGGCCGACCGCGCCCGCCAGATCACCCGCGCCTTCGTTCAGGACGACTTCGACGGTTTCCAGCGGGCGGTGCGCCCCACCCTGACCGCCCTGGTGATGCTGACCCAGTACGCCGCCGACATCGACACCCCCTGCGCCTTCCCGCCGGAAGCCCTGGTCAACACCTTCGGCGAGCTGATGGCCAAGGCCGGCCGCCAGCAGCTGCGGATCAGCGAGACCGAGAAGTACGCCCACGTCACTTTCTTCTTCAACGGCGGGGTCGAGACCCCCTTCGAGGGCGAGGAGCGGATCCTCATCGACTCCCCCAAGGTGGCCACCTACGATCTGCAGCCCCAGATGAGCAGCGAGGCCCTCACCGATCAACTGGTGGCGGCCATCGAGTCTGGCCAGTTCGACACCATCATCTGCAACTACCCCAACGGCGATATGGTGGGCCACACCGGCAACTACGACGCCGCGGTGCTGGCCTGCGAAGCGGTGGATCGCAGCATCGGCCGGGTGGTGGAGGCCCTGGAGCGGGTCGGGGGCGAAGCCCTGATCACCGCCGACCACGGCAACGCCGAGCAGATGACCGACCTCAACACCGGCCAGGCCCACACCGCCCACACCAGCGAGCCGGTGCCCTTTATCTACATCGGACGGGACGCCGAGCCCCGCAGCGGCGGCGCCCTCTCCGACGTGGCCCCCACCATGCTGTACCTGATGGGGATGCCCATCCCCCAGGAGATGACCGGACGGCCGTTGCTGACCCTCAAAGCGTCCGCCCAGTCGTGACCCGGCACCTGCTCACCCTGCTGCTGCCGCTGTTGCTGGCCACCCCGGTGGCCGGTGACGACGAGGTGGCCGAACAGCAGGCCCGGCTGCAGGACCTCAGCCGGGCGATCCAGCAGCGCCAGGCCAAGCTGTCCCAGGGCCAGGTGGAGAAAGACAGCCTGCTACAGGCCCTGCGCCGCACCGACAAGGCGATCAGCGACAGCGCCGTGGCGCTGCAGCGACAAAAGACCGCCCTCAGTGAGGCGGACAGCGAGCTGGTCCGCCTGGGCCAGCGGCAACAGACCCTGGAGCAGGAGCAGCGGCAGCAGCGGGATCAGCTGGCCAGCCAGGTGCGCACCGCCTGGATGAGCGGCCGCCAGGACCACACGGCGCTGCTGCTGGGCAACGAAGACCCGGCCACGCTGGAGCGGATGATGGTCTACTACCAATACCTCAACCAGGCCCGGATCGACGCCCTGGACGCCCTCAAGGCCACTGAAGCCGCCCTGGCCGCCGTCATCGACCAGCAACAGCAAGTGCGCAACCAACAAGCCGAACTGCTGCGCCAGCAGGAGCAGGAGCGCGCCCGCCTGGCCCAGCGCCAGAAAGAGCGACAAGCGGCCCTGGCCAAGCTGGAGCAGCAGCTGGCCCGGGACAGCAACCAGCTGGCGTTGATGGTGGAGGACCGGGAGGTGCTGGAAACCGCCATCGAGCAAGCCCTGGAGGCGCTGGCCCAGAGCCAGGCCCTCAATGGTCTGGCGGACCGCAAAGGGGCCTTGCCCTGGCCCGCCAGCGGTCGGCTTACCCACCGTTTCGGCAGCCACCGCGAGGGGCAGCTGAAGTGGAACGGCTGGTTGCTCAAGGCCCCCGCGGGACGCGAAGTCAAAGCGATCAGCGCCGGTCAGGTGGTGTTCGCCGACTGGCTGCGGGGCTTCGGTTTGGTGGTGGTGGTGGACCACGGCGAGCAGTACCTCAGCCTCTACGGCCACGCCCAGGCCCTGCTCAAACAGGTGGGGGATCAGGTCACTCCGGGTGAGGTGATCGCCCTGACCGGCAGCTCCGGTGGATTGAATCAGGCAGGTCTATACTTCGAAATACGCCATCGAGGGCGCGCCGTCGACCCGAAAAATTACCTGCGCAAAGGGTAATGTCCGCGCCGCCCTCCTGACCAGGAGGGCAGCCCATGCGGCGCGTTACCCCTTTTCTGGTCGGCCTCCTGCTTTGCACCACGGTCGCGGCGCAGGAGCTTCACAAGGACGCGGCCTCGCCGACCACGCAGGACACCCTGGCACTGGTGGAAGCCGTGCAGGACCTCATCCAGGATTACTACGTTGACGACGTGGACCAGCAGGCCCTGCTCGATGGCGCCATGAAGGGGATGCTGGAGGTGCTCGACCCCCACTCCACCTACCTGCGACCCCACACCCTCTCCCTGCTGCGCGACAACAACCGCGGTCACTACTACGGCTACGGTCTTGAGGTGTCCGTGGACGAAGGGCAGATCCGGGTGGTGGCCCCCATGGCCAACTCGTCCGCCGAGGTGGCGGGCGTGCTGCCCGGTGACGTACTGGTCAAGGTGGATGAGCTGGAGGCGGACCCGGACGATCTGGACCCCATGATCGCCTACATCAAACAGGCCAGCCTGGACGACCGCGCCCTGATATTGACCCTGGAGCGGGAGGAGCACCCCGAACCCATCACCCTGCGCCTGACCCCCTCCGAGGTGGAGGTGATCTCCAGCCAGGCGGAGCGCCTGCCGGGCAACATCGGCTACCTGAGGATCTCCAGCTTCAACCAGCGCACCGCACTCGAGGTGCGCGCCGCCGCCCACAAACTCAACCGGGGCCCCATGGAGGGGCTGGTGCTGGATCTGCGCAACAACCCCGGCGGCCTGCTGGACGCGGCGGTGCAGATCGCCGACATGTTCCTCAGCGAGGGCACCATAGTCACCACCCACGGTCGTTTCCTGGACGCCAACAGCGAATATCAGGCCACCCGCTTTACCCTGTTTGAGCAACTGCCGGTGGTGGTGCTGATCAACCAGGGCAGCGCCTCCGCCGCCGAGATCCTGGCGGGCGCCCTGCAGGACCAGGGACGGGCCCTGCTGGTGGGGGAGCGCTCCTTCGGCAAGGGCACGGTGCAGAGCCTGATCCCCCTGCTGGCCAACGGCGGCGCGGTGAAGCTCACCACCGCCCGCTACGCCACCCCCAACGGCCACTTTATCGATCAGCAGGGCATCGATCCGGATCTCCTGGTGGAAGCCGAGCAGGATGGGGATATACTGAACAATAACAAACCGTTAGTGAGCCTTAGTGATGATCCCCAATTACTGGCCGCTTACGATCTTCTGCAGCAGAGTGAGGGTCGCCGGCGCCATCATTAGCCTGCTGTGCCTGTTGTCGGGTCCGGCCCATGCCGATCCGCGCCTGGCCCTCATCATCGACGACATCGGCGCCCGCGCCGACGACCAGCGGGTGCTGAGCCTGCCCACCGAGGTCACCCTGGCCTTTTTGCCCCACACCCCCTGGGGCCGCCGCCTGGCCCTGGCCGCCTGGCGCCAGGATCGCGAGCTGATGCTGCACCTGCCCATGGCCACTCTGGGCCCCAAATCCCCCGGCCCCTGGGCCATCGAGCCCGGCCTGGACCGCTGGCAGACCCAGTACCGAGTCAAGAAAGCGCTGGCAGACATCCCCTTTGTCCAGGGGGTCAACAACCACATGGGCAGCGCCGTCACCCCGGACGCCGATCGCATGGCCTGGGTGATGGAGGAGCTCAACCGCAAGGGGCTCTACTTTGTCGATAGCCTCACCACGGCGGAAAGCCTGGCCTTTGAGCAGGCCCAGGCCTGGGGGGTGGCAAGTATTGAGCGGGACGTGTTCCTGGACCCGGACCGGGATCCGGCCACCCTCAACCGCCAGTGGCAGCAAGCGCTGAAGGTGGCCAGGCATTACGGTCAGGTGGTGGTGATCGGGCACCCCTATCCGGATACCCTGGCGTTTTTGGAGCTGGCCCTGGCGGACCTGCCCGAGGAGGGGGTGACCCTGGTGCCGATGTCGGCGCTGTTCAGCTGGCCCGTGCTGTCGCCGCTTCCAGCTCGCTGAGCACGCGCAGCGCCTGGGCGTCACTGCCGCCGCAGATCGCCCCATCCGGCTTGAAATCGCTGCACACCGCCGGCCGGTCCGCACGGCCGAAGATCTTGCACAGGTTGTTGGCGTCCAGCTGGATGCAGCGCACCCCGGCGGGCTTGCCCTGGGGCATGCCGGGAATGGGGGAGCTGATGGAGGGCGCAATGCAGCAGCAGGCGCAACCTAAACGGCACTCCATGGGGCCCTCCTCAAACGCAAAAACGGGCCCATCGGCCCGCTTCTTTTGAAAATCCGACACTTAGCCATCCATTGCGCCCTTGAGCTTCTTGATGGCGTTCTTCTCCAGCTGACGGATGCGCTCCGCCGAGACCTGGTAGCGATCCGCCAGCTCCTGCAGGGTGGCCTTGGGTTCATCCAGCCAGCGGGCGGTGAGGATGTCGCGGCTGCGATCATCCAGGGTGTTGAGGGCGGCGTGCAGCCGGGCCTGGGACTGGCGGTCGTAATCCTCCTGCTCCAGCGCCTCGGCGTGATCCGACTGCTTGTCCTCCAGGTAGAGGGCCGGGGCATAGCCACCGTCGTCCTCGTCCTGCTCGGGGCCGATGTCGAAGGCCGCGTCCTGGGCCGCCAGTCGCGCTTCCATCTCCATCACCTCGTGCTCGCTGACCCCCAGCTCCTCGGCCACGGTACTGACCTCCTCGGCGCTGAACCAGCCCAGGCGCTTCTTGGCCTTGCGCAGGTTGAAGAACAGCTTGCGCTGGGCCTTGGTGGTGGCCACCTTGACGATGCGCCAGTTCTTGAGCACGTACTCGTGGATCTCCGCCTTGATCCAGTGGACGGCAAAGGAGACCAGGCGCACCCCGACCGTGGGATCAAAGCGTTTGACCGCCTTCATCAGGCCGATGTTGCCCTCCTGGATGAGGTCGGCCTGGGGCAGGCCGTAGCCGGAGTAGCTGCGGGCCACGTGCACCACGAAGCGAAGATGGGACATGATGAGCTGTTTCGCCGCGTCCAGATCCCCCTGCGTCACCTGGCGGGCGAGGTACTGCTCCTCCTCCGCGGACAGCATGGGGATGGCATTGACCGCCTGGATGTAGGACTCCAGGGTGCCGTGCCCCTGGGGCACCACCATCAAGGCCATGTTCTGGCGGCTTTCGCTCATGCTGTACCTCGTGTTTGAAAGGGAAGGGGAGTCTAGCACGTCCGGCCGGGGCAGGTTAAGGGTTAACCAGGGCGGGACAGCCCCCATTCAGACCGCCCCACCGAGCCGGTGTTCCCTAGTGGGGTTCGATGGCCCTCAGGTGCCGGCGCACCGACAACCAGGCCCCCAGCCAGCCCAGGCCACAGGAGAACAGCACCAGGGCGCCGCTCTGTCCGGCGGAGAGGCCCTCCAGGCGGATCTGGCTGCGGTAGAGGCTGAGCAGCTGGGCCATGGCGCCATCGAGCCAGATCAGCATGGCGTTGACCAGCACCATGGCCACCAGCGCCGCCAGCAGCCCCAGCCAGATCCCGCCGTAGAGGTAGGGCCGGCGGATAAAGGCCTCGGTGGCCCCCACCAGCTTCATCACCTTGATCTCGTGGAACCGCTGCATGATGGAGAGCCGGATGGTGTTGCCGGTGATCAGCACCACCGCCAGGATCAACAGGACCCCCAGGGCGCTGCCGGATTGCCGGCCCACGTTGGCCAGGGCCTGCAATCGCTGCAACCAGTCCAGATCCAGCCGGGCCATGGCCACCTCGCTGTGCTCCGCCAGCCGGTCCCGCAGCGCCCGGGCGGCGTCCGCTTCGCTGTGGCGGCCGGAGGGCAGCACCCGGATCACCGCCGGCAGGGGGTTGCTGTCCAGGTAGCGCAGCGCCTCGCCGAACTGAGACTGCTGCTGGAACTCCGCCAGGGCATCCTCAGGGCTGAGGTAGTGCACCTCCAGCACCTCGGGCATTCCCCGCAGGCGGGTCACCAGCCCCTGACGCCGGGACTCGTCCAGGTCGAGCTTGAGAAACAGGCTGATCTCCGCCGCGCTCTGCCACTGGGCCTCCACCTTGGCGGCGTTGTTGGAGAGCACCATCAGCAGGGCGGGCAGGGAGAGGCTGAAGCCCAGCACCAGCATGGTCATCAGCGACGTCATTGGGGCCCGCCACAGCTCACCGAGGCTGCTCAGGGACTGACGCAGATGCTGCTGCACGCCGCTTTTCATCCGCTGCCCCACCGGCAGCTTGGGCTTACGCTGGGTCACAGGCACACCTCCTCGCTCACCATCCGGCCCTGTTTGAGGGTCAGGGTGCGGTAGCGCATGCGGGCGATGAGGCCCAGGTCGTGGGTGGCGATCAGCACCGTGGTGCCGGCGGCGTTGAGGGTTTCAAACAGCCGCAGGATGTCCATCGACAGCTTGGGATCCAGGTTGCCGGTGGGTTCATCCGCCAGCAGCAGGGGAGGACGGTTGATCACCGCCCGGGCGATCCCCACCCGCTGCTGCTCCCCGCCGGAGAGCTGGATGGGGGCGTAGGCCGCCTTGTCGCTGAGGCCCACCATGGACAGGGCCCCCTCGACCCGCTTGGCGATCTCCCGGGCGGCGAAGCCCTCGATCACCAGCGGCAACGCCAGGTTGTCGAACACGCTGCGGTCCATCAGCAGGTTGTGGTCCTGGAAGATGATGCCGATGTTGCGGCGCAGGTAGGGCACGTCGTGGCGCTTGAGGCCGGCCACGTCCATGCCGTTGATCACCACCTGGCCGGTGGTGGGCCGCTCGATGGCGGTGATCAGCTTGAGCAGGGTGCTCTTGCCGGCGCCACTGTGGCCGGTCAGGAACGCCATCTCCCCCGGCTCGAGGCCAAAGGACACCTGTTCCAGGGCCATGCGGCCGCCGGGGTAGATCTTGCTTACCTGGTCAAACTGGATCATCAAAGACGCTCTTACGCGGAGTCCTGCTCGCTGAACAGGGCGTCGATGAAGGCCGCGCTTTCGAACGGACGCAGATCGTCAATGCCTTCACCCACACCGATATAACGTACTGGTATACCAAACTTATCGGCCAGTGCGAAGATCACGCCGCCTTTGGCGGTGCCATCGAGCTTGGTCAGGGCCAAACCGGTCAGGCCCACCGCCTCGTTGAAGATCTGGGCCTGGCTGATGGCGTTCTGGCCGGTGCTGGCGTCCAGGGTCAGCATCACCTCGTGGGGGGCGTTGACGTCCAGCTTCTTCATCACCCGGGCGATCTTCTTCAGCTCGTCCATCAGGTGGGCCTTGTTCTGCAAGCGGCCGGCGGTGTCGGCGATCAGCACATCCACGTTGCGCGCCTTGGCGGCCTGCAGGGCATCGAAGATCACCGAGGCGCTGTCGGCCCCGGTGTGCTGGGCGATCACCGGGATCTCGTTGCGCTGGCCCCAGACCTGCAGCTGCTCCACCGCCGCCGCCCGGAAGGTGTCCCCCGCCGCCAGCATCACCGACTTGCCTTCGGACTGGAACTGCTTGGCCAGCTTACCGATGGTGGTGGTCTTGCCCACCCCGTTGACCCCAACCATCAGGATCACGAAAGGCCCGTCCGGGTTGTCGATTACCAGCGGCTGATCCACCTTGGCCAGGGTGTCCCCCAGCTCGCTTTTCAGATGAGCAAACAGGGCATCGGAGTCTTTCAGGTCACCGTAGTCGGCCTTCTCAGTCAGGCTGTCGATGATGCGGGTGGTGGTCTCCACCCCCACGTCCGCCAGCAGCAGCTGGGTTTCCAGCTCCTCGAACAGCTCATCGTCGATCTTCTTGCCCTTGAACAGGGCCACGAAGCCGCCACCGATGTTCTCGCTGGTGCGGCGCAGGCCGGCCTTGAGGCGGGCAAAGAAGCCGGGTTTCTCCGGCTTGGCCTGGGGCTCCGGTTGCGCCTCATTGGCCAACCGCTCGGCTTCGGCCTGCTCCGCCGCCAGGCGCTCCGCTTCCAATCGCTCGGCTTCGGCCTGCTCCGCCGCCAGACGCTCCGCTTCCAGTCGCTCGGCTTCCGCCTGCTCCGCCGCCAGGCGTTCCGCGTCCAGTCGCTCGGCTTCGGCCTGCTTTGCCGCCAGGCGCTCCGCTTCCAACCGCTCGGCTTCGGCCTGTTCCGCCGCTAGGCGCTCCGCTTCCAACCGTTCGGCTTCGGCCTGTTCCGCCGCCAGACGCTCCGCTTCCAACCGCTCGGCTTCGGCCTGCTCCGCCGCCAGGCGCTCGGCATCTTGGTCGGCGCTCAGGGGTGCGCTGTCCTGAGGCGTCGACTCGGCCGTCTCGGGGGCACTCTGCTCTACCGCGTCGGTCTGTTCGGGAGCAGGCTGTGCCTCCTCCTTCTCCCGGCGGAACCAGGAAAATAAGCCTTTGGCCATGATTTATTACCCTTTACTGCCGCCCGGGCTGACACTCCCCGCCCGGGCCTTGCTAAACTAGCGATTTTTCTGGGGCCTTAGTCTACCCAGAATTCCGGCAAAAACCGAGGTCACCATGGCGAGAGCCCCCCGTCGCAACCGCAGCGCCCCCTCCCCGTCCCGAAGCCCGGGGCAGATCCGCCTGATCGGCGGCCAGTGGCGGGGTCGCAAGTTGCCGGTGGGGGAGGTGACGGGGCTGAGGCCCACCACGGATCGGGTCAGGGAAACCCTGTTTAACTGGCTGATGCAGGACACCCGCGGCGCCCGGGTGCTGGACTGCTTTGCCGGCAGCGGCGCCCTGGCCCTGGAGGCCCTCTCCCGCTGGGCCGAGCACGCCACCCTGCTGGAGCTGGACGCCGGCGCCGCCCGTCAGCTCAGCCGCAACCTGGCCACCCTGAAGGCGGACAACGCCACCGTGGTTCCCGGCGACAGCCTGGCCTGGCTGGCCCGGCCGGCGGACGCGCCTTTTGATATCGTGTTCGTGGACCCCCCGTTTCGCCAGGAGCTGCTGGCCCCCTGCTGCCAGCGACTGACCGACAACGGCTACCTCAAACCCGGCAGCTGGATCTACGTCGAAACCGAGGTGGAGCTGGCCCTGCCCGCCCTGCCCACCGGCTGGCAGCTGCACCGGGAGAAGATCGCCGGTCAGGTGGCCTACCGACTGTACCAATTCCAACCCAACGAGAGCATCGAATGAACCAGTTTCTGTCCTGGGCCAAAGCCGCCGTGGCGGCCGGTTGGCTGATCATGATCGTCAACCTGATCTTCCCCTGGCCCCACCCCTACAACCTGGCACTGCACATCCTGCTGCAGATCACCCTGGCGGGCCACCTGGCGATCTGCGCCGGGGTGCGGGTGCGTCAGGGCAAGCCCCTGAGCTGGGATCACTACAAGGAGATGATGCTCTACGGGGTGTTTGCCCTGCTCAGCTGGCGTCAGGCGGCCAAGTCGCAGGAGAAGGAGTAAAAAAGGGGCCCGCGGGGCCCCTTTTTCGTTGCCGGCTTATCAGCTGGCCAGGTAGGCGGCGATGCCGTCGAGGAACATCTGCACCGAGATCATCACCAGCACCATCCCCATCAGGCGCTCCAGCGCCACCAGGCCCCGCTCGCCCAGCAGACGGTGGAACAGGCCGGAGAACATCAGGATCGCCGCCGAGATCCCCCAGGACAGCAGCAGCGCCAGGGTCCAGTCCAGCATCCGGCCCGGCTCGGTGTGGGCCAGCAGCAACAGCGCCGCCAGCACCGAGGGCCCGGCAATCAGCGGGATGGCCAGGGGCACCAGGAAGGGCTCCTGGCCGGCGTCCAGCCCGGTGACCCCACCGGGGCTGGGGAAGATCATCTTGATGGCAATCAGGAAGAGGATGATGCCGCCGGCGATGGACACCGACTCCGTCCTCAGGTTGAGGAAGGAGAGCATGTACTCCCCGGCGTAGAGGAACAGCAGCATGATCCCCAGGGCAAACAGCAGCTCCCGGATCAGGATCTTGCGGCGGCGTTTGGGGTCCACGTGGCGCAGCACCGACAGGAAGATCGGCATGTTGCCCAGGGGGTCCATGATGAGGAACAGCATCACCGCCGCGGAAAGCGTATCCATCGAGTCAAACTCCGAAATGCATCTTCAGGCTTCAGTTTTGAGGCCTAAGAGTATAATTTAAGAAACTGAATTGTTTGTTATCTTTGGCCGGACAGGCCAGCGCCCACAATAACTATGATAAAGACCCTGCCGGTCAGCCAGGTCACCCTGGGTATGTACGTGGTGGACATTCCTGGCCACCCCATGATGGCGATCCGCCAGCAAGGGTACATCCGTAACCCCGAAATGCTGACCCTGCTGCGCAAGCAGGGGGTCAAGCAGGTGCTGATCGACACCAGCCGATCCGAACGCGCCACGCCCGTGGCCACCCCCAGTGCCCCCAAGGCGCCACTCAAGTCCAGCGCACCGCAAAAGGCCACCCTCAAGGAGGAGTTGCCCCGGGCGCGCAAACTCTACAACCAGGCGCGCCAATTGCAACAGCGGATGATGCACGACATCAAGCTGGGCCAGCAGTTGGAGCTGGAGCCGGTGGAGCGGATGGCGGACCAGTTCATCGAGAGCGTGTTCCGCAACATGAGCGCGCTGAACTGTTTGAGGCTCATCAAGGACAAGGACGACTACCTGCTGGAACACTCCATCGGCGTCGCCATCCTGATGACCCTGTTCTCCCGCCAGCTCGGCTACCAGGGCGAGGTGCTGCACAAGATCTGTGTCGGCTCTTTGCTGCACGACATCGGCAAGGTGATGATCCCCACCGAGATCCTCAACAAGCCCGGCAAGCTCACCGACGAGGAGTTTGCCATCATGAAAAGCCACGCCGCCCACAGCCGGGACATCATCCGGGCCACCCCGGGGATCAGCCCCATCAGCCTGGACGTGGCGGCGATGCACCACGAGAAACTGGACGGCACCGGCTACCCCGAGGGCCTGGTGGGGGAGGAGATCACCACCTACGGCCGGATGATCGCCATCTGCGACATCTACGACGCCATCACCGCCGATCGGGTCTACCACCGGGGGGCGTCCCCGGCCCTGGCCCTCAAGCGGCTGCTGGAGATGACCCCGCACCAGCTGGACCGGGAGCTGGTGCAGCAGTTTATCCAGTGCATCGGCGTCTACCCGCCCGGCTCCATGGTGGAGCTGTCCAACGGCCTGGTAGCAGTGGTGCTGGAGACCCGGGAGGACAAGCCGCTCAAGCCGCTGGTCAAATCGGTGTACAACCCCAAGACCCGCACCCACGTGATGGCCACTGTGGTGGATCTGGCGGCGCCGCACTGCAAGGAGAAGGTGGTGCGGGCCATCAACCCCCGGGATCACAAGCTGGAACTGGACAACTACCTCTGAGCCCCCTAACCTTGGCCGCCCCCACCGACCTGGATGTCCGGAGACCGAAATGAACTACCTGATCGCCAGTGTGCTGATCCTGGCCGTAGGCCCCTTGCTCTACCATGGCTTTCGCCACCAGACCAAGCTGCTCAACGCCATCGGTGCCTTCGTGGTGGTCTCCCTGTTCGGCCTGGTATTGTTCGACATCCTGCCGGAGCTGTGGCACCACGGCGGTGCCTGGGTGGTGCCGGCGGTCCTGCTGGGCCTGGTGGGGCCCACCCTGGCGGAGAAGGCGTTCCACCGCCACTCGGCCCTGGCTCATAACCTCACCCTGGCCCTGGGCCTGACCGGCCTGCTGGTCCACACCCTCACCGACGGCAGCGCCATCTTCCTGGTCAGCCAGCAGCAGGCCAACGACATGCTGGCCCTGAGCATAGTGCTCCACAATTTGCCGGCGGGACTGGCGATCTGGTGGCTGCTGCGCCCCCAGTTTGGCCGCTGGCCCGCCGCCATCATGCTGCTGACCCTGATGCTCTTTACCGTGTTGGGCTTCTTTCTCGGCGAGGAGATCCTGTCGGTGATCAGCCTCTCCGGCTCCGTCTACCTGCAGGCCTTCGTTACCGGATCCATCCTCCATGTGCTGCTGCACCGGCCCCACGAGCACCACCACGGCGACCATCACCACCACCGCGGCCCCCGTTTCAGCCAGGGCCACTACCTGGGCTCCGCCCTGGGACTGATTTTCGTGGTGCTGCTGATGCTCTCCCACCACGATCACGACCACCATGGTCACGGCCATGGCACCCACACCGAGCAGCACCCCGGCCACGATCACTGAGCTTGCCAGGGTTCGGGGGATGGGCCAGCCTTAGCCTGAGGAGGCAACCACTATGATGGCCACCCTGTCCGCCTGGATCTTGAAACTGGCCGGCTGGTCTATCCAGGGCCAGTTGCCAGCGCGCCAAAAGTACGTGGCGGCAGTGGCGCCCCACACCAGCAACTGGGATTTCATCATCGGACTGCTGGCCCGTTTCCAGCTGAAGATCCCGGCCCGCTTTATCGGCAAGCACCAGCTGTTTCGCCCGCCGCTGGGGTGGTTGATGCGGGCCCTGGGCGGGCGCCCCGTGGTGCGCACCCAGTCCAACAACCTGGTGGAGGAGGTGACGGCGCTGTTCAGCCAGGAGGAGGAGTTTGTGCTGGCCCTGGCGCCAGAGGGCACCCGGAGCCCGGTGAGCCGCTGGAAAACCGGCTTCTACCACATTGCCCAAGGGGCGGGGGTGCCCATAGTGCCGGTGGCCTTCGATTATCGCCACAAGACCATCGTCATCGGTGACGCCTTTGTCCCCGGCGACAGTAAGGCGGCGGACATGGCGCAGCTGCTGGCCTTCTACCGCCCCCATGCGGGCCGGTTCCGCCAGCCCATTCCCCACTACCGCCCCAGTCAGCAAAACGCCCCGTAGTCGGGGCGTTGTCGTATCAGGCGGGGCGGCCCAGTTGGCGCAGATCGGCGCCGGTGGGTTTTTGCATCGCCCGCAGTTCGAACTGGGGCAACACCGCCAGGGCGTGATCGAAGATGTCCGCCTGGATCCCCTCGTACACCGGCCAACGGGTGTCGTTGGTGAAGCAGTAGATCTCCAGCGGCAAGCCGTTTTCCGTCGGCGCCAGCTGACGCACCATCAGGGTCATCTGCTGATGGACACTGGGGTGATGCTGCAGGTAGGCCTGCAGATAGGCCCGAAAACAGCCCAGGTTGGTCAGGCGGCGGCCGTTGGCCGGCTGCTCCAGGTGGGGGATGGCGGCGTTGGCCTCCGCCAGCTCGGCGTGCTTGCTGGCCAGATGGGGCCGCAGGGTGTCGATCTGCCCCAGACGTGCCTCAAGCCCCGAGTCGAGAAACCGCACCGAGTGGAGGTCCAGCAGCAGGGCCCGCTTGATGCGCCGGCCACCGGACTCCTGCATGCCACGCCAGTTGCGGAAGGCGTCGGAGACCATGGCGTGGGCCGGGATCATGGTGATGGTCTTGTCCCAGTTCTGCACCTTGACCGTGGTCAGGCTGACCTCGATCACCTCGCCGTCGGCACCGTACTTGTCCATCTGCACCCAGTCACCGCGGCTGACCATGCGGTTGGCCGACAGCTGGATCCCGGCGACGAAGCCGAGGATGGTGTCGCGAAACACCAACAGCAGCAAACCGGTGGCCACACCCAAGCCGGACAACAGGTAGACCGGCGATTTGTCCAGCAGCACCGAGACAAAGAGGATGGCGGCAACGATAAAGAGGAACAGCTTGCCCAGCTGGACGAAGCTTTGCACCGGCAAGCGCCGACTGATGGGGCTCTGGTGGGCCACCGCCTGCACCGTGTCGAGCACCGCGAACACCAGACGCACCACCGCCACCAGGATCGCCAGCTCCAGCACCAGGGTGGCCACTCGGTCCCACCAGGGCCAGGCGGCGAACACCAGGGGGGTGAAGAGATCCAGCACCACCAGCGGCACGATGGAGGCCACCTTGGACACCACCTTGTACTGCTTGAAGGGGCCGGCCCAGGGGCCCGGCAGGCGATCGCCCAGGCTGGTCACCCCCTTCTCCGCCACCCGCCGGAACAGGGCGTAGCCCAACCAGGCCAGCAGCAGCGCCACCACCGCCAGCACCACGAAGGTTTGCCAGTCACTGCCGGCCACCGGTAAGCCCCACTGCTGCAGCAGTTCGGACAAACGATGACGCAGCCCCACTCGGATCTCGGTTTCCAAAATTGGTGTCTCTATCAGGATTAACAACGTTCTACAGCATACTCCAGCCTGAGAGTCGGGCAAGAAAAACCCCCGCCGGAGCGGGGGTTTTGGGTCGGGGCGTGCCTCAGAACGAGGGCAGCAGGGCCGGCGGCACCAGGGCGTTGTAGCGGGCCGAGGCCAGCAGGGCCGTGGCCTTGTCGATGTCCGGGGCAAAGAAGCGGTCCTGGTCATAGAAGGCCACCACTTCCCGCAGCTGGGCCTTGGCGGACTCCACCGAGGCGCTGGCCTTGAGGGGGGCGCGGAAATCCAGCCCCTGACAGGCCGCCAGCAGCTCCACCGCCAGGACGCCGCGACTGTTGGCCGCCATCTCCCGCAGTCGGCGGGCGGCAAAGGTGGCCATGGAGACGTGATCCTCCTGGTTGGCGGAGGTGGGCAGGCTGTCCACCGAGGCCGGATGGGCCAGGGATTTGTTCTCACTGGCCAGGGCCGCGGCGGTGACCTGGGCAATCATAAAGCCGGAGTTCACCCCGCCGTTGTCCACCAGAAACGCCGGCAGGCCGGAGAGGTGGCGGTCGATGAGCAGGGCGATGCGGCGCTCTGCCAGGGCCCCAATCTCGCTGATCGCCAGCGCCAGGTTGTCGGCGGCCATCGCCACCGGCTCGGCGTGGAAGTTGCCGCCGGAGATGAAGTCCGCGCCCTCATCGGTGGGGAACACCAGCGGGTTGTCGGTCACCCCGTTGGACTCCACCAGCAGCACTTCGGCGGCCTGGCGGATCTGGGTCAGACAGGCGCCCATCACCTGGGGCTGGCAGCGCAGGGAGTAGGGGTCCTGCACCTTGTCGCAGTTGGCGTGGCTGTCACCCAGCTCCGACTCCGGCCCCAGCAGGTGGCGGAAAGTGGCGGCGGCGTCGATCTGCCCCCGCTGGCCGCGCACCTCGTGCACCCGGGGGTCGAAGGGGCGACGGCTGCCCAGGGCGGCCTCGACACTGATGGCGCCCACCACGGAACCGGCGGCCCAGAGATCTTCGGCGTGGAACAGCCCCTCCAGGGCCAGGGCGGTGGAGGCCTGGGTGCCGTTGAGCAGCGCCAGCCCCTCTTTGGCCGCCAGGGTCATCGGCTTGAGGCCGGCCTTGGCCAGGCCATCGGTGGCCCGGATCACCTGGCCGTGGTAGCGCACCTCGCCCTCACCCAGCAGTGGCAGCACCATGTGGGACAGGGGCGCCAGATCCCCGGAGGCGCCCACCGAGCCCTTCTCCGGGACAATGGGATAGACCCCGGCGTTGACCAGGGCGATCAGCGCGTCGATTACCTGGCGGCGAATGCCGGAGAAGCCGCGGGCCAGGGAGTTGATCTTGAGCACCATCATCAGGCGCACCGTGGCGTCGCTCATCGGCTCGCCGGTGCCGGCGGCGTGGGAGAGGACGATGGAGCGTTGCAGCAGTTCCAGGTCCTCCTTGGCGATGCGGGTGTTGGCCAGCAGGCCGAAACCGGTGTTGATGCCGTAGACCACCTGGTCGCGCTCGATCACCTGGGCCACCGCGGCGGCGCTGGCGTCGATGGCGGGGTAGGCGGCCTCATCCAGGCTCAGGGTCACGCCGTCGCGGCTGACCGCCCGCAGTTGGGCCAGGGTCAACTGGCCCGGGTTCAGCGTCAGTTTCAACATCACTTGTCCCCCAGCATCGGCAGGTCCAGCCCCTGCTCTTTGGCGCAGTCCTGGGCAATCTCGTAGCCGGCGTCGGCGTGGCGCATGACGCCGGTGGCCGGGTCATTCCACAGCACCCGGGCGACGCGCTTGGCCGCCGCCTCGGTGCCATCACAGCAGATCACCACACCGGAGTGCTGGGAGAAGCCCATGCCCACGCCGCCGCCATGGTGCAGGCTGACCCAGGTGGCGCCGCCGGCGGTGTTGAGCAGGGCGTTGAGCAGCGGCCAGTCGGAGACGGCGTCGGAGCCGTCCTTCATGCTCTCGGTCTCCCGGTTGGGGGAGGCCACGGAGCCCGAATCCAGGTGATCGCGACCGATCACCACCGGGCCCTTGAGTTCGCCGTTTTTCACCATCTCGTTGAAGGCGGCGCCGAGGCGGGCACGGTCTTTCAGGCCCACCCAGCAGATCCGCGCCGGCAGGCCCTGGAACTGGATCCGCTCCCGGGCCATGTCCAGCCAGTTGTGCAGGTGCGGGTCGTCGGGGATCAGCTCCTTCACCTTCTGATCGGTCTTGTAGATGTCCTCGGGATCGCCGGACAGGGCCACCCAGCGGAAGGGGCCCACCCCTTCGCAGAACAGCGGTCGGATGTAGGCGGGGACGAAGCCGGGGAAGTCGAAGGCGTTCTGCACCCCCTCCTCGAACGCCATTTGGCGGATGTTGTTGCCGTAATCCAGGGTGGCGCCACCGCGCTCCTGCAGGGTCAGCATCGCCTGCACCTGCACCGCCATGGAGGCCTTGGCGGCGGACACCACCGCCTGAGGATCGGACTCGCGCTTGGCCTTGGCCTCTTCCAGGGTCCAGCCCTGGGGCAGGTAGCCGTTGAGGGGGTCATGGGCGGAGGTCTGATCGGTCACCACATCCGGGGTGATCCCCCGGGCCACCAGCTCGGCAAAGACGTCGGCGGCGTTGCCCAGCAGACCCACGGAGATCGCCTGACCGGTCTCCACTGCGTCGTTGATCATCGCCAGGGCCTCATCGAGGGTGGTGGCTTTCTTGTCCACGTAGCCGGTGCGCAGGCGGAAATCGATGCGGGTCTCGTCGCACTCCACCGCCAGGCAGGCAAAGCCGGCCATGGTGGCCGCCAGGGGCTGGGCGCCGCCCATGCCGCCGAGGCCGCCGGTAAGGATCCAGCGGCCCTTGGCCACGCCATCGAAATGCTGCTTGGCCACCGCGACGAAGGTTTCGTAAGTGCCCTGGACGATGCCCTGGCTGCCGATGTAGATCCAGGAGCCGGCGGTCATCTGGCCGTACATCGCCAGGCCCAGCTTATCCAGCTCGTTGAAGTGGTCCCAGTTGGCCCAGTGGGGCACCAGGTTGGAGTTGGCGATCAGCACCCGGGGAGCATCCGCATGGGTCTTGAACACCCCCACAGGTTTGCCGGATTGCACCAGCAGGGTTTCGTCCTCCTCCAGGCGCTGGAGGGTTTCGATGATCTTGTCGAAGCAGGGCCAGTCCCGCGCGGCACGGCCGATGCCGCCGTACACCACCAGATCTTCCGGCCGCTCGGCCACGTCCGGATCCAAGTTGTTCATCAGCATGCGCAGGGGCGCTTCGGTCAGCCAGCTCTTGGCGGACAGTTCGGTGCCTCGGGGGGCGCGGATCACCCGGCTGGGGTCGTGACGCTTATCCACACTCATCATTACTTCCTTATCGTGATGTTGATTCAACCATCAGGTGGCCACCGAGCCGGAATCGGCTTCCCGGGTGCAGCAACCTGGCGTAACTCACCACCCCCTGGGAGGACCAGGTGCGGCGACAGATCTGAAGACAGGGTTCGGGGGTGGCCAGGGCCAGCAGGCGCTGCTGCACCTCGCTGGGGGCCACCGCTTCCACCAGGTGGTGGGCCTGGGTCAGGGGGGCCACCTGGGAGAGGTATTCGTGGGGAGTTTGGCGGTCAAACCCCTGGGCCAGGTAGTCCGGCACCAGGGCGGGATTGACGTAGCGGTCTTCCAACTGCACCGGCTGACCGTTCTCCTGGTGCAGCAGGCAGGAGCGGAAGATGGCGCTGCCGTTGGGCACCGACAGGGCGATGGCCACCTCGGCTTCCGCCGCCACCTGCTTGAGCAGCAGCAGCTGGGCGCTGTGCTGGTGGCCCCGCTCACGGATCTCCTCGGCGATGTTGCGGATCGCCATCATGCTGCCCTGGGACTTGAAGGGCGCCACGAAGGTGCCCAGCCCCTGGCTGCGCACCAGCACCCCTTGCTCCACCAGCTCGGTCAGGGCCCGGCGGGCGGTCATCCGGCTGCAGCCAAACCGCTCTGCCAGGGCGTTCTCCGAGGGCACCTGCTGGTGCTCCCGCCACTGTCCCTGCTCGATTTCGCTGCTGATGGCCCGCTTGATGGCCTCGAATTTCGGGATCACCCCGCCGCTCCTGTTTGGCTCATTGTGGTTATCACCATGTCACACCAAGGTTGTATATACAAGAATATACCGCCACAATGACCCAACACGTCAGGCAAAGGAGAACGCACAATGGAGTGGGACCAACTGTGGATCGAGGTCAATCTGGCCACCCTGGATCCGGCCCAGCCCGGCGCCTACGGCGCCATCGAGGATGGCGCCGTGGCGATCAAGGACGGCAAGATCGCCTGGGTCGGCCCCCGCAGTGCGCTACCGGAGTTCGATCCCCTGTCGATGCCGGTCTACCGCGGCCACGGCGGCTGGCTCACCCCAGGCCTCATCGACTGCCACACCCACCTGCTGTTTGGCGGCACCCGGGCGGCAGAGTTTGAGCAGCGCCTGCAGGGGGCCAGCTACGAGTCCATCGCCAAGGCCGGTGGCGGGATCCTCTCCACGGTGCGGGCCACCCGGGCGGCGGATGAGGAAACGTTGTTTCAGGGGGGCCGCAAACGGCTCAACAGCCTGCTGCGCGAAGGGGTCACCACGGTGGAGATCAAGTCCGGCTATGGCCTGGACCTGGAAACCGAATCCCGGATGCTGCAGGTGGCCCGCCAGCTGGGGGCGATGCACCCGGTGGAGGTGGTGACCACCTTCCTCGGCGCGCACGCCCTGCCGGAAGCCTACAAGGGCAACGCCCAAGGCTACGTTCAGGAGGTGATCGAGCGGCATCTGCCCGCCATCGCCGAGGCGGGGCTGGCGGACGCCGTGGACGTGTTTTGCGAGAACATCGCCTTTGACCTGGACCAGACCGAAGCGGTGTTCCAGGCCGCCAAGGCCCACGGCCTGCCGGTCAAGCTGCACGCCGAGCAGCTCTCCAACATGGGGGGCTCGGCGCTGGCGGCCCGCTACCAGGCTCTGTCGGTGGATCACCTGGAGTGTCTGGACGAGGCCGGGGTCAAGGCGATCGCCGAGTCCGGCACCGTGGCGGTGCTGCTGCCCGGCGCCTTCTACTACCTGCGGGAGACCCGCCTGCCACCGCTGGAGCTGCTGCGTCAGTATCGAGTGCCCATGGCCCTGGCCTCCGACTTCAACCCGGGCAGCTCGCCCCTGTGCTCGACGCTGTTGATGCTCAATATGGGCTGCACCCTGTTCGGCTTGACCCCGGAGGAGGCGCTGGCCGGGGTGACCCGTCACGCGGCCCAGGCCCTGGGCCTGCAGGAGCGGGTGGGGCAGCTTAAGGTGGGGATGGAAGCGGATCTGGTGCTCTGGGAGATCGGCCATCCGGCGGAGCTCGCCTGGCAGTATGGCTGCAACCCCTGCCGTGAGGTGATGAAGCACGGTCAGCTGGTGACCCTGAGGTAACCCCAGAGCCCGGTTTTGCTGGCATCGCCGGGGGCCCAGGGCTACTATCAACCGGAATTACAATCACGACCGAAGAGGACGTATGGGAGTGCAAGCCATCATCGTGGATACCGCTGGGACCACGACCGATTTCCATTTTATCAAGGACACGCTCTTCACCTATTCCGCCGATGCCCTGCCGGCATTCCTGGCGGAAAAACAGAATGATTTTGCCGTCAGCAATCTGCTGGAGGATCTGCGCAGCCACGCCGGCGAGCCCCAGGCCGACCTGGACCGCCTGGTGGTGCTGATGCGCGAGTGGATCGAGCAGGACAAGAAGATCACCGCCCTCAAGACCCTGCAGGGGCTGGTGTGGAAACAGGGCTACCTCGGTGGGGCCTTCCAGGGCCACGTCTACGCCGACGCCGCCGAGGCCCTGAAGAGCTGGAAAACCCAGGGCAAGCGCCTCTACAGCTACTCCTCCAGCTCCGCCGATGCCCAGGACCTGCTGTTCAAGCACAGCGACCAGGGGGACCTAAGCGGCCTGTTCTACGGCCACTTCGACACCAGCCTGGGACAGAAGAAGACCGTCCAGGCCTACAAGAACATCCTCAACGTGGTGAGCCTCTGGCCCAAGCACGTGCTCTTTGTCTCCGACGACGTCGAGGAGCTTAACGCGGCACGGGAGGCGGGGCTGCGTACCTGCCAGGTGGTTCGAGGCCCCGGCGTGCGCCAGGGCAACCACAACGTGGTGGACGATTTCAGCCAGTTGAAGCTGTGAGGCCCACCGCATCATGACTGCCCAAACCCGTACCCAATCCCTGCTGCGCTTCGGCCCGGCCATCGGCGGCGCCATTGTCGCGCTGGCCCTGTGGAACCTGTTGCAGAGTTTCTGGCAGTGGCCCGAGCTCACCCTGGCGTTGCGCCAGTTCCTAGGCGAAGCAGCCCCGGCCTGGCAGGTGAACCTCTCCACCCTGGGCTTGCTGCTGATGAACGCCCTCTGGCTGGGCTGTGGCCTGATCCTGGGGCTGTCGATGCTGCGTCAGCAGCGGCTGCACCCGGTGATCTACTACCTCTGCGCGGTGACCCTGCTATTCAGCGGCCTGCTGGCCAAGGCGCTGGCGGTGCTGGCGGTGGCCCACCGGTTGATCCGGGATGCCGTGGGCGACGTGGTGAAGTGAATCCAAAAGGGGCGCCGCAAGGCGCCCTGTCTTATTGCGGCGCCAAGTGCGCCTCCAGCTGCTGGCGGATGGACTCCGGGATGGGGGCGGAGCGGTTGCTCTGGTAATCGAAGTGCACCATCACCGCCTTGCCCCGGGCGGTCACCTGGCCATCTTGCACCACCTGCTGCTCCACGTCGAAGGAGCTGCTGCCCAAGCGGGCGATGCGGGTCTCCACGGTGATCGGCTTGCCGTAATAGGTCTGGGCCAGGAAATCGACCTGGATGCTGGCCAGGATGAGGTTCCAGCGGCTCAGGTCCAACTGGGGCACAAAGAGTTCGAAGATGGGGGTGCGCCCCTCCTCGAACCAGACCGGGATCACCGTGTTGTTGATGTGGCCCAGTGCGTCGGTTTCCATAAACCGAGGGGCAAACTGCTGAGAAAACATGTGGCCTCCTGCCAATTTCGATGGGGCTGTTATAACAAAAAAGGCTCCCGCTGGGAGCCTTTCTCGTTGTTGCCTTAGGCCTTGGCCGGGGCAACCTTTCGGTACATCGCCTCGATCTCTTTGGCGAAGCGGTTGTAGATCACCTTGCGGCGCAGCTTCATGGTGGGGGTCAGTTCCCCGCGCTTCATGCAGAACTCACGGGGCAGCAGGGTGAACTGCTTGACCTGCTCGAAGCGGGCCAGCTCGGCCTGCACCGCCTTGAGGCGCTCCTCGAAGTGGGCTTTCACCGTGCTGTGATTCACCAGCTCCAGCTTGTCCTTGTACTGGATCCCCTTCTCACGGGCCCAGTTTTCCAGCGCTTCGAAGGCCGGCACGATCAGGGCCGAAACGTAGTTGCGGGAGTCCGCCACGATGGCGATCTGCTCCACCAGCGGATCCCGGGCCACCATGCCCTCCACTCGCTGAGGCGCGATGTACTTGCCATTGGAGGTCTTCATCAGCTCCTTGATGCGATCGGTGATCAGCAGGCGACCCTGGGCGTCCAGGTAACCGCAGTCGCCGGTCTTCAGCCAGCCGTCCTCATCGAACACCTCGGCGGTGGCCTCAGGACGGTTGTAGTAGCCGCGCATCACGGTATCGCCCCGCACCAGGATCTCGTCGTTGGCGCCGATCTTCACCTCCACCTCCGGCAGGGCGCTGCCGTTGGTGCCGATGCCGATGGCCCCGGGGCGGTTGGCGGTCACGGTGGCGGTGGTTTCGGTCATGCCGAAGCCGCACAGCACCGTCAGACCCACGGACTGGAAGAACTCGTTGACCTTGGGGTCCAGCGCGGCACCGCCGGCGGGCATAAAGCGGATGCGACCGCCCAGGTTGGCGCGCACCTTGGACAGCACCAACTTGTCCGCCAGGGCCAGCTGAGCCTTGGACAGGGCCCCCAGGGCCGGGCCGCCCTGAGCGGCGTCGAAGCGCTTACGCCCCTGCTTCAGGGCCCACATAAAGAGACCACGCTTGTGCGCCGGCGCCTGCTCCAGCTTCTCCATCACCGCGGAGTAGATCTTCTCGTACAGGCGAGGCACGGCGCACATCACGTGGGGGCGCACCTCGGCCAGGGCAGACTGCACCTGCATGGGATCCGCCAGGTAGGCGTTGGTGCCGCCCTGGGAGAGCACGTAAAGGCTCCAGCCGCGCTCAAACACGTGAGAGAGGGGCAGGAAGGCCAGGGAGACGTCGCCCTGACCGAAGGGGAGAAACTCGGCGTGCTGACGCACGGTGCTGGCGAAGTTGCGGTAATCCAGCATCACCCCTTTGGGCTCACCGGTGGTACCGGAGGTGTAGATCAGGGTCAGCAGGTCATCCAGGCTGCGCTCGGCCAGGCGACGCTCCAGCTCGGCCTGCTGATGGCCATGATCGGCCTCCAGCAGGTCGGAGAGGCGATGCACCGCAACCGTGGTCTCAGCCGGGGCCAGATCGTCCATCAGCACCAGGTGCTGGAGGCTGGGGCACTGGGGCACCATCAGCAGGGCCTTGTCCAGCTGCTCCTGGCCGGCCACGAACAGCACCTTGGCGCCAGCGTCGTTGATGATGTAGGCGGACTGCTCGTCGGTGTTGGTGGGGTAGATGGGGGCGATCACCGCGCGGCACTGCATGCTGGCCACGTCGGCCAGGGTCCACTGGGGGCTGTTCTGGGCGAAGATCGCCACCTTGTCCTGCACCTCAACGCCCAGGCTCAACAGCGCACGGGACAGGGCGTCCCGCTGCTCGCCAAAGCGTTGCCAGGAGATGTCCTGCCACTGGTCACCCACCTGGTGGCGCAGCGCTGGCGCCTCCCCCAATTCGGCGGTGCGTTGACGCAGGATCTGAACCAGATGCAGTTGCTCTAATGACGGCTTCACAACACTCTCCCCATGGTATCTCTTATTTAGCGTACACCCGTACGCTCTTTAGGGCGCCATAGTACTCATTTTGGCCCTGTCAGCGCAGTATATTTGCACACATTTGCGTACGATCGCACAGTTCTTACCCACATTTCGCCGCAGGATCGCCGCCTGTTTGCGGCATTTCAAGAGACTGAGATCCTTGGGTTAACAGCTGTACGTTGATGATATTTAGGGTAAAGACTCTAGCGCCGGTGGGATCCGGCGGGGAAGGGGAGGGTGAGCCCCCAATTTTCTGGAGACAAACGAAAAAGGCCCATCCTTGCGGATGGGCCTCTCTCTAAATGGGTGCCTGGCGGTGACCTACTCTCGCATGGGAACCCCCACACTACCATCGGCGCGGTTGCGTTTCACTGCTGAGTTCGGCATGGGATCAGGTGGGTCCACAACGCTATTGCCACCAGGC
>NZ_JAHVHV010000004.1 GCF_019802085.1 Ferrimonas balearica
GACCTACTCAATGAATACTGAATTAACTTGGTGTCACTCAGTTAGCATTGAGATAAATGATGAAATCTCAATCCCGCGTGAGTGCCCACACAGATTGTCTGACTAATTGTTAAAGAGCGTTGCCTCTCTCAAGGCAGGAGGCGCATTCTACGCTTTCCTCCGTCGTCGTCAAGGGCCGTTTTGAACTTTCCCATCCGACCGTCGACATTTTAACCAGCACCCCTTGGGGCCCTCTGGTAGCGCAGCGCGTTGTTTCCCGCTGTGCCCCGTCGACAGGGAGCGCATTATAGGGCCGAGTTTGGCGCCGACAAGGGGAAATTTGCCCCTGAACGGCCGACCGCTCACTCTTCGAGCAAGACGGCTGTTTTATCGCCTTTCTCAAACCCGGACTTCTTAGTTTAGGACAAAAAAGCGCCGCTAGACGGCGCTTTTCTCAAGTTGAACTCGCGTTTGCTTCGGGCAAAGCGAGTTTGACAGGGTTACTCGATCACCTGATAGACCACTTTGGTGCTGCAAGCCACAGCCTGGAAGCTGTAGTAGCAGCGGTCGACCACCCGCTTGGCTTCAATCCGGGTGCCCTCATCGCCGCCGGCGGCGGTGGGCGAATCGCGCAGCAGGGCATTAATGTCTTGCTCACTCTCCCCCTTGGCCATCAACTGCTGTTGGAGTGCCTCGATGGAATCGGCCTGGGCCAGTACCTTGGTTTCGGCCTTGGACTTGGTGGCGATGTCGTAAAACTGCACACCTCCGTAGTGGTTTGCCATCACCGGCAGTGCCAACAACGCAAACCCCGCAATCAGTACCTTCTTCATGATGCCTCTCTTGGGTTCTCTGGGCTTCACTACAAACAGATAGCAGTTGGGGGTCGACGCTTTTAGATCGCTTTGCCTGTCCGATATAACCAAAAGGAGGGGCCACGGCCCCTCCTTCGTTGGTTATCACTGGGTGAATCCCAGCCCGTCCGGTTGCAGAACCACCTGAATGGGTTTGCCCGGCACCAGGGTCCCCGAGAGGATCTGCTGGGCCAGGGGGTTCTCCAGCCGTTGCTGAATGGCCCGCTTGAGCGGCCGGGCCCCGAACACGGGATCGAAGCCGGCAGTAGCCAGGTTGGCCAGCACCTCGTCGCTGATGGCCAAGGGGTAGTCCCGCTCTGCCAGGCGCCGCTCCAGACCTTGCAGCTGTATGCGGGCGATCTGGGCGATCTGATCCTCCGCCAGTGGGTGGAACACCACAGTCTCGTCTACCCGGTTGATGAACTCCGGACGGAAGGATTGCATCAGCACCCCGTGCAGCAGACTCTTGAGTTCGCCGTAATCCAGCTCGCCGAAGTGCTGCTGGATCTGATCCGAGCCCAGGTTGGAGGTCATGATGATCACCGTATTGCGAAAATCCACGGTGCGGCCCTGACCGTCGGTCAGGCGGCCATCATCGAGCACCTGAAGCAGAATGTTGAACACGTCCGGGTGCGCTTTCTCCACCTCGTCCAGCAGGATCACCGAGTAAGGTTTGCGGCGCACCGCTTCGGTCAGGTAACCGCCCTCCTCGTACCCCACGTACCCCGGGGGGGCCCCCACCAGGCGGGCCACGGAGTGCTTCTCCATAAACTCCGACATGTCGATGCGCACCATGGCGTCGTCGCTGTCGAACATGAACTGGGCCAGCGCCTTGGACAGCTCGGTCTTCCCCACCCCGGTGGGCCCCAGGAACAGGAAGGAACCGATGGGCCGGTTGGGATCCGCCAGCCCGGCCCGGCTGCGGCGAATGGCATTGGACACGGCGTCCACCGCCTCGTCCTGCCCCACCACCCGCCGGTGCAGCTCGGATTCCATTCGCAGCAACTTGTCCCGCTCCCCCTCCAGCATCTTGGCCACGGGGATCCCGGTGGCCTTGGCCAGCACCTCGGCAATCTCGGCGTCGGTGACCCGGTTTTTCAGCAGCGCCATCTCCTGCATCTCCGCCTGGGCGGCCAAATCCAGCTGCTTCTCCAGCTCTGGAATGCGACCGTACTGCAGCTCGGACATGCGGGTCAGATCCCCGGCACGGCGAGCCACGTCGAGATCCTGCCGGGCCTGCTCCAGTGCAGCCTTGATGTGCTGGGTACCGGCCAGGGCCGCTTTCTCGGTCTTCCAGATCTCCTCAAGCTCGCCAAACTCCCGCTCCAACTCGGTCAATTGCTCCTTGAGCAGGCCCAAGCGTTTCAGGCTGGCTTCGTCGCTCTCCTTGGCCAGGGCCTGTTCCTCCAGCTTAAGCTGGATGATGCGCCGCTCCAGGCGATCCAGGGGTCCCGGCTTGGAGTCAATCTCCAGCCGGATGCTGGAGGCGGCTTCGTCGATGAGATCGATGGCCTTATCCGGCAGTTTGCGGTCGGAGACGTAACGGTGGGACAAGGTGGCCGCCGCCACGATGGCGGGATCGGTGATCTCCACGCTGTGGTGCAGTTCGTAGCGCTCCTTCAGGCCCCGCAGGATGGCGATGGTGTCCTCGACGCTGGGCTCATCCACCACCACTTTCTGGAAACGGCGCTCCAGGGCGGCGTCCTTCTCCACGTACTGGCGGTATTCGTCCAGGGTGGTGGCCCCGACGCAGTGCAGTTCACCGCGGGCCAGGGCCGGCTTAAGCATGTTGCCGGCGTCCATCGCCCCTTCCGCTTTACCGGCACCCACCATGGTGTGGAGCTCATCGATAAAGAGGATCACCCGGCCCTCCTCCTTGGCCAGCTCGTTAAGTACGGCCTTGAGCCGCTCCTCGAACTCACCGCGGTATTTGGCGCCGGCCAGCAGGGCCCCCATGTCCAGGGAGAGGACGCGCTTGTCCTTGAGCCCTTCGGGCACTTCGCCATTGATGATGCGCTGGGCCAGGCCTTCGACGATGGCGGTCTTACCCACTCCGGGTTCGCCGATGAGCACCGGGTTGTTTTTGGTCCGGCGCTGCAGCACCTGAATGGTGCGGCGGATCTCCTCATCCCGGCCGATCACCGGGTCCAGCTTGCCTTGCTCGGCCCGCTCGGTGAGATCGATGGTGTACTTGTCCAGGGCCTGGCGCTGGTCTTCGGCACCGGGGTCATCCACCTGGGCACCACCGCGCACCTGCTCAATGGCGCTCTCCAGCTTTTTACTTTCGGCCCCCAGCTGCAGCAGGGTTTCGCCCAAAGCGCCGCGGGCCTCCACGGCAGCCAAGACAAACAGTTCGCTGGAGATGTACTGGTCCTTGCGCTTCTGGGCCAGCTTGTCGCAGAGGTTGAGCACCTTGATGAGCTCGCGGGAGAGCTGCACCTCGGCATCTCCCCCGGTGACCTTGGGCAGGTTGTCCAACGCCTGGGTGAGTTTGCTGCGCAGGGCGGTGATGTCCACGGTGCACAGCTGCAACAGCGGCCGGACGGTGCCGCCGTCCTGGTTCAGCAGGGCCAGCATCACGTGGGCCGGTTCGATGTATTGATGGTCGCGGCCCAGTGCCAGTGACTGAGCGTCGGAGATCGCCAGCTGGAACTTGCTGGTCATTCGGTCAAGTCGCATGCGCTGCCCCCTTAAAGCGAAGAAGCCCGGTTCGGGCGGATACTCACTAATTGGGGGCGCTAATCGACTTTTTCAAGCGTCTTGAAGCCAGATCAGGCTCGCCTGGCGGCCGGTTTGCTGATCCCGGCGGTAGGAGAAGAAGCGCTGGGGGTCTTGGTAGGTGCACCACTGCCCGCCATACACGTCGGTCACCCCGGCCCGGGCCAGTCGCTGACGGGCCAGGACGTAGAGATCCGCCAGGTAACGGTCGCCGCGGGGCACAAAGGCCTGCTCCGCCTCAGCCATCTGCGCGACAAAGCGTTCGCGCACCTCCGGTCCCACTTCGAAGGCCGCCGGCCCGATGGCCGGGCCGAGCCAGGCCAGGATCTCGCCGGGTTGAGCCTTAAAGTGGGCCAGGGTGGCCTCCAGCACGCCATCCACCAGCCCCCGCCAACCGGCATGGGCGGCGGCCACCTCGGTGCCGGCGCGATCGCACAGCAGCACCGGCAGGCAGTCGGCGGTCATCACGGTGCACACCGTCCCCGCCTGACGGCTGTAGCTGGCGTCCGCCTGTGGGGTGATTCGAGCACTGGGCAGCACCTCCACGGCGGTGCCGTGCACCTGATTGAGCCAGTAAGGGGCGCTGGGCAAACCGGCCTGGCCTTGCAACTGATGACGGTTGGCCGTCACGTGCTCCGGCCGGTCGCCAACGTGACCGCCCAGGTTGAAGCCGTCGAAGGGGGGTAAGGAGACGCCCCCCTGCCGGTCAGTGCTGATGGCCCGCACCGAGGCCGGGGCTGGCCAGTCGGCCTCGAACCACATCAGTAGTCGAACCCGTGCTCGGCGGTGTCCGCCCGCAGCAGGGCCGTCAGGCGCACCATGTCCTCAGGCACCGGCGCCGTCCACTGCATGGTTTCCCCAGTGATGGGGTGCTCCAGGCGCAGCATGGCGGCGTGCAGGGCCTGACGGCCGAAACGCTTCAAGGTGGTGCTCAGGGTCTCATCGGCCAGACGCAGGGGACGGGGCCGGCCGGCATAGAGGGGATCGCCCACCAGGGGGTGATGCAGGTGCGCCATGTGGACGCGGATCTGGTGGGTGCGCCCGGTCTCCAGACGCAAGCGCAACCGGGTGTGGGCACGGAACTTCTCCGCCACCCGGTAGTGGGTGACTGCGGGCTTGCCCAGTTCGGTCACCGCCATGTGGGTGCGGCGCTGGGGGTGACGGCCAATGGGCTCGTCCACGTGGCCACCGGCAGTCATCACGCCCATGGCGATCGCCTCGTACTCCCGGGTGATGGCCCGGTCCTGCAGTTGGCTCACCAGGTGGGTCTGGGCCGGGACGGTCTTGGCCACCACCATCAGCCCCGTGGTGTCCTTGTCCAATCGGTGGACGATGCCCGCCCGGGGCACGTTGACGATGTCGGGGCAGTGGTGCAGCAGGGCGTTGAGCAGGGTGCCATCGTGGTTGCCGGCGCCGGGGTGGACCACCAGGTCCGCCGGCTTGTTGATCACCAGGATGTCGTCGTCCTCGTAGATGATGTCCAGGTCCATCGCCTGGGGCTGGGCTGCCACCTCCTCCTCAAACTCCGCCTGGATGAGGACCGCTTCGCCCCCCATCACCTTCTCACGGGGCTTGGCCACCGTCTTTCCGTCCAGGCTGACCCGCTCGGCCAGGATCCACTCTTTGATCCGACTGCGGGAGTAGTCAGGAAAACACTCCGCCAGGGCCTGGTCGAGTCGTTGTCCCAGCTGGCTATCGGAGATAATTCCTTCCAGTTCAATTTGTTGCGTCATAGTGTTTAGCTCAGGCCGGAAAGGCTCGAAATCAGTATCAGTTCTGTTAGAATCGCTCAAATTGCATTTTATCGTGTTTTGACCCCGTCACGCACGGCCAGATAAGGGATCTCACATCAGCATGCGCAAGATCACAGGTTCGCTGTTGCTCGCTCTGGGCAGCGTTTTTGCCCTGTCCGCCTGCTCCAGCTCCGGCGACCGCTCCGGCTACGTCGTAGAAGACCGCTCCCCGGAAGCGCTTTACGCCGACGCACGCCAAGCCATGGAACTGGGCAACTTCACCAAGGCCTCTCAGGTGCTCGAAGCCCTGGACAGCCGTTACCCCTTCGGGCCCCACAAAACCCAGGTCCAGCTGGATCTCATCTACGCCTACTACAAGCTGGAAGACAGCCCCAGTGCCCTGGCCAATGTGGACCGCTTTATCCGTCTGAACCCCACCCACCCGGACATCGACTACGTCTACTACATGCGTGGTCTGGTGAACATGCAGACCGACAGCTACCTGTTCCACGACATGCTGGGGATCGACCGCTCCGACCGGGATCCCAGCCACGCCATCTCGGCGTTCCGGGATTTCGAAACCCTGATCAAGAGCTACCCCAACAGCCGTTACGCCCCGGACGCCCAGCGTCGCATGATCATGCTGCGTAACCGCCTGGCGGACTTCTCTTTGCGGGTGGCGGAGTACTACGTCACCATGGAGGCCTGGGTGGGCGCCGCCAACCGGGCCCAGCAGGTGCTGGAGACCTACCCGGGCACCCCCGCCAGCGAGCGGGCCCTGGAGATCATGGTCACCAGCTACGACGAGCTGGGTCAGGAGACCATGCGCGATCACAGCATTCAGGTGCTCAAAGCCACCTACCCGAACAACCGCCTGGCCAACCGTTTCTGAGGCCAGAGCCACGAAAAAAGGCGCCCCGATGGGCGCCTTTTTTTTGTGTGTGCCGGTCTGAGGGTCAGATGGCGTCTTCGTTCTCTTCGCCGGTGCGGATGCGGATCACCCGGGCCACGTCGGTGACGAAGATCTTGCCATCACCGATCTTGCCGGTACGGGCGGTGTCGACGATGGCCTCGATGGCCTGCTCCAGCAGCTCGTCGGCGATCACCAGCTCAATCTTCACCTTGGGCAGAAAATCCACCATGTACTCGGCGCCGCGGTACAGCTCGGTGTGGCCCTTCTGGCGACCAAAACCTTTCACTTCCTGGACGGTCATCCCGGTGATGCCGATTTCGCCCAGGGCCTCGCGCACGTCATCCAGCTTGAACGGCTTGATCACCGCTTCCAACTTTTTCATCTTCGTTACCAGTTCCGTTTGCCAAATCCAGAGGTGATGGGGTAGCGACGATCCTTGCCAAAGGCCCGGGGGGTGATCCGCGGGCCCACGGCCGCCTGGCGCCGCTTGTACTCGTTGATGTCGGTCAGCCGGATCACCCGGCGCACATCCTGTTCGTTGTGCCCGGCGGCCACGATCTCATCAAGGCCTTGATCTCGCTCGACATAGCGCTCGAGGATGTCATCGAGCACATCATACGGAGGCAGGCTGTCCTGGTCCACCTGGTCCGGTGCCAGCTCCGCCGACGGGGGGCGGGTGATCACCCGTTCCGGGATCACCGGCGACAGGGTGTTGCGGTAGCGGGCCAGGCGGTAGACCAGCAGCTTGGGCAGGTCCTTGATCACCGCAAAGCCCCCGCACATGTCGCCGTAGAGGGTGCAGTAGCCCACCGCCATCTCGCTCTTGTTGCCGGTGGTGAGCAAGATCTTGCCGCTCTTGTTGGACAGGGCCATCAGCAGCACGCCGCGGGCCCGGGCCTGCAGGTTCTCCTCGGTGGTGTCCTTTTCGGTGCCCTCGAACAGGGGCGCCAGTTGGCCCATAAAGGCGTCAAACATTGGCTCGATGGAGACCACCTCGTAATCCACCTCCAGGGCGTCGGCCTGCCCTTTGGCGTCCTCCAGGCTCATGGAGGAGGTGTACTTGAAGGGCATCATCACCGCCTGCACTTTCTCCGCCCCCAAGGCATCGGCGGCCACCGCCAGGGTCAGGGCGGAATCGATGCCACCGGAGAGGCCGAGCACCGCGCCCTTAAAGCCGTTCTTGCCGACATAATCGCGCACCGCCAGCACCAGGGCGTTGTACACCTGGGCGTCTTGTTCCGGCAGCGGATGACGGGCCCCCTCATCGGGCTGGCCGTCGGTAAAGCGCACCAGCTGCAGCGCCTCCTCGAACTGGGGAAGCTCGTGACAAATGTGGCCCGCGGCGTCCATCACCAGGGAGTGGCCATCGAAGATGAGCTCATCCTGGCCGCAGATCTGATTGAGGTAGATCACCGACAGGCCAGACTCGGCAGTGCAGGCTTCCAGCACGTCGAGGCGCTCATCGAGCTTGGCCATGTCGAAGGGGGAGGCGTTGAGGGTCAGCAGCAGATCGGCGCCCTGTTCGGTCACCTGGCGCACCGGCCCCGGGTGCCAGATGTCCTCGCAGATGAGCACCCCCAGCTGATGCCCCTTGAAGGGGATGACGGCGCTGTGATCGGCCGGCTCGAAGTAGCGGTCCTCGTCGAACACCCGGTAGTTGGGCAGGCGCTGCTTGTCGACGTGGCCCAGACATTGGCCCTGGTGGATGAGACTGGCGCGGTTGCGCAGGCCCGGCTCGGAGTCGGCGGGGTGGCCCACCAGCATGGCCGCCTCCCCGGGGTAGGCCTTGAGGCGCGCCAGAGCAGCGTCCACCCGGGCGAGGCAGTCGGGGCGCAGCAGCAAATCTTCCGGCGGGTAGCCGGTCAGGGCCAGTTCGGGAAAGAGCACCAGATCCGCCCCCTGGGCCTCGGCCTTGGCGGTCCAGGCCAGGATCTTGTCGGTGTTCTCCTCAATGGCCCCGACGGTGAGGTTGAGCTGGGCCAGGGCCACCACCAGTTGTTTGCTCATGCTTCGCGCTGTCCTTACTTCGGTTGCGATCGCCGCATGGTAGCGAAATCCCGCCCCGGAGGGAACGATCAGAAGGTGCAGGCCTCCGGCACTCCAAGCGCCCCATCGGGGTCGGGCTCGTACACCACGATGCAGAACTGGTTCTCCGAACCGTCCTCTTTAAGGGCCGCGGCCTTGACCTCACTGACGGTCAGCAGACCACCGACGGTCTGTTTGCCGGTGCCGACTACCTCCACCTGGCCGGTCCAGGCGCTGTAGCTGCAGGTAAAGGAGTTACTGGCCGCCGACCCTGAGGTGGAGATGGTGCAGCTCACGTTGCCGGACTCGGCAATGCTGATGGAATCCCAATCGCTGTTGGAACATTTATCGTAGGCAATGCTGCCCCCGGTGGCCTTAGGCACCAAACACTCGATGCGCCCGCCGAAACCGGCCACTGTGCTGTCCACCTTAAGCTTGATGGCGGAGGCGCGGGCGGTGTCGATGTCCCGCGGCATGGTGGGCCCCAGGCCGGTCAGCCCGGAGTTGCCCTGGCCGGAGCGCACCAGGGCGTAGTAATCGAAGTTCTGATCCGCGGTGGCACTGATGGTCAGCAGGCCCCGGCTGTAGGTGCCGTAGTAGTTGTTGGCCGGGTCAACGATGGTCTCCACTGGCTCCGAGGTGATGGAGGCGTCGGTGCACAGGGCGTCGGTGCACAGCTTGCAGCCGTTACTCAGTGCCTCGAGTTCACTGGCAGACCAAACTTCAGTGCCGTTGGGGCACTGGTAGAGCTCCCAATCGGCGAACAGGGTGATGTTCACCTCGTTAAAGGGCAGCGCCGCCAGGTTGGATTCGGTGCCGCTCTCGCCCAGGTAGGCCGAGCGCACCGCGCTGTTGACCGGATCCATGTAGATGGCCCGGGCCATCAGCTGATGGGTCCCCGGAGTCAGGGTGGTGGACGTTTTGGGAATGAGGTCGTTGCTCGAGTCGCCGTCGCCGTCGGCGTCGCTGCCTACGGCGGTGTCGCTGATGGCGCAGGTGCCGCTGGGGAAGCCTACGGGATCGCCGTAACCGCCGCAGCTCATGTAGGTTTCCAGTACGTTGCTGATGTGGGTCAGGTAGGCGCTCTCCACCGCTCCGGTGCTCAGGTAGGAGCGGGGCAGCACCTGGAGATCGATCTGCTGCCAGTCGGGCATCATCCGGTAGTAGCCGTCGATGCGCTGCATGCGGCAAGCCTCGGCGTAGATGCCGGCGGCGTTGGGGGTGATCTTGGAGGTCACCTCATAGGGGTCGGTGTAGCGATCCGCATTGCGCCGACTGCTGTCCTGGCTGTAGAACTGGAAATCGCCGTAGCTGAGCTCATCGTAGGGGTTGCCCGTGGCCCCAGCCAGATCCGAGAGATCGCTGCTGCCCACCGCCGAGTCCTTGCCGTCGAAATGGCTCTCACAGCAGGTGGTGCAAAAATCCAGGGCCCGGGCGCTGACGCTGCCACTGACGTTGGGCTGGCCCACGGCCTGTTTGCCCGCCTGACTGAGCGTCACCGGCGGCAGGTAACGCTGCCATTGGTACTCCTCCAGGGAGTCGTCGAGGTAGAGGGGGGACGGCAATTCGAGTTCGCCGCTGAAACTGGCGTTGTACTCGCAGTTGCAGCCCACGGTAAGGGCATCCTGCTGGTTCAGTCGCAGTACCTCGCCACTTTTGACCCCATCGTCGATGAAGTTGATGGTGTCGAACTGCACCAGCACCACCTCGTCGTCCAGCTCCACGTCCGGGATGGGTTTGAAGGTCTCCCGCTCAACGTTATGGCTGCCGTTCTCGTTGCTGGTGTCACCGATATCCAGGCCCAGCACGTCCGGGGCCACCCCTTCGGTGGTGTAGACCTGGGGTCCGCCGCCGCCGATGCCCGCCCCACCGGGATCGGCGACGCCGGTGTCGGTGGCGATGGGCGCAATGTAGCCCTCCAGGGTGACTGTCTTGCTGCTGCCGTCCGCCACGTTCCAGCCGACACCGATCTTCACCCGCTTCTGGGCCACCTCGGCCCCCCCGGGGTCGGTAGCGGTGTAGGCTCCACCCACCAGGTAGAGATCCGTGACCGCCCAGCGCAGGGTGAAGCTTTGGTTGTCGAAGGTGGTCTCACCGCTGGGCATCATCAAGGCATCGGCGGCGGTCAGTCGACCGCCGGCATTGCTGGCGATGTCCCCGTAATCGAAGCCCCCGGTATCGACCGCCGTGGTGAAGCTGCGCAGATCGTCCAACTTGGCCTGGGCCAGCTTCAAGGCCACCTCGCGCATGCTGGTCTCGCCGCCGCTGCGCAGCAGCTGGCCCTGCAACCGGGAGAGGGCCACCACCGACAGCGACACCACCAGTATCGCTATCAGCACCTCCACCAGGCCTATCCCTCGCTGATGCTTCCCTGTCATGGTGTCACCTCGAAATCACGCCAGCTGCCGGCCACCTTGACCAGCGGCTTGAAGATGGTGTTGTTGTCACTGAGCAGACGGTCAAACACGTCCGGATGCCAGGTCACCCCGAAAGCCCCGGCGGTGATCTTGACGTTGTTGTGGTTGGCCATCACCGCCCCGTAGATGGTGGCGTTACCGCTGGTGGTGATCTCGGCGGTGCCCGCCTCGTCGGTCTCCAGCGAGAAGAAGATGCCGTAGGAGTCGTCGTTGCCGTTGACCTTGAGGCTGCCGTCTCGGATGAGCGCCACCACCGGGGTGTCGGCAGCCCCGATGCCATTGACGTTGCAATCGCCCTCAATCAGAAAGATCCCGGTGCTGTTGGCGTCCAGGGAGGTGCAGTCGGGCAGCACGTTGCTGGCGGGGATGCGGCCGGTGGTGAGCAGGGTTTCCCACTGTTCGATGGGCACGCCGAAGGTGAAGGCGAGCAGATCATCGGGGAAGTTGGGGTCGGACTGGGCCAAGTCCTCCCCCTCCACGCCCCGTTCGCTGTAGGTATCACTGGCGCAGCGGTCACGACTGAACTCCTGCACCGCGCAGGTTTTGCCGTTGGCGTTGGTCATGTCGATGTCGTCACCGGACCAGATGGAGACCGGCACCCCGTTGCCGCCACCGTTGGGGTTGGCCCCCACCCGGAAGGAGCCCTGAACGTCGACAAAACCGGCGGCGGAAAGGGGCGGCGGCGCGCCCATGTCGAGCAAGAAAGCGTAGGTGTAGGCTTCGGCCAGAGTGACCTTGGCGCCGGTGCTGCTGTCGCGGTAGGTGGCCTCGACGGTAACCGGAGCCGCCCCTCCGATGCAGCTCCAGGACACCGCGATGCTCTCCCCGCCCACCAGGGTGAAGTCCCGACTGGTGTCACACAGGGAGTCGTCGTCGATGAACGCCTTGCCCGCCGCGTCCAGGCCGGACTCGGCCAGGGCAAAGGCCGCGGAGTAGGCGGTTTCGTTGGCGGCGATGCGCTTCTCCACCACCATCACCTTGGCGGCGTAGAGCGTCACCATCGCCAGGATCACGGTGATCAGCAGTGTGACGGTGAGTGTGGCGAATCCCTTTTGGCCCGATTCCATCCCTGTCCCCTTCAGAAGGCGTTGTTGCGCAGCCGCACCCGCTGCTCGATGGTCATGTCGATGGCGCTGTTGCTGTCCAGGTGCCCGCTCAAACGCAGGATCACCGACTGCACCAGGCGCTTGTCCTCGGCGGTGACCGGCGGGTCCAGCTCAAACTCCAGCGCGGTGATCACCACGTTGCTGGAGGTGATGGCGGTCCAGGCGCCGTTGGCGCAGGTGGGGGTGGTCACGCTGGCGGCCCAGTTGCCCTTGTCCACCTGCTGATTGGTGCTGTCGTAGCGGTACCCCACCCGCTCGTCATCGCTGGCGGCAGTGTCCAACACCCCGTCGCCGTCCAGGTCCGATTTCAGGATGATGCAGGTGTAGGGCCCGCCGTTGGCGTGGCTGCCCGCGGTGCCCGTGGTGTCGACGGTGGCCAGAATGTCCAGGTCCTGGGCGGTCCAGGTGGTGGCACCGCCGCTGCTGCTGGCGGTCAGCGGCAGGAACATAAAGCTGCGATCCGACAGGTCCCGGTTGGCCACCGCATCGCCGCGAAAGCCCGCCCGGCGGATGTCGCGCACCATCATGGTACTCAGGGTCTGCAGCTCCTGATTGAGCCGGGCCAGTTGCAAGGTGGTGTTGTTGGCTCGCAGGTTGGAGGTGAAAAAGGCCAGGGTGGCCCCCAGGACGATAAGCCCCAGCACCATGGCGATCATCATCTCCACCAGGGTGAAACCGCGGTTCAGTTGCATACGGTGCCTCCACACTGCTCCAGGCCCCAGATGCTGTCCTTGCCGTTCGGGGTGCACAGCCGAGCCCGGCCCAGGTTCGAGGTGACCAGGCAGGCGGCCTTGTCGCTGCCCAGGCTGAACTTGCCGTTGCCGGCGCTTAAGGTGTTGCGCCTGTTGGTGAGGGTCAGTTTGTTGTTGCTGAAAGTGGTGCTCAGGCTGACGTTGGGGAAGCGACCGCCGTCGACGCCCCGCACGATGCCGTCCCCCTGCAGGTCGCACTTGTTGGTCTGGCCGCTTAGGCTGCAATCGGTGCACTCATCCGGGGAGTCGGTGAGGCGGATGCACCAGTCACCGGTACTGGGGGTAATGAACTTGAGGGTCACCTCCTCCAGATCGCGCTTGATCGCCTCGCTGCGCCCCTGGTGGACGGTTTCGAACAGTTGGAAGCCGGCGGCCCGCAGGCGCAGGTTTTGCGAGATCTCTTGGTAGGAGGGGACGGCGACGGAAACCAGGATCGCCAGCACCGCGACGGCGATCAACATCTCCAGCAGGGTCAGCCCCGCGACCCTTCGAGGGGAGACGGAGTCCTTGAGGCGTTTCATGGCGGATCCTTGCCCAACAAAAAATTACATAAAGACGCTAACATTTAATAACATACAGGGTTAAGGGTAGCACTGAGTTATTTTTTTGTCGGACTTAACAAGGAACGGTTATGGCCCCAACAGCACTTCGCCTTCGCGGCTTCACTTTGATTGAGATGATGATAGTGGTGGCCATCGCTGCCGTGCTGGCGGCCATCGCGGTGCCCTCCTTCCAGAGCCACCTGCGGGAGGCCCGTCGCGCCGAAGCGCTGGAGTCGCTGATCCAGATGCAATTGGCCCAGGAGGAGCACTGGCTGGAGGCCCGCAGCTACACCGCCACCACCAGCGACCTGACCGGCAAATCCCTGAACTACTACACCCTGTCGGTGACCACCAGCGGCGGCGGCTACACCCTGACCGCCACCGCCAAATCCGGCACCTCCCAGGCCAGCGACACCGAGGGCAGCACCAGCTGCGCCACCTTGAGCCTGAGTCACGCCGACGTTCGCAGCCCCAGCGCCTGCTGGTAAGCCCCATAAAAAACGCCGCCCCGGTACAGAACCGGGGCGGCGCTTTTTATGGCAAGGCTCAGCGCAGCTCGGCGGGGACGTGGAACACCACGTTCTCCTCACGGCCACTGGCTTCGGCCACCTCGGCGGCCCCCAGGGACTTCAAGGCGTCGATCACCCCCTGCACCAGCACCTCGGGGGCCGAGGCCCCGGCGGTGACCCCCACCTGCTGGACGCCGGACAGCCACTGGGGCTGGATGTCGTCGGCGCCGTCGATGAGGTGGGCCTGGGTGCCGGATTTCTCCGCCAGCTCCCGCAGCCGGTTGGAGTTGGAGGAGTTTTTCGACCCCACCACCAGCAAGAGATCACACTGGACCGCCAGCTCGCGCACCGCGTCCTGACGGTTCTGGGTGGCGTAACAGATGTCGTCCTTGCGGGGCCCCTCCACTGCCGGGAAGCGGCGCTTGAGGGCGTCGATCACCTCGGCGGTGTCGTCCATGGAGAGGGTGGTCTGGGTGACAAAGGTGAGATTGGTTTCGTCCTTCACCGTCATCTTGGCCACGTCCTCCGGGGATTCCACCAGGTAGATCCCGCCGTCGGCGTTGTCGTACTGGCCCATGGTGCCCTCCACCTCCGGGTGGCCGGCGTGACCGATGAGCACACACTCCACGCCCTTGCGGCTGGCCCGGGTGACCTGCATGTGCACCTTGGTCACCAGCGGACAGGTGGCGTCGAACACCTTGAGACCGCGGTCCTTGGCTTCGTCCCGCACCTGCTGGGAGACGCCGTGGGCGCTGAAGATGACGATGGCGTTGTCCGGCACCTCGTGCAGCTGGTCGACAAAGACGGCGCCGCGCTGGCGCAGGCCGTCCACCACGTAGCGGTTGTGCACCACTTCGTGGCGCACGTAGATGGGCTTCTCAAACAGCTCCAGGGCCCGCTCCACAATGCTGATGGCCCGGTCCACCCCGGCGCAGAAGCCGCGGGGGTTTGCCAGTAAGACTTTCATCACGCCTCCTTGGCCAGAATGTCCAAAATTTCCACGTCGAACAGCACCGTCTGGCCCGCCAGGGGGTGGTTGAAGTCGACGGTGACCGAATCGCCCTCTACCGAGCGGATCACCCCAGGGTACTGGTTTCCGTCGGCGGCGGTAAAGGCCATGATGGTGCCCTCGGACAGCTCGGCGTCGGCGGCGAACTGGGTGCGGTCCATGTGGTGGACGTTGTCCGGGTTGGGCTGACCGAAGGCGTGCTCCGGGGCCAGGGAGAAGCGCTTCTTGTCGCCCTTGGCCAGACCCATCAGCTCCGCTTCCATGGCGGGGCTCAGGCTGCCATCCCCCAGGGTCAGCCGGGCCGGCTTGCCGTGGGCGCGGGTGCTGTCGGCCACGCTGCCGTCCGGCAGCTCCACGTTAAAGTGCATGAACACCTGGGCGCCGGGGCCCACTACCACTTGGCTCATTTGGCCTCCTCGGTGTGTTTCGGCTGCAGGAAGGCGTCCAGGATCATCAGTCCCGCCCCCACACAGATGGCGCTGTCGGCGATGTTGAACGCCGGCCAGTGCCAGTTGCCGACGTAAAAGTCGATAAAGTCGATGACGTAGCCGTACAGCACCCGGTCGATCAGGTTGCCGATGGCCCCGCCCAGGATCAGGGCGTAGGCCAGGTTCAGTCGTTTGAGGCCGGCGGCCTGGGTGCGCAGCATAAACAGCAACCCGGCGGAGACCGCCAGGGCAAACACCGCAAAGCCCCAGCGCTGCCAGCCCCCGGCGTCCGCCAGGAAGCTGAAGGCGGCGCCTTCGTTATGGATGTAGAACAGGTTCAGGTAGGGCATCAGCGGCACCGGATCCATGTAGGTCAGGCTGGTGCTGGCCCAGATCTTGGTGATCTGATCGATCACCAGCGCCACCACCCCGACCCACAGCCATTTGCAGCCGGAGGCCTGCCACTGCCCGGGGCGCTTGGCCCAGAGTTGCTTAAGCATACTGACGCTGCTCTCCTTCGCCGTCGATGTTGGTGACACAGCGCCCGCACAGGGTCGGGTGCGCGTCCAGGGTGCCCACCTCGGGACGGTGGTGCCAGCAGCGCTCGCACTTGGCCGCCTCAGTTTTTACCAGCGCCACTTTCAGCCCTTCGATGGCGCTGTCGGCGGCGTCGCCCGCCTCGCCCAGGGGACGTACCTTGGCCTCGGAGGTGATGAGCACAAAGCGCAGCTCGTCCCCCAGCTTCTCCAGCAGGGCCAGCAGCTCGCCCTCGGCGTAGAGGGTCACTTCGGCTTCCAGGCGGTTCTTGATGCCCTCGGCCTTGGCCTGCTCCAGCTGCTTATTGACCTCCGCCAGCACCTCCACCAGCTGCTGCCATTGGCCGTTGCTCACCTCGGCCTGCTCGTCCATGGCCACCAGGCCGTCGTACCAGAGCTGGGTAAAGACGAAGGGCTCGCGCTCGCCGGGCAGGGCCTGCCAGATCTCGTCGGCAGTGAAGCTCATGATCGGCGCCATCCAGCGCACCATCGCCTCGGTGATGAGGTAGAGGGCGCTTTGGCAGGAGCGCCGGGCCAGGCTGTCGCCCTTGGCGGTGTACTGGCGGTCCTTGATGATGTCCAGGTAGAAGCTGCCCAGCTCGATGGAGCAGAAGTGCATCAGCTTCTGGCTGACCTGGTGGAAGTTGTAGCCCTCGTAGGCGGCCACGATCTCCTGCTGCAGGGCATGGGCGCGGGCCACGATCCAGCGGTCCAGGGCCACCATCTGCTCCGGAGCCACCATGTCGGTGGCGGGATTAAAGCCGCTCATGTTGGCCAGCAGGAAGCGGGAGGTGTTGCGAATGCGGCGGTAGGCGTCGGCGCTGCGCTTCAGGATCTCGTCGGAGACGGTCATCTCACCGGTGTAGTCGGTGGAAGCCACCCACAGGCGCAGGATGTCGGCGCCCAGCTTGTTGACCACCTGCTGGGGGCTCATCACGTTGCCCAGGGACTTGGACATCTTGCGGCCCTTGCCGTCCACGGTGAAGCCGTGGGTCAGCACCTGCTGGTAAGGCGCCCCCTCTTTCATCGCCACGGAGGAGATGAGGGAGGACATGAACCAGCCGCGGTGCTGATCGGAGCCTTCCAGGTAGAGATCGGCGCCGTGACCGTTGAACTCGCCCCGGGCGTCCACCACGGAGGCGTGGGTGACACCGGAGTCGAACCACACGTCCAGGGTGTCGGTCACCTTGCTGTAGTGGGCCGCTTCGTCGCCGAGCAGCTCGGCGGCGTCCAGATCCCACCAGGCTTGAATGCCATCGGCTTCCACCTTCTGGGCCACCTGCTCCATCAGCTCAACGCTGCGCGGGTGCAGGGCCTGGGTCTCGTTGTGAACGAACAGGGCGATGGGCACACCCCAGGTGCGCTGACGGGAGATGCACCAGTCCGGGCGGTTCTCCACCATGGTGTGGATCCGGGCCTGGCCCCAATCCGGCACCCATTGAACCCGCTCAATCTCGCTCAGGGAGCGGCTGCGCAGCCCGGCCTGATCCATGGAGATGAACCACTGTGGGGTGGCACGGAAGATGATGGGGGTCTTGTGGCGCCAGCAGTGGGGGTAGCTGTGGCGGAACGCCTCGTGGTGCAGCAGCGCGCCTTTCTCTTTGAGCACCTCGACGATGGGGCCGTTGGCCTTGAACACGTGCTGACCGGCGAACAGCGGGGTGTCCGCCAGGTAGACGCCGTTGTTGCCCACCGGGTTGGCCACCTCCAGGTTGTACCTGTTGCCCACCACGAAGTCGTCCTGGCCGTGGCCGGGGGCGGTGTGCACGCAGCCGGTGCCAGACTCGGTGGTGACGTGATCGCCGAGGATCGCCGGCACCAGCATGTCGTAGAAGGGGTGGTGGAACTGGGTCAGCTCCAGCGCGCGACCTTCACAGAAGCCCAGGTTGTGGTAGTGCTCGATGCCGGCCCGGTCCATCACGTCCTTGACCAGATCGGCGGCCAGGATCAGCCGCTCGGGCTGCTCGCCCTCCACCTGCACCAGGGCGTACTGCACGCTCTCGTGCAGGGCGATGGCGCGGTTGGCGGGCAGGGTCCAGGGGGTGGTCGTCCAGATCACCGCGGAGATCGGGCCTTCGCCCTGGTGCCCCTCGGCGCAGTCAAACTTATCCGCCACCAGCTTGGCGTCGTCCGCCTTGAAGCGCACGTCGATGGCCGGTGAGGTCTTGTCCTCGTACTCCACCTCGGCCTCGGCCAGGGCGGAGCCGCAATCGGTACACCAATGCACCGGCTTGGCACCCTTGTGCAGGTGACCGTTGTCGATGATCTTGGCCAGGGCACGGATGATGTTGGCCTCGGTGCCGAAGTCCATGGTCAGGTAGGGCTTGTCCCACTCCCCCAGGACCCCCAGGCGGATGAAGTCGGCCTTCTGGCCCTCCACCTGGGTCTTGGCGTATTCGCGGCACTTCTGGCGGAATTCGGCGGCGGAAACCTTCTGGCCAGGCTTGCCCACCTTCTGCTCCACTTTGAGCTCGATGGGCAGCCCGTGGCAGTCCCAGCCCGGCACGTAGGGGGCGTCAAAGCCAGACAGGGTCTTGGCCTTGATGATGATGTCCTTGAGGATCTTGTTGACCGAGTGGCCGATGTGGATGTCGCCGTTCGCGTACGGGGGACCATCGTGCAGAATGAAGGGCTTGGCGCCCTGGCGGCTGGCCCGGATCGCCTTGTACAGCCCCTTCTCATTCCACTGTTGCAACATTTCCGGTTCCCGCTTGGCCAGGTTGCCGCGCATCGGGAAATCGGTCTCAGGAAGGTTCAGCGTAGTTTTGTAATCGACCATCGATCCTTACACCATCATCGGTTTTCAGAGTGTTCCGGGACACGCAGCGCCTCGAGGGCGTTCTGCGCATCCAACTGGATTTGGGCTTTGAGCGCCTCCAGGGAGGCGAAAGCGTGTTCGTCCCGCAGCCAGGCGTGCAGCCGGACGTGCAGGTGCTGACCGTAGAGGTCGGCGTCAAAATCAAACAGGTGGACCTCCAGGCGGCACTGCTGCCCGGAGAGGGTGGGCCGTTTGCCCACGTTGGCCACCCCATGGTGCCAGCGGCCATCCTCCATCTGCACCCGAACCGCGTAGACCCCGCTGACCGGCACCACGGTGCGCTTGAGCAGGATGTTGGCGGTGGGGAAGCCGATGGTGCGCCCCAGCTTATCGCCGTGGGCCACCCGGCCGCTGATCTGGTAGGGGTGACCCAGCATCCGCTCGGCCGCAACCAGATCGCCCTCGGCCAGGGCGTTGCGGATCAAGGTGGAGGAGATCCGCTCCTCCCCCAGGCGACAGCTGGCGGTGTCCTCAACGGCAAAGCCGTGTTGTTCGCCGGCCCGCTGCAGGAAGGGGAAGTTTCCGCGCCGGCCCCGGCCGAAACAGAAGTCGTCTCCCACCACCAGATAGCGGATCCCCAGCTTCTGTACCAGCAATTGTTGGACAAAATCTTCCGCTTCCCACTGGGCGAAGCGCTGATCGAAGCGGACACAGAGCACCCGGTCCACCCCCAGCTCCGCCAGGCGGTCCAGTTTGTCCCGCAGCAGATTCAGCCGGGCCGGAGCCTTCTCTTTAAGAAAGTACTCCTGAGGCTGGGGCTCAAACACCATCACGGTGGCCGGCACGCCATACTGACGGGACAGGGCCACCAGACGCCGGATCACCTCGGCGTGGCCGCGGTGCACACCATCGAAATTGCCGATGGTCAGCACGCAGCCACGGTGGCGTTCACTGAGGTTGTGGATGCCGCGAATTAACTCCATGAACCCGTTGCTTGTCTTTGCTTCGAAAATCGCCGGATTATACCCCAGCCGGGGGGCGAGATCACAGGCTCTTTAGCTGGGCCGGACGCAGGCCGAACAGCAGCAGGCTGACGCCGTAGCTGAGGGCCCCCAGGCCAATCAGACCAAACAGGGTGGCCACCCGCTCCATAAAGCCCATGGCCAGCCAGCCGGCCTCGTTGGGGCACAGCTGCAGCAGCACCGCCGCCATCACCGCCCCGGCCAGGGCCATGCGGGCGATGATGCCGACACTGGCGCTGCTGAGCTGGTACACCCCCTGGCGGCGCAGGCCCCGGTAGAGCAGCGCCGCGTTCAAAGTAGCGGAGGCGGAGGTGGCCAGGGCCAGGCCGACGTAGCCGAAGGGGATCGCCAGGGCCAGGTTAAAGCCCATGTTGGCCACCATGGCGATGATGCCATAGCGCACCGGGGTCTTGGTGTCCTGGCGGGCGTAGTAACCGGGGGCCAGCACCTTGACCAGCATAAAGCTGAGCAGCCCCGAGGCGTAGGCCAGCAGACTGACCGCCGCCATCTGGCTGTCCGCCACAGAGAACTCCCCCCGCATAAAGAGCACCATCAGCATCGGCTGGGCCAGCACCATCAACCCCAGCATCGCCGGGATCCCCACCAGCAGCACCGAGCGGACGCCCCAGTCGAGGGTGCGGCCGAACTGAGTCGGATCGTCATTGGCCTTGTCCTTGGACAGGGCCGGCAGGATCACCGTGGCGATGGCGATGCCGAACAACCCCAGGGGAAACTCCAGCAGGCGATCCGAGTAGTAGAGCCAGCTGATGGAACCGGTCATCAGGAAACTGGCGATCAGGGTGTCGAACAGCAGGTTGATCTGGCTGACCGAGACCCCGAACATCGCCGGGATCATCAGGGTGCGGATCTTCTTCACCCCCGGGTGGTGCCAGCCCCACTGGGGGCGCACCAGCATGTTGGCGCGCAGCAAGAAGGGGATCTGAAACAGAAATTGGATCAGGCCACCGAGGAACACCCCCCAGGCCAGGCCCAGCTCCGGCCGCTCAAGCTCGGGGGACAGCCAGAGGGCACAGCCGATGATGGCGACGTTGAGAAACACCGGGGTAAAGGCCGCCACCGCGAAGCGCCCCAGGGTATTAAGGATGGCGCCGGCCAGGGCGGTGAGGGTGATGAACCACAGATAGGGGAAGGTGATCTTCAGCATCAACGCCGCCAGCAGGAACTTCTCCCCCTCCGGCTCGCCGCCGAGCCAGGCCACGAACCAGCCGGTGCCGAACAGCGCCGCCAGCACCGGTGAGGCGATCACCCCCACCAGGGTAACCAGGGTGACGATCCCCCCCAGGGTGCCGCTGACCTTGGCGATCAGTTCCTGCACCTCGCTCTGGCTCTTCTGCTGCTGGTACTCGGTGAGCACCGGCACAAAAGCCTGGGCGAACGCGCCCTCGGCAAAGAGTCGGCGCAGGAAGTTGGGGATCTTGTTGGCCAGGAAGAAGACGTCCGCCGCGGCCCCCGCCCCCATCAGTCCGGCCACCACCACATCCCGCACCAGTCCCAGTACCCGTGACACCAGGGTCATGGCGCTCACCACCATCCCGGAGCGCACCAATTTCTTACTCAAGTTCGCTGTCCCGCAAAACCGACGGGGGGCGCTTCAACCGCCCCCCGCACTGGATATGGAAAAATTGCATTCTGCCCCTGTTGCCTGGGCGGTAATGCTGCTAGAATTTGCGCCCATCTTAAACCAGTTGGGTCGTGGAACGCCAAGTATGGTCCTGAGTCCACCTTTGCGCTGACGCTTATTTGCACATTGTCGTTGACAAAGATGGGCAAAAAAAGTAAATTCGCGACCTTTCTGAGAATCCAGACTGCACCGTTTTTAGGAGTTTGCACTTGGCTAACATCAAGTCTGCTAAGAAGCGCGCCATCCAGGCCGAGAAGCGTCGTCAACACAACGCCAGCCGTCGTTCCATGATGCGCACTTACACCAAGAAAGTGGTAGCTGCTATCGCCGCTGGCGACAAAGCTGCCGCTACTGAAGCGTTCAACGCTGCCCAGCCTATCCTGGATCGCATGGCCACCAAAGGCCTGATCCACAAGAACAAGGCCGCTCGTCACAAGAGCCGCCTGGCTGCCCAAATCAAAGCCCTGTAATTGGCGCTTCGATACCAGATTGAAAACCGGCTTCGGCCGGTTTTTTTGTGCCCCTCTGACAGCCCGTCACCTTTTTGTTACCCTGTCGCCTCCACAGAGACGACATAACAACAACAAGGACCCCCATGCTGCACTCCTTCCGAGCCCTGGCCCTGGGCGCCGGTCTGCTGACCGCGGGCCTCCACGCTCAACCTTTCGACGACGCCACGCTCAATCACAGCGACCGACTGCGTGACCACGCCCTGCAAAGCGACATCGCCTGGCAGGTGGTGGAGTCCCTCACCACCGAAGTGGGCCCCCGCCTGGCAGGCACCGAGGGGGACGCCCGGGCCGTGGCCTGGGCCAAGGCCCGATTCGAGGCCATGGGATTCGACGCCGTGCGCCTGGAGCCGGTCACCGTCCCCCACTGGGAGCGCGGCTATGCCGACGCTCAGGTCACCCTGCCCTTCCCCCAGCCGCTGGTGATCAGCGCCCTGGGCAATTCGGTGCCCACGCCAGAGGGGGGCATCGAAGCCCGCATCGTGCGTTTCGACACCCTGGCGGACCTGGAAGCGGCGGATCCAGCCCAGGTGAAGGGCAAGCTGGCGTTCATCGATCACAAGATGGAGCGGTTCAAGGACGGTCGTGGCTACGGCCCGGTGGTCAAGGCCCGCGGCCGGGGCGCCGTGGCGGCGGCCCAGAAGGGTGCCGTTGGCCTGCTGCTGCGCAGCGTCAGTACCAGCAGTCACCGCTTCGCCCACACCGGGGTGATGCGCTACGTCGATGGTGTGGCCAAGATCCCGGCGGCGGCCATCTCGCCGCCGGACGCCGACCAGCTGACCCGCATGCTGGCCCGCCAGGACGACATCCAGGTCAAACTGGAGCTGGCGTCCATGGACAAGGGGCAGACCACCTCCTACAACGTCATCGGTGAGATCCGCGGCCGCAGCCAGCCGGAGGAGATCGTGGTGATCGGCGCCCACCTGGACTCCTGGGACGAGGGCACCGGGGCACTGGATGACGGCGCCGGCGTGGGGATCGTCACCGCCGCCGCCCAGCACATCCTGGACCTGGAACAGCGCCCGGCGCGCACCGTTCGGGTGGTGCTCTATGCCGCCGAGGAGATCGGCCTTATCGGCGCAAAAGCCTACCGGGACCACCATCAGGCGGATCTGGACAACCACTACATCGCCGCGGAAGCGGATTTCGGCGCCGGCCCCATCTACCGCCTGGACAGCCGGGTGAATGAGGCCGCCCGCCCCGCCATCGAGGCGATGGTGGCGCAGATGGCGCCCCTGGGGGTCACCCTGGGTCACAACCACAGCTGGGGCGGCCCGGACGTCTCCGTGTTGCCGCCGCTGGGGGTACCGGTGGCGGGCCTCAATATGGACGGCACCGATTACTTCGATTACCACCACACTCCGGACGACACCCTGGACAAGATTGACCCCGAGGCGATCCGGCAAAGTGCCGCGGTCTACACCCTGTTTGCCTGGCTGATGGCCAACGCCGACAGCACGCTTCGGCCCATTCCCCCCACCACCAACTGAACCTCAACAAAAAAGGCCCGCGATTGCGGGCCTTTTTATTCGGTGCCGGTCAGGCCGGCTCATCGCGCAAAAACACCATGGTATCGGCATTGGACTGCTCGGCACTGAAGCGATAGCCGGCGTAGTCAAACGCTTCGAGATCTTGTGGCTGGGTCGGGCGCTGCTCAATGAGGTAGCGGGCCATCAACCCCCGGGCCTTCTTGGCGTAGAAGCTGATGATCTTGTACTGGCCGTTTTTCCAGTCCTTGAACACCGGGGTGATCACCCGCGCTTCCAGGGCCTTGGGCTTGACCGCCTTGAAGTACTCGTTGGAGGCCAGATTGATGAGCACGCTGTCCCCCTGGGCCGCCAGCGCCGCGTTCAGGGCCTCGGTGATGTGGTGGTCCCAGAAGGCGTACAGGTCTTTGCCCCGGGCGTTGGCCAGCTTGGTGCCCATCTCCAGGCGGTAGGCCTGCATCAGATCCAGCGGCCGCAGCAGGCCGTAGAGCCCGGAGAGGATCCGCAGATGCTGCTGGGCGTAGGCCAGTTGATCGTCGCTCAGGGTGCCGGCCTCCAGCCCGGTGTAGACGTCGCCGTTGAACGCCAGCACCGCCGGCTTCGCGTTGTCCGGGGTGAAGGGGGGCTGCCACTGGGCAAAACGCGCGGCGTTCAGGCCCGCCAGCTTGTCCGACAGCTTCATGAGCGAAGCCAGATCCGCCGGGGTCAGCCGTCGGCAGCTCTCCATCAGCAGCTCGGCGTGGTCCAGCATCTGCGGCTGAGTGTGGGCATCGACGTGGGGCGGCGTGTCGAAATCGAGGTTCTTCGCCGGTGAGATCACCGCCAGCATAACGGGCTCCTTGCTGCGGCCTTTGCCGCCTGGTTCGTGGTTGCCCGCCACTATAACAATGGGCCAGGCACAAAAAAACCACGCCGATTGGCGTGGTTTTCGATTGCCTCGTTCGAGTCTTAGCGGCCCTGGGTGGGCTCGCGCTCGCCGGTCCAGGTGTCGCAGGCCAGGCGATCTTTCAGCGCCGGGATGGCGTTGGCGTCGAACTCCGGCACCTTGCCCGCCTTGAGCTGCACCTCGTAGTCCTTGATCACCGCGTAGGCCACCTTGGAGAGCATCACGATGGCGGCGATGTTCACCAGCGCCATCAGGCCCATGGAAACGTCGGCAAAGTTCCACACCATGCTCAGGGACGCCACGGAACCGACCATCACCATGGCCAGCACCAGCAGACGGAACACCATCAGCACCTTCTTGCTCTTGCTCAGGAACATCACATTGGTCTCAGCGTAGCTGTAGTTGGCGATGATGGAGCTGAAGCAGAACAGGATGATGGCAAAGGCCACGAAGTAGGCAGCCCAGCCACCCAGCTCGTTGGTCAGGGCCATCTGCAGCAGGCCGATGCCGGCGGCGTCGCCCGGGTTGTTCAGTACGCCGGACAGCAGGATGATGGCGGCGGACGCGGTGCAGATCACCAGGGTGTCCACGAACACACCAATCATCTGAACGAAACCCTGGGAAGCGGGGTGGTTGGGGTTCGGGGTGGCGGAGGCGGCCACGTTGGCGGCGGAACCCATACCGGCTTCGTTGGAGAACAGGCCGCGGGCCACACCGGCCATGATGGCGCCCATGGCGCCACCGGCGGCTTCCTGCAGACCGAAGGCGCTCTTGAAGATCAGGGCCAGGGCGGCCGGCACTTCGGAGAGGTTCATCAGCAGCACCACCACGGCGATGCCCAGGTAGGCCACGGCCATGACCGGTACGATGAGCTCGGAGGCCTTGGCCACCTTCTTCAGGCCGCCCATGATGATGTAGGCGGTGGCCGCCACGATGATCACGCCCAGCACCGCTTTGTTGATGCCGAAGGCGTTGCCCACGGCGTCGGTGATGGTGTTGGCCTGTACGGAGTTAAAGGCAAAGCCGAAGGCGATGATCAGCAGCACGGAGAACAGGCTGCCCATCCAGCGCTTACCCAGGCCCTGCTCCATGTAGTAGGCCGGACCGCCACGGTACTGACCGTCGCTGTCCTTGACCTTGTAGACCTGGGCCAGGGTGGATTCAATAAAGGCGGTGGCCATACCCAGCAGGGCGATCAGCCACATCCAGAAGATGGCGCCGGCACCACCCACGGTGATGGCCACGGCCACACCGGCCATGTTACCGGTGCCGACTCGGGCGGCCATGGAGGTGCAGAACACCTGGAAGGAGGAGATGCCGTCGGTCTTGTTGCGACCCTCTTTGACCAGCTTGACGCCGTGGCCGAACAGACGGAACTGGATGAAGCCCAGGCGCAGGGTAAAGAGCACACCCGCTGCCACCAGGACATAGATAAGCAGGCTGCCCCAAAGCAGACCGTTCGCGGCGTTGATTGCGGACTCGACGCCGCCGATTAGCGATTCAAACATACTTGAGTTCTTCTTGCGTTCACCGTCGGCCGACCCGAAAGCCGGGCGATGCGGTGGTTGGCTACTTCAACTTCCATTACCTGAAACACGGCCTTTCCTGGCCTGTTCCCAGCGAGATTGTGCAATTTTGTTCTAGTTAGCGACGGTTAAATCACGTTCGCTACGCTGGTATCGGTCGGGCACATTAGCACAAAGATTTTGCGACCACGCGTGATCCCGATCACAGCGAAGCATTACCATAACACCGCGCATACAGTTGCAATACCTTTTCACAACCGTTTGCATACCGCAGGATGTTGCGCCGGGATCCCGCTCCCACTTTGCCCTTACGGCACTGGCGTTTGCCGACTAGGCTTGGTGGGAAGCCCGCTGTGAGCGGGACCACGACGAAGCGCATTCATCAGTTTTGATCCGTTAGTGACGTATTTATCACCACATTCTCACAGGAGCCCGCCACAGGCCCCGGGACAGCCGGTTTGGAGATGTAATTAAATTACACTTTCGGTTGGATTCTGGTGAAAAATCGCCTTTAATGGGGAGCCTTGCTTATCGGACTTCTCGGTTTTGCCCGAACAATGGAATCTTCACCATGGCAACTGCACTCTCTCAGCTTAAAGCTCTGACCACCATCGTCGCGGACACCGGCGACATCGACGCCATCCGCCGTTACCAGCCCGAAGACGCGACCACCAATCCGTCGCTGATCCTCAAAGCCGCCCAGATCCCGGACTACGACGCGCTGATCGCCGACGCCATCGCCTACGCCAAGGGGCAGAGCGACGACGCCGAGCAGCAGCTCGAGGACGCCGCCGACAAACTGGCGGTGAACATCGGCCTGGAGATCCTCAAGATCGTCCCCGGGCGCATCTCCACCGAAGTGGACGCCCGACTCTCCTTTGATGCCCAGGGCTCGGTGGCCAAGGCGCGCAAGCTGATGCGCCTCTACCAGGAAGCGGGGATCGGTCCGGATCGCATCCTGATCAAGCTGGCCTCCACCTGGGAGGGGATCCGCGCCGCCGAGCAGCTGGAGCAGGAGGGGATCAACTGCAACCTGACCCTGCTGTTCAGCTTTGCCCAGGCCCGGGCCTGCGCCGAAGCCGGGGTCTACCTGATCTCCCCCTTCGTCGGTCGGATCCTCGACTGGTACAAGGCCAAGACCGGCGAAACCTACGAGGGTAAGGACGATCCGGGCGTGCAGTCCGTCGCCCAGATCTACGACTACTACAAGCGCCACGGCTACAGCACCGTGGTGATGGGCGCCAGCTTCCGCAACACCGGGGAGATCCTGGCCCTGGCGGGCTGCGATCGCCTGACCATCAGCCCGGCGCTGCTGGAGGAGCTGGAGAACAGCGCCGTCAGCGTCACCCGCGAGCTGAGCTACACCGGTGAGGTGCAGTCCCGCCCGGCACCGCTGAGCGAAGCCCAGTTCCGCTGGGAGCTCAACCAGGACGCCATGGCGGTAGAGAAGCTGGCGGAGGGGATCCGCAACTTCGCCATCGATCAGGACAAGCTCGAAACCATGCTGCGCGCGCGACTGAGCGCCTAACCTTATGGAAACCGCCCGGGCCGCCCTGGCCCGGGCCGACTCAGGGACCCGACTATGAGTGCACTGACCGCCCTGCCCGCCTGGCAGGCTTTGTCGCAGCACCGCGACGCCATCCAAGCCACCCACCTGCGCGACCTCTTTGCCCAGGACCCCAAGCGCGCCGAGCGCTTCGCCCTCAAGGCCGCCGGCCTCTACCTGGACTACTCCAAAAACCGCCTCACCGACGACACCGTCGCCCTGCTGTGCCAGTTGGCCCGGGAGACCGGGGTGGAGGCGCTGCGGGATGCCATGTTCGCCGGCGAGGTGATCAACAACACCGAAGGGCGGCCGGTACTGCACACGGCGCTGCGCTACCGCGGTAACGATGCCATCTCCGCCCAGGGCGAGGACGCCGCCGCCGAGGTGCGCGCCACCCTGAAACGGATGAAGACTTTTGTCGAGCGCGTGCACCAGGGCCAGCTCACCGGCTACACCGGCGAGCGCTTTACCGACGTGGTGAGCATCGGCATCGGAGGCTCCTTCCTGGGGCCCAAGATCATGAGCGAGGCGCTGCGCCCCTACTGGCGGGCGGATCTGCGCTGCCACTTCGTGGCCAACATCGACGGCACCGCCCTGGCGGAGAAGCTGAAGAAGCTGGATCCCAAGCGCACCCTGGTGCTGATGTCCTCCAAGTCCTTCACCACCCAGGAGACCCTCACCAACACCGAGAGTGCCCGGGCCTGGTTCCTGGACAGCGGCGCTCCCGAGTCTGCCATCGGCCAGCACTTCGTGGCGGTCAGCGCCAACGTGCCCGCCGCCGAGGCGTTTGGCATCAAGGCCGAGAACGTCTACCCCATGTGGGACTGGGTGGGGGGCCGCTACTCCCTGTGGTCCGCCATCGGCCTGCCCATCGCACTGCTGGTGGGCTTCGACCACTTTGAGGCCCTGCTGGCCGGCGCCGAGGCGATGGACACCCATTTCCGCACCGCCCCGCTGGAGCAGAACATGCCCGCCCTGATGGGCCTGCTCTCCCTGTGGTACACCAACTTCTTCGACAGCGGCAGTCAGGTGATCCTCACCTACGACCACTACCTGCGCGGCCTGCCCGCCTACGTCCAGCAGCTGGACATGGAGAGCAACGGCAAAGGGGTGGATAAGGCCGGCCAGCCCATGGCCTGCGCCACCGGACCGGTGATCTGGGGCGGCGAAGGCACCAACGGCCAGCACGCCTACCACCAGCTGCTGCACCAGGGCAGCGGCGTGATCCCCGCCGACTTCATCCTGCCGCTGCAAAGCCACAACCCACTGGGCCGCCACCACGCCATGCTGGCCTCCAACTGCCTGGCGCAGACCCAGGCCCTGATGCTGGGCAAGACCCAGGCGGAAGCCGAAGCGGAGCTGGCCGGCAAAGGGCTGAGCGATGATGAGATCACCGCCCTGGCCCGCCATAAGGTGATGCCCGGCAACAAGCCCAGCAACACCCTGCTGATGGACAAACTGACCCCCGAGACCCTGGGCGCCCTGGTGGCCCTCTACGAGCACCGCACCTTTGTGCAGGGCGCGGTCTGGGGGATCAACTCCTTCGATCAGTGGGGAGTCGAACTGGGCAAGGTATTGGGCAACGCGGTACTGGCCGAGCTGGAAGCCGAACAGCCCAAACTGGACCAGGACGCCTCCACCGCCGGCCTGATTAGATTGTTCCGTCAGGGCCAGATTGACTAGAGGATCCCGCCCCCAGGCTTGCAACAACTTTGCAACACCGGTGTTGCACACTGTTTTTCGACTGTGATATATCGGTGTTGAACAAAAAGAAAGCTCAGGGGGAGTGTTATGGAACGACTGGATTACGGCTCACCGGAAGGAAGTGTGGTAGAGAAGCCGACCCGCTCTCGGGGCAGCAAGAAGCGCAAGTGGCGCGAGATTGAAGCCCTGAAAGAGCGTCAGAGACTGCGTAAGGAGCTCGAAGACATCGACTTCTGCACCGGTCTGGACGACGGGCTTTTGGAGTTCTGATACCGATTCATGAAAAACGCCCCGCACTGCGGGGCGTTTTTGATTGTTCTACTGGCCGGACTCTGCGTCCATAAGATAGGTTCGAAGGTCCTCAAACTCCCGATCCCCGGTCTCGCCAAAAAGGGGATCATCCACCAGCTTGCTGGCCACCAGCCGATGGATCTGCTCCCAGTCCTTCTCGTCCAGACTGCGCTCCAGCAGCGGCAAGACCCGCAGCTCCTCCTGCTCCAGGTGGGTGCGCTGCATCACCACGAACGCCTCGATGTCGGCAATCAACCGCTCCCGGGGCACCACGGCGTCGTTCAGGATCATCGTCAGGGTGTCGAACAGCTGGTCCGTGGCCTGCTGCAACTTGTGGTGCTCCTGGGCCAGCTTGTGGACCTCGCCCTGGCTGGTGTCCCCCACCTTGTCCAGGTAGTACTGGTAGAGGATGTCCTCCATGGGGTGATGGCTGTGATCGGCGTAACGCTGCAGATAGTCCACCACGTCCCGCACCAGGGTCAGATTGACCTCCTGGCCGTCCTTCAGCCGCTGGACCTTGCCGGAGAGCACCGACAGCAGGGTCGAAATGTGGGCATGATCAGTATGGATCCTGGCAAGCATCACCCCTCCTAAGTTTTTGTCTAATAAGCTTTGATCTTAGCTAACCCCACTACAGTGTGCGAATTCCCTGCCGGGGTCCTTGCGCCAGATCAAGAGCCGGACGGCCGTCGCGGTTGCCAATCGATGGGCGCAAGACCCAGCTCCGCCAGTCGCGCGTTGGCCTGGGAGAAATGGCGGCAGCCGAGAAAGCCCCGGTGGGCCGACAGGGGTGAGGGGTGCGGCGCCTTGAGCACCAGGTGACGCTCAGTATCGATGTGGCGGCCCTTCTTCTGAGCGTGGCTGCCCCACAGCAGGAACACCAGCCCGTCACGCTCGGCGTTGAGCCGCTCGATTACGGTGTCGGTGAAGGTCTCCCAGCCCAGGGTGGCGTGGGAGTGCGCCTGGCCGGCGTTGACCGTCAGCACGGTGTTGAGCAGCAACACCCCCTGATCCGCCCAGTGGGCCAGGTAGCCATGATCCGGGATGACAAAGCCGGGGATGTCGCTGGCCAGCTCCTTGTAGATGTTGACCAGCGAAGGGGGCACCCGCACCCCGGGCTGCACCGAGAAGCAGAGGCCGTGCGCCTGGTTGGGGCCGTGGTAGGGATCCTGACCCAGGATCACCACCTTGACCTGATCGAAGTCGGTCCGCTTGAACGCCTCGAACACCTGGTCCGCCGGGGGGTAGATCACCTGCCCCTCGGCCCGCCACTGGGCGATCTGCCCCATCATCTGCTGAAAGTAGGACTCGGCCTTGACCGGCCCGAGGTGGTGCTGCCACTGGTTCTGGATCTGCACGGGAAACTCCCTGAAAAATCGGAAGGTTCAGCATACCCAAGGGCTGACTCCGTCAGCAAGCTTGCGCCGCTGGCCCCCAGGCCATACCATCCCGCTCCGACCCCCAAGGAGAGCCCATGCGATACATCGGAGCCCACGTCAGCGCCAGCGGCGGCGTCGAGAATGCCCCGGCCAACGCCGCGGCCATCGGCGCCCGCGCCTTTGCCCTGTTCACCAAGAACCAGCGTCGCTGGCAGGCCAAGCCGCTGACCACCCAGAACATCGACCGTTTCCGGGCCGCCTGCGAGGCCCACGATTACGGCCCGGACCAGGTGCTGCCCCACGACAGCTACCTCATCAACCTGGGCCACCCGGACCCCGATGCCCTGCTGCGCTCCCGCGAGGCCTTTATCGATGAGATGCAGCGCTGCGCCCAACTGGGCCTCAACCGGCTCAACTTCCACCCCGGCAGCCATCTGCGCCAGATCAGCGAAACCCAGTGCCTGCGCACCATCGCCGAGTCCATCAACCTGGCGCTGGACCAGACCCAGGGGGTGATGGCGGTGATCGAGAACACCGCCGGCCAGGGCAGCAACCTGGGCCACCGCTTCGAGCAGCTGGCGGAGATCATCCACCGGGTGGAGGACAAAAGCCGAGTGGGTGTCTGCCTGGACACCTGCCACACCTTCGCCGCCGGCTACGATCTGCGCACCGAAGCGGCCTGCCAGGCCACCTTCGCCCAGTTCGACTCCGTAGTGGGGCTGGCTTACCTGCAGGGGATGCACCTGAACGGCTCCAAGTCCGCCCTGGGCAGCCGGGTGGATCGCCACCACAGCCTGGACCAGGGCGAGCTGGGCACCGAGGTGTTCCGCTTTTTGATGAACCACCCCGCCACCGAAGGGATCCCCATGGTGCTGGAGACCATCGACGCCGACCGCTGGGCGGAGGAGATCCGCTGGCTCTACGCCCAGCAGCGGGACTGAACTACAAGCGGGCGCGCAGCATCGCCTTCAGGGCCTCGGCCTCGGCCGGCAGCGCCTCGCTCAGCACCGCCTTCTCCTGCACCGCCGCCAGCGCCGGCGGCAGGGGCAGCGTCAGCGTTAATACGGCCTCCACCGCCCCCTGGAACTTGGCCGGGTGGGCGGTGCCGAGAAACACCCCCACCTCACCGGGCTCCAGTTGCCGCACTAGGGCCTCGCTGGCCACCGCCGCGTGAGGCTCACTCAGGTACCCCACCTGGTGCATCGCCTTAAGGCGGGCCTGGGTCTCGGCCTCCGACACCCGCTCGCCGGCCAACTCGGCCAAGGGCCAGCCTTCATGAGCGAACAGCGCCTCCACCCGGGGCCAGTTGTTGGGGCTGGTCACGTCCATGGCGTTGGAGAGGGTGGCGTGCACCGGTCCCGGCTGCCACTGGCCGCTTTTCAGGTAGCGCGGCACGGTGTCGTTGCTGTTGGTGGCGGCCACAAAGCGCCGGATGGGGGCCCCCATCGCCTTGGCCAGCAGCCCCGCGGTGAGGTTGCCGAAGTTGCCCGAGGGCACGGCGAACACCGCCTGCTGGCGCTGCTCCGCGGGCAGCTGGGCCAGGGCCTCAAAGTAGTAGACGGTCTGGGCCAGCAGCCGGGCGATGTTGATGGAGTTGGCGGAGGTCAGCCCGAATTGGGCCTTTAGGGGCGCATCGGAGAACGCCGCTTTGACCATCCCCTGGCAATCGTCGAAGCTGCCGCTCACCTTGAGGGTGTGCACATTGCCCCCCAATGTGCAGAACAGCTTCTCCTGCAGTTCACTGATCCCGCCGTCCGGGTAGAGCACCACCACCTGGATGTTGGGCAGGCCGTAGAAGGCGTCCGCCACCGCCGCGCCGGTGTCGCCGGAGGTGGCGGTCAGTATGGTCATGGGGGCGTCCTGGGCCACCAGGCTCAGGGTGCGGGCCAAAAAGCGGGCGCCGAAGTCCTTGAACGCCAGGGTGGGACCGTGAAACAGCTCCAGGCAGTGCTGGTTGGCCTCAACCGGCACCAGAGGCAGAGGAAAGTTGAACGCGTCCCGCACCAGGGCGTTGACCGTCTCCTCCCCCAACTCGTCATTGAGCCAGGCCCCCAGCACCCGCTGGGCCCGATGGACAAAATCCCCCTGCCAGAAGGCGTCATCCAGGTTCAGGCGGGGGATCTCGGTGGGGAAGAAGAGCCCCTGATCCTGTCCCAGACCCCGGCGGACCGCCTCGGCGAAGTTGACCCGCTCGGCGGGGTGTTTGAGGTTATACAGCTCCATGGATGAGGTCCTCTTCCCATAATTGGCATCCGCGGGGTGCCAGGGTACAGACCCGCACCAGCCCCCGCTCGTTCATGACATAGTGGCGTCGCAAGTACGCCGCCGCGGCCTCGGCCTGGGCCGCGTCCAGGGCCACCGCAAACAGGGTGGGGCCGGAGCCGGAGATCCCCACCGCCGCGCAGCCCAGCTCCAGCAAGTGGCCCCGGGCCGCCTGGTAACCGGGGATGTGGGCCGCCCGGTGGGGCTCGGCCATCACATCCTTGAGCATCGCCAGCGCCGTAGCTTCGTCCTGGCGGTGGCAGGCGTCGACGAAGGCCGCCAGGTGCTGGCCGTAACGCAGTGCCGTGGCCATGGGCACCTGCTTGGGCAGCAGCGCCCGCATCTTGGCGGTGGAGAGGGTGATCCCCGGGTAAGCCACCACGTAGTGCCAGTGGGCAAAGCCCGGCAGCGGCTGGGCCCGCTCCGGCAGCATCAGCTGCAAACCGCCCAGGTAGCTGGGGGCCACGTTGTCGTAGTGGACGCTGCCGGAGATCTCCCCCTCCAGCTCCCCCATCAGGTGCAGCAGCGCCGACGGCGCCAGGGGCGAATCAAAATAGGCATTGAGGGCCGCCAGGGCCGCCACTACCGAGCTGGCGCTGCTGCCCAGGCCACTGCCGATGGGCAGGTTCTTCTCCAGGGTCAGGGTCAGCTCGGGCACCGACAGGTGACAACGCTCGAGGAACACCTCGGCGCAGCGGCGCACGATGTTGGCCTTGGGATCCGCCGGCAATACATCCACGTAGGGGCCGGTGCAGCACAGCGTCAGTCCCGATCCCCCCTCGGCCACGCTGACTCTGTCCCCCAGCAGGCTGCCGTCCACCGGCGCCAGGGCGGCCCCCAGCAGATCGAAGCCCACCGACACGTTGCCCATGGAGGCCGGGGCGTACACGGTTACCGCCATATCAGGCCTCCTTCTGCCAGGACTGGGTGCGCAGCACATCGGCAAAAACGCCGGCGGCGGTCACCTCGGTGCCGGCCCCGTAGCCGCGCAGCACAAAGGGCAACGGCTGGTAATAGCGGCTGTAGAACGCCAAGGCGTTTTCCCCGCCCTTGATGCTGTACAGCGGGTGGCTCGACCCCACCGCCTCCAGGCTGACCCGGCAGCGGCCCTGCTCATCGATGCTGCCAACGTAACGCAGCACCTCACCGCGCTCGGCGGCGGCCTGGACCCGCTGGGCGATGGCCTTGTCCGCCTCGGGCAGGCGGGCGAGGAAGGCCTCGATGTCGCCACTGGCGTCAAATTCCGCCGGCAACACGCTCTGCACCTCGATGTCCGCCAGCTCCAGCGCCATCCCCGCCTCACGGGCCAGGATCAACACCTTGCGCGCCACGTCCATACCGGAGAGATCGTCCCGGGGGTCCGGCTCTGTGAAGCCCTTGGCCTTGGCCTTGAGGGTGGCTTCGCTCAGGCTGTCCCCTTGCTCCAGCAGGCCAAAGATGTAGGAGAGGGAGCCGGAGAGGATCCCCTCGAAACGCACCAGGGTGTCGCCGGCCCGCAGCAGGCCCTGCAGATTGTCGATCACCGGCAGACCGGCCCCGACGTTGGTCTCGTACAGGAACTGGCGGCGGTTGTCCCGCGCCGCCTGGCGCAGGGCCTGGTAGTAGGCCCAGTCGCCGGTGTTGGCCTTCTTGTTGGGGGTCACCACGTGCCAGCCGGCGTTGAGGGCCGCCAGGTAGTGGTCCGCCAGGCTCTGCTCGGCGGTGCAGTCCACCAGCACCGGGTTGACCAGCCGGGCATCCTCGGCAAAGGCCAGCAGGCGCTCCAGGTCCAGCGCCTCCCCCAGCTGCTGCAGATCGTCCCGCCACTGGCTCAGCGCCAGCCCAGAGGCACACAGCCGCATCTGTCGGGAGTTGGCCACGCCGCACAGGCGGATGGCGATGTTGTGTTCCGACAGGGCGCTCTGCTGGGCCTGGATCTGGCGTACCAGCTCGCCGCCGACGTTGCCGGCCCCCACCAGCACCACGTCGATGTAGTGGCGGCTGTCGAAGAAGTTCTGGTGACACAGGCGCAGGGCCGAGGCCGCATGGGCCTGATCCACCACCGCCGAGATCGCCCGCTCGGAGCTGCCCTGGGCGATGGCAACCACCGACAGGTTGGCCTGGGCCAAGGAGCGGAAGAAGCGGGCCGCCACCCCTTTGCGGGTGCGCATGCCATCGCCGATCAGGGAGACGATGGCCAGGCCGTGGCGCATCTCCACCGGCTCCAGCAGGTCCTGCTTGAGCTCCAGTTCGAACTCCGCCTCCAGGGCCTGGTGGGCGGTGCCCGCCAGCGCCGAGTCGATGCAGAAGGAGATGCTGTACTCGGAGGAGCTCTGGGTGATGAGGGCGATGGAGATCTTGGCCCGGGCCATGGCGTCGAACACCCGGGAGGCCATGCCCACCATCCCCTTCATGCCGGGGCCGGAGACGCTGACCATGGTCTGGGCTTCCAGGTGGCTGATCGCCTTGACCAAAGAGCGGGAGGCGGTAGTGCGGGCGTGAATAAGGGTGCCCGGGGCGGAAGGGTTCAGGGTGTTGCGGATGCGACAGGGGATCTGATGCTGGGCGATGGGGGCGATGGTGCGTGGGTGCAGCACCTTGGCGCCGAAGTAGGAGAGCTCCATCGCCTCCTGGTAACTCAGGCTCTCCAGCAGTTGCGCCTCGGGGATCAGGCGGGGATCCACGTTGTAGACCCCGTCCACGTCGGTCCAGATCTCGCACTGGTCCGCGTGCAGGCAGGCGGCCAGCACCGCGGCGGAGTAGTCGGAGCCGTTGCGCCCCAGGGTGACGGTCTCCCCCTGGGCGTTGGCGGCGGTGAAGCCGGGCATCAGCCAGACCCGGTGGGCCCCCAGGTCCAGCTGGGCCAGCCGCGCCCGGCTCGGTTCGATGCACACCTGGGCGGCCAGGGGCTCCCCTTCCGCCAGCAGATGGGTGCGCGGGTCCAGCAGCCCGGCGTCCACCCCTTGCTCCGCCAGCAACGCTTTCAAGGCCGCCACCGACAGCCGCTCACCGGTCACCAGCACCTCGGCCATCACCTCGTCGGGGCAGCGCCCCAACAGGGCCACCCCATCCAGCCGGCGCTGCAGCCGTTGCCGCTCCGCCTGCCACAGGGCGGCCAGGTTGGCCTGGGCATCGTCGCCGAGGGCCGGCGCCAGCTCCACCAGCAGGGCCGCGACCCGCTCGTCCAGCGCCGCCAGATCCGCCTGCTGGCGCTCGTCGGCGCCGGCCACGGCGTCCAGAGCCGCCGCCTCCAGCAGGTTGGTCACCCCACCCGGGGCGGAGACCACCAGCATGACGCCGTACACCTGTGCCTCGGCCAGTGCCAGGGCCGCCACCTCGGTCAGGCGGGCCCCGCTGGCCAGGGAAGAACCGCCAAACTTCATCACTTTCATCTCGAACTCCCTATCCCTCAACTGCCATGCGAACCGTCTAAAATGCAACAAGCCCGCTCGGTAGGAGCGGGCTTGTTGTTTTTGGATTTGGTGTGAATCCAGGGTGCTGTCAGCCCGCCCCCAACCTTTCGGTGGTGGTAATGGTCTGACGGGTTAGGCCGAAGCCTAATAGCTGTTGCACGAGCAACTCCTGCATTCTGTAGTTTTTTTACACTCGCCCAGGGGCAGCGAAATGTCAACGGCTATTTGGTGATGCGTTTCTCAATGTCCCCGATAAGCAGGTGCAGCATCGCCACATCCCGCTGGGACAGGGTGCCCAGGCTGTCGGCGCACCAGCGTCGCAACGGCTCCGCCTCGTCCACCCCCAGGCGGTCCAGCAGGGCCTGGCTACGCTGCTTGAGGGCCACAAACTGGCCCGCGTCCGCCGTCGTCTCGCCCTCCAGGCGGGCCTGGGAGAACTCGTAGGCGTAGAGCATGATCGCCTGGCCCAGGTTCAAGGAGGGGTAGGGGTTGACCAGGGGGATGGTGGTGAGCAGATCCACTAGGGCCAGATCCTCGTTGGAGAGCCCGGACTCCTCGCAGCCGAACACCAGGGCCACCCGCGCCAGACTGCCGGCCAGGGTTTCCACCTGGCGCGCCGCTTCGGCCGGGGTGTGCAGCCGCCGCTTGTCGCCCCGGCGCCGGGCGGTGGTGGCCAGGGAGAGGTCCACGTCCGACAAGGCCTCGGCCAGGGTGTTGAAGGCTTCGGCCTGCTCCAGGATCCCCTGGGAGCCGTGGGCCACCCAGCTGGCCTGTTCGCTCTTGTGGGCCTCGGAGCCCACCACCCTCAGGCGCTCAAAGCCCATGGTTTTCATCGCCCGGGCCGCCGCCCCGACGTTTTCTCCCCGGGCGGGTGCCACCAGGATAAAGATCACCTCGGCCATCTTGCCTCCACAGCCTTGTTCTACGGTCGAAACGACGGGCAAGGGTAGCCTGTTCCCATTGTGAAGCCAATGCCATCGGTTTAGGTTAGGGCTTTAACGTGGCGCATCGGAGGTTGCCATGGAAGGGCGCTTACCCACCCAGCTGGCCTATCGCATCCTGGCCGGGTTCGACAAACACTACCGGCTCTTTACCCGCACCACGGTGGCGGCCCGGGACCGCTTTGCCCGAGCCGACTGGGCGGCGGTGCAGGAGGCGCAGAAGGAGCGGATCCGCTTCTACAGCGAGCGGGTCAACGAAACCACTCGGGAGCTGATCCAGCTGCTGGACAAACCGGTGATCTCCACCGAGCTGTGGCGCCACACCAAACAGGCCTACAGCCGATTGCTGCTGGGCCACCCGCAGGCGGAGCTGTGCGAAACCTTCTTCAACTCGGTGTTCTCCCGCCTGTTCCGCCATCGCGGTCTGGACAACCAGCACCTCTACATCCACGCCGGCAACACCGTCCGGGCCCCCTTTCGTCCGGAGCGGCTGAGCCAGAGCGTGGACCTAGCCCCGGATCCCATTGCCGCCCTCAAGGGGCTGATCCAGCCCAAGCGCTTCGGCCGCCCCTTCTCCGATCTGGACGCCGATCTGGCCCTGGTGTGGCAGCGCCTGGCCCCCCTGGTGGAGGCCCATCAGCTGACTCGACTGGAGCTGCTGGACAGCGTGTTTTACCGCAACAAGGGGGCCTACCTGGTGGGGCGTCTGTTGGGGCCCGAGGGCGCCCGCCCGCTGATGCTGCCCATCCGCCACGGCGAGGCGGGCCTGCACATCGATGCGGTGCTCACCGACGAGGACGACCTCTCCATCGTCTTCAGCTTCACCCGCGCCTACTTTATGGTGACCACCCAGACCCCCGGGGCCCTGGTGCGCTACCTCAAGACCCTGCTGCCCAACAAGACCTGGGCCGAGCTGTACAGCGCCATCGGCCTGCAGAAGCACGGCAAGACGGAGTTCTACCGGGCCTTCCTCCACCACCTCAACCAGAGCCGGGACCAGTTTGTTGCGGCCCCGGGGATCAAGGGGATGGTGATGACGGTGTTCACCCTCCCCTCCCTGGACATCGTGTTCAAGGTGATCAAGGACGAGTTCACCCCGCCCAAGGACAGCAACAAGGCCCAGGTGAAGGCCAAGTACGAGCTGGTGAAACAGCACGACCGGGTAGGCCGGATGGCGGACACCCACGCCTACAGCAATTTCGTCTTTCCCCGCCACCGCTTCAGCGAGGCGCTGATCGCGGAACTGCAGGCCGACGCCCCCTCCGAGGTGGAACTGACCGACAACCAGGTGATCATCAAGCACCTCTACGTTGAGCGGCGCATGACCCCCCTAAACCTCTACCTGGACGACGCCGACGAGAGCGCCCTGACCGCCGCCATCGAGGATTACGGCCGGGCCATCAAGCAGCTGGCCGCCGCCAACATCTTCCCCGGCGACATGCTGTTCAAGAATTTCGGCGTTACCCGCCACGGCCGTGTGGTGTTCTACGACTACGACGAGATCAGCTACATGACCGAGTGCAACTTCCGCAAGATCCCCGCCCCGCGCTACCCGGAGGACGAGTGGGCGGCGGAGCCCTGGTACTCGGTGGGGCCCATGGACGTCTTTCCCGAGGAGTTCGGCCGCTTCCTGCTCAGCCGGGCCCCGGTGCGCAAAGCCTTCCTCGCGGTGCACCGGGACCTGCTGACCCAGGAGTACTGGCAGGGGCTCAAGGAGGGGATCCAGGCGGGGCAGTTTCCCGACCTCTACCCCTACCGCCGCGGCTGCCGTTTGCGGCCCTGAGCCCAGAACCGGCGGCGGATCATGGCGACCCGGGTTCGGATCCCGTATGATGCGCGTTTTCTAGCACTCAGGAGGTCGAATGAAGATCGACGCCAACACCGTGGTTACCCTGCACTACCGTCTGAAAGACAGCCAGGGGCAACTGGTAGAAGAATCCTTCGGCGCGGAGCCGATGCAGTACCTGCACGGGGCCAACAACCTGATCCCCGGCCTGGAAAGTGAACTGGCGGGCAAGCAGGCCGGTGACGCCCTGAGTGCCACCGTGGCCCCGGAAGCGGCCTACGGCGAATACGTGGAGGCCCTCAAGCAGGAGGTGCCCCTGGCGGCCTTCCAGGGCGTGGACGACATCGCCCCGGGCATGCGCTTTATGGCAGAAACCGACCAGGGTCCCCGCCCGGTGGTGGTCACCGAGGTGAAGGACGACGTGGTGGTGGTGGACGGTAACCACCCCATGGCCGGCCAGACCCTGCACTTCGATGTCGAGGTGGTTGAAGTGCGTGAAGCCACCGCCGAAGAGCTGGCCCACGGCCATGTGCACGCCGCCGGTGGCTGCGGTCACGACCACGACGACCACGAGTGCTGCGGTGGCTCCGGCGACTGCGCCAAAGGCGACGACTGCTGTGGCGGAAAAGGCCACCACTGAGTCTTCCCACTCGTCAAAAAGCCCGCCTAGTGCGGGCTTTTTTGATCCCCTAATGTGGCGGTTTGGTACTGAGTCGGCGTCAGTCCCCGGTGGCGGACGAAGGCCTTGCTGAAACTCTGGACATTGCTGTAACCCAGCAATGCCGCGGTGTCCGCCACCGAACGGCCCGCCAGCAGATACTCGGTGGCCTGGTTGAACAGCACATAGCCGACGATGGCGGAGAAACTCCAGCCGAAGCGGTGCAGACGGCGCTGCAGCTGCTGACGGGAGAGCTCGTAGCGCTGGGCGATGAAATCCAGGCTGGGGTAGCCGTAGTGGCGGCTGTAGTTGACCAGCTCGTAGAACGCCTTGGGCACGTCGGTGTGGGCCGGCAGGTTGAGGATCTTATCCAGGGGCAGCTCGGCGCTGGCGTGGGGCAAAGCCTGGCTGCGCCGGGTCCGGGCCAGCAGTTTCATGGGCAACCAGATCTCCGTCTGGGGGGCGCCGGTTTCCACCTCGCAACCAAAGGCCCGCTCCAGGGCCGCCACCGGTCGGGTGGGGCCGGGCAGGCGCAGACGCAGCACCTTATCGCTCACCTCCGGGTAGTGGGCCAGCACCATCTTGACCAGCAACGCCTTGCGACAACCGTCGTGGAACTTGGCCGCACCCTGGGCCTGACTGTTGTCGAAGCACCACTTGATGATGTTGCCGGACTGAGCCCCGTAGGCGGACAGCCCCGATTGCAGGGCGCTGCTGCTGTAGTTGATGCGGCGCAGGGTGGTGGCCAAGTCCGGGGCGGCGACAAACCACTCCGCCAGGGGCCCGATCTGGGCCAGGGAGACTCCCTCCAGGGCGCGCACCACGAAACAGGGATCGCCACTGAGCCGCTCCAGCGCCAGATACCAGGCGTTGACGTCCGGCAGGGGCACCAGACTCATGGGCTCCGCCAGCAGGGCGTCGGGGATCCCAAGCTGTGCCGGGGTAATGCCGAAGGCCCGCTCCGCCCCCTCCAGCAGCGGCAGCAGCATCATGGTGCGGGCAAAGGCCAGTTCCATCTTTTTCATGACTCGATATTCACCCCGGATTAACGTCCAAAGACATCACATTCTTGCCCAAAACGATTCAATCTATCCAGCGGCATTGTTTCGTCCCGCCCCGCTCTCTACCCTTCCCCTCCCTTTTTCCTCTGAGGAGTCACTATGAGTCTGATGAACATGCCGTTTGTGGACACCGGCTTCGATACCGGCCTGCACGTGGTGGCGTCGGTGGTGATGCTGGGCACCCTGGCCGCCATCGGCTACGGGTTCTGGAAATTCCACGAGCTGCCCATCAACAAGGCCCACAAGCGCCAGCATCAGCAACTGGGGCTCATCACTGCGCTCACCTGGATCGGCTTTCTCTGGCACTGGGTCTGGGTGTTGGCGGTGATCCTCGCCTTCCTCGACGGCGAGCAGGCCCTGCGCCGGATCCGCGACATCTGGCGCGAGCCGGTGGCGGCCAAATCTCCCCCCCACAACGACACCACCGAGGAGGTCGACCATGCTTGAAGGCTTGGCCGTCTGGGCCCTGTTCATCTACCTGCTGCGTTTGGTTGGGATGCCCTGGAACGCCTTTACCAAAGGGTTTGCCTACCTGGGGGGCACCGCCTGGCTGCTGTTTGTCTGGGCCGGCCTCATCAACTTCACCCCCATGGACGTCTCCGGCGGCTCGGTGGTGCAGTCGCCCCACATCCAGCTGCGTCCGGGCTCCTCCCAGATCCAGGGGCACGTGAGCGCCATCCACATCGAGCCCAACCAACGCCTGAACAAGGGCCAGCTGGTGTACGAGCTGGAGGATGAGGTGTACCGCATCGCGGTCAACAAGGAGCGGGTCAACCTGGAGGCCCGTCAGGTGGCCCGCCAGAGCGCCCTGGAGGACGTCGCCATCGCCATCAGCGAACACCAGGCGGCACTGAAGGACATCACCATCACCGAGAACCGGATCACCGCTGCCGAGGAGGACCTGCACTGGAAACAGAGCACCCTGCGCCGCTTCGAGGAGCAGAACGCCGCGGTGGCCCACACCGTGACCGAGAGCCAGTTCGACGAGCAGCGCAACGCCGTGGCCGCCGCCGAGGCCCAGCTTACCGCCCTGCGCTCCCAGTTGGAGAAGGACAGGGTCAACGCCGAGAAGGCGCGGCTGGACATCGACAAGCGCAAGCTGCAGGCCAAAAGCGCCGAGGCGGACATCGCCACCGCCGAGGAGCAGCTGGCCCAGGCCCAGTGGAACCTGGACCAGACCCGGGTGCACGCCCCCACGGACGGCTACGTCACCAACTTCCTGCTGCGGGAGGGTCAGCTGGTCTCCCGGGTGCCGCGGCTGCAGATGTACACCGATGAGAAGTACGTGCTGATGCGGGTCAACCACCAGGCGATCCGCAACGTCAAGGTGGGACAGATGGCGGAGTTTGCCTCCCCGGTCTATCCCGGCAAGGTGTTCCAGGCCGAGGTGGAGGGGATCGTCGAAGCCACCGGCGAGGCCCAGGGCCGGCTGGTGGCCCTGGAGGACAACGTCCGCCAGACCACCGGGGCCAACGTGCAGAACAAGCACCACTTCGTCCGTCTGAAGCTGACCGAGCCGGAAGGCTACGACATCCCGGTGGGGGCCGTGGGCCTGGCCTGGATCAGCGGCGAGAAGCCCATCGCCTTCCTCGGCTTCCTGGACGTGATCCGCGGCATCATCATCCGGATGAAAGCCCAGATCTACTTCCTCTACTCGCTCTGAGCCTAAACGCCCGCTTCGCCGGGCGTTTTTTTTTGCTCCCGCTGGGGCTACAGTGAAGCGGTCCCCATGGTGAAGGAGGTCTGAGTGCGCATTCTGCTGAACGGAAAGAAAGCCGGCCTGGAGCCGGTGCGCCAGGCGATCCTGGCCGCCCGCCAGGAGGGGCCGGTGGAGGTGCGGGTCACCTGGGAGGGGGGCGACATCGACCGGCTGGTGGCCGAGGCGATCGACCAGGGCTGCGCCCGCCTGGTGGCCGGCGGTGGCGATGGCACGGTCAACGAGGTGGTCTCGGCGCTGATGGCCTACCCCGAGGCCCAGCGGCCGGAGCTGGCCCTGCTGCCCCTGGGCACCGCCAACGACTTTGCCACCGCCTGTCAGATCCCCACCGAGCCCGGCGCCGCCCTGGCCCTGGCTCAACGCGGCCAAGCGGTCCCCGTCGACGCCGTCCAGGCCAACGCGCGCCATTTTATCAACATGGCCACAGGGGGCTTCGGCGCCCAGATCACCGCCACCACGCCCATCGCGCTGAAAAACTTCCTCGGGGGCGGCGCCTACACCCTCAACGGCCTGTTGCAGGCGCTGCGGTTCGAGCCCTACCAGGGCACCCTGGAGACCCCCATGGGGCGGCTGGAGGGCGCCACCATCGTCGGGGCCATCGGCAACGGCCCCCAGGCCGGCGGCGGCCAGGTGCTCTGCCCCCAGGCCAAGATCGACGACGGACTGTTGGAGGTGGTGGCCCTGATGGCGTTTCCGCCCAACGAGCTGGACCGGGTGCTGCAGGGGATCCGCCAGCCCAGTGCCGACCACCCCTACGTCAAGGCGTTTCGGGTCCCCTGGGCCGAGTACCGGGGGGCCGATCCCATGCCCATCAACCTCGATGGTGAGCCCATGCGCGCCCCCAGCATCCGCTTCCAGTGCCACCCCGGCGCCATCCGCCTGGTGCTGCCCCGGGGCTGCCCTCTTTTAAGCTGATAAAGATTGAGCCCATAAAAAACGCCGCCCCGAGGGCGGCGTTTTTCATTGCGTGGGCGCTTAGCCGAACTTGGGCAGCAGACCGAACTGGTTCACCACCTCCACCAGCACCGCCAGCAGACCGAAGCCCAGCACCAGGTTCAGGCGCAGGCTGCCCCCGGCGGTCTGGAAGCCGGCAGTCTGGCCGCGCTGGCGCTGCACCCGGGCCATCAGCGGCGGCAGCACCAGCACGAAGATGGAGGCGGCCAGGGCCGCGTAGCCGATGGCGGTGATGAAGCCGTGGGGGAACAAGCCACCCAGGATCATCGGCGGCAGGAAGGTAATGGCGCCGGCGATGGCGGTGCTCTTGGTGCTGTCGTCCAGCTTGAACCAGTCCTTCACAAGGTCCACCAGACCCAGGGCCACACCGAGGAAGGAGCTGGCCAGGGCCAGGTTGCCGAACAGGATCAGGGCCGCTTCCACCCCGGAGACGTCGGTGGATTGACCCACGGCACCGATCAGGGTGGCGACGTTGCCGCCCTGGGCGATGATCTGGCTGAACTGGTCACGGGGCACGTTGCCCATGATGGCCAGCTGCCAGAACACGTACACCAGCATGGTCAGCATGGTGCCCACCAGGATCGCCATCCGCACACGGCGAGCGTCCTTACGGTAGTGCTTCACCAGCGAAGGCACGGTGCCGTGGAAACCGAAGCTGGTCACCAGCACCGGTATCGCCAGCCACAGGTAGGGGGCGGTCTCCCCCATGCCGATCTCGGGGAACAGCAGTTCGACGGAGGCGTTGCCCGCCAGCATGGAGGTGGAGCCGAAGAAGGTCAGCACCATGCCGCCCAGCATGATGGTGCTCACCCGGTCCACCGCCCGGCTGCCCAGCAGCACGATGCCCCCGAACACGGCACCGAACAGCAGCGCCGAGCTGCTCTGGGACAGCTCCATGCCCAGGGTGTTGGCGGCGGTCTGGCTTACCACAGAGCTGCCACCGGAGATGTAGGCGTAGAGCAGGATAAAGCAGACGAAGGCCACGGTGCCGGTGGCGAACAGCTTGCCCACCTTACCCAGGGTGTCCTCAGCGATGGTGGAGTAGCTGGCGCCGTCGCGGTAGTGCTGGCTGGCCTCCGCCAGGTAGAGACTGGAGGAGTAGGCACAGAACCAGCAAAAGGCCAGCAACACCAAAGACCAGCCAAACCACATGCCGGCGCTGTACACCGGAAGGGCAAACATGCCGGCACCGATGGAGGTGCCGGCCACGATCATGGCGCCACCGAGGATCCCCGGTAGGCGCGCGTCTTGGGCTTTGGTAGAAACCGCTGCTGCATCAGACATCTGTGGAACTCCAGTCGTTATTGTTCTTGTTGGGGGGAAAGGATCAGCCGGCGCAGTGCATCGCGCTCCGCTTCGGCCATGGACTTGAGGTTATTGGAGGCCCGGGTGATGGTGGCGATGCTCACCCCCAGGGTTGCGGCGATCTGGCGCTGGCTGAGCTCGCCGGCCAACAACGCCCGGAACACCGCCAAGCGTCCGCCGATCGCCTCGCGCTCGTCGTGGCTGAGCAAGAGCCCCAGCAGGGCTGCCGTCTCCGGCTCCGAACGCGGCGCTGAGACCAGGCTTAACACCTCTTGCCACCGGGTTTGCATCATTCACTGCCTCCAATACCGTACTGGCGTCGCAGTACACCATTACACTCAGGAGGGCGCCATCCCCAACCGAACAAAGCGTGAGGGCCATCACAACATTCGGTTACCAGCGCCCTCTGGTGCCTGTCGGATGCTTACTTTACAATCAGCGCGTTACTTCCGATAACAACAAGGACGACATCATGAAACGCACGTTGCTGGCTCTTTCCCTGGCCCTGGCCTCCACCACCGCCGCCGCCGAGGGCGCCTTCGACACCGCCCAGGACGCCATCGACTACCGCCAGGCCGCCTTTGGCCTGATCAAGGAGAACTTCTCCGACATGTGGGCGATGATGAAAAAGAAGAAGCCCATGGACGAAAAGGCGTTTGCCCAGCGCGCTCAACACCTGGCGCTGCTCTCCCAGATCCCCTTCACCGGCTTCAAGGTGGACGGCTCCGATAAGGGCGACACCAGCGCGCTGCCGGCGATCTGGCAGGAGTGGGACGAGTTTGAAGCCAAGGCCGGTGCCTTCCAGATGGCCACCGAGCGCCTCGCCGCGGTGGCCGACAGCGGCAACGCCGACGACATCAAGAAGGCCTTCGGCGCCGTGGGCAAAACCTGCAAGGGCTGCCACGACGACTTCAAAGCCGAGTAAGCGAACGGACACGAAAAAGGGCGGCCACTGGCCGCCCTTTTTGCGCGCTCAATCTCACCACAGCGGCCAGATCAAACCCCAGCCCAGGCCGGCCATCAGCACCAGCAGCACCAGCCAGGCCGGCGTGGTGGTCACCATCTTCGGCGCCTCGGCACCGCCCCGGCGATAACCGGTGATCATCGCCGCCACCAGGGGGGTGCCCTTGAGGCGGTACACCAGCAACGCGGTCAGATGCAGGCCGACGGCCGCGAGGATCAGGTTGAAATTCTGCTTGTGCAGCCAGGTCAGCCAGGAGGCGGTGTCGCTGCTGACGTAGCTGTAGAGGGGGCCTTCGGTGAGGATGTCGTCGGTGGCGAACAGGCCGCTGACCAACTGTGTCAGCAGCAACGTCAGCATCACCACCACCATATAGGCGCCGGCGGGGTTGTGGCCCGGATGGGGATCCCGCTGCTGCTTCCAGGATTTGAGGTAGTCAAAGACCTGTCGAGGGCCACGAACGAACTGGCTGAAACGGGCGGTTTCGCTGCCAAACAGGCCCCAGAACAGACGCGTCATCAGCAGAGCCAGCAGCAGGTAGGCGAAGCTTTGGTGCCACTCCATCTCGCCCTGCTCACCGCTCCACCAGCACAGCGGCAACAGGATGACCATTCCCCAGTGACAGACCCTGACCACCTTGTCCCACACCTGGATTTTCACGCCAACTCCTCTGTGCCCGTCCGTAGTTATCCGACCCAGTTTGCACCCGAAAAGTGTGATCTGACAAGGCTTCGAAGGGGTTTTTCCGTCCCTTTGTGACTGGTTGCACAGGCTTTGAACAAACAGACATCGGGGTGACACAAATCACTTTTTGCCACCCAGTTGCGGCGGTAATCTGAAATCGAAGTTAGAGAAAGGTCAACAAAGGGGAACCTGTATGCGCATTGAGATCACCAGCAAACCCGTCAGTGTTACCGACTCCATCCGTCACCGGGTCCAGGCGAAATTCGAGAAGCTGGCCCGCCACGACATCCCCCTGTTAAACCCCCACGTCATGATCGGTAAAGAGGGGCAGGAGTATCAGGTGGAAGCCACGGTAGCCATCCCCTCGGGTCAACTGGTCGCCACAGGTCAGCACACAGACATGTATGTGGCCATCAATCAGATGGGACAGAAACTGGAGCGCCAGCTCAACAAGCAGTCGGCCAAGGAAACCGCCCGCCGTCACGACCGCACCAACATCGAGACACCGGACTCCGAAGCGGCCTGAGGGTCGCCCCATCATCCCGACACCCGCACCCGCCTCGGCGGGTGTTTTTTTGGCCTTGACACCCTGAGCCGCCAGCCTTTAGTGTGAAGGGCATGAAACGGATCCCCACTTTCTTTATCTTCTTTTTTCGCAGCCTGTCCCCAGGAGGCGGTTTCAGCGCGAGATAAAGAAAGTCGCGAAACCAGAAGGCCTCCCCAACGGGAGGCCTTTTTGCTTGTGGGCCACCAGTCATTAACGTAAGGAACCAGTCGATGAGTCAACCCAACCCCCTGGACCCCATCCGCAAGGCGATCACCCAAGTCGACAAGGAGCTGCTTGCCCTGCTGGCCCGGCGACGGGAACTCAGCCTGGACGTGGCCCGGACCAAGGCGGACGCGGTGACCCCGGTGCGCGACAGCGAGCGGGAGAGCGCCCTGCTGACCCGCCTGATGGGCGAGGGGCGCACCCTGGGGCTGGACGGCCAGTACATCTCCCGGCTGTTCCACACCATCATCGAGGACTCGGTGCTGCGCCAGCAGGCCTGGTTCCAGGCCCGCAGCAACCCGGAGCAGCCGCCCCAGACCCGGGTGGCCTACCTGGGCGCCAAGGGCTCCTACAGTTATCTGGCCGCCCACAACTACTTCGGTCGACGGGACCGGGCCCTGACCGAGCTGGGCAAGGCCAGCTTCGAGGCGATCTTCGAGGCGGTGGAACAGGGTCAGGCGGATCACGGCATCCTGCCGCTGGAGAACACCTCCTCCGGCTCCATCAACGAGGTGTTTGATCTGCTGCAGCACACCAATCTGCACATCGTCGGCGAGACCACCGAGACCATCGCTCACTGCTTGCTGGTGCGCCCCGAGGCTCGCCTGGAGACGCTGACCACCGTCTACGCCCACCCCCAGGTGCACACCCAGTGCAGCCGCTTCCTGGCCAGCCTGAACGGGGTGCGCCAGGAGTACTGCGCCAGCAGCGCCGAAGCGATGGAGCGGGCGGCGGCGGACCCCAGCGGTCACAGCGCGGCCATCGGCTCCGAGCGCGGCGGTGCCCTCTACGGCCTGACGGTGCTGGACACCGAACTGGCCAACCAGAAGAAGAACGAAAGTCGCTTTATCGTGGTGGCCCGCAAGCCGGTGGAGGTGCCGCCCCAGGTGCCGGCCAAGACCACCCTGATCATGGCCACCGGCCAGAAGCCCGGGGCCCTGGTGGAAGCGCTGCTGGTACTGCGCGACCTGGGGATCAACATGTCCAAGCTGGAGTCCCGGCCCATCCACGGCAACCCCTGGGAGGAGATGTTCTACCTGGACGTGGAAGCCAACGTCCACAGCGAGGCGATGCAGAGCGCCCTGGCGGCGCTGACCCGGATCACCCGCTTTATCAAGGTGCTGGGCTGTTACCCCTGCGAAACCATCCTGCCCACGGAGCTGGACAGCGGCACCTACGCTGATGACCCGCGACTGGAGAGTTCGCCGGCGCCCACCCTTCCCGTACCACCCCAGACCAGTGCCACCGCGCCCCTGTACAGCCGTGCGCACAAGATTGACGACACCCTGATCCAGGTGAAGGGGCTGACCCTGGGGGGCGAGGGCTTTGTCACCCTGGCCGGCCCCGAGCGCCTGGGCTCGGAGACCGAGACTCTGGAGGCCGCCCGGGTGGTCAAGGAGCATGGCGGCGCCGTGCTGCAAGGCGGCGGTCACCTGGACGACGACCAACTGGCGCTGCTGCGCCGGGCCGGCGACCGGGTGAGCCTGCCGGTGCTCACCGAGGTGCACCACGCCCATGAGGTGGCGGCGGTGGCAGCCCAATCCGACCTGCTGGCCATCGGCGGCGACAACATGCAGAACGGCGAACTGCTCAACGCGGTGGGCCAGACCCAGCGTCCGGTGCTGCTCAAGCGCGGCCCCCTGGCCTCCCTGGAGGCGCTGCTGGAGTCGGCGGAACGGATCCTGGCCGCCGGTAACCAGCAGGTGGTGTTGTGTGAACAGGGGGTGCGCACCCTGGACAGCGCCCAGGGCCACACCCTGGATCTGACCGCCATTCCCAAGCTCAAGCGCCTGACCCACCTGCCGGTGGTGGTGGATCCCACCCAGGCGGTGGCCGAGCCGGCGCTGGTGCAGCCCATGGCCCAGGCCGCCAAGGCAGCGGGGGCCCATGGCCTGCTGGTGGCACTGCACCCGGCCGACGATGAGGGCGCGGCGGGGCTGGACGTCGAACAGTACGCCCAGATGATGAAAACCCTCTACTGCTGAATGTATTGATCGAGCGCAAAGGGAACGCCGTTTTCCTTTGCGCCGCTTTTTTCACCAGCCCACAATGTCCCTTACTACTGGACTGACCAGCTCCAGGGTGGAGCCAGTCACATAAGGGAAGGGATCCTATGGGCTATTTCATCACCGGTGCCACCGGTTTTATTGGTCGTTTTCTGCTCGCTCGCCTGGCCAAACGGCCGGGGCCGCTGTATTGCTTGGTCCGCTCCGATGAGGACGCCATCCGGCTGGCCGAAATCGGCAGGCCGCTGGGCCTCGATGGGGAGCGGCTGATCCCCATCCAGGGCGACATCACCCAGCCTGACCTGGGGCTCTGCGACGCCAACCTCGACCGCCTCACCGGCCACATCGACCACCTCTTCCACCTCGCCGCCATCTACGACCTCAAAGCTTCCGCCGAAGACCAGATCCGCGCCAACGTGGAGGGCACCAAGCACACCCTGGCCCTGGCCAAACGGATCCAGGCGGGCTGCTTCCATCACGTCAGCTCCATCGCCGCTGCCGGTCTCTACCGGGGCCACTTCAACGAGACCATGTTCGACGAAGCGGAGCAGCTGGAGCACCCCTACTTCCTCACCAAGCACCTGGGGGAGAAGGCGGTGCGGGAAAGCGAAGGCCTTCAATACCGCATCTACCGCCCGGGCATCGTGGTGGGGGACTCGAAGACCGGCGAGGCGGACCGCGTGGACGGCCCCTACCTGTTCTTCAAGCTGCTGCAGAAGCTGCGGGACAACCTGCCCCGCTGGATGCCCCTGCTGGGCGTGGAGGGCGGACGGCTCAACATCGTGCCGGTGGATTTTGTCACCGACGCCATGGACCACCTGGCCCACCTGCCGGATCTCGATGGCCAGTGCTTCCACCTGACCGATCCCCAGCCGATGCGCGCTGGCGAGGTGCTCAACCTCTTTGCCGACGCCGGCCACGCACCACGCATGGCGATGCGGATCAACACCCGGCTGTTTGACGTAGTGCCCCGCCACCTGTGGCACTCGGTGGCCAGCTACCCGCCGGTCAAGCGGATCGGCGCCGCCCTGCTCAAGGAGTACGGGCTGCCGGAAGCGGCGCTGAAGCTCATCAACTACCCCACCCGTTTCGACTGCGAGCGCACCCAGGCGCTGCTGCAGGCCGGGGGGATCCACTGCCCGCCCCTGTCCAGCTACGCCGAGCGCGTCTGGGACTACTGGGAGCGCCACCTGGACCCGGATCTCTTCGTCGAACGCACCCTGCAGCAGAAGCTGGCGGGCAAGCGGGTGCTGCTGACCGGCGCCAGCTCCGGCATCGGTCTGGCCACCGCGTTGAAACTGGCCCCCAGTGGCGCCCGCCTGCTGCTGGTGGCCCGGGAGGAGGAGGAGCTGCACCAGGCCTGCCGTCAGGTCGAGTCCCTGGGGGGCGAAGCCTACCCCCTGGTGCTGGATCTCACAGACCCCGAACAGACCGACGCCCTGCTGGCCAAGATCCACGCCGAGCACGGGGGGGTGGACCTGCTGATCAACAACGCCGGCCGCTCCATCCGCCGGGCGGTGGCCGACTCCCTCGACCGGATGCACGATTTCGAGCGCACCATGGCGATCAACTACTTCGCCGCATTGCGCCTGACCCTGGGCACCCTGGAGGGGATGGAGCAGCGCCGCCGGGGCCACATCGTCAACATCTCCTCCATCGGGGTGCTGACCAACGCGCCGCGCTTCTCCGCCTACGTCGCCTCAAAGGCCGCACTGGAGGCCTTCAGTCGCTGTGCGGCCTCGGAGTACTCGGACCTGGGGATCCGGTTCACCACCATCAACATGCCCCTGGTGCGCACGCCGATGATCGCCCCCACCAAGCTCTACGACGAAGTGCCCACCCTGACGCCGGAGCAGGCCGCCGACATGGTGGTGCAGGGGATCCTTCACCAGCCCAAGCGGATCGCCACCCGGCTCGGGATCTTCGGCGCCGTGTTGCATGCGGTGGCCCCGAGGATCGCCGAGATCGTGATGAATTCGGCGTTTCGCATGTTCCCCGACTCCGACTCGGCGGAGCGGGATCTCAAAGCCCAGCAGGACAGAATCGGCTTTGCCGCCCTGCTGCGGGGCATTCACTTCTGAAGGAGCGCGCCATGGAACTGAAGGTGATCCACGACTACCCCTGCGATGCCGACACCCTGATCAGCCTGTTTCGGCTGCCGGACGAGGTGAAGGCCAAGTACCAGGGGATCGGCGCCGAGAAGGTGCGGATCCTGGCCAGCCAGGGGGACGACGACCGCTGGCGCATCCAGACCGTGCGGGAGGTGGCCAGCCAGGTGCCCGGACTGCTCAAGTCCGTGGTGGGGGATCGCAACCAGATTGAGCAATCGGAGCAGTGGCACCGGGACGAGCAGGGCCACTTCCGTTGCGATCTGACCATCCAGATCGGGGGCGTGCCGCTGTCCATCCAGGGGGGCATGGTGATCAGCCCCGAGGCCGATGGCTGTCGCAACACCATCCACCTGAGCCTGGACTCCAAGCTGCCCTTTTTGGGCAAGAAACTGGCCCATTTTGCCGCCCTGGACAGCGAGCGGATGATGGCCCTGGAGTACGACTACCTGATGCGGCAGTGCCAGGAGGCCTGATGGGCACCCGAGAGCGGATCCTGGACCAGAGCATCCGTGCCTTTAACCACAGCGGCACCGCCCAGGTCAGCGTGCTGGCCATCGCCACCGAGCTGGGGATCAGCCCCGGCAACCTCTACTACCACTTCCGCGGCAAGGAGGAGATCCTCATCGCCCTGCTGGCGGAGTGCGATCTCGCCCTGGGCCGATTGACCAAGGGGGTGGAGGATGAGATCCAGCGACGCGCGGACTTCGAGCCCTACCTGTTCTCCCTGCTGCGGGTCTGCGACCACTTCCGCTTCCTGTTCCGCGATCAGGAAGCCTTTCGCTTCGCCCACGCCGGGTTGGAGCAGAAGTGGCTGCGGATGCTGGGCGGGCTGCGGCGGTTCAGCCGGCAGCTGCTGGCAAGGCTGGATCAGATCGAGGGGCTGGGGTTGGCCGCCGAGCCGCGGGATCGCCTGGCGGACTGCCTGATGCTGGTGGCCCTGGGGGGCTTGAGTTTCGAGCTGGAGGCCGACCGGGACAGAGAGACCCAGATCCGCCGCACTCTGGGGCGCCTGGACGCCCTGCTGCGCCCCTACCAGCGCGAAGTCACCCCCGCCCATTGAGCCCAAGCTGAGTCGACTCAGTCCGGCCCCAGGGTGCTGTGGTCGGTGTGGTGCAGGATAAAGGCGCGCACCCGGGCGATCGCCTCCTGGGCCTCCGGCACCTGGTAGAACAGGGGAAAGACGTGGGCCATCCCCGGCCAGATGGTCAGATCCACCGCCCCGCCCTGGCGCCGCACCCTTGAGGCCAGGCGCACCGAATCATCCTGCAACATCTCCAGCGAACCCACATGGATCATCATCGGCGCCAGCTCCGTCAGATCGCCGTAGCAGGGGGAGACCAGGGGATCGCAGGGCATATGGCCGTTCAGGTAGCAGTTGCGCATCAGCAGCAGGGTGCCGAGATCGAAAAACGGGTCCTTGTCCCGCAGCAAAAACGCCGACTCGCCGTTCAATGCCATGTCGGTGGCCGGGGAGAGCAGCACCGCGGCGGCAGGCTGGGGCAGGCCCAGGGCCCGGGCCTGCATCATGGTGGTCAATGCCAGGTTACCGCCGGCGGAGTCGCCGGCCAGGATCAGCTGACCCGGCACCATCCCCTGATCCAGCAGCGCCCGGTAGACCGCCAGGCAATCCTCCACCGCCGCCGGGTAGGGAAACTCCGGCGCCAGCCGGTAATCCACCATCAGCCCGCGAGAGTGGGTCTCCATCGCCAGGCGCCCCAGCAGGGCCGCGTGCACCCGGGGGGAGCGCAGGCAGAAGCCACCGCCATGGAAGTAGAGGATCACCCGCTCGCTGACGCTCTGGCCGGTCAGCACCCAGTCGCAGGGCACGCCGCCCAGCTGGTCCGGCACGCTGTCCAGGCCCGGGGGCGGCAGGATGTAGTTGCCCAGCTTGTCCAGGCCACCGATGGCCGCCCGCAGGGCGTGCACGTCATTGCAGCTGGCAAAGCGGCTGCGCATGGCCCGATACAACACCTTGTTCAGGGCGAGGGAGCGCCAGCTGGGCATGGGGCCTCCTTAGGGCTAGGCCGATTGTCGCGTCACCACCTCGGTCACCGCCTGCAAGGTGGCCTGCTCCAGTTCGGTCAGGGCGTCGCGCAGGTAATCGGCGATCGCCTCGAAGCCCGGCAAGGAGCGGCGGCAGCACACCAGGCCAAAATGCATCTGACCGGCGTAGCTGAGCAGGGTGATGTTGAGGGTCTGGCCTGGCAGCAGCAGCGACAGCGGGAACATCTGACTGACCTGGGCACCCATAAAGTAGAGCGGGCGGGTGGGCCCGGGCACGTTGGAGATCAGCATGTTGGTGGCCGGGGGCAGGTAGTGATGCAACCCCAGGCGGCCCGCGGTCAGGGCCAGGGCATTGATGATGATGGAGTACTGGTAGTAGGCGTCGCCGGAGAGCTCCAGCGCCTCCTGCTTGACCCCCTCGGTGCCGTCGCGAATGCTGCCCAGGCGCACCAGGGGTGAGTCCTCACTGCGCCCCAGCTCCACCAGCCCCAGGGTGATCTTGTTGCAGGCCACCGGCTCTTCACCGGGCCGGCGAAGGTTGATGGGCATCAGCGCCACCAAGGGCTTGCTGCTGGACCAGTTGTGCACCTGCAGATAGCGTTGCAGCGCCATGTCGCACACCGTCAGCATCACGTCGTTGGCGGTGGTGCCGGTGAGCTTGGCGATGCGGGAGAAGCGGCGCAGGGGCAGGTCCGCCAGGGCCACGGTGCGGGCCCGGTCGGGGCTGATGTTGAAGGGCGTGCGGGGGGCGGTAAAGGGCACCTTGAGCCGGGTGGGCTGCAAGTTAAGCCAGTTGAGCGCCAGCTTGCCCGCCAGCTTGGCCAGGCCGATGCTGGCGCCAATCTGGCGACGCACCAGGCCGCTGGATTGCAGCAGCCCGGAGAGCAGCGACTCCCGCTTGGCCAGGGCGGTGACGTCGGTGTCGTCATTGCCCATCCAGAACGGCCGGGTGAACTGCTCCGGTGACTCGGCGCAGCAGCGGGCAAACAGCTGGGCGGCACGCACCCCGTCCGCCAGGGCGTGGTGGATCTTCACCACCAGGGCCACCTCGCCGCTGGCCAGACCGTCGATCACCCACAGCTCCCACAAGGGGCGGCTGCGATCCAGCCGGTAACTGTGGATGCGGCTGATCAGCTCCAACAGCTGGTGCTGATCGCCGGGGCCGGGCAACCGGGAGTGGCGCACGTGGTAGCCCAGGTCCACCGCCGGCGCGGGACGCCAGCGGGGCAGCCGGGTGACGGAGAGATCCAGCACCCGGTTGAAGGGGGCCTCCACCGGGCCACTGGCCCAGAGGCGTTCCACCAGGCGGCGACCAAACTCCGCCTCCTCACCCTCCGGCGGCGTCAGCATCACCAATCCGGAGATGTGCAGGGGCGTGCTGTCGCTTTCGAACAGCACAAACCCCAGATCGAGCAGCGAGAGATTGGCCATACGCCCTCCTTACGCGTCCTTGGCCAGCTTCTCCACCAGCTCAGTCAGCTTGTCCACCTTGGTGTTCAGGGTGTCGATGCGGCGGGGGTTCACCCCGCTCAGGCGGCAGAACAGATCCTGCACCCGGGCCTCGACGTTGCGGTTGGCCTGGCGCACCTGCTGCTCGACGTTGTCGCGGGTCTGGGCTTCCACCTCGCGCCCGGCTTCCACCAGGGTGTCAAACAGCGACTCGGTACGCTGACGCTGCTCGTCGGCTTCCTCCAGGCTCTTGCTGTAGACCCCGAGGCCGGCCAGCCAGATGTTGCGGGCCATCTGTTCGCTGTCGTTCAGCCATTCCTGGCCTTTGTCACGGATATCAACGGTCATGGTGTCCTCCCGGACGCTCAGGCGTCCTTCTTGGCCGGGGCTTTGCGAGTGGTGCGGCGCGGGGCCGGTTTGGCTTCCGCTTTCACCTCGGCCACCGGGGCGGGCTCGACCTTGGTGGCGGCCAGCTTGTCCACCACGTCGGTCAGCTGGTCCAGCTTGGCGTCCAGCTCATCCAGCTGGTGAGGATCCAGGCCGGTAAAGCGTTGAACCCGGGCATTGACCTGCTGGGTCATCGCCTGCTGGGTCTGGTCGGCGGCATCCTTGACCCGGTTCTTGGTCTGGTTTTCCAGCTCCCGCCCGCGCTCCAGCAGCTCGTCAAACCAGCTGCGACCGCGCTCGGACAGGGTAGAAACCTCTTTGGCGCCCTTGGCGTAGGCACCCAGACCAGCCAGCCAGATCTTGCGAGCCAGGGCTTCCTGTTCGATGGGGTTGTTCAGTTCGTGCTTGGACATGGTGACCTCCTCTGAGTGGATCAGACACTGGGGCATTCCCTACTGTCAGAGTACGAAGGAGGATTAGAATCGGCGTTCTAAACGGCGGGTCAAAATTGCGTCAGATCAAAAAGGGGGCCGATATTTCGTCCCCCTTTGATGGTGCGGATTGTCAGCCGATCAGGCGGTCCAGCTGGCGTTCGATGGCCTGGTGGATCCCGGCCTGGAAGGGTTTGAGCAGCAGCCCCAGCTCCAGGGTGATCACCACCTGGGAGGGGCCGGGCAGCAGGGTGCCACGGGCGCCGCTGCGGGAGAAATGCACCGCATCCCCCCGCTTCTGTATCCGCAGCTGATACTCCTGGGCCAACTGGCCGGAGAGGTCACTCACCAGGGACTCCAGCTCGTCGGCGGAGAGGCGGTGAGGCCGTTCAATGTGTATCGAACCCATGCCTCACACCCTAGCAGCGCGCGCGCCGGATGTCAGCCACTGCGGCTGTCATTGGCCGCCATCAGCATGTTGGCGCTCTCCACCCGGAACTGCTGGGCAAAGTCGCCGAACCACTCGGCCACGTCGGCAAACTCCGCTTCGAAGCCGGCCTTATCCCCGGCCTCCAGCAGCGCCAGGGCCTCCTGGTAACGCGCCAGATAGTGGCGGGCGCGGGCCAGGGCATCGGGCTGGGCGAAAATGATGTCGGCGTAGAGGCTGGCGTCCTGGGCAAACAGCCGGCCCACCATCGCCAGCTCAAGCCGGTAGATGGGGGAGCTGAACTGCAGCAGCTGCTCGATGTCGGCGTGCTCGCGCTTCAGGTGCAGGCCGTAGACGAAGGCGGTGAAGTGGCGCATCGCCTGCACCAGTTGCATCGCCTGATCGTGCTCCGAGGCCGGGGCCTCATGCAGCCGGGCGCCCCAGATGGCGATCTGCTTCAGCAGCCACTGGTAGGCCCCCTCGTCGCGGCCGTGGCACACCACCACCACCTGCTTGGCCAACGAGGCCACGTCGGGCCCGAACATGGGGTGCAGTCCCAGCACCGGGCCCCGATGGGCTTTGAGCATCGCCGCCAGGGGCGCCTGTTTGATGGAGGTCAAATCCACCAGTAGGCACCCCTCCGGCAGCGGCGGCAGGCGCTCGATCACCGAGCAGGTCTGCTCGATGGGGACACTGACCACCACCACGCCGGCATCGGAAACCAGGGCCTCGGCCTGGTCCCAGTCGTCCCGCTCCAGGATCCGCACCTCGTAGCCGGAGAGGGTAAACAGCTGGGCAAAGAGGCCACCGAGCTTACCGCCACCACCGACGATGACGATGGGCCCCAGGGTGTCGTTGACCCGCTTAAAGCCCACGTCCTTCTCGGAGACGTAGGACTCGCGCATCATCCGCCGCAGCAGGTCCTCAATCAGCTGGGGGGGCACGCCGAGGGCCTCGGCCTCCGCCCGGCGCTTGGCCAGCATGCTGGCCTCCCGCTTGGGGGCGTAGATGGGCACCCCCTCCTTGTGCTTGATGGCCCCCACCTGGCCCACCAGATCGAGCCGCCGGCGCAGCAGGCTCAGCAGCTCCTGGTCCACTTCATCAATCTGCCCCCGCAAGGCATCGAGGGCGGCGCTGGTTGGTTCCGCCATCAGGCCTCCTTAAAGCGGTTGGGCAGCATGGGGCCGAGGGCTTCGGCGCCCACCCGCAGCAGCGATTCGGTGGTGGCCCAGTCGATGCAGGCGTCGGTGATGGAGAGGCCGTACTCCAGCTGGTCCCGCGGGGTGTCGGCGCTCTGGTTGCCCTCCTTGAGGTGGCTCTCCAGCATGATGCCGATGATGGAGGTGTTGCCCTCCAAGATCTGGTGGAAGACGTTCTGGGCCACCAGGGGCTGACGGGCCGGGTCCTTGGAGGAGTTGCCGTGGCTGCAGTCGATCACCAGGCGGGCATTGAGCCCGGCGGCGTGCAGCTCCTGCTCGGACAGGGCTACGTTGACCGAGTCGTAGTTGGGCTGCTTGCCGCCGCGCAGGATCACGTGGCCATCCGGGTTGCCCTGGGTCTGCAGCAGCGCCACCTGGCCGGCCTGGTTGATCCCCATAAAGCGGTGGGAGTGGGACGCCGCCTGCAGGGCGTTGATCGCCACCCCCAGCTTGCCGTCGGTGCCGTTTTTGAACCCCACCGGCATGGAGAGACCGGAGGCCATCTCCCGGTGAGTCTGGGATTCGGTGGTGCGGGCGCCGATGGCGGACCAGGCGAACAGCTCGCTCAAGTACTGGGGGCTGATGGGATCCAGCGCCTCGGTGGCCACCGGCAGCTCCAGCTCCGCCAGCCAGATCAGCAGCTCACGGGCCTGGCGCAGCCCCTTCTCCACATTGAAGGAGCCGTCCATGTCCGGATCGTTGATCAGCCCCTTCCAGCCCACAGTGGTGCGGGGCTTCTCGAAGTAGACCCGCATCAGGATGTAGCACTGGCCCTTGAGCTCCTCGTGCAGGGTTTTGAGCTTGAGGGCGTACTCCTTGGCCGCCTCCACGTCGTGGATGGAGCAGGGGCCGGCCACCACCAGGATGCGGTTGTCGCGCTTGTGCACGATGTCCGCCACCTGCTTGCGGGCGTCCAGGATATATCGGTAGGCGTGATCAGACAGCGGCAGCTGGGCCTTAAGCTCAGCCGGGGTGATGAGGACTCGTTCGGAGTCGATGTGGATGTTGTTAATGCTGTCCTTTTGCATAGTGTTTTCTCCGTCGTCATACCATGCACACGCCGCAACATCGCGGTCTTCAGACAGAGTGCCACACTCAAAACGGTTGTAAACCGGCAATTGGCGTCGATTTAGGCCCTAAATAGACAAAAGCGCACTTTTATGGAGGCAAAACGAACAAGCCCGCCGAAACGGCGGGCTTGAGGGTGCTTGCGTGAACTAAGCAATCTTAGTTCAGGCGCTCGCGGATACGTGCAGACTTACCACTGCGCTCACGCAGGTAGTACAGCTTGGCACGACGTACACGGCCGCGGCGCTTAACGGTGATGCTTTCTACCAGCGGAGAGTGAGTCTGGAACGCACGCTCTACGCCTTCACCATTAGAGATCTTGCGAACAGTGAACGCAGAGTGCAGACCGCGGTTACGCTTAGCGATAACCACGCCTTCGAAGGCCTGCAGACGAGTCTTGTCGCCTTCGGTTACACGGACTTGAACAACGACGGTGTCACCCGGGCCAAAGGCCGGAACGTCGCTCTTCATCTGCTCTTGTTCAATCTGCTTGATGATGTTGCTCATAATTAAACTCTCATCCTAGATATACTGAAAACTCTAACGTTCGATCGGCTGTTCGGTCACGAACTCGGCAAGCAACTGGGCCTGCTCGTCAGTCAGAGCTAGGTTATTTAACAGTTCCGGTCGTCGCGCCCAGGTGCGTCCCAGGGACTGCTTCAGGCGCCATTTCCGGATCAATTCATGGTTGCCACTCAAAAGGACCTCAGGCACCGAGCTGCCGTCCAATACTTCCGGACGGGTGTAGTGGGGACAGTCCAGCAGGCCATCCGAGAAGGAGTCCTGCTCTGCCGAAGCCGCTTTCCCCAAGACGCCGGGCACCAAACGGGACACCGCGTCAATGAGGTTCATGGCCGGCAGTTCACCGCCACTGAGTACGTAGTCACCAACGGACCACTCCTCATCCACTTCGCTCTGGATGATGCGCTCATCGATACCTTCGTACCGACCGCACACCAGCACCACGCGCTCATAGGTGGCCAGCTGCTCAACACCGGGTTGGGTCAGCGGGCGCCCCTGGGGAGACAGGTAGATCACCTTGGCCCCCTCCCCCGCCTCTGCCTTGGCAGCGCGGATGGCTTTGCGCAATGGTTCGACCATCATCAGCATCCCCGGGCCACCGCCATAAGGGCGGTCGTCCACGGTGCGATGGCGATCGATAGTGAAATCACGAGGATTCCACGTTTGCACCTGAATCAGGCCATTTTTCACGGCCCGACCGGTTACCCCGAAATCAGTAATGGCACGAAACATCTCCGGGAAGAGGGTCACTACCCCTAACCACATGCGATTTGTCCCTCGCCCTTAGAAACTGGGGTCCCAGTCGACAACAATTTTTTTGCCGGGCGCGTCCACCTCAAGGATGAACTGCTCGGTCACAAACGGGATCAATCGTTCCCGCTTGCCGAACGCATCGTTACTCTTGGCTTCCACTTCCAGCACGTCATTGGAGCCGGTTTCCAGCAAGCCGGTCACCTTACCCATGTCGTAGCCCTTGGTGTTCACCACAGTGCAACCCACCAGGTCACGCCAGTAGAACTCGTCTTCCGGCAGCGATTGGAGCTGCTCCGGCAAGATGGCAATGTCGCAGTTGATGTACTGCTCTGCCTGGTTGCGGTCCTGGACCTCAGCCAAACGGCAGATGATGCCATTGTTGTGACGGCGCCAGTCGGCCACCTTCACCTCTTGCCACTGCCCCTGGACCAGAATCCGCCAGGGAGAGTACTCAAAAATGCCTTCGAGTGAGTCGGTAAAGGCGTTGACCTTCAGCCAACCACGGATCCCGTACGCCGAACCGAGTCGGCCGACGACGATCATTTCCTGAGTGTTGGACATCAACCTTACCTACCCAAACCTGACTTAGGCAGCCGCTTTGCGGGCGTCCTTAACCAGGGTAGCAACGCGGTCAGAAAGCGCGGCGCCGTTGTTAACCCAGTGCTCAACGCGGTCCAGGTCAATGCGCAGTTTCTCTTCTTGACCGGCAGCGATCGGGTTGAAGAAACCCACTTTTTCAATGAAACGGCCGTCACGGGCGTTACGGCTGTCCGTAACTACAACAGAGTAGAACGGACGCTTTTTCGCGCCGCCACGAGCCAAACGAATGGTTACCATACGGTTTACATCCTCTAATGGTGTTTGCAAGCAATAAAACAGGGGCCGTAATGGCCCCAAGGTAGAAAGCCCGCCGATTTTACCTGAACCTAGGCTCAATGCAACCTTACGGGCTAGAAAGTGATCGCCCGGGCCGACCGGCGCTCAAGGGATAGAGTCTAGTCGGCCTGGGGGAGTTGGCAGACTCAGCGCGGGAACTTCATCCCCGGCGGCATCATGCCACCCATGTTGCGCATCATCTTCTTCATGCCACCGCCTTTCATCTTCTTCATCATTTTCTGCATCTGGGTGAACTGCTTAAGCAGGCGGTTCACGTCCTGGATCTGGGTGCCGGAGCCGGCGGCGATGCGCTTCTTGCGGCTGCCCTTGATGAGATCGGGGCGGGCCCGCTCCTTGGGAGTCATGGAGTTGATGATCGCCTCCATCTGGCGGGTCATCTTGTTGTCCTGCACCTGGGCCAGGGCGTCCGCCGGCAACTGGCCCACGCCGGGCAGCTTCTCCAGCATCCCCATCATGCCGCCCATGTTGTGCATCTGCTGCAGCTGGTCGCGGAAGTCGGTGAGGTCGAAACCCTCCCCCTTCTTCAGCTTCGTGGCCAGCTTCTCCGCCTGCTGCTTATCGACCTTGGCTTCCACCTCTTCGATCAGGGAGAGCACGTCCCCCATCCCCAGGATGCGAGAGGCCACCCGGTCCGGGTGGAAGGCTTCCAGGGCGTCGGTCTTCTCACCGACCCCGAGGAACTTGATGGGCTTGCCGGTGATGTGGCGGATGGACAGGGCGGCACCGCCGCGGGCGTCGCCGTCCACCTTGGTGAGGATCACCCCGGTCAGCGGTAGAGCGTCGTTGAAGGCCTTGGCGGTGTTGGCGGCGTCCTGACCGGTCATGGCGTCAACGGTGAACAGGGTCTCCACCGGCTGAATGGCGTCGTGGAGGGCCTGGATCTCCGCCATCATCTCGCCGTCCACGTGCAGACGACCGGCGGTATCCAGGATCACCACGTCGAAGAACTTCTTCTTGGCGTGCTCGATGGCGGCGTTGGCGATGGCCACCGGCTTCTGATCGACGCTGGAGGGGAAGAACTCCACACCGATGTCGCCGGCCAGGGTCTCCAGCTGCTTGATGGCCGCGGGACGGTAGACGTCGGCACTGACCACCAGGACGGATTTCTTCTCACGCTCCTTGAGGAACTTGGCCAGCTTGCCCACGGAGGTGGTTTTACCCGCCCCCTGCAGGCCGGCCATCATGATCACCGCCGGCGGCTGGGCGGCCAGGTTGAGCGCTTCGTTGGCCTCGCCCATCGCCGCTTCCATCTCGGTGCGTACGATCTTGATGAAGGCCTGGCCCGGGGTCAGGCTCTTGGACACCTCGGTGCCGATGGCCCGCTCCCGCACCTTCTTGATGAACTCCCGCACCACCGGCAGGGCCACGTCCGCTTCCAGAAGCGCCATGCGCACTTCGCGCAAGGTGTCTTTGATGTTGTCCTCGGTCAGACGACCTCGGCCGCTGATGTTTTTCAGCGTCTGGTTCAAGCGCTCGGAAAGATTCTGGAACATCGCCGCACCACAGTTGTTCAAATGAGGGCGCATTATAGCGAGGCGGCCGAGACAAACTCAATCAAGCCCAGATCACATCTCGGCGCTTCGGCCCGATGCAGCCCCCTGTGGGCCGTGGTAAGCTTGCTCGAGGTGCTGGGCGCGGCCTTTGTTTTCAGCGCTCTAACTGCGAAAAGGGACATCATGGAGTTATTCGCGGTCGTGGCGATCCTCGGATACGCCATTGCATTTTATCTGCTGGCTTCCCGCCTGTTGGCGCCTGAGGGCCCCAACCGCAAACTGGTGACCATCAGCGCCGGTGTCGCCGTGGTGGGCCATGCCCTGGTGCTGGGTGACGCCATCCTGATGAAGGACGGTCAGAACTTCAGTCTCACCAACACCCTATCCCTGCTGGTGTGGATCATCACCGTGGCGATCACCGTCACCATGCCCCGGCTCAAGGTGCTGGTGGTGGCGCCGGCGGTCTACCTGTGCGCCATCCTGGCGGTGGTGGGCCTGTGGCTGCTGCCGCCCAAGTACATCACCCACTTCGAAGCGGAGCCCATGGTGCTGACCCACGTGGTGCTGGCCCTGCTCTCCTACGCGGTGATGCTGCTGGCCGCCCTCTACGCCATCCAGCTGGCGGGCATCGATCGCCGCCTCAAGCAGCGTCAGATCATGCTCAACCCCGCCCTGCCGCCGCTGATGACGGTGGAGAAGCAGCTCTACCACCTGACCTGGATCGGCTTCGTTCTGCTGACCCTGGGCCTGCTGACCGGCTGGGTGTTCCTCGAGGACTTCCTGGGGGATGGCAAGGGGCACAAGGCGATCCTCTCCATGGTGGCCTGGGTGGTCTACGGCATCATGCTGCTGCGTCACCACACCAAGGGGATGCGGATCCGCTCCGCCGTGGCCTTTACCTTCAGCGGGGCCGCCCTGCTGACCCTGGCCTACTTCGGCTCCCGGGTGGTGAAAGAGCTGATCCTCACCTGATCCCGTCCGGCGCGCCCTTGACAGGGCGCGCCTCAGTCGTTTAATTAGGGATCCGAACGGCAAAAGAGACCCCCTATTGGACGACATCGCCACCGGCAGTTTGCTGACCCTGCTTGCTGTCCTTATCCTGATCTCCGCTTTCTTCTCCGGTACCGAAACCGCGATGATGTCGCTCAACCGGTATCGCCTGCGCAATCTGGCGTCCAAAGGCCATCGCGGGGCTCAACGGGTGGACCGGCTGCTGCAGCGGCCCGATCGCCTGATCGGCCTGATCCTCATCGGCAACAACGTCGTCAACCTCGCCGCCGCCTCCATCGCCACCATCGTCTGTCAGCGCTGGTACGGTGACTGGGGACCCGCCGTGGCCACCGGTGGCCTGACCCTGATTGTGCTGATCTTCGCCGAGGTTACCCCCAAGACCCTGGCTGCCCAGTATCCGGAAAAGCTGGCCTTCCCCAACAGCCTGATCCTGCGCCCGCTGATGACCCTCTGCTACCCCCTGGTGGCCCTGGTCAACGCCATCAGCAACGGCATCCTCAACCAGCTGGGGCTCAGCCACCGCAGTGCCCGGGGCGACCACCTCAGCACCGATGAGCTGCGCAGCGTGGTGCACGAAGCCGGCGGGCTCATCCCCCGTCGCCACCGGGAGATGCTGGTGTCCATTCTGGATCTGGAGAAGGTCACGGTGGAGGACATCATGATCCCCCGGGCCGAGCTCTACGCCATCGACATCAACGACGACTACCGGGCCATCGTTCGCCAGCTGACCCACAGCCCCCACACCCGGGTGCTGCTCTACCGGGACAACATCGATGACGTGGTGGGCTTCATTCACCTCAGTGACGTGCTGCGCCTGCTTACCAAGGAGCAGCGGGAGGCGAACAAGAGCACCCTGTTACGGGCGGTGCGGGAGATCTACTTCATCCCCGAGGGCACGCCGCTCAATGTGCAGCTGCTGAAGTTTCAGCGCGCCAAGGAGCGCATCGGCCTGGTGGTGGACGAGTACGGCGACATTCAGGGCCTGGTGACCCTGGAGGACATTCTGGAGGAGATCGTCGGCGACTTTACCACCGGACTGCAGGCGCCGCCCAGTGAAGGAATATGTCATCAGGATGACGGCAGTCTGCTGGTGGACGCCAGCATCACCCTTAGGGATTTCAACCGCGAAACCCAGTGGGCCTTTCCCACCGACGGTCCCAAGACCCTCAATGGCCTGATCCTCGAGCGTCTGGAGGAGATCCCGGCTCCCCACACCCAGCTGAACATCAATGGACACGGTGTCGAGGTGCTGGAAGTGGCGGATAACATGGTGAAATCGGTGAAAGTTTTGCCGGCAAACTGACGGCAGCATTACTACACTTAGTCTCCGCGCTGCCAAAACAGGATGGAGCCATGACCCGGCCAGTTCGTCTCCTTTGCGCCGGGCCGGTGTTGTTTGCTTTGCTCGCTTTCCTGCCCGCCGCACAGGCCAATGAGACCCCATACGACCACCCCCTAGCCCCGTCGCTGCCCCCGGCCACCCAGACAGAGGGCGAGGCCCTGTGGGAGTTGCGCTGGGGCAAGCCAGAGCGCCACTGGTACCTGGGCACCGACTGGCAGGCCCAGCGCCACCAGACCACCCGCATCGAAGGGGGCTACCAGTTGGGGAGGGCGCGGCTGGCGTTGGACTTTACCCACCAACAGCACGAGCAGTCCGGCGAGCGGATGGCGCTGTCGCTCATCGCCCGTTACCGCTTCTGACCCTCCAGCACCACGGTGGCCGTGGCGTAATGCTGCTCGTCAGACAGACTGATGTGGCTGTGGGTGCCGCCCAGTTGCTCGAACCGGTCCCGGGCCCCGCCACTGAGCACCAACAGGGGTGCGCCCCACTCACTGTGCTGAAGCTCAATGTGCTGGAAGGAGACTCCCCGGCCAATTCCGGTACCCAATGCCTTGGCCGCCGCCTCCTTGACCGCAAAGCGCTTGGCCAGCAGGCGCACCGGGTGGTTGGACGCCGCCAGCTCCTCCCGCTCCGCCGGGGTCAGGATCCGCTCGGCAAAGCGGCGGCCCAGGCGGCTGTACTGGGCCTCGATGCGGCCGATTTCAACGATGTCGGTGCCCAGGCCGATGATCATCAGCCGCGCCCCTGCCGGGCCTCCAGCATCAGGCGCTTCATGTCCCGCACCGCCAGATCCAGGCCGTCGATGGCCGCCCGGGCGATGATGGCGTGCCCGATGTTCAGTTCGTACAGCTCGGGAATGGCGGCGATGGGCTGAACGTTGTGGTAGTGCAGGCCGTGGCCGGCGTTGACCACCAGCCCCTTGCCGTGGGCGTAGCGGGCCGCTTCGGCGATGCGCACCAGCTCCTTGTCGCGACTGACCTCGTCCTCGGCATCGGCGTAGTGGCCGGTGTGGATCTCGATGTAGGGGGCCCCCACGGCCACCGCCGCGTCGATCTGCTGGGGATCGGCGTCGATGAACAGGGACACCTTGATCCCCGCCTGGCGCAACCGGGTCACGGCATCGGCGATCTTGGCCTTCTGGCCCGCCACGTCCAGACCGCCTTCGGTGGTGAGTTCTTCGCGCTTCTCCGGCACCAGGCAGACGTAGGCCGGCCGGGTCTGCTCGGCGATGGCCAGCATCTCTTCGGTCACCGCCATCTCCAGGTTCATCCGGGTCTTCAGGGTCTTGGCCAGCACCTCCACATCACGGTCGACGATGTGGCGACGATCTTCCCGCAGGTGAATGGTGATGCCGTCGGCGCCGGCGTGCTCCGCCACGGCGGCGGCGTGCACCGGATCCGGGTAGTCGGTGCCCCGCGCCTGGCGCAGGGTGGCGATGTGGTCGATGTTAACGCCCAGAAGAATGCTCATTACGTCCTCGTTGTTGTTGAAAAAGGGTCCGGCTGTGCAGCGGTTTGTCCCCCAGCATGGGGCGCAGCAGTTGCCGCACCGCCTGCTTGATCTGGCCCAGGGCCGGCTCTCCCGCCAGCCGTTGCTGCTGCCATTGAAGCAGACTGTCGCCACTGTAGCCGCTCTGGCCAGCAGCGAGCAACACCCAGCCCTGCTGGGGCTGCCAGCGGTAGTGTGCGTCCGGTGCCAGGGGCGCGCCCTCGGCGTCCTGATTGGGCGGCGGCAAAGCCCCCAGGTGATCCAGGATCCCGCGCTCGAACTCCCGCAGCACCGGCTCCATCGCCGCCTCGCCGGCCAGGGCCATCAGGGCGTCGTGGTAGTGCTGAAACAACCCGTCCAGGGGCTGCCACTCCTTGAGCAGGCGTTGGCAGAGTTCGTTGAGGTAGAGGCCGGCGTAGAGGCGGTTGCCCGCCAGGGGCAGGGGCAGTGTGGGGGCCTCGAGCTGGGCCAGGGTGCGAAGAGTGGTGCGACCGGTCAGGCCGATCATCAGGGGGCGGAAGGGTTGCAGTTGGGCCTTCTTGGCGCCACCGCTGCGGCCCCCCACGCGGGCGACCGCGGCGATCCGGCCGTGGGATTCCGACAGCAGATCCAGCAGCAGGCTCGACTCGCGGTAGGGCCGAGCGTGCAGCAGGTAGGCGCGGTGCAGCGGTTCAGTCGTCGCCATACCCCAGGCTGCGCAAGGCGCGCTCGTCATCGGCCCAGCCAGACTTCACCTTAACCCAGGTTTCCAGGTAGACCTTGGTGTCGAACAGCCGCTCCATGTCGAGCCGGGCTTCCCGGCCGATGGTGCGGATCTTCTCGCCCTTGTTGCCGATCACCATGCGTTTCTGACCGGAACGCTCCACCAGGATCAGGGCGTTGATGTGGTAGGTGCCCTTGTCGTCCACCTGGAACTGCTCAATCTCCACGTTGATGGCGTAGGGCAGCTCGTCGCCGAGGAAACGGATCAGCTTCTCACGAACGATCTCCGCGGCCATAAAGCGCTGGCTGCGGTCGGTGACGTACTCCTCGGGGAAGTAGTGGATGCACTCCGGCAGCTCCTTCTGGGCCATCTCCACCAGCGGGCGGGTGTCGTCCCCCTTGCCCGCCGACATGGGCACGATGGCGTCGAAGGGGAACTGCTCCTGCAGCCACTGCAGGTGGGGCATCAGCTCCGCCTTGTCCTTGACCTGGTCGATCTTGTTGACCACCAGCACCGTCTTGCGCTCACTGGCGCCCCGCTTGAGCTTGTTGAGCACCATCTGATCGTCCGGCGTCCAGCGAGTGCCCTCCACCATCATGATCACCATCTCCACATCACCGATGCTGGACGCGGCCGCCCGGTTCATCAGGCGGTTGATGGCGCGTTTCTCCTCCACGTGCAGGCCGGGGGTGTCCACGAAGATGGTCTGGTAGGCCCCTTCGGTGTGGATCCCCATGATGCGGTGACGGGTGGTCTGGGGCTTGCGGGAGGTGATGGACACCTTCTGCCCCAGCAGCTGATTCAGCAGGGTGGACTTGCCCACGTTGGGGCGACCGACGATGGCGACAAAGCCGCAGTAAGTGGTTTCGCTCATTGAGACAGTTGCTCCAGTGCCCGGCTGGCCGCGTCCTGCTCGGCCTTGCGCCGGGAGCTGCCGGTGCCGACCATCGGCGCCGCCAGATCGCTGACGATGCATCGCACCGTAAAGCGTTGATTATGGGCGTCCCCTTCCACGGACACCACCTCGTACTCGGGCAGCGGCAACTTGCGCGCCTGCAGGTGCTCCTGCAGCCGAGTCTTGGGATCCTTCTGCCGGATCCCCGGTTCGATCTGCTCGAGGCGCTGCTGATACAGCCTTAGGATCAGCGGTTTGCAGGATTCGATCCCGCCATCGAGGTAGACGGCACCGAGGATCGCCTCCACCGCGTCCGCCAGGATGGAGTCGCGACGAAAGCCGCCGGACTTAAGCTCACCGGGGCCCAGTTTGATCACCTCGCCCAGGGCCAGCTCCCGGCCCAGCTCGGCCAGGGTGACGCCCTTGACCAGCGAGGCGCGCATCCGGGTCATGTCCCCCTCCGCCACCTTGGGGAAGCGCAGGTAGAGGGCCTCGGCGACGACGAAGGAGAGCACGGCGTCGCCCAGGTACTCCAGGCGCTCGTTATGTTGGGCAGCGGCACTGCGATGGGTCAGGGCCTGTTGCAGCAGGGCCAGATCCTGAAACCCGTAGCCCAGGGCCTGCTGCAGTTTGTTTAGGGGATTGACGCTCACTCCAGACCACCGATGCGGTCGAAGCGGATACCGGTGGGGATCCAGCTGGGCAGCGCGCTGTCGGCACGACGCTCAAACTCGAAGGAGGTCCAGATAAAGACCGCCTTGCCCACCAGCAGCGATTCATCGACAAAGCCCCAGTAGCGGCTGTCAGTGCTGTTGTCCCGGTTGTCCCCCATGGCGAAGTACTGCCCCTCGGGCACCACCCACTCACCGGGGCGATGGCCACGCTGGCCGAAATAGGCCTGGCTGGGATCGCGCCGGGCCGGGTTCACCAGGATGTCGTGGTTCACCTCACCCAGGGATTCGCGGTAGCGCTCCAGCGGGATGCCGCTTTGGAAGAAGTCACCAACGCTCTCGGGCACCCGGGCCACCTCCTGCATCTGCGGGCAGGGCTCGACGCCTTCGGCGCAGGCCGGCTGCACGTAGAGCCGCTTGTTGCGGTAGATCACCCGATCACCGGGCAGGCCGACGATCCGTTTGATGTAGTCCACCCTGGGATCTTCCGGGTACTTGAACACCGCCACGTCACCGCGGGCCGGCTCACCGGTTTCCATGAACTTGTGGCGCCACACCGGATCCCGCAGGCCGTAGGCGTACTTCTCCACCAGGATGAAATCGCCCACCAGCAGGGTGGGCATCATGGAACCGGAGGGGATCTGGAAGGGTTCGTAGAGGAAAGAGCGCAGGATCAGCACCAGCGCCAGCACCGGAAAGACGGAGCGGCAGTTTTCCGCCACCGGTCCCTCTCTGAGCATGCTGACCCGGGCATCATCACTGAGCTTGTTCACCTGCTCGGCGGCGGCCACCTTGGCCTGCCGCTTGGGCCGCAGCACGAAATGGTCAAAGGCCCAGACCAGGCCGGTGGCCAAAGTCACCAGCACCAGCAGATGAGAAAACAGGGTGGCCATCGATTACTTGTCTCCCACTTTCAGGATGGCGAGGAAGGCCTCTTGGGGCACCTCAACGTTACCGACCTGCTTCATCCGCTTCTTACCCTCTTTTTGCTTCTGAAGCAGTTTCTTCTTCCGGCTGACGTCGCCGCCGTAACACTTGGCGGTCACGTCCTTACGCAGCGCCTTAACGTTGGTCCGGGCGATCACGTGGTTGCCGATGGAGGCCTGGATGGCGATGTCGAACATCTGACGGGGGATCAGCTCCCGCATCTTCTCCACCAGCTGACGGCCGCGGAACTGAGCGTTGTCCTTGTGGGTGATCATCGCCAGGGCATCCACCCGGTCGCCGTTGATCAGCACGTCGACCCGCACCATGTCCTCTTCCTGGAAACGTTTGAAGTTGTAATCCAGGGAGGCGAAGCCCCGGCTGGTGGACTTGAGACGGTCGAAGAAGTCCAGCACCACCTCCGCCATGGGCAGCTCGTAGCGCACCGCCACCTGGTTGCCGTGGTAAGTCATGTCCTTCTGCACCCCGCGCTTCTCCACACACAGGGTGATCACGTTGCCCAGGTACTCCTGGGGCACCAGGATGTTGGCCTCAACGATGGGCTCGGCGATGGTTTCGATGTTGTTGAGCGGCGGCAACGCGGAGGGGTTGTCCACCATCAGCTCGGTGCCGTCGGTCTGGGTCACCCGGTACACCACGGTCGGCGCCGTGGTGATGAGCTCCAGGTTGTACTCCCGCTCCAGGCGCTCCTGGATGATCTCCATATGGAGCATGCCCAGGAAGCCACAACGGAACCCGAAGCCCAGGGCCGCGGAGGTCTCCGGCTCGTAGAACAGGGAGGCGTCGTTCAGGGACAGCTTGGCCAGGGCGTCGCGGAAGTCCTCGTAGTCGTCGGTGGAGATGGGGAACAGGCCGGCATAGACCTGGGGCTTGACCTTCTGGAAGCCCGGCAGCGGCTGCTCCGCCCCGTGCTTGGCGTGGGTCAGGGTATCCCCCACCGGGGCACCGTGGATGTCTTTGATGCCGCAGACCACCCAGCCCACCTCACCGCAATTGAGCTCGGTGGTGTCTTTCTGCTTCGGGGTGAAGATCCCCAGACGGTCCACGCCCCACACCTGGCCGGTGCTCATCACCTTGATCTTGTCGTGCTTCTTCAGCTTGCCGTTCTTGACCCGCACCAGGGAGACCACCCCCAGGTAGTTGTCGAACCAGGAGTCGATGATGGAGGCTTGCAGCGGCGCTTCCGGATCCCCTTCCGGGCCCGGCACATTGTTGACGATCACCTCGAGTACGTCCTCGATGCCCACGCCGGTCTTGGCGGAGCAGCGCACCGCGTCCATGGCGTCGATGCCAACGATGTCCTCGATCTCCTGGGCCACCCGGTCCGGGTCCGCCTGGGGCAGATCGATCTTGTTGAGGATCGGCAGCACCTCGAGATCCATGTCGATGGCGGTGTAGCAGTTGGCCAGGGTCTGGGCTTCCACCCCTTGACCGGCGTCCACCACCAGCAGCGCCCCTTCACAGGCCGCCAGGGAGCGGGAGACTTCGTAGCTGAAGTCCACGTGCCCGGGGGTGTCGATGAAGTTGAGCTGGTAGGTTTCCCCATCCTTGGCCTGGTAGTCCAGGGTCACGCTCTGGGCCTTGATGGTGATGCCGCGTTCGCGCTCGAGATCCATGGAATCCAGGACCTGGGCTTCCATCTCACGATCAGACAAGCCGCCGCAGAACTGGATCAGACGGTCGGACAAGGTGGACTTGCCGTGGTCAATGTGCGCAATGATGGAAAAATTTCGGATGTGCTTCATCGGTGCCGCTACTTCGCAAATATCGTGAATCGGTATAAGGGAGGCGATTTTAGCGGATTTTCACCCGGCGGGCTATGCATTGGCCACCGGCTGGCCCAGCTCCCCTAGAATGGTGATACGTTGACGCTGCTGACGGGCCCGGAAACGGGCGACCCCGAAGCCACCCACGCCGCCCAGCAGGGCCAGCGCAATGCTGCCCCCTTCTGAGCCGGCAAGTTGCTGGCCCAGGATGGCGCCGGCCAGCAGCCCCGCCAAGGGGAAAAGGTAGACCAGGGCGGAGGCACTGAGCAGGTCCGACTCGGCGATCCCCAGCCTCAGCTGGGTGCCCTGGGGGTAGTCCCGGCCGCAGGGCAGGGTCAGAATGTTGGATTTGGGGGTCAGGGCCTTGGCCACCACACCGGTGCCGCACTGATCCCCCTGCTCGCAGTGGCCGCAAGCGGATTGACTCTGCCAGGTCAGGGTGACCCGGCCGCCCTCGCACCGCAAAACGGTGCCCACGGCTTCAATCACTGGGCCCTCCGGCCTCGCCCGCCGGATAGATGTTGTTGGCCACGTTGCTCAAAGCGTCCACCGGCAACTTGCCCACCACCACTACCTCCACCTCGCCGTGGATGGCCGAGGCCAACGCCAGGCCGTTGGTGGTGCTGAGGTGAGTGGGCAACTCCACCTGCCCCGCCAAACCAATGTAGACGGAGAAATCCGCCAGGCCGTCGGACAGGGAGAGGTACTCCACCGGCTCGTTGAGCCCCAGCAGCAGGTGCTGGTCGTAGTGGGTGACGGCAAAGCCCTTAGGCAACCAGCCAAACTGCCAGCGGCTGTTCTGGCTGGACTGAGGCGGTACCACCACATTGGGCCAGACTTGGGCCTTGAGCTCCTCCAGTTGAGGCAGCGGCTGTTCAAACAGGTGCAGCTCGATGGCCAGCACCTGCTCCAGCAGGTTGTTCTCGGTGTCCAGCAGATCCACCCGCAGCGGCAGCGCCGACTCGATGTCGAGCCACACCCGGTACTGGTAGCGGTAGGCGTCCTCCGGCACGATGCGAATGAGCTGTGCGGTGTGCCCGGCCACCCGGTTGCGACCGGCCTTAACGAACTGGTAGTGGGGGGTCAGCCGCTCGATGTTGCCGGCAAAGGCCGGTGGCAACCAGCCATGGATCCGGCCGGCATTGACCGAGTAAGGGGCCACATCGTGTTCCAGGTAAGTCACCTGGTTGCCCACCCGAACCACACTTTTGCTGGGGCCATTCAGGTGATCCAGGTAAGCCACCTCTTCCCCCTCCACCACGCCATGGAAATAGCGCAGGGTGCGGATCTGGTCTCGTTGCAGTTGCACCAGGGAGATCTGGAAGTTTTCGGCGGTGAGGGAGCTGGCCATGCGTTCAAGCCAGCGTTGGGCCGTATCGGCCTCATTGGCGTTGGCGACCAGAGAGGTCGCCAACAAAAGACAGGTTAACAGGACTCGCACTGGGCTTATTGGTCCTCACGGATGGCGGCGGTCTCGACACTGTTGCCGCTGTTCAGGCGCTGCTGCAACAGGTGATCCCGCAAGAAGGCGTTGGCGCGGCGCTGTTGCTCCATCGCTTCACGCTCCTTGTCCACGGCAGGGGACTGGGACTGGCCCATACCCGGAACCTGGTAGCTGGCGGGGCTCGGTGCGCCCAGCATCGGCATGGTTTCCAGCACCGGCAGCGGTGTCACCGCCTCTTCGGCACTGTACTGCTGCACCCCAACCACGGCCACGGCGGCCACGGTGGCGGCGATGGCGTACTGGCCAAAGCGCTGTCCCATCTCCACCACCTTACCCGGCAGGGCGAAGCGGCGACGGGCACGGGGCGCCAGGATGGCGGGTTCGGCCTCCAGGCTTTGCGCCACTTGGGCGGCAATGTCCAACTGCAGGTGCTCAGGCAGCTCGTTGCGCATGGCGTCACCAATGAGGTGGTAACGGTGCCAGCGCTCGCTCAGCTGTGCATCCTCCAGAAGGTCCTGGTAGATGCCGTCACTCGGCTGATCGTCCATCCATGCCGACAGCTTTTCCTTACGTTCAGTCATTGCTCACCTTAAGTTTCAATTACCGTTCCAGCAGCGGCTGGATCCGTTTGTCGATCGCTTCACGAGCGCGGAAGATCCGCGAACGCACTGTCCCAACGGGACACTCCATAACGGCGGCGATCTCTTCGTAACTCATCCCCTCAATTTCCCGGAGGGTGATCGCCACTTTCAACTCTTGCGGCAGGCTTTCGATGGTGGCAAACACAGTGCGTTTGATCTCATCGGACAGCAGCTGCCTTTCTGGCGTTGCCGATTCTCTTAGAGCATCGGCACCGTCGTAAAATTCCGCTTCGTCGGCATCCACGTCATTGGCGGGGGGCCGGCGACCCTGGGAGACCAGATAGTTCTTCGCGGTGTTCACCGCAATCCGGTACAACCAAGTATAAAACGCACTCTCGCCACGAAAGTTGGGCAACGAGCGGTAAGCCTTGATGAAGGCCTCCTGGGCCACGTCCGCTACGTCGCCTTGGTTCTTGACGTAACGGCCAATCAAATTGGCTACCTTGTGCTGATACTTCACCACGAGGAGATTAAACGCTTGCTTATCGCCTCGTTGGACGCGCTCGACCAGTTGCTGATCGCTAATCGGCTCACTCACTCGAGAGCTCTCTCCTAAAACTTAACTTGCTGATTTTTCTTTCACTCGTATCAAGCGCACCTAATCAGACTGCACCAAATCGTAAAAGTTCGTAAATTTTTTAGATCCCGATCACAAAGTCGTACGCCCCTTGGGGGGTGGGCGTTTTTGCCGACTGGGAGTACCATAGGCCCATCGACTTTCAACAGCATGATAACGGATGAATCAAGGGCTTGAACACCATGCCGATCTTCTGGTGATCGGCAGTGGCGCCGCGGGTCTGACCCTGGCACTGAAAATGGCCAGCCACGCCAGGGTGATCGTCATCGCCAAGGGGCGACTCAAAGAGGGGTCCACCTATTATGCCCAGGGGGGCATCGCCGCAGTCTTCGATGAGCAGGACACCGTCGAGTCCCATGTCGCCGACACCCTGGTGGCCGGGGCGGGCCTGTGCGATCCCAAGGCAGTGGAGTTCACCGCCCGGGAAGCCCGCTCGGCCCTGGAGTGGCTCATCCGCAAAGGCGCGGACTTCGACCAGGAGACCGACAGCGACGGTCAGGCGCGCTACCACCTGACCCGGGAGGGCGGCCACAGTCACCGTCGCATCCTGCACGCGGCGGACGCCACCGGCAAAGAGGTGCAGGACACCCTGCAGGCCCGCGCCCTGGCCCACCCCAACATCACGGTGCTGGAGCGGTTCAACGCAGTCGATCTCATCACCACGGAGAAGCTGGGTCTTGAGGGAGACAATCGTGTGGTGGGGGCCTACATCTGGAACCGCGAAGTGGAGCGGGTGGAAACCGTCCGCGCCCGTTTCGTGGCACTGGCCACCGGCGGGGCCTCCAAGGTCTACCAATACACCTCCAACCCGGACATCGCCTCGGGAGATGGCATCGCCATGGCCTGGCGAGCCGGTTGCCGGGTGGCCAACATGGAGTTCAATCAGTTCCACCCTACCTGCCTCTACCACCCCCAGGCCCGCAACTTCCTGTTGACAGAAGCGCTGCGCGGCGAAGGGGCCCTGCTGCGCCGACCGGACGGCAGCCGCTTTATGCCGGAGTTCGACGACCGGGAAGAGCTGGCGCCCCGCGACGTGGTGGCCCGTGCCATCGACTACGAGATGAAACGCCTGGGGGCGGACTGCATGTACCTGGACATCAGTCACCAGTCGCCGGAGTTCATCCAGCGCCACTTCCCCACCATTTATGAGCGCTGCCTCTCCCTGGGGATCGACATCACCCGGGAGCCGATGCCGGTGGTGCCCGCCGCCCACTACACCTGTGGCGGGGTGATGACCGATCTCGATGGCCAGACCGACCTCGAAGGGCTCTACGCCATCGGCGAGGTGGCCTACACCGGGCTGCACGGCGCAAATCGTATGGCCAGCAACTCCCTGCTGGAGTGCCTGGTGTTTGCCCGCGCCTGCGCCCGCCACATCAAGGCGCGACTGGCGGCACCCCAATCCGAGCCGCCCGCCCTGCCCCAGTGGGACGAAAGCCAGGTGATCAGCTCCGACGAGCATGTGGTGATCGCCCACAACTGGCACGAGCTTCGACTCTTTATGTGGGATTACGTGGGGATTGTACGCACCGATAAGCGATTGCAGCGGGCCCTGCGCCGGGTAGAGATGCTCAAATCGGAGATCCAGGAGTACTACGCCGGCTTCAAGGTCAGCAATGACCTGCTGGAGCTGCGCAACCTGGTGCAGGTGGCGGAACTGATTGTGCGCAGCGCCATGGCCCGCAAGGAGAGCCGCGGCCTGCACTACACCCTGGATTACCCGGAACCGGCGGCCGAGCCCGGCCCCACGGTGCTGTCACCGCGCTGAGCCCGCAGCACCAGGCGGCACAGCCGGTGCCAGTCGGCCCGCTCGAAGCTGTCGCGGTGACACCAGTGCCAGCCCCGCTGGCCATCCTGGTGCCATCGTAGCAGCGCCATCCTGGGCAGCAATCGACTGGCGGGGCTCAGGGCAAAGTCGCTGTCCGAGTCCAGCCAGCGTCCCTGCCCCGCCTCCGTAAGGCTGAACGGCCGGGCCGGCAACGGCCCCCGATGACGCCAGGCCAAGAGCCCCAACCCCACCAGGATCCCCCCCTGAACCCAACGGGCCCAGAGCGGCAGCTCGGCGGGCCACAGCCCGAGGGTAGCGGCCAGCAGAAGGTAACCGGCCAGGACCCAGGAACGTCCGTCTCGGGACGCCCTGGGATAGAAGTGATAGCGTCGCGCCGCGACGCCTGAGGCCTCAGAGGCGGTTGCGCTCAAGGATCAGCGCCACCATGGCGGCCAGGGCGGGATCGGGACAGGGCGCGTGGCCCATAAACCAGGCGAACAGATCCGGATCATCCTCCTTGAGCAAGCGCTCGAAGTCCTCCTGCTGCTGCGCTGCCAGGCCCAAGTACTCGCGCTCGACAAAGGGCTCCAGCAGCACATCCAGCTCCAGCATGCCCCGACGGCAGGCCCACTTCAGACGCTTGATGATCTCGTGTTGCTCGGGTGTCATTCTTCTCTCCATCACGATGACTGGCTGGGCGCTATCCTACCACGGACCATCCACAGATAGGTGGCGCCGGCCGCAAACAGGCACAGGCTCATGGTGATCACCAAAGCCCAGGGCGACTCGGTGTGCACCAGAGTCATGGCGCCCCCCACCAGGGCTCCGCCGAAAAAGCGAAGGAAGCCCCCCAGCGCCGCCACGGAACCGGCGGCACCGTCCATGGCATCCAGGCTGAGCGCCACGGCGTTGGCGGACACCATGCCCATGGGCCCCATGATCAGCAGCACCGGCCCCACCACGCTCCAAAGTCCGCCCAAGCCGAACGCCTGAGCCAACAGCAGCAGAGTGCCCCCCAGGGCCCCCAGGGTCAGTCCGATCCCCAGCATGCGGACCGAGCCCAGTCGCGCCACGTAGCGGGCGTTCAGACTGGTCAGGGCCATCATCAGGACGATGTTGGCGCCGAAGTAGTAACCGAACTGCTCCGCCGGCACCCCAAAGTACTCGATGTAGACGTAGGGGGAGCCGGTCAGGAAGGCGAACAGAGTGGCAGAGACCAGGATGCCGATCAGCTGGTAGCCCATGCAGATCCGGTTGGCCAAAATGCGTCGATAGGTGCCCAGGGCCGACATCAGGTTGAGGGGGGGACGGGCCTCCACCGGCAGAGTCTCGCCGATGATGCGCCAGATGAGCAGCGCCAGGGCCGCCGCCACCCCCGCCAGCACCATAAAGATGCTCTGCCAGCCGAAGATGAGCAGCAGGTAACCGCCCACCACCGGCGCCGCCAGGGGCGCCAGGTTCATCACCAGCATGGCGAAACTCATCGCCCGGGCAAACTGGTCGCGCTCAAACAGGTCCCGCAGCAGCGCCATCACCACCACCGAGCCCGCCGCCCCCCCCAGGGCCTGAAGCACCCGGGCGGCGATCAGCTGCTCGGCGCTTTGGGCCAGGGCACAGGCCAGGCTGGCCAGGGCAAAGAGGCCCAGGCCGCCAATGAGCACGGGCATGCGCCCCAGGGAGTCGGTCAGTGGGCCGTACAGCAGCTGCCCCAGGGCAAAGCCCAGTAGGTAAACGCTGACGGTGTATTGCATGGTCTGGACCGGTACGGCGAAATCCCCCGCCATCGCCGGAATGGCGGGCAGGTACATGTCGATGGCCAGGGGCGTAAGCCCAGCCAGTGCGCCCAGCAGGGCGATCAGGGTCAGGTAGGGGGGGCGTTGGACGTTCATGATACCGCGACGACCAGAAAGAGACCGGCCATCATCCCATCTGGCCGGTGTTCTGGCAAGGCATCAAAGGGGGAAGGCGGGCGACTCCTCGCCGCGGAAAAACTCCCCAAAATCTGAATCAAGCAGGCTCTTCACCGCCGGATGCTGGATCATCCGCTCGGCAAACATCACGTAGTACTCCTCCTGCACCTCCGGGGTCTCGCCGATGAGGTGGAAGCCCATGCTGAGCATCTCCTCACGGTACAGCGAGGGGATCACAAAGACCCCATCGGTATAGTGACCGAAGGCTTTCATCATCGCCGAGTCGTCAAACTCGCCGGTGATCCGCGGCTCCAGGCCGATCTCATCGAACCAGCGCAGCAGTTGCTGACCCAACGCGGTCTTGCGATGGGGGATCAGCAGCTTGGCCTGCTCCAGGTTGGCCGGGAAGCTGCCCTCCAGGGGCTTCTTGCTGACGAAGGTGATGCCGCACTGGCCCAACTTCTTGCTCAGGATCTCGGGCAGTTTCAGCGATTCGGCGTCGCTGCCGGAGAGCACCACGTCCAGCTTGTGCTGGGAGAGGCGGTCCACCAGGTTTTCGTCGGTGGACTCGTAGCAGTTGAGATGGATGTTGTCGCCATCGGGCATCACCGACAACAGCAGTCGGCTGGCCACGGATTTGGACAGGGCGTCGGAGATCCCCACCTCGAACAGGATGGAGCTGTCCTTGGTGTAGTTGAGCAGGTCCAGCATCTCGTAGGAGAGGCTGTACATCTTGTCCGCGTAGCGGTAGACCAGCTCCCCCAGCTCCGAGGCCACCAGCTGACGGCCCTGGCGCTTGAACAGCTTGCCGCCGAGGCGGCGCTCCAGTTGCCGGATCTGGCCGGTGACGGTCTGCGGGGTGAGGAACAGGGCGTCGGCGGCCTTGGCCACCGATCCCTTCTTTCGCACCATCCAGAAGTAGTACAGATGGTTGTAGTTGAGGTGAGCCATGATTACTGGCCCGGTGCGCAGTAGAACAGCGCCGCCAGCGCCTGCTGCAGCTCCTCCTGAGTGGTCAGGAGGCCCTGCTCGGACAGCTCATCCAGGGCGAGCACCATCTGGTCCCGCTCCGGCAGACGCTGCTTGCAGTAGGCGTCGTTGGCCTGCTTGAAGCGGCGGCCAGAGCGGTACTTGAGGGCCCGCTCGGCGTAGCTGTCCGCGGCGAGCTTGGGCGAGTTCATGATGGCGCCGACCGCCAGGGCACCGTCCACGGTGCCCTCCAGGTAATCCAGGCAGGCCTGGCTCTTGGGGTCACCCTGGCACTGGGCCAGGTTGACGTCATTGGCCAGGGCCACCGGACTGATGGCCAGGGCCAGCAGCACTCCAATCGCTTGTTTCATAATCCCTCACTCTCTTACTTCAATCAGGCTTGACTGTCGGCGGTCTGGCCAACGGGCTGCTCGTCCTTCAGGGTCGCCTTCAGGATGAAGTAACCCAGGACGGCGGCCACACCGGAACCGATCAGGATGCCCAGGCGAGACAGGTCGCCATAGTTCATCACGCCGGCCTCAAAGGCCAGGGACGCCACGAACATCGCCATGGTGAAACCGATACCGCACAGCAGGGAGACACCCAGCAGGTGCACCCAGCGCAGCCCTTCGGGCAGCTTGGCCACCTTGAGGGCCACGGCCAGCCAGCTGAACAGCATGATCCCCAGCGGTTTACCCAGCAGCAGGCCCAGGGCAATGCCCATCGGCAGCGGCGCGGTCAGGTCGGCCAGGGTCAGGCCGGTCAGGCTCACACCGGCATTGGCGAAGGCGAAGATCGGCAGGATCATGAAGGTGCTCCAGGGGTGCAGCGTGTGCTCCAGATGCTCACTGGGGCAGTGACCGTGCTCGTCCTTCTTCAAGGGGATGGTGAAGGCCAGGACCACACCCGCCAGGGTGGCGTGCACACCGGACTTGAGTACCGCGACCCAGAGCACCAGACCGATCAGCATGTAGGGCATCAGGTCCCGCACGCCGCGACGGTTCAAAAGGGTCAGGCCGATGATCGCCATGCCCGCCACCGCCAGGCTGGCGGCTGACAGGGAATCGCTGTAGAACAGGGCGATGATCAGGATGGCCAACAGGTCATCGATGATCGCCAGCGCCAACAGGAACACCTTAAGGGTGGCCGGGACACGGCTGCCCAGCAGCGCCAGCACACCCAGTGCGAAGGCGATGTCGGTGGCCGCGGGGATGGCCCAGCCGTTGCGGGCGGTGCTGTCGGCGTAGTTGAAGGCCAGGAAGACCAGGGCCGGGGCCACCATGCCGCCGATGGCGGCGAAGGTCGGCAGGGCCGCTTTGCTCGGACTGGACAGGGCACCCTGCACCAGCTCACGCTTAACTTCCAAACCAATCAACATAAAGAACAGCGCCATCAGGCCGTCGTTGATCCAAAGCAACATCGGCTTGTCGATGTCCAGTGCACCCACTCGCACCTGAACCGGGGTGTTCAGGAACGCGTCGTACATGGCATCCAGCGGTGAATTGGCCAAAACCATGGCAAACGCCACGACGATCATCAGGATGATGCCGCCGGACGACTCCTGGCTCAGGAAGTTCTTAATTGCGTGCTTCATTACACTCCTCCGAATTTAACAGACCGAGTGTAGTCGGGCCCGATAGAATGAGATATTCGTTTCTATCGCCATTTTAGATCGGAATAGCCGAATTGGGATCCCGATCACTCGAAAAAACCTTAAATGGCGACAGGCGCAGGAATATGCGGTAGGGCCACATAATCTTGCAATTCGAAATCCTCGAACCGGTAATCAAACAGCGACTCGGGGCAACGACGGATCACCAGCTTAGGCAATGAACCCGGGGTGCGCTGCAATTGGGTCTTCACCTGCTCGAAGTGGTTCTTGTAGATGTGCACATCGCCACCGCTCCAGATGAACTCCCCCACCTCCAGACCGGTCTGCTGGGCCACCATGTGAGTCAGCAGCGCGTAGCTGGGGATGTTGAACGCCAGCCCGAGGAAGCAGTCCACGGAGCGCTGGGTCAGCATGCAGGAGAGCTTGCCGTTGGCCACGTAGAACTGGATAAAGGCGTGGCAGGGGGCCAGCGCCATCTTGCCCGCCTCGGCGTTGTCCGCCGGGCCCACCCCTTCATCCGGCAGGTCCGCCGGGTTCCAGGCGGAGACGATGATGCGGCGGCTGTTGGGGCGCACCTTGAGATCCTCGATCACCTTGGCCATCTGATCGATCTCCTGGCCATCCGGGGTTTGCCAGTGGCGCCACTGCACACCGTAGACCGGCCCCAGCTCGCCGCTTTCGGTGGCCCACTCGTTCCAGATCCGCACGCCGTTCTCCTGCAGGTAGCGCACGTTGGTGTCGCCACTGAGGAACCAGAGCATCTCGTGCACGATGGATTTCCAGTGCAGCTTCTTGGTGGTGAGCATGGGGAAGCCTTCGGCCAGGTCGAAGCGCATCTGGTGGCCAAACACCGAGCGGGTGCCGGTGCCGGTGCGGTCGTCCCGGTCCACCCCCTGGGTCATCACATGGTCCAGCAGTTCCAGGTAGGCCTTCATACTCGTTTCTCCTCGGGACGGTTACGTAACATCAGGTAGGCGCCAAACACCAGCATGGGCAGAGTCAGCAGTTGGCCCATGGTGAAGCCCAGATAGAGGCTCATATGGGCATCGGGCTCCCGGACAAACTCCACCAGGAAGCGGGAGACGCCGTAACCGACCAGGAACAGGCCGGCCAGCGCCCCCGGCTTGTCGGTGCGTTTCATGTACCACTGCATCACCAAAAAGAGCACCAGCCCCTCAAGGAACGCTTCGTAGAGCTGGGAGGGGTGACGGGGCAAGGGCCCGGCACCGGGGAAGACGATGCCCCAGGGCGCATCGGTGGTGCGGCCCCACAGCTCGGCATTAATGAAGTTGCCGACCCGGCCCAGGCCCAGGCCGATGGGCACCGTGGGGGCAATAAGATCCGCCACCTGCCAGAAGGTGCGTTTCTGGCGCCGGGCCATAAAGGCCATTGCCGCGATCACCCCCAGCAGGCCGCCGTGGAAGGACATGCCGCCGTCGCTCATGCGGAACAGGTAGAGGGGGTCTTCAATAAACCACTGCCAGCCGTAGAACAGCACGTAGCCCAGGCGGCCCCCGAGGATCACCCCCAGGAAACAGTAAAACAGCAGGTCCGACACCTCGTCCCGGGTCCAGCCGGAGCCGGGCTTGTCCGCATGACGGTTGAGCAGCCACATGGCGCCCAAAAGGCCAAGCAGGTACATCACCCCGTACCAGCGCAGCGCCAGCGGGCCCAGTTCGAAGATCACAGGATCGATCTGGGGAAAGGTAAATAGCTGATCCGACATGGTGTCAAAACCTTAAATTTGAATGGGTAAGCGATGTGACGCAGATGGGCCCCTAGGATAAGGGGATCCCGCGGTAACGGCAACGGCTCAGGCGTTGGCGGGCACCAGCTCCCCCAGCCCCTGGCCTTCGAGGAACTCGACAAGAGACCGACGCACCTCCTCGCCGTCCGCTGCCGCCAGCACCGACTCGCGCAGGGCCGGCAGTTCGGCCAGATCCAGATGCTGAACCAGGAAGTGGATCGCCCCGAGGGAGCCGCTGTTCATGCTGAGCTGACGATACCCCAGGGTCAGCAGTAACAGCGCCCCCAGCGTTTCGCCGGCCAGCTCACCACAGAGGCTCAGATCCTGGTCGGCGGAGTGGCTGGCGATCTGGGCCAGCGCCGCGACCACTGCCGGATGGAAGCTGTCGAAGCTGGCCCCCACCTGAGCGTTGTTGCGATCCACCGCCAGCAGGTACTGGGTCAGGTCGTTGCTGCCCACCGAGACGAAATCCAGCAGCGGCCACCAGCGGGCCAGCTGCAGCAGCGCCGCCGGCACCTCCACCATGATCCCCAGCGCCGGGGCCGTGACCGGCCGTCCCAGCTCCTCCCCCAGCTCCTGCACCGCCTGCTCCAGCAGACGACGGCAACTTTGGATCTCATCGAGCCGGGAGACCATGGGCACCATGATGCGAAGATTGCCCAGCCCCTCATTGGCGCGGATCAGGGCCCGCACCTGGGTCAGGAAGAGATCCGGGTGATCCAGCGACAGGCGCACACCGCGCCAACCGAGGAAGGGGTTGTCCTCCCGGATGGGTAAGTAAGGCAGCGGTTTGTCGCCCCCCACATCCAGCGTTCGGATGGTGACCGGCTTGCCGCTGGCCCGCTCCAGCACGCGCCGGTAGGCCCGCTCCTGCTGCTGCTCGGTGGGAAACTGGTTGTAGGCCATAAAGAGGGCCTCGGTGCGGTAGAGCCCCACCCCGGTCACCCCCGCCTTGCCCAGCACCGACTCGTCGGCGTCCAGACCGGCGTTGAGCAACAGCGACACCGCTTCGCCATTGCGGCTGTGGCACACTTCGGCCAACTGGCGACGGAAGCGTGCGGAGCGACGCTCCAGGCCGCGCTCCAGGGCCTCGAAGGCGCGCACCACTTCGCTGGCCGGCTCCAGCCAGAGGCGCCCCTCCAGACCGTCGATCAGCAGGGTCTTGTCCGCCATCTGGGCCGGCTTGATCCCCTCCACCGCCACCAGCGCCGGCACCCCCATGGCGCGGGCCAGGATGGCGGCGTGGGAGTTGATCCCCCCCTTGATGCTGACGATCCCCGCCAGTTTCTGTCGCGGGATCTCCGCCAGCATGGTGGCGGTGATCTCCTTGGCCACCAGGATCACCGGGTGGTCCAGGCGGTAGGGGGCCAGGCTGGGGCGGGCCAGCTGGTCCAGCAGGCGCTGGCCCAGATCCCGGATGTCCGCCGCCCGCTCCCGCAGGTAATCGTCGCTCATCGACTCGAACTGACCGACGTACTCCAGCACCACCTTGGAGACGGCGGTCTCCGCCATCCAGCCCTGCTCGACGCAGTTGCGCAGGGCCAGGCGCAGATCGGCGTCCGCCAGCAGCTCCAGGAAGCAGTCAAACAGCAGTGCCAGCTCCGACTCCACCTCTTCGCTGATCCGTCCCCCCAGCTCCGCCAGCTCCTCCGAGGTGGCCAGCAACGCCTGCTCCAGGCGCTGCCACTCCCGCTCGGGAGACTCGGCGCGGCGTTCGGGCTGGACCAGGTCCATCTTGGGCCGGGCCAACAGGGCCGGGGCGATGGCGATACCTTCGGCGGCCACCAGGGCCGGGTAGTGGATAAGCTTGGGATCCTGGGGACGGCTAAGAGCCCGCTCCCGCAGTTGGGGGGCCAGCTGGGATGCCAGGGTAATAAGGAAGGACTCCTCCTCCTCGCTGAACTGACGGGCCAGGCGCTGCTGGACCACCAGCACCCCGAGGGCCTGGCGACGGTGGATCACCGGCACCGCCAGGAAGGCGCGGTAGGCTTCCTCCTGGACCTCGGGCAGCAGTTTGAAGGCTTTGTGTTTGGGAGCGTCGGCGAGATTGAGGGGTTCTTCCCGCTGGGCCACCAGGCCCACCACCCCTTCCCCCCAGTCTAGGCGGGAGTGGCCCACCGCGTCCTGGGAGAGCCCTTCGGTGGCGAAGAGCAGCAGGGAGTGCTCCTCCACCAGATAGAGGGAGCAGCAGTCGGTTTGCATGGCGGCACGGGTCAGCCGGACCAACTCTGCCATCGACTGCTCGACAGTATTGGCCTGCGACACCCGTTGCACTATGTGTCGCAGTGTACTGATCATCTCTTACGTCGCCGGCGTCGGTGCCGTGGCTGGCTGGGGCGCTCCTTGGAACCCTCCCCGGCCTGCATCGGCAGCACCACCGGCGCAAACTCCTTCATGACTTTGCGGTAGACGTCCCGCTTGAAGGACACCACCTGACGCACGGGATACCAATAGCTCACCCAGCGCCAGTCATCAAACTCCGGCCGCCCACAGGCGGAGAGGTTGATCTGCGACTCCTTGGAGACCAGTTGCAGCAGGAACCATTTCTGTTTCTGTCCAATGCACAGGGGCTTGCTGTCCTGTCGCACCAGCCGCTTCGGCAAGCGGTAGCGTAACCAGGAGCGGCTGCGCGCCAAGATGCGCACATCCTCTTTCTTCAGGCCCACCTCTTCGTAGAGTTCGCGAAACAGAGTCTGTTCCGGCGTCTCTCCCTCGTTGACGCCTCCCTGGGGAAACTGCCACGAGTGCTGACCGAAGCGCCTGGCCCACAACACCTGACCTTGACGGTTACAGATGATGATCCCGACATTGGCACGAAAGCCATCGTTGTCGATCACGCTGTCATCCGATTGAATTCATAACTTATTGCGATTGTTCCACAAAGGGTTGTCGGCGGCAATCGACAGCGTGTGGGCCTGTGCGCCAAGTTATAAACAGAAGATATCCACGATCTCTGTGGATAACGGTGTTCGTAACTGGCCCCATTGTGGAGATATCCGCCAGACGCTGGCGTAAAAGGGGGCAGCGGCCCGAAACAGAAATCGGGACATTATCATCTATTTTCATATGCTTATACCAAATTCACGACACCCTCAAAAGCGATCGCCACTTGGATCGCACAAAGATCCACCAATCTCTGAATCCCCGGAAAAACCCGGCGGACGCAGGGTTTTTTGTCCACAATTAAGCGCGATTTTGGGGATTGCGGTGGCGGGAGATCTCTGTTAGCCCCGTTGGGATCCGAGTTATCCCAGCGAATTGTGGATAACCGTGTGCGTAAGGCGCCGCAAGCAACCGGATAACTGGTCCAGGGGGGGGGGCGCAAAAAGCCCGAACACAACTTAATCATTAAAATTCAATCACTTATATTATTTTTACCACTGTAGATAAGTCGCAATTTTCTGTTTGGCGCATTTTTAGCCAGGCGGCGCTGGAGCCCCTCCCATCGGCTCGTTAGAATGGCGGGATGCCTGTCACTCCCCCCCACTCCATCACCGAACTGCTTGATCGTGCCCACGCCATGGCCGGCCTGAGCCTGGGTGAGATCGCCGCCGAACTCGACGTGGTCGTGCCCGAGGATCTGCGCCGCCACAAGGGCTGGGGCGGTCAGCTGCTGGAGCTGTGGCTCGGCGCCAGTGCCGGGTCCCGCCCCGAGCCGGACTTCCCCGCCTTGGGGGTGGAACTCAAAAGCATCCCCATCGACGAGCAGGGCAAGCCCCTGGAGTCCACCTACATCTGTGTCTGCCCCCTGACCGACGTCAGTGGCCTGCGGTGGTCGGACTCCGTGGTGTGCCACAAACTCAACCGGGTGCTCTGGGTGCCGGTTGAGGGCAGCCGCGCGATCCCACTGGCCGAGCGCCGGGTCGGCATGCCCCTGCTGTGGCAGCCGGATGAGCAGGAAGCGGCGGTGCTGCGACGGGACTGGGAGGAGCTGATGGAGCAGGTGGCACTGGGCCAGGTGGAGCGCATCACCGCCCACCAGGGGGAGTTTTTGCAGCTGCGCCCCAAGGCGGCCAACCGCCGGGTGTTGACCGAGGCGATCGGTCCGGATGGGCTGCGTATCCAGACCCTGCCCCGGGGGTTTTACCTGCGCAGCCGCTTTACCGCCGCCCTGCTGTCTCGCCATTACCTGTGATCCTCTCCACTGAACCCACTGGATTTTTGTCCAAGATCACTGGTTCCCAATAGGGATATTGATTACAATCTGCGCCGCCTAAGGGCGGCATCAAGCCTCAACTCTTTGTTCGAACACGCAGTACAGAAATCTTGCAAGCAGGCCACGAGCTACAGAAACTCCTATTCGCGGTGATCGCCTGGACCCTGGCCATGGGGGCCTTCGTGATCTTCCGCTACGCCCTCAGCCCGGTGGCACCGGACTGGGCGGTGACCGCTGCGGACATGACCACCCTGTCCATCTACCTGGGGACCATCCTCGGCTGCCTGCACTGGCTGTCCAACCTGATCACCGCCGTCAGCCCCATTCGCCGCATGAGCTACCTGATGGTGGTGCTGTTCAAGGGGATGTTCCTGATGATCGGCGCCCTGGTGCTGATCAAGATCACCCTGTGGCTGAACACCTGGGCGCCGGATCCCAACCTGGATCTGCGCTACGAGCAGCTGACCCAGAGCATCCTCAACTCCGCCTCCACCCAGACCCTGGTGGTCTACCTGGTGCTGGTGCGCCTCTGGCTGGCATTCCTGGAACAGATGATCCTGCTGGTGGGGCGGCGCAACCTCATCAATATGGGGCTGGGCAAATACCACCGCCCCCGCCAGGAGGAGCGCCTGTTCCTCTTCCTCGACATGGTCGGCTCCACCCCCCACGCCGAGGCACTGGGGGACTACCGCTTCAGTCGGCTGGTGCAGGACTGCTTCGATCTCCTCTCCGGCAGTGTCCAGCGCCACGGCGGGGAGATCTACCGATACATCGGGGATGCGGTGATCGTCAGCTGGAAGCTCAAGCCGGGCCAGGATCAGGCTCAGGCCCTGGGGCTCTATTTCGATTTCGTGCAGAACCTGCAGTGGAACCGCCACTACTTCCAGGAGCAGTACGGCTTTCTGCCCAAGTTCAAGGGGGCGCTGCACGGCGGCAAGGTGATGGCCGCCGTGGTGGGGGTGGACAAGCAGGAGATCAGCTACTTCTCCGACGTGCTCAATACCCTGGCCCGATTGCAGGACCAGTGCGGCCCACTCAAACGCAACCTGCTGATCTCCGGCAAGGTAAAAACGATGGTGGGCACGCCCCAGGGATTCCAGATCGAACCTCTGGGGCCGATTCGCCTCAAGGGCAAGCAGCAGGAGGTGGAGGTGTTCTCCGTTACCCTGCCTTCGCCGGCAACAGACCCTGGATCATCTGACCCAGCGTCCTGAAGGTGCGCAGACGGCTTGAGGTCTGGCGCCACACCAGCCCGATCTCCCGGTAGGGGGCCTCGCCCGGCGGCTGGTAGATCTCCAACTCGGTGCCCCCCAGGATCCCGGAGTCGATGGCCATCTGCGGCAGGAAAGTGGTGCCCAGTTTGGAGTCCACCATCTGCACCAGGGTGTGCAGGCTGGTGGCAGCAAAGGGGTTCACCTTGGTGCTGTTCTTCATCTCGCAGGCGCTGATGGCGTGGCCCGTGATGCAGTGCTCCCGCTGCAGCAGGAAGATGCTCTGATCCGGCAGGGATTCGTACTCCACCTCTCCCACTGCCATCTGCTCCGGATGGCCCACCATCTTAAAGGGATCGATCCCCACCCCCATGCTGTGGAACCCGCTGGTGTCCACCGGCAGCGCCAGCAGCAGCAGATCCAGCTCGCCGTTGCCCAGCGCCGCCATCAGGTTCTCCGTGGTGTCCTCCCGCAGCAGCAGGGACAGTTCGGGGAACTGCTTGCCGGACTCACGCACCACGCGGTTGAGCAGGAAGGGGGCGATGGTGGGGATGCAGCCCAGGCGAATGGTGCCCGCCATGGGCTCACCGGCGCTGCGGGCCAGGTCCGTCATCTCCTGAACCTCCGCCAACAGGTTGCGGGCCCGCTTGACCACGTCCTCACCCAGGGCGGTGAACATAAAGGATTTGTGGTCCCGCTCGATCAGCTGGCCCCCCAGTTGCTCCTCCAGGTTCTGGATCCCGGAGGAGAGGGTGGACTGGCTGACGTGACAGGCCTTGGCGGCGCGGTTGAAGTTCTGCTCCCGGTGCAGCTGCACCAGGTAATACAGGTTTTTCAGGCTGGGGAGCTTGTTCATGACGAAATTCACTAATATCGATTGATAAACCAGACTCTATTCGATTTTTGAACTTTCGTCAGCTTTCCCCGGCGGATCCCGATCACAAATCCGTGCCCGCTAGCGACTGCTTTGGGGGTCGAACGCCGCCTCCACCAAGTCATCGATGGTCATCTGGAAAGCCGGCACGAAGTGGGTCATAAACCAGGCCACCTCGGGCATCTGGTCGATGTATGGCTGCAAGGCGGCCAACACCTTGCGTTCGGTGCCCTCGAACTCCTTGTTGCCGGCCCGCAGCTCCGCCAGCGCCTTGGTGTAAGCGGACAGCAGGTCCGCGGCTTTGACGAAGCGCGCGGTCTCCTTATCCTCGCCGTGGTTGATCAAGGGGTCGTAACCGGGCTGTAGCGGCTCCGGCAGGGTGCCCAGCAGCATCCTCGAGGCGATGGACTCCATCTCCCGGCAAAGCTCCAGCATTCTTGGCTCGCAGTACTTGATGCCGCTGTTGACGTCCTCGGTGAGCACCTCGGCGGCATCGTGAAACAGCGCCGTCACCGCCAGGCGGTTCTCATCCAGCGGCGGAGCGTCGGTGAACACCCGGTTGCGAACAAGCCCCAGGCAGTGGGCGAACATCGCCACCTGGAAGCTGTGTTCCGCCACGTTCTCCGCCCGGGTGGGGTTGGACTTGCCCCAGCGGTGCACGTTCTGCATCCGGGACATCAAAGCAAAAAAGACAGGCTGCATGGCGCCTCCAAGAAATGGACCCATTACCCAATCCTAGATCCTTTGGACTGTCATAGAAAACCTCTGGATCTTCAGTCACTTTATGCTATTGATTAAGGACTGTTCGACAACCCGTTGCTCACCCATTGAGAAGGCGCATCTCCTGGCGTGACGGCATCCGGCCTGTCGCCTTCGTTTTGGCGCTTTCGGCCCTGCTGCTGCTCACCCTGAAATTCAGTCCACCCTACCAGTTTGGGGCCGATGTGGCCGGTCCGGGCGCCCCCCTGGCCACGCTGAACCAGACCCGTTGGCAGCCACTGCCGACACTGGAGAGCCAGTGGCGGCGGCTGGTGGTGCCCGCCGACGCCGGGACGCAGGCCGAAGCACGCCTGTGGTTGCCCTGGCATGAGGCCGGCACCTTGTGGGTGATCCAGGGCGGCCAGGTGCTCCACACCCTGAGCCTCGATGCCCAGCATGGGTCACTGGCGTCGCTGCGCCTTCCTGTCCAGCCCCAACCCGGTGCCCCCGTTACCCTCCTTTATCAGGGCAGCCCTCAGGGACGCATCGCCCTGGAAAGCCCAGGATTCTGGCCCGCTCCCCATACTCTGATGGCCGCCGGTGGCGCGCTGATGCTCTGCAACCTGATGTTGCTGGGCGGCGCCCGTCGACGCTTTGTTCTGGGTCGGGCCCTGCTGGGGGGCATGCTGGTGTTCAGCCCACTGCTGGGCAGCGGTCCGCTCTTTTTGATGCTGGCCCTGACCACCCTGCTCTACCTGCCGGCGGGCCAGCGCCGCTGGTTCCTGCCACTGACCGGGGTGGCCCTGGCGCTGCTATGGCTGCCCCTCCCGCTGCTGGCCCTGGTCCCGGCGCTGCTACTGCCCCTGCAGCTGGCCCTGCTGATGCGTCGCAGCCCCACTTTGGGGACCTGGCCTGTGCAGCTGCAGCTGGGGCTGTTAATGCTGCTTACCCTGGAGCGCTTGCCGGCCCCCGCCCTGGCCCCAGAGTGGGTCCTGCTGATCGCCCTGCTGTGGCAGCTGTCGCTTCAGCTGGAACAGGGGATGCTGCTGCACCGCTTCAAGCGACGGGGCCAACGCCGGCAATCCCGCCGCCAGCAACCGCTGCCCAGCAACGTCTCACGGCTGCAAGCCCGGGTGCGGGATCTGGAGTGGGAAAATCGCCTTCTGAAAGAGAAGAGCCTGACCGATCCCCTCACCGGGCTGCGCAACCGACAGTTTTTCAATGAGCGCTACCGGATGGAGGTGGCCCGAAGCGCCCGGGAGGGGCGACCGGTGAGCCTGCTGGTGCTGGACTTGGATCACTTCAAGGGGATCAACGACACCTATGGCCACCCGGTGGGGGATCATGTGCTGCAGCAGGTGGCCAAACGCGCCTACTACAGCCTGAAGCGGCCGGCGGACGCCCTGTGCCGCTACGGGGGGGAGGAGTTCGTGATCCTGCTGCCGGAGACCAGTGAAAACGGCGCCGAGCACATTGCCGATACCCTGGTGCGCCAGTTCCGCGACACCCCCATCCAGTGCGGCGAACTGACCCTGTCGGTCACCGTCAGCATCGGGGTCGCCACCCTGGTGCAGCAGCGTCAGATGATGGAGATGGAGTTGCTGCGTCGAGCTGACGCCGCCTTGTATCAGGCCAAGGACATGGGACGCAACCAGTTCCAGAGCGCCCATCGAGTGCCTACGGTCCGCCAGCTCAGCTTCAAGGAGATGGACGCCGCATCCGCCGAGCCCGAGGCCCAGCTGCAGGATTAACCCAGGCGCGGACGGGGGTCGCCATCCGACAGGATGTCGAAGCTTAGGACCACCTTGGTCCCCCCATACAGCTCGCTGCGCCCGATCTCGGTGCGCACCTGATAGCGCTCACTGACCGCCCGCACCAGGGCCAGACCAAACCCGGACTTAAGCCAGTTGCTGGCATCATCGAGCCGCTGGGCCGAGTCGATGGCCTCGACGGGCAGCCCCGGGCCGGCGTCGGAGAGGGTCACCAGTGCTCGTCCCCCTTTGCTTCGGCGCACGCTCACCAGCACTTCGCTGTTGGGCGGTGAGTAACGCAGGGCGTTGTCGATGAGGCTGTCCAGCATCGCCCGCAGCGGCGCCTCCGGCACCCCCACCCACAGCTCCCGGTCGACCCCACGCAGCACCAGGCGCTGACCCAGGCTGCGAGCCAGGCCGTAGTGTCGGGCCACGCTCAGTGAGGCCTGGCGATAGAGCTCCTGGGGCCGACCATCCGGCTCATGCTCATCGGAGAGCAGCAACCACAACCGGGCCTGGAGCAACTGACGGTCCAGCTTACCCAGATGGTAACGGGCCCGCCGCTCGCCCAGGGCGCCCTCGTCCATCGCCTGGTGCACCCCCTGCAGGTGCTCCTCGCACAGGCTCACCATCTGGCCGCCAATGGTGTTGCGGCGTTTTTGCAGCCGCAGGTTGTCCTGGCGTTCCGCCTCCAAGGCGGTCAACACCGGCACCAGCTCCTTGGGCGCGTGCGCGGCATCGAGCTGCGGGCTGGGCTCACCCGACTCCAGCGCCCGGTTCATCCGTCGCAGCGGTCGCAGGGACAACCCCACCACCAGGGCCGCCAGCAGCAAGGTAATGGGGGTGATCACCAGCATCTGCCGTCCCCAGGCCCGCCACATCCCCTGGGCCAGGATGTGGGTTTGCAAGGACTTGGGGAAAGCGGTCTGGACCCAGGCATTGTGGCGCACCGAGTAGACCGCGAAGGTGCGCCAGGTTTCCCCGGCAAAGCTCTGCTCGCCAAAGGCGTTCTGATCCAGTTTGAGGCTGTTATTGGGATCGCAGTGGACGTTCATCAGAGGGGCATAGCACTGGCCATCGAACCACACCTGCACCCACATGGTCTGGCTGCCGGCCCGGGTGGCGTTGGCCAGCTGCCAGCCCGGCTTGAGATCCATGCCCAGGCTGGTGAAGGCGGACGCGGCCCAGTCCACCACATCCGGCCCTTGAGACGTCGGGTACTCCTCCAACAGGTGCAGCAACACCCGGGCCCGCTGGGCCAGGGAGGCGTCCATCAGCTCCTGCTGGTAGTGGCGGGCCACCAGGTAGGAGCCCAGCAGGCCCAGCCCGTTGGTGACGATCACCAGCAGGATGATCCAGCTGAGAATGTTGGTTCGAATGGAGCGCATCAGTCACCTTGTTGCCTGAACAGCCATGCCGGACGGCGGACCGGTCAGAATGCCACCAAGGCGTCCGGGATTCCGAGAGGCAGCTCACTTTTTGCCCGGCCAGTTGTGATGAGCCTCTCGGTTTGACCGCCCTGGCCGGCCCAACCGGAAGCGCCCCCGGTTGCCAACGGGGTGTGTTTTTTTCACTCTGGCTTTAAACCTTTAGCGCACCACCCCCTGTCCAAGGGAACAGAGCCAACAAAAGGAGCCTGCTGTGCTGACCCAAACCGACCCGGTTTCCCCGCCGCCCGATGAGCTGGAGCGCGCCGAGCTGGTGCGTGCCCAGGCCGGGGACCGAGCCGCCTTTGCCCGCCTCTATCAGCGGCACCACCGACGCACCTACGCGCTCTGCTTTCGCCTGCTGGGCCAGGCCAGCCGGGCCGAGGACGCGGTGCAGGAGGTCTACCTCAGAGTGTGGCAGAAGCTGCCCCAGTACCGCTTCGATGCCCGCTTCACCACCTGGCTGCACCGGCTCACGGTCAACCTGGTGTTGAACGAGCTGCAAAAGCAGCCCTGGTGGCAGAAGGTGCTGCCGCTGGAGGGCCAGGAGGAGCCGGCGGCGCCGGATCCCAACCTGGAGGGCGTCGACCGATTGCTGCCCCGACTGCCCACCCGGGCGCGCCAGGTGTTCGTGCTCTTTGCCATCGAGGGCTACCGCCACGAGGAGATCGCCCGGCTGCTGGGAATAAGGGCTGGCACCAGCAAGGCCCAGTACCACCGCGCCCGGCAACTGTTACAGGAGATGCTGTCATGAGCCAAGACCCCATCGACACCCTGCTTTCCCAGACCGCCTCGGAGCTCAAGCCCCAGCGGGATCTCTGGCCCGGCATCGAGCGTCAACTGGATCAACCCGGCGGCCAGGCGCTTGCCCCCAGCCCCTGGGCCCGGGTGGCCGGCTTCGCCCTGCCCCTGCTGCTCGGGGCCCTGCTGGGCCTGGGTGGCGGCTACTGGGCTGGCCAGGGGCCGGACCGGGGCCAGGAGGCGATGCTGACCATGATCACCGTAATGGCCCAGCAGCACGAGGCCCAAATTCAGGCTGCACAGAGCCGCTACCTCACCATCGGCGACACCAGCGGCGAACCCGGTGAGGGCCAGCAAACCCTTAAACAGGCCAGCAAGGAGCTGTTGCAGGCCCTCAAGCAAGACCCCTTCAATCCCGCGCTGCTGGAGCTGTGGCTCTGGGTGCAACAGAAGGAGTTGGATCTCATACATTCCCAGCAGCAACAACAGCGTCGGCTGCAGCAACTTTAAGGAGCACAAGGATGAACATCAAAATGATTGCAGGGCTGCTGAGCTGGGCCCTGGTGGCCCCCCTCGCCGCCGCCGAAGCCGTGGATCGCAGCCTGCCCCTGGGCAACGCCAACGAGGTCCGCATCGACATCCCTAGGGGCAAGATCAGCCTGATTGGCACCCAGGGCGACGAGATCAGCGTCCAGGGGGAGCTCGACGAGGACACCGAGGCCTTCGAATTTGCCCAGGAGGGCGACGCCGTGGTGGTGAAACTGCGCCTGCCGGACAGCTGGTACCGCAGCAACAACGGCAACAACGACAAGGGCGCCAAGCTCACCATCTACTACCCGCAATCGGCCCCGTTGCAGTTTGACACCGTGGCCGCCGACGTCCGCGCCCAGCGCCTCGGCCCGGCCCAATTGGGCAACGTCAGCGGCGATTTCCACCTCAAGGACGGCAGTGCTGAACTCAAAGCCAGCACCGTCAGCGGCGACATCTCAGCCCAGGATCTGTCCGGCGAACTGGCCCTGGTCAGTGTCAGCGGCGACATTGAGGGGCGGGCCCTGTCCGGGACATTGCGCCTGGAAACCGTCAGCGGCGACATCGAACTGCGCGACGCCACCGGTAGCGCGTTGACCCTGGAGACGGTCTCCGGGGACGCCGAGCTGGCGATGGCCGCCCCCAGCCAGCTGCGCGGACGCACCGTCAGCGGCGAACTGACGGTGCAATTGGAGCGGATCCCCGGCGAAGCCGAGGTGGCCCTGGAGTCGGTCAGCGGAGACATCCTGCTGGCGGTGGCCGGTGAGATCGACGCCCAGATCCGGGCGGAAACCGGGCCGGGTGGCCGGGTGCGCAACGACGTCAGCGACCAGACCCCCCAGCGCGGCAAGTACGTCAGCAACGAGAGCCTGGACATCACCCTGGGCCAGGGCGGTGGCAGCGTTCGGCTCAACACCGTCAGCGGGGATCTGCGGCTGAAAAAGTGATGGGGCGGCGGCGCCAGCTTTGCTACCCTTGCGCCCATGACCCCAGCAACCCCCAACTGGGCCGCACTCGCGGCCCAGATCAAATCCCTGGCCCTGGAGATGGGCTTCTCCGCCGTCGGCATCACCGACGTGGATCTGTCCGATGAGTGGCCCCGGCTCCAGGCCTGGCTGGACAACCAATACCACGGTGAGATGGACTACATGGCCCGCCATGGTGCGCTTCGGGCCCAACCGGAGCAGCTGCATCCGGGCACCTTGAGGGTGATCAGCGTCGCCCTGGACTATCTGCCTCCGGACGCCGGTTTTGCCCGCACCCTCAAGTCCCCCCACCAGGGCTACGTGTCCCGCTACGCCGGGGGACGGGATTACCACAAGCTGATGCGCAACCGCCTTAAGCAGCTGGGGCAGCGGATCCAGGCCGAACTGCCTGAGCTGGCCTTTCGCCCCTTCGTCGATTCCGCCCCGCTGCTGGAGCGCCCCCTGGCCCGTAACGCCGGCCTGGGCTGGGTAGGTAAGCATTCACTGCTGCTCAACCGCAAGGCAGGCAGCTGGTTTTTCTTGGGCGAGCTGCTGGTCAACCTGCCGTTGCCGACGGATCCGCCCCACCAGGGGGATTGCGGCCAGTGCAGCGCCTGCCTGACCATCTGCCCCACCAACGCCATCGTTGCCCCCTACGTGGTGGACGGCCGGCGCTGCATCTCCTACCTCACCATCGAACTGGACGGCCCCATCCCCACCGAGCTGCGACCCGCCATGGGCAACCGCATCTACGGCTGCGACGACTGCCAGCTGGTTTGTCCCTGGAACCGGGCGGCGCCGGTCACCGAAGAGCCGGACTTCCACACCCGCGAGGTGCTACGCCACCCGGAACTGCTGACCCTGTGGCAGTGGGACGAAACCACCTTCCTGTCGCGCACCGAGGGCTCCCCCATTCGCCGCATTGGCTATCGCCGCTGGCAGCGCAACCTGGCGGTGGCCCTGGGCAACGCCCCGGCCAGCGAGGCGATCCAGGCGGCCCTGACCCAGGGGCTGGGCCGGGTGGACGCCATGGTGGATGAGCACATCCACTGGGCCCTGGCCGAGCAGCAGCGCAAGGCCGCCGAGCCGGACACGCCTCACCGTCTGCAGCAGCGGCTCATTCGCATCGTCGAGAAGGGACTGCCCCGGGACGCCTGAGTCAGTCGTCCAGGGTGAAGCCCACCTTGATGGTGACCTGCCAATGGGCCACCTGGCCCGCTTCAATGTGACCCCGGGTCTCCACCACCTGGAACCAGCGCAGGCGGTGCAGCGACTGCGAGGCGGTGGCGATGGCGTTCTGGATGGCGTCGTCAGTGCCAACGGCGGAAGAGCCGGTCAGCTCGATCAGTTTGTAGGTGTGGGACATGGGCGGCCTCCTCGGACAGAGGGGCTAAGTATAGGAGGCCGTAAAACCCGTGCAGGCGACTACACTTGCTGTAGTCGGGGCTGCGGATCCGGTCGCCCGTGGATGCACTGAGGTCGTTATGAGTTGGCGAAATCTGTTCAAACCCAGCGTCAAGTATTCCCTGTTCACCCTGGTCGCCGTCGGCATCGCCATTGGCGTTGTCGGCTACTTTGTCAGCCAGCAGGTGCTGCACGCCACCAGCACCGACGAGTTCTGCATGACCTGCCACAGCAACCACTCCCTCAAAGATGAGGTGCTGGCCTCCTCCCACGGCAACAACCGGGCCGGCATCGTGGTGGAGTGTCAGCAATGCCACATCGCCCAGGAGCCCTTCAACTATCTGGTGAAGAAGATCATCGTCTCCAAGGACATCTGGGGCTACCTGACCATCGACGGCTTCAACACCCAGGAGTGGCTGGACGCCAACCGCAAGGAGCAGGCGGATCTCGCCCTGGTCTACCTGCGCAAGATCGACTCCTCCACCTGCCGCAACTGCCATAACCACGTCTACGAGGATCAGCCCGAGGCGATGAAGACCATGGCCCGGCGGATGCACGAGCGCAACTTCGCCAAGGACCCGGCGGATCGCAAGACTTGCGTGGATTGCCACAAGGGCGTGGCGCACCCCTATCCCAAGGGCTGAATCGGCCAGCATCAGGACAAAAAAAAGCCCGGCCGAAGCCGGGCATCAGGTCCCCCACAACCCGACCTAGACTGGTTGGGTCGGTACCGGGTGCAACCACCCGGCTTGGCTTCAACATGACAGTCTTGTGTCAAAGCTTCAACTTCCTCCCCCGGGTTAAAACGGCACAAAATAGGGATAAAATGGCCTGGCCGGCGGCCGATGCGGGCCCCGGGTGGGGCCCCACCCCCCGCAATCACTGAATTGGCTTACCGAGCCAGAATTTTTACAACTTTTTTACATTCACTGATGAGTTTGAGCCCATGTCCTGCGCCCCAATAGACGTGGTCGCCGCCCTGCTGATGCACCAGGGACAGGTGATGATCGCCCGCCGCCACCCCAATGGAAGCCAGGGAGGCTGGTGGGAGTTTCCCGGTGGCAAGGTGGAGGCCGACGAGGCCCACGCCACCGCCCTGGTGCGGGAAATTGAGGAGGAGCTGCGGGTGCGCATCGAGGTCGGCGCGTACCTGACCAGCCACACCCACGACTACGGCGATAAGCGAGTGCGCCTGCACGGCTACCTCTGCCACTGGCGGCCCCAGACGATCGAGCTGACCGGCAGCCACGACGCCCTGCGCTGGTGTCCACCCCAGGCCGTGGACCGTTCTACCCTGGCGCCGGCGGATCTGCCACTGCTGGACGCCCTGCTGACCCGTTGCCCACCGAGCAACTCATAAAAAACGCGGCCCGGAGGCCGCGTGGTGATTAAGCGAGGGTGAAGCGGGCCAGCTGGTCATCGAGCCGCTGGGCCCCGCCGCGCAGCTCGCCGGCGATCTGCCGCCCCGCTTCGGCGTCCTCGGCCACCTGGTCCCCCAGGGCCCGGATCCGCCCGACGCTGTGGTTGATCTCCTCGGAGACCTTGCTCTGCTCCTCCGCCGCGGTGGCGATCTGGGCGTTCATGTCGTTGAGGGCGCTGAGTTCCTGGCTGATCTGAGCCAGGGTTTCCCCCGCCTCCCGGGTCTGGGTCAGGCCTCGCTGACTGCCGCTCTGCCCGGCGGTCATGGCGCTGACCGCCTCCTGGGCGCCGCTTTGCAGCTGGTCGATCATCTGCTGGATCTCGCCAGTGGCATCTTGAGTACGCAACGACAGGCTGCGCACCTCATCGGCCACCACGGCAAAGCCCCGCCCCTGCTCACCGGCCCGGGCCGCCTCGATAGCGGCGTTCAGGGCCAGCAGGTTGGTCTGATCGGCGATGTTGCGGATCACATCCAGGATCCCCCCGATCTCCTGGCTCTCCCCCGCCAGGCGGGCCACCGCCTCGCCGGCGTCGCTCAGGGTGCGGTCCAGCTGCTCCAGATCCGAGATGGTGCGGGTCAGAATAGCCTGGCCCTCGCTGGAGCGCCGGTCGGTGTTGCCCACCTGCTCCGCCGCGTGTTGGGCGTGGCTGGCCACCTCGATCACCGAGGCGGTCATCTGGCTCATGGCGGAGGCCACCTGGTGAGTCTGATCCCGCTGCTGCAGCGCCCGCTCGGTGCCCTGGGCACTGCTGCGGTCCAGCTCCTCGGTGGCCTGGCCGACGGAGCGGCCGCTCTCCCCTACTGCCTGCAACAAAGTGCGCAGCTGCCCCTGCAACTGACGCGCGTGATTGGCCAGATCCCCCATCTCGTCGGCCCGGTCAATGGTCAATCGCGTGGCGAAGTTGCCCTGGGCCAGCTGGGCGAAAAAGGCGCTCAGGGTCTCGGTGGGACGCACCACCGCCCGCAGAGCCAGGGTTCGGCCGCCCCAGACGAACAGCAGCATCAGGCCCCCCACCAGCAGCGCCCCGCGGACCAGGGTGTCGGTGGCCCGCGCCATCAGCGCCTCCATCTCCGCCACTCGGTGCTGCTCCAGCGCCCCGGCCAGCTCACTGAGCGCCTTGGCCGGGGCCCGATCCAGTCCCCGCACGCCAGAGTCCACCTGGGTCAGGCTCTGCCCCCGGTTCAGCCCCTCCCGGCCCTGGCGGTAACCGGCAAAGAGGGTGCGATGATCCTCACGGAAGGTCTCGATCACCGCCGCCTGCTCATCCAGTCCCAGCTGACTCAGCTGCCGGGCCAAGTCCTGGCTGCGCTGCTGGATCTCCTCCTGGCGGGTCACCACCCGCTGCCAGTAGTTGGTGGGCGCCTCTCCCCGCAACAGCAGGTTTTTCCACTCCTGCACCTGGGTCTTGAAATCGTTGTTGAGCGCTTCCACCGCGCTTTGCACCGCCACCTGCTCGGCCACCTCGGCCCGGAAGTAGCGGCCCACCTCCACCTGGGTGGCCAGCAGATAGGCCAGCGCCCCGCCGATCACCACCATGCCAAACACGAACACACCCACCAGCTTGGTGCGGATCTTTACCCGCTCCAAGGGCTTGACCACATAGCGCTCAAACATCCTTACCTCTTCCTGTCTTGGCACCGGCACACCGATTTCCGGTCCTCAGGCTATCGGCGGAATGTCATGAAACTGTAATGATTCCCCTTCGACTGCGGATCTTTTGCCCGGAACCGGACCGGGGCGGTTGACTGTCCCGGGGCAACTACCTAGCATTTTTGCTCACCAATTTGACCCATCGGCCCAGACCATGACCCAATCCGCTCGTGACATCTTCAACCCCGACCTGTGGGACGTCGTCCCCGGCTTTGATTTCGAAGACATCACCTACCACCGCGCCAAGCAGCAGGGTACGGTGCGCATCGCCTTCAACCGCCCCGATTGCCTGAACGCCTTCCGCCCCAAGACGGTGGATGAGCTGTTCACCGCCCTGGACCACGCCCGCCAATGGTCCGACGTCGGCTGCGTGCTGATCACCGGCAACGGCCCCTCCAAGAAGGGCCAGTGGTCCTTCTCCTCCGGTGGCGACCAGCGGATCCGGGGCAAGGATGGCTACAAATACGAGGGGGAAGCGGCCAACACCGCCGATCTGGCCCGCATGGGCCGGCTGCACATCCTCGAGGTGCAGCGCCTGATCCGCTTTATGCCCAAGGTGGTGATCGCCCTGGTGCCCGGCTGGGCGGTAGGGGGCGGCCACAGCCTGCACGTGGTGTGCGATCTGACCCTGGCCTCCAAGGAGCACGCGGTGTTCAAGCAGACCGACCCCGACGTGGCCAGCTTCGACTCCGGCTACGGCTCCGCCTACCTGGCCAAGATGATCGGCCAGAAGCGGGCCCGGGAGATCTTCTTCTGCGGCTTCGACTACAGCGCCCAGGAGGCGTTCGAGATGGGGATGGTGAACAAGGTGGTGCCCCACGTCGAGCTGGAAGAGGAGGCGCTGCGCTGGGGCGAGGCGATCAACTCCAAGTCCCCCACCGCCATGCGGATGCTCAAGTACGGCTTCAACCTGCCGGACGACGGCCTGGTGGGCCAGCAGCTGTTTGCCGGCGAAGCCACTCGCCTGGCCTACGGCACCGAGGAGGCCCAGGAGGGCCGCGACGCCTTCCTGGAGAAGCGTCCCAAGGAGTTTGGCAAATTCCCCTGGCACTACTGAGCCAAAGGCCCGCTCCGGCGGGCCAATGTCCGGCAAACTGGCACAAAAAAACCGACTCAATTGAGTCGGTTTTTTGATGAGATTTGGAGCGGCTAGAGGGAATCGAACCCTCATCACGAGCTTGGGAAGCTCGGGTAATAGCCATTATACGATAGCCGCGTGGCCACTACTTTATGAGACCGGGGCCGGGTTTGGCAAGCGGCAGCCGCACGACTGCCGCATCTTTGCGCAACCCCAGGGCTTCAGTCGACGATCTCCATCTCGTCCAGCAGGTTGTCGGCCCCGTCCAGATACTTCATCACCCACAGCATGTAGCGGCTGTCCACGTGAATGGAGCGGTTCAGCTCGGGGTTGAACGCCCAGTCACCGGTGATGCTCTCGTAGACACCGTCAAACAGCAGACCCACCAGCTCGGCACGACCGTTGAGGGTCGGGGAGCCGGAGTTGCCGCCGGTGGTGTCCAGGTTGGAGAGGAAGTTGACCGGCACCGAGCCCACCGCCTCGTCGCCGAATTCACCGTATTGACCCTTGGCGATCAACTCCAGCTGCTTGGCCGGGGCGTCGAAGGGCACCTGGTCGGTGGCTTTCATCGCCAGCCCTTCCAGGGTGGTGAACGGAGTAGCCACCAGGCCATCCTGGGGGCTGTAGCCGCCCACGGTGCCAAAGGTCAGGCGCAGGCTGGAGTTGGCGTCGGCGTAGACCGGACGGCCCTGGGACTGGTTAAAGGCGATGATGGCCGCCATGTAGTCCGGGCGCACCTTGAGCAGGCGCCCCTCCAGCTCCTTGTCTTTCTTCTCCTTGGCCATGGCGGTGTCGTAGTGGGCCACGGCGAAGCGGATAAAGGGATCGGCGCTCTGCTCGAAGGCTTCCGGTCCCTTCTCCATCCAGGCCAGGCGGGTCGCTACGTCACCCAGCTCGGTGGTGGCGTACATGCTGTCCAGTTTGGTCATCAGCTTGGCGCCGTCCACCTGGCCGCTGAGGCCAAACAGACGGTCCAGGCTGGGCTCCCGCTCGGACGCCGGCAGGGCAGCGTAGCGCATCAGCAGGTGGTGCAGCATCGCCTTGTCCACGGTGGCGTCGAAGCGACGGTCCATCCGCTCCAGGCCGGCCTTGAAGCCGTCCCAGTCCCGCTCCTGGTAGCCGCTTTCGCGCTCCAGATCCGGCTTCTGCTTCTCCTTGGCCAGGCGGTAGAGGCGCTGGGCCACGGTGGTCATCTGGTTGTAGCGCAGGTAACCGAGGATAAGATCCCGCTCGGCGTGGGCCCACTGCTCGGCCACCAGGCCATCGAGCTGGGCCAGCACATCGCCGTATTTGGCGGCGCGATCGCCCTTGCCCTGGATCCAGGCCACCAGGGCATCCTGATCGGTCTGCTTGGCGGCCAGCATGCCGGTCTTGGCGTAGCCCTCAATCATGCTCTGGTAGTTCTTGGCGTAGTTGGCCAGCCCCGCCAGGGTGCCCTCGTACTTGATGCGGGCGTCGGAGCCCGGCTCGGAGCTGGCCTTGATCAGATCAATCAGCTCCTCGCGCAGCACCTTGGCCTGGGGATAGACGGTTTCGAAGTAGGTCTGCACCTCTTCGGCGGTGCGGTAGCGGTTGGTGCGCCCCGGGTAGCCGGCCACCATCACAAAATCCCCGTCGGACAGGCCGGCGGCGGACACCTTGAGGAAGCGTTTCGGGGTGTAGGGCACGTTGTCTTCGCTGTACTCCGCCGGCTTGCCGTCGGGTCCGACGTAGGCGCGGAAGAAGGCGAAGTCGCCGGTGTGGCGGGGCCACATCCAGTTGTCGATGTCGCCGCCGTACTTACCGACACTCAGTGCCGGGGTGTAGCTCAGGCGCACGTCCTTGATCTCCAGCTCCTTGATCAGGAAGTACTGGGCACCGTGGTGGAAGTTGTAAACGTCGCAGCGGGTGTTGGGCTCCGCCTCACACTCGGCCACCAGCGCCTTGGTGCGCTGCTCGATCGCCTCGGCGTAGGCGGCACCGGTCAGGGCCGGGTCCACCGCCCCCACCACCTGATCGGTGACCGGGGAGATGGACTCGGTGATCCAGATCTTGTACCCGGGCACCGGCGCTTTCTCCTCGGCCGGGGTCTTGGCCAGGAAGCCGGTCTCCAGGATGTTGTTCTCGGCGGTTGAGTGGTACTGGATGGCGCCGTAGCCGCAGTGGTGGTTGGTCACCAGCAGTCCCTTGGGGGAGACGAAGGAGGCGGTGCAGCCACCAAAGTTGATCACCGCGTTCATCGGGAAGGCGGTCAAATCCGTCATGCTGTCGGCGTCCAGCTCCAGGCCCAGGGCCTTGAGCTCGTTAGCCAGTGCCGGCAGTTGATGGGGCTGCCACATCCCTTCATTGGCCAGGGCGGTGCTGGCGGCCCCCAGGGGCAGCAGCAGCGCCGCGGCGCTCATCCATTTCTTCATTGGTCACTCCAAGTTCCTTGTGGGCATGGGCCCTTGCGCCAGCGAGGGTAACACGAAGCCAAATTCGGATTAACCCACCAGAAACATTTGATTACAGAGCGCTGACCAGCTGGGCTGACGCCAGGGCCACACCGGCCCCCAGGGCCAGGACCAGCGCCGGCGTGCCCCCAACCACCTGGTAGCCGGCCGTGGTGCGGCGCAGCCGCCGTGCCATCAGCACCGGCAACACCACCATCAGCACCACCAGCGGCAGGGCAGCGAAGCCGAGCACCGCCACAAAGCCCTCCGGCAGGTAGAGGGCCAGGGCCAGTGGCGGCAGGAAGGTCAGTGCCCAGGTCTGGGCTTTGCCGGCGCCGGTGGCCTGTCGACGGCACAGCTCCCCCAGGTAGTCGAACAGACTCAGTGCCACCCCCAGAAACGAGGTCAGCAGGGCCAGATCGGCAAAGCCGGTCAGGGCCCGGGCCAGCCAGCCCTGACCACTGGTGGCGCTGAGGGCCTGCACCAGGTTGGCCAGGCCGTCGCCCTGGCCCAGGGCCTGTTGCTGCTCCGGGGCCAGGGGACCCAGGGCGGCCGCCAGCCAGAGGGCGTAGCACACCAGAGGCAGGGCCGAGCCCAGCAACAGTGCCTGGCGCAAGCGGGTCACATCCCCCTCCAGGTAGCGCACCAGGGTGGGGATGCAGACGTGGAAGCCGAAGGAGGTGAGGATGATGGGCAGGGCCGCCACCCACACCCCCTGGTGCTGGGCGGATTCCGCCAAAGAGACCACCAGGTTGGCGCCCTGGACCTGGGGCAGCAGGGCCCAGAGCACCGCCAGCAGGGCCAGCACCTTCAGGGCAAACAGCAGCCGCACCAGGCGGTCCACCGTGGCCACGCCGAACAGCACCGCACCACCGAGGCCGAAGGCAAACAGCAGGGTGCTGCTGGCCGGCGTCAAGGGCAGATGGTCCGCCAGTTTGAGGCTCAGCAGCGACGCCCCTCCGGTCAGGTAGGCGGCGGTCAGGGCGTAGAGCAGTGCCAGCATCGCCAGGGCCCCCAAGACCTGGGCGCCGCGGCCCAGGACCTGGCCGGTCATGGTGTGCAGGTTGGCCTCGAAGCCCACCTTGAGGTTCACCTCCATCACCAGCAGGGCACAGTAACCGGACAGCGCCCAGATGGCAGTCATCAGGCACAGGGCCGGCCAGAAGCCGATGGCGGCGGTGGCGATGGGCAGGGCCAGCATGCCGGCGCCGATGGAGGTGCCGGCCACAATCAGGGTGGCACCGATAAGTTTGGAATGGGTCATGGTCGTCGTTCGTCAAAAGTAACGTCGGACGTCAGGACGGGAAACTTGGAGAGAGGGAGGAGAGAGGTTGCGCGTCCGCCACCACACCGTCTTGCCAATTGGTCCCCGACCGTCGGTCGGTTTCAATTAGCCCTAATGGCGTCGTGGAGGCGGGATTCAGTGTCCGCTCGACGATGCCATCAGGGCTGGCAAAATCGAGCGTAATAATACGCTTGAAGGGGCATGGATAATCTCTCGTTAACTGCCCATTCAGGCTAAGCCATGACGCGAAGCCACCTCAAGTGAGCACGATCACAATTTTGACTCGCCAACGGATCCGGCGACGGTTGTCGCCGCGACTCCCGCCCCCTATAATGGCCGTCGCTTCGGGGGAGTAGCCTCTCTTTCGTTCAAGTTGGCGGCCATCAACATAATTGCTCCGCAGAGCATGGTGGTCGCGGTCCCTCCCGGTTTCGACCGGCGTCCGGACTTGGCAAGACTCGTGGCACAATGGCCCGCCCAATCAGTACGGGGCGGCGCGGTTCATTGTGCCCGATTCAGTAGCCAGTCCGCCCCGTAACTCTGATGATTATGGAAGCCCTTTTCTCCTCCACCCTGGCGGTGGCCATCGCCGAGATCGGCGACAAGACCCAGCTGCTGGCCTTTATCCTGGCCACCCGCTTTCACAAACCTTTGGTGATCTGCCTGGGGATCCTCGCCGCCACCCTGCTCAACCACGCCGCCGCGGCCTATTTTGGCGCCTGGCTCGGTGACTGGATGACCGGCGACTGGGGCCGCTACGTGCTGGCCGGCTCCTTTATTGCCGTGGCCCTGTGGATGCTGATCCCGGACAAGGTGGAGGCCAAGGAGAGCCCGCTTTACCGTTTCGGCCCCTTCGTGGCCACCTTCGTGCTGTTTTTCCTGGCGGAGATTGGCGACAAGACCCAGGTGGCCACCGTGCTGCTGGCGGCCAAGTACGACGATATTTGGATGGTGATCACCGGCACCACCGTGGGGATGCTGCTGGCCAACGTGCCGGTGGTGCTGGCGGGCAAGCTGTCCGCGGACAAGCTGCCGATGGCCTGGATCCACCGCGGCAGTGCGGCGCTGTTCGCGGTGTTCGGTGTGGTAACCCTGCTGCCCTGAGCCTCACTGAATGCTGTAGCCGCGCCCCTCCATGCAAGCTTTGAAGGCGCGGCCATAGCTCTCCATCTGACTCTGCCTGTCGGCCTCGACCTGCTTGAGTTGCTGCTCGTTGGCCGCCTGGGCCTGGCGTTGCTGCCGACCGCCCCGCAGGGTGCCGGCGGCGGCGCCGATGGCCGCTCCGTCACCGGCGTCACCGGCAATGGCACCGATCACCGCTCCCCCGGCGGCGCCCCGGGCCGCACCGCGCACCCGTTCTCCCCCCACCGCTTGCTGATCCTGGGCCACCGGCGCCGACGCCAGGGCCACCGGATCCACCCCGGTGGTGTCCGTCGCCCACAACTGGCACTCGGCCTGGTCGCTTTTCTGCTGCTCCGGGGTTTGCCCCTCGGCGGGGTAGATGATGGGCTGCTGGCCCATGGCCAGGGCACTGACCAGGGCCAGGCCCCCAATCCACGCTCTCATGCTTGCTCTCCTGCACACCATGACGTCATCCAAGTATGGCAGCCCGCTGCCGTGGACGGCCGCCGGTGCCCCTGATAGGCTCAACCGGGTCTAGGGGAGGAAACGAATGACGGACAAGGTGATCCTGCTGCACGGGCTCTACATGCACGAACTGGTGATGTGGCCCCTGGCCCGCCGGCTCAACCGGCTGGGCTGGCAAACCGAGTGCCTGAGCTACAACAGCCTGAACATCGACACCGAGGTCCTGTTTCAGCGCCTGGTGGCCGCCCTGCCCGAAGGCCCGGCCTACATGGTGGGCCACAGTTTGGGGGGCGTATTGCTGCACCGCTTTGCCCAACAGCATCCCCTTCCGGCAGACAGCCGGGTGGTGACCCTGGGCAGCCCACTGCAGGGGGCGCTGCTGGCGGACCGCCTGGCCAGTTGGCACCTGGGTGGGGTGATCGGCAATGCCGGGCACAACGGGCTGTTCACCGACGGGCCGCGTCAGTGGACCGCCGCGGCCCAGTTGGGCAGCCTGGCGGGCAACGCCGGGTTCGGCTTCGGGCAGTTATTGGGGGGGATGCCGGCGGACACCGAGCACGACGGGACGGTGCTCTTGCCGGAGACGCGGATCGAGGGGATGGCGGATCACGTGGTGCTGCCAGTGACCCACACCAGCATGCTGCTGGCCGAAGGGGTGGCCCGGCAGACGGATCATTTCCTCCGCCAGGGCCAATTCCAGGCGCAGGCCGGCTAGGTCAGGCTGGCCTCGTGCTGGTAGATCTTCACCAGGTAGTAGGCGTCGATAAAGACGATAAAGCCGTTCACCAGGGCCACCGGGATGGCGGAGATGGCCATGCCGTAGGCCACGAACAGGGCGGCCCCGACCAGGTTCCACCATCGTAACTTCTTGATGTTCGACATCATCAATGAGATGGCGACGACCACTGAGGCCGCGTAGCCGACCCACTCCCACACCATTGCCATGTCCATTCGGGTACCTCGCGAAACGGCTTTGTTCAAGCCTAGTTAACTCTTGTTAGCATTTGTGTAAGCGCCGGTAAGTTTGCCCACACTTTGGCGAGAAAAACGTGACCGCCCCCACACTTTCCCTGAATTCGATTCACCCTTGGCGTAATTTTCTTTCAGCGTGGTGGTTGAACCCCAGTTTCCACCCCTCGACAGCGATAAAAAAAGGCGGCCCGGAGGCCGCCTTTTTGCGTCGGATTGCCGTTTAGAAGCCCAGGGGGATCCCCAGGGCGAAGAAACCCACCAGCAGGGTGGTCCAGGCCAGCAGGAACACCGCCGAGTAGGGCACCATCATGGCGATAAGATCCCCAAAGCTCAGATCCGGCTTGTACTTGCGCATAAAGGCCAGGATCACCCCGGCGTAGCTCATCATCGGGGTGATGATGTTGGTGGAGGAGTCCGCCACCCGGTAGGCGGCGGCGACCAGGTCCGGGGTCATCTGCGGGTTCACCTGGTAGAGCATGGGCACGAAGATGGGCCCCAGCAGCATCCACTTGGAGGTCAGGCCGCCCACGAACAGGTTGATCAGCGCCGTGGTGAAGATGAAGCCGATGATCAGCAGGATGGGGAACTGCTGCAGGCCCAGGGCTTCGAGGAAGCTGGCCCCCAGGTAGGTGACATAGGTGCCCAGCCCCGAGTAGCCCAGCAGGCCGAGGAAGTTGTAGCAGAAGAAGGTGAGCACCAGGATGTAGCCCATGGTGTTCATCTGGCTCACCATCGCTTGAACCACGTCCTTGAGGCCGCGGAACTTGCCAGTGGCGTAGCCGAAGGCCACCCCCACCAGGGTAAACACCATGGCGATCAGCAGGATGACGTTATTGAGGTAGGGAGTGACGGTGCGGCCGGACTCATCCACGTAGGGCGCCAGGGGGCCCATGGCCAGGGCGGCCACCAGGCCCAGGGCCAGCAACAGGCCCCAGAACGCGGCCTTGAGGCCACGCTGCTCCTCGGCGGTCACGGAGAAGTCCGACAGGTCCATCCCCTCCGGCAGTTGATACTCCATCTTCTCCAGGCGCGGCGCCACAAAACGCTGGGTGACCCAGGCCCCCAGGCCCGCCAGCACAAAGGTGGAGACGAAGATAAAGTAGTAGTGCATGGTGGCGGGGGTCAGGGCCCGGCCGTCGCTGGCCTCGAAGGGCACCCCCTGGGCCTCGGCAAACACCTGGGCGTTGAGGCCGATGATGACGTCCACCGGGGTCGCGGGAATGAGGTTGGCGCTGAAGCCGGCGGACACCCCGGCAAAGGCCGCAGCCATGCCGATGAGCGGGTTTTTGCCCAGGCCCGCGTAGAGCAGCCCCGCCAGGGGCACCAACACCAGGTAGCCGGCGTCGGTGGCGATGGAGCTCATGATCCCCAGAAACACCACCGCGGGGGCCAGGAAGCGGTCGCTCAGGCGGGTGCCCAACTTCTTGATCACCGCGGTCAGCAGGCCGGAGTGCTCGGCAACGCCGACCCCCAGCATCACGATGAGGATCACCCCCAGTACCCCGCCGCCGAAGCCCAGCCAGTTCTTCAGCAGCGCGTTATCGAACAGCCAGCGGACGTGCTCGGCCTCGGTCATGTCCTTAATGGTGTGGACAACCAGGCCACCGTCGGTGCCCAGGGTCTGAAATTCCAGGCCGCCGATAAAGGCGGTCAAAACAAAGGCGAAAACCAGCAGGGACATGAAGATGATCACCGGGTCCGGGATCTTCTTGCCGATCTTCTCAATCAGGGCGAGCACCCCTCCCGGGGCTGGCTCCGTGGTACTGCTCTGCGTCATGGCGCGTTGTCCTTATAGTTATCAGTGGCATTGGGACCAGCAGCCACGCTAGCAGGCCCCCCGGGCAATGTAAAACCGGGCATTCGCCCCGCTTATGGCGGCTGGTACCGACTCTGTGGTGATTTTTTTTCACCCGGCCCCTTGAAAGACTCAAACCCCTCCCCCAAATAGGAAACACGGGTGCTCAATGGAGGCCCGGAACTGACACTCAACTGTTGCTCAATAGAGGACAAAGATTATGCGTACCATCGACCTGACCCCCCTGTACAAATCCGCCATCGGTTTCGACCGCTTCGCCAAAGTGATGGACGAAGCGATGCGCGTGGAGCAAGGCGGCTTCCCCCCTTACAACATCGAGCTGGTGGAACAGGACAAATACCGAATTTCCATGGCCGTGGCCGGCTTCACCCAAGAGGAGCTGGACATCGAGGTGGAGGGTGACACCCTGCGCATCGAAGGCACCAAGGCCAAGGCGGACGAGCCCCGCCAATTCCTGCACCAGGGCATTGCCGAGCGCAACTTCAAGCGCCGCTTCCGCCTGGCCGATCACGTTAAGGTGGTGGGCGCGGACCTGCAAAACGGCCTGCTGCACGTCGAACTGGAGCGGGAGCTGCCCGAGGCACTCAAGCCGCGCAAGATCAGCATCGGCGACACCCAAGCCCGGGTGATCGAGGCCAAAGCCTCCTAACCCCTCTCTCCCTGGTCCCTGCGAACACTTTGCCAAGGCTTCGGCCTTGGCTTTTTTCTGCCTGTAATTCCGCCAACCGGGGCGACAGCGTCGCGCCATCGCACTATAATCGCGGCAAAAATCCTCTGGAGAATCCCCATGTCCCAAGACGCCATGAAAAAAGCCGCCGGTTGGGCCGCGCTGGAATACGTAGAACGCGACAGCATCGTCGGTGTGGGCACCGGCAGCACCGTGAACCACTTTATCGACGCCCTGGGCACCATCAAGGACCAGATCCAGGGGGCGGTCTCCAGCTCCGAGGCCTCCACCGAGCGGCTCAAGGCCCTGGGGATCGAGGTGTTCGATATGAACAGTGTCAGTGAGCTGTCGGTCTACGTCGACGGCGCGGACGAGATCAACCACCAGATGGAGATGATCAAGGGCGGCGGCGCGGCCCTGACCCGGGAGAAGATCGTCGCCTCCGTGGCCAAGCAGTTCATCTGCATCGCCGACGGCAGCAAGCTGGTGGACACCCTGGGCCGCTTCCCCCTGCCGGTGGAGGTGATCCCCATGGCCCGCTCCGCCGTGGCCCGGGAGATCGTCAAGATGGGCGGCGACCCGGTGTACCGGGAAGGCTGCATCACCGATAACGGTTGCCAGATCCTGGACGTGCACAGCTGGGAGATCACCGAAGCCAAAGCCCTGGAAGCCCAACTGAACAACCTGGTGGGCGTGGTCACCAACGGCCTGTTCGCCCGCCGTGGCGCCGACGTGCTGCTGCTGGGCACCCCGGAGGGGGTCAAAACCGTCAAGGGGTAAGACTCGCTTTCGACGCGCATTGGCGGCACACTGAACCGGCGGGGTGATCCATCATCCCGCCGGTTTCGTTTACCTCGGACAGACTGAAACGGCAAGGAGCCCACCATGTTTCGCACCCTACCCCTGCTGCTGGCGCTGAGCGCCCCCGCCCTGGCCCAGTGCCCGGACTGGCTCGACACCGAGAAGCGCCGCCTGCACTCCAAGGAACAGGTGGACCTTTGCGCCCTGACCGCCGACAAGGCGGTGCTGCTGGTTAACACCGCCAGCCATTGCGGCTTCACCCCCCAGTTCAAGCAGCTCGAAGCCCTGCATCAGACCTACGGCCCCCAGGGCCTGGTGATCATCGGCATGCCTTCGGACGACTTCTTCCAGGAAGCGGACGACGAAGCGGAAACCGCGGACGTCTGTTATCGCAACTACGGGGTCAGCTTCACCATGCTCACCCCGGCCTCGGTGCGGGGCAGTGACGCCGACCCCCTGTTTGCGGAGCTGGCCCGTCAGGGCGGGGCCCCCAAGTGGAACTTCTACAAGTACCTGGTGGACCAGCAGGGCAACCTGGTGGAGTACTGGTCACCCAAGACCGACCCCGATGATCCCGAGATCACCGATGCCATCGAGAAACTCTTGAACGGTTCCTGACCGGAATTCAGGGAAAAACGGCGCCCCCTTGCGGCGCCGTTTTTTCTTGGCTATCTTTAGACCGACCAATCAGTCGAATGTTATTTCATCAGGGAGCAGGAGATCACCGTGAGCGAGCACACCACCCCCATCAGCGCCACCGACGACCCGACACAGCTGGGCTTTCACCCCGGCCAGATGAACGCCCTGCTGGCCCGCCAGCGCAAGGCCTACACCGCCGCGCCCATGCCCTCCCTGGAGGCCCGCAAAACCAAGCTCAAGGCCCTCAAGGCCGCCCTGCTGAAGCACCAGGACGCCCTGTGCGATGCCATGAGCCAGGACTTCGGCCATCGGGCCCGCTACGACTCCCTGCTCTCCGATGTGATGCCCTGCGTCGGCAACATCGATTACACCCTGGCCCGGCTGGGCAAGTGGATGAAGCCCTCCCGCCGCAACCCGGGCCTGCTGCTGAGCCCCGCCAGCGTCACCGTGCATTACCAACCCCTGGGGGTGGTGGGGATCCTGGTGCCCTGGAACTTCCCGGTGATGCTCTCCATCGGCCCGCTGATCACCGTCCTGGCCGCCGGCAACCGGGCCATGCTCAAGCTGTCGGAGTTCACCCCGGCCACCAACCGGGCGATCAAAGCCCTGCTGGCGGACGCCTTCGACGAGGATGAGGTGGCGGTGATCGAGGGGGAAGCGGAGGCCGCGGCGGCCTTCAGCGCCCTGCCCTTCGACCACCTGCTGTTCACCGGCTCCACCGCGGTGGGCAAGCACGTGATGCGCGCCGCCGCCGACAACCTGACCCCGGTGACCCTGGAATTGGGGGGCAAATCCCCCACCCTGATCGGTCCGGACATCGCCATCGACACCGCCGTAGAGCGGTTGATCTGGGGCAAGTGCCTTAACGCCGGACAGATCTGCACCTCTCCGGACTACGTGCTGCTGCCGCGCCAGAAGATGGACGACTTTGTGGCCGCCTACCGCGCCCACTTCGCCAAGCTCTACCCCAAGGGCCTGGCCAGCGACGACTACACCTCGGTGGTCAACCCGCGCCAGTACCAGCGGCTGATCGACACCCTGGAGGACGCCACCCACAAAGGCGCCGTGGCCCTGCCCGCCATCGACAACTACCGGGACGACGAGCGCCATCGCCTGGCCACCGTGATGCTGGCCAACGTCAGTGACGGCATGCGGGTGATGGAGGAGGAGATCTTCGGTCCCCTGCTGCCCCTGGTGCCCTACGACAGCATCGACGACGCCATCGCCTACATCCAGGCCCGGCCCCGACCCCTGGCGCTCTACCTGATGAGCTTCGACAGTGACCTGCAGGAGAAGGTACTCGCCCTGACCCACGCTGGCGGGGTGAGCATCAACGACACCGTGCTGCACGTGGCGGCGGAGGACGCCCCCTTCGGCGGCATCGGTCCCTCCGGCATGGGCCACTACCACGGCCACGAGGGCTTCTTGACCTTTACCAAGGCCAAGACGGTGCTCAAGCGGGGCAAGATCAACACCGGCCGACTGGTGCATCCCCCTTACGGCAAGCCGCTGCAGAAGCTGATGCTCAAGTTCTTCCTGCGAGACTGACCATGAGCAAACGTGATCTTATCCTGGCGACGGCCCTGGAGCTGTTCGTCCACCAGGGGATCGGCGCCACCGCCACCGCCCAGATCGCCAAGGCGGCGGGGGTGGCCACCGGCACCCTGTTCCACCACTTCCCCAGCAAGGCTCAGCTGGTGTCGGCACTCTACCTGAACGTCAAAACCCAGTTGGCCGAGGCGATGCGCCTGGAGCAGGGGGAGGGAGACCTGGCCGGGCGGGCCCGTCAGTACTGGGATCGGGGCATGGACTGGGCCCTGGCCCACCCGGAGTCGCTGCGCTTTATGAGTCTGGTGTACCACAGGCCGGGCCAGGATGGGGATCTCAAGCGTCAGGCGATGCTGGAGATCCTGGGCTTTATTCCCGAGCTGCTGCGCCAGGGCCAAGCCGAGGGCCGGCTGCGGCCGGTGCCGGAAGATCTGGCTTTGGAGCAGTGCCAGGGGCAGTTCATGACCGCCGCCCAGTTCTTTATCGACCATCCGGACAAGGCGGGCGATGGCCACTACCGGGACGCCGCCTTCGACCTGTTCTGGCTCAGCATGGCCCGTCATTGATATCGCTAATCGTTTGATTTTATGACGCTATGGCTGCGCCTTTTTTGGCCATCCAGACGGACATTCTGATATGCTGTCAGCCCGGTTTTTAGGAGCGTTTGGAACTCATGGATCAGCTGTCGTTCGATAAGAGAAAACTCAAGGTGCTGCTGCTGGAGGGGGTCCACCCCCGGGCGCAGGAGGTGTTTACCCAGGCCGGATACAGCCAGGTGGAGGCCCTCAAGGGCTCGCTGTCGGAAGCCGACCTCATCGACAAGATCCGCGATGTCCACTTTATCGGGATCCGCTCCCGCACCCAGCTCAGTGAGCGGGTGCTGAGCGAGGCCCAGAAACTGGTGGCCATCGGCTGCTTCTGCATCGGCACCAACCAGGTCAGCCTCACCACCGCCGAGATGGCCGGGATCCCGGTGTTCAACGCCCCCTTCTCCAACACCCGCTCGGTGGCCGAGCTGGTGCTGGGGGAGATCCTGCTGCTGCTGCGGGGGATCCCCGCCAAGAACGCCCTGGCCCACCGTGGCGTCTGGCAAAAGTCCGCCGCCAACAGCTTCGAGGCCCGGGGCAAGGTGCTGGGGATCGTCGGCTACGGCCACATCGGCACCCAGCTGGGGGTGCTGGCCGAGGGGCTGGGGATGCAGGTGCGCTTCTACGACATTGAGAACAAGCTGCCTTTGGGCAACGCCCACCAGGTGGCCAGCCTGGAGGCGCTGCTGAGCCAGGCCGACGTGGTCAGCCTCCACGTGCCGGAGACCCAGGCCACCAAGGAGATGATTGGCCAGGCGGAGCTGGCGGCGATGCGCCCCGGCAGCATCCTCATCAACGCCTCCCGGGGGACCGTGGTGCAGATCGACGCCCTATGCGAGCAGCTGGCCAACGGCCACCTGGCCGGAGCCGCCATCGACGTCTTCCCGGTGGAGCCCAAGTCCAACGACGACCCCTTTGTCAGCCCGCTGACCGAGTTCGACAACGTCATCCTCACCCCCCATGTGGGCGGCTCCACCCAGGAGGCCCAGGAGAACATCGGTCTGGAGGTGGCGTCCAAGCTGGTCAAGTACTCCGACAACGGCTCCACCCTCTCCGCCGTCAACTTCCCCGAGGTCTCCCTGCCCGGCCACGCCGGCACCTCGCGCCTGCTGCACGTGCACCGCAACCAGCCGGGGATCCTTATCCAGATCAACCAGGCCTTCGTCGAGCAGGGGATCAACATCAGCGCCCAGTACCTGCAGACCACCGCCGAGATCGGCTACGTGGTGATGGACGTGGACACCGACCAGGCCGAACAGGCTCTGGAACAGATGAAGCGGATCCCGGGCACCATCCGGGCGCGGCTGCTCCATTGAACCCCAGGCCGGCTTTCGCCGGCCTTTTTATTGAGGGACAGGGATGACCATCAAAATCGACACCCCCCGGCTGCAGATGCGGGAGTTTACCCCCGAGGATGCCGCGGCAGTGCTGGCCTTCAGTGTGCCCGAGGTGACCCGCTACACCGGGGACGCCGGCGCCATTGCTACCCTGGCGGACGCCCAGCGAGTGATCAACGACATCTGGCTGGCGGAGTATCGACGCCACGGCTACGCCCGTTACGCTCTGGTGCACAAGGCGGACCAGCGGGTGATCGGCTTTTGTGGCCTCAAGTACGAGCCGCACCTGGGCGGACCGGATCTGGGCTACCGCATGCTGCCGGAGTACTGGGGCCAGGGGCTGGCCACCGAAGCCGCCGCGGCGGCCCTAGACTACGGCCAACAGGTGCTGAAGCTGGACCCCATCTACGCCGAGGTGGTGGCCGAGAACCACGCCTCGCGCCGGATCATCGAAAAGCTGGGGCTGGTGTGGCAGTGCCAGTATCAGGAGGCCGGATGGACCGTCCATCGTTACCGCACCCGGTAAGCACCGATGGCGATACCCTGGGCCATTACCTCTGGGGGAGCGGGGGCGAAGGCTGGCACCTGGCAAAGAGCCCCCAGCTGAGCGTCATCCAGGAGCGCCTGGCCCCAGGCTGTCAGGAAACCCGCCATCGCCACGCCCGGGCGGAGCAGTTTTTCTACGTGCTGGCGGGCCAGGCGACCTTGGAGGTGGCGGGCACAGTGCACACCCTGGGGCCGGGACAGGGGCTGCAGGTCCTCCCTGGTCAGCCCCACCGCTTTGGCAACGACAGCAGCCAGCCCCTTCACTGCTTGGTGATCTCCACCCCGCCCAGTCATGGGGATCGCACCCTGGCCGAAGCGCCGGCCTGAGGGCCGGCCTTAACCGAAACTGACCCGCCATCGCATCCATCTAAACATTTGCTTACATTCGCTGGGCCTGGGCTTAACCCCATGGGATACTTGCGCGCAATATTTCTTACCAGACAATGTCATGCGACCCATCCTGCCCCTGATGCTGCTGGCCCTGGCTCCCCTGGCCATGGCGGAGGATTACGGCCCCCTGCTGGTCAAGGCCCAGTCCCCCATGCAGGCCCAGAGCCTGACCCCCATGATGCGCAACGCCCAGCAGCTGGCCGCCGGCCAGTGGGCCTATTCGGTGTCGGCCACCGCCGCCAGCGTTTGGGCGGAAACCCCCGACTACATGATGGACTACTACCACAACAGTCTGGATGTCGCCCTGCGCTACGCCCCGGCAGAGCGCTGGGAGCTGGAGCTGGGGTACCAGTACCGCTTTGCCGCGGACAACGGCCTGGACAGCCTCACCGCCGGCTTCCACGACTTCTTCGGCATCCCGCAAAACGGCCGGGACCAGGTGCCCAAGCACCGCTTCCACGTCAGCTCGGAGAAATACGGAGTGCTGCTGGAGGATTTCGAGGGGGAGACCCTGACCAACATGGTCAGCGGCTATCTGGGCTACCAGTGGCTGGATCACGCCCGACACGCCCTCTCCACCGGCGTGGGGCTCTCCTACAACCACGTCAACAGCGGCCCGTTTGAGGTGAGCAGCTTCGAGCAGCTGGCCCAGGTCAACTACCGTTTCGCCCCCTCCGAGCGCCACCGGGCCTACGTCACCCTGGGGGCCAGTCACAGAGGCGAAGGGCAGACCATCGGCGGCATCGGCATCAACGACTGGGCCTTTATGTATGGCGTCGCCTACCAATACCGCTTCCACCCCAACCACAGCCTGATGCTGGAGTACCACGGTTACAGTGGAGAGACCGACGACGTCGAAGAGCTGGACAGCGTCTCCCACGAGGTGCTGCTGGGCTACCGCTATCACCTCGACAACGGCGCCATCGAGCTGACCATGATCGAAAACGTGTTCAATATGGACAACAGCACCGACATCGCCTTCACCCTGGGTTACCGCGGTCGCTTCGGCCCGGGCTGAACCCCGGGGTCTGTTCATTTACCGCCAGCGGAGTACAATCCCAGCCACAGCCATCTTTAGCGGGGCCCCTATGTCCACCGAACTCTCTCCGACGCTCATTCCCCTCTCCCAGCTGGGGGTGATCCGTGCCACCGGGCCGGACACCCAGAGCTACCTCCAGGGTCAGCTCACCTGCGATCTGACCAAGCTGCCCGAGGGGCAATGGAGCTGGGGGGGCCACTGCGATCCCAAGGGCAAACTGATCGCCGCCTTCCGGTTGTGCCGACGGGACGGCGACGTGCTGATGCTGATGCCCCAGGGACAACTGGAGCAGGATCTGCCGGCGCTGAACAAGTACGCGGTGTTCAACCAGGTGACCCTGAGCGACGCCGGCGCGCAGTTGGACCGCTATGCCCTGGTGGGCAGCGATGCCCTGAGCCTGCTGCCCGGCGAGGGCCCCCTGCGTGCCCTGGATCAAGGCCTGGCCCTGGTGGACGGCGACAGCGCCATCCTGCTGCTCGATGCCGGCGCCTCGCTGCCGTCGGCGTTGGCCGAGCTGCCCCGGGCGGAGGAAGCCCTCTGGCTCAGTACCGAACTGCGCCGGGGCCACCCCTGGTTCGACGCCGAACAATCCCTGGAGTTTGTGCCCCAGATGCTCAACCTCGATGCCCTGGGGGGGATCCAATACGACAAGGGCTGCTACATCGGCCAGGAGACCGTGGCCCGGATGCACTTTCGCGGCGGCAATAAGCGGGCGCTGTACATCCTGACCGGCGCCCCCGCCGAGGGGGAGCTGCAGATGCAAATGGGCGAGAACTGGCGCCGGGCCGGTGCCCTGGTGGCCAAGGCCCAGTGGCAGGGGCAGATGGTGATCACCGCGGTGATGAGCAAAGAGCTGGACCCGGATACCGCCTTCCGCATGGGGGAGACGCCCCTGACCCTGGTGCCCCGCCCCTACCCGCTGTTTGGCGAAGAAACGCCGGCGTAAGCCCCACGAACCAAGAAAAAAGCGCGGCCTGAGCCGCGCTTTTTTATGCCTTATCGGAGGCTCAGCTGAGGGCGTAGCCGCCGACCACGTGGACGATGTTGCCCAGCCCCAAACGTCGCAGACTCCGCGAGGCCAGCTGGCTGCGGCTGCCGCTGCGACAGATCAGCACCAGGGGATCGCTCTCCAGCCGGTATCGGTTCTGGGCCACGAAGTCCACCAGGCGGGAGAGGGGCACGTTGTCCATGCCGGCGCCGGGGCTCAGGGCAAACTCGTGGGGCTCACGGATGTCCACCACCGCCATCACCCGACCCTCGCTTTGCCAGCGCTTCAGATCCGCTGAGCTTATCTCCGCCACCGGCGGCTCGGCGCTGCAGCTGCCGGTATCGGCGCCGCACAACAGTTCGGTGCCCGGCTCATCCACCAGGGCTTCGTCCAGTCGCGCCTTGCGCACCACAAAGTCCCGTTCGCTCAGCGACCCCTCGATCACCTGGCTCAGCAGCCCGCCCTGACGACACTCCGCCGCCAGGGAGGTGGCAAACTGGTGATGGTAGTCGTGGGCCGGGCAGATCAGGGTGTCAGGGCTCAGCCAGACGCTCAGGTGCACCAGGCTGTGGTAGAGCGCCGACGGCTGGCTGTTAGTGAAGTTGGTGCGGCCCAGGGTGCCCGCCAGCACGGTGTCCCCACAGAAGGCGAAGTCGATGTCCGACCCCACCAGGGTGTCCCGGCCCTCGCGGCTGAGAAACAGCCCCACGGAGTCGTCGGTGTGGCCCGGCAGCGGGGCGCGTACCAGCACGCTGCTGCCCAGATCCAGCGCCGGCATCACCTGGCCATCCCCCAGGGTACGGCGGGTGCCACAGTCGTTGGGCCAGCCTAGCTCGTCCACCGCCCGGTACTGCTCGGGAATGCGATCCGCCAGCGCGGCCCGCAGGGCCACGCCGCTGGAGACATGGTCGGCGTGGCCGTGGGTGTCCAGGATCGCCACGGGCACCAGATCCTGGCAGCGGATCAGCCGCTCCAGGCGCTCATTGAGGCTGGCCAGGGGATCCACCACCACGCAGCGATCGCTGTCCGGATCCACGTAGAGCCAGCAGCAGCTGCTGCCGGCCTTGAGCTGGATGAGCCCCTTGAGGCCAAACTTGTCCTCCACCGCATCGCTCTCCAGCAGACAGCTGGTGGCCAGTGCCCCCACCGCGGATTCGATCCGCTCGCACACTGCGGTCAGCTCGGCCTCGGTCATCGCCGGACCGAAGGAGAGACGGATGGCGGACTCACTCTGCCAGGCCGGCAGGCCCATGGCGTCCAGCACAAAGCTGCGGGTCACCTTGGAGGAGCAGGCGGAGCCGGAGCTGACCCGGATCCCGGCGGCGTCGAACAGGTCCATCAGCTCCTTGCTGGAGAAACCGGGCACCGAGAAGTTCAAGGTGGTGGGCACGCAGCAGTCGTGATCCTGGTTGAACACCAGCTCGGGAAAGGCACGTTTGAGGGTGGCCACCAGGGTCTGACGGTAGGCCAGCAGCTGCTGATGATCCGCCAGGGGACCGCTCTCGGCCAGCATCATCTCGAACAGGGCCTGCAGGGCGGCGATCCCGGCGCCGTTCTCGGTGCCGCTGCGCCAGCCGCTCTCCTGACCGCCGCCGGCGATCACCGGAGTAAAGGGCGCCTGCTCGCGCACGTAGAGCCAGCCGATCCCCTTGGGGGCGTAGAGCTTGTGGCCACTGAAGGGGGCGTAGTCGATGGTGGTGGCGGTCAGCGCCAGGGGCAGCTTGCCCAGGGCCTGGACGCAATCCACCATCCAGGGCACCTGGGGGTTGTGGGTGCGGATGGCCCGCTCCAGGGCCGCCAGGTCCTGGTAGCAGCCGGTCTCGTTGTTGACCGCCATGGTGCAGATCATCAGCGCCCGGTCCACGTGCTCGGCGATGAATTCGAGATCCAGCCGGCCACGCTCGTCCACCGGGATGGCCCGCACCTCGGCGGGCAGATCAAACAGCCGTGCCCAGTGCTTGAGGGTTTCCGGCACCGCCTTGTGCTCGGTGGCCCCGTAGAGCAGCAGGGGCCGACGCGGCAGGGGCGCCTGGCGCGCCGCCTGGAGGGCGGAGATCACCGCCGTCTGGATCCCCTCGGTGGCGCCGCTGGTGAAGATCACCTTGCCGCTGTCGGCCCCCATCACCTGCCGGGCCAGCTGCCGGGTGCGCTCCATCCGTGCCTTGGCCCGGATCCCGGTGATGTGGGACGAGCTGGGGTTGCCGTACTCCTGGGTCAGGGCCGTCATGACCGCCTCGGCGATGGGCGGCAACACCTCGGTGGTGGCATTGCTGTCCAGGTAGAATTCTTGTTGTGACATCGAAGGCTCCGGCTGCACGTCGTGCATGTTTTAATAACCCTAGGGAATATGAAATTCCGAAGGGAAATATTAACGCCCCGTTAGGTCGATGTGAACCCAAAACGTGATCCTGGTCGCAAAAACGGCGCCGCACTACCCTTAGGCAGAGGCAAGGGAGGAAACCCAGATGGACATACTCAACGCGCAACAGATGGACCCGGCGATCCTGTTGGGGATCGTCAACGAGCGGCTGCGGCTGGGGCACGGCAACCTGGCGGACCTGGCCGCCGAGCTTGGGATGGAGAGTCTGGAGCTGGAGTCACGCCTGGCGTCGCTGGGCTACCACTACCGGGCCACCAGCAACCAGTTCAAAGCGGATTGATTCAGCGGGGCCGGGTGGCCTCGATGCTCGGGTGGGTTTGACGCTCAAGCCAGCGGGCCAGTGTGGGCTGAGCCGTGCGCCAGGCCAGTTCAGGGTGGCGAAAGTCCAGGTACTCCAACAGGGCCACCAGACGCAGTGAGAGGATGCCGGTGTCCGGCCAGCGCTCGCTGCTGCTGGCAAGCTTGGCCAGCCCCTCACTGAGGCTGTGACGATGACGCTGGCACCAGAACGCGGAGCGGCTCCCCTCCGCCTGTCGGGTGGCTTCCACCCGCAGGGCCACCGCCGCGTCCATCAAACCCTGCAACAGGGCATTGTCCACCGCCAGGCCCCAATCGTCCGCCAGGGCGGCATGGAAGCGGCCCTGGCCCCAGTGCTGATCCAGGTAGTGGGCGATCACCTGGCTGTCGTAGAGGCTGGCCTCATCGGTGATCAGGCAGGGCACTTTGCCCAGGGGGTTGGCCTGGCGCAGCAGGGCGTCCTGCTCGAAGGGGTTCACCATCACCTCCTCCACCCCCTCAATGCCCAGCTGCCGCCACAGCAGGCGGATCACCCGGGCGTAGGGAGAGGCATCGGAGGCGTAGAGTTTCACCAGTACTTTTCCATGGTGATCTGGCCGGGAGTGCGGCGCAGGTTCTTGCGCAGCCCCATCCCCTCAAGCACCGCCAGGGTGTCGCGGATCATGTCCGGGTTGCCGCAGATCAGCGTCTGACTGCGGGCCGGGGCGATGGGCACATCGGCGGCTTCCTGGATCGCCCCGCGGCTAAGCAGTTCCGGGATCCGTCCCTGCAACGCCCCCTCCATCGACTCCCGGCTGACCACGGGCACGAAGCGAAACTGCTCCGGATGGGCCTTCTCCAGGGCTCGGATGGGTTCCAGATAAGCCAGATCCGCCTGGTGGCGCACGGCGTACACCAGGATGAACTTCTCGTAACGGTCCCAGCAATCCTCGCTGTGGAGGATGGAGAGGAAGGGCCCCACCGCGGTGCCGGTGGCGAACATCCACAGCTCCCGACCCGCCGGCACTTCGTCCAGGGTGAGAAAGCCGCTGGGGCGCGGGCTGACCATCAGGTTGTCGCCGGGCTTGAGATCCTGCAGTCGGGGGGAGAGCTGCCCCTCCTCCACGGTCACCGCCAGAAACTCCAGGTGCTCCGCCTCGGGAGGGTTGACGAAGGAGTAGGCGCGCTGCACTCGCTCGCCGCCCTGCTCCAGGGCCAGCTTGGTGAACTGGCCGGCCACGAAAGGCTGGACCGGGGCGTCCACCTTCAAGCTGAAGAGTTTGTCGTTCCAGTCGATCCGCTCAACCACGGTACCTTGAACCCAAGCGCTCATTCATCCCTCACTGGCTGCTTTCTGTGCTGAAGTCTCAGCATACTCCCCTGTCAGACAAAGAAAAACCCCGCATAAACGCGGGGTTTGTCAATCTGGTCAGACCTTTAGCGGCACCCTCAGGTGCGGCTGGCCTCGGCCGCCAGCACGTCGCCTTCGCTCTTGTCGACGATGGTGACCACCGCGGCGTCACCCACCACGTTGGCGGAGGTCACGAACATGTCGATGATGCGGTCCACGGCGATCACCAGGGCAAAGGCGGTTTCCACCGGCAGACCCATCTGGTGGATCAGCACGCCGATCATCACCGCACCGCCACCGGGTACGCCACCGGCACCCACGGAGAGCAGGAACACCGCCGCCACCAGGGCCGGGATCTGGTCCATGGTGATGGACACGCCGAAGGCGTTGGCCAGGAAGAAGGCGGCGATGGTGATGTAGATGGACACCCCACCCATGTTCATGGTGGCGCCCAGGGGCACACCGAAGCCGGCGGTGGCCTTGGACACGCCAAGCTTCTCGGTCAGGGTGCGCATGGTGACCGGGATGGTGGCATTGGAGCTGGCACAGGAGAGGGAGAACATCACCTGCTCACGGGTCTTGCGACGGAACTCGGCGGCACTGATGTTGGTCAGGGCGCCGACCGCCATGGGGTAGACCACGAACAGCCAAAGCACCAGCAGGCTGACAATCAGACCGATGTAACCGGCCACGGAGAGGAAGGTACCGGCTTCCAGGGTGGCCCCCAGGTTGAGCATCAGACCGAACACGCCGTAAGGGGCCAGCTTCATCACCAGGGTGATCAGGGTCATCATAATGGTGTTGGCTTTGCGGAAGGCCGCGGCCACCCCCTCCATCTCCTTGCCCAGGGACTTGATCACAAAGCCCAGCAGCAGGGCCATAAAGATGATCTGCAGCATGTTGCCGCTGGCAAAGGCGTCGATGGGGTTGCGCGGCACGATGTCCATGATCAGGCCGCTGATGCTGGGCAGCTCGGTGGCGGTGATCGCCATGTCGCCCACGTGGGGCAGTTCCACCCCTTTACCCGGTTGCAGCGCCAACGCCACCACCAGGGCCACGGAGATGGCCACCAGGGTATTGATGATGTAGAGGCCGAAGGTCTTGCCCCCCAGGCGCCCCATGCTGTTGGCGCTGGGCAGCTCGCTGATGCCGCTGATGATGGAGACGAACACCAGGGGCACCACCAGCATCATGATGAGGTTGACGAACATGCCACCTGCCATGGAGGCCAGGCCCACCACGGTGTCGCTGAAAAAGGCCACGTCGGCGAGGAAGACCTGGATCAGGGCCCCGATGAGGAGTCCGGAAAACAGGCCGGTGAAGATCTTCTTAGAGAGGGAGTGTGATTGCATAGTCTGTCACGGCTTGGCTGCTTGGGGTGAAGATGCGCGCTGACGCATCCGCGTGCTGGCTTATTTCACGCCAGTCTGATGTTGTGACAGTGAAGTCTACTGGCCTCGGCGCCGGGACAACAGGGGGGGCGGTGGGCCAGCTCGCAAACACCCCAACTGCCAAATCGCCATATGACAGTGAATGATCTCGCCAAAGCAAGCTATACAGGACGTTGCTGCCGGGGAAGGGCCAGACCGCAGCCTACAACCCTTTTCGTGATGCGCGTCACACTTAAAGGTCCGCGCAGCAGATCTGCCCTGCCGAGCGAAAATGCCAGCGCATTTGACCACCAAGCCCCACCCCCGCGGAGCATTTCCCTTTCGAATTGCTCAGTAACAAAACCCTTATCTGCCCCAAGCCTCCAGCTCAGCGCATTAAGTTATTCATCTGTTACCGAACCGCGCGCGATCACACCACAAGCGCGCAACATGGTGACGAATGTCACCCGCCCTCAGCTCGGGTCACCCGCCAAAGCGCACAGGGCACCCCCAGTTGACTTAACTGAGCCAGCCAGCGCCGCTGGTGCTCCCTCAGGCTGTCCCCGGGCCCCTTGATCTCCACCAGGCTCAGCCCCCCGTCCTGCACCACCAGCAGATCCGGCTGGCCGGCCCGCAAGCCCCGAAGATCGCTGAACAGGTAGCGCACCAGGGCCACCCAGGTGGCCGCAGACAGGGCCGATGCCGCCTCGATGGCCGCCTCCGGCAAGCGAGTCCACTGCACCAGGGCACAGTGAGTGCCCTGGTAACGGCGATAGCGAGCCAGCAACGCCTGGGTGAAGGCCGCCGGGGTTTTCCCCTCCCAATGCGCCAGCTCCTGGGCCAGAAGGTCCTGGCGACGGGGCACGAAATGGGGGCTGTAAAGATCCAGCGGGGCCCGCTGAAACGGCTGCACAAAGGCCCCCGGCAGCGGGGCGTGGATCACCGGCCAGAGCATCAGCCCCGCTACCCCGTTAATGAGCGCATTTTCCGTGTGCCAGGCCTGGGCCCCCGATTGCCGCAACTGCGCCACCACCGCCCCTTCCACATCGCCGTCCCACGCCAGCACGCGATCCACCAAGGTCGGCTGATGGGCCGCGGGCGGCGTGTGAATAATGGGGAGCCGTTTGCCCAGGCGGCCAAGAAAACGCCGGGCCACCGCCCGCTCCTGCTCCGAGGCGGGAGCCGCCGCCATCGCCAGGGCCGTGGCCAGAGCCGGGCCATCGCGCCCGGCGGCGAACAGCAACCGAAGCCGACGCTCCCGGGCCTCCCCCAGATGGCAGTGCCGGTAGAGCGCCAGGGCGGCCTCCGCCTGCCCCTCACGCTCGTATTGGCGGGCCAGCACCAGGGCATGGCGCTGGCGTTGGCGCTCCAGCTTGGGCTCCCGCTCCGGACTCAGCAGGCTGGCCTGCCAGTCGGCGCTGGCCAGGGTGCCCTCGTCCCAGGCCCGGGCCAGACGTTCTCGCGCTTGATAACGCCCAAGGGCTTCGGCCGTGGAGAAGGGGAAGGAGTCGGGGGTCAGCAGCACCTCGGGGTAGCGCACATGGGCCAACTCGGAGACCACAAACTCGCTGAGATCCTGGTGCAGGTTGGCGAAAAACAGCAGCTGAAGGCGCTCAACCCGATCCGCCCCCAGCTGGGCCACCACCTCAAACGGTGCCTCGGGCCACCATTGGCTTAGGGGTTGGGCTGCGGGGGCATCCTCCTGCAGCCGCGCCAGCAGCTGCCCCTTGTTGGGTTTGGTCGCCAGGTGGGGCGCCGCCAGGGGCAGGCGCTTGAGCTCCGACAGGGTGAGAAGCCGGCCCAGGGTGGCCAGATCGAGGCTCGGTTGATCGGCCAGCAGCCCCGCCTCGACCAGGGCGGTCACCGCCGGGGCCAGGGGACCCACCTCGGCGTAGCTCAGCTTGTCGAGCCGGAAGTGCTCCCCTTTTCGGGTGATCAGGCGGACATAGAGGCATTGTGCCGGCACGGTCAGGGACTCGAACGCCGCCACCCAGCGAGTCAGCTCCGGGTCCATCAGGTGGCGCCGGTAGCGCCGGACGAAGTCGATGATAAAGACGAAGTTGCGACGGTAGTAATCCGGTGCCAACGGCAGCATGGGGCCCTCCTTGAGCGGCCAGTGTAGCACGGGCCCCCGCCCCTCCCCTGGCCAGCGGCGCCGCAACGCCGTACAATCCGGCGCTTTCCCATCAGGAGGCCCGCCCATGGAGACGATCCACTCCCTCACCCACCCCGACGCCGTCGACAACGGCAGCGAGTTCACCCGGGTGGCGGTGCGAGCCTTGATCGCCCGGGGCAGCCAGGTTCTGCTGCTCTACACCGAGCGCTACGACGATTTCAGCTTGCCCGGCGGTGGGGTGGACGAGGGGGAGTCCCTGGAAGCGGCCTTGCTGCGGGAGGTGACCGAGGAGACCGGCGCCCGGGACCTCAAGATACTGGCGGAGTTTGGTTTGGTGGAGGAGCTGCGCCCCTGGTACAAGCCCCAGAGCGACAACGTCCGCATGCTCTCCTACTGCTACCTGTGCGACGCCCACCCACAACTGGGGGAGACCGCACTGGAGCACTACGAGCAGGCCAACGGCATGGCCCCCCGCTGGGTGGAGCTGAGCGAGGCGATCGCCCACAACGAAGCGGTGATGGCCGGCAGCCCCAAGGCGGGGTTGTCCATCGCCCGGGAGACCTGGCTGCTCAAGCGCCTGGCCCGGCATCTTCAGCTGGCAGCCTGACCCCAGCGCCAGGCCATAAAAAAGCCCGCAAATGCGGGCTTTTTTATGGGTGTGCGGCTCAAGCCTGGGGGCGCATGGCCGGGAACAGGATGACGTCGCGGATGGTGTGGCTGTCGGTGAACAGCATCACCAGGCGGTCGATGCCAATGCCCTGACCGGCGGTGGGCGGCAGGCCGTGCTCCAACGCGGTGACGTAGTCGCCGTCGTAGAACATCGCCTCGTCGTCACCGGCGTCCTTGGCCTTGACCTGGTCCAGGAAGCGCTGCTTCTGATCTTCGGCGTCGTTGAGCTCGGAGAAGCCGTTGGCGATCTCGCGGCCACCGACGAAGAACTCGAAACGATCGGTGATCTCCGGGTTATCGTCGTTACGACGGGCCAGCGGGGACACCTCGGCCGGGTACTCGGTGATGAAGGTCGGCTGGATCAGGCGGTGCTCGGCGGTCTCCTCGAAGATCTCGGTGATCACCCGGCCCAGGCCCCAGGAGGGCTCAACCTCAACCTTGAGATCCTTGGCCACTTCGCAGGCGGTCTCGAAGCTGGCCAGCATCTCCAGGGTCACCTCGGGGTTGTACTTGAGGATCGCCTCACGCATGGACATGCGGGCAAAGGGCGCGCCGAAGTCGAACTCTTCCTCACCGTATTTCACCTTGGCGCTGCCCAGGACCTGCTCGGTCACGGTGCGCAGCATGTCCTCGGTCAGGTCCATCAGATCCCGGTAGTCCGCGTACGCCATGTAGAACTCCATCATGGTGAACTCGGGGTTGTGGCGGGGGGACAGGCCTTCGTTACGGAAGTTGCGGTTGATCTCGAACACCCGATCGAAACCGCCCACCACCAGACGCTTGAGGTACAGCTCCGGCGCGATGCGCAGGTACATGTCCTGGTCCAGGGCGTTGTGGTGGGTAATAAAGGGCCGGGCAGAGGCGCCACCGGGGATCAGCTGCATCATGGGGGTTTCCACCTCCATGAACGCCCGCTCGGTCATGTACTGACGGATGGCGGCGATCACCTTGGAGCGCACCATAAAGGTCTGGCGGGACTCCTCGTTGACGATGAGATCCACGTAGCGCTGACGGTAGCGCTGCTCCTGATCGGTCAGGCCGTGGAACTTCTCCGGCAGCGGGCGCAGAGCCTTGGTCAGCAGCTGGTACTCGGCCATGTCGACGTACAGGTCGCCCTTGCCGGACTTGTGCAGCTGGCCCTTGACGCCGACGATGTCGCCGATGTCCAGGCCGCCGATCGCCTTCAGCGCCTTCTGCACGTCCTTGGACGCGTAGGCCTGGATGCGACCAGAGACGTCCTGGACCGCCAGGAAGGGACCACGCTTGGCCATGATGCGGCCGGCGATGGACACCGTGGTGGCCATCACTTCCAGTTCCTCTTTGCTCTTGTCGCCGTACTCCGCCTGCAGATCGGCGGCCTTATGCTCCGGGCGCCAATCGTTGGGGTGGCCATTGGCCTTGCAGTCCTGGCGGATCAGATCGAGCTTGCCGCGGCGCTCGGCGATCAACTTGTTCTCGTCTTGCAGTTGTTCAGTCATCTTCTCAATCCTTACAGGCCAGACTTGAGGCTGGCCTCGATAAAGCGATCCAGGTCGCCGTCCAGCACCGCCTGGGTGTTGCGGGTCTCAACGCCGGTGCGCAGATCCTTGATGCGGGAATCGTCCAGCACGTAGGAGCGGATCTGGCTGCCCCAGCCGATGTCGGACTTGGCGTCCTCGGCGGCCTGCTTCTCGGCGTTCTGCTTCTGCAGCTCCAGCTCGAACAGCTTGGCTTTGAGCTGTTTCATCGCCTGATCTTTGTTCTTGTGCTGGGAACGCTCGTTCTGGCACTGCACCACGGTATTGGTGGGCAGGTGGGTGATCCGCACCGCCGATTCGGTGGTGTTCACGTGCTGTCCCCCGGCCCCGGAGGCCCGGTAAACGTCGATCCGCAGCTCCGCCGGATTGATCTCGATGTCGATGTTGTCATCGACTTCGGGGTAGATGAACGCCGACGAGAAGGAGGTGTGGCGACGGCCGCCGGAATCGAAGGGCGATTTGCGCACCAGGCGGTGCACCCCGGTCTCGGTGCGCAGCCAGCCGTAGGCGTACTCGCCGGAGATCTTGACGGTGGCGCTTTTCAGCCCCGCCACTTCCCCTTCGGACACCTCGATGATCTCCGCCTTGAAGCCCTTGGCCTCGGCCCAGCGCAGGTACATGCGCAGCAGCATGTTGCACCAGTCCTGGGCTTCGGTGCCGCCGGAACCGGCCTGCAGATCCAGGTAGGCGTCGTTGGGATCCTGGTCGCCAGAGAACATACGGCGGAACTCCAGCTTCTCCAGCTGGCCGTTCAGGGTTTCAAGCTCGGCCTTGGCCTCCTCGAAACTCTCCTCGTCCTCCTCTTCGACCGCCAGCTCCAACAGTTCGCTGACGTCCTCGAGGCCCTGATCCAGGTCGTCGATGGTTTTCACCACCACTTCCAGGTTGGAGCGCTCTCGACCCAGCTCCTGGGCGCGCTCGGGCTCATTCCAGACGTCGGGCTGCTCCAGCTCCGCGTTGACCTCTTCTAGACGCTCTTTCTTGGCGTCATAGTCAAAGGTACCCCCTAAGGAGATCTGTCCGCTCAGACAGCTCCTTGATGCTGTTCAGCACCGGATTGATTTCGAACATGCTCGTCCTACTACTCGTTTAATGTGATGAAGATGCAAACCGCAAATTCTACCCGAAAGCCGGCCGGCCTGCACGGGTCAAACGCAGCCAATTCCCCCGTTTTTCCCGGCCACTAGCGCCCCTTGGCCGCCGCCTCGGGGCGGGCTAACTATACTGGCGATCATGACCAGAGCCCATTGCCGGTACCGCACCCCGAATGGGACGCCCTGCCCCAGAGCGGCCAACGCCAGCGGCTTCTGCTACTGGCACGACGCCGGTGCGCCCAAAACCCACCCCGATGACGCCGCCAAGTTGGGCCGCGAAGCCCAGGGCCAGGGCATTCTGGTGGGCCTCAAACTGCGCAAAGCCACCCTGCGTGGCGTCAACCTGGTGCGCCCACAGGGAGCGGATCTCAGCCACAGTGACTGCTATCGGGCGGATCTGCGGGATGCCCATCTCTACCGGGTCAACTTAAGCCACTGCGATCTGATGAAGGCGGATCTGCGGGGGGCCAACCTCAACCGGGCCAACCTGGACGGGGCCAACCTGCTGGGGCTCAAGCTGGAGGGGGCGCGCATCGAGCAGCTGCACCTGGGTCGGGCGCTGTGGCAGCAGTGCCAGGCCCGCACCGAGAAAGATCCGGTGGTGCGCCAGGATCTCTACCAGCAGGCGGAGGAGATCTACCGGGATCTGCGCCGGGCGGCCCAGGCCCACGGCTGCGCCCAGTTGGCCAGCACCTGCGCCCACCGGGAGCTGACCATGCGGCGCAAGCAGATGCCCCGCCACTCTCCCCAACGCTGGCTCTCCAAGCTGGTGGATCTGGCCTGCGGCTACGGCGAAGCGCCCCTGCGGGTGGTGAGCTTTGCCCTGTCGGTGATGGTGTTTTGCGCCCTGCTGTTCCTGGTGGGGGGCTTTATCGACGACGGCGCGCTCAAGCGCCTGGACCAGGCCAACTCGCTGCGCGAGGCCCTGCACCTGGCCGCCAGCAGCCTCTACTACTCGGTGATCACCTTCACCACCTTAGGCTACGGCGACATTGCGCCGGCCCCGGGGTTCTCCCGCTTCGTTGCCGCCCTGGAGGCGCTGACCGGCAGTTTCACCCTGGCCCTGTTCGTGGTGGTGTTCGCCAAGAAGATGACCCGCTGAACGACAACGGGGCGCCTGAGCGCCCCGTGGGTGTGGGTTACTGGGCCGAGGGGGCCAGGGCCGAGCGCCGGTTCAGCACCAGGCGCCAGAACAGCAGCACCGCCACCAGGTAGACCAGCATGCCGCCGATCGCCTCCATCGCCATCCCCTGCATCATCAGCACCGGGACCAGGGAGATCATCACCATGTCCACCACGGAGCCGGGCACATAGGCGATGGCATAGTCGTCCAGTACCTTGGAGCGCATCTTGGGATCGGCGATCCGCAACAGGGCGATCCCCATGCCCACGGTGCCGGTCAGCCAGCCCCAGGTGAACACTGCCTTCTCAAACCAGTTCTCCCCCAAGATGCGCGGGGCCACCACCAGCACCATAAAGAGGTTGAACAGCACCCCCAGCAGCACCATGGCCACCAGCGGCGCCGCGTAGTTCAGCAAGATGGTGACCTTGATGGAGGCGATGCCGAACACCACCAGAAAGTCGGTGGCGGTGCCGGTGCTGTGGCTGAAAATCTTGTCGTCAAAGTACGCCTTGCCCCCGGTGCGCTTAAGCAGGGTGCGGGCCGCCAGGCCCAGGGCGAAGGCGGTGACGAACGCCGGCACCTGCACCATGGCGTGAAAGCCGGACAGGTACTGGGCGCTGTGGTGCGCCGCGGCGGAAACGGCGATCAGCAAGGCGCCGTGCATCGCCAGGCTGTCGATGGAGACCGGCGCCGCGGTGTCCCGCCCCAGCTGCCCCTGCTCCGCCACCGGCACCAGGCCGCGGCGGGCGGTCTGGCCCAGGGTTTCGAAACGGGCAAAATCGCGGATCCAGCCCTTGTGCACCGCCAGGTGCATCAGCGCCATCCCCACCAGGATGGAGACGAAGATCCCCACGGTCGCGGTGGTCAGCGCCAGGGTCAGGGCATCTTCCCAGCCCAGGTTGCCCAGGGCCTCACCCACCACCACACCGGTGCCGTGGCCGCCCATAAAACCGGCGGAGAGCACCAGACCGAAGGCGGGACTCAGCTCCGGCCAGACAAAGATCATCAGCGCCAGACCGGCGGTGGCGCAGAAGGCCCACTGGCCCACGTTGGCGATCTGGTTGAAGGTCCACAGGCTGCCACAGCGCTGCATCAGCACCCGGGCGGAGGGAAAATCGGTGGACAACCCCAGCGAGGCGAACAGCACCACGGTCAGCACCCCGGCGTTGCCGGTGAACTGGGCGCTCCAGGGCAGCAGATCCATCCCCGCCGGGCCCAGCAGCAGGGCCAGCAGGCCGGCGATCAACGCCGCCGGCAGGTAGAGTTTCTGCAACAAAATGACGTGGGCGCGCAGCCACTTGCCCGCCAGCAGCAGTGCGCCGGCGATACCAAAGTCGGTGAACAGATCCCAGTTGGTGATCATGCACAGGCTCCCTTTGACGGCAGGGGGACCGGCCCCCTCGATTGGCAAAAACGCGCGATCATACCCAAGCCGGTCGCCAATTGCCGCGAAACACGTCACATCCGGCCCCATCTGCCGTTGGGCCGCCACCGCTGTCCGCTTGCGCCCCGACCCGGCTGCTGCGTACTCTGGGGCGGACAACAGGGAGTCCCACCGCATGCTCAAACCCGCCGCCGACCACTTCTCCGGCCACAGCCAGGCCTATCAGCAGTACCGGCCCCACTACCCGGACTGGCTGTTCGCCCAGTTTGCCCGCTGGGCACCGGGTGACGATCTGGCGCTGGATCTGGGCAGCGGGGGCGGCCAGGCGGCGTTGGGCCTGATGCCCCACTTCCGACAGGTGCTGGCCGGGGATCTCAGCCTGGCCCAGCTGGCCACCGCGCCGGCGGGGTTGGCCCGGGTGGCCTGTCGCAGCGAGGCGTTGCCCATCGCCAATGGGCAGGTGGATCTCATCACCGTGGCCCAGGCCCTGCACTGGTTCGACTTACCCCCCTTCTACCGGGAGGTGCAGCGGGTGCTCAAGCCCGGCGGCGTGCTGGCGGTGTGGTGCTACGAACTGGCCCAGGTGGACCCGGCCATCGACGCACAGGTGGCGCACTTCTACCGCCAGGTGGTGGGCCCCTTCTGGCCGCCGGAGCGCCGCCACGTGGAGCAGGGCTACCGGGACCTGCCCTTCCCCTTTGCGCCGCTGGCGCACGATCCCATCCGCTTTACCGTACGTTGGCCCCTGGCGCGTTTTCTCGGTTACCTGGGCACCTGGTCCGCCACCCAGGGCTACCTCAGACACCACCGTCAGGACCCCATCGTCCCTCTGCGTCGCACCCTGGCCCCCCTGTGGGGAGAGGGCGAACGCGAGGTGCACTGGCCCCTGAGCCTGCGGGCGGGACGGCGCATCGACTGAGGGCCGAAAACGACAAACCGGGCCAAAAGCCCGGTTTGTTTTTGGATCGCCGCTTGACGGCAGCAAGACGCCTTACTGGGTCAGGATCTTGACCAGATCGGCCTCCAGGGACTGCTCCGGCGCGCCGGCAATGCGGCCAATCTCTTCACCGCCGCGGGAGACGATAAAGGTGGGGATGCTCTGGTAGCTGAGGCCACTGAGATCCACGCCACCGGCGTCACCCTGCTTATCCACACCGACGTAGCGTACGGCGATGTGCTCGTTGTTCAGGGCCTTCATGATCTTGATAAAGGCGGGGGTGTGCTCATGGCAGGCACCACACCAGGTGCCGACGATCACGGTGATCTCGGTGGCCTGGTCGTACCCCTTCAGCGGCGCCAGGGCAGCGCTGTCCACCTGGTAATCCAGGTAGCTGCGGCCCATGGGCACCAGTTCGAAGATCATCTTGTTGGGGTCCAGCTCGCCGGTCAGCACCGCATCCTGCAGCGGGGCGCTGCCATGGGGGTTGCCGTGGGGGCTGGTCATGGCGCTTTGATCCACGCCTCCCATAGTGGCCAGCATCTTCTTGTGATCCAGCGGCTGGGCTTGGGCGGTGGTGGCAATCAGGCCGGCGCAGGCCAGGGTGATCAGGGCGCGATTCATCTGACGAAAGTTCCTAAAGTGATGTTCCGTTGAGCGATTAGGCGGGATGTTGGCAGTTCGGTTCCCCGGGATCCCCGGTAGGCAACGAAACTGTGAATCACTTCACACACCTGGCCGGAACCCGGTACTATCGTCGCCAGCATCGACCAGCAATCCGGGTTGGACCATGAGCCAGCAACCCTCTCAAACACAGTTTTACCTGCTTCGCATGGGCAAAACCACCCTGCGGGCCCTGCACGTATTGGGCCTGTGCGGCGCCGCCGGCGGCTTCTATTTCGACTTGCCCATGGCCCTGTGGCGGGACTGGTGGATCCTCGCCATGGCCTCCGGCACCGCGCTGCTGGGCTGGGAGGTGTGGCGCAGCCGCTACTACCTGATTCAGATGAAGGGGGTGCTGACCCTGGTCAAACTGGCCCTGTTGGCCCTGTGCGTGCCCCTGCCCCAGTGGAAGGCGGCGCTGTTCAGCGTCATCGTGCTGCTGTCGGTGCTCACCGCTCACGGCCCCTCCCAGCTGCGCCACTACTCCATCTGGCACCGGCGGGAGCTGCGGGGCAAGGAGATCAAGGGTTAATGCACACCAACCCGCACCCCTCAGCCCTGTTGGCCCAGGCCCAACCGCACCTGCCCCGGGGCGAGGCAGTGCTGGATCTGGCCTGCGGCCGGGGGCGCAACGGCCTGGCCCTGGCCCGGGTGGGTCACCCGGTGTGGTTTGCCGATCGCGACGCCGAGGCGCTGGCCCAGGTGCAGCAGACCCTCACCCAGGAACGCCTGTCCGGGGTGATCTGGCAGCGGGATCTGGAGGCGCAGCGCCGCCCCCTGGGATCCCGCCGCTTCGGCGCCATCTTGGTGTTCAACTACCTGCACCGCCCTCTTCTGCCCCAACTGGTGGACGCCCTGGCCCCCGGTGGCGTGCTGGTTTACGAAACCTTTACCCTGGCCAACCGCCAGTTTGGCCGCCCCAACAACCCCGACTTCCTGCTGCAGCCAACGGAGTTACAGCAAGCCTTTGCTTCCCTGGAGCACATCCACTACCGTGAAGGAGTGGAGTCCGATCCCCGCCGAGCCATCGCCCAGCTGATCGCCCGCAAACCCCAGTGACAAGGAGAGTAAGGATGTTGCAATGGTACCCGGTCCACTATCGCATCGGCGCCGCCCCGCTGATCACCGCCGCCATGGTGGTGCTGGCGCTGCTCGGACGCCTGCTGCTGCCGGGTTCGGCCCTGGTGGTCTGGCCCCTGTTTGCCGCCATGCCGCTGATCTGCCTGCTGCACCTCTACCTGCTGCTCGATGACGACGCCATGGGCAAACTGGATGCCCTCTTCTACGCCCTGGTGCACCTGCCCCTGGCCTTCGTGGTCTGGACTTTCAGCCTGATCCACGCCACCGGTGACAGCCTGTTCTGAGCTTGCAAGCGCCGCGCCCATCCCCTAAGGTGGGCGCCCCCCGTGACCCCGTGAGAACCCCATGAGCCTGTTGCACTACCAGCCGCCCACTGAGCCCTATCTCGACGTGCTCTACGAGGACAAGGACATCCTGGTGGTGAACAAGCCCAGCGGCCTGCTGTCGGTGCCGGGGCGGGACCCCGCCCATCGGGACAGCGTGCTGAGCCGGGCCCAGGAGCGCTACGACACCGCCTACGACGTGCATCGACTGGACATGGCCACCTCCGGGGTGATGGTGTTGGCCCTGCGCAAGAACGCCGAGCGGGAGCTCAAACGCCAGTTTCGCGACCGGGAGACCGCCAAAACCTACCTGGCCCGGGTGTGGGGCCACCTGGCCCAGCCCGAAGGCGAAGTGGACCTGCCGCTGATCTGCGACTGGCCCAACCGCCCCAAACAGAAGGTGTGCTTCGAGCAGGGCAAGCCTTCCCAGACCCGTTACCGGGTGCTGAGCCAGGACGCCCACTCCACCCTGGTGGAACTGACCCCCATCACCGGGCGCAGTCACCAGCTTCGGGTGCACATGCTGGCCCTGGGCCACCCCATCCTGGGGGACAACTTCTACGCCGCGGGCGAGGCCCTGGCCGCCGCCGAACGCCTGCTGCTGCACGCCCACACCCTGAGCTTCAAGCAGCCCTACACCCAAGCCCCCCTGAGCTTCACCGCCCCGCAGCCCTTCGACTGAGCGGGCTTCAGAGCCGGCTCGGGCAACGCTGGGCCCACACGCCGCACTGCACCTGGCCGATGTGTTCGGCCCCCAGCAGCAGCATCACCAACCGGGACTGACCGATGCCGCCCCCCACGGTCTGCGGCAGGGTTCCGGCCAGCAAGCTTTGGTGCCAGGGCTGCGTCAGCCCCGCCTCCTGGCCCGCCAGACGCATCTGGTGTTGCAGGGCCAGGCTGTCCACCCGCACCCCCATGGAGGAGAGCTCGAACGCGTCCTCCAGCACCGGGTGCCAGATAAGCAGATCGCCATTGAGCCCCGCCCCCAGTTCGGTCTCGCTGCTCCAGTCGTCGTAATCCGGCGCCCGGGCATCGTGGGGCTGACCGTCCGCCAGCGCCCCACCGATGCCAATAAGGAACACCGCCCCCAGCTCTCGACAGATTTGGCGCTCCCGCTGCGAGGCTGACAGCTCGGGGTAACGCTGGCGCAGGGTCTCGGCGTGCATAAAGGTCAGCCGCTCGGGCAGGGAGGGGGCGGTGGTGAGCCCAGGCGCGAGGGCCGCCTCGGTGGCTTTCAGGGCCGCCCAGACCGCCTCCACCCGCGCTTTGAGCCCGGCCAGGGAGCGCTCCTCACTCCCCAGCACCTGCTCCCAGTCCCACTGGTCGACGTAGACCGAGTGCTTAGGCCCCAGGATCGCCTCGTCCGGTCGCAGCGCCTTCATCTGCGCCAGGATCCCCTCGCCGGGGCCGAACTGGTAGCGGCCCAGGGTGGCCCGCTTCCACTTGGCCAGGGAGTGCACCACTTCGAACGCCCGCCCCGGCAGGGACTTGACCCGAACCGCCACCGCCTGCTCCTCACCGGACAGGCCATCCTGGACGCCGCTGCCCACTTCGCTCAGCAGGGGCGCCTGCACCTCCAGCAGGTTCAGCCGCGCACTCAACTCCCGGCTGAAGGTGTCACGGATAAGGGCGATCTGTTGCTGTTTCTCGATGTATGCGCGTTTCATACTGAAGGATCCTCATCATTTCCTGGCATCTGAGGAGGATTCTTTATTGCGCCGGCGGGTTGTTTCAATAGATCATCAAAGAAATACGGACATTGAGATTTTTTCCTCAATGAAGCGCCACTTTCTTTCCATGATCGTCAAAGGCGAGGCGAAAAAATGACCGAACACTATCGAATCGACAATCTCGATAAAGCCCTGCTCAGCGCCCTGAAAGCGGACGCCCGGGTGCCCTACGCGGAGCTGGCCAAGCGCCACGGAGTCAGCCCGGGCACGGTGCACGTTCGGGTGGAGAAGATGAAACAGGCGGGGATCATCACCGGTACCCAGGCCACGGTGGATCCCAAGCGCCTGGGCTACAAGGTGTGCTGCTTTATCGGCATCAATCTCAAGGCCGCCGGCGACTACCCCAAGGTGCTGGCCAAGCTCGAAGCCCTGCCGGAGGTGGTGGAGGCCTACTACACCACGGGCCACTACAGCATCTTCACCAAGATCCACACCCGCAGCATCGACGCGCTGCACGATCTGCTGGTCCAGCAGATCCAGGCGATCCCCCAGATCCAGTCCACCGAAACCCTGTTGTCGCTGCAGCAGCCCATCCAGCGTCAGGTCGCGCCCTGACTGGGCCGGCCCGCCAGCCGAACCCCATTCAGGCATATCCCTCTGTAAAGGCACCCGTACAAAGTAGGAATATCGGACTAACCTAATACTTTTAAAACACTTACAAGGTGCTCGCCTTGAGTGTTAATTGCATGTTACAAAAACATCTTCCCATTAGTGGGATGTATGCCAATGCAGGTAAGCGGTCGCATGGCGTCGACAAGACATGGAAGGAAACACATGAAAAAGCAACTTGCACTCGTCATCGCGACGGCGCTCTACAGCGCCGGCTCGGTTGCCGCGGCGGTCAATGACAACGTCAGCCTCAGCGGTCAAGGCCTGGAACTGCTCTCTGCCGAGCAACACTGGGCCCCTCAGCAGCGTCAAGCCAAGCCCATCGCCCAGCAGCGCTTTATCGTGCAGCTCGAGGCATCCCCCATCGCGACTTACCAGGGAGGGATCCCGGGTGTGGTCGCCACCGCCAAGGCTGGCAACGCCGATAAGCTGGATCTGAACAGCACCAACGTCAGCCAGTACCGCAACTACCTCAACGCCGAACTGCGGGCCTTCCAGTCCGCCCTGGCCTCTCGCCTGCCCAGCGCCAAGGTCTCCCACCGCTTCGACACCCTGTTCAACGGGGTGGCCGTGGTCGGCGGCAACGCCACCATGGCTCAGCTGGCCGCCCTGCCGGGCGTGAAGGCCGTCTTCCCGGAGCGTCTCTACACCACCGAGATGGACGCCTCTTTGGATCTCATCAACGCGCCCGCCGTCTGGGAGCAACTGGGCGGTCGTGACAACGCCGGCGCCGGGGTTCGCGTGGCCATTATCGACTCCGGGATCCGCCCCGAGCACGACATGTTCGCCGGCGAGGGCTTCACCGCCCCCACCGACAACATGCCCACCGACGACTACTGCTCCACCACCGACGCCTCGTTCTGTAACGACAAGCTGATCGTGGCGCGCTGGTCCGCGCCCACCTTCCCGGTGTGGGAAGGCGAGCACATGAGCCCCCTGGGATTTGACGGTCACGGCTCTCACGTCGCCGGTACCGCCGCGGGCAACAAGGTGGACATCACCTTTATGGGTCAGGAAGTCTCCGTGTCCGGTGTGGCTCCCGGTGCCTACGTGATGTCCTACAAGGCGCTGTACGCCCGGGCCGATGATCCGACCCGCGCCTCCGGCTCCAACATCATGCTGCTCGAAGCGCTGGAGAACGCCGTCAAGGATGGCGCCGACGTGATCAACAACTCCTGGGGCGGCAGCGCGGGCATGGACCCGGCCTTCTCCCCCTACAAGTCCGCCTTCGAAGCCGCCGAAGCCGCGGGTGTGGTGGTCGCCACCTCCGCCGGTAACTCCGGCTCTGGCCCCCAGACCATCGGTTGCCCGGGCTGTATCGAAGCGGGCATCACCGTGGCCAACACCACCCACGGTCGTTTCTTCGCCAACGAACTGGCCGTCGGCAGCCTGACCGGCCTGCTCTCCATCGAGGGCACCGCAGCGGCTCGCCTGACCGACGACATCTCCGCCAACGTGGTGGCCAGCCTGAACGTCGATGAAGCCAACTTCGAGGGCTGCATGGCCTTCCCCGAAGCCAGCTTCGACGGCGCCATTGCGCTGATCAGCCGGGGCGCCTGTGCTTTCCAGGACAAGGCAGACAACGCCGCGGCCGCCGGTGCCGTGGCCATGGTGGTCTACAACAACCGTGATGGTCAGCCCATCACCATGTCCCTGGACGCCGCCACCATCCCCTCGGTGATGATAAGCCAAGCCGACGGTGAAGCTGCGCTGATGGAGCTGGGCAACGAAGGCGGCAACGCCGGTGTGATCACCGCCGAGGTGAGCCGCATTCTGGACAGCACCTTTGCCGATAACACCGCCAGCTCCAGCTCCCGGGGCCCCAACGGCGACCCCAACATCCTGAAGCCGGACATCGCCGCTCCGGGCAGCTCCATCCTCTCCGCCATGTCACCGGAAGAGCCGGGCCAGGAGGGCAACCTCTACGCCCTGCTCAGCGGCACCTCCATGGCCAGCCCCCACATCGCCGGTGCCGCCGCGCTGATGCGGGAGATGCACCCGGACTGGAGCGCCGTGGAGATCAAAACCGCACTGACCTCCAGCGCCAAGAACACCGGCCTGACCAAGGAAGACGCTGCCACCCCGGCGGATCCCTTCGATGTGGGTGCCGGCCGGGTTGACCTGGTGGCCGCCTCCAACGCCGTACTGACCTTCGACAAGGCCTCCTTTGCCAACGCCGCCTGTATCTCCGGATGCATGTTCACCGGTACCGTGACCAACCGTGGCATGATGGCGGACAGCTGGGCTCTGAGCGCCATGGTGGCCGGTGCCGATGTGACCATCAGCCCCGCCAGCGTGATGCTGGAGGCCGGTGCCTCTGCCGACTTTACCGTCACCATCGATCCGACCTTCTCCGACAAGGGGGCCTGGCTGTTTGGTGAGGTGAACTTCAGTGGCACCACTGACGCACACCTGCCCCTGGCCATCTTCCCGGACGTCTCCACCGATCTGTCCATGCTGGCGGTCTACGGTGATGAGCCGACCCTGGCCTACGGCGAAGAGGGGATGTACCACGCCATGTTCGCCAACAAGGCGTTCGAAGGCACCGTGGCCCTGACCCTGAGCACCCCGGACGGCCTCTCCATGGTGGAAGGCAGCGCCATGATCAGCGCCAACATGGCCAACCCCACCGGCATGGAGATCGATGAAGCCAACGGTCTGCTGAGCTGGGTCGGTCAACTGGGCACCCAGTCCATGGGCCTGGAGTCCCTGGGCGTGCTGAGCCTGCCGAGCTTCGGTGGCGCCGGCAACCAGATCGCCTGTAACGACGGCTGTGACGAAGTTTCCTTCCTCTACAACCTGCCGACCTTCGAGTTCAATGGTCAGGACTACACCCAGGTCACCATCTCCGACAACGGCCTGATCGCCGCTGGCGACGTGGAGACCAGCGGTTCCTGGAACAACCAGATGCTGCCGGACAGCGCCGCGCCGAACAACGTGATCGCCCCGTTCTGGGCCGACATGGACCTGTCCGATGGCACCGCCGGTGACACCGGTGGCGGTACCATGCACATCTTCGGTCTGAACGGCAGCGACGGGAACCTGGCCTGGATCGGCATCGAGTGGCTGAACGCCCAGCTGTGGAACGACGCCTCCGGCGAAACCTACAGCTTCGGCGTCTGGCTGGGTGTGGGTGCCAACAAGGGCACCAACATCATGAACTACATCAGCCTGGGGGCCACTCCTGGTAACCTGACCGTCGGTGCCGAGGATCTCAGCGGCTCTGTGGGTGCCATGATGTACTACAACGGTGAAGGCGTCGCCCCGGTAGACGGTGAAGCCGTTGCCGTGGCCGCCGTACCGGGCGGTACCGTCAACATGGACTTCGCCCTGACCGCCGACACCCTGGACGTGGCCGCCGACGACATGGCGGAAACCATGGAGGAGGAGGCCGTCACCTTCGAGCTCATCAGCAACGACAGCGCTGCGCTGCAGCTGCCTCTGATGCTCAAGGGCACCCACGAAGGCACCATGGTTGAGGCCCTGCACCTGGTGAACGTCACCGGCGCCATGCCGACCGACTTCAACCTGACCAGTGAGCCGGCCAACGGCACCGTGATGGTGAACAGCGACATGACCGTGACCTACACCCCTGCCATGGACTTCTTCGGCACCGACAGCTTCGAGTACGAAGCCGTGGACGCCGATGGCATGGTGCTGGGCATGGCCAAGGCCATGGTGACCGTCACCAACGTGAACGACGCCCCTGTGGCCAGTGCGCCGGCCAACGACTCCGTCAACAGCGGTAAGTCGGTCAGCATCCCGCTGTCCGCCACCGACGTGGACGGTGACGACCTGACCTGGACCGTTACCCAGACCGCGGGTCCGAGCGCGCCGATCTCCATCACCGGCAGCACCGTCAACATCTCCGGTCCCCGTGTGACCAGCGATCAGGTGATGACCTTCTCCGCCGTGGCCAACGACGGCGAGTTGGACAGCGAACCGGTGAGCTTCAACGTGACCGTGCGTGAGCTGGACGATAGCGGCAGCCTGGGTTGGCTGACCCTGCTGCTGGCTCCGCTGGCCCTGGTACGTCGCCGCAAGGCGGCCTAACACCGGCCAACGAAAAAGGGCGCCATTCGGCGCCCTTTTTTATTGCTCCAACAGTCGGCTGTGCAGCTGCCTGACCACCCCATCCACCTGGCTGCCGTCCACCAGGAAGCAGAGGTTGTGGGGGCTGGCCCCCTGGCAGATCATCCGCACATTGTGCTGCTCCAGCACCTCGAAGACCCGCTTGCCAATTCCCGCGGTGTTGGCGATGCGATTGCCAATGACCGCCACCAGGGCGAGATCGCTCTCCACCTCCACCCGGCACATCTGCCCCAGCTCCGCCAGCAGCGCTTCGGTCAGCAGCTCTCGTCCGCCGCTGTCGGAACCGGTGCTGTCCAGGGTCAGCGCCACGGACACCTCGGAGGTGGTGATGAGATCCACGCTGATGCGGTGGCGGGCCAGGATGGCGAACAGCTCCGCCAGGAAGCCCTGGGCGTGCAGCATGTTGAGGCTGTGCACCGTAAGCAGGGTCTGCTGGCGACGCAGGGACACGGCCCGGAACACCGGCGTCAGCTCAGTGCGGTTGCGGATCCAGGTGCCGCCCTTCTCCGGCTCCCGGCTGCAACCGACAAACACCGAACACCCGGAACGCACCGCCGGCAGTATGGTGGCCGGGTGCAGCACCTTGGCGCCAAAGGTGGCCATCTCCGCGGCCTCGTCGAAGGAGAGCTCCGGGATGGCGCAGGCGGAGGGCACCAGGCGGGGATCGCAGGTGTAGATCCCATCCACATCGGTCCAGATCGCCAGGTTGTCCGCCGCCAGCGCTTCGGCCAGCAGCGCGGCGCTGAAGTCCGAGCCGCCCCGCCCCAGGGTGGTGGTGTGGCCGGCGGCGTCGGCGCCAATAAAGCCCTGGGTCACCACCCGCTCTGCCCGCATCAGCGGCACCAGGCTCTGCTGCGCCAGCGCGGCGATGTCGTCCAGCAGCGGGGTGGCCCGGCCATGATGGCCGTCGGTGCGCATTACGGTGCGCACATCAAAGCAGGTGGCCGGCTCCCCCCGTTGGCGCAGCAACTCGGCAAACAGCAAGGAGGAGCACTGCTCCCCCAGCGCCAGCAATGCGTCCACGGCGGCCGCGTCGGCGGGCGTCCCGGCCAGTTGAGCGCTCAGGGTGTCCATCTCGGTCAGCAAGCTGTCGAGGCGGGCGGCCACCGAGGCCGGGTGACCCAGGTCATCGAGGATCTGGTACTGGATCTGGGCGATCTGGGCCAGCAGCGCCAGGCGGGCGTCCGAATCGACGACGCCGGCGGACAGCGCCACCAGGAGGTTGGTCACGCCGCTGGAGGCGCTGACCACCACTACGCGCACGCGTTCATCCGCCAACACGATGTCGGCACACCGACTCATGGAGGGGTAATCGGCCACGGAGGTGCCGCCAAACTTGGCCACGGTAACCGGGGAGGAGTGAGGATTGAGGTTGTTCATTGGGCTCCGAACCTAAACTGTCGTTCGGAGAGCCTGGACAAGGTCGACCACGCGGGCAGGACGCGCCGCGAGGGGTCTTCCAGAAGCTCTCCACCTACATCAAATGGGTGACAGCCCCGGGGATTCAGCCCCGGCAGCCGATCCGGCCCCCTGCGAATGGGGCCTGGACCTCGGCGTTGCTCCCCCTGGGCCGGGATCCTGGGAGTTCGCACTCCTGCTCCGGCTTACCTGGACAACGCACCTCTTCTGTTCTCCCAAGCGATGGGAGAGCGCCAATCTCACCCTAAAAACGCGAAGCTGTCAAACGCTGCAGGGCCGCACGTTACCCCAGCCCTCTTTTGTGAGCGCCATCACACTCCTGCTCCACTGTTTACATCTGTGCCCCAAGATGGGTCGACTGATGCCTTTCGGGCGGTGCCAATGGGGCAAATGGCACAAGGCGTTAACCAGAGTGGCCCAAACAAGGCCACTTTGGAGGGGGAAGAGGGGCCATTGGCATGCCCCGCCCCCCAAAATCGACTACAACTTCGCCACCTGCTGGCTTACTTTTCCCAAAATTCCGTGGCTTGCGCCCCGTCAATTCGTCATCTTTTTGTGATCTTTCGCCCAGTTTCGATGCGCCGTTAACAAAAGTTGGCCAACTGTTGAACCGAACTGAGGTAATTTGTTCCCACGAGGCGAGACACCCAAATCGATGCAGGTGGGCGCCTTATGGGAAGCAAGCGGCCCTCGGCAACAAATTTGCCCTGGCTGAATGTGGCAATAAAAGGGACTTTGCATACGCTTAAGGTTAGTGGACGCCCACTGGCTTTTGATTGGTATCGAACAGCGCTTTAGGTAGCTAAACATGCAAAATCCGCACATCCTCATCGTTGAAGACGAAGCCGTAACCAGCAACACTCTCAAGAGCATCTTCGAAGCCGAAGGCTACAACGTTACCGTGGCCGTTGACGGTGACGAGATGCACAACGCTCTGAAGAACAACAAGATCTCCCTGGTGATCATGGACATCAACCTGCCCGGTAAAAACGGTCTGTTGCTGGCCCGTGAGCTGCGCGAGCAGGACGACATCGCCCTGATCTTCCTGACCGGCCGCGACAACGAAGTGGACAAGATCCTGGGTCTGGAGATTGGTGCCGACGACTACATCACCAAGCCGTTCAACCCCCGTGAGCTGACCATCCGTGCTCGCAACCTGTTGAACCGCATCGTCAACGCCGGTAAGACCACCGACGAGAAGCCCCAGGTGGAGTACTACCACTTCAACGACTGGACTCTGGAGATCAACAGCCGCTCCCTGATCAGCCCCGCCGGCGAACCCTTCAAGCTGCCGCGCTCCGAGTTCCGTGCGCTGCTGCACTTCGTCGAGAACCCGGGCAAGATCCTGTCCCGCAGCGATCTGCTGATGAAGATGACCGGCCGTGAGCTCAAGCCCCACGACCGCACCGTGGACGTGACCATCCGTCGCATCCGCAAGCACTTCGAGAGCCACCCGGAAACGCCGGAGATCATCGCCACCATCCACGGCGAAGGCTACCGTTTCTGCGGTGCCCTGGGTAACGAGCAGTAAGCCTCGTCCCAGCACAAAAAAAGGCTGCCCTCGGGCAGCCTTTTTTGATCCGGCTCGCGACTCAGGCGCGGCTGGTCAGGTAATCCTTGAGGCTGGCCAGATCCGCGTCCAGGTGGTCCCGGATCGCCTGGAACCAACTCTGGTGCTCGGGCTCCCACTGGGGCTCATCGCCACACTGCAGTGCCTGGGACAGCTCCTGGATCCGCTTCAGACCGACAGAGCCGGCGGCGCCTTTAAGCTTATGGGCTTCCGACAGCACCAGATCCTTGTCCCCCGATTCCAGCCCACGGGCGATGGCGGCAACGTATTCCGGCGCCATCTGCTCAAACACCACCACCGACTTCAACAGGGTGCCGGCGCCAATGGCAGCACAGTATTGATCGAGGGTGACGGTATCCAGATGCTCGAGAGCAGCTTGAGTCATGGGATTCTCCAGTGTCGAGGGTAAGCGCATCATTGCTGGTCCAAAATTACCATGGGATGCCAAGGGTCACAACACGCGCGCTTTTCCATCACCCTGACGGTTAATAAATGGTATTCTCCCAGCCCGAATCGATAACCTCCTAATAAATAGTGGGAAGATGCGAGCTGTCACCTTAGCTGTATTGGGTGCGCTGACCTGCGCTCAGACCGTCCAGGCGGGCGAAGTCCCGCTGCCTGCCAAACAGATCCAGACCTTCAACCTGTTCAGTCAGGGACACCAGTTGGAGCAACCGCTGGTGGTCTACCGCCACGGCGCCCGCACCCTGGTGCCACTGCAGGCATTGAGCGCCGCACTGGGCTTCGACATCCAGGTCAATCCCAACACCGCCTCCGCCAGCGGCTGGATCGTGGGAGAGAACGCCAACTTCATGCTGGATCTCAACCAGGATGAAGCGCGCCGCGGTTTCGAGCGCTATGAGCTGGACCCGGAGCGCCCCTGGGGACGGGACAGCGCCGACCTCTACCTGGACGCCGAGCTGATCCAGCAACTGCTGCCGTTGACCCTGAGTTTCAATCGGCCCGCCAGCCGCCTCTCCATCAACAGCCCCTATCCCCTGCCAGCGGTCGTGCGGCTGGAGGAGCAGCAACAGCAACTGGCCCAGCTGGGCCTGCAACATCGATTCCACAGCGCCGGGTTCGACCCCATCCACCCCCACGTCTACGAAGACTTCTCCGATCCCATGGTGTTCGCCTACGCCAATGCCGCGGTGCTGGGGGAGGACATGCTGTCCCAGGATTACCAGCTGGGCCTCATCAGCACCGGTGATGTGCTGGGTCAGAGCTACGAGTTCAACTACACCAAGCTGGCCAACGAGCGCAGTGAATACCGGCTGCGCTTCTCCCGGGACCTGGGGGACGTCAGCGAAAACCTGCCTCTCAACCTGGGGCGTTACCAGGCCGGTGACATCAGCTACCTGGGGGACAACCTGCTGCATGGGGCCAGCGAGGGCCTGGGTTTCCAGATCAGCAACCTGGCCAGCACCAAGTCCAACCGCTTCGGCACCACCGCCCTGGAGGGCAACGCGCCGCCGGACTGGCAGATCCACCTCTACCGCAACGGTGTACTGCTGGCCTTTACCCGGGCCGACAGCTCCGGCCGCTACCGCTTTTTGGACGTGCCGCTGATCAACGGCGCCAACGTCTTCGAACTGCACCTGTACGGCAACAACGGCGAGCACCACATGCGCCGGGAGACCATCCAGTCCGGCCAGCACGTGGGCAAGGGCGAGGTGGGCTTCAACGCCATGTACCTGGACAACACCCAGTTCGTGTTCAACAGCCTGCGCCCGGACGAGGAGGAGGATCTGGGGGCCCGCCGCCAGTTTGCCCTGCGCGCCGATTACGGCCTCACCAACCGCATCAGTGCCGGGATCAGCTATCACCAGCAGCAACTGGCCTACGACGACTGGGGCCGGGTGGAGCTGGAGGATCGCCACTACCTGGGGGCCAACCTGGCGGCGGACCTGTTTGGCGGCAGCTGGGTGCTGGAAGGGGTCCGGGACGACGAGGGCAACAACGCCTACATGGCGGGCTGGAACACCCGGGTGGGCAGCAACCACCACTTCCGCCTCAACCACAGATACAACGGCGACATGCGCTCGGACCGCGTTGACCAGCAGGACCGCGCCCTGAAGCGGGAGACCGAGGCCTGGTTCGAGGGCCAGACCTGGCGCCTGGGGGGCTGGCAGTACGCCTTCGGGGCCGCCCATAACGCCCCCCAAGACGGCGGCGAAGCCTTCTCCGTCTACCAGAACCGCCTATCCACAAGGGTCGGGCCGCTTAACTTCAGCCACACCTACTTCTACGACACCCAGTACGACGACCGCCTGGCCCGTCAGAGCGGGGAGCTGCTGTTCACCACCAGCGGCTACGACTGGAACCTGTCAGGCCGGGCCGAGTACCAGTGGGGCTACGGCGTCGAGGAGATGGAGACCCGGCTGCACTGGCGCCCCTACCACAGCATCTACAACCAGACCCTGCTGTGGTACGCCGACCCGGTGGACCGCAAGAGCCGCTACGGCATCGGCCACGAGATCGCCTACCGCTTCCGCTGGCTCACCCTGGGCCTGCAGGGGGGGATCGACACCCGAGGCAACTGGCAGGTCAACACCACCGCCACAGTAGCAATCAACTACAAGGACAACCGTGACGGCGCCCCGCCGGAGGCCTTGCGGCCCCAGCTGTCGGACCTGGTGGTGCGGGTGTTCGTCGACGCCAACAACAACGGCCACTTCGACCGCAACGATCTGCCGCTATCCGGGGTGGCCATCAATACCGCCCCCAGCTGGCCCCGGGAGGTGAGCGACGACCAGGGCGAGATCCTGCTCCGTCAGGTGCCCAGCACCAGCCTCTACCGCATCGACATCGATCCCCGCCAACTGCCGCCGGGGATGGCGCTGCGGGATGGGCCCCTCGAGGTGATGCCCATGGCGGGCCAGCGCACCGAGGTGGACCTGGCCCTGGTGCGGGTGACCGACATCGACGGCACCCTGGTGACCCGTCACGGCCCGGTCTCCGGGCTGACCCTCACCCTGGCGGATCTGGAGCACCAACCGGTGCACCAGACCCGCAGCAGCGCCGACGGCCAGTTCCAGATGAACGGGATCCGCCCGGGCAACTACTACCTGGTGCTGGACGACGGTCAGCTGAAAAGAGAGGGGCTCAAGGCCCAGGTGCCGCTCTACCCGGTCAACATCGGCAGCCAGGGCGAGCCGCGCCGGGACTGGACCATCGAGCTGGAGATCCTGCCCGGCAGCCCCCACGGCCCCTCGGTGCAGGTGGCCCAGACCCTGGTGGAACCGGAGGTGATCCAGGACAACCCGGTGGTGACCCCGGTGGCCAGCCTGCCGCCCCCGGCCAAGCCCCTGTCGCGGATGGCGGACGACGATTACACCCTGCAGCTCTCCGCCAGCCGCGAGGCGTTCAACCTGCCCCGCCTCAAGCGCCAGTTCCCGGCCCTGTCACTGGAGCAGATCACCGTGATGCGCGGCGGTCGGCCCATGCACCTGCTGCTCTCCGGCCAGTACCCCAGCGTCCGCTCCGCCCAGTTCGGCATGCGGGATCTGCCCAAGGAGTTCGCCAACGATCTGCCCATCGTCCGACGTGTGGGGGATCTCAAGCGCGAGGCGGTTACCCCAAGCGCACCGGCCAAGCCGACCCAGGCGGCGAGCCCCCGTCCGGCGACGGATACCGGCGACGCCGACGCCTGGCTGGCGGCCCAGCCGGCCGGCAACCTGACCTGGCAGCTGGCGGCCACCAAGGCCCGCAGCAGCGCCGAGGCCTTTATCCGCAACCACCAGCTGCCGCAGCCGGTGGTGATCCACCAGCACAACGGCTGGTACCAGATCCTGTGGGGCAGCTTTGACGACCGGGCCAGCGCCAACGCGGCGCTTAAGGCCCTGCCCAATGCCCCACAAAATCCATGGTTGCGTGGCATCGGCGGCTTGCGATAGGGTGTGCTGCCCCAAAAGTCGCCGCACTTGGGATCCAATCGAGTTTTTGGAACGGGTTCATGCAAACTTTGGGCATGTGTACCGCTTGGGGGGCGTGTTATAATCGCCGCCCTCTTGCAGTACCGGGTGGAAACAGATGACGGAGAACCTTAGCATGCCGACAACGATGCCCGACGTGGCCAGCAGCGCAAAAGCGCAAGTCAGCGGCACACTGGATTGGGTCGGGATGAGCAACATTGAATTGCCGATGACCATCAAGGCCGACGACGGCCAGGCGCGGCAGATCAGCACCCGGGTCGAAGCCTTTGTGAACCTGGCCGAGCCCCAGGCCAAGGGGATCCACATGTCACGCCTCTACCTGGCGCTGGACAAACTCTCCCTGGAGCAGGAACTGACCCTGCAGAGCCTCAAGGGCCTGCTGGACGGTTTTATCAGCAGCCACGAGGCCCTGTCCGACCGGGCCCAGGTGACCTTCGCCTTCGATTACCACCTGCGTCGTCCGGCCCTGATCTCCGGTAACCACGGCTGGCGCAACTACCCGGTGACCCTGGTGGGCCGCCTGGACCAGGGCAAGCTGGACCTGGAGCTGAAAGTGGAAGTGGCCTACTCCTCCACCTGCCCCTGCTCCGCCGCCCTGGCCCGTCAGCTGATCCAGGAAGCCTTCGAGCACCAGTTCCACGGCGAAGAGCAGCTGAACGCGGAAACCATCCACCAGTGGCTGGGCACCACCGCCGGCATCGTGGCCACCCCCCACAGCCAGCGCAGCGTGGCCGAGGTCAAGGTCAAGCTGGCCGACAGCCTCACCGAGCTGCCGATCCTGGCCCTGGTGGAGGCGATCGAGGGCGCGCTGAAGACCCCGGTCCAGGCCGCGGTAAAACGGGAAGATGAGCAGGAGTTCGCCCGCCTCAACGGCCAGAACCTGATGTTCGTGGAGGACGCCGCGCGTAAGCTCAAGTACGCCCTCAACGAGCAGGCCGGCTACACCGATTTCTGGCTGCGGGTGAACCACCTGGAAAGCCTCCACGCCCACGACGCCGTGGCGGTGGACACCAAGGGCGTCGAGGGCGGCTACCTGCCCTACTGAGCCCTGGCTCCATCCCAGCAAAAAGCGCCGCCTTCGCGGCGCTTTTTTGTGCCCGGATGAGACCGACTCGGTGGGGAGAGGCACAAAATCCCCTTCGACCCAGACTCAGACCAAAAGGGCGACAAACCCTGTTAATCTGCTCATAAATCATAAGGTTAATCTTTGTTTCCCGGGCCATTCCTCGGCACCATGGCGACGCAGACGTCCCGATGGAGGCGCGCCATGACCCCACATTCAAGGAGTAACCGATGAACGGAACCGCCAAGACCCCTTTGCTGATCGCCCTGCTGATGTTGGCCCCCCAGGTCCAGGCCGAGGAACAGCTGGTCAAGCACGCCAGAAACGCCGGCATCACCGCCTGCCTCTCCACCATCGCCGATCTCGAGCAGTTCTTCGGCGCCGGCAACAACTACGGCTCCTGGTCCACCTGGGCCAGCGACAAGGCGGACGACCAGATCTTCAACTCCGCCATGGAGATCACCTTCTCCGACGGGGTACACCTGATTGACCTGACCGTGGCCCCCACCAAGGACGGCCACTGCTCCTACGCGTACACCCGCACCTGGAGCGCGGAGCAGAACTGCATGGCGGTCTCCCGCCAGGACTTTATGAAGGGGGCCAGCTACAAAACCGAGCTCAACGCCAACGTCGCCGCCTTTGAAGACGGCACGGCGCGGCTGTTCCTGATGCCCTCGGGCAACAGCTGTGTGCTGCAGAAAAAAGAGGTGGGGATCCGCCACAAGCGCCAGGGCGAGTGATCGTCGGGCCGGCCAGTGCGCCGGCCCGTTGTTTATTGGGGGGTAAAGGGGCGGCCCAGGGCGCTGCCCTGGCCACCGTCGCGCTCGAGCCGGGCCACCAGCTGGTTCATCACCAGCCACTTGTCGCCACACCAGTCGGGGGCGATCAGCTCCGGCGGGCGGGCGTAGGCGCTCACCCGGTGATACACCACCTCAGGCGGGGTCTGGCGGATAAGCCCCGCGGCACAATCGCTGTAGGTGGCCTCGTCCCACAGGGGCAACCGGCCGGCCCGCCACTGCTTGGCCATGATGCTGCCCTCCACCACGTGCAGGGGATGCAGCTTGAGCCCGTCGGTGCCCTCCGCCAGCACCCGTTGCAGGGTGGTCTCGCCGTGCGCCGGGGTCTCCCCGGGCAGGCCCAGGATCAGGTGGGTACACACCTTGAGGCCGTAGAGCCGGGCCCGAGCCACGGTCTCGGCGTAGGCGGCAAAGTCGTGGCCGCGGTTGATCCGCTTCAAGGTGGCGTCGTGGGCGCTCTGCAGCCCCAGCTCGAGCCACACCTCCATCCCCTGCTGCTGGTAACTGGCCAGCAGCGCCAGCACCTCGTCCGGCACACAGTCCGGTCGGGTGCCCACGCAGATCCCGACGATGTCCGACACCGCCAACGCCTCCTCGTACTTGCGCTTAAGCACAGCGTACTCGTCGTAGGTGGAGGTGTAGGCCTGAAAATAGGCCAGGTAGCGCCGGTCCGGTCGGGTGGTGATCCCTTCCCGCCGGACTCGGCCCGCTTCGAGCTGCGCCGCCACACTCTCCTGGCTGCCGTGCTCGGCGCTGAAGGAGGAGACGTTGCAGAAGGTGCAGCCCCCCACCCCCAGGTTGCCGTCCCGATTGGGGCAGGTAAAGGCGGCGTCGATGGTCAGCTTGTGGATCTTCTGGCCATAGCGGGCCGTCATGTAGTGACCCAGGGTATGGACGTATCGGTTCAGTCCCACGGCGGGCTCCGGCGATGAAAAAACGCGCAATGATACCAATCGATGAATCCAGCGGCGGCGATCCGGATCACAGCCACCGGCGATAATCGATGGTTATCGGCCCATAATTCCGCCCCCGAAACCCACTCGCCGCGCGCGCTTGGGCCTTGGAGCCACCGGATGGGGCCCCGCCATGGCGCAGGCGCGCGCCAAAAGGGCGCAACCATCGGCTTCGCTTCGGGTCCAACTGCATATCGACCCGCTCTGGCCTACCCCTAGCCGGCCCCAAAATCAACCGCTTTGATAGCCAAAGAGCATGGTGTCATGGCCCCTTCTCAGTGGTCAGGCGAGTTGACCCGGCTCCGGCTGTGGAAGTAATTTAGTTGGTTCGATTGCATAAATATGTGGTTGCACCCGTATCGGGCATGCGGTAGGGCAACCTTGGAGGAAAGGAATGGCGCTGTATCAACCAGGGTATGAACGGGAAAATTGCGGCTTTGGCCTGATCGCCCATATGGAGGGCGAAGCCAGCCACCGCGTGGTGCGCACCGCCATCAGCGCACTGGACCGGCTGCAGCACCGAGGCGCCATCGGCGCCGACGGCAAGACCGGTGACGGCTGCGGTCTGCTGATCAAAAAACCCGACGCCTTCTTCCAGCGCATCGCCGAAGAGAGCGGCTGGCGCCTCTCCAGCAAGTACGCCGTGGGCATGATCATGCTGGGCCAGGACCCGGTCCGCGCCCACCACGCCAAGTCGGTGCTGCAGCAGGAGCTGGAGCGGGAAACCCTGTCGGTGCTGGGCTGGCGCGATGTGCCGGTCAACCTGGACAGCCTGGGGGCCATCGCCGCCCAGAGCGTGCCCACCTTTGCCCAGGTGTTCGTCAACGCCCCGGTGGGGTGGCGCAGCCGGGACCTGGAGCGCCGCCTCTTTATGGCCCGCCGCCGGGCGGAGAAGCAGCTCAGTGACGACCCGGACTTCTACATCTCCAGCCTCTCCGGCCAGGTGATCGTCTACAAGGGGTTGATGCTGCCCCGGGATCTGCCCACCTTCTACCCCGACCTGGCGGATCTGCGGATGGAGAGCTCCATCTGTCTGTTCCACCAGCGCTTCTCCACCAATACCCAGCCCCGCTGGCAACTGGCGCAGCCGTTCCGCTACCTGGCCCACAACGGCGAGATCAACACGATCAACGGCAACCGCCAGTGGGCCCTGGCGCGGCAGTACAAGTTTGTCTCCCCCCTGCTGCCGGACCTGCAGGACGCCGCCCCCTTCGTGAACCAGTCCGGCTCCGACTCCTCCAGTTTGGACAACATGCTGGAGCTGCTGCTGGCCGGCGGCATGGATCTGAAGCGAGCAATGCGCCTGCTGATCCCGCCCGCCTGGCAGTCCAACCCGGACATGGACGCCGATCTCAAGGCGTTCTACGACTTCAACTCCATGCACATGGAGCCCTGGGATGGCCCCGCCGGGGTGGTGCTGACCAACGGCCGCCACGCCGCCTGCGCCGTGGATCGCAACGGCCTGCGCCCCTCCCGCTACGTGATCACCAAAGACCGCATCCTGACCCTGGCCTCCGAGGTGGGGATCTGGGACTACCAGCCGGACGAGGTGGTCGAAAAGGGCCGGGTGGGCCCCGGCGAGCTGCTGGTGCTGGACACCTTCACCGGCAAGCTGCAGCGCTCCTTCGAAATCGACGAGGATCTCAAGAGCCGCCACCCCTACGCCGAGTGGATGAAGGCCAACTCCCGGCGCCTGGTGGCCGGCGACAACCTGCCGGCGGAAGCCGCCGGCCAGGCGGAGTGGGACAGCACCACCCTGCTGCGCTACCAGAAGCTGTTCAACGTCTCCCGGGAGGAGCTTCGGGAGATCCTCTGGCCCCTGGCGGAGGGGGCCGCGGAAGCGGTGGGTTCCATGGGGGACGACACCCCCATGGCGGTGCTCTCCACCCAGGTGCGCTCCCTGTTCGACTACTTCCGCCAGCAGTTTGCCCAGGTCACCAACCCGCCCATCGATCCCCTGCGGGAAAAACACGTGATGAGCCTGGCCACCTGCATCGGTAAGGAGCAGAACCCCTTCAACGAGACCACGGGGCACGCCAACCGGGTGATCTTCGACTCCCCGGTGCTGCTCTACAGCGACTTTGCCCAGCTGCGGGCCCTGGACAACGACCACTACCGCTCGGAGCTGATTGAACTGAACTACGATCCCGCCGAGGGGCTGGAGGCGGCGGTGACCCGCATCGCCGACGAGGCGGAGGCCGCCGCCCGTGGCGGGGCCACCATGGTGGTGCTCTCCGACCGGGCCATCGACGCCGCCAAGCTGCCGGTGCCGGCGCTGATGGCGGTGGGCGCGGTGCAACGTCGCCTGGTGTGCCAGCAGCTGCGCTGTGACACCAACATCGTGGTGGAGACCGCCAGCGCCCGGGATCCGCACCACTTCGCCGTGCTGCTGGGCTTTGGTGCCACCGCCATCTACCCCTACCTGGCCTACGAGTCCATCGCCGAGCTGGCCCGCCAGAAGGGCCAGGCGGACAACGCCCGGGAGTGGCTGCTCAAATACCGCGCCGGCATCGATAAGGGGCTGCTCAAGATCCTCTCCAAGATGGGGATCAGCACCGTGGCCAGTTATCGCTGTTCCCAGCTGTTCGAGGCGGTGGGCCTGTCCGACGCCGTGGTGGCCCTGTGCTTCAAAGGGGTCGCCTCCCGCATCCAGGGCGCCGATTTTACCGACATCGAGGCGGATCAGGCCCGCCTGCACAAGACCGCCTTCAAGCGCCATCAGCCGCTGGTGCACGGCGGTCTGCTCAAGTTTGTCCACGGCGGCGAATACCACTGCTTCAACCCCGAGGTGGTGCAGGCGCTGCAGCAGGCGGTCAACAGCGGCGACCAGGCCGCCTACGACCGCTACGCCGAGCTGGTGGACCAGCGCCCCACCGCCACACTGCGCGACCTGCTGGCCCTCAAGCCCGGCCAGGACGCGGTGGAGTCCGACGCGGTGGAAGGGGCCGAGCGCCTCTATTGGCGCTTCGACACCGCCGCCATGAGCATCGGTGCCCTGGGGCCGGAAGCCCACGAGGCCCTGGCGGTGGCGATGAACACCCTGGGGGGGCACTCCAACTCCGGCGAAGGGGGGGAGGATCCCCGCCGCTTTAACAGCCCGGGCAACTCCCGCATCAAGCAGGTGGCCTCCGGCCGTTTCGGCGTCACCGCCGCCTACCTGATGAGCGCCGACGTCATCCAGATCAAGGTGGCCCAGGGGGCCAAACCCGGTGAGGGGGGGCAGCTGCCCGGCCACAAGGTGAGCGCCGAGATCGCCACGCTGCGCTTCAGCCGCCCCGGGGTGACCCTGATCTCCCCGCCGCCCCACCACGACATCTACTCCATCGAGGATTTGGCGCAGCTGATCTTCGATCTCAAGCAGGTCAACCCCAAGGCCCGGGTCAGCGTCAAGCTGGTCTCCGAGCCGGGGATCGGCACCATCGCCTGCGGCGTGGCCAAGGCCAACGCCGACATGATCACCGTCTCCGGCTACGACGGCGGCACCGGCGCCTCCCCCCTGACCTCCATCCACTACGCCGGCAGCCCCTGGGAGCTGGGTCTGGCGGAGGTGCAGCAGGCGCTGGTGGCCAATGGCCTGCGCCACAAGGTGTGCCTGCAGGTGGACGGCGGCCTCAAGAGCGGCCTGGACGTCATCAAGGCCGCCCTGTTGGGGGCCGAAAGCTTCGGCTTCGGCACCGCCCCCATGGTGGCCCTGGGCTGCAAGTACCTGCGGATCTGCCACCTCAACAACTGCGCCACCGGCGTGGCCACCCAGGACAAGCGCCTGCGGGACAAGCACTACCACGGCACGCCTGAGAAGGTGATGCGCTTCTTCCGCTTCGTCGCCGAAGACCTGCGTCGTCACATGGCCGCCCTGGGGGTCACCGAGTTCAGTCAGCTCATCGGCCGCACCGACTGGCTGGCCCAGCTGCCGGGGCAGACCCCGCGCCAGGGCCGCCTGAACCTGAGCGATCTGCTGGAGCGGGCGGTGCCCGGTGAGGACACCGCCGCCTACAGCACCGAGCTCAATCCCCCCCTGGACCAAGGCGAGCTCAACCAGCAGATGCTGGGCCTGGCCGCCGAGGCGATCGCCGCCAAGCAGGGGGGCGAGTGGAGCCTGCCCATCCGCAACACCGACCGGGCCGTCGGCGCCACCCTGAGCGGCCAGATCGCCCAGCGCTGGGGCAACCAGGGGATGGCGGATCAGCAGCTGCAGTTCCACTTCACCGGCACCGCCGGCCAGAGCTTCGGCGTCTGGAACGTCGGTGGGGTGCGCCTGGCGCTCTCCGGCGACGCCAACGACTACGTGGGCAAGGGGATGACCGGCGGGGAGCTGGTGGTCAAGACCCCGGAAGGGGTGGCCTACGAGGGCCATGAGTCGGTGATCATCGGCAACACCTGCCTCTACGGCGCCACCGGCGGCAAGCTGTTCGCCTCCGGCCGGGCCGGGGAGCGCTTCGCGGTGCGCAACTCCGGTGCCGTGGCGGTGGTGGAGGGCTGCGGCGACAACGGCTGTGAATACATGACCGGCGGCGTGGTGGCGGTGCTGGGCAGCACCGGGGTGAACTTCGGCGCCGGCATGACCGGCGGCTTTGCCTACGTGTTCGATCAGCACGATGACCTGGATCGTCGCCTTAACGGCGAGCTGGTGGAGGCCCTGCCGGTCACCGAGCCGATGATCCAGCACCACCTCAAACAGCTGCTGCAGGCCCACCTGGAGGCCACCGGCTCCGAGCGGGCCGCCGAGCTGCTGCGGGATCTGACCCACTGGCTGCCCCGCTTCAAGATCGTCAAACCCCGGGCCAGCGCCCTGGGCGAGTTGCTGGCGCTGCAACACAGCCAGGAACTCAAGGTACAGGCCGGCTAAGGAGGAGAGCCCCATGAGCAACGATTTTCAATTCCTCGACGTCGACCGCGAGGATCCGGCCAAGCAGGCGCTGACCACCCGGACCACCGACTTTGTCGAGATCTACCGCCCCTTCGAGCAGGAGGCGGTGGACCAGCAGGCCGACCGCTGCCTGGATTGCGGCAACCCCTACTGCGAATGGAAGTGCCCGGTGCACAACTACATCCCCGACTGGCTGCGCCTGGCCAAAGAGGGGCGCATCTTCGAGGCGGCGGAGCTGTCCCACCAGACCAACTCCCTGCCGGAGATGTGCGGTCGGGTCTGCCCCCAGGACCGCCTCTGTGAGGGGGCCTGCACCCTGAACGACGACTTCGGTGCCGTCACCATCGGCTCGGTGGAGAAGTACATCACCGACACCGCCATCGCCATGGGCTGGACCCCCGACCTGTCCGGCGTTGAACCGCGCCCCGAGCACGTGGCCGTGGTGGGCGCCGGCCCGGCGGGGCTGGCCTGCGCCGACGTGCTGCGTCGCAACGGCGCCCAGGTCACCGTCTACGACCGCATGCCGGAGATCGGCGGCCTGCTGACCTTCGGCATTCCCAGCTTCAAGCTGGAGAAGGAGGTGGTGCGCAAGCGCCGCGCCCTGCTGGAGGGGATGGGGATCCGCTTCGAGCTGGGGGTCGACATCGGCCGCGACAAAAGCTTCGAGGATCTGCTGAGCGGCCACGATGCCGTCTTCCTGGGGCTGGGCACCTACAAGGCGATGCAGGGCGGCCTGCCCGGCGAGTCCGCCAAGGGGGTTCACCAGGCCCTGCCCTTCCTGATCGCCAACACCGCCAAGCTGGAGCGTTACGCCACCGAACACCCCTACATCGATCTTAAGGGCAAGCGGGTGGTGGTGCTCGGCGGTGGGGACACCGCCATGGACTGCGTGCGCAGCGCCGTACGCCAGGGCGCCACCAGCGTCCAGTGCGCCTATCGCCGCGACGAAGCCAACATGCCCGGCTCCGCCCGGGAGGTGCAGAACGCCAAAGAGGAGGGGGTGGAGTTTCTCTTCAACCGCCAGCCGCTGGGGATCGAGACCAACGCCAACGGGGAAGTGGTGGCGGTGCGCTGCTGCGAGACCCGCCTGGGGGAGCCGGACGACAACGGGCGCCGCCGCCCGGAGCCGGTGCCGGACTCCGAGGTGCTGCTCAAGGCCGATGCGGTGCTCATCGCCTTCGGCTTCCAGCCCAGTCCGCCGCCCTGGCTGGGCCAGCACGGCATCCTTACCGACGAGTGGGGCCGGGTGCGCGCCCCCCAGGGGGGTCAGTACGCCTTCCAGACCAGCCACCCCAAGGTGTTTGCCGGGGGCGACATGGTGCGCGGCTCCGATCTGGTGGTCACCGCCATCGACGAGGGCCGGCGAGCCGCCGCCGGCATTTTGGATTTCCTGGATACGCTCTAGCGGTACCGCGTTCCCACTGTTTGGCCCCGCCCGTTGCGGGGCCTTTTTTTACTCCTTGACCAGGGAGCCCGAGCGGGGCCCGTCAGCGATGCAGCGCACCAGTGTGCGGCCCCAGGGGGTCATCTGACCGAGCAGGGCCCCAAGGGTCAACCAGACCCCGAGCCCCAAGACCACCCACAACAATAACCACAGGTTCATACCGCCTCCCATGCCGTGTTGCCTGCCTCTGTCCTGATCTTGGCACCCTGGCCGGCGCGCACCTTGGCCGGGATCAAGTTCCCGGCCGGTTTCATCACACTGCAACAAAAAGGCCCCCGCATTGCGGGGGCCTGGGACTCAGCCCTGGGGGGCGTCCATCACGTTTGGCGGTGTCGAGGCCAGCGCCCCGTGCACCCGGATGCTCAGCTTGACCGACGTCACCCGGTCACCCAGTTGCGGCTCCCGGTCCGGGCTGAAGTGGTACACCCCGGGCTCAAGCTCCTCCAGGGTGCCCACGCAATCCGGCACCTCCTGGCCACAACCGAAGCGATCGCTGGTGTGCCAGGGCATCGAGAAGGCGGTGTCGTAGGCCCCGGCGTAGCCGAGGAAGGTGACGCTGTAATCCGACGCCCCGGTGACCGCCAGCCCCGCCCCGTTATCCAGGGTGAAGCTCAGGCTGCCGTCCGGCGCCAGCTCGGTCAGGGTCAGCGCCAGTTCGGTGGCCTCGTCCACCGGCACGCTGCTCGGCGGGGTCGGCCCCTTGTCATCGCTGCTGCACCCGACCAGGGCCAGGGCCAGCGCGGCGCTCAACAGACGTTTGCTCATAACCCCTCCCGGTCTCAGTTGTGGCAGTCGCTGCAGGTGGCGTCGGCGTGGACGCCGCTCAGGCCGGCACCCACATCATGGGGGCTGTGGCAGGTCTGACACTCCATCTGGCTGGCCACGTCGGTGGCGATGTAGCTGTCCGGCTCCGCTTTGCTGCTGCTGTGGCAGGAGAGGCAGTCGGCGTTGCCCGGGGCCTGGGTGTCCGCTTCCAGGGTGCCGTCCACGGACTGGTTGAGGAAGCTGACGGTGGTGTAGGCGATCTCGGCGGTCACCTGGGCGCAGCGCTCCAGCTTGGCCTGGTGGCTGGAGCCGTAACGGCTCTGCTTGGACCACAGGGAGACGGAGGTGTGGCACAGGATGGAGTTGGCCACCGACTGACCCAGCTTGTCGGCGGTCAGCGGCTCGCCGGCGTCGTCGTTGCGGGTCGGTGCCCCGATGGCACTCAGGAAGGCCTCGTCACCGCGGGGCATGGGGGTGTGCTCGTAGTAGCGGAACACCGAGCGGATCACCGCGGTGCGATCCACGCCGGCCAGCATGTTGACCGCCATGGCAGAGGCGTTTACGCAGCCACAGAGGGTGCCCCAGCCGGCGATGCCGCCCCCGCCGTAGGCGGCGATGTTGGTGGGGATGGCCGCGAAGTTACACGCGTCCTCGTGGCCCATCTCCGCCAGCTCCTGGACGATGGCGTCAAACACCCCGTACATGCAGCCGCCGCGGCCGTAGCCGTCGTAGGCCCGTTTGGCCACCGCCATGGGATCCAGTTTGACGTAGCCGAGCAGGTTCTCGGTCAGATCCCCGCCCCCCTCGCTGCCGATGCCGATCTGGTTGTCTCCGCTGCACGATTCCGCCGCCATGGCCTTGGGCCCAATCAAGGCGGTGCCCGCCACGGTTCCGGCGATCCCCATAATGCGGCCCATGGCCTGGCGTCTGTCCAGAGTCATTCTCTCATTCCCCTACAAGTATCAATGTCTGTCCCCGACCCGGTCGGCGACCCTGGAGCCAGTCTAAGGAGCCAAAGCGAGGCCCGGTGCGCCGCGCATCACACTAATCTCGGGGCCGGTTTTACTCCGCATCAGACGAAACCCGCCGAAGATTCCTCGCCGATTGGCGCCTGTTTTTCATGCGTCGCTCACACCTTCCCCGCTCGACCAACGGCCCGGGGTTACCACTATGGGCACTAATGTTGATTAGCGGTGAATTTGCCCGGGCAAATCGAGGCAAATTCACGGAGGCGGATCACAGCGACGAAGATGGGCGAAAGACCGGCCTGGTGAGACGAAAGATCAAGGGCTTTGCCACTGCCGGAGGGTGGAACCCAGATCACGGCGAGGGAGCGCCGGGGCCGCTAGACTGTGGGCCAATGATTCGCCATCGACCGACCAGGACATGATCCCAATCGGCCCGTGCCGCTACGACAAAGACAGCAAGCGTCTGGAGAACCCCCAGGGGGAGATCTGGGACCTGCCCCGCGCCGAATACTTGGTGCTCTCTACCCTGCTGGCCCACCTGGGCGAGCCGGTGAAGAAGCGTGCCCTACGCTGCGGTCCCTTCGATGAGCCCCAGGTCAGTGAGTCCGCGGTGGTGCGGGCGGTGTTCCAGCTGCGCCACTTCCTCCAGGACGAGGAGCACTGCCTGATCCAGACCGTCAAGGGGGTGGGCTACCGCCTCTGCCTGCCCAGCGCCGAACCGGCGGGGGCGGCTCCGGTCGATACGCCCGAGGCCTCCCCAACCCGCCGTGCGCCCCGCCGCTGGGAGCGCCTGGCGCTGTTGGGTCTGGCGGCGCTGGCCCTGGGCCTTCTGGTGATCCACGGCCCGGTGCGCCACTGGCCGTCGGGGGAGAGCGGGCCGCAATTGCCCAGCCCGGTCAGCATTCCCCTGCCGGGGGACGAGGCGCTGGCGCTCTACTGGCTGAGCCCCGCCAGCAGCCACGTGCTGGATCTGTCCCAGATGCAGCGCAAGCTCACTCGACTGTTCTCCGATTGCGCCGCCTCCCCCTGGCAGGAGGTGTACGCCTCGCTCTCCAGCGATCAGCGGGTGCTCAACCTCACCCTCTATGGCCAGGAGAACCACCACACCCGGCTGCGCAACCTCAAGATCAGCGATCCTCGGGGCAACCCCAACTTCCTTCCTCCCAGCTGGCAACAGAAGGAGCTGCTCTGTGACTGACGCCTCCATCAGCGCAAAATGGCTCTGGGCCCTGGTGCCGGTGTTGTTGGTGCCCCTGCTGGCGGTGCACTTCTGGCCGCGCACCGGCAGCGACACCCTGATGCTCAACTGCCACAACGAGCTGTACGACAGCGACCGTTCCGACGAGATGCAGCACTACATGATCGCCGACTTCGTCATGTACGGCGCCTCGGCGCGGATCTACTACCGCTACTACACCCCCGAAGGGCAGCCGGTGGCCAACATCATCATGCAGGGGGAGCGCCAGGAGCACAGCGACACCCGCTTCCCCCTGGCGATGAGCCTGGTCAAGCACGAGGTGCTCAGCGAGGGCGAGCCCCTGCCCGCCCACTACCGCCAGCAGCTGCAGTTCAGCGAACGCAACCTGGCCAATAACGGCCTGCACTACACCAGCATCGAGGTGCTCAAGCACGACCCGGACAGCCAGTCCATGGTAGTCCGCTTCCACCCCAGCCAGGCCGTCTGCTCCTGCGTCTACAGCCGCTGACGGCGGTGACGCCTTCGGGGCAATGGTGGTATCCTTGCCCCACTTTCCTTCCCACGCTTTTTTAGGATCTATCGTCATGAAAATTGGCATCATTGGCGCCATGGAGCAGGAGGTGGCCCTGCTGCGCAGCCACCTGGATGACCTGACCATCGAGACCGTCGCCGGCATCGAGTTTTACCAGGGGCGCCTGGGTGACCAGGCCGTGGTGCTGACCCGCAGCGGCATCGGCAAAGTCACCGCCACCATCGCCACCACCATCCTGATCGAGCGTTTCGCCCCCGACTACGTGGTCAACACCGGCTCCGCCGGCGGCTTTGCCCAGGGCCTGGCCATCGGCGACATCGTGATCTCCTCCGAGGTGCGCCACCACGACGTCGACGTCACCGCCTTCGGCTACGAGATGGGCCAGCTGCCGGGCCAGCCGGCGGCCTTCCGTCCTCACCCCAAGCTGGTGGAGGCCGCCAAGGGCGCCATCGCCTCCGTAGGGGAGGTCAAGGCGATCGAGGGGCTGATCTGCACCGGCGACAGCTTTATCGCCGATCCCGCTCGCACCCAGGTGATGCTGTCCCACTTCCCGGCCATGGCGGCCTGCGAGATGGAAGCGGCGGCCATCGCCCAGACCTGCCACCAGTTCGGCACCCCCTTCGTGGTGATCCGCGCCATCTCCGATAACGCCAACGACGACGGCGCCGTCGATTTCGACAGCTTCATCGTCAAGGCCGGTGAACACTCCGCCAAGGTCGTGATGGCCATGGTGCAGAAGCTGAGCTGACCGAGCCATCATGGACGCGGCCCTGGGTCCCTACAGCGCCCTGCTGGCACCCCCGCTGGTGCTGGCATTGGCTTACCTGCTGTCGATGCTGGTGCCGGAGGCCTGGCGCCCCCGCTATCGCCTGGCGCCCCTGGCCGAGTCCCTGGCCCGCAAGACCAACAAACCCCAGCACACCCCCCAGCAGCGTCGCCTGGCCGGCGTCCTCTCCCTGGGGCTGCTGGCGTTGCCGCTGTTGTCGGCGGTGGCGCTGATCACCGGCCTGGCGGCCTACGCCCTGCCTTTCGAGCTGGCCCTGCTGGCCTGGCTGCTGCCCGGCCCCGCCCTGGCCAAGGACAACGAGGCCCTGGCGGCCCGGCTGTTGGCGGGGCAGAAGGAGCAGGCCCGCAGCCTGCTGGCCCCCTGGACGGTGCGCGACACCTACAGCCTCTCCCCCATGGGCCTGACCAAGGCCGCCATCGAAGCCCAGCTGCAGCAGGAGCGCAGCCAGCGCTTCGCAGTGCTGTTCTGGTATGTCCTGGGGGGCCCGCTGATGGCCACCGCCGCCTGGCTGAGCAACGAGCTGGTCCGCGTCTGGCACCGGGATCGCCCCGGCATGGGCTGCTTCGCCCACTGGCCCACCCGGGTGGCCGGCGTGCTGATGTTGCCGGTCAATGCCCTGCTGGCCGCCACCCTGGCGCTGTACGGCGCCCCCCTGGCCCCCTGGCGGGCGCGCCACCAGCTCAGTGGCGACTGGGAGGCCCGCAGTCACCAGTGGCCCCAGCTCAGCCTGGCCTGGAGCCTCGGCAGCCAGCTGGGTGGCCCCTGGCAACTGGAGGGCCAGCGTCGGATCCGTCCCCGCCTGGGCCCCGACACCCCGCCGGCGCAACCGGATCTGTTGCGCACCCGGCGTCTGCTGAGCTACGCCTGCTGGCTGTGGCTCTCCCTGCTGTTTCTGTTCGGTGCCGCCCTGGCGATGTTGCGCCACGGCGCCCTTTGATATCGACCCATCATGCAACTGAGTCTGACCACCCCGGCCCTGCTGTTTCCGGCCATCTCCCTGCTGCTGCTGGCTTACACCAACCGCTTCCTCTCCCTGGCGGCGCTGATCCGCTCCCTGGCCAACCAGGGCGCCGATTGCACCGTGGCGGAGGCCCAGATCGCCAACCTGCGTCACCGAATCCGACTGATCCGCTGGATGCAGGAAGCCGGTGTCCTGAGCTTTGCCCTGTGTGTAGTGAGCATGCTGCTGATATATTTAGATAAACCCGGCTTTGCTTTCTGGAGCTTCGGCGCCAGCCTGGGATTGCTGATCCACTCCCTCACCCTGTCGGTGGTGGAGATCCGCATCTCTCAGAAGGCCTTGGACATCTTCCTCGACGGGCTGAAACGATGAGCGACTTCATCTACGTCTTAGACATCTTTGGCACCATGGTCTTTGCCATCTCCGGTGCCCTGGCCGCCGGCCGGCTGCGGATGGACCCCTTCGGGGTGCTGGTGCTGGCCGGGGTCACCGCCGTGGGCGGCGGCACGGTGCGGGACGCCATCCTCGGCGCCACCCCGGTGTTCTGGATCACCGACACCAACTACATCTGGGCGGTGATGCTGACCGCCGTGGCGGTGATGCTGCTGGTGCGCTGCCCCCGGCGACTGAGCGGTCGCTGGTTCCAGGTGGCCGACGCCCTGGGGTTGGCGGTGTTCACCATCATCGGCGCCCAGAAGGCCCTGCTGTTCGGCGCCTCACCGATGATCGCGGTGATGATGGGCACCATGACCGGCGTGGTGGGCGGGGTGATCCGGGACGTGCTCTGCCGGGAGGTGCCCCTGGTGCTTCGCACCGAGATCTACGCCACCGCCTGCATCGTCGGCGGGATCCTCTACACCGGCGCCCTGGCACTGGGGATGACCGCGGTATTGGCCGCCTCCCTGGCGATGCTGGGCACCCTGGCGCTGAGACTGGCGGGGATCTTCTGGGGCTTGTCTCTGCCCGCCTTTGCCCTGGATAATCCCAAGTCCCGCTGAATCTAAGGAGGTCGACCGTGCGTTTCCTGCTGATATTGCTGCTGAGCCTGCCCCTGGGGGCCCTGGCCGCCGAAGAGGTGGACCCCAGCCCGCAAACCCCGGAAGCGATCCAGCTGGCCCAGGACTACATGGCCGCCCTCACCAACCGCAACTACAGCCAGCTGGCCCAGTACTACGATCGGGAGAGCGTGCTCACCGACCGCATGGCGGGCAAGTCGATCACCGGCCGCCGGGACATCCTGGCCTTTCTGCGCCGGGTGCACACCTACACCCAGGAGTACTACTTCAACTCGGATCACCTGTTCTACAAGGGCTCCCGGGTGGTGATGATCGGCAACTACTACTACAAGGCCCGGGGCGATCTGTTCGGCTACCCCGGCCAGTCCATCACCTTTGCCCTGCCCGGGGTCACCACCTTGAAGCTGGATCTGGAGAATCGGCGCATCGAGGAGCACATCGATTTTCTCGACTACGCCACCATGGAGGATCAGCTCTCTTCCCACCCCTCACTGTCGGTGCCCTAGCCCCTTCCACGTCCGTCAGAAAAACGCAACTTGACAGCGTTTTCAATCTCTTACCATCCTTAGTGGCAACCACTTCCGGTTGCGCATGTTGAGGGATCCCCCATGGAAGAGATGGAACAAAACGTCCAAGAGAGTCTAAAACTGATGGAGGGGCTGACGCAGAAGGGGATCGACATGACCCTCAGCTACGGCCCCAAGCTGATGCTGGCCATCATTGTCCTGCTGATGGGGCTGTGGTTTATCCGCGGCCTGGTGAAGGTGGTGGACAAGTCGATGGACAAGGCCAACGTCGACATCACCCTGCAACGCTTCCTGCTCAGCATCATCAGCGTCGGCCTCAAGTTCGTGCTGGTAGTGATCTTCGCCTCCATGATCGGCGTCGAGACCGCCTCTTTGGTGGCGATGCTGGGTGCCGCCGGCCTGGCCATCGGCCTGGCCCTGCAGGGCAGCCTGGCCAACTTCGCCGGCGGGGTGCTGATCCTGCTGTTCAAGCCGTTCAAGTTCGGCGACGTCATCGAGGCCCAGGGCTTCCTGGGACGGGTGCACGAGATCCAGATCTTCAACACCATACTGCTGACCATGGACAACCAGAAGGTGGTGATCCCCAATGGCCTGCTCTCCAACGGCTGCGTCAAAAACCTGTTCAGCGAGCCGACCCGTCGGGTGGATCTGACCTTCGGGATCAGCTACGACGACGACATCGCCATCGCCAAGGAGGTGCTGGCCAAGGTGATCGGCGAGGACAGTCGCATCCTCAAAGATCCCGAACCGGAGATCTACGTCAGCGCCCACGCCGACAGCTCGGTCAACCTGCTGGTGCGCCCCTGGGTCAACTCCGACGACTACTGGCCGGTCTACTTTGATCTTATCGAGCGGGTGAAGATCGCCTTCGACCACAACAACATCACCATCCCCTTCCCCCAGCGGGATGTACACCACCACGGCCTCTCGCCGCACCTGCTGGGCACCGACGACGCCTGACCAAAAAAAGCCCGCCGATTGGCGGGCTTTTTGATGGGGCTGCGGGCTCAGCGACGGGCGTCGATGGCGGCCTTGACGCCGGCGGCGTAAGCCACGTCCGCCTGGCGGAAGTGCTCCAGCATCTTCTCCTGCACCTCACCGCTGGCCTGGCTCAAGGTGGCGGCGATGGTGTCGAACAGCGCCTGCTGCTGGTCGGCGTTCATCAGTCGGAACAGATCCCCGGCCTGGGCGTAATCGTCCTCCACCGTCTTGTCGTAGCGGTCCATGGCGCCGGCCAGGTCCATCGGTGGCTCGGCGTACTGGGCCTGCTGGGCCGCCCCGCCCTGGGTGTTGGGGCCGTAGTTGACGTCCCCGGCGCTGCCCGCTGCACTGCCGTGGAAGGGGCAGCCGGTGCCGGCCATGGCACCGCCACGCTGGTAGTGGTTGGGCTTGCTGGCGTGGGGGCAGTTCACCGGCAGCTGGTTGTAGTTGGTGCCCACCCGGTAGCGCTGGGCGTCGGCGTAGGCGAACAGCCGGGCCTGCAGCATCTTGTCCGGTGAGGCGCCCACCCCGGGCACCAGGTTGGAGGGCGCCAGGGCGGCCTGCTCCACCTCGTTGAAGTAGTTCTCGGGGTTACGGTTGAGCTCCAATACGCCGATCTCCATCAGCGGGTAGTCCTTGTGGGGCCACACCTTGGTGAGATCGAAGGGGTTCAGGTGGTATTGCTCGGCGTCCGCCTCCGGCATGATCTGCACTTTTACTGCCCACTTGGGGAAGTCGCCGTCTTCGATGGCGGCAAAGAGGTCCCGCTGGGCGTGGTCCGGATCGATCCCCTTGAGCTGGTCCGCCTGCTCGTTGGAGAGGTTCTTGATCCCCTGCAGCGTCTTGAAGTGGAACTTGACCCAGAACCGCTCGCCCTTGTCGTTCCACAGCGAGAAGGTGTGGCTGCCGTAGCCGTTCATATGGCGGTAGGTGGCCGGAATGCCCCGGTCGGACATCAGGATGGTCACCTGGTGCAGCGCCTCCGGGTGCAAAGACCAGAAGTCCCACATCGCCTGAGGGTTTTTCAGGTTGGTCTTGGGATCGCGTTTCTGGGTGTGGATAAAGTCCGGGAACTTGATGCCGTCACGCAGGAAGAACACCGGGGTGTTGTTGCCGACGATGTCGTGGTTGCCGTTGGCGGTGTAGAAGCGCAGGGCAAAGCCGCGGGGATCCCGCTCGGCGTCGGCGGAGCCGGACTCGCCGCCCACGGTGGAGAAGCGCAGGAAGGTCTCGGTCTTTTTGCCCACACCGCGGAAGTGATCTGCGATGCTGTACTCGGACAGGTCCTTGGTCAGGGTAAAGGTGCCGTAGGCGCCGGAGCCCTTGGCGTGCACCACCCGCTCTGGGATCCGCTCGCGGTTGAAGTGGGCCAGCTTCTCAATCAGCTGCCAGTCCTGCAGCATCAGGCCGCCACGGGCGCCGGCGGACAGGCTGTTCTGGTCGTCGGCGATGGGGGCGCCGCTCTGGGTGGTCAGTCGTTCAGTCATGGGGGGTGTCCTCACAGTGTGCCCCGGCTCGGGACGCTATCCAGTCGTACAGGCCATACCACATGGCGGGCCTCCTCTTTAATCTCTAAAACCGATAATAGACATCACCACCAATCGCATCCAACAGAGTTGAAAGGTCATCCTGTTCGCTTTTTACGATTACCAATCTTGATTTAAATCAAGGAAAACAGGCCCACTTTCTGTCGGGCACAAAAAAGCCCGCCGAAAGGCGGGCTTATGGCGGAACCGTCGGGCTCAGCTTTCGTGGTAGCTGCCGTCCCAGTCGCCGTAGTTGGCGTCACCGGCCAGCACCGTCAGCTCAGGGGCCTGGCCAAAGGTGTTGCTCAGCACCTCGGTCACCGCCGCCACCACCGCGTCGACGCTGCTCTGCTCGGTGTAGTAGCTCACCGCCACGTGGAAGCGATCGTTGAAGTAGGCGATGAACAGGTCCCACCCCTGGTCGATCTGCAGCTCGGTCAGGGCCAGGTCCAGGGCATCGAACTTCTCGATGTCGGCGGCAAAACGGAACTCCACACAGGTCTCAGCGAAGGGGCCCAGGGCGTACTTCTTCAGGTGACGGGCCTTGTGATGGGACTTGATGGCCGGTTTGGCCAGTTCAGGCACGGCGATGATCGACATGATGGTTCCTCAGGGTCAGGCCGGGAGATCGGCGGATGGCGGCAGAGTACGCCACTCCCGGACGGACCGCAAGAAATCCGCTTCACACCCCGCAAAGCCAGCCGGTTCGAGGGCAATGCAAACGCCTTTGCGACGCGCTCGTATTTCCGCCCCGTTTGGGATCCCACCCTGTGCAGGTGATGAGCAAAGAGTTTTCTCTGCCCCGAAACCCTGCCCCGTTTATTTCTGTTTTCGCATTCGGAAATTGTGGGCCCAAGTGTCGCTCGTATTTTGTTCAGGCGAAAAGATCACCCCCCGATAACAATTGCGGCACCCCCTGATAAAGCTTGGCGAAACCTCTTTTCTTTTCTGCCCCAAATGGGCCACGGCGATCCCCCGAAGGGGGTTTTCTTGGTCCCCCTCACGAGGGCCCTTCACGATTTGCCCGCCCGAGCGGCGCTTCGGACACTGTATGAGCTGAAAAAGCACTCCTAATACAAAAAAATGCAGAGAGAGATGATGAATATGGGCAAGATTACGCGTTTCAGTGCCCTGGCAGCCGCCTGCCTTCTGGGCCTGGCCGGTTGTGACGGTAAAGACGGACGGGACGGCGCCGATGGTGAGGACGGCGCACCGGGGGCCCCTTGGGAGCCGCCGGTGATCACCACCTCCGCCAGCGCCCAGGTGCTGGATTGGCACTTCGGTGACGGCTACGTTCAGGCCCAGGTCGAGGTGCTGAACCAGGACGGTGTCGGGGTGGACAACATGGCCCAAATCGAAGTGGTGGCCACCGTGGTCGACAGCGACGGTCAACTGCACACCACCTTGCGGGAAACTTACAAGGCCACCGACGAGCAGCCCATTGGGGAGCTCGAGTACCAGGGTGAGGGCGTCTACACCATCACCATGCCCTTCGAGGCCGCCACAGCCACCGCCAGCGGCAACGGCTACGTCCGTCCCGGCAACATCAACTTCCCCCGCACCAAGCGGGTGATGCTGCCTTTGGACGCCGCGGTGGCCACCACCGACGACGCCAAGTGCGTGGCCTGTCACGGCGACTTTACTGCCGCCAGCGGCAACAGCACCTGGGGCTGGCACCAGCATCACCACGCCCTGGACAACGACGGTGAGGTGGTGATCGTCGAGGCCTGCATGACCTGCCACACCCACACCGAGGCCCAGGACGGCGGCTACGCCATGAACACCATGGCGATGATTGGCCACGGCAAGATGGCCGACGGCGAAGGGGGCAAGGTGTCCAAGGGTCACGCGGCGCTGTGGGGCAACTACTCCATGGACATGAAGCGCTGCTCCACCTGCCACATGGATGACGTGGTGTTCAGCGCCACCATCAACGGCTGTGTCACCTGCCACAGCAACCTGATGGACCCGGATCGCGACGGCCACAACCACAGCAGCTACACCAACGCCGACTGTGCCGCCTGTCACGACGAGGGCAACTTCAAGTACTACGAGCATCAGAACGGCGCCGCCCGTGACGAGGCCTTGAACCGCTACGACGTGGAGCTGCTCTCCATCGTCCGCAGCGCGGACAAGAGCACCGTCGAGGTGACCGTCTCCGCCATCGACGCCGACGGCAACACCGTCGACCTGGCCAACCTGGCCCCGGTGGAGGGGGAAACCAGTGCCGACACCCCCCGTGGCTGGGCCACGGTGATGAAGCACGGCGAAGCCTTCCTGCCCGGCCGTGACGCCGGCCACGTGGCCCGCTCCCAGGCCATCGTCGACAACGGCGACGGCAGCTTCACCTACCTGGTGACCCATGTGGCCGCCTACGAGGAAGACGAAGTGCTGGTGGGGGGCATCGACGGCCGCATCTACTACGGCGGAGGCAGTCGCGCCCCCATCACCGTCTCCAACATCCACGAGGTGCGCCGCACCGGTGCCGATGGCGCCAAGTGCCTGTCCTGCCACACCGAGGGCCTGGATGGTCACGGCAGCCAGCGGGGCGGTGAGCTGGGCGGTGACGCCTGCACCCAGTGCCACAGCGCCTACAACTGGGAGCACAGCAAGGCGGGTCTGGACCGGGTGCAAGCCTGGGGTCCCTTCATGCACAGCATCCACACCGGCAGCTACTACGAGGATCGTGACGTCACCATGCCCACCACCGACCGCAACAAGAAGGTGGAGTGCGTGGCCTGTCACACCGGTGAGATCAACCTGGAGAACGTGGCACCGGCGGTGGTCTTGAGCGGGCTGACCGAAGACAGCGTCTACGGCATCACCCCCATCTCCGCCACCTGCGCCAGCTGCCACACCAGCGTTCAGGCCAAGGCCCACATGAGCCACCAGGGCGGTGATTTCAATGTGCCCGTGGCCCCGGCCGGCATGCACAGCGGTGAAAGCGGTGACTTCGCCCTGTTCGACCCCGCCCCGGCGGTGGAAGCCTGTGCCGTCTGTCACAAGCCGGACCGCATCGCTGAGGCGCACCAGTACGTTTATTGATGCCGACCCTGCATAGGCATCGAAAGGGCCCCTCGGGGCCCTTTTTTTGAACCCTTAGCCCCCTTCCCCCTGCTCAGGCCGGGCCGGGCCAGGCCCACAACCCGTCTCCGGCTAAGCCAAGGCCCGCTTTCCCAAGCCCCCTCACCCAAGCCCGCCACCGGGGCCGCCAACCCCGCTCCAGCACCGTCCTGGCCTTATAGGCGGCCTACCCCCCTCCGGTTTCCTGGCGGGCGCCAACGGCCCGGTGAGCGGCCCCCTGAGCGGCCCTGGCAATCGGTCGAACCCTGAACGGGCCGTCTATGGCTAGGTCAATGGCGTGGTCGCTGGCGCGGCCGCGGGAGGGCAGGTGCTTGATGGGGGCCTGGATGCCCATAAGGGGTAGGGGCAGAGAGAGGTTTAACGATTGCGGGGCACAAAAAAAGCGCCACACCGAAGTGTGGCGAAGGTCTTCTGGACGGAAGCCGGTGTCAGGATTTGGCGGTCCCGTGATGCTCCTGATGGCGCACTCGGGTCTCTGGCTGGGTTGCCCGTCCCGCCTGCCACCACTCCCAGAGTCCTCGCGCCAGCCCCAGCAGCACCAAAGGCATGACGATAAAGACAACCAGGTAGAGGAACAGGTAGGGCAGTGTTACGGCGAAAAAGGTGCCTAAACTCATGGTCTCCTCCCTGTGGTCACGGCGCCGGGTGACCCCGGCCTTCACTTGTTATTAGACCCGAATGGCGGGGGAAATAAATGGGTTGGCGGCAAAGTTGCCGAATGGGTGATCCCCGCCCCGCCGATGCTGCAACGGGCAATTCTCCCTGGCCCAATCGGGGAATCTGGCCGCCGTCGGTACGCCCCTTTCGTGCCTGTTTCCCGGCCCCCGGCGCGGGCCCCTCAGGCACAAAAAAAGGCCCCCGGAGGGGCCTTGTTCATCTGCAGGGAATTCAGAGGCGTTATGCCCCTGGTCTGGGCACCTTACTGGCGCTCAAACACGTGGTACTTGTCGATGCCAAAGGTCTTGCCCTCGGCGTGACAAACGGCGCAGGACTCGGCCGCAGTGGTCTGGTACCACAGCGGGTCAGCCACCGCGTTCACCTCACCACCGTTCTGCTCCATGTGGCTCAGGGCCGCGTCGGAGCTGTGGCAGGCGTAGCAGTTGGCGGTGACCGGCGTGGTCATCACACCGCGGGTGCCACCGTTGAGGGCACGAGACAGCATGTACTGAGTGGGGATGGCGTACAGATCCACACCCTCGGCGTGACAGGCCACGCAGTTCTCAGCGTTCAGCTTGGTCGCGGAGTTGGCATCGTCGGTGCCGATGCCGCTGCCCACACCCCAGTGCATGGAGTGCACCATGGGACCGAAGGCCGGAGCGGAACCACCGGAGGAGCGGTTCTGACCGTTGTTGTGGCAAGCCACACAGTCCCAGCCGCCGTTCTGGTAGCTGCCGTTCTTGTGGTAGTTGGTCTCGCTGTTGTGACAGGTGGTGCAGCTGTCGGCGGTCACCGCGTGGCGACGGTCGAACTCGCTGACCTCGGTGAAGACCGGCGCGGTCACCCCGGCGTCGAAGTAGTCGGTGGAGACCACTTCGGAGTAGGTGGTGAAGGAGACGCCATCTTTACCGTCGTCATCGATCCAGCCAGTCTGCGGGAAGGTCACCCGGGTGCTGGCCAGGAAGTTGCCCTGGGTAAAGTCGGTACCGTCGCTGCCTTCAATCGCCAGCAGCTCGGGGAAGCAGATGGAGCGGGTGCCGTCGGCACGCTCAACGTACTGCTCGGAACCGCGAGCGATGGCGCGACCGGTAATGCCCTTGGCATCGCTGTCGTAGCCGTGGATGTAGGCACCGGCGTAGGTCAGATCGTGGGCAGCGTACATCTCACCGATGTTCAGCTGAATGTCATCGCCATCGGCGACAATTTCAAACAGCTTCAGATCGGTACAGACTGCACCCACGCTGGTGTCAGGCCAGGTCACCGCCGCATCGAAGTAAGGCATGGAGGTGGTGGTGTAGTGGCCATCACGGATCTCCGCAATCTCAGTCAGCGCCGCCTTGTTGGCGTGGATGGCGCGGATGTCGAAGTTGGGATCGGTGTTGGGGCTGACCGGACCCACCGGCGCACCGGGGTTGTGACAGTCGACACAGCCCGGACCGGCGATGGAGGTGTTGATCGGGGTATCGGTGTGACAGGTGGTGCAGTTGAGCACGTTGAAGTCACGCTCGAAGCCGGGCACCTCGTTCTTCTCGACGTGGAAGACGTGGGCGATCTTGGACAGGGTGGCGTTGGCGTAACCGCCGTTGTCATCCGCCCGGGAGGCGCTGTTGTGGCACACCAGGCAGCCGGCCACCAGGTCGGTCTCGCCTTCGAGATCCATGGCGGTGTAGCTGGCGTGACGGCGGGTGCCGGCGGCGTAGTCCACGTGACAGGCCTGACAGGCCTCAGTGGTGGTGCTGTGGGACATCTCAGGCTTGTCCACCACCAGCGGGTTGGAGCGGACGATGGGGCCGGAACGGTCACCGACGCGCAGCCAGAGGATCCCCTCTTCACCGGCGGTCACGTGCTCCATCGGCAAGGTGAAGGTGTACTGGCCCGGCTCATCCATCTCCAGGGTCGCGCCCTCGGTGGACATGCTGCCGTAGCCGCCGTTGGTGCCCTCGTCGGTGCGGCTCAGGATAAAGCCTCGCTCGGTCAGGGCGGCAAACTTGCCTTCGGCCGCTTCCAGGCCCACCACCAGGGTGCCCTCCTGGTCGGTCACTTCGAAGCTGTAGACCACCTGGCCCTCTTCAACCGCGTAGTTGAGCAGCTCAATGTGGGTGCTCTCGGTGGCTTCTACCGTCGGCGGCGGCGCGCCTTCGCCCGGGGGTCCCGGTTCGCCCGGTGCGCCATCGGCGCCGTCTTTACCGTCGTCAGCACAACCTGCGACCGCCATGGCGGCGGCCACGATCAAAGCAAGGTGTGGCTTCCTGAGTTGTTTCATCATCACTCCCAATATTTTTATTCCAAGTGCGTCTGCACCCGCGGTTGAACATACGAGGGAATGGCGGGGGGAAGTATGCGTCAGCTCACCAATTTAACCGCGGATAACGGATAATGATGTTATTTTAAATGAAAGGTTATTTTTGGGTAACCTGCTGCGACAGCCTGTCCCGAACAGAACAAAACGCCATTCAGGCCGGGCAAAAACGGGATCAAATTTTTCGAACCTTTTTGAGAATTGCCACATCTGAAATTTGCTACACACAAATAATGATATTTACCCCCCATCTTTGAAAGTCCTACCATTCGATAACATCGAGGATAACGAATCGGCCACGCTCCCTGACCCCCGACGACCGCAATCGCCAGCATATTAAATCGGTATATCTGGCGCGCCACTTCGCTTTTCCCGAATGCTCTCGCTGGCAAATTTACCGGCGCGTCACAAAAAAAAAGCCACACCGAGGTGTGGCTTTGGGGTGAAGCGCCAGGCGCTTCGTCTGAGGCGCGTCCTTGCGATGAGCTTCCTTTATTGGGTTGCCAGGCTCAGTGGCAATTGGCACAGCCGCTGTTGGCGTCGTGCTCCTCGTGGGTGATGTGGCAGTCGGTGCACTCCATTATGCCAGCGTGGTCGGCGTGCATCCCCCCCAGGGCCGCCAGATCCCCGTGGCACTGGATGCAGGTCTCGTTCTCGTACGCCAAATCTTCCGAGGGCACCCCCTGGTCGTGGCAGGCGTCGCAGCCGGCCATGTCGGTGTGGGTATCGGCGATGGGCGCGGCCCAGGCGGACAGGGGCAGGCACAGGGCCAGGGTCATCAGGAATTTCTTCACAGTCAGTCCTTATTTTTCTTGGATTAAGCCACGGTCATCTGACCGGCGTAGAGAATGAAGTGACGCAGGGCGAACACCCCGGTCAAACTGAGCAGACACAGGGCGGCGACAAAGCCGGCGTGGCCGGTGAGCCGCGGGGGCAGGGTCCACTGCAGCACCCAGGGCAGCACCATGCCGCAGAACACCACCAGCACCCAGAACACCATCGACCAGAAGTCGCCCATCAGGGCCACCCGGGCCGCTTCGGCGCTGGCGCCGCCGGCGAACACCAGGCCAAGGAAGAAGGCGATCAGCAGGAAGATCTCCGTGGCCAGCACCGGCTTTTCGATGGTATGGACAAAGTGAATGTCCTGGCTGTGGGCCGACTCTTTAAAGCAGAGCAAGCTGAACAGTATGGTGGCCGCCGCCCCGGAGGAGACCCCGGAGACCAGGAAGAGCACCGGCAGCACCGGGTTGTTGAGCAGCGGGAACCCTTTGAGGGCGGAGAGCAGGAAGCCTGTGTAGGCCCCCAGCGCCACCGCCAGGATCAGCAGCACGCTCTGCATCTTGCCCTCTTGGGCCTTGATGAGATCCAGCCCCTTGCCCAGCCAGGGCAGACGGCGGCCGAACAGCATCAGGGGTTGGTGGAACAGCGCCGCCATATAGAGGAAGAGCACCACGATGTAGACCGACAGCACCATCACCCCCCAGAACATCACCGAGGTGGGGTTCCAGTAGATCATCATCTTCCAGAACTCCAACGGTTTGGTCAGGTCGATGATCAGGATCCCCAGCCCGAGGATCACCGCCAGGGGGGCGATCAGGGCCATGGATTTGATGATGCCACTGTCGGCCACCACCAGCCCCTTGTACTCCCGGTAACGCTTGACCGCCACGGCCACCATCACCGCACCGGCGGACACCCCCGCCAGGAAGAGGTAGATGGCGATGGGCCAGGGCCAGACCATGGTGTCGAAGTTGAGCACCGCATTGATGGACGAGTTCATCAGATCACCTCCCCTCGGCCGTGAGGCACTTTGTACAGCTTGGGCCGGGTGCCCAGGTCCACCTTGTCTCGGTAGGTCTGGTGGGCCCGCAGCAGGTTGACGATGTCGCTGTTCGGGTCATTGAGATCGCCGAAAGTCAGCGCCTTGGTGGGGCAGGCCTCGACGCAGGCCGGGGGCAGACCGGCGCTCAGCCGGGTCTTGCGGCACAGGTCGCACTTGTCCACCGCCTTGGTCACCGGGTCGACGTAGCGCACCCGGTAGGGGCAGGCGGCGATGCAGTACTGGCAGCCGACGCACTTGTTGGCCACCACGTCCACCACCCCGTCTTCGTCGCGGAAACAGGCGCCGGTGGGGCACACCGCGATGCAGGCCGCGGTTTCGCAGTGCACGCAGCTTTCGCGGTCGAAACGGTAGTGGGTCTCCTCCCCCTCACCGAAGGGGCCGGTGCGGACGATGTTCAGCCGGGTCACCCCCTCGGGGACGTCGTTGGTCTGGCGGCAGGCCTGGACACAGGCCTCGCAACCGATGCAGCGGCGCTGATCGAAGGCCAGGGCCAGGTTGCGCCCCTCGCTGCTGGCCTGGGCGCCGCAGCCGGTCAGGGTCAGCACCGGGATCGCCAGGCTGCCGGTGACCAGAAACTCTCTACGGGATAGGCTCATTGCTCCCCCTCCTCGCTTAACAGGCTGTGGCAGTCCACGCAGGCCTGGGTGCGGCCGGCGTCGTCCAGGGTGCTCATGGGGTCCGTTTCCGGGTGCAGCTGGTGACAGCTGGCACAGGGCAGGACCGGCCGGTGCACATCGTGGGTCCAATCCGCTTCCCGCAACTTGGCGTCACGATGGCAGGTGGTGCACTGGGCGTTTTGCTCTGCCAGGGGGGTTTTGCTGTCCTGGCCGAAATAGACCAGGGCCGCTTTGTTTCTCGGGTGTCCATCCTGTTCGCCGTGGCAACGGACGCAACTGAGGCCGTTGGCCCCAATTTGGCCGTGGACACCTTCCATGGTGCCGTTGCGCTTATGGCAACGCAGGCAGGACTCGTCGGAGGCGATGGCCGGGCCGGACAACGCCAGCAAGGCCATCACGGGCAGTAGTAAGGATTTGCTCATCTTTTCCTCATACAACACTGAGGGCGCCCGAAGGCGCCCGGGATCCGGTTCAGATACGCACCGCACCGGCGGCCCCTTGGGGCGCCTTGGCTTGCTCTTCACTCTTGAAGTGCTCGTACCCGGCTCGAACCACACCCGCGATCACCACCGGCAGACCGATAAAGACCACGAAGAAGAGGAACAGATAAGGAACAACTACAGTCAAAAACATACCGAAGCTCATAGTAACCTCCTGGTTATTAACGGGGAGAATCAAATGGGTTATTCCCAATCCCCGAGTTAATTATTAGGAGTTAATTGGCCTCGGATTATTGATCTAAATCATTTTGCATTTCTGACTGATAATTTTCATAAAAGAACTTAGAGGCGCATTCCAATTGCACAAAACCTAAAGTTCATATTGAAATTTATGAAAATCGAAGAATAAAAATGAATATTTTGAAAACGGCAATTTCGAGAGCAAAACACTCACATCTCACTAAACATCATCATAACAACCCAGCTCACAGAAAAAACATTCTTTCGATGGCTTAGATTTACGTGAGCTGTCACGAATGGTATATCCTGATAAGAAAAATTATGAACTCTTGCTCTGCAGCAAGATTTCTTTCCATCTAATCAGCTACTTTTCAATTCGGGACATCCGCATTTGGGAATTAAGGGAGCGGTTTATGGACAAATTGAGAGACATCAACTTATTTACCATTCGCGTTTTTGTGATGGTGTATGAGTCACTTAACTCCCTGTCGGTGGCCAACTCACTGAACGTGGCCCCCTCCAAGGTCAGCCGCTGTTTGGGGGCCCTGCGCCACGCCCTGGGGGACCAGCTGTTCATTCGCCGCCAATACGGCTTTGAGCCCACCCCCACCGCCGACAAGCTCTATCCCTATTTTCAGCAGATCATGTGTCTGGCCGGTCAGGTGTGCCAGAGCGCCGGCGACCAGCCGAGCCAACAGCAACACTACATCGTCTACGCCCCGGCCACCCTCTCCTGCAAACTGGCCTCGGAGCTCAAGCGCCACGCGGTGCTGAAGCAGCAGGAGCTCTCCCTGAGCGTGCGGCCGCTCTCCGCCAGCGGCCCGGACGACATCCTCCAGGGCCGGGCAGATCTGATGCTGAGCTTCAAGCCCAGCGAGAAGGAGCGGCTGGAGTCGCGCTTTATCGCCACCGGCGAGCGGTTGTTCGTGGTGGCCCGGGATGAGCACCCCATCTGGCACCGGCCCGCCAACAACATGCTGGACGCCATCATCAACTACCCCTTCCTGGTGACCGAATGCCCGGCCTTCAACGACCGCATCGATCCCCTGGAGCTGTACGCCATGGACCACGGCCGTCAGCTGAAGATCGCCGGCAAGGCGGGGGTGCTGTCGGAGGTGAGCGATTACCTGATGGAGAGCGACGCCATCACCTTTATCGGCGCCCGCCAGGCGGCGGAGTTCATGCAGCACATCCCCGGGGTCAGCATCCGCGAGATGTCGGAGCCGGAGTTTGCCCTGCTCCACGACCGCTGCCCGCCCCCCAAGTACTACGCCATTCGGCGCAAGGAGGACGGGGCCTTGCCGGACTGGCTGCTGGAGTGCGTCTGTGAGCTGGTGACCCAGTCGGTCACCCGTCCGGCCAAACTGCACCAAAGTGGCGCAAGTGACATATTTGTGTCACACAATGCCCCTACCATGGCCAGCCTCTGAGCCATTTGTGTGGGAGTCTGCCCAAGTTGTCCGCCTTTGTTATCGCCCCGTTGCGCCCCCTGTTCGCCCGTTTGCGAGCGGCCCGGCGCGCCAAGGCCCGCCGCCAGCGGGTCAAGCAGCTGGCCAGCCGGGTGCAATGGCTGGACCAGCGGCTGCCGGCCCAGCCCGAGCAGAGCGTCCAGGCCCGCTACTGCAGCCTGGGCTACGGTCTGCTGGAGCGTGGCTCGGCGCTGCTGGTGCTCTGGTCTGAACGGCCGGGGCCGGCCCTGGATGCTCCGCTGCGCCAGTGGCACCAGGAGTACGACCGACTCCACACCGAAGTGACCGCGTAAGCGCGCAGGCGACCCAGCAAAAAGCCCGGCCAATTGGCCGGGCTTTTTCATGGCTGAAGTGATCCTCAGTCCTGGTAAGCGTCCATGGGGACACAGGCGCAGAACAGGTTGCGGTCGCCAAACACGTCATCGATGCGGTTGACCGTGGGCCAGAACTTGTTGGCCCGCACCTCTTCGACCGGGAACACCGCCTGCTCGCGGCTGTAGGGGCGCGCATCGAAGGCCGGGTCCATGATGTCGTCCAGGGTGTGGGGGGCGTTGCACAGCGGGTTGTTGTCCGCCGGCCACTCGCCGCGGCCCACCTTGGCGATCTCCTCACGGATGCTCACCATGGCGTGGATAAAGCGATCCAGCTCCGCCTTGGACTCGGACTCGGTGGGCTCCACCATCAGGGTGCCGGCCACCGGGAAGCTCATGGTGGGGGCGTGGAAGCCGTAGTCCATCAGACGCTTGGCCACGTCCATCTCGGTCACCCCGGTCTCCTCCTTCAGCGGGCGCATGTCGATGATGCACTCGTGGGCCACCCGATCGTTGCGGCCGGTGTAGAGGATGGGGAAGTGCTTGCCCAGCTCGGTGGCCAGGTAGTTGCCGTTGAGCATCGCCACCTGGGTGGACTCGGTCAGCCCGCGGCTGCCCAGCATCACGGTGTACATCCAGCTGATGGGCAGGATGGAGGCGCTGCCGTACTGGGCGGCGGACACCGCACCGTTGTCCTGGGTCTCTTCACCGGTCTTGACCACCGCGTGCCCGGCCAGGAAGGGGGCCAGGTGCGCCTTGACGCCGATGGGGCCCATGCCCGGGCCACCGCCACCGTGGGGGATGGCGAAGGTCTTGTGCAGATTGAGGTGGGAGACGTCGGAGCCGATGAGGCCCGGGGAGGTGACTCCGACCTGGGCGTTCATGTTGGCGCCGTCCATGTACACCTGGCCACCGTGCTGGTGGATGAGGTCACAGATGTCGCGGATCTGCTCCTCGTACACCCCGTGGGTGGAGGGGTAGGTGATCATGATGCAGGAGAGGCGATCGGAGAACTCCTCCGCCTTGGCCTTGAGATCCTCCATGTCCACGGTGCCCTCCTTGGTGCTGGCCACCACCACCACCTTGAGGCTGGTGAGCATGGCCGACGCCGGGTTGGTGCCGTGGGCAGAGCTGGGGATCAGGCAGACGTCGCGGTGGCCCTGGCCGATGGACTCCTGGTACTTCTTGATGGCCACCAGGCCGGCGTACTCACCCTGGGCACCGGAGTTGGGCTGCATCGACAGGGCGTCGTAGCCGGTGATGTCCAGCAGGTACTCGGAGAGGCTGTCCACCAGCTCCCGATAACCCTGGGCCTGCTCCTGGGGGCAGAAGGGGTGCAGGTTGGCCAGCTCCGGCCAGCTCACCGGCATCATCTCCGCGGTGGCGTTGAGCTTCATGGTGCAGGAGCCCAGGGAGATCATGGAGTGGTTGAGGGCCAGATCCTTGCCCTCGAGGCGGCGGATGTAGCGCAGCATCTCGGTCTCGGAGTGGTAGGCGTTGAACACCCCATGAGTGAGGATGGCGTCCTGGCGCACCAGGCTCTCCTCCAGCACGCTGTCCACCATGCCGTCGACGGCGTCCACGGTCAGGCCGTGATCCTCGCCCAGCACCACGTTCCACAGCGCAACCAGGTCGGCGGGGGTGGTGGTTTCGTCCAGGCTCACCCCCAAAGTGGTGGGCAGGTCGGTGCGCAGGTTGAGCTTGGCGGCCTCGGCGCGGGCCAGTACGGCGTCACGATCGGCGACGGCCAGGGTCAGGGTGTCGAACCAGCTGGAGTTGACCACCTTGACGCCTCGCTGCATCAGACCGGCGGCCAGCACCGAGGTGAGGCGGTGGGTGCGCTCGGCGATCTTCTTCAGCCCCTCGGGGCCGTGGTAGACGGCGTAGAAGGAGGCCATGTTGGCCAGCAGCACCTGAGCGGTACAGATGTTGGAGTTGGCTTTCTCGCGGCGGATGTGCTGCTCACGGGTCTGCATCGCCATGCGCAGGGCCGGCTTGCCCCGGGTGTCCTTGGACACGCCGATGATGCGGCCGGGCATGGAGCGCTTGTGGGCGTCGCGGGTGGCGAAGAAGGCGGCGTGGGGGCCACCGTAGCCCATGGGCACCCCGAAGCGCTGGGCGCTGCCGAACACCACGTCGGCGCCCCATTGGGCCGGGGCGGTCAGCTTGATCAGGGCCAGCAGGTCCGAGGCGACGCACACCAGGGCCTTCTTCTCATGGATGGCGTCCGCCAGCTTGCGGTAGTCGGCCACCTCACCAAACTGGTTGGGGTACTGCAGCAGGGCCCCGAAGATGTCGTGATCGGCGGCGGCCTTGGCCGGGCCCACCAGCACGGTCAGCCCCAGCTGCTCGGCGCGGGTTTTCACCACGTCCAGGGTCTGGGGGAAGACGTCGTCGGCCACAAAGAAGGTATCGGATTTCTTGTTCTTCGAGGTGCGCTTGGCCAGGGCCATCGCCTCGGCGGCGGCGGTGGCCTCGTCCAGCAGGGAAGCGGAAGCCAAGTCCAGGCCGGTCAGATCCATGGTCAGCTGTTGGAAGTTGAGGATCGCCTCCAAGCGGCCCTGGGCAATCTCCGGCTGATAGGGGGTGTAGGCGGTGTACCAGCCCGGGTTCTCCAACACGTTGCGCTGGATGACGTGGGGCACCAGGGTGCCGTAGTAGCCCATGCCGATGTAGCTCTTGCGCACCTCGTTCTTGCCGGCGATCGCCTTGAGGCGGGCCAGGGCATCGACTTCGGAGGTGGGCAGGCCGACGGCCAGCTCGCGGTCCAGGCGGATCCCCTCGGGGACGATCTGGGCGGTCAGGTCTTCCAGGCTGTCGGCGCCGACGGCGCTCAGCATCGCCTTCTGTTCGGCGGCATCGGGGCCAATGTGGCGGCGCAGAAACTCGTCGTGGGTGTCCAGTTGCGCCAGGGTCAACTTCTCGTTCATGGTTGACTGCTTCCTTAGGTACAGATATCCGATACAAACAAAGCCCCAATTGGGGCTTTGTTATTGTTTTTATTATTATTCTTCGTCGATGACGGCCTGGTAGCCTTCGGCATCCAGCAGCGCGGTCAACTCGGACTCGTCGCTGGCCTTGATGCGGAACAGCCAACCGTCGCCGTAGGGGTCGCTGTTGACCTGCTCCGGGCTGTCCTCCAGCTCCTCGTTGACCGCCACAACCTCACCGGTCAGCGGGCTGTAGACGTCGGAGGCGGCCTTCACAGACTCCGCCACGGCGCAATCTTCGCCGGCGTTCACTTCGTCGCCCACGTCCGGCAGCTCCACAAACACCATGTCACCCAGCAGTTCCTGGGCGTGCTCGGAGATCCCGATCGTGTAGGTGCCGTCGCCCTCGGCGCGGATCCATTCGTGGGAGTTGGTGAACTTCAGTTCAGACGGAATGTTGCTCATGTTGTCGATTCCCTATTAGCAAGATCAAAAGGCTTTCTGGCCATTACGGACGAAACTGGGCTTGATCACCTGGACCGCCACCCGCTTTTTGCGCATCTCTACTTCGGCGTCGCTGCCGATCCCCGCCGGCACCCGGGCCATGGCGATGGCGTGCCCCAGGGTCGGAGAGAAGGTGCCGGAGGTGATCACCCCTTCGCGCTCGTTGCCCTCGGCGTCGGTGAAGAACACCTTGAGGCCGGCGCGCAGCACCCCTTTGTCGGTCATCACCAGGCCCACCAGCTTGTCGGTGCCCGCCGCCTTGGCGGCCACCAGGGCGTCCCGGCCGATAAAGTCCCGCTCCGCCGGTTCCCAGGCCACGGTCCAACCCATGTTGGCGGCCAGGGGGTTCACCTCTTCGTCCATGTCCTGACCGTAAAGGTTCATCCCGGCTTCCAGGCGCAGGGTGTCCCGGGCGCCCAGGCCCGCGGGCTTGACCCCCGCCTCCAGCAGCGCCTGCCACAGTGCGGCGGCCTGCTCCTGGGGCACCACGATCTCGTAGCCGGCTTCACCGGTGTAACCGGTGGTGGCGATAAAGAGATCCCCGCTCTGCACGCCGAAGAAGGGCTTCATCCCCGCCACGGCGGCGTTCTGCTCGGCGCTGAACACGGCGGCGGCCTTGGCCTTGGCCTCGGGGCCCTGGACGGCGATCATCGCCAGCTCCGGACGCTCGGTGATGGTCACTTCGTAGGCCTGGGCCTGGCGGCCGATCCACTCCAGATCTTTGATCCGGGTGGCGGAGTTCACCACCAGGCGGTAGTGGGTGTCGGAGAGATAATAGGTGATGAGATCGTCGATCACGCCACCGCGCTCGTTGAGCATGCCGCCGTAGAGGGCCTTGCCGGGCACGGTGAGTTTGGCCACGTCGTTGGCCAGCAGTTTGCGCAGGAACGCCTGGGCGTCGGCGCCCAGCACGTCCACTACCGTCATGTGGGAAACGTCGAACATGCCGGCGTCCTGGCGCACCTGGTGGTGCTCCTCCACCTGGGAGCCGTAGTGCAGCGGCATCTCCCAACCGTGGAAATCCACCATTTTTGCACCGGATTCCAGATGCTTATCGTAGAGTACAGTCTTGCTTGCCATATCGGTTCCTTGGAAAGGCTACAGCGGCGACCTTCACACCGGGCGACCGCCCTGGGCGCTGGATCACATTGTTCTTTTTCGGCGCATTATACCGATCACAAAGTCTTTGTATACAATTCATCCGCTCGTTAGCGGTTCCATGAAACATGACTCTGTAATCCCAATCCCAGCGCGTGGCTGAGCAGCCGTTTTTTCAGCGGCGCAGCATGATCCACCAGGTTGAGACCGAGATCCCGGATCCCCTTTTTCACCGGGTTGTTGCCGGCAAACAGCCAGCGGAAACCGTCCATCGCCGCCAGCATCTCCTGGGCCGCCGCCTTGCGGGCCCGGCCGTAGCGATTGAGCAGTTTGAGATCCCCCGGATCCCGCTCCTTGGCCTGGCTGAGCACCTCCACCAGGGTCTGGCTGTCGCCGAAGCCCAGGTTGACCCCCTGCCCCGCCAGCGGGTGGATGGTGTGGGCCGCATCCCCCATCAGCGCCAGGCGCGGCCGGACAAAGTCCCGGGCGTAGCGCATGGTCAGGGGGAACACCGCCCGCTCGGAGTCCAGGGTCAGGCTGCCCAGCCGGGTGTCGGTGGCCACGGTCAGCTGCTGACCGAAGCGCGCGGCGTCACACTGGCTCAGGGCCTCGGCCTGTTTGGGGGGCGACGACCAGACGATGGAGCACTGGTGGGGGTCCGCCAGGGGCAGCAGCGCCAGGGGGCCGTCCGGCAGGAACACCTGACGGGCCACCTGGTCGTGGGGCCGCTGGGTGCGGATGGTGGCCACCAGGGCGTGGTGGCCGTAATCGCGAAACACCAGGGGCACCTTGGCCTGCTCCCGCACCCAGGAGTGGGCGCCGTCCGCCGCCACCAGCAGGCGGGCGCTCAGCAGGGTGTCGTCCTCCAGGGTCAGCCAGGCTTCGCGCTCCCCCAGGGCCATCGCCTTGGGGGCACTGATGTACTGGGTCAGCCCGGGCTGGTCCTTGGCGGCCTGCCACAGGGCGTGGGCGATGGCGCGGTTCTCGATGATGTGGCCCAGGTTGGGCTCGTTGAGATCCGCCGCATCGAAGCCGATTTTGCCCAGGCTGTCCTTGTCCCACACCGCCATGGCGCCGTAGGGCCCCAGGCGCTCGGTGGGCAGACGCTGCCAGGCCCCCAACTCCCGCAACCAGCGCTCGCTGGCCCGGTTGATGGCGGAGACCCGCAGGTCCGGCTCGCCGCTGGGGGCTTCGGGACGGGCCCTGTCCACCACGGCCACCTGGAAGCCGGCCTTGGCCAGCCCCAACGCGGTGGCCATGCCCACCATGCCGCCGCCGACGATGGCGATGTCGACCGAACCGGTTTTCAACATGCCCCCTCCTGAATCTGTGCGCCTGTCATGGCTACCTCTTGTCGCTGCCGGGGGCACCGCCCCCGTGCCAGCCCATGGCCCCTTTGGCCAGGCCGGCTTTCAAATCGGGAAACAGGGCCAGCGTCAGCAGCCCCAGGTTGCGGCCCAGCGCCAGGGGGCGGGCTGCGCTTGAGAAGATCTTGACCAGGGCATCGGTGGCCCCGGTGACCCGGTCCCGGTCCGGCGCCCGCGCCTCGGCAAAGCCGCTGAGCAGGGCAAAGGCGCCAGGGTCCTCGTCGGCCAGCAGCGCCGCCTGCAGGCGGTCCGCCAGGGCCTCCACGTCCCGAAGCCCCAGGTTGAACCCCTGGCCGGCGATGGGATGGACGGTCTGGGCGGCGTTGCCCACCAGCACCGCTCTGTGGTGGGTGAGCTGCTCCGCCCTGCACAGGGCCAGGGGGTAGCTGGCCCGCTGGCCCACCTTGGTCAGGGCCCCCAGCCGGTAGCCAAACGCACTCTGCAGCTCGGCGAGGAACTCCGCCTTGGACAGCGCCAGGCGCCGCTCGGCCTCGTCGGGCGCCTGCACCCAGACCAGGGAGTAGCGCCGATCCACCATGGGCAGCAGCGCCAGGGGGCCCTGCTCAGTGAAGCGTTCGAAGGCGATACCGGGGTGATCCTCGGCGGTGATGTTGGCGATCAACGCCGTCTGGGGGTAGGGCTCGCGATTCAGCGCCAGGCCCAGGCCGGCGCGCACCCGGGAGCCGGTGCCGTCGGCCCCCACCACCAGACGGGCGCTCAGCCGGGCCCCGGAGTCCAGGGTGAGGTCCACCCGGTCGGCATGCTGGGTCAGTCCGGCCAGACCGTCGGGACAGTAGGTGTCCAGCCCCTCATGTCGGGCCAGGGCCTGCCACAGGGCCGGCCCTACCCGCTCCAGCTCCACCACCTGGCCCAGGGCCTCGACGCCGTACTCCTCGGCACTCATGGTGACGCCGCCGAAGTGGCCGCGATCGGAGACCTGGATCGACTGGATGGGTTGGGCGTGGGGGGCCAGGGCGGGCCACAGCGCCAGGCGGTCGAGCCGGCGGACCGAGCCCTCCGCCAGGGCGATGGCCCGGCTGTCGTAGCCCGGGTGGCCACCCTGGGCCACCGGTTGCGCTTCCACCAGGGCGATGGACCAGCGGCCGCCGTCGGGGCGACGCTGGTTGGCCAGGGCCAGGGCCAGAGAGGCCCCCGCCATGGCGCCACCGATGATGGCAATGTCGTACTGCTTTGCCATAACGTCTCAGCCGGCCATCAAGGCCTCGATCTCCTCGATCTCCTTGGGCACGTCCACCGTCAGGTTGCGGTGGCCCTCCTCGGTGATCAGCACATCGTCCTCGATGCGGATGCCGATGCCGCGCCAGCGGGGGTCCACCTCGGCGTCGGGGCCGATGTAGAGGCCCGGCTCCACGGTGATCACCATGCCCGGTTCCAGCTGCCGGCCCCGGTCCGGGGTGCGGTAGTCGCCCACATCGTGGACGTCGATCCCCAGCCAGTGACCCAGGCCGTGCATGTAATAGGGCTTGTAGGCCTCCTCCTCGATAAGGCTGTCCACCTCACCCTCGAGGATCCCCAGCTCCACCAGGCCGCCCACCAGGATCTTCAGCGCCACGGCGTTGGCGTCCTTGATGGAGATCCCGGGCTTGAGCATGGCCACCGCGGCCTTCTCCGCCTCCAGCACGATCTGGTAGAGCGCTTTTTGCTCTTCGCTGAACTGGCCGTTGACCGGGAAGGTGCGGGTGATGTCGGCGGCGTAGCCCTGGAACTCACACCCGGCGTCGATCAGCACCAGATCCCCATCCTTGAGGGGGGCGTCGTTCTCGGTGTAGTGGAGGATGCAGGCGTTCTCCCCGCCGCCGACGATGCTGTTGTAGGCCATGTCGCGGGCGCCGGCCATGGCGCACTCGTGGCGGATCTCCGCCTCCAGCTGGTATTCGTAGAGGCCCGGCTGACAGGCCTGCATGGCGCGCACATGGGCCCGGGCGCTGATCCGGGCGGCCTGGGCCATCAGGGCCACTTCGGCCTCGGATTTGAACAGCCGCAGGTCGTGCAGCAGGGGGCGCAGGTCCTGCATCTGGGCCGGGGCGCTCAGCCCCTGGCGGAAGCCGGCCCGCAGGCGGGTCAGCAGATCGGCGACCAGGGCATCACCGCGGGCGCTGTGGCCCGGCAGGTAAGCCAGGTTCTCGGCGCCGCTGACCAGGCCCGGCAACTCGCTTTCCAGCTCGGCCAGCTCGAAGGCCTGATCCAGACCCAGGGTCTCGGCGGCCTTCTGCTTGCCCAGCCGACGGCCGTGCCAGATCTCCGCCAGCTTGTCGCTGGGGCGGACGAAGATCACCGACTCCGGGCTCTGGCCCGGGCGCAGCACCAGCACGGCGTCCGGCTCGTTAAAGCCGGTCAGGTAGAAGAAGTCGCTGTCCTGGCGGAAGTGGTATTCGGTGTCGTTGGAGCGGGTGGTCTCTTCCGCGGCGCAAAGCACCAACACGCTGCCGGCGGGCAACTGTGACAACAGGGCGCGGCGGTGGGCCGCGAAATCGATCGGTTCCATGTCGGGGGGTCCTTGATGTGTGTCTGGCTCAGTGCAGCGTCTTGGGCGCCGCTTCGTCGTCCTCTCCCAGGCCGCGGAACTCCCGCAGGCACTCCCAGGCGGCGATGCGGACGTGTTCGACCAGGGCGGCGAAGCCCTCTTCGTTCTCGTCATTCTCCTCCACCTCCAACTCCACCTGGGTGAAGTCGGTGAGATCCTGGATCAGCTCCTGAACGTCGGCGGAGGCCTTATCCAGCGCCGGCTGCATCATCGCCAGGCCGGTCAGGAAGCTCTGCACCCAGTTGATGAACGCCTCCAGGCGGTCCACCAGCGGGTCGTCCTCGTCCGCCAGCAGCGGGGAGAAGCCCATCTCCGGGTCCACCAGGGAGTTGACCACGTCCAGGTAGAGTTCGCGCACGATCTGCATCAGGCCATCCGGCACCGGCTCACCGTCGTTGACCAGCTCGAGGAAGGGTTTCTGCCAGCTCTTGCCGTCCACCGGCACGCCACCACAAACCAGTCCGGTCAGCACCCCGTGCACCTCCGCCGGCAACACCGCGATCTTGGCGTCGTCCAGGGCGGCTTGGAGTTTGTTGAGCAGGAGAGGCGTGTTGCATTTCATGGGTCAAAGATCCGCGGTTGAGAGTTGGCCCATGCTATCATGGCCAAGCAGCCCGCACCATTGGCGCCAACACCCGAAAACCTCGGGAAAAAGCGCCCCTCGGCGGGCGGTGTCGGGGGCCCGTCATGGCGGCCTCCGACGCCCTGTATTATAGTCGCCCTTCCTAGGGCCTGCGGAACGGCACATGAGTAGTAAAACACTGGAAATCAACCTGTTGGGTAAAGCCTTCGCGGTCGCCTGTCCCCCGGGGCAGGAGGAGCAGCTGCGCCGGGTGGCGGATCGGCTGCAGGAGCGCCTGGAGCAGCTGCGCCAGCGCACCGGTTCGGGCAACCTGGAGCAGTTGGCGGTGATGGCGGCGCTGAATCTGAGCCACGAACTGATGGTCAGCGAGCAGCAGCAGGCGGTCACCGAGCGGCAGATGGCCACCCGCATCCAGGTGCTTCAGGACGCCATTGAACAGGCATTGTCCGAACGCCTGCAGAACCGTCCGAAAAGGGTTGAAGCCGACTCACCCTCGCCATACACTGGCGAGGACGGTTAGGAAAAGCCCAGCGCTTTTCCTACACTGGAATCGCTCCCTGAGGTGTTCGCCAGCGGTGACATGTCCCTGGCCGATGCTAACAACCCCAGGGTGCCCTGCTCGACGCGGCTGCGCACGCTCGGTTCGACCGAGAAGCCGAAAGCGTGGATGGGGTACCCGCCTTGAACTTACGGTTCAAGGGCTTACAGCCGCAGCGGCATTCCCGGGGAGCACTCTTCACCCTGGCCAGTCCGGCCCCCCTCTCCCGTACCCAACTCTCTCTTGTGTTTACCCTGGCCGATGGGCACTCTGGGACAAACCCCGTCCGGAGTTCACCATGACCGCCGCCAGTCAACGCCGCGCGCCCCTGCGCCAGCAGCTGCGCCAAGCTCGTCGCGCCCTGACACCCCAACAGCAAAAAGCCGCCGCCGTGGGCCTGGCCGGCCACCTGCCGGACCGCTCCCTGGTGCAGCACGCCACCACGGTGGCCCTCTACATCGCCAACGACGGCGAGCTGGATCCCCACCTGTTGGCGGAGGTGTTGCACGCCCGGGGCAAACGCCTGGCCCTGCCGGTGCTCCACCCCTTCCACCCCCAGCACCTGCTGTTTCTTGAGTTTGTCCCCGGCCAGTCGCTGGTGGCCAACCGCTTCGGGATCCCGGAGCCGGCCCTGGAGAAGCCCCGGGTGGTGCCCATGGCGGAGCTGGATCTCATCCTGATGCCCCTGGTGGGCTTCGATGACCAGGGCAACCGGCTGGGGATGGGGGGCGGGTTCTACGACCGCACCCTGGGCTGCCTGGAGATGGCCGCCCGACCGGCCCTGGTGGGCCTGGCCCACGACTGCCAGCGGGTGCCTCAACTGCCCAGCGAACCCTGGGACGTGCCCATCGACGCCATCGCCACCGCCACCGAGTTGAAGACACTGGGCGGCTAGGCCCGGGCCGTGGCATAATCCCGGCCCCGTTTTCCTGCCAACCCACACCATGATTGACGCCACCGCCCTGGCACTTTTTGTGCCGACCTTCTTTATGGTCTCCATTACCCCGGGGATGTGCATGCTGCTGGCCCTGAGCCTGGGCATGAGCATTGGGGTGCGCCGCACCCTGCCGATGATGGCCGGGGAGCTCATTGGCGTGGCCCTGGTGTCCTTCAGTGCGGTGCTCGGGGTGGCGGCGCTGATGCTCAAGGCCCCCAGCCTGTTCACCGCGCTGAAAGTCGTCGGCGGTGCTTACCTGTTCTACCTGGGGGTGCAGATGTGGCGCAGCCAGGGCCAGCTGGGTCGGGCCGAGCCGGTGGCGGACGTGCGCCCCGGCGGGCTTTTCCTGCGCGGCCTGCTCACCGCCATCGCCAACCCCAAGGGCTGGGCCTTTATGATCGCCCTGCTGCCCCCCTTCATCTCCGCCGAACGGCCACTGGCCCCCCAGCTGCTGGTGCTGGTGGCGATCATCCTGGTGTGCGAACTGGTCTGCATGCTGATCTACGCCAGCGGGGGCAGCACCCTGCGCCGGCTACTGCGGGCCGACAAGGTGCAGTGGATGAACCGGATCGCCGGCACCCTGATGATGGGATTGGGGGTGTGGTTGTGGCTGGAGTAGTTCAGCCCTTGTCGCCGGCGGCCTTGATCTTCAGCCCCAGCTCGTCCGCCAGGGCCTGAAGCTGGTCGGCGCTGTCCAGTTGCACCGACCAGCTGATCCCACCGCCAAAGGCGGTGACCACGTTGGCGATCCCCACCAGCTCCACCGCATCGGCGGCCGCCTGCAGGGTGATGCGCCCGGGCCCGTTCAGGCGCACCATCAACTCGTGGGCATTGGCGATAAGCTTGCCCTGGCTGAATTCGAGGATCATGCCGGCCGCTTGTGTTTGAGCACCGCCATGGTCAGGCGGCTGGTGCACACCATCCGCTGGCGCTCATCGCGGATCTCAATCTGCCACACCTGGGTGGTGGCCCCCAGATGGATGGGGCTGGCCTGGCCGATGACGGTGCCGCTGCGCACCGCCCGGATGTGGTTGGCGTTGATGTCCAGCCCCACGCAGTAGTAGCCCTCGTCCACGCACAGGTTGGCGGCCAGGGAGCCGACGGTTTCCGCCAGCGCCACCGAGGCCCCACCATGCAGCAGCCCCAGGGGCTGATGGGTGCGCCCGTCCACCGGCAGGCTGGCACTCAAGGAGCGCTCATCGAAGCCGCAGTAGCGGATCCCCAGGTGGGCCACCAGGGTGTTGGCGGACTGTTCGTTGAGCCGGTCCAGGCAAACCGGGCGTTTCCAGATAGACATGGGGTTCCTCGTCGGGGTTCAGGCTCTCCAGCATACTGGCGGGGGACGGGCGTGAAAACCCCTGCAGCCGGGTCGGGGCTTTGATACCCTAACGCCGTCCATCCCCGCGCGCACAGGTTGCCATGAAATACACCGACATCGAGCAGTACCCCTTCCTCTGGGTGTTTCGCCGCGCCGATCTGGCGATCCCGGCGGAGGATCTGGCCCAGATCCGCCCCCTGGCCCCGGCCTACGCCAAGCAAGTCTGGCAGCGGGAAGTGAGCCAGGACGCGGTGGAGCTGGAGCGTCTGGACGATAAGGACTGGCCCAGCCAGGCGGACACCTGGAGCGACATCGCCCACTGGGACCAGGCCTTCGACAGCGACGAACCGGCCCTGCCAGCGCCGCTGGCCGAGCACCTGGGCTGGGTGAAGGACACCCTGGTATACATCTGCTACGACTGCGACCACGTGCTGGAGACCCGCTACAGCGTGTTCCAGCGCAGCTGGAAGGCCTTCCTGTTCGCCGCGGACCAGGCCCTGGTGGTGGGCCGAAAGCGCGCCGAAGCCCTCTGGTTTGTCGACGAGCAGCAGGTGCGCCTGGGGCGCAAAGCCTAACCCGCACCCCACACAAAAAAAGGCACCCCGAGGGGTGCCTTTTTTGTTATCACGCGAAGACCCTGAGGGTCAGTTCGGCTCGTCCGTGCGAGGCGCCTGCTCTGCCTCGCCTTGGGGGGCCGGGATCGGAACAAAGAGGCCGGCCAGGGCGCCGACCCAGAGTGATTGGGTGTAAGACATCAAGGCTCTCCTCCGCCATTCCAGTGCGAGATCATGGTAGAGGAGGGCCAATGATAGATAAAATGAATTCCATCTATCACCGCCATTCCAAAGTGGAATCCATGAACCTCAAAACCCTGGAGTGCTTCCTCACCCTGGCCCAGACCGCCAGCTTTACCCGCACCGCCGAACGGATGCACCTGACCCAGCCCACCATCAGCAAGATGATGCAGAAGCTGGAGACGGAGGTGGGCCAACCGCTGTTGGTGCGGGGGCGCCAGGGCCTGGGCCTGACCGAGGCGGGACAACGGATGCAGCAGCGGGCGGAGCGGATGGTGATCCAATGGCAGCACCTGCAGCGGGAGATGCAGGCCCTGGACCGTCTTGAGCAGGGTACGCTGCGCCTGGGGCTCTGTCCCATGGTCAGCCCCCTGGCCGCCCCCCTGCTGCGCCGCTACCTCGGCGAACACCCCGGCGTGGAGCTGGCACTGACCGAAGATGGCGGCTACGGCTGCGAGAAGGCCCTGCTCAACGACCGCCTGGAGATCTCCTTCACCGCGCTGCCCACCACCCACCAGGGGGAGTTTGAACAGCAGGCGCTGGTCCGCTACCCGCTCACCGTCTGTCTGCCCCCGGACCATCCTCTGGCCGCCAAGAGCGCCCTGGGCTGGGCGGATCTGACCGGTGAGCCGGTGATCCTCTACAACGAGGATTTCGCCCTGGCCCAGTGGCTGACCCGATTGAGCCAGCGCCAGGGGGTGGAGCTGGAAGTGGTGCTGCGCAGCGGCCAGTGGGATTTCATCGGCGCCATGGTGGGGTCGGGGCTGGGGCTGGCCATCCTGCCGCAGCCCATCTGCGACCGCCTGCCCACAGGGCAGGTGGTGCAGCGCCCCCTGGCCCCGGCCCTGGACTGGGCCATCGGCCTGATCTGGCGGCGGGACACGCCCCTGAGCCCCGCCGCCCAGGCCTTTCTGACCCTGGCCCAGAGCATGATGGGCGCGGCCGCTAGGCCAGCTTAAGGCAGTTGCGGCCGGCTTTCTTGGCCTTATAGAGGGCCTGGTCCGCCGCCTTGATCACCGCCTCGGCGTCCCCCAGTTCACCCCCGCGCTGGGCCAGCCCCAGGCTGATGGTGATCTGCACCTGCTTGTTGGCGCCCCCCTGCCCCCGGTTCTGGCGGCCGGCCTTGTGATCCTCCGGCCGCTTACCGGCGGCTCGCACCACGAAGGGGTAATCCGCCAAATCCTCCCGCACCGCCTCCAGGGCAGCCACGCAGGCCTTGGCGGGTTTGCCGGGGAAGAGCACGGTGAACTCCTCGCCGCCGTAGCGGAACACCTTGCCGCCTCCCCTGACCCGGGACAGTCGGCTGGCCACCAGCTTCAGCACCTCGTCGCCCACGTCGTGGCCGTAGGTGTCGTTGAATTTCTTAAAGTGATCGATGTCCATCATCGCCAGGCTGTAGCGCTTGCCCACCCGCTTGAGGGCCATGTTGAGGGCGCGCCGGCCGGGGATCCCGGTCAGTTCATCGAGAAACGCCATCTGGTGGCCCTGCTCCAGCACCACCACAAACAGCGCCACCCCCACCACCGCCAGCAAGGTGGCGGAGATCATCGGCCGGGCGAAGCCGATGCACACCAGCATCAGCCCCACCACCACCAACAGCGCCGCCATGTCCGCCGACTCCCGTCGGCGCAGGTAGAGCCACCAGCAGGCCACCGCCACCAGGGCCTGCCAGGCCAGCATCAGCAGCGGCGCCGGGCTGTGCTCGGTGAGCACGAAGGCGCGGGGCTCGAGAAACTCGGTCAGCACCTGGACCGCTCCCGGCCACTGCACCGCCAGCACCAGGGCGCCCACCGACGACAGCAGCAGCGCCCAGTGGCCCAGGGCCGCGCGGCTGAAGGGCACCCGCTCCGGCAGCAGCGCCAGGGTCAGCGCCAGCAGCGGCCCCCCCAGCCCCATCAGCCAGAACAGCAGCCGCTTGCCCGGTTGGAACAGGGGCACCTGGAGCTGCCATTGGATGAGGCCGTACAGCAGCATCGTTAGTATCACCAGGAACCCCAGTCGCCCCTGGTGGTAGACCTGGCTGAGCAGCAGGGTCGCCCCCAGGGTCAGCCAGGGCAGGTAGAGCAGCGGCGAAACCAGCTCCGGGTAGTGCATCACCACGTAGCCGGGGGCCCACAACGCCGTGGGGATCAGAAGCAGCAGCAAAAACAGCAGGGTACGATCGGAACTACTCACGGCGGGAACCTTTCCCTCTCGATGGCGAAAATGGGGCTAAGTATCGGACAAACAGTACTATTTATCCCAGCCCATGGCGACCTGCCGGCGGCGATTATTGAATCCCCCGCCCCGGGGTGGGACCGGGGCCCCTTGGGGTGCGACGCTTTGGTCTACACTTTTCTCTCCCCATCAGGTTTGGAGAGTCGTATGCGCCCGTTCCTGTTCCTCTTTTTCGCCCTGTTCCTGACCGCCTGTGGCAGCACCGAGTACATCATGAGCACCCACGACGGTCGCCTGATCCCCACCTACGGCAAACCCGAGCTGGACCGGGAAACCGGCATGTACCGCTACGAGGACAAGGAGGGGAAGGAGCAGATGATCCGCCAGGACGAGGTCCAGGAGATCATCGAGCGCTGAGGCCCGCCAGCGCCAGGCATAAAAAAACGCCCCCGAATGGGGGCGTTTTTGCGACCGGACGGGGCTTAGCCCAGCAGGTCGTTGGCGGTGTCGACGATGTTCTCGACGGTGAAGCCGAACAGCTTGAACAGCTCACCGGCCGGGGCGGACTCGCCGAAGGTGGTCATGCCGATCACCCGGCCGTCCAGGCCCACGTACTTGTACCAGTAGTCGGCGATCAGCGCTTCGATGGCGATGCGGCTGGTGACGTCGGAGGGCAGCACGGACTCCTTGTAGGCGGCGTCCTGGGCGTCAAACACGTCGGTGGCGGGCATGGAGACCACGCGCACCGCCTTGCCCGCGGCGTCCAGCTCGGCGGCGGCGGCCATGGCCAGCTCCACCTCGGAACCGGTGGCGATCAGGATAAGCTCCGGCTTACCGGCGCTGTCCTTGAGCACGTAACCGCCCTTGGCCACATTGGCCAGGGTCTCGGCATCACGGGCCATCGGGGCCAGACCCTGACGGGAGAAGATCAGGCTGGTGGGGCCGTCGGTGCGCTCCACCGCGTGGCGCCAGGCCACCGCGGACTCCACGGCGTCACAGGGGCGCCAGGTGCTCATGTTCGGGGTCATGCGCAGGGAGGCCACCTGCTCCACCGGCTGGTGGGTCGGGCCGTCTTCGCCCAGACCGATGGAGTCGTGGGTGTAGACAAAGATGGAGGGCTTCTTCATCAAAGCCGCCATGCGCACCGCGTTGCGGGCGTACTCCATGAACATCAGGAAGGTGGCGCCGTAGGGCTTGAAGCCGCCGTGCAGGGCCACGCCGTTCATGATGGCGCTCATGCCGAACTCCCGCACACCGTAGTGGACGTAGTTGCCGGAGGCGTCGTCGGCGCTGATGGACTTGGAGCCGGACCAGTAGGTCAGGTTGGAGGGGGTCAGATCCGCGGAGCCGCCCAGCAGTTCCGGCAGCAGCGGGCCGAAGGCGTTCAGGCAGTCCTGGGAGGCCTTACGGGTGGCCACCTTGTTGGCGGTCTCCTGCAGCTGAGCGATGTAGCCGTCGGCGTGGCCGGCCCAGTCCTGGGGCAGCTCGCCGGCCAGACGACGCTTCAGCTCGGCGGCCAGTTCCGGGAACTCGGCGGCGTAGGCGTCGAACTTGGCGTTCCAGGCGCTTTCCACTTCGGCGCCCTTGGCCTTGGCGTCCCAGGCGCCGTAGACGTCGGCGGGGATCTCGAACGGACCGTGCTGCCAGCCCAGGAAGTCACGGGCGGCGGCGATCTCGTCGTCACCCAGGGGGGCACCGTGGCAATCGTGGGAGCCGGACTTGTTGGGGCTGCCGTAACCGATGACGGTCTTGGTGCAGATCAGGGTCGGCTTGCCGCTCTCGGCGCGGGCCGCCTCGATGGCCGCCTTGATGGCCTGAGGATCGTGGCCGTCCACCGCCGGGATCACGTGCCAGCCGTAGGACTCGAAACGTTTCGGGGTGTCGTCGCTGAACCAGCCGTCGACGTGGCCGTCGATGGAGATGCCGTTGTCGTCCCAGAAGGCGATCAGCTTGCCCAGACCCAGGGTGCCCGCCAGGGAGCAGGCTTCGTGGGAGATCCCCTCCATCAGGCAGCCGTCACCCATAAAGACGTAGGTGAAGTGGTCCACCACCTCGTGGCCGGGGCGGTTGAACTGGGCGCCCAGCACCTTCTCTGCCAGGGCCATGCCCACACCGTTGGTGATCCCCTGGCCCAGGGGGCCGGTGGTGGTCTCAATGCCCGGGGCGTAGCCGTACTCCGGGTGGCCCGGGGTGCGGGAGTGCAGTTGGCGGAACTGCTTGAGGTCTTCGATGCCGAGATCGTAACCGGTCAGGTGCAGCAGGGAGTAGATCAGCATGGAGCCGTGACCGTTGGACAGGATGAAGCGGTCGCGATCCGCCCACTCCGGGTTGGCCGGGTTGTGGTTCATGAAATCGCGCCACAGCACTTCGGCGATGTCGGCCATCCCCATGGGGGCGCCGGGGTGACCGGAGTTGGCTTTCTGGACAGCGTCCATGGAGAGGGCACGGATCGCGTTAGCAAGCTCTTTACGGGAAGACATCTGGGCTCCTGGTTCCGAGATAATTGAATTGAGGCGGGGGCATATTTTCGCCCCTTGGGACCCCAGACGCAAATCTCTCAACAAAAAACACAACCGGGTAGACAGATAAGGTAAAGCCCGGCCGGACGCCGGGCCCGGGGCGGCGCCAAACGGGCCTGGCCAGCGGGGGAAAACCGGCGCCGGCCGGGCTCCGCCCCAAGATCAACATCCATGAAACCAATGTCACATTTTTACAACAAGGAGAATCAGGCACTTCTGGTTAAAAATTGCACTGATCACAATTTGAACTGCAAGGCTGGCCCAGTGTCCCATTCCGTGTATAATCTTCGACCGAATCTTGTTCACCAGAACTGAACACTGGCGATAAGCTACGAAACAAAAGATGTGCCCAAGCAGTCTCCTCTTATGCGGAATAGGGCCACAACAAGTTCCTGGATTCACAGTGGATTTCGTAGAGATGGTCGGTGCGTTGTAAACCTCTTGGGGAAAGCTATGGGTACTGAGCAAATCCGGGCCGACCACTGCGGTCGCCCACATCAAGATCGCGATACCGTGACTAAGAAGTCACCAAAATTCATTCTCCTTCCCGCTATGAATTGGGCACAGCCGAGGCTGACGGCCTCAAGCTAGCCAAACTCGAAAGCGAACCAAGAACCAATCATTAGACCTCCCAGCCGGGCGTCATCCCCTGGCCGCAACTTGCGGTCTGACGCACCCCGGAAACAGAGAGAGGCCCGCCCCCTTGGGGCACACAAGACGACAACGATAGGCAACATGAAAAAGACTCTGACCGCTTTTGCACTGACGCTGGCCCTGGCGGCCTGCGGCAGCTCCGACGACCAGCACCGCAGCTACAACGAGCCGGCCAGCAACCAGGCCAGCATCGAACAGACCGCCGCCGTGGCCGAGATGGCCCAGCCGGCCCCCGCCGAGGAGAGCGCCCCGGCCCTGTCGCCGGAACTGGACGAGATGGCCAACGCCTTTGGCTGGCAGGCCGACGACCTGGTGGACACCTGCCTGGACCAGGAGCTGCCGGAGATCCACTGCGCCCTGCGTTACAGCGAGGACAGCAACCCCCACGACGTGGCCGTGATCAGCGGTGAGCTGGCCACCGCCCCGGAACAGCACAACGGCAGCGGCTCCCTGGAGTTCGAACTGCGCACCGACGAGGTGACCCGCGAAACCCGCCTGGAGCTGAGCAACCACACCTGGGATCGTCCGGTCAGCTGTGACACCGCCCACGTGGCCTGCGACTCCATCTACATCCTGGTGAAAGCCGACGGCAGCCGCGAAGAGCTGGGCCGGGCCCAGACCAACGAAGCCCTGGCCATCGAGCTGGATGAGAAGGCGGCCGCCCTGATGGACGGCACCACCCGCCTGGAGATCGAGCACTTCGAGGGCAGCACCCACTACTCCACCGACGCCTTCGTCACCCCCAACGCCGACTTCGTGGCGGCCATGGGCCGGATGCGCCGCACCGACGCGGACGCCAGCGGCTATGAGTCCGAGCGCCGATTGGCGGACTGAGCCCCTATCGAGCAAACAAAAAGGCCCCAATCGGGGCCTTTTTTCATATCGGCGGGCGCTGCGGTTCAGGGCTCCAGGTAGGTGTAACCCTGCAGACCCGCCTCCAGCTCCTCGAGGATGGACGCCTTGTCCGCCTCGGCCAGGGCCTGGCCCTCCAATCGGGAGCGGTAACGGTCGAGGATCACCCCGGGGTCCAGGTTCACGTATTCCATCACCTCGGCCACCGTGGTGCCCTCCACCTGGTCCACCAGCTGCCACTGGCCCTGCTCATCCAGACGCACGTCCACCACCTCGGTGTCGGCGAACAGGTTGTGCATGTCCCCCAGGATCTCCTGGTAGGCCCCCACCATAAAGAAGGCGATGTGGTAGGGGGTCTCCGCCTGCCAGGCGGGCATCGGCAATGTGGTCTCGATCCCCTGGCCGTCCACGTACTGATCGATGGTGCCGTCGGAGTCGCAGGTGATGTCCAGGATCACCGCCCGGCGGTCCGGCTTCTTGTCGAGGCCCGACAGGGGCAGCACCGGGAACACCTGATCGATGCCCCAGGCGTCCGGCAGGGACTGGAACAGGGAGAAGTTGACGAAGAACTTGTCCGCCAGCTTCTCATTGAGCTCGTCAATGATCGGCCGGTGGGCGCGGTTTTTCGGCGTCAGCTTCTGGGCCACCTGGTGGCAGACCGCCAGGTGCACCTGCTCGGCCCAGGCACGCTGGGCCAGATCCAGCAGGCCGTAGTTGTACTTGGCGTGCACGTCGGCCAGGTCGTTGTGGGTGTCGTGGTAGATCTCCCCCAGCGCACGGGTGTCGGTATTGGCCCGCACCTCCTCCAGGGTCTGCCACATGTTGGACAGCACCAGCGGCGCCCCGGGGCCCGGGGTCGCCAAGTCCTCCTCCGGCTGGTAGGCCTCCACCCCGATCACGTCGGCGATCAGCACCGCGTGGTGGGCGGTCATGGCCCGGCCGGACTCGGAGATCAGCCGCGGATGGGGCAGCTGGTACTGGCGGCAGACGTCACCGATGGCGTACACCACATTGTTGGCGTACTCCTGCAGGGAGTAGTTGACCGAGCAGCTGCTCTGGCTGCGGGTGCCCTCGTAGTCCACCCCCAGGCCGCCGCCCACGTCGACGGTGGCGATGGGGGCCCCCACCTTGCGCAGCTCCATGTAGAAGCGGCCACACTCGGTCAGCCCCTTCTGGATGTCCCGGATGTTGGACATCTGGCTGCCCAGGTGGAAGTGCAGCAGCTGCAGGCAATCCAGCTGGCCCTCGGCCCGCAGCCGAGCCACCAGCTTGAGGATCTGGGCGGCGGAGAGGCCGAACTTGGACTTCTCACCGCCGGAGGATTGCCACTTGCCCTTGCCCTGGCTGGCCAGGCGCGCACGCACGCCCAGGCGCGGGGTGACCCCCAACTTGCGGCCCTCCTCCAGCACCAGGTCCAGCTCCGACATCTTCTCGATCACCAGATAGATCTCGTAGCCCATCTTCTGGCCGATCAGGGCCAGGCGCACGTACTCCCGGTCCTTGTAACCGTTGCAGACGATCACCGAGGCGGCGTCCTGGGCCATCGCCAGCACCGCCATCAACTCCCCCTTGGATCCCGCCTCCAGCCCCAGCTGCTCACGGCCACCGGCGATAAGCTCGGTCACCACGCTGCGCTGCTGGTTCACCTTGATGGGGTAAACCGCCAGGTAATCCCCCTCGTAGCCGTACTCGGCGATGGCGTGGCGGAAGGCGCCACAGAGCCCCTTCACCTGGCTGTGCAGGATGTCGGGGAAACGCACCAGCAGGGGCAGCTTGGCCCCCTTCTGTTTGACCAGGGTGTCGGTCAGCTCAGCCAGATCGATGGGCTGGTCGGGCCGCTCCGGGTTGGGGCGCACGGCCACCTGTCCCTTGTCATTGATGTGAAAGTACCCGCGCCCCCAGTAGGGGACGTTATACAGGTTCAGCGCGTCGTCAACGGTCCAGTTCAATGCCGGATCCCTCAGTTATTCCACCGCCTCGAGGCGGTCAATCAGATACTGTGGCAGCGCGAAGCTGCCGGTGTGCACCGCGGGGGTGTAGTAGCGGGTGTTAAAGCCCGCCTGGGCAAAGCGCTCAGCGATCACCTGAGTGGACAGCTGGCGCAGCTGCGCGTTATCGGAGGCCCAGGCCAGGGACATGACGCCGCCGATGTAAGTGGGCACCGGCGCGCAGTAGAAGCTGCGGTCGGCAAAAAAGGGCTTGAGGCGCGCCTTGGTGGTTTCCGCCTCGTCCGGCTGCATAAAGGGCACGCCGTTCTGGGCCACGAACACGCCGCCTTCGGTCAGGCAGTTTTTGCAGCCCTTGTAGAAATCGGACTCGAACAGGGCCTCACCGGGACCGATGGGATCGGTGCAGTCGGAGATGATCACGTCGAAGGTCTCGGTGCAGTTCATCACGAAGGCTTTGCCGTCGCTGATGACGATCTTGGCCCGCGGGTCATCGAAGGCCCCCTGGCTGTGGTTGGGCAGATACTGTTTGCACATCTCGATCACCTGAGCGTCGATCTCCACCTGGGTGACGTGCTCGACGCCGGGGTGGCGCAGCACTTCGCGCAGGATCCCGCCGTCGCCACCGCCGATGATCAGCACCCGCTTGGCGTTGCCGTGGGCCAGGATCGGCACATGGGTCAGCATCTCATGGTAGATGAACTCGTCCGCTTCGGTGGTCTGGATCACCCCATCCAGCGCCATCACCCGGCCGAAACGTTCGTTCTTAAAGATGATCAGCTCCTGATGCTCGGTGGGGGCACGAAACAGCACCTCCTCCATCTCGAACTGCTGGCCGTAGGACGGGTACAGGGTCTCCAGGTAGCGGGTATCGCTCATTGTTGTTCTCTCCTAACTGCCGCACCAGGGCGCGGGATGGGTCACAGTGACAGCATGGTTCACGGCGGTCGCCATGGCGACGTCGTCAGTCAGATAAGAGAGCGTGTGGTTCGACGGCGGACGCCGCCCGAGGGGAGGGGATCAGGGCCGGTGGGCCGGGTGATGTGCCAGGTGCCGTGCGGTGATCTCTGCCCCACACGGCTTATGCCTCGAGAACCATACTGCCTCTTGTGTTTGGATTGACGATGTCGGCTTGCGCCAAGGCGCGCATTTATACCCCCTTTACTGGGCAAAATCCAGCAGGGAAAAAGGGCACTAAACTCAAGGTCCGGCAATGGGTTTACGACTCGGTGTTGAGGATTTGATCCGGCGCACTGGCAATGGCGTCAAAAATCCATAGAATAGCCATCCAGATGTAGAAGCCTCTACACGTTTTTCAGTATAGATAGACGAGAGAATTCCTATGGCACGTCACCTGTTCACTTCCGAGTCGGTGTCCGAGGGTCATCCCGATAAGATCGCGGATCAGATCTCCGACGCCGTGCTTGACGCCATCCTGGCCCAGGACCCCAAGGCCCGCGTGGCCTGCGAAACCTACGTAAAAACCGGTATGGTCATGGTGGGCGGCGAAGTCACCACCTCCGCCTGGGTGGACATCGAAGAGATCACCCGTCAGACCGTTCGCGACATCGGTTACATCCACTCCGACATGGGCTTCGATGCCGACTCCTGTGCCGTGCTGTCCGCCATCGGCAAGCAGTCCCCGGACATCAACCAGGGCGTGGACAAAGCCGACCCCCGCGAGCAGGGCGCCGGTGACCAGGGCCTGATGTTCGGCTACGCCAGCAACGAGACCGACGTGCTGATGCCGGCCCCCATCACCTACTCTCACCGTCTGGTGAAGCGTCAGGCGGAAGTGCGCAAGAACGGCACCCTGCCCTGGCTGCGTCCGGACGCCAAGTCCCAGGTGACCTTCGCTTACAACCCGGACGGCACCATCGCCGGCATCGACGCCGTGGTGCTCTCCACCCAGCACTGCGACACCGTGACCACCGAGGATCTGCGCGAAGGCGTGATGGAAACCATCATCAAGCCGGTGCTGCCCCAGGAGTGGATCACCAAGGACACCAAGTTCCACATCAACCCCACCGGTCGCTTCGTGATCGGCGGTCCGATGGGCGACTGTGGCCTGACCGGCCGTAAGATCATCGTCGACACCTACGGCGGCATGGCCCGTCACGGTGGCGGTGCCTTCTCCGGTAAGGATCCCTCCAAGGTGGATCGCTCCGCCGCCTACGCCACCCGCTACGTGGCCAAGAACATCGTTGCCGCCGGCCTGGCGGATCGCTGTGAGATCCAGGTCTCCTACGCCATCGGCGTGGCCGAGCCGACCTCCATCAGCATCGAGACCTTCGGCACCGGCAAACTGCCGGAAGAGCAGCTGATCGCCCTGGTGCGCAAGCACTTCGATCTGCGCCCCTACGGCCTGATCCAGATGCTGCACCTGGAGCGCCCCATCTACCAGCCGACCGCCTCCTACGGCCACTTCGGCCGGGTCGAGTTCCCCTGGGAGCAGACCGACAAGGCCGAGGCCCTGCGCGCCGACGCCAACCTGTAAGCCTTAAGGCCAACAGGAAAAAGCCCCGCTCTGGCGGGGCTTTTTTGTGCGACTCAATCCGCTGCGGCTCAGTCTGCCAGCAGGGCGCCCTGGGGCTGTCGTCCCAGCCGGGCCACCGCCAGCAGCATCCCCCCGTAGAGCAGGCCACTGCCGAGGATCACCCCGTCCCAGCCCGCCTGCTCCCAACCGTAGAGCAACCAGAACCCCCCCAGGCTGCCCCCCAGGTAGTAGTGCACCAGGTAAAGGGCCGTGGCGCTGGCCTTGGCCCCCCGGGCGTGCTGGCTGACCCAGGCGTAGGCCAGGGCGTGCACCAAGAAGGCCCCGGCGCTGATCAACAAAAGCCCCAGCACCATGGCCCACACCGCCTCCACCCGGGCCAGCAGGGCCCCGGCCAGGGCCACCAGGGTGCCCACCGTCATCCCCGAGCGGGGGCCGAAACGCAGGCTCCATCGGCCGCTGAGGCGGGAGGTCAGGGTGCCGGTGAGGTAGCAGAGGAAGATCAGCGAGACCAGGGCCACCGGCAGTTGATGAGGGGGCGCCACCAGGCGAAAGCCCATCACCGAGAACTGGTTTACGAACAGGGCAAAGTTGAGCCCGCCCAGTAGCATGGCCCACCAGAGGAGGGGGCTTTTCAGGTGGGCCAGGGCGTCCTGGCAGCGTCGACCAAAGGGCGCCGGGCTCGGCGTAAAACGCCGCGGCGCCGGTAGCCAACGCCACACCAGGGCGGTGCCCACGGCGGTGGCCAGGGCCAGCCCCAGGGTCGCACTCTTCCAGCCCAGCCAATCCCCCACCATGCCGCCGTACACCCGACCGAGGATCCCGCCCAGGGAGTTGGCCGCCACATAGGCCCCCACCGCCAGCGCCAGGGCCACCGGCGAAAACTCCTCCGCCATGTAGGCCACGGCGACCGCCACAAACCCGGCCAGCACCACCCCCATCAGGCCCCTCAACAGGGCCAGCTGGACCAGATCACTGACCAGGGCCTGGGCCACCCCCAGCACCGGCAGCAGCGCCAGGCTGAGCAGCAAGGTGGCGCGCCGACCCCAGCGCTCCGACATCAGCGCCCAGGGCACCAGGGTCAGGGCCAACCCCAGGGTGGTGGCGGCGTGAACCCAGTTGGCCTGAGTCGAGGGCACGGCAAACTGGGTCGCCAGCGCCGGCAGCAGGGGCTGGAACAGGTAGAGGTTGGCAAACACCAGCAGGGAGCCCAGGGCCAGGGCGCGGCTGGCCCGGCGGTAGTCGGGGGTGCCCGGTTCGATCATGAAAACGCTCGGTACATCGCAGTATGCCGCCACCATAGCAACGGCACCGGGTCGGTTGGAAATAGCGAAACCCTCGGTTTTCATAGGGCTTTTTTATCAGGGCGGCGAGATGCCGTGGCTATGCTATACCTGTCGGGTCGCCGAAAAAGCGGGAGGCGAACGATGAGCGAACTCTACCAGGCCCACGACATCAACTACCGGGGCGAGCAATCCGGGGTGCACAACTGGATGACCCAGGATGGCCAAAGCTTCTACTGGCACCCAGACTGGCTGCACATCGCCGAGGACCAGACCGGCAAGTCGGTGAAGCTGCCCCTGTCCCTGGCCCCGGGGGAGAGCCCTCAGAAGCACCACGCCATCCAGGCGATCCTGCACTTTCTCAACGCCCCCTCAGACCCCTGACCCCGGGTCGGTAAGCCCCCCTTACCCGGCCGGATTTCTTTTGCTTCTTGAATTCATAACCACTAAATTTCAAAGAGCTATAACTCAATTTTGACAAGGATTGCCATGAAGCCCCTAGCCACCCTGGCCGCCCTGGTGCTGGCCAGCGCCCCGGCCCTGTCCGCCGCCTTTCCCACCGACGTCGAAGAGCAGCGCCTGCCCCAGGCCCAGGCCGAACTCGGCACCGAGGTCACCCAGCGTTACCAGGCCCAGGTCGAGGCACTGCTGGCCCGCTACGAAGCGGACCGGGACGAGTTGACCGTCACCCGCAAGGTGGCCGAGGACGGCAACGCCCTGTGGCGCGCGGCGGTGGCGGACGTCCAATCCGGTCACCTGGACGACCGCAGCCTCTACTGGGGCCGCCTGGCCGCCCGGGCGGAGCTGAAGCAACGGGATCCCGCCTTCCCCATCGCCGACTGGCAACGGGGGATCCTGCTGGACACCCTGGAGAAGGCCTCCCGGGGGATGAGCGACATCCAGTTCGATGAGGCCAGCCAGCTGCGGGTGCTGCTGACCGGTTTCGACCCCTTCCTGCTGGACAGGGACATCACCCAGTCCAACCCCTCCGGCCTGGCCGCCCTGGCACTGGATGGCAAGCGCTGGCAGGTCAACGGTCGCCAGGCGCAGATCGAGACCGTGATGATCCCGGTGCGATTCGAGGATTTCGACCAGGGGCTGGTGGAGGCGCTGCTGACCCCCTACCTGCGGGACAACAAGGTGGACCTGGTGGTCACCGTCTCCATGGGCCGTGACCACTTCGATCTGGAGCGTTACCCCGGCCGCAACCGCAGCGCCAGCGCCCCGGACAACCTCAACGTGCTGACCGGCGCCAGCAAGCAGCAGCCCCTGCCGCCGAAACTGGATGGTCACACCCTGAACGGACCGGAGTTCGTCGAGTTCAGCCTGCCGGTGGCCGCCATGCAGAAGGCCGAGGGCCCCTGGCAGGTGCTGGACAACCGCACCGTCACCACCACCGCCGGCACCCAGGAGGCCAAGCACCTCTATGGCCTGCAAAGCAGCGTCTCGGTGGAGGGCTCCGGCGGCGGTTATCTCTCCAACGAGATCAGCTACCGCAGCATCCTGCTCAAGGAGCTGCTGGAGAGTCGGGTGCCCCTGGGCCACATCCACACCCCGCGGATCACCGGCCACGACCCCAAGCAGGAAGCGGCCATCGTCGAGCAGCTCGAAGCGATGCTGGACCTGGGCCTGCGTGCCCTTTAACCCTGCCGATGGACAGGGACGCAAGGCTTTGTATACTGGCGCGGTTAAGCCAATCGGAGTCCCCATGTCCCTGTCCCCCTCCCTGCACCAGGCCCTGCTCAGTGCCGTGGCCGACTGCTACGCCCTGGCGGAGCAGCGCCTCGGCCGGGCGTTCGAGCGCCCCGAGATCAGCCTGGCGATGCGGGGGCAGAGCGCCGGAGCCGCCCACCCGACCCAGAACCGGCTGAGGTTCAACCCGGTGCTCCTGGCGGAGAACCCCGAGGCCTTCCTCAAGGAGGTGGTGCCCCACGAGGTGGCCCACCTACTGGTGTGGCACTGCCACGGCAAGGTGGCCCCCCACGGTCGCCAGTGGCAGGGGATGATGCGGGATCTTTTCGGCCTGGAGCCCCGCACCCGTCATTCGTTCGATCTGGCCAGTGTGGCCCCCAGGACCTGGCCCTACCGCTGCGACTGCCAAAGTCACCAGTTGACGGTGCGGCGCCACAACAAGGTGCAGCGGGGCCAGGCCCGCTACCTGTGTAAAGCCTGCGGCAGCGCGTTAAAGCCCGCCTGACTCCCGAGTTTCCCACCCCACCCATTCGTTGTTGTCGTTGATGTTAAGACCCCTGCTGTTCCTGCTGGCCCTGGTGGCCGCCCCGGCCCTGTCCGCCCCCACCAGCTTCAGCCAGGCCAAGCGCCTGATGTTTGAGCTCTATACCGGCCCTCTGGCCGCCACCAGCCTCTACTGCGGCTGCCCCTTCGAGGCCCAGGGCCGCAAGTTGGTGCCAGACCTGAATCAGTGCGGTTACCAGGTGCGCAAGCAACCGGTGCGAGCCAACCGCATCGAGTGGGAGCACGTGGTGCCCGCCTGGCAGTTCGGCCACCAGCGCCAGTGCTGGCAAAACGGCGGTCGCAGCCAGTGCGCCAAGGACCCGGTCTTTCGCGCCATGGAGGCGGATCTGCACAACCTCTACCCGGCCATCGGCGAGGTCAACGGCGATCGCTCCAACTACCGGCTCACCGTCTGGGGTGGCGAGCCGAACCAGTACGGCCAGTGCCAGATGCTGGTGGATTTCAAGGGGCGGCGGGCCCAGCCCCCCATGGCCGCCCGCGGGCCGGTGGCCCGGGCCACCCTCTACATGGCCGGGCAGTACGATTTGCGCCTGTCCGAGTCGCAGGAAAAACTGATGCACTCTTGGCATACTATGTACCCGGCGGACGAGGCGGAGTGCCAGCGGCATCGCCTGGTCAGCCAGCGGCAGGGCCACGACAACCCCTTTACCGCCGAACAGTGCAACCCCTGAAGCGGAACCCTCTATGCGCGTACCACGGATCTACCAACCCTCTCCCCTGGCCCCGGGCCACAGCCTCGATCTGGACGACGACGGCAGCAACCACGTCGGTCGGGTGCTGCGGATGCAGCCGGGCCAGGCACTGATGCTGTTCAACGGCGACGGCCAGCAATACCCGGCGCTCATCGACGAGGCGGGAAAGAAGCGGGTGCGGGTGACGGTCCAATCGATGGAGGCCCAGGACTCGGAGTCCCCCCTGGCGCTGCACCTGGGGCAGGTGATCTCCCGGGGGGAGAAGATGGAGTTCACCATCCAGAAGTCGGTGGAACTGGGGGTGGCCAGCATCACCCCGCTGTGGTCGGAGCGCTGCGGGGTCAAGCTCTCCGGCGACCGGCTGGACAAGAAGGTGGCCCAGTGGCAGAAGATCGCCATCGCCGCCTGCGAGCAGTGCGGCCGCAACCGGGTGCCCGAGATCCGGCCGGTGATGCGGCTCGAGCCCTGGCTCACCGAGCCCTTCGAGGGCCTCAAGCTCAATCTGCACCCCCGCGCCCCTTACAGCATCAACACCCTGCCGGAGCCGGTAACGGCGCTGCGGCTGCTGATCGGACCGGAGGGCGGCCTCTCCGACGAGGAGATCCGCACCGCCCGGGACCAGGGTTTTACTGATATTCTTTTGGGGCCCCGGGTGCTGCGCACCGAAACCGCGGCCCTGACCGCCATAACGGCATTGCAGGTTCGCTTTGGCGACCTTGGATAAGGAGTCCAGGATGATCAAGCTTGGCATCGTGATGGATCCCATCGCGGGCATCAACATCAAGAAAGACACCAGTTTCGCCTTCCTGCTGGAAGCCCAGCGCCGGGGCTACGCCCTGCACTACATGGAGATGGCGGATCTCTACCTGGACCGGGGCGAAGCCCGGGCCCGGATGCAGCCGCTGACGGTGGAGGAGAACCCGGAGCAGTGGTACCAGCTGGGTGACGCCGTGGATCAACCCCTGGCGGAACTGGACGTGATCCTGATGCGCAAGGATCCGCCCTTCGATACCGAGTACATCTACGCCACCTACATGCTGGAGCGGGCGGAGGAGCAGGGGACGCTGATCGTCAACAAGCCCCAGAGCCTGCGGGACTGCAACGAGAAGCTGTTCACCGCCTGGTTTGCCGAGCACACTCCGGACACCCTGGTGACCCGCAGCGCCGAGCGGATCCGCGCCTTCCACGCCGAGCACGGCGACATCATCATCAAGCCGCTGGACGGCATGGGCGGGGCCTACATCTTCCGGGTGCACGCCGATGGCCACAACCTGGGGGTGATCATCGAGGTGCTGACCAACCACGGTAAGAACTACACCATGGTGCAGAAGTTCATCCCCGAGATCACCGCCGGCGACAAACGGATCCTGGTGGTGGACGGCGAGCCGGTGCCCTACTGCCTGGCCCGCATCCCCCAGGGGGGCGAGACCCGGGGCAACCTGGCCGCCGGTGGCCGGGGCGTGGCCCAGCCGCTGTCCGACAGCGATCGTCGCATCGCCGAGGCGGTGGCACCGGAGCTGAAAAAGCGCGGGCTCATCTTTGTGGGCCTGGACGTCATCGGCGATCGCCTTACCGAGGTCAACGTCACGAGCCCCACCTGCGTGCGGGAGATTGAAGCGGCCTACGACATCAACATCGCCGGCCACCTGATGGACGCCATCGAGCGGCGCCTGTCGTGATCCGGCCGGTGGCGCTCCTGCTGGGGCTGTTGGCGGCCCCGGCATTGGCCCAGCCCTGCCTGCAGGCCCCCTGGCGGGACAGCCCCTGCCCCAACCTGATGTACCAGGCGGTGAACGGTGAGGAGGGGGCGCGGATGCTGTGCGTCTGCCAGCCGGATTTTGCCCACCTGCAGAAGGTGCCGGAAACCGCGGCGGGACAGACCCTGAGGGTCAAGGAGCTGGAGCGGATCGCCGCCAGTTACAACCTGTCGGACTCGGAACTGCGTCAGGCCCTGCGTCTGGCGGATTAGCGGGACTGGCGGCCCATCACCTGGGCCCCCCGATCATCCTCGGACCAGTGCAGGTCCGCATCCAGGCTCTCCAGCAGATGGAGGGCCTGGTGTTCATCCAGGGGGGGCGAATAGAGGTAGCCCTGGGCGAAGTCGCACCCGGCCTTGGTGAGGAACTGGCGCTGGTCGTGATTCTCCACCCCCTCGGCCACCACCTGGCGCTTGAGGTTGTGGGCCAGCTCGATCACGCTGGTGACGATGTTGCGGTCCACATCGGAGTTGTCCAGATCCGAGACAAAACCCCGGTCCACCTTGAGCAGGTCAAAGGGCAGCTGCTTGAGGTAGCTCAGTGAGGAGTAGCCGGTGCCGAAGTCGTCGATGGCGATCCGCACCCCCATCCCCTTGAGCTGATGCATGATGGTCATGGCCCGGTCGAGGTTCTTGATGAGGCTCTCCTCAGTCAGCTCCAACACCAATCGGGAGGGCAGGATCCGGTGCTTCTCCAGCAGCTGCTGGAGGTGGTCCACCAGGGCGCCGTTCATGTACTGGTTGGGGGAGAGGTTGACCGCCACGTAGAAGGCGTCGCTGCCCCGCAGCTTGGAGTAGCGGGCCAGCAGCTCCACCGCGTACTCCAGCACGTAGTTGCCCAGCTCCACCCCCTCCTTGCTCTCGTCCACCTCCTGGACAAACTCCGACGGCATCACCAGTCCGCGATTGGGGTGGTACCAGCGGATCAACGCCTCGAAGCCCACCAGTCGCTGGCTGTCCATGGAGAGGATGGGCTGCATCGCCAGGGCCAGCTGGCGCTCCTTCAGCGCGGTGCGGATGTCCTGCTCCAGCATCAGACGCCGGGACGCGCTCTCCAGCATCTGCTCGTTGAACACCCGGTAGTTGGACCGCCCCGCCTGCTTGGCCTGGTACATCGCCAGATCCGCCCGCTTAAGCAGCTCCTCGGGGCGCATCATGGGGTTGTCGCAGAACACCACGCCGATGCTGGTGGTGATGATCAGGGTGTGGCGCCCCAGCTGCACCGGCTGCTGCAAGCTGGTGAAGATCTGGTGGATGATGCGGTGGATGTCGGACTCCGACTCCAGGCCGCGGACGATGATGGTGAACTCGTCGCCCCCCAGCCGGCACACGGTGTCCATGTTACGGATGCTCTTCTGCAGTCGGTTGGCCACGGTCTTGAGCAGCTCGTCGCCGATGTCGTGGCCCAGGGTGTCGTTGACCCGCTTGAACTCGTCCAGGTCAAGGAACAGCAGGGCGATCTGTTCGTCGGTCCGGCCGATGCTGGCCAGGGCCTTGGCCAGCTCGTGGTGGAACATCGCCCGGTTGGGCAGCCCGGTCAGGGCGTCCATCATCGCCATCCGCTGCAGCTCGTTGGTGTAGCGATCGACGTCCCCCTCCAGACGCTCCAGCTGGCTGGCCACCTCCAAGGTGGTGCTCTCCAGCTGGTCCAGCTCATCCCGGGCCCAGCGGGACTGGTGACGCAGCCGGTCCCGCAGATCATCGAACCGGCTCTGGGCCAGCAGCGGCAGGGCCTGACCCAGGCGATGCAGCCGCCCCAACGGCCGCCAGAACAGGGCGGCCCCCAGGCCCCCCGCAAGCAATACCGCCATCAGGAGGATCCCCGCCAGATCGCCGGCAAAGGCCCGCTCCCCCTGGGCCAGTTCGCTGACGTCTCGGATCAGCATCAGCGTCTGCCCCCCATCCGCCACCGGCCAGGCGTAGAGCGCCCAGTGCCGGCCGTCCTGGGCCAATTGCCTGGGCCCGTCCTGCAGCGCCGACAGGGGCACCTGCACCGCCAGGCGGTTGAGCAGCCCCAAGGTGGCGGCCCGGTTGGTGAGACTCAACAGGCTCAGGCCCCAGGGCCCGGCCCCGGACTCGGCGCTGAGCAGTGCCAGCTCCACCTGGTGATGTTCGCTCATGGGCGCCAGCACCTGGGCCAGGGAGGTGGTGAGCACCAAAGTGTGGATCTCCCCGTCCACCAGCACCGGCACCGCCACGTCCATCAGGCAGGCCAGTTCGCAGCGAATGCGGTGGTCCGGCTCGCCATCCTGGGCCACCCGGTCGACCCAGGGGGCCGCTTCCCCCAGCGCCTCACCCTGACCCAGCGCCACAGCCATCCGCGGGTCGTAGAGGGTCACCCCCTTGAGATCCCAGAACAGCTCGAAGTCGTGCCACTGCCCCTGGAAGCGTTCCTGCATGGCCTGCAGCGCCAGCCCCTCACCGCTGCCCATCAGCATGTGCAGCTCCTGGCTCAGGGAGACCAGGCGTCGCTGCGACGTCTGCAGGCGGCTCTGGTAGTCCCGCCACAGGTAGTGGTACTGGTTGGTGAGCACCTTGTCGACCTGCTGGTCGAAGCGGCGCAGGCCGATAAGGCCGATGATCAGACTGATGAGCAGCAGCATGAGGACGGTGGCGAGGACAAACTTCCACCGTAAACTGAGAAAACGCCCATGGCCCCGTTGCATCATGCTGTTACCGCCATCCGGTGTGAGTGAGGTGAAAAAAGCCGCCAACGCAGTGTGCGCGGCAGCATCTCGGTGGCTGGCGGTCCCCACCTGTCTGGCCTCTCATCCCGAGGCCGGTGGAAAAGCGATCGCCGTCCTTGTCGTCTTAAGTTAAGCGTAGTCCCGATCTGGCCAATGCAGGGCCCCGTTTTGCGCCGCCGCGGTGTCAGGGGCTCAGGGCGGTGATCCCCGGGCCCTCGGCCCGCTCCGCCGAGAGGTAGCCGATGGCCCCCGGGGTCTGGCGCAGTCGGGCCCGCATCTCCTCTTCGCTGGCCACCACCTGAGGGCGCTCGCCAGCGCCGGAGAACACCAGGTGGTTCCAGGCCCGATCCAGCTGGAAGGGCAGCAGCCCCAGCTGCTCCCGACAAAAACGCTGGTGCAGGGGGTGGCGGGTGGGCAGCACGAAGACCACCACGGCGCTGCCGTCGGGCCAGAAGGCCGCCTTACGGGTAAAGAGCGCTCGCAAACGCTTCGGGGCCAGGGTCACCGGCTCCAGGCCGCTGTTGACCACCACTCGCACCGGCGCCGCACTGGCCCTGGCCTCCCCTGCCACCGCGCCCAAGAGGATCGCCAGCGCCAAAGCGGTTCGCAACTTTCCCATCCCTGGGCTCCTTTTTTATGGTTTTTAAAGAGCTTAGAACATATTCAGCGCGCCTCGGCCCGGTCCGGGCCCCGGCTCACACCAGCGCGGGGCCGCCGAGCAACCGGCGGCGGTTACCTCGTGGGCAAGGCTCGGGGTATACTGGCGCCCATTCTCGACTCGACCATCACCGCCATGTCCCTCTCCAATCCCAGTCAGCTGGTGTGGAAGCACGCCGACCGCCTGCCCCGTCACCTGCTGATGCTCAATGCCGATGCCGATCCCCTGCCCCTGCAACTGGCCCAGCAGGGCCACAAGGTCGAGGTGCTGACCGCCGATTACCTCAACCACCAGCGCCTGGCCGGTCAGCTCGAGGGAGTGCACTACGGGGTGGAGGGCGAGGGGCTGAGCGCCGAAGGCGCCCTCATTCGCTTGCCCAAGGCCCGGGAGCAGCTGCGCTTTCTGGTGGCGCTGGCCTGCGCCCGGCTGCCCCAGGGGGCGCCCATCTTCCTGGTGGGGGAGAACAAGGGGGGGATCCGCAGCGCCGCCAAGGCGGTGGCCCCCTGGCTGCCCCAGTGCCCCAAGCTGGCCTCCGGCAGCCACTGCCAGTTGCTGCTGGGCCACAACCCGGCCCCCCGCCCCCTGGAGCTGTCGCAGTGGTGGCAAAGCTACGAGGTGGCCACTCCGGACGGCCCCCTGGCCCTGGCCTCACTGCCGGGAGTGTTCAGCCACGGAGAGCTGGATCCGGGCACCGAGTTGCTGCTGGAGCACCTGCCCGCAAAGCCCCAGGGTCGGGTGCTGGATTTTGGCTGCGGTGACGGGGTGATCGGCACCTTCCTGGCCCGGCGCAACCCCCAGATTGAGCTGGAGATGGTGGACATCAACGCCATGGCCCTGGCGGCGGCCCGCCAGAGCCTGGTCCGCAACGAGCTGACGGGCAAGGTCTACCCCTCCGATGGCCTGTCCCAAGTGCAGGGACAGTTCGATCTGATTGTCTCCAACCCCCCTTTCCATCACGGGGCCCAGCAGACCTTCGACACCGCCCGGCGCTTTATCCGCGACGCCGCCGCGGCACTCAAGCCCGGGGGCCAACTGATCATCGTCGCCAACCACCATCTGCCCTATGGCGACGACCTGGCTCACGCTTTCGGTCGGGTGAACATCCTGGCGGCCAATAACAAGTTCAAAATCTACGCAGACAGTAAATAATCGCGAAAACCTTATTGACCCGCCCTCAAATCTCCCTATAATGCGCCTCCGTAGCAACGACGATGCATCAGGCAGATGTGGCGGAATTGGTAGACGCGCTAGCTTCAGGTGCTAGTGTCCGAAAGGACGTGGGAGTTCAAGTCTCCCCATCTGCACCATCGACGTTGATTACATTGCTCAGGTGGCGGAATTGGTAGACGCGCTAGCTTCAGGTGCTAGTGTCCTAACGGGCGTGGGAGTTCAAGTCTCCCCCTGAGCACCACATTTGCAGATGTGGCGGAATTGGTAGACGCGCTAGCTTCAGGTGCTAGTGTCCTAACGGACGTGGGAGTTCAAGTCTCCCCATCTGCACCATATTCGAGACCCTGGCTCACAGAGCCGGGGTCTTTTGCTTTTCCCCTCCCCCCCTTGTCGCTATACTGGCTCGCGCTGATAACAAATTCTAAACCCAGCAAAAAGCCGTCATGCTCAATACCGATATGCTCCTTATGGATGAGGACCAGAATGCCGTCTGCATCGACCTCATCCCCTCCCAGCATCATGACCTGACCCGCGAACAGCTGCAGGCCCTGCTCGGCCAGAGTGCCTACGCCCAGTGCGCCTTCCTCGACAGCGAGGTGGAGCAGCGACTCAAGGAGCTCCAGGGCCGGCTGGCCAACGACAACGCCGACGGGCCGATGCGCCTTCGTCTGGCGGAGCGTCGCAACGGCCAGTGGAAGCTGACCCTCACCGCCGACCAGATGAGCCTGCAAGCGGAGCTGACCGCGCCCCAGGGGGGCCAGCACGCCAGCTTCGGCCAGCTGCTCAGCGCGCTGCAGGAGCTGGAGGTGAGTGAAGGCTTGCTGCGCGCCGCCATCGATGACCTGATCCAACAAGCCAAACGCGGGGTGCCCGGCAGCCGCGTCAAGGCGGAGATCGCCCGGGGGCGTGCCCCCCGTCACGGTCAGGACGCGCGACTGGAGCGCCTGGTGCCCCTGGCCCGGGAGCGGCTGCTCAAACCCCAGGAGCAGGACGGCGGCCGGGTCGACATGCGCGATCTCGGCGCCGTGGTGATGGTCCGTGCCGGCGAGCCGGTGATGCGGCGCCATCCCCCCACCGAGGGCCAGGGCGGCTACACGGTCACCGGCAAGGCGCTGCCCGCCAAGAAGGGCAAGGACAGCCCCCTGCGCACCGGCAAGGGCACCGAGCTGGATCCCAAGGATCCCAACCTGCTGCGGGCCAGCCGCGTCGGCCAGCCCATAGAGATCCGCCACGGCATGGACGTGGACGAGGTGCTCACCGTCAAGCAGGTGGACGCCAAGCACGGCCACGTGGAGTACGACGGCTCGGTGATGATCCTCGGTGAAGTCAGCGAGGGGATGCGAGTCAAGGCCACCGGCGACATCACCGTCGGCGGCTTTGTGGACGGCGCCCAGTTGGAGGCCGGCGGCGACATCATCGTCACCCAGGGGGTGGTGGGCCGGCAGCGGGACGACGGCAGCCTGACCTGCGTGCTGCGCAGTGGCGGCCAGATCCTGGCCCGCTTCATCCAGTACAGCCTGCTGGAGTGCGACAGCGACATCCAGATTGAGCGCCAGCTGATGCACTGCCAGGTGCACTGCCGGGGCAGCATCCGGGTGGGGGACGAGCACGGCCGCAAGGGCGACCTGGTGGGCGGCGAGATCGTCTGCAGCGGTCCGGTGGAGGCGGTCAACCTGGGCGCCCGTGCCGGCACCCAGACCCGGCTTCGACTGGGGGACGGGATCCAGGCGCTCAAACAGCAGCACGAACGCCTGGCGGACAAGCTCAAGGCGCTGGAGGACCAGTCGATGAAGCTGCGCCTGGCCCAGCGCAACCTGGCCCCGGTGCCGGAGTCCGGCGCCGATCCCCTGCAGACCCTGCGCCAACAGCTGGCCCTGGGTCGGGAGAAGATCGATCAGCAGCACCAGGAGCACCTGGAGCAGCTGCGAGGCATCGAAGCGGAGATCGACGGCTTCTTCGACCGGGTGCTGATCACCGTCAAGGCCCGACTGTTTCCCCGGGTGGAGTGCGAGATCGGCCCCGCCCAGGGGATCAGCCACAAGGAGAGCGGCCCCAGCCAGCTGCTCAACCGGGACGGCAAGTTCACCGTCGCCCCCCTGGTGCACCCCCACGCCTAAAACCCCAGCCATAAGCGACTGCATGTTTCGATGCAGGTGGTCGCTTATGGCATTATGCTTGCTTGATTTTTCCCGCCCCTCGATGGGGCCACAGAGTGACAAGAATCTGTCGTTTGGGAGACCCCATGGCTCAACTTCTGGACCTTCTTCGCCAGTGCCGCTTCGGCCCGCTGATGACCCGCCTGGCCCTCTGGGCCCTGGTGGCCAGCCTGGCGCTGCTGTTCCTGCCGCTGTCCGCCCTGCAATCCCTCTTCCTTAAGGAGTGGGTGGCGCAAAACGGGTTCCTGCTGGGCCTGGTGACCGTACTGAGCGCCAGCTACCTGCTGGCCGGCGCCCTGCGCATCTGGCTGGGCAACCTGCACCATCGCCAACAGGCGCAACAACGCCGTCAGAGCATTGAGGCGAAGCTGTCGGTGCTGGACGGCGTGGAGCGGGCGGTGCTGAGGGAGTTCTTCCTGCAGGGCAAGTCGGTGATCCCCATGCCCCTGAACCACCCGGCGGTGGAGGAGCTCAAAGGCTGCGGTGTGCTGGTGCAGCTCGGTGCGCCGGAGCACTACGCCATTGAGGGGCCGGTGGGCCAGATGAAGATCGCCGCCGAAGCCCGGGCCAAGCTGAGCCGCCAGGCCCTGCGTCTGCCGGAAGGCAACCTGTCAGAACAACAACGGGCGGCCCTATTGGCCGCCCGTCCGGAGTTTGCCAACAGCCTCGGTCGAGGCCGTCGTCACGCGGCTTAGAACGCCGCCACCATCGCTTCTTGCTCTTCGCTGGCGGAGAGCTGATGCTCCACCTCGGCGATGATCCGCTGGTAGGAGTCTTCCTGCAGCGGACGTTGCCAGTCCAGGGTGCCCACCAAAATGGCGAAGGCGGAGTAGATCTCCCGGGGGTTCAGCTGCTTCACCGCGTTGTGCATCAGCGGGTTGTGGATCACTCCGGAGGCGCCGCGCTGGAAACAGGCCATCATGGCGTGGAGGGTTTTCACCTCGTCGTCGGTGGCGGTCAGCTCGCCCTGGATCCGGGCCGCTTCCACCACCCGCAGGATGGCGGTGTAGAACTGCTCCAGGTACATCTTCAGCTCCTGAACCCGGTACTCGCTGGCGCGCTCCACCACCTTGGGGGCGCCCCCCAGGGTGTTGAAGCCCAGGGTCCAGGCGGAACGGTTGACGGCCACCACGGCGCACAGGTGCATCGCCACCCAGCGCTCGGCGAAGCTCAGCTCGCTGGTCATAAAGTGGGGCTGACGCTCCACCATCTGCTCCACGTGCCGGGCGAAGATGGCCACCAGTAGATCCTCCTTGCTGGAGAAGTGCTTATACAGGGTGCCGGCACTGCAGCCGGCCAGGGGGGCCAGCTCGGAGAAGCGGAAGGACACCAGGCCCTGCTCTCGGATAAGTTGCTCCGCCAGACGTATTAGCACTTGGTCCCGTTGACGAAAACGGGTCTGAGTGGGAGAGCTCCAGCTGGATGTGCCGCTGGCCTCCATGGCCGATGCTGTAGTCATTTGGATCGCCTTATCGCCAAATACAAGTGACCACACTCTACGTCCGGTTTCTTAACACAACTGTGCTATACGCCCAATTTTCTCTCTTCCGAGCGGGACAAAATGTCAAAATTGGAGCTGAAGCACAAAAAAGGGAGCCACTTTTGCTCCCTTTTTGCCCTTTTAACGTCGAATCTCCGTCAAAATCCTTAACATTCGTCTCAGGGGCTCCGCCGCCCCCCACAGCAGCTGGTCCCCGATGGTGAAGGCGCTGAGGTACTCCGGCCCCATGGACAGCTTACGCAGCCGGCCGATGGGCACGCTGAGGCGGCCGGTAACCTTGGCCGGGGAGAGCTCGGCAATGCTGGCCTCCCGCTCGTTGGGCACCACCTTGACCCAGGGGTTGTGGGCCGCCAGCAGGGCTTCGATCTCCGCCAGGGGCAGATCGCGGCGCAGCTTAATGGTCAGCGCCTGGCTGTGGCAGCGCATGGCGCCGATGCGCACGCAGATCCCATCGATGGGCAGGTGCCCCTCGTCGTGACCCAGGATCTTGTTGGCCTCCACCTGGGCCTTCCACTCCTCCCGGCTTTGACCGCTGGGCAGGGCGCTGTCAATCCAGGGGATCAGGCTGCCCGCCAGGGGGGCGCCGAACTGCGCCGTGGGGAAGGCGTCGCTGGCCAGGGTGTCGGTGACCTGCCGGTCGATGTCGAGGATGGCGCTGGCCGGGTCCGCCAGGGCCGGGGCCACGCTCTGGTGCAGCGCCCCCATCTGGCTGAGCAGCTCCTTCATGTTGCGCGCCCCGGCACCGGAGGCGGCCTGGTAGGTCATGGGGCTGACCCACTCGATAAGATCCGCCTCCAGCAGCCCCCCCAGGGCCATCAGCAAGAGCGATACCGTGCAGTTGCCGCCGACAAAGGTGCGCTGGCCCTGGGCCAGGGCCAGGTCGATGACGCCGCGGTTGACCGGGTCCAGCACGATCACCGCCTCCGGGGTCATGCGCAACGTCGAGGCGGCGTCGATCCAGTAGCCCTGCCAGCCACCTTGGCGCAGGGACGAGTAGACCGCCTGGGTGTAGTCGCCGCCCTGGCAGGTGAGGATCACGTCCAGCTCGGCCAGGGCGTCCAGGTCATAGGCGTCCTTAAGGGGTTTTCCGCCCCCCAGGGCCGGGCCCGGCTCCCCCACCTGGGAGGTGGTGAAGAAGCGCGCGTCGATGCGGGCGAAATCCTCCTCCTCCACCATCCGCTGCAACAACACCGACCCGACCATGCCGCGCCACCCGACGAACCCCACCTTCAACATCCGCTCTCTCCTTCGGACCTGCTCACGAAAGCCCCCACTCTACCCCCTCGCCACCAGACAAAAAAGAGAGGAAGTGGCTGAGTTATAACCAACACCCGAAGTGATCATCGCCCCGGCCCGGGGCATTTGGCCGGACCAGTCGAATTTTTGCTCGATCCGCCGGGGCGATAATGCTATCTATTCGGTAAATGTCGTTCGCTTTGGAGGCCCCATGTCCGAGACCCACTCCCCGAAGGAGCTGGCCCAGTCCGTGCCCACCACCGAGTCCAACTGGCGTGACAGCCAGCTGGGGCAGCAGTTGGTGGACCTGTTGGAAGAGGCTTACCAGGACGCCGGTCACGACGACTGAGCGGCGTTACGACCAAAGTCCAATGGTGGCCGACCCGTCGCCTTTTCTACCCTGACGGTCCGACCGCCCCAGATGCAATGTGAGGGAACCTGATGATGAGCGAGCCACAGCCGCCCCTGGCCCAATCGGATGAGAGCCACTGGCGCAACGGAGACCTGGGCGCCGCCCTGGTGGCCTTGCTGGAGGAGGCCCTGCCCGCCAAGGACGACGAGTCCAATTGAGCCGCAGATAAGAAAAAAGCGCCGAGTTCGGCGCTTTTTTTGTGCCTCAGGACTGGGGCACCACTTTGGCGATGTAGGGCAGCTGGCGGTAGCGCTCGGCGTAGTCCAGGCCATACCCCACCACGAACTCGTCCGGGATCTGAATGCCCACGTAGTCCACCGGCACGTCGGCCACCCGGCGCTCGGGCTTGTCCAGGAAGGTGCAGATCTTGAGGCTGGCGGGCTCGCGGGTCATCAGCAGCTCGCGGGTCTTGGACAGGGTGCGACCGGTATCGATGATGTCCTCCACCAGCATCACATGGCGACCATGGATGTTGTTGGCCAGGTCCATCACGATCTTCACCTCACCGGAGGACTCGGTGCTGTTGCCGTAGGAGGAGGCGGTCATAAAGTCGAAGCGGATGTCGCCGCTGAGGCGGCGGGCCAGGTCGGTCATAAAGACCACGGAGCCCTTCAGCAGCCCCACCAGCAGCAGGTTGTCCACGCCAGCGTAATCTTGGTTGATCTGGGCCGCCAGCTTATCCAGGATGGCGTCGATCTCGTCCCGGGAGATCATCTCCTCCAGGCTGTGCTTCATCAATTCACTCATGGTCTTGCTTGCCGTTGTCTGAGTCAGAAGAGGGACCGTAACCCCAGCGGGTCATCAGTCGATGTTCAATCTGCAGGTGGTCCAGCATCCGGGCCACCATAAAGTCCACCAGGTCGTCGATGGATTGGGGCTGATGGTAGAAGCCCGGCGCCGCCGGCATCACCGTCGCCCCGAGCTGGGTCAGCTTGAGCATGTGCTCCAGGTGGATGGCGTTAAAGGGCGTCTCCCGAGGCACCAGGATCAGCTGGCCCCGCTCCTTGAGGATGACGTCCGCCGCCCGTTCAATCAGGTTGTTGCTCATGCCGGTGGCCACCGCCGCCAGGGTGCCGGTGGAGCAGGGGCAGATCACCATCCGACGGGGCGCACCGGAACCGGACGCCACCGGGGAGAACCACTCCTCCTTGCCGTAGACCCGCAGTTGGCCCGGCTCGGCGCCGTAGCGCTCCGCCAGCAGGGCTTCGCAGGCCTTGGGGTTGCCCGGCAGGGACAGCCCCTCCTCCTCCTTAAGCACCACCCGTGCCGCGGCGGACACCATCAGGTGCACCTGGAGGCCGGATTGTAGCAGACACTGCAGCAGGCGCAGCCCGTAGGGCGCCCCGGAGGCGCCAGTAAAGGCCAAAGTGATGGCTTGCTCACGCTTTGTCATGGCGCGCCTCCAACTCGTCCAGCAGGGTTTGGTGGATTCCCTCGAACCCGCCGTTGCTCATCACCAGTATGGTGTCTCCCGGTCGGGCCTGCGCCAGCAGCGCCTGCACCAGATCCGGCACCCGCTGTGCCAGCTGCACCGGCACCGGCGCCTCGGCCATGGCCGCCGCCATGTCCCAGCTCAGCCCCGGGGGCTGGTAAACAAAGGCGGCATCACACTGGGCCAGGGAGGCGGCCAGGGTGGCCTGGTGCACCCCCTGCTTCATGGTGTTGGAGCGCGGCTCCAGCACCGCCAGGATCCGCCGCTCGGATCCCAGCCGGGCCCGCAGCCCCGCCAGGGTGGTGGCGATGGCGGTGGGGTGGTGGGCAAAGTCGTCGTACAGGGTGACGCCATCGGCCTCGCCGCGCCGCTCCATGCGTCGCTTGGGCCCCTGGAAGCGGGCCAGGGAGCGGATCCCGTCCGCCGGCCGCACCCCCACATGGCGGGCCGCCGCCAGGGCCCCCAGGGCGTTCTGGATGTTGTGATCCCCCATCAGATCCCACGCCACCTCGCCCTGGCACTCGCCGGCCAGGTGCACCTCGAAGCGGGTGCCGTCCTCACTGAGCTTGCGGGCCTGCCAGCCACCCTCGCCCAGCACCGCCTGTTCGCTCCAGCAGCCCTGGGCCAGTACCTCGGCCACGGCGTCCGCCGCCTTGGGCCAGATGATCTGGCCGGAGCCGGGTACGGTGCGCACCAGGTGGTGGAACTGGCGTTGGATGTCCGCCAGGGAGTCGAAGATGTCCGCGTGATCAAACTCCAGGTTGTTGATCAGCAGGGTGCGCGGCCGGTAGTGGACGAACTTGGAGCGCTTGTCGAAAAAGGCGCTGTCGTACTCGTCCGCCTCCACCACGAAGAAGGGGGTCTCCCCCAGGCGGGCGGAGACGCCGAACTCCCGGGGCACGCCGCCGATCAGAAAGCCCGGGGCCAACTGGTTGTCCTCCAGCAGCCAGGCCAGCATGGAGGCGGTGGTGGTCTTGCCGTGGGTGCCGGACACCGCCAGCACCCAGCGCCCCGGCAGCACGTGCTCACACAGGAACTGGGGCCCGGAGGTGTAGGCCAGGCCGCGCTCCAGCACCGCCTCGACGCAGGGGTTGCCCCGGCTCATGGCGTTGCCGATCACCACCAGATCCGGCTCGGGATCCAGCTGGGCAGGGTCGTACCCCTCAATCAGTTCGATCCCCTGCTCGGTCAGCTGGGTGCTCATGGGGGGGTAGACGTTGGCGTCGGAGCCGGTGACCCGGTGCCCCTGGGCCCGGGCCAGCAGCGCCAGCCCCCCCATAAAGGTGCCGCAGATCCCGAGGATGTGAACGTGCATGCGCTGTCCTGACGTGGCTCAAAAGCGCCATTGTAACCGTGGCATGGCCCGGGCACCAAAGCCCAAAGCGGCATTGTTCTCCTTGCACCGATCACAGCGTCCATATAAAGGGTGTTACGGCGATCAAGCCGTTTAGACGTCTATATTGACGGACTTCTGGAATTCCACTAAAGTCGCCGCCAGTGTCCGGAGCGACCATCACCACCGCCTGGGAAGGCCAAGTCCAAGATTGAACGAGAGCGACACCATGAGCCAAACCCAGGCCTGCACCGCCACCGGCACCCTAGACGCGCCCACCGCCACCCCCCTGGCGCTGCTGCCCCTGATGCTGTTCCTGGCCCTCTTTGTCGGCACCGGGGTCTACCTCAGTGCCCAGGGCGTCGCCTTCGCCTTCTACGAACTCTCCCCGGTGGTCGCCATCCTGCCGGCCATCGTGCTGGCCCTGGGCCTGGGCGCCTGGAAGTTCAACCAGTCCCTGGAGCAGGGGATCCAGACCTTTATCGCCGGCATCGGGGACAGCAACATCATCGCCATGTGCCTGATCTACCTGCTGGCCGGCGCCTTCGCCGCCGTGGCTTCCGCCACCGGTGGGGTGGACGCCACCGTGGCCCTGGGGCTGCACCTAATCCCCGCAGCCCTGCTGCTGCCCGGGGTGTTCCTGATCAGCGCCTTTATCGCCACCGCCATGGGCACCTCCATGGGCACCATCGCCGCGGTGGCCCCGGTGGCCCTGGGGATCGCCCAGCAGACCGGCATCGATCCGGCGCTGATGGCCGGGGTGGTGCTCTCCGGCGCCATGTTCGGCGACAACCTCTCCATCATCTCCGACACCACCATCGCCGCCACCCGCACCCAGGGGGCCCAGATGAAGGACAAGTTTAAGGAGAACATCCGCATCGCCGCCCCGGCGGCCCTGTTCGCCGTGGTCCTGTTCACCCTGGCCGGCAGCGGCCAGGCGGAGGTGGCGCCGCAGCAGCTGGAGCTGGTCAAGGTGCTGCCCTACCTGGCCATCCTGGTGCTGGCGGTGATCGGCATCAACGTCTTCGTGGTGCTCTCCCTGGGGATAGTGCTGGCGGCCCTCACCGCCTTCGTCACCAGCGACTACAGCTTGATGACCCTGGGCAAGGACATGGTCACTGGCTTCGAGAAGATGCAGGAGATCTTCCTGCTCTCCATGCTGGTGGGCGGCCTGGCGGCAGTGATGAAAGCCCAGGGCGGCCTGGCCTGGCTCACCGACAAGGTGGCGGCCCTGATCGCCCGCCTGAGCCGCCGCGGCAACGCCGGCGCCGCCGAACTGGGCATGGGCGCCCTGGTGGCCACCACCAACGCCTGCGTGGCCAACAACACCGTCTCCATCATCGTCGCCGGCCCCGTGGCCCGCGAGCTGGCCGAGCAGAACGCCGTGAAACCCCGCCGCGCCGCCGCTACCTTGGACATCTTCGCCTGCATCATCCAGGGCCTGATCCCCTACGGGGCCCAGGCGCTGCTGCTGGCCGCCACCTTCTCCCTCTCCCCCCTGGCGGTGGTGAGTCACGGCTGGTACTGCATGTTGCTGGCCGGCCTGGCCATCGGCACCATCCTCTGGCGCAACCGCCAAAACGGCTGATCTTCAGACTCTTTTTTAAAAACGGCCACCCACAGGGGTGGCCGTTTTTGTACAATGAAATCACGAGCCTGAATCGGAGCCCACCGTGACCGAAATCCGCCCCGAAATGAAACTGGTGTTGCTGGCCTATGGCCTCTTTGCCACCGCCTTTATTCTGCTGTTTGCCCCCTACGCCTTCGCCGACAGCGGCCGCGAAGCGGCGGAGATCATGGGCGGGCGCATCGGCATGTGGAGCGCCATCGCCTCGGCGCTGGTGGTGCTGGCCGGCGTGGCCAGCTGCCTGGTCAGCCTGTTCTTCGGTCTGAAGCAGCTGCCCCGGGCGCTGGACGGCCAGGTGGTGGCAGCCCTGGCCCTGGCCCTGCTGCCCCTGGTGGTGATTGGCCTCTTTATCTGGGAAAACCAGCGGCTGATGTTCTGAGTCCTGTCAGCCCACAAAAAAAGCCCCGCCAGTGCGGGGCTTTTTCCGTCTGGTCGCTTACAGGCCGTTCAGGGTGACGATCAGCATCTCGTAGACATAGCGGTCGTAGAAGTCGCTGCGAACCCCGCCCTGCTCCGCCAGCTCCCGCACCCGGCGTCGATAGCTGTCGGTGTCCAGCGCCTGGTGGTAGCCGTAGCTGTTGATGGTCAGCTCCGGCGCTGCCATCCCCTCGAACTGCTGCAGGTAGGCGTCCGGCAGTTCCAGGGCCGGCAGGGTGCCGCTGAGGGGGGCGTCCACCGTCCAGCGGGCCTGACCATTGCGGTCGGCCAGGGTCACGGTCAACAGGTTGCGCCCTTCGCCGATGCCACGGAAATCGTAGCCGGACACGTCGCTGCCCTCGGTCATGCCCACCAGCACCCGCAACGCCTCATCGAAGAACGCGTTTTGACTGGTGGGCAGGGTCAGGCTGACGGCGCCATCGCGGACCCGGTCCCGGTTGGCCCGCAGGTAGCTGACGCTGCCCTCGGCCACCGCCCCCAGATCCAGGAACTCGTAGGCCTGGACCAGGTTGTGCTCGTGCAGGCCGGGGAAGTAGTAGACCGGCTCGAAGGGGGTGGCGTAGGCGTAGTGACGCCGGCCCCGCTCGGTCTCGGCGAAGCTGTAGCTGTAGCTGTAGTTGTCGTTGACCGCCAGGGAGACCAGCTCACCGCGGTTCTCCGCCCCCATAAACAGGGCCGGGTCCAGTCGCTGGTAGGGCTCGGCCAGGAAATCCGCGGTCAGCTCGGCGGCGTAGGCCTCGCCGAAGTCGGAGCGCAGCACCAGGTCCACCGGCGCCCACTCGGCCTCGGTGCCACACAGGGTGAAGCTGTCGCTGCCGCTCAACTGCCGGGTGCTGATCCGGTTGGCGGTGCGAGTGGTCACGTGCAGGGTCAGGCCGGAGAACTGGGCCAGCACGTCGTTGCCGTCCAGGGTCACCTCGGTGCACTGACAGCCCGCTGTGGAGGCCAGGTTGGTAAAGCGGAAGGTGCCGGGATCGCCGGAGTTCCAGGCCACCTGGGTCCGGATGTCCGGCCCGCGGCTGCCGTCTTCGGCGACCCGCTCCCCCGCCACGGTCAGGTGTGCGGCCCCGTCGGGCCACACCAGATCGAGCCGACCGTCGCTGCCGGTTCGGGCGCTGCTGATCACGCTGCCGTCGGTCCGGTGCACCAGCACCTCGACGCCGGCCGCTGCGCTCTCCACGCCGCACTGGGAGGTGTTCAGGGTTTGCAGCGCCAGGGTGGTCTGCGGGGGCGGGGGCGGCGGGGTGCCCCCACCGTTGTCGTCCCCGTCACCGGAGGAGGAGCCGCCACAGGCGGTCAGGGTGGCGCTGAGCAGGGCCAGCAGGCAAAGCTTCTGATTCATTATCCGACTCCATTCAGAGAATTCGCCAAGAAAAGGGGCGAAAAACAGGAGTCTATCCGACTCTCATCACAAAAGGCATAGGTACATTTACAATTTCTTTACATTCGCTGTGGCAAACTCACACCACCGGGTTCGCCGGGCCGTCAAATCCGCCCTGCCCCACTGCAATCCCCCGCCGCTTCCGCTATCATTGCGGCCATTAATTACCCTACAAAAATCCGCTCACAGGACCGACCCATGCAATCGCTCAACGAGACCCTGAGCCGCCGCGGCATCGACGGCGACCTCCATGCCCTTATCCAGACCCTGGCCCAGTGCGCCGGCGAGATCAGCACCCTGGTCCGCGGCGGTGCCCTCTCCGGGGTGCTGGGTGCCACCGAGAGCGAGAACGTCCAGGGCGAGACCCAGAAGAAGCTGGACGTCATCGCCAACGACCTGATCAAGAACGCCCTGGCCGCCCAGCCGCTGGTCAAGGGGCTGGCCTCCGAGGAGGAGGACGATGTGGTACCGGCCAACGCCGAGGGTCGCTTCCTGGTGAGCTTCGACCCCCTGGACGGTTCCTCCAACATCGACATCAACTCCCTGGTGGGCACCATCTTCTCCGTGCTGCCGGCCCCGACCGGCGCGGTGGACGAGTCCGCCTTCCTGCAACCGGGGGCCAACCAGGTGGCCGCCTGCTACATGCTGTACGGCCCCGCCACCGTGATGGCCCTGACCACCGGCGACGGCACCCTGATGTTCACCCTGGATCCCAACAGCGGCGAGTTTCTGCTGGTGGAGGAGCGGGTCCGCATCCCCGAGGACACCGCCGAGTTCGCCATCAACATGTCCAACCAACGCTTCTGGCAGCCGGCCATGCAGAGCTACATCGCCGATTGCCTCAAGGGCAAAGAGGGTCAGCGCGGCAAGAACTTCAACATGCGCTGGATCGCGGCCATGGTGGGTGACGTGCACCGGGTGCTCTCCCGCGGCGGCCTGTTCACCTACCCCCAGGACACCAAGAACCCGGCCAAGCCGTTCAAGCTGCGCCTGATGTACGAAGCCAACCCCATGAGCTTCCTGGTGGAGCAGGCCGGCGGCGTGGCCTCCACCGGCTACGAGCGGATCATGGCGATCCAGCCGGACGGGATCCACCAGCGGGTGGCGGTGATCCTCGGCTCCAAGAACGAGGTGAACACCTGCCTGGGCTACCACGGCTAAGGCCGAATCCAACCCACGAAAAAGGCGCCCCGAGGGGCGCCTTTTTTGCTTTGTCGGTGCCTTACGCGAAGGCTTCCTGCAGCGGCGGAACCACCTGCTTTTTGCGGCTCAGTACGCCGTCCAGCCACACCTTGCCCTGGGCCAGGTTCTGGCCGTAAGCGCGCTCCACCACGGCGGTGTCGTCGCTCACCACCAGCAGCTCGGAGCCCTCTTTCATGATGTCGGTCAGCAGCAGCAGGACGGAGTGGCGTTTGCCCTCGGCCTTGAGCTTGGCGATGTCCTCCACCAGGGCGGGCTTGATGGCGTCCAGCACGGACAGGTCGATCACCTCCAGCTGGCCGATGCCCACCAGGTTGCCGTTCATGTCGAAGTCCTTGAAGTCCCGCAGCACCAGATCCCGGGCCGGGGTGCCCTCAACGGCGGACTTCACCTTGAACATCTCCATCCCCAGGCCCTTGAAGTCCTCGATGCCGGCGATCTCGGCCAGCGCCTCGACGCAGCGGATGTCGGCGGTGGTGCAGGTGGGGGACTTGAAGATCACGGTGTCGCTCAGGATGGCGCACAGCATGATGCCGGCGATGTTCTTGGGGATCTCGACGCCGTGGAAGTCGTACATCATCTTGATGACGGTGTTGGAGCAGCCCACCGGGCGGATCCAGCACTCCAGCGGGGTGGAGGTGGTCAGATCGCCCAGCTTGTGGTGGTCGACGATGCCGACGATGGTGGCCTCGGCGATGTCGTCCGGGGCCTGGGTCACTTCGGAGTGATCCACGATGTACACCTGCTCACCGGCGTAGCTCAGCTTCAGCTCGGGGGCCTCGAAGCCAAACTTCTCCAGGATGAAGGCGGTCTCCGGGGACAGCTCACCCAGGCGAGCGGCCACCGCGTCTTCACCAATCTGGTTTTTCAGGTAAGCCAGGGCGATGGCACCGCAGATGGAATCAGAGTCCGGGATCTTGTGACCCACGCAGTAAATCGGCATAGAAATCGTCTCCTCAAAATTTGGCGTGATTTTAACAAAGATCGCCGCGAGACGGGAATAGCCGGGAAACGACGCTCAAAGGGCAGGAAAATCAGTGGCGGTGGCTCTGCAGCGCCAGCAGTTTGAGCTGGTAGCGGGACTTTTCGTCCTTGGGCGCCAGGGCTTCCGCCCGGTCCAGGTGGCGCTCGCTCTGAGCAAAGTTGCCCAGTTTGAAATAGGCCCGGGAGAGGCCGAAGTGGAACTCGTGGCGGTAGTCCGCCAGGTCCACCGCCTTGCGGTAGAAGCGCACCGCCTTGTCGTACTGGCCGGACTGGTAGGCCAGCTCCCCCATGTCGAAGTGGTAGTAGGGGTTGCGAATTCGCTTCAGCTCCAGCTGGGCGTGCACCGCCTGCCACTCCACCAGGCGGTCCTGGGCCGCCAGCAGGATCGCCAGGTTATGCAGGGCATCCAGCTCGCTGCTGTCCATCGAGGCGGCAAAGCGGTACACCGCCTCGGCCTCCACCTCCAGGCCTGCCTGACGATAGAGCACCCCCAGGGTGTTCCAGGCGTGGCCGTATTGGGGCTCCAGGGTCAGCGCCGCCTTAAGCAGGAAGTAGGCGCTGTCCCGATCGCCGGAGACCAGGGCCTCCGCCGCCAGGTTGTTGTAGTAGCGGGCGATAAGCTGGTTCTCGCTCATCCGTCCCACCTCGAAACCGCGGATCTGGTTGCCCGGCAGGAAGTCCACCACGGTGCCGCCGTCGGTGACCCGCACCTCACTGGCGTTGTAGGCGGCCGCCACCCGCAGGTTCACGTGGCCATTGATGAGGTAGAGCCCCCCCTGTCGGTCCCACACCGGCGGGGTGTGCACCAGCTGGTAACGTACCGGCATCTCCAGCGCCTTGGCCAGGGAGGCGGTCATCACCACCAGGGACATGCAGTTGCCGGTGCGGCTGGCGAAGGTGTCGGCGGCGTTCTGGGTCAGGCTGTTGTCGTAGCGGATCCCGCCGTCCTCGCGGATCATCTCCAACAGCGCCGCCTTGGGATCCGGCGAGCGCGACAGCTCGAACACCGTCCGTTTCATCTCGGGGCTGAGGGCAAAGATCGACTCGGGGGAGGGCACAGGCTGAGTCTGCTGAAACGCGGTATCAGCAAACAGGTCCGGAGAAGCGACCTGGAGGGGCGCGGTGCTGGCGCAGCTGCAAAGCCACAAAACCAGCAATAGGATTCGACCGTGCATACCCTAACCCTAGCCCAGCGGGAATCGATTTAACACCCCGGACATAAAAGGGTCACACTGCTCTGCTAGTCCGCCAACACCAGGTCGGAGGCGATTTTTGGGCCGCAAGGGCGTATCTTGGGCCTTCGACACACGACAAGGAGTCCCCGGTGTCCCTGACCGATCCTAAGGCCCGGCTGCTGCTCGGCCTGACCTTCATCATGTCCATGGTGTTCGCCACCTGGCAGACCCTGCTCAACAACTTCGTGGTGGAGGCCGCCCAGTTCAACGGCGCCCAGATCGGGGTGCTGCAGTCCCTGCGCGAGGTGCCCGGCTTCCTGGCCTTCACCGCGGTGTTCCTGCTGCTGGTGATGCGCGAGCAGGTGCTGGCACTGGTGGCGATGGCGCTGCTGTGCGTCGGCGTGGCCCTGACCGGCTTCTTTCCCAGTGCCCTGGGGCTCTATTGCACCACGGTGCTGATGTCCATCGGCTTCCACTACTACGAGACCGTGAACCAGTCGCTCACCCTGCAGTGGCTGCCCAAGGACCAGAGCGCCGAGTTCATGGGCCGGGCGCTGTCGGTCAAGGCCGCCGGCGCCCTGCTGGCCTACGGCGCCATCGCGTTGCTGATGACCGGCCTGGGCTGGGACTACCGCTGGATGTACCTGGTGGCCGGCGGCAGTGGCCTGGTGATGCTGCTGGCCCTGGCGGTGAAGTTTCCCCTGTTCCCCAACCAGACCCCCCAGCGCAAGACCCTGCTGCTGCGCAAACGCTACTGGCTCTACTACGGCCTCACCTTCCTCTCCGGCGCCCGACGGCAGATCTTCATGGTGTTCGCCGGCTTTATGATGGTGGAGAAGTTCGGCTTCAGCGTCGGCGCCATCACCAGCCTGTTCCTGGTGAACTACCTGTTCAACCTGCTGTTTGCCCCCAGCATCGGCCGCTTTATCCAGCGCGTGGGCGAGCGCCGGGCGCTGACGGTGGAGTACCTGGGGCTGGCGCTGGTGTTCACCAGCTACGCCCTGGTGGAGCAGGCCCACTTCGCCGCCGCCCTCTACGTCATCGACCACCTGCTCTTTGCCCTGGCCATCGCCATCAAGAGCTACCTGCAGAAGATCGCCGACCCCGAGGATCTGGCCGCCACCGCCTCGGTCAGCTTCACCATCAACCACATCGCCGCGGTGGTGATCCCCACGCTGCTGGGGGTGCTCTGGCTCACCGCCCCCAGCGCCGTGTTCCTGATCGGCACCGGCTTCGCCCTGGCGTCACTGGTGCTGTGCCGCAACATCCCCGACCGGCCGACGGCGGACCAGGCGGTGCGCTGGGCCCCGGCGGCCCTGACCGGCCCCGGGGTGTCGGAACGCCCCTAGGCTAAGCTTGGGCTACGCCAGTGGGAGGGCACACAGATGAAGACGTTGCTCAGGGTGATGGGATTGGTGACGGCGGTGGTGGTGATCGTGGGCCTGGTACTGCCACCGGAGTTTTCGGTGCGTCGCGAGGTACTGATCGACGCCGAACCGGAGCGGATCCACCCCTACCTGTCGGATCTTGGCCTCTGGCCGTTGTGGAACCCCTTCCAGAAATCCGACGTGGCGGTGACCCTGGGCCAGCCCAGCGCCGGGTTGGGCGCCAGTCAGCAGTGGCAGGACCCCAGTGGCGGCGGCCGACTGACCCTGACCCAGAGTGATCCCGGAGCCGGCATTGCGTACGATCTCTATTTCGGCACCAGCCCCGAGCGCTACCAGGCGGACTTCAGTTACCATCCCCGCGGTCGCCTGACCAAGGTAGTGTGGACCATGAACGGCACCATGAGCATGCCGATCCTCGGGCCATACCTGGCCCTGGCCGCGGATGTTATGATCGGCGAGTCCTTCCAGCTGGGGCTGGAGCAACTTAAACGCGTGGTTGAACAACAATATATCGAGGAGAATGGCCGGCCATGACCGAGGCCCTCAGCGCCCTGAAGCACCGCAGCACCCGCCACCATGCCGTGGCCCTGACCCGTTTGATCGGCCTCAATACCGAGGAGCAGGGGCACCAGGCCAGCCTGTTACAGCGCGCCGAGTCGCGCATCAAGCGTCAGCAGGAGCAGCACCAGCTCAACGTCGAGGCGGTGCTCAATCACGCGGTGAGCCAAAGTGACAACGACGTGGCCGGCCACGATCCGGATCCGGACTGGCTGCACCAGTTTCTCTCTTTGGCCGAGCGGGTACACAGCCCCCGGATGCAGGAGCTGTGGGGGCGGATCCTCGCCGCCGAACTGTCCCAGCCCGGCTCCTTCAGTCTGCGGGCCCTGGACACCCTCAAGCAGATGACCCAGAAGGACGCGCTGCTGCTGGGTCGGGCCGTGGCCCTCTCCACCACCATCAACAGCGAGCCCAATCGCAAGATCCTGCTGGGCTATCGCCGCGGTGCGGCCTACGGGGGGTTGTTGGCGGCCAGTCAGCCCAGCCTGTCGCTGTCCCGGTTCGGCCTGCCCTACAGCGCCATCCTGACCCTGCGGGAGCAGGGGATCCTGTTTGCCGCCGAACTGGAAACCGGGCTGCTCAGCGCCGGCGAGCCCCTGCGGATGCGTTTCCAGGGCCCCACCCTGCTGCTGCGTCCCCGCCACAGCCGATTGCGCCTGCGCTACTACCGCTTCACCCCGCTGGGGTTGGAGCTGGCCCGGCTGGTGCAGGACCAGACCGACCAGGATTACATCGCCGCGCTGTCCAAGTTGATGTTGAGGGACTTCGACGCCGCCGGCGCCTGAAACGCCTCGGGCTCGAACCAGTCCAGCTCCTCGGCCAGGGCGGTCACCTCCCCCACCAGGATCGCCGCCGGGGTGGGCAGGTTGGGGGTGTCGGCCAGCGCCGTCAGCGTTCCCAAGGTGCCATTGACCCGCTGTTGCCCCGGCTGGCTCGCCTGGCCGACGATGGCCACCGGCGTGTCCGCCGCCAGTCCCGCCGCCAGCAGCCCCTGCTGAATGATCCCCGCCCGCTTGAGACCCATGTAGATCACCAGGGTGTGACCGGGGATGGCGTAGGGGGACCAGTCGGCGATGGGCTCGCCATCCTTGCCATGGCCGGTGACAAAGGTGACCCCCTGGGCCACTCCCCGCTGGGTCAGGGGCATCGCCCCGTAGGACGCGCAGGCGCTGGCCGCCGTCACCCCGGGCACCACCCGGTAGGGGATCCCCGCCTGACGCAGGGCCCGCATCTCCTCGCCACCCCGGCCGAACATCAGGGGATCCCCGCCTTTCAGGCGCACCACCTCGGCCCCGGCGGCGGCCTTGGCCAGCATCACCCGCTCGATCTCCGCCTGGGGCAGGCTGTGCTGACCGCAACGCTTGCCCACGGCGATCCGTTCCACCGTGGCGGGGATGAGATCCAGGATCGGCTGGGAGACCAGGGCGTCGTAGAGCACCACCTGGGCCGATTGCAGCGCCTGGTAGGCGTGCAGGGTCAACAGGCCCGGATCCCCGGGGCCCGCGCCCACCAGGGTGACACGGCCGGAACGGGTCGGCGAGCTGCGGTGCTGATCCAGGGTGTGAAGGGTCACGTTTGAACTCCGGTAACGGGGAATGCCCTAAGCCTACCCGCCAACCATATTCTCTAACAAAGAGGCGATTCTTACCCTTAATAACCAAAGGGAATATAGGAGGGGACACGGCCAGGCCATCGGGCAGAAAAACGGCAAACGACGCAATTGAACGACGGAGTGCTTGCGCGGTGGGGGAAAATCGCTAGAATACGTCGCCGTTGCAATGCAACAATCCTCGGTGTGTAGCGCAGCCTGGTAGCGCACTTCGTTCGGGACGAAGGGGTCGGAGGTTCGAATCCTCTCACACCGACCAGATTTCAAGTAAAGCCTCGCTGATGCGGGGTTTTATTTTCTCGCTTTTTCGGTGTGTAGCGCAGCCTGGTAGCGCACTTCGTTCGGGACGAAGGGGTCGGAGGTTCGAATCCTCTCACACCGACCAGACATCAAAGCCTCGGCAAACGCCGGGGCTTTTTTGTATCCCCTGACCAGGAACGAGTGTCATGCTCACCCCAGCATTGCACCCGGGTTCGGGACTTGGTGTCGGAGGCGGAGGGCCGCCCCATTCGAATCCTCTCACACCGACCAAATTTTCTGGTCTCGGCAGGTTCGGGACTTGGTGTCAGAGTCGGAGGCCCGACGCGTCCGAATCTCTCACACCGACCAGATTTCAAGTAAAGCCTCGCTGATGCGGGGTTTTATTTTCTCGCTTTATCGGTGTGTAGCGCAGCCTGGTAGCGCACTTCGTTCGGGACGAAGGGGTCGGAGGCGGAGGGCCGCCCCATTCGAATCCTCTCACACCGACCAGACATCAAAGCCTCGGCAAACGCCGGGGCTTTTTTGTATCCCCTGGCCGGGAACGAGTGCCACGCTCGGCTCCGAACCAAACCCCGGTTCGGGACTTGGTGTCGGAGGCGGAGGTCCGCCGGGCCTCGCAGGCCCCATTCGAATCCTCTCACACTGACCAAATACTCTAGTCTCGGCATGGTTCGGGACTTGGTGTCAGAGACGGAGGCCCGCCGCGTTCGAATCCTCTCACACCGACCAGACATCAAAGCCTCGGCAAACGCCGGGGCTTTTTTGTGCCTGCGCCTGGCCTCGGCCCACCGCGGCCGGCTGGAAGAGTCCGAGATCGGCGACTATGGTTTGCCCCTACCTGTGCCCAACCAGCCCCTAAGCCGATGAACCCCATGACCGCCCCCAGCGCGGGCGATCGCCTCTGCTTCTCCCAGGTGCGTCAGCGCACCCTGGCCCTCACCGCCCAGTGGTCCATCGAAGAGATGGCCGCCCAGTCGATGCCCGACGCCAGCCCTACCAAATGGCACCTGGCGCACACCAGCTGGTTTTTCGAACAGTTCATCCTGCTCCCCCTGCTGCCGGGCTACCGCCCGTTTCATCCCCGGTTCAACGCGCTGTTCAACTCCTACTACCAGGGCCACGGCCAGCCCTACCCGCGCAGCCAGCGCGGCTTGCTGGCCCGTCCCAGCCTGGAGGAGGTGCTGGCCTACCGGGCCCACGTGGACGAGGCGATGACCACCCCCGAGGAGCACTTTCGCGAGACCATCGCCCCCTGGGTCACCCTGGGGCTCCACCACGAGATGCAGCACCAGGAGCTGATGCTCACCGACCGGCTGCACCTGCTGTGGCACAACCCCCTGCACCGGGTTCCCACCGGCGGCCCTCGCTCGCTTCGTCCCGCCTTAGAAGCTCGAGAAGCCCAATCCTTTGTCGGCGGCCGGGTCGAGATCGGCAGCGACGCGGCCAACGGGTTCAGCTTCGACTGCGAGCGGCCCCGCCACCCCCATCATCTGGCCCCCTATGCCCTGGACAGCCGGCCGGTCAGCAACGGCCAGTGGCTGGCTTTTATGGCCGATGGCGGCTACCGCAATCCCGACTGCTGGCTCTCCGACGGCTGGCAGTGCTGCCAGAACGAGCAGTGGCAGGCTCCCCTCTACTGGCAGCAGGACAGCCAGGGAGCCTGGCACCAGCTTGGGCTGGCCGGCTTCGCCCCCCTGGACCCGGACGCCCCGGTCTGCCACATCAGTTACTTCGAAGCGGACGCCTACGCCCGTTGGGCCGGTGCCCGCCTGCCCACAGAGCAGGAGTGGGAACACGCGGCGGCGCCCCACCCGGTGGCGGGTCATTTTGCCGAGTCCGGGATGTGGCGCCCCAGGGCCGCCAACGGCGAGGGCATGGTGCAGCTGTACGGCGATGTCTGGGAGTGGACCCAGAGCCCCTATGTCCCCTACCCGGGCTTTCGCCCCACCCCGGGGATCGCCGGGGAGTACAACGGCAAGTTCATGTGCGGCCAGTTCGTGCTGCGCGGTGGCAGCTGCGCCACGCCAGTCGCCCAGATGCGTCCGGGGTACCGCAACTTCTTCTACCCCCACCAGCGCTGGCAATTCAGCGGACTCCGACTGGCCCAGGATCTCAATCATGCCCGCCTCCAACCCTAGTCCCCGCCCCGCCCCCCAACTGGATCCGGAGCGCCAGGCGCTCTACGAGGGGTTGCTGCGGCCTCAGAAGCAGGTCGACGCCAAGTACTTCTACGACGCCGCCGGGGCCGCGCTGTTCGAGCGGATCTGCGCCCTGGACGAGTACTACCCCTACCGCACCGAGCTGGCGATGCTGCCGGCCATCGCCCGGGCCCTCAGTGAGGCGCTGCCCGGGCCCATGGAGGTGGTGGAGTTTGGCGCCGGGGCCCTGGTCAAGGCCGCCCTGCTGCTCGAGGCGATGCCGCAGATCCGCCGCTTCTACCCCATCGACATCGCCGGCGAGCCCCTGCGGGCCGCCGCCGGCGCCCTGCAGGCCCGCTACCCCCGGGTGCAGGTCCAGCCCATCGAAGCGGACTTCACCCAGGACGTGGTGCTGCCGGAGAGCCAGGGGCGACGGATGGTGTTCTTCCCCGGCTCCACCATCGGCAACTTCGCCCCCCGGGCCGCGGTGGCCCTGCTACAGCGCTGGCGCCGAGCCCTGGGGCCGCACAGCTATCTGCTGATCGGGGTGGACACCAAAAAGTGCCCGCACCTGCTGCACCGGGCCTACAACGACGCCGCCGGGGTCACCGCCCGGTTCAACCGCAATATGGTGGTGCACCTGAACCGCCGATTCGGACTGGGGGCCGAGCCCGACGCCTTCGACCACTACGCCTTCTACCACCCCGGGCGGGGACGCATCGAGATGCACCTGGTCAGCCGGCGGCCCCAGCAGCTGCAGTTGGGCCCGCACCGCATCGCCCTGGCCGAAGGGGAGAGCCTGCACACGGAGAACTCCTACAAGTACACCCCAGAGGAGTTTCACCGCCTGGCCGCCCAGGCCGGCTGGCACCACCAGCGTCACTGGCTGGCCCCCCAGAGGCGCTTCGCCGTTACCCTGCTGCGGGGCACGGCGACCACGGGCTGAGCCGGGGCGGGCGAAACCGGGTATACTTGCCGGCACACTCTCCCAATCCCCCCTCGGCCGCGGCCGACATTGAGACGCACCATGAACTTGAAGCAGGAGCTGCACCAGCTCAACAACAAACTCAACGGCGCCAAGCGCAAGCTGGACGCCGCCCACCAACGGGGCGATCAGCCCATCATCGACCAGTTCGACGCGGAGATCGCTGCGCTGACCAAGCGCATCGACAGCGTCAAGGCGACGTTGAACCGCAACCTGAGCCAGCAGGGGGCCAAGGTGCACGCCCTGCCCTTCCACCGACCCCTGACCAAGGCGGAGCAGGCGGATCTGGGCAAGCTGAAGAAGTCGGTGCGCGGTCTGGTGGTCGTCCACCCCATGACGGCCCTGGGGCGGGAGATGGGGCTGGAGCAGGTGACCGGCTTCGCCCCCAAGAAGTTCTGAGCCCAGAACGACACCACCCCGCCGAGGCGGGGTGGTATCAATCACATCAGCGTTCGTTCTCGTCGAACCCTCGGGCCTTCAAAATGGCCCCCTTCCAGTCGAAGTCCTCGACGTAATCCTTGGCGATGCCGGGGATCATCTTGCCCTCCCCCGTCTCCTGCATCTTCAGGTGGTAGATCAGCACATCGTCAGTCAGCTCGGACAGCGGGCCCTCGAAGCCGGCGTCCTCGGCCAGCTTGACCAGCATCTGGGCCAGGTTCAGATCCTGGTGTTTCTGCCAGACCGGTTCCAGCAGCTCCAGCAGTTCATCGATACGGTGGCAAGACATGGGCACTCCTCTACTACTCGGCCGCAAAAGGGGGAATGGGGCCCATTATGCCCCAGTGGCGTGACCGAGCTCTAGGGCCTCAGGCGCTTTCGCTGCGCACCCGGCCCAGCAGGGTGGTCTCCAGCGGCCAGCGATGATCCAACTGATCCAGCAGCGCCGGGTTGCCCTCCCGGGAGAGCGACACACCGTGGAAACGGTTGCCCCGCCGCCGCGCCCCCTCCAGCTTGGCCAGGGCCTCTCCCTGCAGCCGGGGGGCGATAAAGTCGGAGACCACCACCACGTCGGCGTTGGCGAACGCCTCCTCCGCCAGCCCGTCGCAGGCGGCCTCGATGCAGCGGTTGATGTCGGTGCCGCCGTGGAAGCGGTAGCCGAGAAAATCCCGGGCCTGGCTCAGCCCCTGGCCCCCCAAGAGATCGAACGCGGTGACACCGGTGGAGAAGATCATCACCCGGCAGTCGCGGTTCTCCCGCACCGCCACCCGCATCAGCGCCAGGGCCAGGGCCTTGGCGCAGCGCTCCGGGTGACCGGCCATGGAGGCGGAGGTGTCGATGCAGAGGATAAAGGGCCCGCCGTTGTCCTCCAGATCCGCCCGACGATGGCGAAACACCGGCTTGACCTTGCCCGCCCGGGGGCTCTTGCCCTGCATCTGGTAGATCAGCAGCTGGGCGTCGATCAGCTGCTTGAAGAACAACAGTTCCAGCTCCTCACTGGAGAGCAGCGAGGTGGCCACCGCCAGCAGCCGGCCCAGATCTTTGCCCTGCTGCACCCCCACCACCTCCTCCGGCAGGGGGCTGGGACGCTCCTCGATGGCCACCGCCTTCTCCTTGACCCGGCGGCGCGGGCCGCGGCTGGAGGCCTTGGCCATGCGGCCAATCTGCTCCGCCAAAGAGCGGATCGCCCCCTGCTTCTCCAGCCACTGGGCCAGCTGCAGCAGGCCGCTCATCTGCTTCTTGGACAGGGGCACGTCCGCCATGTCCCACAGCCGCCCCACCTCCCCCAGATCCTCGGCGGGGATCAAGCGGTGCAGGGATTCGGCGCCATCCAGGCGGCGAAAGAGTTCGCTCAGCAGCTCCGCCCGCTGCTCATCCAGCAGCGCCAGCTGCGCCGCCAGGTGACGCTGCTCAACGCTCTGCTGCCACTGCTCCAGCAGGGTGGCCAGGGCGCCGTCGTGCTGCCCCACCGGCAAACTGTCCAGACGCTCGGCAAACTGCTTGAGCTCCCCTTCCATGGGGGAGTGGCCCTTGAGCTGCAGCCGGATGGCGTCCAGGTCCGCCAGCAGCTCAGCCGGGGTCATCTCCCGACACTGCTCCAAAAGGCTTATCTCCCGCCGGGCGGCGGCAGAGAGCGGTTGATTCTGCAACACCGCGTGGAGCCGCTCGCCCCAGCCGGCCACCTCCCGCTCCAGGGCGTGGTTGAGCCCCTCGTGGTGCAGTCGCCGCTCCTGGCGGATCCGCCCCACCAGCGCCGATTGCTGGCGGGCCAGCACCCGGCCAAGCAGGTGTTTCAGCGCCTGCTGCTGGTCCGGATCCTGGCGGGCGCGTTCGTTGTCAGGCGGGCTCATAGGCGGCCTGGATCCGCTGGCCCAGCTCCCCGGCATTGTCGATGGCCTGCTCCAGGCTGGCCAGCGCCTGCGCCAGGGCATCCAGGCTCTCGGTGACCATGTCGGTCAGGTCGGTGTCGATGAAGTTGTGGGGCATGGTGGTGTTGAAAGCGTCGCGGCGGTTGCGCACCCCCTGGGCCAGCTGTTGGGTTTCGCTGACGATCTTGTCCAGGCTCTCCTGCCAGCCCTTGCGGGTCTGGCCACTGACCGGCCAGGGGCCCAGCACGCACAGGGGCACCTCGGCGCCCGCCACATCCTTGATGATCAGCCGCTGGTCGCCATCCAGGGTGAGCTGGACGTGGTAGGACTGGCGCTCGTGGTCGTTCAGGAACACCGCCACCGTGCCCTCGCCGTGGGCCACCCGCTTCTGCAGTTCGTTGGCCGCCACCCGGATCCGCACCAAAGGCTCCTCCACCTCCTGGCTGACGGCGCCACAGGGCACCAGGGGCAGCAGGGTCACCATCTCCCCCACCCCGGCCCGCGCCTCGGTGCGCGCCTCCTCCAGGTTGAGCTCCACCTTCTCCCCCCGCAGGCCGCTGGTGCGCTTGACCGCCGGGGCCAGCCCCTCGGCCCGGGCCCGCTCCAGCCGGGCCAGCTCCCCCTGTAGGAAGAGGATCTGGCGCTGGGTGTCCCCCTGCTCGAACGCCACTTCCCGGGCGTACTGGCTCATCACCCCCTGGATCCGCTCCCGGGTGGCCATGTCCCGCCACAGGCAGTTGCGCAGGATCAGCAGATCCGTGGGGGAGACGGTGAGCCGGCCGTTGAAGTAGGCGCTGGCCTTGAGCAGGGCCACGGATTTCTTCCAGCGGCGATCGGAGATGTAGAGATCCAGCTCCGGGTTGGCCTCCTGACGCTCCTCCACCAGCAGCTTGAGCTGGTAGATCTTCTCGAACACCGAGTCCGGCAGGGTGACGGTTTTCACCCCCTCCTGCCAGGCCTCGTACTCCTGCTCGGTGATCTTCAGCGCCTCCGGCACCGGATCGGCGTAAACGTCGGAGGTGTCGTTGACCATCACCCTGAAGTGGTGCTTCTTCTCCACTTTGTCGGCGTAGACCCGCAGCAGCATACGATCGTAGAGGGGCTCCAGGCTGGAGTCGCCGTCCGGCAGTTCGTTGGAGGCGGTGATCAGCAGGCGCATCGGCACCTTGATGGTCTGGTTGCCGTTGCGGTAGACCTTCTCATTAACCACGGTCAGCAGGGTGTTGAGGATCGCCGGGCCCGCCTTCCAGATCTCGTCCAGGAACACCACGGTGGACTCCGGCAGGTAGCCGTCGGTGAGGCGGACGTAACGCCCCTCCTCCTTAAGGGCCTGGATAGACAGGGGGCCGAACAGCTCCTCCGGGGTGGAGAAGCGGTTCATCAGGTATTCGAAGGCGGTGCCTTCGCGAAAGGCGTGCATGATGCGACGGGCCACCAGGCTCTTGCCGATCCCCGGCGGGCCCAGCAGGAAGACGCTTTCGCCGGTCAGGGCGGCCAGCAGGCAGAGTTTGAAGGCGCGGTCCCGCTCGTACACGCCGGTGGAGAGCGCCTGGACCAGGCGGGTGATGCGGGTGGCGAGTCGCTGCGCGTCGTCGGACATCCTTGGAAACCTTATCGAAACCTCGTTGCAATGCACCTTACACCCCGATTACAGGGTGGGCAACGGGTGGGCCTCACAAAGCAAAAAGCGCGCCCCCGGGCGCGCGCTTTTTCGCCTATCGGCGGTAGAGCAGTCGGACCAGCAAACTGCCGGGTTCCCGCAGCGGATCGTCGTTGAGGCTCAGCACCCGGCCGGCCACCGGGGCGTGGTAGCGCTGACGCTCAGCACCGAAGGGATCGTACTGCACCGCCACCAGGTCGCCCTCGGCCACGGCCTCCCCCAGACGCACCTGGGGGATCGCCAGGCCGCCGTACTGGGCCCGCACCGTGGCGGTGGCGTTGCCCTCGAAAGGCACCGGCAGCGCCACCTCGGGCACCGCCGGCCCCACCTTCAGCTGAGCCAGCACCCGGTGGATCCCGCTCACCGCCCGCTGGATGAGCTCCGGGGCCATGGCACTGCCGCTGCCGACCTCCAGGGTGACGCAGGGCACCCCCAGCTGGTTCCACACCGTCTCCAGCACCCCGGGATCCCCGGGATCGTCCTGGATGCAGTCCGCCCCCAGCCAGCGGGCCATGGCCAGGGCGGTGGGGTTGCGAAAATCGGCGAACACGAACAGCGGGTAGCTGGCCCCCCGGGTTTGGGTGTGCAGATCCAGGGCGTAGTCGGCGTTGCCCGCCAGCAATCCGTTCCAGATCCGGTGCAGGTAGCGCTGGGCGCTGTCGCCGTCCGCCTTGCCGGGGAACAGCCGGTTCAAATTGGCGGTGGAGCAGTCCGGATCCGAGGGCACGAAATCCCGGTGGCGCTCCAGCATCCCCGGCAGGTTCACTCCCGGCAGCAGCACCAGGGTGCCGCTGAGCGCCTCGGCGTCCAGTTCCCGCCCCAGCTGCTGGGCCGCCAGCACGCCGTTGAGCTCATCGCCGTGGGTGCCGGCGGTGATCACCACCCGGGGCCCCGGCCGGGCGCCTTTGAACACCAGCACCGGGATCTGCCAGTCCTGGCCGGTGGCCATCTGCAGGGCGCCGAAGCGAAAGGCGTGGCGGCCGCTGGCCAGGGTGGTCAGATCGAGCCGGTCGATAAGCGGGGCGGTGTTAAAGGCCATGGGGCGCCTCAAGGTCGGGGTTCGGGGTCAGGGCCGGATAGAGGTGGCCGGCGCGGATCATCGCCAGCACCAGTCGGGCCAGGGTCAGGGCGTCCGCCTCGGCGTTGTGCTGGGGCCGGGCCGGTTCCACCGCGTAGCGCTCGGTCACGTCACCCAGGGAGACCCGGGCCCGGCGGTGGTCACAGAAGCTGAAACGGTAGTAGTCCGCCAGGTTCAGTAAGCCATTGTGAAAAGGGTAGTCCACCCCCTTGGCGGCGAAATCCGGCGCCATCCAGGCCCGCTCATCCCCCCAACTGACCAGGGCGTTCCAGGGCTGGGCCACCCCCCACTTCTCGGCCAGCAGGCCGGCCACCTGGTCCAGGGGCAGGCCGCTCTTGTCCAGCCGCGACTGGCTGATCCCGGTCAGCTCATAGCAGAACTTGCTGATGGGGTGGCGGGTGTTGGTGACGAAGTAGCTGCCGGTGCGGCTGACCTCGAAGCGGTCCAGATCGATCTCCGCCAGGCCAAACTGGATGATCTCCCGGGTCTGGCGCTTCTGGTAGGCCGGGTCGTCCCAGCAGGTCAGTTCGGTGTCGATGCAGAGGATGCGTTTGCCCATGTCGGCCTCGTATCAAAGCAAAGCGGCCCCCTGCGGGGCCGCCTCATTAGCATAGTGGGCGAACGGCGCCGGGCCGCTCAGCTGTAGCCCATCAGCTGGGCGCCGATCACCGCCACGCTGGCGAGGGCAAACAGCAGCACCACGAAGCGCCAGACGAAACGGGCCCAGTCGCCCCAGTCCACCCGGCACACCCCCAGGGTCGCCATCAGCGAGGCGGAGGTGGGGACGATGACGTTGGTGAAGCCATCACCCAGCTGGAAGGCCAGCACCGCCACCTGACGGGACACGCCCACCAGATCCGCCAGCGGCGCCATCAGCGGCATGGTCAGGGCCGCCTGGCCGGAGCCGGAGGTGACGAAGAAGTTGAACACCGACTGGAAGGCCAGCATAAACCAGGCGGAGAGCACCTCGGGCATGCCACCGATGGCCCCCGCGGCGCTGTTGAGGATGGAGTTGAGCACCGTGGCTTCGCTGGCGTCGCCGCCACCGAGCAGCAGCAGGATCCCCTTGGCACAGCCCACCAGCAGCGCCGCCGGCAGCATGATGCCGGCGCCGTCCTTGAAGGCGTCCGCCACGTCGTTCATGGTCATGTCGTTGAGGCGGAAGGCGACGCCGATGATCCCCGCCACCAGGCCCATGGTGAAGAACTGGGAGGCGATCTCCGGGATGTACCAGGCGTTGGCCACCACGCCCCAGATCACCCACACCAGGGTGGCCAGCACGGTGAGCATCACCAGGGTGTCTCCCAGGTTCCAGCGGCTGGTGGCCACGTCCCCCAGGGGCTGATCCCGGAAATGCTTATCGGAGTGGAAGCTGTAGGAGCGGCTGGGCTCGGCTTTGACGCCACGGGCGTACCACATGGTGAAGGCGATCCCCACCAGGGTGAAGCCCACCCAGAGGCCGATCCGCAGGCCGGCACCGGAGAGTACCGGGATCCCCGCCACCCCCTGGGCCACGGCCACGGAGAAGGGGTTCATCCAGGAGGCGGCGAAGCCCACCTGGGTGGCCACGTAGGTGACCATCACCGTGGTGATGCCGTCGTAGCCCAGCCGGATCATCAGCGGGGCGATGATGATGGCGAAGGCCACCGCCTCCTCCCCCATGCCGAACACGGCGCCGCCGAGTGAGAACAGGCTGAACATCACCGGGATGAACAGCGCCTCGTTACCCCGGGTCTTGTCGATCAGTCGCAGGATCCCGTTGTCGATGGTGCCGGTGCGCATCACCACGCCGAAGGCGCCGCCGATCACCAGCATGAACATGATGACGCCGATGGCGCTGCCCCACTTGGAGCCGGACACCAGGCCCTCGAAGGGGAAGTTGAGCAGGCCAACACCGCCGCCCCCTTCGAACAGGCTCACCCGGTTGTACTGCACCTCGCCCTGGTCGTTCACCGCGTACTGGAAGGAGTCCGGATCGATGACGGTGCGGCTCTTCTCGGCGCCGTCCACCAGGTAGTGGATCTCCTCGGTCTGGAAGCTGCCGGCGGGCACCAGGTAGGTGAGGCCGGCGGCCAGCAGGCCCACCAGGAAGATGAGGATCAGGGTGTCGGGCATCTGCCAGCGGGACGGGGCCGCGCTGCCCTGGGCGGTCTGGGTTTGGGAGGCGTCATTCATACTGCGTTACCTGAGGCCGGGTTGTCATCAAGGGCTGCATAATATTTCAAATCCAGTGAATAGCAATGCTCTTTTGCGCAAAAAAGCGAGATCCGTTCGCTTACAGGCCCAACAGGCGCTCCAGCCAGTTTCGACTGCGCTCGCCCCCCTGGCAGCCGTCCGGGCTGGGCCAGCTGGCCCGGTCCGCCGGCAGCGCCGCGGCCCCCAGGCAATCGGAGGCCACCGCCACCCCTGAGGCCACCTCGAAGTGGCCGTTGACGATCCCCGCCGGGCGGGTCAGCACCAGGGAGAGCGGCTCCCGGGCTTCCAGGTAGCGCTGGTAGAGCGGCAGGGCGGCGGAGCTGCCGTACAGGCCGGCGTCGGAGTTGTCGTCCCGGCCCACCCAGCTGACCACCACGTCGCGGTCGTCAAAGCCGGCGTACCAGGCGTCCCGACCGGCGGTGGTGGTGCCGGTCTTGCCCGCCAGCACGGTGCCGGGGAACTGCTGGCCCAAACGGCGGGCGGTGCCCTTGGTCACCACCTGGGTCATGGCGTAGTTGGTCAGCCAGGTGGCGTTGGCCCCCAGCACCTGCTCGGACTGCGGCTTCTGCTCCACCAGGCGCTCGCCCTCCTTGTTGAGCACGTGACCGATGGCGTAGAGCGGGCGGTAGCGGCCGCCGTCCGCCAGGGTCTGGTAGAGCTGGGCCACCTGCAGCGGACTGGCCTCCAGCGCGCCCAGCAGCAGCGCCGGGTTGGCGGCGATGCGATCCGGCCAGCCGGCCTTGCGCAGGGTGGCGATCACCGGATCCAGGCCGATGGCCATCCCCAGGTTCACCGTGGGCACGTTGTAGGAGTACACCAGGCTGTCCAGCAGCGACACCTGGCCGCGGAACGCCTTGTCCACGTTCTGCGGTGACCACACCTGGCCGCCGCTGGATTTCAGGCTGATGGGTTCATCCTCCAGGGGCGTGGCCAGGCTGAACTGCGCCGGCGCCTCCAGGGCGGTCTCAAACACGAAGGGCTTGAGCAGCGAGCCCACCGGCCGGCGGGCGTCCAGGGCGCGGTTGAAGCCGAGGAAGCCGGGGTCCTTGTCCCCCACCACCGCCAGCACACCGCCCTCGTAGCGGTCCAGCACCACCATGGCGGCCTGCAACTGTTCGTCGTCGCGGTCGCGGATCATCGCCTTCATCCCCTCGGCCACCGCCTTCTCGGCGGCCTGCTGGGCCAGGGGATCCAGGGTGGTGTAGACCTTGAGGCCGGACTGGTTGAGCACGTTGTCGCCGAAGCGCTGGGCCAGCTCCCGCTGCATCAGGGTGCGGAAGGCGGGCAGCTTGTGGCGCTGGCGCCAGTTGGGGTCCCGCAGGGCCAGGTCCATCTGGGTGTAGGTGCTGTACTCCCGGGGGGTGATCAGCCCCTCCTCGATCATCAGCTTGAGCACCAGGTCCCGCCGCTGCAGCGCCCGCTCCGGGTAGCGCCAGGGGTTGTAGTAGCTGGGGCCCTTGATCATCGCCACCAGCAGGGCCTGCTGGGCCAGGTTGAGCTCATCCAGGGGGGTGCCGAAGTAGTGCCAGGCCGCCAGCCCCACGCCGTGCACGGCGATCTTGCCGTCCTGGCCCATGTAGACCTCGTTGAGGTAGGCCTCGAGGATCTCATCCTTGCTGTAGCGGAAGTCGATGATCAGCGCCATCAGGGCTTCGTTGATCTTGCGCACCAGGGTGCGGTCCCGGGTGAGGAAGAAGTTCTTGGCCAGCTGCTGGGTCAGGGTGCTGCCCCCCTGCACGGTGCGCCCCGCCTTCAGGTTGACCAGCGCCGCCCGGGCGATGCCGCTGAAGGACAGACCGTGGTGCTGGTAGAACTGGTTGTCCTCGGTGCGCAGCAGCGCCGACACCAGGGACTCGGGGATCCCCTCCCGGGGCACAAAGAGGCGATCCTCGGTGCTGCCGGTGAGGATGCGATCCAGCAGCAAAGGTTCGAGCTGCATAAAGCCCAGATCCCGGCCGTCGCTGGAGCGCTCCAGGCGGGTCACCCGGTTGTCGTTGAAGTGCACCATCACCCGGATGGGCTGCTCCTGGCCATTGGGGCCGTCGAAGGCGCGGCGGAAGATCTCGATGCGCCCCACCGCCACGGCAAACTCGCCCTCGTTGGCGGCCTTGCCGGTGTTGCGGTAGCCCAGCAGGGCCAGCTCGTCTTTGAGCTGCTTATGGGTCACCGGTGCCCCCGGATAGAGGGTCATGGGGCGGGCGAACACCTGGGCCGGCAGGTACCAGCGCTGGCCCTCGAATTTAAGGGCGATCTGGGTGTCCAGGTAGATCCCATAGAGGGCCACCACCGCCAGCCCCACCAGGGCGATTTTGGCGCCAAACAGCGCGATGCGCTTCAGTCGGCTGGGGGCCGCTTTGGCGGCCTTGCGCTTGGGCCCTTTCTTGGCGGGCTTGGCGCGGGTGGAAGTCGGTTTCTTTGCCATGGGTCGTCGTCAATTCTGCTGCGGCAGGTGCCGCTTGGTTTTGCGGGTGGGCAGGGTGTTGGCCGGATCGTCCGGCCACAGGTGCTTGGGATAGCGCCCCCGCATCTCTTTTTTCACCTCGCTCCAGGCCCCCTGCCAGAAGGCGGCCAGATCCTGGGTGATCTGGATGGGGCGGCGGGCCGGGGAGAGCAGCTCCAGGGTCACCGGCAGGGCCCCCCGGGCCAGGCGCGGGGTGTCGCTCTGGCCGTAGATCTCCTGCACGCGAACGGCCAGCTTGACCCCGTCGTCGTGGTAATGCAACGCCAGGCGGCTGCCGGTGGGCACCGTCAGGCTCTCCGGCAGCTCCCGATTAAGCAGCCCCTGCTGCTCCCAGGGCACCAAATCCAGCAGGATCTGGTAGAGATCCAGCTTGGCCAGCTGGCCAAACTTGGTCAGGCCATTGAGGTAGGGCCCGAGCCAGTCCGCCAGGGTGGCCCGCAGGGGCTCGTCGCCCAGATCCGGCCAGGGGCTGTCACTCAGGTGGCGCCGGGCCAGGGCCACACGGGCCTGAAGCGCCCGGGCACGATCGCTCCAGGGCAGGCTCTGGAGCCCCCGGCGGGCCACCTCCCCCAGCAGGGCATCGCGGTAATCCTCGTCGGTGAGATCCGACAGCCGTGCCCGGGCCACCACCAGGGCGCCCACCCGGGTCTGGCGCTCCGCCTTGAGGGCGCCGCTTTTGGCGTCCAGTCCGGCGTGGCGGGCCGTCTGGAACAGCTGGGGCTGAACGCGCTCCAGCGCCGCCAGGTCCAGCTCCGCCGCCAGGTGGATGCGAGCGTCCCCCTGGCCGGCCCGCTCGTTCAGGCTCGCCACCACCAGGTAGGGGGCGGCGCAGAGGGGATCCGCCTCCTCCAGCAAGGCCCCCGCGCCGTTGGCCAGCACGAAGCGGTGGCCGCTGCCGCCACGGTTCTGGGCGATGCGGTCGGGGAACGCCAGGGCCAGCAGCCAGCCGGCCTCGCTGTGGTGAGCGCTGCGCTCGGCGTGACCGCCCTTAAGCTGGCGCCACCACTTGTCCGCCATCTGCTTGTGTCGCCCCCGTCGCGCCGCTTCCAGGCGACGGCCCAGATCGGCGCCGAGGTCTTTGCCCCGCAGCGGGTCCCCCTCCTCCAGCAGCGCCGCCAGTTCGCAGGCCAGGCGTAAGGTGCCCGCCTCGCCGTCAGCGCGTTCCAGCTCCGCCGCCTTGACCAGCATGTGGCCCAGCCGGGGATCCGCCCCCAGGGCGTGCACCCGCTGACCCAGCGCCGTGATGCGCCCATCCTCGGCCACCAGCTCCAGCTGCCGAAGCAGTTGTCGGGCCCGCTGGACGGCGCCCTCCGGCGGTGGGCTCAGCCAGGCCAGCTCGCTCACCTCGGTGCTGCCCCAGGCCGCCAGCTCCAGCACCAGGCTCAGCAGATCGGCGCGCTGGATCTCCGGCACCTCCGACTCCGCCAGCCCCTGCTGCATCGCCTCGCTCCACAGCCGCACGCAGTGACCCGGCATCAGGCGCCCGGCCCGGCCGGCGCGCTGGGCGGCGGAGGATTGGCTGATCCGGGCCAGCTCCAGACGGGTCTGGCCGGTGCGCAGGTTGAGGCTGGCCCGACGCTGGTAGCCGGCGTCCACCACCACGGAGATCCCGTCGATGGTCAGGCTCGACTCCGCCAGGTTGGTGGCCAGCACCACCTTGCGCCGCCCGGTCTCGGGCACCGCCACCGCCCGGTCCTGCTCGGCGGGGCTCAGCTGGCCGTAGAGGGGACAGAGATCCACCTCGGGCCCCACCCGCTCCGCCAGCTGGGCCTGGGCCGCGCGGATCTCCCCCATGCCGGGCAGGAACACCAAAAGGTTGCCCTCCCGGCTGGCCAGCAATCGGATCACCTGGGCCACCAGGGCGCCCAGCCAGGGTTGGCCCTGGGGCACCGGGGCGTACTCCAGCGACACCGGGAAGCTGCGCCCCTCACTCTCCAGGTAGGCCGCCTCCGGCATCAGCTGGGCCAGGGGCTGGCCCTGCAAGGTGGCGGACATCAGCATCAGGGTGAGATCGTCCCGCAGGCCTCCCTGCACCTCCAGCGCCAGGGCCAGGGCCAGATCCGTGGCCAGGTGGCGCTCGTGCACCTCGTCAAACAGGATCAGGCCGACGCCGGTCAGCTCCGGGTCCGCCTGGATCAGCCGGGTCAGCACCCCCTCGGTCACCACCTCCAGCCGGGTCTCGCGACTCACCTGGGTTTCGCCGCGCACCCGCAGGCCCACTTGCTGACCCACCCGCTCCCCCAGCTGCTTGGCCAGGTAGCGGGCGATCATCCGCGCCGCCAGGCGCCGGGGCTCCAGCAGCAGGATCTTGCCCTGCACCTCGGGCCAGGAAAGCAGCGCCAGCGGCAGGGCGGTGGACTTCCCCGCACCCGTGGGGGCGCGCAGGATCAACTGATTGTGTCCGGTGAGTTTTTCACGGATGCTGGGGAACAGATCCTGGACTGGCAGTGTCGACAACTCCGAGACTCTCTCAAAACGTGGGGGGGATAATCGGGGCCCTAGTGTACTGCCCACCCCCGGGCAGGCCAAGTTTGGGCCGGGAACGTCATCGCAGCACAAGGAGGCCTCTATGGCGGAGCGGATGTTTTTCTCCGTCCCCCTGGACCGCATTACCCAGCTGGAGCTGATCCGGCTGCAGGCCCAACTGGGCGTCACCCTGGGTGGCCGTGCCCGAGTGGTCCCCGCGGCCAACTTCCACCTGACCCTGGCTTTTCTCGGCCCGGTGACCCAGGGCCAGCGCCTGGCCCTGCTGCAGCGCTGGCAGGCCCTGTCGGTGCCCGAGGTGAGCCTGACCCTGGATGGCCTGGCCTACTGGCCGCGCTCCGGGGTGGTCTGCCTGACCGCCAAGCAAACCCCCATCGCCCTGGCGGAGTTGGCCAACGCCCTGCGCCAGGACGCCAGCGGCCACCAACTGCACCAGAGCCAGCGCGGTTTCCGCCCCCATGTGTCGCTGTTTCGCGGGGTGGAGCGCCTGGAGGGGGACCTGCCCGAGATTGCCCCCATCAGCTTTAGCGTCCGCGAGGTGGACCTGATGGTCTCGGTGTTCGAGGGCAAGGGGGTCAGCTACCAGAGCGTTAAGCGCTGGGGGCCCCATCTGAGCTCCGTCACCTGAGCCGATACCGCCACTGCGCGGTTTTGTGATCCCGCCACCGACCGCCATTCAAAAGCGTGAACGCTCACAATGCACTCAAAGGCGTAATTTTTTAGACTGCGCGTCCCTTATCCCGGACCCTTCCCTATGCGCACCCTTCTGTTTGCGACGGCCAGCCTGTTGGCCGCCAGCCTGCCCCTGTCCGCCAGCGCGGTGGATCTGACCGAAAAAGGCCTGACCGAGATCCTCACCGCCGAGGAGCTCAAGCAGGTGTTTGCCGATCGCGGCCCCAATGGCGACCCGAAAGACCTCATTGGCCGGGGGCTCAATCGGGTTTCCGGCGATCCGCTGCTGCGCTGCATCACCGACACCGATCTGGTGCTGCTGCCCAACAACGGCGGCACCCTGGGCAGCCTGTACCCCACCAATGCCGCCGCTTTGGCCGGCACTTTGGAGGACAGCGTCCAGGGCCATGAGGCGCAAGCAACCCGGGTGCGCCAGTTCGCCTACGGCATCGAGGCGATCCAAGAGGGCACCTCGGTGGTGGGGTACCGTGCCCAGCGCACCGAGCAATGGGGCAACGCCACCTTCACCCGGATGCACGACAGCGCGGTGCGTTGGGCGGCCCACGACTCCGAGGCCAGTAAGCTCAACTTCCGCAGCGCCTGTGGCGATGCCCACATCCACAGCGTGCAGCAGGGCTACGCCTGGTACTACTCCCTCAATGTGCTGTCCGACAGCCACAGCCGGGACGAGCGCCGTGCCCTGCGCCAGGCGATCCTCAGTGCCCTGGCCAGCGACAGCGCCGAGGCGATCCGGGCCCTGGTCAACGACAACCCCGGCTACCGCTTCGAGGTGCAGATGCTGCGCCTGGGCGTCAACGGCCCCATGAGCGAACCCACCCTGGAGGGGCTCTACCACTTTCTCAAGGGCAATGGCGGCGCGCTGAGCGGCGATGCGCTGCTGACCCAGGCCAACAGCCACTACTTCCAGGTCGAAGGGACCGCCCAACAGCACAGCTACTGGGACCAGTACCTGGATTACCGTCCCGCCCGGGAGAACGCCTCTCGCTGGGAGACGATGGTGCGCGTGTTCCATCCCCGCCACTGCGGCCAGGGGGGCCAGGCTCCGGCGGCCCTGTGCGAGGAGACCGAACAGATGGCCTACCGGATGAGCGAGCAGTTTTGCGCCCTGACGGATCAGTGGGACCAGTGCCTCTCCCCCTACGAGCCCGCCTGCACCCTGCCCAGCGGTGCCCCCTGTGACGCCATCCAGAACCTGAGCCCGGAGGAGGCCCAATGATCACCCCACGCCTCACCCTCCCCCGCTTCACTCTGGCCCTCGCCGGGGCCCTGCTGCTGACCGCCTGCGGCAGCGACCAGGCCGCGGATCCGACCCCGCCGACGGTGCAGTACTGGCTCCAGGAGGGCGCCGAGCGCCCCAACTTTGTCCACTTCAGCGACGGCGGTCGTCAGCTCCACCTGCAACGGTTCAGCGGCGGCCACCTGTGCAGCCTCGACAGCGTCACCACAGAAGATTTCATCCTTATCGGTGATCCGCAGCAGGAGGAGCGCGTCCAGCTGGAATACTCCGGCCCGGACGGCGAGCCGGTCGAAGGCGTCTTTGTGCGAACCGAACAGGATCCCCAGGGGCTCTTCCCGCCCTGCGACACCCTGAACGCCTATAACGGCCTCTACGAGGTGCTCTCGCCCCTGGCCCACTTCGACTACTGGCAGGTCTCGCTGCCAGAGGCCACCGGCTACCGCTACCTGGCGGCCCAAGGCTGCTACCAGGCGGAGCCCATCGAGCATTGGGTTCGGGAGGCCACCTGGCACACCACCGCCGGCCCCGGACTGTCGGTCACCCACCCGCACGACGGCGCCCAGCAACGCAGTGAGCTGCGCTTTCGCGCCGCCGCCCCCGATCTGCCCCTGTGCCCCTGAAGGCGGGGCAGCTCAGTCCGGCAGCAGGTTCCGCGCTTTAAGCTGGGCCAGGGTCTGCTGACAGCGGGCCTGGAAGGCGTCCCGCAGCAGCCGGGCGGCGGGGGTGATGGAGTGACGGCTGGGAAACACCAGCCACAGCTCGGTGCCCTTGGGCCGGTAGTCCGGCATCAGGGGTACCAGGCGCCCCGCCAGCAGATCCTCGGCCAGATCCAGGCAGGATTTCACCGCCAGGCCGTGGCCCGCCACGCACCAGCGACGCACCAGATCGCCGTCGTTGGCGGCCCGGTTGCTGCGCATCCGCACCCGATGGGTGCTGCCCCCGTGCTGGAACTCCCAGAGATCGTTGAGCCGGTCGTAGAGCTGGTAAAGCAGGCCATTGTGGCTGGCCAGCTGCTCCGGGGTGGTGGGGGTGCCGTGGGCCTCGAGGTAATCGGGGCTGGCGCAGAGCAGCCGGGGCACGTCACAGAGTTTGAAGCCGTAGAGGCTGGCGTCGTTGGGGGCGCCGTAACGCAGCGCCATGTCCACCCCATCCCGGTAGAAATCCACCTTGCTGTCACTGAAGTGGGCCCGCAGGGAGAGGTTGGGGTGCTCGGCCATCACCGCATCGAGCCAACTGGCCACCCGGTTGCGCCCCAGGTCCGAGCTGAGCGCCAGGCGCAGCTCGCCATCCACCACGTCCAGCTCCTCCCGCATGGTCTGCCGGGCCTGGGCCAGCAGACGCAGCGCCTGCTCGCACTGGGGCAGGTAGCGCTCCCCCGCCTTGGAGAGGCGCAGCTGCCGGGTGGTGCGGATAAAGAGCTCCGCCCCCAAAGCGGCCTCCACCCGTTTGACCGCCGCACTGGCGGTGCCGGTGCGCAGATCCAGGCTGACGGCGGCGGCGGTGATGCTGCGACACTCCGCCACCTTGAGCACCACCTGGAGATCCTCCAACTGCATATTGTCCACCAATTTTGGAAAATGATTCTTCCATTATGGCGTTTCCGGCCGGGCTAACAACGTCTAATCTGTGTCCCCGTTAACCGACATTCACTCGTGAGGAGACACCCATGGCGAACCTGACCATCGTGGCCAACATCATTGCCAAAGCCGACCGCATCGACCTGGTGAAAGCCGAGCTGCAGAAGCTCATCGACCCCACCCGCGCCGAAGCCGGCTGCGTCCAGTACGATCTGCACCAGGACAACGACAACCCGGCCCACTTCCTGTTCTTCGAGAACTGGACCAGCCGCGCGCTGTGGCAGGACCACATGGCCAACCAGCACCTCAAGGACTACCTGGCCGCCACCGAGGGCGCTGTGGAGCAGTTCACCGTTAACGAGATGACCCAGATCGGCTGAGTCTCGCCGCCCTAGAGGCCTTCCAAAACACGAAAAGCCCCCAAATCGGGGGCTTTATCTGTCCAGCGGACTCACCGCGGGACGTTGGACGCCGGACTGACGTCAGGCTTTAAGCAGCAGGTTGGCGATGGTCAGCATCCCCAGGCCCGTGGCGCCTTCGGCGTTCATGCCATCGGCGCTGTCGGCGTAGCTGCCGGCCAGGTCGAGGTGCAGCCAGCCCTTGGGCGGAGTGCCGGCGAAGCGGCTCAAAAAGCCCGCGGCGTTGGAGGCGCCACCGGCGCCGCCGCCCTTGACCGCCCGGCTGTTGGCGGTGTCGGCAAAGGCGGAGGGGCACTTGTCGGCGTGGAAGGGCTCCAGCGGCAGGCGCCACAGCCCCTCGTCCACCTCGGCGGCGGCGTCCAGGGCGTCCTCGGCGGCCTCGTCATCCAGGCTGAACAGGGCGTTGTAGTCCGATCCCAGGGCGGCCACCGCGGCGCCGGTCAGGGTGGCGGCGTCGATGATCCGCTCCGCCCCGGCCTCGTTGGCGGCCATCAGGCCATCGGCCAGCACCAGGCGCCCTTCGGCGTCGGTGTTGACGATCTCCACGCTGGTGCCGTTCTTGTAATGGAGGATGTCCCCCAGCTTGTAGGCGTGGCCGGAGATCAGGTTCTCGGCGCAGCAGAGGAACAGCTTGACCCGCTTATCCAGGCCGCGGGCGATGGCCAGCTTGAGGGCCGCAGACACCGTGGCCGCGCCCCCCATGTCGCACTTCATCGCCACCATGCCGGCGCTGGGCTTGATGCTGTAGCCGCCGGAGTCGAAGGTGATCCCCTTGCCCACCAGGGCCACGCTCACCGGGGCGTCGTGGTCACCGGTGGGGTTGTAGTCCAGCTCCAGCAGCACCGGTGGACGCTCGGAACCGCGGCCGACGGCGTGGATCCCCACCCAGCCGGCGGCCAGCAGGGCGTCACCGACGATCTGACGGGTGGTGATGTGCTCGGGGGCCAGGCCGGATAGGCGCTCGGCCACCTCGTCCGCCAGCACCTCGGGGCTCAGGGCCTCCGGAGTGGCGTTGGTCAGATCCTTCAGGAAGGCCTGGGCCTGGCGCTGGGCGTCCAGCTGGTCAGCGTGGGAGGCCCACTGGATCTCGCCGGCCTCCTTGGCGGTGCCGAAGCCGCAGGCGAAGCGCCACTGCAGGATGGGGTTCCACTCCTCACCGGTCAGGGCGACCTGGCGGATCCCCTGGTTGGTGATCTGGCGGGCCGCGGCCTGCACCTGGCGGAACAGATCGCCTTCACCCAGGTGGATGCGGGCGGTGTCGCCGTCGAAACTCACCTTGGCGTTGCCCCAGGCGGTGGGGGCCGCCTCAGTATCCAGCACCACCTTAATGCGATCAGTCATTGACGATGTCCTTTTCTTCTTCGTATTAATGTGGGCCACAGTGTACCAGAGGATCCGCCGGGCGGCGTTTGCCCGGCCAAAAAGTCACGGAGCCCCATGAAGTTTTCGCCCCCCCTGCAATCCGCCACCCTGATCAAACGCTACAAGCGCTTCCTGGCCGACGTGCGCCTGGAGGACGGCAGCGAGACCACCCTGCACTGCCCCAACACCGGCGCCATGACCGGCTGCGCCGAGCCCGGCTGGCGGGTGTGGTATTCCGACTCCGGCAACCCCAAGCGCAAGTACCCCTGCACCTGGGAGCTGGTGGAGAACGACCAGGGCCATCGCATCAGCGTCAACACCGGTCGGGCCAACGCCCTGGCGGAGGCGGGGATCCGCGCCGGCCTGCTGCCCAGCCTGGCCGCCGACGCCGAGATCCGACGGGAGGTGAAGTACGGCAGCGAAAACAGCCGCATCGACCTCTTGCTCACCGGGAATGATCTGATAAGTTGCTATATCGAAGTAAAAAATGTCACTTTGCTCGGCGACCAGGGTCAGGGCCATTTCCCCGACGCGGTCACCACAAGAGGCCAGAAGCACCTGCGGGAGCTGATGGAGATGGTCCAACAGGGCCACCGGGCCGTACTGCTGTTTATGGTGGCCCATACCGGGATTGAGCGAGTCAGCCCGGCGCAGCACATCGATCCGGAGTACGCCCGGTTGTGCCGTGAGGCGGTGGCGGCCGGGGTGGAGATCCTGGCCCTGGGCTGTGACATCGACGAGACGGGGATCCGCCCCAGCCGGCCCCTAAACGTCAACCTTTAGAAAACAACTGCTAAACTTGGCCGCCAACATAAAGAGTGATATATCGCACTGTCGACCGGTCCTAGTTAGCAATATGGCTCGCAGGGAATTGCGCAAACGGGATCCATCTGATATAGATAGCGCCCCATTCTGAGGATCGCCTCTCGTTTGACAGAGTAACAGGAGACGCCTAATGCCGCAGGGCAAAGCGAAAAAGATAGGTGTATTGGCCTACGCCAACGTGGAACCTTACCGGGAAGAGCCTGGTGAGGAGTACATGAACGAGAAGCAGCTGGCTCACTTCAAGACCATCCTCGAAGCCTGGCGCAACCAGCTGCGTGAAGAAGTGGACCGCACCGTGCACCACATGCAGGACGAAGCCGCCAACTTCCCGGATCCTGTGGACCGCGCCGCCCAGGAAGAGGAGTTCAGCCTCGAGCTGCGCACCCGCGACCGTGAGCGTAAGCTGATCAAGAAGATCGAGAAGACGCTGATCAAGGTCCAGGAAGACGACTTCGGCTTCTGCGACTCCTGCGGTGTCGAAATCGGCATCCGCCGCCTGGAAGCGCGTCCCACCGCGGACCTCTGCATCGACTGCAAGACGCTGGCCGAGATCAAGGAAAAACAGCTGGTTGGTTAAACCAGACTGACAACGGGAGGCACAGCCTCCCGTTTTTGTTGGTATGAGCTCTTCCTACATCGGGCGCTTTGCGCCCTCCCCCTCCGGCCCGCTCCACTTTGGCTCCCTGATCGCCGCCGTCGGCAGCTACCTGCGCGCCCGCGCCCAGGACGGCCAGTGGCTGGTGCGGATGGAGGACATCGATCCGCCCCGGGAGATGCCCGGCGCCGCGGACCGCATCCTGCGCACCCTGACGGCCCACGGCCTGCACTGGGACGGCGAGGTGCTCTTCCAGAGCCAGCGCGCCGAGCGCTACGACGCCATCCTGGATCGCCTGGCTAAGCAGGGCCAAAGCTACCCCTGCAACTGTACCCGCAAGCGCATCAAGTCCGTCGGTGGCCTCTACGATGGCCACTGCCGCCAGACACCGCCCTCTGAGGGCCCGGTGGCCCTGCGTCTGCACAACCGATTGGCGGTCCAGCATTTCGACGACGCTTTGCTCGGCCCCATCGACACCGACGCCCCCTTCGCCGGCGAGGATTTCATCCTCAAGCGCCGGGACGGCCTCTACGCCTACCAGCTGGCGGTGGTGGTGGACGATCACGACCAGGGGATCACCGAGGTGGTACGGGGCAACGACCTGCTGGAGGCCACGGTGCGCCAGTTGACCCTGTTCGGTCAGCTCGGCTGGGCGCCGCCAACCTACCTGCACCTGCCCCTGGCGGTGTGGGCGGACGGCAACAAGCTCTCCAAACAGAACCACGCCCCGGCCCTGGACGACGCCACCCCCAGCGCCAACCTGCTGCGGGCGCTGCGCTTTCTGGGCCAGACCTCCGACCCCGATTGGGCCGACCTGCCCCCCCAGGCGCTGCTCGAACAGGCGGTGTCTGGATTCCGACTCGAGGCGATTTCCCGGCAACGGAGTCTGCCAGCGCCGCTTTAACGGCTTATCATTTAATCAACCTTGGTATATCATGGCGCGCCATAATCCGACCGCTCCGCCCGGAGCCGGTGCGCCCACAGCGAACACGACGAGGTGTCCCATTCTTAAGCGCCTGACGACAATGGCCAAACGCCTGATCGGCGGCCGTTCCAGCGCGGCTGAGCTCAAGCCCACGCTTGAGGTCATCCCTCGCAAAGCCCACCGCATCTCCCGCAACGACATCAGCGACAATGCCCTCAAGGTGCTGTACCGGCTGAATAAGGCGGGCTACGAGGCCTACCTGGTGGGCGGCGGTGTGCGCGACCTGCTGCTGCACCACCAGCCCAAAGATTTCGACGTGGCCACCAACGCCACCCCGGAGCAGATCCGCAAGCTGTTCCGCAACTGCCGCCTGGTGGGGCGCCGGTTCCGCCTGGCCCACATCCTGTTTGGCCGTGACATCATCGAGGTGGCAACCCTGCGGGGCCACCACGTGGAGACCAGCGACAAGCACAGCCGCCAGGACGACAGCGGTCGACTGCTGCGGGACAACGTCTACGGCTCCATCGACGAGGACGCCGAGCGTCGCGACTTCACCGTCAACGGCCTCTACTACGACATCTCCGACTACAGCGTGCGGGACTACTTCGGTGGCATGGCGGATCTCAAGGCCCGTCGCCTGCGCCTGATTGGCGATCCCGAGACCCGCTACCGGGAAGATCCGGTGCGGATGCTGCGGGCGGTGCGCTTCGCCACCAAGCTGGAGTTCTCCATCGACAAGGCCACCGGTCAGCCGATCCACAAGCTGGGCGAGCTGCTGTCGGACATCCCGCCGGCCCGGCTGTTCGAGGAGTCCCTCAAGCTGTTCCTGGCGGGCAAGGCGCTGGACAACTTCCGCCTGATGCGCGAGTACGGCCTCTTCGCCCCCATGTACCCGATGCAGGCCAAGCTGCTGGAGCGGGACGACAGCGGCAAGGCCCTGGCACTCATCGAAGCGATGATGAAGAACACCGATCAACGGGTGGCGGCGGACAAGCCGGTGACCCCCGCCTTCATCTACGCCGCCATGCTGTGGTACGTGGTGGAGGAGCTGGCCGCCAAGAAGCGGGACAAGGGGATGGCGGAATACGACGCCCTCACCGCCGCTGCCGGCGACGCCATCAGCAAACAGAGCAAGACCGTCTCCCTGCCGCGGCGCTTCACCACCCCGGCGATGGAGATCTGGCAGCTGCAGGGCCGCCTGGAGAAGCGCTCCGGCAGCCGGGCATTCCGCCTCTACGAACACCCCCGCTTCCGCGCCGCCTACGACTTCCTGCTGCTGCGGGCCGAGGCCGAGGGCGGCGAGCTGGTGGAGCTGGCCCGCTGGTGGACCCAGTTCCAGGACACCGACGACCAGGGCCGCCGCCAGATGGTGCGCGCCCTGGGCAGTGACGGCAACCGCCGTCGCCGTCGCCCCCGCCGTCGCAAGCCCCAGGCCAAGGCCGCCCAGTGAGCCGCGCCTTCGTTGCCCTGGGCAGCAACCTGCACGACCCCCAGAACCAACTGCGCCAGGCGTTCGACGCCCTGGCGCAGCTGCCGGACACCACCCTGGTGGCCCACTCCAGCCTCTATCGCAGCCCGCCCATGGCGGGGATGGACCAGCCGGAGTACCTCAACGCGGTGGCCGCCCTGGACACCGCCCTGGCGCCCCTGGCCCTGCTCGACGCCCTGCAGGGCATTGAGAACGCCCAGGGCCGCGAGCGCGAGCTGCGCTGGGGGGCCCGCACCCTGGATCTCGATCTGCTGATCTACGGCGACCAAGCCTTTGAAAGCGAACGGCTCACCCTGCCCCACTACGGGCTGGCTGAGCGGGCCTTCGTGCTGATCCCCCTGTTCGAGCTGGCCCCGGATCTGGTGCTGCCGGACGGCCGTCAGCTCACCACCCTGCTGGCCCAGTGCCCGCCCCAGCCGCTGTTTCGGCTGTAACGCCCCGTCGTAACCCCCGCGACACAATTTTGCCCTGCGTTTGCAACCTTGAACGTTGAATCCCCCTGCCAGTTGTCATATAACGGCATCTCTTTGGGCAGTAGAGCTTCAACACTATGGATAAGATCACCACGTCCACCCTGGCCAAGTACAAGCGCGAGGGCCATAAGTTCGCCGCGCTGACCGCCTACGACGCCAGCTTCGCCGCCGCCTTTGCCGAGCAGGGCGTGCCGGTGCTGCTCATCGGCGACAGCCTGGGCATGGTGCTTAAGGGGGACGAGGACACCCTCAAGGTGAGCGTGGAGGAGATCGCCTACCACACCCGCGCCGTCCACACCGGTGCCCCCAGCGCCCTGGTGATCGCCGACATGCCCTTTATGAGCTACGCCACCCCGGAGCAGGCCTACGCCAACGCCGCCACCCTGATGCGCGCCGGCGCCCAGATGGTCAAGCTGGAGGGGGGCGACTGGCTGCTGGAGACGGTGCGCGGTCTGACCCAGCGCAGCGTGCCGGTGTGCGCCCACCTGGGCCTCACCCCCCAGTCGGTGCACGTATTTGGCGGCTTCAAGGTGCAGGGGCGCTCCGAGGAGGCCGGCCAGGCGATACTCGACCAGGCCCTGCGTCTGCAGGAAGCCGGTGCGGCGCTGCTGGTGCTGGAGTGCGTGCCCACCGAGCTGGCCCGCACCATCAGCCAGGCGCTGACCATCCCGGTGATCGGCATCGGGGCCGGCCCCCACACCGACGGCCAGATCCTGGTGATGCACGATCTGCTGGGGATCACCTCCGGCTACATCCCCAAGTTCGCCAAGAACTACCTCACCGCCACCGGCAACATCCAGGCAGCGGTGGCGGCCTACGTCGAAGAGGTGGCCCACGGCCGCTTCCCCGGTCCGGAACACAGCTTTAACTGAGCCCGGTTGGCCTAGGAGTCGTTATGCAAACCCTGTCCGATCCCCATCGCCTGCATCAGCTGGTGAACCAGTGGCGCCTGGCCGGCGAACGGGTGGCCTTCGTGCCCACCATGGGCAACCTGCACGATGGTCACATCGAGCTGGTGCACCAGGCCCGGGCCCGGGCGGACCGGGTGGTGGCCAGCATCTTCGTCAACCCGATGCAGTTCGGCGCCGGCGAAGACCTGGACGCCTACCCCCGCACCCTGGACGCCGACAAGACCCGGTTGTTCGACGCCGGCTGCGATCTGCTGTTCACCCCCGAGGTGAGCCTGCTCTACCCCGCCGGCCTGGGTCAACAAACCTACGTCGAGGTGCCCGGGCTGTCGGATCTGCACTGCGGGGCCAGCCGTCCCGGCCACTTTCGCGGCGTCACCACCATCGTCTGCAAGCTGTTCAACCTGGTGCAGCCGGACATCGCCTGCTTCGGCCAGAAGGATTACCAGCAGTTGGCGGTGATCCGCGCCATGGTGCGCGACCTCAACATGCCGGTGGAGGTGATTGGCATCCCCACGGTGCGCGAGGCCGACGGCCTGGCGATGAGCTCCCGCAACGGTTACCTCACCAAAAGTGAGCGCTCGCTCGCCCCCGAGCTCAAGCGCACCCTGGACATCACCGCCCAGGCGATCCCGGAGCTGGGGCTCGAGCAGCGGGCCGAGCTGGAGCAGCAGGCCGAGCAGCGCCTGGCCGACCGGGGCTTCGAACCGGACTTTTTCCGTATCTGTCAGGCCCATACCCTGGCCCCGGCCCAACCCGGTGACACCGAGCTGGTGATCCTGGCGGCGGCCCAGCTGGGCAGGGCCCGACTCATCGACAATCTGCAGGTGGATCTGCCGCACTGATTTGGTCATAATCCGGCGTTTCACAAATGCGACACAACTCACACAACAGGAAGTCACCGCCTATGCAACGCATCATGCTGAAGGGGAAACTGCACCAGGCCCGGGTTACCCACGCCGAGCTGGAATACGAAGGTTCCTGCGCCATCGATCAGGATCTGCTGGATGCCGCCGGGATCCTGGAGTACGAGAAGATCGAGATCTACAACATCGACAACGGTGAGCGCTTCAGCACCTACGCCATCAGCGGCGAGCGGGGCTCCAAGATCATCTCCGTCAACGGCGCCGCCGCCCACAAGGCCAGCCCCAAGGACCGGGTGATCATCTGCGCCTACATGGTGATGGACGAAGAGGCCGCCAAGGACCACAAGCCCCAGCTGGTCTACCTGAACGAGACCAACGACATCAAGGGCACCGCCAACGTCATCCCCACCCAGGCGGCCTGACCTCCGCTTGCTAAGAAAAAGGCCCCGTAATGGGGCCTTTTTTGTGCGCCGAACTGAACATCGGCCACCGGGTAAACTGAGCTTAGAACGCGATGGCGATATCCCAGAACAGGGTGGGCTTGCCAATCTTGTACTCCCGGCTGCCGTTCTCCTCCAGGTAGTCCACCTGGGGGAAGATGGCGAAACCGACGGAAAAGCGGCCGTAGCTGAACTCCAGCTTGGGGGCCACCACCGGCAACCACTTGCGATCGGTGCCCTGGAAGACCTCGTCCTGGTACTCCGCCACGGTGCGGTTGGCCACCCCCAGCACGATGCCGCCGGCGATGTAGTCGTTGAAGGGGTAGTTCCAGCTCCAGGTGAGGGTGCCCATGTCGTTGTCGAAGCTGTCTCTGAGGTAGCTCACGCCCACCTGGCAGTACCAGCTGGCGCTGCCGTGGCACTGGTTGATGCGGTAGTAGTAACCGATCCCTTTGTGGTTTTCGTTGTAGGCGGGAGAGTCCTCGAAAGGCTCGTCCTCCAGGTGATAGGACCAGCCCCCCAGGCGGATCTGGTGGCGCCACTGCTCGGCGTGAACGGGAGCGCTCAACACTCCCGCCAGCAGGATGATCAACAGGCCGGCTTTTCCCCCCAAGACACACCCCCAAACCTCAGACAAGCCACCAAAATGCGTGGCCGGAATGGATGAGTGTAGTCAACCGAAAGGGGGGACGCTGGCTAGCTTACCGCGTACCACAGGGCTCCGTGGCTGGCCATCACCAGCCCCATCCCGAGCAGGATGATGGCCCATTTGTGCTGTCCCCTAGTCATGACTCTCTCCCGATGGATACGGCGTTCCAGTCATTGCTTAGGCCAGAATCGTGCCAAGAAAAAAGGGCTTAGGGATCATGGCCTTGCCAATGCCAGCTTAGCCGAAACCGGGAAAAATCACGACTTTTTAGTGAGATCGCACACCAGACGATGCAGCGGCTGGCCCGATTCGCCGTATTTGCGCTCAAAAGGGGTCAGGGGCGCGGCGTCCGGCAAAGGCGCGAACTCCCCCTTATGCCCGGCCAGGGCCAGGGCCGCCTGGAACTCCTCCAGGTAGAGCCGCCAGTTGGAGCGCAGCTCCAGTTGCCCCCCCAGCGCCAGCAGGGAGGGGAACAGGGGGCCACCGTGCCAGCGCCGCTGCAGGTGGGACGACTTGGGCCAGGGGTTGGGGTAGAGCAGGTAGTGGTGGGTCGGCGCCCAGCCGTCTGCCACCATCAGCCGCCACAGGTCGTTGAGGTTGCCCCGCACCACCCGGTAGTTGTCCGACTCCGCCTTGTAGTGGTCGTGCTTCTCCACCCGGGCCGCCGACTTGTCCAGCCCCAGCACGATCGCCTCCGGATGGCGGCGGGCCAGGTTGGCGGTGCTCTCCCCCACCCCGCAGCAGGAGTCCAGCACCAGGGGGCGGCCGTCCGCCTCCTTCCAGGCCTTGAGCGCATCAAACAGCGCCAGGCTGTGGTCGGCGTAGGGGGCCCGGAAGGGGTGCGCCAGGTGGCGCCGGACGGTGCTCTCCAGGTTGTCGTGCAGCCCGGTCTGGTTGGACTCGATGATGCGTGAGTTGCCCATCAGCTGCGCAGCCCGATGCCCTTGTCCACCAGGCGGTAGGCCACGGCGAACAGCACGGCGATAAAGGCCGCCAGCACCCCCAGGGACATCCCCAGGGAGACGTCACTGACCCCCAGGAAGCCGTAGCGGAAGGCGTTGATGGTGTAGACCACCGGGTTGAGCTGGGACACCCCCTGCCAGAAATCCGGCAACAGGCTGATGGAGTAGAACACCCCGCCCAGGTAGGTCAGCGGCGTCAGCACGAAGGTGGGGATGATGCTGATGTCGTCGAAGGTTTTGGCGAACACCGCGTTGATGAGCCCCCCCAGGGCGAACACCACGGAGGTCATCAGCAGGGTGATGATCAGCACCGGCAGGTTGTGGATCTGCAGGTCGACAAAGCCCAGGGCCACCACGGTGACGATGGCGCCGACGCAGAGGCCGCGGGACACGCCGCCGGCCACGTAGCCGAGGATGATCAGCACATTGGGCACCGGGGCCACCAGCAGCTCCTCGATGTTGCGCTGGAACTTGGCGCTGAAGAAGGAGCTAGCGACGTTGGCGTAGGAGTTGGTGATCACCGACATCATGATGAGGCCGGGCATGATGAACTCCATGTAGCTGAAGCCTCCCATCTGGCCGATGCGGCTGCCGATGAGGTTGCCGAAGATCAGGAAGTAGAGGGTCATGGTGATCGCCGGCGGCACCAGGGTCTGCACCCAGATCCGGGTAAAGCGGTTGATCTCCTTGCGCACCAGGGAGGTGAAGGCGATCCAGTAGGGGTGACTCATGCCTGGGCCTCCTGACGTCCGTTCTCCACCAGGGAGACAAAGAGCTCCTCCAGGCGGTTGGCCTTGTTGCGCATGGAGAGCACGGTGATCCCCTGGGCGCTCAGCTGGGCGAACAGGCCATTGAGCCCCACCGCCTTCTCCACGTCCACCTCCAGGGTGTGATCGTCCAGCCGACGGCTGACAAAGCCCTCCAGGGTGGCCGGCACGCTGCCCGGCTCCAGATCCAGCACGAAGGTCTCCACCGTCAGCTTGGCCAGCAGCGCCTTCATGGTGGTGCACTCCACCAGCTCCCCCTTGTCGATGATGCCGATGTTGCGACACAGCATCTCCGCCTCTTCCAGGTAGTGGGTGGTGAGGATGATGGTGACCCCCTGCTCGTTGATCTCCTTGAGGAAGGTCCACATGGAGCGGCGGATCTCGATGTCCACCCCGGCGGTGGGCTCATCGAGGATCAGCAGCTTGGGCTCGTGCATCAGGGCCCGGGCGATCATCAGCCGGCGCTTCATGCCGCCGGACAGCTCCCGGGCCCGGGCGTCGCGCTTGCCCCACAGGTCCAGCTGAGTCAGGTACTTCTGTGCCCGCACCAGGGCTTCGCCCCGGGGCACCCCGTAGTAACCGGCCTGGTTGACCACGATCTGCAGCACCGTCTCGAACTGGTTGAAGTTGAACTCCTGGGGCACCAGGCCGATGCAGCGTTTGGCGGCGTTGAGCTCGCCGTCGATGCTGTGGCCAAACACGGACACCTGACCCGCGGACTTGTTCACCAGGGCGCTGATCACCCCGATGGTGGTGGACTTGCCGGCGCCATTGGGGCCCAACAGGGCGAAGAAGTCCCCGGCCTCCACTTCCAGATCGATCCCCTTCAGGGCCTCGACCCCGCCGGGGTAGGTTTTGCGCAGGGACTGGATCCGCAGTGCGCGCCCATCTTGATTCATGCATTACTCCAATACGGCTAGGGGGATCATTATAGGTACCCCCCTGCCAAGAAAAAACGGCATGGCGCATAGGGACTTGTGAAAAAAGCGAGGCAAAGCGTTCGATTTTCCCCCGTCGGCGTCCGGCGCCATCGCCTATGGTTGCTATTCGTCCCGTCGCATGTGAGCCAGGAGGTCAGGGGTATGGCTTGGTTAGGACGTTGTGCGGTCTTGCTTTTCGCCCTGGTGGCGCCGGCGGCGCTGGGTTACCAGTTGATGTGGTCCGAAACCGCCGACCGGGCCAGTCCCCAGCCCCTCGACGGGCCCACGGTCTCCGGCAACATCTACGTCTTTGTCGACCAGGACGACGGCCTGGAGCAGGTGCGCTTCTTTATCGATGGCACTTTGGTGCAGACCGAGAACAACGCCCCCTGGGACCTGGGCGGCACCGAGTCCAACAAGGACTCCCGCCCCTACAGCACCACCGGCCTCAACGACGGCCCCCACGTGGTGACCGCCACCCTCTTCCCCACCAGCGGGGATCCCATCGAGCTCTCCGGCAGCATCGTGGTGGACAACGACACCCCGTCGCTGCTGGTGGATCCCACCACGGTAAGCCTCAACGCCCCGCCCGGGGCCACCACCTCGACCACCCTGGCGCTGTCCGCCTCGGACAACGAGGCGGTGAGCTTCACCTCGGCGGAGAACGCCGGCTGGCTGAGCATCAGCCCCAGTACCGGCACCACCCCCGCCACCCTCACCCTGGAGGTCAACACCCTGGGGCTGAGCCCCGGCCCCTACCAGACCCAGCTGAGCCTTAGCGCCGACGGCTACGCCTCGGCCTCGGTGACCATCAGCCTGAGCGTGGCCAACGACAGTGACGACGCCCGCCAGCTGCACCTGGCCTGGGACCAGGGCCCGGACACCATCACCGCCCTTTGGCAGACCGACAACGACGGCACCGCCTCCCAGCTGCAGTACCGCGTCAGCGGCACCACCAGCTGGCAGGACGCCTTCGGCAGCGTGCGCCACACCACCGAGGAGGGGATCTTCCACGAGGTCAGCTTCTCCGGCCTCAGCGCCGACACCGACTACGACTACCGGGTGCGGATCCGCCCCGGGGTGTTCAGCCAGGTCTACCAGACCCGCAGCGCCCCGGCAGTGGGCCAGAGCTGGGACCTCATCTACTTCGCCGACACCGGCCTGCTGGGCCGCGACGACGGGCTGGGCACCGGGGTGCAGGCCAGCATCGATGCGATGAACGCCCTGGATCCCGACCTGTTGCTGCCCGGCGGCGATCTCATCTACTTCAACAGCGATCGCCGCTACGAGACCCTGGATCGCAGCATCGACGCCTGGTTCAACCAGATGGTCTCCATGGCGCCGCGGATCCCCATGATGCCCACCTGGGGCAACCACGAGGTGCTGCTGGGTGAGGACTACGACACCTGGGCCGCCCGCTTCGCCACCCCCAGCGGCTGGGAGGGCAGCCGGATGTACGCCTTCGACGTGGCCGACGTGCACTTCATCTCGGTGTACGGCCTGCGGGAGAACGACGGCATGCCGGACGAGGCCCTCGCCTGGCTCACCAACCACCTGGCGGACGTGGCCGACGACGGCTACCGCTGGATCGTCGCCTACTTCCACGCCGCCCCCTTCTCCGACGGCAGCAACCACCCCAGCGCCAAGGCCCTGCGGGACCAGGTGGGCCCCATCTTCGAGCAGTACGGGGTCAAGCTGGTGCTGACCTCCCACGACCAGTCCTACGAGCGCACCTTCCCCCTGGTGGACGTGCCCAAGAACAACACCCCCACCACCACGGCCCTGGACTGCTACACCCGCAGCGAAGGGGTCAGCTGGGTCAAGGTCAGTCCGGCGGGCAAGCTGTCCAACCGCAACAAGGACTTCTCCGAGTGGAACAACGATCCGCCCCCCTACTGGACGGCGATGCGGGACAACACCGCCCACCACGTCGGCCGGGTGACCTTCACCGCCGACGGGGAGATGCAGGTGGAGATCTACAGCGTCGAGGACGGTCAGGACCCCTGGATCATCGACCGCTTCAAGTACGCCGACACCTGTGACGGCAGCGGCCTGTCCGCCAGCCCCAGCAGCCTGACCCGCCAGCTGGAGCCGGATCAGACCACCAGCGCCGACCTACAGATCAACCAGGCCGGCGGCGGCAACATCAGCCTCAGCGAGTCGGTGGACTGGCTGAGCCTTTCCGCCACCAGCGGCACCGCGCCGCTCAGCCTCAGCGTCGAGTTCGACGCCACGGGTTTGGGGGCGGGCAGCTACGCCACCGACATCCTGGTCACCGGCACCGACGGGGCCCGGCTCAGCGTGCCGGTGCTGCTGCAGGTGAGCACCGATGACTACCAACTGCTGCTCTCCGGCAATGCCCAGCGCAGCGGCGCCGTGGCCCTGCAGGATCAAACCGTCACCGGCGACATCTACGTCTTTGTCGCCCCCGAGGCGGGGATCAACTCCGCCACCTTCTTCCTGGGCCAGGGCACCCTGAGCCAGGTCAAACGGGAGGGGGTGGCGCCCTATGATCTGGGCGGCACCGCCGGCAACCGCGACGCTCTGCCGTTCGACACCACCGAGCTGGCCGATGGCCTCTACCAGATGCGGGTGGATCTCAACCTCGACAGCGGCAGCGTCTCCCGGTTCGCCAGCTTCACCGTGGCCAACGACGGCGCCCCACCGCCGCCCCCGGTGGGTTTGAGCTTCAGCCCCGACAGCCTGGCCCTGACCCTGGTCGAAGGGGACAGCGGCAGCCTGAACACCACCTTGAGCGCCGGCGAGTCCACCTCGGTGAGCCTTTCCGAGAGCGCCAGCTGGCTGACGGTGAGCCCGGACAGTGGCCAAACCCCCTTGGCGCTGACCCTGAATCTCGACAGCAGTGGCCTGAGCCCCGGCAGCTACAGCACCACGGTCACCGCCAGCGGCGGGGGCAGCAGCGCCACGGCCACGGTGCAGCTGACGGTGCAAAGCGCCAGCAGCGACAGCGGTATCTGGCTCTCCGCCAGCCCGGATCGCAGCAGTCCGGTGGCCCTGGACGGCCAGAGCGTCAGCGGCGACATCTACGTCTTTATCCTGCCGGAGTCCGGCCCGGACCAGGTGCGTTTCTACCTGGATGACCCGGCCCGCAACGACGTGGTGAAGGTGGAGAACTACGCCCCCTGGGATCTGGGCGGCACCGGTGGCGGCTCCCGCCCCGCCCTGCCCTTTAACGCCGATGCCCTGGGCGCCGGCGAGCACCTGCTGTCGGTGGAGGTGCAAAGCGGCGGCAGCATCGAGGTGCTGGAGGCCCGCTTCACCGTCCTCCCCTGAGCGACGAGGCGGCCGGATACACCGGCCGCCCCTTTCCTCGGTAAAACCGTTGCAAAACAATCCCCTCCCTGCGAAGTTGAGCAAAACTTGACCACCGCATCACCACAGGGAGGTGATCCATGAAATACCCGGGAATCCGCGCCATCTTGATCGGCCTGGCCATGATGGTCGGCACCTTTGTCGTGCTGCTGGCCACCGAACGGCTGTTCTACGTCGTGCTCATCATCGGCGCCATCAGCGTGCTCAAGGGGCTGTTCGAGCTGGTGATGTACCTGTTCAAGAGCAAGGAGAACAAGGAGGCCCACCACGTGCAGATGGGGCTCAAGGCGGTCTACCAGTCGATGCTGGTGGTGGCCATGGCCGACGGCGAGTTGGACGAGGCGGAGCTGGCCACCATCCAGGGGATCGTCCACCAGCTCACCGATGAGGTGATCCCGGTGGAGACCCTCACCGAGGCCGCCACCGCGGTGGGCCAGGATCTCAAAGCGGTGCTCAAGGACATCCGCCAGTACGCCGGCCAGATTGACCCCGAGATGAAGACCCTCATCGTCCGCGCCGCCGTGCACGTCAGCGCCTGCGACGGGCGCATCGAGGCCAGCGAGCGGGCCCAGGTGGAGAAGATCGCCAGCACCGTCGGCGTGGCCAAAATGGAGGTGGAGCGGCTGTACGAGGAGATCCTGAGCCCCGAAGAGGACGCGGAGCCAACTCCCGCCTGAGTCAGCGGGACAGGGCCTGGCCCAGGGGTTCGAAGTAGCCGCGGATGGCCAGGTCGATGGACGCCAGGTGGGCCTCATCCGGGTAGCCCCCCAGCTGGGCCACCTCACTTTGGCGGGTGCCGCTGACCAGGTAGGCGTTCTTAATGGCGCTGCGGCTTTGCACCCAGGCCTCGAACGCCCGGGCCATCATCTCTGTCGGCAGGCTGAAGTAGCGCCGCCCCAGTTGGCGATCCAGCGCCACCGAGCGGCGCACGAAATCGTGCTGAGCCTGGCCATCGGCGCTGAGCATCACAGTGGCCAGCAGGGCCTGCAGACGCTGGTTGAGGGGGTGGGGTTTGACCGGCCGCTCCGCCAGCCAGAGATCGCTGGCGAAGCTCAGCCTCCCGGGCGCCTTGCCGGCAAAAAGCCGGCCGGCGATGTAGTGGTCGAAGGCGTGCCACCACTCGTGGGCCAGGGCGCCGGCCCCGGCGTTCTTGGCCAGGGCCAGGGTCTGGCTGCGAGGAGCGTAATGGGCCTGGGCGCCCGGTTGGCCGCCGGTGCCGAAGGCCAGGTTGAGGGACTGGCGCAGTCCTAAAGTGGCCGGCGGCACGTTGAGCAGATAGGCCAAGTCCGCCAGGGCGTCGAACACCAAATTGGCGGCCAGGGCGCTCTCCTCCTTGGTGACCCAGCGTCCCACCACCAGGCCACCGAAGCCGAACTGGCTGCGCACCTCACCGAAGCCCACGGGTTCGCCGCAGCGGTAATCCGGGCCCCGCCGGTAGTAGTCGCGGTGCAAACCGCCCTTGTCGCTCATGCGCCCTCCCATCAATGCCCCGCAGTTAACCCTGTTGGGGGCGCCACTGCAAGCAAAAGGGCGACCCGAAGGCCGCCCTGTTCACTGCGTGAGGAGTCAGTTACAGCTTGACCCCTTCCACGTGCAGGTCCAGCTGGACGGTGGCGGACTGGGGGCCCAAGTCCATGGGGATCCCGAACTCCTTCATCACGATCTCCGCCTGGCCTTCGAAGCCGACGCGGTAGCCGCCCCAGGGGTCCTGGCCTTCGCCGATCTTGGTCACCTCGATCACCATCGGTTGGGTCACGCCGCGCAGGGTGAACTCGCCGTGCAGCTTGCCTCGGGTCTCGTCCACCACCTCGTAGCGCTGGCTGACGAACTGGGCGCTCTTGAACTGGCTGACGTCCAGGAAGTCGCTGCCGCGGATGTGCTTGTCGCGCTCGGCGTGGTTGGAGTTCACGCTGGCCGGATCGATGTTCACCGTCACCTGGGTGGCTTCGGGCTTGCTGGCGTCGTAGTTGAACTGGCCGTCGAAGCGGTCGAACCGACCCACCACCCAGCTGTAGCCCAGGTGGTTCACCTTGAAGTTGATGGAGGCGTGGGCGCCCTTAGTGTCGATGACGTAGTCCGCGGCAAAAGCGGTAGGGACCATCAGGGTGGCGGCCAGGGCGGCGCCTTTGATCAATGCGTTCATGGAAATGCTCCTTATTTCTGGGATTGAGTCGGTTTCAACATGCGGACCAGGGTGGTGTCCCTGTCCAGGAAGTGGTGTTTCAGGGCCGCCAGGGCGTGGCCCACGGCCACGGCGATCAGCCCCCAGGCCAGGTAGAAGTGCACCTCGCCGGCCAGGTCCTCCTGACGGGGCAAACCGGTGATCAGCGCCGGCACCTGGAACAGGCCGAACACGTCGATGGGGCGCCCGTCGGCGGTGGAGATGAGGTAGCCGGAGACCATCAGGGTCAGCAGCAGGGCGTAGAGCAGGCCGTGGCCCACCTTGGCGCCGAGGCGCTCCAGCCGATGGTGCCCGTCCGGGGCCTTGGGGCTGGGGTTCACCGCCCGCCACAGCAGGCGGAACAACACCAGGGCCAGCAGCAGCAGACCGACGCCCTTATGGATCGCCGGACCCTGCTGGTACCAGGGGGAGTAGTAGGAGAGATCCACCATCCACAGCCCCAGGCCAAAGAGCCCAAACACCGCGATGGCCACCAGCCAGTGCAGGGCGATCCCCACCCAGCCGTATCCTTGTTCACTATTTCGCCACATGGCGCACCTCCTTGAAATCGATGGAACGAGAATAGCGCCACCAGAGCGAATTAAAACTGCAGTTTTCAGGCCATAGCGTTCTAAAATTTCGAAACCAGGCCGTTCAGCCCAGATAGTCCTTGCCACCCATTGGGGCAGGCCTTACCATTTGTTGCATTATTTATGCATCTTTAAGTCCCCGCGGCGAGGCGCCCATGATCAACATCGATGATCCCTCCAAGGTTGAGACCACCTGGCCCCTGTGGCGCCTGGGCTTTCGCCCCTTCTTCCTCGGTGGCGCCGCCCTAGCGGTGCTGGTGATCCCCCTGTGGCTGGTGATGTGGTACCACCCGGCGCTGCTCAGCCGCCCCTTCTTCAGCCCAGTGATCCCCCTGTGGTGGCACCCCCACGAGATGCTGTTCGGCTTCGCCATGGCCATCGTCGCCGGCTTTTTGCTGACCGCGGTGCAAACCTGGACCAACCAACCCGGCCTCAAGCGCTGGCCCCTGGCGGCACTGTTCACCTGTTGGCTGGGGGCCCGGGTGCTCCTGCTGCTGCCCATGGCCATCCCCCTGTGGCTGCCGGCCCTGCTGGACACCGCCTTTTTGCTGGGCACCGCCGCTCGCCTAGGCTGGAGCATCCAGCGGGTGCGCCAGTGGCGCAACATCGCCTTCCCACTGCTGCTGACCCTGGCCGCCGGCGCCAACCTGCTGAGCTACTGGGCCCTCTACCAGCGTGACCTGGTGCTGGCCGGGGCACTCTGGCAGGGGATGATCGGCTGGATGGCCCTGCTCATCACCTTTGTCGGCGGCCGGGTGGTGCCCTTCTTCACCGCCATGCGCCTCAAGCTTCCCAAGGCCGAGCCCCTCAAAGCCCTGGAGTGGCCCCTGTTTGCCGCCCTGGCCCTGCTGGCCATCGACGCCGCCGCGGGCCTGCTGCCGGGGCCGCTGCGCCAGGGGCTGCTGCTCGGCGCCGGCGTGCTGCAACTGGCCCGCCAGGCTCGCTGGCACCCCCTGCGCACCGCCAAGGAGCCGCTGCTGTGGTCGCTGCACCTAAGCTACCTCTGCATCGCCCTGACCCTGCTGGGGCTGGCCTGGTTTGACGGCAACGAGTCCGCCACCCGCCAGCTGACCCACCTGCTGGCCGTGGGCGCCATCGGCGGCATGTGCCTGGCGATGATCGCCCGGGTCTCCCTGGGTCACACCGGCCACAACCTCTACCAGGGCCCCTGGATGGCCCCGGCCTTTGCCATGATTCTGCTGGCCGCCCTGGTGCGCGCCCTGCTGCCGATGTGGCTGCCGGAGCACAGCGTCACCTGGCACTGGCTGGCCGGCACCCTGTGGAGCGCCGCCTTCGGCCTGTTTTTGTGGCACTACAGCGGGATCCTCACCCGTCCGCGCCTCGATGGCCGCCCAGGCTGATACACTTCTCCTAACCCCTTGATGCCAAGCTAAGGAACCCCATGACTCGGCACCTCGCCCTACTGCTCTCCCTGGGGCTGCTCGGTTGCAGCCCCCAACCCCAACCGGCGGACAACGCCAGCTGGCAAGAAGACTACCCCGTTCAGTACGACAGCTGGCTGACCACCGAAGAGACCACCCGCCAGGCGGACGAGCTGGAGCGCCGCCCCGCCATGGTGGTGCTCTGGGCCGGCTCCGGCTTTGCCAAGGACTACAACACCCCCCGGGGCCACCGCTTCTCCATTGCGGACGTCACCCACACCCTGCGCACCGGCGTGCCCGCAAAGGGCCCGGACGAGAAGGGTTACTCCGCCAGCTGCTGGACCTGCAAATCCCCGGACGTGCCCCGGGTGATGGCCGAGATGGGGGAGGAGAACTTCGCCGCCACCGACTTCACCGATCAGGGCCTGCAGATGGCCAACAGCATCGGTTGTGCCGACTGCCACGAGAGCGGCAGCGACGCCCTGCACCTGCCCCGCCCCCACGCCAAGAACGCCATGGAGAAGGTGAACCTGGCGTTTGAGAAGCAGAGCCCGGCGATGCAGGGGGCCCAGACCTGCGGCCAGTGCCACGTCACCTACTACTTCCAGCCGGAAGCCCACAACAAGGTGAACATCCCCTGGATCTTCGGCAGCACCGCCGACGAGATTGAGCGCTACTACGACACCCGCCGCTTCTACGAGTGGCTGCACCCCATCTCTCGCACCCCCATGCTCAAGGCCCGCCACCCGGAGTTTGAAACCTGGAGCCGCAGTGCCCACGCCGAGGCGGGGGCCACCTGCATCGACTGCCACATGCCCAAGCGCACCAACGAGGACGGCCGCCACTACAGCGACCACAACGTCGGCCACGCCCTGGAGAACTTCGATCTGGCCTGTGCCGGCTGCCACGAGAGCAAGGGGGCCCTGAGCGCCGCCCTGGCCAAGAACAAGGCCGACATCGACGCCGCCCGCACCGAGGTGGAGGACTTGCTGGTGAAGGCCCACTACGAAGCCAAGGCCGCCTGGGACGCCGGCGCCGAGTGGGCCATGATGGACAGCCCCATCCTGGACATCCGCCACGCCCAGTGGCGCTGGGACTTCGCCGTCGCCTCCCACGGGATCCACGCCCACAACCCGGACGAGGCCCTGGCCCTGCTGGCCGTGGCCCGTCGCCAGGTGAACATGGCCCGGGCCAAGCTGGAGCTGGTGCACGAGCAGCTGAACGTCACCGAAGTGGTCTACCCGGACTTGAGCTCCAAGGCCGCCGCCCAGGCCGCGGTGAACATGGACATGGCCACCTTCAACGCCGAGAAGGACGCCTTTATCGAGCAAGTAGTGGCCCCCAACTGGCCCGCCGCCGCCATGCGCGGTGCCCCCCACTGAGTCCCCAACGAGAAAGCCGGCCCTTGGGGCCGGCTTGATGGGTTACTTGGGCGCTCGGCGTCGCCGCTGAGCTTCCTGGGCATTGAGCAGCTCCAGGTCAAACAGCCCACTGCGGACCGCCTCGACCAGCTTGCTTTTCATCTGCGCGACCTGGCCTCGGGGGACCCGCAACCGGCTGCAGTGCAGCTGGATCCGATCCAGGGCCAACACCTTTTTGCCCAGTTTCAAGGTCAGGATGCGATGATCATCGCCATCCCGGGTTTCGTGCACTCGTGCCCGCTGCCGGCACTCCTCCAGGCTGAGCTCCCAGATCCGCTTGCGGACCTTGTTGCCCGCCCGGGGGTTCACCAGCACATAGGGCCGGAAACTCTCCAGAGCGCACTCTTCGTGGTTCAATCCTTCTGGCATCCTTATCCCCCTGCATTTGAATAAGAAACCACTGTTTTTATTAGTAAACGCCCCCAAACTCCCAGTGGGGCCCGGATACCTTATCCAGCCCGTCAAAGCCCTGTCTATGTTGCAGATGGCCAACCCGTCGCTCCGCTCGGAGCAAAATGTAAAAGGGTGGCAAAGGTTGCAGTTTTGTTGTGGGTTTTCGAAATTTCCTTCGTGGCAATTGCGAATATCGCAATGCGCGATTCTCCTTCTCACGCCGACAGAAAAAAGGCGCCCTAGGGCGCCTTTGGCATTTGCAGGGACTCGGTTCGGGCCGGGAGTGGAGGCCCTACTGCGAGTTACAACTCATGGCCGTGATGGCCCATGACCTTTTGCGGGCTGTGGCAGGTGGCACAGGCCTCCTGAGCCGCTTTGGCGTCCGCTTTGACCGCACCGAAGTAACCGCCGTTACCGCGGATGTGGGCCATGGCCGCATCAGACAGGTACTTCTGGTGGCAGCTCATGCAGGCGGCGGTGTCGGAGGAGGCGTACCAGGTGGCCGCGTCCGGATCGCCAATCTTGGCCGGCAGTGCGTGGGCCTGGCCCGCGTTGCGCCCCAGGGCGAAGCCGTAGTCCATGCCGCCCCAACCCTCGGTGGCCGAGTGGCAGGTGGTGCAGTCGGTCTTCAGCAGGGTGCCGCTGCCGCCGTGGCCGTTGTCGTGGCCCTGGGCCTTGTGCGCCTTGTACATGAAGCTGGTGGACTTCAAGCCCCCGGAAGCCGAGTCGCTCTTCAGCGTCTTGTCGTTGGTGTGGCAGGCGATGCAGTTCACTCCGTTGGAGTCGTGGTAGAACTCCATGCTGTGGCAGCCGAAGCACTTGCCGTCATCGACGATGGCACGGCGCTGCGCCACGGTGGCGTCCGTATCGCCCAGGATGGTGCGGTAGCCCGGCGTCTGCACGTAGGCCGGGTAGGCGCCTTCGCTGGTGCAGTCGGTGCGCACGGCACTGTGCGGTTCGAAGCACACTTTCAGCACCGGCAGGATCTCCAGGGTGCGGATGGCGATGTCCGCCGGCAGGTCCATCACGTAGGTCTTGCCGCTTTTCACCTTGGAGGTGGTGACGTGGAAGACGCCGTTGTCGTACACGGAGGAGCCATCCCCCTTCAGGCTGAAGCGGCGATGATCGTAGGTGGTGCCGATGGTGGTGGTGCCATCATCGGAGAGCACCTCCTGGGCCGGGTAGTCTTTCTCTACGTCCCAGCTCACCACCATGTAGGGGTTGGAGTAACCCTGCTGGTAGATCTCCTCTTCGGTGACGGCGTTGCCCTGGTCATCCAGCACCTCGACGTCGAAGGTCAGCAGATTTTCCGGCGTGACCATCACATTGAACACCTCGACGCTGTAGCCCTTGGCCGCTTCATAGGGCGCGCGGGACTGGGTGTGGTCAACGCTGCCGTGGCAATCGGTGCAGCTCATGCCTTCGGGCACGGTGAAGCTGCCATGCTGAACCGGGCGGTCGGTGTGACAACCGGTGCAGGCGTTGCCGTTGGCGTTGGCCATCCAGAGTTCGCCATCCGCCAGGTTCTCGTCCGCCACGTGGCAGACGGTGCAGTCCATAAAGGGCTTGGTGGGGAAGGCGGGGTAATCGAAGGCGTGGGGGCCGTGGTAACCCTCAACGGTGTAGGGCATCGGCACTTCGGTGCCGGTGTCATCCAGCCCCACCCGGCTCGGGCCCATATGGATGGCGTGGATCATGTGGCCCAGCTCCACGGACACACCGTTGGGATCGGAGACGACGCCGTTATGGCAGGACTGGCAGTTCTCCATGTCCAGACGTCGGCCCCCGTGGGCTTTCAGGCTGTCGCTCTGGTGGCAGGTGTAGCAGGTTTCCAGCGTAACCAGATCACGGGTGCCAATCCCTTGCTGGGCGTTGGTGGCCGGGATCCAGTCGTAGTGGGCGTTTTCCGCCAGCTCATGGCCCGAGGCGTACTCAAACTGCATCTCGATGGCGATGCGCTGGGTCAGCGCCTCGTCAAACACCACACCGGCCGCGTCTTCGTAGCCGCTCAAGTCCGTCTTGAAGGTGTAGGTGTAGGTGCCGTCGCCGTGGTCGGTCAGGCACTCGGGGCAGTCTTTCAGTTTCTCAAAGCCCTGCTCAAAGGTGGTGCCCGCCTCGTTGGTGGTCTCGTTCAGCAGGGAGAACCACTGCTTGAGCTCGCTGCCCTCCTCCTGCTGCAGCTGCGCCAGGGAGAAGCGGAAGTCGTGATCCGGGTTTTCGCCGCTCAGGCCGAACAGGCCCACGCCCTGGCGGTTGGCCAGGTCAAACTCCAGGGTAATGGTGCCACCGGCGTAGCTGGCGCCACTGATCTGCGCCACGGCCTCTTCGGCCATGTCGATGTGCAAACCGGAAGTGCCCGGCTGGCCATCTTCACCCGGTGTGCCCGGTGCACCGTCGGCGCCGTCTTTACCGTCGTCGCCGGAGCATCCGGCCATGCCGACCGCCAAGGCCGAAGCAAGCAATATCCAAAGGGGTTTTTTCTTAGTATCCATCATGGTTCATCATCTCCATAGAGAGCGTTTCCTCAGTAATGAGGACCACTCGGAGGAGGAAGATAACCTGATAAATTTCAGGGTTATTTGACCAGGCTCGCACAAAAATTGTACGAATCATCCGGCAAGGATCCTGCCCTTCATTGTGCAAAACATTCGGGTGAATCAATGTCGAAGTGGTTTCCCCGGCAAACCAATTGGGCCCCGCCAAAGCTGCTAGGCTGGCACTGTCGTGTCACTAAAAGGGCCCCATCATGACGCTGAAAAAACTGGAGGTGTACGTCCCCGCCAGTCACCTGGAGGGGCTGCTTACCGCCCTGTTCGAGGCCGGTGCCGGCCGGCTGGGGGATTACGACCAGTGCTGCTGGGTCAGCGAGGGACGAGGCCAGTACCGCCCCCTGCCCAGCAGCGCGCCCTTTCTCGGTACCGTCGGAAAGCTGCACCGCGAGCCGGAGCACAAGGTGGAGCTGGTGTTCGACGCCGCGCTGAAGGACACCATCATCGCCGCCCTGAAAACCGCCCACCCCTACCAGACCCCGGCCTACCAGGTGCTGGCCTTCGAGTTGTGAGCCTGACGCCGCCCCCTCATCTATGCTGAACAGTCTTGGCGACAGCGCCGGGCAAGCGCAGCGGCATAGCGGGGGGCACATGGGGGCAAGAGTGGGGTGTGGCGGTAAAGGGCTTGGGCTGGGCGCCCTGCTGGGGGTTCTCCTCTTTTGGGGCACACTGCTACCCGCCCAGGCGCAGTCTTCCCTGTCCGTCGGCAGCTACCCCTGCCCGCCCTTTGTCATCGAGCAGGACGACGGCGAATACCGGGGCCTGAGTTTGCTGTTGTGGCAGCAGATAGCCGAGCAACTGGCCCTGCCCTACGAGATGGCCTATTACGAGCTGGACGCGCTGCTGGAAAAAGTGGCCACCGGAGAGCTGGATGCCGGCGTTTCCTGCATCTCCATCACCCCCGAGCGGGAAGCACGCCTCGACTTCTCCCACTCCTTCTACGAAACCCACCTGGCCATCGCCGTCAAACCCCGCAGCATCGGCGCCATGATTGGCAACCTGCTGACCAACAAAACCCTGTGGGCCGTACTGGGCGTGGTGGCGCTGATCGCCGCCTGCGTGGGCCTGGTGTACTACCTGCTGGAGCGCAAAGTGAACGACAAGCTCTACACCCAAAACAGCGCCGCCGGCCGGGGCGTGGAGGGCTTTATCCTGGGGCTTCTGTTCATCACCAAGGGGCCCTTTAACTACTACGAGTTTCACACCCTTACCGGGCGGGTGCTGACGGTGCTGCTGGCCATCCTCACCACCTTCTTCCTCGCCAGCGTCACCGCCGCCCTGGCCAGCTCATTGACCCTGGGGGCCATCACCTCCGACATCAACGGCCCGCAGGACTTGCGCGGCAAGCGCGTCGGCGCCAAAACCGAAAGCACGGCGTCGGTGTACCTGACGGACAAGGGCATCCGCCATCGCGAGTTCGAGGATTTGGCGGCCCTACTGGAGGCGCTGGACGCCGGTGTGGTGCAGGCCGTGGTGGCGGACGATGCGGTGCTCAAATACGCCCTGGGCCAGGCCAGCGCCGAGGGGCGGTTCGAATCTATCTCAGTACTTCCCTACCAGTTTGAGCGGCAAAACTACGGCCTGGTGCTGCCCGACGACAGCCCCATCCGTGAAGAGCTCAACCAGGCCCTGCTGAAAGTACGCACCTCGCCGGAGTGGCAACAGGCGCTGAAGAGCTATTTGGGGCAGTAGGGGGGCCTTTGCAACCAGCAAAGAGAAAACCATCCGAGACATATTATGTATGTACTAGGCGCATTAACCTCGCCATCCGGCTTTAGTCCACAGGCAACAAAGCAGAAAATCAGATAAACCACCCAACAACATTACCGACACCCCACCAAAACAATCGAGCCGCCAGCCACTACAGGCGTCACATTTCACTCATGGGCGCCAACCTTCCACTATCTAACCAAAGTCATTACAGTTAGCATCTGACAAATATTTGGCCAATCGATCCAAGCGCATGAATACTGTTTCACTCAGACAGGCGCTCAGCGTCCTGTCAAAGTCTTCCCCATTTTCAGTATCGACCGTTAAAGAACGGCAAACAGACTACTTTGACGAGCTCAAAGACTCTCTGTACGTCACTCAGGCCATCGAACGAGATTTCAAGGAGCTGCTCGCCAGCGCATCCCGTGGCGACATCATTTTTTTATGCGGCAGTAGTGGTGACGGCAAGTCCGAAATCTTAACCCGGCATTACGACAAGTCTGGCAGCCGCTACCGCTTCCACCTGGATGCTACGCACAGCTTTTCCCCTCACCAATCAGCGATCGAAGCTTTGGATCAGCTCTTCGATAAGCGCATGGCGGACGATAAACCCTTGGTCGTTGGTATCAACATCGGCATGCTGGCTAATTTTGCCAAGGAAGGAGATGCTCGACATAGTGAGATTAAAACCGCTATTGAAGACTTTCTCTCCCAGTCAGAGTTAAATTCTAGCCAATTCCAGTTTCTCGACTTCGAAGACTATCCAAAATTTTATTTTTCCGAGGATCAAGCGGCCTCCTCTGAATTTACCTCGATGCTTCTTGACAAACTGACGAGGCAAGACGAAACAAATCCTTTCTATTGCATTGCGCAGCGGGAAGGGAGCGTTCAGGACAGTCAGAAACTTCTGGCGAACTTTAAAATGTTGGCCATCCCAGAGGTTCAAAACGTCCTCATCACCAATCTGTTCAAACTGCGATTGAAGAAAGATCAGTTCATCACTACTCGGGCGCTGCTTGACCTGCTGCACCATCTCCTACTCGAGGATGGGTATCTCTGGGACAACCTGTTCTCTGGTGGAGACGATGAGCTGCTCCAACGCCTAGCGGAGCTCGATCCCGCGAATCTGCGCACCCAACAGCTTGACCAGCTCGTATTGCGCTATGAGCTTGGCCTACCCGATCCTGAACTCGACCGTTTTATCGAACAGATTCGCGAGAAGCACATTGCTTTGCCGCGAACTGAGGTCAAGCAGGGTGATGCCGGCTCGCTGATTCGTTTGCTTTACCTCACCAAAGACGCAGAGTTTGCCAACGGCTATCACAAGCAGTTCCAAGACGAATTCAATGACACACCAATGGAGGCCTATGCCTCTATGTGGCAAGTACACAAGAGCCACACCGCGGGGAACAAAGAAACGTTCACGGCATTGCGGCAGTTTTACGCAAAGGAGCTGATAGCGGCGGTATATCGCTACGCGAACCGCAAAGCGCCGGAGTTGGGCAAAAAAGAGCTGTTCCTAGGCCAATATGGCCAGGTAAAGCTTGCCGCACCGGTTGAGATCAAAGGCAACTACGGCAAGATTGCTGAGCAAAAAGAAGACAAGTGTCACCACTTCCATGCCCACTTCAAAGTCATGGACACCGATCTTAAGCCCGTACAGATCAGCCTCGGTCTCTTTGAGCTTATCCAGAAAATCAATCTTGGCTACCGGCCCAATCGCTACGACAAGAGTGTCGTTGTGTTGCTGGATGAGATGGTCGATCAAATCACTGAAATTGCCAAACAGACCCAAACGCTCAAGTTTTACGAGGGCTCTAAGCAGTTCGTCGCAACGGATGACGAAGGCATGATTACCGCAGAGGAGATCGTACGCTAATGTATCCCTTTCCCGACGAGTTGACCGTAAGCAACACCAACAAGATCAACAGCTACTTACCGGTCCGCAATAAGAACAACGACTTTTGCTGGGAAACCATCACCGGGATCGTATTGAGCCATGCACTCAAATCTGAGGTACGCGATTACGACTACGAGGATTTCCGCGAAGACTGCAGAGAGCGCTTTGACAGCAAACTGGACGACCCAAGTTTCTGGGAGGTACTGAATCGCACCTACTTCTCAGGGATGGACATCTTCAGCGTTTCTCCCATGTTCTTGTTGTTTAAAGCTCAGCGAAAGAGCTCAGGCAGCAAAAGCTGGAATGCGCAAGATCAGCGCATGGCGGAGCTGTTCATGTCGATGATGGGGAATCACTTTACCCAGGATCGCATCAACGAAAAGCTCAGCTTTATCGAAGCAGAAATGCTCTCTGTCTTGAGCGAAAAACTGAACAAGTCAGAGTCCGTCGACCAAAAAGAGCGCCCCTACCTGCCCTTCTTGGCGGAGGCCTTTGTACAAGACCTCAAGTTCCTCGAGGGGCACCCCCACTACCTGCTGCAAGAGTTAAGCAACACCCTGCGACTTTATGCGTTCTCCTATGTCTCTCAGCTGGCGCTTAACATCAAAAGCTGGAGCGACGGCGAGCCCCAAAGCCGCCCTCTGTACTTCATCCTCGATACCGAAAAAGCCAGCTCCGAGCGAGTTCATGTCGTCAAGCATGGCTTTAAGCTGCTGAGCAACTCCAGCGAAGTCTTATTCCCGGTGCTGTCCGCCTTGGAAGTACTGCAATCGAAAGGCATCAAGCAGCCTCTTTGGAATGTTTTCCAACAAGCCTCTGAGTACCAAGACGAGAAACGGATTCTTGATGTTCTGAACAACTACATTGGCGCCTTCATCGAGAACCGAAAACTGCCCCCGAGGCCTCCAGCTCAAAGCCTGGAAGGGGTCTTTAAGCTGTTTGAGACCGTGGCCATCGAGCAGTTCAAAGACGAAAAAACCACCCGTGCAGACATCAACCGAAAGTACGTCGTGGAATGTGAAAAGCAGATCTTTGGGGATTTCATCCAATCTCGCGGCCGAGCCGGTCGGGTGCTGGTGCTGAATCAAGACCAGCTGCTGCTGCTCACAAATCTGGCCATCGGCGAGCGTGACAAGCTTCGCCTGCATGAACTGCTAGGTGAGTTTAAAAAACGTGGGTTTTACCTCGATGGGCAGTCCCAACAACAGCTGGTGCACTTTTATGAGCGCATGGGCAACGTAGAAAGAATGAGTGACAGTGGAGACGCCGTGTATGTCCGTCGAACAGTTTGAAGACTACCTCGTAAAGAAGTTCGCCGAGTGGTCTAGCAAAGAGATCGAGCCTGGGGTTCGCTACCAGTTCAAATCTCCCGATTCGGACAACTCGAAAGCGCTCTACCAAGCCTTTATGCGCGCAGCAGAAAGTGGCCGCATCGTCGATGGCAATGTCGAGCTGCCGTACCTGAGTTGTGGCCAGGTGCAACTCATTCCCGTACTTCACCGTGCCGATGAGAACAACCAAGAGGGCTTCTCAGAGAACTACATCTCTCACCTGCGCGATACCGTGGCGGGGAAAAGTGGCGCATTCAAAAACGCTGCCTTGTTGGTGATCCACAACAGTATGCTGGATACCCTGATCAACAGTGCGCTTAACGTTTCGGACAAGGGGGCGATCTGGAATCCACGGGTGTTTGAGCGCGAGCTCGAAGGCTTGGTTGATCAATTCAGCGACACCAAGGAGCTATCGCTGTGCCTGCTGAAAGATCAGCTGGCCGTCATTACCGACGACCAGTCAACTATTTTTGGCTTCCGCGCACTGTACCGTTCTTTGCTGGATGGTGAACTGCACTTTGACGAGTTGGGCCTCTTCAACGATCCGGTCATCCTCACCATGAAGGGGCAAGATCGCCAGATCCGAAAGCGTTTGGATGAGAACCGAAAGCTCAGGGAGTCCATCGATTTTAACGTTGAGCATTACCCGGATCAGCTCGATGCGGTAATGACCGATTTCAGCTCCAAGTTCATCAAGGAGCACTTCGAAGGAGAGAAAGACTGGAAGGCGATCTCCTATCAAGACTATCGCGACGAGATAAAAACGAATCGCGCACAAAGCTTGGTGCTTGAAGAGGTGAATGCGGAGGGCGCCTCGGTCATTCAACGCGCTAAAGCTGATACCAAAGCAGGGCAACGAGAGCAAAGCCTGCTTATTCAAGCAACCGAGGCCATTGGCCAGGTGACGCTCGAACTGGTCTTTGAAGGCAGCGACCTCACTGACCAGCAGATTGAGCTGACTCACAACAAAGAGTTGGCAAGCGTAGCAAGCATCCAGCTCAATCGCAGCGGCGGTAAACGCAGCCGTGCCGAAGTCACTGTGCCCTTCTCAGGCCAGCCCACCTTCTTCAGCATCGAGCTCAAACGCGAAAATCGCTCGGAAGAATATAAGTTCCGCTGTCTGATCGTCCGCGAAGGCCAGTTCATGATGGACGAGATCAAAAACTGCTTCCGAGTTGAACCCCGCAAGCGGTGGGTGACTCTCCAGTTAGACGAGAACACCCTGCGGATTGGGGAGGCATCGAGCGATACCTGTGCCCTCGGTATCGATGACAACAGCGTAGATGCGCAAGAGTACGGCTTTGTTGATTTTGAGGTGCTGGCAAATGAAAGCGAGTTTATCCAGTTCGCCGTCCAATCTGCGGGCGAGGCACTGCAGTTTAATGTAGAGGGGCAACCGGCCGAAAAAGGTGTTTCTACGCCCTTGCTGTTGAATCAAAACCGATTTAGCAAGCTGCTGCGAGATGACAGTAACGCCGAGTTCAATCAGGCTAAAAAACGCATCATTATCGATAACCGTGAAAGCGCGGTGGGTGGCACCAAGCTGCAGTTTCTCAATTGGGAACTTGAGTTTGCTAAAGAGGGCAAGCTGTATTGGAGCCAAGAGCGCAGCCTATCCAATGCCGAAATCAGTGCCTCCTATCCAGACCTGGCCAGCGCTTACAACGCGCTCCTGCAGTACTACCAACAAAACAACACCCTGCCCAGCTTGGTTGCGTGGGGAGATAGCTACTGCGCGCTGGTTCAAGCGGTGCTCGACGAATTCGAAAACGCACTGCCTAGCGAGGCCACGAACAGCCCGTTAAGCCACGAGCAAAAGCAGCTGATGCGCATTGGCACGGTGACCTCTGAAGGCACCGAATACATCGCAGCCTGGCATCCGCTGGTGTTGGCTTATCACCTGAAACTGGCGCAGGCCCTCGCAGACGAGAAAGAGGCCGGCGAATCAACCTTCCAGTCATTGCCTAAGGTCACCTTGGAGCGATTGGTCGCTTCTGGCTTGATGCCTTACGTCTATCACGCAGAATCCGACTTTGCCCATGTGGTACCCAGTAAAGAGAACAGCTTTTGGCTTGAACTGATCCCTCACAAAGAAGCCAACTTTGGCTATGTTCAGCGCTTGGTCAAAGACAAGCTAGCAGAGTTCACCAAGGCATACGCACGCCTGTTTGCTGCTGGCAGTGCCAGCGCACTGACCATCAATGCCATCAATCAGCTGGAAGCGAAGGAGCTGTTCCTCGGCGTTATCGACCACTTTAAGAAGCACTTGGATGACTCACCAGCCATTCACGTCAACTTCTATGACGACAAGCTGCATCCCAACCAGTTTGATTGGTTTGCTGAGACTGGCTCGCTGGAAGAGCTCAAAGAAAAGATGGGTCTAAACAGCGGGGCCCTCAAAGGCGAATCCGATCTCATCATCGACCTGATCCGCAGCCGACTGTCCTACAGCAAGTTTGTTACGCCCAACGACGACTCTCCGCTGGCATACGCTCACCTGGCATTCTTCAAAAACAATGCCCGTGTCGACTGCCGCCAAATCAACATCGATGACGCACTCAGCGGAGTGCTGTGTGATGGCTTGATTGCAGGCGAAGCTGCCGAGACCAAGAGTGACTCCTACTACACCTCCTTTGGTCTACGCCAGGTAGAGGCAGAGCAGCATCAACCTCTTCGCCTAGCGAGAACTCTGGGCAACCTGTGGCAACCAGCACGCCAATCAAACCAGCAGTACCTGGGCCACGGCTTGGGCTTGGCCGTCAGTTCCGACTTTAAAGCCTTGCTCAATCGTTCATACGACAGTGCCCTTTGGACCACGGTTATCGACCCCAAAGTGACGCTGGACTTCTTCACCTCACAGAAAGATGTGGTGCTGATCCATTACTCCGATCAGTACACCAGCTCCGCCGGCTATGACGCCATTACCGTGACCAAGGAAGTAGACCTGTTCAAGCGTTTGCTGCAAAAAGAGAGTCAGTCGGGTGCCAACAATCTGCTTTCCGAGTTCAACGCCTTCAACGGTGAATGGCTACTCAATATGCTCACCACCGGCGAAAAAGACCGCAAAGAGAAGCACGGCATTATTGGCGCCTACAAGTTTGTCAGTACCATGCTGAAAGACTCCGACATCTGCTGGGTGCCGCTATCAGTCGCCGAGATGGTACGCGTCTCCGGTAATGTGGGCCTGAAGATGAGCGATAGCGAGTTCTCTCGCAATGTTCACGGCTACAAAAAAGGCGCGATCTCCGATGACGTGCTCTTCGTCGGCTTCAAGGGAGAAACCCTTTACCTATTGCCGCTGGAAGTGAAAGCGGGCGTCCGTCCAGACTTTGCTCACGCCGGCAAACAGGCCCAAGAGCTGCTGCGCTACCTAAAAGAGGACGTACTTGGCCCCGATACCTTTGCGGCTCGCCTCTATCGCGCTTTGTTCATCCGCCAAGTGCTGATGCAGGTGGAGAAACTACGCCTGTACGATGTGCTTGCTGAAGACTCCCTTGCCCCGCTGATGGACAAGCGCGAGTGGTGGCTCAAAGGCGACTTTGGGGTGGAAAATGTTCCCGGATACTACAATGGCATTGTCCTGGCCCATCTGAGCAGCGACAGCTGCATTGAGCCGCGCTTTACCCCGACAAACCACAATGTGCTGCAGATTGAGCTGCCCTACTCCTGGCTGATCCACCTGGTGGACAACAAAGCCGATGCCCATCCTTTCAGCATCCCCGAGGCGCATTGCCTGAAAGAAGGTGGGAGCCAGTCACCGCATTCTGAGGAAACCAAAACGCAGGATAGCTCTGGTGAGGCGGCCGTTGCCCCAGAGGCTATGAAAGCCCCCTTAATGCAAGCAGCCAAGCCTGCTGAACCTGCTGAAAAGGCAGTTCAATCGACAGATAAGCCTGCACAACCGGCAGAAGTGGAGCCCAAAGCGCCCATAAGTACCGACTCGCTGAAAGTGCTGCTGGGCCACAACATCTTTAATCAGCAAGCAATGTTGTGGGAGCCGACCAATACAGCCAAATTCATGAACAGCAACACCGGCATCATCGGCACCATGGGCACAGGTAAAACCCAATGCACCAAGTCGGTTGTCACTCAGCTGTACCGGAATCAGCACAACAACGTGGATGGTAAACCCATCGGCATGCTTATCTTCGATTACAAATCGGACTACGTAGATGACAAGTTCATCAACGCCACTGATGCCAAGAAGTTCAAGCTGTTCAAATTGCCCTACAACCCACTGAGCTTGTTTGGTGATACTCCTATGCTGCCTATTCACACGGCAGCCGGCTTCTCCGAGACTATGGCACGTGCCTATGGGTTGGGTAAGAAGCAGCAGCTCAAGCTGGAAAACATCATCCTGGAGGCGTACGAGCTTGCAGGCATACGCGCGGAGGATCCTTCTACCTGGTCTAAGCCAGCGCCTACCATCGAAAACCTGTGGGACATCTTCCTGAACCAGGACAAGGTGGAAGAGGATTCACTTTATGCCGCGCTGTCGAAGCTGGCGCGCTTCAAGATATTCGAGTCAGACCCAGAGCAGATGGTGAGCCTCTATGAGCTCATCGACGGTATCACCGTGATTGAGCTGGCAGGCTACCCGTCCGAGATCCAAAACCTGATCGTCGCGCTGACGCTAGACCTCTTCTATTCGCAGATGCAGAAGCAAGGTAAACCAGAAGTTCGCGGTGACTTCCGCCAAATGACCAAGATGATTCTGGTGGATGAGGCTGACAACTTTATGTCGCAGAACTTCCCGAGCCTGAGAAAGGTGCTTAAGGAAGGACGAGAGTATGGGGTTGGGGTGATTCTTTCCACCCAGGACATTACTCACTTTAAAACCGGTGAAAACGATTACTCCGCCTACATCCTGACTTGGATTGTCCACCGCGTGGCACAGATCAAGAACCAGGACATTAAATCTATTTTCAACAAAGATGACAAAGCAGACCAAGAGTCTCTGATGAAAACTATCCGAGGACTGGAAAAGCATCACAGCTTGTATGTTGATGGGGATAAGCGCGTGACCAAGATTAAAGATAAAGCTTTTTGGGAATTACTCTCATAGTTATCTAAGTAGTTCACTTACTAGAAGAGCAATTAAAATGACAATTACAGATGCTATAACAAGAGTCCTTAATGAATCAAAAGAACCATTAGGGCATAAAGATATATATAACAGAATTGTGAAGATGAACTACTATTCTTTTGGGGCAAAAGACCCATTGTCAGTTGTACGGAGCAAGATCCGTAAACACTGCTTTGGATTAGATTTTCCTAGTGCAAGCCCTAAGAAGCTCTTTGTGCAAGCCAATGGACAAGTAAACTCAAGGTCTGCGCTATACAAAATATGGGATGGGAGTTCAGAGAAAGGCAATTCTGAAGCGAGTATGAAAAAAGATGCGCTACCAGAAGAAAGGATTCACGCATCATACACAGACCATATAAATTCTGTTAGTACTCAACTGCTTGAATACATCAAACTGTCTGAGCCGGAGTTCTTCGAGTCGCTAGTGGTAAAGCTATTGTTGAGCATGGGGTATGGCTGGGATAAATCTAAGTCTGGTAATGTAACTGGAGGAAAAGGAGATGAAGGAATAGATGGAATAATTAATGAGGACAAGCTTGGTCTTGAAAAAATTTATATTCAGGCCAAACGGTATGGAAATAATAATGTAACTCCATCCGATGTTAGAGACTTTGTAGGTGCAATGGCTATTAAAGGGGCAAGAAAAGGTGTATTTTTTACTTCGTCTAACTTTACGGAACAAGCTATATGTCATGCAAAAAATGCTCAAAATATGACAATAACATTGATCGATGGTAATTTACTAACAGATTTGCTCGTTCAATATGGCTTAGGGGTAGCAGTTGCTAATACATACCGTGTTTTTGAGGTCGACAAGAATTTTTTCTCGTTGGACTAGCGTTGTATTCATAACCGCAATGAAGGGAACTCAACTAGTGTAACTTAATACTATGCTTATTCTTATCGCACTAATCTTATTATCTTTTCTAATGTGGCTTGCTGGGAGCAACCTTATAAATAGAAAGATCGTCCCGCACACACTAACTTTGCGGGATCTAACTATTACAGTTTTGTGCTCTCTCTCCCCAATTTTATTAGCCTGCCTCGTGAAAATTTGGTTTACTCCCGAGACATTTTATGATTCATTTGTTTCAGCCTTTAAGAAAGGAGAAGTGTTTCTTTATACCTCTGCATATTTATCAGCATTCTTTGTTTTTTACGTAAAAGACAGTACTAAGCCTCCTGGGCTGATACTGAGCCTTGTCTTTTTTTCAGGACTCGGTGGAGCGCTTATATATACATTTTCTTATTCAGCAAAAGTGTTGAACCTGAATTCTTATGCTCCAGAAAACGCTTTACTTATAGTTGAGATGTTGATTGTTTTTAGTGTCATAGTTATTTGGTACTGGTCGACTCTTCCATCAAACGCAAATCCTAACACTGGTAGTAAAGCATCTCAAAAGCAACAAGTTGATTTGGAAAATAACTTTAATAGCTTAAAGGACACGGGTTTGTGAAAGAGTCAATTGAAATCCAAGCACTTGAGTTAAAGCAGCCGATCGGCAAGTTTTATATCGGAGTAATCAACGCAGAAGATTTAATCTCCATTTCTTACTCAGACATCAGAACGATGTCTCGAGAAGTTGAGGATTACTTAGGGATTCAAAGAGAACTGAAAGACAGCCGTATAAAAGACATAAAAGAATATATCTCAACACTGGATGCGACATTTCCCAATTCGATAATCATATCAATTAAGGGAAAGTATGTGGCGTATAACAACGGCACAATGCGTATATCTTTTGATAGTTTTGAAAAAGAAAGAGTTGCGAAAATACTAGATGGCCAACATAGATTAGCTGGTTTCGATAGTTCAAACATGCACTTCCTAGATGAGCGTGGAGAACAAAACAACTTTCAGCTTATTGTGACAGTATTTGTTGAAAGAGACATTTCAATACAAGCTAAAGTTTTTGCAATGGTGAACCAGAATCAAACAAAGGTTAATCCTAGCCTGGTTTATGATCTGGAGTCGCTTTCTACATCTAGAAGCCCAGACAAAACTGCACACCAAATAGCGGTTTTACTCAACAAAACAGAAGGTTCTCCATTCCACCAAAGAATAAAAAGATTAGGAGTTAAATCTATAGATTCTGATGGAAAAACTATAGAAAATGAGCTTTTGACGCAAGCGGCATTTGTTTCCAATCTGGTTAAGCTAATATCCCCTAGACCTAAAGAAGATAGGAATGTTTTACTCGGTAAAGCAAAGGGCTTCTTGGGATTTAGAAACAAATCACTTTCATACACTGACAGCAAGAGCTTAAAGAGATGTGTTTTCAGAAAAAGCTTCATAAACGAAAGAGATGAGGTTATTGCCTGGAATGTTAACAACTTTTTCTGTGCAGTAGAGAATACTTGGCCTACAGAGTGGGACAAATCAAACAAAGGCTCGGTACTGAATAAAACTGTTGGGTTTATTGCCCTAGTTCGTTATCTAAGGAACTGCGTAAACATAATACGGGAAGCAAAAAATTTAGATGATGAACAAGTAATTCCAGTTAGCTCATTTGAGATACTGGCACAGTCCTCTAATATACCAGGTGATTATTTTTATAGCGTAGATGCTGTATCAAAGTCATCAGGTCAGATATATAAGCATCTAGATTATAATACGCTCAAAGACTATCGCGATGAACATGGAAAAATCGACATAAACAAGGTAAGAGAAATTTTGTAGCTTTTATTTAGCCTGGCAGTTTTATTTTATTAAAACTGCCAGACTTAAAAAATACTACTAAAACATCCATTAAAGGGAGGGTGAAACTTTTATTCTAGATTGCGACAAATTGGAACTCGGCTTCAATAGAAAATTTAGAAGCCATTTTTATCATCCTATTTTCAAAGCCTCGCCGCAAGCTCTAAAATAGATTTAGAGTTTCTTAAAGAAGAAACCCCGTGCTCAACATGTGCAGACCAGGCCATTTGATGCTCTTTGTTACTCATTCCCGGATAATATTGTTCCAGAAGGAGATCGGTTACATCAGCACATTCACCGAGCCATGTAACTTTATCCAAGTTAGTTCCATCAAGCAGTAATGGCTCTCCAGAGTATCGGAAGCCAGTCTCAAAAGAGCGGAAGAAAGCGATCCTTGCGGATAAATTTGGGGTAATCCCTGTATATTGTTTGATTCTGAACAACTGTTCAGAAACACTTTTAGAAAGACTTATATTTCGATTAGGTAGCATAATCAGTTCGCTCCCACAGCTTGAGCGTTATCACGCTCCCAAAAATAGCCTTCGCGCAGGCTAGAGGATTTTGTCTTAGCATCAAAGACAATCTCAAAAGCATGAGAGATATCGTCTTTTAGGTAGCCATCACCAAAATAGGTTTCATCGATCTCGGTATCAGTAGACAGAATGATGACCTGGTGGCTGGCCTCCGGGAAGTAATGCTCAATCAGCTTGTCTCGGTGCTTAGAGTCCAAGCGCCCCAGCGGGGTATCGATGATGATAGGCAGGTTCTTACCTGATGTCTTCGCCAGCGCCTCTAGGATAGAGATAGCGTAGATTTGCTTCTCACCTGCAGACAGCGCTTTGCGATTAATGACATGCTCGTGCTCATCGATAAGCTCAACATCAAACGTATCAGTATTGATTCGTGCAGAGAGCTGTAGGTCCTCTTTTCGAGCCAGTTTTTGATAGCTCTTAATGAACTCAGACTCCAACTGCTTCACTCGGATCTCAGTCAAGCTCTCACTGAACTCTGACAGCATTGCATGGGTGTTTTGGGCATTCACCAAAGATGACTCCGCATTGGAGGCCACCTTATGTTTCTCATGCAGTCGCTGAACCTTGCGAGCTAGGTCGATGGCCAAGCGATATTGCTTCTTCGCGGCCTCAGTTTGAGCTTGATGCTCCAACAGCACTTTCGCTCTCTTGGCATTCAGCTCTTTCAGCTGCTCTACCTGCCCTTGGATCTGCTCCTCTTCTGGGGCACGAGCAATGTTGATGGAAAGCTCAGCAATCAGTTCCTCTACCTCTACTAGACGCTTTCGCGCTGCATCAAAGCGTTCATACGACCCAACTGCTGAGACGGTCACTTGTGCATGAAGCTGGCTGTATTCACGGTCTGAGAGATCCAATTGGATCTCGGTCTCATCCAGCTGCTCCGCTTGCTCTGCAGCCAAGGCCCGTGCAGCGTTTACCACTGAGCTATCCGCCGTTTTTTCCTCAAGCTGAGTGAGGAAGGAATCCAGCTCCTTCTGGAATGTGAGCTTTTGCTTAAGCGATTTCTCTGTTTCCAGTTGCTCAAGCAGCTTCGCCATCGCTTTAGGCGCCAAGGCGAGAGGCAGGCTGCCATCCATCTCAGAGCGCAGCACCTTCTCTAGCTCTTTACGCTCACCTTCCAGCTCCATTTGCCGCTTTTGCTCTTGCTCTCGGCTTTGCGCCCAAGCACCGCCACGGGCTGACAGTTCTTGCTCGACCTTATGGATCTCGGCATTAATCAGATCCACCTTCGCACGGCTAAGAGCAACCTCATTAGTGGCTAGGTCCGCCTCTTGGGAGGCCTGCTGATGTTCCTCTTCCAGTTTTTCAATCTGCGTTTTGATGCTGTCTGGCATGGCAGCAGCATCATGTCGCTTGAGATAGATAGCGAGGTCGTTACGCAACCGCTCGGCGACATCGATGCCCAGCAAGCGTCGAACGGCGGTCTGCAGTACTTCACCGGACTCATCTTCCGCCAGCTCCGCAATCTTTTCGCCATCGAAGAAGAACAGCTCTGAGATACCTGTCGGTACCAACTCATTGAGAAAGCTTTGGCATTGATCGTGGCTCATGTTGGCCAGCTCTTTGCCGTCTTGCACCAGCAAGAGCTTGTCCTTTTGCCCCTTCTTCCAGCCTCGAATAACGCGGTACTCGCTCTCTACCCCGTTTTGGCTATGGGTAAAGAGCAGTTCAATGGAGGTTTTCCCCTCACTCAAATCAACGCCTTTATGAATCAAAGCGTTGAGCTGCTCTTGATAATCGGCGCTACTTAAGCCTCGGCCAAATGCTGCACGCCCATACAGAGCGACTCGCACGGCGGTGAGAATAGAGGTTTTACCCGCGCCATTTAAGCCACCAAACAAAACGATGGGAGCGGCTTTCGATTGAAAGGCATTGGTCTTACGCGGCTCGAGATCGATCTCATGCACCCCACGAAAGACACGGAAGTTATTTAATACCAGGCTTTTAATGATCATCTTACAGCTCCACCACTGCTTGCTTGTTCAGATCCGCAATGGCGTCTTCGTATTTCGCGATCTGTTCCTTGAACACATCGAATTCGGCTTTACCTTGCACCTGATTACTGCGGGCTTTGATCTGTTCTAAGCTGCCCCAGTCTTGGCGCAATAGAGTGCCTATCTTGTCAAAGATCCCAGTACGGCGGCTTAAGCCCTCCATGGAAACTTCCAAGTCGAGCAGCTTCTGCACCATCTCAGGCGCGACGCCAAACTCCTCTCCCAGCTCTTCCAGGATCTGAGCTTCCACCTCGCCAAAGGCGGTGTTGTCGTTCACCACCCAATCGAGGTCTTTGCCGTACACTTCGCGGTAGATCTTTGGCAAAGAGTCCGCCCAGTCCGGCTCGTTGGGGTCATTCAGCCACTCTTGGCGAATGGCATGGAGTTCGGGTTCGGTGACCAGCGTGACCTGATATCCGTCCTGATTAAACACCTTCTCCTGCTCAAGCAGCTCTTTGAGCCAGGCTTTGCGGTGCTTCAACCAGTAAGGCCCCGGGATATGACGAAACAGCTCCCAGACTTGCTTCTCGGCATTGCGCGTCAGCATAGCGATAACCGTATCGCCATCTTTCAGCTGTATCTGCTCTTCGCCTTCGGTCACAACCAACTGCTGTGCCGGCTGCAACTCGAGATAATCATTGTTTGCTCTACGTAGCAGCGTCTCGACCTGCTCCACAGAGCGGATCTCTTTGGGCAGTGCCTTACGCTGCTCGTGTACCTTACCGGTACGACGCTTAAAGTTGCGGTAGTAGTCTTTGTTCTTGGTCTCGTTGGTTTCAGCCAGTTTGTTGCGGAATGTCAGCAGAGGCTGCATCCACTCTTCGCCGTTCTGAATCAAGCTCTCCATGGCTCTGTCTTTGGTTACCACGGTGCAAGTCCAACAGCCAAAGCGGGAGTTACCACAGGAGGGCGTGCTGTCGTCGATCACCAAGGGGCATTCACCCTGATCCGAGGAGTCCTTGTAGAGGTTCCACAGGGTCAGATTCTTGGTACCCCAAGGGTTTTCCCACTCGAGATCATACTCATTCTTCCATTTCTTACCAATGCCCATCGGCGAGATGGTGACATCCAGGCTGCACTGGCGAATCACCTTCCAAACGTCATCCATGCTCCATGTATCGATGGGCGTGAAGATAAAGGCATTAGCCAGCGTGGTGTGCCGTGCCAGACGAGAGTTTTCAATCTTGTGCTTGGCAATCACTTGAGCACGAGAGGCACTTTCCTGGCTGCGTGAGCCAAGAACAACGATCACCTCTTCATGACGCGAGATCTTGTCTTTGATGAAGTCACTGACCGGGTCGATCTTCATCCGCTCGGTACACCAGCGGAAGCTTTGTGTTGGTGCCGGATAGCCCTTGCCCAGCAGACAAGACCAAAAGGTTTGATTCGGCTTGGGGAGCACTTTATGAGTCGTTAGCGGCAAGCCATCGCGCTTCGCTTGCCGACCAATGGCTTCCAGCGACTTATTGACGTGATCCACCACCAACGGCGTTTCAACCAGAGTATCGGACGCCACGACATAGACCGGCTTTGTCCGTTTGCTCTCGTCGAGTGCTAAAAGTGCTAGGTATACCAGGATCACCACAGCGGTAGAGTCTTTCCCTCCACTGTAGCCAATCACCCAGGGGCGGTTGTCTGCGTTGTAGACCGCTTGCACGTCATCGATAAAGTGACGCAGCGGGAACCCTTCGGCCTCACTCTCACGCAGAAGCTCTTTACAGAGTCCGTAGCTTGGGTGCTTTAACTCCCGATGCTGACGTTCAAACTTGTTGAGCGCTTCGACCAAGCCCTCATGGTTGCTAAATCGCTTAAAGCCCGCGAAGTATTCGTTTTGAATGTACGAGTACTGCTCTTCGTCCAGTGCATCGGCTTGAAATAACTCAGCCATGGAATGCCTCGCTGTTTGGAATGTGTTGATTCTCCAACGCTCGCTCTTCAGGCGACAGCGGGAGAGATAAAATCTGTTTCAAGGCATTGGTCGTCAATGCAATGTTGGTAGAGGCTTTGCTGAGCTTGCCATGCAGCATGCTGCGGTTAGCCCAAAGCGGGTTCGCCTTTCGCCAATCCACCTTTCGCAGCTCTTTAATCGTCTCTTGCCAGGTATCCGGTTGCGCGGTGATCAGCGCACAGCCCAATGCCCCTAAGGCATGGAGCCCCACCCCATGGGCGTGGATGTACTCTTGGCGAAGCTGATAGGGAGACAGCTCTTTGTTAAGCACCATCTGCCATTCTGGCGTCGCGGCAAAAACCGCTTGCCAATACTGCATGGCCAAGGCTTTCTCATCTTCGCTGTACGCTTCCTTCGCCCCTTTGCCTAACAACGCACGATTGGCTTGCTTGAGACTGCTTAGAGTGAACAGCTTGCCACTCTTGGAGCTGATACTGGACTTCTCCATCTCGGTGAACCCTTTGAAGGGTTTCACTTCTTGTGCCAGATGTCTGGCCAGCACCGAGCTCTCATCCCGATGGTCGTACAGCGCACCAAGCGAAGGGCTGGGCTTCACCGCATACTTGTTCAAGTCAGCAAACATTTGCTGACTGCGCTCCAGGCCTTCATCGACGAAAAACAGCACTGGAATGTTGTCATGACCCAGCTCTGGTTTCTCCCGCAGTGCGGCTTCGATGGCCGCTCGACGGTGCTGCCCATCGTTAATCAAGATCTGTGCATCCATAGGCACACGTAGCGTCCCCAGATTGGGGATTTCCCCCTGAGAAGCTTCTACAAAGTCCACGTTTGAGCCGACGGAGACCGTCAAGGCAGAGAACACGTAGTCTTTAGGGTTTTCGACCAGATAACGCACCATCTCAGGGATACGTGATTTGTTTAACGTACGCTGCGCTCGCAACTCAGGCGGCACTTCGTGCTCATCAAACATGAAGATCTTGGGGATCGTGCTCAGCGGGCACGTCGCAATGTAGAAAGGCTTACCCGCCTGTAGCCCTCTCACGGCTGGGAAGGAGTAGCAGTAACCGTCTTTGGCGCTGGTCATGATGGATGTCCGGGAAGCAAGTACGACCATGGTTATGGTACGTTATTATGATAACGTCAAGTGGCACAAGGTTACGTCATCAAATAACGTTAATCTCGGCATTTTACGTCTCTAGAAGGCGATGCGGAAGAGGGAGGTGATGCTGAACCGTAACTAGTTGATGTTAGGTAGTGCGTCACTCTCGTTCGAAGAATCGATAGCCTTTGACAACCTTACCCGCCTGCTGGAGCCGAAGCTGTAACTCCACAGCAGTGATGTTTTCCTCTCCAGCAACCGTGAGCAGCCCGAGCTCTCTGGCACGCTTATCAAATCCCTGTTGCTTGCTGTGATCCGCAAAGGAGTCGTCGGTTAGAGCAGACTTGTTCAACAGCGGCGGGCGTTTGCTCTCGTCCATGTAGTCAAAAAAATCCACCTCTTGCTCGGCCATTTTGATCTTCACACGCTCCCTCAAGCGCGGCAGCGGCGAAGTGCAGAATCCTTCGTACCCCATCAAGCTGACTTTGCCAGAAGTAATGTGCACCTTAACCAGGTCGATATCCTCCAGCTCACCATAGAGCTGTGTAGCTGCACCAACATAGATGCGCAGCAATGGCGGCAAGTCCGGGGCGAGGGATTTGTGAAGGATTAGCGAGTGGCCATCGTTCAGTATGCTTGCGGAGAGGTCTCGGTGTGCCTCCAAGCAGGCGGCTTCAATCAATTCTGTATCGGCAATGGAATAGAGGGCCTCGGAGGCCTGGCCCTGGGCTTCTTTGTAGCTACCAAAGAAGGCTTTGATGTCTCGCTTTAGGTCCTCCGGCATGTGGACATAAGGCTTCCGTTTACCAAACAGGTTCAAGGCAAAGTACACCAGCAGATCATCGATTCGGCTCTGCTTGGCCAGCTTGAGCTCCTCTCCTCCAACAAGCCTTTCAATGATTGCGAGCGCCTTTCGATGTGAGCCGCAGAGCTTTCTGAGCTGTTCAGACTCTTCAAACTCATCGTTCGCCGGGAGGCGCCCGAGGGTAAGCACTTTAATCCAAAACGCATCGAACAGAGGCTTGTGAGTCGTCAGCAACAACCTGGCCTTATCCTCGTCATCCACTTTCGGCGCGGTGAGCTGCGTCCACTGATGCTTGCGCCGTTGTCGATGCTCGAGAAAACGCTGCTCCTCCACCTTATCGCGAAAGACATAGAAAACACCTGGGCCAACGGCAATGGCCGACTCATCCAAAGTCCGCTCAATGTAACTTTGCAGCTCCGCCTGGTTGTAGTACTTCTGAAAGGTGTTTCGAGAGGTAATCACGCCGTCTTTGTAGGGTCGAAATCGAGCAACAAACTCTTCGCTGGCAAGCATGGCTGAGACCACAAGCAGCTTTTCGGTCAACTCCCAGGCGCCGGCAACGGCTTCTATTCGCTCTACCGGGTCTTCAATCACGTTAATCACAAAGCCAATATTGACGATGTCAGATGCCACCTTGTCGCCTTCGGGCCGAAAGTTCGGGTCCCACCCCAACACATCCAGGCCATGGGCTTCGAGCTCTCGCATGTCATCACCACGCCCACAGCCGTAATCGAAGATCGAAAAATCCCCCGAGAGATAACCATGCCGAGCCAAAGCCTTCAGGGGAGTGGATAGCTCGTGACGGACAATGGCAGTCCTATGACGGTCAATGCCACTTTGCTCTGGGGCTTGAAAGCTTGAAGCCCGAAAAAGCCGCCCATCCACCAACTCATAGCCATGGCGCGCAATCAAGCGCTCCCATGATTGCTTAAATCCAATCATTCGACTGTTTTCATACAGGCCAGCCGCCTCTCCCTCCTGGGTGATTAGCTTGAAGCTCTCTATTTGAGGATGGTCCGGGCGAACCATGGTCTCCTTTCGGTGGAGGATGGGGGTATTCTCCTCCTGGTCATACTGGATCACCCGGTGAGTCAGCTTAGTGAGGTCGACGCTGATGCTCTGCGCCAAAGCCGGGTAGGCATCCTGTTCAAACCTAGGGTAGTGAAGTAGAGAAAGGCGAAACTCTTTTGAGCCCAGCTTGGCGATGTTCCAGTCAGAAAGGGGGATTTTTAAAGCCTTACCAACAGCCGAAACGAACTGAAAGAGTCCGGGGGAGTCCGTCTCCAGCGCTGACTTATGCAGATAGACCGAATCAGGCAAGACCTTACGATGAGGAAGGTGAGCAATGGCCTCTAGAAACTGGTGTTTATCGAGCATTCAGTTGCCCTCGAAGAACTCTAACCCGACCACTTTGGGCATACGCCGGCCTCGAATAGTTTGCATTAGAACGACTTGGCGCTTGTGTTCATCGCCATAGCTCACATGCAGTGGCCGCCCATCGCCGTAGAAATAGAGCCTGTCAAAGGGCAGCGAGGAGGCAATGAATCGAGCGGCAGGGCGGATATCATTACCTTGCTGCGGTAGCCAGATATCGCAGGCGGCGCCACCTCGCCGGCAAATACGTTTGCCTCTGCTGTTCAGTTCATGGGCCGCGTGCTGATCAATGTTCGGAGCCATGTGTCCAGGCGACCGCCCCTGAATGTAGCGAAGTAAATTGAAAGAAGTAAAACCATAGGTTATTTCGATAGTCCCGAAGCGCTCCTCAGTCGGCAGCAGAATGCTATCTGAAATTGCTCTGAGCGCATCCCAGCTTTCAGACTCTTTTGGGGAGTTGTCGATGTTTTTGCTTCCCGGGTGCCGGTCTCTATGCCAATCGATTAGGTTGCAAAGCTCCATACAATGTAACCACTCGTGATTTGCTCTAAAGATTACACGCTCACGAAGATAACAGGGAGAGAGGGCAAATACCTGGGCCGAATTAAAGCAAAAAGCCCCAATCCTTGATCGAAAGGATTGGGGCTTCTGACACTGCGTAAGCAGGGAAAAATATGGTGGCCCCTGAGGGACTTGAACCCGCGACCAAGCGATTATGAGTCGCCTGCTCTAACCAACTGAGCTAAGGGGCCTGATGTGTGTGGCACCGGGCGGTGCCGGTTTCGGAGCGGGCCGAAACGCATACGGCAGGCAGTATACTCAAGCCCCCCGTGACTGTCATCCGCCAGGTGTGCCCGGGGTTTTTCAACCGGTTAAAATGCCGCCATCGGGATGAAAGCGCTTGCTGGCCCTGCCGGTCTGTTAGGCCGTTCCCATTCCCACTCCAAGGATTGCCACAATGCAAAAACGGACTCTCAGCGGCGCCCTGCTGGCGCTGTGCCTTACCCTCGTTGCCCCTCTCGCCCAGGCGGAGATCGCCGCCAGCCCCGAACAGGTCAGCCCGCTGCTCAACGGCATGATGGTGCCCGACATTCAGGTGCAGAACAGCGACGGCCAGGCCCTGTCGCTCAACGCCCAGATGGCGGGCAAGCCCAGCCTGGTGCTCTTCTACCGCGGCGGCTGGTGCCCCTACTGCAACGCCCAGTTGGCGGGGCTGCAGGAGATAGAACAAGAGTTGGATAAGCTCGGCGTGCAGGTGCTGGCCCTCTCCCCCGAGCCGCCGGCCAAGCTCAAGGAGGGCGAAGGCAAGGGCCAGTACCAGCTGCTGTCCGATCGCGACCTGGAAGCCACCCTGGGGTTCGGCCTGGCCTACACCCTGGATGCGCCCACCGGCGCCCGCTACAAGGGCAAGATGGGCGATCGCCTCAAGCTGGATGAACAGGAGCGCGTCGTCCTGCCGGTGCCGGCGGCCTACCTTATCGACGCCGAGGGCCGGGTGCAGTTCTCCTACGTGAACCCCAGCTACCAGGTGCGGGTGCATCCCCAGCTGCTGCTCACCGCCGCGCGCTTGATGCTGGCGCCCTAAGGGGCTATCCCTTGGGAAGGCCTTTACCCCGGAGCCCCCGATGAGCCACTACAAACCCAGCGACGTCCCCACACTGATGCCCTACCTGATGGTCAAGGACGTCAGCCAGGCCCTGGACTTCTACCAGACCGCCTTCGGCTTTGAACGGGCCGGCGAGCCCATGGTGGAGGAGGGGGTGGTGCAGCACGCGGAGATGGTGTTCGACGACTGTCGCATCATGATGGGCCGCGAGGGGGCCTTCGGCAGCGAGGCCAAAAGCCCCGCCAGCAGCAACCTGGACCAGGGCATGGGCCTCTACCTCTATTGCCCCGATGTGGACGCTCACTTCGAGCAGGCACAGGAGGCGGGGGCCCGCATCATGCAGCCGGTGCAGGACATGTTCTGGGGCGATCGCATCTACACGGCGCTGGATTTGGACGGCTACCGATGGAGCTTCGCCACCCACCAGGGCCAGGACAGGGAGAGCTGAGCCCTAGAGGGCGGTGTTCTCCAGCGGGGCGATGGCCAGGATGTTGGCCTCGCGTCGCCCCAGCCGGGTCAGCATCAGCCGGCCCTGCTCATCCCGGGACAGACTGCGGTGAATTTTGATGCTGCCCCGTTCAAACCCCTGCACCACTTCCTGCCCCTCGGGCGTCCAGTGCACCAGTTCGTCCCGCTCGGCGCCTCGGCGCAGGTAGAGCAGCCCATCCTCCATCAACACCCAGTTGCCCCAATCGTCCGTCGCCAGCTCCTCGATAAGCTTGCGCGCCGGGGCCTCCTCCTCCTTCACCCAGAGGCCGGACTCGTTGGGCCGGGTGAAGAACAGCCGGCCGAGGCGGTCAGTGCGGGCGAAGACGCCCCCCTGCTCGGTGCGCTGGGTCAGCTGGCCGGATTTGAGATCCAGCTGCCAGATCTGCCAGCTGCCGCCGCGGTTGCTGGACATCACCAGGCTCAGGCCGTCGGCGCTCCACTGGGGGTTGCGGTAGAGGTGGTCGTCCTGCAGCAGAATCTGCCGCTGGTTCTGGGCCAGGTCGAAGCGCACCAGGCTGGTGGTTTTGCCCTCCATCGACAACGCCGCCACCAGCTGGCGCCCATCCAGTGACCAGGCCGGCAGGTCCGGCAGCCCCTCCTTGCGGGTCAGCGCCCGGGCGCCCTTGCCGTCGCGCTGGGCGGTCCAGAGCTCAAACTGGCCGCTGCGGTTGGAGAGAAAAGCCATGGACTCGCCGTCGGGGGCTAGGGTGGCGTAGAGATCCCGCCCGGCGGACTCGATGTTGGTGTGGGCCTCGCCGTGCCAGCTTTGCAGGTACTCCAGCGAAGCGTGACGCACATAAGCGTAATGGTCGGGCTCGGCCAGGGCCTCGATGTTAAAGGGGGTGAGATCACGCACCATGGGGTGCAGGCTGCCGCTGGCTCGGTCCAGCCGCCACAGGCTGTGGCCGCCATCGCGCATGGAGTTAAACACCAGGGCCCGGTCGTCCCGGCTCCAGGTCAGGCCGTGGATGGAGGCCCTATCGTCGGTCAGCTGCTGCTCCTTGCCCGCCAAATCCACGGTGTAGAGCTCGGCCTGGTAGGCCCCGCTGTAGCGAATAAAGGCCAGTTCATCGTCACCGTGGGCCCAGGCCAGCTGGTTGTCCCCCTGCCCTTTCGCCGGCTGGGTCAGCTGGCGCCGCTCGTTGGTGGTGAGGTCATAGAGAAACACCGCACTGTGCTCCTGTTGAGGCACCTTGTCGATCACCGCCAGATACCGCCCGGAGGGCGACCAGTCCAGCGCCTTGTGGAAGCGCTCCTGCACGCAGGTGGTGACTCGGTGTTCGTCCAGGGTGTCCAGGGTTTTGATCCAGACGTCGCACTGGCCGGTGTCCGCCACCCGTAGAAAGGCCAGCCGGGTGCCGTCCGGCGACCAGCTGGGGCTGGACTCGGTGTTGCGGCTGAAACTCACCTGCCGCAGCGGCGCTTCGGGCTGCTTCAAGTCCTGGATAAAGATGCGCGCCGGCTCATTGTGCCGCTCCCACATAAAGGCCAGGTAACGGCCATCCGGGGAGAGTGCCGGGTTCTCCTCCACCCCCTCCAGGTAGGTCAGGGGGGTGGGTTTGCCATAACTCAGCGGGGCCGGGGCGGGCTTGGGCCAGCTCCAGGAGAGCCCCACCAACAGCGCCACCACCAGCGCCGAGGCCAGCAGCCAGGGCTGGGCCCGACGAGACGCCGGGGCGGCGAGTTCAATGGGTTCTGGGGTCAGTTCGGTGACGGGCAACAGCAGCTGGTAGCCGGTCTTGGCGATGGTGCGGATCACCTCGTCGTCGCCCTGGGCCAGCAGCTTGCGCAGCTGATAGATGGCGTTGGTGATCCCCCGGTTGCCCACCGCGGCATTGCCGTCCCACACCGCCTCAATAAGGGTGTCGCGACTGACGGTATGGCCCGGGGATTCGAGCAGGTGCATCAGCACCTCAAACACCTTACGCGGCAGGGTTTCCTCCTGCTGCGCCCGGCTCAATCTCAGCTCGGAAGGGATGACGTGCCAGCCGCTTACCTGATACTCCGTGGTGCCCATCGTCCCTGCGTCCTTATTCCGTATTTCTTATTGTTATGCATGTCACGAATACCATATTTCCTACGGTTCATGTCAACCCTGGCGCCCCGGCCTGTTACACGCCTGTCGGGAAATGACACAAAGCATTAACACGCAAATCGTTGATAAAAAAGGAAATGATAAAAAAATGACAATAACAGGAGAGGAAGCTGACCCCAGTTGGCTTCCCTGAGGATCCCCCCCTTGGGTATCAACAGAGGTGACCGGACACACACCGGTCCCGACGGCAAACGCAAAGGCGCGCCCATAACAACAATAGCGCCAACGGAAGCAAACCCGATAAGGAACCAAGGGATGAATCAGAACCGCTTTAACCTCACCCGCCTGGCACTCTGTGTCAGCCTGGCCATCGCCCCCGCGGCGGTGATGGCCTCTCCGCAAACCGACGCCAAGTTGCAGCAGGTGTCCGCCGAGCAGCAGCAACAGCTGGACCAGTACGTCGTCGTACTGCGCACCAAGGGCGCCTGGCACGCCGGTGGCAGCCTGACTCAGGCCCAGGCCGCCCAGGACCGCCTGCTGGCCCACGCCCGTACCCTGGACGGGGCGGTGCAAGTGATGGCCAGCAGCATGAAGCTGACCAACTCCATGCACCTGCGCCTCTCCGCCGAGGCCGCCAAGGCACTGGAAGTGCACCCCGAGGTGAGCGGGATCTACGCCTACCAGCCCCGTTTCGAGCCCCAGGCCAACGCCCAGCTGATGGCCCGCAGCCAGAACCTGGACACCGCGGTTAAGGCCTTCAGCTCCGAAGCCCCGGCCCTGAGTGCCGATGAGGCCGCCGGCGCCGGCATCAAGGTGGCCATCCTCTCCACCGGCATCGACTACACCCACGTTGGCCTGGGCGGCGACGGCAGCGCCGAGAGCTTCGAAAGCGCCACCGCCAACGCCATGACCGAGTTCGACGGCTTCCCCACCGAAGTGGTGGTCTCCGGCCACGACTTCTCCTCCGAAGCCGGTTGGGGGGAGGATCTCAACCCCATCGATAACGCCGACCCGTACGAGCACTGGAGCGGTTGGGTGTTCCCCACCGGTCGCGGTACCGCCCTGGCCTCCGTGGTGCACGGCCTGGCCCCGGGTGCCGAGCTGATGGCCTACAAGATGGCTGGCGTGTCCGACCCCTGGGGTTCCGGCCTGCAGATGTCCCTGCCCTCCCGCACCTCCATGGCCGCCGCCATGGAACACGCTGTGGAAGCGGGCGCCGACATCATCATGGTGGATCACAACATCTACGGTGCGCACTTCGCCGCCTACAACGATCCCCGCGACGCCCAGGGCTCGGCGCTGGTGCTGGACATCGAGATGGTCAAAGCCGCCTCCTCCAAGGGCGTGCTGGTGGTGACCACCGCCGGCAGCTTTGGTGAGTTCCCCTCCAAGTACAACGTGGCCTGGATGGCCGCTGCCGACGACTCCCTGGCGGTCGGTGGCGTGGAAGCCGCCGGTGAAGGCGCCTTCACCACCGCCCCCTGGACCCCGCACGGCCCGGTGCGTGGCACCCAGACCATCAAGCCTGACCTGGTCAGCTACGCCTCCGACATCAGCGTGGCCACCGTGGGCAGCGGTGACGGCACCGAGATGCTGAGCCACCCGGATCTCTCCGTGGCCCGCGTTGCCGCGGCCGCCGCCATCCTCAAAAGCGCCCGCCCCGGCCTCTCCAACCTGGAGGTCAAGGCCCTGCTGACCAACACAGCCAACCACATGGTGCAGCGCGGCGACAGCGGTCAGAACGCCTCCGTCACCCAGATTGGCGGTGGTGTGGAGAACCTCGACGGCGCCCTGGCCTCTCCGGTGGCCGCCTGGGAGAAGGACAGCTACCAGCCGCACCTCAAGTTCGGTCACCAGGAGGTGAACGGCACCGCGCGTCTGGTCAAAGAGATCTCCCTGCGCAACTACTCCGACGAAGCCCAGACCTACACCCTGAGTGTTGCGGCCAACGAAGGCCGTGATGGCAATGCCGCCATCCAGTGGACCTTCCCCGAGTCGGTTACCGTACCGGCCAACGCCACCCTCACCGTCCCGGTGATCCTGGAGATCGACAGCGCCAGCCTGCCGGCCTGGGCGCTGACCAAGACCGGCGACTTCGGTCTCGAGAACTGGGAGAAGATGGAGCTTAACGGCTACCTGATGCTGGACGCCGACGAGCAGCCGACCCTGAGCGTGGGCTGGTCCGTCTTCCCCCGCGCCAAGGCCGACATCCGTCGCAACTTCGAAACCTTTGAGGAGTACTTCGAAAGCGACCACCCTTTGGCCTGGGCCGACTACACCGAGGGGCGCAAGCAGTCGTTCACCAACACCGGTGATCAGACCCTCAATGTAGCGGCCCTGCCCATCCTGCACTCCGCCAAAATCCGCCCCGAGGGCAAGGAAGACACCAACAACCTGCTCAAGCACGTGGCCGGTGGTGTGTTCGACGCCCCTCAGTGCACCAGTGGCAAGAAGATGATGCTGGGTGCCACCATGCACGCCCCCATGGACATCGCCGTCTCCAACCACATGGATAAGATTGGCGACGTGCTGTTCTACTTCGAGCTCTACACCCCGGAAGTGGTGGAGATGTACGAGATGGACAAGGGCGTCAGCTACAGCCCCTACCTGATGGACGAAGAGTGGATCGGCTACGGCTGGGTCACCCTGGACCTGGACGGCCAGCCCATCACCACCATCATCGATCTCAACAAGGAGTACGACTGGAGCAACCCCAGCGGTCGCTACACCACCTCAAAGCTGCCCGCCTACTTTACCCCCGGCAGCAGCAACGTGGTGGCCCAGTTCTGTCTGGAGGAGATGTTCCACCACGAGGTGGACAGCGTTGAGGACTTCGACCGCAACCTGGGCTTCATCGTCGCCACCGACCGCGACACCTTCCCCTACTTCGGCGACCCCATCGTTCGCTTCAACCCGGTGAAGTACGGCCGTGAAGTTGTCTCCACCTACTTCGACTGGTTCACCGGCCAAGAGGTTGAGCAGATCACCTACGGCACCGGCGAAGTGAAGCTCAACAGCCTCGACGCCGAGGGCGTAGAAGGCAACGAGTGGACCGAGATGATGGAGCTGGCCCCCGGGGAGAGCGCCATGCTCTACGCCCAGAAGGACGGCATGTGCGGCGGCGTGGGCATTGGCCCCGGTGACGGCTGCACCCCGTCCGACTTCCTGCTGATGAGCCTCAACAGCGACATGGCGATGTGGGCCGAGTCCCAGCCCACCATGGGTCTGGTGGCCAGCGTTAAAGAGGACCAGCACTTCAACGTGATGGAGAACAGCGAAGCGGGCACCGTCATCGGCAAGCTCGAGGCCGACAGCTACGGCTTCTTCGCCCTGGGCAGCTACGACGAAGAGGACTGGAGCCCCTTCGAATTCCAGCTGGGCAACGCCATCCCGGGCACCCCCATCGCCCTGGCCAAGGACGGCACCCTGACGGTCAACAACCCTGAGGCCCTGGACTACGAGAACCTCAAGTCCCTGACCCTGGTGGTGCAGACCCGTCAAGGCAACTCCATGACCCCCGGCGTGGACGTGACCATCGACATCCTCAACGCCAACGACATCGCCCCGGTGCAGCACGGCGCCCTGCCGAGCATCAGCGTGATGGAAGGCGACATGGTGGAGCTGTCCCTGGCGGGGATCTTCAGCGACGCCGAGGGTGACATGGTGACCCTGTCCGTCACCGGCCTGCCCGAGGGGCTGATGTTCAGCGCCGAGACCCTGATGATCTCCGGCACCGCCGAGGAAGCGGGGAACTTCAGCGCCACCGTGACCGCCAGCGACGGCGTGAACGAGGTCAGTGCCACCATGAGCGTGGCGGTGGAAGCCCAGCCGGAAGACGACAGTGGCAGCCTGGGCTTCGGCCTGCCGCTGCTGGCCTGGCTGATGCTGCGTCGCCGTAAGTAAGGCGCTTACCAAGGGGTGCCGGATACACCCTGGTTAATCCCTCTACCGGCACCCCCTTTTTCTTTCTACATAACGAGAAGGAGTCACGTTGTGTTCAGACTCACCCTTTTGGCCTCCCTGGTCGCCTCCGCGGCGGTGACGGCCGGTGACAGCGCCCTCCCCTACCAGGCTCGACCGGAGCCGGTACTGCCCGCCGTGGCCCTGAAGGCCCAACAGCGGGACATCAGCGATCTCTACTTTATCCATTTCAAAGGCGAGCCCCTGGCCGTGGCCGCCCAATCCCTGCAGAGCGTGGGGATCCAATCCATGAATCAGGTGGGTGGCCGCCTTAATGTGAAGGCCCCCGCCAGCCAGCAATACCTGGCTCGTCTGGCCCAGGACCGCGCCAGCGTCCGCCAGCAGCTGAACCACACCCTGGGCCGCGCCCTGGAGTTTGAAAACGAGTACGGCACCGTGCTCAACGCCGCCACCGTGCGCCTGAGCGACGCCGAGGCCGCCCTGTTGGCCGGCCACAAGGACGTCGCCCTGGTGGATAAGGTCACCCTGCACCAGCTGCACACCGATGCCGGCCCGGAGTTCATCGGCGCCGACCGCATCTGGGCCGGCCTGGGCAGCGACCTGCCGAGCAAGGGCGAAGGCGTGGTTGTCGGCATCATCGATACCGGCATCGACGCCGATCACCCCTCCTTTACCGCGCTGGCCAGCGACGGCTACATGCACGAGAACCCCCTGGGAGACGGCGTCTACCTGGGTGACTGCCTGGAGCACGACTGGATCTGTAACGACAAGCTCATCGGCGTGGTGAGCTACCCGGAGATCCGCACCTGGTACCCGGCGGTACCGGTGGAGGGCTTCGAGCGCCCCGAGATCATCGAGACCGGCTGGGACATGCAGGGTCACGGCACCCACGTGGCCTCCACCGCCGCCGGTAACCCGCTGACCGACCTGCCGATCTACAACGTCATCGGCGATCTGGCCCAGTTCCGCATGCCCGCCATCAGCGGCGTGGCCCCGCGGGCCAACATCGTCTCCTACCAGGTCTGTCTGCCGGCCGGCTCCGAAGGGGGCTGTTTCCCGGATCTGACCATCCTGGCCCTGGAGCACGCCATCGAGAACGGCGTGGACGTCATCAACTACTCCGTGGGCGGCGGCGCCGACAGCCCCTGGCAGGCCACCGACTCCCTGGCCTTTTTGAACGCCCGTGTGGCCGGCATCCATGTGGCCACCTCCGCGGGCAACAGCGGCCCGGGCCCGGAAACCGTGGGCGCTCCCGGCAACTCCCCCTGGATCACCACAGTGGCGGCCTACACCCACGACCGCTCCTACACCGTCAAGCAGCTGACCGGCTTCACCGGCGGTGACACCACCCTGTCCGCCCTGGACGGCAAGGGCGCCACCCAGGGCTACACCGGTGCCATCGTCGACGCCAACGCCTTCGGTGACGGCAACTGCAACAGCCCCTTCGCCGAGAACACCTTCGACGGTGAGATCGTGGTGTGTCGTCGCGGCGACATCGCCCGGGTGGAGAAGGGCGCCAACGTGCTGGCCGGCGGTGCCGGAGGCCTGGTGCTGGTCAACGTGGCCGGCGGTGCCGAGAACGTCGAGCCCGACCTGCACGCCCTGCCCGCCATTCAGCTCAACGCCACCGACGGCGAAGCCCTGCTGACCTGGCTGGCCAGCGGTGAGGGCCACCAGGCCACCATCGAGGCGGCCGAGATGGTGCGGGATCCGGAGCTGGGTGATGTCGCCGGGGACTTCACCTCCCGTGGCCCCAACTACCCCTTCCCCACCAGCCTGGCCCCGGACCTGGCGGCTCCCGGCGTGGACATCATGGCGGCCCACACCACCGAGTGGCCCTTCGTGGAGACCACTCCGCCGGAGTACACCTTCATGAGCGGCACCTCCATGGCCAGCCCTCATGTGGCCGGTGCCCTGGCCCTGATGACCGCCCTGCGCCCGGACTGGACCCCGGCCCAGGTGCAGTCGGCCCTGATGAGCACCGCCAACTCCGTCACCTACACCGATGACGACTACGACGGCGTCAAAACCCGCTCCACCCCCTTCGATGCCGGTACCGGCAGCATCCGGGTGGCCGAGGCGGTGCAGGCCGGCCTGCTGATGGACATCAGCGAAGCCGAGTACCTGGCGGCCGATCCGGCCGAGGGCGGCGATCCGGCGGATCTCAACCTGCCCTCCCTGGTGGCCGTGGACTGCGTGGTCTCCTGCAGCTGGACCCGCACCGTGACCGCCACCGAGGACGGCAGCTGGACCACGGCGATGGACTACCAGACCGAGGGCTTCGACATGGCGGTCTCCCCCGCCAGCTTCAGCCTGAGCGCCGGCGAGTCCCAGGAGCTGACCCTGACCGCCACCGCCAACGACGCGCTGGCCTCCGACTGGGTGTTCGGCCGGGTACAGCTCAGCAGCAGCGGCCTGCCGATGCAGCACCTGACCGCGGCGATCAACTTCACCGGCGGCAGCGCCCCGGTGCCGGACCCGGACAGCCGTGGCCCGGTGATCACCGCCCATCGGGACGCCGACAGCTACCGCATGGACGGTTTCGTCACCATCGGCAGCGACAACCTGCAGCTGACCCCCTACGGCATCACCAAGGTGGGGATGCACCAGGCCGAACTGCTGGGCGATGAGAACCCCACCGACTCCAATATCGGCGAGGACAACTACCACGCGGTGCCCATCAGCACCAACGCCGACACCCGGCTGCTGTCCGCCTGGATCACCGAGGCCGACGCCCCGGACCTGGATCTCTACATCGTTCGCGACACCGACCTGGACGGGAAGGCCTCCTACATCGAGCTGTTCTACGCCAGCTGCATCAGCGGCCGCGTCGACAGCCAGGAGTCCTGCGTCATCGACAACCCGCAGCCCGGCAGCTACCTGGTGGTGGTGCACAACTTTGCCGGCACCGCGCCCGATGCCTGGGACAGCCACACCGTGGCCATCGGCAAGGTGGACAAGGCCGAGGGCAACTTCAGCGTGACCGCCCCGGACAGCGTGGAGCCCAACGAAACCTTCGCCGTGGACCTGCACTGGGACCAGCCGATGGAAGAGGGGGACGTCTACTACGGCGCCTTCACCCTGGGCACCCATCCGGACCTGCCGGACAACGTGGGCCTGGTGCAGTTTGAACTGCATCGCGGCGCCGACGACGTCAGCCTGTCGGTGGACCGTACCGAGGCCAAGGCCGGTGAGGTGCTGAGCTACAGCATCGAACTGATGGCCAACCAAGGCGCTGCGGATCGCACCTACAGCCTCTCTACGGCCCTGCCGGAAGGGTTCAGCGTGCACAGCGCCGAGGGCGGCGAGGTGGACGGCAGCCAGGTGAGCTGGACCCTGGTCCAGGCCGCCGGTGGCGAAAGCCAGTCCCTGGTGCTGGAGGTGAGCACCGAGGCGGTGGTCAACGACAGTGAGCTGGCCCTGAGCCTGAGCCACGAGGTGGACACCGCTGAGGGCAAGGTGCTGACCGCGATCGCCGAGACCGTGATGGTCGCCGGCCGCCCCATGGCGATGATCAACGGCGAGGCCGAGCTGACCCTCGAGGTGCAAAGCCCCGCCAGCGTCGAGCTGAGCGCCGATGGCAGCCAGGGCGGCGAAGGGGAGACCCTGAGCTACCAGTGGGAGCAGCTCTCCGGCCCCACCCTGACCCTCAGTGGCAGCGACACCATGACCTTGAGCGTCGAGGTGCCCAGCCTGTCCAGCGACCAGGTGGCGGAGATCGCCCTGGTGGTGACCACCGAATCCGGCACCAGTCTGCCGGTGGTGGCCACCCTCAACCTGGCCGCCGAAGCCACGGTCACCCCGCCCAGCGGCGGTGACAGCGACAGTGGCGGCAGCCTGGGCTGGTTCGCCCTGCTCCTGCTGGCCGGTGCCCTGGGCCGACGCCGCTAAACAACAACAGGTTCCAACCATGTCTTAGCGCCCTTCGGGGCGCTTTTTTTATTGATAAGTCATATCGATAGCGGCAAGTTAAGCCGAGTTATCAAGGAGGATAATCATGACCAAGTGGATCTCGGTGCTGCTGTGCACCGTCTCGTTCAACCTGGCGGCCAACCCCTGGCCCGTGTTGGAGCAACAGCTGGAAGACGCCCTCGCTCAGCCTCAATTGAGCGCCGAAGAGATCGCCAATATCCAGCACATCCGAACCACCCTCGCGCCGCTGTCGCCCCAGCAAGGTTCTGTCCAGATCGCCCAGGGCCGGGTGCAGCTGGAGGTGCCGGAGCAGTACTACTACTTCAGCCCGGACGATGCCGAAGCCATCCTGGTCGAGATCTGGGGCAACGTGCCCGGCACCGGTAGCGAGACCCTGGGCCTGTTGATGCCCGCGGATCTCGACCCACTGGAAGACGCCAGTTGGGCGGCCACCTTGTATTACGTACACGACGGACACGTAAAAGACGATGACGCCGCCAGCATCGATTACGACGAGTTGCTGGTGCAGATGAAAGAGGAAACCGCGCAAAGCAGCCAACTTCGGGTTGAGCAGGGTTACGACGCGATGGAGCTGATCGGCTGGGCCACCCGCCCCTACTACGACGCCGAGTCTCGCAAACTGCATTGGGCCAAGGAACTGCAATTTGCCCGCAGTGAGGGGCGTACATTGAACTACGACATTCGGATTCTGGGCCGGGAGGGGTTCTTGCAGATGGGCTTTATCGCCACTATGGACCAGCTTGCCCAATTGCAAAGCGAGATCCCCGGCGTCCTCGCCCTGGCCAACTTCACCCCCAACAACCGCTACGCCGATTTTGATCCTGACCTCGATAACGTCGCGGCCTACGGCATCGGCGGGCTGATCGCCGGTAAGGCGCTGGCCAAGACTGGCGTGTTCGCCGCCATTCTGATGATTTTGAAGAAGTTCTGGTTTGTTATCGCTGCGGCGATCTGGGGCCTGTTCAAAGCCCTGGGGCGGGCACTCCGACCCAAAGGGGCAGAGTGAGGGGCTTTCGGTACTGACTGCGGCCGCGAAGCTCTGTGCCTCGGCCCACAAAAAAGGCCACCCCGTGGGGTGGCCTTTTCCTTAACGGCTGAACGTCCAATTACAGCGACTTGAGCTGCTCTTTCTGCTCTTCCAGCTTGGCGATGTCGCGCTTGGCATCATCCAGCTTGGCCTGCTCCTTGGCCACTACAGCCTCGGGGGCCTTGGCCAGGAAGCCCTGGTTGGAGAGCTTCTTCTCCACCCGCTCGGCGTCGCCGGCCAGCTTGGCGATCTGCTTGTCGATGCGGGCCAGTTCGGCTTCCACGTCGATCAGACCCGCCATGGGGATCAGCAGCTCCATCTCACCGATCAGCTGAGTGGTGGACATGGGCGCGTCGCCGGACAGCTCAGAGATGGCCTCAAGATTAGCCAGCTTGTTGAGCATGATGCGGTTGGCTTCGACTCGGGCCAGGTCCTGCTCGGAGGCGTTTTTCAGCAGCACGTTCAGCGGCTTGGAGGGGGCCACGTTGAGCTCACCCCGGACATTACGCACGGCAACGATGAACTGCTTCACCCACTCGAGATCCGCCTTGGCGTCTTCGTTCACCAGGGCTTCATCGAACTGCGGGTAGGCGGTCAGCATGATGGTGTCGCCGCCCTTGCCCACCATGGGGGCCACGGTCTGCCAGATCTCCTCGCTGATGTAGGGCATCAGCGGGTGCATCAGGCGCAGCAGGGACTCCAGCACGGTCAGCAGGGTGTGGCGGGTGCCACGCTGCTGGGCCTCGGTGCCGTTTTGCAGCACCGGCTTGGTCAGCTCCAGGTACCAGTCGCAGAACTGGTTCCAGGTGAACTCGTAGGCGATGTTGGCGGCGATGTCGAAGCGGTAGGTGTCCATCGCTTCGCGGATGTGCTTGACGGTGTCGTTGTACTGGGCCAGCACCCAGCGATCCGCCAGGCTCAGCTCCATCTCGCCGCCGTCCTTGCCGCAATCTTCCCCTTCGGTGTTCATCAGCACGTAGCGGCTGGCGTTCCACAGCTTGTTGGCGAAGTTGCGGTAGCCCTCGAGACGGTTCATGTCCCAGTTGATGTCACGGCCGGTGGAGGCCATGGCTGCCAGGGTGAAGCGCAGCGCATCGGTGCCGTGGGCGGCGATGCCCTCCGGGAACTGCTTGCGGGTGCTCTTCTCAATCTTGGCGGCCAGCTGGGGCTGCATCATATTGCCAGTTCGCTTTTCCACCAGATTCTCGAGGTCAATCCCGTCGATCATATCCAGCGGGTCCAGCACGTTGCCCTTGGACTTGGACATCTTGTCGCCCTGCTCATCACGGATAAGGCCCGTCACGTAGACGGTCTTGAACGGCACCTGGGGCTTGCCGTTCTCATCCTTGATGAAGTGCATGGTCATCATGATCATCCGGGCCACCCAGAAGAAGATGATGTCAAAACCGGTCACCAGCACGTCGGTGGGGTGGAAGGTCTTGAGCGCGTCGGTGTCTTCCGGCCAGCCCAGGGTGGCGAAGGTCCACAGGGCGGAGGAGAACCAGGTGTCCAGCACGTCGTCGTCCTGGCGCAACACCACGTCGGCGCCAAGGCCGTGGGCGGCACGCACTTCGGCTTCGGTGTTGCCAACGTAGACCTTGCCGGACTCGTCGTACCAAGCCGGGATGCGGTGTCCCCACCACAGCTGACGGGAAATGCACCAGTCCTGGATGTCGCGCATCCAGGCGAAGTACATGTTTTCGTACTGCTTGGGCACGAACTGGATGTCGCCGTTCTCCACCGCTTCGGTGGCGGTCTTGGCCATGGGGGCCACACGCACGTACCACTGGTCGGTCAGCATGGGCTCGATCACCACGCCACCGCGGTCGCCGTAGGGCACGGTCAGGTCGTGATCTTTGATCTCATCCAGCAGGCCCAGCTCATCGAACTCGGCGACGATCGCCTTGCGGGCGGCGAAGCGATCCATCCCAGCGTACTTGGCCGGCAGCGCGGCGGCGTAGACGTCGGAGGCCTCGCCGTTGGTGTCCAGCACCTCGGCTTCGGCGCGGATCTCGGCATTGAAGGTCAACACGTTGATCATCGGCAGGGCGTGACGCTTACCCACCTCGTAATCGTTGAAGTCGTGGGCCGGGGTGATCTTCACACAACCGGTGCCCTTCTCCATATCGGCGTGCTCGTCGCCGACAATCGGAATGCGACGGTCCACGATGGGCAGGATCAGCTCCTTGCCAATCAAATCTTTGTAGCGCGGGTCTTCCGGGTTCACCGCCACGCCGGTGTCGCCCAGCATGGTTTCCGGACGGGTGGTGGCCACCACGATGTAGTCTTTGCCGTCGGCGGTTTTCACGCCATCCGCCAGCGGGTAGCGGAAGTGCCACATGTGGCCCTTCTTGTCCTTGTTCTCCACCTCGAGATCGGAGATCGCGGTGTGCAGTTTCGGGTCCCAGTTCACCAGGCGCTTGCCGCGGTAGATGAGATCCTCTTTGTAGAGGCGAACGAACACCTCCTGCACCGCGGCGGACATGCCCGGATCCATGGTGAAGCGCTCACGGTCCCAGTCCACGGAGGCGCCCATGCGGCGCAGCTGCTGGGTGATGGTGCCGCCGGACTCTTCCTTCCACTCCCACACCTTGTCGATGAAGGTTTCGCGGCCCAGGTCCTGGCGGGTGATGTTCTCGGCCGCCAGCTTGCGCTCCACCACCATCTGGGTGGCGATGCCGGCGTGGTCGGTGCCCACCTGCCACAGGGTGTTCTTGCCCTGCATCCGCTGGTAGCGGATCAGGGTGTCCATGATGGTGTCCTGGAAGGCGTGACCCATGTGCAGGCTGCCGGTGACGTTCGGCGGCGGGATCATGATGCAGTAGGGATCTTGGCTGGTGTCACCGTGGGGCTTGAAGTAGCCCGCCTCTTCCCAGCGCTGGTAGTGGCGCTGCTCAATCGACTGGGGGTTGTAGGTCTTATCCATGGGGTCTTTGACTCGTGAAAAACTCAAAACGGCTGACGGGCGAGATCCTGGGTGGTGAGGGTCACCCCCAGATGGCGGTAGTGGGCGAATCGTCTTCGCGCCTGCGCCTTGGCCTGCTCGTCAGCCGGGACAAAATCGATGATGTGGGCGAATTGTACCGCAAAATTCGGCACCTCGGGGGCGAGGTTGATCAACAACGGACGATTTGTCGGCGACGACGCCTGGGCCGTGTCCCAGCCGATCTCCACCGGGGCACCGCCGCGGGGGCCCTCCCCCACCAGGTTATGGGGAATGAAGCTGTCCGGCTCGAACTGCCACAGCTGCTCATCCAGGGCCTCGGCGTCGGCCTGGCTGGCGCAGTGCAGGTAGACCCGCTGACCCTTGCGGTAGGCCCGGGCGGCGGCCTGGCAGGCCAGCGCAGCGGGACCGGCGGTGTCGGCGGTCAAGACGTAGAAAAGGGCGTTGGCCATGCGGTTCCCCATACCAAAATCAAAAGGCGGAGCTTGCGCTCCGCCTTGCATTGTAACGGCGTTACTCCTCGGCCGTTACTCCTGATCCATCACCCCGGCTCGGGCGAGCAGGAACTGGGTCAGGATCGGCACCGGACGACCGGTGGAACCCTTATCCTTGCCGCTGTTCCAAGCGGTACCGGCCACGTCCAGGTGAGCCCAGTGGTACTTCTTGGTGAAGCGGGACAGGAAGGCCCCGGCGGTGATGGTGCCCGCCGGACGGCCACCGATGTTGGCCATGTCGGCGAAGGGGCTCTCGATCTGCTCCTGGTAGTCGTCCCACAGGGGCAGGCGCCAGCAGCGGTCGCCAGAGGCGTCACCGGCGTTTTGCAGCTCGTGGGCCAGGGCGTTGTGGTTGGAGAGCAGCCCGGAAGCGTGCTTACCCAGGGCGATGACGCAGGCACCGGTCAGGGTGGCGGTGTCGATCACCAGTTCCGGATCGAAACGCTCGACGTAGGTCAGGGCATCGCACAGCACCAGGCGGCCTTCGGCGTCGGTGTTGAGCACCTCGATGGTCTGGCCGGACATGGAGGTGAGGATGTCACCGGGGCGGTAGGCCTTGCCATCGGGCATGTTTTCACAGCCGGCCAGGATCGCCACCACGTTGATGGGCAGGTCCAGCTCACACAGGGCCTTCATGGTGCCCACGACACCGGCGGCGCCGCCCATGTCGTACTTCATCTCGTCCATCCCTTCGCCGGGCTTCAGGCTGATGCCGCCGGAGTCGAAGGTCAGGCCCTTACCCACCAGCACGATGGGCTTCTGCTCGGAGTCCGGGGCGCCCTGGTACTTGAGAACGGTCATCATGGACTCGTTCTCGGAGCCGCGGCCCACCGCCAGGTAGGCGTGCATGCCCAGATCCGCCATCTCCTCTTCGCCCACCACCTGGACGGAGAGTTTCTCGTACTTCTCCGCCATCTGCCGGCCCTGGCTGGCCAGGTAGGCGGGGTTGCAGACGTTGGGCGGCATGTTGGCGACGTCGCGGCACAGCTTGGTGCCGGCGGCCACGCCCAGGCCGTGGTTGATCGCCTTCTCGCCGACGGTCAGTTCACGGCGGGTGGGCACGTTGAACACCATCTTGCGCAGGGGACGACGGGTCTCGTCCTTCTTGCTCTTCATCACGTCGAAGGTGTAGAGGCTGGACTCGGTGGTCTCCACCGCCTGGCGCACCTTCCAGTAAGTATCGCGACCCTTAACGTGCAGCTCGGTCAGGAAGCAGACCGCTTCCATGGAGCCGGTTTCGTTCAGGGTGCTGATGGTTTTGGCGATGATCTGCTTGTACTGGCGCTCGTCCAGCTCACGCTCCTTGCCACAGCCCACCAGCAGCACGCGCTCGGACAGCACGTTGGGTACATGGTGCAGCAGCAGGACCTGGCCGGGCTTGCCCTCCAGATCGCCGCGACGCAGCAGGTTGCTGATGTAGCCGTCACTGATCTTATCCAACTGTTCACCGACTGCGGACAAACGGCGCGGCTCAAAGACTCCCACGACAATGCACGCACTGCGTTGCTTTTCTGGACTGCCGCTTTTTACACTGAACTCCATGGCGTCTCCCGGTTCTTAAAGACATTGCCTTTTTATTGTTAGATAATGATCCCTTTGTTGACGCTTGGGCCGCCTCGAGAGGCAGCCGTTGAACTCTCAGAATAGTAGGATTTTCCTACTTTTCTCGGCTCACAAGGGCCCTGGGACTGTTCAAAAAGTATCAAAAGTAACTAGTTTACTTAAAAAACAAGCTGTTTCCAGAGAAATTACAAGTTTACTAAGCGGACACCGGCCTTGATCATTTTTAGGTACCTGCTGAGAGAAGCATTTCGGGCGCAGATCGCCGTGCTTGCCGTCCTGGTGACCATCTTCATCAGTCAGCAGTTTGTGAAAATTCTGGCCGACGCGGCCGAAGGCCAGTTTCCCGGCAAATTGGTGGCCACCCTGCTGGCGTTGAACATGCCGGAGCTGCTCTCCCTCATCCTCCCCCTCTCCCTGTTCCTGGGCGTCATGATGGCCCACGGGCGGATGTACGCCGACAGCGAGATGACGGTGCTGCACGCGGTGGGGGTCTCCGAGTGGTACGTCACCCGGGTGACCCTGGTGCTGGCCTTTATCATGGCCCTGCTGGCCGGCCTGACCGCCATCTACGTGGCCCCCTGGGCCAAGGAAACCGAGTACCAGGTGCTGGAGCGGGCGGAGTCGGAAGCCGGCCTGGCCGCCCTGGTGCAGGGCCGTTTCCAGCGTGCCGCCAACGGCAAGGCGGTGATCTACGTTGAGGGGCTGTCCAAGGGCAAGCTGGATACGGTGTTCGTGGCCCAGCTGCCGGACCGGGACAAGTCGGAAGAGGAGACCGCCCTGGTGCTGGCCGAGGGCGGCCGCATCGTCGAGGGGTCGGACGGCTCCCAGCGCCTGCAGTTGACCGACGGCAACCGCTTCAGCGGCGTCATCAACCAGAAAGAGTACAACCTGGTGCAGTTCGGCGAGTACGAGATGGAGATTAAGTCCCAGGAGGCGTCCCACAAGCGGCGCAAACTGTCGGCCTACTCCATGGAGCAGCTGTTCGACGAGGGCAGCCCTCACGCCTGGGCCGAGATCCACTGGCGTCTGGCGGTGCCCATCGCCCTGCCCCTGCTGATCCTCATCGCCGTGCCCATGTCCCGGGTCAACGTCCGCCAGGGCAAGTTCGCCAAACTGATGCCCGCCATCCTGATCTACCTGGGCTACTTCGGCCTGCTGATGGCCGGACGCAAGGCGATCGAGAACGAGGCGATCCCCCCGGCCCTGGGGCTGTGGTGGATCCACCTGGCCGCACTGGTGATCGGCATGGTGCTCATTGGCCGTGGCCGCCCGGCCTGGCGTAAATGGATGCGAATGTTGAGCTTCCGTCGCAGCAAGGAGGCCAAGGCATGATCCGCATCCTCGATCTCTACATCGCCCGCACCATCATCAACACCTCGGCGTTATGCCTGCTGGTGCTCACCGGCCTGTCCGGCCTCATCAAGTTCGTTGACCAGCTGCGCCTGGTGGGCCGCGGCGATTTCACCACCTGGGACGTGGCCCTCTACGTGCTCTTCCTGGTGCCCCGGGACATCGAGATGTTCTTCCCCATCGCCGCCATGCTCGGCGCGCTGATCGGCATGGGCATGCTGGCCTCCAGCTCCGAGCTGGTGGTGATGCAGGCAGCGGGGCTGTCGCGGCTCAACATCGCCACTTCGGTGATGAAAACCGCCATCCCCCTGATGCTGCTCTCCATGCTGATTGGCGAGTACCTGGCGCCGGTCTCTGAGCAGACCGCCCGGGAGATGCGGGCCCAGAAGACCTCCGGGGGGAGCCTGATCAGCTCCAAAAGCGGCACCTGGGCCAAGGATGGGGAGCTGTTCGTCAACATCACCGAGGTGCAGGACGCCCGCACCCTCAAGGACGTCACCATCTACCGCTTCGATGGCGACAACCTGCTGCGGGAGGTGACCCACGCCGAGCAGGGCTACTACGACGGCAAGGCCTGGCGTCTGCTGGGGGTGACCGAGACCACCATGGAAGACGAGCAGGTCAGCACCTCCCAGCGCGACGAGGAGCGCTGGCAGTCCACCCTGACCCCGGACAAGCTGCAGGTGGTGACGGTCAAGCCGGAGGCCCTCTCCATCGAGGGGCTTTTGGAGTACCTGGATTACCTGGAAGCCAACCGTCAGGACACCACCCGCTACGAGCTGGCCCTGTGGCGCAAGGTGGCCCAGCCGGTCACCGTGGGGGTGATGATGATGCTGGCCCTCTCCTTCATCTTCGGCCCGCTGCGCACCGTGACCATGGGTGCCCGGGTGTTGCTGGGGGTGATCACCGGTTTCACCTTCTACATCGCCAACGAGATCTTCGGCCCCATGAGCCTGGTGATGGGCCTGCCCACCTTCCTTGGGGCCATGTTGCCCAGCATGCTGTTCGCGGTGGCGGCGTTTTATCTCTTGCAGAGGCGTTAGCCCATCCCATCAAAAAGGGCGCCCCCAGGGGCGCCCTTTTTCGTTGTTCGCATCGTCAGATGGAGCCCAAGGCCGGGATCCGGAAGCGTTCGCCGTCCATCTCCAGCACCACCTCGTTGGGCAGGATCTCACTGACCGTCAGCCCCGGGGCCGCCTCGTCCCCCTCCTGAAGCTCCCGGCCGTTGGCCCGCAGCCAGCGATCCGCCGGGTTGGTGGCGTAGACGTGGGCGGTGATCGCCACATCGGGCACTCGCTTCTGGAACGCCCAGGGCATCTGCCCCAGTTTGGGCACCTCGGCGGCGGGCACCGTGGTGACGCCGGGATCCGGCTGCAAGTCGAGCGGCGACTCCACCGGCTGGGCCAGGCGCGGCTGGGGTGTCAGGACGTCGTCGCCCATCTCCGCCAGGGCCTGCTCGAACGCCGCCAGCAGGGCGGGATCCGCCTGCGCCACCGGCTCGCTGGCAGCCGCCAGTTGCGGCTGGGGCTCCGGAGCCGGCTGGCGCACCGGGGTGTCCGCCGGGGCCGACGGACGCTCCACCACCACGGGGAGGTCATCCAGCGGCACGCGCTCAGAGGCCGGGGTCGAAACCACGGCGGTGGGCAGGGGCAGGTTCACCCGCCCGGCCAGGGTGTAGGGGGGCGCCTCCGGCGGTGCGGCGGCGGTGTCATTGGGGTTCGCGGTCAGCACCACGCTGGCCCAGCCGGCGGCAGCGCCCACGGCGAGGGTGACCAGGGGCAGGCTCCAGATCCAGGGCCGCGCGGGCTTGCGCCGGGTGGGTAGCTCCGGGGCCAGGGCGGGATCGTGCTGTGCCGCTTCGCTGTGGCGGGCGCGCTTTACCGCATCAAGCAACAGGGACATTACTGCACCTCCGTCAATCGGGGGCCCGTTTCCGAGCCCAGCATGCTCAGCCGCTCCAGGGTATGGCGGCCGGCCAGGCCGTCGATGGCCAGCCCCTGCTGGCGCTGGAAGGCACGCAGGTCCGCCTCCAGCTGACGGTCGAAGCCGCTCAGCAGGCGAGCGTCACGGGTCTGCACCCGGGCCAGCCGGTTCTCCAGCCACTGCAGCTGACCGGTGGCGCTGTCCGGGCCGATAAGGTTGGGCAGGCTTTGGGGCGGGCGCCACAGCAGGGTGTAGTTGCCCAGGTAGTGGCGACGCACCCAGTCGGGGCTCATCCACAGCTGTTGTTCCCCCAGCTGCACCAGCAGGCGGTCCGCTTCGCGGGCCAGCAAGGCGCCGTAGAAGGGGGCGCCGTTTTCGTCGGTCAGGGCGATCACCGCCGGGCGGTCCAGGGCCACCAGCTGGGCCCAGTCCCCCCGGGCCGCTTCGCAGGCCAGGCCGCGCAGCTCGGCAAAGCGGCAGGGCAGTTCGGCGGGCACCGGCTCCCCCCAGTGGTGGAACAGCGCCTGGAAGGCGTTAAGCTCCCGCCCCTGGGTGGGGATCAAGCGCGTCAGATCCGCCGTCGGCACGGCCACCGGTTCCACCGCCACGGCTTCAGGCAACGGCGCCAGGGCCCGCGCCCCGGCAAAGCCCAGGGCCGCGGTGACCAGCGACGCCACCAGGGCGGGCCAGCGGCGGCGCCGTTTGGGCGCCACGTCCAGCACCTCCACCGCCGCGGCGTCGATATCACTGCCGTCAATCATCGGCTTCTGAGCACCGTAGCCCCCCATCAGGGCCCGCTCGCTGAGCAGGTTAATAAGGCGCGGCACGCCACCACTGTAGCGGTGCAGCGCCTTGATGGCGCCGCGCTGGAACAAAGGCTGGCTGCGACCGGCCACGTGCAGACGGTGGTTGACGTAGGCGGCCACCTCATCCTCCTGCAAGGGCAGCAGGTGGTAGCGGGCGGTGATCCGTTGGGCCAACTGGCGCAGCTCCTGGCGGCGCAGCAGGGCCTGCAGCTCCGGCTGACCGATGAGGATCACCTGCAGCAGTTTGCGGGTGTCCGTCTCCAGGTTGGTCAGCAGGCGAAGCTGCTCCAGCACCTCGGGTTTGAGGTGCTGGGCTTCGTCGATCACCATCAGGGTGCGACGCCCCTTCTGATGGTTGTCCATCAAAAAGGCGCTGATCTGATCGGTCAGCTGCTTGAGGGTGGGCGCCTCCGGGTAACGGATCTTGAGCTCATCGCAGAGGGTGGCCAGCAGCTCAGACTCGGTCAGCGCCGGGTTGAGGATGAAGGCCAGGTCCGTGTTCTCCGGCAGCTGAGTGAGCAGGCTGCGGGAGACCGTGGTTTTGCCGGTGCCCACCTCGCCGGTCAGCAGCACAAAGCCGCCGTTCTCGCCAAGGCCGTAGGTCAGGTGAGCCAGGGCCTCCCGATGACGGTCGCTGAGAAACAGGAAAGCGGGGTTGGGCGCGATGGAAAAGGGGCTGGAATTCAGCCCATAGAACCCTTTGTACATGGCTATCCAAAGCAAAATTGGGGATCGGATTCAAGGTACGAGGTTCCCCATGGCTTGTCAAAACGCTCCCTGCCTATAATGGCGGTTCTGAGAACCAAGGAGTGCCTGTGGAGATCTATCTGGTGGGCGGCGCCGTCCGCGACGAGTTACTGGGGATCCCGGTGAAGGATCGGGACCACCTGGTGGTGGGGGCCAGCGCCGAGCAGATGACGGCCCTGGGCTATCGCCAGGTGGGCAAGAGCTTTCCGGTGTTTCTGCACCCCGACAGCGGCGAGGAGTACGCCCTGGCCCGCACCGAGCGTAAGACCGGCCGCGGCTACGGTGGCTTCGACTTCGACGCCGCCCCCTCGGTGACCCTGGAGGCGGATCTCAAGCGCCGGGACCTGACCATCAACGCCATGGCCCGGGGCCAGGATGGCACCCTGCATGATCCCTACGGCGGCCAGGCCGACCTTAAGGCTCGCCAGCTACGCCACGTCTCCCCCGCCTTCGAGGAGGATCCGCTGCGGGTGCTGCGGGTGGCCCGCTTCGCCGCCCGTTTCCACCACCTGGGTTTTACCGTCGCGGATGAGACCCTGGCGCTGATGGGCCGCCTAAGCGACAGCGGCGAGCTGGATTTTCTCAGTGCCGAGCGGGTCTGGCAGGAGACCGCCCGCGCCCTGACCGAGCCCCACCCGGAGGTTTACTTCCAGGTGCTGGCCGAGTGTCGCGCCCTAACCGTGCTGTTTCCCGAGTTAGCGGCGCTGCAAGGGGTGCCCCAGCCGACCCAGTGGCACGGGGGCCTGGACGCCTGGCAGCACAGCCTGAAGGCTCTGGCCCGGGCGGTGACCCTGAAAGCCGAACCGGCACAGCGCTTCGCCGTGCTGGTGCATGATTTGGGTAAGGGGCTGACCCCCGAAGCCCAGTGGCCCCGCCACATCGGCCATGAGCGTGCCGGACTGAAGCCACTCAAGGCCCTGTGCGAGCGGCTGCGGGTGCCCAACGACTACCGGGAGCTGGCGCAGCTGGTGGCCGAGTTCCACCTGATTGTCCACCGGGCCGCGGAGCTCAAACCCAGCACCCTGGTGCGGCTGTTTGACCAGCTGGATGCCTGGCGCAAGGTCGAACGCTTCGAGCAGGTGCTGCTGTGTTGCCAGTGCGATGCCCAGGGCCGTCCGGGTCAGGACGAAACCCCCTACCCCGCCTCCGACTACCTGAGAGCCGCCTTGGCCGAGGCCAACCGGGTGGCGGTCAAAGCGGTGGTGGCGGATGGCTTTACCGGCGCGGCGATCCGCGATGAGCTAGCCCGGCGCCGCACCCAGGTGCTGGCCCGCTGGAAAGCGGCGCAATAACCCGAGCCTCAAACAACAAAAAGGGACGCCCATTGGCGTCCCTTTTTTGCGTGCGGTTCTTCAGACGAAGAAGGCGAACAGGATCCCCGCCAGCGCCAGTCGGTAGACCACGAAGGGCATCAAGCCCATGCGGCCGATGGCCTTGAGGAATAGGTGGATACAGGCATAGGCCGAGAAGAAGGCCACCACGGCGCCCAGGGTCAGGGGCAGCCAGTCCACCGGCTCGGGGTTCTTCAGCAGTCCCAGGGACTCGTAGCCGCTGGCCGCCAGGGTGATCGGGATGGACAGCAGGAAGGAGAAGCGGGCGGCGCTGAGGCGGGTCAGGCCCAGCAGCAGGGCCGCGGTGATGGTGGCCCCGGAGCGGGAGGTGCCGGGGATCAGCGCCAGTGCCTGAGCCAGACCGATCAGCAGGGCCAGCTGCCAGGTGATGTCCTTCAGCTCTTTCTGCTGGCTGGGGTTGGCGTCGGCGTACCACATCAGCAGACCGAACACCAAGGTGGTGGTGGCGATCACCGTGGTGGAGCGCAAGGAGGTGGAGATGACGTCGTTGAACATCAGCCCCGCCAGGCCCGCCGGGATGGTGGCCAGGATGATGAGCCAGGCCTGGCGGCTGTACTCGCTGTGCTCACCGGTAAAGGAGACCAGCCAATGGGAGAGCAGGTTGGCGATGTCCTTGCGGAAGTAGAGGATCACCGCCGCCAGGGTGCCGGCGTGAGTCACCACATCGAAGGCCAGCCCCTGGTCTTCCCAGCCAAACATCTGGGCGGGCAGGATCAGGTGAGCCGAGCTGGAGATGGGCAGAAATTCGGTCAGGCCCTGAATGATGGCCAGGACTATCGCCTGAATCGGATCCACGAGTTGCGTTCCTTGTTAAAGAAGAATCAAAGGGTCGGCCAGTGAAAGGGCACCGGCCAGAGTTGTTGTTGGGTTTTGTCGTACGCCTGCCAGAGCGCGCCCAGACTGTGGGGCTGGCCCGGCGGCACCAGATCCGGTGCCAGCTCCGCCAATGGCCAGAGCACAAAGGCGTTGTGGTAGATCTCCGGGCGCGGCAGCACCACGGGGCGTTCGCAGCGCACCTGGTCGTAGAGCAGCAGGTCCAGATCCAGGGTGCGGGGGGCAAACTTCTTGGCCCCGCGGGTGCGGCCGTGGTCCGCCTCGATGGCCTTGAAGCGGGCCACCACCTGCTCGATGCTCTGCTCGGTTTCGGCCCGGGCCACCAGGTTGAGGAAGTTCTCCCCCTCGAACCCCACCGCCTCGGACTCGAACACCGTCGAGAGGGTCAGGTTGGTGTACTCGGCGGCCAGGTCATCCAGCCCCTTGCGGATGTGGGCCTCGGCGTCGATGTTGCTGCCCAGGCTGATGTAGATGATGGCCATCAGAGCTGGCCACGCTGGATCTGCACGCCCACGGTGCGGGCGTTGGCCACCGCGCCGGGCTTGCTGACCCGGACCCGCACCCCGGCCACGGCAAAGCGGCTCTGCACCAGGGCCGCCACCTTCTCCGCCACCGTCTCCACCAGCTCGTGAGGGGTGCCCTCCACCAGCTCGGTCACCGCCTTGCTGACGCTGTCGTAGCAGAGCGCTTGGGAGTAGTCGTCGGCGGCGGCCGCCTTGCGGTTATCCCACGCCATCTCGAGGTCCAGCACCAGGGTCTGCCGGATCGCTTTCTCCCACTCGAACACGCCAATCACGGCCTGGCATTCGAGTCCTTGGATAAATACGTGGTCGGTCATGTTGTTACTGGCGCTCCCGCGGTGGGTCGGATACCCTAGTTCGATTGCAGCAACGGGGGAAGTTCCCCGGTTTGGGCGACGGATGATAACGTAACTGACTGGGGGAAAAAAGCACGGTGACGGTGATGCTGACAGGGGTTTTCATCCTTTGCGCCTACCTGCTGGGATCGATCTCCAGCGCCGTGCTGGTGTGTCGCCTCTGGGGCCTGCCGGACCCCCGGGAGCACGGCTCCCACAACCCCGGCGCCACCAACGTATTGCGTTTGGGAGGCAAACTCCCCGCCATCCTGGTGCTGCTGTTCGACATCCTCAAGGGCACCATCCCGGTCTGGGGCGGCTACTTCCTCGGTCTGGATCCCCTGGCCCTGGCCCTGGTGGGCGCGGCGGCCTGCCTGGGCCACATCTACCCCCTGTTCTTCGCCTTTAAGGGGGGCAAAGGGGTGGCCACTGCCTTCGGCGCCATGGCCCCCATCGGCTGGGACATGACCGGCGCTCTGGTGGTGACCTGGCTGCTGGTGGCCCTGGTGACCCGCTACTCCTCCCTGGGCGCTATCGTCACCTGCATCGTGGCCCCACTATATACCTACCTCTTTAAAGCCCAGTACACCGGCTCCGTGGTGCTGGTCTCCCTGCTCATCCTCTGGCGCCACCGCGCCAACATCGTCCGGCTGTGGCGCGGCACCGAGCCCAAACTCGGGCAAAAAAAACGCCGCGCGGACTGAGTCTCGCGCGGCGTTGATGGGCCCCTTTTCTTAGGCGCCCGGTGCCGACAGCTGATCCAGCGGCCAGCGGGGCTGCCCCTTCACCGCCAAAGGCTGGGTCTCGCCGGCCTTAAGGCGCTGCAGACCGGCGTAGGCGATCATGGCGCCGTTGTCGGTGCAAAACTCCGGCCGGGGGTAGAACACCTCGCCCCCCCGCTTGGCCATCATCTCGGCCAGTTGGGCCCGCAGGTGCCGGTTGGCGCTGACGCCCCCGGCCACCACCAGGCGCTTGAGTCCGGTCTGATCCAGCGCCCGGCGGCATTTGATCGCCAGGGTATCCACCACCGCGTCCTCGAACGCCCGGGCGATGTCCGCCAGGGCCTCCTCACCGTGGGCGGCAATGGTGTTGGCGGCAAAGGTCTTAAGGCCGGAGAAGCTGAAGTCCAGGCCAGGACGGTCGGTCATCGGCCGGGGGAACTTGAATCGGCCAGCACTGCCCTGGGCCGCCAGCTTGGCCAGCAGGGGGCCGCCGGGGTAGTCCAGCCCCATCAGCTTGGCGGTCTTGTCGAACGCCTCGCCGGCGGCGTCGTCGATGGACTCCCCCAGCACCTGGTACTGACCGATGCCGTCCACCCGCACCAGCATGGTGTGGCCGCCGGAGACCAGCAGCGCCACAAAGGGGAACGCCGGCGGCGTCTCCTCCAGCATGGGCGCCAGCAGGTGGCCCTCCATATGGTGCACCGCCACCGCGGGGATCCCCCAGGCGTAGGCCAGGGAGCGACCGGCGCAGGCGCCCACCAGCAGGGCACCGATAAGCCCGGGGCCGGCGGTATAGGCCACGCCGTCCAGGGACTGGGGGTCGACCTTTGCGTCGGCCAGCGCCTGGCGCACCAGGGGCACCAGTTTGCGAACGTGATCCCGAGAGGCCAGCTCGGGCACCACCCCACCGTAGTCGGCGTGCAGTTTCACCTGGCTGTAGAGGGCGTGGGAGAGCAGGCCCTCACGCTCATCGTAGATGGCGATGCCGGTTTCATCGCAGGAGGTTTCTATGCCCAAAACCCGCATGGTAAACTCTCGTCTTATGGTCAAAGTGGCGCAATTCTAGCGTTGCTGTAATTCTTAAGCCAGCCGTGTCATCGATGGGCTTTACAAGCCGGTCGTGTTCGAAGTAGAATTTCGCACCATTTTGAATCGTGGCTGCTCAAAGAGTGACCAGCCCCAACCGAAGTTTTTTCGAGGTGAAAGGCACATGCCGGTAATCAAAGTTCGTGAAAATGAGCCCTTCGACGTAGCTCTGCGTCGCTTCAAGCGTTCCTGCGAAAAGGCAGGTGTCCTGTCTGAAGTTCGTCGCCGTGAGCACTACGAGAAGCCGACCACTGCTCGCAAGCGCGCCAAAGCGGCCGCTTCCAAGCGTCAAGCTAAGAAGCTGGCTCGCGAAAACGCCCGTCGTACTCGTCTGTACTGATCATGTCTCTGATCGAGCAACTGAAAGACGCCCAAAAGGCGGCCATGCGTGCCAAAGAAAAGGCACGCCTGGGCACCATCCGCCTGGCCTTGGCGGCCATCAAACAGGTAGAAGTTGACTCCCAGTCGACCCTCGGCGATGACGAGATCACCGCGGTGCTGACCAAGATGGTTAAGCAGCGTCGGGATTCCATCAAACAGTACGAGGAAGCCGGTCGTCAGGACCTGGCCGACGTGGAAGCCGCCGAAGTGGTGGTGCTCCAGGAGTTTCTCCCTCAGCCCCTGAGCGAGGAAGAGCTGACTGCCCTGATTGAGAAGGCCCTGGCTGACAGTGGCGCCAGCTCGATGCAGGAGATGGGCAAAGTGATGGGTCTGCTGAAACCGCAGGTCCAGGGGCGGGCCGACATGGCCGTGGTGAGCCAGAAGATCAAGGCTCAGCTGAGCTGAACGCTCAACCCCGATCACAGCAACAAGCCGTGCCTACTGCACGGCTTGCTTGTTTGTGATAAAGAACACCGAATTCCAAACTGGAGGTTAGGCGACACGTGGCCGGTCGGATCCCAAGAGATTTCATCGATCAACTGCTATCGCGCCTCGACATTGTCGAGCTGATCGACGGCCGAGTGAAGCTGAAAAAGGCGGGCAAGAACTACCACGCCTGCTGCCCCTTCCACAACGAAAAGACCCCCTCCTTTACCGTCAGCCAGGACAAGCAGTTCTACCACTGTTTCGGCTGCGGCGCCCACGGCAACGCCATCGACTTCGTGATGGAGTACGACCGGCTGGAGTTTGTCGATGCCATCGAAGAGCTGGCCGGCACTCTGGGCATCGAGGTGCCCCGGGAATCCTCCGGCCCCGGCCGTAGTGGCCGCGGGGGCGGGAGCGGCGGGGGCAAACCGGCCCAGGGTCCCAAGCTGGACGATCACTACGCCCTGATGGCCTGGGCGGCCAAGTACTACCAGCAGCAGCTGCGTCAGCACCCGGAAAAAGAGAAGGTGATCGACTACGTCAAGGGTCGGGGCCTGGATGGCGAAACGGTCAAACGTTTCGGCATCGGCTTTGCGCCCCCGGGCTGGGACAACCTGCTGGCCCAGCAGCGCGGCAACAACGCCGGTCAGAAAAAGCTGGCCGAGTGCGGCATGCTGATCGAGAAGGAGGGGGGCAAACGCTACGACCGCTTCCGCGATCGACTGATGTTCCCCATCCTGGACCGTCGCGGTCGGGTGATCGCCTTCGGCGGTCGGGTGCTGGGCGATGACACCCCCAAGTACCTCAACTCCCCGGAGACCCCGATCTTCCATAAGGGCCGGGAGCTGTACGGCCTTTATGAGTTGCGCCAACAGCACCGCAGCCCCGAGCGGGTGCTGGTGGTGGAGGGCTACATGGACGTGGTGGCCCTGGCCCAACACGGCATCGACTACGCGGTGGCGTCCCTGGGCACCTCCACCACCGCAGATCACGTACAGATGCTGATGCGCACCGCCAGCCAGGAGGTGGTCTGCTGCTACGACGGCGACCGGGCCGGACGCGAGGCCGCCTGGCGGGCCCTGGAAACCGCCCTGCCGATGCTCAAAAGCGGCAAGGCGCTGAAGTTCATGTTCCTGCCGGATGGGGAAGATCCGGACAGCCTGGTGCGCAAAGAGGGCCAGACCGCCTTCGAGGCCCGCATCGAGAAGGCGATCCCGCTGTCGGATTACCTATTCAACCACCTGCGACAGGAGGTGGAGCTGGGGGGCGACGAGGGCAAGGCCAGTTTCCTCAACCGCATCCGGCCACTGATCGCCCAGATTGGTGACGGCGTATTGCAGGAGGCCCTCATCCAGCGCCTGGAGAAGGAGCTGGGCTGGGGCGCACGACAGCACTTCCAGGCGGCCAAGCCGGTTTCGGCCCCGCAGAAGCAGGCGCAACAGGGCCGCGGCACCCCCATTCGCCGGGCCATCGCCCTGCTGCTGCAGTCGCCCCAGCTGGGGCACAACCTGGAACCCCAGGTGGCACTGGAACACCTGTCGCTTGGCGGCGTCTCACTCTTTAAGGAGATGCTGGAGATCTGCCGGCCGGCGCCCTTGAGCACCGCGCAGCTGATGGAGCGTTACCGGGGGACCCCCAACCACGCCATCCTGCGCAAATTGCTGGGCTGGCAGATCGAGGTGGATGACCACCTGGAGAAAGAGTTTTTCGATTGTTTACAGTGGCTTAACCAACGTTTCCTGGAACACTTATCCGAGTCCCTGGATCAGAAAGCCCGCGACGGCACCATCACTACCGATGAGCTGCGCCAACTGCAGGGGCTCCATGAGGCCTTGGCAGCCCTGAGGCAATCGTCTAAGGCTAGCGGCCACTAGACAAGACCGTTATAATTGGCTATTTGCGCGTCAACAGCCGCTACACCGAGTTCCTAACCTTAAGTGGATGATATCAATGGATCAAACTCCGCAGTCGCAACTTAAGCTCTTGGTCGCCAAAGGCAAAGAGCAAGGCTATTTGACTTACGCCGAGGTGAATGATCACCTGCCGGCGGACATGGTCGATTCCGACCAGATCGAAGATATTATCCAGATGATTAACGACATGGGCATCCAGGTCTTTGAGTCCGCTCCGGACCAGGACGAGCTCATGATGTCCGAAGACGCCACCGACGAAGACGCGGCCGAAGCGGCCGCCCAGGCCCTGGCCAGCGTTGAGGGTGAGCTGGGACGCACCACGGATCCGGTGCGCATGTACATGCGTGAGATGGGTACCGTCGAGCTGCTGACCCGCGAAGGCGAGATCCTGATCGCCAAGCGCATCGAGGACGGCATCAACCAGGTGCAGTGCTCCATCGCCGAGTACCCCGAAGCGATCAGCTTCCTGCTGGAGCAGTGGGACCGCTTCGAGGCGGAAGAGATCCGTCTGGCGGAGATCATCGCCGGCTTCGTCACCGAGGAGGAGGAAGCCCCCACCGCCACCCACGTTGGCTCCGAGCTGCCCAAGGAGGAGCTGGAGGACGAGGACGAGGAGGAGGAGGACGACGACGATGACGACACTCCGAGCGGCCCGGATCCGGTCCAGGCGAAGGAGAAGTTCACCGCGTTGCGTGAGCACTACGAGCTGGTGCAGAAAGCCTTCGAAGACCACGGTCGGGACTCCCTCGAAGCGGCGATGATCATCACCAAGCTGTCGGAGCTGTTCAAAGAGTTCCGTCTGGTGCCCAAGCAGTTCGACGTGCTGGTGAACAACATGCGCTCCATGATGGACCGCGTGCGGGTTCAAGAGCGCCTGATCATGAAGACCTGTGTCGAGCAGTGCAAGATGCCGAAGAAGAACTTCCTCAAGTGCTTCGCTGGCCACGAGTCCGAAACCGAGTGGGTGCAGGCCGAGATCGACGCCGGCAAATCCTACAGCGCGGCCCTGGCCGAGCATCAGGACGAGATCAACCGCTGCGTTCAGAAGCTGGCCCAGATCCAGGTGGAAACCGGCCTCTCCATCGCCAAGATCAAGGACATCAACCGCCGCATGTCCATCGGTGAGGCCAAGGCCCGCCGCGCCAAGAAGGAGATGGTGGAAGCCAACCTCCGTCTGGTGATCTCCATCGCCAAGAAGTACACCAACCGCGGCCTGCAGTTCCTGGATCTGATCCAGGAGGGCAACATCGGCCTGATGAAGGCGGTGGACAAGTTCGAGTACCGTCGCGGATACAAGTTCTCCACCTACGCCACCTGGTGGATCCGTCAGGCGATCACCCGCTCCATTGCGGACCAGGCCCGGACCATCCGGATCCCGGTGCACATGATCGAGACCATCAACAAGCTCAACCGCATCTCCCGTCAGATGCTGCAGGAGATGGGCCGCGAGCCAACCCCGGAGGAGCTGGCCGAGCGCATGCTGATGCCGGAGGACAAGATCCGCAAGGTGTTGAAGATCGCCAAGGAACCCATCTCCATGGAGACCCCCATCGGCGACGACGAAGATTCCCATCTGGGGGACTTCATCGAGGACACCACCCTGGCCCAGCCGGTGGACTCCGCCACCTCCGAGAGCCTCAAGGCGGCCACCGCCGAGGTGCTGGCCGGTCTGACCGCCCGGGAAGCCAAGGTGCTGCGGATGCGCTTCGGTATCGAGATGAACACCGACCACACCCTGGAAGAGGTGGGCAAGCAGTTTGACGTGACCCGTGAGCGGATCCGTCAGATCGAGGCCAAGGCCCTGCGCAAGCTGCGCCACCCCTCCCGCTCCGAGATCCTCAAGAGCTTCCTCGACGAGTAAGCGCTCTGAGCCAAAAAAAAAGCCCCGCCAAGCGGGGCTTTTTTTATGCCGGCATCACCAGCTTTTCCTCGGCAGGTAGGCCTTCTCCTTCCCCTGCTGACGGGCCACCGCAATGCGCTGGTTCTTGCCCAGCATGACGCGAATTTGCCGCCAGGTCTCCGAGGCCAGCAGACGCCCGGCCCCGGGCAGCGCCCGGCGTCGGAACAGCCCCTTCACCGCCGCCACCGTATCGGGTGAGCGGCTGGCCAGGGTGGCCACCATGGCCTCGGCCCGGGCCAGGGGATCGTCGCACACCTCGGTCAACAGCCCCAGCTTCAGCGCCTGCTTGGCGTCCACCCGCTCGGCACTCATCGCCAGCCACAGGGCCTGATCGGCGGCCATCAGCTCCCGCAGCGCCAGACTGCCCCCCATGTCGGGGATCAGGCCCCAGCGCGCCTCCATCACCGACAGGTCACTGTTCGGCGTGGCCAGGCGAAAGTCCGCCCCCAGGGCCACCTGCAGACCACCGCCCCAGGTCCGCCCGTGCAGCACCGCAAACACCGGCACCGGCAGGTCCCGCCAGCCGGTGCTCACCCGCTGGGCCTTGTTGGCCTGCCAGGGCAGCCACTTGGCCAGCAGCTCCACCGCTTTGCGGGGCTGGCTCAGCATCGACTTGACGTCCAGGCCGGAGCAGAAATCCTCCCCGGCGCCACTGAGGATCACCGCCCGCACGCCCCGGTCCTTGGCGATCTTTTTCTGGACCGCCAGGATCCCCTTGAAACTGGCGGTGTCCAGGGCGTTGCGCTTCTCTGGTCGGTTGAGAGTGACGTAGGCCACCCCATCCCGAACCTGGTACAAAATCCGATCTTCCATCTGCGCCTCCTCTGCTCCGACCAGTAACGTATCAGGATTGTTAAATTGCTGACAACCCTAAGGCATTTCAATACACTAGCGGGCAGACTCATCGGCAATCCTGCAGGAGGCGGGCTGTTGGCTGTACAGGTACTGATCTGCGACGATTCCGCCATGGCGCGCAAGCAACTGGCGCGCAGCCTGCCCCAGGACTGGGACGCCCAGATCCGCTATGCCGTTGACGGTGAAGACGCCCTGGCCCAACTGGCCCAGCGCCCCGCCGAACTGCTGTTTCTCGATCTCAACATGCCCAAGCTCGATGGCTACGGTGTGCTTGAGCGACTCCAGGGCCAACCCGGCGCCCCCAAGGTGCTGGTGGTCTCCGCCGACATCCAGCCCCAGGCCTACCAGCGGGTGATGGATCTGGGGGCCCTGCACTTCCTGAAAAAACCCGTCGGCGCCGCCGAGCTCAAATCCCAGTTGGTCCAGTTCGATCTCTACCGCAGTGGTGAACTCAATCACCACGGGCTGAGCGAAGTGGCCATGGACGACGCCCTGCGGGAGATCTGCAACATCGCCATGGGACGGGCTGCCGACGCCATGGCCCAGGTGCTGGGGGCCTTTATCGAGCTGCCGGTGCCCAAACTGCGCCGCCTGCGCTCCAGCGAGATGGAGATGCTGCTGGCCGAGTCATTCAGCGACGACAACCTCAAGGTGATCTCCCAGGGCTTTATCGGCAACGGCATTGCCGGGGAGGCCCTGCTGCTGTTCGAGCGCAGCTGCTACGAGAGCATGGGCAAGCTGATGGGGCTGGTGGAGGTGGACACCGAAGCTGCCCGGCTGGAGGTGCAGATGGACACCGCCAATTTGCTGTTCGCCTCCTTCTTAAGCGGCCTGTCGCAGCAGCTGCACATCCCCTTCTGCCAGAGCCACCCTGTGGTGCTCAGCAGCGTGCCCACCTGCCACCTGGAGGGCCAGACCCTGGCGGTGGAGATCAGCTATCGGCTTACCAACCACCGGATCCTCTGCGATCTGCTGCTGTTCTTCCCCCAGAACAGCCTCACTCGCCTTGAGCACAACTTGCAGTACCTGCTGGAGTAGCCTGTGAAACAACACGAGATGGAGCATCTGCACCGACTGTCCCAGCTGCTGCACGGCATCGAGGTGGGGCTGGTGGTGATCAACCGGGATTACCAGGTGGAGATGTGGAACGGCTTTATGGAGAACCACTCCGGGCTCAGCGCCCGCGAGGTGCGTCAGCAGTCGCTGTTCGAACTCTTTCCCGATCTGCCCCGCCAGTGGCTGATCAGTAAGTTGGAAGCCGCCTTTCTGCTCAACAGCCGCTCCTTTACCGTGTGGGAGCAGCGCCCCTTTGTCTTTCCCTTTGCCTACTCCCGTCCGGTCACCGGCGGCAACCAGATGATGTGTCAGAACATGACCATCCAGCCGCTGCAGGACACCCGGGGCGAGGTCAGCCACGCGGCGCTCATCCTCTATGACGTCAGCGTGCAGGCGGCAGACCGGCAACAGCTCAGTACCGCTAACGAGAAGCTGGAGCAGCTCAGCCAGCTGGACCCGCTCACCGGGTTGGCCAATCGACGCCAGTGGGAGCGGGCCCTGGAGCAGGAGTATCAGCGTTGCCGCCGCTACCAGCCCCCCAGCTGCCTGGTGGTGGTGGACGTCGATCACTTCAAGTCGGTCAATGACCAGTACGGCCACGGCGCCGGGGATCAGGTGCTCAACGAGCTGGGCAAGCTGCTGGGCCACTCGCTGCGCAAAACCGATCTGGTGGCCCGCTACGGGGGGGAGGAGTTTGTCATCCTACTGACGGAGACCCGGGTGGAGCAGGGCAAGATCCTGGCGGAGCGGCTGCGCGAAGCGGTGGCCGAGATGACCCTGGCGGTGCCCCAGAAGCTCAAGATCACCGTCAGTCTGGGCCTGTGCGCCTACAGCCACGAACTGGACTCGGCCCAGGCCTGGTTTGATCGGGCCGACAAGGCGCTGTACCAGGCCAAGCAGAATGGCCGTAACCGGCTGGAGCTGGCATGAAGCTCCGCCCGGCCGAGGCGCGGGACACCGCGGCCATCACCGCCATCTACAACCACCATGTGTGTCACCACACCGCGACCTTCGAGGAGACGCCGCTGAGCGAGGCCGAGATGGCCGAGCGGCTGAGCGCCATCCAGAGTAGCTACCCGCTGCTGGTGGCGGAGAGTGAACGGGGGGAGTGTTTGGGGTACGCCTACGCCACGGCGTTCAAGCCCCGCAGCGCTTACCGCTACTGTGCCGAGACTACGGTCTACCTGGCAGAGTCCGCCAAGGGAAAAGGGGTGGGAACGCGCCTCTACCAGGCCTTACTCCAAGCGCTCACCGCCCAGGGGATCCAGCAGGCCATCGCCGTGGTGACCAGCCCCAACCCCGCCAGTGCCGCGCTGCACCAGAAGCTGGGCTTTGTGCAGCAAGGCCAGCTGCTTCGGGTGGGCTACAAGTTCGACCGCTGGCTCGACATCGAGTTTTGGCAGAAGGATCTTAGAGACCGTAAGTCCTGAGCCGGTCCTCCTTGCGCCGTCCGGAACCCTGACGTCGGTCCTCTTTACCCGGCTCCCAACGCAGCTCCAGCCGCCGGTCCACCTGCTGCCGACGCTGGAGGTGGCGTCGATCTTCTCCGCTGAACTCTTTCATCTCTTGCCTCTCCGGTTTGGGGGACAACAGCGAATAACTATAGTCGATTCAGCCAGTTTGCACGGCGGACAAGGCACTAAAAAGGCAGCCCCCTGGCTGCCTTTTCCGTTAACTTTAAGCCTCTTCCGGCTCGATAAAGTAGGTGCCCCAACCGTCGTACAGCACATCGTGCTTGTCCGCCAGCCGGATCAGCGCCTCGCAATCCTTGTCCAGCCGCTCGATGTCCAGCTCATGCTCGGTTACTGCATCGAAGCAGAACACGATGGCGCCGTCGTCCAGCTCCACCTCTTCGGCGTCCTCCACCTCGTAGCCGGCCTTAAAGGCGTCCACCGCCGCCTTCTCCAGGGCATCAAAGTTGGCGCTGGCGAAGTGGTGTTCGATGGTGTACTTGGCGTCCTTGACGGAGCCATCCTCCAGCAGGGCCTCGACGATCTCGCGGGTCTCTTCCTGCTGCTCGGCAATCAGTTGTTCCAGGGCCATGGTTTTCTCCTAACGCAATGCGGCCATTATACCGCGCTGGCCTGGCTGAGTCTGCGCGCTTCGGCGTTAAGCTCTTCAAAACGCTTCTGCATCACATCGTAGACCTTCTGCGCCAGCTCCCGCACGTCTTCCCGGCTCAGCCCCTTGGTGCAGATGGGCTCCAGGGCTTCGACGATCACCACGCCGTTTTTACGTCGACCCAGCTTGATGTCCCCCTGGCAGGAGGAGATCACCGGCACAATAGGCACCCCGGCCTGGATGGCGGTGTGGAAGGCGCCGCTTTTGAACGGCAGCAGGCCGCGGCCCCGGGAACGGGTGCCCTCGGGGAAGATCCACACCGACAGCGCCTTGTCCCGGATCTTGCGGGCGGCGTTTTCGATGGTGGCGATGGCCTTGGAACGGTTTTTCCGGTCAATCAGGATGTTGCCGGTCAGCCAGTAGAGCTGACCGAAAAAGGGGATCCACACCAGGCTCTTCTTGCCGATGCTGACGGTGCCCTTGGGCACCATGGAGCTCTGGATAAAGAGGTCGAAGTTGTTCTGGTGGTTGCCGACGTAGACCACCGCCGGCTCCGGCTTCATGCGCTCCTCCCCACGGCGGATCACCTTGAGGCCCAGCAGCGGGGACACCTTGCCAAAGTAACGAGCGATGCGATGCACGTTGTCCCGGTGAAACGGCTGAAACAGCGAATAGACCAGGGACAGAAGGAACACCAGTACCAGCAGGACTGACAGGATCAAGGATCGGAAGAGTAACAGCACGCACACAACTCCGGAAACTCAGGGGGCGCCCAGTATAGGGACAGTCGCCCCCCCAGGCAACGATTTCGGTTAACGCTTGTGCGCCGAATTCAGGATCGAAGCCACAAGCCCGGTTCATCGAGTTTGCGCTGCAGCACCTGGAAGAACTGGGCCAGGTGCAAACCGTCCGCCAGGGCGTGGTGGGCCTGGATCACCACCGGCATCAGGGTGCGCGCCCCCTGGACGTCGTACTTGCCCCACATGATGCGCGGGATGGAGCAGGCCGGGTTCAGCGGCATCGGCTGGATCATCTGGGTAAAGCGCAGCCAGGGCACGCAGGAGTGGTAGAGCAGATCATCGTCCTCATCGCCCGCCGGGTTGCCGTTGTAGAGGGCGGTGGAGGCCGCCGCCTCGGCACTGACCTTTTGCGCCGCGCGATCGAACGCCGGCCAGTCAGGCTGCCAGGGCACCGTGGTGAAACGCACCTGGTTGTCCTCCCCCAGCACCGTGATGGCGCTGTCCAGGCGGTCGTGGCAGATCACCTGGCCGTCGCGGATGCGCCAGCGCAGCCACTCCAGCTCTTCGGCCACCTGGGCGATGGCGTAGAGCGTGGCCCGGTAGGCGGACCAGCCCTCGGCCCGGCACAGGGCCAGCAAGGCCTGCACTTCGACGTCGGCACAGATCCCCACATAGGGCACCGCCACCTGCTGGAAGTGATCAAACTGCTGCTGACGGGGAAAGGTTTCGGGACTCAGTACGCGCATGACTCGGCTCGCTTGGATGAAAAGAAGCAGGGGCCGCGCTGCGGCCCCTGGAGGTTAACCTTCGTCGGGCAGCTGCAGCTCCACCCGGTCGACCCGCTGCAGGCCTCGGGGCAGTTTGTTGCCTCGTCGGCCGCGCTCGCCCAGGTAGTGTTCCAGATCGTCGGGCTTGAGGGTCAGCTTGCGCTTGCCGGCCCAGAGGGTGACCTGGGCGTTCTGCGGCAGCACCAGCAGGTGTTTGACGTACTCCTCCCGGCTCTTGGCCCGCTCGCCGGGGATGCCGATGATCTTGTTGCCCTTGCCCTTGGCCAGCACCGGCAGCTGGGACAGGGGGAACAGCAGCATCCGCCCCTCGGTGCTGATGGCCAGCAGGCGATCACTGGCCTGGTCCGCAATCCGCCGTGGCGGCAGGATCTCCGCCCCCACAGGCACCGTCAGCAGGGCCTTGCCCGCCTTGTTGCGGCTGACCATCTCCTTGAACTGGCCAATGAAGCCGTAGCCGGCGTCGCTGGCCAGCAGGTAATGCTCCTCCTCGGCCCCCATCAGCACGTGCTCCAGACGGGAGCCGGCCACCAGGTTGAAGCGCCCGGACAGGGGCTCCCCCTGACTGCGGGCGGAGGGCAGACTGTGAGGCTCGGTGGTGTAGGCGCGCCCCGAGCTTTCCAGGAACACCACCGGCTGGTTGCTGCGTCCCCGGGCGTGGGCCAGGTAGCCATCGCCGGCCTTGTAGGAGAGGCCTTCCGGGTCCACGTCGTGGCCTTTGGCGCAGCGGCCCCAGGCCTTTTCGCTCATCACCACGGTGACCGGTTCGGCGGGGGTCAGATCCTGATCGCTGAGGGCCTTGGCCTCAGCCCGGGCCACCAGCGGGCTGCGTCGATCGTCGCCGTAGGTCTCGGCGTCCGCCAGCAGCTCCTTTTTCACCAAAGTCTTGAGGCGGCGCTCGGAGGAGAGGATCAGCTCCAGCTTGTCCCGCTCCTTAGCCAGCTCCTCCTGCTCGCCGCGGATCTTCATCTCCTCGAGCTTGGCCAACTGACGCAGCTTGATCTCTAGGATCGCCTCCGCCTGCTTCTCCGACAGACCGAAGCGGCTCATCAGCGCGGCCTTGGGATCCTCCTCGGTGCGGATGATCTCAATCACCTCGTCGATGTTGAGGAAGGCGATCAGCAGGCCTTCGAGGATGTGCAGCCGGGCCAGCACCTTATCCAGGCGATGCTGCAGACGACGGCGCACCGTCTCGGTCCGGTAAACCAGCCACTCGCTGAGGATCGACTTCAGGCCCCGCACCCCGGGACGGTTGTCCAGCCCCAGCATGTTGAGGTTGACCCGGTAGCTCTTCTCCAGATCCGTGGTGGCGAACAGGTGGGCCATCAGCTGCTCGGTGTCGATGCGGTTGGAGCGCGGCACCACCACCAGACGCACCGGGTTCTCGTGGTCCGACTCGTCCCGCAAGTCCGTCACCATGGGCAGCTTCTTGGCCTGCATCTGGCTGGCGATCTGTTCAATCAGCTTGGCCCCGGAAACCTGGTGAGGCAGCGCGGTGATGACCACCTCCCCGTCCACCACCTGGTAGACGGCGCGCATCTTGATGGAGCCCTTGCCGGTGCTGTAGATCTTGGCGATGTCGGCCTTGGGGGTGATGATCTCCGCCGCCGTGGGGTAATCGGGCCCCTGAACGAACTGCATCAACTCCTCGAGTTCCGCCTTGGGGTGCTCCAGCAGGTGGGCACAGGCGTCGGCCACCTCACGGGCGTTGTGGGGCGGGATGTCGGTAGCCATGCCCACGGCGATGCCGGTCACCCCGTTGAGCAGGATGTGGGGCAATCGGGCCGGCAGCAGCTTGGGCTCTTTCAGGGTGCCATCGAAGTTGGGCCCCCAGTCGACGGTGCCCTGCCCCAGCTCGGACAGCAGCACCTCGGAGAAGCGGGACAGGCGGGATTCGGTGTAACGCATGGCGGCGAAGGACTTGGGATCGTCCGGCGCCCCCCAGTTGCCCTGACCATCCACCAGCGGGTAGCGGTAGGTGAAAGGCTGGGCCATCAGCACCATCGCCTCGTAACAGGCGCTGTCCCCGTGGGGGTGGTATTTACCCAGCACGTCGCCCACGGTGCGGGCGGATTTCTTGTACTTGGCGGTGGCGGACAGGCCCAACTCGCTCATGGCGTAGATGATGCGCCGCTGCACCGGCTTGAGGCCATCCCCCACGTGGGGCAGGGCCCGGTCCATGATCACGTACATGGCGTAGTTGAGGTACGCCTGCTCGGTGAACTGGCGCAGAGGCTGCTGCTCCACGCCCTCCAGGCTCATCGCGGTATGGTCGGTCATGGTACTCACTTTCCGGCGTCGCCGGGGTTGTAACTGAGCCGGTAGATCCGGCCCTTATAATCGTCAGAAATCAGCAAAGAGCCGTCCGGGTGGGGCAAAAAGGCCACCGGTCGGGCCAGGGGCGTTTCGCCCTCCAGCCAACCGTCCACCACCACTTCGTAGCCGCCATTCTCACCCCCATCGGGGATCAGCGCGCTGATGCGGTAGCCCACCTTGGTGCTGCGGTTCCAGCTGCCGTGCTCGGCGATAAAGAGCGCCTGCTGATAGCGCTTGGGAAACTGGCTGCCCTGGTAGAAGTGCACCCCCAGCGGGGCCACGTGGGCCTGCAACCGGGCCACCGGGTCCACGAACTCGGCGCGCATCGACTTGGGCGGCGGAAACTCCGGATCGTCCACCTGGCCGCCGTGCCAGTAGGGGTAGCCGAAGTGGGCCCCAACGCTCTCCAGGCGGTTGATCTCATCCGGCGGCAGATCGTCCCCCATAAAGTCCCGGCCGTTGTCGGAGAACCACAGCTCCCCGGTCTCGGGGTGGAAATCGAAGCCCACGGAGTTGCGCACCCCCCGGGCCAACACCTCCCGCCGGCCCCGCTCCAGGTCCAATGCCAGGATGGTGGCGTAGGGTTCGGCGGGGTTACAGATGTTGCAGGGGGCGCCCACCGGCACCACTAGGCGTCCGTCCGGGGCAAAATCCAGGTATTTCCAGCCGTGGTGGGCGTCGGAGGGGAGATCGTCGTACACCACCTCCGGCTCGCCGGGGTTGACCAGCCGGGACTCGATGTCGGCATAGCGGAGGATCTCGCTCACCGCAGCGACGTAGAGATCGCCGTCGCGAAAAGCGATGCCCGAGGGCAGGAAGAGCCCGTCCGCCAGCACCTGTACCTTGTCCGGTTGGCCATCCTCGTTGCTGTCGGTCACCGCGTAGAGCCGGCCGGCCTTGCGGGAGCCGACAAACAGGGTGCCCTGATCGCCCCAGGCCATCTGGCGGGCGTTCTCGACCCCGTCGACGTAGACCTCCAGGCTGAAACCCGCGGGCAGGTTAGCCTGGGTCACGGCCGCCGGTTCGGCCGCCTGGGCTCCGGTGGTCATGGTCATCGCCCCCAGCAGGGCCAGGGGAAGGATCCGTCCCTTCAACGCGCTCATCGGCTGCTCCTTGTCAGTTCTCCAGCTCGGCCAGATCGCCATTGCGCTCCAGCCACTCCTTGCGATCGCCGGCCCGTTTCTTGGCCAGCAGCATGTCCATCAGCGCCATGGTCGCCTCGGCGTCGTCCACCGTCAGCTGCACCAGGCGGCGGGTGTTGGGATCCATGGTGGTCTCCCGCAGCTGCACCGGGTTCATCTCACCCAGGCCCTTAAAGCGGGTGACCTGCACCTTGCCCCGCAGTTTCTCGGCGGCGATGCGGTCGAGGATCCCCTGCTTCTCGCCCTCGTCCAGGGCGTAGAACACCTCTTTGCCCACATCGACGCGGAACAGTGGCGGCATCGCCACGTAAACGTGGCCGTTCTCCACCAGGGTTTTGAAGTGCTGCATAAAGAGTGCGCACAGCAGGGTGGCGATGTGCAGACCATCGGAGTCGGCGTCCGCCAGGATGCAGATCTTGCCGTAACGCAGGCCGGAGATGTCGTCGGAGTCCGGATCGCAGCCAATGGCCACGGAGATGTCGTGCACCTCCTGGGAGGCCAGCACCTGAGCGGCGTCCACCTCCCAGGTGTTCAAGATCTTACCCCGCAGCGGCATGATGGCCTGGAACTCCTTGTCACGGGCCTGCTTGGCGCTGCCGCCGGCGGAGTCCCCCTCCACCAGGAACAGCTCACCGCGGCTGGCGTCCTGGCCGGCGCAATCGGTCAGTTTGCCCGGCAGGGCCGGTCCGGAGGTGACCTTCTTGCGCGCCACCTTCTTGGCCTTGCGCAACCGGCTCTGGGCGTTGCTGATGCACAGCTCCGCCAGCAGCTCGGCCTGGTCGGTGTGCTCGTTCAGCCACAGACTGAAGGCGTCCCGCACCACCCCGGAGACGAAGGCGGAGGCCTGACGGGAGGAGAGCCGCTCCTTGGTCTGGCCGGCAAACTGGGGATCCTGCATCTTGGTGGAGAGGATGTAGCTGGCCTTGTCCCAGATGTCCTCCGGCCCCAGCTTCACGCCCCGGGGCAGCAGGTTACGGAACTCACAGAACTCCCGCATCGCCTCCAGCAGACCCTGGCGGAAGCCGTTGACGTGGGTGCCCCCCAACGCCGTGGGGATGAGGTTCACGTAGGACTCGCCGACGCTGTCGCCACCCTCGGGCAGCCAGAGCACCGCCCAGTCCACCGCCTCGTTGTTGCCGGAGAAGGTGCCGACAAAGGGCTCTTCGGGCAGCTTGGGCCACTCCTTCACCGCGTCGACCAGGTAATCCCGCAGGCCATCTTCGAAGTGCCACTCGTGCTTCTCACCCTTGACCTTGTCGTCGAAGCGGATCTTGAGCCCGGGGCAGAGCACCGCCTTGGCCCGCAGCAGGTGAATCAGCCTGGTGGCGGAAAATTTTTCGGAGTCGAAATACTTGGGATCCGGCCAGAAGTGGACCCGGGTACCGGTGTTGCGCCGACCGCAGGTGCCGGTGACGGTGAGATCCTGCACCTTGTTGCCGTGCTCGAAGGCGATCTCGTACACCTGGGCGTCCCGGCGCACCGTGACCTCTACCCGACGGGACAGGGCGTTGACCACGGAGATCCCCACCCCGTGCAGGCCCCCGGAGAACTGATAGTTCTTGTTGGAGAACTTGCCCCCGGCGTGGAGGCGACAGAGGATCAGCTCCACCCCGGGAACCCCCTCCTCCGGGTGGATGTCCACCGGCATACCGCGGCCGTCGTCGATCACTTCCAGGGATTGGTCCGGGTGGAGGATCACCTGGATCTCGCTGGCGTGGCCGGCCAGGGCTTCATCGACGCTGTTGTCGATCACTTCCTGGCCCATGTGGTTGGGGCGGGTGGTCTCGGTGTACATGCCGGGACGCTTCTGCACCGGCTCCAGTCCACTGAGTACCTCAATGGCATCAGAGGTGTATTGCGTGCTCATCGGGTGTTCCAAGTCGGGGTTATCGGGCCATCATAGCGAGGGCCCCGTGGTGGGTTCAAGCCAGGCCCAGGAAGGCCATGGCTTCCGGCAGGCGCTGCTCAAAGCCTTGAAAACTGTGGTCTCCGCCGCGTTCAATCCGCAGCTCACTCTGGCGGTACTTGGTTTCGGCCTGGCGGTAATCCAGTACCTCATCGCCGGTCTGCAGCAGCACCAGGTAACGCTCAGGCTGGGCCAGCACCGGGGTATCCAGCGCCTGCAGCTGGCCCATGTGTTCCGCCTCCACCCGGTATCGCTCGCCGGTGTAGGGGTTTTCCTGCTCGCCGATGTAATCCGCCAGCAGCTCGTAGGGGCGCACCGCGGGGTTGATCAGCACCGCCCTGAGATCCCCTTCACCGACCTCGGCCACCAGAGACTCCAGCAGGAAACTGGCCAGGTAACCCCCCAGGGAGCTGCCCATCAGCCTCAGCGGCTCCCCCGTCTTCAGGGCCGACGCCGCCAGCGGCAGGATCTGATCCCGGGCCCGGTTCGGCGCCGTGGCCAGATGGGGGATGGCCACCGGTTCATTGGGGTGGTGGCGAGCCAAATAACGGGCCACCTGGGTGGCCTTGGTGGAACTGGGGGCGCTGTTGAAGCCGTGCAGGTAGAGCAGCATGGGATCCTTTCCTTGTCCCGGGGCCGTCAGTAGCCGGTGGCGCTGGGGTCCGGCTGGAAGTCGGCACCGGGCACCCGTTTGACCTGGGTTTCCAGGGTGCCGTCCGGGTGGAGATTCAGCAAGCGATAGCCCGGCTGCGCCCGGTCCAGGGCGAAACCGTCGTTCTTGGGCAGAAACTGGATACTGGTGGAGGGCACCGCCAGCAGGCGAATGTGCTCGTGCATCATGTCCATGCTCTGGTGGACGTGCCCCCAGATCACCCCTTTCACCTGGGGATAGCGACACAGCAGACTCAGGAATTCAGCGCCGTTATCCAGCCCGTGCTGATCCAGCCAGGCGCATTCCGTGGGTTTGGGGTGGTGATGCAGCGCCACCAGGGTGGGACACAGGGGCGCGGATTCCAGCACCGCGTGCAGCCAGCGCAGCTCATCCAGCGCCAGGTGGCCGGCGGGCAGGCCCAGTACCGTGGAGTCCAGCATCAGGATCTGCCAGTTGCCAGCCAGGACGCGACGGCCGTACTTAACCGGAGTTTGCGACAGGGCGCGGATCATCAGCTCCGGGGCATCGTGGTTGCCCGGCAGGGCGTAGGTAGGTAGGCCCAGGGGGCCCACCGCTTCGGCAAAGTGGAGGTAGGCGGTGGCGCTGTGATCCTGACTGATGTCGCCGGTGGCCAGCAGCATGTCCAGGCCCTCGGCCTGGTGCAGCTGATCCACCACGGCGCTCAGGCTGCGCCAGGGATTGATGCCGAGAAAGCCGGTGTGCTTGTTGGCAAACAGGTGGGGATCGCTGATCTGCGCCAAACGGATCACCCCGTCCTGGTGTTTCGGGGCGATGCTGTCCACACGAATGGTCACGTTTTCCGACTCTCCTCACTCTGGCTGACGGTCAGCCAATCCCGCTGGTTGAACTGAGCCAGCAGCTCAGCGAGGAATAGATTAACTTGAAATTTCTCGTTTCGCTGCAGCATCTTGTCATTCGGATACTCATACACCGCCATCAACCTCGAAATCTGTTGACTGCTTAACACTTCTGCCAATCGGGCGTCATGATACAGCCGGATGGTCATTTTTGGCACCGTCACGTGTGGAATGGGGGCCGAGTGACGCTCCAGCTCCAGCAGATCCGTGTAGGGGGTCTGCTCCAGGATGCGGATGGTCAGGTCGAGGTTGTGGTCGATGTGGCGCCACAGGTAGGGCCCCTGCCCCTGGTGGCGCCGGGCGCGATTGATGAGCCGTTGCAGGGTGACGTAGTTGCGCCCACACAGTGCCAGGAAGCGGTTGAGGTTGGGCACATAGCGTCGGGAGCTCATGCTGGACTGCCCGACACCTTGGCGTGGTTTAGGGCCAACCACTGCAGGCCCATGATGGCACTGGCGTTGTCGATGGTGCCGTCGGCCACCCAGGCCAGGGCCTGCTCCCGGCTGACCACGTGACGCAGGATGTCCTCCTGCTCGTGGTCCAGACCAAAACGGGCCTCGCCGGGTTCAGGGGCCACCACCTCGGCCAGGTAGAGGTAGAGCCGCTCCGAGCAGGCACCGGGGCTTGGCAGGAAACTGTAAAGAAAGGTCAAAGACTTGGCTTCCAGTCCCGTCTCTTCGATAAGCTCACGTCGCGCCACCGACTCCCGGGGTTCTCCGGCTTCGATGATCCCCGCCGGCAGCTCCAGCAGCCAGGGGGTCTCGCTGGTCCGAGCCGCCGGAATCCGCAGCTGTTCCACCAGGATCACCCGGTCGCTCACCGGGTCGTAGGGCAACACCACCACGGCGTCGCCGCGCTCAAAAAGCTCCCGGCGCACGGGGTCGCTCCATTGGCCATCGAAGCGACGGTGGCGCACGGTGACGGCGTCCATGGCGAAGAAGCCCTGAAACAGGGGTTCGGTGGTCAAAAACTCGAGGTCGGCCTGTCCATATCGTTGCGGTTTGGGTTTTGCCATTTTTCCACTGCTATTTATCTGTCATTCAGCCAGATTTATATGTGTTCTGTTACACTTAGCCTGATAATTTACGTTGACTTAACAGGCGACGATTCAGTTAACTATCGCTGTCAAAGTCATCGTCGTCTAGGGGATCTCGCGGGGTACCCGCCAACTACCCAGCCAGCCTGCCCACAGGTGGGCTCGTTTTTGTGAAATTTTAAGGATTGGGAATGAACTTCAAACTCCGTTCCGTCTGCTTGGCTGTCGGTCTGGCCTCCGCCTCCCTGTCAGCCCAGGCCGATGACCTGCTGCAGATCTACCAGCAAGCGCTCAGCAAGGACCCCATCTTGCTGCAAGCCAAGGCCAACCGCGACGCGGCCTACGAGGCGATTGGCGAGAGCCGCGCCACCCTGCTGCCCCAGATCAACGCCACCCTGGGCTACAACAACACCTTCTACAACCGTGAGATCGAAACCCGTGAAGACGACGGTTTCACCGGTGGCCTGTCCCTGAGCCAGACCATCTACAACCACGCCAACTACGTCAACCTGGACCTGACCAAGCAGGCCGCCAGCCAGGCCGAGCTGGCCTACAACCTGCAGGTGCAGGGGCTGATCGTGCGGGTCTCCCAGGCCTACTTCGACGTGCTGTCCGCCCAGGACAACCTGGATTTTGTCCAGGCCAACAAGCGCGCCATCGAACGCCAGCTGGAGCAGACCAAGCAGCGTTTCGCCGTGGGCCTGACCGCCATCACCGACGTGCACGAAGCCCAGGCCCAGTTTGACCTGGCCGTGGCCAACGAGATCCAGGCCCAGAACAGCCTGGAGAACAGCTACGAGGCCCTGCGGGAGATCACCGGCATCGCCCACAGCGATCTGCACATCCTCGATACCGCCCGCTTCAGCCCGAGCCAGCCCAGCCCGACCAGCCACGAGCAGTGGCAGACCATCGCCGAGGATTCCAGCCTGCAGCTGCTGATCGACCGCCTGGGCGTGGAGATCGCCAAACAGCAGATCAGCCTGGCCAAGACCGGTCACCTCCCGAGCGTGGGCCTGACCGCCAGCTATAACGAGAACGCCTCCTTCACCAACACCCCGGACACCGGTGAAGGGGCGGTGGGCGTCCAGGTGGCGATCCCGATCTTCTCCGGCTTCGCCGTCTCCAGCCAGGTCAAGCAGGCCAACTACAACTTCGTCGGTGCCCAGCAGAGCCTGGAAGAGAGTCACCGCAACGTGGTGCGTAACCTGCGGGCCAGCCTGAACAACGTCAACGCCTCCATCAGCTCCATTCGCGCCTTCGAGCAGTCCGTGGTGTCCGCGGAAAGCGCCCTGAAGGCCACCGAGGCGGGCTTCGAGGTGGGCACCCGGACCATCGTCGACGTGCTCAACTCCACCCAGCAGCTGTACAGCGCCAAGCAGCAGCTGTCTGATGCCCGTTACGGCTACATCGTGGCGGTGCTGGCCCTGAAACAGGCCGCCGGCACCCTGGCGGAGGAAGACGTCGCCATGATCAACCAGGGGCTGCGGGCCGCCACCGCGGCGGACAGCGACGGCGACAAGAAGTAAGCCAAGCCCCAATAAAAAAACCCGCCAGTCGGCGGGTTTTTTGTTGCCTGTGGCAAACTCAGAAGCGCAGTTCGGCGCCCATAAACCAGCCGTCCTGGCTGACGTCGGCGGTGACACCGCTGAAGTTCTTCACGTCGAAGTCGTGCTGGCGGTAGCCGCCGCGCAGGTCCAGATCGAACGCCAGGATGTCCAGGGTGTACCCCATGCCCAGCTGGTAGTCGCTGATCTGGCGATCCGAGTAGTTGGTCAGGCTGACGTCGGCGAAGGCAAACAGGCCGGTGCCCACCAGGTTAAAGCGGCTGCGGGCGTAACCCATGAAGACGCCCTTATCCATGTCCTGGCTGCCGGTCCAGCTGTTGCCGGTGCTGGCCTCCCCGCTGTAGAGGCGGTAGTTGACCCCCAGGTCCAGCTCCACCCCCGGGTTGTCCAGCAACTCGTAGTAGAAGATGAAGTCGGTGTTGGTCAGGTCCAGCTCGCTGCCCCCGCCGGTGGTGCCCATCCGGTTATGGCGGATCATCAGGTTGGGCACGATGGGAATAAAGTGCTCCAGGGCCACGTAGGCGCTGATGCGGCTCTTGTCGCTCCAGGCCTGCTCATCCGCCTCCAATTTTCCGTCGGTGGAGACGAAGTAGAGATCCGCCCCCGCCTTGACGCCCAGAACGTCGGCCTGGGCCGGTACCGCACAACTGGCCGCCAACGCGACCGCCAACATGCTCGGTTTGAACTGCATGGTTTCTCGTTATCCTTGGGTTAGTAGTTGTTTTAAGTCAATCAGGGCCGCATTGGCCCGGGAGATGTAGTTCGCCATCACCAACGAGTGGTTGGCGACAAAGCCAAAGCCGCTGCCGTTGAGGATCATCGGGCTCCAGACGGTGTCCTGGGTGGCCTCCAGCTCACGAATGATCTGCTGCAGACTGACCCGGGCGTTTTTCTTGTCCAGCACCGGACCGAAGTCCTTCTCAATGGCGGTCATAAAGTTGAGCAGCGCCCAGGTGGTGCCGCGGGCCTCGTAAAAGACGTCGTCGATCTTCCACCAGCTGGTGCGCACCTCGGCGCTGCCGGATGCGCCGGTGGACTGGCGGGCCCGGTCGTCCCCGGCCAGATCGGTGTTGAGCCGCTCCTGGCCGACACTGGCCGCCAGGCGCTGGGACAGGCTGCCGAGCCGTTTGCCCACCTCGTCCAGGTAGCGCACCAGGTTGTCCGCCCGGGCGTAGAACTGGGCGTCCTCGTTGTTGGGATCCAGGATGGCCGCCCGATAGCGCTCCAGCGCCTTGACCGCGTCCCGGTACTCCGACTCCGCCCGCGGCACCATCCAGCTGCGATGGTCGATATTGAACTTGGGCTGGGCGACCTGCAGATCCTTGTTCTCCGCCGATTGGGACTGGGAGCGGGAAAACTCCCGGCGCATCACCAGCGAGATGTCCCGCAGCTGCTCCAGGGCACCAAACTCGAACGCCGGCATGTTGTCCATAAACACCGACGGCGGCATCACGTCGTTGGAGAGGAAGCCGCCGGGCTTGTCCAGCAGGGTGCGGGCGGTCTCCATCACCGCCGTGGTGGTGGCGTAACCGACCACAGTGTCACCGGACTCCGGGCGCAGCTGCTCCGCGGTAAGCGGGTCCGGCTCCACGCTCCACCAGACCGCAATCAGGTAGTTGAGCAGCAACACCCCGAGAAGGCCGATTCCCAGCCACTTCTTGTTGACGGCGACCATGGCGAGCTCCTTATTAATGGTGGTGGTGATGGTGGTGATGGGCGTCCTCCTGTTCGGTGCCCATCTTGCTGACCGTCAGCAGCACGGTAAGGGGTTGCGCCTGACGGAAGCGGAGTTCACAGCTTAGCTCCTGGCCTTCGTTCAAGGGGTTGGCCAGGCCCATCATCATAAGGTGGTAGCCGCCCTGGGTCAGGGCCACCGGCTGGCCGGCCTTGAGTTCGATGGCCTCCACCGGGCGCATCTTCATCAGCCCGCCCTCTTCGAGCAGGGTGTGCAGTTCGGTGGTCTTCACCCCTTCGCACTGAGCCCCCAGCAGGGCATCGTCCCGCTCGGTGCTGGTGATCACCAGGTAACCGGCGGTGTTGGGGACACTCGGCGGCATGGCGCGCACCTTGGCGTCGCTCACTTCGATGTCGGCCATGGCGGAGAAGCTGGCCAGGCCGGAACCCAGCAGGAGGAAAAATCCAAACACCCGTTTAAACATCACTCACCTTCCTTTAGACTGATTTTCGTGCAATAGGACCGCCCCCCAGGAGAGCCCATGGACCTCATTACCCTGCACCGTGACAATGCCGTCATGGTACTGACCCTCAACCGCCCGGACAAGCGTAACGCTCTGACCCAGCAGATGTATTCAGCACTCAGTCAGCACCTCAAAGCGGCCGAAGCGGACGACGAAGTGCGGGCGGTGCTGATCCAGGGCCAGGAGGACTGCTTCAGCGCCGGCAACGATTTGGGGGATTTTCTCAAGGTGGGACGGCTGACCGAATCCACCCCGGTGATCCAGTTTCTGCGCCTGCTGCCGGAGTTGACCAAACCGCTGGTGGCCGCCGTGTCCGGCTCGGCGGTGGGGATCGGCACCACCTTGCTGCTGCATTGCGATCTGGTCTATTGCACCGACAGCACCCGCTTCCAGCTGCCCTTCGTCAACCTGGGGCTGGTGCCAGAAGCCGCCTCCAGCGTGCTGCTGCCTGCCCTGTGTGGGCACCAGCGGGCCGCCGAGCTTCTGATGCTGGGCGAACCCTTCGACGCCGACACCGCGCTGTCGCTGGGGCTGGTGAACGCCGTGGTGCCCACCGGCGAGGTGCTGGCCACCGGCGCGGCAAAGGCGCAAGCCCTGGCGGCCCGCCCGCCCCAGGCCCTGGCCGCCACCAAGGCGCTGCTCAAGCAGGCCCGTCCAGCGGATCTGCACGAGGCGATGACCCGGGAGCTGGCGGCCTTCGATACTCAGCTGGCCAGTGCCGAGACCCAGGCGGTGATCGCCGCCCGACTGCAAAAAAGGTAAAAAAATGCCCCGCTCAGGCGGGGCCAAGGCTGGTTGCGCTAGCTCAAGGGAAAAACGATTGTCGGGCCCGAGGCCCGGCGGTCAGGACCCTTTGTCCCGACTGAGGATCCGGCGGCTAAGCCAGCGTCCGAATCCGATGCCTGCGCCGATCACCACCAGGCTGAGCGGGAGCCAGATGACCCACTCCCCCATGGCGACCGACCAGATGTCCACCATGCCGACCAACAAGATCAGGCACAGCAGCAAAGAAATCAGTAACCACGCCATGACTTGGGCATCAGCCAGGCGGCGGCCAGGTAGAGCAGAACCACTTTCACCGGCGCCACCAGCGCCAGCAGGACGGCGGCCACTCGAGTCCACATCGGACTCCAATCCAATCGATGGGCGATGCCGGCCAGGACCCCAAAGAACCAGGCTTCCGGCATGGGTTTGCTGCGGATCATCTTGCCTCCTTTGTGCGACCGAAACGGCGTGTGCACAGACCGTGAATGCCGATGGCGACCGCGGTGCTGAGGGCCCAGCCGAGCAGGGGCAGGGCCATCACCACCAGGGTCGGTTGCATCATGCCCATCACTTGCCCCCAAAACCGGTTTCCGGTGCTTTCTGGGTCTGGGCCAGGGTCTGAGGCTCGGCGGCTTCAGTCGGACCAAAGGCGTCCTGAACCTGCTGCTTCACGGCGATGGTAACGTCGCGGCTGATCTCGCGCCGAACTTCATTGAGTGAAGCGCGGATGGCGTTGTCGATGGCCTGGGCCAGGGTGATGGTTTCTGCCGCTTGGGCGGCGGGGGCCATCAGGGCGGATACCGCCAGGGTGGCCAGAAGGGTGCGGCGAACGGTGCTGAAGCGTGACATGGTGAATCCCTCTTTAGTCGTTGTGTCGTGATGACAACAAGGTATTAACAAGGGCCGTGCCAACTTTTCAAAAAGTTTTAAGATGCTGTTTTTAAAGGATAATTAATTTTTGTCGAGTCGGGGCGACTGTGCCCAAATCGGGAGGTGGGGAGGAAATCGTGGATTTGACCAAGCCATTTGGTCAAATCCACTACTGAGTGATTCAGGCGGCGCGAGCGGCGTCCGGCAGGCTGGCCAGGGCGTCGGCCACCACCTCGGCACCGACGCCGGGCAGGTGGGCGTTTTGCGCCAGGTAACGGCGCCACTGGCGGGCCCCGGGCATGCCGTTAAACAGGCCCAGGATGTGGCGGGTCACGTGGTTGGCCCGGCCACCGTTGGCGATGTGGCGCTCCAGGTAGGGGATCATCTGCTGTGCCACCTCAGCCCGGGACAGCACCGGTCGGTCATCGCCGTACAGGCGCCGGTCCACCTCGGCCATCATATAGGGGTTCTGATAGGCCTCGCGCCCAACCATGACGCCGTCCAGGTGAGCCAGGTGCGCCTCGCACTGTTCCAGGGAGGTGATGCCGCCGTTGACGGAGATGTTCAGCTGCGGGAAGTCCCGCTTGATCTGGTAGGCCCGCTCGTAGATGAGCTCGGGGATCTCCCGGTTCTCCTTGGGGCTCAGCCCCTGCAGCCAGGCCTTACGGGCGTGGATGGTGAACACCTCACAGCCGGTGGCCGCCACGGTATCGACAAAGTCGGTCAGGAAGCCATAGCTGTCCTGCTCATCGATGCCGATGCGGGTCTTGACGGTAACGGGGATGCTGACCACGTCCTGCATCGCCTTGATGCAGTCGGCCACCAGCGCCGGCTCCGCCATCAGGCAGGCACCGAATCGACCGTTCTGCACTCGGTCGGAGGGGCACCCCACATTGAGGTTCACCTCATCATAACCGCGCTGCTCAGCCAGCTTGGCGCAGTGGGCCAGGTCCGCCGGGTTGCTGCCCCCCAACTGCAGGGCCAGCGGGTGCTCCTCTTCGTTGTACCCCAGGTAGTCCCCTTTGCCGTGGATGATGGCACCGGTGGTGACCATCTCGGTGTACAGCAGGGCATGACGGGAGATCAGCCGGGCAAAATAGCGGTAGTGGCGATCGGTCCAGTCGAGCATGGGGGCAACAGAAAAGGTGCGCTTCATTGGGGGCCTCGTGGAATTTGGGGAGGCGTATTCTACCCAAGGCGCGGACAAAAGCACAGGCGATTTTTTCACCAGTTTGAGCCGGACAGAGAGGCCGGGGGCCGCGCCGTTGGCGGGAGAGGGGGCCAGCCAGGCCCAACGCCGCCCCCACGAATAGGCAGCTGAACAAAAACTCGGCGCCATGCTAGGGGCCGGGCCCGAGTTTTGTTATGATGCGCGCACCGGATCCCGGGGGCCGCGCCCCAAGCCGTAAAGCGAATAAAATCAAATAGCCCGGCGGGATCCACGACCTCTACTCTACCTCTCAACACTACAGGACAGTTGCAATGAGTCTTGCTGATAAGGTCTTGGCCGTTAACAACGATCTCCCCATCCGTACCGACAAGCCGGTGCACTCCGGTAAGGTGCGCTCCGTCTACTGGCTGACCGACGCCGACAGCCGCCGCCTGATCCAGGAGAAGGGCTACGACGTGGCCGAAGACGCCCCGCTGGCCATCATGGTGATCTCCGATCGGATCAGCGCCTTTGACTGCATCTGGCACGGCGAAGGTGGCATGAACGGTGTCCCCGGCAAGGGCGCGGCGCTGAATGCCATCTCCAACCACTGGTTCAAGCTGTTCAAAGAGCAGGGCCTGGCGGACAGCCACATCCTGGACATCCCCCACCCCTTCGTCTGGATCGTGCAAAAAGCCAAGCCGGTGATGATCGAGGCGATCTGCCGTCAGTACATCACCGGTTCCATGTGGCGTGCCTACACCAAGGGCGAGCGCGACTTCTGCGGCATCGAGCTGCCGGAAGGGCTGGAGAAGGATCAGAAGCTGCCGGAGCTGCTGATCACCCCCTCCACCAAGGGCATTCTGGAAGGCATTCCCGGTGTCCCGGCGGTGGACGATGTGAACATCACCCGCAAGAACATCGAAGACAACTTCGAAGCGTTCAACTTCCGCTCCAGCGAAGACATCGATCGCTACGAAGTCCTGCTGCAGGAAGGCTTTGACGTGATCTCCGATGCCCTGGCCAAACTGGACCAGGTGTTTGTCGACACCAAGTTCGAGTTTGGCTACGTCACCGATGCGGTGGGCAACGAAAAGCTCATCTACATGGACGAAGTGGGCACCCCCGACTCCTCCCGGATCTGGGACGGCCCCAGCTACCGCGAGGGCAAGGTGGTGGAGAACTCCAAAGAGGGCTTCCGTCAGCTGCTGCTGAACCACTTCCCGGATCCGGACATCCTGCTGAACAAGGACCGGATGGCAGAGCGCAGCGCCCTGGCCCGGGACAACGCCCTGCCCACCGAAGTGCTGATGGCGGTCTCCAAGACCTACACCGACATCGCCGAAACCATCACCGGTGAGAAGATCGTTCTGTCCGACAACCCCAAGGCGGAGATCATCCAGATCCTCAAAGAGGAGTACGGCCTGATCGACTGAGGCTCGGGGTCAGAAAAAAGGAGGCGTCAGCCTCCTTTTTTTGTACCTTGGTACCAGTACTGAGCCAACATAGACCGCCGATGACGCCCTTCCCTGCCCGCTACAGCCTGGCGCTGGCCCTGCTGCTGATGACCTTCCTCACCCTGCCCCTGTTGGCGGAGGAAGCGGGGCACCCCGGGCTGCATCTGCCCTGGAGCGCCCACCCCTGGCACACCCTGCTCAACTTCTCGGTGGTGATCCTGGTGTTGGTGGCCCTGCTGGATGCGCTGTCCACGCCGGTGGTGCCGCTGTGGAAAAAGGCGGTCAAGGGGCTGTTGCTGCTGGTGGGCTTCGCCTGGGTGGCCCTGGCGGTGCTGGCAGTGCTGTTTCTCGAGCAGGCCACCCGCCACCGGGTGGTGGACGGTCAACTCTACCTGGACCAGACCCATGCCGGAGTGACCGGCTTTCCCCATACCGAAGTGCGCGCTCACTGCGGCTGGCGGGGCCCCTATCGGCGTACCGCCCTGGTGCAGCGCCATCATGACGTGGGCGAGGTCACGGTGGAAAAGGAGGGGGACGGCTGGCGATTGAGTGATCCCCACGGCAGTTACCGCCTGACGCCGGCGATGCTGGACGAGGCGTGTCGGTCGCACTACGGACGGTGAGCGGGGCCCGACCGGGCCCCTGATGATGGCTCAGGCGGCTTTCTGGATCCGCTGGTAGAGCTCGTCTTTGAGTTGCAGTCGCTGCATTTTCAGGCCTTCGAGGTACTCATCGGCGGCGGCCTCCAGCCCCTCCTCGATGCGGCGCACCTGGCGATCCAACTCGTGGTAGTCGTTGTACAGCTTATGGAATTGATCGTCAGAGAGGTTGAGCTCCTGGATAAGCTCGACGTGGGCGGGGAATTCGTTCACCAGGCTGTGGTCGGGGATTATCATGATGGGGTCCTCCTAGGGGTTCCCCCCCATCATGCGCCTCTCATCCACTGATTTTTTTGATGCGGATCAGTAAATTCTTTGTTACTCCCCCACCCTATCCTGCCCGTCGGGCCCGGGCCAGACCGGCCTTGAGCTCCCGGGCGATCTCCCCCTCGTAGCGGGCGAAATCCAACTGCATGGTGTGGCGGCGCGAAGCGTAGTAGTGCCCCCCGTGGGTGCGCTCGTCGGTGACGATGGCCTCGGCCATGGGGCCAGCTTCCGGCAGTTGGTAACGCCCCTGAATGAGGGGCACCACCAGGCGCATCTGCACCTGGGCCAGGTTGAGCAGCGAAGGCAACGCCTGGGCCAGGCCGAGGAAGATGAGGCCGGGATGCTCCGGGCGCAGCAGCCGCTTGAACAGCGGCAGTCGGTTCTCCTGGAGGGGCACCAGGCCCTCGGCCAAAAAGGGGAAGCTGACGTCGTAGCCGGTGGCGTAGACGATGACGTCGAAGGCCTCGCGCCGGCCGTCGGTGAACACCACGCTGTCCCCGGCCAGCTCGGCGATGCCTGTGCGCATCTGGATGTCACCGCTGCCCAGGCGGATAAGGAAATCACCGGAGACCGAAGGGTGAGCCTCAAGGGGTTGATGGTCGGGCGGTTGAATGCCCCAGCGGGTGATGTCGCCGACGCTGAACCGGTAAACCCAGCGGAACAGCCGCCGGGCCAGCCAGCCGGGCACCCAAGGGGGCAGCAGCGCCTTATCCGCCGGCTGTCCGAACAGGTACTTGGGCATGATGTAGCCGCCGCGGCGGGCGCTGACGCAAAGCTTGGCGGTGATGTGGCGCTGGCTGAGCTCCGAGGCGATGTCCATGGCACTGTTGCCAAAGCCCACCACCAGCACCCGCTTGCCCGCCATGCTGACCGGCTCCGACGGGTGGCGGTACTCATGGGCGTGCAGCACCTCGCCGTCAAACTGGCCCGGGTAGTCCGGCCAGGCCGCCTTCCAGTGATGACCGTTGGCCACCAGCACGTAATCGAAGCGGCCCTGATCGCCGCCGTCGGTGTGCACCCGCCAGCCGCTGTCCTGCGGCGTCACCGCCGTCACCCAGGTGTTGAACTGGATGTGGGGCCGCAGCCCAAAGTGGGCCACGTAGTCCTGGAAGTACTGGAAGATCTGCTGATGGCTGGGGAAATCGGGGTAGTCCTCCGGCATGGGAAAGTCATCGAAACTGGCCTTGGTTTTCGAGGTGTCGATGTGCAGCGACTGGTAGCAGGCGGACTGCCCGTTGGGGTTGTTGTAGTACCAGTTGCCGCCGATGTCGTCGGAGGCCTCGAAACAGACCGTCTCTATCCCCGCCTCCCGCAGGGCCTTCAAGGCAGTAAAGCCGGAGGGCCCGGCGCCGATAATGCAGACTCGTGTCATTTGTGGGTGTCCTTGTCCCTTTGGGTCCAAGGTAGCAGGAAACCGGCCGGCACAAAAAAAGCGCCCCTTAGGGCGCTTTTTCTCGACGCTCGATGACCGGCGTTACGCCGCCACCTCGTGGCGCGGGCAGGCCACCTGGTGGGTGCCGCCCAGGGACTCAAGGCCCGGCTTGGCTTCGGCGCAGCTGTCGCACACCGAGGGGCAGCGGGTGCGGAACACGCAGCCGGAGGGGGGGCTGATGGGGGACGGCAGCTCCCCGGTCAGCAGGATGATCTCCTTGTCCCGCTCCTGGTCCGGATCCGGCAGCGGCACGGCGGAGAGCAGCGCGCGGCTGTAGGGGTGGGAGGGCTTGCCGTAGAGCTCTTCACTGGTGCCGGTTTCCACCTGGTTGCCCAGGTACATCACCATCACCCGATCGGAGATGTGCTTCACCACCGAGAGATCGTGGGCGATAAAGATGAGGGACAGCCCCATCTCCCGCTGCAGATCCTTGAGCAGGTTCACCACCTGGGCCTGGATGGACACGTCCAGGGCGGAAACCGGCTCGTCACATATCACCAGCTTGGGCTTGAGGATCAGCGCACGGGCGATGCCGATGCGCTGACACTGGCCGCCGGAGAACTCGTGGGGGTAACGGTTGATGACGTTGGGCAGCAGGCCCACCTTGGCCATCATGGCCCGCACCTCATCCAGCACCTGCTCACGGCTCCACTGGGGGTAGTAGTTGCGCAGGGGCTCGGCGATGATCTCGCCCACGGTCATCCGCGGGTTCAGCGACGCCAGCGGGTCCTGGAAGATCATCTGCACGTCTTTGCGCAGGGCCTTCATGGCGGCGGGATCCGTGTGATCCACGCGCTGGCCGTTGAAGCGCACCTCCCCTTCGCTGATGGGCACCAGGCCGATCAGGGCGCGGGCCAGGGTGGACTTGCCACAACCGGACTCGCCCACCACCCCCAGGGTTTCCCCGGGCTGAACCTCGAAGGAGACGCCGTCCACCGCCTTGAGCTGCGGCACCGGATCCCAGGGCCACTTCTGGGCCTTCTTGATGCCGAAACGCACCTTGATGTTGCTCGCCTGCAGCAGCGGCGCAGCGTTCTGAGACTGGGTCATGCGGCCACCTCCTCAATGGCGATGTGACAGGCCCGCTGACGGGCACCGTCGAAGTTGACCAGGGCCGGCGGCTCGGCGTTGCAACGCTCGGAGGCGTTGACGCAACGGGCGCTGAAGGGGCAGCCCGGGGGCAGCGCCAGCAGGTTCGGCGGGTTGCCCGGAATGGTGGGCAGCGCGCTCTCGTCGCCGTCCAGGCGCGGGATGGCGGACAGCAGCCCCTGGGTGTAGGGGTGGGAGGGACGGTAGAACACCTCGTTGGTGGTGCCGTACTCCATGGTGCGCCCGGCGTACATCACCATCACCTTGTCGCACAGGCCCGCCACCACACCCAGGTCGTGGGTGATCATGATGATGGCGGTGCCGAAGTCGTTCTTCAGCTCGTTGAGCAGCTCCAGGATCTGGGCCTGCACCGTCACATCCAGCGCGGTAGTGGGCTCATCGGCGATCAGCAGCTTAGGCTGGCACAGCAGCGCCATGGCGATCATCACCCGCTGACGCATGCCCCCGGAGAACTCGTGGGGGTACATGTCCATGCGCTTGCGCGCCTCGGGGATCTTCACCGCGTCCAGCATCTTGACGCTCTGCTCCAGGGCCTCCTTGGCGCCCATCCCCTTGTGCAGCATGAGCACCTCCATCAGCTGGGGGCCCACCTTCATGTAGGGGTTCAGGGCGGTCATGGGGTCCTGGAAGATCATGGCGATCTGCTCGGCGCGGATCTTGTTGAGCGCCTTGGGCGGCAGCCCCAGGATCTCTTTATCCTGGAAGCGGATGCTGCCACCGGTTTGGCCGTTCTTGGCCAGCAGGCCCATGATGGCGAAGGCGGTCTGGCTCTTGCCGGAGCCGGACTCGCCCACGATCCCCAGGGTCTCGCCGGCGGCCAGTTCGAAACTCAGCTTGTCCACCGCGGTGACGTTGCCGTCCGGCGTGGTGAACTGCACATTGAGGTCTTTAACAGACAGTAAGCTCATGACGCCTCCTTAGCGGTCTTTCGGATCCAGCGCGTCCCGCAGGCCGTCGCCGATGTAGTTAAAGCAGAACAGGGTCACCACCAGGAAGGCGGTGGGGAACACCAGCTGCCACAGGGCCACTTCCATGGTCATGGCGCCTTCGTTCACCAGGGCCCCCCAGGAGGTGTAGGGCTCCTGTACCCCGAGGCCCAGGAAGCTCAGGAAGGACTCAAACAGGATCATCGAGGGCACCAGCAGGGAGGCGTACACCACCACGATCCCCAGCACGTTGGGCACCAGGTGGCGCAGGATGATGTCCTTGGTGGGGGTGCCAGCCACGATGGCGGCCTCGACAAACTCCTTCTTCTTCAGCCCCAGGGTCAGGCCGCGGACGATCCGCGCCATGTCGAGCCAGGAGACCGCGCCGATGGCCAGGAAGATGAGGAACAGGCTGCGACCGAAGAAGGTCATCAGCAGGATCACCAGGAACATGAAGGGGAAGGAGTTCAGGATCTCCAGGGTCCGCATCATTATGTTATCGGTGCGCCCGCCCACGTAACCGGCCACGGAGCCGTACAGGGTGCCGATGGCCACCGCCACCAGGGCGCCCAGGATCCCCACCATAAAGGAGATCCGGCCCCCTTCAAGGGTGCGGACGAAGAGATCCCGGCCCAGGAAGTCGGTGCCGAAGTAGTGGCCGTTCTCGATGGAGGGCGGCGAAGCCATGTTGGCCCAGTCCATCTCATCGAAGGTGTAGCTGGACAGGCTGGGACCCACCACCACCAGCACGGCGATGAAGGCCAGCACGGCCAGGGAGACCACGGCGGCGCGGTTGCGCAGGAAGCGGCGGCGGGCGTCGGCCCACAGGGAGCGGCCCTCCACCTCCAGCTCGGTGGCGAAGTTCTCCACCGCCTCGTTGTTCTGTTTCTGCGTGATGGTCTGCATGGCTTAACCCTCCACCCGGATGCGGGGATCGATCAGGCCATAGAGGATGTCCACGATGGCGGTAAACAGGATGGTGAGGGAGCCCACCAGGATGGTCAGACCCAGCACCAGGGAGTAGTCACGGTTCAGGGCACCGTTGACGAAGTACTGGCCGATACCCGGGATCCCGAACACGGTCTCAATCACCACGGAACCGGTGATGATGCCGACGAAGGCGGGGCCCAGGTAGGAGACCACCGGCAGCATGGCGGGCTTCAGGGCGTGCTTGAAGATGATGTAGCGCATCGGCAGGCCCTTGGCATGGCAGGTGCGGATAAAGGGCGAGTGCAGCACCTCAATCATCGAGCCGCGCATGATACGGGCGATGGAGGCCATGTAGAGGATCGCCATGGCCGACACCGGCAACACCAGGTTGGTCCAATGGCCGTCGTTCCAGCCCCCCGCCGGCAGCCAGTTGAGGCCAACGGCGAAGATCATCACCAGCACCGGCGCCAGCACGAAGGAGGGCAGCACCACGCCCACCATGGCCAGGCTCATCACGGTGTAATCCACCCAGGTGTTCTGCTTGAGCGCCGCCACGGTGCCCAGGGCCACGCCGAAGATCACGGTGAACACGAAGGCCACCACCCCCAGCTTGATGGACACCGGGAAGCTCTGGGCCACCAGCTCGTTGACCGTGTAGTCACGGTACTTGAAGGAGGGCCCCAGATCGCCGTGGGCCAGATCCTTGAGGTAGTACAGGTACTGCTGCCACATCGGCTTGTCCAGGTGGTACTTGGCCTCGATGTTGGCCAGCACCTCCGGCGGCAGGTTGAAATCCCCGGTGAAGGGGCTGCCCGGTGCCGACTGCATCAAAAAGAAGGACAGCGTCACCAGGATAAAGAGTGTGGGTATCGCCATGGCGAGGCGACGCACCGTAAATTGAAACATGCCTTAACTCCTTGCGCCCAAAAGCACAGACTTCCTTGGCTCGCCTCTTAGTGGGCGATGATGTAGAGGTTCTTGCTGTAGATGGTGTCTTCGACGTTGTTCATCGGGTAACCCCCTACGTAGCTTTTCACCAGACGGCTGATCACCGACTCGTAAACCGGGATCACCGGGGTCTCTTCGGCGATGATCTCCTCGGCGCGGGTGTAGAGCTTGGCCCGCTCCTCGTCGTCGGCCACCAGGCGGGACTTGGCCATCACGGCGTCGTACTCGGCGTTGGCCCACTTGCCCTTGTTCTGGCCGTGGTTGGAGAGCATCACATCCAGCATGGTGGAGGCCTCGTTGTAGTCCCCGGCCCAACCGGCCCGGGCCACTTCGAACCGACCCTGGTTACGGGTGTCGAGGAAGGTCTTCCACTCCTGGTTCTCCAGGCGCACCCGCACCCCCAGGGGTTTCCACAGCTGGGCGATCACGATGGCGATCTTCTTGTGGGATTCGCTGGTGTTGTACAGCAGGTTGACCAGCAGCGGGCGATCCGGGCCGTAACCCGCCTCGGCCATCAGCCGCTTGGCCTCCTCCAGGCGCTGTTCGTGGCTCCAGGTGGCGTACTTGACCACCGGCGGCTCGAAGCCGTTCACCGAGGCCGGGGTAAAGGTGTAGGCAGGACGCTGTCCCTGGCCCAGCACGTAGGTGGTCAGGGCTTCACGGTTGATCGCCAGCGAGAGGGCCTTACGCACCCGCGGGTCGTCGTAGGGCGGCACCTTGGTGTTGAACTCGTAGTAGTACATGGAGAGATACGGCGTGGTGCGGATCTCGTCCGGGATCTCCTGCTTGAGGCTCTTGTAGTGCTCCAGCGGGATGGTCAGGGTCATGTCCACTTCCCCGGCCTTGTAACGGGCCAGTTCGGTGTTGGGGGAGACGATGGCCATGTAGGTGACCTTGTCCAGCACCGTGCCGTCGTTGTCCCAGTAGGTGGGGCTGCGCTTGAGCACGATGCGCTCGTTCACCACCCACTGCTCCAGGGTGTAGGCGCCGTTGGTGACCATGTTGCCCGGGCGGGTCCACTGGTCGCCAAACTCCTCAATCACCTTCTGGGGGGCCGGGAAGGTGTTCTGGTGGGCCAGCATGCGCACAAAGTAGGGCACCGGCTTCTCCAGGGTCACCTCGAAGGTGCGCTCGTCCAGGGCGATGGCGCCGAGGGACTCCGGCGGCATCTCACCGAGGATGATCTTGGAGGCGTTCTGGACGGTGGCGATCTCCAGGTACCAGGCGTAGCGGGACGCCGTGGCGGGATCCACCGCGCGACGGAAGCCATAGACAAAGTCGTGGGCAGTCACCGGATCACCGTTGGACCACTTGATCCCCTCCCGCAGGTGGAAGGTGAAGGTCTTGTTGTCCTCGGAGACCTCCCAGTGGGTGGCCTGAGCCGGAATGATGTTGCCGTCGGCGTCCTGTTGCACCAGACCCTCGAACAGGTCTTTGGTGATGGTGGATCCGGTGGTGCCCTCCACCTTCTGGGGATCCAGCGAGGCCGGCTCAGAGCCATTGCCCCGGACCAGCTCCTGCACCGGGTGCAGTCGAGTCCCCTCAGGTACGGTTGCCCCCTGGGCGGCCGGCAGAACCGACGCCAGGATCAGGCTGAGCCCCACGGCTTTGATTATGGTTTTTGCCATGTACAGCGCGCTCCCTGGTTTTGTTACTTGTTTTTTGCAATTGTTAACTTCCGATGCCGAAATCCATTCGGCAAATTAACATTTTGGCAATATGCGCTTTTTTAGCGTCTTATCTGCCGAAATGCCAATCAAACATAACAAAATTACAATGAGAACACACCATGGCAATACATCCACCTATAGCGATGTTACCGGTATGACAACATCATAGTGATGAATGACCGCCACAATTCGCCCTGGATCACAGTGCGTTGCAGTGGGATACGCTGTTCAGATGCCGTTAAGCCAGAGAAAAATAAAAACGCCGCATTGAGCGCAATGCGGCGTTTTTTTGGCCAAAAATGGCAGTTTCAGTCAGTGAATCGACCCTGAAGGGTGGCGACGATCTGGCGTTCCCCACCCTGATCCCGGTGCTCCCCCAGGTAGATCCCCTGCCAGGTGCCCAGCAGCAGTCGGCCCTGGCCCACCGGCACCGAGACGCTGCTGCCCAGCAGGCTGGCCTTGAGGTGGGCGGGCATGTCGTCGGGCCCCTCGTAGGTGTGACGGTAGTAGGGCGCGCCCTCCGGCACCATCTGGTTGAAATGGGATTCGAAGTCGGTCCGCACCGTGGGATCGGCGTTCTCGTTCAGGGTCAACGAGGCGGAGCTGTGGCGGATAAACAGGTGCAGCAGGCCGGTGTCGCAGCGGGGCAGCTCCGGCAGCTGGGCCAGCACCGCATCGGTGATCAGATGAAAACCCCGCCGATGGGCGGGCAGGCGGAAGGATCGCTGGATCCAGTCGGTCATGACGGTCTCCTGGGTGGGCATCCCCGTCACTGTGCCACGGCGCCGGGCCCCGCAGCAAACGGGGGGCCCCAAGGCCCCCCGTACTTTGCTCCGACGGCGCTTACTTGACCGCGAAGTTCACCAGCGGGAAGCAGGGCAGGAAGCCGTTCTTGGCGCAGTTGAGCAGGCCCACCTGCACCACTTTGATCTCGTCGGTGACGTTCACAAAGCCCAGCTGGGCGTGGGAGCTTTCGGAGACGTTGACCGCACTCCAGTCGAAGGCGGTTTCCCCGGTGCTGTAGTTGACCAGGCCAACGTTGGCGCCGGTAACGTCATTGGTGACGTTGACCATGCCCAGGTTGGCGCCGGTGGTGGTGCCCTTGTTCCAGTTCCACAGGCCGAAGGCAACACCGGTCATGCTGTTGTTGACGTGGTTGGCGCCGGCGATCAGCAGCGGAAACTGCAGGCCAACAAAGTCGTCGGTCTCACCGATCCCCACCAGGTGCAGGTCGACCCCTTTCACCGAGCCGGTTTTGCCGTAGAGGGTCGGGAAGCGCACCCCCTCCACCGACTCACCGGCCATCACATTGGTGCCGTTGAGGGTGGACAGCTGGACCGGAACGGTCTCGGCGGTGGCGTTAAAGGCGGCGCTGGTGGCCAGCACGGCGATCAGGGCTCCGAGCTTTTTCATGACGACTCTCCCTCGAGTTCAGGTAAAGCAATAAATATCCCAAAAGGGGCATTCAGACAGGCAGTTATCTCTGCGCATCCAGATGAGGACACTGTACTGCCAGGGCCAACCCTTCACAACTTAAAATAAGATTCGGATGGAGTGAGTCGGGTCAGTCGAGGTAGCGGTATTGCACCCGGGCGGTGGTGCTGCACAGCAGCTCATAGGGAATGGTGCCGGCGCACTCGGCGATCTCCTCCACCGGCAGCCCTTCGCCCCAGAGCACCACATCGTCCCCCACCTGCACCTCGGCTTCCCCCACCTCCACGGTGAGCATGTCCATGCTGACCCGGCCGGCCAGGGGGTAGCGCTGGCCATTGATCAGCACCGGGGTGCCGGACACCGCGTGGCGGGGATAGCCGTCGCCGTAGCCCATGGCCACCACGGCGATGCGGGTGTCCCGACCGCTGCGCCAGGTCTGACCGTAGCCCACCGGCTCGCCGGCCTTGAGGCTGCGAACGGCCAGCACCTTGGAGCGCATGGTCATCACCGGCTGGAGATCGAACTGGCTCGGCTCACCGCCGATCATGGGGTTGGCACCGTACAGGGCCAGACCCGGGCGCACCCAGTCACCGTGGGCGCTGGGCCAGACCAGGGTACCGGCGGAGTTGCACAGGGTGCGCTCGCCGGGCAGGTCTTTCACCAGGCGGTTGAACAGCTGGATCTGGCGTACCGTTTCCGGGTTCTCCGCCTCGTCCGCCACCGCGAAGTGGGTCATCAAATTGGGGGGCTGAACCACGTTGGCGCAGTCGCACAGGCGGCGATAGAGGGCGTCGAACGCCTCCGGCAGTACGCCAAGGCGGTGCATGCCGCTGTCGATCTTCAGCCAGATCACCAGCGGCTGGGAGAGCTGGGCCCGCTCCAGCAGGCGCACCTGCTCGGCGTCGTGGATCACCACGTCCAGGCTGTGCCGGGCGGCCTGCTCGAGATCCACCTCGGAAAACACCCCTTCAAGCAGAATCAGTCGGGATGCGTTGCCGTTCTCCCGCAGGGCCAGGGCCTCCTCGATGCGGGCCAGGCCAAAGCCGTCCACCGCGTCCAGCCAGCTGGCCAGCTTGACCAGGCCGTGGCCGTAGGCGTTGGCCTTGACCACCGCCATCACCTTGGCATGGGGGGCCAGGGCGCGCAGTCGCTGGAGGTTGTGCTGGAGGGCACTGCGGCGGATCTCCGCCACCGGGGAAAATCGCATATTACTCGTCGTAGTCGAAGCTGGTGCCCGCGTAGTTGTCGAAGCGGGAGAACTGCCCCTGGAAGGTCAGGGGGACTTTGCCGATGGGGCCGTTACGCTGCTTACCGATGATGATCTCGGCCAGCCCCTTCTCAGCGGTATCCGGATGGTACACCTCGTCCCGGTAGATGAACATGATGAGGTCCGCATCCTGCTCAATGGAGCCGGATTCCCGCAGATCCGAGTTCACCGGGCGCTTGTCCGCCCGTTGCTCCAAGGAGCGGTTGAGCTGCGACAGGGCCACCACCGGGCACTGCAACTCCTTGGCCAGGGCCTTCAGGGAGCGGGAGATCTCGGCGATTTCCAGGGTCCGGTTGTCGGACAGGGCCGGCACCTGCATCAGCTGCAGGTAGTCCACCATGATCATGGCGATGCCGCCGTTCTCCCGTGCCACCCGGCGGGCCCGGGAGCGCACCTCGGTGGGGGTCAGGCCGGAGCCATCGTCGATGTACATCTTGCCCTGCTCCATCATCAGCCCCATGGTGGAGGAGACCCGGGCCCAATCGTCGTCGTTGAGCTGGCCGGTCCGGATCTTGGTCTGATCGACCCGGCCCAAGGAGGCCAGCATCCGCATCATGATCTGCTCGGAGGGCATCTCCAGGGAGAAGATCAGCACCGGCTTGTCTTCGTTCATCGCCGCCTGCTCACAGAGGTTCATGGCGAAGGTGGTTTTCCCCATGGATGGACGTGCGGCGACGATCACCAGATCCGAGGGCTGCAGGCCGGCGGTCATCTTGTCCAGGTCCGAGTAGCCGGTGGAGACCCCGGTCACCCCGTTGTGGGGGTTGTTGAACAGCTGCTCAATCTTGTCGACGGTCTTGGACAACACCGTCTTGATGTCCTCGGGGCCCTCATTGGCGTTGGTCCGCTTCTCGGCGATCTGGAACACCTTGCTCTCGGCCAGGTCCAGCAACTGGGAGGAGTCGCGGCCGTCGGGGTTGAAACCGGCATCGGCGATCTCGTTGGCCACCTTGATCATCTCCCGCACCACGGCGCGCTCGCGCACGATGCCGGCGTAGGCGGTGAGGTTGGCCACACTGGGGGTGTTCCGGGCAATGTCCGACAGGTAGGGGATCCCGCCGACGGCGTCCAGCTCGCCCATCTTGCCGAGCTCCTCGGAGACGGTCACCAGATCCAGCGGTTGGCCCTGCTCCAGCAAGGTGGACATGGCGGCGAAGATCAGCTGGTGGCTGCGGCTGTAGAAGTCGTCCTTCACCACCTTCTCCGCCACCTGGTCGAACAGCTCGCTGTTGAGCATCAATCCGCCGAGCACGGACTGTTCCGCCTCCAGGGAGTGGGGGGGCAGTTTCAGTTGATCCACCGTCGCCGGTTGCTGGCCGGATTTCTCCCGGGCCCGTGTTTCCGCCATGTTAATTCCGTTACACTGTCTGAGATAAAAAGCTCGAGGAGGGAATCACCCTCCCGGAAAACCATAATAATCGAAGGAACCCCGATGCCAACAAGGAAACTCTGGCAGACCCTCGCCCCGGTGGCGCTGATGGTCTCACTTCCCCTGTCCGCGGATGAGGGGCAATGGCTGCCCCATCAATTGCTTGAGCTTGGCGACCAGTTGGAGCACCGCCGCATCGCCCTGCCCGCCGAACAGCTGGCGGATTTGACCCAGGCGCCGATGAACGCGGTGGTGGGGCTGGGCTATTGTACCGCGTCCTTTGTGTCCCCCAAAGGGCTGGTGGTCACCAACCACCACTGCGCCTACGGCGCCGTCCAGTACAACAGCCACGGCGAACACAACTACATGGCCGACGGCTTCCTGGCCAGGGATCCCACCCACGAACTGCCCGCCGGTCCCCAGGAACGCCTCTACATCACCGACAAGGTGGAGAAGGTCACCGACCGGGTACTGGCCGGCACCGAGACTGCCGAAGACGGCTACCAGCGCCACCAGATCATCGAGCGCAACCGCAAGGGGATCATCCAGGCCTGCGAGGCGGATCCCGCATACCGCTGCAGCGTGCGCGACTTCCACGGCGGCCTGCACTACTACCTGCTGCGTCAACTGGTGATCCGCGACGTCCGCCTGGTGTACGCCCCGCCACAGAGCGTCGGCGCCTACGGCGGTGACATCGACAACTTCGAATACCCCCGTCACAGCGGCGATTTCACCTTCCTGCGCGCCTACGTGGCCAAGGATGGCAGCCCCGCCGCCTACAGTGAGGACAACGTGCCCTACCAGCCGGCGGGCTACCTCAGCATCAACGCCGACGGGATCCGCGCCGGTGACGGCGTGCTGGTGGCCGGCTACCCCGGGCGCACCAGCCGCCACAAGCTGACCGAGGAGCTGCGCTTCGCCGCCGATTGGCTCTACCCCACCCAGGCCGACCGCTACCAGGGGCGCATCGACGCCATCGAGGCCCTGGGGGACGAACTGCCGGAGGTGGCCGTGGCCTACGCCGCCACCAAGGCCAGCTACGCCAACCGGATGAAGAAGCTCAACGGCCTGCTGGATGGCTTTCGCAAGACCGACATCCCGGCACTGAAAGCCAGCCGCGATGAGGCCCTGGCCCAGTACCTGGCGGGCAAGCCGGAGGCCGCGGCCCTGACCGAGCTGCGCACCCTGGTGGCGGCCGACCAACAAGCCTACCAGGAGAACTTCTACCTCAACAACGCCCAGTCCGGTGCCCTGCTTACCGCCGCCGCCCGCCTCTACAAGTGGGCCAAGGAGCAACAGAAGGCGGACGCCGAACGGGACGCCGGCTACCAGGAGCGGGACCGCAAGCTGTTCGCCGCCCGCCTGGATCGCCTGGAGCGACGCTTTGACGCCCGCATGGACAAGGTTCTCTGGCAGCAGGACATCGCCGCCTACCTGAACCAGGACCAGCGCGATCCTGTGCTGGACGCCCAGCTGGCCCAGTTGGATTTCGACACCCTCTACGTGAAAACCACCCTGGGGGACAAGGACCAGCGCCGGGCCTGGATGGACCAGCCGGCCAGCGCCTTCGAGCAGAGCTCCGATCCGCTGATCCGCATGGCGGTGGCCCTCTACCCGGGTAACGAGGCCCGCGATAAGGCCCGCAAGACCCGGCTGGGGGAGCTGGCCCAGGCGCGTCCGGCGATGATGCAGGCGATGCTGGACTGGTACCAGAGCCTGGAGCGGCCGGTCTACCCGGACGCCAACGGCACCCTGCGCATCAGCATCGGCCACGTGGACGGCTACCAGGCGGCGGACGCCCTCTACAAACAGCCCTTCACCCGGCTGGAGGGGATCCGTGAGAAGCACACCGGCCTGGCCCCCTTCGACGCGCCGGCCCCGGTCCTGGCGGCCATCGAAGAGGGCCGCTACGGCGACTACGCCCGCACCGATCTGGGCCAGCGTCCCAACGAGGCCTGGTACTGCGGCTTCCTGCCCTGCGCCCAGGCCGATGCCCTGCCCTTCGGCTCGGTACCGGTGAACTTCCTCTCCAGCGCCGACACCACCGGCGGCAACTCCGGTTCTCCGGTGATGAACGGCAAGGGGGAGCTGGTGGGACTCAACTTCGACTCCACCTACGAGTCCATCACCAAGGACTGGTACTTCAACCCCGCCATCACCCGGGCGGTGCACGTGGACATCCGCTACGTGCTCTGGATGATGAGCGAAGTGGACAATGCCCAGTGGCTGCTCGACGAGCTGACCCTGGTGAAATAGCCGCTCCCGAAACGCCAAAAGGCCGCCCCAGGGGCGGCCTTTTTTTGTCACTGAGCCTTAAGGGTTCAGAACGGCTGGTTCACCACCACCCGCAGCTGGTTCTCCTCCTCGCTGAAGGCCCAGTCGACTCGGGCCACCACGTTCTCCACCCACATCCGCAGGCCGACGCCAACGGTCCAGTCCATCTCCTTGTGCAGCTCCACCAGGTCGTAGCTGTCGTGCACCCGACCCACTTCGCCGTACACCGCGAACTGCCACCAGGGGAAGTAGTAACGCTCGATAAAGGGGATCGCCCCCTGGGGCTGCCAGCGGGGGATCGCCCGGTATTCGGCACCGTAAAACACCGCGCTGCGATCGTGGAAGCGGGCGCCCTGGTAGCCCCGCAGCCGGTTCCAGCCCCCCAGGGTGGACTCGGCAAACCAGGGGGGACGGTGCTCACTGCCTGGGCTGCCGCTGTCCCAGGTGGGCACGTCCGAGGTGTAGGCGGTAAAGGCCAACACCTGCTGCTTGGACCAGGCGCTGGCGCCGATGTTGAGGTAGTGGCTGTACTGGGCTTCCCACTTGGTGTAGCTCTGGCGCTCGGCCCCACCCCAGTCCCGGTGGATCTGCAGCTCCGCCCGGTAGCCTTCACTGGGGGAGGGGATGAAATCCCGGGCGTCGTGATCCAGCTTGAGGCTGAGGCCCTGGGTCTTGTCCCGCTGCTGGAAACCGTCTTGACCGATCACCTCGCGCTCCCGGTAGAAGGGCTCCAGCTCGATGCTGGTGTAGGCGCCGGGCAACTCGCCCTTCTCCAGGGCCACCGGGATCCCGGCCACGATCCGGCTGCGACGGCGCGGGGAGTCCTTGCCGGCGCCCATGGGCAGCAGGTAACGCAGGGTGGCGTAGAGATCGCGCTGCTGCTCCTCACCCAGTACGTGGTTGTCGGCACTGGAGCCGTGGCCACCGGCCGGGGTATCGAAATCGGGATTGCCATCCAGGTAGACCTGGGTCTCGCGGAAGCGGGCGTCGAACGCCTGCAGGTCCACAAACCAGCGGCCAGAATCGCCAAAGTGCAGGTTATAGACCCCGAGAAAGGCCACATGGCTGTCATTCTCCGAGTAGGCCCCGGCCCCCACCAGTTGGGAACCCTCCTGCAAGACCCCCTGAAGCGAAGCGGCGCCCCCCACACTCAACCCCATGCTGGAGGTGGAGAACACAAAGGGCACCGCGGCGCTGCGGCTCTTCGTCTCGGCCGAGGGCTCGGTTTCGGTCACGGCCTCGTCGGCCAGGGCCACGGCGCACAGGCCAAGGGCCCAGACGGTGGCAACTAGGGGGCGGAACATGGAGACTCCAGCAAGAAAGTGCAGCGCAGGGTAACGCCGCTGAGCGTTGCTGTCATCTGCGAATGGGGGTCAATTCAGGTGAAATTCAGGCCAGTTCAGTGGCGATGAAACACGAAAAAGGCCCATCCTTTCGGATGGGCCTCTCTCAAAATGGGTGCCTGGCGGTGACCTACTCTCGCATGGGAACCCCCACACTACCATCGGCGCGGTTGCGTTTCACTGCTGAGTTCGGCATGGGATCAGGTGGGTCCACAACGCTATTGCCACCAGGC
>NZ_JAHVHV010000005.1 GCF_019802085.1 Ferrimonas balearica
TTCCAGCTCAGTGTGCTTCACCCAGGGCACCCCAGCGGTCTCCAGCTCAGCGTGCTTGACCCAGGGCACCCCAGCGGTCTCCAGCTCAGCGTGCTTGACCCAGGGCACCCCAGCGGTCTCCAGCTCAGCGTGCTTGACCCAAGGCACCCCAGCGGTTTCCAGCTCAGCGTGCTTCACCCAGGGTACCCCAGCGCTTTCCTGCTCAGCGTGCTTGACCCAGGGCACCCCTGCGGTTTCCAGCTCGGCGTGCTTGACCCAGGGCACCCCGGCGGTTTCCAGCTCAGCGTGCTTCACCCAGGGCACCCCAGCGGTTTCCAGCTCAGCGTGCTTGACCCAGGGCACCCCAGCGGTCTCCAGCTCAGCGTGCTTGACCCAGGGCACCCCAGCGGTCTCCAGCTCAGCGTGCTTGACCCAGGGCACCCCTGCGGTTTCCAGCTCAGCGTGCTTCACCCAGGGCACCCCAGCGGTTTCCAGCTCAACGTGCTTGACCCAAGGCACCCCAGCGGTCTCCAGCTCAGCGTGTTTCACCCAAGGGACGCCGGCGGTATGCAAGTTGGGATGAGTATTTACTTGAGCATTGGGCTGCTCAGGGACGCTGTTATTGATCCAGGGAATGTTCTTTATTTCGCTGCTGCCTGATTCCAGCCACGGAACACTTGCAAAGGCATTGGTAGACAGAGTTAAAGACAGAACAAGAACAGAGAAAGAAAAACGCGGGGACATGGCCGGCTCCTAACCTTTATAAGCAAGTGAGTAAACAGTTGCATAAAGGTTAGCAAGCGTTGTGCCAAATTACTCGACGGTTTCTTGACTGGCCGAAAATTCCAAAGAAGGGCTCTTCAGAAGCATTTTTTCAAATTCGACTTCTGGGATGGGTTTACTGAAAAAATACCCCTGAACGAGGTCGCACTGGAGACCTTTGAGTACCGCCAACTGTTCTTGGGTTTCTACTCCCTCGGCCACCACACTCAATTCCATGTTTCGTGCGATGGTCACGATGGAAGCGGTCATCATCCGGTCTTTATTGCTGGTAGCGATGTCGTCCACGAAGGACTTGTCCACCTTCAGGGTGTCGATGGGGAAGCGTTTGAGGTAGGACAACGACGAGTAACCGGTACCGAAGTCGTCCAGAGCCAAGTGGATGCCCATGTCCTGCAAAGACTGCATGGTGGCGATCGCCTTATCAGGCTGCTGGATCACAGTCCCCTCGGTGATCTCCAGTTCCAGGCAGTGCGCCGGCAGTCGGGTCAGCTCAAGAATGCGCTGAATGCGCTCGCACAGATCCGGCAGCATAAATTGCTGAGAGGCCAGATTCACCGCAATCCGCCCATTGAGCGCGCCCATGCTTCGCCATTTCTCCGCGGCGAAACAGGCCTGTTTGAGGACGTACTCCCCGATCTCCACCACCAGGCCAGTTTCCTCTGCCAGGGGGATGAACTCGCCGGGCCTGATCAGGCCCCGAACGGGGTGATTCAAGCGCACCAGGGCTTCCATCCCGTGAATTCGATTGGTCTTCAAATCCACCTTGGGCTGGTAGTAAACCTCGAAGTGGTTCTCCTTGAGCGCCTGACGGATCAGGTTCTCCGTATCCAGGCGCTCCATTGCCGCCTGATTGAGGGATTCGCTGAAGAACTGGTAACACTGCCCGCCCTGGCCTTTGGCGTGGTACATGGCCAGATCCGCCTTTCTCAGCAGCGCCTGACGCTCGATGTCGTCCTCCGGGTAGGTGACGATGCCGATACTGGTGTTGACCACCACTTCGCCCTCATCCAGTAGGAATGGCTTGCTGAACGCCGCCAGAATCTCCTGGGCCAGCTTGGTACTCTGGTTTAGGGCATTGGCCCCGTCATACACCACCGCAAACTCGTCGCCGCCCAAGCGGTACAAGGAGGTGTCCTTAGGCAACTGGTTCTTGACCCGGTTGGCCACATGACACAGCAGCGCATCGCCAGCCCCGTGGCCCAGGGAGTCGTTGACCTTCTTGAAGTTGTCCAGATCGAAGATCAGCAAGCACAGCGGTACCTGTCGTCTGACCAGGTTATCCAGGGAGATCTGCAGGTAGCTGCGGTTGGGCAGGCCGGTCAACACATCGTTGTTGGTCAATCGACGCAGTTCGGATTCGGCCTGCTTGCGGTGGGTGATGTCACTGAACACGCCCACGTAGAAGCTGGCCTGGGTGTCGTTGTCCCGGATTTGATCGAGGGTCAGTTCTATTTGGATAACCCGGCCGTTGGAGCGCTCCAGCTCCAACTCGCCACTCCATCGGCCCTGCTGGCGGACGATCCGGATGATGTCGTCGGTATAGGCCTCGGGGTAGCGCTCAAACTTCATCGGTTGATCAATGAAGTTGTCGTTGGGAAACCCGGTCAGTTCGAGGCAGGCTTCGTTGACCTCGATGTAGTGCATGCGGTCATCGAGGATGAACATCCCCTCGGAGATGTTCTTAAGTGCCCTGGCAAACAGGGTCAGGCGCTCCTCGGCCTCCTTGATGCTGCTGATGTCCTTGATGGTGCCCGTCATCCGCGTGGGACGGTCCTGCTCGTCGCGCTCCACCACCTTGGCCCGGTCCAGGATCCACAGCCAGTGGCCGGTTTTGCTCTTGACCCGGTAGGTGGCCTCGAAGTGCTCGGACTCACCCTTAAAATGCTCGAGCAGCAGGTCATTGACCCGCTCCAGATCGTCCGGGTGGATATTACTTTCGCCCTTGCCGCTGCGTTTGCCGTCCCGAGGAAACTCCAGGGTACCCCAGATGTTGGAGCGGTAGATCTTGCCCGCTTCCATATCCCAGTCCCACATCTCATCCCCGCTGCCCCACAGAGAGAGTTTGAGACGCTCTTCGCTTTGGGCGATTCGAAGCTGAACCCGCTTACGACGGAGAAACTCTCTGTGAGCCATGTAGAAGATGAGCAGCGCGATCAACCAGTAGGTGGTCTTGGCGTAGGTTGAAAGCCACCAAGGGGGCGTAATGATGATGCGGATTCTGGACTTGCGTTGAGACTCGCTCAGGAAGGGAATAAAGGACTCAAGCTCCAGCGTGTATTCACCGTAACTCAGATTGGTGAAGGTGATGAAGTTCAGACTGTTGTCCAGTTCAATCCATTTATCATCCAGGCCGACGACCCGGTAACGGTAGGACGTCAGCGAGCCGTAATCATTGATGAGGCTGGCGAAGCTCAGTGAGAAGGGATAATCACTGTACTTCAGTTCAATTTGACTGGCGGTCACGATGTTTTGTCGCAAGCGCTGACCAACGCTCTCCTCTTTATTGAAGACTTTCAGTGAGGTGAATATCGGGCTGGAGACCCGGATACCCAGGTGCTCCTGAGTGCCGGTGAGGCGATTAACGCCCTGGGTACCACCAAAATACACCGCATCGTTCGTCGCGAGCGATGCCATGCCGTTGAACTCCTTTTGCGCTCCGCGGCTTTGATCATAGAAGTTGAGTACCGAGAGGCTTTTCTGATCGATCTCGACAATGCCATTGCTGAATGAGGCGTACACCGAACCATTCTGCTCAACGGAGCTGTACACCAATATTTTTTCTTCGTCCGGGATCCCAAAAGATTGTTTGCTTTCACTCCAGTCGGCTGAAAGCTTGTAGAATCCTTCCCCGACAGTGCCAATCAAATACCCATCAGAGATGGGCGAGATAGAGGTAATGATCTTCTCCGGGAAGGCATTCTTGCGCCTTATCCAAATCCCCAATCGGTCATCCATTTCGTAGATATGGACGCCGGTTTGACTGCCAACGAGAATAAAGTGGTCTGACACTTCGATGGTGAATACGGTGGATGAAACCTGCGGGGAGAAATAGGCGCTGTCGACCTCTTGATTGTTGTCTAGCAGCAGCACCCCGTGTGAAAAGGTGCCAAGTAAAACACGTTCACCCAGGCTGGTAATCGAAGTGACGATCTTATCGTCCAGGCTAATGGCACTCTCGACCACCGCCCCACTTTCCACCGTCGCCAGATGAAGTAGGCCCTTGCCACCGGTCAGCAGAGTGCCCTCATGACTGTGGATGGTTTTGGGCCCCAGAATGCCCGTTTCCAGCTTTCGTCTTGGGCTGTCATTTTGGTTGAGTGTGATGACGTATTCCGAGTCGTTGGCAACCCAGATATCGCCATCAAATTGCGCCAGGCTCCAGACCTGGTTGCAGTTTGCGTTGGTGCACTGAATGTCGTGTTGCGAGATGTTTGAGCTGCCAAAAGACAGCTTTACCGCACCGGTACCTATGATGCCAAGCCACAGGTTGCCAAGGGTGTCCAGATAGAGCGAAGAGGGGTTGGTTTCAAACCTGGCGCTGATCAGAGTGGGAGGAAGCTGCTGCTGTAACTCATCGGTTCGAGCGACAAACAGGCTCTTCCCCGAAGTGAAATACAGCGTTTGGCTCTCCGGGTTGAACTGGGCGTAGTCAATGGGCAGTTGGTAGATGCGTTCCAAGCGAAATTGCTCGGTATCGAGAATGATGAGCCCGACCGAGGTACCCAGTACGTAAAGACTTCCGTGAATTTTGGATACGCTGTTGATGTGGCCGTTCAGATTCAGCTCAATGGTTTGCTCGCTGTGCACATCGTACGCGAAGGAGCTGCCCTTGCTTTCGGAAAACAGCAGCAGGCCATTGCCCAGACCAAACACTTCGGCAATACCGGTGTAGGAAAAGCGCTCGGACTTTACCTCCAGCGTCGACTGACTCTCGATGTCGTACTTGAGCAGGCCCGTTTCGGTGCCAACAAACAGATGGTTGCCTTCCGACGTCACGCTCCAAAGATTTGAGGTGTGATCAAGGGGGACACCGTCAAAACGGTCTTTGACCAGGTCGTACCGGTAGAGCTGCTGATTGGTGACGACCCAAAGCCGATGCGCTTCGTCCACATGCAGTTGGCGAATGGTATTGTGGCCGAGGCCGTAAAGATCGGCATTTGAGGAGTTGTATTGCTTAAAGGATTTGCCGTCGAATCGATTTAAACCGTTGATGGTACCGACCCAAACAAAGCCGATATGGTCTTCTTGGATGCTGGTGACGGTGGTTTCGGACAGGTTTTGTTCGAGTCCGAAGTAGCTGAGCTTGTGAGAGGCGGCCTGACGGTCGTCAGAGGCTATCGCCGGCAATGCGAATAGAATGAGAAGCAGCGCTATCCATGGCTTCATCGGGCATCCTGCTCAGTAGAATCAATGGTTATTAGTTATTGTTATCAGTAGGTAACGATAGCACCTGCTCCGAGCAAGGCCAATACCCCCGAAGGGGATTCGTGCCCCGGCCCGCCTGGGATTGCGCAATTCGCCGCCAGCCGGTGCAGAGCGGGGATCTTAGCCGAAGTTGGGCAGTACGCATAGGGCGTCAGAATACCTCAAATTATTGAATTAAAAATCGATCAATGCCGATTGCCCTTTGAAGTGGGACAGGTCGGTGATGCGGCTTTTACCGGACAGGGGTTCCAGTTCACTGTGAGAGCCGCCGCTGGAGTAGAGCACCAGGCGGTCCGGGTTACTGCATCGCATGCGTTGCATCATAAAGCGGATGAGATCCGCCCGCTCGAGGGCCTGAACCGCCTCGGCGATTCGCTCCCGGTGGTTGAAGTCGGTGTCTTTGTTGCCGATGGAGACCCAGAGCCGCTGGGCTTTGGCCTTGAGGTTGTTGTCCTGCTCCAGGATCTGATTGCACAGGGCGTCTTTGGTGGCCTGCCACTGGGTGTGGGAGATCTGCATCAGCGCGTAGCCGAAATCCGCGATGAACTGGTCGATGGACTCCATCAACTGCAGCGGGCCGGCCACCGGGCTCTGCACGTAGAATATGATGCCCGGACAGCGGTTCATCGGTACGTAGCTGGTGCCCACCATGTAACCCAGCTGCTGCTTGGTGCGCAGTTCGTTGAAGAAGCTGCTGGACATGCTGTGGTTGAGCAGACAGAACAGGGCCATCTTTTGCAGGTCGTTCTGCCGTGATTGGTAGTAGACGATGATGGCGCTGTCCTGATGATCGTGTTCGATCTCCCGCAAGATGGTGCCCTTGCCGTGGATGCTGATGAGCTGACGCTGCACCTCCGGACCGGGGTTGGAGACCTGGGCCAGGGTGCGGGTCAGGCGCTCGTTCAGCCCCTCCGCTTCCTCTTTGAGCCAATCACCGTAGATCAGCCCCTCGACGTGCACCTGCTGATAGATGCTGTCGATGTGGTAGTGCAGTTGCTCCAGGGTGCAGTGCTCCAGCGCCGCGGCCATGTTCAGCGGCTCGTGACTGCGCCGCTGCAAGGTGGCGGTCAGAGCGTTGAACAGACGTGAGATGGGGCGGGCCGAGCGGATGCCGTTCCAACTGCGCAGCAGCTGGCCCTTGATCTCGTTGAAGCGGTCCGGGGCGAAGTTGCGCTGGCGCGCCTCGCGCAGCAGCAGGTCCAGCAGCGCTTCCTGGCCCCCGGTGAAGCCGCTCAGATGCAGGGTCAAGCCGCCCTGGTGGGGGTAGACGTTGTAGCTCAGGCCGGCCACTTCCGCCTGGTAGGTGGGCTCGGCCAGGGCGTCCATCAGCATGGCGATGTAGAGCCGGGTCAGGGCGGCGGTGCGCGCGTCGTGGTGGCACGCCTCGCTGTCCAGGGCCAGGAACAGGTGCGCCTTGGGCACGTTAAACTCCTGATCCTTCTTGTACCAAAGCGCCAGGGCTCCCGTGTCGGTCAAGCGTGCCGGATCCTCGCTGGTGCTGGGCTGGTGCCTGGGTTCCAGCAAGCCGACCAGGTAGGGGTTGGCGTCGGGCAGCTGGAGATCGGGTTGGGGTTCGGTCAAAACCCAGCGCGCCCGCCGCGGTGCATCGATGGGCACCACGCAGTAGGGGGTGTCGTACCATTTGGCCTGGCGGTCGGTTTCCAGCTCCGGGGCGATCAGCGTCAGGCGCAAGTTGTCCGGGCGGAAGCGGTCGAGGATCTCGTGTACCGCTTCGGTGTCCAGGCCATCCATGCGGTAATCGCCGTAAGCGATGTCCTCGGTGTCATAGTGGTGCATGTTGATGGCCAGGTGGCTGGCCAGATCCAGGGGCTTGCTGGGCTCCTGGAAGCGGAACGCCCGCTCCAGCAGCTGCTGGCGCTCGTGGTAGCGCCAAGGCTCGATGCCGCCCTCTCTCATCAGCGTCAAGTAGTGAAAGGTCTTGGCCAGGATGCGATCCCTGTTGGCCAATCCCTTGTCCGTCAGCTGGTAGCTGATGTTGTAATCCTTGAAGTTGTAGCCGTTAACGCCCCCGCCGGCGCTGAGCTGGCTGACCAGCCCCTCATGCTTGAGTCCGGACAGCAAACTGCCCGGGCCTTCGTATCCCAGCAGGTAGGAGATGTAGGTCAGCGGTTTGTGCCGATACCAGGGGTCCAGGGCGGGCAGGGGGAAGGTCAGGGTCAGCTGACGCTGCCGTTTGTTGGGCAGCATCCGCAGCTCGACGTTGAGATCGCCGTCCCGGTAGAGTGGGGTGTCCGGCAGGGACTTGGCCAGCCCCCGATTGACGATCTCGCCGAAATGGGCGCGCACCAGGGCCTCCACCTCCTCCAGCGGATGGGGGCCCACCACCACTAGGGTCATCAGGTTGGCGGAGTAGTGTTCCCGGTGAAAAGCAAGCAGCTCCTCGCGGATGGAGGCGCCGTCGCGGTCCGCCAGGGTGTGCTGGTTGCCCACCGAGAACTTGGCAAAGGGGTGGGCGGGGTTCACCGTCTCCTTGTGCACCTGGTAGAAGCGACGCATGTCGTCCTGCAGTTTCATCCGAAACTCGGAGTCCACCGATTGGCGCTCCTTCTCCACCAGTTGGGCGTCAAACAGTGGCGCGGTGAAAAACTGGCTGAAGCGATGCAGCGCCTCGGCCAGGGCCTGGGGGTTTACATCGAAGTAGTAGCTGGTGAACTCCGGGCCGGTCCAGGCGTTATGGTTGCCGCCCTGGTCGCTGATGAACTGCTGGTATTCGCCGGCCTGGGGGTAATCCCGGGTGCCAAGAAAGAGCATGTGCTCGAGAAAGTGGGCCATCCCCTCCCGGTCCGCCGGGTCGTCAAAATGGCCTACCCGCACCGCCATCGCCGCAGCGGATTTGGTGGCCTCGCCGTCCTGCACCAGGGTGACGCGCAAGCCGTTATCCAGCACCAGGTACTGGTAGTGGCGCGGGTCGTTTGGGCTGATTTTCAGCTTATCGGTCATATCCTTATCCTGATGTCCACGGCGACGGTCAGCTCAATACGCGGGGGTATGAGTATCGGTCCAGTTTGCGCCTTGTGGCCTGAGGGCGCAATCTCCCGGCCCCCTTAACGACTAAAGACTAGTCAATCGGGTCTTTTTTCCCGACGAAAAGCCGCGATAAGATAGCGGCGTTGTTTTCCTTTATGAAATCTTGCATGGAACTCTTCCTGATGCGCCATGGTGAGGCCAGCTTCGATGCCCCGACGGATCGACAGCGGCCCCTGACCGAAGTGGGCGCAACCCAATGCCAGCAGATGGCGGCGCATCTGGCCGCCAACTTGACCGGCTTGGACATGGTATTCGTCAGTCCCTACCTTCGGGCGCAGCAAAGCTGGCGGGCCTGCCAGCCCCTGCTGCCCCAGCCCAAAGGCGTCCAGACCCTGGATGAGCTGGTGCCGGAGGGCGATCCGGCGCTGTGTCATGACCTGGTGATGGCCCACATGGACCTAGCCCAGGCTAAGACCGCCTTGGTGGTGGCCCACATGCCCCTGCTGGGCTATCTGGTCAGCGAATGGGTGCCCGGGGAGACCCCGCCGCTGTTCGCCACCTCCGCCATCGCCCACCTGGAGTGTCGCCCCAACCCCCGCCTGCTCAGCCTGCAGGGCCCCAGGGACTTAGCCCTCGTCGTTTAACCCGATGTCCACCAGCACCAGCAAGGCACCGTCCCCCCCCCACTCCAGGGGGGCCTGGTGGAACGCCAGCACGTCCGGGTGCTGGGTCAGCCAGGCGGGCACCTGGCGCTTGAGCACGCCGCTGCCCAGGCCATGCATCACGCTGGCGCAGGCCAGATGCTGTTTCTTGCAGGCGTTGATGAGCGCAATCAGCTCCTGGCGCGCTTCCGCCTGGGTGTGGCCGTGCAGGTCCAGCAGCACCTCCGGCACGTAATCGCCCCGGCGCAGCCGTTTCACTTCATAGCTGGAGACCCCCTCCTTGACGTAGCGCATCGGTCCCTCGGTGGGCAGGGCCGGCTGGTAGCTGTCGGAGAAGTAGTGATCCGCCTCGCGGCGCTGCTGTTGCTGCTGCACCGCCTGGCGGGGCTTCTGGGCGCGACGGTGCACCACGGTGTCGTGGTTCAATGGGCGGACATCGCTCAGGCTGTCCCGAAACAGCGCCAGCTCTTCGGGATCCATGGTCTTGGGCTTCTTCATAGCCGCCTATTATGCCACTGGTCGGGGAGATAGGAACCGGCCCCACCATTGGTTACAATGCCTGCCACTGGTTGTCATAAGGACCTCTCCTGTGGAAAAGATTTTTATCGATGAAGCGGTCAACGAGCTTCACACCATCGATGACATGCTGCGCTGGTGCGTCAGCCGCTTTAACGCCGCGGGCATCTACTACGGCCACGGCACCGACAACGCCTGGGACGAGGCGGTCGCCCTGGTGATGCACACCCTGCACCTGCCCCTGGAGCTGGGCCGGGAAGTGCGCCGGGCGCGCCTGACCAGCACCGAGAAGCACCGCATCGTCGAGCTGGTGATCCGCCGGGTGCGGGAGCGGGTACCGGTGCCCTACCTGACCAACACCGCCTACTTTGCCGGCCTGGAGTTCTACGTGGACGAGCGGGTGCTGGTGCCCCGTAGCCCCTTCGCCGAGCTGATCGAGAACGGCTTCAAGCCCTGGCTCTACAACAAGCCGGTCAACCGGGTGCTGGACCTGTGCACCGGCTCCGCCTGCATCGCCATCGCTTGCGCCTACGCCTTCGAAGAGGCCGAGGTGGACGCCGTGGACATCAGCGCCGACGCGCTGGAGGTGGCCCAGATCAACATCGAGCAGCATGGCCTGCTCAACCGTGTCTTCCCCTTGCAGTCCGACGGCTTTGCCGCACTGGGCGGGCAGAAGTACGATCTCATCGTCTCCAACCCCCCCTACGTGGACGCCGAGGACATGGGCGATCTGCCCGAGGAGTTCCACCACGAGCCGGAGCTGGGGCTGGCCTCCGGCCGCGATGGCCTGGATCTGACCAAGCGGATCCTGGCCCGGGCGGCGGACCACCTCAACGACGAAGGCCTGCTGATCGTCGAGGTGGGCAACTCCATGGTGGCCCTGGCGGAGCAGTATCCGGAAGTGCCCTTCACCTGGCTGGAGTTTGAGCGGGGTGGCGATGGCGTCTTCCTGCTGACCCGGGAGCAGCTGCTCGAAGCCCAGGACCTTTTCGCCATCTACCGCGACTGAACTTAAGGAGACCGTGTCGCCATGGCCGGCAACAGCATTGGAAAACTCTTCACCGTCACCACCTTCGGGGAAAGCCACGGCCTGGCCCTGGGGGCCATTGTCGACGGCTGCCCCCCGGGGCTGGCCCTGTCCGAGCAGGACCTTCAGGGGGACCTGGACCGGCGTCGTCCCGGCAGCTCCCGCTACACCACGGCCCGGCGCGAGCCGGACCAGGTCAAGATCCTCTCCGGGGTGTTCGAGGGCAAGACCACCGGCACCCCCATCGGGCTGCTGATTGAAAACACCGACCAGCGCAGCAAGGATTACTCCGAGATCGCGCCGCTGTTCCGCCCCGGTCACGCCGATTACCCCTACCACCACAAGTACGGCAACCGTGATTACCGCGGTGGCGGACGCAGCTCCGCCCGGGAAACCGCCATGCGGGTGGCCGCCGGGGCCATCGCCAAGAAGTATCTGGCCCAGCAGCACGGCATTGTCATCCGCGCCTGCGTCAGCCAGCTCGGTCCCATCGTTGCCGAGCAGTACCAGTGGGATGAGGTGGCGCAGAACCCCTTCTTCTTCCCCGACCCCGATAAGCTCGAGGCCCTGGACCAGTACATGCGGGACCTGAAAAAGGCCGGTGATTCCATCGGCGCCCGGGTCAAGGTGGAGGCCACCGGCGTGCCGGTGGGCCTGGGCGAGCCGGTGTTCGACCGCCTGGATGCGGATCTGGCCCACGCCCTGATGGGGATCAACGCCGTCAAGGCGGTGGCCGTGGGGGATGGCTTCGATGTGGTGACCCAGAAGGGGTCCGAGCATCGGGATGAGATGCACCCGGACGGTTTTGCCAGTAACCACGCTGGCGGCGTGCTGGGGGGGATCAGCTCCGGTCAGCCGCTCACCGCCGAGATCGCCCTCAAGCCCACCAGCTCCATCATGGTGCCCGGCCACAGCATCGACGTGGACGGCAACCCGGTGGAGATGGTCACCCGGGGACGCCACGACCCCTGCGTGGGGATCCGCGCGGTGCCCATCGTCGAGGCCATGGTGGCCATCGTGCTGATGGATCACCTGCTGCGCCACCGGGCGCAGAACCTGGAGGTGTCGGTCTCCACCCCGGTGCTGGGCATGCGGGACTGAGCCCTCGATGAGCGGGTTGTTGGCAGGCCGTCAGCGCAAAGCGCTGGCGGCCTCTTACTTTGCGTTTTTCGCCATCCTGGGGTTGATGGTTCCCTACCTGAGCCTCTACCTCGACCACCTGGGTTTCGATTCCCGCCAGATCGGCTGGATGCTGGCGATCCTGTTCGGCACCCGGATCCTGGCCCCCAACCTCTGGGCCGCCCTGGCCGACCGGCTGGGCCGGCCGGTGGGGGTGATCCGTGCCGGTGCTTTGCTGGCGGCCCTGGCCTACTTGGGGCTGTTTGTCGCCGAAGGCTTCTGGGCTCTGGCCCTGGTGCTGGGGATCTACACCTTCTTCTGGAACGCCATCCTGGCCCAGTTGGAGGTGGTGACCCTCACCACCCTGGCGGACCGGCCCCAGGATTACGGTGGACTCAGGAGCTTCGGCAGCGTCGGCTACATCGTGCTGGTGGTGGGGGCCGGCTGGTGGTTCGACCGCCAGGGCCCCGGTGCTCTGCCCATCATCGGTTTGGTGCTCTTCTTTGCCCTGGCGGCCAGCGCCCTGGTGCTGGCCGAGGTGGCACCCAAGCGACGGGGGGAGTCCGCCGAGGCCGCCTTTATGGCTCAGCTGCGCCGCCGCTCGGTGCTCTGTTTTCTGCTGGCGGCGTTGCTGCTGCAGGCCAGTCACGGGCCCTTCTACACCTTCTACGTCCTCTACCTGCGCCAGCTGGGGCTAGGAGAGGGGGTGGCCGGGGTGCTGGTGGCCCTGGGGGTGGCGGTGGAGATCGGCATCTTCTTAGTGGCGCCCCGGCTGCTGGGCCGTTACCCCCTGCGGGGGCTGATGATGCTCTGTTGCCTGCTGTCGGCCCTGCGCTGGTGGCTGACCGGCGCCCTGGGGGCCAGCCTGCCGGGTCAGGCTGCCGCCCAGCTGCTGCACGCCTTCAGTTTCGGCCTGGCCCACGCCTGCGCCATCCAGTTCATCCACAGAAGCTTTTCCGGCGGGCACCAGGGCAAGGCCCAGGCCCTCTACGCCAGCAGCAGTTTCGGTCTGGGTGGGGCCCTGGGGGCCTACATCAGCGGCCAGATGTGGCACAATGGCGCCGGCGCCGAGGCCACCTGGACCCTGGCGTCGGGGGCGGCGCTGCTGTCGCTGGTCGCCATGGCCGCCATGGGAAGGGAGAGAGATGGTTCACGCCGATGAGCTGATGCGGGTGTTCAACGCCACCTTGGGGGCCCAGTACCGGACGCGCCTGGTGCGGGGCACCGATGAGCCGCTGTACCTGCCGGCGGATGAGCATTGCCCCTATCACCGCATCTACTTCGCCCACGGTTTTGCCGCCAGTGCCCTGCACGAGTTGGCACACTGGTGCCAGGCGGGGCCGGCGCGCCGCCAACAGGTGGATTACGGCTACTGGTACCACCCGGACGGTCGGGATGCCGAGGCCCAGGCCCGGTTCGAACAGGTGGAGGCCCAGCCCCAGGCCATCGAGTGGATGCTCAGTCGCGCCTGCGGCCATCGCTTCGACGTCAGTGCCGACAACCTTTCCATCGAGGTGGACCGGGGGGCCTTCGCCCGTACTGTGCTGATGGCGGTGCACCAGTACTACCAGCGGGGGCTGCCGCCGCGGGCGGCGGCTCTGATGGCGGCGTTTGGTGACCACTTTGGTCGCCCGCTGCCGAGGATTCAGGATTTTGCGTTAAGGGAAGACGGCCGTGTTTGCACTGGGACTCATCATTAATCCCCTGGCGGGGCTGGGGGGCAGCGTCGCCCTTAAAGGCAGCGATCAGGTGGCCGAACAGGCGCTGGCCCTGGGGGCCGAGCCCAAGGCGCAGCAGCGCATGGCCGAGGCCCTGGCCCACCTGGTGCCCCACAAGGCCCACATCCAGGTTTGGACCGGCAGTGGCGCCATGGGCGAGGAGTTGGCCCGTTCGCTGGGCTTCGAGGTCGAGGTGCTGCACCGCAGTGCCCACCCCTCCAGCGCCGAGGACACCCGGGCCCTGACTCGGGCCCTGTCCGAGCGCCGACCCAACCTCATCCTTTTTGCCGGTGGAGATGGCACCGCCCGGGATCTGTGTGCCGTGGTGAGTCCGCAACAACCGGTGCTGGGGGTGCCCGCCGGGGTGAAGATCCACTCCGGCGTCTACGGCCTGACCCCCAAGGCCAGCGGCATCGTTGCCGCCCAGATGGTCAAGGGGGAGCTGGTGAGCGTTACCGACGGCGAGGTGCGGGACATCGACGAGGTGGCGTTTCGCGCCGGCCAGGTGCGGGCCAAGTACTTCGGCGAGATGACGGTGCCGGAGGCACTGCGTTTTGTTCAGGCGGTGAAGATGGGGGGGCGGGAAAGCGAGGAGCTGGTCACCGACGACATCGCCGCCGAGGTGGTGGAGCAGATGGACCCGGACTGGCAATACGTCATGGGCTCCGGCTCCACCGTGGCCGCGGTGATGGCGGAGCTGGGGCTGGACAACACCCTGCTGGGGGTGGACCTCATCCGGGATGGCCAGCTGCTGGCGTCGGATCTGACCGCCGCCGAACTGCTGTCCCGCGTCCAGGGCGTGCCCACCAAGCTGGTGATCACCCTTATCGGCGGTCAGGGCCACCTCTTTGGCCGGGGCAACCAACAACTGAGCCCGGCGGTGATCCGGGCCATCGGCCGGGACAACATCGTCATCCTGGCCAGTAAGAGCAAACTGACGGCGCTGGCCCACCAGGCGATGGTGGCGGACACCGGCGACAGTCAACTGGACCTTGAGTTGCAGGGTCACTATCGAATCATTACCGGCTACCGGGATGCGGTGTTGTATCCCCTGGCCAATCCGGAGGAAGCAGTATGTTAGAGCGGTGGGAGACGATCTGCCATCAATGGGTTGAGGAGCAACTGGCGCAGGGTAGCGACGACGAAGTGTTCGCCAGCGGCTACCTGCAGGGCCACTTTGCCGTGGTGCTGGCCAGCCTGGAGCAGGAGAGCGACCCGAATTATGCGCGGCTGGAGGCCAAGATGGCGGAGCACCTGGACCAGGCGCGCAGTGAGCTGGAACCGGCGGACTTGGCCCTGGTCAAAGCGGCCTGGGCCAGCCTGGCCCAGCGCCTGAACGGCTGAGGCTCAGCCGCCGACCGGCTGGCCCTTCAGCCGTTTTCGGATCCAGAACCGGCCCGGCGCAAGCCGGGCTTGTTGATCCTGGTCCTGGGGGCGGGGTTCATCGCACAGCTGGCTGGCCAGCAGCTCGGCGCACAGGGCCGCCGAGCACAGCCCCCGGGAGCCCAGCCCGGTCAGCAGGTGCAGCCCGTCCTGCTGGGGCACCGCCTGACCCGGTTGCCACTGCGCCAGGGCCGGCCAGTCCGGCACCGCCCCCACCAGGGGCAGATGATCCCGTACCGCCGCCCGCACCGCCGCCCGGCCGCTGTCATCCAGCACCAGCTCCTCCGCCCAGCCCTCCTGTCCGAAACTTCGGGCCATGCGCTGAGCGATCGCCTCCCGGTCCGCGTCTCGCCAATCGCTGCCATCGTCGCCCCGGCCAAAGCTGGCCCCGCAGGTCAGCCGACCTTCATGGGCGGGCACCAGGTAACCGTCGGCGCACAGTACGGTGCGCAGCTGCCCCGGGGTGCCCTGGGCCGGCGGATGGCTGATCTGCCCCCGTACCGGATTGAGGGGCAGCGCCTCAGTGGCGGCAAACTGGCCGCTGCGATGGCCCAGGGCCAGCACAACCGTGGTGGCCTGGCAGGACGCATCGTCAAATCTCAGGTGCCACTGGCCCTCCTCGTAATGCAGCTCGGTGAGGGCGTGACCATAGTGCACCTCCAATCGTCCGCTCTCGGCCGCTTCGTCCAGCAGGGCCCGGGTCATCTGCGCTGGGCAGAGCCAGCCTCCCAGAGGAAAGTAGAGCCCGCCGCGGCTGAGCGGCACCGCGGCGATGGCGCTGGCCTGGGCCGCGTCCACCGGGTGCACCAGCTCGCTGGGGTGGCCGTTCTGACCCAGGGCCGTCAGCCGCTCGCTGCTTTTCTCATCCACCGGCAGCTGCAGCACACCGCACAGTTCGTGGGACACGTCGTGGCCCCGACCCACCAGCTGAAGCAGCTGCTGGCGCGCCAGGGGGAAGGCCTGCTGGTAGAAGCGAGCGAGGCCATCGTCGGCCTGGTTGAGCAGCGGATAGAGCGCCCCCTGGCGGTTGCCGGACGCGCCCTGGGCCGGCGCGTCATCGGCGCAGTAGAGGGTGACCGACCGGCCCCGGCGCACCAGTGACAGGGCCAGGCTGGCGGAGGCGATCCCGCCCCCCACCAGGGTGATGGCCTGTGGGGTAGGGCAGGGGAGCGGCGTACCCGGGAACTGGCCCCGCACCATCTCCCGCTTGCGGCCAAAACCGGGCACCTTCTCAATGATGAAGCCGACTTCCTTCAGGCCCCGCCGAACCAGGCCGGCGGCAGTGAAGGTGGCCAGGGTGGCGCCGGGGCGGGAGAGGCGGGCCATCTGGGCAAAGAGCGCCGGCTGCCACATGTCCGGGTTCTTGCTGGGGGCAAAGCCGTCCAGGAACCAGGCGTCCATCACTCCGTTCGGCCCGGCATCCAGTGCAGGCAGCTGGGTCAAGACGTCGCCAAACCAGAGATCCACGATCACCGCCCCCTCGGCCAGCACCAGTCGGTGGCAGCCGGGGGTGGCCGGCGGGTAGGCATCGCGCAGGGCCCGGGCCAGGGCGTCGAACTGGGGCCACTGCTGATGGGCCCGGGCCAAGTCGGTCACGCTCAGGGGGTATTTCTCAAAGCTGACAAAGTGCAGGCATTGGCAGCGGGCCTCGGGGTGCTGCTGGCGAAACTCGTTGAAACGCTGCCACAACACCAGTAGGTTGAGGCCCGTGCCAAAACCGGTCTCGGCCACGGCGAAATGGCTTCGGGGGTGGTCGAGCCAGCGCGCCGGCAGGCGGTTGTGCTGGAGGAAGACGTAGTCGGTTTCGGCGGCCCCGTCGTGCTTGGAAAAATAAACGTCGTCGAACTGGGCGGAAACCGGCGCGGCCGGATCGGACCAGTCGATGCTGGCGGACTCTAGAGGGGTCACTGGCGCTCTCGATGTATCGGATGTGGCGTCATTTTAACGCCCTTTGGGGAAAGCCGACCAGTTATCACCGGGCTTCGCGCTACCATAGCGCCAGCTTGCGACAGATCTAACGTAATAGGAAGGATGCATGAAAAGAGCGGTAATTACCGGGATCGGCGTGATCTCCAGTATCGGTAACAACGCCGAAGAGGTGACAGCTGCCCTCAAGGCCGGCAAAAGCGGCCTGAGCTATTCCGAACAGTTTGAAGAGATGGGGCTGCGAAGCCGCGTCTGGGGTGACCTCAAGATCAACCCCGCCGAGCACATCGACCGCAAGGTGATGCGCTTTATGGGCGATGCGGCGGCCTACGCCTACCTCTGCATGGAGCAGGCGATCCAGGACGCCGGTCTGGAAGAGTCCCAGGTGAGCAACGAGCGCACCGGCATCATCGTCGGCACCGGCGGGGCCTCCTCCCTGAACCAGGTGCAGGCCGCCGACACCCTGCGCCAGAAAGGCGTGCGCCGCATCGGTCCCTACCTGGTGCCGCGCATCATGTCCTCCACCGCTTCTGCCTGTCTGGCCACCCCGTTCAAGATCAAGGGCGTGAACTACTCCATCAGCTCCGCCTGCGCCACCAGTGCCCACTGCATCGGTAACGCCGTGGAACAGATCCAGCTGGGCAAGCAGGACATGGTGTTTGCCGGTGGCTCCGAGGAGCTGCACTGGACCCTGGCCATGGGCTTCGATGGCATGGGCGCCCTGTCCACCAAGTACAACGACGACCCGACCCAGGCCTCCCGGACCTACGACGCCGAGCGTGACGGTTTCGTCATCTCCGGTGGCGGCGGCATCGTGGTAGTCGAGGAGCTGGAGCACGCTCTGGCCCGTGGCGCCAAGATCTACGCTGAAATCGTCGGCTACGGTGCCAACTCCGATGGCTACGACATGGTGGCCCCCTCCGGTGAGGGCGCGGTGCGCTGCATGAAGCAGGCCCTGAGCCAGGCCGAAGAGGCCGGCGCCGGTCCGGTGGAGTACCTCAACACCCACGGCACCTCCACCCCGGTGGGCGACACCCGCGAACTGGGCGCCATCCGGGAAACCTTCGGTGACAACGCGCCGATGATCAGCGCCACCAAGGCGATGACCGGTCATGCTCTGGGCGCCGCTGGCGTGCACGAGGCGATCTACAGCCTGCTGATGCTGGAGCACGGCTTCGTGGCCCCCTCCATCAACGTCGAGAACCTGGATGCGGATGCCGAGGGGATGCCCATCGTCACCCAGTGCCAGGAGAAGGCCCTGGCCACCGTGATGAGCAACAGCTTCGGCTTTGGCGGCACCAACGCCAGCCTGATCTTCCGCAAACTGCCGTAAATCTCAGCGGGCCCGGGGGTTGCTCCGGGCCCGCTGTCGCACCCGTCTCCCGCATCGGGTACACTGTCCGCCCGGACAGTTCACAATTTCCCCACCATGCTTCTCGCCGATGAAAACATGGCGTGCCTGGAACCGCTCTTTGGCGGCCGGGTGCCCATCCGCACTCAGCCCGGTCGGGCGATCCATCCTGCCGCTATGGCCGATGTGGAGTACCTGTTGGTCCGCTCCGTCACCCAGGTCAACCGCGCCCTTATCGAGGCGGCACCCAAGCTCAAGTTTGTCGGCACCGCCACCATCGGCACCGATCACCTGGACATCCCGGCCCTCGAGACCCGGGGGATCCACTGGGCAAGTGCACCGGGCTGCAACGCCGAGGCGGTGGGCGAATACCTGCTCAGTGCCCTGTTGGAGCTGGCGCTGCGCCAGGGCGAGGATCTGCATAGGCGCACCATCGGCCTGATTGGCCTGGGCAACACCGGCAGCGCGGTGGCCCGCCGGCTGGAAGCTTTGGGCCTCACCGTGCTGCGCTGTGACCCCCCGCGGGCCCAGGCCGGGGAGCCCGGCCCCTGGGTCGAGCTCGACACCCTGCTGGCCCGCTGTGACGTGGTCAGCTGCCATGTGCCCTTCACGGCCCAGACCCACCACCTGTTGAACCGCGAGCGCCTGGCTGCACTGCGCCCCGGCTGCTGGCTTATCAACGCCAGCCGCGGTGAGGTGATCGACAACCGGGCCCTTATCGAGGTCAAGCGTGCCCGGGGGGATCTCACCCTGGTGATGGACGTCTGGGAGGGGGAGCCGGCGCCGATGCCGGAGTTGGTCGCGCTGTGTGAGCTGGCCACCGCCCACATCGCCGGATATTCGGTGGAGGGTAAGATCCGCGGCACCCAGATGCTGCATCGGGCCCTGGCCTGCACCCCGGTAGCGCTGCCCGGGATGGGGGAAACCCCGTCGCTGGCGGCGCTTATGTCGGCCGAGCCGCGCCCAGAGGTGACCCTGGCGGGGCGGCCAACCCAAAGCGAGTTACACCAATTGTGCCAGGGGGTGTATGACCTGGCCGAAGAGGACCGCCGGTTTCGTACGGCACTGACCCAGCCCGGCGGCTTCGATGCGCGCCGCAAAGCCAACCTGGCCCGGCGTGAGTTCAGTGCCCAACCGGTGCACACCCAAGATACGGGGGCGGCCAAGATGATGGCGGCCCTGGGCTTCAAGATACGAGAGTAAACGCATATGGCTTACAACATCGCGGTATTGGGCGCCACCGGCGCCGTCGGCCAGACCATGATCGAGATCCTTCAGGAGCGGGACTTTCCCGTGGCCAAACTCTACCCCCTGGCCAGCGCCAACAGTGTGGGTAAGACGGTGAGTTTCAAAGGCGAGACCCTGGACGTCATCGAAGTGGACAGCTTCGACTGGAGCCAGGCGGAGATCGCCCTGTTCAGTGCCGGCGGCAGCGTGTCGGAAAAGTGGGCCCCCATCGCCGCCGACGCCGGCTGCGTGGTGATCGACAACACCAGCCACTTCCGCAACGACCCGGAGATCCCCCTGGTGGTGCCGGAGGTGAACCCCCACGCCCTGGCTGAGTTTCGCAACCGCAACATCATCGCCAACCCCAACTGCTCCACCATCCAGATGGTGGTGGCCCTGAAGCCGCTTCACGACGCCTACGGCATCGACCGGATCAACGTGGCCACCTACCAGTCGGTCTCCGGTGCCGGCCGTCGCGCCATCGAGGAGCTGGCCAAGCAGTGCGGGCAGCTGCTCAACGCCCAGCCGGCCACCACCGAGGTGTTTGACCAGCAGATCGCCTTCAACGTCCTGCCCCAGATCGACCGCTTTATGGACAACGGCTACACCAAGGAAGAGATGAAGATGGTGTGGGAGACTCAAAAAATCTTTGGCGATGCCGATATCCGGGTAAACGCCACCGCGGTTCGGGTGCCGGTGTTCTACGGCCACGCCGAGGCGATCCACCTGGAGACCCGGCTGCCCACCTCCGCCGAGGAGGCCAAGGCCCTGCTGGACCAGGCCCCGGGGGTGACCCTGATGGCGGACGACGAGGATTTCCCCACCCCCTTTGGCAATGCCGCGGGGCAGGATGAGGTGTTCGTGGGCCGGGTGCGCCAGGACCTCTCTCACCCCCAGGGACTGAACCTCTGGGTGGTGGCGGACAACGTTCGCAAGGGGGCGGCCCTCAATTCGGTTCAAATTGCCGAGCTTTTGGTGAGCGAATACCTGTAATATTCTTTAAACTGAGTGCTTTAACTGCTGCTGGCGACCGTTGTACCCACCAGCACAGCGAACCCTAGGTAACGGACTGAACGCATGAAAACACGGATCCACTCTCTCGTCCTGGCCACCCTGATGGGCAGTGCCCTGTTGGTCGGTGGTGGGCTGCAGGCCCAGACCCTGATGATCACCGGGCCCGACGGTCAGGTCCGCGAAGCGGCGGAAACGCCGATCCAGGAGTACGGCCCCACCACCAGCCGGGACACCCTGTGGCGGATCGCCAACGAGGTGCGTCCGGATGAGGGGATCACCGTCTACCAGGTGATGCTGTCCCTGTACGAGGCCAACCCCCATGCGTTCAACTCCAGCAACTTCAACAGCCTGGAAAAGGGCAAGATCCTGCGGGTGCCCACCCGTGAGGTGATGGCCGCGCTGCCCGCCAGCGAAGCCCGGGCCCGGGCCCGTCAGGACGACCGCGCCTGGCAGCCCCCCAGCGCCGCCCCGGCCCGCCCGGCAGCGCCCGCCGCCGACACCACCGAGCTCAACCAGCTGAAGGCCGAGAACCGGCGACTCAGCGAGCAGCTTCAGCAGCAGGGGCGGGAGTCGGAACAGGTGGAGCGACTGCGCAGCGAGCTGGCCACCTCGGTGGACGAGCTGGCGGCGATGCTGGAGCAGAACGAGCGGCTTAAGCGCCGCTTGGACGCCCTCAACCAGGAGATGACCATGCTGCAGTCCGCCCTGGATGAGCAGCAGACCATCAACCAGCAGCTCGAGCAGCAACTGGAGCAGGGAGCGCCGATGCCGGGCGCGGCAGTGCCCGCCACCCCGGACAGTGTGGTGTCCGAGCCGGTGGTGACCGAGCCGGAGCCGGCTCCGACCCCGGATTTCTGGCAAAGCCTGCTGAGCAACCCCTGGCTGCTGACCCTGGGTGCGGTGATCCCGGCCCTGGGCCTGTTGCTTCTGCTGTTTGCCTGGCTGCGCCGGCGCAACGATCAGGAGGCGGAAGCCTACCAGTCGGAGCTGCAGGACCAGGACAGCGTGTTGAGCGACGAGCCCCTGGTGCCCGAGGAGCACAACGATGGCACCCTGGAGAAGCCGGACCTGGACGCCGAGCTGAACCTGGGTGAGATCCAGCTGGACCCCAGCATGGAGGAGCCGGAGGGGCAATCCCTCAGTGAACTGCTGCGGGAGCAGGAGAGCGCCCGGGCCGACGTGGATATGGACAGCCACCTGCTGACCGAAGATGCCCTGGAGGATCTGCTGACGGACCCCGAGCCGACACCGGAGCAACCGACCGAACCGGAGATCACGGCGGCCGAGAGCGAAACCGAGGCGGTGCCGGAGGCGGTCAGCCCGGAGCCGGAGCCCCAGAGTGCGCCCGAGCCGACGCCCATTGCGGCGGCAGCCCAGCCGGTCACCCCCGCGGCCCCCGAGGAGCCCTTTATCGACATCGATAAGCTGCTCGAGGAGAGCGAAGGGGAGGTTGAGGTGGCCTATCCCGGGGTCTCCTTCGAGATGGAGGGCAGCCCCGAGAGCACCGAGGTGATCGAGGATGAGAGCGCCATCAACGCCAAGCTAGACCTGGCCCGGGCCTACATCGAGATCGAGGACCACGACAGCGCCCGCGCCCTGCTCAAGGAGGTGGCCTTCGACGGCAACGAGCAGCAGAAGAATGAGGCCAACAGCCTGCTGGAGCAGCTCTGACAACAACAACGGTGGCGATGGCCACCGTTTTTTTTCGCCGCTATAATGCGCCCCCTAACGACAGATTGGGGGCACTATGCGGATCGCTTTGGGCATTGAGTACGACGGGCACGGTTACTACGGCTGGCAGCGCCAGCGGGAAGTGGTCGGGGTCCAGCAGCGCCTGGAGGAGGCGATCGCCAAGGTGGCCAACCATCCGGTTGAGGTGGCCTGCGCCGGGCGTACCGATGCCGGGGTCCACGCCACCGGCCAGGTGGTGCACTTCGACGCCCAGTTTGACCGACGCCCGGCGGCCTGGACCCTGGGGCTGAACGCCAACCTGCCCGACGGCATCGCCGTGCGCTGGGCCCAGCCGGTCAGCGACGAGTTTCACGCCCGCTTCTCCGCCACCGCCCGCCGCTACCGCTACGTCATCTACAACCACCGCCTGCGCCCGGGGATCCTCCGCCACGGAGTCAGTCACTACCACACCCCTCTGGACGCCGAGCGGATGCACCGGGCGGGCCAGCAGCTGCTGGGGGAGAACGACTTCAGCGCCTTCCGCGCCATCCAGTGCCAGTCCCGCACCCCCTGGCGCAACATCCACCACCTCAACGTCAGTCGCCACGGCCAGTACGTCATCATCGACATCAAGGCCAACGCCTTCGTCCACCACATGGTGCGCAACATCGTTGGCTCTTTGATGGAGGTGGGGCTGGGCAATCAACCCGAAGCCTGGATCGCCGAGCTGCTGGCGGGCAAGGATCGCACCCTGGCGGCGGCCACGGCCAAGGCGGCGGGGCTCTACCTGGTGGAGGTGGATTACCCGGACGCTTTCGGCCTGCCCAAGGCGATCCCCGGACCGCTCTTCCTGCCGGATCCTCTGTAACCGCACGTTGCTTGAGTTTTCGCCGGCGTTGGCCGCTCTATTATGGGGGTTCACCGGGTATGACCAGTTTTCGTTAGCCCCCTAAACCCCCTTGTGGTTTAATGTTTGCCAATCCAAATCCGGCGTATTGAGTGATTGTGATGGGATTCCGGGCCCTGTCCCGTTGATTGCCCCATTATCCCCGCCGGTTCGAAACAGATAGCGCCAGAAAGGCCAAAAAGGATACAGGACTGTAAATGAGCTGGTTAAAGAAGATCCTGCCGAAGAGTAAAGCGGTCTCCGAGCGTCGCCGCAGCGTCCCGGAAGGGGTGTGGAGCAAGTGTGACAAGTGTGACGCCATCCTCTATCGCGCCGAGCTGGAGCGCAACCTGGAGGTGTGCCCCAAGTGCAACCACCACATGCGGATCCACGCCCGTGATCGCCTGGCCCATTTCCTCGATGCCGACAGCGGCCGCGAACTGGGGGCCGAACTGGAGCCCCAGGACATCCTGAAATTCCGCGACAGCAAAAAGTACAAGGATCGCATCAGCCAGGCGCAAAAAAACAGCGGCGAGAAAGACGCCCTGGTGGCCATGGAGGGCACCCTCTACGGCATGCCGGTGGTGGCCTGCTCCTTCGAGTTCTCCTACATGGGGGGCTCCATGGCCTCGGTGGTGGGCGCGCGCTTCGTCCGTGCCGTCGAAGTCTGCCTGGAGAAGAACCTGCCCCTGGTGTGCTTCTCCGCCTCCGGTGGGGCGCGCATGCAAGAAGCGCTGTTCTCCCTGATGCAGATGGCCAAGACCTCCGCGGCCCTGGCCCGCATGAGCGAACGGGGCCTGCCCTTTATCTCGGTGCTGACCGATCCCACCATGGGTGGTGTCTCCGCCAGTCTGGCGATGCTGGGGGACATCAACATCGGTGAGCCCAACGCCCTGATCGGCTTTGCCGGTCCCCGGGTGATCGAGCAGACCGTGCGTGAAAAGCTGCCGGAAGGCTTCCAGCGCAGTGAGTTCCTGCTGGAGAAGGGCGCCATCGATATGATCGTGGACCGTCGCGAGATGCGCGACACCCTCGCCCGACTGCTGGCCAAGTTTGCCCACCTCGACCCGGTGCTGGTCGAAGAGAGCGCATGAGCTCGACCCCCTTTGCAAGCCACTCCCTGGCGGAGTGGCTTGATCACATCCTCGCGCTGCACCCCACCGAAATCGACCTGGGCCTGGATCGCCTGACTGCCGTCGCCAAGCGCCTTGAGCTCACCGCACTGCCCCACAGCACCGTCATCACCGTCGCCGGCACCAACGGCAAGGGCACCACCTGTGCCCTGCTGGAGTCCGTGCTGATGGTCGCCGGTTTCAGCGTCGGGGTGTTCAGCTCGCCCCACATCGAGCGCTACACCGAGCGTGTGCGGATCAATGGCCAGGAGCTGGCGGAGGCGGAGCACGTCACCGCCTTCAGTGCCATTGCCGCGGCCCAGGACAACACCTCGCTGACCTTCTTCGAATACTCCGCCCTGGGGGCCCTGTACCTCTTTGCCCAGCATCGGCCCCAGGTGGTGCTGCTGGAGGTGGGGCTCGGCGGGCGGCTGGATGCCACCAACCTCATCGATGCCGACCTGTCGGTGATCACCTCGGTGGATCTCGACCACCAAGAGTACCTGGGCAACACCCGGGAGAGCGTGGGGCGGGAGAAGGCGGGCATTGCCCGCCCGGGCCGACCGCTGGTCTGTGGCGAGCCCAAGCCACCGGTGACCGTGGCCCAGGAGGCGACCCGCCGGGGCGCAGAGCTGGTGCAGCGGGGCCAGGCGTTCGACGGCCAGTGGCAGGCGACGCACTGGGGCTTTACCGGCCAGCAGTGGCGCCTGGAAGCCCTGCCTCTGCCCCGGATCCCCAGGGACAACGCGGTGACCGCCCTGGCGGCGCTGGAACGGCTGTGGCCCGATCTGGCGCGCAGCGCCATCGAACAGGGGTTGAATCAAACTCGGGTTGAGGGCCGACTGGAGACATTAAGCGACACACCGCGTCTGGTGCTGGATGTGGCCCACAACCCCCATGCCGCCCGTCACCTGGCCCAGTGGCTGGGCCAGCAAAGCGCAGACCGTGTGCTGGCGGTGTGCGCCATGCTCAAGGACAAGGCGGTGGAGGAGACCCTGGCAGCTCTGACCGAGTCGGTGGACTGCTGGTTTCTGGCGGACCTGTCGGTGCCCCGGGGGGCCAGTGCCAGCCGCCTGGCTGCAGCGCTGCCGGAGGCGGCCTGCTTCGATGACGTGGCTCAGGCGTTGGCGGCGGCGATGGCCGAGGCCGAGGCCGGGGATCTGGTCATTCTCTTTGGCTCCTTTTACACTGTGGCGCAAGCCAAACAGTATTGGCAGACGAGGAGATAGGCTTGGCCAAACAGCTGCATAACCGCATCGTAGGCATCGTGGTGCTGACCGCCCTGGGGGTGCTCTTCCTGCCCGAGTTGCTCAACGGTGAGAAGGCCCGGGTGGAGGAGCATTTTGCCACCATTCCGCTGCGGCCCAGCGCCGAGCGGCCGGAGCGACCGGCGGACGCCTACCAGCCCATCGAGGCCCAGGCACCCAGCGAAGTGGCGGCCCTGGTAGCCGAGGCCGACGCGCCGGCCGAAAAAGCGGCCGAGTCGGACGGAACCGTTGAGGTGCCGGTGGTCGAGGTGTCCACTCCGGCCCAGGCGGCCTGGGCAATTCGACTGGGCAGCTTCCGCGATGCCGGTAACGTCGGTCGATTGGTGAAGAGCCTGCAGGAGCAGGGCTATCGGGCCTACACGGTGCCCGCCAAGCCGGTCTCCGGGCAGCTGACCGTGGTCTACGTGGGCCCGGACGTCTCCCAGGAGAAGCTCAAGCGCACCCAGAAGAGCCTGGCCGACGAGCATGGCTTGCAGAGCCAGCTGGTCAAATACGACCCCCTACAGATGTGAGCCCGCCCAGCGGGCTCTTTTTTTGCCCCGGTTACAGGGGCTCACGAGAAATGCACAACGGCTCTAGTGAGAAAGCGTGGTGGCTCTGGTAGAATCGCCGCGCATTGGAAATCTGGAAGGATGAACTTGTGACCATGGTGTGGTTTGACTACGCGATCCTGGCGGTATTGGGGATCTCGGTGCTGATCAGCTTGATCCGCGGCTTCGCCCGGGAGGCGCTGTCGTTGGTGGTGTGGGTTGCGGCCTTCATCATCGCCAGCCGCTTCTACGAGGACCTGGCGGTCTACCTGACGCAGCTGAACGACCCCATGATGCGCAAGGGTGCGGCCATCGCCATCCTGTTTGTCTCGACCCTGATCCTGGGGTCTCTGGTGAACTATCTGGTGGGTCAACTGGTCGATAAGACCGGGCTCTCCGGAACCGACCGGGTGCTGGGGATCTGCTTCGGCGCCGTGCGCGGTGTCCTGGTGGTGGCGGCCATGCTGTTCTTCCTGGACTCCTTCACCGGCGCCTCGGACGCCCAGTGGTGGCAGGACTCGGTGCTGGTGCCCGAGTTCGGCACGGTGATCCAGTGGTTCTTCGACTACCTGGAACAGTCGTCCAGTTTCCGAAACACATAACAATAAGCCCTAAAATAGAACATCGACCTTTGTGAGGACTCTCAATAATGTGTGGTATCGTCGGAATCGTCGGTCACTCTCCGGTTAATCAGGTCATCTACGATGCCCTGACCGTCCTGCAACATCGCGGCCAGGACGCCGCCGGCATCGTGACTGTGGATGGCCAGGCGTTTCGCTTGCGCAAGGCCAACGGCCTTGTCAAAGATGTGTTTGAGATTAAGCACATGCATCGCCTGCAGGGCACCTCTGGCATCGGCCACGTGCGCTACCCCACCGCCGGCAGCGCCAGCGCCTCCGAGGCGCAGCCCTTCTACGTCAACTCCCCCTTCGGCATCACCCTGGCTCACAACGGCAACCTGACCAACGCCACCGAGCTGAAGGACGCCATGCGTAGCATGCGCCGCCACATCAACACCACCTCCGACTCGGAGCTGATGTTGAATGTGCTGGCCCACGAGCTGCAGATGATCCCGGGTCAGGAGATCAACGCCGAGCAGATCTTCTCCGCCGTGCGCAACCTGCATCGCCAGGTGCGCGGCGCCTACGCCACCGTGGCCCTGGTCATTGGCCAGGGGATGATCGCCTTCCGTGACCCCAACGGGATCCGGCCGCTGGTGCTGGGCAAGAAAGAGACCGAGCTGGGCACCGAATACATGGTGGCCTCCGAGAGCGTGGCCCTGGATGCCGTGGGCTTCAGCCGCATGCGCGACGTGGCCCCGGGCGAGGCGATCTTTGTCGACCGAGCCGGCCAGCTGTTCACCCAGCAGTGCGCCGATGCGCCCCAGCATGTGCCCTGCATCTTCGAGTTCGTCTACTTCGCCCGCCCCGACTCCACCCTGGATGGGATCTCCGTCTACGCCAGCCGGGTCAACATGGGCCGCAAGCTGGGCGCCAAGATCGCCCGCGAGTGGGAAGATCACGACATCGACGTGGTGATCCCCATTCCGGAAACCTCCTGCGACATCGCCCTGCAGATCGCCCAGGAGCTGGATCTGCCCTACCGCCAGGGCTTCGTGAAGAACCGCTACATCGGCCGGACCTTCATCATGCCGGGTCAGAGCGAGCGCAAGAAATCGGTGCGCCGCAAGCTCAACCCCATCAGCGACGAGTTCAAGGGCAAGAACGTGCTGCTGGTGGACGACTCCATCGTCCGTGGCACCACCTCTCAGCAGATCATCGACATGGCGCGGGAAAGCGGCGCCAACAAGGTGTACTTCGCCTCCGCTGCTCCGGAGATCCGCTTCCCCAACGTCTACGGCATCGACATGCCCAGCCCCAACGAGCTGATCGGCTACGGCCGGGAAGTGGAGGAGATCCGCGAGCTTATCGGCGCTGATGGCCTCATCTTCCAGGACCTGCCGGACCTGGAAGCCGCGGTGCGGGAGCAGAACGACGGCATCGCCCACTTCGAGACCTCAGTGTTCGACGGCCGGTACGTCACCGGCGACGTGGACCAGGGCTACCTGGATCGTCTCAACGCCTCGCGCAACGACGACGCCAAGACCGCCCGCTCCAAGGAGCAGGGGACCAACCTCGAGATCCACAACGTCTGCCACCCCTGAGGGAGTGGAGCACAAAAAAAACGCGCCCTCGGGCGCGTTTTTTTATGCGAGCGAGCAATCTAGCCCATGTAGGCCGGGCCGAAGCCGTAGCTCCAGAGGATCACCGAGCTGGCCATGATGGCCACCAGCAGCACCAGGCCGCAGGTCACCAGGGAGCTGGCGTAGATGAAGCCCCGCTCTTCGGGGATGTTCATCAGGATGGGCACTCCGGAGTAGAGCAGGTAGACCGAGTAGCTGACCCCGGCGAGACCGGCCATCATCACGAACCACAGCTCCGGGTAGAGGGCGGCAAAGCCGACCATAAACAGCGGGGTGGCGGTGTAGGCGGCCAGCTCCAGGGCCTGGGAGAAATCGGGATCGGCGCCAAAGGTCTTGGCCATCCAGTTGGCCAGGTAGGCCAGGGCAAAAACGCCGGCGATCAGAGCCACATACATGGCGGCGGAGATCTTCAGGGCGCTGGCTTGCGTCAGTCGGATGGGATCCCCGGCGCCGATGCTCCAGCCGATGTGGGCGCTGGAAAAATAGCCGCAGATGGCGGGGATCAAAGCGATGATCATGATGTGGATCAAGCTGGCAGAGAGGCCCTCATGGCTGCTCTCAATGCTTTTCCATTCTTGCTTCGGGTGTGCGTACAAACCCCATAAGTGGTTGAGAATCATAGTTATAGTCCTTCCCTTTACGTCACTGTGCGTTTTCGTCAGTCACTTCAGACGGTACAACTACTGCTCGCTCTTTTAGTTATTGGTGAATGTCAGGGTCGAGTCAAGCACTTATGTGATCCAGATCACGCCGGGCGCAAAGAAGGGATCCGGTATACTGCGCAGCTGTGACCCTAAATCGCCATGGAGGCCCCGTGTCCCTGCTCGACCCCATCCACCGGTTTCTGCACTGCGCCACCCCCCAGGCCTGGCTGGACGCGGCCGTCGCCCAGCCCCAGCTGCTGCTCATCGATCACTGCAACTGCGAGCTCAAGGCGGCCCAGACTGCGGTGCGCCTGATGCGCCGCTACGACGCGGTGCCGGAAGCGGCCCTGATGGCGTGGCTGGCGCCCTACGAGGCGGTGGCCTTTGGCCGCCTAGCCCCTGAGGCGCTGCTGGCCCAGCGGCCGGCCACTCCGGTTTTGAGCGATAAGTCCGAGATGGTGGAGAAGCTGTTTCTGCTGGTGCGGGAGGAGCTGCACCATTTCGAGCAGGTGCTGGAGATCATGCAGCGGCGCGGGGTGGCCTACGGGGCGGTGTCGGCGTCGCGCTACGCCAATGGCCTGCTGGCGTCGGCCCGGCGCACCGAACCCGGAGCCCGGGTGGACCGGCTGATCATCGGTGCCTACATCGAGGCGCGCAGCTGCGAGCGTTTTGCGGCGCTCATCCCCCATGTGGATGAGGAGCTGGGGCGATTCTACCGGTCGCTGCTGCGCTCCGAGGCCCGCCACTATCAGGACTACCTGGCGCTGGCTCAGGGCTTCAGCGACACTGACATCGGCGAGCGGGTGGCGCAAATCGGGGCGGTGGAGGCGGATCTTATCCGTATGCCCGACCCCCAGCTGCGCTTTCACAGCGGGCCGCCTCAGGCGGCCTGAACGCCGGGGCTAGAAAGCGCGGCTGGTGAGCTCGGCGTGGCCAGGGGTGATCACCAGTACGCTGTCCTGATGATACCAGTCGCCCACCACCAGGCGGTGGCGCTGATGGGGCAGGGGGTGGATGGCGGGTCTGTGGGTGTGGCCGTGGATCAGCCGGCTGGCGTGATGGGTCGCCATCAGGGCGTCCACCGCCTTGGGGGTGACGTCCATGATCCGCTCGTCTTTTTGCTGGGTGTGCATGCGGCTCTTGGCCCGGGCCCGGCGGGCCAGTGCCCGACGCATCGCCAGGGGCAGGGAGAGCAGCATCATGCGAAACCAGGGGCGGTTTCGCAGGCGTCGAAACTTCTGGTATTCCCGGTCCTCGGTGCACAGGCTGTCGCCGTGCAGGATCACCGTGGTTTCCCCGTACAGTTCCAGCACCTCCGGCTCCGGCAGCAGGGTCATGCCGCAGCGCCGGGCGAAGCGGGGGCCGATCAGAAAATCGCGGTTGCCGTGGCAGAAGTAGATGGGCAGCTTGGTGCTGGCCCGACGCAGCCGCTCGGCAATCTGATCGCTGAAGGGGGTCACGTCGTCGTCGCCGATCCAGGCTTCGAACAGGTCACCGACGATGTAGAGGGCGTCGGCGCCATCCAGCTCCTCGTCCAGGAACCGGGTGAACGCCTGGGTGATGTCCGGTCGGCCGGGGGAGAGGTGCAGATCGCCGATCACCAGGGTGCGAGGGCCGCCTTGGGCGGCCCTCTGGGTCAGGGTGTTAGGCTTCAATGGTCACCTTCTCGATGACCACGGCCTCCAGGGGCACGTCCTGATGCATGCCGTGGTTGCCGGTGCTGACGCCCTTGATGGCGTTCACCACGTCCATGCCGTCCACCACTTCACCGAACACGCAGTAACCGAAGCCCTGCATCGACTCGTTTTTGAAGTCGAGGAAGTCGTTGTCGTTGACGTTGATGAAGAACTGGGCGGTGGCGGAGTGCGGATCCGGGGTACGGGCCATGGCGATGGTGCCGGTCTTGTTGGACAGGCCGTTGCTGGCTTCGTTCTCGATGCCGCCCTTGGTGGGCTTCTGCTGCATCTGAGCGTCGAACCCGCCGCCCTGGATCATGAACCCGTCGATGACGCGGTGGAAGATGGTGCCGTCGTAGAAGCCCTCTTTGGCGTACTCCAGGAAGTTCGCTACGGTCTTGGGGGCTTTCTCGGCGTCCAGCGCCAGCTTGATGGCGCCGAAATTGGTCTGCAGTGTCACCATGGGTGTGTTCTCTTCATTAAAGGTTCAGCCGGGATTCTAGCGGATCCCCGCTTCGGGAAAAAGGTCGCGGGAACCGGCCTGTTACGTGTTAGAATAGCGCCTTTGTTTTCGCCATAAGGCTCAGTTCGAGCACGAGTTCAACGATGTTACAGATCTTCAATACCCTGACACGACAAAAAGAGGCTTTCACACCCATCGAACCCGGCAAGGTCGGGCTCTACGTCTGCGGGGTCACCATCTACGATTACTGTCACATCGGCCATGCTCGTACCTACGTCGCGTTCGACACCATGGTGCGCTACCTGCGCAGCCAGGGGTTGGAGGTCACCTACGTCCGCAACATCACCGACGTGGACGACAAGATCATCAAGCGGGCGGCAGAGAACGGCGAGAGCTGCGAGGCCTTGGTGGCCCGCTTCACCGAAGCGATGTACCAGGATTTCGACGCCCTGAACCTGCTGCGCCCGGACATCGAACCCACGGTGACCGGCCACATGGGCGAGATCATCGACATCATCCAAAAGCTGGTGGACAAGGGCCACGCCTATGTCACCGCCGGCGGCGACGTCTGGTTCGAGGTCAGCACCTTCAATGACTACGGCAAGCTGTCCCGCCAGGATCTGGAGCAGTTGCAATCCGGTGCCCGGGTTGAGGTGGATGAAACCAAGCGCAACCCCATGGACTTTGCCCTGTGGAAGAGCGCCAAGCCCGGTGAGCCGAGCTGGGACTCCCCCTGGGGCGCCGGTCGGCCCGGCTGGCACATCGAGTGCTCGGCGATGAACGGCAAGCACCTGGGTGACGTCTTCGACATTCATGGCGGTGGCTCCGATCTGATGTTCCCCCACCACGAGAACGAAGTGGCGCAAAGCTGCTGTGCCCACGACACCAACTACGTCAACTACTGGATCCACTCCGGCATGGTGCAGGTGAACAAGGAGAAGATGTCCAAGTCCCTGAACAACTTCTTCACCATCCGCGAAGTGCTCAAGGTGTACCAGAGTGAGTCGGTGCGTTACTTCCTGCTCTCCAGCCACTACCGCAGCCAGCTCAACTACTCCGAGGAGAACCTCAACCAGGCCCACGCGGCCCTGGAGCGCCTCTACACCGCCCTGCGTGGCGTCGAGTCGGCGGCCGAGCTGAACCTGGACAACGACTTCGTTCGCCGCTTCAACGCCGCCATGGACGACGACTTCAACACCGCGGAGGCTCTGCCGGTGCTGTTCGACCTGGCCCGGGAGCTGAACATCACCAAGGAGGACGGCGAGTCCGACGAGGCGGCCCAGCTGGCTGGTCTGCTGCGCCACCTGGGGGCGGTACTGGGCCTGTTGCAGCAGGCGCCGGAGCAGTTCCTGCAAGGGGGCGGTGACGACGATGAAGTGGCCAAGATCGAAGGCCTGATCCAGGCGCGCAACGACGCCCGGGCCAGCAAGGACTGGGCCGCGGCGGACGCCGCCCGTGATGAGCTGACCGCCATGGGGATCGTGCTGGAAGACGGTGCCGGTGGCACCAGCTGGCGTCGCAAGTAACCTCCTATTCCGCCATAAAAAAAGCCCGCAGTTGCGGGCTTTCTTGCGTTTGGGGGCCGGCTCAGCTGTGGTACTGCTCGCAGGCAAACAGGGTGTTCTCCAACAAACTGGCGATGGTCATGGGGCCCACGCCGCCGGGCACCGGGGTGATGTGGCTGGCGCGCTCGGCGGCCACCGGGTAATCCACGTCCCCCACCAGGCGGCCATCCTCCAGGCGGTTGATCCCCACGTCGATAACGATGGCGCCGGGCTTGATCCAGTCACCGGGGATGAAGTGCGGTTTGCCCACGGCCACCACCAGCAAGTCGGCGCGACCCACCTCGGCCTTGAGGTCCTCGGTAAAGCGGTGGCAGGTGGTGGTGGTGCAGCCGGCCAGCAGCAGCTCCAGGGTCATGGGGCGGCCCACGATGTTGGAGGCCCCCACCACCACGGCATGCAGGCCGTGAGTCTTGACGCCGGTGGACTCGATGAGGGTCATGATCCCCATGGGGGTGCAGGGGCGCAGTACCGGGATGCGCTGGGCCAGGCGGCCGACGTTGTAGGGGTGGAAGCCGTCCACGTCCTTGTCCGGCTGGATCCGCTCGATCACCTTGGCGCTGTCGATGTGCGCCGGCAGAGGCAGCTGCACCAGGATGCCGTCGATGGTCGCGTCCCGGTTGAGCTCATCGATAAGGGACAGCAGGGCGGTCTCCTCGGTATCGGCGGGCAGGTCGAAGCTCTTGGAGAGGAAGCCCACCTGCTCACAGGCCCGGCGCTTGTTGCCCACGTAGACCTGGGAGGCCGGGTCCTGGCCCACCAGGATCACGGCCAATCCGGGAGGCCGCTTGCCAAGGCGAACCCGTTCGGCCACGTTATGTTGAATGGTTTGGCGGATGTCGGCGGCAATGGCTTTTCCATCGATGACGGCGGCTGGCATGGGGATCCCTGTCTAAAGTGTGATAACGGCGACATTTTATCAGTCAGTGCCAAGGCTGTCACAGATGCCGGCAAGGGGTTGCGCAACCTTTGTGCAAAAGGGGTGGCAACCGGAAAAAAGGTTTGACGACAAAGGGGGCCAGCGCTAATATGCGCCCCCGTTGAGAGGCCAGCGCCTCCGACGTGTCGGTGAATAGCGCAGCCTGGTAGCGCATCTGGTTTGGGACCAGAGGGTCGGGGGTTCGAATCCCTCTTCACCGACCACTTAAGGTACGCAAGGTAAACCCTGTTTCTGCGCCCGTAGCTCAGCTGGATAGAGCAGCTGCCTTCTAAGCAGCTGGCCGCAGGTTCGAGTCCTGCCGGGCGTGCCAAGCAAATTGTGGTGGCTGTAGCTCAGTTGGTAGAGTCCCGGATTGTGATTCCGGTTGTCGCGGGTTCAAATCCCGTCAGCCACCCCACTCTTTACGAAGGGGAGACGCGTTCAGCGTCTCCCCTTTTTCATTGAAATTTCCCCCTCCGATCCCCATCTCGACTCTGCTGGGCGCTGTCGCTATAATGGCGCGTCTTGATCCCGGCGAGGACGCCGATTTTCACCTCAGAAGGGCGCACGACGCCGCCCCTGAGACCGGATTTTTTTACCAGCGGGGGATCCCGCTGGTCAGCACAAGAACATCGAGTACTTGAGGTAACGAAATGCAAGTTTCTGTTGAAACCACCCAGGGCCTGGAACGCCGCATGACCATCACCGTCGCGGCCGCCGATTTTGAGCCCAAGGTGACCGAAGAGATGAAGAAAGAAGCCAAGCGCGTGCGCCTGGATGGTTTCCGCCCGGGCAAGGTGCCGGTTTCGGTATTCAAGAAGCGTTTTGGCGCTTCCATTCGTGCTCAGGTGATGGGCGACGTGATGCAGCAGAGCTTCTTCCAGGCCATCGTTGAGCAGAAGCTCAACCCCGCCGGCATGCCGAAGTTCGAGCCCCTGAAGAGCGAAGAGGGCGGCGACCTGGAGTTCGCGGCCATCTTTGAAGTGTACCCGGAAGTGGCCCTGGCCGGTCTGGACAGCATCGAAGTGGAGAAGCCCACTTGCGACGTGACCGACGCTGACGTCGACACCATGCTGGAAACCCTGCGCAAGCAGCACGCCGAGTTCAACGCCGTTGAGCGCGAAGCTGGCGACAACGACCGCACCAAGCTGGACTTCACCGGTTCCATCGACGGTGAAGAGTTCGAAGGCGGCAAATCCGAAGGCTTCGAACTGGTGATCGGCAGCGGCCGCATGATCCCGGGCTTCGAAGAGGGCGTTAAAGGCCACAAGGCCGGCGACGAGTTCACCATTGAGGTGACCTTCCCCGAGGAGTACCACGCCGAGAACCTGAAGGGCAAAGCCGCTCAGTTCGCCATCAAGCTGCACAGCGTTGAAGAGCAGGTCCTGCCGGAACTGAACGACGAGTTCGTGGTCAAGTTCGGCATCGCCGAAGGCGGCGTGGAAGCCCTGCGTGCCGAAGTGCGCAAGAACATGGAGCGCGAGCTGTCCCAGGCGCTGAAAAACGCCGTTAAGCAGCAGGTGATCGAAGGTCTGGTGAAGGCCAACGACATCGACATGCCCCAGGCCCTGATCGATTCCGAAATCAACGTTCTGCGCCAGCAGGCGATGCAGCGTTTCGGCGGCCAGCAAGCCCAGAACATGCCGGAACTGCCGGCTGAGCTGTTCCAGGACGAAGCCAAGCGCCGCGTCCAGGTGGGTCTGCTGCTGGGTGAAGTGATCAAGTCCCAGGACCTGAAAGTGGACGACGAGCGCGTCAACGCCCTGATCGCCTCCATGGCCTCTGCCTACGAAGATCCTCAGGAAGTGGTCGACTACTACGCCGGCAACCAGGAAATGATGCAGAACATGCGCAACGTTGCCCTGGAAGAACAGGCGGTTGACGCCGTTCTGGCTCAGGCTAAAGTTACTGAGAAAGCAGTGAACTTTGACGAGTTCATGAATCAACAGCGCTAAGTTAAGTTGAGTTGACTTGGCCGCCTCGGCCAATCTTATAATGGCTCGTGTGAGGCTTTGCTCATGCGGGCCATTTTGTTAGGAAGACGGATTAACTATGCAGCACCTGCTCGATTCCCCTCTGAACGCTCTGGTGCCCATGGTGGTTGAACAAACCTCCAAGGGGGAGCGCTCCTACGACATCTACTCCCGTTTGCTCAAAGAGCGGGTGATCTTCCTCACCGGTCCGGTGGAAGACCACATGGCCAACCTGGTGGTGGCGCAGCTGTTGTTCCTGGAGTCGGAAAATCCGGACAAGGACATCTACCTGTACATCAACTCGCCAGGCGGCTCGGTGACCGCGGGCATGTCCATCTACGACACCATGCAGTTCATCAAGCCCGATGTCAGCACCGTCTGCATGGGCCAGGCGGCCAGCATGGGCGCCTTCCTGCTGGCCGGCGGCGCCAAGGGCAAACGTCACGTGCTGCCCAACAGCCGTGTGATGATCCACCAGCCCCTGGGGGGCTTCCAGGGCCAGGCGTCGGACATCGCCATTCACGCCCAGGAGATCATCGGCATCAAGCACAAACTCAACACCTTGCTCGCCGAGCACACCGGCCAACCGCTGGAGGTGATCGAGCGGGACACCGACCGGGACAACTTCATGAGCGCCACCGATGCCGTCGAGTACGGGCTGGTGGACTCCGTGCTGACCCGCCGGGCCGCTGAATAAGCAAAGGCCCTAAGCCTGTCTTAGACTCTAGAGACAACCGTGACGCACCAGCACCAAGAGGTCGTTAATGAGTGATATCAAGAAGGGGGATGGCGATAACAGCAAGCTGCTGTACTGCTCTTTCTGCGGAAAGAGTCAGCACGAAGTGCGCAAGCTGATCGCTGGTCCCTCTGTGTACATCTGTGATGAGTGCGTTGACCTGTGCAACGACATCATCCGGGAAGAGGTGAAGGAGCTGTCGCCCAAGCGCGCCTCCGATCGCCTCCCCACCCCCCACGAGATCCGCGCCCACCTGGACGAGTACGTGATCGGTCAGGAACAGGCCAAGAAGGTCCTGGCCGTGGCCGTGTACAACCACTACAAGCGCCTGCGCCACGGTGGTGACAGCGCCGAAGTGGAGCTGGGCAAGAGCAACATCCTGCTGATCGGTCCCACCGGTTCCGGTAAGACCCTGCTGGCGGAAACCCTGGCTCGCCTGCTGGACGTGCCCTTCACCATGGCCGATGCCACTACGCTGACCGAAGCCGGTTACGTGGGCGAGGACGTGGAGAACATCATCCAGAAGCTGCTGCAGAAGTGCGATTACGATGTGGAGAAGGCCCAGCGCGGCATCGTCTACATCGATGAGATCGACAAGATCTCCCGCAAGTCCGACAACCCCTCCATCACCCGTGACGTGTCCGGGGAAGGGGTGCAGCAGGCCCTGCTGAAGCTGATTGAAGGCACCGTGGCCGCGGTACCGCCCCAGGGCGGCCGCAAGCACCCCCAGCAGGAGTTCCTGCAGGTGGACACCTCCAAGATCCTCTTTATCTGTGGCGGCGCCTTTGCCGGCCTGGATAAGGTGATCGAGCAGCGGGCCTTTACCGGCACCGGCATCGGTTTCGGTGCCGAAGTGCGCAGCAAAGACGACGGCAAGTCTCTGACCGAGACCTTCGCCCGGGTGGAGCCGGAAGATCTGGTCAAGTACGGCCTGATCCCCGAGTTTATCGGTCGTCTGCCGGTGGTGGCCACCCTGGGGGAACTGGACGAGGACGCCCTTATCCAGATCCTGCAGGAGCCGAAGAACGCCCTGACCAAGCAGTACGGCGCCCTGTTCGATCTCGAAGGGGTGGAGCTGGAGTTCCGCGAAGACGCCCTGCGCGCCATTGCCCGTAAGGCGATGGAACGCAAGACCGGCGCCCGTGGCCTGCGCTCCATCGTCGAGGGCACTCTGCTGGACACCATGTACGACCTGCCCTCCGCTTCGGACGTGGCCAAGGTGGTGGTGGACGAGTCGGTTATCAAGGGCGAAACCGCGCCTTTGCTGATCTACAACGGAGACGCCCAGGCCGCCTCCGCGGAATGAGCGAAGTGATTGATGAAAAAGGGGCCATTGCGGCCCCTTTTTTTGTGACGAGGTCATTGAATCCTCTGGATCCGGCCCCATATACTGGTTATCCCCCTTATCAATCCTGCAGCAAAACGGAATCGAGCGATGACCCTAGAGCGTTCTGACCACGTTGTCATTCCTGTGCTCCCACTCAGGGATGTGGTGGTCTACCCCCATATGGTGATCCCCCTCTTTGTGGGTCGAGAAAAATCTATCCGCTGCCTGGAAGCGGCCATGGAACAGGAGAAGCAGGTGCTGCTGGTGGCCCAGCGTGAGGCCGACCAGGACGATCCCTCCGAGGACGACATCTACCAGGTGGGGACCGTGGCCTCCATCCTGCAACTGCTGAAACTGCCCGATGGCACCGTCAAGGTGCTGGTGGAGGGCGGACAGCGCGCCCGCATCGAGCAGATGACCGAACTGGACCCCTTCTTCGTGGCCGAGGCCAGCTTCCTCACCTCCAAGCCGCTTCCGGAGCGGGAAGAGGAGGTGCTGGTGCGCACCGCCATCAGCCAGTTTGAGGGCTACATCAAACTCAACAAGAAGATCCCGCCGGAGGTGCTGACCTCCCTCAACGGCATCGACGAAGCGGCCCGACTGGCCGACACCATGGCTGCCCACATGCCGCTCAAGCTGGCGGACAAGCAGGCGGTCATCGAGATGGTGGACGTGGGTGAGCGGCTCGAGTATCTGATGGCCACCATGGAGTCGGAGATCGACATCCTCCAGGTGGAGAAGAAGATCCGCACCCGGGTCAAGAAGCAGATGGAGAAGAGCCAGCGGGAGTACTACCTCAACGAGCAGATGAAGGCGATCCAGAAAGAGCTGGGTGAGCTGGATGACGCGCCGGATGAGTTCGAGGCCCTGACCAAGAAGATCGACGAGGCCAAGATGCCCGCCGAGGCGAAGGAGAAGACCGTCGCCGAGCTCAATAAGCTCAAGATGATGTCGCCGATGTCCGCCGAGGCCACCGTGGTGCGCAGCTACATCGACTGGATGGTGGGCGTGCCCTGGACCAAGCGCTCCAAGGTGAAAAAAGACCTCACCGTGGCCAGCGAAGTGCTCAACTCCGATCACTACGGCCTGGAGAAGGTGAAGGACCGCATCCTGGAGTACCTGGCGGTGCAAGCCCGGGTCAAGCAGCTCAAGGGCCCGATCCTCTGCCTGGTGGGACCGCCAGGGGTGGGTAAGACCTCCCTGGGCCAGTCCATCGCCAAGGCCACCGGGCGCAAGTACGTGCGCATGGCCCTGGGGGGCGTACGGGACGAGGCGGAGATCCGCGGTCACCGTCGTACCTACATCGGCTCCATGCCCGGTAAGCTGATCCAGAAGATGTCCAAGGTGGGGGTGAAAAACCCGCTGTTCCTGCTGGATGAGATCGACAAGATGAGCTCCGACATGCGCGGCGATCCCGCCTCCGCGTTGCTGGAGGTGCTGGACCCGGAGCAGAACAGTGCCTTTAACGATCACTACCTGGAAGTGGACTACGACCTGTCCGACGTGATGTTTGTCGCCACCTCCAACTCCATGGCCATCCCCGGCCCGCTGCTGGACCGGATGGAGGTGATCCGTCTGTCCGGTTACACCGAGGACGAAAAGCTCAACATCGCCCTGCAGCACCTGCTGCCCAAGCAGCTCAAGCGCAACGGGGTGAAGCCGACGGAGCTGACCGTTGAGGACAGCGCCATCATCGGCATCATCCGCTACTACACCCGGGAAGCCGGCGTGCGCTCGCTGGAGCGGGAGATCTCCAAGATCTGCCGCAAGGCGGTCAAGCAGATCCTGCTGGGCAAGGCGGACAAGACCGTGGTGGTCAATATGGAGAACCTCAAGGACTTCCTCGGTGTGCAGCGCTTCGACTACGGCAAGGCCGAGGAGAGCAACCAGGTGGGTCAGGTCACCGGCCTGGCCTGGACCGAAGTGGGCGGCGATCTGCTGACCATCGAAACCACCTCGGTGCCGGGCAAGGGCAAACTGACCTACACCGGCTCCCTGGGCGATGTGATGCAGGAGTCCATCCAGGCGGCGATGACCGTGGTGCGGGCCCGGGCCGAGAAGCTGCGGGTCAACGGCGACTTCTACGAGAAGCGGGACATCCACGTCCACGTGCCTGAGGGCGCCACCCCCAAAGATGGCCCCTCCGCTGGTATCGCCATGTGCACCGCCCTCGTCTCCAGCCTCACCGGCAATCCGGTTCGGGCGGATGTCGCCATGACCGGCGAAATCACCCTGCGGGGTGAGGTGCTGCCCATCGGTGGCCTCAAGGAGAAATTGTTGGCGGCCCACCGTGGTGGCATTAAGCGCGTGCTGATCCCTAAGGAGAATGAGCGCGACCTGGAAGAGATCCCGGATAATGTAAAAGCGGATCTCGATATTCGGGCGGTTCGTTGGATCGACGAGGTTTTAGCCCTGGCGCTGGAGCACCCACCAGAAGGGTTTGAAGTGGTGCAAGCCACTAATTAATCAACCAATATCAAAATGCGCCCCCAGGGGCGCATTTTTTGACTAAAGATGGCTAAAAAGGGGTTTTCAACACGAAAATACGTGGTAGTGTAGAGAACTGACGCAGCCCTGAACCCGCTGTAGACCGCAGCAGGACTGGGTTTGAGCCGTATCCAATTAATGGAATTTGCTGTCTGTATGGCGCTTGAACTTCAAATTCAGGCTTGCTATAAAACTTTCCGCAGACCGCGCTTTAATGGAACAGGCGGCGGCGCGAATAATAGCATTCAAGGGGATGATATGAACAAGTCTCAACTGATCGATCAAATTGCTTCTGGCGCAGACATTTCTAAAGCGGCCGCTGGCCGTGCGCTGGACTCTTTCATCGACGCCATCACCACTTCTCTCAAGGACGGTGACAAGATCTCTCTGGTAGGTTTCGGTACTTTCGAAGTGCGTGAGCGAGCTGAGCGTACCGGTCGCAATCCGCAGACCGGTAAAGAAATCAAGATCGCTGCCGCGAAGATCCCTGCCTTCAAAGCCGGTAAGGCGCTGAAGGACGCTGTAAACTAAGCATTGGTTTACGGTTCAACGCTCAAGCCCCGGCTTGAGCGTTGTTGTTTGATACGGTAGAAAACGCTCCGCGTTTGATGGACTCAGTGCCATCCAGATTGACTACAGTGTCACGCAAATCCCAGCGCATCTTGCATAGATGCGCTTTTTTTATGACACTGCGAACCATTCCGAAAACCGATTCGAATTAAGAGAAGGTCGATGTTAGAAAAGATCCGTGAAGGCTCACAGGGAGTGGCCGCCAAGATCATCCTTGGGGCAGTGATCCTGTCGTTCGCCCTGACCGGCGTGTACAGCTACCTGGGCAGCAATGCAGAGATGCTGGCCGCCGAAGTGAATGGGGAAGAGATCTCCCGCTACGACCTGGACCAGGCTTTCCAAAATGAACAGGGCCGCATGCGCGCCCAGCTGGGTGAGATGTTCGACACCCTGGCGGCGGATCCCGGCTACATGGCCGGCCTGCGCCAGAGCGTGCTGGACCGTCTTATCGCCGAGCGCCTGATTGACCAGAAGGTCCAGGCCCTGGGCCTGCGGGTGTCCGACGCCCAGATCCAGCAAGCCATCGTCGCCATGGAAGAGTTCCAGGTGGACGGTCGTTTCGACAACGACCGTTACCAGGCGGTGCTGCGCCAGAACAACCTGTCCGGCGTGCAGCTGCGGGACATGATGCGTCGTGACATGAGCCGTCAGCAGCTGATGCTGGGCCTGCTGGGCAGCGAGTTTGTTACTCCTGCCGAAGTGGCCTCCCTGACCGCCCTGCAGCAGCAGACCCGCGACATCGATTACGTGGTGCTCTCCCAGGCCGACTTCAACGCCGGCATCGAGGTCGGCGACGAGGCCGTGGCTCAGTACTACCAGGACAACCTGGCCCGTTTCGCCACCGCCGAGCAGGTGGCGCTGGAGTACGTGGAACTGGCGGTGGCCGATCTGGCCAAGGACGTTACCGTGACCGACGAGGAGGCCCAGGCCTTCTACCAGTCCCAGGCTCACGCCTACCAGCAGCCGGAGCGCCGTCTGGCGGCCCACATGCTGTTTGAAGGGGATGATGCCCAGGCCCGTGCCGAGGCCGCCCTGGCCCGCGTACGCGGTGGCGAAGCCTTTGCCGCCGTTGCCGCTGACAGCTCCGACGACAGCTTCACCGCAGAAAACGGCGGTGAGCTGGACTGGATGACCCCGGGTCAGATGGACGAAGCCTTCGACCAGGCGCTGTTTGCCCTGGAAGCCGGTGGCACCTCCGAGGTGATCAAGACCGACTACGGTTACCAGATCGTCCACGCCAAGGCCGTGGAAGCCGCCACCCAGCGCCCCTTCGAAGAGGTGAAGGCCAGCATTCTGCAAACTCTGCAGAACGACAAGGCCCAGTCCGAGTTCTACAGCCTGCAGCAGCAGCTGGCGGACGTCAGCTTCGAAGTGCCGGACAGCCTGGTGGAGACCGCGCAAGCCGTGGGCGGTGAGGTGAAGAGCACCGCGCTGTTCAACCGCATGAACGCCCCGGCGCCGCTGGATAACCCCCGCGCCCTGGCTGCCGCCTTCTCCGATACCGTGCTGCTCGACGGCATGAACTCCGAGGTGGTGCAGATCGACAACGGCCACATCCTGGTACTGCGTGTCAAAGAGCACCAGGCCGCCGGGACCGAGCCGCTGGAGAACGTGGCCCCGATGATCCGCGACCAGCTGGTGGTGGAGCAGGCCAGTGAGAAGGCCCAGGCCCAGGCCGAAGCGGTGGAAGCCGCCTGGCAGGCCGGCACCGCCCCGGAAGGGGTGATCGCCGTGGCCGAACTGGGTCGCTTCGGTCAGCCGGAGCTGGATCCCACCCTGGTGCAGGAGGTGTTCAAGATGCCCAAGCCCACCGAAGGCGCGGCCGTGTACGGTCACTACCGTCTGCCCAGCGGCGACATCGCCGTGGTGGCCCTGAACCGGGTCAGCGAAGGCGCGGCAGAGGCCGGTCAGAACGAAGCGCTCAAGGGCCGCCTGGCCCAGCAGATGAGCGAAGCGGACTACCGGGCGCTGGTGGACAGCCTGCGCGCGGAAGCGGAGATCCGCTACCTGGACAACCAGCCGGTGACCCAGTAAGGGTTCCCTGGTGATTCAAACGGCGGCCTCGGGCCGCCGTTTTTGTATTAAGTGCCTGAGCGGGATGGTCGGATCACCTGGCTTTGGCTTCAAGAGAGCCGGGGTTCTGGGTTAACCTTGCGCTCAAGCTCAATTCAGAGGGGCCCCGATCTGGGGGTCTCAGCGGACCCGTCGCCTGGCCGACGGCCGAACTAAGGGAATTACGACATGATCATCAAGCCGAAAATCCGTGGATTCATCTGCACCACCACCCACCCGGTGGGCTGCGAGAAGAACGTGCGGGACCAGATCGCTTTCACCCAGCAACGGGGCCCCATCGCCAACGCCCCTAAGCGGGTGCTGGTGGTCGGCTCCTCCAGCGGTTACGGCCTCTCCTCCCGCATCGTTTCCGCCTTCGGCGGCGGCGCTGCCACCCTGGGCGTGTTCTTCGAGAAGCCGGCCACCGAGAAGAAGCCCGGCACCGCCGGCTGGTACAACGCCGCTGCCTTTGACAAGGCCGCCCATGAGGCGGGCCTGTACGCCAAGAGCATCAACGGCGACGCCTTCTCCCACGAGGCCAAGCGCAAGGCGATTGAGGTGATCAAGGCGGACCTGGGCCAGGTGGACATGGTGGTCTACTCCCTGGCATCTCCGGTGCGCAAGCTGCCCGACAGCGGCGAGTTGGTGCGCTCCTCCCTCAAGCCCATGGGCCAGACCTACACCGCCACCGCGGTGGACACCAACAAGGACACCCTGTTCGAAGCCAGCATCGAGCCGGCCAATGAGCAGGAGGTGCAGGACACCATCACCGTGATGGGCGGTCAGGACTGGGAGCTGTGGATCCAGGCCCTGTCCGAGGCCGGCGTGCTGGCCCAAGGCTGCCGCACCGTGGCCTACAGCTACATCGGCACCGAGATCACCTGGCCCATCTACTGGCACGGCGCCCTGGGCGAAGCCAAGAAGGACCTGGACCGCGCCGCCGCGGCCCTGGACAGCCATCTGGCCGGCATCGGTGGCGGCGCCAACGTGGCGGTGCTCAAGTCCGTGGTGACCCAGGCCTCCTCCGCCATTCCGGTGATGCCCCTGTACATCGCCATGGTGTTCAAGAAAATGCGTGAAGAGGGCGTGCACGAGGGCTGCATCGAGCAGATCTACCGCATGTTCAACGAACGCCTCTACAAGGCTGATGGCAGCGCGGCCCAGACCGACGAGCAGAACCGTCTGCGCCTGGACGATCTGGAGCTTCAGGAGCACATCCAGCGCCACTGCCGCGAGCTGTGGCCGCAGCTGACAGACGACAACCTCAAGGAGCTCACCGACTACGTGGAGTACAAGGAGGAGTTTTTGAGCCTGTTCGGTTTCGGTCTGGACGGAGTGGATTACGAGGCCGACGTGGATCCCCAGGTGCCTTTCGAGGTGATCAGCCTGGAGGGCTAAGCCCGCCGACCCATACGAAAAGGGAGCGCACTGCGCTCCCTTTGTCGTTTCTAGCGTTCGCTGCGCAGCAGCTGCTCCTCTAAAAGACGGCGGGTGTACTCGTGTTGGGGGTCATCAAACACCTGACGGGTGGGGCCCTCCTCCACCACCTGGCCGGATTTCATCACCATCACCCGGTCCGCCACGTGGCGCACCAGGCCCAGGTCGTGGGACATCAGCACGTAGGCCAGCCCCAGCTCCTTTTGCAGTGACAAGAGCAGGTTGATGCACTGAGCGCGGATCGAGGTGTCCAGCCCGGTGAAGGCCTCGTCGGCGACGATGATCTTCGGCTCCAGCATCATCGCCCGGGCGATGGCGATGCGCTGGCGTTGGCCGTGGGCCAGCATGTGGGGGTAGAAATCCGCGTGCTCCCGCAACAGGCCCACCCGGGTCAGCGCGGTTTCCACCGCCGCCCGGCGGGACTCCTGGTCCATGGGGGTGTTGAACAGCAGCGGCTCCTCCAGCTGCTCGCCGATGCGCAGGCGGGGGTTTAGCGAGGTGGTGGGGTCTTGGAAGATCATCCGGATCATCCGGCTGCGCTGCTTGTAGTTGCGGGTGGTCAGCTCCTGGCCGTCCAGCAGGATCTGCCCCCCGGTGCGGGCCTGGGCGCCGGTTAGGATCCGCGCCAGGGTGGTGCGGCCCGAGCCCGCTTCGCCGACAAAGGCCAGGGTCTGACCCGCTTCCAGATCAAAGGAGATGGGGGAGAGCGCGGTTTGGTACTGGCGGCGCCACCAGGCCCCCACCTGGAAGCGCTTGTGCAGCTCCCGTACCTGCAGCAGCGGGGTCATGACTGGGGCTCCTTCTTGAGCGGGTTGAGCGGGTAGTGGCAGCGGAACGCCTGGCCCACCTGGGTGCGGATCCGCGGCGGCTGAACGCACTCCTTACGCGCGTAAGGGCAGCGGGGCCCCAGCCGGCAGCCCACCGGCAGGTGGTGCATGGGGGGCACGGCGCCGGGCAGGGTGGAGAGCGGCGCCTTGGCCTCCAGTTTACTGCGGGTGGTCAGGGAGCTTTGGATCAGGGCCTGGGTGTAGGGGTGCATCGGCTGCTTCAGTAGCTGCTTGGCTCGGCCCGACTCCATCAGCTGGCCGCAGTAGAGCACGCTGATGCGGTTGGCCAGGCGGGCCACGGACTCCAGGTCGTGGCTGATAAGCAGGATGGCGACGCCCCGCAGCTGGTTCATCTTGGCCAGCAATCGGAAGATCTGGGCCTGGGTGGCGGTCTCCAGGCCGGTGGTGGGCTCATCGGCGATCAGCAACTTGGGCTGGTGCGCCAGGGCCATGGCCAGCATCACCTTGTGGGCTTGACCGTCGGTCAGCTCCCAGGGGAAGGCTTTCATCACCTTGGTGTGGTGTTTGACCCCCACCTTATGCAGCAGGCGAATGGCGTGGGCCCGGCGGGCCGCTCGCTTGGGCAGCCACCAGCGCTCCCCCTCGGGCTCCGGCATCGCCTCCAGCAGCTGGGCACCAATCCGCGCCGAGGGATCCAGGCTCGAGGCCGGCTCCTGGAAGATCATGGCGATCTCCCGACCCATCAGGGCCCGGCGCTGGGCGGTGGTCATCTCCAGCAGGTTCTGGCCGTTCCAGCTGAGCCGGTCAGCCCGGACGTGGGTGCGGCGGTCGGCAATGCCGAGGATCGCCTTGGCCAAAAGACTTTTGCCGGAACCCGACTCGCCCACCAGGCCGTGGATCTCCCCCTCCGCCAGCTTGAGGCTGAAGCGATCCAGCGCCAGCATGCGGCCGTGGGGGGTGTCCAGCTCGATGGTGAGGTTGCGAATGTCCAACAGGGGCATCAGCCGCGCTCCTCTGCAATCGCCTGGCGCAGGCCGTCACCCACCAGGTTGGCGGCCAGTACCGAGAGCAGGATGGCCAGCCCCGGCATGGTCACCGTCCAGGGGGCACTGAGGACGTTGTCCAGCCCCTGGTTGACCATGGCGCCCCATTCTGGCGAGGGGGCCTGGGCGCCCAGGGCCAGGAAACCCAGGGCGGCGATGTCGAGGATGGCGTTGGAGAAGGCCAGGGTGGTCTGCACCACGATGGCGTCGGTGACGTTGGGCAGGATCACGTAGCGGAACAGCTGCCAGCGGCTGGCGCCGTCGAGCCGGGCCGCCATCACGTACTCCTTCTGCATCTCGTCGTGCACCGCGTTGTGCACGGCGCGGATAAAGCCCGGCAGCAGTGCCAGTCCCACCGCCCAGAACACGTTGTCCAGTCCCGGGCCTAGGACTGCGGCGATCAGCAGCGCGAGCACCACCGAGGGCAGGGAGAGCAGGGCGTCCATCAGGTGGCCCAGCACCGAGGATTTGAGGCCCACGCTCATGCCAGAGAGGGCGCCGATCAAAAAGCCGGCCACCAGGGCCACCAGCACAATCAGGGCGGCGTAGCCGAAGGTGAGGTGGGCGCCGTGCAGCAAGCGGGAGAAGATGTCCCGGCCCAGGTCGTCGGTGCCGAGGAAGTACTCCACTGAGCCCTCCGCGTGCCATGAGGGGGGCATCAGCAGCGCTTCGCTGGCCTGGTACTCCGGCTCGTAGGGGGCCAATAAGGGGCCAAACACCGAGAGCAGCACCACCAGGGTCAGGCACCAAAGCCCCAGCATGGCGGTGGGACGATTGGCGAAATGTTGCCAGATCAGGTGCCAGGGTGAGGGGATCTTGTCCTCGTGGTAGAGCTGAGGATTAGCCATGGATCGCTTTCCGACTGATGGGGTTGAGCAGTGCCTGGAGGATCTCCATCAGGATCCCCAGCACGATGATGAACAGGGAGATCACCAGGATCCCCCCCTGCAGGGCGGTAAAGTCGCTCTGACGCAAAGCGGAGAGCACCCAGTTGCCCAACCCGGGCCAGGAGAAGATCGCCTCGACGATGATGGCGGAGGAGGCCAGGGTGCCGATCTGCAGGCTCAGGGTGCGGAACAGGGGGGCCATGGCGTTGGGCAGGGCGTGGAACAGCACCAGGCGCATCCGATGCACCCCCCGGGCGGTCAGGGCGCGGATGTAGTTCTTGTCCAGCTCCGCCAGCATCGCCACCCGGATGGTGCGGACAATGATGGTGGCGGGCAGGGTGGCCAGAACGATGGCGGGCAGCCACAGGTGGTTCAGGGCATCGAGAAAGGCCGCGCCGCGCCAGGGCTCGCCGGAGAGCAGAACATCCAGCAGCAAGAAGCCGGTGCGGTCGGGCACGTCGTAGAGCAGGTTGAATCGCCCAGACGGTGGCAGCCAGTCCAGCTGAATGCCAAAGGTGAGCATCAGCAGCAGCCCCAGCCAGAACACCGGCAGGGAGAAGCCCAGCAGGGTGAGCCCCCAGAGGATCTTGGCCAGGGGGCCACGTCGACTGGCGGCGAGGATCCCAAAGGGGATCCCCACCAGCAGGGCCAGGGCCATGGCGAAGGCCGCCAGCTCCAGCGAGGCGGGCAGGTGGACGGCAATTTCGGAGATCACCGGCTCTCCGGAGTTCATCGACAGGCCGAGATCGCCGCTGAGGCGCTTTTGCACGTAGGCCAGGTAACCGCTGGCCAGGGAGTGCTCCAGCCGGTACTCGCGGATCACGGCTGCTTCCTCCGCCAGGGTCGGCTGGTCGATGCCGCTGAGGTTGGTGATGGGATCGCCGGGCATCGCCAGGGTGGCGGCGTAGAGCAGGCCGAGCAGCACCAGGGTGGTCAGCACAAAGAGGTTGAAGCGGCGCAGCAGGTAGGTGTGCATCAGGGTTCCTTGGCCACGGCGGAAAAGTCGATGCCGCCGGTGGTGTGCAGCATGTCCCCTTGCCAGTGACGTTGGCGACCCAGGGTGCGGCTGGCGTGGGCCAGGGGCAGCAGCGGCATCTGCTGTCGCAGGGTCAGCTCCAACTGGCGGTAGAGTTGACGACGGGTGGCCTGATCACTCTCCTGGCGAGCCGCCTGCATCAGGGCATCGAACTCGGCGTCGCACCAGCGGGCCCGGTTGGAGCCGAACAGCAAGGCTTCGCAGCTGAGCAGGGGGGTAAAGAAGTTGTCCGGGTCGTAGTTGTCGGCGCTCCAGCCGATGAGTACCGAGTCGTACTCGGCGTAGCCCAGGCGGTTGACGAAGACGTTCCAATCGTAACTGACGATGCGGCTCTGGACACCGATGACCGCCAGGTCCTGCTGGATCAGCTCCGCCATCTTGATGGCGTTGGGGTTGTAAATTCGGCCCACCGGCATCGCCCAGATGTCCATGCTGAGGGCATCCACCCCCGCTTCCTCCAGCAGCCTTCGGGCCTGATCCGGATCGTGGGGTGGCAGCTCGAGCTGACTGTCGTAAGCCCAGGAGATGGGGGGCAGCAGCCCGCGGCTGGCCACCGCGGTATTGTGGTACACCGCCGCCAGAATACGGCGCTGGTCCACCGCCATGGCCAGGCCCTTACGCACCCGAGGGTCACTCAGGGGCGGCTTCTGGCTGTTGAAGGCCCAGAAGGCGACGTTCATCCCCGGCCGGGTGTCCACCGCCAGGTCGTCGTATTGCTGGATCACCGACAGTTCGGTCACCTGGGGCAGGGCGGCCACGTCGCAGTCGCCGCCAATCAGCTTGATCAGACGCGCGGTGCTGTGGGGGGTGATGTCGAACACCAGCTGCTCCAGGGCCACCGGCCCCTGCCAGTAGGCATCGTGACGCAGGTAACGGATGTAGTGGTTGCGCTGATAGCGGGAGAGCTTGAACGGGCCGGTGCCCACCGGCTGGCTGTCCAGCAGGCCCGGGGTGCTGGCCTCCAGCATCCGCTGACCGTATTCGGCGGAGAGGATCACCGCAAAGTCGGTGGCCAGTTCGGAGAGGAAGCTGGCACTGGCGTAGTGGAGCTCGAACACCACGTCGTGGTCGCCGTAGCGGTGCACCGCTTTGATCTGCTTGTTGAGCCCGGTGCCCTGGAAGTAGGGGTAACGGCCGCCGCCGATGCCATGGTAGGGGTGATCCGCATCCAGCATCCGCTCGAAGCTGAAGATCACGTCGTCGGCGTTGAAGTGTCGGCTGGGGGTAAAGCGGTCGGTTTGGTGGAAGGCGACGGATTCCCGCAGGGAGAAGCGCACCTCCAGGCCGTCTCGGCTGACTTGCCAGTCGGTGGCCAGGTCCGGCACCAGTTCACCGCTTTGAGCGTCGAAACGCAGCAGCCGGTTGTAGAGTTGCTTGGCACTGGCGTCGACGCTGGTGCCCGAGGTGGTCAGTTGCGGATTGAAGCTGTCCGGATCCCCTTCGGAGCAGTACACCAGCCCCTGGGGATCCACCGCAGCGCCGCCGCAGCCTGACAACAGTGCCAGGGCCCCAGCAAGCATCGACAACAGCCGTAATTTTGCCATGATTTCAATTCACAACGCCTTGATCCGCCTAGTCTAGCAAGGGCCTAGATCCAGCTCAAACCTCATTGCCCAGCAGGTCGTACTTTTTCAGGATCCCCCGCAGCTGGTGGTAGGTCAGTCCCAGAAGTTCCGCCGACTTTTTCTGGTTGTACTGGCTCTGCACCAGGGCCTGCTTGAGGATCTGGACCTCGTAAGCTTGGCAGGTTTCCTTGAAATCCAGGGGCAGGCTGGGGCCCTCGCTGGCCACCGGGGCGGCGGCACCGGTGCTGGGCGCCGCCTCAGGGGCACGGGATTCGGTCTCGGCGGGGCGCTGGTCCCGGGTTCGCACCGAGCCGTTGGGCCGCCAGGGGGAGTCGAAGGGATCCAGGATAATCTCATGCACCGGCAATTGAGCGTTGTTGTGGCGGTAGACACTGCGCTCCACGGTGTTTTTCAGCTCCCGGATGTTGCCGGGCCAGGGGTAGTCTATCAGGGTGCGGCGGGCTCGCTCGGTGAAGCCGGCAAACAGCTCCAGCTCCAGCTGGCGGGTCATCTGGATGGCGAAATGCTCCGCCAGCATCAGGATGTCCTCGGGCCGCTCCCGCAACGGGGGCAGGGTGATGACGTCGAACGCCAGGCGATCCAGCAGGTCGGCGCGAAACTCCCCCCGCTCCGCCAGGGCCGGCAGATCCTCGTTGGTGGCGCAGATCAGGCGCACGTCGGAGCGCACGGTCCGGCTGCCCCCCACCCGCTCGAACTCGCCATACTCGATCACCCGCAGCAGCTTCTCCTGCACCAGCCCGGAGGTGTTGGCCAACTCATCCAGAAACAGGGTGCCCTTGTCCGCCCGTTCGAAGCGACCCTCGTGGCGCTTGCTGGCGCCGGTAAAGGCGCCGGACTCGTGGCCGAACAGCTCGCTTTCCAGCAGGTTTTCATTCAGCGCCGCACAGTTGAGCTTGAGATAGGGCTGGTCCCAGCGACTGGACAGGAAGTGCAGGCGCTCGGCGATCAGCTCCTTACCGGTGCCACGCTCACCGATGATCAGCACCGGCTTGTTGAGGGGCGCCACCTTGGAGACATGGTCCAGCACTTCGTGGAAGCTGGTGGACTGGCCGATCAGGTTGTCGTGTTGGTGAGGATTTGGCATCGGTCCCTGATGTGGTGAGTTTGGCTAATATGTGGTGGTTTCCATGATAGGCAGCCCAAGGGCAAAAATAAACAGCTTGTAAAAATACTTACCTAACAATAACCTACGACTAATATTCGAGTTGGCACGGAATCTGATTGTTGTTGGTCCGAGGGCATATCAACAATTGAGGAACACATTATGGGTATCTTTTCTCGCTTTGCAGATATTGTGAATTCCAACCTCAGCGCCTTGCTGGACAAGGCCGAGGATCCGGAAAAAATGGTTCGCCTGATCATTCAGGAGATGGAAGACACCCTGGTGGAAGTGCGCTCCACCTCCGCCAAGGTGCTGGCCGAGAAGAAGGAGATGCTGCGTCGCGTCGAACGCGCCGAGCGTCAAGTCGGCGAGTGGCAGGCCAAGGCCGAGCTGGCCCTGAACAAGGGCCGGGAAGATCTGGCCAAGGCCGCCCTGGCGGAGAAGCAGAAGGCCGCCGAACTGGTGGAAGCCCTGAAAGGGGAGCTGGTCAACATCGAGGAGCAGATTGAGCGACTCAAAGAGGAGATTGGCCAGCTGCAGGAGAAGCTCAATGACGCCCGCGCCCGGCAGAAGACCATCATCATGCGTACGCAGACTGCGTCTTCCCGCCTGGATGTGAAGCGCCAGCTGGATTCCTCCAAGATCGACCAGGCGATGAACAAGTTCGAACAGTACGAACGTCGCATCGAAGGGTTGGAGGCGGAAGTGGAGTCCTACGACCTGGGCCAGGCCCGCACCCTGGAAGATGAGTTTGCCGCCCTGGAAGCCGAGGACAAGGTGAACCAGGAGCTGGAGGCCATGAAGAAGAAAATGGCCAAGAAGAAATCTTGAGCGACGGACGATAGGGGGATTCGACTATGGAAGATCTGATTGCACTGCTTGTCGCGCCACTGTTGGTGTTTATGGTCATCGTGGCACCCATCTGGCTGATTCTGCACTACCGTAGCAAGAAGCAGATCAGCCAGGGGCTGACCGAAGAGGAGTATCAGCAGTTGAATGGCCTGCTTCAGCGGGCCGACAAGATGGCGGATCGGATCGAGACCCTGGAACGGATCCTGGATGCCGAATCGCCGGAGTGGAGGAGCAAACATGAGTCATAAAGCTAAGAAAGAGCTGTATCGGATCCCGGAGCAGGGCAAGGTGGCCGGCGTTTGCGCCGGCATCGCCGAGCACTTCAACCTCGAGGTCTGGCTGGTGCGGATTGTGGTGCTGTCGGCCATCATCCTGACCGGTGTCTTCAGCTTCGCGTTGCTGCTCTACATCGTGGCCTGGGTGCTTCTGGACAAGAAACCGCCCATGCGGATGGACCACAGGTCTGAGCTGAAAACCAAGATCTGGCAGGCCGGGGAGTCCCCCCGCCAGGCGATCCGGGAGATCGGCACCCGCTTTCGCTCACTGGAGCTGAGGCTGCGTCGACTGGAACAGCACGTGACCTCCGATTCCTACAGCCTCAAACGTGAAATCGACAACCTCAAATAAGCCCTCAGCGGGAGCCCGAATCGGGCTCCCGCCTATCTTTTCTCTATGACCCAACACCTTTCTGCCACTTCCCACCGTCTCAAACCCCGGGTCAAAGCCTGGGGACACAAGCTGGAAGAGTGGGCCCACCGGGGCCTGGACCAGCACCTGAGAGTGGGGATCACCGGGTTGTCCGGCGCCGGGAAAACCGCCTTTATCACCGCCTTGGTGCACCAGTTGCTGCACGCCGAACGGGATCACCTGCCGATGTGGGAGGTGCTGGCCGAGGGACGTTGGCTGGGGGCCCAGCGGGCTCGCCAGCCGGATCTGACCCTGGCCCCCTTCGACTACGAGCAGGCGATGGCGCACCTGCGCGGGGCACCGCCCCAGTGGCCCCCCTCCACCCGGGGCATCAGCGAGATTCGCCTGGCCCTGCGCTACCGACCCGGTCGCGGGCTCAAGCGACAGCTCAAGGAGAGCGTGACCCTCTACCTGGACCTGGTGGACTATCCCGGCGAGTGGCTGCTGGACCTGCCGATGCTGTCCCAAAGCTATCGCCAGTGGTGTGAGCAGAGCTGGCAGTGGCTGAGCGAAGGGCTCTGGGCCGCCACCAGCGCCGACTGGCGCCAGGCAGTGGCCGCCCAATCGGGCGCCGATGAAGCGGCGGTGGCCGCGCTGGCACAGGAGTACGGCGAACTGCTGGGTGTGCTTAGACAGCAAGGCGCCACTTTGCTGCAACCGGGCCGGGCGCTGTTGCCCGGAGAGCTGGCCGGCACCCCGGTGATCGCCTTCTACCCGCTGGCCCCGGCGCAGCTGGAGCAGGAGGCGGAGTTGGTGGCGCTGATGCAGGAGCGCTACGACGCCTACTGCGAACAGGTGGTCAAACCCTTCTATCGGGACCATTTCGCCCGTTTCGACCGCCAGGTGGTGCTGGTGGACAGCCTTACCGCCCTCAACCAGGGTCGGATGCAGGTCGAACAGATGGGAGCGGCGCTCAAGGGGGTGCTGGACAGTTTTCGCTATGGCCCCGGCTCGCTGCTGCGGCGGCTGTTTCGGCCCCAGATCGACAAGCTGTTGTTTGCCGCCACCAAGGCGGATCACCTGACCGTGGAGCAGCACCCCCGCCTGCTCAGCCTGACCCACAGTCTGATGGGGGAGGCCCAGCGCCAGGTGCGTTTCGCTGGCGGGGCGGTGGAAACCATGGTGCTCAGCGCCATCCGGGCCAGCGAACAGGGCCAGGTGGACGACGGCCGAGGCCCGGTGCCGGTGATCCGCGGTCGGGACAGTCAGGGGCAGGCGCTGATGCGCTTTCCCGGCGAAGTGCCGGATCGCCTGCCGCCCCCGGCGTTTTGGCAGCAGCAGGGGTTTGATTTCGTGCCCCTGGCGCCCCCGGAGCCGGGGGATGGGCCCATGCCCCACATCCGCATGGATCACCTGCTGCAGTGGCTGTTGGGAGACAAGATGCGATGAGCGAACTGAAACCCTCTCGGGAGTTTACCCCCGACGCCCACCCGGAGCCGGTGGCCTTGAAACCCGCCCAGGAGTGGGCTCCGGAGCAGTGGCAAAGCATGACCCCTCCGCCGGAGGAGGTGGTTGAGCCACCTCGGCGCGGTCGTCGCTGGGGCACGGTGCTGCTGGGCTTCCTTGCCCTGCTTCTGCTGGTGGAGGGCGGCCTCACCCTGTGGGACAGTTGGCAGCGCAGCCCGGCGCTGTTTGGCCTCTACGCCGCCACCTTTGGTCTGGCCGGAGTCTGGCTGGGGCGAGGGCTGTGGCGCGAGTGGCGCCGTTTGCGCCAACTCAAGCGCAGCGAGCAGCTGCGCCAGGTGGGGGCCCGTATTGGCCAGAGCCAGCAGCAGGGGGAGGCGGACTCGGTGACCGAGGCATTGAAGGCCCAGTTGCCCGAGCGCTTTGCGCCCCAGTGGCAGCAATACCAGCAACAGCTGCAGGACCACCACAGTGACGCCGAGCGGCTGCGCCTGTATGAGATCACCGTGCTGGGGGCCCAGGACGAGCTGGCCCAGGAGTGCATCTACCGTTACTCCGCCCAGGCCAGTCTGCTGCTGGCCGCCAGCCCCATGGCGGCGCTGGACATGGCACTGATGCTGTGGCGCAACCAGGCGATGCTGGATGAAGTGGCGCGGATCTACGGCATTGAGCCCGGTTACTGGGGACGAGTGGCCTTGGTGCGCAAGATTCTGCAGAACCTGCTCTACGCCGGGGGCAGCGAGCTGGCGCTGGATCTGGGCACCCAGATGATGTCGGCGGAGCTGACCGGCAAGCTGTCCGCCCGGGTGGCCCAGGGGCTGGGGGCAGGGCTGCTCACCGCCCGGCTGGGGTACGCCGCCATGGCCCAGTGCCGACCCCTGCCGTTTGACGCCAGGCCTAGGCCGCCGCTGCTGACGGTACAAAGTCGGCTGTTGAAGGAGCTGACCCGGGTCTCTGCCGATGCCCTGGCCTCGGTGCGACGCCGCCAGGAGCAAGAGAAGACGCCACCGTTGTAACCAATAATTTACAGCCAAACGGCAGTGTGATCGTGGTCACAGAGTTTGCCTTCCCCGGTCTGCGTATATGTTAGACCGACAGATCCGCCCCTAAAAAACAATCACTGGCGGACGAAGTATCAAGGGGAGTTAAGCAACATGGCTGCGTTTAAGCACCAAAGCACCTGCGTGATCCACGGCGGTCACGTAAGGGACGAACAGGGGAGTCTCACCACCCCACTGTACCAATCCGCCACCTTCGTGTTTCCCGACTGCCAGACCGGCGGTGCCCGCTTCGGCGGTGAGCAGGCGGGGCCCATCTACACCCGTCTGGGCAACCCCACCACCGACGAGCTTGAGCGTCGCCTGGCCCTGCTGGAGGGCGCCGATGAAGCGGTGGCCTTCGGCAGCGGCATGGGGGCGGTGTCCGCCGCCCTGCTGACCCTGCTTCAGGCGGGGGATCATCTGGTGGCCGCCACCGGCCTCTATGGCTGCACCCATGCCCTCATTACCGAGCAGCTGCCGCGGCTCGGCATTCAGAGCACCCAGGTGGACTTCAGCGACCTGGATGCGGTGGAGGCGGCGATGACCGCCGACACCCGGGTCTTGTTCCTGGAAACCCCGGTCAACCCGCATTTGGCGGTGTACGATCTGGACGCCATCGTCGCCCTGGCCAAGCGCAAAGGGGTGCTGACGGTGGTGGACAACACCTTTATGACGCCCCTGCTGCAGCGTCCGCTGCGCCACGGGGTGGACCTGGTGCTGCACAGCGCCACCAAGTACCTCAATGGCCATGGTGACGTGGTGGCGGGGATCGTCTGCGGTCGCACCGAACTGATGACCCCGCTGCGCAACGGGATCCGCAAGGACTTCGGCGCCATCCTGTCCCCCCACGACGCCTGGCTGATTCTTAGGGGCCTCAAAACCCTGGCCCTGCGCATGGAGCGGCACTGCGACAACGCCATGGCGGTGGCCCACTTTCTGGAAGCCCACCCCAAGGTGCGCAAGGTGCACTACCCGGGCCTCTCCAGCCACCCCGGCCATCGCCTGCTGGGTCGCCAGATGAGCGGCGCCGGCGGCGTGCTGGCGCTGGAGCTAGCGGGGGATTTCGACACCGCCATGACCTTCGTCAACCGGCTGCGCCTGTTCACCCTGGCGGTCAGCCTGGGGGATGCCGAGTCCCTGGTGCAACACCCGGCGTCCATGACCCACAGCCCCTACAGCGCCGAGGCGCGCGCAGCGGCGGGGATCGGCGATAACCTGGTCCGCCTGGCGGTGGGTTTGGAGCACATCGAGGATATCCTGGCGGATCTCAAACAGGCGCTGGATGAACTGCCAGACGTCGGCCAGGGTCATACTGAACAGGAAGCGTTGGGAGAGACAGAATGAAAGGCACCCAGTACCAGGCCAGGCAACCGGATGCCCAGGGGTTTATCCACTACACCGATGAGGAGCACCGGATCTGGAGCGAGCTTGTCAGCCGCCAGCTGGCCTGCATCCAGGGCAAGGCTTGTGACGAGTTCGTTGCCGGCCTGGAGGCATTGAACCTGCCCCAGGATCGCATCCCCCAGCTGTCGGAGGTGGACGCGGTGTTGGAGGCGGCCACCGGCTGGCGCACCGCCCAGGTGCCGGCGCTGATCTCCTTCGAGCGCTTCTTCGAGCTGCTGGCCAACAAGCAGTTTCCCGTGGCCACCTTCATCCGCAGCCGCGAGGAGTTTGATTACCTGCAGGAGCCGGACATCTTCCATGAGATCTTCGGCCACTGTCCCCTGTTGACCAACCCGGCCTTCGCCCACTTTACCCACACCTACGGTAAGCTCGGCCTGGCGGCCAGCCCCAAGGAGCGGGTCTACCTGGCGCGCCTCTACTGGTTTACCGTGGAGTTTGGCCTGGTCAACACCCCCCAGGGTCAGCGGATCTACGGCGGTGGCATTCTTTCCAGCCCCGGCGAAACCCTGTACGCCCTCTCCGGCGAGCCGGAACACCAGCCGATGTCGGTGCTGGATGCCATGCGCACCCCCTACCGCATCGACATCATGCAGCCCATCTACTACGTCCTGGACCAGGTGGACGACCTGTTCGCCATGGCCGAGATGGACCTGATGGCCCTGGTGCAAGAGGCGATGGCCCTGGGGCTGTTTGAACCCAAGTTTCCCCCCAAACCACAAGCAAGCTAAGGGAAGTGCAATGAGCGAACTGAGCAAAATGACCTGCGAGGCCTGTCAGGCGGACGCCCCCAAAGTCAGCGACGACGAGCTGGCCAGCCTGATGAAGGAGCTGCCGGACTGGGCCGCCCCGGCGCGGGACGGCGTCCTCCAGCTGGAACGGGTCTACAAATTCAAAAACTTCAAGCAGGCCTGGGCCTTCAGCAACCAGGTGGCGGAGCTGGCGGAGGCGGAGTTCCACCACCCGGGGATCTTGCTGGAGTGGGGCAAGGTGACCGTCACCTGGTGGACCCACGCCATCGGCGGTCTGCACAGAAACGATTTCATCATGGCGGCCAAGACCGACGCCCTGATGGCCGAGTGACCCTTCCAAGCCCGCCGCCCGGCGGGCTTTTTGCGAAGAATTTGCCGTGGCAGAGCGGCCTTTTTGCAGTATCATCAGCCCATCCCGACCAAGATAACGGAACTATAACAACAGGAAGGGCAAGCAATGCGTCTACAAGTAAGCTGTCACGATCGTATCGGTCTGGCCCGCGAAATCCTCGAAGTGCTGGAAAAGCACGGGATCAACATCAACGCCATCGATGCGGGCAGCGAGGGGTACGTCTACCTGCAGATCCCCGCCCCCAGTTTTGAAGAGCTTCAAGTCCTGATGCCGATGATCCGCAAGATCCCCGGCGTCACCGACGTGCGTACCGTCCCCTATATGCCCTCGGAGCGTGAGCACTACGCCATGGAGGCGTTGCTGCGTACCCTGCCGGACCCCATCTTTGCCATCGATCTCAAAGGCCGCATCTCCATGGCCAACGACTCCATTCTCTCGGTGCTGGGGCTGCCCCGGGACCAGGTGCTGGAGGAGCCGGTGGCCAACTGGGTGCAGGGCTTCTCCTTCCTGCGCTGGCTGGGCATGGAGGAGGTGTTGCCCCAGGCGACCCGGGTCACCGTTCACGGCAGCCAGTACCTGGCAGAGGTGCTGCCCATTGACCTGCCGGACGAGGAGGGCACCAGCATCCTGGCCGGTGCCATGGTGCTGCTCAAATCCCCCGCCCGGGTGGGCAAGCAGTTCAACGCCCTGCGGGATCAGATCAGCGGTTTCGACACCCTGCTGGCGGAGAGCGACCGGATGAAGGCGCTGCTGGCGGAGGCCCGCCGCATGGCCCAGCTGGAGGCGCCATTGCTGATCACCGGCGAGACCGGTACCGGCAAGGAGCTGCTGGCCCGGGCCTGCCATGAGGCCAGCCTGCGCCATGAGAAGGGCTTTGTGGTGATCAACTGCGCCTCCTTGCCGGACAGCGTGGCGGAGAGCGAGCTCTTTGGCCTGTGCGCGGCTCCCGGCGAGGTGGTCAAGCGCGGGGTGATCGAGCAGGCCGACGGCGGCACCGTGTTCCTCGACGAGGTGGCGGACATGAGCCCCCAGCTGCAGGTCAAGCTGCTGCGCCTCATCCAGGACGGATGCTTTCGCCGGGTGGGGGACGACACCGAGATCCGGGTGGATCTGCGGGTGGTGTGCGCCAGCCAGAAAGACCTCTCCGAACTGTGCCAGCGTGGCGAGTTCCGGGAAGATCTCTACTACCGCATCAACGTGCTCAACCTGCACCTGCCGCCCCTGCGCGAGCGCAAGGCGGACATCGTGCCCCTGGCGGAGCTGTTCTTGGAGCACTACAGCCAGCAGCTGGCCAGCCCCTTGCGCCAGCTCTCCGCAGAGTGTCGTGACTTCATCAAGGGCTACGCCTGGCCCGGCAACGTGCGTCAGCTGAAAAACGCCATCTTCCGCGCCGTCTCCATGGCGGACGAGCGGGGCGAGCTGACCCCGGAGCAGCTGCGCCTGCCCGCCTGGACCGAGGGGTTCGGCTACTTTGACCAGGAGTTCGAGGGCACCCTGGATGAGGCGGTCAAACAGTTCGAAGCCAGTTTGCTGCGCCGTCTGTATCCGGCCTATCCCTCCACCCGCCAGTTGGCCCGCAAGCTGGGGGTGTCCCACACCGCCATCGCCAACAAGTTGCGCGAGCACGGCATCGGGAAAACCCGAAAGCAAAACTAAGTGCATGAAATAAAAGGGGATGACATCCAATGTAAAGCCTGGATGACATCCCCTTTGCTGATCCCTGGGGGCGTGATCTGCGTCACGCTATTTATTCTTGCCGCCGCATTGTTTAAACAGACTACCTGACATAACAACAAAGCAACGCAACTAGGGAGAAGTGAAGATGGCCCATACCGAACAGCAGGATTGGAATCCGCTGGGTACCGACGGGTTCGAGTTCGTCGAGTACACCGCCCCGGACGAAGCGGGCATTGCCGCTCTGAAAAACTTGTTCAGCCTGCTGGGCTTTGCCGAGATCGCCAAGCATCGCTCCAAGTCCGCCTGGCTCTTCCGCCAGGGCGACATCAATTTCATTATCAACGCCCAGCCCCACAGCCAGGCGGCCGAGTTCGCCAAGCTGCACGGCCCCTCGGTCTGTGGCATGGCCTGGCGGGTCAAGGACGCCGCGGCGGCCCTAACCAACGCCCTGGAGAACGGCGCCACCGAGTTTGAGGGCAACATCGGCCCGATGGAGCTCAACATCCCCGCCGTTCACGGCATCGGCGACTCCACCCTCTACTTCGTGGACCGCTATGGCGATCAGAGCATCTACGACGTCGATTTTGTCTTCTACGACGATTTCGCCGAGCGCCTCAAGAGTGCCGACAAGGGGCTCTATGAAATTGACCACCTCACCCACAACGTATTCCAGGGCAACATGGACAAGTGGGCCGGGTTCTACGAGCGCATCGGCAACTTCCGCGAGATCCGCTACTTCGACATCGAGGGCAAGCTGACCGGCCTGGTGAGCCGTGCCATGACCGGCCCCTGTGGCAAGATCCGCATCCCGATCAACGAGTCCTCCGACGACAAGAGCCAGATTGAGGAGTACCTGCGGGAGTACAACGGTGAGGGGATCCAGCACATCGCCCTGACCACCGACAACATCTACGAGTCGGTGCGGGCCCTGCGCGCTGGCGGCATGGATTTCATGCCCACCCCGGACACCTACTACGACAAGGTGGACGCCCGGGTGGAAGGCCACGGTGAAGACCTGGCGGCGATGCGGGACCTGCGCATCCTGATCGACGGTGCGCCGATGAAAGACGGCATTCTGCTGCAGATCTTCACCCAGACGGTGATTGGCCCGGTGTTCTTCGAGATCATCCAGCGCAAAGGCAACGAGGGGTTCGGCGAGGGCAACTTCAAAGCCCTGTTCGAGTCCATCGAAGAGGATCAGATCCGCCGCGGCGTGATTTAAGCCAGCCAAGCCCTGCTCCGGCAGGGCTTTTTTCTTCCCTTAGCGCCCCCGGCAGCAGAACCGCCAAGCCCGGGGCCCTATCGCCACCCGGTACTGTCGCCCCCGCCCTGGTGGCCCCCGAAGTCGGGGCTCTCTCCCCGGGCAAAATGGTGCTACGTTAGGACTGGGGCGCGGTATCCCCACAACCGTTCGGTCCATCAGACAACACGGAAAGTTAATGCTCACACTCTACGGTTACTGGCGCTCCAGCGCCGCATATCGGGTTCGCATCGCCTGCCACCACAAAGGCCTGGCCTTTGAGCACCGCTCGGTGCACCTGGTTCGCGATGGCGGCGAGCAGCACCACCCCGCCTACGGGGTGCTAAACCCCAACCACCTGGTGCCCACCTTGGTGGACGGCGATCTTATCCTCAACCAGTCCCTGGCCATCATGGAGTACCTGGACGAGGCCTACCCCGAGCCGGCCCTGTTGCCGGAGGGCCCGGTGGCCCGGGCCAAGGTGCGGGCGCTGTCCCAGAACATCGCCAGCGACTGCCATCCGCTCAATAACCTGCGGGTGCTCAAGTACCTCAGCGGCGAGCTGAAAGTCTCCGAAGCGCAGAAAACCGCCTGGTATCACCACTGGATCAAGACCGCGTTTGAGGGCCTGGAGCTGCAGTTGGAGCAGACCGCCGGCGACTTCTGCGTGGGCGACGAGGTCACCATGGCGGATCTGTGCCTGGTGCCCCAGGTGTACAACGCCGAGCGCTTCAAGGTGCCCCTGGACGAGTATCCGCTCATCCGTGCCATCACCGCCCGTTGTCGTGCGCTGAGCGCCTTCGAACAGGCCGCCCCGGAGCGCCAGCCGGACGCCAGCTGATCTTGGCCTTTTCCCGGGTGGGCCTCGGCCACACCCGGGAGAACGCGCCCACACTGCGCGTTTTTCCATCAAAAGCACCCGCCGGCTCCTATACTTTCCCTTCCTGCACCCCCGAGCCGTTAAGTCCGCAAAAGTAATTGGGATACAGCCAGTTGTGTGTCCCCACCTCGGCCGTGCAGCGCGGCAACCGGCCCGCCCCCGGAGCGGAGTGAGCAAAGAATCGCCGCAATCGATTTGTTTTCGCCTTCGGGCAGGGGGTAGTATCGCCCGCCGGTTTTCACTCCGGTGCCCAGGCACCGGCATGCGGTAAAGGTGTTGATTATGGAGTTATCCCTGCGAGAGACGGTGTTGGCCGCCATCGTAGTCCTGCTGATGGGACGAGCGCTGACCCACTACGTTGGGGTACTGAGACGCTACAACATCCCCCAACCGGTCAGCGGTGGCCTGTTCGCCTCGCTGCTGGCCCTGCTGGCCCACCAGTTCTGGGGGCTGGAACTGCACTTCGACATGGCCCTGCGCGACGCCCTGCTGCTGGCCTTTTTCACCACCATCGGTCTCTCCGCACGGCTCGATACCCTGAGCAAGGGGGGCCGTCCTCTGGCGGTGCTGATGGTGTTCTGCGTCGGCGGGGTGATCCTGCAGAACCTGGTGGGGCTGGGGATGGCCCAGGCCACCGGGCTGGAGCCGGTGGAGGGGCTGCTGCTCGGTTCGGTTTCCCTGTTCGGTGGCCACGGCACCTCGGTGGCCTGGGCCGGGGTGTTTGAATCCCAGGCCGGGGTCACTAACGCCCTGGAGATCGGCATCGGCAGCGCCACCCTGGGGTTGGTGATGGGGGGCATTGTCGGCGGACCCATGGCCCAGCGCCTGATTGAGAAACACGGACTCAAGTCGGTGGAGCCGGTGCTCGACAGCAAACCCCGGGGGGAGAGCAGCAAGCGGCGCATCGACAGCCAGGGGATGTTTGTGGTGCTGATGTACGTCAGCGCCGGGATGATCATCGGCAGCGCCGTTTCCGACTGGGCCGGGACCCATGGGGTCAACCTGCCGGAGTTTCTCGCCTGTTTGCTAGCCGGTCTGGTGCTGACCAACACCCTGCCGCGACTGGTGCCTCGGTTGGAAGCGCCCAGTGAAGGGCAGTCCCTGCCACTGCTGTCGGAGATCACCCTGGGGCTGTTCCTGTCGATGTCGCTGATGGGGATGCAGTTGTGGACCCTGGTGGACCTGGCCCTGCCGATGCTGCTGACCGTGGTGGCCCAGGTGCTGGCGATGCTGGTGATGGTGCGCTTTTTGCTCTTCCCCTTGCTGGGACGCAGCTACGACAGCGCGGTGCTCTGTGCCGGTTACATGGGGATGGGGCTGGGGGCGCTGCCCAATGCCATGGCCAATATGAACGCCCTGGTGGCGCGATACGGCGCGGCGCCGCTGGCCTTTATGATCCTGCCCCTGGCCAACGCCTTCTTTGTGGACATCTCCAACGCCCTGGTGCTGCAGTTGATGCTCAACACCCTGCTGCCCTGATCAGCGGGGATTCTGCTCCAGCAGGAAGTCCAGGAAAGTGCGGTCCGCCTGGGTCAGGGCACGGCCGGATTTCCAGCCCACGTGCAGGTCCATATGGAGGGGGTCCTTGAAGGGGATCGCCTTGATGTCCGGATCCTGGTCCACCACCATCTTGAGCACCGTGGTGATGGCGAAACCCTGACGCACGATGCTGCGGATCAGCTCAATCAGGTTGGTCTCAAAAGCGATGTCCGGGGTGACGCCCAGGTGCTTGGCCAGGTTGTTGATGAGCTCCCGGTGGTAGTAGCCGGGCTTGAACATCACCAGCTCGTGCTGGAAGAAGGTGTCGAGATCGATCTTCTCCTCGTTGGCCAGCGGGTGGTCCAGCCCCACCGCTACGATCATCTCCTGGCGGGTCAGGGGCACGGTTTCCAGCCCCTGATCGGCGGTGGGTTCGATGATGATGCCGATGTCCACCTCGTCCCGCTCCAGCATTCCCTGGATCTCCCGGGTGCCCGCCTCACACAAAGACAGCTTCAGATCCGGGTAGCGGTGGTGAAACGCCATCAGCAGGGCCGGGAAGTAGTAGGAGCCGATCATCCCCGGCAGGGCGATGCGCACCTCGCCGCGGTCCAGGTCCCGCAGCCGGGCCATCGCCTGACTGGCCTGCTCCACCCGCTCCAGGATCGCCTTGGCGTGGGGCAGCAGTTCGTTGCCCTCGGCGGTCAACTGCACCCGCTTATCCTGGCGGTGCAGCAGCACCAGCCCCAGATCGGTTTCCAGTTTCTTGATGGCGGTGCTGACCGCCGGTTGGGCCACCCCCAGGACGCGGGCGGCGCGGGTGAAGCTGGCGTGTTCAGCCACCATGACAAAGTTGCGAAGCTGACGAAGATCCATAGGCGGTGTGTCTGTCCGGGCGAATCGGGGGGCGGTTCAATTACTATGCCAGCATTAAAAACAAATACAAAGACTTATAAACCGCCTGCGGTGGCTTCCGGCTCAGGACTGGCCCTCGGCCTGGGCCGGTGCTGGCCAGGTGTTGAGCCGGTAGTGGTGACGGGAAAACTGCCAGGCGGCGGCCAGGCCCAGTAACCCCGACAGGGAGAGAACGTAACGGGTGTCCAGCAGCGCCAGTACCGAACCGCCCAAGGCCATCAATACGTTGCCCAGGCAGAAGGTGGTGGTCATCAGCCCCATCAGCTGCCCCTGGCCGTGGTCGCCCCCGCGCTCGGCCAGGTAGGTGGGCAGCATGGCGTTGTAGATGGCGATGCCGGCCCCCATGGCGATAAAGGGCAGCACGTAGTGGCCGCCGCCCAGGGGCAGCAGCGCCAGGGCGAGGCTGAACAGCCCCATTCCCAGCAGCGCCGAGGGGGCCAGCCCCAAGCGGCGCTTCAGCACCATGCTGGCGGTGGTGGCCACCAGGATCATCGCCGAGGTGAGCAGCACCGTTGCCTGGGCGATGGCGATGCTGTCGAAACCCCGGTACTCCACCAGCCACACCGGGTAGAACTCGTAAAACCCGTTGGTGGCCAGCATCAGCAAAAGGTAGAGCCCAAAGAAGGGACGGATCTTGGGATCCGCCACCAGCGCCAGGCTGTGGCGGCCACCGCCGGGTTTGGCGACCGGCTTATCCCGGGGCAGGCTGAGGCTGATCACCCCCACCGCCACCAGGCAGGCCCCGGCGCCCACCCAGAAGGCCACCGAGGCCCCCAACGGCAGCAGCAGCCCGCCCACCACCGGGCCCACCAGGTACCCGGCGTAGGTGGTGGCACTGAGCAATGAGAAGGCCCGAGTGCGGTCGATTTTGGGGTGAAGGTCGGCGGCGATGGCCCGGGCCACGCTCAGGTTGCCTTCGCATACCCCGGTCAACAACCGGCTGAGGGCAAACAGGGCGAAATCACCGCGGCTGACCGCCCAGGCGGAGAGGGCGTAGCCCAAAGTGGTGCCCAACATGGTCCACTGCAGCACCTTGCGCCGCCCGGCCCGGTCAGACCAGGCGCCGATGACGTTACTGCCCAGCAGGATGCCCAGGGGGTAGATGGCCAGGATGGCGCCCAGCAGCAGCTTGGGGGGGATCCCGTAAAACACGCTGATGGGGTGGCCCATCTCCAGAAACAGTGGGGCCAGGATGGGGTAGGGCAGGGCGATGCCGCTGACGCTGATCAGGGTGACCAGCAGTGTGGCGGCGAGGACGCGGTGGGGGCTCATCCCGAGTATCCAATAAATAAACCAATGTGTTTATTTATAGCGCTGCTCGGGACGCAGGTAAAGCTATTTGTTGCCCAGACGGCTCAGCACATCGTCGGTGGGGATGAGATCCAGGTGACCCTGCTCGTCGAAATACCAGCCACGGATGTAGCCTAGACGCTGCATCTTGCGAAACTCCTCCACCACCGTCTGGGCCTCACTCTGAGCCCGGGCGAGGTCGTAGCCGTGGATCTGTTTCAGGTACAGCGCGATGCTCTCCACGGGCGCCGATTGGGAAATGTTGTAAGGCATCTGCTCGCCTCCAAACCGCCGTCTTTTGCCAAGGGTAGATCACGCTGGTCGATTCGCCCGTTCCGGCGCAACAACGGGTGCGATTTGCCGGAGCGAGATCATTGGTGCGCCGTCTCAGGGCTGCTAAACTAGCGGGCTTACTGGCCGACCGGCCGTCGATCTTTTTGGAACATCGAGAAGGACATGACCGTTAAGACCCGATTTGCTCCCAGTCCGACTGGCTTTCTCCACGTGGGCGGCGCCCGCACCGCACTCTACTCCTGGCTCTACGCCCGCAACCAGGGCGGCCAGTTCGTGCTGCGCATCGAAGACACCGATCTGGAGCGCTCCACCCAGGAGGCCATCGACGCCATCATCGAGGGGATGGAGTGGCTCGGACTCAACTGGGAAGAGGGCCCCTACTACCAGACCCAGCGCTTCGATCGCTACAACCAACTGATCGACCAGCTGCTGGCCGAGGGCAAGGCCTACAAGTGCTACTGCTCCAAGGAGCGGGTGGATGCCCTGCGCGAGCAGCAGATGGCCAACGGTGAAAAGGCCCGTTACGACGGCCACTGCCGCAACGGCAACCCGGATCACGCCGAGGACGCGCCCTTCGTCATCCGCTTCAAGAACCCCACCGAGGGCAGCGTGGTGTTTGACGACCACGTCCGCGGCCGCATCGCCATCGACAACCGCGAGCTGGACGATCTCATCATCCGTCGCAGCGACGGCTCCCCCACCTACAACTTCTGTGTGGTGGTGGACGACTGGGACATGGGGATCACTCAGGTGGTCCGCGGTGAGGACCACATCAACAACACCCCTCGCCAGATCAACATCTACCAGGCCCTGGGGGCCCCGGTGCCGGAGTTCGCTCACGTCTCCATGATCCTCGGCGACGACGGGGCCAAGCTGTCCAAGCGCCACGGTGCGGTCAGCGTCATGCAGTACCGCGACGACGGCTACCTGCCCGAGGCGCTGCTCAACTACCTGGTGCGCCTGGGCTGGTCCCACGGTGACCAGGAGATCTTCTCCGTGGCGGAGATGATTGAGCTGTTCAGCCTCAAGGCGATCAACAAGTCCGCCTCGGCGTTCAACACCGAGAAGCTGTTGTGGCTGAACCAGCACTACATGAAGCAGCTGCCGGTGGCCGAGGTGGCCAAGCACCTGGCCTGGCACTTTGACGATCAGAAGATCGACGCCAGCAACGGCCCCAGCCTGGAAGCACTGATCCCGGTGATGGCCGAGCGCAGCCAGACCCTCAAGGAGCTGGCGGCCAGCAGCCGCTACTACTACGAGGACTTTGCCGACTTCGACGAAGCCGCCGCCAAGAAGCACCTGCGCCCCGTGGCCCAGGCGCCCCTGGCCCTGGTACAGGAGAAGCTGGCGGCCCTGACCGACTGGAGCGCCGAGGCGATCCACGAGTGCATCAAGTCCACCGCCGAAGAGCTTGAGCTTGGCATGGGCAAAGTGGGCATGCCGCTGCGGGTGGCGGTGACCGGCGCAGGCCAGTCTCCGAGCCTGGATTTGACCCTGTTGTTGATTGGGCAAGCGCGTTCCGTCGAGAGAATCGGCAAAGCGGTGGAATTTGTAGCAAACAGGGCGAATTCCTGAAAAACGTGTTGACTCTTTTGGGCCGGAATCCCTAAAATGCGCCTCGCACTGACGGGGACACCCCCGAAAGAGCCAACCAAAGTGGGGCTATAGCTCAGCTGGGAGAGCGCTTGCATGGCATGCAAGAGGTCCGCGGTTCGATCCCGCGTAGCTCCACCACTTTTTCAATAAAGGGCCGCCGAGCGGCCTTTTATGTCCGGGGTCCCCTTCGTCTAGAGGCCTAGGACACCGCCCTTTCACGGCGGTAACAGGGGTTCGAATCCCCTAGGGGACGCCACTTATTCGGTTATCAGTTTCGACTGGTCACCACCCAGGTTTTGGGGCGATTAGCTCAGTTGGGAGAGCACCTGCCTTACAAGCAGGGGGTCACTGGTTCAAGCCCGGTATCGCCCACCACCTTCTCTTGTCACCGGAGATGAAACGGTGAGTCCGGGGTCCCCTTCGTCTAGAGGCCTAGGACACCGCCCTTTCACGGCGGTAACAGGGGTTCGAATCCCCTAGGGGACGCCACTGTTTCTTTTGTTCGTTTATAACGAGCAAAACCAAAGATTTGGGCGATTAGCTCAGTTGGGAGAGCACCTGCCTTACAAGCAGGGGGTCACTGGTTCAAGCCCGGTATCGCCCACCAAATCTTTCGGGGCTATAGCTCAGCTGGGAGAGCGCTTGCATGGCATGCAAGAGGTCCGCGGTTCGATCCCGCGTAGCTCCACCACTTTTGATTGTTTCGGCAGTCAATCTCCGATCACCAGAGACAAAACGGTGAAACGACGTCCCGTTCGTCTAGAGGCCTAGGACTCCGCCCTTTCACGGCGGCAACAGGGGTTCGAATCCCCTACGGGATGCCATTTTTGATGTGACGCACTAGGCCTGCGGCGCATCAACCAAAAGATTTGGGCGATTAGCTCAGTTGGGAGAGCACCTGCCTTACAAGCAGGGGGTCACTGGTTCAAGCCCGGTATCGCCCACCAAATCTTTCGGGGCTATAGCTCAGCTGGGAGAGCGCTTGCATGGCATGCAAGAGGTCCGCGGTTCGATCCCGCGTAGCTCCACCACTTTTGATTGCTTCGGCAATCAATCTCCGGTCACCAGAGACAAAACGGTGAAACGACGTCCCGTTCGTCTAGAGGCCTAGGACTCCGCCCTTTCACGGCGGCAACAGGGGTTCGAATCCCCTACGGGATGCCATTTTCTCTTGTCACCAGAGTTGAAACGGTGAGTCCGGGGTCCCCTTCGTCTAGAGGCCTAGGACACCGCCCTTTCACGGCGGTAACAGGGGTTCGAATCCCCTAGGGGACGCCACGCATTACACAAAAAAAAGCCACCCAATCGGGTGGCTTTTTTTGTGCTCGGACAACCCGGTCTGGCGGCACCTCACTCCGCCACCGCCTGCTCAAACCAGGGTTTCAGAAAGGCGGCGATCTTCTCCTGGGCCGCCCGGTTGGGGTGGATGCCGTCCCGCTGCATCAGGCTGGGATCCGTGGCGATCTCCGTCATAAAAAACGGCACCAGGGCCACGTCGTGGGCCTCGGCCAGGCTGGGGTAGATCCCCTGGAACAGCTCGGCGTAGCGGCGACCGTAGTTGGGCGGCACCATCACCTCCGACAGCAACACCCCGGCCCCGGCGGCCTGACTGAGCTCAATCAACTGGGCCAGGTTCTGCTGGGTAAGGGCAGGCTGGAACCCCCGCAAACCGTCGTTGCCCCCCAGCTCGATAAACACCCAGTCCGGCTGGTGCTGGGCCAGCAAACCCGGCAGGCGACGCAGGCCGCCGTCGCTGGTCTCACCGCTGACTGAGGCGTTAATCAGCTGAATGTCAGGTAAATTTTGTTGCAATTTTCTGACCCAACCGTCCGCCTCGTCCATGCCATAGCTTGCGCTTAAGCTGTCACCCAGTATTAGAATGGAAGTCTGGTTTGCCCACACCCAGGGTGAACACAACCACAAAATCACTATCAGCAGGGAACGCCGCACCATGTCCACTCCGTTATCCTCCGTCTCTTCCGAACAGGCCATCGTGGTTCGTCAACTTCGACGTGATGTCGATACGCTAGATGGCTCGCTTTCGATCCTCAAAGGGGTGGACCTGGAAGTCAAGCAGGGTGAATCCCTGGCGGTCACCGGTCCCTCGGGAGCGGGCAAGTCCACCCTATTGGCCCTGCTGGCGGGGCTGGACCGCGCCTCCAGCGGCGAGATCTGGCTGGCGGGGGCGCCCCTGCACCAGCTGGACGAGGAGCAGCGGGCGGCGCTGCGGGGCCAGAAGGTGGGCTTTATCTTCCAGTCCTTCATGCTGGTGGACAGCCTCACGGCGCTGGAGAACGTCATGCTGCCGTTGGAGCTGGCGGGCCAGGAGGGGGCCAAGGCACTGGCGGAGCAGCTGCTCGAGCGGGTGGGCCTGAGCGCGCGTCTGGACCATTTCCCCAACCAGCTCTCCGGCGGTGAACAGCAGCGGGTGGCCATCGCCCGGGCCTTTGCCACTCAGCCGGCGATCCTGTTCGCCGATGAGCCCACCGGCAACCTGGACCACACCAACAGCGACACCGTGGAGGACCTGCTGTTCGAGCTGAACCGGGAGCAGGGCACCACCCTGGTGCTGGTCACCCACGACCTGGAGCTGGCCAAGCGCTGCCAGCGTCAGGTGGCGATGAACGCCGGCCGTCTGGAGGCGTTATGATCACCTGGCCCTTAGCCTGGCGACTCTTTCGCCGCGAACTGGCCCGGGGTCAGCTGCGCCTGATCGCCTCGGCGCTCATCCTGGCGGTCACCGCCGTGACCGGACTGGGCCTGGTCTCCGACCGGCTCAAGCGGGCCATCGATCACCAGGCCGCCTCCTTCCTGGCGGCGGACCGCATCCTCAGCTCCCCCCAGGCGGTGGACTCCCAATGGCTGCAGCAGGCCCGGGAGATGGGGCTGGAAGTGGCCAGCACCCTGGAGTTCCAATCGATGATCTTCGCCGGTGACCAGCTGCAGCTGGTCACCGTCAAGGCGGTGTCCGACAGCTACCCCCTGCGGGGCAGCATCGATCTGATGGCCCCGTCGGCCCATCCTCTGCCTCCCGAGGGCAGCCTCTGGCTGGACCGGCGGCTGGCGGCCTGGCTGGATGAGGCGCAGGTGGCGGAGATTGGCGATGCCCAGTTCCGCCTCGATGCCGCCATCGACCGTTTGCCGGACGCCGGTTTCAACGTCTTTGCCTCGGCGCCTGTGGTGCTTATGCGCCTGGAGGAGGTGGAGCGTACCGGCGTGGTGCAGCCGGGCAGCCGTCTGCAGTGGCGCTACCAGTTTGCCGGCCGGGAGTCGGCCATCGCCGAGCTGGAGGCCTATCTGACGCCCCGACTGACCACCTCCCAGCGGCTGGTGGACGTGCGCTCTCAGGAGTCGCCCCTGGCCCGGGCCATCGGCCGGGCGGAGCAGTTCCTGCTGCTCTCGGCGCTGCTGGGCATTGCCCTGGCCTGCGCCGCCATCGGGGTGGCGGCCCGCCGTTACTGCCAGCGCCACTACGACGTGGTGGCCATGTTTAAGACCCTGGGGGCCAGCCACGGCCAGGTGCGGGGGATCTTCATCCTTCACCTGACCCTGGTGACCCTGCTCAGCCTGGCGGTGGGCCTGGCGCTGGGGGCCCTGGCGGCCCGGGGGCTGATCACCCTGCTGCCGGCCCAATTCGGCAGCGAAGCGATGGACGTCGTGCCCTGGCGGCCCCTGGCCCTGGGGGCCGGCACCGGGTTGATCGCCGGCTTCGGCTTCACCCTCTATCCGCTGTTGCGCCTGCTGTCGGTGCCGCCGATGCGGGTGCTGCGCCAGGACATCGGCCCCGCTCGCTGGGGCGCCTGGCTGAACGGCCTGATGGCGGTGGGTGCCCTGGCGCTGTTGGCGTGGCTCTACAGCGGCAGCCTGCGCATGACGGTGGTGTTGCTGGTGGGGGCAGGGGCCCTGGCCGGCTTGCTGGCCCTGGTGGGCTTTGTGCTGCTCTCCAGCGGCCGCCAACTGGGGATGGCCACCAGCAGTCCCCTGAAGCTGGCCCTGGCCGGCTTGCGCCGTCGCTCCAGTGATAACGCCCTGCAGCTGGTGGGCTTCTCCGTGGCCCTGATGCTGCTGCTGACCATCCTGGCGCTGCGCCAGGACCTGCTCAGCGACTGGCAGGATCAGCTGCCCGCCAACACGCCGGACCATTTCCTGGTGAACATCGCGCCCCAGGACACCCAGGCCCTGTCCCAGTTTCTGGCCGAGCGCCAGGTGGACGCCACGGATCTCTACCCGGTGATCCGCGGCCGTCTGTCGTCGGTCAATGGTGAGACGGTGCGCAAGCCGGTGACCAAGGAGTCGGAGGAGAACGCCCCCCGTGGCCCCCGTGGCATTGGCCGGGAGCTGAACCTGACCTACCGAGCCACGCTGCCCCCCAATAACCCGGTGGTGGCGGGCCAGTGGTTTGCCCCCGATGCCGTGGGGGAGGTGTCAGTGGAGGCCCAGGTGGCGGAGCGGCTCGAGGTGGGGCTGGGGGATGAGCTGACCTTCACCATCGACGGGCGTGAGGTGGTGGCCACCATCACCAGCCTGCGCCAGGTGAACTGGGAAACCATGCAGCCCAACTTCTTCATGATCTTCCCGCCGGAGACCATGGCCCCCTTCGTGGCCACCTACATCGCCAGCTTCCACCACCCGCCGGGTCAGGAGACCCTGGTGAACGAGCTGATCCGGCAGTTCCCCACGGTGTCGGTGATCGACGTGGGGGCCTTGATCGATCAGCTGCGTGGGGTGATTGACCAGGTCTCACTGGCCTTGAGCCTGGTGCTGCTGGTGGTGGTGGTGGCGTCCGCCATGGTGCTGCTGGCCCAGACCGAGGCGGGGATGGCATCAAGACGCCAGGAGCTGGCGATCATGCGCACCCTGGGGGCACCGGGTCGGCTGCTGCGCAGCGCGGTGAACTGGGAGTTTCTGATCCTGGGGGCCCTGGCGGGCCTGCTGGCGGTGGTGGTGGCGGAGCTGACCCTCTACCTGCTCAAGACCCAGGTGTTCAACCTGGTGGTCAAGGCGCACTGGCTGTGGTGGGCGGTGATCCCGGTGCTCGGGGCGCTGCTGATTGGCCTGATGGGCCGCTTCGCCTGCCGTCGCCTGCTGGCCAACAACTGCGCCGCCCTGCTCAGGGGCGACTGAGCAGCTGGTCGAGGGCCGAAGCGAGCTGTGGATACTGGAAAGTAAAGCCGGCGGCTTCGGCCGCCTTGGGCAGCACCGCCTGGCCGGTGAGTAACAGCTCACTCATCTCGCCAAACAGCAGCTTGAGTACCGGCGCCGGCATCGGCAGCACCGCCGGCCGCCCCAGGGCCTGGCCCAGGGCCTGGCTGAACCCCCGGTTGGAGACCGGGTGGGGGGCGGTGCCGTTGAACACCCCCTCGCACTCGGGGTGGGTCAGCAGGTGATGGATCAGGGCCACCAGGTCGTCCCGGTGGATCCAGGACATCATCTGCTCGCCACTGCCGATGGGCCCGCCCAGACCGAAACGAAACGCCGGCAGCATCTTTTTCAGCGCCCCCCCGTCCGGGTGCAGCACCAGGCCGATGCGCAGGATACACTGTCGGGTGGCCTGGGTGGCCGCCCGGCGGGCGATCCCCTCCCAGCGCTCGCACACCTGCTCGGCAAAGCTCATGGGGCTGACCGGGGTGGACTCGTCCACCGGTTGGGCGTCCCGGGCGCCGTAGATCCCGATGGCCGAGGCGTTGATCCACACCGACGGGGGCTTAGCGCTGGTGTTGCACAGCCTGACCAGAGACTCGGTGATCTGCCAGCGGCTGTCGCAGATGGCCCGCTTCTTGGCCATGGTCCAGCGCCCCTCGGCGATGGGCTCGCCGGCCAGGTTGATCACGCCATCGAAGCCGTCCAGGTTGTGCAGGGTGGCCAGGGAGCGTTGCAGGGTGACGCCACCGCCCAGTTGCCGGGTGGCCCGTTCCGGGTCCCGGGTCAGCACGGTGATCTCATGCTCGTCCTGAAGGCGGGCGATCAGGGCCCGGCCGATAAAGCCGGTGCCGCCGGTGACAAGAAGCTTCACGGTTAAACCTTAGCGGTTGATTTCTTTCTCAAAGCTTAGCTGCAGTGAGACCGAATCGGCAAAGCGCAAGGCGTGGGGCTTATCGACCTCTACCCGAGCGTACTCGACCCAGGGGTGCTCCGAGGCGATGGCCAGCACGTCGCCGGTGAGTTTTTCCAGCAGCGAGAAGCGGTTCATCTCCACCAGCTTGATCACTTTCTTGGTGATGGTGCGGTAGTTGAGGGCGTCGTCCATGTCGTCGCTGTTGCGGGCCTTGTCGGCGCAGTAATGGATCTCGGCGTTGATGATCACGTCCTGTTTGTTTTGCACCTCATCGTCGTTGATGCCGATGTAGGTGCGAAGACGCAGGTTTTTAATACGGATAACCGCTTGGTTTTGCTTCATAATGGCTCTGATTTCCCTGAGAGTTTTGACCGAATTATAGGATCACACTAATGGTACCCGCTCCACTGAATCAAGGATCTGTGGCCCTGCGCACGGCGCTGTTCCTGGCCTCGATGATGGTGATCTTCGCCGGCATCAAGGCCGCCAGCGCCATCGTGGTGCCCTTTTTGCTGTCGCTGTTCATCGCCATCATCTGCAGTCCCATGGTCACGGCGCTGATGCGCCTCAAGCTGCCCCGGGGCCTGGCCATCCTGGTGGTGATGGTGGTGGTGATCATGCTGGGCACCTGGATCGCCACCCTGGTGGGCAGCTCCATCAACGACTTCACCCGGCAGCTGCCGGAGTACCGTGCCCAGCTCAGCGACACCTTCGCCGGCCTGGTGGAGAAAGCGGGTCAGTTCAACCTCTCTACGGCGCAGATCAAGGAGCAGTTTGATCCCAGCGGTTTGATGAGCGTCGCCACCAACATCGTCTCAAGCCTTGGGGCGCTGATGACCAACACCCTGCTGATTGTGCTGACCGTGGTGTTCATGCTGTTTGAAAGCTCCGGGCTCAGCCGCAAGCTGCACTACGCCCTGGACGATCCCCAGATGCGCCTGAAGCAGATCGACCGCTTCCTGGAGTCGGTCAATCGTTACCTGGCGATCAAGACGGTGGTCAGCCTGGGCACCGGGGTGATCTGCGGCTTCGGCCTCTACCTGCTTGGGGTCGACTACTTCCTGCTGTGGGGTCTGGTGGCTTTCCTGTTCAACTACATCCCCAACATCGGCTCCATCATCGCCGCGGTGCCGCCGGTGGCTCTGGCCTTTTTGCAGTTGGGCCTGGGGCCCGCCGCCGGGGTGGCCGGCCTCTACGTGGGGGTCAACATGGTGATGGGCAACATGGTGGAGCCGCGCCTGATGGGGCGCAGCCTGGGGCTCTCCACCCTGGTGGTGTTCCTGAGCTTGGTGTTCTGGGGCTGGCTGCTCGGTTCCGTGGGGATGCTGCTGTCGGTGCCCCTGACCATGATCGTCAAGATTGCGTTGGAGTCCTCCGAGGGGGGGCGCTGGGCCGCGATGCTGCTGGAGGGAGACCCCCAGGTGGTGAGCCAGCCCATGGTTGCCCAGGCGGACGGTGAGGCCAAGTCTCCGGAGGAGTCGTGACGCTGCTCGAACACCTGCCCCCCGAGCTGCCCGGCCCCGAGGCGCAGCGGCTGTTCCACGGCCGTGGCCAGTGTTACCCCGGCCTGAACCACCTCACCCTGGACTGGCTGGCTCCGGCGCTGCTGGTCACCCAGTTCGGCCCGGTCAGCGAGGCCGAGCGCCAGGCCCTGGTGGCCGAACTCAACCTGTGGTGGCAGCAGCTTGGCGGCGAACCCCCGGCCCTGGTGTGGCAGGACCGCAGCCAGAGCCCGGCGCACACCACCCTGGTGCAGGGCAGCCTGCCCAGCCCCCACTGGGTCAGCGAGGGGGGATTGTGGTTCGAGCTGAACCTGCTCAAGGGGCAGAACCACGGTCTGTTTCTCGACATGGCCGCCGGGCGTCAGTGGGTGCGGGCGCACAGCCAGGGGCGGAGGGTGCTCAACCTCTTTGCCTACACCTGTGCCTTCTCGGTGTTTGCCAAGGCCGGCGGTGCCCAGGAGGTGGTCAACCTGGACATGAGCAAACCGGCGCTCAACCAGGGCCAGCGCAACCATGCCAAGAATGGCCTGGAAGCGGGGGTGCGCTACCTGGGGCACGACCTGTTCAAGACCTTTGGCAAGCTGCGCAAGTTGGGGCCCTACGATATGGTGGTGGTGGATCCCCCCAGTTTTCAGCAGGGGAGCTTTATCGCCACCAAGGACTACCCTCGGTTGCTGCGCCGCTTGGCCGAGTTGATGGTACCCGGCGGCGAGGCACTGCTGTGCCTCAACGCACCGGAGCTGGGGCTGGATTTTCTGAAGGAGCAGATCGCCGAACACGCGCCGGAACTTCGGTTCGTCGAGCGGTTGGCCAATCCGCCGGTGTTTCGCGAGCGGGACCCCCAGCGGGGCCTCAAGGTGCTCCGTTACCGAAAGTCGGTCAGCGGCTGATCTGATCTGGCAGCACGCTGATGCCGTGCTGCTCGATCACCTGGGCCAGGGCGTTGCGATCCCGCCGGCGCAGCTTGCTCACCTCGGACAGAATGCTGTCCTGAACATCCAGCGGCATGTGCATGGTTTCCATGAACATCCGTGCCGCCAGGGGATCGGACTCCAACAACTGTTCCAGTCGTGCGGCTTCGTACTCAACAAGCGTATTCATGGCCACCTCTTGGTATGGGGTCAATTCTGACTCTACGCCAAGGGGGCCGGGCCCCTTAGATTGTTTTGCTGGCCTTGACCGTTTTTGGAAACCCTTTGGTCTATCCAGGGGCATTTTGTTGCTGAATTTCGTAACTCAGCCATCAAAACCACCGGAGGGTAGAAAAAGATCAGCGGCTTGCAGAGTTTTGTTTGAAATAATACATCTTTCCTTTGAAAACAAGCACTTAGTGGATCCGGGCCTGCGTCGGTGGTACACTTTGCCTATCTGCACAGGGCAGAGTTGCCATTGAACGAGAGGTTGTTGATGGAAGTTCAAGATTATCAGGACGCCTACTACCAGCTTCAGGATGAAGTCGCCGATGAACTGCCGGTGGACCTGGACGAGGACGCGTACCTCGACTGAGGTAAACTGAGCGATCATCAGCAGAAACAGCGGCCTTGGGCCGCTGTTTTTGTTTGGGTTTGCAAGTGCCCGGCACTCCGGCGACACTGGGCGCCGTCACTTGGAAACGGAGTCCCCTATGCCCCTGCTCGCCCGCCTGAGCCTGCTTTCGCTGCTGAGCCTGCCCGCCTGGGCCGCCCCGGAGCCGGAAGCCCCCACCGGCTTCGTCCTGGAGTCCAGCGTCTCGGCCCCCCACTACCTGGCGGCCACCGCCAACCCCCACGCCACCGAAGCGGCCCGCGCCACCCTGGCCCGGGGCGGCAGCGCCCTGGATGCGGCGGTAGCAGCCCAGATGGTGCTGACCCTGACCGAACCCCAGTCCTCCGGCATCGGAGGCGGCCTGTTTTTGCTCTACTGGGACGCCGAGGCCCAGCAGCTGGTGAGCCTGGACGGTCGGGAAACCGCCCCGGCCCGCGCGCACCCCGAGCTGTTCCTAGGGCCCGATGGCGAACCCCTCTCCTGGTTGGAGGCGGTGGTCGGCGGCCGGTCGGTGGGGGTGCCTGGCGCAGTGGCGGCGCTCTACGAGGGGCACCGGCGCTACGGCACCTTGCCCTGGGCCAGCCTGATGGAACCGGCCATCACATTGGCGGAGCAGGGTTTCGAAGTCTCGCCCCGCCTGGCGGGCCTGCTGGCCCGGGAGCTCAATCCCGGCCTGTTGCGCCCCGGCGCGGCACGGGATTACTTCTACCCCGGGGGACAGTCCTTAAGCGCCGGCACCCTGCTGAAAAACCCCGCCCTGGCCGACAGCTTGAAGCGGATCGCCGCGCAGGGGCCGGAGGGCTTCTACCGGGGCCCCCTGGCCAAGGCGATGGTCACGGCAGTGGCCAACGATCTGGACCGACCCGGCCTGCTCAGTGAAGCGGACCTGGCGGCCTACCGGCCCAAATGGCGGGCGCCGGTGTGCGGGCCCTACCGGGCCTACCAGGTGTGCGGCATGGGCCCGCCCAGCTCCGGTGGCCCGGCGGTGGCCCAGATCCTGGGGCTGATGAGCGGTTTCGATGTGGCCTCCATGGCCCCCAACTCCGTTGAGTTTCTGCATCTGTTCAGTCAGGCCTCCCGCCTGGCCTACGCCGATCGTAACCATTACCTGGCGGACAACGACCATGTCAGCGTGCCCCTTGAGGCGATGCTCGCACCAGAGTACCTGGCCCAGCGACGCCAGCTGATCCCGCCGCTGAAGGACGCTGGCCCGGCCCAGCCCGGCGATCTGTCCCGGCCCGTCGGGGCGGATGCCACCGCGGATCTGCCCTCCACCACCCACCTGGTGATGGCGGACCGTGAGGGCAACCTGCTCAGCATGACCAGCAGCATCGAGATGGGGTTTGGCTCCAGCATCATGGTGGGGGGCTTTCTGCTCAATAACCAGCTGACGGACTTCTCCCGCCATCCGGGCCCGGCCAGCGCGCCGGCGGCCAACCGGGTGGAGGGGGGCAAGCGACCGCGCTCCTCCATGGCCCCGACCATAGTGCTGGATGCTAAGGGGCAACCGCTGCTGGCCATCGGCTCCCCCGGGGGCAGCCGCATCATCAGTTACGTGGCCCAGACCACCATCGCCATCCTCGACTGGCAGCTGCCCCTGGAGCGCGCCATGGCGCTGCCCAGGGTAAGCCACCGCAACGACTACCTGGCCCTGGAAGCGGATCGCCCCTGGGGTGGGGCCCTGGAGGCGATGGCTGAGCGGGGCTACCGGGTCAAGTCGGTGCCCCTGAACAGTGGCGTGCAGGTGATCATGAAAACCGAGAAGGGTTGGCAGGGGGCCGCGGATCCCCGCCGCGAAGGGCGGGCCGCCGGAGGCTGAAGCTCAGCCGTTGGTCTTGAAGGGATCGCTGTAGAGGTGGGTGATGATCCAGCGCTCGCCCACCCGTTCCAGGCGCACCAGGCGGTCATCCCGCATCACGCGGCCCCCTTTGTGCCCCTGGAACTGGATCAACACCTCCACCCGGTTGCTGTTGCGGCGGAAGAAATCGATGTCCACCTCCGCCACCGACAGCTCCACGTCGGTCATCGCCAGGCCGATGATGTTGCGCTGGATCTGGCTGGCCAACCGGTAGTGGGCCATCAGCTCCCCCAGCTCCTCATCCACCAGCTGCATCGCCCGGGTGGCGTCGTTGCGGTTATAGAGGGCATCAAAGAAATCCAGGGCCACGGATTCGGGGCGGGCCTGATCCGGGTGGGGGCTGCAGGCGGTCAGCAGGGCTGCCGCCAGCAAGAGCATCATCAATCTGTTCATGGGGTCTCCGGGTGGGTCTGTTCGTGGTATCGGCCGGCCACTCCATAAGTTGAGCCTGCCCACTCCTTGATCCGGATCATCCCAGGCCACTGACGCTTCATGCTTTAATTGTTGCAACAATGTAAACGATAAGGCAGGGCGCGTGGAGTTACGAGGGGTGGCCAAGACCTTGCTGGACAGCGCCCGGGATCTGCTTCCCATCGTGCTGGTGGTGGGGTTTTTCCAACTGGTGGTGCTGGGCCAGCCGCTGCCCAACCTGGCGGACATCCTGGTGGGCCTGACCCTGGTGATCCTGGGGCTGACCCTCTTCGTCTATGGCCTGGAGCTGGCGCTCTTTCCCCTGGGGGAGAGCCTGGCCCGGGCCTTTGCCCGCAAGGGCTCGCTGTTCTGGTTGTTGAGCTTTGCCTTCCTGCTCGGCTTTGGCACCACGGTGGCGGAGCCGGCCCTCATCGCCGTATCGGAGGAGGCCGCCGAGGTGGCGGCCGAGGCGGGGGTGATCGCCCGGGACATGGCGGCCCAGGAACGCTACGCCGATCAGCTGCGGCTGACCGTCGCCCTGTCGGTGGGGGTGGCCATTTTGCTGGGGGTGCTGCGGATCTTGCTGGGCTGGCCCCTGCACCGGCTCATCATCAGCGGCTACCTCATCGTTATGGTGCTCACGGTGTTCGCTCCGGCGGACATCATCGGCATCGCCTACGACTCCGGCGGCGTCACCACCTCCACCATCACCGTGCCCCTGGTTACGGCCCTGGGGGTTGGCCTGGCCACCAGCCTGGAGGGGCGCAACCCCCTGCTGGACGGCTTTGGTCTTATCGCCTTCGCGTCCCTATTGCCCATCATCTTCGTGCTCTGCTTCGGAATTCTGCGCCCATGGCTTGGCTGACGGCGTTCTGGCTTACGCTGACCGACACCCTGGCGGACGTGGTGCCCATCGTGGCGGTGCTGTTCGGCTTCCAACTGGGGGTGCTGCGCCAAAAGATCGCCCAGTGGCGACCGCTGCTGCTGGGCCTGGTGTGCGTGGTGCTGGGCCTGGCGCTGTTTCTGGTGGGGCTGGAGGGGGCCCTGTTCCCCTTGGGAGAGCTGATGGCCCGGCAGCTGACGGCTCCGGACTTCCTGCCCGGTGACGGCCAGTGGTGGCACTACTACTGGGTCTACCTGTTCGCCTTCGCGGTGGGTTTCGCCACCACCATTGCCGAGCCCTCGCTCATCGCCGTGGCCATCAAGGCCAGCGAGGTCAGCGGCAACGCCATCCGGCCCTGGGGGCTGCGCATCGCCGTGGCCCTGGGGGTGGCCATCGGCATCGCCCTGGGCAGCTATCGCATCGTGGTGGGGGATCCGCTGCACTGGTACATCCTGGCGGGCTACCTGCTGGTGGTGATCCAGACCCGCTTCGCCCCCAAGATGATCATCCCCCTGGCCTACGACTCCGGCGGCGTCACCACCTCCACGGTGACGGTGCCCCTGGTGGCGGCCCTGGGGCTGGGGCTGGCCAGCGCCATCCCCGGCCGCAGCCCCCTTCTAGACGGTTTTGGCCTTATTGCCTTTGCCAGCCTGTTTCCCATTATCACGGTCATGAGCTATGCCCAGCTGACGCTCTGGCTGCACGAACGCAATCAACGGATGAGGTGATCCATGCGCTTCAAGTTAATCATCGCCTTTGTCGACGACCGCCAGTCCCAGGAGCTGGTGGACGCTGCCCGGGCCGCGGGGGCCACCGGGGTGACCCTCATCAACCACGCCCGGGGCGAGGGGCTCAAGCCCCGTAAAACCTTCTTTGGCCTCAACCTGGAGTTGCAGCGGGATGTGCTGCTGTTCGTGGTGGAGGAGCACCTGGCCCGGGAGATCCTGGAAACCATCGCCCGGGTGGGGGAGTTTGACCACACCCCGGGCACCGGGATCGCCCTGCAGCTGGATGTGGAGGACGTGGTGGGGGTGGCCCACCAAATCGAGTCGCTGAGTGACAAACTGGAGGATCGGTTATGAGCAAGCCAAGGACCACGGTGCGGCAGGTGATGACCGAACGCTTCGTCCTGATGGAGGGGATCCGCACCGTTGCCGAGGGGGTGGCCCAGCTGCGAGCGGCGTCCGCCGAGGCTTTGGTGATCGACAAGCGGGACCCGGGGGACGAATTTGGCCTGGTGCTGCTGTCGGACATCGGTAAGCAGGTGGTGGCCCGGGACAGAGCCGCGGGGCGGGTCAACCTCTACGAGGTGATGAGCAAGCCGGTGCTCAGCATCTCCCCGGAGATGGACATCCGCTACTGTGCCCGATTGTTTGAGCGCTTTGGCATCAACCAGGCGCCGGTGGAGCAGGGCGGGACCATCATCGGCCTGGTGAGCTATCGTGACCTGGTGTTACGTGGTCTGGAGTAGGTTATCCACAGAATCTGTGGACAAGCCTGTTAAAAGGCCAGGCCAATTTTTCTAAGTGTCTATATTTAAAGACTATTTGTTAGGGGTCAGTTTTCCGACAAGAGTCAAAAAAGCCCGCCGGATGGCGGGCTTTTTCTGTCAGTGAACTCAGGCGTGGGCCTGAATCGCCGTCAACGCGATGGTATAGACAATGTCTTCCACCAGGGCGCCACGGGACAGATCGTTCACCGGCTTGCGCATGCCCTGCAGCATCGGACCGATGGAGATCAGATCTGCGGAGCGCTGCACCGCCTTGTAGGTGGTGTTGCCGGTGTTCAGGTCCGGGAAGACGAACACCGTGGCCTTGCCGGCCACCGGGCTGTTGGGGGCCTTGGAGGCCGCCACATTGGGCATCACCGCGGCGTCGTACTGCAGCGGACCGTCGATCATCAGGTCCGGACGCTTCTCCTGGGCCAGGCGGGTGGCCTCGCGCACCTTCTCCACGTCGGCACCGGCGCCGGAGCTGCCGGTGGAGTAGGAGATCATGGCGACGCGGGGCTCGATGCCGAAGGCCTTGGCGGAGTCCGCCGACTGAATGGCGATCTCCGCCAGCTGCTCGGCGTTCGGATCCGGGTTGATGGCACAGTCACCGTACACCAGCACCTGATCCGGCAGCAGCATGAAGAACACCGAGGAGACCAGGGAGGAGCCCGGGGCGGTCTTGATCAGCTGCAGCGGCGGACGGATGGTGTTGGCGGTGGTGTGCACGGCACCGGAGACCAGGCCGTCGACCTCGTCCTGGGCCAGCATCATGGTGCCCAGTACCACGGTGTCCTGCAGCTGCTCGCGGGCCACCACTTCGGTCAGGCCCTTGTTCTTGCGCAGCTCGCACATGGGGGCCACGTAGTTCTCGATCACCTCGGCGGGGTTGACGATCTCGATCCCCTCGCCCAAGGTCACGCCCTGCAGCTCCGCTACGCGGCGGATCTCATCCGGGTTGCCCAGCAGCACACAGTTGGCGATGCCACGCTCGGCACAGATGGCGGCGGCCTTGATGGTGCGCGGCTCGTCGCCCTCCGGCAGCACCACGCGCTTGCCGGCCTGGCGGGCCAGCTCGGTCAGCTGGTAGCGGAAGGCCGGCGGGCTCAGGCGGCGCTCGCGGGTGGAGTTGTCGGACAGGCTCTCGATGAACTTGCGATCGATGTGGGAGGCGACAAAGTTCTGCACCTCTTCGATCCGCTCCATGTCATCCAGGGGCACTTCGTGGTTGAAGTTCTGGATGTTCAGCGCGGTCTGCCAGGTGTTGGTGTCCACCACCAGCACCGGCAGGCCGGTGTCGAAGGCCTGCTGACACAGGCGCTGCACCTGCTCGTCCAGCTCGTAGCCACCGGTCAGCAGCAGGGCGCCCAGCTTCATGCCGTTCATCGCCGCCAGACAGACGGAGACCACCACGTCTTCGCGGTCGGCGGAGGTCACCAGCAGGGAGTCGGCCTGCAGGTGGCCAATCATGTTGGGGATGGAGCGGGCACAGAAGCTGACCCGGCGCAGGCGGCGGCTGTGCATGTCGCCGGCGTTGACCAGGCGGGCACCCAGGTGCTTGGCCAGATCGGAAGCACGGGGGGACACCAGGCCCAGGTTGTAGGGGATGGCACCGAGGATCGGCACCGGGCTGTTGGCGGACAGCTGGAACATCTCCGCCTGGCTGCCACGCACCACGCCCTCGTGGTCAAACACCTCGGACAGGTCCGGACGGGCGCGGCCGCGCTCGTCCACCGGGGCGCCAATCTTGTTGACGATGGCACCCAGGATCCGCTTGTTGCCCTTGCCACCGAAGTTGTTGACGGCCACTTCCAGGCGGTTCTGCACCTGGGCGGCGGTGTCGGCACCGGGGTTGATCACCAGCACGATGTCGGCGTCCAGGGCCTTGGCGATGTTGGCGTTGAGGGTGTTGGCGAAGGGGTGGCTGCGGGTGGGCACCAGGCCCTCGACCACCATCACCTCGGTGTCGGCTTCCACCGGCTTGACCGCGGCGACGATCTCTTCGAGCAGCACGTCGGTGTCCCCGGCGCTGATCACCTGCTCGGCGAACTCCATCGCCAGCGGCTCCGGCGGGTTGATGTTCGGGGAAGTGCTGAGAATGGTGCTGGAACGCTCCGGGCCGGTGTCCCCCGGACGCTGCTGGGCGATGGGCTTGAAGAAGTTCACCTTCACACCCTGGCGCTCCAGGGCGCGCACCATACCCATGCTGACGGAGGTCAGGCCAACCCCGGTACCGACCGGGACCAACATAATAGAACGGGACATATAATTCCTCGCGAATAACGAACTCGGGCCCCGCCGTTGCGGAGCCCGAGTGGTCTACGAAATCAGATCAGAGCCAGCGCGTCGGAGGCGATGACGAACTCTTCGTTGGTGGGGATCACCATGGCAATGGGGCTGCCGGCCTGGGTGATCACCCCTTCGTTGCCGAAGCGGGCGGCGGTGTTGGCCGCGTCGTCCACCTGGTAACCGAAGATGGCCAGGTGATCCAGCACCTTCTTGCGGATCAGATCGGAGTTCTCGCCGATGCCGCCGGTGAAGATGATGGCGTCAACGCGCTTCAGGGGCACGGTGTAGGAGGCTACGTACTTGGCCAGGCGGTAGCAGAACACTTCCATGGCCAGGGTGCAGCCTTTCTGGCCATCCGCGTAACCCTCTTCGATGCCGCGGCAGTCGTTGGTCACCTCGGACAGGCCCAGCAGACCGGACTGCTTGTTCAGCATGTTGTTCACCTCTTCCAGGGTGTAGCCCAGGTTGTCCACCAGGTGGAAGATGATGGCCGGGTCCAGATCACCGGAGCGGGTGCCCATGACGATGCCTTCCAGCGGGGTCAGGCCCATGGAGGTGTCGACGGATTTGCCGCCGCGTACGGCGGTCACGGAGCCGCCGTTGCCCAGGTGGCAGGTGATGACGTTGGTGTCATCGACGGCTTTGTTCAGGGCCTTGGCCGCTTCACGGGAAACGTACAGGTGGCTGGTGCCGTGCATGCCGTAGCGACGGATGCCGTGCTCGCGGTACAGCTTCTGAGGGATGGCGTAGGCGTAGGCTTGCTTGGGCATGGACTGGTGGAAGGCGGTGTCAAACACGGCCACCTGGGGCAGGGCCGCGAAAGAGGCCTGGGCGGCACGGATGCCGATCAGGGCCGCCGGGTTGTGCAGCGGGGCCAGGGAGGCGCACTCTTCGATGCCGTGCACCACCTCGTCGGTGATCAGCATGGAGCGGGTGTACTTCTCGCCACCGTGAACCACGCGGTGACCCACGGCCACCAGCTGGTCCGCCAGGTCCGGCTTGCTGGCCAGGATGGTGTTGACCATGAAATCCAGGGCTTCGCGGTGGGCGGCGCCAGCGCCCAGGTCCGCTTGGTCCTTGTTGCCGTCCATCTTCCACTTGATGCGCGCGTCCACCAGGTTGAAGCATTCGGCCAGACCGGACAGATGCTCGTCGCCGGTTTGTGCGTCGATGACGGCGAATTTCAAAGAGGAGCTGCCACAGTTTAGAACCAGTACAAGTTTGCTCATTATATCAACACCTAAGCGATAGATTGTTCGTGAACGCGTTCGCTCTCGAGACGCATTCGCGTGGGTAATCCTGACGAAGTTTACAGTATAGCCGGGGCCCCCAGCGGGACCGGGTCACGAACTGACGTTCCGCTGCGACGCTGTCGCTGTGTCGAGTTGTCCGACTAGGTCTGACCATTTTACCCAATTACAGGGCCGGTTGAATTGTGCTAACGTGAAGGAGAGGTTGAAACGTGAAGCACATCACTAACTGATTGGCGTGGTATCGATGAGGTTGATTTCCCGGCTGCGTGAAGGCAGCCGTTACATGCAAAACTGGCCGCTGAACCGACACTTGGCTGCCCACTTCCCGGAATACCGGGTGATCAAGGCCACTCGCATGGCCATCACCTGGATGCCGGTGGTGGCCGCCGTGAGTCTGATGGTGCAGTTGAGCCAACTGGGCAGCGACATTTTGCCGCTGGCCCTGGCCCAGGCGGCACTCATCCTCAGTTTGCCGCTGCAGGGGCTATACTGGTTAGGATGGCGGTCGGCTCAGCCGCTGCCATTGCCACTACTCCACTGGTGTACGGAGGTAAGAGAGCGACTGGTCGAATCCGGTTGCCATGTGGCGCCGATTGCGCCACATTCACAGTATCAGCACATGGCGTGCCTGTTGAAACGAGCGTACGAACGCCTCGACTCCGCCTTTTGGCGTGACCTGTAAGACCGCCGTGCTGTGACTCGACGCCGCCCAATCGGGCGGCGCTCCTTTTTGGGGCCCACTATTTCTTATGGGGCCCGCTATTTCGGTCCGGTCAGGTACTCCCGCTCGTTCCAGGTGGCCAGCCAGTTGGGCTTGTAGACCACCATCATGGTGGTGGAGAAGCCGTTGAGCATCGCCTCTGGGAAGATGAACAGCGGGATCAGGATAAGGTAGTTGTCCATCAGTAGCGGCCAGTCGTACTGACCGCTGTACCACAGTCCCAACCCCAAGGTGCGCAGGGCGAAGATCAGCGCCCCATTCATAAAGGCGCCGACGAACACGTAGACCCAAAGGTTGCGCGGCAGCAGGTTGTGGCACAGGGTCAGCCAGGCGAAGCTGCCCATCACCGGCAGGGCCACCCCCAGCCAGAACAGCCCGGCGGCGTTCTCCCACTGGTCCACCCCCAGCAGCAGCAACCCCCCCTGGGCCAGAGAGGCCAGCAGCAGCGCCGAGCGCCAACCGAACATCAGGGTGAGCACCGTCAGGCCGAGAAAATGCAGGTCCAGCCCCTCGTAGATCCCGGCTCGGACTCGCCACAGGGCGAGGATCCCCACGGCACACAGGGCGGCCAGGTTGAGGTAGCGGCTGTCACGCCAGCGCTGAGCCAGGGCACTGGCTTTGAAGGTCCAGGCGAGGAGGGCGAAAAAGGCCAAGCAGAGCAGCAGGTTCAAAACTCATCCAGGTTGAGACAATGTGAATAGGGTTATTGTCGCCTGTGAACGGCAAACTGCAAAGCGTCCGGTGCCGACGAAGTTCGCTGGTGTCGTAAAGCGGGGGGCGAAAAAACGCCGGCACAAGGCCGGCGTTTGGGGATCAGTAGACGGCGTTGACGCCGTGGGACTGGAAGACCGCCTTGAGGCGCTCCATAGTCTCCTTGGGCGGTGGGCTGACGCCATCCAGGGGGTAGGCTTCGCCCAGGGCTTCCCACTTGTGCTTGCCCAACTCGTGGTAGGGCAGCATCTCCACCTTCTCCACGTTCTTCATCGGCGCCAGGAATCGGGCCAATTGCTCGGCGGAGGCGTCGTCGTCGGTAAAGCCGGGCACCACCACGTAACGGATCCAGGTTTTCTGGCCCCGCTTGGCCAGGTACTGGGCAAACTCCAGCGGCCGCTTATTGGAGACGCCCACCAGGTTCTGATGCACGTCGTCGTCCATCTGTTTGATGTCGAGCATCACCAGATCGGTGGCGTCCAGCATCTGGTCGACGATGGGGGTGTACTTGCGGATCAAACCGTTGGTGTCCAGGCAGGTGTGGATCCCTTCCGCCTTGCAGGCGGCGAACCATTCCTGGACAAACTCCATCTGCAGCACCGCTTCGCCGCCGCTGGCGGTCACGCCGCCGCCACTGGCTTCGAAGAAGTGGCGGTAACTGAGCACCTGCTCCATCAACTGGGCAACGGTGACCTCCTTGCCGCCCTCCAGGTCCCAGGTGTCGCGGTTGTGACAGTACTGGCAGCGCATCAGGCAGCCCTGCAGGAAGGCGATGAATCGGATCCCCGGCCCATCAACGGTGCCGCAGGTCTCCCAGGAGTGTACGCGTCCGATGACGCCCATAAACCTCTCCAATCTAATACAGAAAAAGGGCCCGCCGCGGATGCGGGCAGGCCCCTAGTCTAGCGCGTTGCGCCGGGTGCTTACATGGACTGGGTGAAAGTCCGGGTAATCACGTCCTGCTGCTGTTCCGGGGTCAGCGCGTTGAAGCGCACGGCGTAGCCGGAGACCCGGATGGTCAACTGCGGGTACTTCTCAGGGTGCTTGACCGCGTCTTCCAGCATGTCACGGTTCATCACGTTGACGTTCAGGTGCTGACCGCCTTCGCGAGACTCGGTGTGCTTGAAGTAACCGTCCATCAGCGCCGCCAGGTTGGCACGACGACCGTTCTCATCTTTGCCCAGGGCGCCGGGCACGATGGAGAAGGTGTAGGAGATCCCGTCTTTGGCGTGGGCGAAGGGCAGCTTGGCCACGGAGGTCAGGGACGCCACGGCACCGGACTCGTCACGACCGTGCATCGGGTTGGCACCCGGTGCGAAGGGCTGACCGGCACGACGGCCGTCCGGGGTGTTACCGGTCTTCTTGCCGTACACCACGTTGGAGGTGATGGTCAGTACGGACTGGGTCGGCACGGCGTTGCGGTAGGTTTTCAGAGAGCGGATCTTGGTCATGAAGCTCTCAACCAGCTCACAGGCGATGTCGTCCACGCGCGGGTCGTTGTTGCCGAATTTCGGGTAGTCGCCCTCGATCTCGAAGTCGGTGGCGATGCCGTCTTCGTCACGCACCGGCTTCACCTTGGCGTACTTGATGGCGGCCAGGGAGTCGGCGGTGATGGACAGACCGGCGATGCCGCAAGCCATGGTGCGCATCACGTCACGATCGTGCAGCGCCATCAGGGCGGCTTCGTAGCTGTACTTGTCGTGCATGAAGTGGATGGTGTTCAGCGCGGTGACGTACTGCTGAGCCAGCCAGTCCATAAAGGTGTCCAGCTTGCCGTAGACGGTATCGAAGTCCAGCACGTCGTCGGTGATCGGGGTGTCTTTCGGACCCACCTGGGCCTTGGACTTCTCGTCCACGCCGCCGTTGATTGCGTACAGCAGGGTCTTGGCCAGGTTGGCGCGGGCGCCGAAGAACTGCATGTGCTTACCGATGATCATCGGGGACACACAGCAGGCGATGCCGTAGTCGTCGGACTGGAAGTCCGGACGCATCAGGTCGTCGTTCTCGTACTGGATGGAGGAGGTGTCGATGGAGACCTTGGCACAGTACTTCTTGAAGCCTTCCGGCAGGTGCTCGGACCACAGTACGGTGATGTTCGGCTCCGGGGAGGGGCCCATGGTGTACTGGGTGTTCAGGAAGCGGAAGCTGGTCTTGCTCACCAGGGTACGACCGTCCACGCCCATACCGGCAACGGATTCGGTGGCCCAGATGGGGTCGCCGGAGAACAGCTCATCGTACTCGGGGGTCCGCAGGAAGCGCACCATGCGCAGCTTCATCACGAAGTGGTCAACCATCTCCTGGGCCTGCTCTTCGGTGATGATGCCGGCTTGCAGGTCACGCTCGATGTAGACGTCCAGGAAGGTGGACACGCGGCCCAGGGACATGGCGGCGCCGTTCTGGGACTTGATGGCGGCCAGGTAGGCGAAGTAGGTCCACTGGATCGCCTCTTGGGCGTTCTTGGCCGGACCGGCGATGTCGAAGCCGTACTTGGCGGCCATCTCTTTCATCTGACCCAGGGCGCGGTGCTGCTCGGCGATCTCTTCACGCAGACGAATGACGTCGTCCAGGTTCTCACCGGCTTCCAGGTCCGCTTGCAGGGAGTGGAACTGGTTCAGCTTGTCCTGCATCAGGAAGTCGATGCCGTACAGGGCCACACGACGGTAGTCACCGATGATACGACCACGGCCGTAGGCGTCCGGCAGACCGGTCAGGACACCGGACTTACGGCAGCGCAGGATGTCCGGAGTGTAGACATCGAAAACGCCGGCGTTGTGGGTCTTGCGGTAGTCGGAGTAGATGGTCTTGATGGTCGGGTCCAGCTCACGGTTGTAAGCCTTGATGCCGCCCTCAACCATGCGGATGCCGCCGTTGGGGATGATGGCACGCTTGAGCGGGGCGTCGGTCTGCAGACCCACGATGGTCTCCAGATCCTTGTTGATGTAGCCCGCGTCGTGAGAGGTGATGGTGGACACTTTGTCGGTGTCGAAGTCCACCGGGGCGTGGGTGCTGTTCTCGACCTTGATCCCTTCCATTACCTTGGCCCACAGGCTGTCGGTGGCGTCGGTGGCGCCGGCCAGGAAGGACTCGTCACCCTCGTAGGGGGTGTAGTTTTTCTGGATAAAGTCCCGCACGTTGACTTCGGTTTTCCAGTCACCGGCGGTAAAGCCATTCCAGGCTTGGGAGAACAGTTCGGTGTTATCAGTCATGACAGTTACCTTCACGTTAGGATCCGAGAAAATTCGGCTGTGGCCGCGCAGCGCGGCCGGAAGTGGTCATCTCCTGCTCCGGAGGGAGCAGGACAAAGGCCAATGTCCGCGGTGCGGCCATCGGTGAGTTCGGTTGGGGGAGGGGGCGGGCAATGTGGCTGGGGCGCACGACCGCCGGGCGCCGAGCGCTGGGGCACGGTGTCGGGAGGTCGAGTTGAAACAAACGGGTCATTCGGGTCATGGAACCTGGGTCCGTCGTCGCCAATATTGCCTTCGCTAGCGAAATTATATCGCCACTGTCGGATTGCGGTGGGCCCTTTGGGGGCGCCGCGCCAACTTTTTGGATAACCGGTCGCCGGTCAGCGACTTAATTGGTCATACCAAATAACATGCCGAGAGGTTAGCACAGGGGTCTTGGGCTGTATTGAAACCGGTGGTGAAATTGCAGTCACCCCAACAAATCCGTAGAAACTGTGAGCAGAGTCATGGGTCGAGGGGGGTGGGCGTGATCCGGATCGACCAAACTTCGAACGGCGATCCCGAGTCGAACGGCGCAAAATGCCGCGGCGACGGCGCGAAAACCAATGGTAATACCAATTTACTATTTGCGACGACGCCTTGGCAATCCCGGTGCGATTGCTTAGGATCCCGGCTTTGCGTTATTGCTTGGGATGATCCGCCAATGATGGACAGCTCACTGGGCCGAAAACTGGCCCTGGGTGCGACGGCCCTGACGGGGCTCTATTTTCTGCTGTGGCTCGCCGGCCCCCTGTGGTTGGCCGAGGCCGGCAGCTGGCAGGGCCTGCCGTTGTGGTTCTGGTTCTCCTGCGTCGCCGCACCCTTGGTGCTGGTGGCGCTGCTGCTGATCTGGCTGGGGGGACGCCGTGGGTAACCTCAGCCTGCTGATCCCGATCTTCCTCTATCTGTTTGCCACCCTGGCGCTGGCGCGCTGGGCAGCCTCCCGCAAGCCCAGCCAGGGCAGCTTTACCCAGCGCTACTTCCTCGGCGGGCAGTTTATGGGGGGCACCCTGCTGGCGCTGGCGCTGGTGACCACCTACACCAGTGCCTCCTCCTTTATTGGCGGGCCCGGGGCCGCCTACCAGTTTGGCCTGGGCTGGGTGCTGCTGGCCATGGTACAGGTGCCGGTGGCACTGCTGACCCTGGGGGTACTGGGACCCAAGCTGTGGCGCCTGGCCAAGGAGAGCGGGGCGGTCACCATCCTGGATGTGCTGGAACAGCGCTACCGCAGCCCCTGGCTGTTGACCCTGGCGGGGGTGAGCCTGCTGGCGGCCTTTGTCGGCATGGTGGTGGTGCAGTTTACCGGCGGCGCGCGTCTGCTCTCGGTGATGGCCGGGGTGGATTACAGCGTGGCATTGGCGATGTTCGTCGGTACCGTGCTGCTCTACACCCTGTGGGGCGGCTTCCGGGCGGTAAGCTACACCGACGCCCTGCAGGGGCTGGTGATGATCTTCGGCATGCTGGCGCTCTTTGTCGGCCTGCTTTATCAAGGCGGCGGGCTGAGCGCCCTGACCGGGGAGCTGGCGGCCATCGAGCCGGGGCTGCTGGAACCCCACGGTCCCGACCACTTCCTCTCCTGGTCCTTTTTGATGTCCTTCTGGGTACTGGTGTGCCTGGGCACCCTGGGGTTGCCCCACACGGTGCTGCGCACCATGGCAGTTAAAGACATGGCGGCCCTGCGCCGGGCCATGGTGCTGGGCACCGCGGTGGCCTCGGTGGTGATCCTGCTGCCGCACTTAAGTGGCGTATTGGGCCGAGCGCTGCTGCCGGAACTGAGCAGCCCCGATGAGGTGATGCCCACCCTGATGGTGACCCTATTTCCGCCGCTGGTGGCGGGGCTCTTACTGGCCGCCCCCATGGCGGCGGTGATGTCCTCGGTGGACTCCATGCTGCTGCAGGCCGGCTCCACCCTGGTGCGGGACCTGGTGCAGCGGCGTCGCCCGCTGAGCGAGCCGGCCCAGAAGCGCTTCAGCTACGCCACCACCGTCGGCCTGGCGCTGTTGTGCGGCCTGCTGGCCCTGGACCCGCCGAAGATGATCGTCTGGCTCAACCTGGCGTCCCTGGGGGCGCTGCAGGTGGTCTTCCTCTGGCCTTTGGTGCTGGGCCTGTTCTGGCCCAGGGCCACGGCGGTGGGCGCCATGGGGGCCATGCTGAGCGGCCTGGCCCTGTTCCTCTACTGGACCTTTGCCGGCATCAAGCCCCTGGGGCTGCACGCCATCGTACCGTCGCTGGTGCTCAGCGGCGGCCTGTTCTGGGCCCTCAGCCTCTGGGGGCCTCAGCGGCGCTGAATCTCAGGCACAAAAAAGGCAGGCCCGGGGGCCTGCCTTTTTCGTTTTTGGCGCATCAGTGCATCAGGGTCGCCAGGCGATCGCGGATCTCACGGCCGCGTTCGGTCAGGAAGGCCCGCTTGATGCGGTAGTCCTGCTCGTCCACTCGCAGCTCCACCAAGCCCAGTCCGTTGCGACCGGAGTGAACCCGGTCGGACAACAGGCGGGCATTGCGGCTGGCGCTGGCCTGGGACATCTCAAATCGCTCCTGCAGCTCCTTGATGGAACAGCCCTCTTCCTGACAAACCTGCATAAACATAAGGCAGGTTTGGGGCGGGATCTCACTGTAGACCTCACGGAAGATCTCCACACACTGCATGATCTTGTGCAATTGAGCGTGACTCATAATTGTATTTTTCCTTTGCTCAACGTTATTGGGGCCCGAAGGGTACGGCGCTCAGCTCCGCACTCACACTTGCGGAACTAAGCGGTTGATATTGATATCAGTAGCGTCTAATTCCTGCCAGTGACACTGGGGAAAACTATGATCTGGCGCACAGACAATTCGAAAAGGATCCGAACTCTGATCCAAAACTTACATAAACGACTGCCAAGGTGTTAAAAAGCATCGGAAAATGCTGATGGATAGTGAAGGTCTCGGCGAAAATGTTGCTCATGCGACAAACTCGCTCGCGGAACATGACTCGCTTGTGGCTGGAGTGGCGCCAAGTGGCCGGAACGGGCCGTAACTGAGTTTCAGAAATCGGGGACAGAATGAAAGGAAATGACAGGCCGCCGGAGCGGCCTGTGAGGGATCAATCGATGGTGGTCCAGATGGGGGCGTGATCCGAGGGCTTTTCGATGCCCCGCAGTTCGTAGTCTACGCCGGCCTCCTGCAGCCGCTCGGTCAGCGCCGCGCTGGTGAGGATCACATCGATGCGCAGACCGCGGTTGTCATCGAATCCGCGGGAGCGGTAATCGAACCAGCTGTAGGTTTGCGCCTCTTCCGGGTTGAGATGACGGAAGCTGTCGGTCAGGCCCCAATCGAGCAGAGTGGCGAGCCACTCCCGCTCCTCCGGCAAGAAGGAGCACTTGCCGGTGCGCAGCCAGCGCTTGGCGTTGGCCTCGCCGATGCCGATGTCCCGGTCCGTGGGGCTGATGTTGATGTCCCCCATCACCACCACCTGTTCCTCAGACTGGCGGTGGCCCTTGAGGTGGGTCATCAGATCGGCATAGAAGCGGCGCTTGGCGGGGAACTTGGTTTCGTGGTCCCGGTTCTCCCCCTGGGGGAAGTAGCCGTTCAGCACGTGCACCGGCTGCCCCTTGGCGTCCGCCACCGTCACCATGATCATCCGGCGCTGGGCGTCCGCTTCGTCGGTGTCGAACCCCTTTTGCACCGCCAGCGGCGCCTGCTTGGTCAGCATGGCGACCCCGTAGTGCCCCTTCTGGCCATGGAAGACCACGTGGTACCCCATGGCTTCCACCGCCTCGAGGGGAAACTGGGGGTCGTCCACCTTGGTCTCCTGGAGGCCGATGACGTCCGGTTGATGCTTGTCGATCAGCGCCTGCAGCTGGTGCAGGCGCGCCCTCAGTCCATTGATGTTGAAGGAGACGAATTTCATCAGCCGAACACTTTCTTGAACGGCTTGATGACGGAGCCGGAGTAGACGCCGGCGTCGATGTAGGGATCCGCGGCGGACCAGGCCTTGGCGTCCTCCAGGGAGTCAAACTGGGCCACCACCAAGGAGCCGGTGAAGCCGGCGGCGCCGGGGTCTTCGCTGTCAATGGCGGGCAGGGGGCCGGCGGTGAACAGGCGACCCTCGTCCTGCAGCTGCTGCAGGCGGGCCAGGTGGGCGGGACGGGCGGCCAGACGTTTTTCCAGGCTGTTTTCCACGTCGGTGGAGCAGATCATATACCACATGATGTCGTTTCCAGTTGGCTTGAGTGCGGATGACCTTATCACGGTCCAACGGCGGCTCCAAGGCACAAAAAAGCCCGCCGATGGCGGGCTTTTTCCGAGTCACGGATCAGGCGGCGACCGGGGTGGCCTCGGTGACTTCGGGCTCGCTTTTGATCGGCTTAATCACCAGCGCCAGCACGGCGGCCACGGCCAGCATCACCGCGGAGACGGTGTAGGCGATGGCGTAGGAGCCGTAGGCCCCGGCCACGTAGCCGGCGATCACCGGGCCGATAAAGCCGCTGACGCCCCAGGCGGTGTAGAGCACGCCGAAGTTGGAGCCGTAGTTTTTCAGGCCGTAGTAGTCGGCGGTGATGGAGGGGAACACCGACAGCAGCGCACCGTAGCCGATCCCCGCCAGGGCGGCGCCCAGCACAAAGCCCCACTCGGTGGTCAGGGTGGGGAACAGCAGCATGTTGCCCCCCTGGATCAGGAACACCAGCAGCAGGGTTTGGCTGCGACCGATCTTGTCGGAGAGGATTCCCATGACGATGCGGCCCAGGGTGTTGAAGATCGCCAGCACCACCACCAGGAAGGCGGCGTTGGCCAGGTTGCCCTGGACGGCGGCGATGCTGGTGATGTTGCCGATCAGCATCAGGCCGGCGGAGGAGGCGAAGCAGAACATCACCCACAGCATGTAGAACTGGGGCGTGGACAGCATCTGGCGCCAGCTCATGTCGGCGTTGGCCGGGGCCTTGGCCTGGCCCGCCAGCTTGGCGGGGACCGCCGGGGTGTAGCCCGCCGGCGGGTTGACGATGGTGAAGGCCAGGGGGACGGCGATCAGCAGCGCGCCGGCACCGAGGAACAGAAAGGCGTTGTTGATGCCGTAGAGATCAATCAGTTCGGTGGTCAGGGGCGCCAGGTAGAGGGGCGCCATGCCGAAACCGCCGGCGATCAGGCCGTTGACCAGCCCCTTCTTGGAGGGGTGGAACCACTTCATGGCGGAGGGGCTCAGGCAGGCGTAGCCGAAGCCGATCCCCGCCCCCACCAGGACGCCGAAGGTCAGCACCAGCATCAGCGGGGTGGTGGCGAAGGAGGAGAGCAGCAGCCCGGTGGCCACCATGGAGCAGCCCAGGATCACCATCCGGCGCGGTCCCATGCGGTCCTGCAGGATGCCGGACACCAGCAGGCTGGCGGCAAACACCATGACCGCCACGGAGTAGGGCATGCCGGCGTCGACGCTGGACCAGCCCAGCTCGGTTTGCAGGGCTTTGGAGAAGATGCTCCAGGCGTACAGGACGCCCATAACGAGGTTGATGCAGACACCTGCAATCAGGATCTTTACGGCACGGTTCATGGCGACGCTCGCGGCTTTGGGGCGGGGGAGCCCGGACAAAGGGTTAAATGGTCAGGCCAATTAGGCGGCGCGTACTATAGAGCGGCGGTCACAAAGAGACCAGAGCGGCGGGCGGGCGTGGGGCGCTTTTTTTGCAAACTGGCGACGGGATCCGCCCTTGGGTTTGGGCGAGGGTGATCCGGATCACGGTGAAAAAAACGGCGCCTCCAGGGCGCCGTTTTCGGTTATTTCGAGGGGGTGTCCTCTTTGGGCAGGTGCTTGTAGAGGTAGGCGATGGTGGCCACGATAAAGGCCAACGTCATGCCCATCAGGCCGAACACCTTGAAGTTGACCCAGGTCTCCTGGGGCAGGGTAAAGGCGATGTAGAGGTTCAGCACGGCACAGAAGGTGAAGAACAGCGCCCAGGCGTAGCTCAGGGTGGTCCAGACTCGGTCCGGCAGGGTGATCTCTTTGCCCAGCATCGACTTGATCACCGGCTTTTTCATCCACTGGCTTACCAGCAGCACCGCGGTGAACAGACCGTAGACGATGGTCACCTTCCACTTGATGAAGGCGTCATCGTGGAACAGCACCGTGGCGCCGCCGAACACCAGCAGCAGGCCAAAGGTGATGAGGTGCATCTTCTCCACCTTGCGGTAGAGGGCGTACATCAACAGCAGTTGCACGGCGGTGGCCACCACGATGGCGCCGGTGGCGGCAAAGATGCCGTAGAACTTGTATACCGCGAAAAACACCAACAGCGGCAGGAAATCGATCAGTTGCTTCATTCGTCTCTACTTACGGGGAGCCTAGGGGTCACAGTCTACTCAAGCGGCGGGCGTTTGTCTGTGATTGACGCCCGCCGCAGCTTGGTCATTGGCTCGCCGAAAAGGTTCCGTTCAATCCGCCGAGGGCCGGTGGCTGGCCCGGTAGGCGGCCAGGGCCCTTTGGAGCGCCGGCAGGTCCTGACTGCACAGATGGGGCCGAAGGGCCGCCAGCTGCGCCTCGGGCCAGTCGTAGATCTTCATGGCCAGCAGTGCCTTGATGGTGGCCTCATCGAAGCGGGTCCGGATGGGGCGGGCCGGATTGCCGCCCACCAGGGTGTAGGGGGGCACGTCCCGGGTGACGATGGCACCGGCGGCCACCACCGCCCCTTCGCCCAGGGTGACGCCGGGCATCAGCATGGCGCGCATGCCGACCCAACAGCCGTCCCCCAGATGGGTATCGCCCCGGCCCTGGTAGGCCGCCTCGATGTGCTCCATAAAGGGGTAGAGGGCGAACCAGTCGGTGCGGTGGGTGTGGTTGCCCCCCATCAGGATCACCGCCTCGGCGCCGATGCAGACGTAATCGCCGATGTAAAGCTGGTCCACCGGCCAGCGCGGGGGCCGATCCCGGGTTTGGTCATCGCCATGGAGGTAGCGCACCACAGAGCGTTCGAAGCCCTGATCCCAGGCGTCGCTGTAGTAGCTGTGGGTGCCCTTGATGTGGATGTTGGGGTTGGTGACGCTCAGGTGCAGCCGCTCGGTGCGGGTCCAGTGTTTGTTGGTCATCTCATGACTCCGTATCGGGTTACAGGCAGTCACGGAACGCTGGGGGTTCCGGACGAAACAGGGCGTTCAGGCTGTTTCGTCGCTCAGGCGATCCAGGGTTGGCGCAGTCTTGGTATGGGCATGGGGGCCTCCTCGGTGGCCTGCAGGGTAGGGCAAAGCACAAAAAAAGGCCACCGCATTCGGTGGCCTTGGGCGCGGGCACACGCTCAGGGGCGGGTGGCCGCTTTCATCCGCTGGACAAACTCGGTCAGGGCGGCGACCAGGGTAGGCAGCTGCTGATGGTGCTGGGCGATGAGCTTCACCACAGCGGAGCCGGAGATCGCACCGGCGGCTCCGGCGGCGATGGCGCTGCGCACCTGCTCGGGCTGGGCGATGCCAAAGCCCAGCACCGCCGGCGGTGCATTGTGGCGCTTGAGCCCCTCCAGCAGGTGATCCACCGGCATGCCGGCGGCGGTTTCGGTGCCGGTCACCCCGGCCCGGGAGAGCAGGTAGGTGTAGCCTTCACCGGCGTCGGCCACCGCCTTCAAGGTGGCGTCATCGGCGTTGGGCGGAGCGATAAAGATGGGGGCCACACCGGCGGCCTTGGCGGCGGCGATAAAGGGCGCGGCCTCCTGGACCGGCACGTCTGCCACCAGCACCGAGTCGACCCCGACCTCGGCGCAGCGGCCATAGAAGGTCTCCAGGCCCGGGGAGAACACCAGGTTGGCGTACACCAGCAGGCCGATGGGCAGGTCCGGGTGACGCTCACGGATCTGGGCCAGCAGCGCGAAGCAGTGATCCGGGGTGGTGCCGGCGGCCAGGGCGCGCACGTTGGCGTCCTGGATGGTGGGGCCATCGGCGGCGGGATCGGAGAAGGGGAAACCCAGCTCCAGGGCGTCGGCGCCACCGGCCACCAGGGCTTCGACGATGGCCAGGCTGTCGCCAGGGTTGGGATCCCCCAGGGTGACAAAGGGAACGAAGGCGCCTTCGCCGCGGGCGTTCAGGGCGTCAAACAGGCGTTGGTAGCGGCTCATAGCTTGCCTTCCTCCTCGAGGATCTTGTGAACGGTAAAGATGTCCTTGTCGCCGCGGCCGGAGAGGTTGACCACCAGCAGGGTCTCCTCGGTGGCCGCTTCCGCCATCTTGTAGGCCTGGGCCAAAGCGTGGGCGGACTCCAGGGCGGGGATGATCCCCTCGCTGCGGGCCAGCAGCTGGAACGCCTCCAGGGCCTCATCGTCGGTGATGGAGGGGTACTGGGCCCGGCCGGTGGCGGCCAGGTGGGCGTGCTGGGGGCCTACGGAGGGGAAATCCAGGCCGGCGGAGACCGAGTAGGACTCCTCAATCTGGCCGTGGGGGTCCTGCATCAGTGGGGCCTTCATGCCGAAAAAGATCCCCAGCTTGCCGTGGGCCAGGGGGGCGCCGTGCTCGCCGCTGTCGATGCCGTGGCCCGCCGGCTCAACGCCGATCAGCTGCACCTCGGTCTCGTCGATAAAGTCGGCAAACATGCCGATGGCGTTGGAGCCGCCGCCGACGCAGGCGATCACCGCGTCCGGTAGACGTCCCTCTTTCTCCAGCAGCTGCGCCTTGGTCTCCTCGCCGATCATCCGTTGGAACTCCCGGACGATGGTGGGGAAGGGGTGGGGGCCGGCGGCGGTGCCCAGCAGGTAGTGGGCGCTGTCGTAGTTGGCGCTCCAGTCCCGCAGGGCCTCGTTGCAGGCGTCCTTCAAGGTGGCGGAGCCGGAGTGCACCGGGATCACCTCGGCGCCCATCAGGCGCATGCGGAACACGTTGGGGCTCTGGCGCTCCACGTCCTTGGCACCCATGTAGACCCGGCACTTGAGGCCCAGCAGGGCACAGGCCAGGGCGGATGCCACCCCGTGCTGCCCGGCACCGGTCTCGGCGATGATCTCCTTTTTGCCCATCCGCTTGGCCAGCAGCGCCTGGCCCAGAACCTGGTTGGTCTTGTGGGCGCCACCGTGGAGCAGATCCTCCCGCTTGAGGTAGATTTTCACCTTCGGGTTGGGGCTGAAGTTGCGGGTCAGGGTAAGGGCGGTGGGGCGACCGGCGTACTCCATCAGCAGCTCGGTAAACTCACGCTGGAACTCGGGATCCTGCTGGGCTTCGACAAAGGCCGACTCCAGCTGTTCCAGGGCCGGCATCAGGATCTGCGACACGTACTGGCCGCCGAACTCGCCGAAATAGGGGTTGAGAATGGTCATTCTTGGCTCTCTTTCACTGTTGCCCGGCTCAGTACTGTCGTACCGCCGCCAGGCAGGATTGGATCTTGTCGGCATCCTTGATGCCCGCGGATTGCTCGACGCCGGAGTTCAGGTCCAGGCCGTAGAAGCCGGCCTGGGCCGCGTCGGCCACGTTATCGGGCCCCAGGCCCCCGGCCAGCATCGCCTCGGCCCGTTCGCTGCCCACCAGGGTCCAGTCGAACACGCTGCCGGTGCCGCCAAACTGGCCCGCTTTGGCGCTGTCGAACAGGATGCGATCGGCGTTGCGCACACTGTGGCTGCCGTCGGGTTTGACCGCTTTCCAGATCTGAGTCTCGCCGATCTGGCGGCGCAGTGCCTCGACGTAGGCCTCATCTTCGCTGCCGTGCAGCTGCACTGCGAAAAGATCCAGGCGCTGGGCCAGCTGGGCCACCCGCTCGATGGTGTCGTTGACGAACACCCCCACGTAGCGCAGATCCGCCGCGGCGCGCACCGTATCGGCCTGCTCAGGGGTGACGCAGCGGGGGGACTTGGCGGCGAAGATGAGCCCGCCGTAGCTGCCACCGGCCTGGGCCACCGCCTGGGCGTCCTCGGGGCGGGTCAGGCCGCACACCTTGACCGGGCCAAAGATAAGCTGGCGACAGGCCAGGTCGACGTTGTCCTGCTCGGTCAGGCTGGAGCCCACCAGGAAGGCGTCGGCGTGGGGAGCCAGGCGGCGCACCTGGGCGTGGGTGTAGATCCCGGACTCGCTGATCACCACCCGGTCGTCCGGCACCTGACCGGCCAGGCGCTCGGTGGTGGCCAGATCGATGGAGAGATCCCGCAGGTCGCGGTTGTTGATGCCGATGATCTTGGCCCCCAGGGCGATGGCCCGGGTCATCTCCGCCTGGTTGCTCACCTCGGTCAGCACGTCCAGACCCAGGGCATCCGCTTCCTCGGCCAGGGTGCGGTAGAGGGTGTCGTCCAGCACCGAGAGCATCAGCAGGGCAGCGTCGGCCCCCAGATGGCGTGCCAGGCGCAGCTGGCGGACGTCGATGATGAAATCCTTGCACAGCACCGGTACCGAGACCGCCTCGCGCACCGCCTTGAGGTACTCGAAGTCCCCCTGGAAGAACTCCTCATCGGTGAGCACCGAGATGCCGGCGGCGTAGCGGTCATAGACGGTGCCGATGGCCACCGGATCAAAGTCGGCGCGGATCAGGCCCTTGGAGGGGCTGGCTTTCTTACACTCGAGGATGAAGCCGGTGGGCTTCGCCTTCAGGGCCTCGAACAGGCTGCGCTCCGAGGGGGCCGCTCGCGTCTCAAGCATCTCACCGTAGCGCTCGCTCAACCGGGCGATCTGCGCCGGTTTGGTGGCGACGATGCGATCCAGCACGGTGTCGGTGTGTTGAACGCCGGTGACACTCATTGGCTGGCCTCCGCGAAGGCGCTCAGCAGCTGAAGCCCCTTGCCGCTGTCCAGGGTGGCCAGGGCCAGCTCGGTGCCGCCGCGCAGGCTGTCCGTCTGGCCGGCCAGGTAGAGAGCGGCCCCAGCGTTGACCGCCACCGCCGCGCGCTGGGCTTCGGTGCCACCGCCGCCCAGCAGGGCTTCGGAGATAGCCCTGTTCTCCTCCGGCTCACCGCCGCGGATGGCGGAGAGTTCGAAGCGCTGGACTCCCAGGTCCTCCGGGGTGTAGCGCTGCTCGGTCAGGGTGCCCTCTTTGAGCTCCACCGCCAGGGTGTCGCCGTGGATCGCCAGCTCATCGAGCCCGGAACCGTGCACCACCAGGGCGCGCTCCACCCCCAGCGCCTGGATCACCTCGGCGATGGGACGCACCAGGGCGGCGTCGTAGACCCCCAGCAGCATCTGGTTGGGGCGGGCCGGGTTGATAAGGGGGCCCAGCAGGTTGAACAGGGTGCGGGTCTTCATCACCTGACGCACCGGCACCGCGTGGCGCATGCCGGCGTGGTAATGGGGGGCGAATAGGAAGGTGACCCCCAGGCTGTCCAGGCACTGGGCGGACTGCTCGGGGCTCATGGTCAGGTTGACGCCGAACTGGGTCAGCAGATCCGAGGCGCCGGATTTGGAGGAGACGCTGCGGCTGCCGTGTTTGGCCACCTTGGCGCCGGCGGCGGCGGCCACGAAGGTGGCGGTGGTGGAGATGTTGATGGTGTTGGCGCCGTCTCCCCCGGTACCGACGATGTCGATAAGGTCGCCCTCGGGACGGGGGAAGGGCTTGGCGGCGGCCCGCAGGGCCTCAGCGGCCCCGGCGATCTCCTCGATGCTTTCGCCGCGCAGCTTCATGGCGGTGAGGATGCAGGCCAGCTCCACCTCACTGACCTGGCCGGTGACGATGTAGCCAAACAGGGTCTTGGCCTGGTAGCGGTTCAGGGGTTGGCCATCGAACAGTTGCGCCATCATTTTTTGGATCGGGGTCAGCATAGGGGGGTGTCCTGGGTCAAAAGCTCTAGGGTCTGGGTCAGCAGGGTGGCGCCCTGCTCCGTCAGTATGGATTCGGGGTGGAACTGGTAGCCCACCGCCCGGTGCTCCGGGTGCACCACCGCCATTGCCATACCGTCCACGGTGGCGGGCACGCGCAGGGCCTCGGGGATCCGATGGCCTACCAGGGAGTGGTAGCGGGCCACGCTCAGGGGGTTGGGCAGGCCGGCAAAGAGCGCCGAGCCGTCGTGGGTCATGGCGCTGGCCTTGCCGTGCATCACCTGCTCGGCTCGGCCCACTTTGCCGCCGTAGTGCTCAATCAGCGCCTGGTGGCCCAGGCAGATCCCGAGGATCGGCAGGCGACCGGCCAGCTTCTCCAGCAGCGCCATCATGCAACCGGCTTCGTGGGGGGCGCCGGGGCCGGGGGAGAGCACCAGCACGCCACTGTCGTCCTGGTTCAGTAGCTTGTCCGCCAGCACAGCGGCGTCGATGTCGTTGCGGTAGACGGTGACCGGGTGGCCACCGGCGCGGAACTGGTCCACCAGGTTCCAGGTGAAGGAGTCGAAGTTGTCCAGCAGGGTTACCGGGGTCATGCGTCACCTCCAATGGCACGCAGTACCGCCTGCGCCTTGTTGCGGGTTTCGTCGGCTTCCGCCTGGGGATCGGAGTCGTACACCACCCCGGCGCCGGCCTGAACGTGGGCCACACCCTCTGCCACCAGGGCGGAGCGGATGACGATGCAGGTGTCCATGTCGCCGCGACCGTTAAGGTAGCCCACGGCCCCGCCGTAACTGCCGCGACGCTCGCCCTCGGCCTGGCGCAGCAGTTGGGCGGCCTTGACCTTGGGGGCGCCGGTAAGGGTGCCCATGTTCATGCAGGCCTGGTAGGCGTGCAGGGCGTCCAGGTCATCCCGCAGTTGGCCGGTGACCCGGGAGACCAGGTGCATCACGTGGCTGTAGCGGTCCACCTTTAAAAGATCCGCCACCTTGCGGGTGCCGGGCTGGCTGATCCGGGCCACGTCATTGCGGGCCAGGTCCACCAGCATCAGGTGCTCCGACAGCTCCTTCTGGTCCTGGCGCAGGCCGAGCTCGATGCGGCTGTCCAGATCGTGGTCGATGCTGCCGTCCGCCTTCTTGCCCCGCTTGCGGGTGCCGGCGATGGGGTAGATCTCCACCTGGTTGGTGAGCCGGTCGTACTTCAGGGCGCTCTCCGGCGAGGCGCCGAACAGGGTAAAGCCCTCCGCCTGCATAAAGAACATGTAGGGGCTGGGGTTCAGGGTACGCAGCCGGCCGTAGGCGGCCAGGGGGGAGGGGCAGGGCAGGGAGAAGCGGCGGGCGGGCACCACCTGGAAGATGTCACCGGCGCGCACGTGCTCCTTAAGATCCTCCACCACGGCACGAAACTCGGCGTCGCTCTGGTTGACGCTCACCGGGTGGGCCTGGGGGGTCTCCACCGGCAGTGGCGCCAGGGGCTGCTCCAGGCGGTTGACCAGGGCGCCGAGGCGCTGTCGCTTGTCGTTGGCCACCTCGTCGGCGCGCTCGCCGCCGAACACCGAGCCGATCAGTCGCGCGGTGCGGTTCTGGTGATCCAGCACCAGGGCGGTCTCCGACAGGTAGAACAGGTAATCGGGACAGGTGTTGGCGCCGTCCTTCACCGCCGGCAGGGGCTCGACGCTGGCCACCAGATCGAAGGCAAAGCTGCCCACCAGCAGCACCGATTCCGCCAGCGCGTCGTCGGAGCGGATCGACTGCTGGACGGTGCGCAGCACGGTCAGGGGGGAGGGGGCCTTAAGGCGGCTGTCCTCGTCCAGTCCCGCCGGCAGAGTGGGCAGGGTAACGGTCAGGGACCGCTCGGCCGATTCGGGGGCAAACTCCGCCAGCTGCTCGGCCAGGTAGGGCAGCAGGTGCTCACCGTTGACCGACAGGGCGGTCAGGGTGACGGTGCGGCCGGTGCAGCGCAGCGACAGGGCGGCGTCCACCAGCAGCAGGCTTTTTAGTCCCGCCTTGGAGTCGATCTCCGCCGACTCCAGCAGCAGGGTGTGGGGACGCTGGCCACACAGGGCCTGGAACACCTGGGCCGGCTCGCTGTGGTAGCGGGCCGCGGTGGTCAGGGTGCGGGCCTGGCCCGCGGACAATGGCACATTCACAGTTGTTTTCCTGCCGCTTCGACAAAGGGACGCAGGCCGGTCATCAGATCGGCAAACTGCTCGGCGTTGAGCGCCTGGTGACCGTCGGAGAGGGCCTCCGCCGGCTTCATGTGGGCCTCAACGATGATGCCGTCCGCTCCCACCGCCGCACTGGCGTAAGAGAGGGGGGCGATCAGCTCCCGCACACCGGTGCCGTGGCTGGGATCCACCAGCACCGGAAGATGGGTCTTGCGCTTAAGATAGGCCACGGCGTTCAAGTCCAGGGTGTTGCGGGTGGCGGTTTCGAAGGTGCGGATCCCGCGCTCGCACAGGATAACATTGGGGTTGCCCGCATTGACGATGTACTCGGCGGCGAGCAAAAGCTCCTCGATGGTGGCGCTCATGCCCCGCTTGAGCAGCACCGGCAGCCCCAGTTTGCCCACCGCTTCGAGCAGGCGGAAGTTTTGCATGTTGCGGGCGCCGATCTGCAGGCAGTCCACGTACTGGGCCATCAGCTCGGCGTCGGCGGCGTCCACCACCTCGGAGACCGTGGGCAGGCCAGTCTCAGCGTTGGCCTCCTTAAGCAGCTTGAGGCCCTCCTCTCCCAGGCCCTGGAAGCTGTAGGGGCTGGTGCGTGGCTTGAAGGCGCCGCCGCGCAGGGCGGTGACCCCGTGACCGCGGACCATCTCGGCCACACTCAGCAGCTGCTCCCGGCTCTCCACGCCGCAGGGGCCGGCGATCACCGTGAAGCGGCCACCCCCCACCACCTGGTTGCCCAGCATCACATGACTGTCCACCGGGTTGAGCTCCCGGGAGACCAGCTTGTACTTGGAGAGGATGGGCTTGATCTCATCCACCCGGGGGTCGCTGTCCAGGCGCAGGGACTGCAGCACCCGCTCGTCGCCGATGGCGCCCAGTACGGTGCGCTCCACCCCGGGCATGTAGAGGGGCTTCAGGCCGGTGGACTCGATTTTGTGGACCAGTTCCTTGGCGTCCTGTTCGCTGACGCCGGGCTTCAAGATGATGATCATGTTCGTTTTTCCCCAAGACATGAAAAAACCCGCTTTCGTTGGGTCGAAAGCGGGTTTTGAAAATTTGGTTTTTTCTCTAGGTACAGCTGTTTGCACCCCCGCTATGTTTGGGAGCGCCACCACCATGCAATGTGCTGAGCGGAACGGTGTGTCATGCTGTAAACCTGTACCTGTAAGTTGACGTTTTGACTTTACAGCGCAAGGCTACCGAGTCGGGCCCCGGGGTGTCAAGGGCGAATTTTGCACCACCGGACATTCGCTTGCCGGTGCAGTACAATGGCCCCCTGAATCCGGGAGCCCCATGAAAATCGATCTTCACTGTCACACCCGTGCCTCCGACGGCACTTTGACCCCCACCGAACTGGTGCAGCGGGCCGCGCTGCAGCAGGTGGCCATCCTGGCCATCACCGACCACGACACCACCGATGGCCTGGCGGAGGCCCGCAGCGAGGCGGACCGTCAGGGGATCCAGCTGGTCAACGGCGTGGAGATCTCCACCCGCTGGCACAGCTTCGAGATCCACGTGGTCGGGCTGGGGTTTGACCCCGAGTCGGACGCACTGAGCACGCTGCTGGCCCAGCAACAGGCCAGCCGGGAAGCTCGCGCCCGGGCCATCGGTGACAAGCTGGCCAAGCGGGGCATTGAGGACGCTTACGCCCGAGCGAAGGCGCTCTGCGGAACGGGCACCCTGGGACGGGGCCACTTTGCCCGGCTGCTGGTGGAGCAGGGTCTGGTGCGCCACACCCAGGCGGCGTTCGACAAGTACCTGGGCAAGGGGCAGAGCGCCTACGTCGCCACCCCCTGGTGCACTATTGCTGAGGCGGTGGCCGCCATTCACCGGGCCGGCGGTGTTTCCGTTCTGGCCCACCCAGGGAAATATTCGCTTTCCAACAAGTGGTTGCGTAAATTATTGGGAAGCTTTGTGGAAGCGGACGGGATGGCGATGGAAGCCCTGGGCTGCCAGCAATCGCCGGATCAGCGCCGCTTCCTGCTGAGCCTGGCCGAGGAGCACCAGCTGCTGATCTCCGCCGGCTCCGATTTTCACCAGCCCGGTCGCTGGATTGAGCTGGGGCGCGGACTGCAGCGCCCCGAGCAGACCGGGGTCTGGCATCACTTCGGTTGGACCTGAGGACACAGATGAGCCAGTTTTTCTACCTGCACCCGGAGACCCCCCAGTCCCGACTGATCAACCAGGCGGTGGCGATGATCCACAAAGGCGGCGTCATAGTCTATCCCACCGATTCCGGCTACGCCCTGGGCTGCCACATCGGTGACAAGTCGGCCCTGGAGCGGATCTGCCGCATCCGACGGTTGGATGAGCGGCACAACTTCACCCTGATGTGCCGCGACCTGTCCGAGCTGTCGCTCTACGCCCGGGTGGACAACGCCGCCTTTCGGTTGCTCAAGAACAACACCCCCGGCCCCTACACCTTTATCTTCAAGGGCACCAAAGAGGTGCCGCGTCGGCTGCTGAACGCCAAGCGCAAGACCATCGGCATCCGGGTGCCGCAGAACAACATCGCCCTGGCGCTGCTCGAAGCGCTGGGGGAGCCGCTGATGTCCACCTCGCTGATCCTCCCCGGGGAGACTCTGGCGGAGTCGGACCCGGACGAGATCCGCGACAAACTGGAGCACCAGGTGGATCTCATCCTCCACGGCGGATACCTGGGGGAGAGCCCCACCACGGTGGTGGATTTCTCCGAGGGTGACGGTGAGGTGCTGCGGGTGGGCGGCGGCGATCCCACTCCCTTTGAATAAGCCCTGACATTGCAAGGACGGCCCCCTATAATGTCGCGTTTTTGTCCGGGAAGATGATGGACCCCTCGCCCCAGATCCAACAGCCGCTGCCCCTGGCGGTGGTGCGTGGCGAACCGGTGCTGCAGCTGCCGGCGGATCTCTTCATCCCCCCGGAAGCGCTGGAAGTGTTCCTGGAGGCGTTTGAGGGGCCGCTGGATCTGCTGCTCTACCTCATCCGCAAGCAGAAGCTCGACATCCTGGATCTGCCGGTGGTCACCATCACCCGCCAGTACATGGACTACATCGGCCTGATGGAGACCATGAAGTTCGAGCTGGCGGCGGAGTACCTGGTGATGGCCGCCACGCTGGCGGAGATCAAATCCCGACTGCTGCTGCCCCGCCAGCAGGAGGAGGGCGAGGAGGAGGAGGATCCCCGGGCGCTGCTGATCAAGCAGCTTCAGGCCTACGAGGTGATCAAACACGCCGCCAGCGAGCTGGACGAACGCCCCCGGGAGGAGCGCGACATCTGGCGGGCCCGGGCGCAGAGGGCCGCCGAACTGGTGCCCGTGGTGGTGCCGCCGGAGGTGGAACTGGATGAGCTGATCCTCGCCCTGCGCGGGGTGTTGCAGCGCTCGGAGTTTTTCGAGCATCACCACATCGAGCGGGAGGTGCTCTCCACCCGGGAGCGGATGAGCCGCATCCTGGAAATGCTGAGCCCGGAGGCGTTTACCCCCTTCGATGCCCTGTTCACCCCCGAAGAGGGGCGGGCCGGGGTGGTGGTCAGTTTCCTGGCGATCCTGGAGCTGACCAAGGAACAGTTGATTGAACTTCAGCAGGCGGCCCCGGGCAGCCAGATCCATGTGAGGGCGAGGGCGTGAGCCGGGTCAGTGACGAACAACTCAAGCAGATCATCGAAGCGGCGCTTTTCGTGGCCGACGCCCCCTTAAGCGCCAAGGGCCTCAAGGAGACGGTGCTGTCGGAGTTTGCGGTCTCCACCGGCCGCATCAACGAGATGCTGGATGAACTGGAGCTGGATTACCGCCCCCGGGGGATCCAGCTGGTCCGGGTCGGTGGCGGCTACCGCTTCCAGACCCTGGAGAGCCTGAGCCCCTTCCTCGGCCACTTGTGGCAGGAGCGGGCGCCCCGGTACTCCCGGGCCCTGTTGGAGACCCTGGCGCTCATCGCCTATCGCCAGCCGGTCACCCGGGGGCAGATCGAGAAGGTGCGCGGGGTGTCGGTGAGTGCCAACATCATGCGCACCCTGCAGGACCGGGGATGGATCAAGGTGGTGGGTCATAAGGAGGTGCCGGGACGGCCCGCCCTCTATGCGACCACCGACACGTTTTTGCACTACTTTTGTTTGGACAGCCTGGCCAGTCTGCCGCCGCTGGACGAGGAGGGCGCCCTGGATGCCCTGCTCAGCGCCGGCCAGATTGAGGCTGAGCCACACGTACATTAAAGAAGACCTGAATGAGCGAAAAATTGCAGAAAGTATTGGCCCGAGCAGGCCATGGCTCCCGTCGTGAGATCGAGGCCATGATTGCCGCCGGGCGCGTCAGCGTCGATGGCCACGTGGCCAAACTGGGTGACCGGGTCGACGGCAACGCGGACATCAAGGTCCGCATCGATGGCCACTCGGTCTCCCTCAAGGCGGAAGAGGAGGTGATCTGCCGGGTGCTGGCTTACTACAAGCCCGAGGGGGAGCTGTGCTCCCGCTCCGATCCCCAGGGGCGGCCCACGGTGTTTGACCGCCTGCCCCGGGTTCGCGACAGCCGCTGGGTGGCGGTGGGCCGACTGGACATCAACACCTCCGGTCTTCTGCTGTTCACCACCGACGGGGAGCTGGCCAACCGGCTGATGCACCCCTCCAAAGAGGTGGAGCGGGAGTACGCCATCCGGGTGTTTGGCGAAGTCAGCGAGGGGATGCTGAAGAACCTGCGCACCGGCGTGCAGCTGGAAGACGGCATGGCCAAGTTCAAGCGTCTGGTCCCCGCCGGTGGTGAAGGGCTCAACACCTGGTACCACGGGGTGCTGAGTGAGGGGCGCAACCGTGAAGTGCGCCGCCTGTGGGAGAGCCAGGAGGTGCAGGTCAGCCGCCTGATGCGGATCCGTTACGGCGACATCACCCTGCCCAAGGGCCTGCCCCGGGGGGGCTGGATTGAGCTGCCCCTGGAGCAGGTGAACTACCTGCGGGAGCTGGTGGAGTTGCCGCGGGAAACCCGCACCCTGCTGGCCCAGGACAAACTGGGGGCTCGCCGCCAGAAGTCCCTGAAAACCAGTAAGATCCGCCGCGCGGTCAGCAAGCACCGCAGCCGTCCCCAGCAGAAGGGGCCGCGCAAGTAAGTCGGCTTTAGGACGCAAAAAGGGCACCCCAGGGTGCCCTTTTTTGATCGTGGGACGGGATCAGCGCTTGGGCTGGGCGTCCAGGCTCTGGCCGTTGACCTCCAGGCTGTCGTCGCCCATCAGGTAGAGGTAGGTGGGCATCAGATCCGTGGGGGTACGCAGGGACTGGGGATCCTCCGCCGGGAAGGCGGTAGCGCGCATGCCGGTGCGGGTGGCGCCGGGGTTGATGCAGTTGGCCCGGACACTGGAGCCGCTGAGCTCGTCCGCCAGGGTTTCCATCATGCCCTCGGTGGCAAACTTGGAGATGGCGTAGGCCCCCCAGAAGGCGCGGCCCTTGCGACCCACCCCGGAGGAGGTGAAGACGATGGAGCCGGAGGGGGCCTTTTTCAGCACCGGCAGCAGTGCCTTGGTCAGCAGGAACTGGGCGGTAACGTTCACCTGCATTACCTCGTCGAACATCGCTTTGCCAAGCTGTTCGAAGGGGGAGAGGGCGCCGAGCACCGCGGCGTTGTGCAACAGGCCGTCCAGACGACCGAACTGCTGCTCGATGGTTTCCGCCAGGTCCTGGTAGTTCTGCTCGGTGGCGCCCATGGCGTCCAGGGGCACGATGGCCGGCTCCGGGCCACCGGCGGCCACGATGGCGTCGTAGACCGCTTCGAGTTTCTTAACGGTGCGCCCCAACAGGATGACGGTGGCCCCGTGGGCGGCGTACTGCTGGGCCGCTTCCCGGCCGATGCCGTCGCCGGCGCCGGTCACCAGGATGACTTTGTTCTGAAGAAGATCCGATTTCGCTGAATATTCCAACATGCTGTGACTCAATTCAAACGCCACAAGCCCCGGTGTGCGGGGGTTGCCGCAAAGTTAAACTGTTGTTTTAAACAAATGGTTGTTCGTCGTCGTTTGTTGTGCTGCGGCAAGGTTGCAAAAGTGTAGCTAACCATAGGATTTTGCGTTACTTTGGCTAGTGTTGCCCGGTGTCGGAGGTGTGATCCTGCCCGACATTGCAGGCCCACATTGTGACCAAAAGTGGTCCGGAAGACAAAATAAAAGCAAAGGAATGGGGAGAGCCAATGAAACGATTGTTGCTCAGCGCTGCTGTGACGTCAGCCCTTGGGTTGGCTGGGTGTAGCGGCGACAGCTATCAGGAAACCGTCGAGAACACACCGACACCGGTGGCCTTTTCACGTATCGCGTTTGATCCCGGTGCGGGCGTAGTGCCTCTGCCGAACGATCTCCTCTTCTCCGGCACCTTCGATGGCACCCTGGTGATCCCCGGGGAAGCCGAAAGCGGTGACTACACCGATCCGCAGATCGCCCTTGGGGCTCTTGACGGCTGGTCTACTACGCAGCCCATCAGCATCGAGATGATCCCCGGCCAGAGCGACATCAGCCTGGACCCGGGCTCCGCCAGCGCCCCCGGTTCCGTCCGGGTGTTTGAAGTGGTGCTCGGTGGCCCCCTCTCCCCGGTCAGCGACTGTCAGGAACTGCCCTCCCTGAGCATCTGCCAGGTGGGCGAGGAGCTGATGTTCGGCGAGGACTTTGTCACCGTGCCCAGCGGAAACAGCATCAACGTGGTGCCCATCAAGCCCCTGATGCCCGTGTCCAGCTACGCGGTGATCACCACCACCCAGATCATGGACTCCGAGGGCCAGATGGTGATGCCCTCGACCACCTACGAGCTGCTGAAGCTCGACATCAACACCTCACCCCTGGTGACCCCGGACCAGCTGCTGCTGCAGGGTCTGGTGAACAACTACGAGAACTCCCTGGCCGCGGCCCACTCGGTGGACCCGGAAACCATCACCTACACCGGGGTGTTCACCACCCAATCGGTGGTGGACTCCGTCGCCACCCTGAGCCAGCTGATGGTTTCGCCGGATCCGGCTCACGCCCCCTTCCAGCCCGGCTTTGACAACCTGATGCCGGTGTACCGCGTCCCGGGCATGCCGCAGTTTGGCATCGCCACCGTGGCCGAGGCCCTGGGCCTCAAGGGCGGCGATCTGGACGGCGATGGCCTGCCGGATTGTGACCCGACAGACTTCACCTGCATCATCGCCGACCTGGCGGACATGTACAGCGCCGAGCTGACCCTGCCCTACTACCAGGCGATGCCGAGCCTGGCCAACGGCGGCGACATCAACGGTCGCTGGCTGGCCCTGGGTGACAGCCCGGTGTCGGTACTGCAGGCGGTGCAGGGCGGCCTGCTGAGCCAGGAAAGCTTTATCACTCAAGCGGTGGCCCAGGGCATTGACCCCAATGAAGCCCTGACCGATCCCAGCGTTCTGGTGGGCGCCAGCTTCGTCTATGATGACGGCTCCCCGGTGGATCCGGTGCGTCACATCACCCGCTTCAACCCGGTTCCGGCCCCCACTGAGCGGGTCACCATTCCGGTGCAGCTGACCATTCCGGACGCCGCCCGCGTGGCCGCCTTCTACGAAGCCCAGGGCGCGCCCTGGACGCCGCCCGTTATGGGCTGGCCGGTGGCCCTGGGGCTGCACGGTCTTGGCGGGGTGAAGGAGACTAACCTCATCGTGGCCGGCACCTACGCCGCCAAGGGGATCGCCACCGTCGCCATCGACATGCCGCTGCACGGCGCCCGTTCGGTGGATCTTAACGGTGACGGCATCTACGAGATCAGCGCCACGGATCCCAGCGTGGGCGACCTGCTGGGCACCGACGCCTTCCAAAACGGCAACCCCCTGGCCTTCGTCAACATCGCCAGCACCCTGACCACCCGCGACAACTTCCGTCAGGGCATTGTCGATAACCTGGGGCTGCGTCTGGCCCTCACCGGTCTGACCATGGCCCAGGTGGAAGCCGGTCAGATGCCGCTGTTCGACATGGAGAAGGTGAGCCTGCAGGGTCTGAGCCTCGGTGGCATCATCGGCACCTCCGCCAGCGCCTACACCACCCTGTGGAACCCGGAGCTGGGCCCCAACCCCTATGCGCTGAGCAACGTCTCCCTGGTGGCCCCGGCCGGTGGCCTGGCCGGTACCTTCGTCGGCTCCCCCACCTTCAATCCCATCCTGATGGTGACTTTGGTGGGTGAACTGGCGCCCCAGTGCATCGATCCGGACACCGGCGGCATCATCGACAGCCCCGAGTGTGCGGCGGTGGTGGAGCAGGTGAACAGCGAGGTGATCCCGCCCTTCGCCTTCGCGGTGCAAACCGCCATCGAGTCCATGGATCCCATCAACCACGCCGGGATCCTCGGTATGGCCAAGGACACCACCCCGGTGCACCTGATTGAGGTGGTGGGCAACCTGGATGAGGGTGGCAGCAACCCGCCGGATCTGGTCCTGCCCCCGACGGTGGAAGGCTTCCCGCTCTCCGGTACCGAGCCGCTGATCAGCGCCCTGGGCCTGCCGGGCATCACCCAGACCACCTCCGACTCCGCCGGTCGGGTCAGCGGTGCCGTGCGCTTCCGCATCGGTGCCCACAGCTCCCTGATCTCGCCGGATGCGGCGACCGCAGAGATGCAGACCCAGGTGGCGGACCACGCCCTGACCCAGGGCCGGACCATCACCATCGGTGACGGCTGCCTCATCAAGGGCGGCGCCTGTCCCCAGTAGGGACTGACCCGCTGAAATCCAAGGCCCGGCAACCGCCGGGCCTTTTTGTGTGCCCCAGAGCTGGTTACACTAGGGCCAAATACCTTTATGGGAGAAGACCTTGGAGTTTCTATACGAGTACGGCCTGTTTTTGGCCAAGGCGGTCACCCTGGTGGCGGCGGTGGTGGCCATCATCGTGGCCGCGGCCGCGGCGAACCGCGCCGGTAAGGGTCAGAAAGGGGAGCTGAAAATCCACAACCTGACGGACCGCTTCGAGCAGTACGAGGACAAGCTGGCCAACGAGCTGCTCAGCGAGTCCCAGTGGAAGGCCCGGGAGAAGGCCCGCAAGGCTGAACTCAAGGCCAAGGAGAAGCAGAGCAAGGATGAAGCGCGGGAAGGCCGCCTTTTCCTTATCGATTTCAAGGCCGGCATCGACGCCGCCCAGGTGGCCCAACTGCGGGAGGAGATCTCCGCGGTGTTGACGGTGGCTGAGGCGAAAGACGAGGTGCTGGTGCGGGTGGAGAGCGGCGGCGGCATGGTGCACGCCTACGGACTGGCCGCCAGTCAACTGGATCGCCTGCGCCAGGCCCAGATCCCCCTGACCATCAGCGTCGACAAGGTGGCCGCCTCCGGGGGCTACATGATGGCCTGTGTGGCGGATAAGATCCTGGCGGCCCCCTTTGCCATCGTCGGCTCCATCGGCGTCATCGCCCAGGTGCCCAACTTTAATAAGCTCCTGAAAAAGCACGACATCGACTTTGAGCAGCACACCGCCGGAGAGTTTAAGCGCACCCTGACCCTGTTCGGTGAGAACGACGATGCCGGGCGGGAGAAGTTCAAGGAGGAGCTGGAGCAGACCCACGAGCTGTTCAAGGCCTTTGTGCAGCGCTACCGGCCTGAGCTGGACCTGGCCAAGGTGGCCACCGGGGAGCACTGGTTTGGTCTGCAGGCCCAGGAACTGGGACTGGTGGACGCCATCCAGACATCGGACGACTACCTGATGGCCCAGGACAAAGAGATCCTGCAGCTGCAGTACGAGGAGAAGAAGAATCTGGCCAAGCGCTTTGGCCGGGCGGCAGAAAGTGCCATCGAACGGGGCAGCCTGAAGCTGGCGGAGCTGGGGCGCCGCCCCCTGGGCTAAGTCTTCTCTTCCCTCTAAAGCCGGCCCCTGTGGCCGGCTTTTTTGTGTCCGCGGCCCCTAAGTGCCCGGTGTCCCACGCCGGAAGGGCTCGGTCAGTCTGCAGGCTGGGTTTGGCTCACTGGGTTCGTTACGGGCCAAGGGGCTCAGCGGTGCCACGGCGTATGAACCCTCCAAGGGCGAGGTGCAGTCGGGGAAAGCGGGGATAAAAAAAGGCGAGCCCTGAGGCTCGCCTTTTCCATTGACTGAGGGTTACTGGCGGACGTGGGGTACCGCGTCCATATCCAGCTTGCTCTGGCCCGCCATGGGGTCGTCGTAGACCTCGCGGGAGAAGTCGCCTTCGGAGGAGGCCACCACCACGGAGACGGCGGCGTCGCCGGTCACGTTGACCGCGGTGCGCACCATGTCCAGCAGACGGTCGACACCCAGGATCAGGGCGATCCCTTCTACCGGCAGACCCACCTGCTGCAGCACCATGGCCAGCATGATCAGGCCCACACCGGGCACACCGGCGGTGCCGATGGACGCCAGGGTCGCGGTCAGGATCACCATCAGCATGTCGGTGACGCTCAGGTCGATGCCGAACACCTGGGCGATGAACACCGTGGCCACACCCTGCATGATGGCGGTGCCGTCCATGTTGACGGTGGCGCCCAGGGGCAGGGTGAAGGAGCTGACCCGGTTGTTGACCCCCAGACGGTAGTTGGCGTTCTCAATGGAGATCGGCAGGGTCGCGGCGGAGCTGGCGGTGGAGAAGGCGAACAGCTGAACGCTGCGCATCTTCTTCAGGAAGGTCATCGGGTTGAGCCCACTCAGGGTGCTTACCAGCAGGGGGTAGACCACCAGGGCGTGGAGCAGCAGCACACCGAGCACCAGGAAGAAGTACTTCACCACGGAGCCGAAGGTTTCCATTCCCAGGGTCAGGCTGAGCTTGGCGATCAGGCCGAAGACACCGATGGGGGCGATGGCCATCACCAGGGTCACCAGCTTCATCATCACTTCGTTCAGGTCGATGAACAGCTGACGCAGGCGCTCACCACGCTCACCGATGTGGGCGATGGAGAAGCCGAACAGGATGGCGAACACGATGATCTGCAGCATGTTGCCTTCCACCATCGCGTTGATGGGGTTGTTGGGCACCAGGCCGATGATCACGTCGCTCAGTGAGGGGGCTTCCTTGGCGTCGAAGGACATGTTCGCCGCCTGCATGGTGGCGTCACCCGGCTGGATCAGCAGAGCGGCACCCAGGGCCAGGGAGATGGCCACGGCAGTGGTGAACAGGTAGAGCGCCAGGGTCTTGCCGCCAAGGCGACCGAGCTTGGACGGTTCGGACAGGGTGGCGGTACCGCACACCAGCGAGATGAAGACCAGCGGGACGACCAGCATCCGCAGGGCCGACACGAAAAGGGCGCCGATGACGTTGAAGATGCCGTTGGTAAAGACATCCTCGACAATGGCGCTGCCCGGAAACAGGAGACGAAGGGCCAGACCAACCACCAGACCGGCCACCATGGCCAGCAGGATCTTGGCCGTTAGGCCCATTTTCCCAGTTGCTTTAGCAGACATGTAACTTCCTTTACAGATTTTATCGTTTTTATGGTCGCCGATAGCCTATCAGGAACCTTAGGACACAAAAAAGGGGGCTGAGGTAGAGAATTGGACTCAAAAGTGATTATTTGGCGGTAATGGTAAACAAATGGTTGTGCAGGGGTTATCTTTGGTTAGTGTTAAGGTAATCAATAAGAAAGCGGATCGTCACTCAACTTTTACAGGATGTTTGCAATGCGGCTAAATCACCTGCTGTTTATTTGCGCGAGCGCGTTAGGGATGATGACTGGGTGCAGTGGTGGGGGCACTCTGGAGGGGGGCAGTAACCCCGATCCGAGTCCGGTGGATCCCACCAACCCGCCCGCCGACGCGGTTCACACCCTGGGGCTGACCATGTGGTCCTGCCCTGACGCCAACGCCACCACCCTCGATGGCTGTACCCAGACCAACCAGTTCGACGCCCAGAAGCCGGCGATGCTAAAGGTTTCGGCCAAGCGGGACGGCACCAGCGTTACCGGTGAACTGGTGGAGGTGGCCTCCGACAAAGGGGCGCTGATCCCCTCGGATGGCCGGGTGCTGACCGGCAGTGACGGCACCGCCCTTTTGCGCCTGATGGCCAACGACGGGGAGGGGATCGTCACCGTCTCCGGCCAGTACGCCGACACCACCGCCAGCCTCTTTGCCGAGATCAACGCCATCGAGGTGGCCCTGAGCCTCAGCAGCACCCTGGGGGATGGGGAGTCCCTGGCGGACGGCTCCACCCTGGCGGTCACCGCGGATCTGGCGGTGGACGGTCAGCCCTACCGGGAGCCGGTGCAGGTCAACTTCTCCTCCACCTGCAGCCTGGCCGGCCAGGCGGAGATCGACACTGTGGTGATGGCCAACGACGGCCAAGCGGTGGCGACCTACAAACCCGCCGGCTGCGACCAGCAGGATCAGATCACCGCCACCTTGACCCTGGGTACTGACGTGGCCACCGACAGCATCACCGTGGCCCTGGCCACCACCCCGGTGGCCAGCATCCAGTACCTCTCCGCGACCCCCGATTACCTGCAGCTTGACGGCACCGGTGGCAACACCAGCTCCGTGTTGATGTTCCAGGTGCTGGACGAGTCCGGTCGGGCCAAGCAGGGGGTGGACGTCAGCTTCAGCCTGGCCAGCGGCGCCGACAAGGTGTCCATGAACACCACAGTGGCCCGCAGCAACAGCGACGGTGAGGTCTCCACCACCTTGCGCTCCGGCAACCTGCCCGGCTCGGTGCGGGTCCAGGCCGAGGTGATGGACAGCAGCCCGGTGATCGCCAGCGTCTCCCGTGAGCTGAGCGTGGGCACAGGCTTGCCGGACAAGGACAGCTTCTCCTTGAGCTTCTCGGTGCACAACCCGGAGGCCTGGTCCTATGACGGCGTCAAGGTGTCGGTCAACCTGCTGGCGGCGGATCACTTTAACAACCCGGTGCCGGACGGCACCGCCATCTCCTTCATTACCGAGGGTGGCTCCATCGGCTCCCGTTGCCTGATCCAGAATGGCGGCTGCAGCGTGGAGTGGGTCTCCCAGGATTTCCGCCCCGACAATGCGCGGGTGACGGTGCTGGCCTTTGCCGAGGGGGAGGAGTCCTTTGTCGACCAGAACGGTAACGGCCTGTTTGATGCCGGCGAGTTCGACGGTCGCTTCGACGAGCACGAAGCCTTCGTGGACGAGAACGAGGACGGCAATTTCGATGCGGTGGAGCAGCTGATCGACCGCAACCAGAACGGCGCCTTCGACGACGTCGATGGCCAGTACAACGGCATCCTCTGCCAGGACGCGGCGCTGGCCAACGGCGACTGCAGTCAGGAGCTGGTGGACGTCAACGCCTCCGGGGTGATTGTGATGTCCGGGGTCAGCCCCTTTGCCTACTTCTGCCATTACGACGTGGCGGACGAGGATGGCGATGGCCTGAACTGGTTTGACTGCTGGGATAACGTCAATCAGGTTCACTGGATGGCGAACAGCTACGAGGAACCCGCCACGGCGGTGGCCTGCGTGGTGGACGTGGCCCAGGATGGCACCCTCAACCCGGTGCCCTTCGGCAGCAAAATCAGCTTCAGCGCCGATGATCCGCTGAAAACCGCGGGCCGAGCCGGTTTCACCAAGCAGAGCACCTCCGCCGCCACCTACCATGTCTCCAACGAGGGTGAGGTGCTGGTGGACTTGCGCAGCAGCTGCGGCCAGGGCCAGTACTCCGTGGGCGTGGACACCTCGGAGGGCTACGGCACCCTTCGCATCGAGGTGGAAACCCCCGCCGGCAGCATTGCTAGCGACGCGGTCAGCATCGACCCGGTGCCCTAAGCGGCGACGGACACCAAAAAGGGCGCCCCAGGGCGCCCTTTTTTAACGGTTCGGACTCAGCGTTGGAAGGGGTAGACGCTGCCAAGGCCCAGCAGGTGAGTCAGCTCATCCAGCGCCTGGTGGGACTCCACCACCAGCTGCGGGTCCCGCAGGTCCTCGGCGCTCAAACGATCCCGGTAGTGCTTCTCAACCCAGGCGGTCAGCTCGGCGTACTTGGCGTCGCTCATCAGGGTGTTGGGGTTGACCGCGGCTTTCTCCTGGGCGGACAGGGCCACCCGCAGACGCAGACAGGCGGGGCCGCCGCCGTTTTGCATGCTCTGCTTGACGTCGAAGTAGTGCACCTGGGTGATGGGGGTGCCCAGGGTCACCAGTTTCTCCAGGTAGGCGTGCACCGCCGGGTTCTCCTGGCACTCGGTGGGGGCGATGATCGCCATCTCCCCGCCGGGCAGGGTGAGGATCTGGGTGTTGAACAGGTAACTTTTCACCGCGTCCTGCACCGCCACCTCGGCGGTGGGCACCTCGATAAAGTGCAGCGGATGATCGCCAAACTTGCGACGGGTTTCGGCCAGGGCCTGCTCGGTATCCAAGAACGCCTGCTGGTGGTAGAAGAGCACGTTCTGGTTGCCCACGGCGATGACGTCGTTGTGGAACACCCCCTGATCGATCACCTCGGGGTTTTGCTGGATGAAAACGGTGTTGGCCTCGTTCAGCCGGTGCAGGCGAGCCACCGCTTCGCTGGCTTCCCGGGTCTGGCGGGCGGGGTAGCGCTTGGGGGCCGGCTGGCTGGCGTCGAAGCCGTAGCGGCCATACACGAACAGCTGCACTCCGGCGTCGCCGTATTGCTGGCACAAGCGGGTGTGGTTGGCCGCGCCCTCATCGCCAAACTGGTCGTGCTCCGGCAGGTGGCGGTGGTGGGCAAAATGCGCCGCATCGGCAAAGGTGGCCTGGAGAATGCGACCGGTCACCTCTGGCTCGATGGAGCGATGGAACTTGTTCACCAGGTTGGCCGGTGTGAAGTGCACCTTGCCGTCGGCGCTGTCGGCACTGGGGGAGACGGTGGCCGCGTTGGCGGTCCACATGCTGGAGGCGGAGTAAGCCGCCGACAGGATGGCGGGGGCCTCCCGGTAGGCTTTGTCCAGCACCTGGGCGTCGGTTCCGGCGAAGCCCAGCCGGCGCAGGGTGTCCAGATCCGGACGCTGCTGTGGGGCCAACACCCCCTGGGTCATCCCCATGTCGTGCAGGGCCTTCATCTTGGCCAGCCCCTGCAGGGCTGCGGACTTGGGGTTGGAGTGGGCGTTGGCGTTGTTCTGGGAGGCGACGTTGCCGAACGACAGCCCAGCGTAGTTGTGCGTCGGGCCGACCAGGCCGTCGAAGTTGGCTTCGATGTGCTTCATGTTCCTTCCTTTGAAACGGGCTGTTGTGGCTCATCAGGGGCGCGGCAGCGGGTCGCGGGCCGGGAAAAACCTGAGCGTCAGCCTCGGGGATTTTTCGGCCAGTATACGGACATCAGGGAGCGGCTCAAGCCATCAAAAACGCGTGCCACAGCAACATCTGCATAACTATTGCTTGCTTGTCGACAGACGATGCATTACTACTTTTTTCAATTGCGTTTTTAGTCTCAAAAAATTTTTGAACTGGACAAAAATCGTCTAAGTGCTTGGCATACATGGTCCCCAGGGTTGAATCTCCCGGGGCTTGCCACTATATATGGTGCCAATTCCCTTCCACCGCTGATAAAAGGTCTCATCCCGACGCTATGGGCAAATCCCTGGTAATTGTGGAGTCGCCAGCCAAGGCGAAAACCATTAACAAGTATCTCGGCAAGGACTTCGTCGTGAAGTCCTCGGTGGGTCACATCCGTGACCTGCCCACCTCTGGCAGCCAGAGCACCGCCAAGGTTCCCCCGGCCAAAAGCCCCGCCGAGGTCCGGAAGATGGACCCGGAGACCAAGGCCGCGTACAAGCGCGAGCGGGACTACCAGAGCCTGATCGGCCGCATGGGGATCGACCCCGAGCACGGCTGGGCCGCCAACTACCAGGTGCTGCCGGGTAAGGAAAAGGTGGTCAAGGAGCTGCAGACCCTGGCCGAGAAAGCCGACACCGTCTACCTCGCAACGGATTTGGATAGAGAGGGGGAGGCGATCGCCTGGCACCTGCAGGAGGTGATTGGCGGCGATCCGGAGCGCTACCGTCGCGTGGTGTTCAATGAGATCACCAAAACCGCCATCCAGGAGGCCTTCTCCCACCCGCTGCACCTGAACGACGACAAGGTCAGCGCCCAGCAGGCCCGCCGCTTCCTGGACCGGGTGGTGGGCTTTATGGTCTCGCCCCTGCTGTGGAAGAAGCTGGCTCGCGGCCTCTCCGCCGGCCGGGTGCAGTCCGTGGCCGTGCGACTGGTGGTGGAGCGGGAGCGGGAGATCCGCGCCTTCGTTCCGGAGGAGTTTTGGGACCTGCACGCCGACTTGACCAGCGCTTCTGGTGACGCCCTGCGGATGCAGGTGGCCAAGTTCCGTGGCGCCACCCTCAAGATGGCCAATCAGCAGGATGCCGACACCGCTGTGGCGGCGCTGTCCGGTGCCCAGTATCAGATCACCGGTCGTGAGGACAAGCCCAGTCAGAGCAAGCCCTCCGCGCCCTTTATCACCTCCACCCTGCAGCAGGCGGCCAGCACCCGCCTGGGCTTCGGGGTGAAGAAAACCATGACCCTGGCGCAGCGGCTCTACGAAGCGGGCCACATCACCTACATGCGTACCGACTCCACCAACCTGAGCAAAGAGGCGGTGGAGAGTGCCCGGGGCTTTATCGCCAGCGAGTACGGTGAGCACTACCTGCCCAAGGCGCCCAATTTGTACGGTGCCAAGCAGGGAGCCCAGGAGGCGCACGAAGCGATTCGACCCTCCGACGTGGGCGTCAAGGCCGCCAGCCTCAGCACCATGGAGCGGGACGCCCAGCGTCTGTATGAGCTGATCTGGCGCCAGTTCGTGGCCTGCCAGATGGTGCCGGCCAAGTACGACTCCACCACGGTGACCGCCACCGCCGGTGAGTACGAGCTCAAGGCCAAGGGCCGCATCCTGGTGTTCGACGGCTGGACCCGGGTTCAGCCGCCTGCGGGCCGCAAGTCCGACGAGGACGCCACCTTGCCGGCGGTGCAGGTGGGCGACGCCATGACCATGAAGGCGCTGGATCCCAAGCAGCACTTCACCAAGCCGGTGGCCCGTTTCAACGAGGCGTCCCTGGTGAAGGAGCTGGAGAAGCGCGGCATTGGCCGTCCCTCCACCTACGCGGCCATCATCTCCACCATCCAGGATCGGGGCTACGTGCGGGTGGAAAACCGCCGTTTCTTCGCCGAAAAGATGGGGGAGATCGTGACCGACCGCCTGGTGGAGAACTTCTCTCACCTGCTCAACTACGACTTCACCGCCGACATGGAGCAGACCCTGGATAAGATCGCCCAGGGCACGCTGGACTGGAAATCGGTGCTGGACGAGTTCTACACCGACTTTACCGACCAGCTGAACCTGGCGGAGCAGGCCCCGGAAGAGGGGGGCATGCGGGCCAACCAGATGGTGATGACCGACATCGCTTGCCCCACCTGTGGCCGGCCCATGGGGATCCGTACCGCCACCACCGGGGTGTTCCTCGGCTGCAGCGGCTATGCCCTGCCGCCCAAGGAGCGCTGCAAGACCACCATCAACCTGACCCCGGGGGAGGAGGCGGAAGCCATCACCTCCGACGATCAGGAAGCCGCGGCCCTGGTCACCAAGCGCCGCTGCAGTAAGTGCGAAAGCACCATGGACAGCTACCTCATCGATGAGACCCGCAAGTTGCACGTGTGCGGCAACAACCCGGTGTGCGATGGCTACGAGGTGGAAACCGGCACCTTCAAGATCAAGGGCTACGACGGTCCGGTGATCGAGTGCGACCGCTGTGGCAGCGACATGGAGCTGAAAAACGGCCGCTTCGGCAAGTACTTTGCCTGTACCGACAGCAAGGAAACCGGCTGTAAGAACACCCGCAAGCTGCTCAAGAGCGGCGAGGTGGCGCCGCCGAAGGAAGATCCGGTGCAGTTGCCGGAGCTGCCCTGTGAGAAATCCGACGCCCACTTCGTGCTGCGTGATGGCGCCGCCGGCCTCTTCCTGGCCGCCAGCACCTTCCCCAAGAGCCGCGAGACCCGGGCGCCCAAGGTGGCCGAACTCAAGCGCTTCAAGGACCGCATCTCACCCAAGTTCTACTACCTGGCGGAGGCCCCCCAGGCGGATCCCGATGGCAACCCGGCGGTGGTGAAGTTCAGCCGCAAGACCAAGGAGCAGTACGTGGCGTCCGAGGTCAATGGCAAGGCCACCGGCTGGATCGCCCGCTTCGAGAACAGCCGCTGGGTGGAAGAGCAGACCAAGAAGAGCAAGGCCAAGAAATAAGCCTAAGGCGCCCCAGGGCGCCGTGCTCTGACAAAAAAAGGCAGCCGGATGGCTGCCTTTTTTCGTGGCCGCTGTCTTACCACTTCTTTTTCGGCTGGAACAGCTGGTCGAGGTCGTCCTTCTGGGGCTTTTCGCTCACCTGGTGCAGGTTGGATTTCTGCTGGGAGTCGATCGCCTCGAGCTGCTCGTTGGCCTTGGCCAGCATGGTGTCGCGGAACAGGTGATCGGCGCTGGCCTGGCTGTTGAGGGTGGCCACCAGCTTGGAGAGCAGCTGTTTGGCGGAACCGAGTTGGTCGAGCTGCATGGCGGTGCGGGCCCGCTCGTAGAGCACGGTGCTGTTGATGCGCATCTGCAGCTGGTCGATGCGGTGGTTCTCCTCGACGTAGCGCTCGTGGGGCAGACGGCTTTTGCTGTGCTCGTTGCGCACCACCGCCTTAAGGCGTTTGAGGGTCTGCACCATCGCCAGGATCTGCTTCTCGTTGCTGGGCACCATAAAGCTGTCCAGGGAGCTGGGCTGATCGGTCTGCTTGGCCAGGTTGCTTAATTGGGCCTGGATGTCCGCCTGACGTCGGGCCAGATCGGCGTTTTTCGGATCCAGCTGCAAGGCGGCGGCCAGGGCGTCGAGGATCCGCTGGTTCAGGGTGGTCAGCAGGATGTAGGTGAATGGCAGCACCGCCGCCATGGAGAGGATCTGCTCGCTCTCCTCGATGATGGCGCGTTGCTTGGCCATCTCCTGGCGCTTGAGACTTTCCACCTGTTCCTTGTGTTGCTGGATGAGGTTGATGCCAATCACCAGCAGTAACAGGGCACCGAGAAGCAGCATGACGAGAGTAAAGGACATGGTCGGTTCAACCTGTGTTTTTGGTTCGAGTTCGCGGTTTGGTCGGGGCAGAACGCGGGCCTTGAGGTGCCATCCGAGGCTTGGGCTCAAGAAGGAGAAAGTGCCTTAAAAGCCACTGATAATCCTGCATCAATCCAACCTGACACATGCTACACCAATGCGCCTGGGGCTGCACCCTCGCCAGGGTCAGGATGGGCTGAATATACTTATTCCGATTTGATTATTTTTAAGGGTAGGCCTATAACTTAAGTGAATTTCAGGGAAAGGGAATAACCCGATGAAGCTGCAGCAGCTGCGATACATCGTTGAGGTGGTGAACAACAACCTCAACGTCTCCGCCACCGCCGAGAGTCTCTATACCTCCCAGCCCGGGATCTCCAAGCAGGTGCGCATGCTGGAGGATGAGCTGGGGATCCAGATCTTCGGTCGCAGCGGCAAGCATCTGACCCACGTGACCCCCGCCGGTCAGCAGGTGATCGACATCGCCAGCGACATCCTTGGCAAGGTGGAGGGGATCAAGCGGGCGGCCCAGGAGTACACCCAACCTGACCGGGGCGATCTCAACATCGCGACCACCCACACCCAGGCCCGCTACGCCCTGCCACCGGTGATCCGGGGCTTTATCGACCGCTACCCCGACGTCAATCTCCACATGCATCAGGCAACCCCGGATCAGATCTGCGAGATGGCGGTGCGCGGCGACGCGGACTTTGCCATCGCCACCGAGGGGATGCACCTGTTCCACGACCTGGTGATGCTGCCCTGCTACCACTGGAACCGCTCCATCGTCTTCCCCAAGGACCACCCCCTGGCCCAGGCCAGCAAGGTGGGGTTGGAGGAGCTGGTGAAATACCCCCTGGTCACCTACGTGTTCGGCTTCAATCGCAGCTCCGCGCTGGAGAAAGCCTTTGCCACCGTGGATGGCGAACCCCGGGTGGTGTTCTCCGCCACCAGTGCCGATGTGCTAAAAAGCTACGTGCGCATGGGGTTGGGGGTGGGGGTGATGGCCACCATGGCGCTGGAGCCGGAAGACAGTAAGGATCTGGTGGTGGTGGACGCCGCCCATCTGTTTGAGCCCAATACCACCAAGATCGGCTTTCGAAAAGGCAGCTTCCTGCGCACCTACATGTACGACTTTATGGAGCGCTTCGCCCCTCACCTGACCCGGCCGCGGGTGGAGGAGGCCCTGAGCCTGAGGGACCAGGCGCAGATCGACGCCATGTTCAAGGACATCGAGCTGCCGATGCGCTGAGCCTCGAAGCCAAACAAAAACGCCCGGCCAATTGGCCGGGCGTTTTGCGTTGGTCGTGTGCACTCAACACTCGACGATGTTGACCGCCAGGCCCCCTTTGGCGGTTTCCTTGTACTTGGAGCGCATGTCCTTGCCGGTGTCCCACATGGTCTTGATCACCTTGTCCAGGGAGACCATGTGCATGCCGTCGCCTCTCAGGGCCAGGCGGGAGGCGTTGATCGCCTTGACCGCGCCCATGGCGTTGCGCTCGATGCAGGGCACTTGCACCAGGCCACCGACCGGATCGCACGTCAGCCCCAGGTTGTGCTCCATGCCGATCTCGGCGGCGTTTTCCACGTTGACCACGGTGCCACCGAGGATCTCGGTCAGGGCCCCGGCGGCCATGGAGCAGGCCACGCCCACCTCGCCCTGGCAGCCCACTTCGGCACCGGAGATGGAGGCGTTTTTCTTGTACAGGATGCCGATGGCGGCGGCGGTCAGCAGGTAGCGGGCGCAGGTGTCCTCATCCACCGGCTGAACAAAACGGTCGTAGTAGCACAGCACCGCAGGGATGATGCCGGCGGCGCCGTTGGTGGGGGCGGTCACCACCCGACCACCGGCGGCATTTTCCTCGTTCACCGCCAGGGCGAAGAGGTTGACCCAGTCCATGGCGTTCAGGGGATCCCGGTTGTTCTGCCCCTCGGCGTGCAGGCGACGGAAGAGGGCCGGGGCACGGCGGCGCAGCTTGAGGCCGCCGGCCAGGATCCCCTCGCTGCGACAGCCCCGCTCGACGCAGGCCCGCATGGTTTGCCAGATCTGCCACAGCCCTTGAACCACGGTCTCCCGGTCCCGCACCGCACACTCGTTCTCCATCATCAAGCTGGAGATGGAGAGGCCGTGCTCGGTGCACTGGTCCATCAGCTCCTGGGCGGTGTCAAAGGGGAAGGGCTGGCTCAGGGTCACCTGGTTGATGGCGTCGCTCTGGACGATCTCCTCCTCATCCAGCACGAAACCGCCGCCGATGGAGAAGTAGGTTCGGCTGTATACCAGGGTGTCCCGCACGTAAGCGTGCAGGGTCATGGCATTGGCGTGCTGGGGCAGGGACTTGCGTCTGTGGTAGGTGATGCCGTCGGCCCGGGTGAAGGCCACGGTGCGGGTGCCGCCCAGCAATAGCGCCTGCTGCTCGGCCACGCTGTCCAGCATATGGGGCACTTGGTCCGGGTCCACCGACTCCGGGGCTTCCCCCAGAAGGCCCAGCACCACGGCCTTACCGGTGCCGTGGCCCTTGCCGGTCTGGCCCAGGGAGCCAAACAGTTCACACCGCACCTCGGTGATCTGGCTCAGCTGCTCCTGCTCGGTCAGATCGTCGATAAAACGGTTGGCGGCCCGCATCGGCCCCACGGTGTGGGAGCTGGAGGGCCCGATGCCGATACTGAACATGTCGAAAACGCTGATCATCTTTCTTCCCTGTCAGGTCATCTTGGTCTTGGCGGATGGTACACTAGGTGCCAGGAGACACCCAATCCGATGACTGAAATTCTTTACCTTGGAGAGTAACATGGGTCCATTGATGGCCGACCTGGTTGGACTGGAGCTCACCGAACTCGACCGCGCCCTGCTCGATTGTGACAGTGTAGGCGGCCTCATCCTCTTTTCCCGCAACTTTGCCCACCTTGATCAGCTCTCTGAGCTGGTGGCCGCGGTGCGTGCGCGCCGGCCGGAGCTGCTGCTGGCGGTGGATCACGAGGGGGGCCGGGTGCAGCGTTTTCGCGAAGGGTTCACCCTGCTGCCGGCGGTGGCCCAGCTGGAGCGGGCGGCCGAGGGCGATCAGTCTCAGGCCCAAGCCTGGGCGGAGCAGCTCGGTTGGCTGATGGCCAGTGAGCTGCGCGCCTTTGACATCGACTTCAGTTTTGCGCCGGTGCTGGATCTGAACGGCATCTCCCAGGTGATTGGTGAGCGGGCCTTCGGCGCCACGCCAGAGTCGGTGACCGCGCTGGCGGGCGCCTACATCGACGGCATGCACAGGGCCGGCATGGCCTGCGTGGGCAAGCACTTTCCCGGTCACGGCAGCGTCGAGGCCGACTCCCACCTGGCGGCCCCGGTGGACTCCCGCCCCATGGCGGCCATCGAGGCCCAGGATCTGCGCCCCTTCGTGGCGCTGAAAGCGCAGCTCGAGGCGGTGATGCCCGCCCATGTGACCTATCCTGCGGTGGATGACCGGCCCGCCGGTTACTCCGAGGTGTGGCTCAAGGGAGTGTTGCGAGAGCGCTTGGGGTATTCGGGCCTTATCTTTTCCGATGATCTGGGCATGGCCGGCGCCGCCGGCGCCGGGAACTACCTCAAACGGGTGCACGCCGCCCTGACCGCCGGCTGCGACATCGCCCTTATCTGCAACCAGGGCGAGGCGGCCCTGGCGGTGGCCCAGGTGCTGGCCCCCTGGCCCGAGGTGCCGACGCGGGTGAGCGCAATGCGGGGGCGTCCTGCCCCGGATTGGGCCTCCCTCAGGGCCAGCCTAGAATGGCAGCAGGCGGCGGCCCTGGCAGAGCGCCTGCGCGCGTTTCAGTAAAAAACCATCCAACCGAGTCAAGAAGGAGTCTACCGGTGATCATCTATCTGCACGGCTTTGATGCCACCAGCCCCGGCAATCACGAGAAGGTGATGCAGTTGCAGTTTATCGATGAGGATGTGCGCTTTTTGAGCTACTCCACGCTGCACCCCAAGCACGACATGCAGCACCTGCTCAAGGAGGTGGATAAACAGCTCAAGCTGTCGGACGACCCGGCGCCGCTCATTGTCGGGGTAGGCCTGGGAGGCTACTGGGCTGAGCGGGTGGGTTTTCTCTGCGGCATCCGCGCGGCGATGTTCAACCCCAACCTCTGGCCGGAGGAGAACATGGCCGGCAAGATCGACCGCCCGGAGGAGTACGCCGACATCCGCAGCAAGTGCGTCAGCCAGTTTCGCGATAAGAATCGGGGGCGGGCACTGGTGGTGCTGGCCCGCCAGGATGAGGTGCTGGACACCGGTCGCATCGAGCAGACCCTGGCCCCTTACTACTCGGTGGTGTGGGACGAGGAGCAGAGCCACAAGTTCAAGTCCATCAGCGGCCACCTGCAGCGACTCAAGGCCTTCAAGCAGGAAGACGCTTCCGGTGGTGCGCAAAATCTGACCGTGTGAGCCCTTTCATTCCATGTTTTTTGGTAATGGGGTTATGTAAAGGTTGCATTTGGGTGGCCTGGCGGTAACCTTTGGTTCCGCAGGCGTATGGATTGGGCCTGTTCCGATCCACCATGGCACCCCTAGGGGAGCGGGCGTGTGTGTCACCCGCTGAGCCATACCGCCTTTGCGTTTGTCGCCCGATGCAGCTAACAGCGGTTTCGTTAGCTGCTTTTTTCCCCCTCTTTTTCCTTCCCGCTACCGGTTCCACTGGACGCCGCTGCGCCCTTTCGCTAAAACATTCTTATGCCTGAGAAAAGTGCGAAACCTGTTTCAGGGGTAAAGGGGTGAATAATGAAGAAAATCCTGGCGAGGGTCACCGGTGAAGTTCAGGGCGTCTGGTTTCGGGCGTCCACCCGGCAGGAGGCCAAGCGGCTGGGGGTGACCGGTTACGTCCGTAACCTGTCTGACGGCTCGGTGGAGATCCTGGCCCAGGGAGGTGACCACGCTGTGGAGGCGCTGATCGACTGGGCTCACCATGGGCCACAGGAGGCCGCCGTCATGGATGTGCTGGTCAGCGACTACGACGGCGACGATCTCTACCTGGATTTCGAAATCACGGATTGAGTGTTGCCTGGGGCGTCACTTCGGCCTCGGGCGCCACCGCTTCCGGCTGCGTCATGCGCCGGATCTGCACCACCAGACCCAGCTGGGGATGATCAAAGTAGTGGATCTCCCGGCTGCGCACCCGACGGTTTTGCTCCAGCGGAATGGTCAGCAAGAACGGCTCCGCCTCCTCTTCCACAGCCACGTCCGCCGTCAAGGCATCGGGGTCCTGTTCCAGGGACTCGGTTTTCCACACCCGCTTCCCCTCCTGGCGCAGATCCAGCCGGGTCTCGATAAAGAGAAAGTGATCCAGGTAGATCCTCAGCCAGCCATTGAGCTCCCACACCGGGTCCGCTTGAGCGCCGCTGCTGGGGCTGAAGCCGGTGAAGAAGTCGAACTGGGAGAGCAGGTCATCCTCCGGCGGGTGCAGGTGGCCCTCGGCGTCGAAACGCTCACCGAAGTTGCGGCCGCCGTAGAGGTGGAACGGTTGAGCCTGACGGCGGCCGTACACCGGCATCTGCCAACCGGTGTGCAGCAGGATCTGGTGGCCGCCCTTGGCGCCAATCTGGCGGCGGGCATCGCCAAACTCCAGTTGCTCGGCGGTGAGCAGGAAGGGGTCACCGGCCAGGGGATCCCCGGCGGTCTCCGCCGCGGCCTGCACCGGCAGGCGGTCGGGGAAGCTGGGGGTCAGCTGCTGACGGCTCTCGCACCCCTGGGGGTCCAGTAGCCACTCACTGGCGTCACACTCCGCCAGGGCCGCCTGGAACTGGGACAGGTCCGGCATCATTACCGGACCCAGCAGATCACGACTGTTGCCCAGCTTCACCGGGCGCCGGTCCGCATCCCAGATCTCACCGCTGTTGTCTGGACGGCTGAACACCAGCACCTCCACCTCGAACCAGGTGGGATCCTCCGATCGCGCCGGGGCGGCGGTCAGGGCGCTGAGCAGGGCCAGCAGGGGCATCAAGGGTTTCACGGCAGGGTAGCCTCCAGGTTGAGATCCGCCGACAGCTTGTCCAGCCACTCGGCGACGGCGTCCAGGCGAGCCTGGGGGGCCTCAAGGTCATCGAAAAAGCGCAATTTGGTCGGTCCGTCCATTTTAAGGCGACCGGCCGAGGATTGCAGTAACGAAATCAGGGTACTGGCCTGCACCGGAGTCTGCTCGGTGAACTCGAAGCTGCCCCCTTTGGCGTGGGCCTCGATGCGCCGCACCCCCAAAGTGGTGGCCCGCAGTTTCAACCGGGTGGTGGCCAGCAGGTGCTCCGCCGGCTCCGGCAGACGGCCGAAACGGTCCACCAGCTCCACCTTGGCCTGCAGCAGCTCCTCCTCGTTGTCGCAGGAGGCGATCTGCTTGTAGATGGCCAGCCGGGTGTTGACGTGGGGGATGTAGGCCTCCGGCAGCAGCGCGGGAATGCGCAGCTCCAGCTCCGCCTGATCCGAGAGGATCTGGTCCAGCGACGGCTCCTTGCCCGACTTGAGGGCGTTGACTGTCTGCTCCAGCATCTCCATGTAGAGGCTGAAGCCAATCTTGCTGATGTGGCCGCTCTGCTCATCCCCCAGCAGCTCGCCGGCGCCGCGGATCTCCAGATCCTGGGTGGCCAGCATAAAGCCAGCGCCCAGATCCTCCAGCTGCTCAATGGCTTCGAGGCGCTTGGCGGCGTCCTTGGTGAGCTTCTTGGCGGGGGTCAGCAGGTAGGCGTAGGCCTGGTGGTGGGAGCGGCCCACCCGGCCCCGCAGCTGGTGCAGCTGGGCCAGGCCGAACTTGTCTGCCCGCTCAATCAGAATGGTGTTGGCGCTGGGGATGTCGATGCCGGTCTCGATGATGGTGGTGCACACCAGCAGGTTGAAGCGGCCGTGGTGGAAATCGCTCATCACCTGCTCCAGCTCCCGCTCCCGCATCTGGCCGTGGGCGATCCCCACTCGGGCCTCCGGCACCAGGGCCGCCAGGTCGTCGGCGCACTGCTGGATGGTCTCCACGCTGTTGTGCAGGTAGTAGACCTGACCGCCGCGCAGGATCTCCCGCATCAGGGCCTCGCGCACCAGGGCCCCCTCCTGGGGCCGAACAAAGGTTTTCACCGACAGCCGGCGCTTGGGGGCGGTGGCGATGATGGAGAGATCCCGCATGCCGGACATCGCCATATTGAGGGTCCGGGGGATGGGGGTGGCGGTGAGGGTGAGGATGTCCACCTCCGCCCGCAGCGCCTTGATGCGGTCCTTCTGGCGGACGCCGAAGCGGTGCTCCTCATCGACAATCAACAGGCCCAGGTCCGGGAAGTTGATGTCGCTTTGCAGCAGCTTGTGGGTGCCGATAAGGATGTCGATCTTGCCCTCGGCCAGCTGCGCCAGCACCTTCTTCTGCTCTGCGGCGGTACGGAATCGACTCATCACCTCCACCCGCACCGGCCAGTCGGCGAAGCGGTCGCGGAAGTTCTCGTAGTGTTGCTGGGCCAGCAAGGTGGTGGGCACCAGCACCGCCACCTGCTTACCCCCGTGCACCGCGACAAAGGCGGCGCGCATCGCCACCTCGGTCTTGCCGAAGCCCACGTCGCCGCACACCAGGCGGTCCATCGCCTGGCCCTTGGTCATGTCCCGCAATACCGCGCCGATGGCCGCCGCCTGGTCCACCGTCTCCTCGAAGGGGAAGGCGGAGGAAAACCGCTGATATTCCGGCTCGTCCAAAGGAAAACGGTGGCCAGGCTTAGCTTCCCGGCGGGCGTAGATGTCCAGCAGCTCGGCGGCGACATCGCGCACCTTCTCGGCCGCCTTGCGCCGGGCCTTGTCCCAGGCTTCGGAGCCGAGCTTGTTGAGGGTCACGCTCTCTTCGTCGGCTCCGCTGTAGCGGCTGATCATGTGCAGGGCGTTGACCGGCACATAGAGCTTGGAGCCGCCGCCGTACTCCAGCATCAGAAATTCGGACTCCAGCCCGCCGGCTTCCAGGGTTTCCAGCCCCAGGTAGCGACCGATGCCATGTTTGAGGTGCACCACCGGCTGGCCCACCTTGAGCTCCGCCAGGTTGCGGATGAGCGACTCGGAGCTGACTCCCCGGCGCTGACGGCTGCGTCGGCGTTGGCGCACCCGGCTGCCCAGCAGCTCCTCCTCGCAGACGATGGCCACGCCCTCCTGGGCCAGCAGCACGGAGCGCTCCAGGGGGCTGACAATCAGGCCCATGGGGGCATCGCCGGTGAGGAAGTCATTCAGATGGGGCAGGGGGTCGGGCTTGAGGCCCGCCGGGCGCAGCAGCTCCAGCAGTGCCTCACGACGTCCCTCGGACTCCACCGAGAACACCACCCGGGGCCACTGGGCCAGCTTGGCCTGCAGGGGCGCCAAGGGGGTCTTGAGCTGGTGATTGATCTCGATGTCGGTGATGGGCTCTACCGTCGCCTGGGGCGCCTTGGCGATCTCCGAAACTCCGGCTTCCAGCTGAATCCGGCCCAGCGCCTTGACGTGGCTGAACAGCTCCTCGGTGCGCAGGAACAGGTCCTGGGGGGGCAGCAGGGGGCGCAGGGGGTCCACCCGCTGGTTCTCGTAGCGGGCTTCGGCGTCGCTCAGGTAGTGCTCACTGGCGCCCTGGATGTCGCCCACGGTGAGCAGCTGGGTGTCCTTGGGCAGGTAGTCGAACACCGTGGCGGTCTGCTCGAAAAACAGCGGCAGGTAGTTCTCCACCCCGCCGGGCAGGATCCCCTTGCTTACCTGCTGGTAGACCGATTCCGCCTCGTTGCTGATCCGCTCGAAATGCTGGCGGTAGCGGGCGCGGAAGGTGTCGATCCCCGCCTCATCGGTGGGAAACTCCCGGGCCGGCAGCAGGCGCACCGAGGCCAGGGTGCCCTCGGAGCGCTGGCTGTCGGGGTCGAAGGGGCGGATGCTCTCCAGCTCGTCGTCGAACAGGTCCAGCCGCAGCGGGCTGTCGCTGCCCATGGGGAAGAGATCGACGATGGCGCCGCGGATGGCGTACTCGCCGTGCTCGTGCACCTGCTCCACGTGGTGGTAGCCGGCCCGGGTCAGATCCTGACGCAGTTTCTCGATGTCCAGGGTCTGCCCCTGCTCGAAGCGCACCACCTTGCCGGCCACAAAGCTGGCGGGGCAGAGCCGGGTCAGTGCGGTGGGCACCGGCAGGATCAGCAGGCCGCGCTTGAGGCCCGGCAGGGCGTGCAGCGCCTCCAGGCGCTGGGAGACGATGTCCTGGTGGGGGGAGAAGCTGTCGTAGGGCAGGGTCTCCCGGTCGGGGAACAGCAGCACCGGCAGGGCGTCGCCACAGAGGTAGCGCAGCTCCTGCTCCAGGCGCAGTGCGGTGGGGGTGTCCTGGGTCAGCAGCACGGTCAGGCCGCTGTGGCGGGCCACCAGGGCATGGGTGGCCAGGGCCTTGGCGGCCCCGGTCAGGCCGGTCAGGCGCAGCTTGCTCTGAGGGCCGCCGGCGGGCGGCGTCAGGGGGGAGTATCGGCTCATGGACAACAACGACGATTCGGTTTGAGATTCATTTTAAAGAAGGGGGTTCAGCCTCGCCAGCGCCGCGGCGGCGTTCGGCCCGCTCCCGCAGTTGGCGCTGCTGCACCATCAAACTGGCACGCACCAGGCGATCCTGGTCCGACTCGCGGATGGCGGTGAAGGTGATGGTCAGCTCGAAACCCGGGCCCTGAGGCTGGCAGTCGCTGACCTCGCCGTGGGCGAACACCGCCACGTGCTGATCCGCCAGGAACACCCGCAGGGCCAGGGCCTGACCCTGGGGCAGGGGCTCGGCAAGTCGGACGCGGATCCCGGAGCCGCCGAACTGCAGGCCTTCGGCCCGGTATCCGGCGTTGGGGTCCTGGGCCAACTGCTGTTGCAGCACCAGGTCAATCTTCTGGGATTGAAGGCTGAGGTATTCCGCCAGGGCCTTGGCGTGCTGTTCCATCCCCTTGAGCAGGGGCAGGCAGCGACCCTCCAGGTCCGTGACCTGGGCCATCAGTCGAAACGCCTTGGGCATCGCCGCCTCCAGCTCCGGTTCCGGCAGCCACAGCTGGGCCTCGCTGATGGGATCCAGCAGGGCATCAAACTGGCTGGGGACGCTGAAGTAGCCCGGGTCGGCGTCGGACATGGTTTTCCCTTGTAAGCGGTGACGAATTCTCGATATTATCGGCCAAATCATGTTGATATCAAAGCAAGTCCCATGTCCTTCTCCTCGCCCTCTCTGTCGCTCTTTGTAGGGCTGCGCTACTGGCGCGCACGAAAGGACACCCGCTTCGTCTCCTTTATCACCCTCTTCTCCGTCCTGGGCATCGCCCTGGGCGTGGCCTCGCTCATCATCGTCAGCTCGGTGATGAACGGCCTGGAGGGGCGCCTCAAGGGACAGATCCTCGGCGCTGTGCCGCAGCTGGTGATCGAGTCTGGACAGGGGGACGCCGACCGCTTCCTGCCCATCGTCACCGCGGATCCCAGCGTTCGGGGCGCGGTGCCCATGCTGGCCAGCGAAGCCATGGTGCAGCGGGGGCATGAACTGGGCGGCGTACAGCTGCTGGGCATGGATCCGGCCCGCGAAGCGGAGCTCTCGGTGGTCACCGACCACCTCCTCTACGGCAGCCTGGATAACCTGCAAGGGGGCGAATTCCGCATTCTGCTGGGCAGCCAGCTGGCCCGCCGTCTCAACGTCTTTACCGGCGACACCGTGCGGGTAATGACCGCCCAGGGCGCCCGCTACACCCCCATGGGGCGGCTGCCGAGCCAGCGCCAGTTCGTGGTGGGCGGGGTGTTTGAGCTGGGCTCGGACCTGGACAAGGCCCTGGCACTGGTGCACATCGACGACGCCCGCCGCCTGCTGCGCCAGAAGCCGGACCTGCGCCTCTACCTGCACGACGCCTTCGACGCCCCCGCCCTGGGCCAGCGTCTGCCCGACCAGATTTTTGAAGCCCTCGGTGAAACTCCGGCCATCAGCGACTGGCGCAGCCAGTACGGCCAGCTGTTTGCCGCGGTGAAGATGGAGAAGCGGATGATGTCGCTGCTGCTGGGGCTCATCATCGCCGTGGCGGCGTTCAACATCGTCTCCGCCCTGGTGATGATGGTTACCGACAAGACCGCCGATGTGGCCATCCTCAAGACCCTGGGCCTCTCCCGGCGCCAGATCATGGGGGTGTTCTCGGTTCAGGGGATGAGCAGCTCCGCCCTGGGGGCCCTGGTGGGGCTGGCCATCGGCCTGGCCCTGGCCAACCACCTGGAGCCGGTGCTGTCGCTGCTGGGGATCTGGCTGTTGCCCCCCGGTCAGCCGTTGCCGGTGATCATCGACCCCACCCAGGTTACCGCGGTGGTCGGCGGCGCCCTGGCTCTGAGTTTCCTGGCCACCCTCTATCCCGCCTGGCGGGCATCCCAAGTCAACCCGGCGGAGGTCCTGCGCTATGAGTGAACCCTTACTGCAATGTCGTCACCTGGGCAAGGTGTACCAGGAGGGGCGGCAGCAGACCCGGGTCCTGACCGATCTCAACCTGGAGGTCTATCCCGGCCAGCTGGTGGCCGTGGTGGGCAGCTCCGGCTCCGGCAAGAGCACCCTGCTGCACCTGCTGGGCACGTTGGACCACCCCACCGAAGGGGAGGTGCTGTTTCGGGGCCAGGACCTGGCCAAGCTGGGGGAATCCCAGCGCAACCGGGTGCGCAACCGGGATCTGGGCTTTGTCTACCAGTTCCACCATCTGCTGCCGGAGTTCACCGCCCTGGAGAACGTGGCGATGCCGCTGATGATCGCCGGCCAGAGTCGCGCCGAGGCCCAGTCCCGGGCGTCGGAGCTGCTGGGCCGGGTGGGGCTGTCCGAGCGTTTGACCCACAAGCCCAGCGAGCTGTCCGGCGGCGAGCGTCAGCGAGTGGCCATCGCCCGCGCCCTGGCCAACCGACCGGCGCTGGTGCTGGCGGACGAGCCCACCGGCAACCTGGACGCCGCCACCGCCGAGGCGATCTACGGCCTCATCCGAGAGCTGGCGGTGGAGCAGGGCACCGCTTTTGTGGTGGTGACCCACGACCGGGAGCTGGCGGCCCGGCTGGATCGCCAGCTGGAGATGAAAGCCGGCCACCTGGAAGAGCGGGAGCGGGCCGATGCTCACGGATAAGCGGCTGCTGCCCTGGCAGATCGGCTGGCGATTCCTGCGGGCCCGCAACGACAACCGCTTCGTCTCCTTTATCAGCCTCTCCTCCGTGGTGGGGGTGGCGCTGGGGGTGGCGGTGCTGATCCTGGTGCTCTCCGCCATGAACGGCTTCGAGCGGGAGCTCAAAGACCGGCTGCTGGCGGTGGTGCCCCACGCCGAGATGACCGCCATCGACACCCCCATCGTCGACTGGCCCGCCATGGTGCAGGCCGCCGAGGCGGAACCCGGGGTGACCGCGGCGGCCCCCTTTGTCCTGATTGAGGGGCTGCTTCAGCGGGGCGAGGTGATGAAACCGGTGGCCCTGCGCGGGGTGCTGCCCGAGTGGGAACGGTCCGTTTCCGACGCCCACCGCTACATGAGTGACGCCGCCTGGCAGAGCCTGGCCGAACCCGAGCCCAACCTGGTGCTGGGCAAAGCCCTGGCCCAGGCCTTGGGGGTCGAAGTGGGGGACAGGGTCAGTCTGCTGCTGCCCAAGGCGGGCAACAGCCCGCTGGCCGGCTACCGCACCCAGTTTCTGACCGTCTCGGGGCTGTTTGACCTGGGCGGGGAGATCGACCGCACCGTGGCCTTCACCAACCTGGGGGCTGCCGCCGAGATGGCGCAGCTGGGGGAGGGGGTCAGCGGCGTGCGAATCCGTGCCGAGGACCTGTTCGGCGCCCCCCAGCTTATCCGCAATATCGGCTTTGCCCAGTTGCACCCGCTCTACCTGACCGATTGGACCCGCACCCAGGGCCACCTCTACAGCGACATCCAGCTGATTCGCACCCTGACCTACCTGGTGCTGGTGCTGGTGGTGGCGGTGGCCAGCTTCAATATCATCTGTTCGCTGGTGATGTCGGTGCGAGACAAGCAGGCGGAGATCGCCATTCTGCGCACCATGGGGATGAGCCAGCGGGGGATCCTGACCAGCTTTATGGTCCAGGGGGTCGTGACCGGGGCGCTGGGCTGCGTGATCGGGGCGGCGCTGGGCTCCTTGCTGGCCTGGAAACTGTCCGAGGTGATGGCGGCCCTGGAGTCGCTCTTTGGCATTCGCTTTCTGTCCGGCGACATCTACTTTATCGACTTCCTGCCCTCGCAGCTTCATGCCCAGGATGTGGCCAGCGTCAGCCTGCTGGCGTTTTTGGTGACCCTGGTGGCCACCTGGTACCCGGCCTGGCAGGCCAGCCGACTGCACCCGGCTCAGGTGCTCTAAGCTAACCACCAGGGCCTGAGGTCCTAGGCTTGGGCATCGAGACGGTGTTCCAGGTTGGCCGGGCCAGTGCGGGCTGATGGGCTCAGAGTGCCCTCACTGTTGATCTCCTTTTCCCGGTGCGGCCCACGATGGGGCGGCACCGCTAAGTTCAACCCAAAGTTCGCGTATTCGCGGGAGACCTATGTCCGTAGCTGTCCGCCTTCGCCCGCTGGAGCGGGATGATCTGCGCTTTGTTCACAACCTCAACAATGACCGTCAGGTCATGGCCTACTGGTTTGAGGAGCCCTATGAAGCCTATGTGGAGCTGCAACAGCTCTACGACAAGCACATCCATGACCAATCCGAACGTCGCTTTATCGCTGAAAACAGCGAGGGGGAAGCGATTGGGTTGGTGGAGTTGGTGGAGATCACCCATATCCACCGTCGTGCTGAGTTCCAGATCATCATCGACCCGGCTCACCAGGGAAAAGGCTACGCCCGTCCGGTGATGGCCAAGGCGGTGGATTACGCGTTCAAAGTGCTGAACATCCACAAGCTGTACCTTCTGGTGGCGGTAGAGAACACCGTGGCGGTGCGCCTGTATCGCGAGTTTGGCTTTATCGAAGAGGGCACCCTGGTCGAGGAGTTCTTTACCGACGGGGCCTACCGTGACGCCATCCGCATGTACATGCTCCAGGGTGACTACCTGTCACGCGTCGCTGAAACCGAGAAAAGCTGATAGCATTGGCGCCCGATTTTTGAGGAGACCCCCATGGCCAAAACCGCCAGTGCCCTGCACATCCTGGTTAAGCACGAAGCCAAAGCCCTGGAGCTGCTCAAGCAGCTGGAGAAGGGCGCCAATTTCCAGACCCTCGCCAAGAAGCACTCCAGCTGCCCATCGAAAAAACAGGGGGGCCATCTGGGGGAGTTTCGCAAAGGGGACATGGTGCCCGCCTTCGACAAGGCGGTGTTCTCCGGCCCCATCCTAAAGCCCATCGGCCCGGTCAAAACCAAGTTTGGCTACCACATCATTAAGGTGCTCTACCGCACTTAGCCGACGCAGCCAAACCGTTCTGGCGCGACAAAGTCATCGAAATGGCAACCATAGATCTGCCATTTTTTAATGCTTATCAGGTCATTGGCGATTATGGCTAAGTTGTGTAAGTTCAAAAACTTGTGACTTAGCAACCTCTGGGTAGTGGTAGATGCAAATTGTCGGCGGGTATCTCTTATCATTGGAGCTTCCCCAAAATCGCGCACACCTGACATTGAACGTTACGGTGGACGATGCGAGGTTCAACTCGGTGAATGTCAAATTTAGCAACCGTGACGGTTCGCCTATACGGGTGGAGATGAACCATCTCAGTATCAGTCTTATCCATCACCCGGAAAGCGATTTGGCGACCATGGGCGAGTTGGAAGAGGTTTACCGAATCGACGGAGGTTTTGGGCTCTGGGGTGATTTTGGCACTGTTGTGGTGTATTGCGATGACTGCTCTTTGCCGGAGTCGCAAATCAGATAAGGGTCGATGTCTATCGATTGCCGTAGCAATGACGATTGCTGAGTTTTAAAGCTAACCTGACTGACTCCGATTGCCAATGCTGATCACCCCTTCGGGTAAGGCCAAGGTGGTATCCTTGACGCATGCCGATGCACCGGGGCTAAGCCCATGTTCAGACCCGTCCTTGAGTCCACCATTACCTGCCCCAAGTGTGGCCACCAGGCCACTGAACGGATGCCCACCAACGCCTGCCAGTGGTTTTACGAATGCCTAGGCTGTCAGGCACTGCTGACCCCCCACAAGGGGGATTGCTGCGTTTATTGCTCCTTTGGTACCGTGCCCTGTCCCCCCATTCAGGAGGGCGCTCCCTGCTGCGAACGTGGCTGAGGAGCGAGCCCTTGTGCGTACTACGTCACCCGAACCCGGCGAAGGCCCTGTAAATCCCCGCCGCTCAATAAGCGATAACCCATGACCGAATACCAAAAAATGCTCAATGGCGAAGCGTTCGATGGCGCCGATCCCGAGATCTGTGCCGTGCGCGACCGCGCCTTCGATCTGCAGCACCGCATTGCCCACTGCCCCCGGTTCGAGCTGACCCAACCGCTGTTTCGTGAGCTGCTCGGCCAGATGGGGGAGGGGGCTTTGGTGCGCACCCCCTTTAACTGCGAGTTTGGCCGCCAGATCCGCCTGGGCCAGAACACCTTTATCAACACCGGCGTGGTGATGCTGGACGGTGCCGCCATCACCCTGGGCAATAACGTGATGGTGGGCCCCAGTGTCCAGTTCTACACCGCCTCCCACTCGCTGGACCATCGCCAAAGACGCCAGTGGGAAACCCATTGTCGCCCCATTACCGTGGAGGACGATGTCTGGATCGGCGGCAACGCGGTGATCAATGGCGGGGTCACCATCGGCGCGCGCAGCGTGGTGGCCGCCAACTCGGTGGTGAACCAGGATGTGCCGCCCGATTGCCTGGTGGGCGGCACCCCGGCCCGGATGCTGAAACGGCTCGATACCTGACTCCTTCTTCCTCCCTGGTACCTTGACCCGTCTACAGGTGCAGGGTTCACACTCTCCGGTCTCTTATGTTGTTACCGGAGCGGTGCATGGCCCCTCGACCCCTTATCTCCCTGGCCCCTAAGGCTGCGCCCTGGCGCTGGTCCCTGACGGACCCGACCCGGGGCGTCCTACTGGCCCTCGTATCTTCGGCGCTCTTTGTGCTGGTGGGCGCCCTGGTGCGTGTGCTGAGCGAGGGGATTGGGGTGTTTCAGATCTTGCTGGTGCGACAGGGGGTGTTTGTCCTCTTGCTGCTGCCGCTGATGTGGCGCCTCGGCCCGGCGCTGTTCCACCCCCGTGATGGCCTGCTGCACGGCGTCCGCATTATTGGGGCCTTTGCCTCCCTGGCCCTGGGCTTTTTGGCGGTCAGCAACCTGCCCCTGGCGGACGCCACGGCCCTGGGGTTTACCCAGGTGCTCTTTGTGGCGCTCATCGCTCGGCTCTGGCTTCGGGAGTTGGTGGATCTGTCCCGCATGGTGATCCTGGGGGTGGGCTTTGCCGGCGTCTGCCTGGTGATCCAGCCCCAGTTCGCCGACCCTGCCTGGCGCTATGTTCTGGCAGGCTTGGGCGCCGCCCTGGGGGCTGCCGTGGCCGCCACCTGCGTACGCCGGCTGGCCCAGCGCAGCTCCCGTACGCTGCTGCTGAGCTACCAGGCGGTGCTGGTGGGTTTGGTGGCCCTGGGGCCGGCTCTAGCGCAGTGGCGCTGGCCTACGACGGAGCAGTGGGGCCTGCTCCTGTTGGTGGGCGGGTTGTCGGCCTTGGCCACCTGGCTTGGGGTGAGCGCCCTGAAACACGCCGAGGCCAACCTGGTGAGCAACGTCGGTTACGTGCAGATCCTCTACGCCCTGGTGTTGGGGTACGCCCTCTTTGGCGAGGTGCCCAACGCCCTGGCTTTGGCGGGTGTGGCCCTGTTGTTGGCCAGCGTGGCGGTGCCCCTGGTGGCTTGGCGCCGGGGCAAAGGGAGTCGATAATGACCCCAATGCTTCAAACCTCGATGATCAAGGCGATTCCCCGATGTTGACCGTGACTCAGTTGGCGCGTCAGGCCAAGCTGTCGCGCACCACGCTGCTCTACTACGAGCGGGCGGGGCTGTTGAGCCCCACCACGCGTTCCGACAGCGGCTACCGGCTCTATGGCCCCGAGGCCCAGGCCCGGTTGGCGCAGATCGCCGCTTACCGCAGCTACGGATTGCCGCTGGCGCGCATCCGCCAGTTGCTGGAGGGGGAGGACAGCGGGCAGCCCAAGCTGCTCAAGGAGCACTTTCACCAGCTGGAGCAGGAGATCGCCCGGCTGCGGGCCCAGCAACGGGCCATATTGGCGGTGCTGGAGCCGGGGCTGCCGCTGCCGGAGCAGGCGGTCACCAAAGCGCGCTGGGTGGCGATCATGGCCGCTTCGGGCTTCGACGAGGCGGCGATGCGCGACTGGCATCGCAACTTTGAGCGGATGGAGCCCGAGGCCCATCAGCAGTTTCTTGAGTCCCTGGGCATCGATGACGCGGAGATCCGGCGCATTCGCCAGTTGTAGGGGGGCAGGGTGTGACAAAGGGGCCATGGGGCCCCTTTGTTGTTACTGGTCGAACCCGCCGCGGCGCAGGTCCCGGCGTTTACGCCAACTGAACAAAATGGAGTAGCGCCACAGGCTGTTGATCACCAGGTAGGTGAAGCCCGCGCTGGCCAGTCCCAGCAGGGCGCAGCCGAACAGGAAGGGGGGGCCGAAGGAGTTGAGGCTCTCCATCAGCCAGTGCCAGCTCAGCTCAAAATGGAAGCCGGTGCGCTCCCAATCCAGCGCCCAGGTACCGGTCAGGTAGGCGGCGTAAAACATGATGGGCATGGTGATCGGGTTGGAGACCCAGACGGTGGCCACCGCCAGGGGCAGGTTAACGCCCACGGTGATCGCCACCAGGGCGGCCACCACCATCTGAAAAGGGATGGGCACCCAGGCGATCAGCACGCCCAAGGCCAGGGCGCCCGACGCGGAGCGGCGATTGAGGTGCCAGAGATTCGGCCGCTGCATCCAGGGTCCCAGATGACGGAGGCTCTTATGTTGGCGGATCACTTCCGGATCCGGCATGAATCTCTGGATCGTCTTCTTTGGCATAGTGCGTCAGTATCACCTAAACGTTCAGTGTGAACGGATTCCTGATGGGCTGGGTAACCGCTTTAGCGCTGGCCATGGTGTGGCCGGGCTTACTCCCTATGCCCTTTATTCTTATCAGTATACCCGCAGTGGTATTACTTCGGCGTTCCCCCTTTTGGCTGGGGGTGACGCTGGGGTTGGTGCTGCTCCACTGCCAGGCACATCGGTTGGTCCATCCCGAGCGCCCGCTCTCGCCCGGCACCGTCACCCTGGTGGCGACGGTGGCGTCGCTGCCGACCGGCGACGAAATATATCAGCGATCCGATTGGCAGGTCGAGCAAATTGATGGCGCCGAGCCGGCCCCCTGGTGGCCGAACCGCGTTCGTTTGGGCTGGTATCGGGGGCCGCCGCTGGCCCAGGGGGAGCGCTACCGACTGACGGTCACCCTGAAGGCCCCCCACGGCGTGCTCAACCAGGGCAGTGGTAACCGACGACGCCAACTGTTGGCCGATGGGGTCAGCGCCACCGGCTACGTGCGGGAGGGCAGCCGGCTGTCCGCCGAGCGACACTGGCGGCAATCCCTGGCGGACACCCTGGCCACCCAAACCGCGACTCTGCCCCAGGGAGACCTCATCCGCGCTTTGGTGCTGGCGGACCGGCGGGGACTGGACGAGGCGCGCTGGCAAAGCCTTCGGGCCTCCGGCCTGATGCACCTGGTGGCCATCTCCGGGCTGCACCTGACCATCGTCGCCGGCCTCTGCCTGGGCCTCGGTCGGGTCCTTTTGCCCCGGCTCTGGCCGGATCCCGCCGGTCGGGGGCGCCCCCTGGCCTGGGTGCTGGCGGCACTTGCGGTGTTGGGGTACGGGGCCCTGGCCGGGTACGGACTGCCCACCCGACGGGCGGCGGTGATGGTGATCCTGGCCCTGGCGCTGTTGTGGCGGGGCCGGGACGCCCGGCCCTGGGAGATCCTGCTGCGGGCCGCCGCCCTGGTGCTGCTGTTTGCGCCCCTGGCGGCATTGAGCGCCGGCTTCTGGCTCTCCTTTGGCGCGGTGGCCACCTTACTGCTGCTCAACTGGGCCCGCCCCTGTGGTCAGGGGGCCTGGGCGCGCCTGGTTCACCTGGTGTATCTGCAAAGCGGTTTGACCCTGGTGCTGGTGGCGATACAGGGGTTCTGGTTTGGCAGCTACACCTTGAATGCCCTGTGGGCCAACCTGCTCATCTTGCCCCTGTTTTCCCTTCTGATCCTGCCTGTCTGCCTGCTCTGTGGCTTGCTGGCCCTGGCCGTACCCCAGTGGGCGCCGGTACTGTTGCAATGGGCGGACTGGAGCCTGGCGCCGCTGGTTTGGGTGGCCGAGGCCAGCGAGTCCGCCTCTTCGCACTGGCCCTGGCTGGCGGGGCCGATGCCCGGCAGCGCCTGGTGGATGCTGGCGCTGCTGCTCCTGGCCCTGGTGCTGGTGGTGCTGCGGCCCTGGCGCGGCTGGGCCTGGCAGGGGGCGCTGCTGTGCCTGCCGCTGGCGAGCGCCCTGGCGTTTCCCGCGCCGGGATGGCGATTGCACCTGCTGGATGTGGGCCAGGGACTGGCGGCGGTGGTGGAGCGCCAAGGCCGGTATCTGCTCTATGACACCGGGGCGGCCTTCCCCAGCGGCTACAGCTACGCCCGCCAGGTGGTGCTGCCCTTTCTCCACGCCCGAGGCGCCAGCGAGTTGGATCTTCTGGTGGTCAGCCACGGGGATAACGACCACGCAGGTGGCCTCGATGCCATCACCGGGGCGATGCCGGTGGCCCATCATCTGGGCTATGGCGGGGCGCCCTGTCACCGCGGCCCCAGCCACTGGCAGGGGCTTCGTCTGAGCTGGTGGCAAGCGAACCTTGCCGGCAACAATGGCTCCTGCACCTTGCGCATCGACGACGGTCGCCACAGCCTGATGCTGCCCGGAGACATGGAGTCCGCCGCCGAGCGGCGGATGCTCAATGCCGGGGCCGTGGGCCCAAGCACCGTGTTGGTGAGTCCTCACCATGGCTCCGCCAGTTCCAGCTCGGCCCCCTTTGTGCAGGCCCTGGCCCCCCAGTGGGTGCTGGTGCCCGCCGGCTGGGGCAACCGCTGGGGCTTTCCCAAGGCGGCGGTGCGGGCCCGCTATGAGGCGCTGGACAGCCAAGTCTGGGTGTCCGGCGAGGAGGGGCAGATCACGGTGCACTTCCCCCCGGAGGGGGCGGTGAGGGCGGTCAGCTACCGTCGCCATCGCGCCCCCTGGTGGTATAACCGCCAGTAAGGGCCAAAATGTGGGGTAGCCATTGGTATCCCCTACGCTGGGGAGTATGATGGCCCCTTTGGAATCCAAGCCTTAAGGCGTTCATGAGCGCAGATAATCAGAACCAAGCCTGGCCCACCTTCAAGCGGCTGTGGCCCTACGTCCTGCCCTACAAGATGGCCTTCGTCGCCGCCATCCTGGCCATGGCGGTGTACGGCGGTGTGGATGCCGCCATGATCTACCTGGTCAAGCCGCTCATCGACAGCGGCCTGGCGGAGGGCAATGCCAGCACCTTCAAGTGGGCGCCCCTGGTGGTGGTGGGCCTCTTTATGGTGCGGGGCCTGGGCAACTTCGTCTCCACCTACTGCATGGCCTGGGTCTCTCAGCACGTGATCCGCGCCATGCGCCAGGCGGTGTTCGAGAAGTACCTGAAGCTGCCGGTCACCTTCTTCGATAACCGCTCCAGCGGCGACCTCATCTCCAAGATCACCTACGACACCGAGCAGGTCTCCCGGGCCTCCTCCAACGCCCTGATCAGCATGGTGCGTGACGGCTTCACCGTGATCGGCCTGCTGTTCATCATGTTCTGGCAAAGCTGGCAGCTGTCCGCCATCTTCTTCCTGGTGGGGCCCATCGTGGCCTGGGTGATCACCGTGGTAAGTCGGCGCTTCCGTAAGATCTCCAAGAACATCCAGGCGGCCATGGGGGGCGTGACCAGCGCCTCGGAGCAGATGCTCAAAGGCCACCGCAACGTGCTGGCCTTCGGCGGCCAGGAGGTGGAAGCGGAGCGCTTTGCCAAGGTCAACAACCGCACCCGGCAGCAGAACATGAAGCTGGCGGCCGCCCAAGCCATCAGCCAGCCGGCGATCCAGATCATCGGCTCCATGGCCCTGGCGGTGGTGCTCTTTGCCGCCAGTTTCCCCAGTGTCCTGGACAGCCTCACCCCGGGCTCCTTCGTCGCCATCATCGGCGCCATGATGGGCCTGATGACGCCGGTCAAACACCTGACCCGGGTCAACGCCGAGTTCCAGCGGGGCATCGCCGCCGCGTCCAGCGTGTTCGAGGTGCTGGATGAGATGGAAGCGGCGGACAACGGCCAGACCGAGCTCAAAAACGTCCGGGGCGAGGTGCGCTTCGACAACCTGAGCTTCCGCTACACCCCCGAGAGCGACAACGTCCTCAAGGCGATTGACCTCACCATTCCCGCCGGTCAGACCCTGGCCCTGGTGGGCCGCTCCGGCTCCGGCAAGTCCACCCTGTCGAGCCTGTTGCCCCGCTTCTACGAGACCGACCAGGGACGCATCACCATCGACGGCGTCGATGTCCGTGACGTCACCCTGAGCAGCCTGCGCAGTCAGATTGCCCTGGTCTCCCAGCAGGTGATCCTGTTCAACGACAGCATCGCCAACAACATCGCTTACGCCTGTGACGATAAGGTCACCCGGGCGCAGATCGAGGCGGCGGCCGAGGCGGCCCACGTAATGGACTTCGTCAAGGACCTGCCCGAGGGGCTGGACACCCTGGTGGGGGAGGACGGCGTGCTGCTCTCCGGCGGTCAGCGCCAGCGCATTGCCATCGCACGGGCCCTGCTGCGGGACGCCCCGATTCTGATCCTCGACGAGGCCACCTCGGCGTTGGACACCGAATCGGAACGCGCCATCCAGGCGGCACTGGAGACCTTGCAACAGGGACGCACCAGTCTGGTGATCGCCCACCGCCTCTCCACCATCGAGAACGCCGACCAGATTGTGGTGATGGAGAAGGGCCAGATCGTCGAGCGCGGCGACCACGCCGAGCTGATGGCCCACGGCGGGATCTACGCCCAGCTGCAGCAACTGCAGGCAGGGGAGTAGGATGAGCCAAGCGCTGGAGCGGGCCTGGCAGCAGGGCCATCCCGCCCTCTACCTGCTCGCCCCTCTGACCGGGCTTTTTGCGCTTATCAGCGGCCTGCGCCGCTGGGCCTACCGCCGTGGCTGGCTCAAGGCTGAGACCCTGCCGGCGCCCGTGGTGGTGGTGGGCAACATCAGCGTCGGCGGCAATGGCAAGACCCCCACGGTGCTCTACCTGGTCGAGCTGCTCAAACGCGCCGGCTACCGGCCCGGCATCATCAGCCGGGGCTATGGCGGCAAGGCGCCCCACTATCCCCTGGCGGTCACACCCGAGACCCCCGCGGCCCAAAGCGGCGATGAGCCGGCCCTGATGGCCCAGCGCAGCGGCGTGCCCGTCGCCGTGGGCCCGGACCGGGTGGCCGCGGCGCGCCTGCTGATTGACCGGGGCGATGTGGACATCCTGGTCAGCGACGATGGCATGCAGCACTACCGCCTGGCCCGGGATCTGGAGATCGCCGTGGTGGACGGTCAGCGCCGCTTCGGCAATGGCCACCTGCTGCCCATGGGGCCGCTGCGGGAGTCCCCGGCTCGGCTGAGCCGCTGCGCCATGGTGATCTGCAACGGTGCCGAGGCCCAATCGGGCGAGTGGGCCATGACCCTGGTGCCTGACCAGTGGCAACGGGTGGACGGCAGCGGCAGCGAGTCGCCGGCTGAGCCGCTGGTGGCCATGGCCGGGATCGGCCATCCGCCCCGGTTTTTCGACACCCTCAAGGGGCTGGGGCTGAGCTTAAGTGCTTGTCACGGCTTTGCTGATCATCAGGCCTACGAGGCCGACACCCTGGCCGCGCTGACCCCGGATGGCAGTGCCCTGGTGATGACTGAGAAAGACGCGGTCAAGTGTCGCGCCTTTGCCCGCCCCAACTGGTATTACCTACCGGTAACTGCTAGTTTGGGGACCGATTTTGATACCGAATTTTTGCGTCAACTGAAGGAAATTGCTCGATGAGCTTTGACAACAAGCTGCTGGAGATCATCGCCTGCCCGGTGTGCAAGGGCAAGCTGGAGTACGACCGTGAAGGGGATCGCCTGATCTGCAAAGCGGATCGTCTGGTGTACCCCATCACCGAGGGGATCCCGGTGCTGCTGGAAGACCGCGCCGAGCCCTACCGCGACGAGGCCTGAGCCATGGGTTTCGTGGTGGTGATCCCCGCTCGCTACGCCTCCACCCGGCTGCCGGGCAAGCCCCTGGCGGCCATTGCAGGTAAACCGATGATCCAGCACGTGGCCGAGCGCGCCCAGGCCGCCGGTGCCGAGCGGGTGATCGTGGCCACCGACGATCAGCGGGTGGTGGACGCCCTGGACGGGGTGTGTGACGTGTTGATGACCTCACCGGATCATCAAAGCGGCACCGAACGTCTGGCGGAGGTGGTGGAAACCCTGGCCCTGGCGGACGACACCATAGTGGTCAATGTCCAGGGGGACGAGCCGCTCATTCCCGAGGCCAACATCCGTCAGCTGGCGGACAACCTGGCTCAGGGGCAGGCCGGCATGGCCACCCTGGGGGTGGCCATCGAGGACGCCGAGGAGATGCACAACCCCAACGCGGTCAAGGTGGTGTGCGATGGCGCCGGTCACGCGCTCTACTTCAGCCGGGCTCCCATCCCCTGGGACCGGGACGGGTTCGCCGAAGGACCCAGCGTCAGCCCCGGTGCCCTGCGCCATGTGGGGATCTACGCCTACCGGGCCGGCTTTATCCGCCAGTACGTGGCCTGGCCGGTGAGCCCGCTGGAGACCATCGAGTCGCTGGAGCAGCTGCGGGTGCTCTACCAGGGGGAGAAGATCCACGTGGCGGAAGCCATCGAGCCGCCCCCGGCGGGGGTGGACACCCCCGAGGACCTGGAGCGGGTGCGACAGCATCTCGCCTGAGGGCCGACACAAAAAACGCCGCGCAACTGCGCGGCGTTTTTTGTGGGTTGTGGCCAGGGCGCTCAGTTGTGGTACTCCGGCCAGAGCTCCTCCTGGGCCGCAGTGATCCGTTGGTCCAGCACCTCGGTGGGGGGCGTGCCGCCGAGCAGGGTAAATGTGACCACCAACTGCACGGCCAGCACCAAAGAGCCGATCAGCAGCCCCCGCCAGTAGCTGGTGTCCAGCAGCAACGAGAAGGCGAAGGCGGCCAGCAGCAGGGAGGCGAGCCAGGCCAGGGAGTCGTCGTCGATGTAGCCAAAGGCGAGGTCCTGCAGGGCGACCGCGGCGACCACCGCCAACAGCGCCGCCCACCAGCTGGGGTTGCCCACCCGCAATACACGACAGCCCACGTAGACAGGCAACAGCGCCAGCACCAGGCCGCCGAGAACGAACAGGGCGAGTGCGATCATGGCTTACTCCTCCATCTCCCGCCATAGGGTGTCGATCCATCGCGTTTCGCTGATGAAGGACCAGGACCAGTCGCGGTAGGCCTCGGGCATGCCGGCGGCGTGCCACGCGTCCTTGGGCTGGCCCTTCATGGACTCGGCCCAGCGCAGGGAATCCTCGAGCATGGTGAGAAAGCGGGACAGGTCGGCCTTGTTGGCCAGATCACCGTGGCCGGGGATGATGAGGGTCTGGTCGTCGGTCCAGCGAAGCGCTTCCCTTACCCTTTCAGTATAGCCCCGAACCGTCCCCCCATGGGTTTGATCTACATAGGGAAAACGGTCTTTAAAGAAGAGATCGCCCATGTGCAGCACCCCCTGCTCCTCGAACCACACCAGGGCGTCGCCGTCGGTGTGTCCGGCGCCGAGGTGGATCACCCGGATCCGCTGGCCGTTGAAGTGCACCTCGATGCCGTCGTCAAAGGTGACCACCGGCCACTGCTCGGGGCTGACCTTGGGATCCGCCTTCAGGTGCTTGAGCACGTTGTGGTGAGCAAAGACGGTACCGTCGCGGCCGAAGTGGGCGTTGCCCCCGGTGTGGTCCCCGTGGTGGTGGGTGTTGATGACAAAGCGCACAGGCCCGGGCTGGATCTCGGCCAGGGCCGCCTCGATGCGCTTGGCCAGGGGGGCGAACTGATCGTCGATCAGCAAAAGACCGTCTTCGCCGCTGCTGACGCCGATGTTGCCGCCGGCGCCGGTGAGCATGTGGATCCCCGGACGCAGCTGCTGCGCTTCGATGGTGACATTGGCAAAGCGGTCGTTGGGGTTCGGGGCCTGGGCGGCCAGGGCGGTGGTGCTCCACAAGAGCAGAAACAGCTGTCCGTAGCGTATCATTCCATGATCTCCCTCAGTGCTGGCCCTCTAGGCTAGAAGGTAATGGGGATTTTTGCCAGCCAAAGAAATGGTTAGAGGCATAAACCCGGCGAATGGGCCGTAAAGGAAGCCGGACCCGAGGGCCCGGCTTTTTTGTTACAGCCAGCTGGGCAGGGTGCGGGCCCGCCAGGCCAGCACATTGCCCACCCCGGTGGCCACCCGGTGACGCAGACGGCACAGCATCAGGTAGAGGTAGGGCACCAGGAACAAGCTGGTGAGGGTGGAGAAGGCCAGGCCACCGATGATGGCGATGGCCATCGGGGTGTAGCTGGGACCGCCCCCGGCCAGCCGGGTGTCGTTGAGCGCCAGGGGCAGCAGGCCCAGGATGGTGGTGGCCACCGTCATCATCACCGGACGCAAACGAGTGACCGCAGCGTCGAGGATCGCCTGGCGCATCCGGGTCAGGTCCGGCTCCCGCTGGTTGATCTGATCCACCAGCACGATGCCGTTGTTCACCACCACCCCCATCAGCACCAGGATCCCGATCATCCCCATGATGCTCATGTCGGTGCCGGTGAGCAGAAAGGTCCAGAACACCCCGGTGATGGAGAACAGGATGGAGCTGATCACCGCAGTGGGCAGCAGCAGGGATTCGAACAGTGCCGCCATCACGATGTAGATCATCGCCACCGCCAGCAGCATGTTGGTGACCATCAACGCCTGGCTCTCGTCCTGGTACTGGAAGCCGCCGCCGAAGCTGTAGCTGTACCCCTCGGGCAGGGCCACGGTGTCCATCAATGCGGTGATCTCCTCCCGCAGCTGGTCGAAGTCCTTGCCGTCAACGTTGGCGCCGATGGCCAGGGCGGTCTGGCGTCCCTCGTGGCGGATCTCCTCCAGCCGGGCCTGCTCGGTCAGGGTGGCCACCTGCTCCAGGGTGATCACCCGCCCGGCCACCCGGCCCAGGGGCAGTTCACGCAGCTGGGTCAGTGACTGGCGCCACTGGGGCTGCCACATCAGCTTGATCTGCACCTCGCCGTTGGGATCGTGGCGGAAGGAGCGCAGGGTCTGGCCCCGAAGGGCGGTGGCCAGCAACTGGGCGCTGTCCTGGAGGCTGAGCCCCAGTCGGGCCAGCTTGTCCCGGTCGAAGCGCACCACCAGCTCCCGCTGGCCGCCGTTCAGGTCTGAGCGCACGTCCGACAGCCCCTCGATGCGGGCGATCATCGGGGTGATCTGTTCCGCCAGCTCGATAAGGGTGGTGGTGGAGCGGCCCCGCAGGTAGAAGCGCATGCCCCGGTCGTCGCCCCCCTGCCAGCCAAACTCCGGTTGGGCGTAGGCGTACTTGGGGAAGCCCTCGCGGATCTCGGCCATCAGCTCCTTGCGCGGCATCGGCAGGGGATCGGTGAGCAGCAAGGTGGTCTGCAGGTTGTCGGCGGAGAAGTAGCTGTACACCGACTCGATGCCGAAGCGCTCCTGGTTGGCGTACAGGTAGGCCTCCATCTGGTTGATCATCCCCTCGGTCACCCGCAGGCTGTGACGCCCCTCCAGGTGGTAGTTGATGAACAGCCGATCGTCGCCGCCGTCATCGTCGTCCGCCATCTGCATCTGGGACAGGGGCAGGGCGGTGCTGGCCAGCAACAGCAGGGCGATGGCGCCGGCGCTTTTCGGGTGGTCCAGGGTCCAGGCCAGGGCGCGCTTGTACCGCGGGGCCTTAGGCACCCGGGCGGTCTGGCCGAAGTGGCCGAAGCGGTAGAGCAGCAGCGGCAGCAAGGTGCGGGAGATGAGCAAGCTGGCCATCAGCGACAGACAGATGGCGATGGCCACGTGCTCCAGGAACACCGTCAGCTGCACCTTGACGCCGAAGATGTTGGGCAGGAAGACGATGGCGGTGGTCAGGGTGCCGGCCATCACCGCCAGGGCCACCTTGTCCACCCCGCCGGTAACCGCTTTGAAGCGGTCGCTGGGGTCCTGCTGCAGCACGCTTTCACTGACCACCACGGCGTTGTCGATCAGCATCCCCACCGCCAGCAGCAGCCCCATCATGGAGAGGATGTTGAGGGTGTAGCCCAGCAGGTACATCACCCCCAGGGTGATCCCCACCGACAGGGGGACGGAGACCACGATGAGCGCCGTGGTCAGCGGGTTGCGCAGGAACAGGAAGAGCACCAGGAAGGAGAGCCCGGCGCCCATCAGACCGGCGCTGGCCAGGTTGCTCAGGGAGGATTTTACTCCGTCGGCCTGGTCGTCCATCACGAACAGTTCGATGCCGTCAAACTGCGGGTTGTCCCGGGCACCGTCGACCACTGTCAACACCCGGTCTGCCACCGCCACCAGGTTGGCGCCGGACTCCTTGAACACGTCCAGGCCCACGGCGTACTCCCGGTCCAGGTGACGCCCGTCCACCATCTCCGGCAGGCTGTAGTCGATGTCGGCGATCTCCCCCAGGGTGACGCCGCGCACCACCGTCAGGTCGCGGATGGCGTCCAGCGACCGGTACTCCCCCTTGGGGGAGACCTGCCACAGGGCGGAGCCGGTGCGCAGATCCCCGGCGCTAACCACGAAGTTCTGCGCTGCGAGCTGCTGGGCCAGCCAGTTGGGATCGATGCCGGCGGCGGTGATCCGCTGGGCGTCCAGGCGAATCTGGATCTCCTGGGGCTGCACCCCGTAGAGGTTCACCTTGGAGACCCCGGCCAGGCGCTCGATGGGGCGCTTGAGCTGCTTGTCCAGCAGGTCCCAGGCGCCGGACAGATCCCGGGCGGAGGAGAGACGCAGGGTCAGGATCGGCATGTCGGCGGTGGAGAACTGCCAGAGCATCACCCGCTCGACGTCGCTGGGCAGCAGGTGGCGCACCGAGTCCACCCGTTCGCGCACCTCCACCACCTTGCTGGCGATGGACTCGTCCCAGTCGAAATCCATCCGCACCCAGGACTCGGTCTGGCTGGAGCCGGAGGTCATCCGCTTGACCCCGGACAGGGTGGCCAGGGACTCCTCCAGCACCGCGGTGATCTCCCGCTCCACCTCTTCCGGGGAGCCGCCGTTGTAGGGCACCTGTACGGTGATTTGGGGGATCTCCAGTCCGGGCCACATCTCCAGGGGCAGCAGCCGGGTGGCCACCAGCCCCAGCAGCAGCAGGGCGACGAAGCCCATGGTGACGGTCACCGGGCGTTTCAGTGCCAGGGCGGTCAAACCGTTGGGATTAGCCATGGGCCACCTCCGGTGCGCGCTCGGCACGGTCAAACAGGGCGTAGAGCACCGGCAGCACCACCAGGGTGAGCAGGGTGGACAGCGCCAGGCCGAAGATCACCGTCACCGCCATGGGGGCGCGCAGCTCGGCGCCTTCCCCCAGCCCCAGCAGCATGGGCAGCAGCCCCAGGGTGGTGGTCAGGGTGGTCATCAGGATGGGACGCAGGCGGCTCTCGGCGGCCTGCTCGATGGCGGACAGGCGGCTGTGCCCCTGGGCCCGCAACTGGTTGATGCGATCCACCAGCACGATGGCGTTGTTCACCACGATGCCGCACAACATGATAAGGCCGATGAACACCAGCACCGACAGGGCGGTGCCCGTCAGCCACAGGCCCAGCACCGAACCGGCCAGGGCCATGGGCACCGCCGCCAGGATCAGCAGCGGGTGCAGCAGGGACTCGAACTGGCTGGCCATCACGATGTACACCAGGAACACCGCCAGGGCCAGGGCGATCTTGAGCGAGGTGCTGGACTGCTCCATCTCCTCGTTCTGACCGCCGAAGCGCACCTCGATGCCCGAGGGCAGGGCCAGGCTGCTCAGCAGCTGACGGGCCTCGGCCACCCCTTCGCTCAGGGTGCCCTGACTGAGGCCGGCGCTGACGATGGCCGCCCGCTGCTGGGCGATGCGGTTGATGGCCGCCGGGCCCACGGTCTGCTCGACGGTGGCCACCGCATCCAGGGGGATGGGGCGGGCGGCACCGGGGTTGACGATAAGGGCGCGAATGTCCGCCACCTGGCGGCGGGCGCTTTCGTCCGCCCGCACCCGGATGTCGATCTTGCGGTCATTGAGGGTGTAGCGGGAGGCCACGGTGCCCCCCACCAGGGTGGCGATGCGGGCCGCCACGTCCGGCGCGGTCAGTCCCAGGGCCGCCAGGCGGGCGTGGTCGAAGTGGATGGCCAGCTCCGGCTGGCCGTCCCGCAGGCTGTTGGTGACGTCACTGAACTGGCCGTGGGCCTGCAGCGCCTTGGCCAGGGTGGTGCTGGCGTCTTTGAGGCGCTCCAGATCGTAGCCGGACAGCTCGATGGCCAGGGGCTGCTTGAAGGTCAGCAGTTGCGGCTGTTTGAGCTCCGCTTCCAGGTCCGGGATGCGGCGCACCTCGTCCCTCAGCACCGCCATCACCTTGGCCTGGGCGTTGGGATCGGTCAGCACCACTTGGAGCCGGCCCCAGTTTTCACCGCTGCGTCTGGAAGCGGAGGAGAGCAGGGCGGCACTGCCGGCCTGGGAGTAGGCGTGGTGCACCTCGTCCATGGTGAGGATCGACGCCGCCAGGCGGTCCAGCACCCGGTCGGTGTGGCGCACATCGGTGCCCGGGGGCAGCTGGACCTCCAGGTAAAACTCCCCCTGGTTCATCGGCGGGATGAGCTCCATTCCCAGCCGCGGCAGCAGGGCGGCGGCGGTGCCGGTGATGCCAATGGCCAGGGCCAGGGTCAGGCCACGGTGGCGCAGGGCCAGGCCCAGCAGCTTGGGGTAGAACCAGGCCAGCGCCCCGTAGAGCTTCTCAAAGGCCCAGGCCAGGGGGGCAAAGAGCCAGCCACCCAGGCGCTTTATCTGGCGCCCCAGCACCAGCGCAACGGTGAACAGCAGCGCCGGCAGGTAGCGAAACAGCACCACGAAGGGCAGGGCAAACACCGTGGAGGAGGCCTGGCGCACCCGGCCCCAGGCGGTGGTGGGTTTGGCCTTGGGGGCGCGCTCGGCGCCCTGGGGCCACTGGAACCCCCGACGGCCGGCCAGCATGGGGATGGCCGTCAGGGCAACAAATAAGGAGGCCACCAGGGCAAAGGCGACGGTGAGGGCTTGGTCGCCAAACAGTGCCCCGGCCACCCCCTCAACAAAGAGCAGGGGAACAAACACCGCCAAGGTGGTCAGGGTGGAGGCGGTGATGGCACCGCTCACCTCGGCAGTCCCCCGGTGGGCGGCACCGGCGCGATCCTCCGGGGTGCGCTGCCGGTGACGGTCGATGTTCTCCAGCACCACGATGGCGTTGTCCACCAACAGGCCCACCGCCAGGGCGATGCCCCCCAGGGACATCAGGTTGAGGCTGATGTCGGCGAAGTACATCAGGTTGAAGGTGGCCACCACCGAGATGGGGATGGACAGAGAGATGATAAGGGTGGGGCGGATGTCCCTCAGGAACAGGTAGATCACCAGCATTGCCAGCACGGCACCGATGAGCGCGGCGGAGGTGACCTCGTCGATCGCCCCCTGGATAAAGCGGGACTGGTCGTAGAGGACGGTGATGTTGCGGGCGTCGGGACGCTCGGCCAGTTGGTCGAGCTTGGCCCGTACCGCCTGGGCCACCGCCACCGCGTTGGCGTCGCCCTCCTTGTAGATCGCCACCTCCACCGCGTCCATGCCGTCTACCCGGGAGACGTCGGTGCGCTCGGCGTAGCCGTCCCGCACCTCGGCCACATCCCGAAGGCGCACCAGGCGGCCCTCCTGGTGGTAGACGATGACGTTGGCCAGGGTCTCGACGCTGTCGAACTGGTTCAGGGTGCGCACCAGCAGCTCCTGGCTGCCCTGGGTGAGCTTGCCGGCGGAAAGGTTGATGTTCTCGGCGCCGATGCGGCTGACCAGGGCGTCGGGGCTGAGGTTCAGCTGGGCCAGCTTCTCCTGGTCCACCAGGATCTGCACCTCGCGGACCAGGCCTCCGGAGGGGCGCACCGAGGCCACCCCGGGCACCGCTTCGAGCTGACGTTTAAGATCGTCGTCCGCCCAGGTGCGCAGGGCGATCAGGCTGGCCTCATCCTGGGTCTGGGCTTGCACCCCCAGGCGCAGGATCGGGTCCAGGTTGGGGTTGAAGCGCAGGATCAGCGGCTTGTCGATGTCCAGGGGCAGCAGGATGGCGTCCAGCTTCTCCCGGGTGTCCAGGGCCGCCAGATCCATGTCGGTGCCCCATTCGAACTCCAGCTGGATGTCCGACAGACCGGCCCGTGAGGTGGAGTTCATGCGACGCAGACCCTTGACGATCCCCACCGCCTCCTCGATGGGTTTGGACACCAGCTGCTCCACCTCGATGGGGGCGGCCCCGGGATAGAGGGTGCGCACCGTCAGGGTGGGGTAGTTCATCTCCGGCAGCAACGTGACCGCCAGACGGGAGAAGCCCACCATGCCGAACAGCAGCAGGGTGAAGATCCCCATCCAGACGGTGACCGGGCGTTTGATGGCGGTTTGGATCAGGCTCATGGTCGGCTCCTCAGCGCTGGGCCGCCAGCTGGAGGGTGTCGATCACCTCCACCTGGGCCTCATCCTTGAGCTGGTGCTGGCCGCGCACCACCACCTGTTCGCCCACCGCCAGACCGGTGAGGATCTCCACTGACTCGCCGTCTTCGTAACCCAGGGTCACGGTGCGGCTCTGGGCCTGGCCTTCGGCCACCACGAACACCGCGTGGCCCTGGTCCTGGCGCAGCAGCGCCATGCGGGGGACCACCAGTGTGTTGTCGTGGGTGTCAAAGCGCAGACGGGCGCGGCTGAACATCCCCGCTTTCAACAGGCCCCGGGGGTTGGCCACCTCCAGGGTGATCTTGAAGGTGCCGGTGTCGGCATCCACCACCGGGGCGATGCGCAGCACCTTGGCCGGCTGAACCTGGGCCAGACCGGCGATGGTCAGTTGTGCCTCCTGGCCGGGGTGGACCCGCGCCAGCTCCCGCTCCGGCAGGTGCAGGATCCCGTGCAGGGTGTCCTGCTGAACGATGTGGAACAGGGAGTCGTACTCGGCGGCCATCTTGCCCCGCTTGACGAAGCGCTTGGCCACCACGCCGTCGATGGGGGAGACCACGGCGCTGTACTCCAGCTGCAGGGCGGCGATGTCCCGCTCCGCCAGGGCCGCCTGACGGCGGTACTTGAGCTTGGCCAGGGTCTCCTGGCTTACCAGCTGCTGGTTGGCTATGGCATTGAGCCGCTCCAGCTCCTGGTCGATGACGTCCAGCTCTGCCTGAGCCTTGTCCAGGGCCAGACGGTAGCGGCGGGAGTCGATGCGGGCCAACACCTGACCGGCGCTGACCGATTGCCCCTCCTCAACCTCGAGGGACTCGATGATGCCACTGACGCGGCTGACCACCTGGGCCTCTTCCGGGGCCTCCAGGGTGGCGGTGGTGCGGTAGAAAGCGGAGATGCTGTCCCGCTGGACAGCCTGGGTTTCCACCGGCAGGCGCGGGGCGGTCTCTTCGGCTTCGGTCTCGGTGGCGGCGGTGTCCACGGCGTCGTCGGCCGCAGGTTGACCGCACCCTACCAGGGCCAGCAGCAGGAGCAGGGCGGGGGCGCGATGGTATGACATGGTGACTTTCCCTAATCGTGTTGATCGACGGCCTGATAATGCAGGGGTCGTGCCAACTGAAAAATCACTTTAAATACAATTGCTTGTCATTTGGTGTTGAGGATGTAATGGCGGCTTTAAGCAGATGTTGCGCAAATGGGCCACCCCTTGGCGTAAGGCACTAAAAAGCCAGCCCGAAGGCTGGCTTGTTGGACCGGGGGAGCGCTTAGCGCTGGTTGCCGGGCACGTAGTCGCGCTGGGGCGCGCCGGTGTAGAGCTGGCGCGGACGGCCGATCTTGTGGCCGGGCTGGCTCAGCATCTCCTGCCAGTGAGACACCCAACCCACGGTGCGGGACAGGGCGAAGATCACGGTGAACATGGAGGTGGGGATGCCGATGGCCTTCATGATGATGCCGGAGTAGAAGTCCACGTTGGGGTAGAGCTTCTTGTCGATGAAGTACTCATCGGACAGGGCGATGCGCTCCAGCTCCATGGCCACGTCCAGCAGCGGATCCTGGATGTTCAGCTCCGCCAGCACTTCGTGGCAGGTCTCACGCATCACAGTGGCGCGGGGGTCGAAGTTCTTGTAGACCCGGTGACCGAAGCCCATCAGGCGGAAGGGATCGTTCTTGTCCTTGGCCCGGGCGATGAACTCGGGGATGCGGTCCACGGAACCGATCTCCTCGAGCATGTTGAGGCAGGCCTCGTTGGCGCCACCGTGGGCCGGACCCCACAGGGAGGCCACGCCGGCGGAGATGCAGGCGAAGGGGTTGGCACCGGAGGAACCGGCCAGACGCACGGTGGAGGTGGAGGCGTTCTGCTCGTGATCCGCGTGCAGAATAAAGATGCGGTCCATGGCGCGCTCGATCACCGGGTTGACCACGTACTCCTCACAGGGCACGGAGAACATCATGTTCAGGAAGTTGCCGGCGAAGGAGAGGTCGTTACGCGGGTATACGAACGGCTGACCCAGGTTGTACTTGTAGGCCATGGCGGCCAGGGTCGGCATCTTGGAGATCAGGCGGATGGCCGCCACGCCGCGGTGGTGCTCGTCGTTGACGTCCAAAGAGTCGTGGTAGAAGGCGGACAGGGCACCGACGACACCACACAGGATGGCCATCGGGTGCGCGTCGCGACGGAAGCCGCGGTAGAACTGGGCCAGTTGCTCATGCACCATGGTGTGGTAGGTCACCAGGGTCTTGAACTCCTGCATCTGGGATTGGCTGGGCAGCTCGCCGTTGAGCAGCAAGTAGCACACTTCCAGGTAGCTGGACTGGGTGGCCAGCTGATCGATGGGGTAGCCGCGGTGCAGCAGAATGCCGTTGGCGCCATCGATGTAGGTAATTTCAGATTCACAGGAAGCGGTCGCCATGAATCCCGGGTCGAAGGTGAAGTAGCCGCTCTTGCCCAGGGTGCTGATGTCGACCACATCGTGACCGGCCGTCCCTGACTTAATAGGCAGTTCCACGGGCTCCTGACCGGGGACCTGAAGCTTGGCGATATTGTCTGCCATAGCTGGTTCTCCTTACTTCTTTATAGTTATCTGTTTCGTCACAGTGGCGCCATTCTACGTGACGCCCTTCACAAAAGGCAATTCGCAAACCGGGAAATTGGTCGCCTTTGCCCCCGAAGTGGGTTCGAAAGAATGCGCTTTTGCGGCGAATCCACAGGCGCGGATGAAAATCCCAGAAATCCCAAAAGTGTGATGTTTGTATTTGTCTGGGGGCCTCTGTATACTGGCCGCGAACCTCCCCCGGACGCCCGGTAATGCTGGGTTTTAAGGGTGATTTTCTAGCCAGTCAATCAGACGAAAGTGGAGCGTGTCTCTGCCCGGGTCGGTGGTTTCAAGTGGTGGCCAAAAGTCTGTTTTTTCCCATTGACAGGGCTTATGGGGCTGCTACGGGAGATAATGATAACTATTGCTCAATGGAGCTGAGTGAGCAGAACTGTGAATAAGCAAAGACCTGTCTATCTGGACCTGCAACAGATCCAGTTCCCGGCGACAGCCATTGCGTCGATCCTGCACCGCGTGAGTGGTGTCATCCTGTTTGTTTCCATCGCGGTGCTGCTGTGGCTGCTGGCCACCTCCCTGGGATCCGCCCAGGGCTTCGCCACCGTATCGGAGATCATGAACAGCCTGATCGCCAAACTGGTTGTCTGGGGGATCCTGACCGCCCTGGCCTACCACCTGTGCGGTGGCATCCGTCATCTGCTGATGGATCTGGGCCACTTCGAAGACTCCATGGAAAGCGGCAACGCCTCCGCCAAAGCCGCCATGGCCGTGACCGTGGTGCTGTCCGTACTTGCGGGGATCTGGTTATGGTAAAGAATGCAGCCACCCTCGGACGCAGTGGCGTCCACGACTTCGTCCTGCTGCGCGCCAGCGCCATTGTGCTGGCCAGCTACGTCCTCTTCCTGGTGGGCTACCTGGTGCTCACCCCCGAGCTGACCTTCGCCACCTGGCAGAGCCTGTTCAGCGGCACCGCCATGAAGGTCTACACCCTGCTGGCCCTGGTGGCCGTGCTGGTGCACGGTTGGATCGGCCTGTGGCAGGTTCTGACCGACTACATCAAGCCGGTGGGCCTGCGTGCGTTTTTGCAGTTCGCCATCAACCTGGTTCTGCTGGCCTACCTGTTCGCCGGCGTCGTGATCCTGTGGGGTGTGTAAGTGACTATTCCAACTAAAGAATTTGATGCCATTGTGATTGGCGCAGGTGGCGCCGGCATGCGCGCCGCCCTGCAGATCTCCAAAGAAGGTAAGAGCTGCGCCCTGCTGTCCAAGGTGTTCCCGACCCGCTCCCACACCGTGTCTGCCCAGGGGGGCATCACGGTGGCGCTGGGCAACGCCCACGAGGACAACTGGGAATGGCACATGTACGACACCGTCAAGGGCTCCGACTACATCGGTGACCAGGACGCCATTGAGTACATGTGCAAGACCGGCCCCGAGGCGATCATCGAGATGGAGAACATGGGCCTGCCCTTCTCCCGCTTCGAAAATGGCAAGGTGTACCAGCGCCCCTTCGGCGGTCAGTCCAAGAACTTCGGTGGCGAACAGGCCGCCCGTACTGCTGCTGCCGCCGACCGTACCGGTCACGCCCTGCTGCACTGCCTCTACCAGCAGAACGTTAAGAACAAGACCGAGGTGTACTCCGAGTGGTACGCCCTGGACCTGGTGAAGAACCAGGACGGTGCCGTGGTGGGCTGTACCGCCATCGACATCGAGACCGGCGAGATCGTCTACTTCAAGGCCAAGGCCACTGTGCTGGCCACCGGCGGTGCCGGTCGCATCTACGCCTCCACCACCAACGCCCACATCAACACCGGTGATGGTGTCGGCATGGCCCTGCGCGCCGGTGTGCCGGTGCAGGACATGGAGATGTGGCAGTTCCACCCCACCGGCATCGCCGGTGCCGGGGTGCTGGTCACCGAAGGGTGCCGCGGTGAAGGCGGTTACCTGCTGAACAAGGACGGCGAGCGCTTTATGGAGCGTTACGCCCCCAACGCCAAGGACCTGGCCGGTCGCGACGTGGTGGCCCGCGCCATCATGACCGAGATCCGCGAAGGCCGCGGCTGCGATGGCCCATGGGGCCCCCACGCCAAGTTGAAGCTGGACCACCTGGGCCAGGAAGTGCTGGAGTCCCGCCTGCCGGGCATCTGTGAACTGTCCCGCACCTTCGCCCACGTCGACCCGGTCAAAGAGCCCATCCCGGTGATCCCCACCTGCCACTACATGATGGGCGGGATCCCTACCAACGTGCACGGTCAGGTGATCGACGCCGATGAGAAGCCGGTCCAGGGTCTGCTGGCGGTGGGCGAAATCGCCTGTGTGTCCGTACACGGTGCCAACCGCCTGGGCGGCAACTCCCTGCTGGACCTGGTGGTGTTCGGTCGTGCCGCCGGCATGCACCTGGGCGAGACTCTGGATGCCCAGGGCGAAGCCCGCGACGCTTCCGAGTCCGACCTGGACGCCGCCATGGCCCGTTTCAACCGCTGGGAGACCAGCAAAAACGGCAACGGCGAAGATCCGGTTCAGATCCGCAAGGACCTGCAGCAGTGCATGCAGCTGAACTTCTCCGTGTTCCGTCAGGGCGAGGCGATGGCCCAGGGCCTGACCGAGCTCAAGGCGATCCGCGAGCGCCTGCAAAGCGCCAAGCTGTCCGACACCTCCAAGGCGTTCAACACCCAGCGCATCGAGTGCCTGGAGCTGGACAACCTGATGGAGACCGCCGTGGCCACCGCCATGGCCGCCAACTTCCGGACCGAGAGCCGTGGCGCCCACTCCCGCGAAGACTTTGTCGACCGGGACGACGAGAACTGGCTGTGCCACAGCCTCTACAACCCGCTGACCGGTGAGATGACCAAGCGCGACGTCAACATGACGCCCAAGCTGCGCGACGCCTTCCCGCCGAAGAAGCGCACCTACTAAGGAGGGGCAGAGAATGAAATTGGAAGTTTCTGTCTACCGTTACAACCCGGAGAGCGATGCCCGGCCCAAGATGCAGGACTACACCCTGGATCTGCCGGAAGGCTCCGACATGATGGTGCTGGACGTGCTGTTGCTGCTCAAGGAGCAGGACCCGTCCCTCTCCTTCCGCCGCTCCTGTCGTGAAGGGGTGTGCGGTTCCGATGGCATCAACATGAACGGCAAGAACGGCCTGGCCTGCATCACTCCCATCTCCACCTTCCAGGGCAAGAAGCTGAACATTCGGCCGCTGCCCGGCATGCCGGTGGTGCGGGACCTGGTGGTGGACCTGACCCAGTTCTACACCCAGTACGAGAAGGTGAAGCCCTACCTCATCAACGACGGCAAGACCCCGGCCCGGGAGCACCTGCAGTCGCCGGAGGAGCGCGCCAAGCTGGACGGCCTGTACGAGTGCATCCTCTGTGCCTGCTGCTCCACCGCCTGTCCCTCGTTCTGGTGGAACCCGGACAAGTTCGTTGGCCCCAGCGGCCTGCTGCACGCCTACCGCTTCCTGGTGGACAGCCGCGACACCGCCACCGACGAGCGTCTGGGCGAGTTGGACGACGCCTTCAGCGTGTTCCGCTGCCACGGCATTATGAACTGCGTAAACGTCTGTCCCAAGGGGCTCAACCCCACCAAGGCGATTGGCCACATCAAGTCCATGCTGCTGAACCGCGCCGTCTGACGATGACTGCATACGTCCTGCTTATGGATTGAAGAAAGGGCCACGCCTTCCTGACCGAAGGTCGTGGCTTTTTTGTATATTGCTCAGCGAATTAAAACGATAATCATCTGAGCCGGTAATACCCAGAGGAAAAGAGATGCAACAGGGTTCCCTCAAGGCCTGGCTGGCGTCCTCCCACTTAGCGGGGGCCAACGCCGCCTATATCGAAGAGCTGTACGAGGCCTATCTGGACGATCCCAGTGCGGTGGCTGATCAGTGGCAGGCGATCTTCGCCGAGCTGCCCAGCAACGGTGCCGGACCGGACGTGGCCCACTCCCGGATCCGGGAGTATTTCCGCGCCACCGCGCTGGACAGCAACCGCTCCAAAACCACCACCGTCGACCCGGAAGTCACCGAGAAGCAGGTGCGGGTTCTCCAGATGATCAACGCCTACCGGTTCCGGGGTCACCAGAACGCCAACCTGGACCCCCTGGGTCTGTGGCAGCGGGATCCGGTGGCGGAGCTGGATCCGGCCCACCACGGCCTGACCCAGGAGGACCTGGGGCGCGAGTTCAACACCGGTTCCTACGCCTACGGCAACGGCACCATGAACCTGGGCAAGCTGGTGGAATCCCTCAAGGCCACCTACTGCGGCCCCATCGGCGCCGAGTACATGCACATCACCTCCACCGAGGAGAAGCGCTGGCTTCAGCAGCGTCTCGAGCCAGTGCTGGGCAAGACCCATTTCGACGGGGAAGCCAAGAAGCGGATCCTGGCCGGCCTGAACGCCGCCGAGGGTCTGGAGAAGTACCTGGGGGCCAAGTTCCCCGGTGCCAAGCGCTTCTCCCTCGAAGGCGGCGACGCCATGATCCCCATGATGCGTGAGCTCATCTACCGCGCTGGGGAGCAGGGCGGCAAGGAAGTGGTCGTGGGCATGGCCCACCGCGGTCGCCTCAACATGCTGGTCAACATCCTGGGTAAGAAGCCCGGTGACCTGTTCGACGAGTTTGCCGGCAAGCACGACGAAGCACTGGGCAGCGGTGACGTGAAGTACCACCAGGGCTTCAGCTCCGATTTCGCCACTCCCGGTGGCAATGTCCACCTGGCGCTGGCCTTCAACCCCTCCCACCTGGAGATCGTCTCCCCGGTGGTGATGGGCTCCGTGCGCGCCCGGATGGACCGCCGCGGCTGTGAAACCGGCAAGATGGTGATGCCCATCACCATCCACGGCGACTCCGCCATCACCGGTCAGGGCATCGTCCAGGAAACCTTCAACATGTCCCAGACCCGGGGCTTCAAGGTGGGCGGCGCCATCCGCATTGTGGTCAACAACCAGGTGGGCTTCACCACCTCTAATCCGGAAGACACCCGCTCCACCGAGTACTGCACCGACATCGCCAAGATGGTGCAGGCGCCGGTGCTCCATGTGAACGCCGATGACCCGGAAGCGGTGGCCTTCGTGGCCCAGCTGGCGGTGGATTTCCGTTACGAGTTCGGCCGCGATGTGGTGATCGACCTCATCTGCTACCGCCGTCACGGCCACAACGAAGCGGACGAGCCCAACGCGACTCAGCCGCTGATGTACCAGAAGATCAAGAAGCACCCCACGCCGCGCAAGATCTACGCCGATCGCCTGATCGAGCAGCAGGTGATGAGCGCCGAGGAGGTGACCGAGCAGATCAACACCTACCGCGAGCAGCTCGACCAGGGCGAGTGCGTGGTGCCCGAGTGGCGCACCATGGCAGAACACTCTGTGGACTGGACCCCCTACCTGGGCCACGACTGGGACGTGGCCTGGGAGAGCCAGGTGGGCACCCCCAAGCTGCAGAGCCTGGCCAAGGCGATCTGCGAAGTGCCGGAAGCGCACAAGCTGCAATCCCGGGTGGCCAAGATCTACAAGGACCGCGAAGCCATGGCCGCCGGCGACAAGCCGCTGGACTGGGGCATGGCCGAGACCCTGGCCTACGCCACCTTGCTGGACCAGGGCTACCGGGTCCGCCTGACCGGTCAGGACTCAGGCCGGGGCACCTTCTTCCACCGCCATGCGGTGCTCCACAACCAGGACAACGCCACCGCCTACATGCCGCTGCGTAACCTGAGCGAGCAGCAGGGCCCCATCGAGATCTTCGACTCGGTGCTGTCCGAGGCCGCGGTGCTGGCCTACGAGTACGGCTACGCCACCGCCGAACCTTCCGGTTTGACCATGTGGGAAGCCCAGTTCGGCGATTTCGCCAACGGCGCCCAGGTCGTGATTGACCAGTTCCTCTCCTCCGGCGAGCAGAAGTGGGGCCGCCTGTGTGGCCTGACCCTGCTGCTGCCCCACGGCTACGAAGGGCAGGGCCCGGAGCACTCCTCCGCCCGCCTCGAGCGCTTCTTGCAGCTGTGTGCCGACCACAACATGCAGGTCTGCGTGCCCTCCACCCCGGCCCAGGTGTACCACATGCTGCGTCGTCAGGTGGTGCGTCCCATGCGTCGCCCGCTGGTGGTGATGAGCCCCAAATCCCTGCTGCGTCATCCCATGGCGATCAGCAGCCTGGAGGAGCTGGCGGAAGGCAACTGGCAGAGCGTCATCGGCGAAGTGGACGAGCTCGACCCGGCCAAGGTGGATCGGGTGGTGTTCTGCTCCGGCAAGGTCTACTTCGAACTGCTGGAGAAGCGCCGTCGCGAAGGCCAGGAAAACGTGGCCCTCATCCGCATCGAACAGCTTTACCCCTTCCCTCACGACGAGATGGCCAAGGTGCTGGAAGCCTACAGCCACGTGACCGATTTCGTCTGGTGTCAGGAAGAGCCGCAGAACCAGGGCGCCTGGTACTGCAGCCAGCACCACTTCTGGCAGGCGATCCCTGCCGGTGCCAGCCTGACCTACGCCGGCCGTGAGGCCTCTGCCGCTCCGGCAGTGGGCTATGTGTCCGTGCACAACAAGCAGCAACAAGCGCTGGTTAATGCCGCGCTGGGCCTCAACTGAACACATAACAAGGATTAGAGATCGATGAGCATCGAAATTAAGGTTCCCGTACTGCCCGAGTCAGTCGCCGATGCCACCATTGCCACCTGGCACGTTCAACCCGGTGAAGCGGTCAGCCGCGATCAGAACCTGGTGGACATTGAAACCGACAAAGTGGTGCTGGAAGTGGTCGCCCCGGAAGACGGGCAGCTGGCTGAGATCCTGCACAACGAAGGCGACACCGTACTGGCCGAGCAGGTGATCGCCCGCTTCGTCGCCGGTGCCAAGGCCGGCCAGGAGGTCTCCAAGGCCGAAGCCGAAGCCGCCCCGGCCGCCGAAGCGGCGGAAGCCGAGGCCGGCAACGACGCCCTGAGCCCCTCCGTTCGCCGCCTGGTGGCCGAGCACAACGTCGATGTGGCCAAGATCACCGGCAGCGGTGTGGGCGGTCGCATCACCAAAGAGGACGTGGAAGCCTTCATCAAGGGCGCTGGCGCGGCCCCGGCAGCGGCCCCCGCAGCCGCCGCTCCGGCTCCGGCTCTGGGGGATCGCTCCGAGAAGCGCGTACCCATGACCCGCCTGCGTAAGCGCATCGCCGAGCGTCTGCTGGAAGCCAAGAACTCCACCGCCATGCTGACCACCTTCAACGAGGTGAACATGGCGCCCATCATGACCCTGCGCAAGCAGTACAAGGACATCTTCGAAGAGCGCCACGGCATCCGCCTGGGCTTCATGTCCTTCTACGTCAAGGCCGTGGTGGAAGCGCTCAAGCGCTACCCCGAGGTGAACGCCTCCATCGACGGTGACGACATCGTCTACCACAACTACTTTGATGTCAGCATCGCCGTCTCCACCCCCCGTGGCCTGGTGACCCCGGTGCTGCGCGACGCCGACAAGCTGTCCGTCGCCGAGATCGAGAAGGGCATCAAGGAGCTGGCGGTCAAGGGCCAGCAGGGCAAGCTGACCGTGGACGAGCTGTCCGGCGGCAACTTCACCATCACCAACGGTGGTGTGTTCGGCTCCCTGATGTCCACCCCCATCATCAACCCGCCGCAAAGCGCCATCCTGGGCATGCACGCCATCAAGGATCGCCCCATGGCGGTCAACGGTGAAGTGGTGGTTCAGCCGATGATGTACCTGGCGCTCTCCTACGATCACCGCATCGTCGACGGCCGCGAGTCCGTGGGCTTTTTGGTGACCATCAAGGAGCTGCTGGAAGATCCGACGCGTCTGCTGCTCGACATCTAAGGTTTTTGCCGGGGAGGCCTCGCCTCCCCAACATCGAGTCCCCAGCCTCCGGGCTTCGGAAGTTATAAGAAGTAATACGGATAAAAGAGTATGAATCTGCACGAATATCAGGCTAAGCAGATCTTCGCCGAGTACGGCCTGCCCGTCTCCGAAGGTTACGCTTGCGACACCCCTCAAGAAGCCGCCGAAGCGGCCAGCAAAATTGGTGGTGACAAGTGGGTGGTGAAATGCCAGGTCCACGCCGGTGGCCGCGGTAAAGCCGGCGGCGTTAAGCTAGCCTCCAGCAAAGAAGAGATCCGCGAGTTCGCCCAGAACTGGCTGGGCAAGAACCTGGTGACCTACCAGACGGACGCCAACGGTCAGCCGGTCACCAAGATCCTGGTGGAGTCCTGCACCGACATCGACCAGGAACTGTACCTGGGCGCCGTGGTGGACCGTGGCACCCAGCGCGTGGTGTTCATGGCCTCCACCGAAGGTGGTGTGGAAATTGAGAAAGTGGCCGAGGAGACCCCGGAGCTGATCCACAAGGCCGCCATCGATCCTCTGGTGGGCCCCCAGGCCTACCAGGGCCGCGAACTGGCCTTCAAACTGGGCCTCAAGGGCGACCAGATCAAGCAGTTCACCAAGATCTTCATGGGCCTGGGCCAGATGTTCCTGGACCTGGACTTCGCGCTGCTGGAGATCAACCCGCTGGTGATCACCGACCAGGGCAACCTCCACTGCCTGGACGGTAAGATCAACATCGACTCCAACGCCCTGTACCGTCAGCCCAAGGTGCGTGAGATGCACGATCCCTCCCAGGAAGATGAGCGTGAAGCCCACGCCGCCCAGTGGGAGCTGAACTACGTGGCCCTGGACGGCAACATCGGCTGCATGGTTAACGGCGCCGGTCTGGCCATGGGCACCATGGACATCGTCAACCTGCACGGTGGCAGCCCGGCCAACTTCCTGGATGTGGGTGGCGGCGCCACCAAAGAGCGCGTGACCGAAGCGTTCAAGATCATCCTCTCCGACAGCAACGTCAAAGCGGTGCTGGTGAACATCTTCGGCGGCATCGTTCGCTGTGACCTCATCGCCGACGGCATCATCGGCGCCGTGGAAGAGGTGGGTGTGAAAGTCCCCGTGGTGGTGCGTCTGGAAGGCAACAACGCCGAACTGGGTGCCCAGAAGCTGGCCGACTCCGGCCTGAACATCATTGCAGCGAACAGCCTGACCGACGCTGCCCAGCAAGTAGTAAAAGCCGCGGAGGCCCAGTAATGAGCGTTCTGATCAACAAAGACACCAAGGTGATCTGCCAGGGCTTCACCGGCGGCCAGGGCACCTTCCACTCCGAACAGGCCATCGCCTACGGCACCCAGATGGTCGGCGGCGTGTCCCCGGGCAAGGGCGGCTCTACCCACCTGGGTCTGCCGGTGTTCAACACCGTGCGTGAAGCGGTCGAAGCCACCGGCGCCACCGCCTCCGTGATCTACGTACCGGCCCCGTTCTGTAAAGACGCCATCCTGGAAGCGATCGACGCTGGCATCGAGCTTATCGTCACCATCACCGAAGGGATCCCGACCCTGGACATGCTGGACGTGAAGGTCAAGCTGGACCAGGCCGGCGTGCGCATGATTGGCCCCAACTGCCCCGGCGTGATCACCCCGGGCGAGTGCAAAATCGGCATCATGCCGGGCCACATCCACCAGCCGGGCAAAGTGGGCATCGTCTCCCGCTCCGGCACCCTGACCTACGAAGCGGTCAAGCAGACCACCGACGAGGGCTTCGGCCAGTCCACCTGTGTGGGCATCGGTGGCGACCCGATCCCGGGCTCCAACTTCATCGACATCCTGGAGATGTTTGAGAAGGATGCGCAGACCGAAGCCATCGTGATGATCGGTGAGATCGGCGGCACCGCCGAAGAGGAAGCCGCGGCCTACATCAAGGCCAACGTGACCAAGCCGGTGGTCTCCTACATCGCGGGTGTGACTGCGCCTCCGGGCAAGCGGATGGGCCATGCCGGCGCCATCATCGCCGGCGGTAAGGGCACCGCGGCCGAGAAGTTCGCCGCCCTGGAGGACGCCGGGGTCAAAACCGTACGCTCCCTGGCCGACATCGGCAAAGCGCTTCGCGAAATCACCGGTTGGTAAGTGATTGATTGAAATAAGGCCCACCCCTCGGTGGGCCTTTTACTGACAAGGAGACAGTCATGCAACGACGCGATTACCTGCTGGTTGCCGGGATCCTGGTGGCCAGCATGGTCACCCTGGTGAGCTGATCCCATCCGGTCGACGGGGCGGCCGCTACGGCGGCACCCACTATTCCTACTACAGCGCCCCGCGACCCCTTTTTCGGGCCCGACCCGACCCGCCCAGAGCGAGAACCCTAATGCAATTGCAAGCCGTTGATTACCGCGCGCCCAACGCCGCCGCGGACTTTGTCGAATCCCTGCGCCAGACCGGTTTCGGAGTGCTGAAAAACCACCCCATCCAGCAGTCCCTGGTGGACCGCATCTACACCGACTGGCAGGGCTTTTTCGACAGCGAGGAGAAGCAGCAATACCACTTTAATAAGGACACCCAGGACGGGTTTTTCCCCGCCTCGGTGTCCGAGGTGGCCAAGGGCCACAGCGTCAAGGACATCAAGGAGTACTTCCATTACTACTCCTGGGGCCAGTGCCCCGAGCGCCACAAGGACGCCCTGGCGCAGTACTACGCCCAGGCCACGGATCTCGCCGCCGAACTGCTCGGCTGGGTGCAGCAGCACGGCCCCGCTGAGGTGGCCGAGGGCTACGCCGAGCCTCTGCCCAAGATGATCGACGGCAGCGACAAGTCCCTGCTTCGGGTGCTGCACTACCCGCCGCTCAAAGGGGATGAAACCCCCGGGGCGATCCGTGCCGCGGCCCACGAGGACATCAACCTGCTGACCATCCTGCCGGCGGCCAATGCCAAGGGGCTGCAGGTGCAGCTCAAGGACGGCCGCTGGCTGGATGTGCCCTGCGATTTTGGCCACCTCATCGTCAACATCGGCGACATGCTGCAGGAGGCCTCTGGCGGTTACTTCCCCTCCACCACCCATCGGGTGGTCAACCCCGAGGGAGAGGCGATGAACCAGTCTCGCATCTCTTTGCCGCTGTTTCTCCACCCTCGGCCGGATGTGGTGCTCTCTGAGCGACACACCGCCCACAGCTACTTGATGGAAAGGCTAAAAGAGCTTGGCGTGATTTAAATTGTCGGGGCCCATCGGGCCCCGTTTTTATTGCGCAGGAACAAGTAAAGCGGGTATCGGGCGAAAAAAGTGGGCCTGATCGACGTTGGTTAAAATGACATCAGCTAGATGATTGGCTATGCTGGGTTTTGCACGACGAAAAAGGCAAACTTGGCGAAAGCCAGGGACGCAAAGCTTCCGGTCTAAGGTGTCGGACTCAGGTCCAGAACTATTGATAGCGGGGCTGCCGGGTTGCGCAGTATCTCCCTTCCTTAGGTGAATCAACCTCTCTTTTTCTCGGCGGGCGGCAGGGCCCTCCGGCCTTGCCACGGACGAACCTGGTGAGGAACCCCACATGATCATTTTGGTTGGCGGCGAGAAAGGCGGCAGCGGTAAGAGCTGCCTGGCCCAGAACATCGCGGTGTACCTGCGTACCGAGGACGAGGCCAATGTCCTGGTGGTGGACTGCGATCCCCAGCGCACCACCTCGGACTGGATCCAAGAGCGCAGCAGCAACCCCAAGCTGCCGCACATCAACTGCATCCAACTCTACGGCAAAATTCGCAACGAACTGCTGAGCCTGCGTGAGCGCTACGACTACGTGGTGATCGACTGCGGCGGTCAGGACAACCTGGCGCTGCGCTCCTCCATGTCGGTGGCGGATCACGTGCTGGTGCCCCTGCGGCCCAAGCGGCGGGATCTGAAGACGGTGGAGCACATGGAGGACATCGTGGCCACCTGTCAGATGGTCAATCCGACCATGAACATGGCCTTTGTCATCACCCAGTGTCCCTCCTTACCCTCCCTGGCGCCCCGAATTCTGGAAGCCAAGGAGGTGTGCCGCTCCTACGACCTGCCGGTGCTGGATGCGGTCACCTTCAGCCGCAACATGTACGACGACAGCGAGGAGTCCGGCATGTCGGTGATGGAGTCGGAACCGGACGGCAAATGCGCCGCCGAGATCCGCAACATCATCCACGAACTGCTTTGCCGGGGCCAGGGAGCCAACTATGAGCTTACTCAACTTGAAACGCACCTCGCCGTTGGACAGTAAGCCCGACTGCGATGTGGACGCCTTCATCAACGGGGCGGTGGCCTACGGGGCGGGCCAGAGCACGGTGGTGGCGCTGCACGGCGGGCAGGGCGGCCGGGTGCGACGCTGCAAGCGGGCCACCTTCACCCTGAGCGAGGAAGCGATAGAGCGCCTCGCCCTGCTGTCCCGGCGCACCGGGATCCCCAAGTCCAGGCTCATTCGCATCTGGCTGGACCAGGTGGACTGGAACCGCGACCTGGAACGGCTTATCGCCAGCCCGGTGCCCTGAACCGGGCGGCACCTCTCTCCCTAAACCTCTGGGGCCTTGCGGCCCCCTTTTTGCGTGGGGCAGAAAAATGGCCGGATCCACGCTCAATTCACACCAAAGGGGATATAATCCCGCCATCGGTTTAGCCCAAGGATCATTGGGAGTTTATGAGTTTCGATCTTCGTACCTTTTTCAAAGGCATGGCCATGGGGGCTGCGGACGTGGTGCCCGGCGTTTCCGGGGGCACCATCGCCTTTATCAGTGGCATCTATGACCGCCTGCTGGAGAGCATCCGCCGGGTCAACCCCAGCCTGATTGGCCGCTGGCGCCAGCAGGGGCTGAAAGCGGCCTGGGCCCACATCGACGGCACCTTCCTGGTCACCCTGCTGGCAGGGATCCTCACCAGCATCCTGACCCTGGCCCGGGTGATCACCTACCTGCAGGAACACCACCCGGTGCCCCTGTGGAGCTTCTTCTTTGGCCTTATCCTCATCTCCCTGGTGCACATCGGCCGGGCCATCGAGGGCCACGGGCTGGGCACGGCGCTGGCGGCGGCGGTCGGTTTCGGGTTTGCCTATCTGATTACGGTGGCCAATCCGCTGGCCCTGGAGGCCACTTACCTGAACTTCCTGTTCGGCGGCATGCTGGCGATCTGCGCCATGATCCTGCCGGGGATCTCCGGCTCCTTCATCTTGCTGCTGCTGGGGCTCTATGGCCCGGTGCTGGCGGCGGTCAAGGGGCTGGATCTGACGGTGATCGCCATCTTCGCCTGTGGCTGTGTGCTGGGGCTGCTCACCTTCTCCCATCTGCTGAGCTTCCTGCTGCGCCGCTTTCACGGCCTCACCCTGGCCTTTCTCTGTGGCCTGATGCTGGGCACCCTCAACAAGGTGTGGCCCTGGAAGGAGGTGCTCAGTTGGCGCACCAACTCCAGCGGCGAGCGGGTGCCCCTGCTGGAGCAGGCGGTCTCCCCCTGGCAGTTTGAGCTGCTGACCGGGGCCAGCGCCCAACTGCCCCTGGCGCTGCTGTGTGCCGTGGCCGGCGTGGCCCTGGTGCTGGGACTGGAGCGTTTCGCCGCCCAGCGCTGAACCCGGTTACCCCGCGATTGCCAGGGCGCCTTATGGGCGCCCTGGCTTTTTGGTCTTACCAAAACTGCCCCTGTCCGTTACTTGCACCGCCGACTGGGCCAAACCCTCGTTTTCGCACTTTTTCCTGGCGACGAAAAAAACGCTCTTTCCTATCGGTGAATAGTCGCGCATTTTGACCCAAATCAAGGAACAGAAGTCACACTCATGCAGCAGGGGGTTAAAAAATCCGCATCAACAAAAGCCCACTGGTAAATTGGTAAGACTTAGGATGTGGATCACGGTATCTGGCTCAAATGCGTTCAGAATATCGCGCAACGCTATACTGTGATGGAATTTGGTTATCGGCTTTCGAACCGGATCTCATCTGTTGTCCATCAAACCCCTTGTATTGAGGAGTGGTTGTTGCCATGCAAGAGCAGACAACAAAACCCGAAGAGAAGTCCTACCGGGAGCTGCACCGCCCGGCCAGTGAGTTCGACTCCCGATCCGACTACCTGGATCACGAACTGCAAATCATGAAGCCGCGCCGCTGGGGCCTGAACCTGCCCGGTCGCGATTTCCGTTTCGAATGGGAAGATCTGGTGCCCGCCCTGGCCGGTACCATCGGCATCATCGCCATGTACTCTGCCGTGGGCATGTCCTGGGCCGAGGGGCTGTCCCAAGCCTGGGATCACGTTGACCTGGGCCGCGAGTTCGCCATCGAGGTGGCCCGGGTGGAGATGCTGATCCCCGCGCTGCTGTTCTGCATCCTGGCCTCCGGGTTCTTGAACCCCCGCGCCAACCTGGCCGGCAACCACGGCCCCATGATCCCGCTTATCGGCGCCATCGCCCTGGCCGGCGCCCACCCGCTGGCCCTGGCCATCCTGCTGGGGGTGTTCGGTTTGCTGCTCAGTGCCTTCAAGGGGGGCTCGAGGCTGGTGAACCTCACCGGCGAGGGGGTGGCCGGGGGCCTTCTGGTGTTCCTCGGCTTTACCGGCGCCATGAGCCAGATTGGCGACATCCAGCGCTGGGCCACCGGCATCGAGATGGGCCACGTGGGCCTGATTGTGCTGGCGGTGACCATTGTCCTCTACGCCTTCCTGGCCAAGGTGGGCAAGCGCTGGCTGGCGATCCCCGCCTGTGCCTTTACCGGCCTGGCTACGGCGCTGCTGCTCGGTGCCGGCTTTGACCTGACCTTCACCACCGAGACCGGGCTGCCCAACCTGAACCCCGTCTACTGGTGGGGCTCCACCGAGCAGGGCTGGATGCTGGGCCTGCCCAACCTGGAGCACTTTATCGCCTCGCTGCCCTTCGCCATCCTGGCGGTGGCCATGTGGTCGCCGGATTTCCTCGGCCACCGCATCTTCCAGGAGCTCAACTACCCCCGGGGTACCGACAAGGTGCTGATGGACGTGGACGACACCATGACCACCTGCTCCGTACGCCAGATGGTGGGCACCTCCTTGGGTGGCTGTAACATCACCTCCTCCTGGGGCACCTACATGATCCCGGCGGCCATCGCCAAGCGGCCCATCCCCGCCGGCGCCATCGTGCTGGGCACCCTGTGCATCATCGTCGCCTACCTGGGCTTCCCCATGGACGTGGCGGTGTGGCCGCCGGTGATGCGCATCGCGCTGCTGGTGGGCGTGTTCCTGCCGCTGCTGGAAGCGGGCATGCAGATGATCAAGGACACCAAGGACTCCCAGGCGGCGGGGATCTGCGTCTTCGCTGCGGCGGTGACCAACCCGGTGCTGGCCTGGGCCCTGACCATGTTGCTGGACAACAACGGCCTGATTGGCGACAAGGAGCGCCCCAAGCGCCTCTCCAAGCTGGACCGTCTGATCATCCCAGGCTCCGTACTGCTGATCTGTCTGGCCGCCATGCTGGCGGTGGGCATGCTGGAGCCCCAGTACGGGATTCCGGCCCTGCTGTAACGGCCCGGATGGAAACAAAAAGCGCGCCCAAGGGCGCGCTTTTTTGTGTGTGTCGGTCGGGAGTCAGAGCCGCTGCACCATCAGGTGACTGTGCAATCCCTCCAACTCCATCACCACCAGATCCGGATCCAGCTCCGCGGGCACGCTCAGGGCCAGCTCGGCGGTGAACAGGGTGCCGCCCTCGGCGCTGGCCACCCGGTGGCACTCCATCTGCTCGACGTTGATGCCGTGGCTGGTCAGCGCCGAGGTGATGTCGTTGATGAGCCCGGGCTGGTCCTTGGCGTCGATCTGCAGCGCCAGGGTGCGGTCCGGTGCCGACCACTCCGGATGGCAGTCGTGGATCTGCAGGTGCATCCGCGGGGTCTCCATCAGGGCTTCCTGCAACTGCTGCTGCTGGGACTTGGGCACCTCCACCTTGATGATGGCGGCAAACTGCCCCTCCAGGTTGATCATGCGGCTGTTCAACCACTTGCCCTGGTGCTGGTGGGTGAGGGCCGCCAATTGATTGAGCATGCCGGGGCGATCCGGCCCCATCACGGTCATCAGGAATAGTGCGGTCATGGCCAGGCTCCTTGCTAAGTTGGGGTCGCTTTTCAAGTGTAAACCAGACGCTTAGTCCCGGCCTGATCCCGATCAAAGGGGTCATGACGCCCGCGGGGGAATGCAGTAGGCTGGGATCGAGTCGACAGCCTGAGGCCACCATGACGAAACCCTTTTCCCAGGCGTGCGAGAACAACCGCGCGCCCATATTGAGCGTGCTCAAAGCGGCCTTTGCCGACACCCGCCGGGTGCTGGAGATCGGCAGCGGCACCGGCCAGCACGGGGTGCACTTTGCTCCCCAATTGGACCAGTTGATCTGGCAGATGAGTGACCGGGCGGAGAATCTGCCGGGCATCGAGCAGTGGCGCCGGGAGTGCGGGGTGAGTAACCTGCCGCCGGCCATCGAACTGGACGTCACCCGGGCCTGGCCCGCGATGGCGGTGGACGGGGTGTTCTCCGCCAACACCGCCCACATCATGGCCTGGCCGGTGGTGGAGGCGATGATGGCGGGAATTGGCCAGGTGTTGCGACCCGGGGGGTGCTTCTGTCTCTATGGCCCCTTCCATTACGGCGGTCAGCCCACCAGCGCCTCCAATGCCCGTTTCGACGCTTACCTTCGTTCCGAGGCCCCCCAGATGGGGATCCGCGACATCGAGGCGGTGACGGCCCTGGCCCGGGCCCAGGGCATGACGTTGGAGGCGGACCACCCTATGCCCGCCAACAATCGTCTGTTGCAGTGGCGCCGGCTCAGTCTGTCTTGAAGGGCAGGCGGCTTCGCGCCTCGGCGTGGTAGGGGGCCAGCGCCGCCCACTCGTCGCGACAGAAGCGGTGGATGGCGGGGGCGAACTCGGGATGACTCACCTGACCGCAGCCGTAGGTGAACACCGGCTCGAAGCCGCGGGCCAGCTTGTGCTCCCCCTGCACCCCGGGATCGAAGCGGGCCAGGCGGTGGCGCAGGCAGTACTCGATCCCCTGGTAGTAACACAGCTCGAAGTGCAGGCCATGGATCTCCTCCAGGGCCCCCCAGTAGCGGCCATAGAGGGTGTCGCCCGCCTTGAGGTAGAGCGCCGAGGCCACCACGGCGTCGCCGCGCCGGGCCACCATCATGACCAGGTGGGGCGTCAGGTGCTGGGCCAGGGCGGTGAAGAACGCCTCGGTCAGGTAACCACCCTGGCCGGTGCGCTTGAGATAGGTGTGGTGGTAGCAAAGATAGAACCGGCGCCACAGTTCGGGGGGGATCTCGGCGCCCTCGAGCACCTCGACGGTGACCCCCGCCTGGCGCACCCGCTCCCGCTCCTTGCGCACCATCTTGCGTTTGCGCGCCTTGAAGCGGGCCAGGTAGGCCGCCATGTCGGCATCGCCGCGGTTGATCCACTGGAAGTGCACATCCCGACGCCGATACCACCCCTGTTCGGTCATGGCATTGGCCTGCTCGGCGGGACAGAACAGCCACTGCACTCCGGAGGCGCCCAACCGCGCGCACTCCCCCTCCAGATGCACTGCCATCGACGCCATGATGGCCCCCTCATCTTCGTCGGGGGCCACCCCCAGTCGGGGGCCGCTCACCGGGGTGTAGGGCACGGCACTGACCAGCTTGGGGTAGTAGGCCAGGCCATGGCTCTGGTAGGCCCGGGCCCAGGACCAGTCGAACAGGTACTCGCCGTAGGAGTGCTGTTTGAGGTACAGCGGCAGGGCCGCCACCAGATGCTCGCCCCGGTACACCAGCTGGTGGTGGGGGTGCCAGCCGCTGCGGCCCCCAACGCAACCGGTGGCCTCCAGGGTGTGCAAAAAGCGGTGGCCGGTGAACAGGCCGCCGCCCAGCAGGGGATCCCACTGGGCGGGCGCAATATCCGCAAGGGTGCTCAGGGTGCGGTGGCGCAGGGGCTCGGCCATGGGGTGTGGGTCAGATCAGCCCCAGGTGGGCAAAGCGCTCCCGCACCATGGCCACCGGCAGGTTGCCGCTTTCCAGGAAGTGACGGTGGAAGGCGCGGTCCCGGGCCCGGGGATCCGGCTGCTGCTCGGCCTGGGCGGCGTCGAAGTCCCGTTTCAGGCCCCACACCAGGTGGTTGCCCACCAGGTAGCTCAAGGGGTAACCCCGCTCCTGGGAGTACCAGTTCAGCTCCCCCTCGACCCGCTCGTCGGTAAAGCCGGTGACCGCCTTGAGCAGCCGACCAGCGTTGACGAAGGGATCCTCGCTGTCCAGGGTCAGCGGGTAGCCAATCTCCAGGTAGTCGGCGTTGCCGGTCATAAAGTAGAGATCGATGGCGACCCGGGCGCTGATGCGGCTGAGATCCAGCTTGGCGATAAAGCGGGCCTCGTCGGTCAGCTCCCCCATGTAGCCCAGATCCAGCATGTAATCCTCCAGCATGGTGGCCCAGCCCTCCGCCAGCTCTATGGCGGGAAAGGCCCGGCGCACCATAGTGGGGTGCAGGGCGGCGGTGGCCAGCTGCAGGTGATGGCCGGGGATCCCCTCGTGCATCATCATTACCGGGATCCCCAGCTCCGTGTGTTCATCCAGCAGCGCCTCGGAGAGGGTGAGGTAGACCTGGCTGGTCTTGGTCCCCTCCGCCAGGGCCGCCGGCTGCATCATGGCGCCGGCGGGGATCATCGGGGCCATAAAGGCTGGGGTCTGCATGATGGTCATCGACTGGGCCTCGGGCAGCACAAAGAGATCGTGCTGGCGAACGAAGGCTTCAATCTTCTCCGCCTCCCGGTGGTAGCGGTCAATCACCGAGGCCAGTTGGCCCCCCTCCAGCGGCACCGCGTAGCGGCGATGGAGAAAGGCTTGCAGCTCAGCCACCGTGGTGTCCGCACCCAACTGGTAGCGCTGCACCAGCGCCCGGTGCAGACTGGCGATCTGGCCCTGGGTGCGGCTGACGAACTGCCGGGTCACCTGGTGGATCTCATCCAGGCTTAAGCGGACGCCGTTCAGGGCCACCAGGCGCTGGGCCCGCTCCAGGCCGATGGCGAAGCGCTCGGAGCTTGGCAGGGCCTCAAGCGCCTCGGCGTAATGTGCCATGGCCTTGTTGGCCTGGGCGATGGCCTCGGTCAGGCTGTCCAGGGCCGGGTAATCCGCCTGCACCGCCCAGTGCCGGATGCTGTCAAACAGCTCCGGCAGCCCCGCCAGGGTCTCGATGTCGATCTGCACCCAGCGGGCCAAAGGCACCGTCAGCTGGGCCAGGTGGCCGTGCAGGTACTCGGGCACCTGCTTGATCCGGCCCAGGATGTCGTCCAGGCGCTCGCTGTCGGCCCGGTTATCCCGGGTCACCAGCAAAAAGATCCCGGCACTGATGGTCTCCCCCGCCTTGGGCAGCCGCTGGCGATGGGTGTGGCCATCCACGTCGAGGGTGCCCTCGAAGCGCACCCGCTGGGCCCACAGCCGCATCAGTTGGCGGTCCTGCTCCTGGTCGAAGCTGAGCGCACCACAGGCGTCCGCCGCGTCCAGCACCGCCTGGGCCTTGGCCATCCACTGCTGATGGCTGGCCTCGCTGGGGTCCGGCAGGCGGTCCCGCTGCTGGGCCAGCCCCAGCTCGATGCAGGCGTTGGGGCAGTGGCTGATGAAGGCCAGGAAGGCCCGGTTCAGGTCGGCTAAGGGGTCCATCTGGGGTCGTGCTCCGATGACAAGGGGGGAAGGGCGATGGTGGCACAGCCCGGGTCCGGGGAGCAACCGAACCGGGCCAGTGGATCCCACTGCGTACCCGGCCTGGCCCTGTCTTGTGGTGGTGGTGAAAAAAGCACCAGGGCGCGGTGCCCATGGCGGTGGGTTTTGTTCAGGTTACCCACAGACTTAGTCCCAGAAATTGTGGATAATCAGCCAGTAACGTGGGAGTGAGCCGGGAATGTCGCCAGTGGATCCTGCTGAAAACCCGGCCCGTTACGGTGTGGAATAGGGGGCGGTAAAGGGCCTGCGGGCCCTGTACAGCAAGTGAATGAATAGACATAATTTGCGTTTAACTATGCAGCAATGAGGAGGCGGCTTTGAGCCAGAGTGTGGCGATCGTGGGGGGCACCCACGGCAATGAATTTTCCGGACTGACCCTGATCCGAGAGTGGGAGAAACGCCCGGAAACCCTGGCTCGGCCCGGACTGGCGGTGCGCACCCTTTGGGCCAACCCCCAGGCCCACCAGGCCAATAAGCGCTACCTGGACGCGGATCTCAATCGCCAGTTCGAGCCGGCCCTGCTGGCGGACCCGGAACTGACCAACTACGAACAGAGCCGGGCCAAGGTGATCAACGCCCAGCTGGGCCCCAAGGGCCAGAGCCAGACCGATCTGGTGATCGATTTGCACAACACCACCAGCAACATGGGGCCAACCCTCATCCTCATCGATAACGGCTTGTGGGAGCGTCAACTGGCGGCCTTCGTCAAGGCGCGGATGCCCGAGGCGGTGATCCTGCTGGAGGACGCCAAGTCCCCCGCCGAGTGGGGCTACCTGTGCTCCGTGGGCAAACGGGGGGTGATGGTGGAGGTGGGGCCCCAGTCCCAGTCGGTGCTGCGGGACGATGTCCTGGAGCAGATGGCCACCCTGACCCAGCTGATCCTCGACTTTGCCAGTCTGGCCGCCACCGAACAGCTGCCGGCGCTGGCCCAGTCGGTGGAGGCGTTTCGCTACCTGGAGACCCTCTACCTGCCGGTGGACGAGGCCGGTGAGCGCACCGCGGTGGTCCATCGCCAGCTGGAGCAGAACGATTTTGCGCCGCTCAAGCCCGGCGATCCCATCTTCCGTCACTTCGACGGCACCCTGGTGCACTACCAGGGGGAGGAGGTGGTCTATCCCCACTTCATCAACGAGGCCGCCTACTACGACAGCAACGCGGCCTTCTCTCTGGCCCAGAAGATCCAGCTGTCGGTGGCCGACGGCGGTTACTGAGCCGGGGGCAGAGCCTCTTGGTGGGCGCGGATCCGCGCCGCGGCCAACTCGGCCCAGTGTCGATGGGTGGGCTCACCGGGGTGGAATCGGTCCGGAGCCAGGTGCTCCAGGGAGAGGGTGTGGCCCCGGGTCAGATCCAGCAGCCCCAGACCGGGCTGGTCGGCGACCCACTGGCCCAGCAGGCGGTTGAAGTGATCGGCCCGGCGGCCCAAATGGGCGCTTAAGGGCCAGGGCAGGTCGGGAAAACGGGCCAGGGGCGGCAACTGGGTCAGCAGCAGCAGGCCCGGGGCAAAGCGTTCGCTCAGGGTCTCGACCAGCGCCTGGGTCTCCCTGAGCCAACGCGCAGCGCTGGTGGCGGAGAGCGCGTCGTTGACTCCCAGGGAGATCAGCACCACGTCAAAGCGGGGGGCGTCGATGGCGCTCAGCAACTGCTGGGCGTCCTTGGTGGTCAAGCCGCTGCGGGCGTGCAGTTGCCACTGCAGCCCGAACTGGGCTTTGAGCTGCTGAGCCAACTGGCCGGAGAGGGCCTGGGTCTGGTGCTCGATGCCCACCCCCGCCGCCGCTGAGTCTCCCAGGATCAGCAGCGACAGGGGCGCTCCGGAGCCCAGCTGGCCCAGCCGAGGGCCCGGGGCTTCCGGCAGCTTTGGGGTGCGAAACCGCACCCACTGGCCCTGGGCCAGCAGTATGGGGGAGAGCACAACAGTCCAAAGATCCAGCATCGTCCTTTGCCATCCTGGTGGGCGTTCTGTGACGCCGTTGTGAGTGAAAGGTTGCGGGCTCAGCATGCCGTCCTGGCGTGCCGCTGGCAAGGGGGGCTGAACAAAAAAACGCCAGGCACTAGCCTGGCGTTTTTGTTATCCGCGCTGGGGGGCGCGGCGGCGACCTTGGCCGCTGGATTGGCCTCGTTCGGCCTGGTCCGAGCGCCCCGGACGACGGCGGCGCTGGGGCTTGGGCCGATTGTGCCCTTCACCGTGGCTCTTGTCGTGGTCCCGACGGGCCTGGGGCTTGTCGGCGGCCTTGGCGGGAGCGGATTGGCCGTCACCGCTGCGGCTTTTCGGCTTCTTGGGCTTTTTCGCCTTCAGCGGGCGCAGGGGCTTGGAGTCCGGCAGCGGCAGCTTGGGCTCGAAATCGGACAGGGGCACCCGCTCCAGGTGGGTCTGGATCAGCTGCTCGATGTCGTTAAGCAGCTTGAACTCCTCCTCGCACACCAAAGAGATCGCCTGACCCTCGGCGCCAGCCCGGCCGGTGCGGCCGATGCGGTGAACGTAATCTTCCGCCACCTGGGGCAGGTCGAAGTTGACTACCTGGGGCAGCTGCTGGATGTCCAGGCCCCGGGCGGCGATGTCAGTGGCCACCAGGGCCTGGACGCTGCCGTCCTTGAACCCGGCCAGGGCCCGGGTGCGGGCGCCTTGGCTCTTGTTGCCGTGGATCGCAGCGGCCTGGATCCCGTCCCGCTCCAGCTTCTGGGCCAGGCGGTTAGCGCCGTGCTTGGTGCGGGTGAAGATCAGCACCTGCTGCCAGTTGTTGTCGCGGATAAGCCGGGACACCACCTTGGGCTTGGCGCTTTTGTCCACCGGGTGCAGACGCTGGCTGACGGTGCGGGCGGTGCTGTTGCGGGGGCTGACGTCCACCTCCACCGGCTGGCTCAGCAGGCCCCGGGCCAGATCGCGGATCTCACCGGAGAAGGTGGCGGAGAACAGCAGGTTCTGGCGCTTGGCGGGCAGCAGGGCCAGGATTTTGCGGATGTCGCGGATAAAGCCCATGTCCAGCATGCGGTCCGCTTCGTCCAGCACCAGCAGCTCCAGATCGTCGAAGCGCACGGCGTTCTGGCCGTACAGGTCCAACAGCCGGCCGGGGGTGGCCACCAGCACATCGGCGCCGCGGCGCAGGGCCTGGAGCTGAGGGTTGATGCTGACGCCGCCGAACACCACCACCGAATTCAGGGGCAGGTTCTTGCCGTAAGCCTCCACCGACTCGGCCACCTGGGCCGCCAGTTCACGGGTGGGGGTAAGCACCAGGGCCCGGGCCCGGTTGCTGCGGGCCCGACGACCCTGCATCAGGTTCTGCAGCATCGGCAGGGTGAACCCGGCGGTTTTGCCGGTGCCGGTCTGGGCGGCGGCCATCACGTCCCGGCCCTCCAGGATGGCGGGGATCGCCTGGGCCTGGATGGGGGAGGGGGACTGGTAGCCTTTCTCGGCAACGGCGTGGGCCAGTTCTTGGGACAGGCCCAGGGAAGCAAAGGGCATAGCGTTCGACTCTTTGGGTGGGTGAGCCCAGCGAAGCGCGGATGCGGGCCCGAAAGGCGCGTAGCATAGCGCAAAACCCGCGCCTTGGCAGCTTTGATGTCAGGGCATGGGGTGCTCCGCGGTAAACAGCGCCTGGCGTCGCGCCGGGTAGGGGGGCGCCGGGTCCAGGCGCAGGCCGCTGCCCTGGCGGGTCAATCCCAGCCAGCGGTAGCTGGCATCCAGGTCGGGAAAGGCGCGGTCGTCGATGATCGCCCGGTAGTGCTGCTCAAACAAAGTGCCGCCGGCGAGGCGGTCGAAGGTGGCGATCAGCGCCTGGGCGTCCCAGTGGCGCCGGGTGTTGCGGCAGCAGTCAACAAAGCGGGCCAGCACCTGGTCCAGGCTGTGGGGGGCCTGGTCGCGCTGGCGCAGGGCGAGATCCACCGCCAGGAAGTAGGCCGCACCGCTCCAGTAGACCCGCATGTAGCTGCCGGTGCGCCACATGGCGGGGCTGAGCTCCCGCAAGCTGCGGTCCTTGCGCTGGGCATCGCGCTGACCGCGGCGAAAGCCGGCGTCCAGCTCCTCCAGGGCCCGCCCGGGGCTGACCACCCCCACCCGGCCCCGCAACAGGTTCTGGTAGTAGCTGGCCAACCCCTCGGAAAACCAGATGTCCTCGTGGCCGGGGTAGGGGATCAGCAGGTGGCTGAATTCGTGCAGGGCGGTCCAGTCCTGCCAGTAGTCCGCCGGGTCGTAGCCGGGGGTGATGTAGAAGTGGATCCCCTCCACCTGGCCCCGCTGTACCCGGGCCCAGGGCACCGGCCCCCCACCGGGACCGGTGGGGGAGACCCGGATCCGGGCCCGGGGAATGGGAAACTCACCGGTAACCGTCGACAGGGCGTTGGCGGAGCGCTCCACCCAGTCGGTGAGGGCGTCGCGCTCGGCGGCGCTGATCTCGCCGCTGATGCGGATCTCCAGGGGGCCGGACTCGGCCCAAACGACGCTGCCGGCAACGAGCAGCAGGGCCGGCAGCGCGGCCCTCAGGGCATCGACCATCGCCCCCTCCTCAATGAACGTGAACCTGCCTCAAGTGTGGCAGACCCGGCGGGCCTTGCCGGGGTGATCCTGGCCGATGCCGGACCCGTATCTTTGGGGGTAACGGCAGAGGAGGGTCTATGGCCAAATGTGTGGGAGTCCTGGTGCTTATCTGGGCACTGGTGGGGTGCAGTGGCCTGCCCGAGGGGGCCAAGGCGGTGGAACCTTTTGAGCTGGAGCGCTACCTGGGCACCTGGCACGAGCTGGCCCGGCTGCCTAACCGTTTCGAGAAGGATCTGGTGCGGGTTACCGCCGAGTACAGCCTGAGGGAGGACGGCGGGGTGCGGGTGCTCAACCGTGGGTTCAACACCCGCTATCGCCAGTGGGAGGAGGCGGAGGGTCGGGCTTACCGGGTTGATCCCAGTGCCGCCATGCTCAAGGTCTCCTTCTTTGGCCCCTTCTACGGCGCCTACAACGTGATCTGGCTGTCGGAGGAGTACGATCTCTCCCTGGTGGCCAGCCACGACCTGGATTACCTCTGGTTGTTGGCCCGGGAGCCCAACGTGGAACCCGAGCGGCTCAGGGCCCCGCTTAAGCTGGCCGAGGGGCTGGGGTTTGCCACCGAGCAGCTGGAGTGGGTGATGCCTACAGCCAGGGAGTGAACTCGAAGCCGAGGCTCACCCGCTCGCTCTTGACGTTGTAGTCGATAAGACTCTCGCCGTAGCCGTAATAGATCTGGACGTAGCCGCGCAGCTTGGCGAACAGCGGCAGACTCCAGCCCGCCTCCACGCCGCCCTTGCCGGTGGCCAGGTTGCCCCGTAGGCGCAGGCTCAGGTTGCGCTCATCCCTTTTGTAGAGCATCAACAGCTCCCCATGGCCCATAAAGTCGGTGATGTCCGGGTTGTCGTCGCCGCGGGGATCGTCCGGTGAACTCTTGGGATCCTCCTTGAGTCGGTGCCAGGCCTGGGCGCCGAAGGTCCAGGCGCCGTTGCTGACCGCGCCGCCACCGATGATCCGGTTCCAGCTGCGGGATTGGGTGCCGCTTTGGCCGTTGGACTGGTGGTTGAACGCCAGGCTCAGGGCCTCCACTTTCCACTCCCCCCACTGCCAGTTCGGGCGGTGGAAGTAGATGAGTTCCGGCATGTGGTTGGTTTCCCGGAAGGGGGCCGAGGCGTCCTTGTTGTAGGCCTGCCACCAGCTCTGGTTGGTGTAGGCGACGTAGAAGCGGCCCTGGCCGGAGAACCACTCCGGAGTCACCGGCACCTTGACGCTGAGCTGGAACTTCACCTCCCAGTTGTCCATCGCCTCCGGGGCGTACTCCCAGCCCGCCTCGTTGGGCCGTCGGTTGTAGCTGGCGGGCAGGATGTAGTTGTTGTGGTGGGCATTGAGGACAAAGCGCTCCTCGGCGGCCGCCATCTCGGCGTCGATCCGTTCGGACGCGGCACTGTCGTCGTCATCGGCCTCAAGGTTGCAGTGGGCACGGATCTGCCCCAGGGTGGTGTCCTCGGCGCCGTGGCGCAGCTGTTCTTCGACGCAGGGGTTGGCGCTGGCCGCGGCCAATAACATCCATGTGGTTAGGCTCATTGCAGTACCGCAAAGGGATTGAAAAGGCAGGTGAGTTTACTCTGCCAGCGGCCACCGGCAGAGTAAAGCCGCTCATCCGGCCGGGTAGCCGGTCAGACGGCGGATCTCCCGGTAGAGGGGGGCCAGCTGGGGATAGAGCCGCCGGTACACCCTCTGGTAGAGCGCCTGGTAGAGCGCATGGTGTTGTGGGTTGGGCTCGAAACGCTGGCCGACCCGCACCATCGCTTGCTGCGCCTGGGCAAAGTCCGGGTACCAGCCCAGCCCCACGGCGGCGCAGATGGCGGCCCCCAGGCCCGAGGTCTCAAAGGTATGGGGCCGCTCCGCCGGCAGGCCGAAGAGATCGGCGGTCAGCTGCATGGCGGCGCAGGATTGGGAGCCGCCCCCGGAGATCCGAAGCACCTGGGTGCGGGCGCCGGTGGCCCGCTCGATGCTGTCCAGCCCCTCCTTAAGGCCGTAGGCCAGCCCCTCGATCAATGCCCGATAGAGGTGGGCCCGGGTGTGCACATCGCCAAAGCCGATGATGCTGCCCTTGGCCTCGGGGCTGGCCAGGTCCGCCCCCCAGTAGGGTTGCAGCATCAGCCCCATGGCCCCGGGGGGCACCTCGGTCACCAGCTGGTCGAACAGCGCCTCCACCGGCTCGCCGCTCTCCCGGGCCAGCAGCTGCTCCAGCTGGCCGAACTGCTCCTTGAACCAGCTCACCATCCAGAAGCCGCGAAACAGCATCTTCTCGTTGAGAAACACCCCGGGCTCGCAGGCCGGGTAAGCGGGGATGAGGGGCACCACCTCGCGGTAGCGGCGGGCCGCCAGGTTAACCGTGGCGGTGGTGCCGAAACTGAGGCTGGCCACCCCCTCCTGGTGTCCCCCGCTGCCCAGCACCTCGCAGGTCTTGTCGCCGCCGGCGGCGAACAGGGGCAACTCGGCGGCCAGGCCCAGCTCGCTGGCGGCTTCGGCGGTCAGCCGGCCCAGGCGCTCGCCGGGGGCCTTCAGCGGGCACATCTGCTCCGGGGTGACCCCCAGGGCCGCCCAGCGCCAGTTACGCCTGTGATGCCAGCGGTGGCGCCGGTAATCGAAGGGCAGGTAACCCACCTGGGCGGCGGTGCTGTCGCACAAGGTGCCGATCAGGCGCCCGGTGAGGTAGGCGGAGAGGGAGACCAGCTTGTCGCAGCGCCGCCACTGTTCGGGCACCTGCTGGGCCAGGCGATTGGCGGGGGCCCGCTGGCGTACCTTGGTGAGCAGGGGGCCGATTTTGGGCAGCGCCAGCAAGATGCGCCAGGGCTGGGGCAGGAGGGGCAATTCGGTGGCCCGGCGCTGATCCAGCCAGAGGACGGCGGGCCCCAGGGACGTACCTTGCTTATCCAGCGCCACCACCGAGGTGCGCTGGCTGGTCAGACTCAGTGCCGCCACCGAGGCCGGATCGGCGCCCTCGCGCCACAACCCCTGGCAGCAGTGCACCAGGGCGTCCCAGTAACGGCTGACCTCCTGCTCCGCCGCCCCCGGCTCCGGGCTGTGGTAGGGGGGCTCGAAGCGGTACTGCTGCTTGGCCACCAGGTTGCCCTGGCGGTCGAACAGCAGCGCCCGCAGGCTCTGGGTGCCGTTATCGATGGCCAGCAGGTGCTCAGCGCCCATCCTCGGGCCCCTCCATGTGGTAGGCCTGCCACTGCTGCCAATAGTCTTGCCACTGCGCCTGCCAGCGTGCTTCGGACCACTCCAGGGCCGGGGTGCACAGCCGTTGGATCTCCGTCTGGTAGTCCGCCAGGGTCTGGCCCAGCACCCAGCCCAGGCGGGTGCGGCGCAGCAGCAGATCCGACAGTCGGTGGATGGCGCCGTGGCGGGCCCAGTGCACCAGCTCGTGGCGGTGCACCAGGCTGTTGCCGATAAGGTTGCCGTCCAGGTGCGCCTGCTGAGTCAGCACCTGGTCCTCTTGTGGGGCCGGGGCGGGCAGCCGGCCCTGGGCCTGGGCCCGGGCCATCACCTCGTCGGCCATCTCCACGAAGGTGGTGAGCTTGCCGCCGGTGACGCTCACCAGCCCCGGCTCGTCCCAGATCAGGTGCTCCCGGCTGGCGTCCGAGGGGGCCTGGTTCTGACCCTCCCGGGCCAGGATGGGGCGCAGCCCGGACCAGCTGCTGAGGATGGGTGGGACCTGGCTGACCCCCAACAGCGGCAGGATCGCCAGCAGGTAGTCCCGCTCCTGGTCGCTGCAGCGGGCCGGCGCCGCCTTGTCCGCCAGGTGATCCAAGTCCGTGGTGCCCAACACGGTGGTGCCGGCCCAGGGGTAGCAGAACACCACCCGACCGTCCTGGGGATGGAACAGGGTCAGGGCGGCAGGCAGGGGCAGGTCCCGGGCGTCAAACACCAGGTGGGAACCGCGCAGGGGCCTCAGGGTGAGGCCCTCGGGCAGGGGCGTCAGGCCGTCGGCCCAGACCCCGGTGGCGTTGACCACCAGCGTGGCCTTGAGGCGGCAGGGGGTGCCCTGGTGGTCGATCTCCACCCCGGTCACCTGGCCGGACTCGCGCAGCAGACGGCGCACCGGGGTGTAGTGGCACAGGGCCGCGCCCTGGCACACCGCCTCCTCCAGGGTGCGCAGCACCAGCTGACTGTCGTCGCAGACCGCATCGAAGTAGTGGTTGGCGCCCTTGTTGGGGGCCAGGTTGAACCCTGGCAGTCGGGCCGCGAGGGCCTCGGGGCTCAACCAGCGGGGGGTGTGGGCCGGCGCGGCGCCGGAGATCCTATGATAGAGCCAGAGCACCAGGCGCATGGGCCAGGGGCCGGGGCCGCGGCCTTTGTGGTGCACCAGGTAGTAGGGCAGGGGGGTGATGATGTCCGGCCAGCGTTGACGCAGCCGCTCACGGGCCCGGGCCGCCTGTCGGGTCAGTTTGAAGTGGCCCTGGCCCAGGTAGCGCAGGCCGCCGTGCACCATCTTGGAGCTGAAGTTGGAGGTGCCCCCCGCCAGGTCCCCCCGCTCCAGCAGCAGGGTACGGTAGCCCTGCTGGGCCGCCAGGCGGGCCACCCCGGCACCGGTGATCCCCGCGCCGATGACGATAAGATCCCACTGCTGGCCGTCGGCCAGCTGGGCTCGGGTCTGGCAGACCGACTCAGTCAGGCTTCGCATCCGGGCTCCTTGGCCAGCAGGGCCCCGGGGTTGAGCTGCGCCTCGGGGTCGAAGTGACTCAGCACCGCCGCCAGGGTGTCCTGGGCGATGGGCCCCTTCTCCTGGGCCAGGTAGGGGGCGTGGTCCCGCCCCACCCCGTGCTGGTGGCTGATGGTGCCGCCGTGCTCGACGATGGTGGCCGAGGTGGCGTGCTTGAGTCGCTGCCAGCGGGCCAGGGTGTGCTGGGCGTCCTGGCCGCAGGGGAAGAGGTAGGTGGTGTAGAGGCTGGCGCCCTGGCGATAGACATGGCTGATGTGGGTGAAGGCCAGCACCGGCTGGTCCTCGCTGGCCAGGCCGCTGCGCAGGCTGTGCTCCATGGCTCGACGCAGCGGCTCCAGGTTGGCCCAGTCGATGGCGGTCTCCAGGGTGTCCACGCAATAGCCCGCCTGCCACAGGGTGTCGCGCAGGTAGGGGGCCAGGAAGCGTTTGCGCTGCCAGTGGGCCCCCAGGGTGGCGCTGTGCAGCACCGCCCCGTGGCGGTTCAGCGCCCGCTTGATGGCGCGGTAGTCCGCGCCCCCCTCCCACACCAGCATGGCGGGCGCCGTGGCCCCGCGCAGGGCCAGGTAGCGTTCCAGCCAGCGCCGCTTGTTCTCGGGCAGGGCCAGCGCCAGTTGGGTGCGGGTCTCCTCCGGGTGGCTCAGGCGCAGCATGCCCGCCGGCACCCCCGCCTGCACCAGGGCGCGTACCGCCAAGAGGGCCTGGTCCCAGTCCTTCAATATCGATGTGCAGAAGCGCTCGGCCCGGGGCAGGGGACGGACTCGCACCGTCACCTGGGAGAGCACTCCCACCCGCCCTTCGCTGCCGAGGATCAGCTCCCGCCAGTCCGGGCCGGCGGCGGAGGCCGGCTGGGTGGGGAGGCGCCAGCGCCCCTCCAGGGTGTGCAGCACGCCGCCGGCGAACAGCTGCTCGATGCGGCCATAGGTGAGGGATTGCTGTCCGCTGGAGCGGCTGGCCACCCAGCCCCCCAGGGTGGAGAGTTCGAACGACTGGGGGAAGTGGCCCAGGGTGAAGCCCTGGGCGTTGAGCGCCGCCTCCAGGGCCGGGCCGGTCACCCCGGCGCCGAAGGTGGCCAACTGGCTGACCGGGTCCAGGTGCAGCAGGCGGTTCATCCGCGCCAGGGAGAGGGTCAGCACCGGGCGCGGACTGTCCGGGACATTGATGTGGCCGGCCACACTGGTGCCCCCACCATAGGGGATCACCACCAGCCCCTGGGTCCGGGCGGTGTCCAGCAGCGCCCGCAGCTGATCCTCATTGTCCGGCTGGGCCACCGCGTCCGGGTAGTGCCCCAGCTGGCCGGATTTGAGGGCCAGCCAGTCCGGCAGACTCTGGCCCCGTGCGTGGCGCAGGCGCAGCTCCGGGTCCCGGGACCACAGCGGGTTGGGCCCCAGGCGCGACGTCGGCACCCGGGCCAGGGCCTCGGCCAGGGCGGCCTCGCCCAGAGGCACTCCAGGGCCCAGTTGCTCAGCCAGCATCGCCAGGGCGCCGGCGGGCAGCTGCGGGGCCAGGCCCTCACGGCCCCAGGCATTCCAACGTCGTTCCATCTTGTTGTCCCCTAATCACTTTTCTAAAGATAGAGCCTAAACAAGGGCGCCCTCAAGCGCAGCGACCCGTGGGGACAGCCAGGGGACATTTGCGGACAACTTGTCACGTCCTTGTTCCGGGCGGTACGGTATAGCCAGTCGTGGCCAGGGGGCGACGGCGGACAAGGACGGTGAGGGAGGAGTGAGATGGCACTGGGAAGTTGTGCCCTGCCGGCGGTGTTGCAATACCTGGACCTGGCCAGGGAGCGCGGACTGGCGATCCCGGCGCTGCTCAGCGCTGCTGGATTGACCGCCGAGTGCGTGGACGGCCGTCAGGAGCGGCTGGCGGGGGAGCGTTTCCAGGCGCTTATTTTGGCGATGCGGGAGCAGACCGGGGACGACACCCTGGGTCTGGCCAGCGCGCGCTTTGTGCAGCCGGGCTCCTACTCGGTGCTGGGCTACATCGCCATGAACAGCGACAGCCTGGCCCAGGCCCTGGAGCGGGCGCTGCCCTTTGAGAAGCTGGTGGGGGACATGGGCCGCTCCACCCTCACCCCGGTGCCCGGCGGCTTGGCCCTGCGTTGGCGCTGCCAGTACGACCACCCCCAGGTGGTGCCCCAGATGGTGGACAACGTGCTGGCCAGCTGGACGGGGTTTGCCCGCCACCTGCTGGACGACGCGGCGGCCTGCCCCGCTGCGGTGCAGTTGCGCCGCCCGCGCCCGGCGGACGGCGGCGCGGCCCACGAAGCCTGGTTTGGCTGCCCGGTGACCTTCGGGGCCGACTCGGACGCCCTGTTTATCCCCGACACCATACTCGACCGACCGGTGGCCCGGCCCGATACCGAGCTGCGCCGGGTGTTGGAGCAGCACGCCCGCAGCAAACTGGTGGCCCTGGATCAGGAGGACGACCTGCGATTGCGGGTGCGGGCCCTCATTCGCCAGGCCTTGAGCCAGGGGCCGGTGCGCCGTGAACGGATCGCCGAGGCCCTCAACATGACGGAGAAAACCCTGCAGCGGCGCCTGGCCCAGTGTCACACCCAGTACCAGAGTGAGCTGGACGCGATACGCCAGGAGATGGCCAAGGATTGGCTGGAAGCCTCTCCCATGCCGGTGTCCGAGATCGCCCTGCGCCTGGGCTTCAGCGAGCCCCGCTCCTTCCAGCGCCGCTTCAAGGCCTGGACCGGTCTGCCGCCGGGAGCCTACCGGGAGCGGGCCCGGGAGGCGCGGCCATGACCTTGCCCAGCGGTAACCTCTTTGCCCAGCTGCCCCCTCTGGAGCCCAGCCAGCCGGAGTGGTTTCAGACCCTGTTGAGTGGCCAGGGCTGGCAGCTGGAGCGGATCTTAAGCGCCGGGCATCGCTCGGAAGCGGGCTTTTGGTACGACCAACCCCAGGGGGAGTTTGTCTTGCTGCTCCAGGGGGAGGCACGACTGCGCATCGAGCAGGAGGCCGAGGCCCGTACCCTGGGACCAGGGGACTGGCTCTACCTGCCGGCGGGCTGCCGTCACCGTGTGGAGTGGACCTCACCGACCCAGCCGACCCTGTGGCTGGCGCTGCATCTGGCGCCGGAGGCGGCCCTGCCTGTGACGCCAAATAACATCGAGTAAAATATTTATAAATTTTTTGTCTTAGACAACTGACTGTTCTTTATCACTTCGATTGGAATATGGCCGGAAACGGCGCGGTTGTGCGCCGATTGGCCCCTTTTTCACCACCCCCACCGCTGTTATGATGCCGTCCCAAACGATAATGAAGCGGGTTCGTTCCCGCCCTGCCTTTTAGGGAGTTCCAATGATTGAAACCGGCCTGATCCTGGCTCTGGCAGCAGTGCTGGTGGTGCTCCTTCGGCCCTTTTTCCGCTTCGGCTGGGCCTTTTTCGTGGATTACCTGGAACGGCGGTTCAGTCACAAGATCGACGACTGAACACCGCCGGGGACATTAAAGTCGCCAATGAGTGCATCTGTGAGCGGGGCCTCGGTAAGGGGACTACGCTTTAGACTAAAGTCGTAGAACCCCATTGCTGTTTAGGAGGCGATTGAGATGTCAGTGGTGACCTGTTTGGTGGTGTCAGCGGTTCTGGTGCCCGTCGTAAGACCCGTGGTGGATCGCACCATCGACAGCCTGGCCGATCGCATGGCCGACAATCAGCGTAAAGACGACTGATGGACGCGTCGTCACGGAGTGCCGTGACGCGTGTTGCTTCCCCGTTTCCTCCCCCCCTGAATCGCCCATCCGAACCGCCGTTACGGCCGGTGACCCCATAAAGGCTTGTGTAAAATCCAGTTAGTGGTAGTTTGCCTGCAAACGCCTTAACCGGGATAAAGTGACCATGCCAAAAGCAAGTGAAATCAAAAAGAACACCGCCATCGTTTTCAATGACAAAACCTACATCGTTCGGGATATCGAGCGCTCTGTACCCCAGGGGCGTGCGGGCGGCAGTCTCTACCGGATGCGCATGTACGAGGTGGTGACCGGTCAGAAGGTGGATGAAACCTTTAAGGACAGCGACATGCTCGATTTGGGTGATTTGCGCCGCCGGGCCGCCACCCTGTCCTACATCGACGGCGATGAGTACGTGTTCATGGACTCGGAAGATTACTCCAGCTACCACCTGAACAGCTCCGCCATCGACGATGCGATCCCCTTCCTGGATGAGTCGACCGAGGGGATGCAGGTGGTGATCGTCAACGACACCCCGGTGGGCCTCGACATGCCCACCAGCGTGGAGCTGGAGGTGATGGAGACCGATCCCTCCATCAAGGGCGCGTCGGCCACCTCCCGCACCAAACCGGCGGTGCTCTCCACCGGCGTTACCGTACAGGTGCCGGAATACATCGCCACCGGCGACAAGATTAAGGTGAACGTCGAAGAGCGGCGCTTTATCGGTCGTGCCGACAGCAAGTAACGGCCAAACGTCTCTGGTAAAGAAAAGCCCGGTGCACTGCACCGGGCTTTTTGGATCTCCGGCAGGCAGGTACCGGGGCCGGTCGCCTCCGCGACGTCACGCACCGGAGAGAACGCGCGATTTGCCCCGGTACCCACAGTGGTAACGGCCCACAAGGGCGAACGGTTTGGTTTGGGGTGAAAAAGAGCGTCAGGGCACGGATTTCGGCCCCTCCAGGGCCAGGGTTTCCAGGTCCACCAGCAGCAGGTCGCTGTGCAAAAAGCCCGTGCTGTAGATGTTGCGCACCCGATGTTGGCCGTCCACCAGGTAGACCCGAAGCAGGTGGGCCAACTGACCGGTCTGCCGACCCTGCGCGTCGTATTCGGCCATCACCCACTGGTTGTAGTCCTCGAGGATGGGGGCCAGGGCCGCGGGGGATTCGGTGGTGACAAAGGCCCATTTGGGGCCGGCATCGCGGCGGTGGCGCCGGGCGTACTCGGCCATCACCGCCGGGGTGTCGTTGGCGGGATCGAAGCTCAGGGTCACCAGTTGCACCCGGCGGGCCAGCGCGGGCTGCTGGGCCAGTTTCCACTGCAGCCGGGAGAGGGCGAAGCTGGCCAGGGGGCAGGCGTTGGGATCCGGGCAGCGGGTGTAGATGAAGCTGAGCACCGTGAGCTTGTCATCAAACAATCGGTGCAGGGAGGTGGCCTGGCCCGTCTCATCCACCACCTGACCGTCGGACGCCGGCCCCAGCGGAGGCAGCGGATAGCTGCCCGGGGCCGGCAGGGGGTAGCCCAGGGGGCCGTAACCCGGCGCGTCGGGGGCCTGCTGACGGTGGGCGGCGTGGGGATCCGCGGCCAGGGCCCCGGTGGGGGCCCACAGCAGGGCCAGCAGGGCCCAACGGGCCAGGGGCCTCATCGGCTGGCCGCCTGGGTGCCTGTGGGCTCATCCGGTTGCTGGCCATAGAGGGCGAAGGCCCCCAGGCGCATCTGATGGGGGCTGCCCAGCTGTTCGGCGTGGAAATCGAGGGTGAAGGTGGGGGTGAGCGCTTTGCCGTCCCAGCGGAAACCCTTCACGTATTGCAGATCCTCCCCTTCGGTCTTGTCCCAGTTGGCCAGCAGCGAGGAGGAGTAGTAGAGCCGTTGCCCGTCCCAGCTTTGCGACACCATATTGACCTGGCCGCCGATCACCTGCTCCATCAGCTGTTTGGGGGCGAAGGGATCGGAGATGTCGAACAGCCGGGTCTTGCCGTCGTTCCAGGTGTTGACCCACAGCCGGGTGTCGTCGGCGGAGATGGAGATGTCCACCGGCAGGGGCACCTGGCTGGCATCGCCGATGTCCGCCACCGCCTTGGCCTGCCACTGGCCTGCGTCATCCTCGTAGATCAACCACAGCTTGGAGGTGAGCGCCGTGGTGGTGAAGCAGTAGTTGTGGTTGGGGCCCCAGGCGCAGCGCAGCTCCAGCGGCGCCCCGGGCACATCCAGGATGGTGTGGGGCTGGCGGGTGTGCAGGTTCCACACCACCACGGTGTTGCCGAAGCGCTTCATCGCCTCGGCGTCCGCCATCATCTTGCCCAGCCCCATCATGTAGTTGTTCCAACCGGTGAAGGAGGAGGTGAACATGGCGTTGCGCCGGGGCAGCACCCGTACGTCGTAGCCATAGCCGTCGGCAAACTGGCCGGTCTGACGGGCGCCATTGAGCGCGCCGGTTTTAGGATGCCAGTGGGTGGCCACGTAGTCCCCCTGGTTGCTGTACTCCACCAGGGCGGTTTCACCGCCGTGATCCCGGTCATTGGAAAGTCCGGTGAGCAGCATCCGCCCGGGCAGGGCGTAGTTGGTGTGGGGCCCCACCACGCCACCGGAGCGCTTGACGAAGTCCTCGATCACCTTGTGCAGGCGGGGTTTGGCGGGGTCGCTGTGGACATCGAAGATGAAGATCTTGGAGGTGTCCAGGCCGCTGGCCCAGAGGTAGCGGCGATCGTCGGTAAAGCCGCTGTGGTGGGCCTCATTGCGGCCCCCCACCGACAGGCTGTGGATCACCTGGCCGAAGCGCTCGGAGTCGGGGTTGACGTCCAGGGTGACCAGTTTGTCCTGGCCGTCGCCCACCCCCTCCACACCCAGGGTCCAGACGTAGACCACGTCCTCCTGGCCGACGATTTTGGCCATATAGGGGGACATGCAGGTCTCATCGGCCCACAGGGGCCAGCAACACAGGCTAAGCATCAGGGCGGTAAAGGGTTTCATCTCAAGCCTCCTGTTACCCGGTGCTAGGATTCAGGGAGTATAGCCATTGGGAGTGCGCACCATGGTCAAAGGGGGGCTGGGCCTGCTGGCGGGGCTGTGGTGCCTGGGGGCCGTGGCACAGGTGCCCCTGGGCTTGCCGCCGTCGCAACCGGTGGCCACGGAGGAAGTGGTGGCCCTGGGGCGGACGCTGTTTTTCGACCGCCGCCTCTCCGTCAACGCCACCCTCTCCTGCGGCAACTGCCACGTGGCCGCCATGGGCTTTAGCCACCGCGAGATGGCCACATCTGTGGGGATCGAAGGCCGAGCAGGGCGGCGCAATGCCCCGGGGCTTTTCAACGTTGCTTACCTGCCGGCGCTGTTCTGGGATGGGCGCAGCGCCGATCTGGAGGCGCAGATCTGGTCGCCGCTGCTGGCGGACAACGAGATGGGCAATAGCAGTCGGGCCCAGGTGCTGGCCCGGCTGGCCACCCTGGACGATTACCCCCAGCGGTTTGAGCGCGCCTTCGGTCGGGGCATCGACGAGCAGACCCTGGGCCAGGCGCTGGCGGCCTACCTGCGCAGCCTGCTGCTGGGGAACAGTCCCTTCGACCGCTGGTTTTACCGCCAGGAGCAGGATGCCCTGAGTGCCAAAGCGCGGGCCGGCTACCGGGTGTTCGTCACCCGCGCCGGCTGTCATCGCTGCCACCAACTGGGGCTGGAGTGGGCGCTGTTTACCGATCACCGCTACCACAACACCGGGGCGGGGGCCGGGGCGCGGGCCCAGCAACGGGTGCAGCTGGCGCCGGGACTGGCCACCACCGTGGGGGATTTGGCCTCGGTGGGGGGCGCGGCCGAGGCGGATGACGGGCGCGCGGAGGTGACCGGCCTGGCCAGCGATGTTGGGCGGTTTCGCACCCCCAGCCTGCGCAACCTGACCCTGACCGCCCCCTACATGCACGACGGCTCCCTGGCCACCCTGGAAGCGGTGGTGGCCTTCTACAATCGCGGCGGCGGTGCTCACCCCAACAAGGATCCCCTGCTGGTGCCTTTGAACCTCAGCACCGAAGAGCAGGCGCAGTTGGTGGCCTTTCTTGAGTCGCTCACCGGCCGCGGTGCCGAGGCCCTGGTGGCCGAGGCGGAGGCCACGGCGGTGGGCAACCCGTGAAAAAGGTCGCCAAGCCCGGGCCGGTTCGGGATAATGTGCCCCCCTTGAACTGCGGATGCCCCCTCGATGCTCAGTTATCGCCACAGCTACCACGCCGGCAACCACGCCGATGTCCTCAAGCACAGCGTCCAGGCGCTGATCCTCGATGCCCTCAAGGGCAAGGATAAGCCCTTCGTCTACCACGACACCCACTCCGGGGCCGGTCGCTACGATCTGAAGGACGCCCACGCGGAGAAAACCGGCGAGTACGTCGACGGCATTGGCCGGCTCTGGGGCCAGGATTGCCCGGAGATTCTGCACCCCTACCTCAAGGCGGTGAAGGCGCTGAACCCCAACGGCAACCTGCGTTACTACCCGGGCAGCCCGCGCCTGGCGGCGGCCCTGACCCGGCCCCAGGACCGCCTGATGCTGACCGAATTGCACCCCAGTGATCACCCCCGCCTGGTACAGGAGTTTGCCCAGGATAAGCGGGTGCGCATCGCCCGGGAGGACGGCTACCAGTGCCTCAAGGCCAGCCTGCCCCCCAAGGAGCGCCGCGGGGTGGTGCTGATCGATCCCCCCTATGAGCTCAAGGGCGAATACGGCGATCTGGTCAAGGGGGTACTCGAAGGGGTCAAGCGCTGGGCCACTGGCACCTACGCCCTGTGGTACCCGGTGGTCTACCGCCAGGACATCGACTTTGTCGAGCGTCGACTCAAGGCGTCCGGGGTGCGCAAGATTCTCAAGATTGAGTTGCGGGTCACCGGCGATAACGCCGAGCGGGGGATGACCGGCTCGGGGATGATGGTCATCAATCCCCCCTGGAAGCTGGAGAGCCAGATGACCGAGCTGCTGCCCTACCTGGTGGCCCAATTGGGCCAGTCGCCCCAGGCGGGCTTCACCCTGGAGTGGCTGGTGGCGGAGTAACCCCGCAAAGAAAACCAAACAGGGCGCCTTAGGGCGCCCTGTTTCTCTTCGCTGTCCGGTCAGCTTTTCAGGTCGCGGACCAGGGCATCGAGCTGGCCCGACTGGCGGTTCAGCCCCTCGATGTGGCTGGCGGCGTCCTCCAGCATCTGGCCGATGGCCAGGCCGTGTTGACGGATCCGGTCGATGTTGGCCACCAGGGTGCTGGCCACGCCGCTTTGCTGTTCCGCCGCGGTGGCGATCTCCACGCTGCCGTCCGCCAGGCCCTGGTTGCGCTCGCTGATCTCACCGATCTGCTGCTCCACCTGGCCCATCAGCTCGCCGCTCTGGGCGGCGTTGCTGACGGTGCGCTCCATCACCTCCACCAACTGGGCGCGGCCCTGCTGCAGGGTGTCCATCATCCCCTGGATCGCCACCGTGGCCTCCTGGGTGCGACCGGCCAGGGTGCGCACCTCGTCCGCCACCACCGCAAAGCCGCGGCCCTGCTCGCCGGCCCGGGCCGCCTCGATGGCGGCGTTGAGGGCCAACAGGTTGGTCTGCTCGGAGATGGCGTTGATGCTGGTGAGCACCTGGTTGATCTGGGTGATGTTCTGCTCCAGCTCCGAGACCGCCTGGGCGGCTTCCCCCACCTCCCCCTGCAGCGCCGTCAGGCTGTGCTGGGTTTCGCTCAACCGCGACTGGCCGGCCTGGGCGGCGCTGGCGGCGCCCTGGGTGTTTTGCGACGAGGTCAGGGCGTGGTTGGCCACCTCGCGGATGGAGTACTCCATCTCCTCCGAGGCGCTCACCAGGCTGTCGAGTTGGCTAGACTGCTCCTGGGCCAGCACGCCGGAGTCCTGGCTGACCCGGGTCAGCGCCTGGCTGAGATCCTGCATCAGCCCCGCCGCCCGTTTCATCTCCTGCACCAGGTTCTGCTCCCGCGCCGCCACCTGATCGATGGTGATGGCGATCTGGCTGAATTCATCCCGCACCGGGAAGAAGTTGAGCCGGGCGGTCAAGTCCCCCTCCTTCAGCTGGTTCAGGGCCCGGTTCATGGTGAACATGGCGCCGCCAATAAAGGTCATGATGTAGTAGGAGAGCAGGCCGCACAGCGCCACCGCCAGCCCCAGCACCGAAAGGGCGACAGGGGTGAACAAGGTGCCGTAGCCGGGGGTGGACTTCAGCCCCAGGGCGTAGCCGGTAGACAGGCGCAGTGGGTGGGCGCCGCCGTCCAGCACAAAGGGGGTGTCCGCCAGCCAGGGCCCCGCTTCGGCCCGGGGCACCGCCAGGCGCTCCATCTGGTCGGCGAGGTGACGCTGCTGCGCCATCAGCTGTTCCAGCGCCTGGGATTGGGCCTGCTGGGCCAGGACGCCACCGGCGATGGCCAGGGTCAACATGGGCAGGAAAAAGAGGACGAGGAATTTCTCCCTCAGGGTGAGGTGGATCCAGAGCCGGTCAATCCAGCGAAACGCGACTTCTTTCATCGGTTTGAACGTCCTTCCGATGGCTAATTCGAATGGCATTATGCGGATAACGAATGTTAAAAAAAAGCACTTTGGGCCAACATTACAAACTCTTATAAAACCACATCACAACGGGCGCGTTACCGCATCGCCCAATCCGGTTGAATCAACGGCCACTGATGCGGTCTTAGCCCTTAAGCCGGCGGCGTCGGCACAGTGGCGAGGAGCACTCCACCATGGCGATAAGCGTTCGACAGCGTCAGGCCTTCGCGGCCCAGATGGCCCGGGCCAAGGCGTTCTACCAGGACGGCGTCTGGGACCAGGCGTTCTACCACCTGGAGAATGCCCACGTGCTGGGACAGCGCAGCATTCGCCGCCACGCCCTCAGTCACTGGTGGATGCTCAAGGTGGGCTGGCGACAGCGCCGCTGGGGCGAAGTGGCGAGTCAGCTGCCCCGCCTGATGGCGTCCCTGGTGGTCAGCCGAGTCTGGGTGCCACCGGGCAACACCGGGGGCAGCAACGTCTCCCCCTTCCAGGCGATGCCCCTGCGCAAGGAGTTGCGCCAGGATATGGAGTGGCAGGACTGAGCCGCCACCGTGAAACGGGCGTCAGAACCCCGGGCGACGGTGAGCCCCGCCCCGAAAGGGGCGCGTCTGTGCTGCCCGGTGTGATTACTGAATCCCCCCGTTAACCCTCTCAAGCCCGTCGGCCAGCGCCTGCTCGGTGGCGCCAAGCAGTCCGTACGCCAGTTCGATGGGCTCGAGCGTGGGATTGATGATGAGCTTCTCGGCCATGATGTCGCAGGCCTTGGCGGCCTCTCCGGCGTGGGCCGCGGCGTCGGGCTGATCCGCCAGGCGCTGGGCCAGGCCAGTGAGCCTGTTTCGCTGCGCCAACATCTGTCGGATCAGGTCGTAACGCAGGGCCTTCTCGCGTTTTTTCATGGGCTCACCTCCTGCAAAACCTCGGCCCGGCGGATCCGCTCGGACGCCATGGCCAGACCGCCGGCCCGGCCGCTGTAATAACGGCCCAGGGAGGTCATGTGCCCCCGGTTGGCCGCCGCCCGGTTGGCTTCCACCGCCAGGCGGTTGACCTCGGTGAGCAATCGCTCCACGTCGGTGCGAGCGAACACCGTACCGCTGCGGGCCAGGTTGCGCAGCAGCTCCGCGCCCTGGTAGTGGCCCCAGGCGGTGCCCATGGGGCGCAGGCGATCCCACTCCGGCACCTCGTCCACCGGGACCGCGGCCACACGGCGGGACGCTTCGCGCTCCAGTTGGCTGGCCACCTCAATCAAATCGTCTTTGCCAATCATCCCATTCGCCCCCAAAAGCGGTCTATTACGGCGTTTTTTGCGACGGCTCGCCGCGACAGTTGGGGATTATTGCCCAGGTGCGCCTCGGTCGCCCCGGATTGGATGGTGAGCGGTTCAGACTGTGTCTGGTTTGGGTTTGGCGGGGGGCCTTGCCCGCGTCCCCGGGGCCTTAGGGGCATAAAAAAAGCGCCCATCGGAGGGCGCAAGGGGGTTATCAAAGCAGCGAGTCGGTAGCTGGGGGTGCGGATGGGCGGGCCATCGCAACGCCGTCATCATCCCCAAGGGGTGTGGCGGCAATGTGACCCTTTTGTGTCCAAACGATGACAGGGGGCGGCAGTGACGCTAACTCATTGAGCTGTATCGCGGTCTATACTCAAACCCATTCTTGTTGGCTGCAACGCCAGAGGGAGAAGCGAAGATGAACGACAGCTCCTGGACCACCCTGGGCATCCTGATCGCCGGGGTGCTGGCCCTTATCGTCTTTACCTGGGTCTTTGTGATCCTGCGTCGAGACCGGGCCCACGATAAAGAGGAACAGCTGCGCTCCGATGCGGCGGTGGACTCCGCCCTGTCCCGGGTGCTGGCCGCCTACCAGAAGGCGGTGAAGCTGCCCGGGGACGAAAGCCTGTTCGAGGTGGAGCAGCGCCTTAAGGATCTGCTGCTGGTGGTGGTCTCCTTCGAAGAGGTGGACGAGGACTTCAAGACCCTGCCCCAGGCGCTGGAGGAGGTGCTGGGCAACCTCGAGCGATTGCAGGGGCGGGACGAGGAGGACAGGGTCACCCAGCTGACCGAGGACATGCAGCGGATGCAGAGCTACCACCAGAACTTCGAGCGTCTGCTGGACGGTCACCCCACCTAAAAACCACAGCCGCAACCGGCGGTTAACTTGATGGTAACCGCCATCTGTGGTTTGATGTCGACCAAAGTCGAATGGCGCCCCGTTCGTGGGCGTGATTCAGGGATGGATCGCCGACGGGAAAAGGAACGGGATGAAACGGATGACCCTTTGGCTGGTGCAGGCGCTGCTGCCGACGCTCTGCGTTGGGGTCGTCTGCCTGACGCTGCGACCCCTGCTGGGGGAGTTTGATGCCCCCCGCACCCTGGCCCTGATGTGTCTGGGCCTGGTGATCGGGGTGATCTGGGCCGAGCGCCACCGACAACACCACAGACTCACCGCTCTGCGCGCCCTGCGCTGACTCGGCCCCCCTCTGGGCTTTGGTCGCATGGCCCTGGCCGCTCCCCTCTGGAACACTGGGGCCTTTCCTTTTATGGGAGAGGCCCATGCTCACCACCAATAACGCCGTCTTACTGCTTATCGATGTTCAGGGCAAGCTGGCCCGCAGCATGGCGGACAGCCCGGCCCTGATCGAGAAACTGCGCGCCCTTATCCAGGGGGTGCAGCATCTTGACCTGCCCATCCTCTGGGTGGAGCAGTACCCCCAGGGGCTCGGCCCCACGGTGCCGGAGTTGTCCGAGCTGCTCGGCGCACAGGCGCCGCTGACCAAACTCAGTTTCGGCTGCGGCGGCGAGCCGACCATCCTGGCTGCCCTGTCGGCCCTTAAACGCCGCCAGGTGCTGGTTTGTGGCATCGAGACCCACGTCTGCGTCTACCAGTCGGTGGTGCAGCTGCTGTCGGAGGGATACCAGGTGGAGGTGGTCAGTGACGCCGTTGGCTCCCGTCAGGGGGCCGACAAGGCGATGGCGCTGGCCAAGATGGCCCGTTTGGGGGCCGAGCTGACTTCGGTGGAGATGTGCCTGTTCGAATTGATGGGCCGCTGCGATCACCCCCAGTTCAAGCGCCTGCTGCCACTGGTAAAATGACCCTTGGCGTTGTGGGGTATCCCTGCTAACTTTCTAATTTCTAAATAAAACACTGGCAATGCCGGAACAAGGAAGTGGGAGAGGCAGGATGGGATACATCTGGCGAGGGATGGGCTGGCTGGTGCCGGTGCTGGCGGGGGGACTGCTGTTGGCAGCCCAGGGGCTGGCCACCGGGCTGCTCGGCGAGGGGGTGGAGACTGGCCCCTGGCCTTTGTGGCTGGCCACTGGACTCAGTGCCCTGGCCATCGGGGTGCTGGGCCTGGCACTGAACGCCGGCGGCGAACGCAGCCAGGGGCCCCACACCCTGTTGGGGATCCCGATGCAGTACTGGGCGCTGCTGCTGCCCCTGGGGGTGGCCCTGATCAGCCGTGCCCCCCTGCCGGAGCCTCAGGATCCGGTGGCCGAGATCGCCGCGCCCCAGGTGGGGGATCGTTACCTGGCCAATTTCGATTTCATGTTCGATGACGTGGATCCCGGGTTTCCCTACGGGGCCCTTGAGGTGTTGTCGGTCAACAGCAAGGGCGTCAAGGTGACGGTGAGCGTCTACCAGTTCGACACCCCCCGCAGCCTGCGCCGGGCCCTGCGCTTGGGCGGTGAGGAGAGCGAGTTTGCCGACGACATCGACTTCTACTTCGGCTTCGAGGAGCTCAGCGATCTGGCCGCCGAGGGCCACATCTTCGACGTTCAGCGCCAGCGTGCGCCATGACACGGCACGCCACGCCCTAAACCCGACTCGGGGTTAGGGCGTGCTCACCACCGCCAGGTGCCGGCCATCCGGGCTCAGCGCCAGGCGCCCCAGGGTACCGACCCCCAGATCCGCCACCTTCTGCCACTGCCCCGCCACGGACCAGCGCCACAACTCGCTGCCCCGACCCATCCACAGACTCTGACCGTCCGGGTGCCAGGCGTAGTCCTCGCTGCGTCTGTCCACCGCCACCAGGGGGCGCAGGGCGCCGCTGTCCGGCTCGAAGGCGGTGATCACCCAGCTGCCGTCCACCCGCTTGTGCAGAAAGCTGAAGGCCTGGCTGTGGGGGATGGGGTGGAGGCTGCGGCCAACGTTGGCGCTGACCAGGTGACCCTCATCGGCCCGCTCGCCCCAGGGCTCGAAGTAGAGGTGGTAGCCGTAGCGGGCCCACAGCAGGGTGCCCTGGCCCGGTCGCTGGGCATAGTAACCGGCGGGGATCAGGCTGTTGATGGCCCGCTGGCGCGGCTGGCCCGGGGCCTGCACCCAGACGCTCTGATGGGGCACCCCCTGTTCCACCACGTAGCTGATGGCCCCCTCGGTGCCACTGGGCTGGGGAGAGAATTCGCTCTCATCCGGGGTGTTGGTGAGGTTGGTCAGGGTGCCGTCGGCCAGGGCGTAGTGGAAGATCTCCATCTGCCCGCCGGCCCGGTCGGAGCTGAACAACAGCCCCTCACCATCGGCGGTAAAGGCCGGCTGGTTGTTGTAGCCGGAGGCCGGCGTTACCGCCACATGCCCGGTGGGCAGGCCGTCCTTAAGGGCGTAGAGGTGCAGTTGGAAGTCCTGCGCGGACAGGGGGCTGGCCGCCAGTAGCAGCATCAGAAGGGGGAAGCGCATCCTTGGCCTCATCGTAATCAAAACAGAGGGTTAGCAAGCTAACAGGGCCAAGGAGGCGGGGCAAGGGACTAGGGGGTGCTAATGCGGAAGCAGTAACGCTCCACTAGGCCCGGCAACTGGGACAGCACGGTGTCTTTGAGGGCCAGGGATTCCTGCTCCAGCAAGCGCTCCAGGGCGTTGGCGTCGAAACGGCTCAGGGCGTCCTCGGCCACCGGGGCGAAGCTCAGGTGCCAGGGCTCGGGGGCAACGCCACCGAGGGGCTCCCGGTAGGGGCGAAAGAAGCCGTGGCGGGCCAGGTTGGCCTCCATCCATTGGGCCAGCTCGAAGCAGGGGCCCCCGCTTTGGTACTCCCAGGGCTCCAGCTTGAGTTGCTCCCGGGTTAGCCGGCCGGCATCGAACCAGTCCAGATCCGTCCCCCAGTGGTGGCGGGAGGCGCCGGGCAGGGCAGACCAGGCCAGGATGGCGTCCAGGATGTCGGCGTCGCTCATGGTGCGCACATCGCAGGCCTGACCGGCCCGGTTCTGAAGCGCCCGCTCACCCTGGGCCTTGCCGTTAAAGATCGCCAGCTGGCGGTGGAAGGGACGCCAGCCGGAGCAAAGCCCCAGCTGGAAACCCGCATCCGCGGCGTCCGCCTTGAGGCGTTGCCAGGCCACCGCCGTGCGCCCCTCCAGCCACTGGTCGTCCACCGCCACCAGGTGACGGTCGTCCAGTCCCAGCAGCTGCTCCTGGGTCAGCACAGCAGCTTCTCCATCACCTTCTCGTAGCACAGGGCCAGTTGCTCCAGGTCCCGCACGCTGACGCATTCGTTGATCTTGTGAATGGTGGCGTTGCAGGGACCCAGTTCCACCACCTGGGCACCGGTGGGGGCGATAAAGCGCCCGTCGGAGGTGCCGCCGCTGGTGGAGGGCTCGGTGTCGTAGCCGGTGACGTCGCGGATCGCCGCACAGGTGGCGTCCAGCAGGGCACCGCCGCCGGTCAGAAACGGTTGGCCGTTGTAGGTCCACTGGATGTCGTAATCCAGGCCGTAGCGGTCGAAGATGTTGTGCACCCGGGCTTCCAGCTCGTGGGCGGTCACCTCGGTGCTGTAGCGGAAGTTGAACTGCACCGTCAGCTCGCCGGGCACCACGTTGGGGGCACCGGTGCCGGCGTGGAGATTGGCGATCTGGAAGCTGGTGGGGGGGAAGAACTCGTTGCCCTGGTCCCACTCCATGGCGCTCAGTTCCGCCAGGGCCGGGGCCGCCTTGTGCACCGGGTTGTCCGCCAGGTGGGGGTAGGCCACGTGGCCCTGGACGCCCTTGACCGACACCAGGCCGGTGAGGCTGCCGCGCCGCCCGTTCTTGATGATGTCCCCCAGCTTATGGGTGCTGGAGGGTTCGCCGACGATACACCAGGTGATCTTCTCGTTGCGCGCCTCCAGGGTGTCGATCACCCGGGTGGTGCCGTTGATGAAGGGCCCCTCTTCGTCGGAGGTGATGAGAAAGGCGATGGAGCCGTCGTGGTCCGGGTGGGCGGTGACGAAGCGCTCCACCGCCACCAGCATGGCGGCCAGGGAGCCTTTCATGTCCGCCGCACCGCGGCCGTGGAGGATGCCGTCGATCACCGTCGGCTCGAAAGGCGCGGTGTGCCACTTGCTCAGATCCCCGGGGGGCACCACGTCGGTGTGGCCGGCAAAGCAGAACACCGGCCCGTCACTGCCGCGGCGGGCCCAGAGGTTGGTGGTGTCTTCGAACACCATGGACTCGATGGTAAAGCCCAGGCGCTCGAGGATGGCGGACATCATCGCCTGGCAGCCGGCGTCCTCCGGGGTCACCGAGGGGCGGGCGATGAGATCCTTGGCCAGGGTCAGGACGGCGGAATCAGCCATGCTGGGCCACCCACTGGTCGTAGTCGGCGGCCTTGAAGCCCACCAGCAGGGCGTCGCCCGCTTCCAGCACCGGGCGCTTGATCAGGGTGGGGTTGGCCAGCATCAGTGTTTTGGCCTTGTCCGCATCCAGGTCCTGCTTGTCCGCCTCGTCCAGGGCGCGCCAGCTGGTGGAGCGGGTGTTGAGCAGGGTGGTGTAGGGCACCTGGGTCAGCCAGCGCTCCAGCCGGGCGGCGTCGAGTCCCGCTTCGCGAAAGTCGTGAAAGGTGTGGGCCTGGCCCTGCTGCTCCAGGTGTTTGCGGGCCTTGCGAACGGTATCACAGCTTTTGATGCCGTACAGGATCATCCTTTTTGCTCCAGTCAGTTATCGTGCAGGCATTGTGACATCGCCGGCCCGGGCCCACAAGGCGGCGACGGCGGACCCGGGGCCGAGCAAAACCCGGTTGCATCGGCGGGCAAAGCTTCCCAAGATCAGAGGCAAGAATTGGCAAGAAAGGGAACAGCATGGCTCTCACAGGCAGCCGCATCCTGGTGGTGGAAGACGACAGCGTGACCCAGCTGCGCCACCAGGGCTATTTTCAGCAGGCCGGCTACGAGGTGACGGCGGTGTCCAACGGGGCGCAGATGCGTTCGGCGATGGCCCAGCGGTCCTTTGACCTGGTGCTGCTGGACGTGAACCTGCCGGACGAGGATGGACTGCAGCTGACCCGGGAGCTGCGCAGTCAGTCCTCGGTGGGCATCATCCTGGTGACCGGGCGCAGCGATGCGGTGGATAAGATTGTCGGCCTGGAGATGGGGGCGGACGATTACGTCACCAAGCCGGTGGAGATGCGCGAGCTGCTGGTGCGGGTGAAGAACCTGTTGTGGCGCATCGGCCAGGCCCAGCGGCCGGCCCCAACGGAGCAGGTCGCAACCAGCCTCCAGTTTGCCGGCTGGCACCTGACCCCCGCCAGTCGGCAACTGCGCCGGGGCGATCAGGAGGTGCGCCTGACCACCGCCGAGTTTGAGCTGCTGAGCGCCTTTGTGCGTTACCCCCAGCAGGTGCTGCCCCGGGAGCGGCTGCTCAGCCTGTTGTCCCACCGGGTGGAGGCGCCGGACGATCGCACCATCGATGTGCTGGTGCGTCGCCTGCGGGGCAAGATGGAGAAGGGGGAGGGGTTGCCCCGGTTGTTCATCACCGTCCACGGCGAAGGCTACCTGTTCGGCGCCACCGTCACCTCGTAAACCGCCCGGTAATCTGGGTCCGACAGGCTGTCCTCGAAGCGGTCCAGGGCCTTGGTTGGCACCAGCACCTCCACCCCGGGATCCAGCCGCTCAGGCAGGGGTTGCCCTGCCAACTGCGCCAGGGCGGCGTCCACCGCCATCCGGCCCTGCTGGCGCATGCGGTCGCTGTTGGCCATCTGAATCTTCCCCCGCAACAGCGCCCGGTAGACCCCGTGACTGAGGTAGGTGCTGATCACCTGGGTGTTCAAGCCCCGGGCCTGCAGCTCGTTGACCGCCACCTCCGCCGGGATCGCCCCGGCAATGATGAGATCCGGCGCCGGGTGCTCGGCCAGGTACTGGGCCAGCAACTGGCGCTGGCGGGCGGCGCTGTTGGCCCCGTGAAGGGTGGCGGCCACCGTCAGCCGGCCGGGCTCAAGGTGCGCCAGCAGGCCCTGGCTGAGAAACTGGTTCCCCCCCTGGCCCTGGGGCCCAAACATCAGCAGGGTTCGGGTGCCCTCGGGATAGTGGGCGTTCACATGGGCGGCCACGGTTTCCCCCATCCGGTACCAGTCGGTGCCGATGGTGCTGACCACCGAGCCCGGCTCCACCCGGTTGACCAGCGCCAGGGTGGGGGTGTGGGCCATGCCTTCGCGGATGGGCGTGGCCAGGGTGTAGGTCACGCTGCCCAGCAGGATGGCGTCCGCGCCCCAGTCACGGCAGTGCTGATACTGGGCCACCTGGGTGGCCCGATTCTGGTAGCCCCCGGCTTCCAGGGCGATGAGTGCGACGCCCCGGGCCCGGGCCTGCTCCACCATGCCGGCGTTGACGCTCAGCCAGTAGGAGTCTTTGAGGTGGGGGTAGAGGGCGCACAGCTTGACCGGCGCCGCGGACAGGGCCAGCGAAACGCAACTTAAGCAAAGGAACCAGGTGGATAGGGCAAGACGCGCCACGGCAGTTGACCCGATTTTCAGTACACTGAAATAGTGTATCAGAGCTGATGGGACCGCCCTTGACCTCACTGCGTTTCTCCCCCTGGCGTTCGGTTGCAGGAAAATTGCTGATCGCCTTTGTGATCCTGGCGAGCCTGTCGGTGCTGGCGGCGGTGCTTGGCTGGATAAGCCTGTCCCAGCTGCGCGCCTCCCACCAGCAGCTGACCGAGCAGGCGGTACCGGCGCTCAACCAGTCCCGGGCCATCGCCGAGCTGTCCGGGCGAACCCTCAATGGCGGGCGGCTGATGGCGGAGATCCCAAGCCCTCGCACCCTGGACCAGACCTGGCAAACCCTGGAGGCCACCAACGCGGCCTTGGATAAGCAGCTGGACCAGCTGCTGGGGATGGAACCGGGCCAGCGCACCACCCTCAAACAGCTGCACCGGGAGGTGAGGGCCATCCTGACCCGGATGCACACTCTGGCGCAGGCCCAGTTGGCGGACCAGCAGGCGTTTGATGACCGGTTCGCCCGGGTCAACGAGGCGGCCAATGCCCTGGCGGATCTTGCCGACGGTCAGCTGGCCAACGCCGAGACCGTCCTGGTGGCCCGCAGCCTGGGGCTCTACGACAGCCCCAACCGCGCCGCCCAGGTGGACGGCCTGGTGGAGCAGGATCTGATGCAGATCCGACGAATGAACGAGCTCAAAAGCACCCTGCTGCGGCTGCGACGCACCCTGGTGCTGCTGCCCTACCTGTCGAATCCCCAGCCCATGACCGAGCAGGGGCGCCAGTTTGCCCAACTGGCGGAGTACCTGCCCCTGCAGCTGGCCTGGGTGGCGGATCCGGAGCGTCGCGCCGCCATGGAGAACCACGCCGCGGTGCTCCGTCAGGGGGGGACGCTGTTCCATGCCCGCCATGAGCTGAGTCGCCAGAGCACCCAGATGAGCGCGGCGCTGACCCAGCTGGTTGAGCGGTTCGAGGCGATGAACGAGACGGTCCTGGGCTTGGTGGTCCGGGCCAACGCCGGTCTGTCCGATGCCCAGCAGCAGATCGAGCGGGACTACCAGTGGGCCCTGTGGGGGCTGCTGCTGTTGGGGCTGGTGGCGGCCCTGGTGGCGGGCTTCGTGCTCTGGCGGGTGGTCTACCGGGAGGTGGTGGTGCGCCTCAATGGCACCACGCAGGCGCTGCTGCGATTGGCCGAAGGGGACCGAGACGTGCCGATCATCCGGGGGGGCAGTGACGAGCTCAGCCGGCTGGCGGGGGCCATCGACACCTTCAAAGCCACGGCCCTGGCCCGAGAGCAAGCTGAGCAAGCCCTGCGGGCCCAGCATCAACGCCTGGAGCAGGCGGTGACCGAGCGCACCGATGCCCTGAACCGGGCCAACGGGCGTCTGGCCAAGCAACTGGAGGCCACCGCGGAGGCCAAAGCCCAGGCGGAAGCCGCCAGCCGGGCCAAGACCACCTTCCTGGCCACCATGAGCCACGAAATTCGCACCCCCATGAACGGGATCCTCGGCACCGCCGAGCTGATGGCGGACGCCAACCTGAGCCCCCAGCAGGATCATTACCTGGGGGTGATCCGCCGCTCCGGCGAGGCGCTGCTGGACGTGCTCAACGACGTGCTGGACTACTCCAAAATCGAAGCGGGCCACCTGAACCCGTTGACCGAACCGGTGGAGGTGGGCCGTCTGGCCCAGGCGGTGGTGGACACCCTGGCCTCCCGGGCCGCCCAGAAACGGCTCACGCTGCGGGTGGAGCAGCGCAGCGCCCTGGCAGCGGCTTACCTGGGGGATGGGGGCAAGCTGCGCCAGGTGCTGCTCAACCTGGTGGGCAACGCCATCAAGTTCACCGAGCGAGGCGAGGTGGTGCTGGCGGTGTGGGAGCAGGATGGGGCGCTCACCCTGGCGGTGGAGGACACCGGCATGGGCATCGAGCCGGCTCGGCAGCGCTCGGTGTTCGAGCCCTTCCAGCAAAGTCGCAGCGGCGAACAGTGGGGCGGCACCGGGCTGGGGCTGCCCATCAGCCGGCGCCTGGTGGAGGCCATGGGGGGCGCTTTGACCCTCGACAGCACACCGGGTCAGGGCAGCGCCTTTGAGGTGACCCTGCCTTGGCCCCACACCGAGGCGGTGCAGGCCCCGCAACCGCGCCCCCAGGCCCTGCCCAGTGCCACTGTTCTGGTGGTGGAGGACAACGCGGTCAACCGCATGGTGATGGCCGGATTTCTCGGCAAGTTGGGTCAGCGTGTGGTGATGGCGGACAGCGGCGCCGCGGCCCGGGCCCAGGCAGCAGCGCAAGCGTTTGACCTGGCGCTGGTGGACATCCGCCTGCCCGATGGCGACGGTGTCGAGCTGCAAGGTCAGCTCAAGGCGCTGCAACAGAGTCACTTTGGCCGCGCGCTGCCCTGCATCGCCGTATCTGCCCAGGTGTTCGAGGAGCAGGTTCGGGATTACCTGGCGGCGGGCTTCGAGGGCTTTGTGGCCAAGCCGGTGCGCCTGTCCCGGCTGGCCGACGCCCTGGCCGGGCAACTGGGGAACGGCGAGCCCGAGGGAGCGATGGAGGTCCCCAAGGTGGCCCGGGGGGTGGATTGGGCGCAGTTGGCGCAGGACCGCTCGGTGCTGGGTCAGGCGCTTATCCAGACCATGGTGAGCCGGTTCGAGTCGGAGGCCCAGGCCACGCTGGCGGCCATGGCGACGGCGTCGGAAGGGGAGGCGCTGGCGGCGCTGGCCCACAAGCTTAAGGGGGGCGCCAGTGCCCTGGGGCTGGTGGCGCTGGGCGAGCTTTGCCAGCAGATTGAGCAGGGGGGGCAGTGGAGCCCGATTGGCTCCGAGGCCCTGGCGCAGCAGCTGGCCGAGGACCTGGCCCGGCTCAGACAGTGGTTGGCCGAACCGGACCCCACCGGAGAGTGAAGGCCGGCAGGGGGCTTACTGAAACAGCCGCAGGGGCAGGGGCTTGACCTCAAGTGCCTGCTCAAGCCCCGAGAGGACGCTGGCGGTCAGACGGGCCAGGCCCTGGTAGTAGGGGGTCTGCGCGGCCTCGAACAGGGTGTCGCAAAAGCACTCGGACCAGGGCAGCAGATGCTCCGCCAGCAGCACCCTCAGCGCTTCCAGGGCATGCCCTTGGGGCGTTTCACACTGCTGGTCCAGCAAACTGGCCACCGCCGACAGCATCAAACCGATGTGATCCACCGGCTCGCTGAGCTCGGTGGTCACCACGATGCCCCACTGCTGGTAAAAGCGCATCAGGGCCTGGGTGGAGGGGCCACAGAGCAGCCGCTTCTCATGCAGGTAGGGGCTGCCCCAGGGGATCGCCTTGAGGGTCACCGGGCCAATAAAGAGCGCGGTGAAATCCTGTTGCAGGCGGGGCAGCAGGGCGGCGTTGCCCTGGGCGAGGGCCTCGGCCAGCAGCGCCAGCCCCTCGGCGCGGCGACCAGGCTCGCCGGTGCTGGGCCAGCTGTGCACCGCATCGACGTCCCGAAGGCGCGTCAGCATGGCGTCACTGGGGGCGTAGTAGAGGGCGTGATACAGCACGTTGCACTGGGCCTGGTAGTGGCGCAGCTGTGACTCGTTCAGCATGGCAGGGCTCCGTTCACTCAAGGGCTCAGACTTCGGCCCAGTTCAGCACCTGGCCCTGCTCCGAGCCGCTGGGGCGGCTGTGCCGGTTGGGGGCGATGATGAGATTGGGCTGGGTGAGGTCACTGCTGGGCAGGGGCGCCACGTCGGGTTTCACCGCCTCGGGGTAGCGGGCCTTGAGCTCGGCCATGGGGCCGAAATCCAGGGCCCGCATCGGGCAGGATTCGACGCAGATGGGCTTCAGGCCCTGGTCGATGCGCTCGAAGCAGCCGTCACACTTGGTCATCAGGCCCTGGGCCGGGTCATACTGGGGCGCGTCATAGGGGCAGTAGGCAGCGCACATCTCGCACCCGATGCACTGCTCGGCGTCCACGTGTACCAGGCCATCCTTACTCCGTTTGTGCATGGCGCCGGTGGGGCAGCGCTCGACGCAGGGCGGGTTGCTGCAGTGGTTGCAGCCGATGGAGAGGTAGTAGGCGAACACGTCCTGTTTCAGGGTGCCGTCGGCCTGGGGGGCCCACTGGCCGCCGCCGTACTCGTAGACCCGCCGCCAGATCACCCCCACGGGGAGATCGTTCTTATCCTTGCAGCTGACGTGACAGGTTTTGCAGCCCGTGCACTTGCTGGCATCGACGTAGAAGCCGTACTGCTGTTTCACTTGCATGCTCATCTCCTATCAGGCCTTTTTGATTTCAACGCGGTTGGTGTGCTGACCGTTGCCCTTGGACAGGGGGGTGGCGCGCTGGGAGGTCAGGGTGTTGAGGCAGCCACCGGTGTCCACCGACTGACCGAACCCCTGGTACCAGGCGCCCTGACCCAGGGCGGTCACGCCGGGCATGATGCGGGGAGTGATCTTGGCGGGCACCTGGATCCGCCCCCGCTGGTTGTAGACGACCACGCTGTCGCCGGGCTGGATCCCCCGGGCCTGGGCGTCGATGGGGTTCATCCACACCGCGTCCTCCACCGCCTCACGCAGCCAGGGGACGTTGTGGTAACTGGAGTGCACCCGGCCCTTGGTGTGGTAGCCGGTCAGCTGCAGCGGGAACTGCGCCTGTTTGTTTTCCAGGTCCTGGTATCCGTCCCAGGTGGGCACGTACTTGGGCAGGGCGGAGATCACGTCGCCCTCGTTCAGGGTCCAGGTGGCGGCCTTGTGGGCCAGCTGGCTGGAGTAGATCTCGATTTTGCCCGACGGGGTGTTGAGCGGGTGGGCTTCGGGGTCGTTGCGAAACGCCTCCAGCACGATGTAGCTGCCGCTGGGCAGGTGCTTGCGGAAGATCCCCTGCTTCATCATCTGGTCTTTGCTGGGCAGCTCCGGGTTGGCCTCCTGGGCCTGGGCGTAGAACTCGGCGCGCCACTGGTCGGCGGTTTTGCCTTCGGTAAAGGCCGCCTCCACCCCCCAGCGTTTGGCCAGCTCCACGCAGATGTCGTACACCGGGCGGCACTCGAACATCGGGCCGACACTGCTGCTCATCTGAATGAGGGTGCCGGTGTCCCCGGCGGCGTAGGCCTGGTTGACCAGGTCCTCCGACTCCAGCCAGCTCACGTCCGGCAGCACCACATCGGCAAACTGGGCCGAGGGGGTCATCCAGTTGTCGATCACCAGGATGAACTCGCACTGGCTGGTGTCCGCCAGGATCCGCTCGGTTTTCTTGGTTTCGGCGTGCTGGTTGATCAGGGCATTGCCGGCGTAGTTGATGATCGCCTTAATGTTGGTGCCAAGCTTGCCGTCGCCGTTCTCATCCAGCTGCGCCTTGGGCAGGACCACGCCGTCTTTGAGCACGGACATGTTCTTCCCATCCTGAATCGCCTGGGTGAAGGTGAAGAAGGAGATCTGTTTTTTCACCGGGTTGTCGCCGGTGGGCATCTTGGGGGCGTGCAGGGACGCGCCGGTGCACAGGGCGCCGTTGTTGGTGCCCGGCAGCCCTAGCTGGCCCAGCAGAATGGGCAGCATGTGGGCAGCCCGGATGTTGTTCTCCCCCGCCGCCTGACGGCTCAGGGAGGCCGCCACGTGGATGAAGGGGGCCTTGGCCGCGGCCAGCTCCCTGGCCAGCTGGGCGATGGTGTCGGCGTCGATGCCGGTGATGGGGGCCGCCCAGGCCGGGGTTTTGGCCAGGCCGTCGGGGCCCTCGCCCAGGATGTGCGCCTTGTAGGACTCTTCGTAGCCGACCCCCTCGGGCAGGGTTTTCTCGTCGTAGCCCACCGTGTAGGTGTCCAAAAACGCCTGGTCGACCCAGTCATGGGTAATGAACTCGTAGGCCAGGGCCTCCATCAGCGCGGCGTCAGTACCGGGGCGGATGGGGATCCACTGGTCCTCTTTGCCCAGGGCGGAGTCGGTGTAGCGGGGATCGATGATGATGGTCTTGAACGGCTTACCCTGCTCGGCGCGCGCTTTTTGCTTGGCCTGGATGATGGTCAGGTAGTCGTAGGACTCACCGGCGCCGCTCATGCGGATCTCCGAAGGGTTGTGGCCGATCAGCAGCACCAGATCCGAATTGTTCATCTCGGCGTTGGAGGAGCCGCGCCAGCCCAGGTTGGCGTCCCCCCAGGTGTAGTGGGCCGCCTTGTAGAGTTGGGCCCAGCTGTAATCTCCGTAGGTGCCCAGGTAGCCGCCGGTCAGGTTCATCAGGCGGTAGAGGCACTGCTTGCCGGAGAAGTGGTAGCCGGCCCCGGAGTTGTAGGTGAAGTGGGTGCTCTCGGGCCCGTAGGTTTGGCGCAAACGGCCCAGCTCCTTGGCCACCAGATCCAGGGCTTCCTCCCAGCTGATGCGCTCAAACTGGCCGCTGCCCCGCGGGCCGACCCGGCGCATGGGGTACTTGAGGCGGTCGGGGGCGTAGACCCGCTGGCGCAGGGAGCGACCGCGCAGGCAGGCCCGAACCTGGTGCGCACCGTATTCGTCCTTCTGGTCGAAGTCGGTCTCGACCCGGGTGATGATGCCGTCCCGGCTGAACACCCGCACCGGGCAGTTGGAGCCGCAGTTCACCAGGCAGGAGCTCCAGTTGAGCTGCTCGGGGCCGGGGGGCGCGGCCACCGGGGCCTGGGGCGCGGGGCCACAGCCGGTGACGGCCGCGGCGGCGCCCAAGGTGGCGCTCATCTTAAGAAAATCGCGGCGTTCCAGTTTCATGAAGCATACCTCTAGCTGTGGGCAGGCCCGGCCTGGGCAGCGCAGCCGGCGGGGCGGGTTCTGAGCCGCAGAATAGGGCGTTGGTATGAACGTGTTGGAAAGGGATTTGAACGGCTTAGGTCAAGATATGAAAAAAGATGAACAGCCCGGGGGTTTTGGTGAAAGGGCTCACAAAATCCCGGGGTCCGCCAGGGCTGGCCAGCGGCGGGGCGCGTCGAAACTGTGACCTGGCGCCATAAAAAATGGCCAGCGTCAGGGGCTGGCCAGGGTCATCGAGTGGGGCGGTTTAGAGGAAGGCGCGCAGGATGGCGCTTTGGCCGGCCACCACCTCCCCCTCCTGCTTGTCCAGGGACTGGACGTCCTCCATGTTGGCGATCACCACCGGGGTCAGCACGCTCTTGGCGTTCTCCTTGAGGTAATCCAGGTCGAACTCCAGGATGGGATCACCGGCGCTGACCTGTTGGCCGGCTTCCGCCAGGCGGGTGAAGCCGGCGCCGCGCAACTCCACGGTGTCGATGCCAAAGTGCACGAACAGCTCCAGCCCCAAAGGGGACTCCAGAGAGAAGGCGTGGTTGGCGTCGAAGATCTGGCCGATGGTGCCGTCGATGGGGGCCACCACCTGGTGGCCGGTGGGATCGATGGCCACCCCGTCGCCGACGATCTTCTCGGAAAACACCACGTCGGGCACCTGCTCGATGGGCACCAGGCGGCCGGAGACCGGCGCCAGGATCGCCACGCCATCGGCGGGGACCTCGCGGTTAGCCATCATGCGACGTAAGCGGCTGAAAAATCCCATGGGTGTTGACCTTATGACGACGAGAGTACGGGGGAGTCCGAGTCTCAATGTTAGCTGAAAATCATCTGCTCACACAATCATTTAACAGCGCCATCAGGTCCCGTTTGTGGCTGCAGTCCAGGGCCTGGTTGAGCAGGGCCTTGCCCTGGGCGTGACGATACTGGCTGAGCTGGTACTTGATCTCGGCGCTGCGGGAGGGGGTGATGCTGAAGCTGCGCAGCCCCATGGCCAGCAGCAGGGGCAGGGCGCGGGGCTCGGAGGCCAGCTCACCACAGAGGGAGAGGGGCAGACCCAGGGCCTTGGCCTGGCGGCTGAGCTGGTGCAGCAGGCGGATCATCGCCGGACTCAGCTGAGGGTAGTGGGGGCTGACATTGGGGTTGTTGCGGTCCGCCGCGTAGCAGTACTGGGCCAGGTCGTTGGTGCCCACGCTGGCAAAATCCAGTTGCGGGGCCAGGGCGTCCAGCATCAGCACTGCCGCCGGGGTCTCCACCATGATCCCCACCGGCAGTTCGGGGTTCATCCCCAGCTCCGCCTTCACCTGGGCCAAGAGCGCCAGCACCGCATCCAGCTCCTCCGGCTGACCGATCATCGGCAGCAGCAGCTTGACCGGGGATTCCATCGCCAATCGAACGATGGCCGCCAGCTGGGTCTTCAGCCGCTCCGGCTGGGCGATCCCCAGGCGGATGGCCCGCTGGCCCAGGGCGGGATTGCTCTCCGCCTGGTTGAGTCCCGGCAGGGTCTTGTCGGCGCCGAAGTCGAAGGTGCGGATCACCAGGGGGTGGCCGTCGAGCTGGCGGGCGATCGCCTTGTAGAGGCTGAGCTGGCGCATCTCGTCCGGCCAATGCCCCTCCGCCATGTAGAGAAACTCGCTGCGCAGCAGGCCGATGCCGTCCAGGTGGCACTGGCGCACCTTTTCCGCCTCCTCCACCGAGCCGATGTTGGCCCCCAGCCAGACCCGCTCTCCGTCGGCGGTGAACGCCGGTTGCCGGACGCAGGCCTGGTAGCGCTGGCGGCGCTGCTGCCACTGGGCCAGGGTGGCCTGGAACAACGTCAGATCGGCGTCGTTGCTGGCCAGGGTCAGCTGGCCCTTATCCCCATCCAGCAGGCCCGCTTGATCGGACAGGCGCTTGAGGGCGTCCTGCAGCACCACCGTGGGGATCCCGGCGCCGCGCAGCAGGATCGCCAGGTGGTCGTCGTAGTTGCCCTGCTCCAGCACCACGCCACACAGGTGGGTCTTGGGCAGGTGGATGAACTCGGCGGCGGTGAGATCGCTGGCCACCAGGATGCTGTCCTGGTCGAGGCGGGTGGGCAGCCCCTGGCTCTGGCCGGCCAGGCGCCGGCTTAGGCGTTGCCCCAGGCAGTGGATGTCTCGGCCCCGGTGGGCCAGTTGCGGCTCCTCCAGCTCGGAGAATTGGGCGGCGTAGTCGGTGAACACCGCCAGGCAGGCCTGGGCGGCGCTGAGCCCTTCGCTGATCCGCTCATCGATGGCGGCCTTGAGCTCCGGGTCGGACAGCAGCAGGTGATCCGCCTCCAGCAGGGTGCGCTGGCTGTCGCTCAGGTCAGGACGCTGGGCCAGCTCAGCCAGGGCCTGGCACTCCAGGGCGAGGCGCTCTTCCAGCTGTCGATGGGGGTCGCCGTGGCGGCGCTGGGGGGCGTCGGTCTGGGGCCGACACAGGTGAAGTCGCCCCAGGGCGAGGCCGGGGCTGATGGCAAAGGCGGTAAAGACTCTGGACATTCCGTGTCCCTCGCTGGTGGGCCTGAAGGCCCGGGGTTAGGCCAACTCCTCGAGCAGCGCGGAGATGGACGCCACCGCGGTTTCCGCCTTCTCCCCCTGGGCACTGACGGTCACCTCGGCTCCCTGGGTCAGGGCCAGGGTCTGCAGTTTAAACAGGCTCTTGGCGCTGGCGCGGCGGCCCTGGCACTCCACCAGGATGTCGCAGGGAAAATCCTGGGCGGCCTTGACGAGCAGGGCCGCGGGGCGGGTGTGGATCCCGTAGGGCGCAGTGATGGTGACGGTCTTTCGAAACATACCTGGGTTACGGCTTAGGCGTGATGGCGCCAAGGATACTGACGCCATCACATCAGGTCAAATCGCCGCCAAATCAAGTTCGAAACTGCCCCAGTTGGCCGGTCAATCGGCCCCCCATCGCCTTGAGTTCGTCCGCGGCGCCCAGGTGGCTCTGGCCCGCCTTGGCGGCGGCCTCGGTCAGCTCGGCGATGGTGTGGACGTTGCGGTTCACCTCGGCGCTGACCTGGCTCTGCTCCTCGGTGGCGGTGGCGATCTGGCCGTTGCGGTCCTGGATGGCGGTGACCGCCTCGATGATGGCGTCCAGCGCCTGGTTGGCCTCCTCGGCCTGGCGGGAGAGGGCCTGGAACTGGTCCAGGGAGCTGCTGGCGGCGTCGGTCACCTGGCCCACTCCGGACTGGATGTTGTCGACGATGGCGCTGATCTCGTTGGTGGAGTCCTGGGTGCGGTTGGCCAGGGCGCGCACCTCGTCGGCCACCACCGCGAAGCCGCGGCCGTGCTCGCCGGCCCGGGCGGCCTCGATGGCGGCGTTCAGCGCCAGCAGATTGGTCTGCTCGGCGATGTTGCGGATCACCTCCAGGATCCCCCCCACCTCGGCGCTGTGGCGGGCCAGCTGATCGGCGGTCAGGGCGGTCTGGTTGAGGTCATCCGACAGGGATTGCACCAGGGCGTGGGTACCCTGGACGGCGCCGCGGCAGGTGGCTACCTGGTGGTGGGCGCCATCGGCGGCGTCGGCGGCCTGCTGGGCGGACTGGGCCACCTCCTCGGTGCTGGCCAGCATCTGGGTCATGGCGCTGGCCACCGACTGGGTCTGCAGGTGCACCTGCTCGCCGGTGGCCTGGGACTCGCCGGCCAGGGTGGTGAGGTGGTGGGCGCTGTCGCTGACGCTGACGCTCATTGGCTGCAGCTCCCGCATCATCTGGGCAATTTTGCCGGTGAAGCGGTTAAACCCTTCGGCAAAGCGGCTCACCTCATCGTGACCGGCGGTGTCCAGACGACGGGTGAGATCCCCATCGCCATCGGCGATCTCGCCGATGGCCTCGATCGCCTCGTTGAGGGGGCGGGTGATGGAGTAGTTGAGCAGCAAAAACAGCGACAGCAGGGGCAGGGCCAGGAAGGTCAGGAACAGGGCGTAGGTTTTCACCACCGCCATCATCTGGGCGTCCACCGCCTCGCCATCCCCCAGCAGCACCAGCAGGCCATCGTCCAGGGCCCGGGCGCTCAGCCAGTAGTGGGTGCCGTTACGCTCAAACTCGGTGTCGAAGCCGCGGTTGGCCTTAATGGCCGCCAGCGCCTGGGCCAGCGGTGCCTGGCCGGCGTCATCCTGCCACTGGGTGACCCGGGCTGGGGCCCCCTGGCCCAGTCGGGCCTCGCCGTCGAGGCTGAACAGCCAAAGTGGGTGCTCACCCTGCTCCAGGCGCTGCCAGCGCTCGGCGCTGAGCTCAGTGCCCGCCAGGGCCCGGCTCAGGGTGTCGGCCAGCTCCTGCACCTGGTGGTGCTGCTCCTGCTCCAGTTGGGCCCGCTGTTCGCTCAGGCCCAGGTAGGTGTAGATGAGGGTGCCGCCGGCGGCGATCCCCAACAGCGCCAGCAGGCGCAACGAGATGGATAGGCGGCGTAGCAGCGCGATCATGTCTGTCCCTAATACTAGATATACGGCTGTTCTATTTAACGAAATTGATGCCCGGAACGAAAAGGCCCGGATCAAAGATTTGCCAAATAGGCACACAAAAAAAGGGGTAACCAAGCGGTTACCCCAAAGGCAAGGTAGAACAGGGAAGTTACTGAACGTTCTCCGCTTCGGTGAAGATGCCGGCGAACAGGGCAGAGGAGAGGTAACGCTCGGCGGAGGAGGGCAGCACCACCACAATGGTCTTCTCCTTGAGCTCGGGGTTGGCCTCCAGCAGCTTGTTGACCGCCACCACGGCGGCCCCGGAGCTGATCCCGGCCAGGATCCCCTCCTCCTTCATCAGGCGGTGGGCCATGGCCATGGCCTCGTCGTTGGAGACGGTGATCGCTTCGTCCACCATCTCCAGATCCAGGTTGCCGGGGATGAAGCCGGCGCCGATCCCCTGGATCTTGTGCGGGCCCGGGGTGAGCTCTTCGCCCTTGAGGGCTTGGCTGATCACCGGGGAGTCTTCCGGCTCCACCGCCACCACGTGGACCGCTTTGCCCTTTTGCAGCTTGATGTAGCGACCGACGCCGGTCAGGGTGCCGCCGGTGCCGACGCCGGCGACAAAGACGTCCACCTCGCCGTCGGTGTCGTCCCACACCTCGGGGCCGGTGGTCTGCTCGTGGATCGCCGGGTTGGCGGGGTTCTCAAACTGCTGCAGCAGCACGTAGCGACCCGGATCGCTGTCGCGGATCTCCTCGGCCTTGGCCACGGCGCCCTTCATCCCCTTGGCGCCTTCGGTCAGCACCAGGGTGGCCCCCAGGGCCTTGAGCAGCTTGCGGCGCTCCAGGCTCATGGTGTTGGGCATGGTCAGGGTCAGGGGGTAGCCACGGGAGGCGGCCACAAAGGCCAGGGCGATGCCGGTGTTGCCGGAGGTCGGTTCGATGATCTCCTTACCCGGACCCAGCACGCCGCGTTTTTCCGCGTCCCAGACCATGTTGGCCCCCAGGCGGCACTTCACGCTGAAGGAGGGATTGCGGGCTTCGATTTTCGCCAGCACCTTACCGTCGGTGACCCGGTTGAGGCGCACCAGCGGAGTGTTGCCGATGGAGAGGGAGTTGTCGTCGTAGATCTTTGCCATGGTTGCATTCCTGCCAAAATAGGGGCTCAGTGCGCATCCGCGCAGTTAAGGCTTAGCTTAATCTTTGAAATGGCGCGAGGAAGTGCTTGTTCGTTATGCCTTATTCCCGAAGGTAATTACCTTAACTCTTTTTATATACAACGGCTTGGAGTGGCTTACCGGACGCTGGTCTCGGCGCAACCCTGTGGTAACGTTGGATTCACAACAGGAAGGAGCCTGACGTGAGCCAACCAAAGCCCGATCCCAAAGACCTCATCACCCCCGATGCGTTCCAGATCCACTCGGCCCTGCTGAACCGGCCTTTGGCCTCCCCCTGGCAGCGGGGGCTGGCGATGGCGCTGGATCTTTTGGTGGTGGCCATCCTCACCGGCTCCGGCGGGCTGCTGTTCGTGATCCTGGTGCTGGCCACCTGGCGGATGCGCAAGCGCCAGTGGAAGGCGGGCACCTGGGCGTTGTACGGGCTCTATTTTCTGCTGGTGGTCTCCATGGTGGCGCCCCTGTACCACTGGGTGAGCGACTGGGGGACGCCGACGGCCCCCGTGGTCACCACCGATTCAGGCAACGCACTGGAGATCAACGACCCTGCGGCGGCGGTGGGGGGCGCCCTGGCGCTGATCCGGGCGGAGACCTGCGAAGACCGCGCCTGCCTGGCGGGGGTGATCGACGAAGTGGGGGGGCTGGCCAAGCAGCTCGAGGAGGTCGAGCGCCAGGAGCTCTACTGGGAGCTGCTGGACAACCTGCCCCAGGCGGAGCGGGAGGCGGCCAAACCCATGCTGCAGGAAGCCCTAGGAGTGGGTCAGGCCCTGGTGGCGGCGCCGGCCACGACGAGCGCAGCAGCGCCGGAAGAGACGCCCGAAGAGGCGGGTCGCCCAGTCGGTGAGGTTGCTGTCGATGGGGCGGACGGTGGCGAGGCCCAGCCCGAGCCGGATCCGGTGGCGGAGCTGGAGGCCCAGTTGGCCCGGGAGAAGTCCCGCCGCCAGAAGCTGCAGAAGCAGGTGGCGGAGTACGAGGAGGTGGGCACCAGTCCCCTGGCCTGGCTTTTGGGGGCCATTAAGGACATGGGGCTGGGGTTCGGTCTGGCGGCCTTCTACTTCACCGTCTTTGTGGCCTGGTTCGATGGCCAGACCGTGGGCAAGAAGCTGACCCGTTGCCGGGTGCGCCAGCTCGATGGCACGCCGCTGTCCCTGTGGGACGCCTTTGGCCGCTACGGCGGATACGGCGCCGGCATCGCCACCGGGCTGCTGGGTTTTGTACAGATCTTCTGGGACGCCAACCGTCAGGCGATCCACGACAAGATCGCCGCCACCGTGGTGGAGGATTTGCGTCCCCGGGCGCGGCTCAAGGCCCGCCGGCGCCGCCACCGCCCCCTGCCGGACAGTCCGGCGCCGGCAACTGATGGCACCTAAGCGGCTTTTTTGCCTGACTCATCAATTCGCAAGCGCCCCTTCGACTAGGCTTTAGGGGCTTTGGGCCATGGTGACCCGAAGCCAACCAAAAAGTGAGGTTGGGCGATGAACACCCTTTTTCGAGCGGCCCTTGGGGCCATGATGCTACTGGCCTGTTTGGGTTCGGCAAACGCCGCAGAGCGCAGCTGGGACAGCGGCAGTGTCTGGAACATCACCTACGTGGAAACCCATCCGGGAAAATTCAACGATTACATCGGTGATCTGCGCTCGGTGTGGCGTCAGTTCCTGGACGCGCAAAAAGCGGACGGATTGGTGCTCTCCTACAAGATGCTGAGCGTGGCCGCCCCCCGGGACGGGGAGCCGGATCTTATCCTGATGGTGGAGTACAAGAACTGGGCCGCCTTCGACCGCGGCGTCGAGTATTTCGAGGCCCTCTCCACCAAGATCATGGGTTCCATGGACGCCACCCAGCAGGCCAATGTGCAGCGGGGGGAGTTGCGCACCATCCGCAGCCAAGTGATCGCCCAGGAGCTGACCTTCAAATAGGTCCGCGGGCAGCAAAAAGGGGACGGCCTGGCCGTCCCCTTTTTCGTGTTGTCGTCCCTCAGATGAGCCAGGCGTAGCTGAGCTTCATAAAGTAGGTCTGGCTGTCCTGGGTCAGGTCCGGCTCGCTGTCGTCGGCAAAGCGACCGTCGGAGAAGCCGGCGTAGAACACCGTCTGGGGGTTGAGCTTGTAGCCGTACAGCAGTTCGGAGGAGAGGCGCTGGTAGTTGGCGTCCACCTCGTCGTAGCGGTAGAGGCTGGGGTCCCGGTCGATGTGGGTGTAGATGGTGGACAGGCGCACGAAACTGCGCACGCTGAACTGCCAGGTCAGGCGCAGATCCGACAGGTTGGCGGTGAACAGGGTGCCGCCGTCCACGTCCAGCTCCCGCCAGTGGTGGCGCAGGTGGGCGGTGAGCGCCCGGGTGGGCTTCCAGTTCACCCAGCCGTTGAGGCGGGTGAGGGTGCCCAGCTGGTTGTTGGCAAAATCGATCTCATCGCCGTAGCGCACCCCGACGCCGAACTTCACCGGCTTGATGGGGCGCACCTCGCCGTAGAACCCGGCAAAGGTTTCATCGAACCGCGGCGCGTTGCCGGCCACCGCCAGGCTGCTGCCGTCCTCCCGCTGGCCCACCCGCTCGCGGGTGACGGCGTACCACTCCAGGAAGCTGTCGTAGCGGCCGGACAGGGCGAACTTGGCCTCGGCTTCCTGCTCCAGCAGCTCCCCGGCCATATTCTCGCTGCGGTCGATGTCGCCGGACAGCTCCACCTCGTGGAAGAAGCGGTTTTCCGGGTACCAGAGCCGGCCGCCGCCCAGCACCGCCTTCTCGAAATCCACCCGCTCGATAAAGCCCAGATCGGCGCGAAAATCCTCGTCGGCGCGGTAGTAGTTGGCGTAGCCGAACCAGTGGCGGGACTGGTAGTTGTAGGCCAGGCGCAGCAGCTGGCCCTGGAAGGCGTCGTCGCTCAGGGTTCGCAGCACCTGCTCGTTGTAGTCGCAGTCACCGAACTCGCATTGGGCGCTGTCCGGGGCGCTGCAATCGTCGCCGTCGCAGAACTGCTGGGCCAGGTCGTCCGGGTAGCGGGTGTCGCTGTAGAGCCACATGGCGTCCAGCCGGTGCTGGTCGTTCAGCTCCCAGCGCAGATCGGCACCGGTCATGGCGTTGTGGTACTGATCGCTTTCCCGGAAGGTGCCGATCACCCCCGCCTGCCAGCCCTGGCCGCTGTCGTACAGGTAGCGGCCCGCCAGGTTGTCACTCTTGCGGCCCAGCTCGGCGATGCTGGAGCCCAGGTTGCCGGGCACCAGGAAGTTGGTCTGCTCGTCCCGGGTCTGCAGCAGGCCGTAGACGTGGTTGCCCCGCTGGCCGGTAAGCTTGGTGCCGAACTCCGGCTCCGCCAGGTTACGGGTGTGCACCAGGTTGAGCTGGGTGGCGAAGTTGTCGGCGTTGTCCAGGTAGAAGGGGCGCTTCTCCGGGTAGAACAGGGCGAAGGTAGTGTTAACGTCGAGCTGGCCGGCGTCCGCCTCCACCTGGGAGAAATCCGGGTTGATGGTGAGGTTGAGCAGGGTGTCCGGGGTGATCCCCCAGCGCAGATCCAGCCCCGGCTCCAGCTCCTCCTCCCGGTTCCAGGGGCTGTCGCCGTCGTCCCGGGTCTCCATGCGGTTGGCGGTCAGCGACGGGGTGATCTGCAGCTGGTTGCCCGGCTCGGCCCCCTCGAAACCACTGGCCAGGCCCATCTGGCACAGCCGGCAGGCGATGTCGCGGTCCACCGGGGTGGCCGCCAGGCGGTAGTTGTTCTCCCGGGGGTAGAAGCGCACCAGCTCAATGCCCCACTGCTGGGTGTCCTGCCGGCTGTCGAAGTTGAACAGGCGCAGGGGCAGGGCCATCTCCACCTGGTAGCCGGTGTCGGTCAGGGCACCGGCGCTGTGCCAGATCCCATCCCAGGCGTCGCTCTCCCGGCCGGTCAGCTCGTTCTCGATGCTGTCGTGCTGCACCCCCATGGGGTTGACGAAAAACTGGTAGGCCAGGCGGGCCTGGTTCCAGGTGTCTAGCTTGATCCCCACCATGTCGTCGCCCCAGCTCTTGTCCCTGTCAGTCAGGTGGGCGCGGATGCGGCTGGGTTCGGGGTCCTCGGCGATGAAGGCCACGTAGAGGGTGTCGGCGGTGGCGATAAGCCGCGCCTCGGTGGGCACTGGCGCCGGGGCGTTCTCCGCTGGCCGGGTCTGCAGAGTCAGGGGCACCTTCACCGCCTGCTGCCAGGCGGCTTCCGACAGCACGCCGTCGATCACCGGGGCCTGATCGGTCTGGGGAATGGTGATGTGAAGACGCTCCTGGGCGTGGAGGGTCAGGGGGAGCAGCAGGGCTGCAAGGGGGAAAAGACGAGTCAACATCCTGTTAAGTCGTGGTTATTGTTATTGGCGCCATTGTGCCACAGGGGGCGGCAAAGTCCGGCGCCAAAGGTTAACCAAATGTAACTTAACTGCCGGGCGGGGGATCGCCCGGCATGACATCAGATGCGGCGGTGCACTTCCCGGTACTGATCCACCCACAGGGCGGTGGCGCCGCAGATGGCCACCGGCATCAGGATGAGGTTCACAAAGGGGATCATCGCCATCACCGCGGCGGTGGCGCCGAAGGAGAAGCTGCGCCAGCGCTGCATTCTCAGGGCACTGCGCATGCGGTCGAAGGGCACCTTGTGGTTGTCGAAGGGGTAATCCAGGTACTGGATCGCCATCATCCAGGCGGTAAAGCAGAACCAGAGCACCGGCCCCACACCGGGGATGAAGAAGAGCACCAGCAGGAACACCAGGGCCCGGGGCAGGTAATACCACAGTTTGGTCCACTCCCGGCCAATCAGGCGCGGGGTGTCCTTGAGCAGGTCCAGCACCCCGCCGGTGTCCACCGGCTGGCCGGTCAGCCGCTTCTCCACCTGCTCCGCCAGCAGGCCGTTAAAGGGGGCGGCGATGAAGTTCATGATGGCGGTGAAGGTGAAGGCGGCGCTGACCAGGATGCTCACCCCCACTAGGGGCCAGATCAGCCACTCCAGCCAGTGCAGAAACTCCGGCATGGTCCCCACCAACTGCTCGATCCACACCCCCATCTGCTGAAACAGGAAGTAGAAGGCCACGGAGAAGAGCACCAGGTTGATGGACAGCGGCAACACCACGAAGCGGCGCAGCCCCTTCTGACGAATGAGCTCGAAGCCCTTGATAAAATAGCTGACGCCACTGCTGCCCTGGGGCAGCACGGTGTCCTGACGAATGGGGTCGTTCAACAACGGATTGCGCTCCTAGCGGTAAGCCATGGGGTCATTGTGTTGCTCAGCGTAGCATTCGGTCAACATCCATAGCATTTCAGGCTGTTACAAATTACATGCCCATTTGGTAGAGTGGCAGCTTCCCAAGTTTCAGGATCGCCTCGCCCCAGCCTTATGCGGCTCAAACAGATCAAGCTCGCCGGATTCAAGTCCTTCGTGGACCCCACCAAGGTGCCCTTCCCGGACCAGATGACCGCCATTGTCGGCCCCAACGGCTGCGGCAAATCCAACGTCATTGACGCGGTGCGCTGGGTGCTGGGGGAGAGCAGCGCCAAGAACCTGCGCGGCGACGCCATGACCGACGTCATCTTTAACGGCTCCAGCGGCCGCAAGCCGGTCTCCGTGGCCAGCGTGGAGCTGGTGTTCGACAACAGCGCCGGTCGCCTCGACGGCCAGTACGCCAGCTACGCCGAGATCTCGGTCAAGCGCCAGGTCAATCGCGACGCCCAGTCCAGCTACTTTATGAACGGCAACAAGTGCCGCCGTCGCGACATCACCGATCTCTTTATGGGCACCGGGTTGGGGCCGCGCAGCTACGCCATCATCGAGCAGGGGATGATCTCCCGGCTGATCGAGTCCAAGCCCCAGGAGCTTCGGGTGTTCATCGAGGAGGCCGCCGGGATCTCCCGCTACAAGGAGCGCCGGCGGGAGACCGAGAACCGCATCCGCCACACCCGGGAGAACCTGGAGCGCCTCACCGACGTGCGCAGCGAGCTGGGCACCCAGATCGAACGGCTGCGCCGCCAGGCGGACGCCGCCCGACGCTACCGGGAGCTTAAGATCCAGGAGCGCACCCTGCACGGAGAGTTGCTGGCCCTGCGTTGGCGGGAGCTGAGCGGCCGCATGGGGGAGCTTGAGGCGGTGATCCAGGAACTGGAGCTGAAAAAGGACCAGTTCGAGAGCGCCAGTGCCGGCGACAGCGCCACGGTGACCGCCCTGGAGCAGCAGCGGTCGGATCTGGCCGCCGAGGTGGAGCAGAGCCAGCAGAAGCTGTTTGCCCTGGGCAGCCAAATCACCCGCTTGGAGCAGCAGATCCTCCACAGCCGTCAGCGGCGTCAGCAGCTGGAGGATGAGATCCGCCGCAACCAGGTGCAGTCCGCCAGCGCCGAACAGAGCCTGGCTCAGCTCTCCGAGGAGGAAGCCGAGCTGGAGGAGAGCCTGGCGATGCTGGCCCCGGAGCTGGAAACCCTGGCCGAAGGGGTGGAGGAGCTCTCCCTGACCCTGGAGGAGGCCCAGGAGGCGTTCGATGCTTTAAGCGATCAGCGAGACGCCGCCCGGGACGCCCAGGCCCAGGCCCAGCGCGCCGCCCAGGTGGCGGCCACCGAGGCGGCCGGACTGGAGCGGGAGGGCCAGCAGCTGGCCAGCTCCGCCGCCCGTCTGGCTCAGCAGCTGACCCAGTGGGATCCGGCGGCCCAAGAGGCGGCCCTGGCGGCAGCCGAAACCGCCCTGGCGGACGCCGACGCCCTCCAGGCCCGGGAGGCCGCGCGCCTGGCCGAGGCGCAGCAGCAGCGCGAAGCGGCGGAGCAGGCCTTCGAGCAGGCCCGCAGCGAACGCGAAGCGGCGGCCCGGGAGCATGGCCAGCTGACGGCCCAGCACGCCTCCCTGGCCACCCTGCTCAAGGCCCGGGAAACCCGGCTGCCGGCCCCCTTTGATGCCCTGCCGCGGGCCTGGCAACAGTGGACCATTGAACCGGGCTGGGCCACCGCCGTGGAGCAGGTGCTCAGCCGCACCCTGCAGGCGGTGGTGGGCGGCGACGAAACTGAACTGCCCGAGGGGCTGGCCCGACTGAGCCCCTGTGACACGGCAGCGCAACCGGCGGCCCACCCCTGGCCCCGGCTGCTGGACACCATTCAATCCCCCTTTAACCTGAGCCCCTGGCTGGCCCAGGTCTACTGCGCCCAGACCGAATCTGAGGCCCGCCAGTGGCTGGCCGAAGCCGGCCCCGGGGTCTCCGTGGTGCTGCCCTGCGGTCGCTGGCTGGCCCAGGGGTTCGAGGCGGCCCCCGGTCAGGGGGACGAGCGCCCCCTGACCGAACTCAAGGCCCAGTGGGAGCAACTGGCGCAGCAGCTGGAGGCCCAGGCCGAGGTGTTGGCCCAGGCCGAGCAGAACGTGGCCCAATCCCAGCAGCGCAAACAGGCGGCGAGCCAGACGGAGGAGCAGGCTAGGCGGGAAGCCCAGCAGGCCCGGGAAGCGCAGCTCAATGAGCAGAACCGGGTGGACAACCTGCGGCAAAACCTGGCCCAGCAGCGTCAGCAGCGGGATCTGCTGGCGGAGCAGCAGGAAGAGCTGGCCCTGCGCCAGGAGGAGAACGAGGCGCGCCAGCTGGAGCTGGAAGCACGGCGCGAGCAGCTGGAGCTGGACCAGGAACAGGCCGAGCAGGCCCTGGTGACCATTGAGCAGCGGGCTGAGGCGGAGCGTCAGGCGGTGCGGGCCCGGCAGAGCCAGCGGGATCAGCAGCAGCAACAGCTGCAGCAGCTACAACTGACGGTGCAGGGCCAGCAGGCCCGCCTGCAGGGCATGGCCGGCCAACGTCGCCAGGCCGAGGAGGCCCAGGGTCAGTGGCAGGAGCGCTGCGAGTTGGCCCGGGAGGAGCAGGAAGCCCTGGCCGAACCCCTGTTGGAGTACGAGGAGAGCCTGGCCGAGGAGCTGGCCCAGCGGGTGGAGCTGGAGGCGGAGCTGGCCACCCGGCGGGACCGCCTGGAGGAGGTGACCCAGACCCTGGCCAGCCTCAACGACTCCCAGCGGGGCCAACAGGCCCAGATCCAGGAGCTGGTGGCCCAGCTCAGCCGTCACCAGCTGGAGTATGAGGGGCTGCGGGTGCAGGCCCAGGGCCAGCTGGATCTGTTGGCGGAGTCCGAGATGCAGCTCAAGGGGATCCTGGAGACCCTGAGCGCCGAGGCGGCGGTCAACCAGTGGCAGACCGATCTGGAGCGGGTGCGGGAGCGCATCAAGCGCCTGGGGGCCATCAACATGGCCGCCATCGAGGAGTACGAGCAGCAGGCCCAGCGCAAGGCCTACCTGGATGAGCAGGATGCGGATCTCAACCAGGCCCTGGAGGTGTTGGAGTCGGCCATCCGCAAGATTGACCGGGAGACCCGGCAGATGTTCCGGGAGACCTTCGACAAGATCAACGCCGATTTGAGCACCCTGTTTCCCAAGGTGTTCGGCGGCGGCAGCGCCTACCTGGCCCTGACCGACGACGATCTGCTCAACACCGGGGTCACCATCATGGCCCGGCCGCCGGGCAAAAAGAACAGCACGATCCATCTTCTCTCTGGTGGTGAAAAGGCATTGACGGCATTATCATTGGTGTTCGCGATTTTCCGCCTCAACCCGGCGCCATTCTGTATGCTGGACGAGGTGGATGCGCCGCTGGATGATGCCAACGTCGGGCGCTTCTGCCGGCTGGTGAAGGAGATGTCCGAGACGGTGCAGTTCATCTTTATCAGCCACAACAAGGTGAGCATGGAGATGGCGGATCGCCTTACCGGGGTGACCATGCATGAGCCGGGGGTTTCCCGGATCGTCGCCGTAGACATCGAAGAGGCCGCTGCCATGGCCCTTATGGGATAAACGAGTTAGGTTCGACACGCTATGGATGATATGCGCGTAGTCTTTATTGTGGTGGGCCTGTTGGCCATCGTGGGTTTGTTGGTGCACGGGCTCTGGTCCTTGAGGCGCAACAGCCCCGCCAAGATCCGCAACCGCCGCAGCCCCGCGCCGAAAAAGCGTGCCACCGACCCCCGGGCCGACGAGCCCGTTATTGAGCCTGCCGAGCCCCAGGTGGAATCGGAGCCGGTGGTCCCCGCCACCCCGCCGCAGCAGGCCAGCCTGCTGAACGACGAACCGGTGACCGCCCCGAGTCGGCGCCCCGCCCAAAGCCGGGCTCCACGGGCCCCGCGTCAGGAACCCACCCTGGGCGGCGATCAGATTGAGCTGGGCTTTGGCGAGCCGGAGCGGTCCGACGAGGAGGAGGCGATGGCGCCCATCAGCCTCAAGGAGCTCGAGGCGGAACTGGCCCGGGAGGAGGCCCGGGAGGAGGCCCGTGAGGAGGAGCAGGCGCAGCAAAGCCGCGCCGCCCCCGAGGCCAAACCGGCCGCCGAAATCGAGACGGCTCCGGAGCCGGTGGCCGAGCCGGCCCCCAAAGCCCAGGCGGCCCCGGCCGAGCCGGCGGACCCGACCGACGTCCTGGTACTGCACGTGGTGGGCAAAAGCGGCCCCATCGCCGGGGCGGAGCTGTTGCCCAACCTGCTGACCATGGGCTTCAAGTTCGGTGAGATGGAGATCTTCCATCGCCACCAGAACAGCGCCGGTACCGGCCCGGTGCTCTTCTCCCTGGCCAACATGGAGAAGCCCGGCACCTTCAACCCGGACCAGATGGAGCAGTTCACCACCGACGGGGTGGCGCTCTTTATGACCCTGCCCTGCAAGGGGGATCCCCGGGTCTGCTTCTCCATGATGGAGGGCGCCGCCAAGGGGCTGGCGGACCTGCACGACGCCGAGGTGCTGGACGATCGCCGCAACCCCTGGACCTCCCAGACCCAGGAGGGCTACGTGGCCCGAATTCAACGGGCGGAGCAGCCGGCCTGAGGTCGCCTGCCACCGCCCCCAAGGGCCGCCAACCGGCGGCCCTGTGTGTTTCTAACCGCCGAAGAACGACATGACTCAAGCGAAACAGCGCATCGACCAGCTCGCCGAGCAGCTGAACCACCACAACCACCAGTACTACGTGCTGGACAACCCCAGCATTCCCGACGCCGAGTACGACCGGCTGATGCGGGAGCTGATCGACCTGGAGAAGGCGCACCCGGAGCTGCGCCGGGCCGACTCCCCCAGCCAGCGGGTGGGGGGCGCCCCCTCCGGTCAGTTCGCCTCGGTGGCCCACCTCAAGCCGATGCTCTCCCTGGACAACGCCATGGATGAGGCGGAGTTCTCCGCCTTCCACCAGCGCCTAGCCGATCGCCTGGGCCAGAGCGAGATCCGCTACAGCGCCGAGCCCAAGCTCGATGGCATCGCCGTCAGCCTGGTGTACCGGGACGGCGTGCTGGAGCGCGCCGCCACCCGGGGGGACGGCACCACCGGCGAGGAGATCACCGCCAACGTGCGCACCATCAAGTCGGTGCCCCTGCGACTGCAAGGCAGCGGCTACCCGGCGCTGCTGGAGGTGCGGGGCGAGGCCTTTATGCCCAAGGCGGGGTTTGAGGCGATGAACGCCAAGGCGATGGCGGCGGGGGAGAAAACCTTCGTCAACCCGCGCAACGCCGCCGCCGGCAGCCTGCGCCAACTGGACAGCCGCATCACCGCCGCACGCCCCCTGGCCTTCTACGCCTACGCCGTGGGCGTGGTGGAGGGGGAGGACACCCCCATGGCCAGCAGCCACAGCGCCCAGCTGGCCCAGCTGGGCCAGTGGGGTTTGCCGGTCAGCGATCTGGTCACCGTGGCCGAGGGGGAAGCCGAGGCGCTGGCCTATTTCCGCCGGGTGGGCCAGGAGCGGGACCAGCTGGCCTATGAGATCGACGGCGTGGTGATCAAGGTGGACAGCCTGGCGGAGCAGGCCACCCTGGGCTTCGTGGCCCGGGCGCCGCGTTGGGCCATCGCCTGCAAGTTCCCCGCCCAGGAGGAGATGACGGTCCTCAAGGACGTCGAGTTCCAGGTGGGCCGCACCGGCGCCGTCACCCCGGTGGCCCGGCTCGAGCCGGTGTTTGTTGGTGGGGTGACCGTCTCCAACGCCACCCTGCACAACGCCGATGAGATCGAGCGCCTGGGGGTCAAGATTGGGGATACCGTGGTGATCCGCCGGGCCGGTGACGTGATCCCGCAGATCGTTTCTGTGGTGGCGGACAAGCGACCGGCACAGGCCCGCGACATCGTGTTTCCCAGCCAGTGCCCGGTGTGCGACTCCAAGGTGGAGCGCTTCGAGGGCGAGGCGGTGGCCCGCTGCTCCGGGGGCCTGTTCTGCGAGGCCCAGCGCAAGGAGGCGATCAAACACTTCGCCTCCCGCAAGGCCCTGGATGTGGACGGTCTGGGTGACAAGCTGGTGGAACTGATGGTGGATCAGGAGCTGGTGTCCACGCCGGCGGACCTGTTCGGCCTGTCCGCCTCCCGGCTGACCCTGCTACCCCGCATGGGCACCAAGTCGGCACAGAACCTGGTGAATGCCCTGGATGCGGCGCGAACCACCACGCTGCCCCGTTTCCTCTACGCTTTGGGGATCCGCGAGGTGGGGGAGGCCACCGCCGCCAACCTGGCGCGCCACTTCCGCACCCTGGAGGCGCTGATGGCCGCGGACACCGAGCAGTTGATGGCGGTGGATGAGGTGGGGGAGGTGGTGGCCAAGCACCTCTACTACTTCTTCCGTCAGCCCCATAACCTGGAGGTGATCCAGGCCCTAACCGATCCGGCGGGGGCCAACGTCCACTGGCCGGCCATTGAGGCGGTGGCCGAGGACGCCCAGCCGTTGAAGGGGCAGACCTGGGTGCTGACCGGCACCCTGAGCCAGATGGGGCGCAGCGACGCCAAGGCGGCCCTGGAAGCCCTGGGCGCCAAGGTCAGCGGCAGCGTGTCCAAGAACACCCACACCCTGGTGGCCGGTGAGAAGGCCGGCTCCAAGCTGACCAAGGCGACGGAGCTGGGGGTGGCGGTGCTGGATGAGGCGGGCCTGCTGGCCCTATTGGCCAGCCACCAAGGTTAAACGTCAACGGCGGCCGAAAGGCCGCCGTTGTTGATTCGGGCAGAAAAAAGCCGGTGGCGTGGCCACCGGCGAACGGGAATCAACCCATTACCACAACCGTCCCGAGGGGGCGGGATGAGGGGTCGAGGACAAAACGGAAAAACCCTACTGCGGCACTGTGACGAGCCAGGGAACGGGATTACCCTATCACCTGTGAATATTGTATGCAATATAAAGGCGAGAGGGAGATGGCCCGGAAACGGCGCACGGCGAACGGGCCAAACAAGGGGGATGCTTGTTGCCGTTCCTGGGCTATAATCGGACGCGAAACAGTGTGTTGGGCAGGACTGCCCGGGCACGGGCCAGGGAATACAGGGTGGACAGTTATGGCGGTCAGGGAGTGCAAGATCCCGGTGAACCAACTCAAGCTGGGGCAGTCGATCCGCCTGCCCCTGGCGTGGAAAGAGCACCCCTTCCTGTTCAGCCGGTTCCGCTTAAAGGATCCCGCCCAGATCCAGTTGATCCAGCGACTGGGCCTCAACCACGTGTTCCTGCAACTGGCCGAGGGCGAGCCCGCCCCCCAGTTCGACCTGCCCTCCACCCCCCAGTCGCCCCCCGCCCAGCTCGACCAAAGCGAAGTGCGCCGCCAGCAGGCGGAGCGGAACGCGGTGGCGGAGGAGAGCCGGGTCTACCGACGCCTGCTCAAACGCTGCGAGCAGGCCTATGGCCAATCCCTGGAGCAGGTGCGCAGCAGTTTCACCCGCATGCCCACGGCCCCGGAGCGGGCCTACGCCGACTGCAGCCTGGTGGTGGATGAGATCCTCACCCAGTTCGACGCGGCGGGCAGCGATACCGTGCTGCAACTGGTGGCCGCCAACCAGGAGGGCACCATGCAGTTTCATGGCCTCAACGTCTGCGTGGTGGCCATGGTCCTGGGCAAGGCCCTGGGGCTGGAGGGGCCCAGCCTGCGGGAGCTGGGACTGGCAGCACTGATCCACGATGTGGGCAAGCTGAGGGTGCCCAGCACCATTCTCAACAAACGAGCCCCCCTGACCAGCGCCGAGCAGAACTACCTCAAAGAGCACCCCAAACTGGCGCTGGAGCTGGTCAAGAACACCCCCTTCGCCACCAAGCCCATCCAGGCCATGGTGACCGGGCACCACGAATACCTGGACGGTAGCGGTTACCCCCGGCGCCTGGCCGGCAAGGCAATTACGCCCCTGACCCAAATTCTCACCATCGCCAACGAGTACGACAGCCTGGTCAACGGCACCACCAAATCGCTCCCGCCGTACCAGGCCCTGGCCTATCTGTTCAAGCACCGCGGCGACCAGCTCAACGCCACCTTCCTGCAAACCCTGGTCAAGACCATCGGCGTCTACCCGCCGGGCACCTTGCTCAAGCTGGAGAACGAGCAGGTGGGCAAGGTGATCAGCAGTGAAGCCTCCCAGCCGCTCTACCCGACGCTGATGCTCTACGATCCGGAGATCCCCAAGAAGGAGGCGCCCATGGTGAGCCTGGAGATGCTGGATCTGAAGATCGCCGGAGTGCTCAAGGCCAGCGAACTGACCGAAGCCCAGAGCCACTACCTGGATGTGACGCCGGCGGTGGCCTACTACGTGCGCCGTTAGGCCCACAGGAGTCTCAATGCAATCCCTCTCCATCATCGGCTGCGGCTGGCTGGGGCTCGCCCTGGCGGAGCAGCTGCAAAGCCAGGGCTGGCCGGTGCGCGGCAGTGCCCGCCAGGCAGATACTCTGGCCCGCCTGAAGCTGCTGGGCATTCCGGCTTACTCCCTGAGCATCGGCACCACCCTGGACGGCGACGATCTGGCCGGGCTGTTCCAGGCCGAGGCGCTGTTCGTTAACGTGCCGCCGGGCCGCCAGGCCCAGGACAACAGCTACGCCGACCGGATGGCGCTGCTGGCCGAAGCTGCCTGGCAGCACGGGATCCGCCGGGCGCTGTTCGTCAGTACCACCGCGGTCTACGCCCCGGGGGAGGCGGTGGATGAGCTAGGGGCCCTGGATGAGGGGCCGCGGGCGGCGGCAATGCTGGCGGCGGAGCGGGCGATGGCAGCGCGGTTTGGCGCCGGGCTGACGATACTGCGGCCGGCGGGGCTGGTGGGGGGCGAGCGCCACCCCGGGCGCTTCCTGGCCGGACGCCAGGGGTTGCCGGGGGCCGAGGCACCGGTGAACCTGGTGCATCGGGAGGACGTCATCGGGGCCGTGGTGCGGGTGCTGGAGGCGGAGGCCTTTGGCGAGGTGTTCAACCTGTCGGCGCCGGGCCACCCCAGCCGGGGGGCTTTCTATCCCTACGCGGCCCAGGCCTTGGGCCTGCCGGCGCCCACCTTTGGCGATGCCCCCATGGCCATCAAGCGGATCGACGGCTACAAGATCTGCCGCCAGCTGGGGCTGGTCTACCGCTACCCGGACCCCTTCAAGATGCCGCCTTTGCCGGCGTGATCCGGTAGGCGCAGCGGCTGGCGCCCCCCAACAGGTGCTCGGTGCGGGTCACCTCGGCCTCTGGGGCCAGCAGGCCCTGGAACAGCTCCAGTTCCTGTCGGCACAGCCCCTGACAGTGGCGGGCGGCGGCGCAGATGGGGCAGTGATCCTCCACCAGCAGCCAGCCCTCCTCCTGGGGCAGGACCCGGGCCATGTAGCCCTCCTGGTGGCGCAGTTCGGCCAACCTTTCGACCCTCTGGGACAAACTTTCGCAGTCGGAGAGTGTCTGAGAGTACAGGGTTTTCTGACTCTCGGACCGGTGCTGGATCAGGCGGTCCAGGCCGGCGTCACCGAACAGGTCCTGCACCGACTCCAGCAGCTGGAGGGTGAGGTCCTGGTGACGATCGCCAAACTCCCGGTGGCCCGCGTCGCTCAAAAACCAATGACGGCTGGGTCGGCCGGGGCCCTGGCGACGGTCCTCAAACTGGACCAGGCCGCGCTGCTCCAGCTTCTGCAGGTGCTGGCGCACCCCCATGGTGGTCAGGGCCAGCGCCTCGGCCAGGGGGGCCAGGGGAGAGGGGCCTCGCTGTTTCAGTAAAAACAGGATCTTACTCGCGGCTGAAGACATGGTGCACTCCGAACGGGACCAGGCTCCATTGTCGACGGCTTACCGTACTATTTCAAGTAATCGCTTTATATAAGGAGGCGAATGTGGCATCGCTCAAAACCTGGACCTGCCTGTTGCTGCTGTTGCCCTCGCTGGCCATGGCGGAGGGGCGCTGGATTGAAGTGGAGGGGCTGGGCAGCCTCGAGGTGGCGCCGGACAGAGCTCGGCTGACCGGTCAGATCACCGCCTTGGCGAAAAGCCCCGACGAGGCCAAGGCCGAAGTGGACGAGGTGGTGGACCGGGTGCTGGATGCGCTGGATGAGGCGGAGCTCTCCCCCAGCCAGTACGGCGCCGGCAGCCTCACCCTGGGGCCGCGCTACGACTACCAGGAGCGTCAGCGGCGCCTGTTGGGCTACGAGGCCCGGCGCAGCGTCACCCTGGAGGTGGAGGTGGCCGAGGTGGCCACCTGGCTGGCCCGCTTTACCGAGCTGGGGCTGAACGAGCTGTCCAGTCCCGGCTACTTCGCCAGTGACGATCTGGAGCGTCGGCGCGATCTGTTTCGCCTGGCGCTGGAGGACGCCCTGGACAAGGCCGATGCCCTGGCCCAGCGGCTGGACAGCGAGCTCGGTGAGGTGCTGACCATCACCGAGCAGGGGGCCACCCCCATGCCGCGCCAGATGGCGATGGCGGAGGCGGCCGACAGCGGTCGTTACCAGCCGGCCCGTCAGGCCCAGCAGGTGCGCCTGCTGGTGCGAGTGGCCCTGGATTAAGCCAGGGTCTTCTTGGCTTTCTCCAACATGCTCAGCAGATCACCGGTGTTGTCGGCAAAGGGGTTTTTCAGGCTCGCCTGCTGCTGGGCCTGAAACTCCTCCTGCACCGCCGCCACCTGCTTGGCGGTTTTGTCGTTGGCCTTGCTCTGGGCGGCGGAGACCTTCTGGGTTTCCAGCTGCTGCTCGAACCCCTTGGCCGGCGCGCTCTGGGTGGCGGTGGACTTGGGTTGAATGTTGGCGTCGAAGTTGGCACCGGGCTCCCGGTGGTACTTGGACGTCATCTGGCTTTGTACCGGTGAGACGATCATGGGCTGTCCTCATTGGGTTTGGGGACCTGGGCAATGCAAGGAGTGTGCTCAATCGAACAGTTTCTGGCACCTGGGCGGCACAACCGGCCAAAAAAGCCGCAACTGTTTTGCCGGTGTTAACCGGGCAGAGCCCCAAGTTTGGAGCGATAACAAGGGCGTAACCTGGCCGGGGCAAGGCCTTGCCAGGCGGCAATAGGGGCATTGCCGCCGGGGCTGAGACTAAAGTCTAACGCCCTGAATGGGCCCTTCCAATGGGCCAGTGAACAACATTAAATTACTGAAACAAAAGGAAATTGTATTTTCGCCATTCCTTTTCGCTTCGCGCCCCTTTGACTAAGGTCGATCTTCCTCACACCGCCTCCCTTGCTAGGTTAGCTCTGACTATTCCAACGATAAGGAAAGGGGAGCAGCTCATGGCTTTCGAAAGCAACGAACAGGCAAAAGCATACTGGCGCGAGAACTTGCGTCTGATGCTCAGCCTACTGGCCGTCTGGTTCATCGTGTCCTACGGCTGTGGGATCTTGCTGGTGGACACCTTGAATGCCATCCAGCTGGGGGGGTTCAAACTGGGATTCTGGTTTGCCCAGCAGGGGGCCATCTACGTCTTTGTCGCCCTCATCTTCGTCTACGTGGCCAAGATGAACGCCCTGGATCAGAAGTACAACGTGCACGAGGACTGATGCGATGGACCTGCAAACATTGACCTACATCGTAGTGGGCGCCACCTTCGCCCTCTACATCGGCATCGCCATCTGGGCCAAGGCCGGCTCCACCAACGAGTTCTACGTGGCCGGTGGCGGCGTACACCCGGTGGCCAACGGCATGGCCACCGCCGCCGACTGGATGTCCGCGGCCTCCTTCCTCTCCATGGCGGGCCTTATCGCCTTTATGGGGTACGACGGTGCCGTCTACCTGATGGGCTGGACCGGGGGCTACGTGCTGCTGGCCCTGTGCCTGGCACCCTACCTGCGTAAGTTCGGCAAGTTCACCGTGCCGGACTTTATCGGTGACCGCTACTACTCCCAGACCGCCCGGACCGTGGCGGTGATCTGCGCCATCTTCGTCTGCTTCACTTACGTGGCCGGCCAGATGCGGGGCGTGGGCGTGGTGTTCTCCCGCTTCCTCGAAGTGGACGTCACCATGGGGGTGATCATCGGTATGGTGGTGGTGTTCTTCTACGCCGTACTCGGTGGCATGAAGGGGATCACCTACACCCAGGTGGCCCAGTACGTGGTGCTGATCACCGCCTACCTGGTGCCCGCGGTGTTCATCTCCATCATGCTGACCGGCAACTTCTTCCCGCAGATTGGCTTCGGCTCCGACCTGGTCTCTGAACCGGGCACCTCGGTGTTGTCCAAACTCGATGGCTTGATGTCGGAGTTGGGCTTCAGTCAGTACACGGACGGCTCCAAGTCCACCGTGGACGTGTTCTTTATCACCGCCGCCCTGATGGTGGGCACCGCTGGTCTGCCCCACGTGATTGTGCGCTTCTTCACCGTACCCAAGGTGGCCGATGCCCGGATCTCCGCCGGTTGGGCCCTGGTGTTCATCGCGCTGCTGTACACCACCGCACCCGCCGTGGCCGCCTTCGCCCGTCTGAACATGATTGACACCATCAACGGCCCGGACGGCAAGGGGACCCTCTACGCCGAGCGGCCCCAGTGGATCCAAAACTGGGAACAGACCGGTCTGATTGGCTTCTCCGGCACCGATGAGAACGTGACGGCCGCCGGCGCTGCTGGTGAGCAGATGGCGGAGCAGGGCGTGATGTTCTACTCCGGTGATGAGCGCAACAACATGAAGATCGACCGCGACATCATGGTGCTGGCCAACCCGGAGATCGCCAACCTGCCTAACTGGGTGATCGCCTTGGTGGCCGCAGGGGGGATCGCGGCGGCGCTGTCGACCTCGGCGGGCTTGCTGCTGGTGATCTCCACCTCGATCTCCCATGACCTGCTCAAACGGAACCTGATGCCCAACATTACGGACCGGCAGGAGCTGACCTACGCGCGGATCGCCGCGGCGGTGGCCATCTGCATCGCCGGTTACCTGGGGATCAATCCGCCCGGCTTCGTGGCGCAGGTGGTGGCATTCGCCTTCGGGTTAGCGGCATCGTCGTTCTTCCCGGCCATCATCATGGGGATCTTCTCCAAGCGCATGAACAAAGAGGGCGCCATTGCAGGCATGATCGTCGGCATCACCTTCACCGCCGGCTACATCCTGGCGTACAAGGGCGTGTTCTTCGAGCCGCTGATTGCCAACACGCCGGAGAACTGGCTGTTTGGGATCTCCCCCGAGGGGATCGGTACTCTGGGCATGCTGCTGAACTTCATCGTGGCCTTCTCCGTCAGCCGGATGACCCAGGAGTCACCGCAAGAGGTCCAGGATCTGGTGGAAAGCATCCGCTTCCCGAAAGGGGCGGGAGAAGCCACCCACCACTAAGCAAAAAGGGCACCGCAAGGTGCCCTTTCTCTTTGTTGTCTCAAATCAAACGCCGTTTAACGTCAGGTTGACGATGCGCAGCAGGATCCCGATAAATAGAAACAGGATGCCGCTGCGGTAGAAGCGGAACTCGCTGAGGCTGAGGTCCTTCAGCTTGCCCACCCAGATCTGCCACAGCGCGTGCCAGTTGGCGGTACGACGCAGGTACAGGCCGACCGCCACCACCACCAGGGCCAGGCCCAGGGTGAGGAAAAAGAGTTGTGCTATCGCAATCATGTCTCGCTCCCTGATGTTTTGCCCAGTGTATCAAGGATGTAATGGATAAACATGACCGACCACGACCTGGCGCCCATCATCGATTTTCTCGCCGAGCTGGTGCCCTTTGACCAGCTGGACGACGCCGGGCGGGAGACCGCGGCCCGGGGCATCGAGATCGCCTATTTCGCCAAGTCCAGCGGCGAGGTGCCCCTGGACTACGACAACCCCCACCTCTACATCGTCCGCTCCGGCGCCTTCGAGGTGCGCAGCGACCGGGGGGAACTGTTGGACCGGCTGGGAGAGGGGGACTACTTCGGCTTCCCCTCGCTGCTGACCGGCGAGCAGGTCAGCAACCGCATCCAGGTGCTGGAGGATGGCCTGGTCTACATCTTAAGCGAGTCCTGCTTCCGAGCCCTGAGAGCCCTGAGCCGGGATTTCGACCGTTTCTTTAACCGCAAGCACGCCGAACGGCTTCGCTACAGCGCTCGCTACCTGGCCCGGGAGCACCTCAATACTGCCCGGATCCGCTCGGTGATGGCCTCGCCGGCCAAGAGCGTGGGGCCCTTTGCCCCGGTGCAGGAGGCGGCGCGGTTGATGCGGGATGCCCGGATCTCCTGCCTGCTGGTGGTGCAGGACAACCGCCTGCTGGGGATCCTCACCGACCGGGACCTGCGTAACCGGGTGCTGGCGGAGGGGATCGCCGTGGACACCCCGGTCAACGAGGTGATGACCGCGGATCCCGTCTCCGTGCCCCCCAATACCCTGGTGTTCGAGGCGATGCTGGCGATGAGTCAGCACAACATCCACCATCTGCCGGTGGCCGAGGAGGGGGTGCCCCTGGGGGTGGTGACCAGCACGGATCTCATCCGGCTGCAGCGCAACGACCCTCTTCACCTGATTGGCGAGATTGACCGTCAGAGCGACCGGGCCACCCTGGTGCAGGTGGCCGGCCAGATCCCGGCGCTGCTGCAAAGCCTGATCCAAGCCGACGCCCGAGCGGAGGAGATCGGTCGGGTGCTGACCCTGGTGACCGATGCTCTGACCCGGCGTCTGCTGGTGCTGGGCCAGCAGGCCCTGGGGCCGGCTCCCATGGCCTGGTGCTGGCTGGCGTTCGGCTCCCAGGCACGGATGGACCAGGCGGGCAAATCGGATCAGGACAACGGCCTGTTGCTGGCCCGGGAGCCCAACGACGAAGAGCGGGATTACTTCCAGCGCCTGGCCACCTACGTCTGCGATGCGCTGAACGACAGCGGTTACATCCACTGCCCCGGCGGCATCATGGCGATGAACCCCAAATGGTGCCTCTCCCTGGCCCAGTGGCAGGCGCAGTTTGGCCGCTGGATCGATCAACCGGAGCCCAAGGCGGTGATGCACGCCAGCATCTTTTTCGACATGCGCGCCATCGCCGGTCGCGGCGATCTGGCCAAGACCTTGCAGCAATCGGTGTTGGCCCGCTGCAAGGACAACCAGATCTTCCTGGCGATGATGGCCACCAACGCCGGCCATAACTCGCCGCCGCTGGGGTTCTTCCGCCAGCTGGTGCTGGAGCGGGACGGGGAGCAGCGCAAGGCGCTGGACCTGAAACACAAGGGGCTGGCGATCATCAATGACGTGGCGCGGATCTACGCCCTGGCCTGCGGCAGCGAGGCGGTGGGTACCGCCCAGCGGATCCAGGCGGCGATGAAGGCGGGGCTGGTGACCCGCAAGGACGCCCTCAACCTGGCGGACGCCCAGGAATTTATCGCCCACCTGCGCCTGGCCAACCAGGGAGAACAGTGGAGTCGCGGTGAAGATCCCTCCAACTTCCTGCGCCCGGGCCGGGTGTCGGGGCTGACCCGTCACCAGCTCAAGGACGCGTTTGCCGTGGTGGCCCGGGCCCAGGACGGGGTCCGGCTGAGCTTTGCCCGGAGCCTGTGATGAGTGCCCTGGCTCATCGACTCAAACGCCTGGTGGCCGGCTGGGGTGCCTTGCCCGAGCCGCTGGCGCCCTTTTTCGAGGCCCCTGCGCCCAAGTTCTCTGCCGATTACCGCAGCCAGTCGCTGCTGGCGCTGGACCTGGAGCTGACCGGCCTCGACCTGCGCAACGACGCCATCCTCTCCATCGCCACTGTGCCCATCGAGGGGGGCCGGGTTCAGCTGTCGGATGCCTGGCATCAGCTGGTGGCCATCGACGGCGAGGTGGGGCAGAGCGCCACCATCCACGGCATCCACGACCGCCACCTGGCGGACGGCGTGCCCCTGTGCGACGCCCTGGCGGCCCTGGTGCCCCAACTGGCCGGCCGGGTGCTGGTGTGTCACCACGGCGCCCTGGACCTGGGTTTTCTCAACGCCGGTTTGCAGCACTGCTTTGGCCAGGGGTTGCCGCTGCTGGCGATCGACACCCTGCTGCTGGAGCAGCGGCGCCTGGAGCGGCGCGGTGAGGTGCTCAAGGGGGACCAGCTAAGGCTGGCCCAGTGTCGGCGTCGCTACGGCCTGCCGGACTACCCGGGCCACCACGCCCTGGTGGACGCCATCGCCTGTGGCGAGCTGCTGCTGGCCCAGGCCAGTGCCCTGGCAGGGCGCCAATCCCTGAGCCTCTCCGCCCTGCTCAAACTGAGTCGTTGAAAACCGTTACATTTTGATGTCCCCAAAGGACGCCGAACCCGCTAGGTTAGGGCCATAGGAGGTGTGAGATGGCCCTACCCGCACTGCTGTTGCTCGCCGGCGCCCTGGCCGCCGTGGAGTATCACGACCACCGCCGCCAGGTTCAGGCCCGGCGCTACCGCACGCCCAGTGGGCCGGCCCGCCTGGCCCTGGGACCCAGCCAGTGGATGCCCGGGGCGGTGGCGGTGACCCCGACGCCGGGCACCCTGATGGCCTGTCACGTGTTCGGGGTGGTGGAGCACACCGGGATCTGGCTGGGGGGGGATTGCATCGCCGAGCTGCACGGCAGCGGCCTGGTCCGGGGGGTCTCTGCCCAGCGCTTCCTGCACAACCGAAGCGGCGCCACCATCTTCTGCCTTAGTGACAGCCGGCATCGGGCCCTGGGCAGCGAGCGGGCCGCCGAGCGCGCCGCCAAGGCGCTGTTTACCTACCGGGATTACCACCTAAGACGCAACAACTGCCACCGCTTCGTCTGGGCCTGCTTAAGCGGGCAGGAGCAGGTGATCCCCAGTTTTTCCGCCCTCAATCGCCTGCTGGCGGAACACCACGATACCCACCTCTACTGGGATCCGGCCAGGCTGAGCCCCTAGACGGGGCTGGGCTGGGGGTCACACTCAGCCAGATCCTCGGCGCTCAGTCCCAACTGGGCCAGCGCCGCCTCTGGCAGTGGAGCCCGGGGACCCGCCATCACCCGGTGCCGGGCCAGGGCCACCAGGGTGGCCAGGGCGCGACTGGGGCCGGGGGCTCGCTCCGGGTCCAAATGGTGGCGGCAGACGTCGCCGATGAGGGCTGGAAACTGCCAGCGCCGGGCCAGTTCGGCCCCCAGATCCCCGTAATCGAACCCCAGCAGCTCCCGCTCCACAAGGTGGCGCGGGGTGCCCTGGGCGCTGCGCGCCATCACCTGCTGGGCCTGGGCCGGCAGGCTTTGGTGAAGAAACAGCTGGCCGACGCTGTGCAGCAGACCGCAGGTGGCGGCCTGGCCCGGATCAAGCCGACAGCGCCGGGCCAATGCGGCGCTCAGTTGGGCGCAGGCCAGGTTCTGTTGCCAGAAGCGTTCGGTATCCAGGTGGGGGACGTGCTGCAGGCGCTGCTGCATGGCGGTGCACAGCACCAGCATCTTGAGGTTGTTAAGCCCCAGCAGGATGGCGGCGTCATTGACGCTGTCCACCTGCCGGGCACCGGCAAAGCGGGCGGAGTTGGCCAGGCGCAGCACCTTGGTGGCGAAGCCCTGGTCCTGGGCCAGTTGGTCGGCAATGTTGAGCAGGTCCGGCTCCGGCTGGGCGAACGCCGCCATCAGGGACTGCACCAGGGGGCCGAGGCTGGGCAGCCGCTGCACATCGGCAAACAGCCGTTGAATGTCCATATTCCGTGTGTCCTTGTCACTTGGGCCAAAGGCCCGGGCCACACCAGTATGGCACTAAACGCAATCAGGCCGCGATAGCGGCCTGATTTTTCAGCGGTTTGCGACGGCTCGGTCTCGTTCGACGGCGCTTTGAATCAGCGTCAGGGCGTCGACGTCGCAGGGCGGCAGTTCGGCGTCACTCTGGGCCAGCGGTGTGGTGCGCTCGCCCCACTTGATCACCGCCGCGGCGGAGGTCAGGCCGGCGCCGAAAGCGCAGGAGAGCAGGGTGTCGCCGGGCTGGATCCGGCCGGACTCCAGGGCATCGCACAGGGCGATGGGCACCGTGGCGGCGGAGGTGTTGCCGTAGTGCTCGATGTTGACGAAGGCCTTCTCCTTGGGGAGCCCCATCTTGCCGATCAGGGTGTCGATGATCCGCACGTTAGCCTGGTGGGGCACCACCAGGTCGACCTGCTCCGGCGATACGCCGCTTTCCGCCAGCACTTGCTGGCTCAGGCGACCCATGCCGGCGATGGCGCGCTTGAAGATCTCCCGCCCCTCGAACTGCAGGAAAAACTCCATGGCGTGGGGGCTGCCCTTGTCCATGTTGGTGCCAAAGCCGGACACCTTGAGGATCTCCCGCCCTTCGGGGTCGTTGTTCATGGCGTAGCTGAGTACTCCGGCCTCATTGTCGCTGGCCTCCAGCACCACGGCGCCGGCGCCGTCGCCAAAGAGCACCGCGGTGTCCCGCAAGGTCCAGTTGAGGTAGAAGGTCAGGCGTTCGGCGCCCACCACCAGCACCCGCTGGCACTGGCCGGAGCGGATCTGGGCGGTGGCCAGTCCCAGGCCGTAGAGGAACCCGGAGCAGGCGGCGTTGATGTCGAAGGCCGCGCACTGGGCACCGATGTTGGCCTGCACCGTGGCGGCGATGTTGGGCACCAGGGTGTCCGGCGTCGCGGTGGCCAGGATGATCATGTCGATGTCGCTGCCCTTAAGGCCGGCCGCGGCCAGGGCGCGCTGGGCGGCCACGGTGGCCAGCTCGGAAGTGCCGACGTGGCTGATGTGGCGCTGGCCAATGCCGGTACGGGTGCGGATCCACTCGTCGCTGGTGTCCATAAAGGTGGCCAGATCGTCGTTGGTCAGCACGGCCGGTGGCAGGCATTTACCCCAGCCGGTGATTTCGGCAGAACGCATGGGAAGACTCCTGAAAGGCGGCGTCACATCGCCGCTTCTTTGATAATAGTGGGACGCCTTAGGCTTGAAGCGCCACGTGCTCCGCCACCAGGGATTTGACCCCCTCGGCGGCGTGCTCGATGTGCGCGCGAAGCAGGGCCGTGGCCCCCTCGACGTCCCGTTGACGACACCGCTCCAGCAGCTCCCGGTGCTCCTGTTCAGCCCGGGGAATGCCGCCGGCCAGCAGCAGCTGCAGCCGGATGTAGCGGTCGGAATTGGTGTTCAGGCCCCGCACCACCTCCAGGGTGTGGGGGCGGTCGGCGCCGGCATAGAGACTCAGGTGGAACAGGGTGTTGAGTTCGCTCCAGCTGTTGACGGCGTTCTCCGCTTGGAAGGCGGACTCCAGTTGCTCCAGGTAATCCTGGGCCAGCGCCAGCTGGGCCGGGGAGAGCCGGGGAATGGAGCGGGCCAGCAGGCCGGGCTCAATGAGCGCGCGCAACTCGAACAGCTCCTCCACCTGGGTGACCGACAGCTCGGTGGCGGTGGCCCCCTTGTGGGCCTCGAATCGCACCAGCCCTTCCGCTTCCAGCTGCAGCAGGGCTTCTCGGACCGGGATCCGGCTGACGTTGAGCTCGGTGGCCAGCGCACTCTGGCGCAGGGGTTCACCGGCTTTGATCTCGCCGGAGAGGATCTTCTCCCTCAGCACCTCGACCACGACCTGGGTACGGGTTTTGTGAATGATGGGGCTTCCCTGACGCATCCTGTATATTTTCGAAAACCTGAACTGGCCACTAGGTTACCCATTCACAGGGGCAAAGAAAAGGGAGCCACCAGCGTGGCTCCCTGCAGATCACTGTCCTTTTTGAGTTTTTACTTCAATGCTGCGGGAAGCTGGTGCTGAGGCCAGTTCTGATAGGCCACCGGGCGCAGGAACCGCTGCATCGCCTGGGCCCCTACCGAGGTGGTCTGGGGAGCGGTGCTGGCCGGCCAGGGGCCGCCGTGGTTTTGGGCCGCGCACACCTCCACCCCGGTGGGCATCTGGTTGGCGATCAGCCGCCCGGCCCGGTAGGCGAGGCGCTCCAGCAGGGACGCTTGATGGGCAAAGTCCGCCTCGTTGCCGTGCACCGAGACGGTGAGCTGGCCGGGCAGGGCGTCCACCAGGGCGTCGTCCAAGCCATCCTGGATCACCAGCACGCAGGGGCCGAACACCTCCTCGAACAGCACCGGATTGTCCAGGGCGTCATCCCGGTGCACCCGATAGAGCCGCGGCACGGCGCCGTTGGGGTGGCCCTGCTCTTGTCCCTGCCCCTGCCCTTGTCCCCGGGCCAGCAGGGTGACCCCGGTCTGGCTGGCCAGGCGTTCGACCTGGCGGCGGTAGGCCTTGGCGATCCCCGGGGTCAGCATCACCCCGTCGGACTGGCTTTTGAGCCCCTCGGACAGGTGGGCCAGGTAGCGCTCGGCGCCCTCAGTCTGGGGTAGCAACACCAGGCCCGGACTGGTGCAGAACTGCCCCTGGCCCATCATCATGGAGTCCAACTGGGCCTGGGCCAACGCCTCGGGCTGCTCCGCCAATCGGCCCGGCAGCAGCAGCTGCGGGTTGACCGCCCCCAGCTCGCCGAAAAAGGGGATGGGGCGGGGCCGGCTGGCCGCTTCCCGGGCCAGGCTCTGGCCCACCGCGGCGGAGCCGGTAAAGCCCACCGCGGCGATGCCGGGGTGGCGCACCAGGGCCAGCGAAAGGGCCGGTGTGCGCCCCTGCAGCAGGGCAAAGAGCCCCGGGGGCAGGCCACAGGCCTCGATGGCCCGGCCGATGGCACCGGCCACCAGCTCGGCGGTGCCGGGGTGGGCCGGGTGACCCTTGACCACCACGGGGCAGCCGGCGGCCAGGGCCGAGGCGGTGTCACCGCCGGCCACGGAGAAGGCCAGGGGGAAGTTGGATGCACCGAACACCGCCACCGGGCCCAGGGGCACCTGGCCCAGGCGCAGGTCCGGTCGCGGCAGGGGCTGGCGGTCCGGCAGCGCCGCGTCCTTCAGCACCGCCTGCAGGGGGGCGCGCAGCCAGGTTGCAAAGGCGCGCAGCTGACCGCAGGTGCGGCCCCGCTCCCCCTCGAGCCGGGCCCGGGGCAGGGCGGTCTCCTGCTCGGCGCGGGTGATGAGCGCCTCCCCCAGGGATTCGATCCCCTCGGCGATCGCCTCCAGCAGCCTTGCGCGGGTCTCGGCGGGGGTTTGGCGATATGCCACAAAGGCGGTTTCGGCGGCGGCCACCGCCTGGGCCACCTCCTGTTCGCTGGCCTCGGCGAAGGCCGGGGCAAGGGGGGCGTCGGCCCGGGGATCCCAGGCCAGGAAATCGGTTTGGGGCGCGCCGCACCAGCGGCCGGCGATCCAGTGTTGTCCGGTCAGTGTCATGGAAAAATCCTTATTTCACCTGAAAACCAAAGGCGTAGGGGTCGGCATCGTCCACCACCAGGGTGTTGTGGCCGAACACCCGGGCCCAGCCCTGGATGCTGGGCACGATGGCCGGGCGTCCCGCCAGCTCGGTGACCCGCTCCACCCGACCCACGAACTGGCTGCCGATGATCGACTCGTGGACGTAGCGGTCGCCCTCGGCCAGCAGGCCCTTGGCAAAGTGCTGGGCCATCCGCGCGCTGGTGCCGGTGCCGCAGGGGGATCGGTCCAGGGCCCGCTCGCCGTAGAACACCGCGTTGGCGCCGTCGGAGTCGGGCCGGGTGGGGGTGCCGGTCCAGAGCACGTGGCTGACCCCCCGCACCGTGGGATCCTCGGGGTGGACGCAGGCCAGGGTGGCGTCGGCCACCTGGCGCACTATGGGGCTCCAGCGCAGCAGGGTGTCAGCGGACCAGTGCTCGATGCCGGGGAAGTGCGCCTGGGGTTCGACGATGACGTAGAAGTTGCCGCCGTAGGCCACGTCCACGGTGAGCGAACCCAGCCCCGGCACTTCCAGGGTCTGGTCGGCGTGGGCCAGGTAGGCGGGGACATTGGTCAGCCGCACCCAGGCCACCTTGTCGCCTTCCTGCTGGTACTGCACCTGGATGAGCCCGGCGGGCACCTCCAGGCGCAGCTGGCCGGGCACCTTGGGGGTAATCAACCCCGCTTCCAGCGCGGCGGTGACGGTGCCTATGGTGCCGTGGCCACACATGGGCAGGCAGCCGGAGGTCTCCACGAAGAGGATGGCGGCGTCGTTGGCCTCATCACAAGGGGGGTAGAGAAAGGCACCGGACATCATGTCGTGGCCCCGGGGCTCAAACATCAGCGCCTGGCGGATCCAGTCGTGGTGGGCCAGGAAATCCTGTCGTTTCTCGCTCATGGTCCGGCCCACCAGCGGCGGGTGGCCGCTGGTGATCAGGCGCACCGGATTGCCACAGGTGTGGGCGTCGATGCAGGCGAAGGTGCCTTTGATCATGCCGCCCCCTCAGTCCAGGTTGTAGGGGGCCAGGGAGGGGCGCTGGGCCATCGCCTGCTCGAACACCCGGGTGACCCGCTTCCGCTCGGCACCACTGAGGGGCAGACGCGGGGCCCGCACGGTTTCGCTGCCGCGCCCGGCCAGCTGCTCCGCGTACTTGATGCACTGCACCAGGTGGGGCACGGTATCCAGCCGCAGCAGGGGCAGGAACCAGCGCCACAGGGTGAGCGCCTCCTGGTAGCGCCCCGCCTGGGCCAGCTTGAAGATGGCCACCGATTCTCTGGGGAAGACGTTGGTCAGCCCGGAGATCCAGCCGGTGGCGCCCAGCATCAGGCTCTCCAGGGCGATGTCGTCCACCCCGCAGAACACGATGAAACGATCGCCGAAGCGATTGTGCAGCTCGGTGATGCGGCGGGTGTCGGTGGTGGACTCCTTGATCGCCACGATGTTGGCCTCCTCGGCCAGCTCGGCGGTCATCTCCAGGTCGATGTCCACCCCGTAGGTCACCGGGTTGTTGTAGATCATGATGGGCAGGGCGGTGGCCCGGGCCACGGTGCGGTAGTGGTAGAGGGTCTCCTCCCGGTTGGCCCGGTAGACCATGCCCGGCAGCAGCATGATGCCGTCCACCCCCATCGCCTCGGCGTCACGCACGTAGTCGACGGCGAAGGCGGTGGTGGTTTCGGCGCAGCCGGCGATCACCGGAATGCGCCCCTTGGCCACGCTCAGGGTGTGGCGCAGGAAGGTGCGCTTCTCCTCGGCGCTCAGGGAGCAGTTCTCCCCCACGGTGCCCAGGGCGATGATGCCGTGGATGCCGTCGTCGATGAGCTGCTCCAGCATCCGCTGGTTGGCCGCCAGGTCCAATTGACCGTTGGCGTGAAACTGGGTGGAGATGGCGGGATAGACACCGTACCAATCAACCTTCATGGAAGATCCCTCTTTGCTGTAGTGTTGGCCTGAAGCAGGCGATTGCGTTGACTTGAATATTGTATACAATTATAAAATCGGTAACGCAAGTACCGGTTACTCTAACCCAAGCTGGTCGAATCTCGACCGTTTTTTGACCAAGGTCGATAGCGGAGGAAAGACAATGACATGGACGGTTCCCGCTGCCCTTAGCCAGGGCGCCACCCGGTTCACCACCCTGGACGCCCACACCGAGGGGGAGCCGCTGCGGATCATCACCGGCGGCTATCCGCCCCTGCCCGGTGACAACATTCTGGCCAAGCGACGCTACCTGACCGAACACCTGGATCACTACCGCCGTCTGCTGATGCACGAACCCCGGGGCCACAGCGACATGTACGGGGCGCTGCTGACCGAACCGGTGACCGACGACGGCGACTTCGGGGTGCTCTTTTTGCACAACGAGGGCTACTCCTCTATGTGCGGCCACGCGGTGCTGGCCCTGGCCCAGGTGGCGGCCCAGTGTGGCGAACGCCGCGCCCCCTTTACCCTGAAGATCGACGCCCCCGCCGGGCGGGTCACCGCCTACCTGACCCCCACCGATTCGGGCTGGGAGGCCTGTTTCGATAACGTCGCCAGCTTTGTCGAGTGCCTGGACCAGACCGTCGAGGTGCCCGGGCTGGGGCGGGTGGCCTACGACATCGCCTTCGGCGGGGCCTACTACGCCTTTGTCGATGCCGATGCCCTGGGGCTCAGCCTGGTCCCGGAGCAGGGTCAGGCCCTGAAGCAGGCCGGGCAGGCGATAAAGCAGGCGGTGGCCGAGGCCTGGCCCTTGAGCCACCCCCTCGAGCCGGACCTGAGTTTTCTCTACGCCACCATCTTCACCTCGGCCCGGGTGGCCGAGGCGGGGCGCCACAGCCGTCATGTGTGCATCTTCGCCGATGGCGAGCTGGATCGCAGCCCCACCGGCACCGGGGTGTCGGCCCGGGCCGCTCTGCTGCACGCTCGGGGGGCGCTGGCGTTGGGCCAGAGCATTGAGATTGAGAGCATCGTCGGCGGGCGGATGGGGGTGAGGGCGCTTGAGAGCCTGGACTACCACGGCAAACCGGCGGTGGTGCCCCGGGTCAGCGGGCGGGCCTGGATCACCGGGGAGCACCGCTTCTACCTGGACCCCAAGGACCCCTTTCCCCAGGGCTTTCTGATCCGCTGATGGAGGGGGCGATGAACAACGAAGATGTGGTGATCGTCGGTGCCGGGGTGGTGGGGCTGACCACGGCCGCGGCGCTCAGCCGCGCCGGCCGCCGGGTGCTGCTGCTGGACCCCCTGGGGCCGGGGGAGGGCACCTCCTACGGCAACGCCGGCCACTTTGCCACCGAGCAGGTGTTCCCTTTGGCGGATCCGGCGCTGCTGCCCCGTCTGCCGGGGATGCTGCTGGACCCCCTGGGGCCCTTTCGCATCCGCCTGGGTTACCTGCTTCGGGCCCTGCCCTGGTTTGGCCGCTTCCTGCTCAACATGCGCGCCGGGGCCCGGGCCCGAAACACCGAGGCGCTGCGCCGGCTCAATGAAGCGGCCCTGGCCCAGTGGGGCGCGCTGCTTGGGGAGTGGGGGCTGGAGTCGCACCTGGTGCGCGAAGGCTCTTTGCTGGTGTTTGAGCGGACCGACGAGGCCAAGGTGCAGAGGATATTGGCCCAGTACCTAAGCCAGGGGGTGGCGGCCCGCTACCTGGACAGGGCGGCGCTCAGGGCGTTGGAGCCGGCGCTGTCGGAGGCGGTGCAGCGGGGGATCTGGTTTACCGATACCGGTCACACCCCGGACCCCTATGCCTTGAGCCTGGGGATCTGGCAGCGACTTCGCGAGCAGGGAGCCCGTCACAGGGCGGTGTCGGTGGCGGCCATCGAGCCGGGGGGCACCGTGGTGCTGGAGGGTGGAGAGCGCCTGGTGGCCCGTGAGGTGATCCTCTGTGCCGGGGCCCACTCCAAAGTCTTGGCGGCGGGGGTGGGGCACCGCCTGCCCCTGGACACCGAACGGGGTTATCACCTGATGCTGCCCGGTCACAGTGGCCTGACCCGGCCGGTGAGCAGTTACGAGCGCAGCTTTATCATCACCCCCATGGCCGGCGGCACCCGCCTGGCGGGCACCGTGGAGTTTGCCGGGCTGGCCGCCCCCATGGACCCACGCCGGGCGGACATCCTGTTGACCCATGGCCAGGCGCTGCTGCCGGGGCTTGAGGGCAAAGGGGCCGAACGCTGGATGGGGTATCGGCCCAGCCTGCCCGACTCCCTTCCGGTGATGGGGGCCGCCGCCCCCGGGGTGTGGTTCAACTTTGGCCACCAGCACCTGGGGCTGACCCAGGCGGCGGTGAGCGGTGCCTGGCTGGCGGATGCGGTGCTCCAGGGGCAGAGCGCGCCGCTGGCGCCCTTCTCCCCCCGGCGCTTTACAGGGCCTTGAAGTAGGCCTTCAGCGCACTCAGGCGCACCGTGGCCGCACCGATGATGTCGATAAAGCCCAGGGCGGAGTGGGGCTTGGTGCCGGAGATCCAGGCCGAGCCCACGGCGCCGATGGGCAGTTCCAGCCCCTCGGGCTCCTCGAACTCGATGATCACCGTACGGCCCACCGAATTCATGCCCCGGCCAACGAACTGGCGGGTCATGGGGTCCCCGGCCACGGGGCTTAAGCTGGCCTCACCGGTGCCCGGGCGTATCGAGTGCACCCGCCCACGGAAGATCTGCCCCGGGTAGGCGTCCACGTAGAACTCGGTGAAGGCGCCCTCCACCAGGTGGCCGTAGAACTGGTCCGCCACCCGCACCTCGAGAAACTTCCGGCTGGTATCGTACAGGTGCATGTTGCCAACCCGGCTGCCGGCGGCCAGGTTCACCACCGATAACTGGCCATCGAAGGGCGCCACCACCTGCTGACGGTCCCGCAGAAACTCCACCCGACGCCGCTCCGCCTGCACAGACGCGATCTGGGCCTCGGCGGACTGGATCTCCGCCCGCAGGGTCGCCACCTGGGTGGTGAGATCGTCCCGGCTCTGCTCACTGGCGAAATCCTCCAGCGCCTCCTGACGGGCCAGGTCCCGCTTGTTCTGCGCCTTCTGGGTGTAGAGGGCGTCGATCTTGCGGCGGGTGGCCTTGATCTGGGCCTCCAGGGAGGCCACCTGGGCGGCGGTCTCCTCATCCACCAGGGTGTAGATAAGATCGCCGGCCTGCACCTTTTGGTTGTGGGTGACGAACACCTCGTCCACCTGCTGGCCCACCAGGGGGGAGAGGATCGCCTGGGGCGCCCGCACCGTGGCGGAGTTGGTCAGGTCCACGTAGGCCCAGTAGCGGCTGCCGGTAAACAGCATCGCCAGGATGAAGACGCCGATGGCGGTGGACCAGAACTGGGTCTTGAGGTTCCAGGGCATCACCTTGAGCTTGACCAGCAGCCAGATCAGCAGCGCGTAGGGGATCATGATCTCTTTCATTGACGGGTCTCCTTCTGCATGCCGGCCCGGATCACCCGGGAGAGGTGATCGCCGATGGCGTTCCAGGGGGTAAAGGCCAGGATGATGGCCAGCACCCACCAGGCCTTGTTGATGAACAGACCGCACAGGCAAAGACCGAAGATCACCTTGGTGAGCAGGTGGTTCTCGCCCTGGGCCTTGTGCACCGGGATCTCATGCAGGTTCCACAGCAGCTTGAGCAGCAACACCACCAGGGCCAGGGTGACCACGAAGAGGAACCCCATAAACCACTCGGCGTCCAGCAGCACCATGATCGCCGGCACCTCGGCGAAGTAATCCACCGGCAGATCCTGGCCGTGGACGGTGCTGAGCCCGGTGAAAAACACCATCAGGCCGGCAGCGGCGGCCAGCAGGGCCAATTTAAGGCCCAGCTTCATCAGCCGGGCGGACAGGGATGGGGTCATCGGGGTCGCCTCAAGGTCGTTCAGGAGCGGGCAGACTAGAGGGCGGGGGCGAGGGAGACAACGGGCCGGGATCACATACGCCGGCGATTGCATTGGTTCAGCTTAGGTTTAGCTAGTAACTTACTGAAAAATATAAATAAGCAGTAATTCTCGCCTTGCTTAATTTGAAATTAAGTTAGACGGCACTCAGCCGTTGATGCAGGGTGTGGCTGGCCCCGGGGGCCAGGGTCAGGGAGCTGAGCGCCCGCGCGCTCTCCAGACAGAGGAACTCCTGCTCGCCGCCGGGGTGGAGATCACCGATCCCCATCGCGCCCTCGGCACCGGGGTTCCAGATCACCATGGCGTCGTGGCCCTCGTTGGCCACCGTCAAGGCGCCGCGCTCCTGGGGCAGCACCACCCGGTCCAGCTGTGGCACCACGGCATCCACCGGCACCGGCGGGCAGGGGGGCTCGAAGCGGGCCTTGGCACCGCCGGACAGCTTGTCCAGGTAGGGGCGGTAGGCCAGCTCCCCCAGGCTGAGGCCCGGCAGGTCGGCGGCCAGGTAGCTGTGCAGGGCGGCGGTAAAGGCCCAGGGGGCCCGGTCGGTGTTGGTGACGGTGAGGCTCATCGACAGGCTGTCCGGGGTCAGGCAATAGGCCATCTGGGCCTCGAAGCGGTGGGGCCACAGGGCCATGGTGGCCTCGTCGTCGCACAGGCTCAGCACCAGGCGGGCCTGCTGCGCACTCGCTTCCTGCTGGGCGACCTGCCAAAGCCGGGTGCGGGCGAAGCCGTGGCTGGGGCCCGGGTGGTCTTTGCCGAACCAGGGAAAGCACAAAGGCACGCCGCCGCGGATGGGGCCGCTGCCGTCCATCAGCGCCGTTCGACTGAGCCAGAGCCGCTGCTGCTCCCCCTGGCGCCAGCCCAGCGCCTGGGCGCCGAAGGGGGTCACCGTCAGGGTGCTGTCACCGCAGCTCAGGGTGAGGATGGGCAGGGACATGGACACTCCTTGTGATGGGTTGGCTGCCGACCAGTCGCTCCAGCTCGTCCACGGTGCGCGGAGCCGAGGCGGAGAGGTTCTCGGCGCCAGTATGAGTGACCAGTATGTCATCTTCAACACGCACGGCGATCCCCCGCCAGCGGGGATCCAGGTCCTCGGCATCACTGGGAATGTAGAGCCCCGGCTCCAGGGTCAGCACCATGCCCGGGGCCAGGGGGCGCCACTGACCATCGGCTTGGCGGTACTGGCCGACGTCGTGTACATCCAGCCCCAGGAAGTGGCCGGTCTTGTGCACGCTGAATCGCTTGTGGGCCTGCTGGTCCAACAGCGTTTCCAGCTCGCCCTCGAGGATCCCCAGCTCCAACAGGCCCTGGGTCAGGACCCGACAGGCGGTGTCATAGAGCCGCCCCCAGGGCACGCCGGGGGCCACCTCGGCGATGGCGGCGTCCAGGGCCGACAGCACCAGCTCGTACAGCTGGCGCTGGGGGGCGCTGAAGCGACCGCTGACCGGGTAGGTGCGGGTGATGTCCGAGGCGTAGCCCTGATACTCGGCCCCGGCGTCGATAAGCAGCAGCTCCCCGGCAAGCAGGGGTTGGTCGTTGCAGTCGTAGTGCAGACACAGGGCGCGCTCCCCCCCGGCGACGATGTTGGGGTAGGGATCGCTCTCGCAGCCCCAGTGGGCCAAAGTGGCGTTGAACGCCTGGCTGAGCTGGCGTTCGTTCACCCCGGGGGCGGTGTGAGTCATCACCACCCGATGGGCGTCGCAGGCGGCGCTCACCGCGTGGCGCAGCAGGGCGATCTCGGTCTCGGACTTGATGACCCGCATCTCGTGGGCCACGCCGGCCAGGGGCTCCAGGCTGCGAAAGTGGCGCCGCTGGTCGAACTTGGTGCTGCGCCGCTGCTGGTTGGCCCAGCCCCAGGCCCGCTGGGTCAGGCGCTGCTCCTCGTCTCCCAGCAGCACCCGGGTACGCCCCTCCAGCAAGGTGGGCAGCACCTCGTCGAGCTGCGCCAGGGGGTAACCGCGATCCGCCCCCAGGGTGTCCACCACCCCTTGGGGCCCCAACCGGGCGCCGAAACTGGTTTCTGCCTCCGGGTCCCGGGGGCGACAGAAAAGCACGAAGGGCTCGGCGTGGCCGGGGCGGATCACCGCCACCGCGTCGGGCTCGTCGAAGCCGGTGAAATAGAGAAAGTCCTTGTCCTGGACAAAGCGATAGGGTTGGTTCTTAGAACGGGTGCGCTGGGGGGCAGCGGCCAAAATCACCGCACAGTTGGCGTCCAGCTGGTGGCACAGGGCGCGGCGGCGCGCTTGATGGGTCATGGGGTCTCCTTGTGGTGGCGCTCCACCAGACGGGCGGCGGCCAGGTCTTCCAGGGCGTGGCCGACGGACTTGAACAGGGTGATCTCAGATTCGCAGGTCCGGCCCGGGTGGGCCTCCCGGGTCAGCTCGAACAGGCTGGCCTGGATCCGCTCGGGGGTGATGACGCCCCGGGCCAGGGGCTGGACCAGATCGCCGGTCTCCTTAAGGGCGCCCTCCCGGCTGTCCACAAACAGGGTGCAGCGGCGCACCACCTCGTCGTCCGCCTCCCGCATGTCCGGTCGGTAGGCCCCCACCAGGTCAAGGTGTTGCCCGGGGCGCAGCCAACGGCCCTGGATCAGCGGCGTCTGGGACAGGGTGGCGACGCTGATGATCTCCGCCTGGGGCACGGCGCTGGCCAGGCAGTCCACCGCCTCCAGGGCGACCCCCAGGGGGGCGAGTCGCTCGGCCAGGGCCCGGGCCTTGGCGGGCTTTCGGCCCCAGATCAGCACTCGGCGAAGGGGGCGGACCTGGCAGTGGGCTTCAATCAGCAGCGGGGCCAGGGTGCCGGTACCCACCATCAGCAGGGTGTCGGCGCCGTGGGGGGCCAGGTAGCGGGCCGCCAGGGCGGAGGCGGCGGCGGTACGCCGGGCGGTCAGGGCCGGGGCATCCAGCATCAGCTCCGGGGTGCCGGTGGGCAGGTCCAGCAGCAGGTAGATCCCCTGGATGCTGGGCCTGTCCTGGTTGTGGGGGGCCACGGTCACCAGTTTGACCCCGGCCTTATCGCCGGATTGCCAGGCGGGCATCAGCAGCAGCGTGGTTTCCCGATGACCGGGGTTGGTCATGTCGTGGTGGTGGCGCAGGGGCACTGTGGCCCCCTCGGCAAAGGCCTGCGCCAGGGCCGGGATCAGCGTGTCGAAGGGCAGGGCGCGGTGCACCTGTTCGGCGGTCAGTGAGATCATAATTGCATACAATATCCGTTTGTGCGTTTGATGATAGGGGGCCGAATCGGCGAAGTCACTCATCAAGGGGAAATTAATTCGATTCTCACTGTCGCAAAAGCGCTTCTCGACTAGATTTAAATCTCTATTAACTGCCGAGCCTTGCCGATGCGCAGAGTCACTCGTGGTGAAATAGAATGGACTCTGCTTCCCCCCCTTAAGGATTTGCTGCCTTATCGCTTCGAAAACGGGGCCTCATTCAAGGGGTTTCGGGCCGAGTGCGACAGTTGTGGCACCTACATTGAACTGCCCCAGGTGCACGGCAATATCACCCCGCTGGCGGGCAACCGCTGCGTGGTCAATGCCCGGGGCCGCTGCCCCGACTGCGGCACTTTGTGTGAGTACCTCTACCTGCTGAGCGCCGAGGGGGAGATGTCCGCCCAGCGCCTGGACGAGTTTGAAGACCCGCCTCGCCCCAACGCCTGATCCCGTCTCTCTGTTCTTCCTGTCATCCTGTCGTTTCCAGCCAATCGCACACGCCCGCCCAAGGGGCAGGCGTGTGCGGTTGGCGAGTCCAGGGTGTTGCGGGGCCAACGCCCCCATGGCGCTCAGCGCAGGGTGGGTTCGATGGGCGCGTCCAGGATCAGCGACAGGGCCTGCAGCATCACCTTTTCGGCGTCGCTTACCACCCCATCCTGGTTGACGCAGAGCACCAACGCCCGGATCAGCCGCTGCTTCTCCATCGGCGGCGATTGACTGAGCCAGGGCAGGGTGTCGCTGGCACGCTGCCAGTCGGCGCGGTCCGGGAAGCTGGCCTGGTAGGCGGTCAGGCTGTTGGCGCCGCGGAAAAACGCCTTCTTTTGCTCCTCGGGGTCGTCCTGACCCACATGGGCCAGCAGGGACAGCAGTGCCAGGCCCCCCTCGGTGCGTTGCTGGCGGCTAACTCGCTTGGGGATGGGGGTGAGGAAATGGCGCAGCAGTTGCCAGGTGCACCAGGGGCCCAGCCGGTCCGGTTGGGCCTGCCACAGGACGTCGAGCTGGGTCAGCAGCGCCTGCTGCTGGGGCTCGGAGAGCTGTTGCAGAGCCGGAGGCAGCATCTCCACCAGGGTCAGTCGCTGTTGGGGGTCCAGCGCCGAGAGCTGCTCGCGTAGGGTGTCGACTCCCCGGCGGACCGCAGGGGCCAGCTGGGGCAGCAGCTGAGGCTGGTTGTCCGGCCACATCAGGGCCAGGGCCAGCTCCCGGGCCGGCTCCGGTTCGTGACTGGCGTCTTTGAGCACCTCGGGCAGGGCGGCCAGCAGCAGGGCACCGGTGATCAGCTGCTGGGGATCCGGACGGGCCGATTGGGCGGTAGACGTTGTTGGCTCTGGCGGCGCCTGGCGACGCTGCATCCGTTTGACCACCTCGGCGTAGCTGCCGTCCCAGGTCGGCTCGATGGCGCGGATCCGCGATTCCAGCGGCGGGTGGGTGGCCAGCCAGGCGGTCTTGGGGCGGATGTTGCCGAAAAACAGGTGGCTGGATTCGGTGGCCTTGGGGTGATCGACGCCGCTGCCGTACTGGTCGGCGCCGATAAGCTTGAGGGCATCGGCGATGCCGCTGGGATTACGGGTGAACTGCACCGCCGAGGCGTCGGCGAGAAACTCCCGCTGGCGGCTGACCGCCGCCTTGATCGCCTTGCCGAACAAGGTGCCGACCCAACCGAGGATCAGAAGTCCCAGCCCCAACAGCGCCACCTGGCCGCTCTCCTTGCTGCGCCCGCGACTGCCGTGCATCAGCAGCTCACCAATCTGGCTGATAAAGAGGATCCCCGCCAGCACCGCCATCAGGCGCAGGTTCAGACGCATATCGCCGTTTAGGATGTGGCTGAACTCGTGGGCGATCACCCCCTGGAGCTGGTCGCGGCTGAGCTTCTCCATGGTGCCGCGGGTGACGCCAATCACCGCATCCTTGGGGCCGTGGCCGGCGGCGAAGGCGTTGATCCCCATCTCGTGTTCTAGGAGGTAGACCGGGGGCACCGGGGTGCCGGCAGCGATGGCCATCTCCTCCACCACGTTCAGCAGGCGCTGCTCCTGGGCATTGGCCTGGTTGGCGTTCAGCCGACGGCCCCCCATGGACTCCGCCACCGCCCGACCGCCACCGCGCAGCATCAGCCACTTGAACAGGCTGACCAGGCCTATGACGGCCACGGTGGCCAGGCCAATCATCAGGGTGTCCAGGGAGAGCAGGCGCTCCACCAGCGAGGGGACTTGTTGCCCCGGGGCCGGTGGGTTGAGCGTAACGAAGACCACCTGGGCCAGCAGGTTGATCAGGGCGACGATGCACAGCACCGCCAGCAGGAAGAGTCCCACCAGCTGCCCGGTGCGACGGCGGGCCTGGTCCTGCTGGGCGAAAAAATCCATCGTAACGGGTCCTTAGAACTGCACCTTGGGGGCAGCCTGGATGGCGGCGCTGTCCTCGAACTCCAGCAGATTGGCGTCCTGGCCGTGGCCAAAGGCCCCGGCAAAGAGCACCGGCGGGAACTGCTGCTTGTAGCTGTTGTAGGCGGTAACCGCGTCATTGAACGCCTGGCGGGCGAAGGCCACCCGGTTCTCCGTGGTGGTCAGCTCCTCGGAGACCTGCATCATGTTCTGGTTGGCCTTGAGATCCGGGTAGGCCTCCATCACCACGTTGAGCCGACCCAGGGCGGAGGTCAGGGCCGATTCGGCGCCCCCCAGCTGGGCCATGCCGGTGGCGGAGGTGGGATCGGCGCTGGCGGCTTGCAGGCCGGCCAGGGCCTGGTTACGGGCGCTGATCACCGCTTCCAGGGTCTCCCGCTCGTGCTTGAGGTAACCCTTGGCGGTCTCCACCAGGTTGGGGATGAGATCGTAGCGGCGCTTGAGCTGCACCTCGATTTGGGCAAAGGCGTTCTGGTGGCGGTTTTTCAGGCTCACCAGCTTGTTGAAGATGCTCACCACGTAGAGGGCGAGGGCGGCCAGCACCACCAGGGTAATGATCGTGGACATGGGGCATTCCATCCGTTGCGTGGGATTCCTGCACAACATAGCGGTGCCGGGCCGGGATGAAAAGGGCGGATAAACCGAATTTGAATTAAGGAAACAGGAACTTACTAAATAAAACAGGAGGCTTACGCCTCCTGTTTTATTTTGCTGGCCGTCAGCGGGGACAGCGCAGGGTGGCGTCGGGGCCGGCCCCGGGCTCCAGCATGATGGTGCCGAAGCTCAGCGCCGCCGGGGCCTCGCTGCCGAGGATGAAGGGCGAGGTGATCTTGGCAAAATCCACCCCCTGCTGAGCGAAGCAGGCCAGATCGATGCTGATGGTGCCCCACTGGCCATCGAGCTGGTTGATGGCGTCCTGGACAGCCAGCGTGCCCAGGCAGTCGCCTTCGCAGGCCATGCCCAGGTAGAGGGGGCCTTCGATGGGCTGACTGGCCTGGAACTCCACGGTCAGTGCCGAGTTGGCTTCGACGTAGGCCCGCAGGTCCTCCGGGAAGTTGGCCTGCAGGCGTACCCAGCCGAGGCCTTCGCCGTTGAAGCTCAGGGCCCGGGCATCCTCCTGAACCTGGCGGTCCTGGGTGCGCAGGGTCAGAACCGCGTTGCTCTGCACGCTGCTGCTGATGGCCGACGAGCTCTCCTTGTCACCCATTCGGGCCCCCATCAGCATCGCCCAGGGCGCCTTAACCCCCTGTTCGAACAGGGCGCGGGTGGTAACCTGCTGCTGTGCCAGACCGTTGTCCTCGCTCAGGGCGCTGGACAGGGTGCTGGGCTGGCCGTATTGGAGGCCATAGCCGTAGGGCAGCAGCGGCGCGGCGTCGCTGTCCTGCAGATTGACCCGGGCCTGCTGTGGTGTGGCGGGCCAGGAGAAGGGCAGGATCCCGGTAAAGTCGTGGCGCACCTGGCCGTCGGCATCGGTGAACAGCAGATCCGCCACCCCGGCCCCTTCGCTGCCCGGCAGCCAGGCGGCGACAAAGGCGTCGGAGGCGTTGAGCTCCGGGTTGACCCACATGGCACGCCCGCTCAGGAACACCGCCACCACGGGGATCCCCTGCGCCTGCAACCGCTGGAGCAGTGCCAGGTCCTGCTTGTTGCCCCGCTGGTACTCCAGGTTGTCCAGGTCGCCGTGACCTTCGGCGTAGGGTTCCTCGCCGAACACCACGATGGCGGCGTCCGGGGGCGTGGCCTGGGTCCATTGGCCCTGCTCGGTGAGCACCGCCTGGCCGCCGGCGGCGGTGACGGTCTCGGCGATCCCCTGGTAGATGGAGGTGGCGCCCGGGAAATCGCTGTTCTGGTTGCCGGTGCCTTGCCAGGTGATGGTCCAGCCACCGGACTGCTTGCCGATGTTGTCGGCGCCGTCACCGGTGACCATCACCGTCATGTCCGGGCGCAGGGGCAGCAGGTTGTCCTGGTTTTTCAGCAGCACCAGGGATTCGCGCACCGCCTGACGGGCGATGGCCCTGTGGTCGGCGTGGCCAATCAGCTCGGTTTTGCCGGAGAGGGGGCGCTGGGCGGGGCTGGGCTTGTCGAACAGCCCGGCGCGGAACTTCACCCGCAGGATGCGGCGCACCGCATCGTCCACCCGCGCTTGGGCGATGGTGCCGTCTTTGACCTGGGCGACGGTATTGTGGAACAGTGGTTCCCAGTCGTTGGGCACCATAAAGATGTCCAAACCGGCGTTGATCGCCTGGGCGCAGGATTCGTTGCTGCAACCGGGGATCTGGCCGTGGCCGTTCCAGTCTCCCACCACCAGACCGTCAAAGCCCATGCGGGTTTTCAGCACGTCGGTGAGCAGGTAGGGGTTGCCGTGCAGCTTGCTGCCGTGCCAGGTGTTGAAGGAGGCCATCACCGTCTGGGCGCCGGCACTGAGGCCGCCGACGTAACCCTGACCGTGGATCTCAAACAGCTCCTGCTCGGAGGCCAGGGTGTCGCCCTGGTCGTCCCCGCCCTCGGTACCGCCGTCCCCAAGGAAGTGCTTCACCGTGGCGATCACCCGCCGGTCCGAGAGAAAGTCCTGGTCCGCGGCGCCCTGCAGGCCCTCGACGATGGCCCGGGCGTAGTCGCGGACCACCGCCGGATCTTCGGCGTAGCTTTCGTAGGTGCGGCCCCAGCGGTCGTCCTGGGCCACCGCCACCGTGGGGGCAAACACCCAGTCGATGCCGGTGACCATCACCTCGGTGGCGGTGGCCGCGGCGATCGCTTCGATCAGCTCCGGGTTGCGGGCTGCCCCCAGGCCGATGTTGTGGGGAAAGAGGGTGGCGCCGATGACGTTGTTGTGGCCGTGCACCGCGTCGGTGCCCCAGATGGGCGGGATGGCAATGCCGTCGACGCTGTCGTCCATCGCCGCCTGGTACATCGCCTCCGCCAGGTTGATCCAATCCTGGGGCGTGGCGTGCTTGTCGTCATTGGGGTAGGCCCCGCCACCATTGAGGTAGGAGCCAAAGCCGTACTGACGCATCTGCTCGACGGTAATGGCGCGGATCTCCGGCTGGATCATCTGCGCCACCTTCTGCTCTACCGTCATTTTTGCCAGCAGGTCATCCACCCGCTGTTCCAACTCGGCGTCACCCTGGGCGGGCAGGGTCAGTTCGGGCCAGAGGGTGATGTCGGTGGCCTGGCCATTGACCAGGTACCCGTTGGCGGAGTTGAAGGCCTGGGGGGCCTCGCTTTGCGCCGCGTCGGATTGGGACTCGGAGCCGGAGCAGCCGGCCAGGGCGCTACAGAGGGCGCCGGTCAGGGTCAGGGCCACCAGGGCACCGACTCTTGTGGGCCGGCTTGGGGTCTGGGGTTGTTGCATCGATTCATCCCTAAGTCGTTGAACAGTTTCGCTCGGTGCCAGGGTGCACCGGCGGCGGAATCAGAGGCTCGGCCGGGGGGCCCGGCTGCCCTTGGTACCATAAAAGGCGATGTAGGCGTAGCAGATAAGCGGCAATACGAAGGCCACCTGGATCCCCCACTGGTCCGCCACCAGACCCGCCAGCATGGGGATGATGGCCCCGCCGACGATGGCCAGGCAGAGGATCCCGGAGCCTTGGCTGGTGTGCTGCTTCAGATCCTGAATGGCCAGGCTGAAGATGGTGGGGAACATGATGGAGTTGCACAGCCCCACCAGCAGCAGAGACCACATCGCCATGGTGCCACTGCTCATCATGGCAACGCTGACCAGCAGCACGGCGCCGACGGCGTTGAAGGCCAGGGCCTTGCCGGCGGGCACCTTCTGCATCACGGCGGCACCGATAAAGCGGCCCACCATGGCGCCCCCGAAGTAGTAGGCGATGTAGTTGGCCGCCTCGGCGTGGTTCAGGCCGCCGATCTCCGGCTGGGCCAGGAAGCTGACCAGGAAGCTGCCGATGGCCACCTCGGCGCCCACGTAGACAAAGATCCCCACGGCGCCCAGCACCAGGTGGGGGTAGCGCCAGGCGTTACCAGCCAGTGCCTTGCCGGCCTGGGCGGGGGCTTTGAGCCCCAGCAGCGGCAGCTTGAGCACCATAAACACCAGCGCCAGCACAAAGAGGGCACCGGCCAGGATGAGGTAGGGCACCTGGACGTCGGCGGCGGTGGGCTCCAGGCTGGGGTCGTGGGCGGCGGCGAGGATCAGCCAGCTGCCAAAAAAGGGCGCCACGGTGGTGCCGAAGGAGTTGAACGCCTGGGTCAGGGTGAGGCGGGAGGAGGCGGTTTCCGCCGGCCCCAGCACGCTGACGTAGGGGTTGGCGGCCACCTGCAAGGTGGTGATCCCCGAGGCCAGGACAAAGAGGGCGGCGAGGAACATCCAGTAGGAGGCGTAGCTGGCGGAGGGGTAGAACATCAAGCAGCCGATGCAGGCCACCACCAGGCCCACCACGATCCCCTTCTGGTAGCCGATGCGGCCCACCAGGGCCCCCGCCGGGATGGAGACCAGGAAGTAGGCACCAAAGAAGCAGAACTGCACCAGCATCGCCTGGGTATAGTTCAGTTCAAACAGCCCCTTGAGGTAGGGGATCAGGATGTCGTTGAGGCAGGTCAGAAAGCCCCACATAAAAAACAGCGAGGTGAGGGCCACCAGAGCGAATCGGTACTGGCCCGGTTTGGCGTGGGCCAGCGGGGCGGCCGCGTCGGTGGATAGGGGGGTGTCTGCCATCTTGCTTCTCCCGGAGTCGTTGTTGTTGGTATCGGTGTGAAGGCCGGAGTGCAATGCCCAGGCAACGGATTTGTCGTCAACGGTTGACCTGGCATCCCGCAATCACTAGTCTCATGAAAGCGCTTACATTGTTGGCGCAATGTGAATAAGAAGTCAACGCCGCCGAATGGCATTACGAACAGAGCGGCGCAGCGCACCGCCAGCGGGGGGCGCTCGGGGCCGGGAGGGCACCGAGGCCCAGGGTGAGGGTCGGACGTCATTGGCACCGGCCGCGTGGTCTCGCACACCGCTTCCGACGACAGCGAACAGGATGACAAGCAACAGCATGAAATTGGAACTTCCCCACGACTCGCGGCTGCGCCAGCGCGATTTTCTTTACGGCGTGGCCACCGCCTCCTTTCAGATCGAGGGCGGCGCCAAGCACCGTCAACCCTGCATCTGGGACACCTTCTGCGCCACCCCCGGCAAAGTTCGGGATGGCTCCGATGGCCAGGTGGCCTGCGATCACTACCACCGCTGGCCCGAGGATCTGGACCTCATCCAGTCCCTCGGAGTGGACGCCTATCGCCTCTCCATCTCCTGGGGCCGGCTGCTCAATCAGGACGGTTCGGTCAACCCGGACGGGGCCCGCTTCTACCTCGAGTTGCTCGATGGGCTCAAGGCCCGGGGGATCAAGGCCTTCGTCACCCTCTACCACTGGGACCTGCCCCAGCACCTGGAGGACGCCGGCGGCTGGCTCAACCGGGACACCGCCTACCGCTTCGCCGAGTACGCCGATAAGGCCAGCCGTCTGTTCGGCGACCGGGTCCACGCCTACGCCACCTTGAACGAACCCTTCTGCAGCGCCTACCTGGGGTACGAAGTGGGCATTCACGCCCCGGGGCTGGCCCAGCCCGCCTACGGGCGCCAGGCGGCCCACCACCTGCTGCTGGCCCACGGCCTGGCGATGGCGGTCCTCAAGCGCAACTGCCCCGACACCCCAAGCGGCATCGTGCTCAACTTCACCCCCTGCTACCCCCACAGCGACAGCGAGGGGGACCGGGCCGCGGCGGCCTACGCCGACGACTACATCAACCAGTGGTACATCCGGCCGCTGTTCGAGGGGCGCTACCCCGAGATCATCGAGACGTTGCCGGAAGCGGTGAAACCGACCATCGAACCCGGCGACATGGATGTGATCGGGCACCCGCTGGATTTTCTCGGGGTCAATTTCTACACCCGGGAGGTGTACCAGGCGGCCGCGGATGCGCCCTTTCAGACCGTCCACCTGGAGGCGGTGGAGCGCACCGACATCGGCTGGGAGGTCTACCCCCAGGCGCTGACGGATCTGCTGGTCTCTTTGCACCGGCGCTACCCCCTGCCACCGGTCTACATCACAGAAAACGGCGCCGCCATGGCGGACCAGTGGCAGGGCGAAGGGGTGCAGGATGAGGACCGCACCCGCTACTACCAACGCCATCTGGAGGCGCTGCATCATGCCATCGAGCAGGGGGTGGACGTGCGCGGCTACTTCGCCTGGAGCCTGATGGACAACTTCGAGTGGGCCGAGGGCTACCTCAAACGGTTCGGGATCGTGTACGTTGACTATCCCAGTCAGCGACGCATCATCAAGGACAGCGGCCTGGCCTACCGGGACTTCATCCAGTCCCGGACTGAAACGCCATAACGAAAACGATAAAGCGCAAGGAGTCGCACATGGTTGGCGCCAAGGAAAAGATCGCCTACGGCTTGGGGGACACCGCCAGCAACATCGTGTTCCAGACGGTGATGCTGTTCCTCACCTACTTCTATACCGACATCTTCGGGATCTCACCGGCCTTTGTCGGCACCATGTTCCTGGTGGTGCGGATCATCGACGCGGTGACCGATCCCCTGATGGGCAGCATCACGGATCGCACCCAAACCCGCTGGGGCAAGTTCCGCCCCTACCTGTTGTGGTTTGCCCTGCCTTTTGGCCTTATCAGCGTGCTGGCCTTCACCACCCCGGATCTCTCGCCCCAGGGCAAGATGGTGTACGCCTTTGTCACCTACACGGCGCTGATGATGGTCTACACCGCCATCAACATCCCCTACTGCGCCCTGGGCGGGGTGCTGACCGCGGATCCCAAGGAGCGGGTGTCGGTCCAATCCTACCGTTTTGTGTTCGCCATGCTCGGCGGCCTGCTGGTCTCAAGCCTGACCCTGCCCTTGGTGGAGTACTTCGGTCAGGGGGACAAGGCCAAGGGCTACCAGCTCACCATGATGGCGATGAGCTGCCTGGGGGTAGGGCTGTTCCTGGCCTGCTTCTGGGGCACCCGGGAGCGGCTGCATCCGCCGGCGGAGCAGGAGGGGGATTTCAAGACCCTGTTCGCCTCCTTGTGGCAGAACGACCAGTGGCGGGTGCTCTGCGTCGCAGCGTTTTTCCTGCTCACCGGCAACGTGCTCAAGACCACCCTGGCCATCTACTACGTCAAGTACTACCTGGGGGCGCCGAACAGCATCACTCTGTTCATCACCCTGGGGATGGTGGCCAACATCATCGGCTGCATGTCCGCCCAGCCCCTGGCCAAGCGGGTGTGCAAGGTGAAGGCCTACATCGGGCTGCAGCTGCTGGCGGCGCTGGCCTGCGTCAGCGCCTACTGGATAGGCCCGGAACAGCACGGCCTGGCCTTTGGCGCCTACATGCTCTGGTGCGGCCTGTTTAACATGGCCACCCCGCTGCTGTGGGCCAAGATGGCGGACACCGTGGATTACGGTCAGTACAAGACCGGGGTGCGGGTGACCGGCCTGGTCTACTCCTCGGTGATCTTCTTTATCAAGCTGGGCCTGGCGGTGGGCGGGGCGGCCGCCGGTTGGCTGCTGGCCGGTTACGGCTACCAGCCGGACAGCGTCCAGTCCCCGGAGGCGACCGCCGGGATCCTTATCTCCTTCACCCTCTACCCGGCCATCGGTTCGCTGGTGGTGGCGGTGGTGATGCGCTGGTACAAGCTCGACGCCCACAAGGTGGAGAAGATGACCATGCAAACCAATGGTTTGACTCAATAAGTTAGTGTTAGACTGCCCACGTTTGGAGAGTGAATCGGATTACTTATGGCTACCATCTACGACGTTTCGGTCATGGCCGGAGTCTCACTGGCGACCGTGTCCAGAGTGGTCAACAACAACGCCAAGGTCAGCGAAAAGACCCGGCGCAAGGTGCTCGAGGCGATGGAGAAGCTGGATTACCGGCCCAACGCCATCGCCCGTTCCCTCGCCTCCAACCGCTCCGACAGCGTCGGGGTGCTGGTCTCCCAGCTGGAGGGGCCCTACTACGGCACCATGATGGCGAAGATCGAGGGCGCCCTGCGCGAAGCGGGCAAGCACGTGATCATCGCCGCCGGCCACGGCAACGAGGCCGAGGAGCGGGAGGGGGTGGAGTTTCTCCTCAACCGCGGCTGTGATGCCCTCATCCTGGACGTCGAGTCGGTGTCCGACGACTACCTGGTGGAGCTGTGCCGGGGGGACACCCCCATAGTGCTCATTAACCGTTACGTGGACGGCATCGCCGATCGCTGCATCTTCCTGGACAACGAACTGGGGGGCTACCTGGCCACCCGGCATGTGTTGGAGCAGGGGCACCAGCAGGTGGCCTACATCTCCGGCCCCCTCTACAAGCTGGATGTGCGCCAGCGCCTGGCCGGCCATAAACGGGCCCTGGCGGAGCGGGGGCTCGCCTTTGATGAGGCGCTGTTCTTCGAGGGCGACTTCCAGGAGGACAGCGGCCGGGCCGGGGTGAACGGCTTCTTCGAGCAGGGCCGTCCCTTCACCGCGTTGGTCTGTGCCAACGACGGCATGGCTTCCGGCGCCATCGCCGCCGCCATGGAGCGGGGTCTGTCGGTGCCCAGCGATCTCTCGGTGATGGGCTATGACAACGTCCGCTTCCCCCAGTACACCACCCCCAAACTCTCCACCGTCAGCAACCCCATCGCCCAGATGGGGCAGATGGCGGCGCTTTGGGTGCTAAAACACGTCTATCAGAAAGGCGAGGTGACCGTGGTGGGTGAGTTCGTGCCCGAGCTGGTGGTGCGCGACTCCGTCGGCAAGATCTGACCGCAACATTATTTCGGTTTTTACCCTCATTGACCGGGGAGCCCTAGGCGGATCCCCGGCGCATTCCTGTCTTAAATTTCCATAAAAATCAGAACATTAATCTAAAAAATGGCCGCATAAACAAAAAGTCAACATTTCATTGACATATGGCACCATCTCACTTAGGTTGAATGTAAGCGCTTTCATTTTGCGCTCAAGGGATTGGAAAGATGAGTCAGTGGTACATGTTTCCGTCGACCGGATTTTAAAAACAGAAAGTTGTACCAGAGAAACGACTCGACAGGGGAGAGGGGATGAACTCTGTAACCTTTAAACGGACCAAGCTGGCCACCAGCTTGTCACTGGCACTGGGGATGGGCGTCGCCGTGCCGGTTGTGGCGGCCGACGAGGATTCAGCGGACCAGGTGGAAGTGATCGAGGTGCGCGGGATCCGCGGCAGCCTGGTCAAATCCATGGACATGAAGCGCGGCTCCGACGGCGTTGTGGACGCCATCAACGCCGAGGACATCGGTAAATTCCCGGACACCAACCTGGCGGAATCCCTGCAGCGGATCACCGGGGTGTCCATCGACCGCTCCAACGGCGAAGGCAGCCGGGTGACGGTACGGGGCTTCGGTCCGGACTACAACCTGGTGATGCTCAACCAGCGTCAGATGCCGGTGACCACCGGCTCGCGCTCCTTCGATTTTGCCAACATCGCCTCCGAGGCGGTGAGCGCCGTGGTGGTGGAGAAAACCAGCCAGGCCAAGAACCCCACCGGCGGCATCGGCTCCACCATCAACGTGCTGACCCATCGTCCGCTGAACTCCCCGGGCCTCAAGGCCACCTTCGGGGTCAAGGCGGTGGATGACGACTCCAGCCGCGATGGCGACATCACCCCCGAGGTCTCCGGCCTCTACTCCCAGACCTTTGCCGACGACAAGTTCGGCGTGCTGATCTCCGCCAGTTACCAGGAGCGGGAAAGCGGCAACCGTCAGGCCCAGGTGGGCACCGGCTGGCGCAGCTTCCCCGGCATCGTCGACCAGGACTGGAGTGGCAACAACGCCGAGTGGGGCGGGGTGCCCAAGGACGACAACCAGATCAACCGTCCCGGTGACGACGACGTCTACAGCGTCCCGCAGACCACCGTCTACCGCTTCGAAGAGCAGCAGCGTAAGCGGACCAACGGTCAGCTGGTGCTGCAGTACGAGCCCATCGACTCGCTGCGCGCCACCGTGGATTACACCTACATGCGCAACGACGTGGACACTCAGTTCAACGACGTGTCCGCCTGGTTCACCTTCGTACCCAGTGAAAACACCTGGAGCGACGGACCGGTCTCCTCACCCCTTATCTACTCCGAAACCTACCCCGGTGGCGGCGCGGATCTCTCCATGGCCGCCGGTGACTTCGGCACCCGTGACGAGAGCGGCTCCTTGGGGATCAACCTGACCTGGGCGGTCAACGATAAGCTGAGCCTGGAGCTGGATTACCACAACTCCTACGCCGAAGAGACCCCCAACAGCCCCTGGGGCAGCAGCAACACCCTGAGCACCGCGGCCTTTATCCGTAACAGCGCCGCCACCGATTTCACCGGTGAGATCCCGGTGCTGGCGGTGGGCATGGACAACCCGCTGGACCCCACCGACATGCGGGTCACCGGCTCGGTGTTCGGCTACAACAAGAACCGCTCCGAGATTGAACAGACCCAGCTGTTCGGTGAGTACCTGTTCGATCATGGCGGCAGCATCGACTTCGGTCTGGCCATGACCGACGTGGACAACCGCACCCAGTCCTCCAACGTTCAGCGTAACGACTGGGGCGGCGTGGGTGGCCCGGGGGATCTGGACCCGGCCTGGTTCCCGGAAGGGACGGTGCTGGACCAGTTCGACGGCTCCAAAGGCGATTTCTCCCTCTACCAGGGCAGCGCCAGCACCATGCCGCTGAACACCATCTTCCTGTGGGACTTCGACGCCGTGCGTAACTACGCCGCCGCCAACTACGCCTCCAGCGTTGTGGGCGACTGTGGCAACGGTTTCTGCCCCACCACCAACTTCGACACCGACCGCTACACCCTGGAGGAGTCCATCTCGGCCTACTTCCAGTACAACTACGTCGGTGAGTGGGGCACCATGCCCTACGACTTCCACATCGGCCTGCGCTACGAGGACACCGACGTGACCTCCACCGCCAAGGTGGTGGAGTACGACAGCGCCACCTGGATCGCCGAGACCGAGATCGCCCTGAACAGCACTGGCGGCAGCGTGTTCGAGACCCGTACCGGGAGCTACGACTACTGGTTGCCCAACGTCAACTTCAACATCGAAGTGATGGACGATCTCTACCTGCGGGCGGCCTACAGCGAGACCATCGGTCGACCGGACTACGTCTCCATCCAGGGCGGCACCGTGCTGGGTACCCTGGCCAACCGGGGTGGCGGCAGCGGCAGCGGGGGTAACCCGGGCCTGTTGCCCCTCGAGTCCACCAACTACGACCTCTCCGCCGAGTGGTACTACGACGAAGCCAGCTACGTCTCCGTGGGCTACTTCCGCAAGGACGTGACCAATTTCATCGACAACACCCCGTTCGATGAGAACGTCAACGGCATCACCAACCCGGCCGCCGGCCTGCTGGTGCAGGAAGCGATCGCCAACGGCGCCAGCACCGCACCGGAGCAGCGCCAGTGGATCCTGGACAACTACGGTCCGGACTCCCCGAACCCCAGCCCGCTGGTGAGCGTCAACGAGGCCAACGGCAACGTGGAGATACTCGGTGGCCCGGATGACCCGCTGATGGACTTCCTCATCAACCGTCCGAGCAACACCAGCGACGAGCTGGACTTCGATGGCTGGGAGTTTGCGATACAGCACCTGTTCTGGGATACCGGTTTCGGGGTGCAGGCCAACTACACCCTGGTGGACGCGGGGGAAGATTACGACAACGCCAACCTGGGCCGCGAAGGTGACGCGCCGCAGGAGGTGATCGTCGGGATCAGTGACACCGCCAACGTGGTGGCCTTCTACGAGAACTACGGCTTCCAGGCCCGGGTGGCCTACAACTGGCGGGACGAGTTCTTGAACTCCACCGGCCAGGGGACCGGCGGTAACCCTCAGTACACCGAGGAGTACTACCAGATCGACTTCAGCGTCAGCTACGACATCCCGGTGTTGAAGGGTCTGACGGTGTTTGTTGAAGGCCTGAACGTCACCGACGAGAAAGTACGGGTGCACGGTCGAGCCTGGAACCAGGTGCTCAACTACACCCAAACGGGTGCTCGTTATAGCCTCGGTGCCCGTTACACCTTCTAACGGCCCGGCATTGGCTATCTCCCATGGGGGCAACGCGGTGTGTTGCCCCCTTTTTTATGACCGGTCGGCGGGGCAAAACCGTTGGCCTCACCGGACCCCTGTAGTAAGGTGGACCACAGGATGAAAGCGGTTTCTTTTTGCCGCTGATGCGGCGGCAGACCGCGGCCGAGTCGCCTTTTGCGCGACCGGCTGACAAGGAGTACAAGGACATGGCAGTAGGGACGCAGCAGCGAGTCGAGCGGGTGGTGATCGTCGGTGGCGGGGCCGCCGGCTGGTTGACCGCCGGTCTGCTGGCGGCCCACCACAACGTCGACCAGGGCCAACTGGCCCCCAAGCCCAAGCTCCACATTACCCTTATCGAATCCCCCGAGGTGGCCACCATCGGCGTGGGGGAGGGCACCTGGCCCTCCATGCGTCAGACCCTGAACACCTTGGGGATCAGCGAAACCGAGTTTTTGCTGCGCTGCGACGCCAGCTTCAAGCAGGGCTCCGAGTTTCGGCAATGGCGCTCGGAGTCGGCGCAGCCGGACCGCTATCTCCACCCCTTTACCCTGCCGGTGGGTCAGCCGGAGTTTGACATCGCGCCCCACTGGTTGCCCCACCGTCAGCAGGTCAGCTTCGCCGAGGCGGTGTGCGGTCAGGGGCCGGTGGCCGACGCGCACCTGGCCCCCAAGACCCTGGCTACGCCGCAATACCATTTCCAGTTCAATTACGGCTACCACCTGGACGCCGGTAAGTTCAGCCAACTGCTCAAGGAGCACTGCACCGAGCGGCTCGGGGTGCACTTTGTCTGCGACCACGTCGAGCGGGTCTGTCCCGACGATCAGGGTGGGATCCAGGCGGTGGTGACCCGCCAGCGTGGCCCCATCGAGGGGGATCTTTTTATCGACTGCACCGGGATCCGCTCCTTGCTGCTGGGGCAGCAGCTCAAGGTGCCCTTTATCGAGCAGCGCTCGGTGCTGTTCAATGACCGCGCCCTGGCGGTGCAACTGCCCTACGAGCGCCCCGATGCGCCCATCGCCTCCTGCACCCTGTCCACCGCCCACGAGGCCGGTTGGGTGTGGGACATCGGCCTGCCCACCCGGCGCGGGGTGGGGGTGGTGTACTCCGCGGCCCACAGCGACGAGGCCGCGGCCGAGGCGGTGCTGCGCCGCTACCTGGGCCGGGAGGTCAGCGACGCCCGCACCATCGCCTTCAACCCCGGTCATCGGGCGGTGTGCTGGCAGGGCAACTGCGTGGCCATCGGCATGGCGGCGGGCTTTATCGAACCGCTGGAGGCCTCGGCCCTGGCGATGATCGAGCAGACCGCCACCCTGGTGGCGGAGCAACTGCCCCCCACCCGGGCCACCATGGCGACGGTGGCCGCGCGGGTGAACCGCCGCTATCGCCTGCACTGGCAGCAGATCATCGAGTTTCTCAAGCTGCATTACGTCATCAGCCAGCGAGAGCTGTCGGACTACTGGCGGGATCACCGCGACGCCGCCTCGGTGCCCGAGTCGCTGCAGGCCCTGTTGGCACTGTGGCGTCACCAGGCGCCGTCGGAGTCGGACATCGAATACAAGCGACCGCTGTTTCCCGCCGCCAGCTACCAGTACGTGCTGTACGGCATGGGCTTTGTCACCGAGCCGCCGGCTCAGCGCAAACCCTCACACCAGCGCCAGGCGCACCAGCTGTTCGAGCAGAACCGCCAGCGCACCGAGGCGCTCATGCGCACCCTCCCCACCAACAGGGCGTTGCTGGAGAAGGTGCAGGAATTCGGATTTTCAAAGATTTAAACCCCAAACCAACAACAACGACCAGGGAGAGGCACATGGGCAAACCCGTTTTACTGAACAGCGTTGAACACCAGGATCTGCGCATCATCACCCGCCACGGGGCGGAGCTGGGGGACAACCAGTGGTTCACCCCCACCTTCCCCCAGGAGTTTCGTGCGGTGCAGGCCCACTACCCCATCTTCTTCTACAAGGACCCGGGCAACGGCCAGTTCCACCCGGTGGCGCTGTTTGGCTTTCGCCGCGACGACAACCTGTTCCTGGATGAGCAGGGCTGGCGCGCCTCCTACGTGCCCCTGACGGTGCGTCGGCAACCCTTCCTTATCGGTCAGCAGACGGTGCAGGAGGACGGAATGGCGGTTCACCAGCGGGTGATCCACATCGACCTGGACCATCCCAAGGTGAGCCTGACCGAGGGGGAGCCGTTGTTCCAACCCTACGGCGGCAACACCCCCTACCTGGACGAGATGGCCGAGATGCTGGAGGTGATCCACCAGGGGATGGAGGACAGCAAGGGCTTTGTTGATGCCCTGCTGACCCACGATCTGCTGGAGGCCTTCACCCTGGAGCTGACCCTGGACAACGGCGACTCCCACCAGATGATCGGCTTCTACACCATCAACGAATCGACCCTGGCCCAGCTGGGCGGCCCGGCGCTGGAGGCGCTGCACCAGGCCGGCTACCTGCAGGCGATCTACCTGAGCCTGGCCTCCCAGGCCCGGGTGCGGGATCTGATGCAGGTGGTGAACGACCGCCTGGCCGAGAGCGCCGCCTGATGAACGCCATCACGCCGGTGGAGGCCATCGCCGCCGAGACGGCCAGCAGTCTCGATGCCCTCATCCAGGACAGGGACACCCCCCTGGTGATCCGGGGTCTGTGTCGGGACTGGCCCCTGGTGCAGGCGGGGCTGCGCAGTGATGACGAGGCGGCCCGGCTGCTGCTGGAGGGCTACCGCGGGGATCCGGTCATCGCCTACTACCTGCCGCCGGAGCAGAAGGGGCGGGTGTTCTACAACGAGGCGATGGACGGCTTCAACTACCAGGCGGGCAAGTTGCCCCTGGCCAAGGTGCTTGACACGCTCTTTGCCCAGCAGGGCCAGGCGGACCCGGCCGGGGTCTACGTGGGCTCCACGGATCTGGACCACTACTTCCCGGGCCTGGCGCCGACACATCGGCTGAGCCTGGAGGGGGTGCGCCCCATGGCCCACCTGTGGCTGGGCAACCGGGCGCGGATCGCCGCCCACTTCGATTTTCCCCATAACCTGGCCTGCAACCTGGTAGGAAGGCGCACCTTCACCCTGTTCCCGCCGGAGCAGGTGAAAAACCTCTACATCGGCCCCATGGAGTTCGCCCCCGGCGGCCAGGACATCAGCCTGGTGGACTTTGATGCGCCGGATCTTGAGCGGTTTCCCCGCTTTGCCGAGGCCCAGGCCGCGGCATTGACCGCCGAACTGGCCCCGGGGGATGTGCTCTTCTTGCCCAGCATGTGGTGGCACCACGTGCGCAGTGAGGCGGATTTCAATGTGCTGCTGACCCACTGGTGGCGGGACACACCGGGTTACCTGGGCCGTCCCAACAACGCGCTGCTGCACGGGATCCTGGCCCTGCGCTCGCTGCCCAAGGCCCAGCGTCAGGCCTGGAAGGCGATGTTCGACCACTACGTGTTCGACGCCGAGCCAGAGGATCTGGCGCACCTGCCGGAGGCGGCCCGGGGCTGGTTGTCCACGCCCCTGGACGAGATGAACGCCCGCAAGCTGCGAGCGGATTTGACCAACAAACTCAAACGATAAGCCGGGCGACACCGGCGCAAAAGAGGGAGAGCCAGTCATGGAAGGAAAGAAGACTCGGGTGGTGATCGCCGGTGGTGGCACCGCCGGCTGGATGGCGGCCGCGGCCCTGTCGAAACTGATGGGCAAAACCATCGATCTGGTGCTGGTGGAGTCGGATCAGATCGGCACCGTCGGGGTGGGGGAGGCGACCATTCCCACCCTGCACATCTTCCACCGCCTGCTGGGCCTGAAAGAGCCGGAGGTGATGGCGGCCACCAACGCCACCTTCAAACTGGGGATCCAGTTTGAGAACTGGCGGGAGCGGGGCCAGGACTACCTGCACTCCTTCGGCTTCCTCGGCAAGGACTGCTGGGCCTGCGGCTTCCAGCATTTCTGGGTCAAGGGGCAGCAGAAGGGGATGGTGTCTGAGATCGGCGACTACTGCACCGAACACCTGGCTGGCCGGGCCGGGCGCTTTGCGGTGCTGCCCAACCAGGATCTCAACCACGCCTACCACATGGACGCCACCCTCTACGCCAAATTCCTGCGTCGCTTTGCCGAGGGGTACGGCGCCCGCCGGGTGGAGGGCAAGATTGTCGAGGTGGCGCAAAACGGCGAGAACGGCCACATCGAGGCCCTGGTGCTGGACAACGGTGAACGTCTGGAGGGGGATCTCTTTATCGACTGCACCGGCTTTCGCGCCCTGCTGATCGAGCAGACCCTCAACACCGGCTACGACGACTGGAGCCACTGGCTGCCCTGTGACCGGGCCATCGCTGTGCAGACCACCTCGGTGGGCACGCCGCCCCCCTACACCCGCTCCATCGCCCACGCCTCGGGCTGGCAGTGGCGGATCCCCCTTCAGAACCGCACCGGCAACGGCATCGTCTACTGCAGCAAGTACTGGAGCGACGACGAGGCCAAGCAGGTGCTGACCGACAACCTCGAGGGGGAGATGCTCACCGAGCCCCGGGTGATCCGTTTTCGAACCGGCACCCGGCGTCAGCACTGGAACAAGAACTGCGTCGCCATCGGCCTCTCCAGCGGGTTTTTGGAGCCCCTTGAGTCCACCAGCATCCACCTGATCCAGCGCAGCATCATTCGATTGCTGCAGCTGTTCCCCAACGGTGGCCTGGTGGCGGCGGACATCAACGAGTTCAACGCCCAGACCCTGGAGGAGATGGAGAACATCCGCGACTTTATCGTGCTGCACTACAAGGTCACCGAGCGCACCGACAGCCGCTTCTGGAACCACTGCCGCACCATGGACGTACCCGAGTCCCTGGCCCACCGCATCGAGATGTTTTCCGAGGCCGCCAAGGTCTACAAGCACGGCAACGAGCTGTTTGGTGAGAGCTCCTGGATCCAGGTGATGATGGGGCAGGGGATCCTGCCCAAGAGTTACCACCCCATCGTCGACATGATGAGCGATCCCGAGTTGGAGGCCTTCCTGGGCAACATCCGGGCCACGGTGAAGCGCAAGGTGGAGGCGCACCCGCCCCACATGGACTTTATCCGCCACTACTGCCCGTCGAAAACGGAGGCCTGAGGGTGGTCACGCCGGATGTGATGGATCCCAAACGGCGGGTGGTGACCCTGAGCCCCCATTGGCCGGTGCAGGTGCAGCGGGTGGGGGAGGAGAGGACGCCGGTCCTGGTGGTGGACGAGGCCACCGAGTCGGTGGCGCCCCTGTGCCAGGTGGCGTGCGAGCAGGCCCGCTTCGCGCCCGCCCAGGGGGCCTTCTACCCGGGGGTGCGGGCGCCGCTGCCCCCCTCCTACGTCATCGACGTGGTCAACCGGGCGGTGCCACTCATTCGCCAGCACTACCAGGTGCCGCCGGGCCTGACGCTCAAGCCCCGGGGCTTCAGCTTCTCCCTGGTGACCACAAACGAAGCGGACCTGGTGCCGCTGCAGCGCCTGCCCCATTTCGACACCCCGGAGCCCTACTACTTCGCCCTGCTGCACTACCTCAATCCCGGCCCCCACGGCGCCACGGCGCTGTTTCGCCACCGGAGCACCGGCTTTGAGCGGGTCTCCCCGGCGCGCAGCGAGGCCTACTTCGCCGCGGCCCAGCCGGGCCTGGACCGGCTGATGACCGAGCCCGGACGCTACCTGGTGCAGAGCAACGCCGAGTACGAGTGCTATCACCGCATCGACTACCGGCAAAACCGCCTGGCCATCTACCCGGGCAACCTGCTCCACTCCATCCAGGTCAACCCGGACACCGACATCGACGCCAATCCCGGCAGCGGTCGCCTGACCGCCAACATCTTCATCAGCTTCGGCCCGCCCAAGGGGTAAGCCCAATAAAAAAGGAGGCCTGGGGCCTCCTTTTTTGGATCGGGTGTCGGGCTCGCCTGGGACTTACCAGCCCTTGACGATGTTGCCGCTGAACAGCTCCAGGGCCTTGTTGTACACCGCGTCGGACTGGTACGCCTCGATGAACTGGGCGATGCGCGGGTCGTCCTGGTTGTTGGTGCGGGCGACGATCAGGTTGACGTAGGGGCTCTCCTTGTCCTCCACGAACAGGCCATCCTGCTCCAGGGTCAGCCCGGCCTGGCCGGCGAAGGTGTTGTTGATCACCGCGAAGCTCACGTCCTGCAGGGCGCGGGGCAGTTGGGCCGCTTCCAGCTCCAGGATCTCAAGCCCCTTGGGGTTCTCCACGATGTCGCGGGGGGTGGCGGCGATGCCCACACCGGCTTTGAGGGTCAGCAGGCCCTGTTGCTCCAGCAGCACCAGGGAGCGGCCCAGGTTGGTGGGATCGTTCGGCAGGGCCACCTTGGCACCCTGGGTCAGCTCATCCAGGCTCTTGATCTTCTTGGAGTACGCGGCGATGGGGTAGACGAAGGTGTTGGCTACGGCCACCAGGTCGTAACCCCGGGCTTCCACCTGACCCTCCAGGTAGGGACGGTGCTGGAAGGCGTTGATGTCGATGCTGCCGTCGTTCAGGGCGGCGTTGGGGGTGACGTAGTCGGTGAAGGGCACGATCTGCACGTCCAAGTCAAACTTCTCCTTGGCCAGCTTGGCGGCCACCTCGGCCACCTGGGCCTCGGGCCCGGCCATGGCGCCCAGCTTGAGGACGTCGTCGTTGCCGCCGCCACAGGCGGTCAGGGCCAGCGCAGCGGCGCCGGCGATCAGGGAGCGAAATGCGTTCATCGGAGTTCTCTCTGTGTTGTCGTTATAGGAATAGGGATTAACGGTGGTCGATGCGCCGAACCAGGGCGTCACCGGCACTTTGCAGGGCCTGAACCAGCACCAGCAGAATGACGATGGTGGCCAGCATCACGTCCAGTTCAAATCGGTAATAGCCGTAGCGAATGCCCACGTCGCCCAGGCCGCCGCCGCCCACGGCACCGGCCATGGCGGAGTAGCTCACCAGGGTCACCAGGGTGATGGTGATGCTGTTGACGATCCCCGGCAGGGCCTCGGGCAGCAACACCTTGGTGATGATCTGGGCCGGGCTGGCGCCCATGGTCTGGGCCGCTTCCACCAGGCCGGCGGGCACCTCCATCAGGGCCCCTTCGATCAGGCGGGCGATAAAGGGGATGGCACCCACGGTCAGCGGCACCACCGCCGCCATGGTGCCGATGCTGGTGCCCACCACCAATCGGGTGAAGGGGATGATGGCCACCAGCAGGATGATAAAGGGCACGGAGCGCCCGGCGTTGACCAGCATGCCCAGCACCCGGTTCACCGGCGCGTTTTGCAGCAGTTGGCCCTTCTTGGTCAGGTGCAGCACCACCCCCAGGGGGATCCCGGCCAGGGCGGCGATAAAGCCGGAGAGGAACACCATCTGCAGGGTCTGCACCGTGGCGCCCCACAGCAGGGGGATCAGATCATTGGACATAGCCGAGCACCTCCACGTCGATGTTGTGTTCCACCAGGTAGGAGGTGGCTTGGTCGATGGCGCTGGCCGGGCCCATCAGCTCCGCCAGCATCAGGCCGAACTTGGTGCCGCCGACGTACTCCATCTGGGCACTGAGGATGCTGATGTCGATGCCGAAACGCTTGGCCGCCTGGGTGATCACCGGGGCGTCCACACTGTCGCCGTGGAAGCTCAGCCGGATCAGTGGCAGGCCATTCTCACCGGGGGTGGAACTGAGGGCCGCCTTGTAGCTGGCGGGGATGTCCAGGTGCAGGGTGGAGCGGATAAAGCGTCGGGCCAGCTCGGTCTGGGCGTTGGCGAAGAAGGGGCCCACCTCGCCCTGCTCAATCAGCCGGCCCTGATCGATGATGCCCACCCGGTCGCAGATCTGCTTGACCACCTCCATCTCATGGGTGATGAGCAGGATGGTCAGGCCCAGGCGCTGATTGATCTCCTTGAGCAGGGTCAGGATCGACTTGGTGGTTTCCGGGTCCAGGGCCGAGGTGGCTTCGTCACACAGCAGCACCTTGGGGTCGTTGGCCAGGGCCCGGGCGATGGCCACCCGCTGCTTCTGGCCGCCGGAGAGGTTGGCCGGGTAGCTGTCCGCCTTGTCCGCCAGGCCCACCAGCTCCAGCAAGGGGGTCACCTTTTTGGTGATCTCCGCCTTGGGGGTGCCGGCCAGCTCCAGCGGCAGGGCGACGTTGTCGAACACGGTGCGGGAGGCCAGCAGGTTGAAGTGCTGGAAGATCATCGCGATGTGCTGACGGGCCTGGCGCAGGGCCTTGGGGCTCAGGGTGGTCAGGTCCTGACCGTCGATCACCACCTGGCCGGCGTCGGGGGCCTCCAGCAGGTTCACGCAGCGGATCAGCGTGCTCTTGCCGGCACCGGAGCTGCCGATGATGCCGAAGATGGTGCCGGCGGGGACGTGGAGATCGAGGGGCTTGAGGGCCTCGATGGTCCGGTCGCCCTGGCGATAGGACTTGGATACTGCGGTCAGTCTTATCATGGTGCGTTCTGTCAGGACTCTGGGTGGCTGGGCGCTCGGGCCCGGGAGTGGGGGCAGTGTATGGGGGCGTCTGGACGTCTGTCAACGGACATTCAGCCTTTTGGATGGCTAAATGTCCAATGTGTGGCCTTTGTGGGGAGTTGCCGCGGGTTTAGGTGTGGGGGTCTCAGGTCCAGGTCTCGGCAAACACCCTTGCCAGGTTGGCGCCAATCACCTTGTCGATGACCCGAGAGGGGTAGCCCAGTTCGGCCAGATCGGCGGCCACCAACTCCATGCGACGGGGGTTGTTGTAGTGGGGGATAAAAGGAGGGCGATCCGGGCTCTCTCCCGGGGCGGAGATCCCGGCGGCGCGGCGGGCCAGCACTTCGGCCTTAAGGGCCTGACGGTATTCTGGGCCGTCGTCGATGGGCTCGATCCCCTGGTCGCTGCCAACGCTGACGGCGTCTTCACCGCACAGGTTCAGGGCATGCTTAAGGTGGGCCAGGAACATCTCCTTGGTCAGCTCCCCCTGGCCGCCATCCAAAAACGGCATCTGGTAGATCCCCACCACGCCCCCGCCTTCGGCGACCCGCTTGAGCTCGGCATCGTCGTTGTTGCGTGGGTGGCGATAGATGGCGTTGCAGCCGGTGTGGGTCAGCGCCAGGGGTGCCTGGGCCTGGTCCAGGGCGTCGCGCACCGTCTGGCGGTTGCCGTGGGAGAGATCCACCAGCACCCCGTGCTGCTGCGCGGCTGCCAGCCATTGGCGTCCTGCCTCGCTCAGCCCGTTGGACGCCGAGGCCAGACCGCCGGTGCCGATGGGAGAGGGGCCGTTGTAGGAGGGCTGCATGATGCGGGCGCCCAAACCGGCAAAGGTGGCCATGGCGTCTTCGTGGTCGGCGAACATCTCTACCGATTGGAAACCGATGATGATCCCCAGCTGCCCCTGGGCTTTGGCCAGGCGCAGATCCTCGGTGCGGGTCACCAGGCGCAGGTGATCCGGGTGGCGGCGGATAAGTGCCTGGGTGTTGGCGATCTTGGCCACGGTGGCGTCGAAGTCGTCGCCGGGGTAGGGGATGGTGGCGTTAACGGCGGTAATGCCGCTGGCCTTGAACGCCGCAAGTTGCGCTGGGCTGAGGTTCGTTTGCCCGGCATCAAAGGGCAGACAGAGACCGTCGATCACCATGCCCCGGTCGTAGTCCGGCCAGAGTGGGGAGAGCGAAGCGTGCGCCGGCAAGCCCAGGGCCAGGGCACCGGCCCCCAGGCCCACCTGTTTGATGAACGTTCGACGATCCGTGGTCATGCTGTCGCTCCTTGCGCTTGACTGTCGTTCCACCTTAGAGCATCGCCATCCAGTGAATAAAGGGGGGCAAGAAACAAATACCTTTTACTCTGGGTAAATAATCTTTTCCCTCGCGTCCGCTTTTTCCTCGCTCGTCCCAACGCTACCATCTACCCACAGGACACTGACCACCCATCAAGGAAGACCCATGCGAACACTGCCGGCCACCCTGGCCCTGCTGGCCGCCACCCTGTGCGGAGCGGCCTGGTCCGCCCCCCATACCGCCCTGACCGGCGTAACCGTCATCGATGGCCGGGGCAACCCGCCCAAGCCCAACCAGACCCTGCTGCTTGAGGAGGACCGCATCGCCGCCATCTACCCCACCGGCAGTCGGCCCCTGCCCGACGGGGTGACCGTGGTGGCGCTGACCGGCAAGCACGTGATCCCCGGGCTCATCGACAGTCACGTTCACCTGGCCACCGCGCCGGACCAGGGGGAGGATGTGGCGGACAACGTCGTCAATCTGCGCCACCTGTTGCACGGTGGCGTCACCGCAGTGCGAGACATGGGGGGCGATGCCCGGGTGCTGGGCTACCTGGCCCGCCAGACCCTGCTGGACCGCATCGATGGGCCGGATCTCTTCTACTCCGCCATCATTGCCGGGCCGGCGTTCTTTACCGATCCCCGCACCGTGGCCTCCAGTGCCGGCTTTACCTCGGGCCAGACCCCCTGGATCCGTTCGGTCACCAGTGACAGCGACTTGCCCAGGCTGCTGGCCCAGGCCAAGGGGGCCGGGGCTACCGGCATCAAAATCTACCGCAACGTGCCCAAGGCGCTGATGGCGCCTTTGGTGGAGGAGGCCCATCGCCAGGGCCTCAAGGCCTGGTCTCACCTCTACGTGAATCCCGCCTCCCCCGTCTCCGCCGCCGAGGCGGGCATGGACGGGGTGTCCCACGCCGCCTATTTCCCCGGTTGGACCGACCAGGCCTATCAGCGGTGGACCAGCCAGAAGGTGTTTGAACCGGCCATGCTGGAGCGCGCCGAGGTGGATGAGCTGCTGGCGGAGCTCAAACGCCAAGGGGTGATCATCGACGCCACTTTGGTGATCTTCGACCGCCTCAGTCGCACCCTGGCCACGCCCAAGTACATCAACAACGATTTGGCCGGGGTGGCCTTTGTCCAGCGGGCCCACCAGGCGGGGGTGCGGATAGCCGCCGGCACCGACCAGGGGATCAGTCTCGAGGATCCCACCCCGCCCATCCACGATGAGTTGGTGCTGCTGGTGGAGCGGGGCGGGCTCAGTCCCCTCGAGGCGATCCAGGCGGCCACCCACCACGGTGCCCTGCTGCTCGGCCGGGAAGCGGAGTTTGGTGCCATCGAGGTGGGTAAGAAGGCCAACCTGTTGGTGCTCAATGCCGACCCCATCGAAGCCATCCACAACACCCGCGACATCGGCCATGTGCTGAAGAACGGTCGCTTCATCTACCGCGGTGTTGAGCAGATGAACCTGCCCTTTTCGGACGCCCGGGCGTTGGGGGAACAGCTCATCCTCTCCGGTCAAATCGGCAACCTGCCGGGCACGTTTTCCGTGGTGCAGGGGGGAATCAAAGCGGAGATGACCCAGGCGCTGGCCAATATGGATGCGGTGCTGCGCCAACACGGCATGAGTGCCACCGACGTGCGCAAGTGCACCGTGATGCTGGCGGACATTGACGAGTGGCCCCTGGCCAACGAGGCGTACCGGGCCTATTTCAACCAGGCCCCCCTGCCGGCCCGCAGCGCCTTCGCCACCGGCGGCCTGGCCCTGGATGCCCGGGTTGAACTGGAGTGCACCGCCGAGCGCTGACTCCCGCCCGGCGCAAGACGCTCACCAGCGTGGCCGGGCAAAATGGGCCTTCAGGGCCTCGACGAAGGTGCGCACCTTGGGGTGCTGGGCCGCGGTCTGGGGATAGATGGCGGAGATGGCGATGGGCGGAATGCGCCAGGGGGCGAGGACTTCGACAAGCCGGCCCTGGCGAACGTACTCGGCCACCGAATAATCCGGGGCCTGGACGATCCCTTCGCCCATGGCGGCCATGTCGTTCAACACCCGGCCGTTATTGGACGCCAGGTGCCACTGCAGTCGCTGTTTGCGCACCTCTCCCTGGTGTTGAAACAGCCACTGCTCACCCCGGGGAGTTTCGGTAAAGAGCAGACAGCGATGCTGGGCCAGGGCTTCCGGGCGCGCCGGAGTGCCCATCTGTGCCAGGTATTCGGGACTGGCCCAGGTGCCCAGGTGGGTGTGGGCAATGGCGGTGGCAATCAGACGGGAGTCGGGCAGAAATGGGGCCACGCGGATGGCCAGGTCCACCCGGTCGGCAATGAGATCCACGGTACGGTTGGTCAGTGACAGGTCGACCTGCACCTGGGGATAGCGTCGCTGGTAGCCGGCCATCATGGACGCCAGGTACTGGGAACCGAACTCCAAACTGGCGCTGACCGTCAGCCGCCCGGTGGGAAACTGCCCCTGCTGGGCGGCGTTCTGGTCTGCCTGGGCCAGTTGTCTGAGCAGGCCGCGCACCTCGTCGTAGTAGCGTTGCCCTACCTCAGTCACCGTGACCTGGCGGGTGGTGCGATGAAACAAACGCACCCCCAGGTGGGCCTCCAGCTGGGTGATGTGTTTGCTGACCATCGCCGTGGACAGATTCTGCTGGCGGGCCACGGCGCTGAACTGGCCCAGCTCCACCACCTGGCAGAACACTTCAATGGCTTCGAGCCGCTTCATCGGCACCGCACTCCTTTGCGTGGAAAAACGCCATCTCACCACAATGGCCGCGCGATGCCCACAAAACCGTCACTTTTGCCTGGGGAGGCGAATCTTTCGCCACTCGGAATCAATTGTCGAAAAACCCCTTGCGCCGGGCAATTCGCTCCCTATAATGCGCTCCCTGTCGACGGGGCACGGCACCGGGCTTAACCGGTAAAACCGCCACGACGACCGACCCGGTCCTTAGGGATTTGGTCGGCCGCAAAGGAAAGTTTCGCACTGACCCTTGACGGCGTGGGAGGATTCACTAGAATACGCCTCCTGTCCCTAACGGGACGACGCTCTTTAACAATTAGTCAGACAATCTGTGTGGGCACTCACGCGGGATTGAGATTTCATCATTTATCTCAATGCTAACTGAGTGACACCAAGTTAATTCAGTATTCATTGAGTAGGTC
>NZ_JAHVHV010000006.1 GCF_019802085.1 Ferrimonas balearica
GACCTACTCAATGAATACTGAATTAACTTGGTGTCACTCAGTTAGCATTGAGATAAATGATGAAATCTCAATCCCGCGTGAGTGCCCACACAGATTGTCTGACTAATTGTTAAAGAGCGTTGCCTCTCTCAAGGCAGGAGGCGCATTCTACGCTTTCCTCCGTCGTCGTCAAGGGCCGCTTTGAACTTTCCCATCCGACCGTCGACATTTTAACCAGCACCCCTTGGGGCCCTCTGGCAGCGCAGCGCTTTGTTTCCCGCTGTGCCCCGTCGACAGGGAGCGCATTATAGGGCGGGATTCGGCGCCGGCAAGGGGGATTTGTCGAATTTCTTACTGAGTGACCAAACATCCATCAGGATGGGTGTTTCACGGTCAATGTGGTGTTCAAAACAGCGCTTTTTCGTGGGTGGAGAGCCCTTGCTTCGCCAAATAAGCATTTAATGCCGCCCCGGGCGCCGTGCCGGTATGGATAAAGACGCCTTGAGGCTTATCGCCCGTTAGCGGCTTATCCGTGGCCAGCAACTGACTCACGCGACGGGCGATGGCCGCCCCGGAGTCCACCAGACGTACCTGGGGCCCCAGGGCCTGGGCGATCTCCTCCTTAAGAAGCGGGAAGTGGGTGCAACCCAGCACCACCACATCCGGACGGAGATCGCCTTGAGTAAAAGGGGTGAGGATCCGGGCCACCTCGCCGGTGGCAACGCTCTGCCCATTGAGTTTGGCCTCCGCCAGGCGCACCAGCTCGCTGCTGCCCAGACGCAGCAACTGGCAATCCGCGGCAAAGTCCGCCGCCAGCTGATCGGTATAGGGGCGCTGGACGGTGCCCGGGGTGGCCAACAAACCGATGACCTTCTGGTAGCTCAGTGCCGCCGCCGGCTTGATGGCGGGCACGACGCCCACCACCGGGCAGGGGATGGCCGCGCGCAGGGCCTCCAGCACAAGGGTGCTGGCGCTGTTACAGGCGATCACTACCAGATCGATGGGGTGGGCCTCGACCTGTTGTCGAATCAGCGCAACACAGCCATCAATCAGTTCGGTCGGAGCCAGCTCGCCATAGGGAAAGCGAGCGTTGTCCGCCAGGTAGCGTACCGGACGGTCGGGAAGCGCCTGACGGATGTGCTCATGGATGGTCAGGCCCCCCAGTCCAGAGTCAAAGATTAAGATGGCGCCCATGGGGTGTTCAGTATTCATTGCAATTGGCTGGCCCTGATCCTACTGAAAGCACAGGCCGTTGTCGCGGCCTGCCCGGAAGTGGCCAAAGCAGTCATACTGAAACCCAGAGCGTCATTGGTACTGGACTTGGCGGCGGGGCTGATTAGAATTTGCCCCCTTTGACGTTGCCCTGTGGAGACCCTCATGGATCTGGCTGCCCTCGATCCCCGACAGTATGACCAACAGCTTGAGGCCAAGTGTGAGCGCATGCGCGCCATGTTCGCCCCCTTTGCTGCCCCTGAGCTGGAGGTGTTCCGCTCCGAGCCGGCGCACTACCGTATGCGGGCAGAGTTCCGGGTTTGGCACGATGGCGACGATCTGGACTACATCATGTTCGATCAAGTCCAGCAGGCCAAGGTGAAAGTCGAGCAGTACCTGCCCGCCAGCCCACTCATCAACGAGTACATGCCCAAGCTGATGGCGGCGCTGCGGCCCAACCCCATCCTGCGCCGCAGACTGTTTCAGGTGGACTTTCTCTCCACCCTGAGCGGCGAGCTGGTGATCAGCCTGCTCTACCATCGTCAGTTGGACGACGAATGGGCGGCGGCCATCAATGAACTGCGGGCCCAGTGGGGCCATCGGGTGCACTTTATCGGTCGCGCCCGCAAGCAGAAGCTGACCCTCGAACAGGACCACGTCGAAGAGGTACTGACGGTCCATGGCCGACCCTACCACTACCGTCAAATTGAGAACTCCTTTACCCAGCCCAACGGCAAGGTGGCGGAGCAGATGCTGGAGTGGGCGGTGGACGTCACCCGCGACAGCAGCGGCGACCTGCTGGAGCTGTACTGCGGCAACGGCAACTTCTCCGTTGCTCTGGCCCAGAACTTCCGCAAGGTGCTGGCCACCGAACTGGCCAAACCCTCGGTGGAAGCCGCCCAGTACAACATCGCCAAGAACGGCGTCGACAACCTGACCATCCTGCGCATGTCCGCCGAGGACTTTACCGACGCCATCAACGGTGTCCGCGCCTTCCGACGCCTCAAGGGGATTGAGCTGGGCGACTACGACTGCAATACCATCTTTGTCGATCCGCCCCGCTCCGGGCTGGACCCGGCTACCGAGAAGATGGTGCAGGGGTACGACCGCATCCTCTACATCTCCTGCAACCCGGATACCCTGCTGGAGAACCTGAACACCCTTGGGCAGACCCACAAGATCACCCGATTGGCGCTGTTCGACCAGTTCCCCTACACCCACCATATGGAAGCGGGTGTGCTGCTGGAGCGCCGCTAAGCCATTACGAAAAAGGGGAGCCTCAGGCTCCCCTTTTGGATGGCGCGGCCGGTCAGAGTGCCGCGCCCCCTTTGACGATCATCCGCAGCTGCAGGACCAGGCGCTCCGCCAGCACCTTGCGCTTCTTCGGTGTCATGTCCAAGGCTTCGGCGCCGGCACTGAACACCAGGATCACCATGGCTTCGGCCTGAGCGTGCGCCACCTCGACGGTCAGCCCGGCGTTGGCCTGCAGGTATTCCATCAGCTCGGCAATGAAGTGTTCGATCTCCCGCTGCACCGCGGAGCGGAACGCCGCCGAGGTGCCGGAGCGCTCACGCAGCAACAGGCGAAACACATTGGGGTTGGAATCGATGAACTCCAGGAAGGTCTCGATGGACACCCGGATGATGCTGCCCCCCTGGGCCGCCCGTTGCCGGCCTTTACGCATCAACTGGCGCAGGGTCAGCCCCCCTTCGTCCACCATGGTCAACCCCAGCTCTTCCATGTCTTTGAAGTGGCGATAGAAAGAGGTTGGCGCGATGCCCGCTTCTCGGGCCACTTCCCGCAGGCTCAGGCTGGAGAAACTGCGTTCGGCGCTGAGCTGGTTGAAGGAGGCCTCCACCAGCGCACGGCGCGTCTTTTCTTTCTGCTGGGCTCGGATCCCCATGATGTCGTTCCCGTTCGGCAAATCAGCAAGATAGTAACCTGTTCCCTGCCTTTTCGCATCCCGACCTCCGTCGCGCTTGCTTTTTCGGCGTTTCTGAAGAAAATGGCTAACAGTTGTAAGCTGAAAACATTATTCCAACATGTCCGATAACAAGCCCCGTCTGATCCTGGTTAACAATCTGCTGTTCGCGCTCACCCTGCTGGGTGCCCTGGTGCTGGTACCCCTTTACGGTTTCCTGGTGGGTTACCAGGCCGAAGCCCTCTGGGTCGCCCTGCTGTTCTGGCTCTGGAGTGGCATCTCCATCACCGCCGGTTACCATCGGCTTTGGTCCCACAAAGCCTGGCAGGCCCACCCGGTGGTCCAGTGGCTGCTGGCCATTGGCGGCGCCATGGCGTTGCAGAACAGCATCCTGCACTGGAGCTCCGATCACCGTCGCCACCACAAACACGTGGACGACAACCAGCGCGACCCCTACTCCGCCGGTCGCGGCTTCTGGTTCAGCCACATTGGCTGGATGCTGCGGGAGTACCAACCGCTGACCGAGTCCACCTACAACAACGTCCGGGATCTGCAGAAGAATGCGGTGGTGATGAACCAGCACAACCACTACGGCAAGTGGGTGCTCGCCACCAACGTTGGCCTGCCGGCTTTGGTGGGCTGGTTCACCGGAGACGTGCTTGGCATGCTGTTGCTGGCCGGGGTACTGCGCCTGGTACTGGTGCACCACGGCACCTTCTTTATCAACTCCCTGGCCCACATCTGGGGCACCCAGCCCTTCAGCGATCAGCACAGCTCCCGGGACAACGGCGTGCTGGCACTGGTGACCTTTGGCGAGGGCTACCACAACTTCCACCACACCTTCGAGTACGACTACCGCAACGGGATCCGCTGGTGGCACTTCGACCCCACAAAATGGCTCATTCGCGGCCTGGAGAAGCTTGGCTTGGCCAAGGGGCTGCGCCGGGTGCCGGCCGATCGCATCGAGTCCGCTCGACTGGCGATGCAACTGAAGTCCAGCCAACGTCTGTTAGCCGATCACCATACCGCCCAGGAGTGGCTGGCCAAGCTGGAAGCGGAGTACGATCATCTGCTGTCGCGCCTGCAAGCCTATTACGGTGAGAAGCAGCGCCAGCTCAAGCTGCACAAACACGAGCTGGACCGCAGTGCCCGCCAGCAACTGACCGAACTGCACCAGGCGTTTGAGCAGCAAAAGCGACAGTGGCAGAGCTTAAGGGCCCAGGCCCACGCCCAGCTCGCCTGACCCCAAACCTCACCCGGCCCCTGGCCGGGTGAGTGCTTTTCATCCCAAGGAGGCCGCATGGTTCCCAGCGTTCAGCAGTGGCAGGCCCAGGGCGAGTACTGGCATTGGCAGGGGCATCGGCTCTTCTATCGCCACCACAGCCGGCCGGGCAAACCCACACTGCTGCTGATCCACGGCTTCCCCTCCGCCAGTTGGGACTGGTGGGCCCTGTGGCCCGCCCTGTCCGAGCGCTTCACCCTGGTTGCGCCGGACCTGCTGGGTTTTGGCCTCAGCGACAAGCCTCACCCTCACGCCTATCGCATCGGCGAGCAGACCCAGCTGCTTCTGGAACTGATGACCCATCTGCAGATCGAGTCAGCAGCCCTGCTGGCCCACGACTACGGGGACACCGTGGCCCAGGAACTGCTGGCCCGCCAGCTTGAAGGGCACAGCCCGGTCCACTGGACCGAGGTAACCCTGCTCAACGGTGGGCTGTTTCCCGAGGCCCATCAGCCCCTGCCGGTGCAGCGGCTGATGGCCGGTCCGCTCGGCCCCCTGCTGAGCAAGCTCTTGGGCCAGAACCGATTCGAAAAGAGCCTCAAACGGATCTGGGGTGAAACCCCGCCGGCCGAGGCGGAACTTGAGGTGCTGTGGCAGTTGCTGAACCAGTGCAGCGGTCGGCAAGTGCTGCCGGCCCTGCTGCACTACATGGCGGAGCGCAAAGCCCATCGCGACCGCTGGGTGGGCGCCCTGCAACGCACCGAGGTGCCGGTCACCCTGATCGATGGCCTGGCGGACCCCATCTCAGGGGCCTCCCTGGTTCAGCGCTTTGCCGAGCTTTGCCCTCAGCATCGGTTGGTCACCTTGCCCGGTGTGGGTCACTACCCCCAACTGGAAGCCCCACAGCGGGTGCTGGATGCCCTGTTGGCTGAGTTTGGCTCTGAGTCCGGGTAGCCATCAAACGAAAAAAGGCGCCTGACGGCGCCTTTTTCAATGCAATTGGGTTACTTCGAACGACCGAAATCGATGTCCACCCAGACCAGCCGCTGGTGGGAGCTCAGCGCCGGGTCGGGTTGTCCTTCGGCGTCGTAGAACCACTGGAAGCCGTCTTCCCCGTCCAGGGGCCAGAAGATCCCGCTGCCGGCGATGCTCAGGTCATTGTGGGCCAACACGTAGTCCATCCGTGCGCCGTACAGACCGGTCCACACCAGCGGGTGGTAGTGGTTGGAATCGGTCTGACCGGCGTAGAGATCGCCGGCGGTGCTGCCCGGGGTGTTGGGGTCGTAGTTGACGTTGCCGTTGTAGCGCAGCAGTTCGCTGTAGGTCAGCATCTGGGCCATGGCCCCGTTGTTCAAGCGGTGGCTCTGGCGTTCGCCCACGGTCACCGTCTTGGCGTAGTGGTCCTCGTCGTTGTTGAGGTTGCCCATCAACACGAAGGGGCGGCTCAGGTTCACTCCGCCGCGACGCCCTTCGTCGTCCACCAGGTAATCGGCATCGGAGGACTTGGAGCTGATGTAGTCGGTGATAAACCGCAGCTGGGCGCCGTTACGCTTGTGGTGGAAGTCGGAGTAGTCCGAGCCGTCCCGGGGCCACTGGGACTCGAGCTGGGTGGCCAGCAGGCTGATCTGGCGACCGTCCGGCAGGCGCATGGCCACGTCGACAAAGTTGGTGGACATGACGCTCATCGCTTCCCAGGTGTTCTGGTCCATGGCGCTGCCATCGGCGTGGTTGGGCTTGACCGCCTGGTTGACGTCCTGCCACTTGAAGTCACGGAAGGTGCGGGCATTGCCGGCGTCCAGGGGGTATTTGGACAACAGGACGAAGGCGTCCTGGCCGTGGAAATGGCCACGTCCCTGGGCGTCCTCGGGCAGCTGCCCTTCGCGGCCGTCGCCGTTGACGTCATGACCGGACATCCGGAATCCGGAGTTGGTGGTGGCCACCAGGTAGTGGGAGTAGCTGATGGGGTCAAGATCCGGCCCCTGGGCCACGGCCAGGTAGTTCTCCTGGAACAGGCGGATGGCGGTGTCGTCCGCCACCTCACCGAGCATGTCGGTGGAGAAGCCGGTCAGCAGCAGGACATCGGGTTGGCGCTCCTGGTAGCGCTGCTGGATCACCGCCGCCAGGTTACGCAGTCGCTCCGGCTGCTGCGCTGCGGGGGCACTGAGCTCACCCAGCAGCTGGTTGTAGCCCTGGCTGTTGTCGTAGGCCATGTCCACGTGGAAGGTGGCGAAACGCAGGGTGCCGGTAAAATTCTTGGTGGAGCTGGAATCGCTGCAGGCGCTGAGCAACAGCGCACACAGGGCCAGTCCGAGGGTTTTGAACTGCATGGGAACTCCGTACTGCGAAAACCGGAGGGGCCGGTATGGGCGACAATCTAGCGCCCCGTCTGAGGGGGCTCAAGCCACCAAGTTGATTTGAGGGGAAATTTTGCCCAATTTTGTGGCCGGGATCCAGACAGGAGACGCCCTGAATGCCCATGGGGTATGATGCCCCTTCCCCGACGTAACGAGATTGCCCATGAGCCCCATCAAACTCACCGAGTACAGCCACGGCGCCGGTTGCGGCTGCAAGATCAGCCCCAAGGTGCTGGACACCATCCTGGCCAGCCAGTTGCCCCAGGTGCCGGAGCCCCGGCTGGTGGTGGGCAACGCCTCCCGGGACGACGCCGCGGTGTACGCGCTGGATGAGCACACCGGCATCATCAGCACCACCGACTTCTTTATGCCCATCGTCGATGATCCCTTTACCTTCGGCCGCATCGCAGCCACCAATGCCATCAGCGACATCTACGCCATGGGCGGCAACCCCATGATGGCCATCGCCATCCTCGGCTGGCCGGTCAATACCCTGGCCCCGGAGATCGCCCAGCAGGTGGTGGACGGCGGCCGAGCCGCCTGCCGCGACGCCGGGATCCCCCTGGCTGGAGGCCACAGCATCGACGCCCCGGAGCCCATTTTTGGCCTGGCGGTCACCGGCCAGGTGGCCCTGGACCGGCTCAAGCGCAACGACACGGCCCGGGCCGGGGATCGCCTCTACCTGACCAAACCTCTGGGGGTGGGGATCCTCACCACGGCGCAGAAACAGAAGAAACTGGCGCCGGAGCACGAGGGGATCGCCATCGAGGCGATGTGTCAACTCAACACCATCGCCACCGCCCTGGCCCGCATCGACGGCGTCTCAGCGCTGACCGACGTCACCGGTTTTGGTCTGGCGGGCCACCTTATTGAGGTGTGCCAGGGCGCAGACCTGCACGCCGAGCTCGACTTTGCTGCCCTGCCCCTGCTCGATCAGGTGGCCCACTACCTGGCCCAGGGCTGCGTCCCCGGGGGCACCGGCCGCAACTTCGACAGCTACGGCGAGCACCTGGGCCCCCTCAGCGACGAGCAGCGGGCCATCCTCTGCGACCCGCAAACCTCCGGAGGCCTGCTGGTGGCCGTCAGCGAGCACGCTGCCCCGGAGCTGGAGGCCTGCCTGGCCGCCGCCGGGCTGCCCCACGGCTGCATTGGCCGGCTGTCCGCCCCCAGCGACGGCCCCCGGGTGGAGCTGCGGGCATGACCCGGTTACCCGCCAGCGAATATCGCCCGCTGCTGCTGAGTGGGGTGCCACTGATTGATCTGCGCGCGCCGGTAGAGTTTGCCAAGGGCGCCTTCCCCAGCGCCATCAACCTGCCGCTGATGACCGACAGCGAGCGGGAGCAGGTGGGCACCCGCTACAAGGAGGCGGGCCAGCAGGCAGCCATCACCCTGGGTCACCAGCTGGTACAGGGCCCGGTAAAACAGGCCCGCATCGACGCCTGGCTCAGCCAGGTCAGCGCCCAACCCGAGACCCTGCTCTACTGCTTCCGCGGTGGCCTGCGCTCCCAGCTCAGCCAGCAGTGGCTGACGGAAGCGGGGATCACCCGCCCCTACATCGAGGGGGGCTACAAGGGGATGCGCGGCTACTTGATCGCTCAGACCGAACAGGTGGCGCAGCACGGGGATCTGGTGATCCTCGGTGGCATGACCGGCTGCGGCAAAACCGACTTTCTCAATGAGCGGCGCGACAGCGTGGATCTCGAGGGGCTGGCCAACCACCGTGGCTCCAGTTTCGGTCGCCGCCTGGGCGGTCAGCCCAGCCAAATCGACTTCGAAAACACCTTGGCCATCGCCCTGATGCACCATCAGGAGGACGGCCACCGTCAGCTGCTGCTGGAAGATGAGAGCCGGCTGATCGGTCGGGAGTCGATCCCCCTTGAGCTGTTCAACGCCATGGTGGCGGCGCCGCGGGTGCTGCTGGAGGTGGACGACGAGGTGCGCATCGACCAGATCACCAAGGATTACGTGGTCACCATGGCCCAGGACTACCAGGCTCAGGACTCTGAATGCGGCTTTGAGGACTTTGAGACCTACCTGCTGGGCAGCCTGGACCGGGTTCGGCGACGCTTAGGCGGCGCCCTGCATCAGGACCTGCGCCAGCGGATGACCGACGCCCTGGCGCTGCAGCGGCGCAGCGGTGACGTCTCCGGGCATCGGGGCTGGATCGCCCGGATGCTGACCCAGTATTACGATCCCATGTATCGCTATCAGCTGGAGAAGCAGAGTGCCCCGGTGCTCTTCCAGGGCGCACCGGACGCGGTGCATCAGTTTCTCGACGAACGGGCAACGCAGAACTGAAAAAGGCGGGGAGTCCCCGCCTTTTTTGATCAATCGAAGAAGCACTCCGGCCCCGGTGGCAGGATCTCCGGCCAGGGCAGCGCCTGGGAGCCCAGCACCATGTAGTTGGGGTTCTCCAGCGTCTCCCGCTTGTTGTAGCTCAGTGCCTGGTAGCAGGTATCGACAATGCGCCCGCCCGCCTCCTCGACGATGCATTGCGAGGCGCCGGTGTCCCACTCACCGGTGGGGCCCAGGCGCAGATAGCAGTCCGCTTCCCCCTCCGCCACCATGCAGGATTTCAAGGAGGCGCTGCCAAAGGGCAGCAGCAAGTAACGGCGCTGCTCATCCAGCCGCTCCATCACCGCCTCCTTGCGTTGGCGCCGGCTGACGGCGATGCGCAGTTCGTCACCGGGCTTCACCACGCGGGCGTGGATCGCCTGGCGCGTTTCACCCTGGCGCTTAAAGGCACCACCGCCCTGGCAGGCGTAGTACCAGGTTTCACTCATGGGGGCATAGATCACCCCAAGCACCGGCCGGTGATCCCGCACCAGGGCGATATTGACGGCGAACTCGCCGCTGCGGGCAATGAACTCCTGGGTGCCATCGAGGGGATCGATCAGCCAGTACTCCTGCCAGGTGCGCCGCTCGGCCAGGGGCACCTCGGCGTCCTCCTCGGACAGGATGGGGATGTTCGGGGTCAGGGCCCGCAAAGCAGAGAGGATCGATTCGTGGGCGGCCAAATCCGCCGAGGTGACCGGAGTATTGTCGGACTTGGTGAGGGACTGGTATTCCCCCGCCTCGTAGATGCCCCGGATCTGTTGTCCCGCTTCCCGTGCGATGGTCATCACCGGTTCAAGCAAGGATTGCAGGTGAGTCACGGCTCCACCACCTTATCTTGGACGAACGCTGTTAAGGTGTAAGTTTCAACTGCTTCAAGGCCAAAAACAAGGCACTGATCGACCGGGACTCAGAAAAATCCTGCTGTTGTAGCAGTTTATCCACTTCGTGAATGGACCATGGCACCAGTTCCAGCGGCTCTGGCTCGTCCCCCTCCAGCCGGCTGGGGAACAGATCCCGGGCCAGCAGGATCTCCATCCGGCTGGCGAAATAACCCGGCGCCAGGGAAACCTGCATCAGGTGCGTCAGCTCCCGTGCGGCGTAACCGATCTCCTCCTGCAGCTCCCGGTTGGCGGCCATCAGCATCTCTTCACCGGGATCGATCAACCCCTTGGGGAAGCCCAGCTCGTAGCTGTGGGTGCCAGCGGCGTACTCCCGCACCAGCAACATGGTTTCGGCGTCCAGCATGGGCACCACCATCACTGCCCCCCGGTTGGCCCCCTTCATCCGCTCGTAGCGGCGGTGGGCGCCATTGGAGAACCGCAGATCCAGCTGTTCGACGGTGAACAGCCGGCTCTGGGCCACCACTTCGGCGGCGAGGATCTTCGGTTTGTCCGATTTGCTCATGCCTCGCCTCGGGACTTACAGGCCAGGAATGGGGCCGTTGTAGTTGAAGGGATAGGCGCCCTCGCCATCGGGCTGCCCGAGGAAGGCCAGCGCCTTGCGCAGGTCTTCCGGCTGGGCGTCGGTGGGCCGGATGCTGGCCGCCACCTGCACCTGGTTGTCCGCCAGCAGCATCGCCTGGCCCTGGACACCGATCTCGTTCTCCGCCTCATCCATCAGCAGCTTGAGGTTGCCCTGCTCACAGCTGAGGGTGCCCGCCAGGTTACCCAGGGGAAACTGGCCAAACTGGTTGCGCACATCCAGGGTGTCCACCAGCACTCGACCGCTGAGGCGGTCGCACCAGGGGCTGCCCTGGGCACTGTCATTGAGGCTCAGGGTGGCGGCCCCATTGAGCTGAGTGCGAAACGGCAGGCGGGTGTTGCCCAGCAGCCAGGGCAGGGGCGCACTGAAGCGCAGGCTGTCCACCTCCAGGCCACCGAAGCCGTAGCTCAGGGTGCCTTCGCCCCGGGCCACGCCGCCGCCGAGACGGAAGCTGAGCCCGGCCTGGCCCATCAGCAGCTGGCTGGGGTGCAGCTCCCAGCTGACCTGCTCCAACTGCCGGCCAGCCACGGTCAGCTGGTCCGCCTGGCCCTGCCACAGGGTGCCGCTCAACCCGGCGGCATTTACCCCCTTGGGCAGGGGGGCCAACTGCCAGACCAGCGCGGCCGGCACGTTGACCAACAAAAACATCAAATACAGCACCACCCCAAGCAGGGTGTATTTCAACACTCGCACTCGTCCTCCGTTACGGCCGCGCCAGCAGCAGCCGTCGTACTTGGATCAAACCCGGATCGTTGGCGGCGGTGATGTCCAGCGCCTCAACGGTCACGCCCTGCTGCTGTTGCAGCTCCGCCAGCCACCCCATCAGGGTCTCAAAGCGGGTGTCGTCCAGCCACAGCTGCAGTTTATCCCCTTGGGGCTGCATCCGGGCAATGGTCAGCCCCTTGGTGGCCGCGGTTCGGCTAGCCACCTGGCTGAGGTTGCCGCCTCCGGGCCGCGGGCCGCTGTCCCGCTGCAGGCTGACGTAGCGGTTGGCGTTGTCCTTGATCTGCCCCAGGGCCACCCGCTCCGCCTGCACCGCCCGCTCGGCCTGATCCAGGCCGTTGGCGATGGGCGACCAGACCGCCCAGTAGAACAACCCGATCACCAGCACCGGTGCCAGCAGGGTCAGCAGGCGCTGCTCCTGGTCCGTGCGGTCGCTCCACCACTGCTGGGCCTGTTGCCAATACTTGTTCATCCTTTCGCCCTCAAGGTCATGACGCCACTGACGCCATCCTGGTCGTTGTTGATGGCCCCGGACTCCACGTTGAAGTGGGCACTGGCCAGCTCCTTGAAGCGCTCAAACTGGGCAAAGTCCTTGCCGGTCAGTTGCAGCCGGATCTCGGAACGGTTGCCATCGAAACGAATGCCGGTGGGGCGCACCTCCGGCAACTGGGCAAAGGCGCTTTCCAGGTCCGCCATCATCGGCAACAGCTGACCGCTGGCGCCGGCACCGCCCAGGGCGCGTACCTTGGCTTCCAGCTGGCTGCGGGGATTGGGCACCCGGCGCTCCTGGGGAAACAGCTGCTTGTAGATCCGCTCCCCTTCGGCCCGCAAGGCGGTACGCTCCTGCTCCAGCTGATACCAGGAGAGGCCACGATGGGCCAGCACCAGCACCAGCACCACGGCAGCGGCGATCCCAACTCGGGTCCAGGTGGACACCAGCTTGGACAACTCCTTGGCCGGGGCATAGGCGCCGGTGAGCAGATTGACCGGCGTACGGACAAAGCCCTCGGCCAGGGCCTGCATCGGCAACTCCAGGGGCTGAGGCGCCGCCTCGATGCCTTCGGGCAGCTCCAGGGGGGTAAACAGCGCCCAGGGACGCCCCTCCCCCTGCAGGTTGTCGGCCATCAGGGCCAACCAGTCCGGCTCCAGCACCATGCCGCTTCCCGCCCCGCTGCGCACCAGCAGCTGTTGCTCCAGCTGCAGGACCGACAGTTCGGTCTCCTCCACCAGGGCCAGGGCCAGCACGTCGGGGACGATCTTCTTCACCGGCAGCTCGGCCTGCTCCAGCCAACCCAGCCAGCGCTGCAACTGACCGTGGGGCACCGCCACCACCGACAGCTGATCCCCCTCGCGGGGGCCGGTGACGAAGTGGAGCTGGTCCACGTCCTGGGCCAGCTCGTCCTCCAGCATGAAGGGCAGGGCCTTGAGGGCCTGGCGCTGGGCCTTGGCCGGCAGGGTCACTTCGGTCAGGGTCAGGGCGCTGCTGTCCACCAGCACCTCCACCGGGCGGCCGCCGGCCCGCTCACTGAGGCTGGACAGGCCGTCGGCCCCGGGTAACACCCCGGAACTGATCACCGTTTGCTGCTCTTCGGACCAGGTAATCCAGGGGATCGACTGCCCGGCATCGCTGCCCAGGCGGATCACCAATCGTTCGCTCACTGTTGGCCTCCATACTGGCGGGTCAGAACGGTGAGGCTATCGTTCCCGCCGCGTCGCATTACGCTTTCCAATCGAAATACCGCGTTGTCTACTTTGGCGGCTCCGCGGAGCCGAAAATACTGACTGTCCACCACCAGGGTGGACTTGGTCTGGGCATCCACCTGCAAACGCTGCATGGTGGGTTCCTCCCAGAAAGATTGCGTGTCCTCCCAGCCGTCACCGGGCCGGGCCTGGATCAGGCTCTCCGCCTCACTGAGGCTAAGCTTGCCCTCCAGCATCCCCACCAGCAGCGCCGCGCGCTCCACCGGCAGGGTGTTGACGTTGAGTTGCTGGCTGTCGTCACCGGGGATGGCGCACACGTAGTCGCGCAGGGCCCGGTACAGCTGCTGGTTGGTGCCCAACACCGCCCGCAGTTCGCTGTGGTGGATCATCAGCTGGTTCGGGGTCATGTAAGGGATGGGACGCGAGGCGTACTCCGCGTCCTCCGCACCGAAGCTGCCGTCCTGGCGATCGTCGGCGTCGGTGAAATCCCGCACCCGGTCCGCCAGCAGCTCCGCCCAGTAGTTGTCGATCTCCATAGCCTCCAGCATGGCCATAAATTGGCGGCCCGCCAAGGGCTTTTGGTAAGGATCCTTGTTCTGCTCTTCCTGGGTCAATCCCCGGGACAAGGCATTGAGATTAAAGCAAGAACGCATGTCGTCGATCTGACCGGCGATCTGCCCGCGCTCCACCGGATACACCACGTTGGCGGTGGCCCAGTATTGCTGCATGTGGGTGGTGCCGTCGGCGTCCTCGAAGTCCTGCTTCAGCACCCGCTTGGCCAGGGCTTCACTGGACAGGGCGTACCAGTAGGCCTGATCGAAGGCGGCCATATTGGTGGTGCGGCGCACCGACAGCTGGCTGCGCTGGGTCATGCCGGCGGCCAGGGTGGTGATCACCGCCAGCACCAGCAGCACCGTCAGCAGGGCCATGCCCGATTGTTGACGTCTCATGAGCCCGGCTCCTCCCCTTCACTGGCCCCGCCCGGGGTGGTGCCGCCGTTGCCGGAACCACTGCCGGTGTTGGACTCGCCGCTGTTGTTGCCGGAGCCGCCATTGTCGTCACCGCCCTCTTCGCCGCTTTGGGCGCCGAAGCCTTCGGCCAGCAAGAAGCGACGCTGGATGATGCCGTAGTCCTCGGTTTCGATCTCCACACTGACCGCCCGGGGGAAAACGCTGCCGTCCACCTCCTGGGTCTGCCACTTGTCTTCCAGGTAGAAGGCGAACTTGAGGCTGATCACCCCCTCGAGCAGGTCCAGCACCAGGGGCTCCTCCCCCTCCACCGGATCCGGGTACAGGGTGTAGAGACGCTGAAGCTTCTCCTCCTGGATCCGGTAGATCACCTGCTGAATGGATCCCCGGGGCAGGCGGCCCTCGGGGTTGAGCCAGCCCAGGCGGTAGAAGCGCATCCCCTCGGCGTCGGAGCCGAAACGGTTCTCCCCCACCTCGAACAGGGCGCCCCCCTCATCGGAGTTCACACCGCGGCTGGTGCGGGGCACCATCTGGCCAAAATCCCGCTCCATCATCGACATCGCCTGCTGCAGGCCGCGCAGCTCCTGCTGCGCCTCCTCGCTGACGCTGTTGACCTTGGTCACCTGCTGCAACACGGTGGCAGAGGCCACGCCGATCACCGCGAAGATGGCGATGGCCAGCAGCATCTCCAGCAGGGTGAACCCCTGCGTGGGCTTAATCCGGTTTGGCCACATAGGTCTCTGCCTCGGCCAATACGCCGTCGAAACGGTCGTCCAGGCTGATCTGGACCCGGATCAGGCGCAGGTTCTCGTCCGACGCCTTGATCACCTGTTGGCGCCAGTGCCACTCGCGCTCGGCCATCTCGCTGCGGCCGGAACGGGTGCCCAGATCGGGAAAATCGCTCTCCAGCCGGGCCTCCACCAGCCGATTGTGGGCCACGTAGTTGGCCAGGGTGGTCTCCCGCAGGGTCGGCAGTGCCGAGAGCTGGATGTTGGCGGCGTTGATCACGGCGATGGCCGCGGTGGCGAACACCGTCATGGCGATCAGCACCTCCAGCAGGGTGAAGCCCCGCTGTGCCCTCATGGCCACTCCTCCTCTTCCAGCACGTAGGCCCACTCGACCCGACCGAGCTGGTCGCCAATGAGCTCCATCTCGAGATCCGGCTGGCCGGGGATGTCGGCAATGAGCCACAGCGAGAAGCCGGTCATCTCACCGGAGGGCAGTAGCAGCAACTGGGGATCCGGGTTGGCGCGCTTCTCCTCCTCGGTCTGCTCGAACAGCGACTCGTCGAGGCCGAAGTCGGAGCCGGTGTCCTCGTCCTCCTGGATCAGGGGCAGTCCCTCGAGCTCCAGGGAGGTTTCCACCCCTTCGGGCCACTGACGCTCCCGGTAGAGGCGATCGCCGCTGACCGGCTCCCACTTCTCGGAGTCCAGGTTCCAGCGCACGAAGTAGTAGCTGGGGTCGTCCAGCACGATGCCCAGCTGTTCGCCGGACAGGGCCGCCTCCTCCAGGGCCATGTTGACCACCACCCGAAACTCGTCGCCGGCCTTCTGCATCGCCTCCTGGCGCGGGTCACCGCCCATCACCAGGGTCACGGACATGGCCGCCAGGCCCATCACCACCAGCACCAGCAGGATCTCCAACAAGGTAAAGCCCCGCTGACGCGAGGCTTGCTGGCGAGGGCCGCGGGGGCTCATTACTGGAAGTCACCCAGGTTGTAGTTGCAGATGTCGTCCTCGGTGCCCAGCTGCATGTCGGGACCGGCGGAGCAGAGGTCGTAACGGCTGCGCTCACCCGGGCTGACCAGGGAGTAGGCGTTGCCCCAGGGATCGGTGGGCAGACGCTGGATGTAGCCACCCTCCTGGTAGTTGCGCGGCTCCGGCCCGCTGTTGGGGCGGGTCACCAGGGCTTCGAGGCCCTGATCCGTGGTGGGGAAGCGGTTGTTGTGGATGTAGAACATCCCCAGGGCGCTCTCCAGACCGGAGATGTCGGTCACCGCCTTTTGTACGTTGGCGGTGTCGCGCGAGCCGATCAGGTTAGGCGCCACGATGGACGCCAGGATCCCGATGATCACCAGCACCACCATCACTTCCAGCAGGGTGAAACCACGCTGAGCGGTCCGGCTAGGGGTACGACGTTTCATTCTATGTATGCCTCTTAGAGTTAAATCATCTGGTTCATCGCCAGCATCGGCTGGAGAATGGAGATCACGATAAAGAGCACGATGCCCGCCATCACGACCACGATCAGCGGTTGCAGCACCGCCAGCGCCACCGTGACCTGGGACTCGAACTCCCGGTCCTGGTTGTCCGCCGCCCGGGCCAGCATGTCGTCCAGCTCACCGGACTTCTCCCCCGAGGCGATCATGTGCAGCATCATCGGTGGGAACAGCTTGGTCTGCTGCAGCGAAGCCCGCAACGAGGCGCCCTCGCGCACCTTGCCGGTGGCCTCGGCGACGGCGTTCTTCACCTTGAGATTGAGCAGCACGTCGGAGGCGATCTTCATCGCCTCCAGCATGGGCACGCCGGAGGAGGACAGGGTGCTGAGCGTGCGGGCAAAGCGGGCGGTATTGAGCCCCTTGGACACCTTGCCCACGATGGGCAGTGACAGTATGGTCTCGTGCCAGCGCAGCTTGAACGCCGGATTGCGCTGGGCCTGCTTGAAGCCGACGAAGGCCAGCACCATGGCCAACAAGATATAGAACCCGTATTGCTGGAGAAATTCCGAGACGTCGATCAGAAACTGGGTGGTGGCCGGCAGAGCCTGGCCCATGTGCTCGAACTGGGATACCACGTCGGGCACCACCGAAGTGAGCAGGAACACCACCACGGAGACCGCCACCAGGGTGAGGATCACCGGGTAGACCAGGGCCTGGGTCAGCTTGGCGTTGAGCTCCTGGCGACGCTCGGTGTAATCCGCCAAACGCTCCAGCACCACCTCCAGGTGACCGGACTTCTCCCCGGACGCCACCATGGCGACGTAGAGCTCGTCGAACACCTGGGGGTAGTCGGCCATGGACTCGGCCAAACCGTAGCCCTCGACCACCTTGGCCCGCACCGCCATCAGCATGCCCTTCAGGCGTGGCTGTTCGCTCTGCTCCGCCACCGCCTTGATGCACTCCTCCAGGGGCAGACCACCGGCCACCAGGGTCGCCAGCTGGCGGGTGATGAGGGCCAGTGCCGTGGCACCGATCTTGGGTTTGAACAGGGTGAAACCAGGCCGGGCGCTGCGCTGTTCCTTCTGCGCCGCCGGCACCACTTCCAGGGGCATCATCTGCTTCTCGCGCAGCTGACTGCGCGCCTGGCGCGCGGTGTCCGCTTCGATGATCCCTTTGACCTGACGGCCCCGGGTGTCCAGGGCCTGATATTCAAATGCCGCCATGGCTTACTCCTCCCGAGTCACCCGCAGCACTTCCTCCAAGGTGGTGACCCCGGCGAGGACCTTGCGGCAACCATCCTGACGAATGGAGGGCGTGGTTTCACGCAGGTGCTTCTCGATGGCCAGCTCGCCCCGACCGCCGTGCACCAGCTCGCGGATGGTGTCGTCCACCACCAGCAGCTCGTGGATCCCGGTCCGGCCCTTGTAGCCACTGTAGTTGCAATGGTCACAGCCGGCGGCCTTGAAGATGGTGGGGTTCTCCCCGGGGCCCAGTTCCAGCATCGCCCGTTCACGGGCGTTGGGGGTGTAGGGGGCCTTGCACTCCGAGCAGAGGGTCCGCACCAGGCGTTGGGCCAGTACGCCCAACAGCGAGGAGGAGATGAGGAAGGGTTCGATGCCCATGTCCTGCAGACGGGTGATGGCACCGGAAGCGGTGTTGGTGTGCAGGGTGGACATCACCAGGTGGCCGGTCAGGGAGGCCTGGACGGCGATCTGGCCGGTTTCCAGGTCCCGGATCTCCCCCACCATCACCACGTCCGGGTCCTGACGGAGGATGGCCCGCAGGCCACGGGCGAAGGTCATGTCCACCTTGGCGTTCACCTGGGTCTGACCGATCCCCTCCAGCTCGTATTCGATGGGGTCTTCCACCGTCAGGATGTTGCGATCCCGGGAGTTGATCTCGGTCAGGCCGGCGTACAGGGTGGTGGACTTACCGGAACCGGTAGGCCCGGTCACCAGCAGGATGCCGTGGGGACGGCGGATCAGGGTATTGAACTGGTCGCGAATGGAGCCGGCCATCCCCAGCTGCTCGAGGTTGAGCACCGACTGGTTCTTGTCCAGCAGACGCATCACCACCCGCTCACCGCGGGAGCTGGGCATGGTGGAGACCCGCACGTCCACGGCACGGCCGCCGATGCGAAGGGAGATGCGGCCATCCTGGGGCACCCGCTTCTCGGCGATGTCCAGCTTGGCCATCACCTTGATGCGGGAGACCAGCAGCGGCGCGATCTTGCGCTGCTGCTTGAGGACCTCCTGCAGCACGCCGTCGATGCGAAAGCGCACCACCAGCTCTTTTTCGTAGGTCTCGACGTGGATGTCCGACGCCCCCAGCTTGATCGACTCCGACAGCAGGGCGTTGATCAGGCGGATGATGGGCGCATCGTCGTCGGCGTCCAGCAGGTCTTCGGTCTCCGGCAGTTCGTCCGCCAGGGAGGCCAGGTCATCGTCCTTGCCGATGTCCTCCATCAGCTGCTGGGCCTCGGAGGAGTCCTGCTGGTACTGCTCGGTCAGTTTGATGTCGAAAGCATTGGCTTCCAGCGGCCGCAGTGGCAGCGGCCGGCCCGCCAGGCGCCGGGCCTCCAGCAGCGCCTTGGGCTGTGCCGAAGGGCCGTGAAACAGCACCAGCTCCTCCCCCTCCTTGGCCAGCATCACCGCGAAGCGACGGGCAAAGGCAAAGGGCAGTTTGGGGTGGGTGGCGGCCTCCTCGGGCGCCACCGTCTCATCGCTCATCGCCGGATCCAGCTCAGGCTGATGATCGAGGTCACTCATTCTCGGTCTCCTGAACCGGCGTCTCCGGGGTCGCCTCGGCGCCCGCTTCCGGCTCTTCGCCCAGGGCTTTCTGCATCCAGGCGTTCTCGTCACGCAGCGGGGTGGCCATGGACTCACCGCTCTGGTGACGCATCAGGATCTCGTGGATCTCCGGGCTCATGCCGTCCGGGGTTACCCACTCCTCAAGCACCGGCACGTCGGTGTTGGGCATCAGCTTGATGCCGCGCTCCTGCTGCTCGAGCTGCTCGGCGCGGAAGTAGTTGTACTTGCGACCGGCGATCCCCGCCATGCTGGGGCCGTCGCGGATGATGGTCGGCTTGATGAAGATCATCAGGTTGCGCTTGGTCTTACGCGAACTGGTGGAGCTGAACAGGTGGCCGATGACCGGGATGTCGCCGAGGATCGGCACCTTGGAGGTGCTCTCCTGCACATCTTCATTGAGCAGGCCGCCCAGCACCACGGTCTGGCCGGAGTCCGCCAGCACAGTCGTCGTCAGGGTACGCTTACCGAAGGTCACGTCCACCGCGGTACGGCCGTTGACGTTGGAGACCTCCTGTTCGATCTCCAGCTGCACCGCATTGCCCTCGTTGATCTGCGGGGTCACGGTCAGCTTGATCCCCACCTCTTTCCGCTCAACGGTGGTGAAGGGGTTGTCGTTGTTGGAGCCGGAGGTGGAGCCGGTGATCACCGGCACCTCGTCACCCACCACGAAACTGGCTTCCTGGTTGTCCAGGGTGGTGATGGAGGGCGTCGCCAGCACGTTGGAGTTGGAGTCCGAGGCCACCGCCTGGATCAGGGCGCCAAAGTCGCCCATCGCCACACCCCAGGCCATGCCGTTCACCTTGGACAGGGCGGAGGCCAGGGCGGTGATGTCACCCTGGGTGGGTTCGTTCTCGGTACAGGTGCCGTTCTCGGTACAGACGGTGCTGCCGGGGATCTCCCGGGCATCCCAGATCCCGGCGCCGATCTCACCGATGGTGGTGCCGAAGGTGTTGTACTGAATGAGGCCGCCGTCGGCGGAGGCCCACTGCACCCCGAAGCCGACGTCGTCGCCCTCGGCGATCTCCACGATGATCGCTTCCACCAGCACCTGGGCACGGCGGATGTCCAGCTGACGGATGACGCTCTCCAGGGTCTGGATCTGGTCCGGCTGGGCGTTGATCACCAGGGCGTTGGAGTCCACGTGGGCCATGATGGTGATTTCATTGTTGCGACGGCGCTGGCCCTGGCTGCCCCCGGCCTGTTCGTCCTGCTGCAGGCTCTCGGCAAAGCCGGACAGCACCTGCTGCAAGTCTTCCGCCTTGGCGTACTTGAGGTAGATCACCTTGGTGTTGCCGGCGCTCTTCATGTCCTGGTCCAGCTCGCGCACCAGGGCCGCGGCCCGCTGACGGGCCCGCTCATCACCGGAGATCACCACGGAGTTGGTCCGCTCATCCGCCACCACTTTGGGGACGGAGCCGGTGCCGGTGGCCGGCTGCTGGCCGCCACCGCGATACAAGGCATCGATGATCCGCACCATCTCGCCGGCGGAGGCGTAGGCCAGACGCACCACTTCAACCCGGGTGTCCCCCTGCAGGTCGACCCGTTTGACGATCTCCACCAGCTTGTTCACCACCGCGGCGCGGCCGGTGATCATCAGCACGTTGGAGGGGTCGTAGTTCACCACGTTACCGCCACCGGCGTTGTTGTTGAGCTGGCGCAGCAGCGGCGCGAGCTGTTTGGCTTCCACGTTGTACAGGGGCACGATGCGGGTGACCATCTCGTCCCCCTCACCGGGGTAGGCGTCGTCCGCCACGCGGATGTTGGAATCCTTGGCGTCCTTGTCCTTCACCACCTTGATGATGTTGGTGCCCGGCATCTCCACCACGGCATAGCCATACACCTGCAGCACGCTGAGGAAGAACTGGTAGTACTGTTCCTCGCTGAGCAGATCGTAGCTGCGGACGTTGATCTTTCCGCGCACGGTGGGGTCCACGATGATGGTCCGATTCAGGTTCTTACCAACGATGTTGATGAACTCCTGAATGTCGGTGCCTTTGAAGTTGGCGGCGTATTGGGCGTCCGCGGCCACCACGTTCCCCCCCAACAGGGCCAGGCCGGCCAGCAGGCCAGCGGCAATGCCGTTACGCACCCGGGGCAGTCGACGCTGCTTGTTGCTCATTGTGCTTCCTTCGCCTTGATTCTTTTATTGCGTGGGCAGGGCGAACAGGACTTCGGTCAGTTGACCCTCCCGCTCCACCATCACGGACATTTCGTCTAATTCAGCCAGTTGCGCCATCACCTGCATGGCCTCACTCATGTTGGTGAGATCATAGCCATTAATGGACACCGCGAGATCATTGGGCTGCAAACCGGACTGCAAAAACAGCTCCCGGTTCTTGCCTGGGTTGATTCGATATCCCCGCAATCCGCCGGTTTCACGGTCACGGACGGGGGAGATGGAGAGGTAATCGGTGAGTTTGCCCGGATCGTCGAGCATGGCGTCCCGGGCCTCCTGCAGGGCCTGGGCGGTTTCGGCGTCGTCGCGCTTGTCCACCGCGGCCTGGGGTTGCTCTCGCAGGCGCTGGGTTTCCGAGGTGAGCTCCCGGGTGTACTCCACCCCGTCGAGCATCAAGGTCTCGTAGCGGCCCTGGTTGAGGATGATGGCACGGTCGGCGTACACCTCGTGGAGGCTGGCGTTGGTGCCCTTGATCTTGTCACCGATGCCGTAGGTTTCCTGGCTGCCACTGCTTTCAATGATGGCGATGCCCCGCTCCTCGACGCTGCTGGCCACCAGGCCGGTCAACAGGATGCGCAGGGTGGTCTTGGGGGCGTCGGTGATGAGGTCACGCTGCACCGGGGCGGCGGTTTCGGTCTGCTCCGCTTCCCGATCGGGCTGGCCAAACAGCTCCAGCGCCATCAGGCCATCCAGAGAGGCATTGCCCCCGCCAGAGACCTGTCCCTGAGGGGTGGGCCGCCAGGTGGCACCGCCCTGATCCGACAGCGGGATCAGTTGCCAGGTGATCAGGGCCGCCAGGTACAGGGCACAGAGGGCCAGTACCAGGGTCAGCCCCTTGGCGAGGGATGCCTGAGGCACTTTGGCCAGCATCCGTTGGATCGGAATTGAATAGTCCATGCGGTGGAAACGGTGTCCGTGTCATCGGCCCTGAGGGCCGGTAACATCCAATAAATATGCTTGCATCATGCTAACTTACGCCATACCCCCCAACAAGCCAAGGGGCCCCATTACAGGGGAAATGGCACAAAAAGAGCGATTATGCTAGTTTGTGCGCCCCTTATTTGCTGTGAAGCGTTCCCCTTTTTCTTAAGCGTAGGGGTTTAGTGTGTCAAAACAACCACGAAGCGACCAAAATTCCATCGACGCCGTGCGTCTCGACAAGTGGCTGTGGGCCGCGCGCTTTTACAAAACCCGCCCCCTGGCCCAGGAGATGATCGCCGGAGGCAAGGTGCAGGTGAACGGGCAGCGATGCAAGCCCGGGCGTAAAATCGAGGTCGGCGCCGTCATTCGACTCTGGCAGGGGCTGGATGAGAAGGAAGTGGTGGTGACCGGATTGTCCGAGAAGCGCCTGAGCGCCCCCCTGGCCCAGGCCCTCTATGATGAGACACAGGCCAGTGCCGAACGCCGGGCCGAACGGGCCGAGCAGCGCCGCCTGATGGCGGACGCGGATCCCCGGGCCAGCCGGCCAGACAAGAAGCAGCGCCGAGCGCTGATGCGTTTCAAAAACCAGGATGAGTAAGACGATGACCGACAAGTTGTATCGCTACCTGTTCGATCAGGCCGATGTCCGAGGCGAACTGGTGCAACTGAACGAAAGCTACCAGCAGATGATCGCCGGCCACGACTACCCGGCTCCGGTGCGTCAGTTGTTGGGGCAGATGCTGGCAGCCACCTCCCTATTGACCGCCATCCTCAAGTTCGAAGGGGAGATCGCGGTGCAGATCCAGGGGGACGGCCCCCTGCGCCTGATGGTGATCAACGGCACCCACCAGCAGGCCCTGCGGGGCGTGGCCCGGTGCCAGGACGAGGTGCCCTCCGGCACCCTGCAGGAGATGGTGGGCAAGGGCCACCTGGTGATCACCATTACCCCCAAAGAGGGCGAGCGCTACCAGGGCGTGGTGGGGCTGACCGAGCCCACCCTGGCCGGTTGTCTGGAGCAGTACTTTGCCCAGTCCGAGCAGCTGCGTACCCGGCTGTGGCTGCACGCCAACGACCAGCACGCCGCCGGCATGCTGCTGCAGGAGATGCCCGCCAGCAACGTCGACAGCGACGTGGAGTTCGAGCACCTGGAGCAGCTGACCGACACCGTTAAGGCCGAAGAACTGTTTGACCTGCCGGCGGAGGAGGTGCTGCGTCGCCTCTACCACCAGGAGTCGGTGCAGGTGTTCGAGCCCGGCCCGGTGGTGTTCCGTTGCAGCTGCTCACGGGAGCGCAGCCTGTCCGCCATCGTCACCCTGGATCCCACCGAACTGCAGGCCATCCTGGCAGAGCAGGACGCGATCGAGATGCAGTGCGACTATTGCGGCGCCCAGTACCGCTTCGATGCCATCGACATCGCCGCGGCCCAGGAGGGGCAGACCGGCGGTTCCAGTGCCCAGCACTGAGGCGTTGACGTCGACCAAAAAGCAGGGCCATGCCCTGCTTTTTTTACACCGCATATAATGTGATAGCGGTCACGCATGTCGCCATTACCGCCTGCCTGATATACACTTTCCGGCCAATAAAGAGGCGGTTTGAAGCCGCCCGCATAACTCACTAAATGGACCGAGGAGTTCACCTATGTCAGTGATCTGGCAAAACCTCTCCAGCGCACAGCTGGTAGAGGCCGCCCTGGCGCGCAAGGAAGGCAGCCTTGCAGATAACGGCGCCCTGGTTGTCGAAACCGGCCACCGTACCGGCCGTTCCCCCAAGGACCGATTCATCGTACAGGAGGCGAGCACCGCCGCCGACATCGAGTGGGGCGCGGTCAACCGTCCCTTCGACGCGGACCGCTTCGACGCCCTGTGGCAACGGGTGGAAGCCCACCTGGATGGCCGGGACCACTTCCTGGGTGAACTGGAGGTGGGGGCCGACGATGCGCACTACCTGCCCCTGTCGGTGCGCACCGAAACCGCCTGGCACCAGCTGTTTGCCCGCAACCTCTTTATCGTGCCCGAGCACTACAACCGGGCCAACAAGCCGGTGTGGCAGATCCTGAACGTCCCCAGCTTCCAGTGCGATCCCGAGCGCGATGGCACCCACTCCGATGGCACGGTGATCATCAACTTCGCCCAGCGCAAGGTCCTGCTGGCGGGCATGCGCTACGCCGGCGAGATGAAAAAATCGATGTTCTCGGTGCAAAACTTCCTGCTGCCCGCCAAGGGCGTGCTGCCGATGCACTGCTCCGCCAACGTGGGTGAGCAGGGCGACACCACCCTGTTCTTCGGCCTCTCCGGCACTGGCAAGACCACCCTCTCCGCCGATCCCAAGCGCTTTTTGATCGGCGACGACGAGCACGGCTGGGCCCCGGGCGGGGTGTTCAACATCGAGGGCGGCTGCTACGCCAAGTGCATCGACCTGTCACAGAAGAACGAGCCGGTGATCTGGGACGCCATCCGCTTTGGCAGCGTGCTGGAGAACGTGGTGCTCAATGACGCGCGCCAGCCCGACTACGGTGACAGCTCCCTGACCCAGAACAGCCGCGCCGCCTATCCGTTGGAGCACATCGGCCAGCGCATCGAGGTCAACCGTGGGGCGGAGCCCAGCGCCGTGGTGTTCCTGACCTGCGACGTCTCCGGGGTACTGCCGCCGGTGGCCAAGCTGTCCAAGGAGGCCGCCGCCTACCACTTCCTCTCCGGCTACACCGCCAAGGTGGGGTCCACCGAGATCGGCTCCAGTGCCGCCATCGAGTCCACCTTCTCCACCTGCTTCGGCGCCCCCTTCTTCCCCCGTCCTGCCGGCGTCTACGCCGAGCTGCTGATGGAGCGGATCCAGGCGTTCGGCAGCCAGGTCTACCTGGTGAACACCGGGTGGACCGGCGGCCCCTACGGTGAGGGCCAGCGGTTCGACATCCCCACTACCCGAGCCATCGTCGATGCCATCGTCTCTGGCGCCCTGGCCGAGGTGGAGACCGAGCAGCTGCCGATCCTCAACCTGGCGGTGCCCAAGGCGATCCCCGGTGTGGACCCGGCCCTGCTCAATCCCAAGCAGACCTGGGCCGACGGCGACAAGTACGACCAATACGCCCGCCAGCTGGCCGGCGAGTTCCAGCAGAACTTCGCCAAGTACGACGTCTCCGAGACCATCGTCCAGGCTGGCCCCAAGGCCTGAGCCCCAGCCAGAAAAAAGCCGCTCGATTGAGCGGCTTTTTTTGTTCCTACTCCCCGGTATCCCGGGGCAGGCGAACCTTGGCCTCCAGCCCCCCCTGGCGGCGGTTGGCCACGTGGATCTCGCCGCCGTGGCGGTCGACGATCCGTTTGACGATGGCCAGCCCCAGGCCGGAACCGGCGCCGCCCCGGGCGGTGTCCCCCTGCTTGAAGGGCTCGAACAGCTCATCCAGCCGCGCCAGGGGAATGCCGCTGCCGTTGTCCTCCACCTTGAACCAGACCCAGCCTCGCTCGGTGCCGGAGCTCAGTCGCAGCCAGCCGTTGCCGTAACGCAGGCCGTTCTCCACCAGGTTGGCGATCACCCGCTTGATGGCCACCGGCTGCAGCTTGATGGCCGGAGTGTCGCCCAGCAACAGCTCGATGTCCTGGCTGCGCACCTCCTCCTGCTGGGCCACGTCCTGAAGCAACTCGTCCAGGCTCTGGGCCCGGATCTCCTCGTCCTGGTGGCCACGGATAAAGGCGATGAACTGGTCGATGATGGCGTTCATGTCATCGATGTCCGCCTCGATCCCCTCTTTGAGGAAGGCGTCCTGCTCACTCATCATCTCGGTAGAAAGGCGGATGCGGGTCAGCGGGGTGCGCAAGTCGTGGGACACCCCGGCCAGCAGCAGGTTGCGGTCCGCTTCCAGCTCCGCCATGGAGCGGGCCATCTGGTTGAACGCCTTGGTCACCTCCATCACCTCCGCCGACCCGGACAGGGGCAGGGGCTTGGGAAAGTGGCCCCGGGAGACCTGCAGCGCGGCCCGCTGCAAGCGACGCAGGGGCCGGCTCTGCAGACGGGCGAACCACCAGCCGCCAAGCACCGAGAGCAGGCCGATCACCATCAGGTAGATGGTCAATGGACTGATGTGGGACTCGTCGAACCCGGAGAGGGGCACCCGCAGCCAAATCTGCGGCGCCTGAGGCGGGCGGATCCAGATCAGGTAGCGATCACCGCCGGTGATCCGCACTTCGGCGTCGCCGCCCAGGTACTGGCTCATCTGATCCGACAGCACCCGATAGTAGGTGGCCTCGTTCAGCCCCTGTTTGCGCGCCTCGGGGATGGAGAAGGCCTCCATGTGCTGATCTTCCGACAGCTTCTCCCGGATGGCGTCCAGGGGAGTGAGGGTGTCCAGGTCCAGCTGAAGATCCTTGAACACCAGCTCCACCTGGCGGGCCAGCAGCTGGTTGATCTGCTGGGTAGAGGGCTTGATAACGTAGACCGCCACCGAGACGTAGGAGACCAGCTGGTTGATCAGCAGCAAGCAGCCGATCAGCAGCACCGTCTGACCAAAGTTACTGCGGGGCAGGATGCGCCAGTGCACTAGCGGGCGCTGCCGTCCGGCACAAAGACGTAGCCCAGGCCCCACACGGTCTGGATGTAGCGGGGGTTGGAGGGATCCTCCTCGATCAGCCGCCGCAAACGGGAGACCTGCACGTCGATGGAGCGTTCCAGGGCGCTGTAATCCCGGCCCCGGGCCTGGTTCATCAGCTTATCCCGGCTCATGGGCTCCCGGGGATGGCTCACCAGCACCTTGAGCACGGCAAACTCGCCGGAGGTGAGGGAGACCGGTTCGTCGCCCTTGAACATCTCCCGGGTGGCCAGGTTCAGCCGATAGTCGCCGAACACCACCTCGGTCTCCTCCTGGGCCGGGGCGCCGGGCACTTCGCTGGGACGGCGGCGCAGCACCGCCTTGATGCGGGCCAGCAGCTCGCGGGGATTGAAGGGCTTGGGCAGGTAATCGTCGGCACCCAGTTCCAGGCCGATGATGCGGTCCACCTCGTCCCCCTTGGCGGTGAGCATCACGATGGGGATCTCGTTGCCCTTCTGACGCAGGCGGCGGCAGATGGAGAGGCCGTCCTCGCCGGGCAGCATCAGGTCCAGCACCAGCAGGTGGAAGTTCTCCCGCTCCAGCTGGCGATCCATCTGCTCCGAGTCCGCCGCCGAGCGCACCTGGAACCCCTGCTCCACCAGGTAGCGTTCCAGCAGGCTGCGCAGTCGCATGTCGTCATCCACAACCAGGACTTTGGTGGTCTCCTGATTCATCCCGTCTCTCCCCTAATCCACGAATGGCTTATATCGTATCTCATTGATGTAAAAAGTCTGCTCCCCATTTGGGGTGCGCACCACCACGTCGTCGTCCACCGCCTTGCCCAACAGGGCCCGGGCCAGGGGCGCGTCGATGCTGAGCTTGCCCTCGCTGACGTTGAACTCGTCCGGCCCCACCAGGCGGTAGCGCTGCGTGTCGCCGTCGTCGTTCTCCAGCTCCACCCAGGCGCCGAAGAACACCTTGCCCTCCTGGCGGGGGTCCGGCTCCACCACCCGCAACACCTCCATCCGCTTGGAGAGGAAGCGCACCCGCCGGTCAATCTCCCGCAGTCGCTTCTTGCCGTAGATGTACTCGGCGTTCTCACTGCGATCCCCCAGGGCAGCCGCGTCAGACACCGCCTGGGTGACCCGGGGACGCTCCTCTTTCCACAGGTACTTCAATTCCGCTTCCAGGGCGTTCCAGCCGTCTTTAGTGATGAGATTCGCCTTTTTCATCCAATCGAGATCCGTTAAAAAACTCCGAGGTCACCTGTGCTAAGGTGACCGTCATTTTTCCGTTTGTATCCCGCTGCGGCGGGTCAAAGCAAGTATTGTCAACATGGACCAGATTTCACACACCATTGCCCAGGAGCTGGGAGTGCGTCCCCAGCAGGTGCACGCCGCCGTTACCCTGCTGGACGAGGGGGCCACGGTGCCCTTTATCGCCCGCTACCGTAAAGAGGTTACCGGCACCCTGGACGACACCCAGCTGCGAACCCTGGAAACCCGACTGGGCTACCTGCGGGAGCTGAGTGAGCGCCGCGGCGCCATCCTCAAGTCCATCGAGGAGCAGGGCAAACTGACCGACGCGCTGCGCGCCGCCATCGAGGGGGCCGACACCAAGACCGCCCTGGAAGATCTCTACCTGCCCTACAAGCCCAAGCGCCGCACCAAAGGGCAGATCGCACTGGAGGCGGGACTGGGGCCGGTGGCCGACGGCCTGTTCGACAACCCGAACCAGGATCCGGAAGCCCTGGCCGCCCAGCACCTCAACGCCGAGGCCGGCTTCGACAGCACCAAGGCGGTGTTGGACGGTGCCCGGGCCATCCTGATGGAGCGCTTCGCCGAAGACGCCACCCTACTGGCAACGATCCGGACCCACCTCAAGCAGAACGCCCTGCTCAAAAGCCAGCTGGTGGCGGGCATGGAGCAATCCGGCGCCAAGTTCCGCGACTACTTCGACCACGCGGAGCCCCTGAGCAAGGTGCCCTCCCACCGGGCCCTGGCGATGCTGCGGGGCCGCAACGAGGGGGTGCTGGCGCTGTCGCTGGACGCGGATCCGGGCAAAGAGGAAGGGGATCGCTCCTCCTACTGCGAACAGATCATCGCCAACCATTTCCAGGTGCCTACCGGCAACGGCGCCGGCGAGCGCTGGCTGCAGCAGGTGTGCCAATGGACCTGGCGGGTCAAGGTCAGCCTCGCGATGGAGACCGAGCTGGTGGGGGATCTGCGGGAGCGGGCCGAAACCGACGCCATCAAGGTGTTCGCCGAGAACCTCTCGGACCTGCTGATGGCCGCTCCGGCGGGGATGCGCCCCACCCTGGCGCTGGATCCCGGCCTGCGGACCGGCTGCAAGGTGGCGGTGGTGGACGGCACCGGCAAGCTGGTGGCCACCGACACCATCTACCCCCACGCCCCACAGAACCGCTGGGACGCCGCCCTGGCGGTGCTGGCCAAGCTGGTGACCGCCCACGGGGTTGAGCTGATTGCCGTGGGCAACGGCACTGCCTCCCGGGAGACCGACAAACTGGCCGGCGAGCTCATCAAGGCGCTCAAGCGCCCCGGCCTGACCAAGGTGATGGTCAGCGAAGCGGGGGCGTCCGTCTACTCCGCCTCGGAAGTGGCGGCCAAGGAGTTTCCCGAGCTGGACGTGGCCTTGCGCGGTGCTGTCTCCATCGGCCGCCGGCTGCAGGACCCCCTGGCGGAGCTGGTGAAGATCGAGCCCAAGTCCATCGGCGTCGGCCAATACCAGCACGACGTCAGCCAGACTCAGCTGGCCCGCTCCCTGGATGCCGTGGTGGAGGATTGCGTAAACGGGGTGGGAGTGGATCTCAATACCGCCTCGGTGCCCCTGCTCACCCGGGTAGCCGGCCTGACCCGCACCCTGGCCCAGAACATCGTCCAGTTCCGCGACGAGCATGGCCGCTTTACCGATCGCAAACAGCTGCTCAAGGTGGCCCGGCTGGGGCCCAAGGCGTTCGAGCAGTGCGCCGGCTTCTTGCGCATCGCCCAGGGGAAGAACCCGCTGGACGGCTCCGGGGTGCACCCGGAGGCCTACCCGGTGGTGGCCCGGATCAGCGCCCACACCGGGGTCGCCGTCGAGGCGCTGGTGGGCAACTCTGGGGTGCTCAAAAGCGTGCGGGCCGCGGATTTCATCGACGAGCGCTTCGGCCTGCCCACGGTCACCGACATCCTCAAGGAGCTGGACAAGCCGGGCCGGGATCCCCGGGGCCAGTTCGAGACCGCCGCCTTCGCCGACGGGGTGGAGAAGATCTCCGATCTGGAGCCCGGCATGGTGCTGGAGGGGGTGGTGACCAACGTGGCCAACTTCGGCGCCTTTGTCGACATCGGCGTCCACCAGGACGGCCTGGTGCACATCAGTGCCCTGTCCAACAAGTTCGTGGAGGATCCGCGCACCGTGGTCAAAGCCGGCGACGTGGTCAAGGTGAAGGTGATGGAGGTGGAGATCGAGCGCAAACGGATCGGTCTGTCCATGCGCCTGGACGATCAGCCCGGCGAACAGCGCAGTCAGCGCGGCACAGGCCAGGCCCGCAGCGAGCGCCCAGCCCGGCGGCCCCAGAAAGGCCAGGGGGCAGGTTCCTCTGGCGGGGCCCTCTCCGGCGCCTTCGCCGACGCCTTTGCCAACGCCAAGAAGCGTCGCTGAGCAACGCGCTCGAGATCAAAAAGCCGCCCCTTGGGGCGGCTTTTTTGTGCGTTCACTGCCAGTCGGCCTGGTCCCAGTGTTCGCTGTCCCAGATCAGCACCACCTCGGTGCTGGCGGGCGGTTCGATGGGGTTGACCGGCGTCATCCCCCCGTCGTTCGACTCGCGGTCACTGCCGCAGGCGGCCAGTAGCAGCGCACCGGCCAGGATCACCACAGGCTTCATGGGCACCTCACCTCAGGCTGGAGTGGAAGTAAACCTGGTAGCCCCCCAACAGGGCGGCTTCGATCGCTTCCAGGCTGGGCAACTGCTCCGGCTGCAGCTGGTAGTCGCCGCTGTCGTCCCGCGAAAAGCTTACCTGGCCCAGGTCGAAACGCACCTCGTTGCTGAACCAGATGTTGCCGTGCTCCGGGTGGGTGACGGTCAGGCGGGCCTCGGTGTAGAAGTGGGCGGTCACCTGCTCGGCATCGCTGAGGTCGTACGCCACCCGGAAGACGTTGTCCAGGCGAGCGGTGTGCTGACAGAACTTGAGGTGCTTGCTGCTGCCGGCAAAATCAGCGCTGATCACCCCCTGGGAAACCTCCGGCTGGGGTTGCGGGGCCAGGGGCACCATCAGCTGCAGGCGATTCTGGGTGCCATCGATGTCCATCAGAGTGAAGGCGCTGCTGATAAAGCGCACGCCGGCGTAGGTGTCCTGGGCACCGATGTCGATGCTGGCGCACAGGTGGCCGTCGTACTCCGGGAACAGCTGGTCAACCCGCTCCTGCAATTCGCCAAGGTGGCTTTGCAGGTCGCTCACCTCGGTGGAGAGGGCGCTGACCTGGTCATCACTGGCGGCCTGAGCCTGGGCCAGGTAGTCGAAATTGGCGTTCACTTCGCTGGCCTTGGCGGCGGTACCGGCTTCGAACTGGTGGGGCACTTGGGCGGCAGCGGCGGTGCTGAGGAAAAGGGCCGCGGCCAGGGAAACACGTTGAATCATTATCGGCTCCTAAGGGGACGGCTGTTGCACTCCTCGCGCCGCCGTTGCCCGGTCTGACACCCCATCCCATCGGTGTCCGGTTTTTTCGGGGCCATTCTGCCCTCCTCCCCCCTTGCCGCAATTCTGAGCGACCAAGTTGTGAACCCTGGGCTTACCCAACGGACGCGCAATGCCGCCACAAACCTCACTTACTTCATTATTTACAGCAACTTACCTTATATCGCTGAAACGCTTCTCAGGGCTGATAAAGCTGATAAGCTGTGTTTATCACCAACGAGCTTCTGACCCCATGGCCAAAGATCGCTTCCAGAACCTGGACCTCAACCTGCTCAAAACCCTGCAAGTGCTGGCCCAGGAGGGCAACATGCGCCGAGCCGCCGAGCGGCTGCACGTCACCCAGCCCGCCGTCAGTCACGCCCTGCAGCGTTTGCGCCACCACTTCGAGGATGAGCTGTTCATCAAGGTGCGCGGCGGCATGGCCCCCACCCAGGTCGCCCAGGCCTTGCTTGAGCGCCTCAAGCCGGCCCTGGAGGGGTTAGCCGAGGCGGTCAACGACGCCGAAGCGTTTGATCCGGCCCAACTGGACAGCCGCCTGCGCATCGCCCTGGCACCCCACCTGGCCTACTACTTCGGCGCCGAGCTGTTTCGGGCCATCCACCGAGTCGCCCCCAAGGCGTCACTGGAGCTGGTGGACTGGGGGGTAAACACCCAGGTACAGCTGCTCAATGGTGAGCTCGACCTGGCGGTCAATATCAATGTTACCGGGCTCTCCAAGGAGCTGGTGTCGGCCCCCCTCATCACCGAAACCGGGGCGCTGCTGGTGCACCACAGCCATCCTTTCCAGGGCGAGCGGATCACCCCGGCCCAACTGGCCCCATATGGCCTGGCCTGCCTTATCAACCCCGGTGTCAACGATCGGGTGCCACTGATCTCCAAGGTGCTGGAAGCCCACGGCGAAAGCGCCCAGGTGCGGTTTCGCTCCACCTCGCCCCAAGCCATCCTCAACGTGCTCAGGCAACAGCCCTACTGCTATCCCATGAGCCGCCTGGTGATGCCCAAACAAGACCCGGAGTTTCGCCTGCTGGAGCTGGATGTGGCGCGGCATTACCTGGAGCACAGCATGCTCGCCTACTACCACCGGGGCCACAGCCACCCGGCCGTCACCTTATGGCTGGTCCAGACCCTGGCACAGATGCTGCGCCACAGCGCACGCCAACATTTGACGACCCACCCCTGACGACAGGCTGTCTGACGTTTGGCGAGGTCTGATAAACCAGTCTAATCACGCTGTTCAGTAGCGGTCATTGGTCAACCGCTCGGCAACGCCCTACCCTGCGACGCCCCATCCATCGACTTTGGCGTCCAGATGCGTGCTCTACTGACCCTGCTTATCGTCCTGACGGCGCTGCCGGCCCAGGCCCTGTTTGATACCGAGGGCAAACGTCTCGGCCTGCACTTTGGCCAGGTGCGCTACGATACCGACGGCCTGTACGACCATTACCGCTTCGAGCAGCGTGACCTGAGCTGGGGCTTCTACGCGGCGGCGCCGCTCGCCCCCTGGCTGGACATGGAGGTGCATTACAACCACCTGGGCAGCTACGAGATCCAGGATTCTGCGTTCCACTACTGGCGCGACACCTTCCACAGCTTCACCACCACCGCCCGTTTTCACCGCGCCCTGGGGGCGAGCTGGGAGATCTCCGGTCGATTAGGCCTGGGGGCGGTGTACCTCAAGCAGAAGGCGATCATCTGGGAGGGGGGACAGGGGATGGATCTGGCCAGCGGCGGCGCAGACATTCACGCCGGGCTGGGCACCGCCTGGCGCTTCCACCCCAAGCTGGCGCTGACCCTGGATTACGAGCATCACAGCTTTCTGGTGGCCAGTGGCAAGCGGGACTACGTTCAGAGCCTGGCCGGGGGTCGCATCGGTCTGCGCTACACCTTCTAACCGCCCCTAGGTGCGGGCTTCGAATCCCGGAGGGCTGGCCGGCTCGGCCGCCCGGGCGTAGTGACGCTGCACAATGGCGGCAAAGCGCTGGTAAGCGGAGGGGTCCAGCGCCGAGGCCGGATGGGGGGCGGGGAGCGTCTCACTGCTGCGGCGCCGACTGCCGGGCCGCTCCATCACCGGCCGGGCCTGGGCCAGGGCCTCGCGCCAACTCAGGGGGGCCTGGGCCTCCTGCTCCGGGTTGGATTGCCCCTCTTCCTGCGCCTGCTCCTCGGAAGCGTGCTCCTCTTGCCGCTCCACCACCGGTCGCTCCCGCTCGGGATCCAGCGCCCGCTCCGCCGCACTCTTGCTCAGCGCTTCGGGACGGCTGATGGGCACCCGCGCCGCCGCCTCCAGCTGCGCACTCTCGGTGGCCGGATTGGTGGTGGCAATGGGAACATTGGGAAAATTGGAAACCAGGAACACGGTGGCGACACCTCCCTGGTTAATTATCAACCAATCAGAGGCTTAGGTAAAACGCTTTGAGCACTTCGCCGGTTTCGGCGGGGTGGGAGATGAAGGGGGCATGAGCCGCCTTGGTCAGCACCAGAGACCGGGACTGGGGAGCCAGCCGATCTACTGCAGTGACCCCTCGGGCCGGCACCAGGCCATCCAGTCGGCCATAGAGGCGCAGCCAGGGGCAGGCGATCTCCGCCAGCTCGACACGCAGGTCCACCTCGGCCAGCAGGGTCAATCCCCCGGCCAGGGCCCGAGGATCCGGCGCCGGCCGCCCGGAGACCGCCTGACGCAGGGCCCGCACGTCCGCCTTGGCGCTGGGGGAGCCCATCGCCTGCAGGGCGAAAAAGCGCTCCAGGGTGCGGGGCAGATCCGTCGCCAGCTGCTCGGCAAACTGGCTGAGGACCTCGGGGGGGATCCCCCGCCAGCCGTCTCGAGCCTGGAAACAGGGCGAGCTGGCCAGGGTCACCAGGCTGCGGACCCGTTGCGGCGCCAACAGGGCCGCCTTTTGCGCCACCAGTCCCCCCAAGGACCAGCCCAGCAGGTGCACCGGCCCGTCACAGCTTGCCAGCAGGGCGTCCACCCAAGGCTCGAGGCGATCGCCACTGCCCAGGGCGGGAGAGGCGCCAAAGCCCGGCAGATCCACCGCACCGACGCGAAACCCCAAGTCCGCCAATTGCGGCGCCAGGCCCTGCCAGACGGCGCCGTTCATCCCCCAGCCATGGAGCAGGAGCAGTGGCTCACCACTTCCCTGCCATTGGATGTGCAGGCCGGGCTTGGCTAGGCTGGAGGCTATGGACATGGACGTTTCCTTACTGCTGGGACGCTTGCTGCGTCAGTTGGAGCGCAGTTTACCCAACCGCTGCCTGCTCTGTCAGCAGCCCCTGTCGCAGGGACAGGGGCTGTGCGACGTGTGCCTGTCGGACCACGACCCCGGGGATCTCTGCCTCGGCTGCACCGGCCCGCTGCCGGCCCCGGTGCCCTGGCGCTGCGGCCCCTGCCTGGCCCGAAAGCGCTGGCGCCCGCTGGTGACCGCCTTCCCCTACCACAGTCCCCCGGGCTACCTGACCGGTGCCATCAAGATCCACGGCCAACTGGCCCTGCTGCCCCCACTGTGCGACGCCCTGGCCCAGCGGATCACCGATTTGTGGGCCCTGGGCGCTCTGCCCCGCCCCGACCTCCTGGTGCCGGTGCCCATGCACCCGAGCAAGCTGCCCCAGCGGGGCTTCAACCACGCACTGCTGATCGCCAACGCCCTGGGGCAACGGCTGAGCCTGCCGGTGGCCCCGGAGCTGGTGCGCAAGGTACGCCGGACCCGGGACCAGCATGGTCTCAGCGGCGCCGAGCGACGGCGCAATCTGGTGGGGTGTTTCGAGGTGGTGCCCGGGGCGGCCCGGGCCCAGCTAGCGCTGGTGGACGACGTGGTGACCACCGGGGCCACCTTCGCCGCTCTGGCCGCCAGCTTGCGCCGGGAGGGCCATGGGGTCAGTCAATACTGGGCCCTGGCCAGCGCCATGAGCCCAGCCCGGTTCAGTTGAGTGCCGGCACCATAAAGAGGCTGTTGGCCACCAGGTATTCGGCCCCCAGCCAGAAGTTGCGGAACAGCGGGTTGTCCGCCAGCAGCACGTACTGGCCGCGACCCTGGGACTGCACCTGGGCCGCCACCTCTCCGGCCAGCGCCTTCTGGTACTCCGGCGCCATAAAGCCGGACAGCAGCAACCCTTCATCATAATGGGCCACGGTCCGCCCGGCGCGCTCCTTGGCCACCAGGGAGATCTCCCGATCTTTCATCATCGGCAGGCTGGCGCCCAGGCCAAAGCCCAGGGGATGAGTGTTGTCCAGCTTCCAGTTGACGATGGCGCCCCCGATGGTGCGACGGGCGTCCTGGTGATCCCGGTGGGCGAACTGCAGGGCGTCACCGGCGTGGACGAATTCCGGCTCGAAGAAGTCCCGCTGCTTCACCTCCATGGCCACCAGGTCCCAGTCAGCCAGACGGGCCACGGCGCGCTTCCAGGCCACCAGGGTGCCCCCGCCATCCACAAAGCGGCGGATCCGGTCCGCCCCGCTGCGCAGCTTGGTGTAGCCGCCGTCCACCAGGAACAGGTGGGTGAACTCCGACAGGGGCGCGCGGTTGAAGTACTCCCCATCCAGCAGCACCGTCTCGATACCCAGCACCCGATCCAGGTAGTACCAGAGCATCCCCGCCTCGTACTGGCTCACGTCGCGGCCGATCAGGATCGCCGGCTTCACCGCCTTGACCGCATGGAAACGGCGGCTGCCCAGATCCGAGCCGGCCAGGGCCTGACCGGAGATCACCGGCTGAGCCTGGATCCCCAGCTCCCGCTCGATGGACACCAGGGCATTGGCCAGCCCCGGCTGATCCCCCAACACCGTCAAGGCGCCGCGCTGGTAATCCAGGGCTCCGTCCCGTCCGCTCAAGCGGCCCGGTGCTTCGGCAAAACGCACCCGGATCCCGGCTTCCAGCAAGCGGTTCAGGGCCGCCGGAGCCAGACGATCCTGCCAGGGGATCAACCATTGCAGGGCCGGTGCCGCGTAATCCACGGCCGCCGGCTCCGGGGCCTTGGTGGAGCGCGGCGGAGCCCGCCGGGTCTCGGCCAGGGTCAGATCGAAGGCCAGTTCGGCGGAGAAGGCGGAGACATCGTAGAAGGTGTTGTCGGCAAACTCGGTCCGGCGATCAAAGAGCGCCTCCAGCAGTCGATACTGGTGCTGGGCAAAGGGCACGAAGAGATCCCCGGTATCGAAGCGCTGGTCGTTCTGCTCCACCGCTTCGGTCAGCCACTGGAACTCGATGCGATGGCTGGCGAGGATCTCGGCGAAGGCCTTGAGCCGGTTGGCGTCGCCCCGGGCGGACACCAGGTAGCCGGCCCCCCGACGCCCTTTGCCCTGCTTCATCGCCTCGGCAAAGAACTGCGACTGGTAGCCTTTGAGCGCCTCGGCCTCGGCCAGGGCACCGCGGACGGTGGAGAAGGAGGTGGCCAGGTGGTTGCGCACCCCGGTGGTCAGGGTGACACCGCCCCGATCGTTGTCCCGCTCCAGGCCCCGTGCGGTGGCCTGCTCGAACAGGATCCCCACGGCGCCATTGATGTCCGGGTAGGTGGAACCCTTGCCGTAATAGAAGTCGTCGAAGGCTTCCCGGGCGAAATAGGGCTGATAGAGGGCGTCCAGGGCCTCGGCGTGGTGGCGACCGATGCGAGCGGTGAGTTCCTGGTTCTGCTCCGGCGTCAGGGGGTGGGTGCGCTCGGGTACCCCGGGCTGGAAGAAGTAGCTGCTCTGATGGCCCATCTCGTGGTAGTCACTGACCACGTGGGGCAACCAGCGCTGGAAGAAGGCAACCCGGCCCCGGCTCTCCGGGTGCGCCTGGTAGAGCCAGTCGCGGTTGAGATCCGCCCAGTAGTGGTTTACCCGTCCGGAGGGCCAGCCCTGGTAGTGCTCCCGGTGCCAGTTGTGGCCGCTGGCCACCCGGCCCCGGTAGCCGTTGGCCCAGTTGGCGAAACGGTCGTTGCCGTCGGGGTTCTGGCTGGGGGTGATGACGATGATCGCCTCCGCCAGCCAACGCCGCACCTCCTCGGACTGGCTGGCCGCCAGGTGGTAGGCAAACAGCGCGCTGCTGTGCAGGCCGCTGGCTTCGTCGCCGTGGATGGAGTAGGCCAGCCAGATCACCAGGGGCCCGTCGCTGCGCTCACCACGACCCACCGCCTGGCGCTCGGCCAGGAGCTGGGGCAGGCGGGCCTGGTTGGCCTCACTGGTGATGATGGCCGCCAATTGGGTTCGGCCCTGGTAGCTGCGGCCAATGCTCTCCAGCGTCACCCGCGGACTCTGCTCAGCCAACACCTGCAAGTAACCACTCACTTCGTCGTGACGCAGGTGACGGCTGCCCACGGCGCCATCAAAATGGGCCTCCGGCGTAGTGATCTCGGCCTGATGGGCCGCCTCGGGGGCCAACAGCGACAGCGGGGAAGCCTGGAGGGGGGAGAGGGCTGACAGCAGAGTCAGCAGTGCCGCTCCGAAAGAAAGCAAAATACGCATCGTCCATGAACCGGTTGTTATCGTTATGACTTGTCAGTGTAACAACGGCGGTGTCCTTGGGGCCAGCAAAGCGTGACGGGGTTCACCCTCTGGCCCTATAATCGGCAGCCCATTCGGAGTATCATGGGATATCCGAGTCTTCCGCTCAGGTTTTAAGAGAGCCCGTATGATCACCATTACCGATGCCGCTCAGGCCCATTTCGCCAAGCTCCTGTCTTCCCAGTCGGAAGGCACCCACATTCGAGTCTTCGTCATCAATCCGGGAACTCCGCAGGCGGAATGCGGCGTCTCCTACTGCCCGCCGGATGCGGTGGAAGAGGACGACATCGAGCTGACCTTCAATGGCTTCAACGCCATGGTGGATGAGAAGAGCGCCCCCTTCCTGGAAGAGGCCCTGATCGACTACGTCACCGATCAGCTGGGCAGCCAGCTGACCCTCAAGGCCCCCAACGCCAAGATGCGTAAAGTGGCCGACGATGCCCCGCTGCGGGACCGCGTCGAATACGTGATCCAGTCTCAGGTGAACCCCCAGCTGGCCAGTCACGGCGGTTACATCACCCTGATGGAGCTGACCGACAATGGCGTGGCGGTGATCCAGTTCGGCGGCGGTTGCAACGGCTGCTCCATGGTGGATGTGACCCTCAAAGACGGCATCGAGAAGCAGCTGCTGGAGGAGTTCTCCGGTGAGCTGTCCGCCGTCAAGGACGTCACCGAGCACGAGCACGGCGAACACTCCTACTTCTGATCGCTCACACCGCCGGCCTTGCGCCGGCGGTGTGCTTCTCCCCGCTCACTCCGTCCCTAAGACACACCCGCCATCCCTTGGGCTACAACTGCGGTCTCAACCTTCGTTGGACATCGCCCATGCGCCCTTCACTGGCTCGCAGCCTTGCCCTGGCCAAGGCCCCCTGTCAAAGCCCCCTGATCCCCTGGCATGGTCAAGCCCCCTCGGAGTGCCTGCGCCAATGCGTCCCAGGACATCACTACTGCCTGGTGGACCTGGAGCATCAGTGGATCCGCTGCTTCTATCTGGATGAGCAAGGCCCCCAGGAACGGCCCCTGACACCGCGGCTGGCGCAATCCTTCGCCCGCTTTTTCGCGGCCCGCCAAGCGCTGCTGGGCCACCTGGCTAACCCGCCCAGTGACCCCGACGCCAGGACCAGACGAAGTGGCCGGACAGGGTCAGGCTGCGCAGGGCAATAAAGCCGCAAAAGGCGAGCCAGAGGGCATGGTTACCCCCCATCCAGGGGCTGGCCAGCCACCACAGGGCAAAAAATCCCAGGGCGGAGATCAGCATGGTGTTGCGCATCGCCGCCCCCTTAGCTGCACCGATGTAGACCCCATCCAGCAGGAAGCAGGTGAAGGCCAGCAGTGGGTAGATCACCACCCAGGGCAGGTAGGTCTGGGCGGTGTCCCGTACGGCATCGATGTCGGTGAGCAGGGCAATGAGTCCCTCCCCTCCGACGGCAAACACCAGGGTGAAGGCCAGTGCCGTCAGGGCCGACCAGAAGCCGCCGAGCACCACCGCGGATTTGATCCCCGCCCGCTCCCGAGCGCCACTGGCGCGGCCCACTTCGGCCTCTGCCGAGTAGGCAAAACCGTCCAGGGCGTAGGCCATCAACAGGGTGAAATTCATCAGCACCGAGTTGGCGGCCACCACGGCGTCGCCGAGCCGCGCCCCCTGGGCGGTGACAAAGGCCATGCACAGCTGCAGGCAGAGGGTGCGGATAAAGATGTCCCGGTTCAGAGCCAGCAGGCGCCCGCTGCCGGCCAGGGTCAACTGAGCCAGGGTCTCCCGGCGGCGCAGCTCAGGCGTGAGTTGCTGCCATACCAGCACCAAAGCCAGCGCCAGGGCGCCGTAATCCGCCAGCACGCTGGCCCAGGCGGCCCCCGCCACGCCCCACTCCAGTCCCACCACGAAGTAGAGATCCAGCAGGATGTTGATGCTGTTGGTGACGATCAGCAGCCACATGGCGGAGCGGGGGCTCTGCCGACCCAGCAGGTAGCCCAGCATCGCCAGGTTCAACAGCGCCGCCGGCGCGCTCCAGATCCGGATGGAGAAGTAGAGGGCGGCGTAGTGCTGCACCGCGTCGCTGCCCCCCACTAAAGCCAGGGCCAACTGGAGCAGCGGCCCCTGCAACAGCAGCAGCCCGGCAGCCAGGATCAGCGCCATCACAGCGGCCTGGTAGAGCACCCGAAGCTGGCCCAGGGCGTCGCCGGCCCCGTAGCCCTGGGCCACCAGGCCGGTGGTGGCCATGCGCAAAAATCCCAGCATCCAGAACAAAAAGGTTATAATCATGGCGCCAACGGCCACGCCTCCGAGGAAATAGGCGTCGCTCAGATGGCCGATCACGGCCGTATCCACCAACCCCAGCAAGGGGATAGTGACGTTGGACAGTATCATCGGCATCGCCAGGGCAAAGGTGCGTTTGTGCCCCGCCCGCTGGCGCAAAATGGCGGTGATCGTCATAACCGGATTTGGGATCCCTTAATGATTAAACAGGTAATTCGGCTGATGGGGTGTCTGCCGCTGTTGTGGTGGGCTCTGCCCAGCCAGGCTGCGGTGATCCTACAGTATCACCACGTCAGCGAGAACACGCCGGCCATCACCTCGGTGACCCCGGCGCAATTTGAAGAACAGATGGCCTACCTGGCGGAGCAGGAGTTCAATGTGGTGTCCCTGGAGACGGTGCTGGACGCCATCCGGGCCAAAGAGACCCTGCCCCCCAAGACCGTCGCCATCACCTTCGACGACGGCTTTCAGAACATCGCCGACAACGGCCACCCGGTGCTCAAACGCTACGGCTTTCCCTACACCCTGTTCATCAACCCGGAGCCGGTGGGCCGGCCGCGGATGATGAGCTGGGACACCCTGCGCCAGCTGACCGAGGAGGGCGCCACCATCGCCAACCACAGCCTGCGCCACGACCACCTGATCCGGCTGCTGCCGGGGGAGAGTCGCCAGGAGTGGGAGAGTCGAATCCGCAGCGACATTGAGCAGACCGAGGCGATCATCCAGCGGGAGACCGGCCACAATCTCAAGGCTTTGGCCTACCCCTACGGGGAGTACAACCAGGCGCTGCGCCGCCTGCTGGAGCAGATGGGCTTTGTGGGCATCGGTCAGCACTCCGGGGCCGCCGGCCCCTACTCCAGCCTGACCGCCATCCCCCGCTACCCGGTGGCCGGCCCCTACGCCGACATGGCCACCCTTAAGGTGAAGCTGCACAGCCTCAACATGCCGGTGGCGGCGGTGGACGGCGAGGAGTCGGAGCTGGTGGGACGCAACCGCCCCACCCTCACCGTCACCCTGGCGGGGAACGACGTGCGCACCAAGGAACTGATGTGCTACATCCAGGGCCAGGGCGCCAAGGCCCCCACCTGGCTGGACGACAACACCTTCACCATCCAGGCGGACCTGCCGATGCCGGCGGGGCGCAGCCGCTACAACTGCACCGCCCCCAGCCGCACCCAGGGGGGCTACTACTGGTACTCCCAACCCTGGATCCAGGCCAACTCCGACGGCAGCTGGCCGGCGGAGTAACGCCCAGACAGAACACCAAAAAAGGCACCCCTAGGGGTGCCTTTTTTGTCGCGCTTGTTAGCGCTCAACCTCATTTGCCACAGGCTTCAATCATCGTGCTTACCACACGAGCACTATCGATATTGCCCACATACTGGTATGACGCGCCCCGATAGCGAAGTTTTAAATCCTCACCAGACAGAATGGATTTCCAGACCTTCGCCGCAGACTGGTCAACGAGCAGATACCAATTTTCCCCCATTTCAACCCGCATCTGTGCTGAGAGCTGCTTTGTACCCGCGATTAGCTCCAAAGACTCGGGGGTATTAACGCCTTCCCTTTCGATGAGTTGAACGGCAAAAAAGCGCGACTGTCCACGGAACCAGGAAGGAAAATCTTGCCGCTCTGAGAAAAGCACCCCGGAGACAAGGCGAAATGGGAAGCGCTGCGTTTCCGTAACACTTTCCCAGCTCGCGAAACAGGCGTACTCGCCATAATCGACTTCCCAGCGCTCTGCAGTGGCCTGAAAGGACAAGCCCAAAAGCATCACCACTCCAACCACTGAACCCTTAAGTCCGACCATCACAACGGCTCAGCTGCCCTTATAGGCATCGACAATCACCGGCAAGTCCGCCGCCACCTGGGCCATGGACACCTTGCGGATGGTGCCCAGCTCACCGGCGGGGCGGAAGAAGGCCTCCACCTGCCCCTGGGGGTTGATCAGCACCAGATCGGCGGAGTGATCCACCAGGTACTCACCGCCATTGGGGTTGTCCACCAGGGCGTACACCAGGCCCAGGGCCTGGGTGAAGGGGTAGAGCTGGGCGTGCTCGCCGGTCACCGCCTGGAAGCCGGGGCGGAAAAACTCCACGTACTGGCCCAGCTTCTCGGGACTGTCGCGGCCCGGGTCCACCGACAGCAGCACCACCTGCACTGCATCCGCCTCCAGACTGGCCTCCAGCTTGGGGTAGACCCGGGCCAGATCCGCCATGGTGGTGGGGCAGACGTCCGGGCAGGAGGTGTAGCCGACGAAGATCAGGCTCCACTGCCCCTCCAGTCGGCTGCGGTCGAACCGCTCGCCCCGGTGGTCGGTCAGGGTGAACTCTGGCAGCGGCCGGGGGTGCTCCAGCCACAATGCCGAGACCTGGGGCCGGGGTGCGGGGCCCTGCAGCCCCAGGGAGAGGCCCGCCACCAGGGCGACGATGCCGAACAGCACGATCCATTGGGTCGCCGCCTTCATAACCACACCCCCAGGTAGTGGTCCACCAGCAGCAGCACGAACAGCGCCAGCAACTGCCAGATGGAGAACAGGAACAGTTTGATGGGCTCGTAGCGCTCGGGTTGGAATTTAAGCTGCCAGGCCCGCCACAGGAACCAGGCGCTGAGCACCGAGGAGCCCAACAGGTAAAGGGCGCCACTCATTCCCACCAGCACCGGCAACAGGCAGGCCAGGGCCAGCAGGAAGCTGTAGAGCAGGATGTGGGTCTTGGTGTACTCCACCCCGTGGGTGACCGGCAGCATCGGCAGGCCGGCCTTGGCGTAATCCGCCTTGCGGTGGATCGCCAGGGCCCAGAAATGGGGCGGGGTCCAGGCGAAGATGATGATCACCAACAGCATGCCGTGGCCGTGGAAGTCACCGGTCACCGCGGTCCAGCCCAGCAGCGGCGGCATGGCGCCGGCCAGGCCACCGATGACGATGTTCTGGGGGGTGGCCCGCTTAAGAAAACCGGTGTAGATCCCGGCGTAGCCGATCAGGCTGGCGAAGGTGAGCCAGGCGGTCAGCGGGTTGACCAGGGCGTAGAGCATCACGAAACCCACCAGCGCCAGCACGGCGGCGAACACCGCCGCCTGCAGCGGCGCCACCCGCCCCTTGGGCAGGGGCCGGTTGTGGGTGCGGGCCATGATGGTATCGATGCGCCGGTCCACCAGGTGGTTGATGGCCGCAGCGGCGCCGGCCATCAGGCCGATGCCGGTCAGGCCGAACACCAGTGCCGGCAGCGGGATCCAGCCCGGGCTGGCCAGGGCCATGCCCACCAGGGCGGTGACCAGCATCAGGGCCACCACCTTGGGCTTGGTCATCTCCAGGTAGTCCCGCCAGGGAAAGGCCAGGGAGTCGAGCTGTGCCAGGTGCGCTTTTGACATCCTATCCTCCAAAGGTCCTAGGCCAGCCGGGGCGTACGCCAGGCCAGGTAGTTGATCCAAACCAGCGCCAGCAGCAGAAGTGCGGCACCGCCGTTATGCGCCACGGCCACAGGCAGGGGCAGGGAGCCCACCACGTTGGCGATGCCCAGGGCCAGTTGCAGCAACAGCAGAGCCCCCAGTACGGCCGCGGGACGCTGGGCACCGGAGCCGCGCAAACGCCACCAGAGCAGGGCCAGAACCACCGTAGTCAGTACCGCACCGATGCGGTGGCTGACGTGGATGGTCATCCGTGCCGGGTAATCCAGCACGCCGAACTCGTAGCTGTCTGCCGGCGGCGGCAGGGGCTGGAACGCCTGGGCCGGGGCCAGATTCTGCAACCACTCCCCTTCGCAGATGGGCAGCTGGGTGCACACCAAAGCGGCGTAGTTGGCGGAGGTCCAGCCGCCCAGCATGATCTGCCCCACCAGCACCACCAGCGCGGTTAACGCCAGGACTTTCAGGGGATTGAGGTCGAGCTCGTTGGGTTTCTGACGCAGCCACAGCAAGAACAGCAGGCTGAAGATGGCGAAGCCGCCCAGCAGGTGGCCCATCACCACCACGGGCAGCAGGTTGAGGGTCACCGTCCACATCCCCAGCGCCGCCTGGAACACCACCAGGCCCACCAGGGCCCAGGGCAAGCGCTTGGGGCCCGGGGTTTTCAACGCCAGCAGGGCCAAAGCCAGGATCATCAGACCCAGGGCGCCGGCCACGTAGCGGTGCACCATCTCGGCCCAGGCCTTGGCCGCTTCCACCGGTCGCTCCGGGTAACGGGCCTCGGCCACCGCCACGTGTTCGGCGGAGGGCACGGTCAAAAAGCCGTAGCAACCGGGCCAGTCGGGGCAGCCCAGGCCGGCGTCGGTCAGTCGGGTGAAGGCCCCCAGCTGGATCACCACAAAGGCCAGCACCAGGGTGATCAGGGTCAGTCGTTTCATGCCAGTCTCCCCTTAGCCGATGCGGGACAGTTTGAGCAGCTTGCGCAGGTCCGCCAGCAGGTCGCGTCCCTGCTGAATTTGCGCCGGCTGGTCGGCCACGGCCGGGTAGGCCATCACCCACTGCCCCAGGGGATCCACCACCACCAGGGCGTGTCCGGCCAGGGCCGCCTGCAGCGCCGGGCTGGCCGGCGCGGCGGCGAGCTGATGCTCGGTCAGTTGCGCCTGCAGGGTGGGATCACTGTGTTCAGTCAGGTAGACCAGGGGCACCACGCGGTCCTGCTCACGGCCCAGGGCGATGTGGGCCTGGCGCACCGCCGCCAGGCGATCCTGGCAGGCCGCCCGGCACTGGTCGGGAAGCAGGGTGATGATCTGCCACTGCCGTTCAGCCGGGTTGGCCACCGACAGGGTCTGGTAGGAGAGGCCGTCGAGCAGTTGGCCCCGATTGGTGGTGCCGCCCTGGTACCAGCCCTGGGTCAGGAACAGGTAGGCCAGGGCCACCGGGAGAACGAACGCCGCCAACAGCACGATGAGCGTGCGCTTCGCGGTACCTGATGCGTGGGAGTTCATGGAGGCTCCTCTTATCCACTTCCACTGCGACCACCGGTACCGCGGGTGGCCAAAACCTTATGTTTCCAACCTATCGGCCTTCACCGGCCCTTGCAAGCGCCCGCGCCGCAGCACCGCCAGAACCACCAGCACCAAACCCACCGCCAGGCCGAACCATTGCAGGGCATAGCCCTGATGTTTCTCCGGGCTGAGGTTGATCGGTCGCCAGGGACGGGCAAACCCCAGTTCGGATGGCTGCTCCACCAGCAGCACCGCGTCCAGCACCGACTGGCTCCATTGCTGGGAGAGGGCATCAAACGCCAGGGCCTGGATGCGGGTGACCGGCCCCGGCTCCGCCTGCAGGCGGTGGTTCAGGGGGTTGTGCCCCACCCGGTAGAGCCGGCCGGTCACCGTCAGTCGGTCGGGAACCGCTGGCAGCTCGGGCAAGGCGCGGCTGCCCCGGGGTACGGGAACAAAGCCCAGATCCAACAGCAGCCAGGGGCCGCCCTTATCCGCCTCAAACGGCAGCAACCAGCGGTACCCCACCTGCCCATCCAGGGTCTGATTGTCCAGCAGTAGACTGTTCTGGGGGTGGGTCTGGCCGCTGAGGCTCAGCCGGTAACCGGCCAGGTCGTTGTGCGTAGGAGGCCAGCTCAGGCTCTGGTGTGCCCGGGCCTCGAGCTGGGCCATCAAGGTCCGCTTCTCCGCGGCCCGGTCCAGCTGCCACAGCCCCAGCTTGACCAGCACGGCGAAGGCCAGCACAGTGAGAGACAGGGCCAGGCCGACGCGAAAGGTCATGCCCACCCCCTTTGGTCACGAAAAGGAGCCTTTGTGATTACTGCGTTCAAGACACTCATCGTACTGCTGCTGCTCTATATCCTGTTCAGCCTGGCCCGAGCGGGCTTGGCCATGATCCGGGGGGGCGAGACCTCCATGACCCACTATCTGGGTCGCCGGGTTGGTCTCTCCGCCCTGGTACTGGTTCTGCTGGTGATCGCCCTGGCCGCCGGCTGGCTGCCGGTCAATCCCCGCCCCTACTGAGCAAAACGGGTGCGCCAGGGCGCACCCGCTCTTTCAGCCTGTCGCCTCAGAGTACGTAGACGAAGACGAACAGGCAGATCCACACCACATCCACGAAGTGCCAGTACCAGCTGGTGGCCTGGAAGCCGAAGTGGCTCTCCGGGGTGAAGTGGCCCTTGAGCACCCGGAAGAACATCACGATCAGCATGATGGTGCCCAGGGTCACGTGCATGCCGTGGAAGCCGGTCAGCAGGAAGAAGGTGTTGCCGTAGATCCCCGAGTCCAGGGTCAGCCCCATCTCGGTGTAGGCGTGGACGTACTCCTCCACCTGCAGAAACAGAAACGCCGCCCCCAGCAGGATGGTGATCCCCAGCCAGGCGGTGAGCACGCGGCGTTTGTTGTTCTCCAGCGCCACGTGCGCCACGTGCAGGGTGACCGAGGAGATCACCAGGATGATGGTGTTGTAGAGCGGCAGGCCGCCCCAACCCATGGCCTGGGTCTGGGTGCCGTCCGGCGTGGTCTCCAGCGGCCACACCGCCTCGAAGGCGGGCCAGAGCACTTCGCTGGTCATGGCGTTGTTGCTGGCGCCCCCCAGCCAGGGGATGGCCACCATGCGGGCGTAGAACAGGGCGCCGAAGAAGGCGGCGAAGAACATCACCTCGGAGAAGATGAACCAGCTCATCCCCTGGCGGAAAGAGCGATCCATCTGCGCCGAGTAGAGTCCGCCCATGGACTCGTCGATGACGTTGCGGAACCAGCCCACCACCATAAAGAGGATGACGGCGATGCCGGCCAGCAGGATGTAGCCGCCGATGCCGCCGCCCTTGGAGAGGCCAGAAACGTAGTTGGCCGCCCCCAGGGCGATCAGAAACAGGCCGATGGCGCCGACAATGGGCCAGGGGCTCTGGGCGGGCACATAGTATCTTTCGTGTTGACTCATGTTGGTCTCCTTACCCACGCTCACTGACCTTGTCGGTGATGTTGTAGAGCGTGTAAGACAGGGTCACGGTTTGGATCTCCGGCGGCAGCGCCGGATCCAGATAGAACAGCAATCCCAACTCCGCGTCCTCCCCCGCCGCCAGCGGCTGCTGGTTAAAGCAGAAGCACTCAACCTTGGAGAAGTAGAGCGCTCCGGTACCGGGGCTGACCGAGGGGATGGCCTGACCGACGGTGTCGGCGCCGGACAGGTTCTTGGCGTAGAAGGCCACCTGGCGGCTCTCACCGGGGTGCACCTTGAGGCGGTTGACCACCGGCTTGAACTCCCAGGGCATGTCACCCTGGACCCGGGCGATGAACTCCACGGTCACCACCCGGTCCGGGTCCACCTGGCTGCTCTGGGCCGCCACCTCGCCGGAAGTCTTGCCGTTGATGCCGGTGATCTCGCAGAACACGTCGTACAGCGGCACCAGGGCAAAGCCGAAGCCGAACATCCCCACCACCACCGCTACCAGGGTGGTGATGAGGCGCGCATTGTTAGGACGTTTTGCCATGGCGTTGCTCACTTCACCTGGGGCGGGGTGTCAAAGGTGTGCAGCGGCGCCGGTGAGGGCACCGTCCACTCCAGCCCCTCGGCCCCCTCCCAGGGCTTGGCCTTGGCCTTCTCCCCGCCGCGGATGCACTTGAGCACCACCGCCAGGAAGATGAGCTGGGACAAACCGAAGGCGAAGCCACCGATAGAGACCACCTGGTTGATGTCGGCGAACTGCAGGGCGTAGTCCGGGATCCGTCGCGGCATCCCCGCCAGCCCCAGGAAGTGCATGGGGAAGAACAGCACGTTCACCGAGATGATGGAGGTCCAGAAGTGCCAGCGGGCCAGGCGCTCGGAGTACATGTGGCCGGTCCATTTGGGCAGCCAGTAGTAGGCTCCGGCCATGATGGAGAACACCGCCCCGGTCACCAGCACGTAGTGGAAGTGGGCCACCACGAAGTAGGTGTCGTGGTACTGGAAGTCCACCGGGGTGATCGCCAGCATCAAGCCGGAGAGGCCCCCGATGGTGAACAGCACGATAAAGGCCAGGGCGAACAGCATAGGCGCTTCGAAACTGATGGCGCCGCGCCACATGGTGGCCACCCAGTTGAACACCTTCACCCCGGTGGGCACCGAGATCAGCATGGTGCAGTACATGAAGAACAGCTCCGCCGCCACCGGCATCCCCGTGGTGAACATGTGGTGGGCCCAGACGATGAACGACAGTCCGGCGATGGAGGCGGTGGCGTACACCATGGAGGCGTAGCCAAACAGCTTCTTGCGGGAGAACGCCGGCACGATGGCGGAGATCACCCCGAAGGCCGGCAGGATCATGATGTACACCTCGGGGTGGCCGAAGAACCAGAAGATGTGCTGGAACATCACCGGATCCCCGCCCCCGGCGGCATCAAAGAAGCTGGTGCCGAAGTACTTGTCGGTCAGCACCATAGTCACCACCCCCGCCAGCACCGGCATCACCGCAATCAGCAAAAAGGCGGTGATGAGCCAGGTCCAGACGAACAGCGGCAGCTTCATCCAGGTCATCCCAGGGGCCCGCAGGTTGACGATGGTGACGACGACGTTGATGGCGCCCATGATGGAGCTGATCCCCATGATGTGCACCGAGAAGACGAACAGCGCGGTGGAGTCGCCACTGAAGGTGGTGGACAGCGGTGCGTAGAAGGTCCAGCCGAAGGCCGGGCCGCCCCCCTCCATAAAGAGGCTGCCAATCAGCAAGGCGAAGGCGAACGGCAGGATCCAGAAGCTCCAGTTGTTCATCCGCGGCAAGGCCATGTCGGGCGCCCCGATCATCATGGGGATCATCCAGTTGGCCAGGCCGGTAAAGGCCGGCATCACGGCGCCGAACACCATGATCAGGCCGTGCACCGTGGTCATCTGATTAAAGAAGTGGGGATCCACCAGCTGCATCCCGGGTTGGAACAGCTCGGCGCGGATCACCATGGCCATGGCCCCACCGGTCAGGAACATGATGAAGCTGAACCAGAGGTAGAGCGAGCCGATGTCTTTGTGATTGGTGGTAAACAGCCAGCGCTTGAGGCCGGTGGCATGATGCTCATCATGCCCGTGGTGCTCCTCGACCGCGCCGGGACGATCCAGCTCTTCGACTGGATTTTCATGTACGACAGTATTCATTCCCTTGTCTCCTGCTACTGGCCCAGGGCCTCGGCCACCTCGGCGGTCTGAACCACGTCGCCGGTCTGGTTATCCCACGCGTTGCGCTGGAAGGTGATCACCGCGGCCAGCTCCTTGAGGGTCAGCTGACTGCCGAAGGCCTGCATGGCGGTGCCCGCCTTGCCGTTGACCACGATGTCGATGTGTTCACCGATGGCACCGACGGCGATGGGGCTGCCGCTGATGGCGGGGAAGACCCCCTGCAGGCCCATGCCGTTGGGCTGATGGCAGGCGGCACAGCGGCCGGTGTAGACCTGCTCGCCCAGGGCCATGGACTCATCCAGGGTCAGGGTTTGCGCCAGGGAGGCCTGCTCCGCCTCGGCGGCAACCAGGGTGGCCTGCTCCTGCTCGGCCAGCCAGGCATCGAACTCCGACTCCGGCAGCACTTCGACCACCACCGGCATAAAGCCATGGTCCTTGCCGCACAGCTCGGCGCACTGGCCCCGGTAGGTGCCGGGTTTGTCCACCTTGGTCCAGGCCTCGTTGATGAAGCCGGGATTGGCGTCCTTTTTCACGGCGAAGGCCGGCACCCACCAGGAGTGGATGACGTCGTCGGAGGTCAGCAGGAAACGCACCTTGCGGTTGGCGGGGATCACCAGCGGCTTGTCCACCTCCAGGAGGTAGTTCTCCCCCTTGGCCTCGGCGTTGGCGATCTGCTCCGCCGGGGTGGACATCAGGCTGTAGAACTCGACCTCATGGTCGAAGTACTTGTAGTGCCACTTCCACTGGGACCCGGTGACCTGGATGGTGAGATCCGCATCGGAGGGATCCTCCATGGCGATCAGGGTACTGGTGGCGGGCACCGCCATGCCGATGAGGATCAGGAACGGGATCACCGTCCAGAGGATCTCCACCTTGGTGCTTTCATGGAAATGCGCAGGGACTGCGCCTTTGGATTTGCGGTGCCGGATCAGGGCATAGATCATCACCCCGAACACCACAGCGGCAATCACGCAACAGATGTAGAAAATGGTCATGTGCAGGCCGTAGACCTGCTGACTGATCTCGGTGACGCCGGGACTCATGTTCCAGCTCATCGATTCAGCCATCGATGGCGCGGCCACCAGGGCGGACAAGCCACCCAACAGCTTGGACTTCACAGATGTTCTCCTCTGACTATTGCTTTCGCAACGTCCAGAGAAGAGCGTTCACAGCACGACTTGGCTCCATGTCAGCTCCCCTCCCCAAAAGGGCTCGGGCATACGCTTCACTGCTTACGTAACTGCTGCCTTACGGCCGTCTTTACTCACGTTATTGGAATTTTGGCGGTATCGACGAACCCTAAGCTACAAGCTGAGGCAAGGTTGATCAAGATCACAACTTGGCCGTCAGGGGCGTGTTAGACCCCCGAGGCTCAGTGAACCGGGTTCGCCAGCTCCAGGGGGTGGGACTGGCCGGATTCGAACAGAAAGGCGGGGCAGTGAGCCCGGCGGGAGACCAGCTCCAGACGGCGGCGATCCCGGCTGTCCAGCTGGGGCACCCAGGCCAGGGCCACGGCGCAGGTGTGGCCGGAGACCGCCTGTTCCAGCGCCCATTGGGCGGCGACATCATCGTCGCAGCGCACCTGCAGCACCCGGTTGAGATCCACCCCGGCGTCGGCCAGGACGGATTTCCAGTCAAAGGCGGGGGGATTGATCAGCAGCAGCCAACGGGGCGCTCGACTGAGATCCGCCAGCTGGGGCGCCAGCGTCGCCAGGGCGTGACGACCGGCGTCATCCCCCTGACTGAGATGCTGCACCTGTTGCCAGTCCAGCCCGCTTTGCTGCCACAGGCCGGGGTGTCGACGTCGCGTTCCCTGCTGCATGGTCATTATTGCCAATCTCCGTTGCGCACCACGCCCACCGCCAAGCCTTCGATGGCCAGGGGCGTCTGTTCCAAATCCACCACGATGGGCTGATAGTCGCTGTTCTCGGCGTGCAGATAGACGACATTGCCCTTGCGCTCGAAGCGCTTCACCGTGACCTCCTCCTCCCCCACCCGGGCGACGATCACCTGGCCGTTGCGGGCCTCCCGGGTCTGGTGGACCGCCAGCAGATCGCCGTCGAGGATGCCGATCTCCTTCATCGAATCCCCCCGCACCCGCAGCAGGTAATCGGCGGCGGGGCTGAACAGGCTGGCGTCCATCTTGTAGTGGGACTCGACGTGCTCCTGGGCCAGGATGGGCTCACCGGCGGCCACCCGACCGATGAGCGGCAGGCCCAGCTGCTCCGGATCCGGCTCGTTGTAGAGCAGGCGGATCCCCCGGGAAGTCCCGGGGACAATCTCGATAAAGCCTTTGCGGGCCAGGGCCTTCAAGTGTTCTTCGGCGGCGTTGGCGCTCTTGAAACCCAACTGGCGGGCGATCTCGGCCCGGGTCGGCGGCATGCCGGTGTCCTGCATGTGCTGTCGCACCAGATCGAACACCTGATTCTGGCGGGGGGTGAGTGGCTTCATGCGGTCTCGCTCCTGGGGATTGGGCCGAAATCCCTGTTTATTCATACAGTAGATACTGTGAGTATATACAGCATGATGATTATTTCAACAGGGAAGACCAAAACATATGTTGTTGTTCTGCCAGCAGGAGTCACCCCTTTCGGGGGGCCACACCCTAAGGCCCGACCCTACAGCAGATCCGACCAGCCTCCTGGAGCGGAGCTTTTCTCACCTTCGATTGTGTCGCCCCTGCCCCCGGGTCGCCTTTCGGTGTAAACTCTGCCCCAATTCCGTCAGCCCAAAATAAGAAGCACACTGCGTGAATCACAACACTATTGCGGCGTGGCAGCAGCCACTCCGATGGGCCCAGAAGGCCCTGGTCACCAGTAAGGCGGTCCCGGAAGATCCCATCGCTGAACTGGATCTCGACCCCCAACGCCCCCTGGTGTACGTCCTGCCCCACGAGTCTTTCTCCGACCGTCTGGCGCTGCACGAGTGCTGCCAGAAGCTGGGCCTGCCGAGCCCCTTCGAGCCTTTGGTGATCAAGGGCGAAAACGTCAGCCGTATCATCGCCCTGGAACCGGCGCAACTGCTGTTCGGCCAGGGGCGCACCACCGACTTCAAGGCCCGCTTCGAGCGCCTGCTGGCAATGCACCGCGAGCACGAAGACCTCGATGTCCAGGTGGTGCCGGTCAGCCTGCTGTGGGGCCGCAACCCCGGCAAAGGGGAGGAGAGCGTCAGCGCCACCCTGCTGAACAAGAAAAACCCCACCTGGCTGCGCAAGACCGTCATCCTGGCGATGCTGGGGCGGGACAACTTCATCCGCTTCTCCCGCGCCGTCTCCCTGCGCCATATGGCGGACCAACACGGCACCGACGGCACCATCGCCAACAAGCTGGCCCGGGTTGCCCGGGTGCACTTCGGTCGTCAGCGCACCGTGGCCACCGGCCCGCGCCTGCCGGACCGTCAGGCCCTGTTCCACAGCCTGCTGGCCTCCCCGGCCATCAAGGAGGCGATCGCCGACGAGGCCAAGAGCAAGAAGATCTCCGAACAGAAAGCCCGGGCGCGGGCCCGGGAGTACCTGGAGGAGATCGCCGCCGACTACTCCGACAGCCTGACCCGCATCGGGGACCGCATCCTCTCCTGGCTGTGGAACAAGCTGTACAGCGGGTTGAACGTGCGCGGCGCCGAGCAGGTGCGGCAGCTGTCCCAGGACGGCCACGAGATCGTCTTTGTGCCCTGCCACCGCAGCCACATGGACTACCTGCTGCTCTCCTACGTGATCTACCGCCAGGGCATGGTGCCCCCGCACATCGCCGCCGGGGTGAACCTCAACTTCTGGCCCGCCGGCCCCATCTTCCGCCGCGGCGGCGCCTTCTTCATCCGCCGCTCCTTCAAGGGCAACAAGCTCTACTCCGCGGTGTTCCGCGAGTACCTGGACCAGCTGTTCAAGCGCGGCTACTCGGTGGAGTACTTCTGCGAAGGGGGACGCTCACGCACCGGTCGTCTGCTGCCGCCCAAGACCGGCATGATCGCCATGACGGTCAACAGCGTGCTGCGGGGCCTGGAGCGTCCGGTCACCCTGGTGCCGGTCTACCTGGGCTACGACCACGTGATGGAGGTCTCCACCTACCACAAGGAGCTGGCGGGCAAGAAGAAGGAGAAAGAGAGCGCCTGGCAGGTGTTCTCCGCCATCCGCAAGCTTCGGGATTACGGCCAGGGCTACGTCAACTTCGGCGCCCCCATCACCCTGCACCACTTCCTCAATGAGCACGCTCCCAGCTGGCGAGAGGACACCGCCGACGGGGATCTCAAGCACACCTGGATGACCCCGACGGTGAACAAGCTGGCCAACCAGGTGATGACCCACATCAACGATGCGGCCGCCGCCTCCGCCATGACCCTGACCGCCAGCATCCTGCTGGCCACCGAGCAGCACGCCATGCCCCGCAAGGCACTGGAAAAGCAGCTGGATCTCTACCTGGATCTGCTGCGGGCGGTGCCCTACACCCCGCTGGCCACGGCGCCGGAGGGGGACGGCGAGGCGGTGCTCAAGCAGGTGCTGGATCTCAACAAGTTCCACGTCAGCCAGGACGCCATGGGGGAGATCATCTCCGTCCATGAGGGCAACGCCGTCAGCCTGACCTACTACCGCAACAACACCCTGCACCTGCTGGTGCTGCCGGCCCTGATGGCCAGCCTGTTGCTGCGCAAGGGCTGCATCGAGCGGGACACCCTGCTGGCCGAAACCAAGGCGCTCTACCCGCTGCTGGAAGCGGAGCTCTTTATGGGTCTGGAGGGCGAGGAGCTGGACAGCTACCTCAACGCCCTACTCAACGAGTTCATCCGCCTGGAGATCCTGGAGGATTGCCAGGAGGGGCTGGTGCCGCGCCAGAGCCGCCGGGCCGAACTGCACAACCTGGCCAACCAGGTGCAGGAGACCCTGCAACGCTACGCCATCGTGCTGTCGCGCCTGCAGCAGGAGCCGGAGATCGAGCGAGGCACCCTGGAGAAGGAGAGCCAGGCCCTGGCCGAGCGGCTGTCCAAGCTGCACGGGATCAGCGCCCCGGAGTTTTTCGACAAGAAGGTGTTCACCACCCTCACCACCCGGCTCAAGGATCAGGGCTACCTGGGGGAGGACGCAGATCGGGCCAAGGTGGCGGCCCTGGCCGAAACCACCCTGGCGCTCATCCCCGCTACCATTCAGAACAGCATCCTGCATCGGGACTGACGGGGCACCTTAAGCACAAGGGCGGGTCATCCCGCCCTTTTTCATTGAGCCGACATGACACACCACAACGCCGTCCTGACCCTGCGACACCAGCGCCTGGCCCTGGCCCAGCGGCCCTTCCGGGCCCGGGGCGCCACCGTGCCCCGCTGTCCCCGCTGCCAGATCGCCGAAAGTCACTGCTGCTGCGCCTGGGCGCGGCCCGGACAGAGCCCGCTGCGCTTCTGCCTGCTGATGCACCACAAAGAGCCGATGAAGCCCACCAATACCGGGCGGCTCATCGCCGAGACGCTGCCGGACACCCTGGCCTATTGCTGGGACCGCACCGAGCCGGACCCGGCTCTGGTGGCGCTGCTGAGTGATCCGGCCTACCAGCCGATGGTGGTGTTTCCCGGCCAATACGCCGAGCCGGAGCGGGTGGTGGAATCGATTGAGGTGAGTTCGGCCAAACGGCCGCTGCTGATCCTGCTGGATGGCACCTGGAAACAGGCGCGGCGAATGTTTCAAAGCGATCTGCTGACGGGGTTGCCGGTGCTCTCCATCACCCCGGAAGCGCTCAGCCGCTACAAGCTGCGCAGCGCCGCCCACGAACATCAGCTGGCCACCGCCGAGGTGGCGGCCCAGGTGCTGGCCATCGCCGGCGATCAGCGCAACGCCCAGGTGCTGGACGCCTTCTTCCAGGTGTTCTCCCAACGTTACTACGCCGGCAAGCGTCAGCTGCCGGTGACCAGCGACACCGAGCCCTTCGCCTACCTGGAGGCCCAGCCCCGCTAGGGCTCGGCCCGCAGCGCCCGGACCCGCTCGTCGCTCACCGGATGGGTGCGCAGCCAACCGGGCATCTGGCCATTGTCGGCCCCCTCAAGCTTCTGCAGCAGGGTGCCCAGGGCCAGGGGATCGCGCCCGGCCCGGCGCATCATCACCGCCCCCTCGGCGTCCGCCTCCAGCTCCAGGTCCCGGCTGTAACCGCGCTCCAGCAGCAGTCGGGGCAACTCCATCACCGCCCCGGTGGCGGCGCTGGCATCCCCGGTCAGCACCGTCATGATCAGCACCCCGAAAGCACCCTGCAAGGCCCCGCGCAAGCCATGGCGCCCCTGCACGTGCACCACCTCGTGGGCCAGCACCCCCAGCCACTCGTCGTCCCGCTCGGTCAGGGCCACCAGCTGGTCCAACAGCACGATGTCGCCGCTGGGCAGGGCAAAGGCGTTGGGCCCGATGTCCGGGGCGCTGCGCAGGTGCAAGCGGAAGTCGCCGGGGGGCAGGTCATTGGCCCGCAGCAGCTCGCCAAAGGCGGTGCGAATGCGCTGCTGCTGGGCCAGGGGCAGTTCGGTCTGCTCGAACGGCAGGGAGCGCAGCGCCTGGGCCGAGGCCTCATCCAGCAGGTCGGCGGGCAGGGCCTGGGCGGTGTGCGCCGCCAGGGCCGGCACACCGTAGCGGTAGAGTCCCCAGAACACCGCCACCACCAGCACCAAGGCCACCACCGCGATGTGGCGGCTGCGCTCCAGGCGGTCGACCCAGGCCAGGCCTTTGCGACCGCGCGCATTGGCCAGGGCATCCAGGCGTTCGTGTTGGTCACACTCGAAGCGCCAGCCGTTGGCCAGGGTCAGGGTGCGGGGCATGGTGCCAAGGCGGGCCGGCACGGTGAGTTCCGACAGGCGGCCACAGGGGCTGCCCTGGGCGTCACGGAACAGCTCCCCGGCTTCGTTGACCCGCAACACCCCGGGGTAACTGCGCGATTGCCGGCCGTCCAGCCAGCGCCCCGCCAGCTCCATCACAGCCCCAGGGCCAGGTCGACGTCGAAGATCTCGCTGGACTCGGCCCCCAGGGCCGCCAGCTCCTCCTCCTGCAGCGCCACCAGGTTATCCAGCCCCTCGGCGGGCGTCATCATCAGGGTTTCGGCCCGGTAGTGGGCCCAGCGCACCTTGGCGAAGGGGATAAAGAGCCCCAGTGTGGCGATGATCCCCAGCTGGTTGGTGAGCAGGATCCAGATCGCCCGCCCCCACTTGAGGCTGGATTGGAAGCTCAGCCCCTCCAGCTTGCTGTGGCGCAGGGCCAGCTCCATCAACACCACCTTAAACAGGGGGAACACCAGGATCGCCGCCAGGTAGAGGGGCACCATGGCGGCCATCAGCAGGAAGGGGTTCTGCTCGATGTCGCCCAGGGTGCCGATAAGGCCGGTGAGCAGCAAGGCACCCAGGAACACCCCCAGCCCCACCAGGCCAAAGCCCAGGCAGAAGGCGTACACCTTGCCCACCGGCATGGTGACCTCGAACTGCTGTCGACCGTACCAGTGGTGGCCCACCACGTACTCCTTCTGCTTACCCAGCAGATAGGGCAGCACCAGGCCCAGGGTCAACACCGTCAGCGGCGGCAGCAGGAAGAACAGGAAGAACACCTCCAGCGCCGAGCCGGAGAAGGAGAAGTGGATGCCGCGGTACTCGCTGTAGCGGGCGTTGAACATCATCCCCCGGGTCATGGCCCAGGGCCAGAAGAACAGCATCACCAGGGCCATGATGGCCCCCAGCACCGGGTTCAGCCCGGCAAAGAGGTAGAGGCCGAAGATCGTCAGGGCGATCAGCCGGCCGTAGAGGATCTTGACCGGATCCGCGGTGTAGGCGAAACGGTGACCCGCCAGCTCGGTGTGGCCGTAAAGGTACTGGCGGTTGCGCACCTTGGCCCAGGGGGAATAGAACCCCAGGGTGACCAGGGTCAGGGCCAGGTTTACCAGCCAGATGCGGAAAAACTCCCCCCCCTCGCCGTGGAAACGGAAGGGGGCGGACTCGGCCTGCCCCTCGGGGCGATCCAACTCAGTCATGACAACGCTCCTTGTTGTCCGGGTTCGCTGGCTTCGATCACCAGCCTCATCCCCTCGCTGGCCACCACCCGAACCCGGGTACCGGCCGCCAAGGGGCGCTCACAGCGCACCCGCCACAGGGTGTCGCCAATCTGAATCTTGCCCTCGCCCGCCAGCAGGTCCTGCTCCAGCACCACTTGGCGGCCCACCAGCTGGGCGGCCCGGTCATTGAGGCCCGGCTGCTCGGTGCGCTGGTTGACCCGGCGAAAGCCGCGCCAGTAGATGACGGTGAAGATCACCGTGGCCAGGGCAAACAGGATCAGCTGGGCGGACCAGGCCATCTCAGGCCAGATCCACAGCAGCAGGGAGAGCATCAGCCCGGCGGCGGCCGCCCCCAGCAGGAACCCGCCGGTGCCCAGGGCCTCCAGCCCCAGCAGCACCAGGCCCAGGACCAGCCAGTGCCAGGCCTCAAGGGCTTCCAGGGCCGCCATCAGCTGGCCTCCTTGCCGGTCTGTTTCAGCAGCTCGGCGATGCCGCCCACCGAACCCACCAGGCTGCTGGCCTCCAGGGGCATCATGATGAGCTTGCTGTTGTCCGCCGCGGCCACCTCCTTGAGGGCCTCGACGTATTTCTGGGCGACGAAGTAGTTGATCGCCTGCATCTCCCCCTCGGCGATGGCGCGGGAGACCATGGTGGTGGCGTTGGCTTCCGCCTCCGCCAGCCGCTCCCGGGCCTCCGCTTCGCGCTTGGCCGCTTCCAGCTCACCCTCGGCCTTGAGGATCTCGGATTGCTTCTGACCCTCCGCCACCTTGATGGCCGCCTCTCGCTCGCCCTCCGCTTCCAGGATGGCAGCACGCTTGTCCCGCTCCGCTTTCATCTGCCGGGCCATGGCGTCCACCAGGTCCGCCGGCGGGCTGATGTCCCGGATCTCGATGCGGGTCACCTTGACCCCCCAGGGATCCGTGGCCTCGTCCACCTTGGTCAGCAGCTCGGCGTTGATGCGGTCCCGGTTGGAGAGCATCTCATCCAGCTCCATGGAGCCCAGCACCGCCCGGATGTTGGTCATCACCAGGTTCTGCATCGCCAGCTCCAGGTTGTTCACCTCGTAGGAGGCGCGCACCGGGTCCTGGACCTGGTAGAAACAGACCGCGTCGGTGGTGACCATGGCGTTGTCGGCGGAGATCACCTCCTGGGGCAGGATGTCCAGCACCTGCTCCATCATGTTCTGTTTGCGACCGATGCCGTCGATCAGGGGCACAATCAGGTTCAGCCCCGGATGCAGGGTGCGGGTGAACTTGCCAAAGCGCTCTACCGTGTACTGAAAGCCCTGGGGCACCATCTTCACCCCGGTGGCCACCAGCACCACCGCCAGCCCCACCAGGACCAGCGCCACCACATCCGTCCCAAACATGTCGCACTCCGTTGAAATATCCCGTATCGCTTCTGACTCTACCCCATCACGGCGAAAACCAACAGGGACGACAAAGGCTTAGGATTAAGCCTCTGAAAATCCTCCCCCTTCTTCACTGGCGCTGGGCGGGCCCCCTGGCATACCCTGTGGAGGACCCGAACAGGAGATCGCACCATGAGATACGCCATCGCCCTCCCCCTGCTGGCCACCCTGGCCCTGGCCGGTTGCAGTGAGCAGCAGCAAAAAGAGATGGAAGACGCCCTGGACAAGGCCAAGGCGGAAGCCAGCCAGGCCCTGGATGACGCGAAGAGCGCGGCGGACGACGCCTACCAGGAGGCCAAGGGGGCCGCCGGAGAGGCCTACGAGGACGCCAAGGCGGACGCCGCCACCGCCTACGAAGATGCCAAAGCCGGCGCTGCGGACGCCTATGAGGACGCCAAGGCCGATGCGGCCGACGCCTATCACGACGCCAGCGAGGCGGCCGGCCAGGCCTACGAAGAGGCCAAGACTGAAGCCGGTGTCCAGACTCAGAAAGCCAAGGAGGAGGCCGAGAAGCTGCTGGAGAACCAGTAACTTTGGCCACCGCCGCCCCCCAAGGGCGGGGATCACCTAAGCTGAGGGGGTCACCCTTCGCTTAGGAACCCCCATGCGCCTCACCGCGTTACTGCTGCTGACCCTGCTGCTGAGCCCCCTGGCCCAGGGGCGGGTGCTGGCCAAGGGGGTGTTTGACGGCGATCATCACGACGCGGAGCTGGTCCGCGACTCCACCCTGATCCCCGCCAAGCTGGGCACCCTGTTCGGTTTCCGCTTCGAGCCGGATCCCCGCTGGGAATCGGCGCTGGAGCTGCAGGTGGTGGTGCAGCACCCCCCCATGCCGCCACTGGGGCATGACGCCAGCGGCTGGGTGCAGTACCTGCTGCCCGGCCAGCCCAACACCGTCCTGTGGGAGTTCGAGTTCGAGGAGGAACTGCAGGCGGGGGAGTGGGTCATCTACCTGATGCTGGACGATGAACCCCTCTACATGGAGCGCTTCGAGGTGGTGCTGATCCCGGATCCCCAGTACCTCTGAACCTCAGGCCACTCCGCCCTGCCCCGACAGCTCCAGCCGCATCCGGTTGTAGAGATAGGCCACCCCCAAGAGGGTCACCCCCAGGCCCAGGAAGGAGGCCACCCGCCACAACCCGTCCAGCCCCGCCATGTCCCAGAGGAAGATCTTGACGATCACCACCAGCAGCGCGGCGGTGCCCAGGTGTTGCAGTGGAGGACGCTGGAGCCGGGCGGCGGTGACCATCAAGCCGATGCCGATGGCGAGCCCCAGCACCGAGTAGGAGTAGAGCTCGCCGGGCAGCATGGGCAGGCCCGGCACCAGTGCGCCATGCCAGAGGTGTCGCAGGGTGAGGATGGCGTAGAGCAGCGCCATGGCCCCGGCTAGGGCCGCCAGGGCGCTGCGCAGCCCGTCACGGCGCAGCCAGGCTTGCCCCGCCAGCAGCAGCGCCGGCAAACCGTAGACCAGCAGCAGCGGATTCCACAGGGGAGTAACGCCGATGGACTGAGTCACCAGCAGGGGGTTTTGCCCCAGGGCAAAGACGGCATAGAGCCCCAGGGCAGCGGTCAGCTGCAGCTCCGCCAGCAGATGCAGCAGCGTCGAGGGTTGGCGCTGGTGACGGTAGCGGTAGAGGGCGCTGCCCACCAGCAGGGTCATCACATAGATGGCCGCCTCCAGCCAGCCGAACCGCGGGGCGAAGAGATCGCCGTAGAGGCCATAGCGGGTCAGGGCCGCCACCGCCAAGGCCGCCAGCTGCACCGTCCCCACCTCGAAGCTTTGTCTCAGTCGGGTGCCGGAGGCCTGGCGATGCAACTGCCACAGCGCCAGGGCCGCCAGGACGAAGCTGCCCAGGTAGGTGATGAGCAGACTCTGGGCCGAGGCGCCATAGGCCGGCAACCAGGGGTTGAGTGTCAGGCGCAGCAGCACCGTCAACAGCAGCGCCCGCGCCACCCAGGCCAGGGCCCGGCCGGTGTGTTGACCGACAAAGTAGCGTCCCAGGCCAATCAGGCTGCACCACTGCAACGCCAGGGCCAGGGTCAGCCGCAGCTCGCCAAACGCCGCCACCAGGGCCAGGCTCAGGCTGGCCTGGACCGCCAACAGCCCCACCGCCGACACCCCATCGGAGGCCGGTCCCCTCCGCCACTGCCACAGGGCCGCGGCGTAACCGGCCATCAGCCCCAGGTAGCCCCACACCGGCACCACGGCGCCCACCCGGTGACCCAGGCGCAGGTCCACCCAGAGGGCCATCAGCATTGGTACGGCGCAGGCCAGGGCGGCAAGATCCGCCCGGCGTCGATGCCAGGCCAGGGGCCCGGCCACCGCCAGCGCGGTGATCGCCAATGCGGCGGCCATTAGGCCGTACGCCTGGGCATCCGGGCCCTCCAGGATCGGCTGCAAGGGCCCGCAGGCCAGGGTAAAGAGCTCCGCCAGCGGCGCCAGCAGCATCAGCCAGGGCCAGGCCGGCGCCCCCGCCAGGGGGTGGCGGCTTAGGATCACCGCCAGGAAAAAGGGCCAGGTAACGCCGACGTAACGCCCAATGGAGGGCGCTTCGAACACCAGGATCGCCCACTGGCACAGGGCCAAACACCCCCACAGCAGCAGCAAGCTGCGCTGGAGGGCAGCCGGGCGGGCCAGGGCCCGGTCGCTCTGATCCAGGCGCCACCCCAGCAGGGGGGCCCCGAAGCCCAGCCAGATCAGGGCGGTCAGGTAGAGGCTGCGCCAGCCCTGCAGCTGACCGGGTTCGGCCAGGGACAGCAGCAACCAGGCCAGCGCCAGCAGCCAGACGCCCCACCACAACCAGTCCCGGTAGATCCGGCGCAGCAGCACAAAGCCCCCCGCCGCCACGATAAGGGCATAGCCCAAGGCCGCAGCCAGGTTGGCGCTGTCGGTCTTGACCAGAAGGGGCACGGCGAAGGCGCCCAGGATCCCCAGCGCCGCCAACACCGGGCCGTGGCGCAGGGCCAAGCCCATGGCCGCCAGGGAGACCGCCGCCAGCAGCAGGAAAACGCCAGTCTCCGGTAACCAGCGATACAGGGGCCCGCTGACCAGCACACAGGCGTAGAGGATCATCACCCCGGCCCCGGCACAAGGGGCGTGGATCCCCCCATCCTCCCGGTGCTGCTTGAGCCAGCTGGCCAGGGCGATCAGCGCTACGCCGAAGGTGACCGCCATGGCCACCCGCACCGGGGGACTCAGCAGGCCCAGGGCCATGGAGTACTGCACCAGGAAGATCCCCGCCAGGGCCAGGGAGAGGCCCCCCAGCAGCACCATCCAATGGGACTGGAGAAACACCAGCCAGGGCGCCGGCCCGTCGAAGGGATCCGAGGGGCCGCTGGCCGCTGCCCCCGGCAACCGGGCCTGGCCCTGGGCGGAGGATGCCGGTTCGGGGAAGGGGGCGGCCTGAGGCTTGGGTTCCGGCGTGCTGTGGGTGACCGGCTTGGGGGGCGCGACCGGTGCGGGCGCGGGGGCCAGGGCATTGAGCCGCTGACGCAACTGGACCAGCTCGGCGCGCAGGGCCCGCTGCTCCCGGGCCAGTCTCTGCACCCCAAAGTAGGCGATGTACCCCATCACCACACCGGTGATCATCGCCAGGACCACCCCAATCGCCAGCCATTCCATTCGCTGCTCTCCCCAATCCGTCTGGTTTCACTGTCCGTCCCCGACGCTCAAAATGCAACCGGAACATCGGCTTAGCGACACAGCGCCGGGTTTTGCCTCGACCGCCTTGACTCTCCCCCCGTGGGAGACTTTAGCCTCGGATCATTCCCATCGAATCGAGGATGGCCTTATGACCGTAAGACTGGCTTTGGAGGGGGCGCGCTGCGCCGCCTGCGTGGGCAAGATTGAATCCGCCCTGACCCCCCAGGCCGGGGTCACCGGCGTACAGGTGAACCTGGCGGAGCAAAGTGTCGAGGTAACCGGCAGTGCCGAGACCCCGGCGCTGATCGCTGCACTGGCTCAGGCCGGGTTTCCCGCCCGTCCCCTGGTGGAGCAGCAGGATCGCCTGTCGGTGGCGGGGATGCGCTGCGCCGGCTGCGTCGGCAAGATCGAGGCTGCGGTCCGCGCCGTGCCGGGGGTGGCCTCGGTGCAGGTCAACCTGGCGGAAAAAAGCCTCACCCTCGGCGGCCACTACGCCCTGGCCGAGGTGTTGGCCGCACTGGAGCGGGTCGGCTACCCCGGTGAGGTGAGCGAGCCTCTGCCTTTGGAGGACGACGCCCCCCATCGCGCGGCGTTTCGCCAGCAACTGGGCCGGGCGGCCCTGGCCCTGGGGCTGGGCACCGGGATGATGATCTACGGCACCCTGTACGGCATGACGGTGACCAACACCCAGGACCAGTGGCTGTGGGGGATCGCCGGGCTGCTCACCCTGGGGCTGCTGGTGGTTGCCGGCGGCCACTTCTTCCGGGGCGCCTGGCAGGCGCTCAAGCACGGCGGCGCCACCATGGACACCCTGATCGCCCTGGGCACCGGCACCGCCTGGGCCTTTTCCATGGCGGTGGTGCTCTTCCCCGACAGCTTCCCCGCCGCCAGCCGCCACCTCTATTTCGAGGCCTCGGCGATGATCCTGGGCCTCATCAACCTGGGGCAGGCGTTGGAGCACCGGGCCAAGGGCAAGACCAACAGCGCCCTGCGCCAGTTGATGGCCCTGCGCCCCAAGACCGCTCGGGTGTGGCGGGATGGCCGGGAGCAGGATCTGCCCATCCGCCTGGTGCAGGTGGGGGACCGGCTGCGGCTGCGCCCCGGCGAGCAGGTGCCGGTGGACGGCCAGGTGCTGGAGGGCCGCTCCCGGGTGGACGAGTCCATGCTCACCGGTGAGCCCCTGGCGGTGGCCAAAGCCCCCGGGGATGCGCTGAGCGCCGGCACCCTCAACAAGCAGGGCAGCCTGGTGATGCAGGCCGAGCGGGTGGGGGCCGACACCGCCCTGGCCCAGATCATCGAACTGGTGCGCCACGCCCAGGGCAGCAAGCTGCCCATCGCCAGCCTGGCCAACCGGATCTCGGCTGTGTTCGTCCCCGTGGTGGTGGTGATCGCCCTGGTAAGCGCCCTGACCTGGTACCTGGTGGGGCCGGATCCCCGCCTGAGCCACGCCCTGGTGGTGCTCACCACGGTGCTGATCATCGCCTGCCCCTGCGCCCTGGGGCTGGCCACCCCCATGTCGGTGATCAACGGCGTGGGCAAGGCCGCACAGCTGGGGCTGCTGGTGCGGGAGGGCCGGGCCCTGCAGACCGCCGACCGGCTGGACACCCTGGTGGTGGACAAGACCGGCACCCTGACCGAGGGCCGCCCCTCGGTAACGGATAAGGTCCCCGCCGACGGGGTGGACGCCGACCGACTGCTGCACCTGGCCGCCGCCCTGGAGCAGGGATCGGAGCACCCCCTGGCGGAGGCGATCCTGGCCGCCGCCAAGGATCACCCCTTGCCGCCGGTGACGGATTTTGACGCCCACAGCGGCCTGGGGGTCACCGGCGTCGTGGAGGGGCATTCTCTGGCCCTGGGCAACCGGGCGCTGATGCAACATTACGGAATGGAGACCGAGGCCCTGGACGGCGCCGCAGGCCGCCTGGCCGGCGAGGGCAAGACCCCGGTCTACCTGGCCGCCGACGGCACTGCCCTGGGGCTGCTGGCCATCGCCGATCCAGTGAGAGAAGACACCAAGGCCGCCATCGACCGCCTCCATCGCCAGGGGATCCAGCTGGTGATGCTGACCGGCGATCACCCGGACACCGCCGCCGCGGTGGCACGCCAGCTGGAGATCGATCGCGTCGAGGCGCAGATGCGCCCCGAAGACAAGGCCCGGGTGCTGGCCCAGCTGCAGGCCGACGGCCGGGTGGTGGCCATGGCCGGCGACGGCATCAACGACGCCCCGGCCCTGGCCCAGGCGGACGTGGGCTTCGCCATCGGCTCCGGCACCGACATCGCCAAGGCCTCGGCGGACATCGTGCTGATCCGCTCCTCCCTGCACGGGGTGGCGGACGCCATCGCCCTCTCCCGGGCGACCCTGCGCAACATCAAGCAGAACCTGTTCGGCGCCTTTGTCTACAACAGCCTGGGGATCCCCATCGCCGCCGGGGTGCTCTACCCGCTCACCGGCACCCTGCTCAACCCCGTGGTGGCCGGGGCCGCAATGGCGCTCTCCTCCTTGACGGTGGTGACCAACGCCAACCGGCTGCGCTGGTTCCAGCCGCGCTGAACATCGGGCAGGCATCACGCCGGCCCTTGCCCCGCTTCGGCGGTGTGCCCTAGACTCGAAACCCCATTCAGGAGGAATGAGACGGGTATGACACGGAGCGCCATCGCCGCCCGGCGGCTGCACAAATGGCTGATGCTGGTGGTGGGTCTGCAGATGCTGATCTGGGCCGTGAGCGGCGGTTACTTCGCCGCCATGAACATCCACTTTATCCACGGCGATCACCTGGTGGCGCCCCCGCAAACGCCGCTGTCCGAGGCGGACTTCCCCCTGCCACCGGCCGAGATCCTAAGCCGCTATCCCGAGGCACAGGATCTGGCCTGGACCCAGGTGGCCGGCCAGCCGGTGCTGACCCTCTCCCTGGACGGCGATACCCTGCGACTGGACCCCACAACGGGCCGCCCCCTGCCCCCCATCGATAAAGCCCAGGCACAGGCCATCGCCAGTGCCGCCTACCAGGGCGACGGCGCGCTCGCCCGCATCACCCTGCTCAGGGACAACGCCCCCTCGGAGCTCAGCCCCCGCTGGCTGCCGGTGTGGCGGGTGGATTTCGACGACTTCGGGCAAACCAGTCTCTACGTTGCCCAGCACAGCGGTGAGGTGGTCACCAAGCGCCACCGCTACTGGCGCTGGTTCGATCTGCTGTGGTACCTGCACATCCTGGATTACGACGACGGCGCCGACATCGACAACGGGCTGCTGCGCCTGGCGGCCCTGCTGGCCCTGGCCGGCGGGCTCAGCGGCGCCCTGCTGCTGGTCCATCGGCTGAGGAGGCGCGCATGATCGCCAAGCTGCACAAATGGGCCGCCGCCCTGGTGGGGCTGCAGATGCTGATCTGGGCGGGCACCGGGCTCTACTTCAACCTGGTGGATCACCAGCGGATCGGCGGCCAGCAATACCGGCAATCGGTGCCGGCCGAACCGGGCCTAGGGCCGGAGCTGATGGACCCGGCGGCGCTGCTCGCCGCCCACGCCCCGGTGGTGCGCCTGACGCTGGTGAACCTGGCCGGCCAGCCCCACTACCGGCTCGAACACCAACGCACCCTCTATCCCCGCCAGCCCCAGTCAATGACCCTGGTGGACGCCGTCAGCGGCACGGTCACCGAGATCGACGGAATGCACGCCATCGCCCTGGCCCGGGCCAGCTACCGGGGTCCCGGCACGCCACTAAGACCCGTCCAGCTGGCGCCCTACAGCGCTGAGCTGCCCAAGGAGGGCAACCCCCTGTGGCGGGTGGCCTTCGACGACGACCTGTCCACCGTCGTCTTTGTCGACGCCGCCTCCGGCCGGGTGGTGGCCCACCAGAACCGCCACAGCCGGGAGGCGGCCTGGATGCTGAAACTGCACTTTATGGATTACCTGGGCCAGGGCGGGTTCAACCACCCCCTGATGTGGCTCTTTGCCTTAATGAGCCTGTGGCTGGCGGGCACGGGGCTTGTCTGGGTGGGACGCAACCTGGCTCAAGGGGCCTACCGTTGGCCCTGGCACCGGCCTCAAAGCCTCACCCTCATCGGCCCCAAGGGCACCCAGCGGGTGCGCCTGGGGCGCGGTCAGACCCTACTGGATGCCATGACGGCCCAGGGCCTGGCGGTGCGCTCCGAGTGCGGGGGCGGTGGGGTGTGTGGCCGCTGCCGGGTGCAGCTGTCCGAAAGCACCCCCATCCACGGCGCTGAGCGGGCGCACCTCAGCCCCCGCCACCTGGCGGCCGGCTGGCGCCTGGCCTGTCAGCAGCAGGGGGAGCGGGACTCAGCGCCGCGCGTCACTGAGGGTCATGCCCCGTAACCAGGTGACCAACAGCACGGCCAGGCCAGCGATTCCCAAGGCCGCGAGGGCCAGGGGGATCACGCCCTGGTACAGGGCGCTGTCGTCGCCGAAGGACACCAGCAGGTCCAGCAGCAAGAGGCCAAAGTAGGGCAGCCAGAACAGGCTGCTGAGCCAGGTAGGCAGGCGCCAGTCCGCCAGCCAACGGCGCTCCTCGTCGCTCTCCTCGGCCTGGCTCATCGCCCAGCGGCTCACCGCCAGGGTCTGCCCGGCATGTCGGAACACCACGCTGAGCCGCCCCTCCCAGACACTGGAGATCTGCACCTCCACCTCCAGGGGTTGGCCCGCCAGCTCAATGTGGTGCAGGGTTTTGAATCGCCAGCTCAGCTTGTTGCTGACCTCGACGCCGTCCACCAGCACCCGCTCTCGACCGCTCCAGACGCTGCACAGCACCCGGATCTCGTGACCGGCCACCATCTGCGTAAACTCAATCGGTTGCATCCTCGCCTCCTTGCTCGTACTCCAGGATGTCGCCGGGCTGGCACGCCAGTGCCCGGCAGATCGCCTCCAGGGTGCTGAACCGGATCGCCTTGGCCCGGCCGGATTTCAGCACGCTGAGGTTTTGTGGCGTGATGCCGATCTCGGCGGCCAGCTCGTTGAGCTTCATCTTGCGCTTGGCCAGCATCACGTCCAGGTGGATGACGATGGCCATCAGATGGTCAGCTCCCGCTCGTCATTCCAGTCGCCGCCCAGCTTCTGCAACCCCGCCATCAGGTGCAGCAGCCCCGAGAGCACCACCACCGGCCAGTCCACCAGGGCGGCGTAGCTGAGAAACACCGGTTCGGGCAGCTCGGCGTTCAGGCCATAGGCCAGCAGGATCAAGGCGCAGGGTTTGACCAGCAGCGACGCCACCAGCCCCACCCGGGCCAACAGGATCACCAGGCGTCGGCAGGCCGCGCTGAACAGCTGCCACTCGCCAGCCTTGTTCACCAGGCGGATCGCCAGGGTCAGCAGCATCAGGCCCAGCCCCAGTTGGTACAGCTGCACCAACGCCAGATGCGCCGCACTGGCGTCCCCCTCTTCGAGCCCCGTCATCAGCCGAATGCCGGACATCACCAGCAGCAACAGCCCCAGGGCCCGGGCCATCACCAGGGAGATCATCATCCGGCTCTGCACGTTTCTCAGGTACTTGGCCAACACTTGCATCGCTTTCACCTCCGTTTGAATGCCAGACCAAGCTAATGGCACCGCCCCTCGAAGATCAACATTTTTTATCGTTTAGCGATAATTTCTTACCTTTGGACACTGTGCGGCGCCCAAAAAAGCGAGCCCGAGGGCTCGCCTTGTTGTGCCCCGAATGGGGCTCAGCCACCGCAGTGATGGCGGTTGTGCTGGCCACCGCCATCTCCGCTATCGATGGTCAGGGCTCCACCGTCCCGATAGAGGGCAAAGCCACTCTCCTCGGTTTCGTTGGTTTCTGGCTGATCCAGGTGGCCCAGGCAGCTGTAACCCACCTGGTAGTCGCCCGCCGGCAGGTAGCCGATGGCGAAGACCCAGTTGCCGTCGTGGTCATGGTGCACCCAACTGGTGGCCAGCGGCGTGACCTTGTCCGCTTCCGCTTGCGGGGCCATATCGTCCATCGCCGACAGGGCGGTGCCTGCGGGATAGAGGTAGGCCACGTGGGTAAAGCGGCTGTCGGGCCCGGCCCAATCGGCATTATCCGCTTCGCAGTCGGCGATCCAGCTGGCCTCGACGCTGCCCATCAAATGCCCCATGCTCTGGTCGTCCACCCAGCGCAGGCCGTGGTGGGAGAGTTGGTACTGCTCGCCGTCGTGATGCAGCCCCTGGCGCAAGTCCAGCTCCAGGGTGTACCCGTGGTGGCTGCCCTCATCGATTGTCACCTCGCCCAGATCCAGGTAGTCGTGATCACCGTGTAAGGGATGACGCCCATCGCCGTCGGTGACGTAGGAGCCGGCATCCCCCTGGCCTGGCGTCCAGTGCAGCCGCACCCGGTAGCGCCCCGCCTCCAGGGGATGGTGTTCGAGCAGGGGGTAGGCGTCCTCCCCCTGGTAGGCCAGCATGTCGACCCTGTGGTGGGCCAGATCCACCATGATGGGATCCCCCCCGCCATGATGACCCCCCATATGCCCGTGGGGGGTGAGCTCCAGGCTGTGCATCTGCAACACCAGGTGATCCACCCCGTCCGCCGGCGCATCCGACAGGCCGATGGAGAGTCCCTGGGTCGGCGCCGGATCCGGACCGCCCGGGCCGCTGTCGCCATCGCCCCCACCGCAGCCGGCCAACAGCCCGGCCAGCAACCAGATCGCGCGTTTCATTCGCTCTTCCCTCATTAAATTAGTTTATCCTGATAAGCTTAGAAGCCCCGGTTTCAAGGGCCTTGACCGGGATCAAACCCGCCTCAACTAAAGCCGCTACTGATACCATTACGCTGCCGCCCTGCCCGGGAAAATCGCTGTCGTCCAGAACAAAAAACGGGGCCAAGGGGCCCCGTTTTGCTGCTCAATGGTGGTGGCCGTGGCCACCGGCCTCGGCCTGGTGCACCGGGGCACTGCCGTCCATGGGTTTGAGCTGCATGGTGGTGATGCAGGTGCGGCTGTCCTCGAAGGTGGGCAGCACCTCCTTCGCTTCCAGCAAGCCCAGCTCCGGGTGCTCGTAGTGGAAGGTGAACGCGAGCTGACGCTTGGCGGGCACCCAGAAGTCGATAAAACCATCGTGCTGGGTGGTGATCATCTGGTTGAGGATCTCCTCGCCGCTCTCGATGTCCACCGCGCTCATGTGCATGGTCTGGCCGATCAGCTCACCGGTGCAGCCGGTGGGCACGTGGTTGCCACAGGGGTGGGTGAAGGTGGCCCAGGGGGCGATGGAGAGGTAGAACTGCTCCTCGGGGATCGCCACGCTGGCTTCGGTGCCGTCGGCGAAGATGGCGTTGACCCGGTCCGGGTGCACCCGCACCACGATCCCCTCGTCGTTCTTGTACCACTGGTGCCCCTGCAGCACCGCCGCCTGGTGGTCCAGGGCGGCAAACTCGGCCGCTTGCTTGTCGGTGGCGCTCTGGCCGCAGGCGCTCAGGCCCAGGATCAGCAAAGCGGAGAGAGTCAGTTTTTTCATTTCGGGTTAATCCTTACAGCTTGATATTGGGGACTCGGCCTCACCGCTGAGGGAGTCCAGAATGGGGCACTGGGGGCCGGCGCCGCCGTGACAGCGGCCCACCAGATCGTTCAGCCGGGCCTCCAGGGCCTGCAGCTGGGTGATCCTGTCCCGCACCAGGGCCAGTTGGTCGGCCGCCAGGGCCTTGACCTCGGCCGCGGTGCGGTCGGTGCGTTGTTGCAGTGACAGCAGCTCGCCGCACTGCTCCAGGGTGAAGCCCAGGGCCTTGCTGCGGGCGATAAAGCGCAGCTGGTCCACCTGGGCCCGGGAGTAGGCCCGGTAACCGTTATCGCCACGCTCGGCCACCACCAGACCGATGTCGTGGTAGTAGCGGATCGCCTTGATGCTGAGCCCGGTCTCCCGGGCCACCTGGCCGATTTTCATTGCACGCTCCTGATTAGGGCGAAATCGCCATGCTGTCGCGAAGGGTTGTGTCCTTCGCGCCAACCTTGGGGTTATTTACCCAGCCTTCGCCGGTACTTCACTGGGCGCCCCCAGCCCCCGCCGGTAAAGCAGCAGGTAGATGGCCGGGATCACAAACAGCGACAGCAAAGGTGCGGTGACCATGCCGCCCACCATGGGCGCGGCGATCTTCTGCATCACCTCGTTCCCGGTGCCGCTGCCCCACATGATGGGCAGCAGGCCGAAGAAGATGGTGGCCACCGTCATCGCCTTGGGCCGGATCCGCATCACCGCCCCCTCGATCAGGGCGTCCTTAAGATCCTGCTCGTGGCGCATCAGCCCCTTCACCTTGTGAGCCTTGATGGTGTTGTTGAGGTACACCTGCATCACCACGCCAAACTCCGCCGCCACGCCGGCCAGGGCGATCATCCCCACCGCCACCGCCACCGACAGGTTGTAACCCAGCAGGTAGAGCAGCCAGGCGCTACCCACCAGGGCGAAGGGCAGGCTCAGCATGATCACCGAGGCCTGGGCCACGGAACCGAAGGTCATCATCAGCAGCAGGAAGATCACCGCCAGCATCATGGGGATCACCAGCTCCATCTTGGCTTCCACCCGCTGCATGTACTCGTACTGGCCGGCGAAGCTGACCGAGTAGCGCGGCGGCAGGCTCAACTGCTCATCCAGGGCGGTGCGGGCCTGCTGGATGTACTCGCCGATGGAGAGCCCCTGGATGTCGACAAAGACCCAAGAGATCAGCCGGCCGTTCTCACTGGCCAGCATGGGGGCGCCGTCGGTGATGGTCAGGGTCGCCAGGTTCTGCAGCGGCACGTACTTACCGGTCTTGGTCAGCACCGGCAGGTTGCGCAGCTTCTCGATGTCGTCCCTCAACTCCCGCGGGTAGCGGATGTTGATGGGGTAGCGCTCCTGACCCTGGACCGACTCGCCCACGGTCATGCCGCCGATGGCCATCTGCACCACGTCCTGGATGTCCTTGAGGGTCATGCCGTAGCGGGCCGCGGCGGTGAGCTTGGGCTCGATGTCGATGTAGCGGCCGCCGCCGGTGCGCTGGGCAAAGGCGGAGGTGGTGCCCGGCAGGGGCGCGAGGATCGCCTCCACCTCGGCGCCGATGCGCTGCAACTCGTCGACGTTGGCCCCGGAGATCTTGACCCCGATGGGGGTGCGCACGCCGGTGGAGAGCATGTCGATGCGGGTCTTGATCGGCTGCACCCAGGCGTTGGTGATCCCCGGCACCTTCACGGTGCGCTGCAGGTCGGCGATGATCCCCTCCATGGTCTGCCCCTCGCGCCATTCGCTGCGGGGCTTGAGCATGATGGTGGTCTCCAGCATGGTCAGCGGCGCCGGATCCGTCGCCGTGTCCGCCCGCCCCACCTTGCCGAACACCCGCTTCACCTCGGGCACGGTTTTAATCAGCCGGTCGGTCTGCTGCAGGATCTCCGCCGCCTTGCCGGCGCTCACCCCGGGCAAGGTGGTGGGCATGTAGAGCAGATCCCCCTCCTCCAGCTCGGGCATAAACTCCGAGCCCATCTGGGTCATGGGGTACCAGGCACTGCCCAGGGCCACCAGGGCCACCAACAGGGTGATCTTGGGAAAGCGCAGCACGGCCTTGAGGGCCGGTTGGTAGAGCGCGATCAGCAGCCGGCTGACCGGGTTCTTGCGCTCATCGGGGATCTTGCCGCGGACGAAGTAGCCCATCAGCACCGGGATCAGGGTGATGGCCAGGATGGCGGAGGCGGCCATGGCGAAGGTCTTGGTGTAGGCCAGGGGGTGGAACAGCCGCCCCTCCTGGGCTTCCAGGGCGAACACCGGGATAAAGCTCAGGGTGATGATCAGCAAACTGAAGAACAGCGCCGGCCCCACCTCTACCGAAGCGTCCTTGATCAGGCGCCAGTGGGCCTCCCCCTCCGGGGCCTTGCCGTGGGTCTCCCGGTAATGCTCCAGGTGTTTGTGGGCGTTCTCCACCATCACAATGGCGGCGTCCACCACCGCGCCGATGGCGATGGCGATCCCCCCCAGGGACATGATGTTGGCGTTGACCCCCATCCAGCCCATAACGATAAAGCTGATGAGGATGGAGAGCGGCAGGGTCACCACCGCCACCAGGGTGGAGCGAGCGTGCAGCAGGAACACCAAGCACACCAGGGCCACCACCAGCATCTCCTCGATCACTTTGCCCTTGAGGTTGTCCACGGAGTTCAGGATGAGCTCGGAGCGGTCGTAGGTGATCACCAGCTCCACCCCTTCGGGCAGACCCGCCTCGATCTCGGAGAGCTTGGCCTTGACGTTCTCGATGGTGGTCAGGGCGTTCTCGCCGTAGCGCATCACCACGATGCCCCCCACCACCTCGCCCTGGCCGTCCAGCTCGGCGATGCCCCGGCGGGCCGCCGGGCCGGTGCGCAGCTGGGCCACGTCCTTCATCAGCACCGGAGTGCCGGACTCGGACACCAGACCCAGGGGGATCTCTTCGAAATCCTTAAGGGATTGGCGGTAGCCGGAGGCGGTGATCATGTACTCCGCCTCGGCCATCTCGATCACCGAGCCGCCCACCGAGGCGTTGGCGTTGTCCAGCGCCTGCTTCACTGCCATCAGATCCAGCTGGTAGAGCGCCAACTTGTGGGGGTCCACCACGATCTGGTAGGCCTGCTCCATGCCGCCGACGGTGGCCACCTCGGACACCCCGGCCACGCTTTGCAGCTCCAGCTTGATGAACCAGTCCTGCAACGAACGCAGCTGGGCCAGGTCCTGGTGGCCGGTGCGATCCACCAGGGCGTACTGGAACACCCAGCCCACCCCGGAGGCGTCCGGGCCCAAGGCCGGGGTCACCCCCGGCGGCAGTTGCCCCTGGATCTGGGAGAGGTACTCCAGCACCCGGGAGCGGGCCCAGTAGATGTCGGTGCCGTCCTCGAAGATGACGTAGACGAAGCTGTCGCCAAACATGGAGAAGCCGCGCACCGTCTGGGCCCCGGGCACCGCCAGCATGGCGGTGGAGAGCGGGTAGGTGATCTGGTCCTCCACCAGCTGAGGCGCCTGGCCCGGGTAGGAGGTTTTGATGATCACCTGGACGTCGGAGAGGTCCGGCAGGGCGTCCAGCGGCGTGCTGCGCATCGCCTGCCAGCCATAGAGCGCCACCACCGCGGTGATGATCAGCACCATGGCACGCTGGCGCAGGGAGGCGCTGATGATTCTTTCAAGCATCTCGTGCCCCCCTTAGTGGTTGTGACCGGCGTGGGGATCGGCCCCCTCGGCCGGCGCCGCGTTGCCCTGGCTCATGCGCCGCAGGCTGCCCTGGATGCTGGCCTCGGAGTCGAGCAGGAACTGGCCGGAGACCACGATGCGATCCCCCTCCTCCAGCCCCTCGAGCACCTCGGCCCGGCCTTGGCTTATCATCCCCAGGCGCACCGGCACCGACGCGAAGCCGGTCTCCTCTCGCTGCACCACCACTCGGTTCTCCCGGCCGGTGAGGATCAGGGCCTCAGTGGGCACGATCAGCAGGTTGCGGCGCGGCCCGCCGTAGAGCTCGACGTCCACCAGGGAGCCGGGGCGCAGTTGCTGGCCCGGGTTGTCCAGCTTGACCCGCACCTGCATGGAGCGGGTGACCGGGTCCAGCTCCGGGTAGATGTAATCGATCTGCCCCTCGATCTCGAACAGCCCCTGGGCGGCGGCGGTCACGTCCGCCGGACGCCCCACCTCCAGCCAGCTCTGCTCGTTTTCAAACACGTCGGCGATGACCCAGACGGTGGAGAGATCCACCAGCTCGATCTGGGTGTTGCCGGGCTGGATGTACATGCCGTCGCGGATGTCCATGGCGCTGACCACCCCGGAGTGAGGTGCGTAGAAGGGCACCCGGTAGAGGCTCTGACGGGTGCGCTCCAACTGTCGGATCACCGAGTCGCTGATCCCCAGCAGCTCCAGGCGCAGCTGGGCCTTGCGCAGCAACTCCTTGCCACGACGGGCATCGGCACCGATGTAATCCAGCGCCTGCAGGTAATCGTCCTGGGCGTTGACCAGCTCCGGTGAGTAAAGCTCGTAGAGCAGCTGACCCTGCTCCACCTTCTGGCCGATGGAGTTGACCGCCAACCTCTCCACCCAGCCGGTCACCCGGGTGTGGATGTGGGAGATGGCGTCCTCGTTGTATTGCACCGTACCCAGGGTTTTGACGTAGCGCCACAGGCTGCCGCGCTCGACGGTCTCGGTGCGCACCCCCAAGGCCTGCTGCATGCCGCCGGAGACGCCCACCACCACCTCTTCGCTGGCCGCCCCCATCTCCACCTTCTCCAGGTTCATGCCACAGATGGGACAGGTGCTGGGAACGTCGGAGACGATCTGCGGGTGCATGGGGCAGACGTACTTGATGGTGGCCTCACCACCGCTGGTGGCCGCTTCCAGGGCCGGGGCCTCGGGCAGCGAGTCCAGCTGCATGTCGTGGCCGCTGTGGTCGTGACCGGCGTGGTCCGCCTCGCCCTCAGCTTCGGTCAGGAACATGTTGCAGATGGGGCACCGGTCCCCGGCCACCCCGGTTTCGTCCGGGTGCATGGGGCAGGCGTGGGTGTGGGCGGCCGCGTCGTGGCCGCTGTGGTCGTGACCGGCGTGGTCGTCCTCCACCTCGGTCAGAAACATGTTGCAGAGGGGGCACCGGTCTCCGGCCACCCCGGTCTCATTCGGGTGCATGGGACAGGCGTGGGTATGAGCCTGCTCCTGTGCCGCTGCTGTGGCGGCCGCCGGCTCGGCGTGGGCCAGCGTCCAGGCCACCGGCGCCAAGGCCAGGGCCAGAACGATGGCGGTGGCCACCCGGGTCTTCACCTTGGTTTGACGGTCCTGGCCGCCACATTGGCATTTCGTGCACATTACAGGCTCTCCTTGACCGTCTTAGTGGTGGCCGTGACCGGTCGGGTCGTCGTTGGGTTCCAGGTTCATGCCGCAGTGGGGGCAGGTATCACCGGCCTGGCCGACCACACCGGGGCACATGGGGCAGTGGTGGGTGGCGGCCTGGGCCACCGGCTCCAGCTTCATGCCGCATTTGGGGCAGTCGTCACCGGCGATGCCGATCACCTTGGGGTGCATGGGGCAGGCGTGGGTGTCGGCCTGGGCCACCGGCTCCAGCTTCATGCCGCACTTGGGGCAGTCGTCGCCGGCGATGCCGGTCACCTTGGGGTGCATGGGGCAGGCGTGGGTGTCGGCACTCGTGGCGTGGTGTTTGCCGTGATGGCCGCCATGGGGGCAGGCTTCGCCCTTGGCCTGGCCGCAGCACCCCTTATGGGCGCTGGCCTGTTTGCCGTGGGGGCAATGGGCGGCCTGGGCTTCGGTGTGGGCACCGTGATGGGTGCCATGGTGGGCCTCATTGGCCAACGCCAGCGGGGAGAGGATCAGGGACAGCGCCAGGGCACCCAGGGCCACGGCACGGGAAAACAGCTTGGTCATGATGACTCCAATTACATTCAAGTGTGGCTCAAGGCCGGTGATCCCCGCGTCCACGCGGCATCGCGGGGATCGGTACAACACAGACGGGTGTCAAAGTCGTCTGGGATCGCGGGTGTGAATGGGGAGTCAGGCGATGGGCGGCTTGCTGTCCTGGGACAGGGCCACGGAGTGGAACGACTTGGCCTGAGGCAGGGCGCGCTCAGGACTGGGGGTCAAACTGGGAAAGACGCTGCCGAGCAGCGCCACGCCGGCGGGACTGAACACCTTGCACATGCCGCAATCGCCGTTGCAGGGCTGACTGGCGTCGTGGCACTCCATCGGCTGGGTCTGGGCGCCGTGATCGCAGCAGTCGTGGCTGGGGGGCATGGGCTGGCCGCAGTGGCTGGCCGCCATGCTGGCGTCGCCATGATGGCCATGGTCGCCGTGCATCGCCGCCATCTCGGTAGCGGACAGATCCGGCATCAGATGCACACGGGCCACCGCGCCCTGGCTGATCAGGGCGACAATCAGCATCAGGGTACTGAACAGTCGCATCGCGGTGAGTCTCATGCTTGTCATGACCCTTAGTGTGACGGAAAGTTCACCGAACGCCAACCAGGGGCGGTCACAACGAGGCGAGGATCACGGAATCGATGCCGTGGTCGAAACCCTCCTCCGGGAGGAGAGTTTTTGGCTTTGAGGTCAGGGAGTTGGGGTTAGGCGCCTAGGGCACGCTCCGCCGCCGGCAGGAAGATCTCGTTGACCCTCAGGGGCCTGTCGGAGAGGGTAAACTGGCGACTGCGGCCCCACAGGGGGTGGCTCAGGGGCTGGCCCAGCTCCAGGGCGACTTGCCCGGCCCGGCTGTCGACGTCGTGGCGGGTGAAGGTCAGGCTGCCGCGGCTTAAGCTGTCGGTGGCGAACAGCAGCTCCCCCAAAGGGCGCTCTCCCAGGGTCTGGAAGTCGATATCGCCGGCGGCAAAGGTGGCCAGGGGCACCTCGGTCAGGGCGTAGACCCAGGGCACGCCATCGAGCAGCAGCAAGACTTCGCGATGCCACAAAGGATCGCCGGCCTGCCAGCCGGGGCCCTCCTGGGCGGCGGGCGCACGCCACTCCCCCAGCCGTCGCACGTCGAATTGGCGACACTGGGTTTTCAACCTGAGGGTCAGGGAGTTTTTGTCCTGCAACCAACTGGCCAGGGCCGGCGGCAGCGGTTGCGACCGTTCGGCGATAAGGGCCTGCATCCGGGGCTCCTACGGGGTGCTCTGGCGCCCATGGTAGCAAAAACCGGGCGCAAACCAAGGTTGAACCTTTGTCGTCAAAATAAGCTACTATAGGCGCCAAGGAAGCAGACTAATTTGTAGCAATGAAAACAGTAAGATGGATGATACTCCTGGTGGCCGCCCTGGTGAGCCTGCCGGGCCTGGCCGAGGAAGAGGCCGCCCCCATTGCCCACGACAACTACGGCTACTACGGCCTGGAGCCGGAGATCGTCACCAACTACGTCTCACCGCGCAAGCGGCTGGGCTTTGTCCGGGTCAGCGTCGAACTGATGCTCAAGGACGCCGACACCATGGAGCTGGTGGAGCACCACGCACCGCTGATCCGCGCCACCATCGTTGAGATCCTCGGCCAGCAGCCGGAGGAGAAGATCAAATCGCTGAGCGGTCGGGAGCAGATCCGCCGGGACTGCTACGACACCGTCAACGCCCTGCTGGCCAAGGAGGTGGGTCAGCCCCTGGTGGCCAACCTGCTGTTCACCCGCTACCTCTACGACTGAGCCTCAGCGCCGGCGGCTGTCTAGGGCCGCCTGGCCCATCCCTACCAGCAGGCCCCCCAGGTGGGCGGCGTTGGCCATGTTCATAAAGCCCATAAAGCCCATCACCAGCCACAGCAGCAAAAAGCCCACGTAGGCCGGCGGCAGCGCCAGCGGCGAGGCCGGATCCAACCTGCCGCGGATCCAGCAGTAGCCCACCAGGGCGTAGACCACCCCGGAGAGCCCACCGAAATTGGGGCCCACAAAGGCAAACTGGGCCAGGTTGGGCAGGGTGCCTGCCACCAGTAGCAGGATCAGCAGGGTGCCGCTGCCCTGGAACCGCTCGATGCGCCCCCCCAGGTACCACCACCACAGCAGGTTGAAGATCACGTGCATGGCGGAGAAGTGGATGAGCGACGGGGTGAAGATGCGCCACCACTGGCCCTGGCCCATCGCCTCCCAGGTGGGGAAGAAGTGGGTCCAGTTGAAGATGAGCTGGTTGAAACCGAGGATCCAGAATACCCAGATCCCCGCCACCACCGCCAGCACCGACAGGGTAAGAGGGCCGGCCCCGGCCAGGAAGCTGCGCCACAGGCTGCCTCCCCCGCCATACTGGAACCGGGCCTGGGCGTCACCGGACTGCCAGGAGGCGGCCATGTAGCGCTTGTGGTAGGGGTTGGCCACGAAGCGCTCGAACTCCTCCCGGCCCCGGTGGTAGTGCTCCGCCTCCACCAGCACCGCTACGCCGTCCTCGGCGCGCTCGAAGCGGGCGGTGATCCCCTTGGACTTCATGTAATCCACCAACGCCTGGGCGGCCCGGGGATCCCCCAGTACCCCGATCTCCATCATGGGGTGATCGCCTGCTGGCGCTTCTGCCAGCCCTCGAATCCGCCATCCAGGCTGTAGACCTGCTCAAAGCCCTGCTCCGCCAGGTAGGCGGCGGCACTTTGGCTGGAGATCCCGTGGTAGCAGCAGACCACCAGGGGCTGCTCAAACTCGGCGTTGAGGATGAACTCGGCCAGGTTGCCGTTGTGCAGGTGCAGCGCCCCGGGGATGTGGCCGGCGGCAAAGGCGTTGGGATCCCGGATATCGACCACCTGCACGCCACTTTGGCGGGCCAGGGCATCGAACTGCTCCAGGGGCAGGCACTGATACTGACTCATAACGCTTCCTTTTGCGGTTTGTTCCATTCTACGTGCTGGCGCCGGTGGGCACAAAAGCGGCCGGAGCGGCGTTCAGGGCCAAAACAACAACGCCTCCGGATGGAGGCGTTGTTCAGCAAGCCAAAGGGTTCAATCCCAGCTCAGGATCACCTTGCCGGACTGACCGGACCCCATGACGTCGAAACCGTCCTGGAACTGGTCGATGGGGAAGCGGTGGGTGATGATGGGGCTCAAGTCCAGGCCCGACTGCAGCAGGCTGGCCATCTTGTACCAGGTCTCGAACATCTCGCGACCGTAGATCCCCTTGATCACCAGGCCTTTGAAGATGACCTGGTTCCAGTCCACCCCCATGCTGGAGGGCGGAATACCCAGCATGGCGATCTTGCCGCCGTGGTTCATGGTCTCCAGCATGCTGTTGAAGGCCGAGGGCACGCCGGACATCTCCAGACCCACGTCGAAGCCTTCGGTCATGCCCAGTTCGGCCATCACCTCTTCCAGCTTCTCCTCCATCACGTTGACCGCGCGGGTGGCGCCCATCTTGCGGGCCAGCTCCAGGCGGTACTCGTTGACGTCGGTGATCACCACGTGGCGGGCCCCGACGTGTTTGCACACGGCCGCGGCCATGATGCCGATGGGGCCCGCCCCGGTGATCAGCACATCCTCGCCCACCAGATCGAAGGAGAGCGCGGTGTGCACGGCGTTGCCAAAGGGATCAAAGATGGACGCCAGATCATCGGAGATGTCGTCGGGGATCTTGAAGGCGTTGAATGCCGGGATCACCAGGTACTCGGCGAAGGAGCCCTCCCGGTTCACCCCGACACCGACGGTGTTGCGGCACAGGTGGGTACGACCGCCACGGCAGTTGCGGCAGTGGCCACAGGTGATGTGGCCCTCACCGGAGACCCGGTCGCCGACGGCAAAACCTTTCACTTCCTGGCCGATGGCCACCACCTCCCCCACGTACTCGTGACCCACCACCATGGGCACCGGGATGGTGTTCTGGGACCACTCGTCCCAGTTGTAGATGTGCATGTCGGTGCCGCAGATGGCGGTTTTGCGGATCTTGATCAGCAGATCATTGTGCCCCAGCTCCGGCTTGGGCACGTCCACCATCCAGATCCCCTTTTCCGGGTGCAGCTTGGAGAGTGCTTTCATGGTTGGTCCCCGTCAGATGATGCCCAGCTCTTTGCCGATGCGGGTGAAGGCGTCGATCGCCTTGTCCAGCTGCGCCCGGGTGTGAGCGGCGGACATCTGGGTGCGGATCCGGGCCTGGCCCTTGGGCACCACCGGGAAGGAGAAACCGATGACGTAGATCCCCTCCGCCAGCAGGCGGTCGGCGAACTCGGAGGCCAGGGCGGCGTCGCCGATCATCACCGGGATGATGGCGTGGTCGGCCCCGGCCAGGGTAAAGCCGGCGGCCCCCATCTTCTCGCGGAAGTAAGCGGCGTTGTCCCACAGCTTGGCACGCAGGCTGTCGCCGCCTTTCATCATCTCCAGCACCCGGATGGAGGCGGAGACGATGGCCGGGGCCAGGGAGTTGGAGAACAGGTAGGGGCGGGAGCGCTGACGCAGCCAGTCGATCACCTCTTTCTTACCGGAGGTGAAGCCGCCGGAGGCGCCGCCCAGGGCCTTACCCAGGGTGCCGGTGATGATGTCGACGCGCTCCATCACCTTGCAGTGCTCGTGGGTGCCGCGACCGCCTTCGCCGACAAAACCCACGGCGTGGGAGTCGTCCACCATCACCAGGGCACCGTACTGGTCCGCCAGGTCACACACCGCTTCCAGGTGGGCGATCACGCCGTCCATGGAGAACACCCCGTCGGTGGCGATGAGGATGTTGCGGGCGCCGACCTCACGGGCCTGCTTCAGGCAGTTTTCCAGCTCCACCATGTCGTTGTTGGCGTAGCGGAAGCGCTTGGCTTTGCACAGGCGCACCCCATCGATGATGGAGGCGTGGTTCAAAGCATCGGAGACGATGGCGTCTTCCGGGCCCAGCAGGGTTTCAAACAGGCCGGCGTTGGCGTCGAAGCAGGAGGAGTAGAGGATGGTGTCCTCCATCCCGAGGAACTCGGACAGTTTGTGCTCCAGCTCCTTGTGGATGTCCTGGGTGCCGCAGATGAAACGGACGGAGGCCATGCCGAAGCCGTGATCGTCCAGGCCCGCCTTGGCCGCCTCGATCAGCTGGGGGTGGTTGGCCAGGCCCAGGTAGTTGTTGGCGCAGAAGTTGATGACCTGGTCACCGCTGGCCACCTCGATGGCGGCCTGCTGGGCGCTGGTGATCACCCGTTCGTTCTTGTACAGGCCGTCCGCTTTAACCTGTTCAATCTGGTCGCGGATCTGCTGGTAAAAGGCGGAAGTGGACATGCTGTCTCCTCTGGGTCCGTCTCGTTGTTATCGTTGAAATGACGCACAGTCGAATTTGGCGCACATTCTAGCCGTCGCCAGCGGTGAATGCAGCCCTTTCACGCGCTGGCGACTCTGGTGTGACCTGTGGGCTCAGGCGGGGGTGTCGGCCAGGGCCCGGTAATGGGCCACCAGGCGTTCGAAATCCGGCCGCGCCTTGGGGGCGATGTAGCCGTGGAACAGCGCCAGGATCTGCAGCACCCCCTGGTAGACCCCCTGCTCGGTGATGGGCTCATCCAGGGCCTGGGTGTAGAGGTGGCTGATCCAGAAGGTGACCACCATCTTGATCCCCTCGGCAAACTCCAGGTGGTACTGCTCGTCGATGGTCATCACCCCCTGGGCCTTCAGGGCTCGCAGGTTGTCGGTGGCGGTGCGCAGCACCCGCTCATGGGCCATCAGGTAGCGCCGATGCAGCTCCGGATCCCGGGCGAGGATCTCCGGCAGGCTGGCGTAGAGAAACCGAAACCGCCACATCCCCTGGAACATGCCGTCCAGGTAGCGTTTCATGATGCCAAAGGGGGTGTCGTCTTCGCCGGGGCCGTAGGCTTCTTCCAGGTAGGATTCGTACTGGGCGAACAGGGCGCGGATGATCTGCTCTTTATTGCGAAAGTGGTAGTACAGATTGCCGGGGCTGATCCCCAGGTGGGCGGCGATGTGATTGGTGGTGACGGCCCGTTCGCCGTGCTGGTTGAACAGCTCACAACTGGCCTGGATGATGCGATCTTTGGTTTTCATACTGGCACCTGTCCACAGAGTGGCCGCTAGAGTAGCACCGCCATCCCCCAAGTCCAATGATCCGGACACGGCTCAAACCCACTTTAAGTTACAAACCGTTAGCATTTGAAAGCGGTCGATCCCTTCCCTATCATCAAGCCAAATGCCCCTTGGGACCCAAGATGAACCGTCTCCTCTACAGCCTGTTGCTGGTCGTTCTGCTTCCCGTCGTTCTGCTTTACCTGCTGTGGCGCAGCCGCAAAACCCCCGAGTACCGTCAACGGCTGGGGGAACGGCTCGGCTGGTCGCGGCCGCCGGTGGAAGGGGCGATCCTGGTGCACTGCGCCTCCATGGGCGAGACCCTGGCGGCGGTACCCCTGATCCGGGCCCTGCAAAGCCGTTATCCGGACACCCCGGTGCTGGTCACCTCCTTCACCCCCAGCGGCTCCGAACAGGTGCGCAAAAGCTTCGGCGACAGCGTCCACCACGGCTACCTGCCCCTGGACCTGTCCGGGGTGATGCGCCGCTACCTCAAGCGGCTCAAACCCCAGATGGTGGTGCTGATGGAGACGGAGCTGTGGCCCAACCTCATCCACCATTGCCACACCCAGAAGGTCCCGGTGATGCTGGCCAACGCCCGCATGTCCGAACGCAGCGCCCGCGGCTACGGCCGGTTTCCCCGCTTGACCCGGCCGATGCTGGGCAAGCTGGATGCGGTGGCTGCGCAAAGCGGCGACGACGGCAACCGCCTGGTGCAGCTGGGGCTGGATCCGGCGCGGCTGACCATCTGCGGCAGTCTTAAGTTTGACCTGCCCATCGATCCCCGACGCCTCAAGGATCTGAGCCAGGCACGCCACCAGTGGCTGGGGGATCGCATCGCCTGGTGCGCCGGCTCCACTCACCCAGGGGAGTTCGAGCAGGCCCTGTCGGCCCACCACCGGCTGCTCAACCTGCACCCGGATCTCCTGCTGGTGCTGGTGCCCCGGCATCCGGAGCAGTTCGACTCCGCCCATCGGCTGAGTGAAGCGGCGGGGTTTGTCACCGCCCGGCGCAGCGAAGGGGGGGTGCTGCCCGAGCGAGTGCAGGTGGTGATTGGCGACACCATGGGGGAGCTGCTCTCCCTCTACGGCATGACCGACGCCGCCTTTGTCGGCGGCAGCCTGATTGAGCGGGGCGGCCACAACCCCCTGGAGCCGGCGGCCCTGGCCAAGCCGGTGTTGATGGGGCCCCACTTCTTCAATTTCCAGGAGATCAGCCGCACCCTGCTCCAGGCCGGCGGCATGGTATTGGTGCACGACACCGACGAGTTGGCCGAACAGCTGGAGCACCTGCTGTCGCTGCGCAACCAGGCGGAACAGATGGGGCACCAGGGCCAGCGGGTGGTGGACACCAACCGCGGTGCCACCGACCGTCAGCTGGCGCTGGCCGCCTCGCTGCTGTAACCCGCCATCAGGGCGTCCCAGTCGGCGCCCTCATCAAAGCGCATCCCCGCCACCCGGCCCCGCTCCTTGAGCAGGGAGCGGTGCAGTCGGCTCAAGTTGGCCTGTTGCCAGTCCTTCGCGGGCTCCCGCAGCTCCCCCCGGTCAAAATCAATGAGGAAAAACTGGCCGCGGCTCAGCAGGATATTTCGGGCGTTGAGATCCGCGTGGTACACCCCGGCCCGGTGAAAACGGGCCAGCACCTGGCCCAGCGTCCGCCAGCGCGCTTCGGCCATGGGCCCCTCCGACAACACCGACACCAGATCGCGGCTGTTGGGCAGTCGGGCGGTGATGAGATCCGCCGAGTAGTGCAGCCCTTTTCGGGTCAGGCGGGCGGCGATGGGGCGGGCGATGGGCAGCCCCAGGCGCCACAGTTCGATCATCAGCGCCAGCTCCCGGTAGGGGCGGGTTCGGGCCTCCCCCAGATAGAGGTAGCCGTCCTTGAACACCCGCCCGGGCAAACCACCGCGCCAGTAGTGGCGCAGCACATACCCCTCACCCTCATTGTTGAAGAACCAGGCCGGGTTGCGCCCGGAGCTGTCGGAGTGGCCACTGACCCAGCCCTGCTGCGTCAGCCACTGGGGATCGAACCAGTGAACGTCCAGGGCGTCGGGGGCCTCGGGGGCCAAAAACAGGCGATGGGGTGAGCAGCTTTGGGTCTTCATGGGCTTTTCCTTGGTTGAACCCGTTATTTTATTTACACTTTGCGCACCTCAGCAAACCCTTCAGACCGCATGGGGCCCCACCGAACCCCCGTCAATTGCCGGGCTTGGTCACAGTAAGAACGATTTCCCTGCATATACTGTCTACAGGTTTGCCTATTCAACTCTCAGATTCCTAAGGGGTAAGACGATGAAAGTCACCGTATTTGGTGTGGGTTACGTCGGCCTGGTGCAGGCGGCGGTCCTGGCCGAGGTGGGTCACGACGTCTGTTGTGTCGACGTGGACCAGGCCAAGATTGATCGACTCAATCAGGGCATCATCCCCATCTACGAGCCCGGCCTGGAGCCCATGGTCAAGCAGAATCACGACTCCGGACGCCTGACCTTCACCACCGACGCGGCCCTGGGGGCCCAGCACGGCCAGGTGCAGTTTATCGCCGTGGGCACGCCGCCGGACGAGGACGGCAGTGCCGATCTGCAATACGTGCTGGCGGTGGCGGAAACCATCGCCACCCACATGACCAGCCCCAAGGTGATCGTGGACAAATCCACGGTGCCCGTGGGCACCGCCGACAAGGTGAAGGCCAAGGTCGCCCAGGTGCTGGCCGCCCGGGGTGAGTCCATCGCGTTCCAGGTGGTCTCCAACCCGGAGTTTCTCAAAGAGGGCGCCGCAGTGAACGACTGCATGCGCCCTGATCGCATCGTCATCGGCAGCGACGACGATGCCGCCATCGAGGTGATGCGCGAGCTGTACGAGCCCTTCAACCGCCAGCAGGATCGCACCGTGGTGATGGACGTGCGCAGCGCCGAGCTGACCAAGTACGCCGCCAACTGCATGCTGGCCACCAAGATCTCCTTTATGAACGAGATGGCCAACCTGGCGGAGAAGCTGGGGGCCGACATCGAGGCGGTCCGTCGCGGCATCGGCTCCGATCCCCGCATCGGTTACCACTTCATCTACCCCGGCTGCGGCTACGGCGGCTCCTGCTTCCCCAAGGACGTTCAGGCGCTGATCCGCACCGCCGAAGGGATCGGCCATGACGCCCAGATCCTCAAGGCGGTGGAGCAGGTCAACGACGACCAGAAGACGGTGCTGATGCGCAACATCCGCCGCCACTTCGGCGACGATCTGCGCGGCAAGACCATCGCCCTGTGGGGCCTGGCGTTCAAGCCCAACACCGATGACATGCGCGAAGCCCCCAGCCGGGTGCTACTGCAGGCGCTGTGGGAAGCCGGCGCCAAGGTGCAGGCCTTCGATCCGGAAGCAATGGAGGAGACCCAGCGGATCTTCGGCCAGCGCGGTGATCTGGCGCTGATGGGCACCAAGGAAGCCGCCCTGGGCGGCGCCGACGCCCTGGTGATCTGCACCGAGTGGCAGGCGTTCCGGGCCCCGGATTTCGATTTCATCCAGCAGGAGCTCTCCACCCCGGTGATCTTCGATGGCCGCAACCTCTATGATCCGGACCGGCTGGCACAGCGGGGCTTCCACTACTACGGCATCGGCCGAGGTCTGAGCATCAACGCGGAGAAACAATGAAAGTTTTGGTTACCGGCGCCGCCGGCTTTATCGGGTTTTACGTCGCCCAGCGTCTGCTGGAGCAGGGCCACCAGGTGGTGGGACTGGACAACCTCAACGACTACTATGAAGTGAGCCTCAAGGAGGCGCGGCTGGCCCAGCTGACGCCCCAGGCTCAGTTCGAATTTGTCCGCCTGGACCTGGCGGATCGCGACGGGATGGCGGCGCTGTTTGAGCGCCACCGGTTTGACCGGGTGGTGCACCTGGCGGCCCAGGCCGGGGTGCGCTACTCCCTGGACAACCCCATGGCCTACGTGGACAGCAACCTGGCCGGGATGATGACCATCCTGGAGGGCTGCCGTCACAGCCAGGTGCCGCATCTGATCTACGCCAGCTCCTCCTCGGTCTACGGCATGAACAAGAAGGTGCCCTTCAGCGAAGCGGACGCGGTGGACCATCCGGTAAGCCTCTACGCCGCCACCAAAAAGTCCAACGAGCTGATGGCTCACACCTACAGTCACCTGTACGGGATCCCCACCACCGGCCTGCGCTTTTTTACCGTGTACGGCCCCTGGGGCCGCCCGGACATGGCGGCGTTCAAGTTCACCAAGAAGATCCTCGCCGGTGAACCCATCGATGTGTACAACCACGGCAAACTCAGCCGAGATTTCACCTACATCGATGACATCGTCGAAGGGGTGCTGCGGGTGATGGAGCAGGTGCCCACCGCGGACGCCGATCGCGAAACCGACCGACCGGATCGCTCCTCCGCCCCCTACGCGCTGTACAACATCGGCAACCACCAGCCGGTGGAGCTGCTGACCTTTATCCAGACCCTGGAGAGCGCCCTGGGGGTCAAGGCCCAGCTCAACCTGATGCCGATGCAACCCGGCGACGTCTACACCACCTACGCCGAAACCGACAGCCTGCGTCAGGCGGTGGGCTTCAGCCCGGACACCTCTCTGGCCGAGGGGCTGAAACGCTTCGCCGACTGGTACCGCGGTTTTTACGGCCACTCCTGACAACCCAGCATCAAAAAGGGGCGCTTTATGCGCCCCTTTTTTTTGTGTTCACTCTTGGACCGGCCTTTGTCCCTAGCCCAGAAAAAACAGCGCGCGAAGGTAGCGGGCCAACAGCCGGCGGTCACCGTTATTTTCACGATAGGAGGCGTGCAAAAAGCGGTAAACCCGGGCCCAGCGCAGGCGATAGAAGTTTTTCCGCAAGCGGTGCTTGTCCTTCGCCACCATCGCCTTGGGGCAGTGGGAAACCGGATGGTGCAGCCGACCCGGGGCGACGTTGCGCACCAGTTTTCGGGTGAGGTTGAAATGCCCCTCGGTGGTGACACCCAGTGCCCCACAGTGAAACCCGTTGTTCTGCAATCGGCTGCAGACAAAAACTTCGTCATTGGGGTAGTACCGGGTGCCGGTGAATCGCTGCGCCAACTGGGCACGCTCCGACGCCAGGTAGGCCACCGCCTTGCGGGAAAGCCGGACCACCGGAAAGAGCCCCCCGTAGGCCGGTTCGTCGTAGTAATGGCGGTAGTGTTTGTTCCAGGTTTTCCCCGAGGCTCCGGGGGCAAAGCCGTGGATCAACAGATCCTCTGAGCGCGCCGCCGATTCCAATCGCAGTTTGCCAAGGGCCTCGTCATCGAGGTAGACGTCGTTCTCGATGAGCCAGTAGTAATCCGCGTCATCGACCCGATCCAACACGGCATAGAAGCAATGATCCCCACAGCGCCAACCGAGCCGGTCGATGGCCACGCTCAGCCCGGCCGAGGCGACAAACCTGGGCAAGGAGATGAGCTGCTCCCCCGTTTCACCGGCGGTGTCAGACACCAGGTAGACGTTGCCGGCCCCGAAGCCTTGCTCAAGGAGCCGCTGCATCTGCCGTTCCGTCTCGCCCACGCTCAGGCAGCGGATGATAGCGCACTCTTTCAAGGGGATACCCGCCCGGGAGGCCTGAGTTTCAACGGCCGATCAGGGCCGATTTAACTCGACGGATGGTCTTGCGCAGCACGGAGATCTGACTGCCCTGCTGGTAGCGCCCCTTCTCCGCGTGACGGATAAAGAGCACCTTGGGCACCTCGATGGGTACACCAGCGGTGCCCAGCAACCAGCGAAAGGCGCGATCCTCGTAGCACTTGGCCCAGCGCGGCATCGGCTTTTGGTACATGGCCAGGGTGTCGCAATAGCCGCAGGCCCGGGCGACGTCCCCGTGGGCAATTTGAATGGGGCCGGTGGCTCGGCTGAATTTGCGCACCGAGAAGCGGGTCAGATCCAGCTCCATCACCATCGGCTGCTGCTTGGCCTTGACGATGAGCGGGTCATCCTTGGGCAGCAGGTCGGTGGCCAGCATCTGCTGGGGGTAGACCAGGTACTCCTGACGCCCCTTGAGCTTGGCCGCCAGGGTGTCCAGCGCCCCTTCGTGGAACACCACGTCGCAGTCGGTGAACCAGACCCAGTCCGCTTGAGACGCCTTGGCGGCCCGGTTGCGGCCGATGGCGCGGCGAAACAGCTGCTCCTTGGGCAACGGCTGGAAGTTCCAGGTAACGTTGGGCACGCTCTGACCGCGGAAGAAGTCCAGCACCCGCACGGTGTCCGCGTCCTCCTCGGCGTAGAACACCGTGTGCACCACCTTAAGCGCGGTAGGCGGGTAGTTGACCAGGGAGCTCAGTTGGTAGAGCTGAAATTCGGAGTAGTTCCAGCAGTGGCTGACGATCTCCAGCGTCAGGTCATCGCCGGCGGGGGTCAGCGAGGCCTTTTCCGGCAACGTCGGATTGAACCAGCGCCCCGGCAACAGCTTCAGGGCGGTCAGCCGAAACAACGACTCCTTGATGCCATCCCAGCGTGTGAACTCGTTAACCTGTGTCTCGGACATGGGGCCTCACCTGACTCTCGTTGCGCCTTGGTGCCAAACCTGGCAAAACGGCCATTATACCCATCCCTGGGCAGGGCAACAGCCACCGCCATCCCAAGCGGTGAGCAGAGCGGCCATTTGCCGTACAATGGGGCCACCTTCCGATTCCGGTAACCCAAGGCATGACCCTGCGCTTCTTCGTCTTCTCTTTCAACCGCGGCGAGTACCTGGCCAACTGCATCGACTCCCTCCGCCGCTGCGCCCCGGGCCACCCCATTACCGTGATGGACGATCACAGTGACGATCCCCAGACCCGACAGGTGCTGGAGGTCCTGGGAGCGGATTGCACCCTGTGGTCGCCGCCGGCCGGGGCCGCACAAAGCAAGCACGGCGGTTTGTACGCCAATATGCAGGCGGCCCTCGAGATGAGCCAGCCGGGTGAGTTGCTGTGCTTTTTGCAGGACGATACTCAGCTGGTGCGGCCCCTGACGGTAGCGGATCACGCCACCCTGTCGGGCTACTTCGACCGCTACCCGGACGCCGGCTTTGTCCAGCCGGCCTTCATTCGCGGTTGCAACCGGGCCGCCGACGACCCCAACACCCGGTACGACGCCGAGTCCGGCATGTACTTTGTCGATCGCAAGGGCCGCAGCGTCGGCACCTACTACGCCGACATCCTGGTGACCCGAGCCGACCGGCTTACGGGCGTGAACTGGCAGTTTGCCGGCAAAGAGCCCCTCAACGAAAAGCAGGCTCGGGCCCATTTCCGGCCCATGGCTTACCTGCGCAACCCCTTTGCCGCCTGGCTGCCCAATGTGCCGGCCTACCGGGGCAAGGTGAAAACCCTGGGCCTGAAACTGGCGGAGCAGCGCACCGGTGCCCGCTTCAACCCCCTGGCCATCATGGACGCGACGGAGCAGCAGGCGCTGAGCGAGCGCAGCGATGCGGTGGCGCCCTATGCCGAGGACTGGCTGACCCCCACCCAAGGACCGGTGGCGGAGCCCTGGATCTACTACCCGCTGCAGGGCCAGCGAGGGCTGAAGCTGCTCAACAACCTGGAGGTCAAAGCCCGCAAGTGGCTGGGCTAGACACGAAATCCTCCGCACAAAAAAACGCGCCCCAAGGGCGCGTTTTTGCTTTGACTGGGCGGCTTAGAAGCGGTACTTCACCACCATGCTGCCCCAACCAAAGTGCTCCTTCTCGTAGGGCACGTCCTGGGGGTAGCTGGTGCGGGTCAGCACGTAGTTGATCTCCGCCCCCAGCACCATCTTGGGGCTCAGCTGGTAGTAGAGGCCGCTGCCGAAGCCGTAGCCCCAGCCGGGGTTGTTGCGGTAGAAGCGGCTGGCGCCGCCGTAGAAGCTGAACCCCCACTGCTCGGAGATCTGGTATCCCAGCTCACCGATGCGCCAGGTCAGCAGGTTCTTGGAGTCTCCCCAACTGAACATGTCCCGCGGGGTCAGCTCCAGGCCGGTGCCCAGGCTCCAGCGCTCGTTGATGGGGCGCATCACCCCGATCTGCAAGTTGGGGGTGACGTGGGTTTCCGAGAAGCTGTCGTTCTGCGAGTTGCCGTTGTTGGCCCGGTAGACCACCGAGGCGCCCCCACCGATGTAGAAGGCCGGTTCGGTCACGGCCCAGACCGGCAGGGCCAGCACTGCCATCATCCCTACCGCCAGACGCGTTACCACTGCCATATCAGCTCACCCCGGAAATACCCTTCAGAAAAGACGTTGCGACCGCCGTACAGGCGGTAGCCCAGTTGCTGGCCAAACAGCTGGCCGAAGTAACGCAGATCCAGCTCATGCCCCACAGAGTAGTCGTAGGCGTCGCTGGGTTTGTTGTCGGTCAGCCGGTAGGTCAACTCGTAGCGCTGACGTGTGTCCCGCTGCCAACCGAGCTTCAGGGCGTGGTTCTGCGCCCCCCGGGCCGAATCGTTGAACACCCGGTTGTTGGCCCCCCAATGACCCATCACGATGCCATCGTTGGTGTAGCCGTTCTTGTAGATGTAATGGGTGTACCAGGCGTGCTGCCACTCGGTCATCTCGTACTGCAATGACCAGTCCGGTCCCCCCAGCCAATCCGGCAGGAAGGGGATGTGAACACCGAAGGAGGTGGCGATGTTGCTCAGCTGGTAGTTGCTGTGGCTGCCGGTGTCTTCGCCGGCAAACTCCATCAGGATGGCAAAGGGCACCGGGCCGCCGAAGTTCATGCGGCTGCTGATGGAGGCCTGCTGGTTGCCGGACTCACAGGTGTTGGGCGGACCGTCGCACTCCACCTTGGAACTGTTGTCGTTGCCCGCCGGATCCCAGAAGGCGTCCCAGATGCTGCGCAGCGTCACCTCGCGAGAGCCGCCCCCAAACTGCATGGTGCGGTTCAGGGCGATGGTCCAGCCCTCCACCGGGGAGAAGCTGGTCTGAAAGCCCAGCAGGGCCGGACGGCCGGACTCCAGCTCATCGCCATAGACTATTTGATCCGTCCACTCCAGGCGCGCCACATAGACCTCGTACTGCAGGTTCCACAGCCCTTCGAAGGGGATGGGGTTGCTGACCCCGATAGAGAAGGAGGGGCGGGCGTTGGTGGACATCAGCACCGCCGACTCGGCAAAGGGGGAGAGCCAGTGCTCTCGATACCCCACGTCCACCTGGAAGCTGTCCCAACCGAAGGAGGCGTAGGTGCCCACCGGGATCGCATCGCTGCCGGACTCGTCATCGTAACGGCCGCCGGCAGAGTCCAGTGCCAATCCCCCCACGGAGAGGATCATCCAGTCGGTGGGCCGGTACTGGGCCGTGGCGGTTACCCGGTAGTTGGAATCGATGCGCTCACCCCGGGCGTTGGGCATGATGTGGCCCTGGGAGGGGGTGTCGGCCGCCGCCACGCCCACCTCGGCGTAGGTGACCGACAGCTCCCGCTCGTAGCGGTACAGGCCCCGGTCAATCTCGTGGTAGAGCCCGGGGATCTCATCCTTAATCAACTCCAGGTGCTGACGCACCTGCTTGACGTTGTAGGGCTTGCGCATGGTGGGCATATTGGTCACCACCACCAATTGGTCGATGCGACCATTGAGGTAACCGTCCTGCAAGGAGACGTACGCCGACGCCCCCCAGGCCGCCGGAGCCACGGCACTCGACAACAGCACCGCGCTAAGCAACTTTTTCACAAAAACATCCCTTTTCACCCGCAGTGGCGGGCAATCGATTCAGCGCGCCCTTACAAACTCAGACGCGGGTAGATGGTAGCCATTCTGGTTATCGCTCGTTCAGCGGCCCGAGGGTCGCATTTGCGAGTCAAAACGGGCGCGTTTCGACGTGCCCTTAAGCGCATTGCACGGTTCTTTCGCTTACCCAGCCGAGCATTGCGGTCCCAGGCGGTGGCAATGGTATCAATAACGCTTGGGTGATCACAAAAGCCCGCCCAAGTGGGCCGGCCCTGACCTCCGACCGCTTGGACGTTTCCAAGCGCGTCGAGGTGGAACGATTCAGAGCCCCAAAAGGCCTGGCCTTAGCGCTTATTGTCCCTTAAAAACAGGTTTCGGACCGACAGGGTGACCTTATGGAGCGCACGCAGTGGCGGGTAGACATTCACCGTGTTGTACACGTAAGGCAAGACCACCTTGTCGTCTTCACAAACCAAGTAGTCTTCCGCGACGGGGAGGTGCTCCAAGGAACGGGATTTAAACTGCGCCCAGTGCGCGGGGTCTTGATCGACAAAGCGTTTCGGCTCATGACCGGACAAACGTTCCGCCAAGGCAACGGCCAAGGTCTTCGAATTGCCTCGGTACACCGGCACCTGGGGCAAAAACATCACAAAGGGGCTGGCCATGATCCCCATCAGTCCAAACTGCTTCCTGGCCTTGGCGGCATTGGCCCGCTCGCTGAACTCAAAGGTCCAGTTGGCTTGACGCAGCCGGTCTCTGTGGCCAATCACCGCATCAACGTAGCTGTACCCCGTTGACTTGGCCTTCCCTTCGGGCAGCTCACGGTAGTACCCGGGAAACTCATCAAAGGTGCGCATGACCCGCTTCTCTCTTTTGAGTCGGCGGCCCCGGAGGAAGACGGGGTTCAGGAAGGCTTTGTCGGTAAAGGTCGAGAAGAAGCCATCGATGTAATCCAGGTCATCCTGCTCGACGGGGCGTACCAACTGCATGTCGTCCTGGATAAACAGCACCCACTCCGAGGTGGCAGAATCCAGCGCACTCTGCATGTTGTTGTACAGGCCGCCGTGGCGGGATTTCTCTTTCTGATCGGGCTGGAGCAGCCCTACCCCCTCGGGCAGGTTGTCCAGGTATTGACAGGTTTCCGGGTCTTCACTGTTGTCATCCACCACACACACGGAGGCCCCTTCGGCAAACCGCAGGCAGGAGGCCACGGCATTCTCGAGAAACCGGCCTCGGTTGTACGAAAAGATGTAGATCGACAGTTTGTCTTTGTTAACCACGTCTAAGCCCTTGATGAATATGGCGCCAATGCGTGTCGCAGCAGCGTCTTATGAATACAAACGTCGGGTCACTGAATGCCGCGCTCGGCCCGCTCCCCCTATGGCATCACTCGAGGTCAATCGGCCCCAGCTGCTTCACCACCGCCTCGTAGGGGGCCCGGTTCAGGCCGTGCCGACGGGCATCGAAGTGGTACTTGAGCATGATCCCCTTGCGCTTCAGCCAGGCGCGGCGGCTCTTTCGTTTTTGGCCGCCGGCTAAGGCATCGATAACGCTGCTGGGATCGCAGGGCGTGGCCAACGACGGCGTTACCCCCAGGATACGAAGGTCGTGTACCCACCAGCGACGGATGTCCCAATCGATGGGGCGGCCGAAGCGCTCGGACATCGCCAGCAGCTTTCGTGCCCCGGCGTTGGACACCAACTGCGCCGCGGTGGAGGTGGGGATCTTATCGGTGAGCGTCAGCTCAAAGCCCGGCGTAATGGGGTGACGCGCCACCACCCGCTTGGCGGTGGGCCCTACAAAGACCTTCACCAGGTCCCAGTGGGGCGCCGTCTGGGCCAGACGCGCTACGACCTCTGCCCCACCGGGCACCAACTGAACATCGTCTTCCAGCACCAGGGCACAGGGCAGATCCTCATCCAGGATCCGCTGCCACACCTTACGATGGCTCAAGTAGCAGGCGATCTCCCCCGGCGTCAGGGTACGGTGGAGCTGTTCCTGGTTGAGCTGAGGACAGTAGTGCTGATGCAACACCTGCGGCGACAGGGTCGCCCCCTCCACCGCGCTGACCCGCTGGTAATCGAGCCCGAACTCGGCAAGGTTGCGCTCGATGCGCTGCCAGCGGTCGGTGCTGCGATCCAGGTTGATCACAAAGGTGGCGGGCGATGAGGGCGCTTGCCGGCGGTCATGGACGGCTCGACTCACACCCTCACCCCGCGCTTCGCCGACGGGCGGCCTGTGCGTTGGTAACTCATTGCTGGCTGGCATTGGGAAGCGTCCATTTTTCCCCCATCCACAGGTCGAATTCCTGCGGCTTGAACGGTGCGGTGCCCCCCGACGGGGCGAAGGTCATCTCGCCGAAATAGATCTCACCATCGACGTTATACAGATCCACCCGGCAGAAATCGAAACCGGCGGCCACCTTCTTGGCCAGCGTCACCATCTGTTCGTAGTTCTTGGGCTTTACGAAGGGGCGGTACTCGTTCCTGACGTGGATCTCGAACGGCAGGATCGCCAGGTCCTCGTCATAGAAGGTGATGTTGGCCTCGGTTTCCCGGTCGTAGGTCATCTGCAACACCACCTCGGTGCGCCCCCCCGAGTTGAACACGAAAAACTTGTAGTCTTCGGCCCACTGCTGCTGCTCACCGCGCAGCAAACGCTCCACCAGCACCCGACGGGGGATGGGCTCGTACCACCACTCGCCGTTTTTCACCGCGTAGGGCTTTTGCAGCTGCTTCTGGATGCTGCTGGCGATGGCATCAAAGTCCACCGGCTGACCCGCTTCCACCATGTGCACCGGTCCGGAGTTGTGGTTGGCCTTAACCACGAACTCCCCCTCCAGGGCCTTAAGCTGCTCGGCGGTGATGCTATCCCCGCTGTAGAGCAGGGGGATCAGGTACTGCTCGCCGATCCGCTCCTGGACGAAGGCGCGGGCCTGCAGCTTGTCGGCACAGACGGTAAACAGTGGGTTGCGATCGTACAGCTTGCGCCAGTGCACCTTCTCGTTGAAGGTGCGCGGGGCGCTCAAAGACAGGGGGTAACCCAGCTTCTTGTAGAATCGCAGTCGCGTGCCCAGGTGGCCCGGCAGCACGCGATTGAGAAAGTCATAAAAAATCACAACACAGTACCCACGTAACAGGTGAATTTGGTTTGAATGTGTACCATCAGCCTTTGAGCATCAGGGTCAGCTTGTGCAAGGCCCTCAAGGGCCAGTAGGCGTTGACCGCGCTGTACTGGTAGGGGGTTTTCACGTCCCTGTCCTCGCACTGCAGGTATGTCTCGGCCACCGGCAACTCACTCAGCGGACGCGCCTTGAACTGCCGCCAGTGCTCCGGCGGCCGTTCGAGAAACCGCTTGGGCTCCCGACCGGACCAGCGCTCGGCGGTGGCCACGGCCCAGGTCTTTGTCTTCCCCCGGTACACCGGCACCTGGGGCAGAAACATCACGAAGGGGTGGGCCATAAAACCCATCAGGCCAAAATGACGCTGGGCCTGATGGGCATTGTCCTGCTCGCTGCGACTGAACCGCCAACCCCGGGCTTTGAGTCGCTGGGTGTGGCCAATCACCACGTCGGCATAACACAGCCCCCGGGGGTTCGATTTCTCCGGGTAGTTTCGATAGTACCCCGGGAAGTTATCGAAGACTCGGGTGATGCGCTGGTCACGCCGGCTCCTTTGCCCCTTGAGAAACACCGGGTTGAGAAACGCCTTCTCCTCGAAGGCGTCAAAAAACGCCTCGATGTAAGCTTCGTCGTCGGGCGCTAAGGGTCGAACCAGCTGCATGTCGTCCTGCAGAAACAGCAGCCATTCGCTGTCCACCCGCTCCAGGGCCAACTGCATGTTGTCGTACAGCCCGCCGTGGCGGTTCTCTTCCTGTGGCGGCGGCTGAAACAGGGTCACCCCATCCGGCAGATTGGCCAAGACCGTGCGAGTCTCCGGATCATCGCTGTTGTCGTCCACCACGCAAACGGGAACACCGGCGGCGTATCGCTGGCAAGATTCGATGGCATTGTTCAAAAACAGCCCACGGTTGTAGGAGAAAATACAGACCGTTAACTTTTTATCTAGCGACATGGAAACGCTCGCGTATCGGCCGCGACCAGGTCCCGAACCTCGGGCCAGGACCAGTGCAATGAGATGCGCCGAGAATACCGTATTTTGCTTTGCGCTTCATCCCTGAACCTGCGGACCACAGCGCCCCAGAATGCGCCATTCCAGCGCACGGCCGAGGCCCGCGAAAGGGGAAATGATCCGGCCCTCGGCCGTGATTCGGCCCCGGTTTTTTGCGACCCCCGGTCGGCGGCGGGGACGCCCCATCCACTCAACAGGCCGAGTGCGATATACTGTGCCGATTCTTTTCGGGGCCCCAGAGATCTCCCGCGAAACACCCAGTCAAAGTAGACAGGAATTGGTATGCCTACGGCTCAAGTCAATATTGCTCTATCCGGTGACGACAACTACGCCAAGTACATGGCCGTCACCATGCAGAACATCGTCACCTTTCTGCCCGACCAGGCCGAGGTCAATTTCTTGATCCTGGACGCCGGGATCCAGCCAGAGAACCTGCAGAAGCTGACCGAGTTTGCCCGGTCCCTGCCCCAGGTGACCCTGCACAGCGTCAACATCGCTGAGCAGTTCGGTGAAGAGCTGGCCCGCCTGGCCCCCTATCGCCATGGCAGCCGGAAAAACACCATCACCGCCGGCACCTACGGCCTGTTTTTCATCGCAGAGGCCTTCCCCCAGTTTGACAAGGCGCTGTACGTCGACGTGGACATCATCGTGCGCAAAAGCCTGCAGCCCGCCTTCGACACCCCGGTGGCGGATCTCTACGGCGCCGTAGTGCGGATGCTGACCCACGCCCAGCTGGGATCCCTGAAGTCCTCCCGCTCCGGCAAGCCCTTCCCCCAGAATCACCAGGACCTGTTTGGCAAGAGCAGCGAAAACTACTTCAACGCCGGGGTGCAGCTGATGAACCTGGCGGTGATGCGCCAGGAGCAGGTGAAGGATCAGCTGGTCAAAACCCTGACCGACATTCCCCTGGAGGTGTTCGCCACCGAGGTGAACTACCACAACCAGGACATCTTCAATGCCGTGTTCGGCGGCCACGTCGCCTTCCTGCCCACCCGCTACAACTGCCAGGTCAAGAACGTCAACAAGATCAAGCGCCGATTCAAGCGCCTGGGGCTCGACTTCAGCGAGTTCCAGCCGGAATTCGACGATCCGGCGCTGATCCACTACTCCGGCCGGCGCAAACCCTGGAGCGATCGCAACCTGTTCGGCTCGGAGATCTGGTGGAGCGCGGCGGCCAAGACGCCCTTCTTCGACGACATCGAGCAGAAGTACCGGCGGGACCTGAAGAACAAGCTGAAAACCCCCAAGGGGTGGCTCAACTGGCTGTTCGACTTCAGACTCGACAAGAACCAACGGCACATCAAGCTCTTCGGTCTGACCCTGCTCAGAGACTGAGCCCTATTGAAGGGGCTCCGGGAAGCGGCTAGATTTCAGGTAACGGCTGTGGGGCAACCTCGTCCCCGGCCTGACCGAGGTTGAGCGCACAGGGAGCCCTGCCATCATCGAGTCCACTGCGATTCATCCCCCCTTTCTGCTCTGCCCCCCCCGGGGGCAGAGCAACGACGAGGTGCTGGCCAGCTACCGGACCCTGGCCGACGCCCTCGCGCCCCACGCCCGAGTGTTCTGGAGCCGCTACCGCCAGGAAGCGGAAGACCAGGTGGCCTTTAAGGACACCCCGGGCTGGCTGAGCCGGCAGCGCTCGGTGACCATACTGACCCACGCCCCACCGCCCCCCTCCTGGCTCGACACGGGCAACCCACAGCGGGTGATCCAGACCCGCCTGCCGCACCAGCTCCATGAGCCGATGCCAGCGAAGCCAGTGGACCAACTGTGGTGGCTGGATTGCCCGGCGGCCCTGCTCTCTCCCTGGCGCCGGTTGCAGCAGCGCTGGTGGCGCTGGCCCCCCTGCCAACGATTCGATTTTATCGCCCCGCCGTTGGCACAGCGGATCCCCTTGGGGGAGGAGTACCTCTTCCTGCCCAGTGAACGCCTCAGTCCGGCGGAGCGGGAGCTGGTGAGCGAAGTGGCCCAGGTGGTGGCCATCAAGCGGGCCAGCCCGGTGCGGGTGATGTTGAGTGGCACGCCGCCCCCGCCGCTGCGAGGGGTCACCTTCGAGACACTCAGCGATGAAGCTGGTATTCAGCAGCGCATCACTCAGGCCCGAGCAGTCATCAGCGACAGCTGGCATCGACTGTTGAGCGCCGCCCACCTGGATCGACCGCTGCTGGCCTTGACCAGCCCCGACTCGGCCCAGTTGCGCCACTGCCAGGCCATGGGCTTTGCCCACAGTCCGCTGCTGCGCGAGCCCCTGACCCAGGCGATCCTCTGTCTGGCCCCCTCCTCCCACCCCAGACTGACCAACGGGCTGGAACGGGCCCTCGGCACCCTGCTCTGCCCGGGGGTGGACCTGCTGGGACAGGCGCCGCTATCCAGATACACTACGCCATAAATTCCGACAGTTAAGGCACCTCCCATGAGCCAAACCGCCATCTACCCCGGCACTTTCGACCCCATCACCAACGGCCACCTGGACCTGGTCCAGCGGGCCAGTCGCATGTTCGATCGGGTGATCGTCGGCATCGCCGCCAGCTCATCCAAGCGGCCGCTGTTCACCCTGGAGGAGCGGGTCGAGCTGGTGCAGGCCGTGGTGGCCAAGATGGAGAATGTCGAGGTGGTGGGGTTTTCCGGGCTGCTGGTGGATTTTGCCAAGGCCCACAACGCCCGGGTGCTGATCCGGGGCCTGCGGGCGGTGTCGGACTTTGAGTACGAGTTTCAGCTGGCCAACATGAACCGCCGGCTCCACCCGGATCTGGAGAGCGTGTTCCTGACCCCTTCGGAGGAGAACTCCTTTATCTCCTCCAGCCTGGTCAAGGAGGTGGCGCTGCACGGTGGGGACGTCAGCGGTTTCCTGCCGGCCCAGGTGCAGCGCGCGCTGCAGGACGCGCTGGCCCGGCGTTAACTCTGGCAGTGGGGGCAGTACACCGTGGCCCGCTGCCCCAGTTTGATCTCACGCAGCTCGGTCCCGCAGGTGTTGCAGGGCAGGCCGCCCCGGCCGTAGACGTTCAGTTGCTGGACGAAGTAGCCCGGTTTGCCGTCCGCCTGGGTGAAATCTTTTAAGGTGGTGCCCCCCTGCTCGATGGCCCGGGCCAGCACTCGCTTGACCTCCTCCACCAACTTGCCGAGCCGGGCCCGACTGACGTTGCCCGCCGCTCTTTTGGGGTGGATCCCGGCGGCAAACAGCGCCTCGTTGGCGTAGATGTTGCCCACCCCCACCACCACGTGGTTGTCCATCAGCGCCGTTTTGATCGCGCCCTTCTTGCCTTTCAGGCGAGTGGCCAGGTGATCGACGTTGAACGCCAGGGTCAAGGGCTCGGGACCCAGCTTGGCCAGCAGGGGCTGGGCCTCCAGGGGCAGTTGCCACCAGATGGCGGCGCCGAAGCGGCGTGGGTCGTTCAGCCGCAGCACCGCGCCACTGTCGAGCACCAGATCCAGGTGGTCATGCTTGCCCGGCGGGGGTGCCGGATTGAGCACCCGCAGGCTGCCGGACATCCCCAGATGGAGGATCAGCACCCCCGCCTCGGTTTCCAGCAGCAGATACTTGGCCCGACGAGACACCGAGCGCACTCGCTGGCCCACCAGATCCTGGATCCGGTCGCTCACCGGCCAGCGCAGTCGGGGCTCTCGCACCACCACCTGGCTGACCACCTGGTCCAGCAGATGGGGGGCGATCCCCTGTCGCGTGACCTCAACTTCCGGCAACTCCGGCATCATCTCTCCTCGTCTTGGGGGATCAGGGCGGCCATGGGCTCGTTCACCAGCCGCCACCACTGCGGTTCACCCAGGATCTTCACCGCCGCGATGTGGGGGTAGAGCAGTGCGGTCTGGGGGGCGGAGCCATCGTCCAGGTAGACGTCCACCTGGGTGGGGCCGCTGGGGGCCGGGGTGGGTTCCAGGGTGGGCACCAGCTGCGCCCGGCGCCAGGCGTCCAGCAGAGCACGCAATTCGGTTTCAGGGCGCTCTGGCATGGAGCGCAATCGCTGCTCCTCAGCCCGCACCACCAGATCGGCAAACACCAGGGCCTCCACCTGGGCCGCTTCCGGCAGCAGCGGCACGCTGTTGTTGGGCGGCCCGGTGAGCCGGCCGGTGGTCATCAACAGCAGGCCCGCCCCCGCCACCAGCAGGATCAGCATGTTGTTGTAGCTTTTGCGCGAACGGGCCATCCGCCCTCCCCAAAATCCGCTGTGCCAGGCCCAGTGTACTGAGGCCCGGGCGAGAAAAGAACCGGAACGGCCGCGACAGCTCCCGGGCGCCCCCGTCCCGCTATTCGGGTTATCGGCTTGTAGTACAGAGACTTAAAAAAATGGCTCCCGAATTTCGGAAGCCTAGGCGGTGCGATTTGCAGGGTGATGATGGCGGCCTGTGCCGCAAAGCCACTGTAAGGGATCCCACCACGCAAATGCAAACGATTTTCATTTGCGTGGCTATGTGGCGGTGTTCAGGCAACAAAAAACCCGGCCGAGGCCGGGTTTTCGCAAAGCAGCAGGTCAATTACTTGATCTTGGCTTCTTTGTACATAACGTGCTGACGGATGGTCGGATCAAACTTCTTGATCTCGAACTTTTCGGGCATGTTACGCTTGTTTTTGTCGGTGGTGTAGAAGTGACCGGTGCCAGCGGAGGAAACCAGACGGATCTTCTCACGGATGCCTTTCTTAGCCATCGTTCAGCTCCTTAAATCTTTTCGCCACGGGCGCGCAGTTCAGACAGAACCACTTCGATGCCCTTCTTGTCGATGATGCGCATGCCCTTGGTGGATACACGCAGCTTCACGAAACGCTTTTCACCTTCAACCCAGAAACGGTGGGTGTGCAGGTTAGGCAGGAAACGACGCTTGGTCGCGTTGTTAGCGTGGGAACGGTTGTTCCCGGTTACCGGGCGCTTGCCGGTAACTTGACATACTTTAGACATTTCAGTCTCCAAAACTTTGCTCGAGCTATCACTGTGCCCCGTATGGCCGTCGCCCGAGGCACACGAAGGGCGCATTTTATACAAGATCGCCAAGTAAAGATCAAGCGATCGCCGCCGACAAGGTGCGACTTATAGCCAACCTCGCTCGGCGAAGGAACAACTCTCCCCCCGACCCACCACCAGGTGGTCGAGGACGGGCACGTCCACCAGCGCCAGGGCCCGTTGGATCCGCCCGGTGATGTGACGGTCCGCCCGGCTGGGTTCGGCCACCCCGGAAGGGTGGTTGTGCGCCAGGATCACCGCTGCCGCGTTGGCCCCCAAGACCGCCTTGACCACCTCTCTGGGGTGGACCTGGGCCGAGTCAATGGTGCCCCGGGACAACTCTTCGAGTCGGATCACCCGGTGCTGACTGTCCAGCAACAGCAGGACAAATCGTTCCTGCTCAAGGCCCTGCAGATGATGTCGCAGGTAATCGCGCACCGCCTGTGGGGAGGACAACGGCTCACCGCGCTGCCAGCGCACCGCCAGGTAGCGGCGGGCCAGTTCCAAAGTGGCATGCAATTGTACGTATTTCGCCTCACCAAGGCCACGAACCGAGCAAAATTGTTGCCGGGAAGCCGCGAACAGGTGCCCCAGATCACCAAACTCCGCCAGCAGCTGGCGCGACAGGTCCACGGCACTGGTCCCCGGGACGCCGGTGCGCAGGAAGATCGCCAACAGCTCGGCGTCGCTGAGGGCCGACGCCCCCAAGGTGAGTAAGCGCTCTCTCGGCCGCTCTGAGGTGGGCCATTGGGGTATGGGCGTTCGTTCCATGATCGCGGTCCCTGCTGAGTTGGGGTGGCACTGTGTTATCTTAGGCGCAATTTCGGTTAACCGACCCAAAGCATGAGCCAAACCAACCGCAACATTCTGCTGGGGATCAGCGGCGGCATCGCCGCCTACAAGGCCCCCATCCTGGTGCGTCGGCTGCGCGAGCAGGGCGCAAACGTCCGTGTGGTGCTGACCAAGGGCGCCAAGGCCTTCGTCACTCCCATGAGCCTGCAGGCGGTCTCCGGCCATCCGGTGGTGGACGACATCCTGGATCCGGCCACCGAATCCGCCATGGGCCACATCGATCTGGCCCGCTGGGCCGACGAGGTGATCATCGCCCCGGCCAGCGCCAACCTGGTGGCTCGCCTCGCCGCCGGCATGGCCGACGACCTGCTGACCACCGCCTGCCTGGCCACCACCGCTCCGGTGATCCTGGCCCCGGCGATGAACCAACAGATGTACCTGCACCCCGCCACCCAGGCCAACCTGGCCACCCTCGAACGCCGCGGCGTCACCCTCTGGGGTCCGGACAGCGGCGATCAGGCCTGCGGGGAAGTGGGCCCGGGTCGGATGTGGGAACCGGACGCCATCGTCGCCGCCTGGCTGGAGTGGGTGGCCGAGCGCAGCGCGCCCCAGCCCCTGGCCGGTCAGCGCCTGCTGTTGACCGCGGGCCCCACCCGCGAAGCCCTGGATCCGGTGCGTTTTCTCTCCAACCACAGCTCCGGCAAGATGGGCTTCGCCCTGGCCGCCGAAGCGGCCCGCATGGGCGCCGAGGTCACCCTGGTGGCCGGTCCCGTGGCCCTGCCCACCCCGGCAGGAGTGACCCGCATCGACGTCGAATCGGCCCAGCAGATGCTGGACGCGGTGATGGCGGCGCTGCCGGGCCAGGAGATCTTTATCGGCTGTGCCGCGGTGGCGGACTATCGCCCGGTGGCAGTGGCCGACAACAAGATCAAAAAGGCCAACGCGCGAATGACGGTGGAGCTGGAACGCAACCCGGACATCCTGGCCACGGTGGCGTCACAACCCCAGCGTCCCTTCACCGTCGGGTTTGCCGCTGAAACGGATAATGTGGAACAATACGCCCGCGACAAACTGACCCGAAAAGGGCTGGATCTCATCGCCGCCAACGACGTGTCTCAACCGGGCCAGGGTTTCAATGCCAACGATAACGCCCTGACGCTGTACTGGGCCGACGGCCACAAGAGCCTGGGCCACAGCGACAAGCGCCAACAGGCACGTCTCCTGTTAGAAACCATTGCTGATCACAAAGCCTGCCAATGAAAACGCCTATTGAACTGAAGATCCTCGACCCCCGCCTGGGCACCGAATGGCCCCTGCCGGAGTACGCCACCCCGGGCTCTGCCGGCATGGATCTGCGCGCCATGCTGGACGCCCCCCTGGTGCTGGAGCCCGGTCAGACCGAGCTGGTGCCCACCGGCCTAGCCATCCACATCGCGGATCCGGGCCTGGCCGCCACCATCCTGCCCCGCTCCGGGCTGGGTCATAAAAAGGGGATCGTGCTGGGTAACCTGGTGGGCCTTATCGATTCCGATTACCAGGGCCAGCTGTTTGTCTCGGTGTGGAACCGTGGCCACGACACCTTTACCATGGCCCCCGGTGAGCGCATCGCCCAACTGATGTTTGTGCCTGTGGTGCAGGCCCAGTTCAAGATTGTCGACGATTTTGACGCCTCTTCCCGCGGTGAAGGGGGCTTTGGTCACTCAGGGACCCTGTAAGACGGAGCTTGCTGCCCAGATGGCAACCAACAACAAGAAGAACCGGCGCGAACACATCCTGCAGTGCCTGGCGCGCATGCTGGAGACCGCCCCCGGGCAACGGATCACCACCGCCAAGCTGGCGGCCGAGGTGGGCGTATCCGAAGCGGCGCTCTACCGCCACTTCCCCTCCAAAGCGCGGATGTTCGAGGGCCTCATCGAGTTCATCGAAGAGTCCCTGCTCTCCCGCATCAATATGGTGATGCACGAAGAGAAGGACACCATGGTGCGCTGCCAGCTGATGCTGCAGCTGCTACTGACCTTCGCCGAGCGCAACCCCGGCATCACCCGTCTGCTGACCGGCGATGCCCTGACCGGTGAGCAGGATCGCCTGCGCGGTCGCATCAACCAGCTGTTCGGTAAAATTGAAACCAACCTCAAGCAGGCCCTGCGGGAGAAAAGCCTGCGGGAGGGCCAGGGCTTCTACCTCGAAGAGGGGATGCTGGCCAACCTGCTGCTGGCCTGGGCCGAAGGGCGCATCGCCCAGTTCGTGCGCAGCGAGTTCAAGGACCTGCCCACCGCCAACTTTTCCGAACAGTGGGCCTTTATCCAGCGCCAGCTGCTGCAAAGCTGACGGCCACGCCGGACACAAAAAAACGCGCCCCATGGGGCGCGTTTTTTATTGCCAACCGGCCTTTAAGTGATGCCGTACTGGGCGCGGTAGGCGCTCACGGACGCCAGCTCCGCTTCGCGACCCGGCTGGTCGGCCAGGTAGCTGATGAGATCCTTCAGGGTAACAATGGAGACCACCTGGCAGCCGAAGTCCCGCTCCACCTCCTGGATGGCGGACAGCTCGCCCTTGCCCTTCTCCTGGCGGTCCAGGGCGATCAGCACCCCGGCCAGAGCGGCACCGTTGGCCTGGATGATCTCCATGGACTCGCGAATGGCGGTGCCGGCGGTGATCACGTCGTCCACCAGCATCACCCGACCGGTCAGCTCGGCCCCCACCAGGTTGCCGCCTTCGCCGTGATCCTTCTTCTCCTTGCGGTTGAAGCAGTAGGGCAGGTCCATCTGGTGGTGATCCGCCAGGGCCACTGCCGTGGTGGTGGCGATGGGGATCCCCTTGTAGGCGGGGCCAAACAGCAGATCGAACTCGATGTTGGCATCCGCTAGGGCCGCGGCGTAGAAGCGCCCCAGCTTGGCCAGATCGGAGCCGCGGTTGAACAGGCCGGCGTTGAAGAAGTAGGGGCTGGTGCGGCCGGATTTGAGGGTGAACTCGCCAAAACGCAGCACCTGGCGCTCCAGGGCAAACTCGATAAAGGCTTTCTGATAGGGTTTCACATCGGGCTCCTGATAATAACAACGCGGCCCTCAAGGGGCCGCGTTCAAACTCATTGGGTGTTGTAGGCCGCTTTCTGGGCGGCGATCAGCTGGGCGATCCCCTCTTTGGCCAGGGTCATCATCGCCAGCATCTGCTCGTGAGTGAAGGGCTCGCCCTCGGCGGTGCCCTGCACCTCGATGATGCGGCCATCCTCGGTCATCACCACGTTCATGTCGGTCTCCGCCCCGGAGTCCTCCACGTAGTCGAGATCGCACACCGCCTGCTCGCCGACGATCCCCACGGAGATGGCGGCGATCTGCTGCTTGAGCGGGCTGACCTTGATAAGCCCCCGCCCCTTGAGGTAATCGATGGCGTCCATCAGGGCGACGCAGGCGCCGGTGATGGCCGCGGTGCGGGTGCCGCCATCGGCCTGGATGACGTCACAGTCGATGGTGATGGTGAACTCGCCCAGGGCCTTGAGATCCACCGCCGCCCGCAGGCTGCGACCGATCAGGCGCTGGATCTCCATGGTGCGACCGCTCTGCTTGCCGCGGGCCGCTTCACGCTGGTTGCGGCTGTGGGTGGCGCGGGGCAGCATGCCGTACTCGGCGGTGATCCAGCCCTGGCCCTGGCCCCGCAGGAAGCGCGGCACGCCCTCCTCCACCGACGCGGTGCAGATCACCTTGGTGTTGCCAAAGGCCACCAGCACCGAGCCCTCGGCATGATCGGTGAAGTGGCGGGTGATGGAAACCGGACGCACCTGGTCCGCGGTTCTGCCGTTGGAACGCATAAGTCAAACCTGCTCAGTGGGAAGTGGCGCCATTATAGCGGCTCCGTTGCGCTTGCGGTATGGCCGGGGCGGCCGTCGCCATTGGGGACCCGGGCACTGTACTCGTCCAGAGGTCGGAGTATACTGGCCCCACTGAAATTCAACTCGGGCACCCTCGCCATGATCCACAGCATGACCGCCTACGGCCGCGGTGAACTCAAAGCCGACTGGGGCACCGCCTCCTGGGAGATCCGCTCCGTCAACCAGCGTTACCTGGAAACCTACCTGCGCCTGCCGGAGCAGCTACGCGGCCTGGAGCCGGTGTTGCGGGAGCGGCTGCGCAAACGCCTGGCCCGGGGCAAGGTGGAGGTGAACCTGCGTTTCGAGCTGGCTCAGCAGGTGGACACCCTGACCATGAACGAGTCCCTGGCCCAGCAGCTGGTGGACAAGGCCCAGAAGCTACACACCATGGCGGGGATCGGTCAGATCCAGCTGGTGGACCTGCTCAAGTGGCCCGGGGTGCTGGAGAGCGGCGAGCAGGACATGGATCAGGTCAGTCAGGATCTGCTGACCAAGTTTGACGAAGTGGTGGGCGATTTTATCGATGCCCGTGCCTCCGAGGGGAAGGCCCTGGAGGGGATGATCCAGCAGCGCCTGGACGGGATCAGCGAGCAATCCGCCTTTGTCCGCGAACGGATGCCGGAGATCCTGACCTGGCAGCGTCAGAAGCTGCACGACCGCCTTGCGGAGATCAAAGACGAGCTGGACCCGGCACGCATCGAGCAGGAGCTGATCCTGCAGGCCCAGAAGGTGGACGTGGCCGAAGAGCTGGATCGCCTCGACGCCCACGTGGCCGAGACCCGAAAAATCCTGAAAAAAGGCGGCGCCTGCGGCCGACGCCTGGATTTCATGATGCAGGAGTTCAACCGGGAGTCGAACACCCTGGCCTCCAAGTCCATCAGCGCCGACATCACCGCCGCCGCAGTGGAGCTCAAGGTGCTGATTGAGCAGATGCGCGAGCAAATTCAGAACATCGAATAAGCGCACACACTCACAAAAAAGCCGGCCTCACTGCCGGCTTTTTTTGTTGGGGGACGGTCAGGCGCCACGCCCCTGGTAGGCCGCCAGCATCCAGGACTCCTTCTCCTGCTGACTGATGTAGTCGCTCATCAGCGACACCGTGCCCTCGTCGCCCAGCTCCGCCGCCTGGGCCAGGATCTGGCGTTGCTGGCTCAGCAGCACCGTGTAGGCGCCGAGGATGCTCTCGATGGCCACGTGGCCGTCCCGCACCCCTTTGACCTCCTGGATCTGGCTGCGCTTCAGGTAGTCGGAGAAGCCGTGCAGCGGCTGGTGGCCCAGGGTCAGGGTGCGCTCGGCAATTTCGTCCACCTTGATCAGCAGCTGGTCGTAGATCTCCTCGAACTTGGCGTGCAGCTCGAAGAAGTTGGCGCCCTGGACGTTCCAGTGGAAGCCGCGCACGTTCATGTACAGCAGCTGGTAGTTGGCCAGCAGGCCATTGAGTTGCTCTGCCAGGTCAGCGGCGCCGGCCTTGTCCAGGCCAATCAGGTTGGTGCTCATAGCGGTTCCTCAATCGGTCAAAATCATTGCTCAGGCACAGAGTACGTCGACCGGAGACGAGGTAAAAACGAATACTGGTGATAGCCACAATCTAAATGTGCGATTAGAATGGCGAGACGGGGTCGGCTTGGCCGCCCGGGGGGCTCGTGTTACCATGTCGCGCCTCAATTTTCACCGTTGGGGCCGCCCCCCGACCGAACCCATGGCAGGCGCTACACTGTGCTTGCCCTTAGCGTCAGGATCCCAAGCACCATGGCACGTCGTGGTAACCTCTTTATCCTCTCCGCCCCCAGCGGCGCGGGGAAATCCTCCCTTATCGGCGCCCTGCTGAAGGACCGGCCGGCCAACATGCAGGTCTCCGTGTCCCACACCACCCGCGCCATGCGCCCCGGGGAGGAGAACGGCGTCCACTACCACTTCGTCAGCCCCGAGACGTTCAAGTCGATGATCGATGAGGGCGCCTTTTTCGAGTGGGCCGAGGTGTTCGGCAACTACTACGGCACCTCCCGCCCGGCCATCGAGGACACCCTGGATCGCGGCATCGACGTCTTCCTCGACATCGACTGGCAGGGGGCCCGCCAGGTCAAGGCCCAGATCCCCGACGCCATCGGCGTGTTCATCCTGCCGCCCTCACGGGCTGAGCTGGAGCGCCGGCTGCGCAGCCGAGGCCAGGACAGCGACGACGTAATCGCCGATCGCATGGCCGAAGCCCAGAGCGAGATCTCCCACTACGGTGAGTTTGATTACCTGCTGGTGAACGAGGATTTCGACACCGCCCTCGCCGAGTTGGCCGCAATCGTCAAGGCGGAACGAACCCGCCTGGCTAGGCAGGTTGAGGCCCACGGTGGTATGCTAGATGATCTGTTGGCAGACTAGCCGACTTCATGTACACTTTTGCGTCATTTTTTCCAACTTAGTCAGGAGCTCCTCGTAATGGCACGGGTTACTGTAGAAGACGCCGTTGAACAGATCGGCAACCGTTTTGACCTGATCCTGGTGGCCGCACGTCGCGCTCGCCAGCTGTCCGTTCAGGGCAAAGAGGCGCTGGTCGAGGTGGAAAACGACAAATCCACCGTGATCGCCCTGCGGGAGATCGAACAGGGTCTGATCAACTCCGCCGCCCTGGATGAGCAGGAGCGCCAGGCCCAACGCGAACAGGAAGCGGCCGAACTGGCTGCCGTAGCGGCCATCGCGGAAGGTCGCTCCCTGTAATATTGGAGGTCGCCGTTGTACCTGTTTGAAAGCCTCAAGGAACTGGCTTCCAGCTATCTGGACCCCGAGCAGGTCGAACAGCTCACCCAAGCCTATATAACGGCCCGAGATGCCCATGATGGGCAGATGCGTTCCAGCGGCGATCCCTACATCACCCACCCGGTTGCGGTTTCCCGCATCCTGGCGGAGATGCGTCTCGACCACGAGACGCTGATGGCCGCCCTCCTCCACGACGTGATTGAAGACACTGAGCTCACCCGGGAAGACCTGGCTGAGCTCTTTGGTGATCAGGTCGCTGAGCTGGTGGAGGGGGTCTCCAAGCTGGACAAGCTCAAGTTCCGGGATCGCAAAGAGGCCCAGGCGGAGAACTTCCGCAAGATGGTGATGGCGATGGTGCAGGACATCCGCGTCATCCTCATCAAGCTGGCCGACCGCACCCACAACATGCGCACCCTGGGCTCACTGCGTCCGGACAAGCGTCGTCGCATCGCCCGGGAGACCCTGGAGATCTTCGCCCCTCTGGCCAACCGCCTGGGCATCCACAACATCAAGAATGAGTTGGAAGATCTCGGCTTTCGCGCCCTCTATCCGATGCGCTATCGGGTGCTCAAAGAGGTGGTGCAGGCCGCCCGCGGCAACCGCAAGGAGCTGATGCAGAGCATCGAGTCGGAGATCGCCGGCCGGCTGGAAGAGAGCGGCATTCCCGGCACCGTGCACGGCCGGGAGAAGAACCTGTTCTCCATCTACAACAAGATGGTGAACAAGGAGCTGCAGTTCCAGGAGGTGATGGACATCTACGCCTTTAGGATCACCGTCTCCGACATCGACACCTGCTACCGGGTGCTCGGCGCCATGCACACCCTCTACAAGCCGCGCCCCAACCGCTTCAAAGATTACATCGCCATCCCCAAGGCCAACGGTTACCAGAGCCTGCACACCTCCCTGTTCGGCCCCCACGGGGTGCCGGTGGAGGTGCAGATCCGCACCGAGGACATGGACCAGATGGCGGACAAGGGGGTGGCGGCCCACTGGCTGTACAAGAACAATGGCGACGCCGAGGCCACCACTACCCAGGTACGGGCCCGCAAGTGGATGCAGAGCCTGCTGGAGCTGCAACAAAGCGCCGGCAACTCCTTCGAATTCATCGAGAACGTCAAATCCGATCTCTTCCCCGACGAGATCTACGTGTTCACACCCACCGGCAAGATCCTGGAGCTGCCCCTGGGCGCCACCGCGGTGGATTTTGCTTTCGCGGTGCACACCGACATCGGCAACAGCTGCGTCGGCGCCCGAGTAAACCGCCAGGCCTACCCCCTGAGCGCACCGCTGAGCTCCGGTCAGACGGTGGAGATCATCACCGCCCCCGGCGCCCGGCCCAACGCCGCCTGGCTCAACTTCGTGGTGACCGCCAAGGCCCGTTCCAAGATCCGCCAGGTGCTCAAGAACCTGGAGCAGACCGAGTCCATCGCCCTGGGCAAGCGGCTGCTCAACCACGCCCTGGGGGAGCTCAACCTCAGCGACATCGCCCAGACGCAGATCGATCACGTGGTGCAGGAGTCCCGCTGCGACAGCCTGGACGACATGCTGGCCGCCATCGGCCTGGGTGATCTGATGAGCCTGGTGGTGGCCCAGCGACTGCGGGGGGAAAGCGCCAGCAACCCCAACAACGCCGAGTCCAAGCTGGCCATCAAGGGCGCCGAGGGGATGCTGGTTTCCTTCGCCAAGTGCTGCCGCCCCATTCCCGGCGACGACGTGGTGGCCCACGTCAGCCCCGGCAAGGGCCTTGTGGTGCACATCGACAGCTGCAAGAACATCCGCCGCAACCTGGAGCAGGAAGCGGAGAAGTTCCTGCCGGTGGAATGGACCGACGAGCCCGGCGCCGAGTACGTCACCGGGCTGCGCATCGAGATCATCAATCATCAGGGGGCCCTGGCCAAGCTGACCTCCATCATCGCCAGTGCCGACGCCAACATTCACAACCTCAATACCGACGAGAAGGACGGCCGCGTCTACGTCATCAACCTGACCCTGACGGTACAAAACCGGGTGCACCTGGCCAACGTACTGCGCAAGATCCGGGTGATGCCGCAGGTGCTTAAAGCGGCCCGCGCCCGAAGCTAAGGAAACGCCCCATGGCAGAGAAAACCATCATCGCCACCGACAAGGCCCCCGCCGCCATTGGCACCTACTCCCAGGCCGTGAAAGTCGACAATACTGTCTACATCTCCGGTCAGATCCCGCTGAACCCCCAGACCATGGAGAAGTCCGGCGAGGACTTCGACAGCCAGGTGGTGCAGGTGTTTGAGAACCTCAAAGCGGTGTGTGAAGCGGCCGGAGGCAGCTTGAACGACATCGTCAAACTCAACATCTTCATGCTGGATCTGGCGAACTTCGCCAAGGTCAACGAGGTGATGGGCCAGTACATGCAGCAGCCCTACCCGGCCCGGGCCGCCATCGGCGTCAAGGAGCTGCCCAAGGGTGTCCTGGTTGAGATGGACGCCGTGATGGTGCTCTGAGCACCCCAGCATTGAACAACGGGGGCGCTACAGCGCCCCCGTTTTTTTGAAGGTAACGCCATGAGTCCCGAACGTCTCGCCCGCATCAACGCCATGCTGGACCAGCGCCAGCCGGATCTGACCATCTGCCTGGAGCAGGTGCACAAGCCCCACAATCTCTCCGCCATGGTGCGCACCGCCGACGCCATCGGCGTCCACGAAGTGCACGCGGTCTGGCCCGACAAGGGGATGCGCCTGGCCGGCGGCACCGCCACCGGCAGCCAGCAGTGGGTCAAGGTCAACACCCACGACAGCATCGAAGGGGCGGTGGCCGCCATGCGTGAGCACGGCATGCAGATCATCGCCACCAACCTGTCCGACACCGCGGTGGATTTTCGCCAGATCGACTACACCAAACCCACCGCCATCCTGATGGGTCAGGAGAAAACCGGGATCACTCCCGAAGCCCTGGCCCTGGCCGACCAGGACGTGATCATCCCCATGGTGGGCATGGTGCAGTCCCTCAACGTCTCCGTGGCCACCGCCCTGTTGCTTTACGAAGCCCAGCGCCAACGCCAGGAAGCTGGCCTCTACGGCCAGCGTCGCCTGGACGAGGCGGAGTGCCAGCGGATCCTTTTCGAGGGCGGCCACCCCATCTTCGCCAAGATCTGCCGCCAGAAGGGGCTGCCCTACCCGCAGATCGACGAGGCGGGGCAGATCCAGGCCCCCGAGTCCTGGTGGCAAAAGGTGCAGATGAACAAGAGCGCCTGGACGCACCTGGACGACTGACCACCAAAACGGCTCCTCGGAGCCGTTTCTTTTTGGTGAAATTCACCACCGTTTCCCTACCAAGTTTGTGAATAAAGCGTTAGTTTACCGACTGGTTAGACCGGTTTTTACTACGCTTTGTGCCTCTGTCGTCGCCATACTAGGCAATAACAGAAAACGTGGGAGTCCACCCGGACAGACCCGCAAATAACGACAAAAAACGATAGCAAGCTAAGGGAGCCATCCATGACCCTGAACACCCCGCTGCAGATGCTGGACCACTGGTGCGCCAGCCAGTCCGACACCGTCTTTCTTCGCCAACCCCGTGAGCGCCAGCTCCATGACCTCACCTGGGGTCAGACCCGGGAAGCGGTCTACCGCCTGGCCGGTGCCCTGCGCCAGCTGGGGCTGAAGCGGGGCGACAAGGTCGCCATCCTCTCCAAGAACTGCGCCCAGTGGTTCATCGCCGATCTGGCGCTGCAGGCGGGGGGCTTCATCAGCATCCCCATCTACCCCACCGCCAACGCCGACACCATCCGTTACGTGCTGCAGCACTCCGAGGCCAAGGCGATCTTCATCGGCAAACTGGACGACCCGGAAGCCCAGCGCGACGCCATCAACCCTGAGCTGCTGCGCTTCGACATGTCCTTCCCCACCCTGCCGGTGCAGTACCACTGGCATCAGTTGCTGGAGATGACCGATCCCCTGGACGACACCCGTCCGGAGCTGGATGACGTCATGACCATCATCTACACCTCCGGCAGCACCGGGAACCCCAAGGGGGCGGTGATGACCTACCGCGCTTACGCCTGGGGGGGCACCACGGTGGCCAAGCACCTGGGGGCCGACAACCAGGACCGGGTGATCTCCTACCTGCCCCTGGCCCACATCACCGAACGGGTCTACATCGAGGGCACCGCCTTCTACAGCGGCGGCACCGTCTACTTCGTCGAATCCCTCGACAGCTTCGTCGATGACGTCAAGGTGGCCCAGCCCAGCTTCTTCCTCTCGGTGCCGCGCCTCTGGACCCTGTTCCAGAAGAACATCATCGACAAGGTGGGCGAGTCCAAGCTCAACCTGCTGCTTAAGCTGCCGATCATCGGCTCCCTGGTGGCCCGCAAGATCCGCACCCAGCTGGGCCTGAACAGCGCCAAGGTGCTGGGTTGCGGCTCCGCCCCGGTCTCCCCGTCGCTGCTGCACTGGTATCGGGGCATCGGCATGGACATCACCGAAGCCTGGGGGATGACCGAGAACAGCGCCTACGCCACGCTGAACTTCCCCTTCCGTCCCGACAAGATCGGCACCGTGGGCAAGCCGGGCACCGACTGCGAGGTGAAGATCGGCGACAACCAAGAGCTGCTGTTCAAGAGCCCGGGCCTGTTCCGCGAGTACTACAAGAACCCGGAGGCCTCCGCCGAGTCCTTTACCGAGGACGGCTTCTTCCGCACCGGTGACCAGGCCACGGTGGACGACGAGCAGTTCGTCACCATCACCGGCCGGGTCAAAGACAACTTCAAGACCGCCAAGGGCAAGTTCGTCGCCCCGGTGCCCATCGAGCGCAAGCTGGCCCAGAACAACCACATCGAACTGGTGTGCGTCATCGGCTCCGGCCTGCCCTACCCGGTGGCCCTGGTGCAGCTCTCTGAGGGGGCCTCACTGCTGCCCAAGGAGCAGGTGCGTCCGGCCCTGGCCCAGACCAGTGAGCTGGTCAGCCAGCAGATGGAGAGCCACGCCACCCTGGGCGGCGTACTGGTGGTCGATGAGCCCTGGGACGTGGAGAACGAGGTGCTGACCCCCACCCTCAAGATCAAACGTCACGTACTGGAGCAACGCTTCGGTGAGCGGGTCGCTCACCTCAAAGGCAACCAGGTGGTGTGGGAAGCCGATCTCTAAAGGGCTGATCCTTAAAGCACGGGCTGCTATTATCTGATCATATTTACAGTATTTTCGGATCGCCGCCCGTGACCACAACCACACCGGTTTCGGTGGACAAACTCACCACGCTGTCGGTCACCGGCCTCAAGGGGGTCGGTGACAAGATGGCGGAAAAACTGGCCCGGCTGGGGATCCGCAGCGTCGGCGATCTGCTGCTGCACCTGCCCCTGAGGTACGAAGACCGCACCCGGATCTGGCCGGTGGCGGCCCTCACCCCGGGCCAGCACGCCACCGTGGAGGGGGAGGTTGTCTCCGCCCACGTCAGCTACGGCAAACGCCGCCGCATGACGGTCAAACTGGCCGACGGCAGCGGCACCATCGCGCTCCACTTCTTCAATTTCGCCCTGGCCCAGAAAGAGAGTTTCGTCACCGGAGCCCGGGTTCGCGCCTTTGGCGAAGCCCGCGCCGGGATGCGCCAAATCGAGATGGTGCACCCGGAGTACCACGTCCTGGGGGAGCACACCCACCCCCTGCTCGAAGAGAGCCTGACGCCGGTCTACCCCACCACCGAGGGCCTCAAACAGGCCAGCCTGCGTAAACTCACCGACGAGGCGCTGCAGCTGCTGCGCCAACACCCCTTGCCGGAGTTGCTGCCCGAAGGCCTCTACCCCGAACAGCTGCCGCTGTCCGAGGCGGTGCAGTTCATCCATCGTCCGCCGCCGGAGGCCAGCCTGACCCAGTTGCTGGAGGGCCAACACCCCGCCCAACAGCGCCTGGTGATGGAGGAGCTGCTGGCCCAGAACCTGTCGATGCTGAAACTGCGGGTGGACTCCGGCCAGCACCAGGCGCTGCCACTGCACCCGGACCCGGCCCTGCTGCAGCGCTTTCTCGGCGATCTGCCGTTCAGCCCCACCGCGGCTCAGCAGCGGGTGGTGGGGGAGATCCGGGATGACCTGGCCCGGGCCGAGCCCATGATGCGTCTGGTGCAGGGGGACGTGGGCTCCGGCAAGACCCTGGTGGCCGCCCTGGCGGCCCTGCACGCCATCTCCCAGGGCCACCAGGTGGCCCTGATGGCCCCCACCGAACTGTTGGCGGAGCAGCACGCCCTGGCCTTCGCCCAGTGGTTTGAGCCCCTGGGCCTGCCGGTGGCCTGGCTTGCCGGCAAACTCAAGGGCAAGGCCCGGGACGCCACCCTGGCCAGGATCGCCAGTGGCGAAGCCAAGATGGTGGTGGGCACCCACGCCATCTTCCAGGACCAGGTGGCCTTTGATCATCTGGCCCTGGTGATCGTCGATGAGCAACACCGGTTCGGCGTGCACCAACGCCTGACCCTGCGGGAAAAGGGCCTCAAGGACGGCCGCTACCCCCATCAGCTGATCATGACCGCCACCCCCATCCCCCGCACCCTGGCGATGACCGCCTACGCGGATCTGGACGTCTCGGTGATCGACGAGCTGCCGCCGGGTCGCACGCCGGTCACCACGGTGGCCATCCCCGACGGCCGACGGGACCAGGTGATCCAGCGGGTGCGCCAGGCCTGCGGCGACGGGCGCCAGGCCTACTGGGTCTGCACCCTGATCGAGGAGTCCGAGGTGCTGCAGTGCCAGGCCGCCGAGGACACCGCCAGCGAGTTGGCGGAACTGTTGCCTGAGCTCAGGGTCGGATTAGTACATGGGCGAATGAAAGCCGAGGAAAAACAGCAGGTCATGGCTGCATTTAAGGCCAATGAACTGCACCTGCTGGTGGCCACCACGGTGATCGAGGTCGGGGTGGATGTGCCCAACGCCAGCTTGATGATCATCGAGAACCCGGAGCGGCTTGGCCTGGCCCAGCTGCACCAGCTGCGCGGCCGGGTGGGCCGGGGAGCGGTGGCCAGCCACTGTGTGCTGCTCTACCACCCGCCGCTGTCCAAAACCGCCCAGTCCCGGCTGGGGGTGCTGCGGGAGAGCAACGACGGCTTTGTTATCGCCCAGCGCGACTTGGAGATCCGCGGCCCCGGCGAGGTGCTGGGCACCCGGCAGACCGGCCTGGCGGACCTGAAGATCGCCGATCTGGTGCGGGATGCGGCGCTCATTCCCCAGGTTCAGCGCCTGGCCCAACACCTGATGGACCGCTACCCTTCCCGGGTACCCGCCATCATCGATCGCTGGCTCGGCGGCAAGGAGATCTACAGCCAAGCCTGAGGCTTTGGCTGGACACTTGGGCGGTTTTGACCAAAATGGTATCTGTAATCAGGGAGATAGGATCTTACGATGTATCAAGATGACGAAGCGAAGCGCAGCAGCGCAAATCAGATGGCCATGGTGCTGGTGATCCTGGTCATCCTGGCCTGTGGCGGGGCCTGGTATTTCTTCCTGCGCGACGCCCAGCCCCCGGCGCCGTCCGAGCCCATCCCCTCCCTGCCCCAGGAGGAGCCCACGCTGCCGGCCCAACCGCTGCCCGCCGAGCCGGTGCCGGAACCGGTACCGGAGCCGGAGCTCCCGCCCCAGCCGGAGCCCACCCCCACGCCGCAGCCCGAGGTGCCGGAGCCGGATCCGCTCCCCAATCTCAACGACAGTGACGAGTTTGCCAAGGAGCAGCTCAACGCCATCAGTGACGGCATGCAGTTTGGCCAGGCGGTGGAGGACAACAACCTGATCCGCCGCTTCGTGGTGTTTGTCGACAACCTGGCCGGGGGTGAGGTGATGCGCCAACAGGGCCCCTTCACCCCCCTGTCGGACGACTTCAAGGCGCTGGAACTCAACGGCAAACTCTACCTGGATCCGGAAGGCTACCGCCGCTTCGATCAGTACGCCGAGTTCCTCTACCGGCTGGACGAAACCCAGTTGCGGGATCACTTTATGCTGGCCGAGCCCCTGCTGGAGCAGGCCTTCCAGGAGCTGGGTTACGGCGCCGGTCAGTTCCGCGGCTCCATCGTCGACGGCATCGACGAGTTGCTGGCCGCCCCGGAATACGATGCGCCTTTGGAGCTGGTCAGCCACAGCGTGAACTACCAGTTCGCCGATCCCAGCATTGAGAACCTGACCGACGCACAGAAGCTGATGATCCGCATGGGCCCCGACAACGCCCGCAAGATCAAATCCCTGCTGCGCCGTTTTAAGGCCGCCCTCAACGAGTGAGCGTGACATCCCTCCAGCAAAAAACCGGCCCATTGGCCGGTTCTTTTACCTTTGAGGCATCACCACGAACTGTCCCTCGAACCGGGCGGCGTCGCCCAGGGTCACCTGCAGGGGGATCTTGAGGTTGCGCCCCTGTTGCAGGGGGCTGACGTCGACCGCCTGCAGCGAGCAACGGCACTGGGGGTGACCGGTGACCGGCCGGCGGTAGCGGATCCGCCCCTCCCCCAGCACAATGTCGCCCTGAAGCCCCGCCTCCTCCAACGCCAGCCAGATCCGGCCCCAACCGGTCAGGGTGGCGTGGCTGTAGATGCTGCCCGCAAACATGGTGCCGTGCAGGTTGCGATTGGCCTCGAAGTCCGCGCCGGTCACCAGGGTGTCACCGTCGTAGTCGAGGGCGCGGATCCCCATCTGGGCGGCGATGGGGATGGTCTGATGCCACAGCTGGGTCAGCCGGGCCAGGGGGTCGATGGGCTGGGTCATGGGCATAGTTCCTTCTGTCGGCCGCAGAATAGCGGATCCCCGCCGCAAAACCGAGCCGACCACTGGACAATTCCTCGCCGGGGCTGGCACTGTAACCTATCGGTTCTGGAGTCGAAATTCCCTTATGAATCAGAAACACAGTTCACGCCAGGAGTACCTGGTGTTCTCCCTGGCCCACAACCAGATGTACGCCTTCTCCACCCTTAAGGTGCAGGAGATCGTCTCCGTCAGTCAGTTCAGCCAGCTGCCCGGCAGCCATCCGGCGGTGGCCGGCACCCTGACCCTGCGGGGAGAAACCCTGGCGGTGGTGGATCTGAACCGGGCCATCGGCCTGCAGGGAGAGCCGCCGCAAAGCGTGGTGGTGTGCGAGATCCAGGGTACCCGCTACGGGTTGCTGGTGGGCACCATCGAGGCGATCCAGGTGTGCGACAGCGGTGACATCACCGCCATTCCTGCCCGGCTGGCGCGTCAGGCCCTGAGCACCGGGGTGTTCCGCGACGGTCAGGATCGCCTGGTGCAGCTGCTGGACCTGGAGCGGATCATCGGTGAACTGAACCCCGGAGCCGGCACAGCGATGCCGGAGCTGGATGCCGCCAGCCTGGCGCGCATTCGAGCGCAGAAGATCCTCATCTGTGACGACTCCCGCTTCGCCCGGCGCCAGATGGCCCGGGTGCTGGAGCAGCACGGCATCGATTACCTGAGCGCCCCCAACGGCAAGGCGGCGCTGAGCATCCTCAAACGGGAAGCGGAGCGTCAAGAGCCGGTGCAGATCCTGGTGTCGGACATCGAGATGCCTGAGCTGGACGGTTACCAGCTGGCCCTGTCGGTGCGGGCCAACCAGGACCTGGATCCGGCCTACGTGATCCTCCACAGCTCCCTGAACCCCGCCATCTGCGAGCGGATCTCCCAGCAGGCGGGGGCAGACGAGGGGCTGACCAAGTTCGACCCCCACGCCCTTTTGGAGGCGATCGGCCGCGGCGCCGGCGCCTGATTCAGGTGCGCAGGGAGAAGGTCACCGGGCCGTCGTTGGTCAGCGACACTTGCATGTCGGCGCCAAAGGCGCCGGTTTCGACCGTCATCCCCTGGGCGCGACAGTAGGCCACAAAGGCCTCGTAGAGCCGCTCCGCCTCGGTCGGATGCGCCGCGCTGGAGAAGCTGGGGCGCAGCCCCTTGTTGGTGTCCGCCGCCAGGGTGAACTGACTGACCACCAGCAGCTGGCCTCCCGCCTGCTGGACATTGAGGTTCATCTTGTCCGCCTCGTCGGAGAACACCCGGTACTTCATCACCTTGTCGGCCAGGCGACGCAGGCTGGCCTCGTCGTCGTCCCGCTCCACCCCCAACAGCACCAGCAAGCCCCTCGGGATCGCCCCCACGGTTTCCCCGGCCACCTCGACCCGGGCCTGGCTGACCCGCTGAATCAACGCGATCATCGATTGCGCACTCCCCAAAAAAGAGACAAAAAAACGGGCCGATCATCGCCGGCCCGTTGGCAAACTGCAAGCCCGTCCCTAGCGGGTGAAGCGCACCTCTTTGGCGGCGGGGGTGGCCTGGGGGAACTGCTGGCGCAGGGCGTTCAGGCCGGCGTTGGTCCAGTCCATAAAGGCGGTCAGCTCCTGCAGGCTGATGCGGTCGACGAAGGTGGCGGCGCCGCGCACCTCCACGGCGGTGCCCTCGTTGATCAGCACGAACTTGGCAAAATCCATCCCCTGGTTCAGCTGGCCGATGATCAGCAACAGCTCCGGGGTCTGGGCCAGGTCCGGGTGCAGCACGTAGTATTTGGTGATGACGATGCGGTCCAGCCCCTCGGTGTTCATCTTCGGCTGCATCATAAAGTGGCCGTTGTCGTACTCCACCATCAGGCTGTGGGCGCTGGCCCGTTTCACCGTGTACTTCTCGCCGCTGAGGGCGGTGACCAGGGCGTCGGTGGCCTGATCGTTGGTGTTGCCGGTCAGATCCAGGACCGTGCCTTGCTCACCCAGGCTGGCGCAACCGCCCAGCAATCCCAGGCTCAGCAGCAGAACGAAAATGCGCTTCATGTGGACTCCTTATCCGTGTCGTCGTCGAGATGAAAATATTCCGGCAGTGCCGCCGTGACCTCGGCCCCCAGCAGCACGATGATCCAGGACAGATAGACCCAGAGGAACAAGATCGGGATGGTGGCCAGGGCCCCGTAGATCGCCTCATAGGAGGGGAACTGGGTCACGTACCAGGCAAAACCCCGCTTGCCCGCTTCGAACAACAGCGCCGCCACAAAGGCCCCCAGCAGCGCGTGATGGAAGCGGACCCGGGTGTTGGGCACCATCATGTAGAGTAGGGCAAAGGCGCTGACCGAGAGCAAAAAGGGCAGCCGGGCAATGAAAAACGCGTAGGCGCCGCTGAGTCCGGCGTCGGAGAACAACTTCATCGACACCAGGTAGGAGGTGACGGCCAGGCTGGCGCCCATCAGCATTGGGCCCAGGGTGAGGATCATCCAGTACATGGAGAAGGAGTAGATCGCCCGGCGCCTGGTCTGCACCTTCCAGATCCGGTTGAGCGCCTTGTCGATGTTGGAGATCAGCATCAGCGCCACCACCGCCAGGAAGAGCACCCCCACGGCGGTCATCCTGGAGGCGTTGTCGACAAACTGCCCCAGGTACTGCTGGACGGTGTCCCCCGCCGTCGGCACAAAGTTGTTGTAGACGAACGCCTCGAGATCCGCCCGCACCCCGGCAAAACCGGGAAAGGCGGAGAACACCGAGAGCACCACGGCCATCATGGGCACCAGGGAGAGCAGGGAGACGTAGGCCAGGTGGCCGGCGGTCACCTGCAGGCCGTTTTCGCCCACGCGACGCCACAGGTAGGGGAAGAAGGCCAACAGCTGTCGCCAGGAGAGCCGAGACAGCCGTTCGGCCAGGGCGGAGATCCCTTTCATTGGGCACTTCCAATTCGATCACTATGGCGGCAGCATACAACAATAAGGCAACATTTACTTGTTGTTGTCCTTCGCATTATTGCCTATCTATGCCCATACAGGAGGAGTCATGGCGCAACAAGGTTCGGCAGGCAACGTCATCGCCGCCATCTGCAGTTTCTTTATCGCCGGCCTGGGTCAGCTGGTGCAGGGTCGGATCCTGGCGGCACTGCTGTTTTTTGTCTTTGTTGGCGGCTTTTACGCCATGGCGGCGGTGCTGGTGGTGCCCTTCATCATCGCCATTCCTCTGCACATCTGGTGCATCGTCGATGCCGCGCGCTACCGCGGCTAAAGGAGCTCTCATGCGCATCTTAATCTTGTCCCTCGCCCTGATGCTCACCGGGTGTCAAAGCGCCTACTACGCCGCCGCCGAACAGGTGGGGTACCACAAGCGAGAGATCCTGGTGGACCGGGTGGAGGATGCCCAGGAGAGCCAGCAGGAGGCCCAGGAGCAGTTCAGCTCCGCCCTGGAGCAGATGAAAACGCTGATCGACTTCGATGGCGGTGATCTGGAGACGGTGTACGACCGGGTTAAGGGGGAGTACGAGGACTCCGCCGACGCCGCCGCCGAGGTAAGCAGCCGCATCGACGACGTGGCGGACGTGGCCTCGGCGATGTTCGACGAGTGGGAGGAGGAGCTGGGCCAGTACCAGTCCGCCAACCTGCGCCGGGAGAGCGAGGCCCAACTGCGGGACACCCGTCGCCGTTACGACGCCATGCTCAAGGCGATGCGCCAGGCCGAGGCCAAGATGGCGCCGGTGCTTAAGCGGCTCAAGGACAACGAGCTGTACCTCAAGCACAACCTCAATGCCCGGGCCATCGGCGCCGTGGGCAAGGAGTTTGGCGTGCTGGAGCAGGAGGTGGAACGGGTGATCGCCGAGATGAACCGGGCCATCGCCGAGTCGGACAAGTTTATCCAGACCCTGGACCAGTAAGCCGTTCGAGCCGCGAGGGCACGAGGCGCTCCCGGTTCACCAGGGCATCATGAACTTCAACCGCTATAAGGTGGTGATCCCGACCGCCGTAGGCCGGGCCAGCCAAAATCGTTTTGATTTCATCGGCACCTGGGTGGTGATCTACTTCGCCCTGTTGTTGGTCCTGCCCAGCGCCCTGGAGACCTTCACCCACCGCAGCGCCCAGCTCTACACCGGCCTCAGTCTTCTGGCCTGCCCGCTCTACTATGCCCTGCACTGGCTGGGCAATTACGCCCCCCGCGCCACCTACGCCGTCGCCCTGGGAGGGGCCACCGGCACCTTCACCGGGGTGCCGGTGCTGCTGAACGCCTGGACCCAACCGGCGGACCAGGCCTGCTTGGCCGGCCAGAGCGCGCCCTGTGGCGACCTGGCGCCGTTGGCCCCCGAGGCGTTCCAGGTTGCCCTGCAGGGCACCCAGTTCAGCGCCACCCTCGCCTGGGGGCTGCACGCTTCGGTACTGCTGATCTGGGGCCTGTACTGGTATCGACTGCGGCTGTCGCCCTGACCTCAAGCCCCGGCCCAGCACAAAAAACGGCACCCCTGGGGGTGCCGTTTTCATTGGAAGGGTCTCAGGGCTTAGCCCTTTTTCTTCTCGCGGGAGTAGCGCTTACGATCGGACTCGGTCAGCAGCTTCTTGCGCACCCGGATGTTCTCCGGGGTCACTTCCACCAGCTCGTCGTCGTCGATGAACTCCAGCGCCTGCTCCAGGGTCATCTTGATCGGCGGGGTCAGCACCTGGGCGTCGTCGGTGCCGGAGGCACGGACGTTGGTCAGCTGCTTGCCCTTCAGGGCGTTCACGGTCAGGTCGTTGTCCCGGCTGTGGATGCCGATGATCATCCCTTCGTACACCTCGGTGCCGTGGCCGACCATCAGACGACCGCGCTCCTGCAGGTTGAACAGGGCGTTGGTCAGTGCCTTACCGGTGGCGTTGGCGATCAGCACGCCGTTGATGCGCTGGCCGATCTCACCGCCCTTGTGGGGGCCGTACTCGTAGAAGGTGTGGTAGATGAGGCCGGTACCGGAGGTCAGGGTCATGAACTCGGTCTGGAAGCCGATCAGGCCACGGGAGGGCATGATGAAGTCCATGCGGATGCGGCCTTTGCCGTCCGGGGCCATGTCGGTCAGCTCCGCCTTACGCAGGCCCAGCTTCTCCATGATCGCACCCTGGTGCTCCTCTTCGACGTCCACGGTGACCGTCTCGTAGGGCTCCTGCAGCTCGCCGTCGATGTCACGCATGATCACCTCGGGGCGGGATACCGCCAGCTCGAAGCCTTCGCGGCGCATGTTCTCGATCAGGATCCCCAGGTGCAGTTCACCGCGACCGGACACCTTGAACTTGTCCGGATCGTCGGTCTCTTCCACCCGCAGGGCCACGTTGTGCACCAGCTCTTTCTGCAGACGCTCGAGGATATTGCGAGAGGTCACGTACTTGCCTTCCTGGCCGGAGAACGGGGAGGTGTTCACCTGGAAGGTCATGGTCACGGTGGGCTCGTCCACGGACAGGGCCGGCAGCGCTTCCACTTCGTGGGGGCAGCAGACGGTGTCGGAGATTTTCAGCTCACCCAGGCCGGAGATGGCGATGATGTCACCGGCTTGCGCCTCGTCCACATCGTGGCGCTCCAGGCCCATGTAGCCCATCACCTTACCCACCTTGGCGTTGCGCACGTTGCCGTTGGCGCACTCGATGGTGACCTGCTGGCCCACCTTTACTTTACCGCGGGCAATGCGGCCCACGCCGATCACGCCCACATAGGAGTTGTAGTCCAGCTGGGAGATCTGCATCTGGAAGGGGCCTTCCGGATCCGCGTCCGGGGCCGCCACTTCGTCGACGATGGTCTGGAACAGATCGGTCATGTCCTCCTTCTGAACGTCCTCCTCGTTGGAGGCCCAACCGTTCAGGGCGGAGGCGTAGACCACTTTGAAGTCCAGCTGTTCGTCGGTGGCACCCAGGTTGTCGAACAGGTCAAACACCTGATCCATCACCCAGTCCGGACGGGCGCCCGGCTTGTCAATCTTGTTGATCACCACGATGGGCTTCAGGCCCAGGGCAAAAGCCTTCTGGGTCACGAAGCGGGTCTGCGGCATCGGGCCTTCCTGCGCGTCCACCAGCAGCAGCACGGAGTCCACCATGGACATCACCCGCTCTACCTCGCCACCGAAGTCGGCGTGCCCGGGGGTGTCCACGATGTTGATGCGGTAGTCGTTCCACTTGATGGCGGTGTTCTTCGCCAGGATGGTGATGCCCCGCTCTTTCTCGATGTCGTTGGAGTCCATGACACGCTCGTCCAGATCAACGCGATCGTCGAAGGTGCCGGACTGACCGAGAAGTTTATCCACCAGGGTGGTCTTGCCGTGGTCAACGTGGGCGATGATCGCCACGTTACGCAAATTTTCGATGCTCAAAGTGGTCTCTCCAGGCAAAGGGGCAACGGAAAAACCCGGACCTGCACGAGGTTCGGGTAAGGTACAACCCCTTCGCGGGGTAAATTCTGGGCGGCAAGTGTAATGGATAGCGTATAAAACTGCGACAAATACCGATGAATTCATCGTGACGCCCCGCCTGGGGATGGTGGTAGACTGGCTCATCGCCCAAGGATTGTGCTGATCACCGGTCGCCCATGACCCACCCTCGACTCGCTGCACCGCCCCATTGTCGATCACGCCCCACTCTGGGGCAGCAGGCGCACCACAATGGTGCATCCCAGCACGCCTTTTCACTGCTCCTCGCACCACTTTCCTTAAAAAACAGTACTTTGCCATTTTGGCACGCTGTTCGCTTTATGCTGGCCAGCTTGGTCAGAGCCCATCATTTGCCACTGGAGGTTTAGGGATGTCCATCGAAAACGTACTGAAGCTGATTGAAGAGAACGAAGTGAAATTCGTCGACCTGCGCTTTACCGACACCAAGGGTAAAGAGCAGCACGTGTCCATTCCCGTTAGCCAGATCGACGCCGACTTCTTCGAAGAGGGCAAGATGTTCGATGGTTCCTCCATCCAGGGTTGGAAAGGCATCAACGAGTCCGACATGATCCTGATGCCGGACCCGGCCACCGCGGTGCTCTGCCCCTTCACCGACGAGATCACCCTGAACGTGCGTTGCGACATCATCGAGCCGGCCACCATGGAAGGCTACGACCGCGATCCGCGCTCCATCGCCAAGCGCGCCAAGGCCTACATGCAGTCCACCGGCATCGCTGACGACTGCTTCTTCGGTCCCGAGCCGGAGTTCTTCCTGTTCGACGACGTGAAGTACAAGACCGACATGTCCGGTTCCATGTACAAGATTGACGCCGAAGAGGCCTCCTGGAACTCCGACAAGGAGTACGAAGGCGGCAACAAGGGCCACCGTCCCGGCGTGAAAGGCGGCTACTTCCCGGTATCCCCGGTGGATTCCGCCCAGGATATCCGTTCTGCCATGTGTCTGGTTCTGGAAGAGATGGGTCAGGTGGTTGAAGCCCACCACCACGAAGTGGCCACCGCCGGTCAGAACGAGATCGCCACCCGCTTCAACAGCATCGTCGAGAAAGCCGACGAACTGCAGGTGCTGAAGTACGTGATCCACAACGTGGCCCACGCCTACGAGAAGTCCGCCACCTTCATGCCCAAGCCGGTGGTTGGTGACAACGGTTCCGGCATGCACTGCCACCAGAGCCTGAGCAAAGACGGCGTCAACCTGTTCGCCGGCGACAAGTACGGCGGCCTGTCCGAGACCGCGCTGTACTACATCGGCGGCATCATCAAGCACGCCCGCGCCATCAACGCCTTCGCCAACGCCTCCACCAACTCCTACAAGCGTCTGGTGCCCGGCTTCGAAGCCCCGGTCATGCTGGCCTACTCCGCCCGTAACCGCTCCGCGTCCATCCGTATCCCGGTGGTACCGAGCCCGAAAGGTCGCCGCATCGAGGTGCGCTTCCCGGATCCGACCGCCAACCCCTACCTGGCCTTCTCCGCCATGCTGATGGCCGGCCTGGACGGCATCCAGAACAAGATCCACCCTGGTGACGCCATGGACAAGGACCTGTACGACCTGCCAGCGGAAGAAGCGGCCGAGATCCCGACCGTAGCCGCCAGCCTGGCCGAGGCCCTGGACAACCTGGACGCCGACCGCGCCTTCCTGACCGCCGGTGGCGTGTTCTCCGACGACTTCATCGACTCCTACATCGATCTGAAGCGCGGTGAAGTGGAGCGTCTGGACATGACCACCCACCCGGTGGAGTTTGAGATGTACTACAGCGTCTAAGGACGCAACCGGTTCACTGGAAGTGAAGCACGCTCTGTACCTTTAAAAAAAACAATAACTAAGAGCACTAAAAGCCCATCCAAACGGATGGGCTTTTTTCTTTCATCCATCTACACTCGGACAGAGTCATATCGACAAGGAGCGCGACATGGAACGCCCACTGCTTCTGGCAGCCCTGGTGATGGCCCTGGCCACCCCGGCGTCCGCCGCCATCTACAAATGGACGGACGACAAGGGCCAGGTGCACTATTCCGACAAACCCCGGGAGGGGGCCGAACCCATCGAAGTGGACACCAGCAAGGCCACCACCATCGAACTGGTCTCTCCCCGCCCCATCACCAACACGCCGCCACCGGAGGTGCTGGAGGCCCCCAGCTACCGCATCAAGCTGATCGAGCCCGACTCCGAGGCCACGGTGCGGGACAACAACGGTCAGCTCAACCTCAGCATCAGCCTGGAGCCCGAGCTGTTGCCCGATCACCGCATCGAGCTGTTGCTCGACGGCGAGGTGGTGCGCACCGTTGGCGGGGCCGGATCCTTTGCCCTGGACAACCTGGATCGGGGCGAACACAGCCTTCAGGCCCGGGTGATTGACGAAAACGGCAAAGTCCTTGCATCAAGTGGGAAAAGGACGGTATTCCTGCACCGCCACTCCCGCCTGATCCCGCCATTGCGGCCGCAACCCCGGTCCGATGGGGGTTCCTGAGCGGCAAGGCTATGCACCAATTTGGTGCAGTGCTAAGGTGGTGCACAACGCCAGGGCAATGAGGGCCGCACCACCATGGATCTCCATAAGGATCCCGAGTTTCTCCATCACCTTTCCACCGCCGTACTGGTGCTGGATCCCCAGTTTCAGGTGGCCTACGCCAACCTGGCCACGGAACAGCTGCTGGGGCTGGGCCACCGGCGGCTGATCGGCTGCCCGGTCTCCCAGCTCTACAGCCAGCTGGCCACCGACATCGGCCTGCTGCGTCAGACCCTGAACCAAGAGCAGGGCCAAACCCTCTACGCCATCTCCCTGGTGACCCTGGAGGGGCAGCACCACACGGTGGATCTCATCTTTACCCCGCTGGAAGCCCAGCGCACCCTGGTGGAAGCCCGGGTGGTGGATCACCAGCAGCGGATCAGCCAGGAGCTGCAGCACTACGCCCAGCAGCACGCCGCCCAGTTGCTGGTGCGGGGCTTGGCCCATGAGATCAAAAACCCCCTGGGGGGCCTGCGCGGGGCGGCCCAGCTGCTGGAGCGGGAGCTGACGGATCCCGAGCTCAAGGAGTTCACCGGCATCATCATCGAGCAGTCGGACCGGCTGCGCAGCCTAGTGGACCGCCTGCTGGGCCCCCAGCATCCCGGCACCTGGGCCGAGAGCAACGTCCACCGCCTGCTGGAGCAGGTGGCCCGGCTGTGCGAGATGGAGAGCGCCGGCCAGCTGGTGTTCGAGCGCGACTACGACCCCTCGATCCCCGATTTCCTGATGGACGATGAGCAGCTGCAACAGGCCCTGCTCAACATCCTGCGCAACGCCGTGCAGGCGATGGAGGGGCAGGGCCGCATCGTGCTGCGCACCCGCAGCCAGGGCCAGACCACCATCGCCGGTCGCCGCCACCGCCAGGTGGTGGCCGTCAGCATCATCGACGACGGCCCGGGCATCGACCCAGCCATCAAAGACACCCTGTTCTACCCCATGGTGACCAACAAGGCCGACGGCAGCGGGCTGGGCCTCTCCATCGCCCAGAAGATCGTCAGTCAGCATCAGGGCCGGATCGAGCTGGAAAGCTGGCCCGGCCACACCGAATTCACCCTGCTTTTGCCGATGACGTTGTCCAAGGAGGCACAATGAGCGAACAAGTCTGGATCCTCGATGACGACAGCTCCATTCGATGGGTGCTGGAGCGCGCCTTCAAGCGGGAGGGGCTCTCCAACGCCAGCTTCGCCAGTGCCGAGTCGCTGTGGCAGGCCCTCGAGGGCGGCCAACCCCAAGTGATCGTCTCCGACATCCGCATGCCCGGCACCGATGGGCTCACCCTGCTGGAGCGAATCAAGCAGCACTACCCAGATCTGCCGGTGATCATCATGACCGCCCACTCGGATCTGGACTCCGCGGTGGGCGCCTACCAGTCCGGCGCCTTCGAGTACCTGCCCAAGCCCTTCGACATCGACGAGGCGGTGGCCCTGGTGCGCCGGGCCCTGGAGCACGCTGCCGCCCGCACCCCTCAGCCCAGCACCAAGGCGGAGGCGGTGCCGGGGATCATCGGCGAGGCCCCGGCGATGCAGGAGGTGTTTCGCGCCATCGGCCGCCTCGCCCGCTCCTCCATCAGCGTGCTGATCAACGGCCAGTCCGGCACCGGTAAGGAGCTGGTGGCCCACGCCCTGCACAAGCACAGCCCCCGGGCCAGCGCCCCCTTTGTGGCGCTCAATATGGCCGCCATCCCCAAGGATCTCATCGAGTCGGAGCTGTTCGGCCACGAGAAGGGGGCCTTCACCGGCGCCGCCGGGGTGCGACAGGGCCGCTTCGAGCAGGCCAACGGAGGCACCCTGTTTCTGGATGAGATCGGCGACATGCCGCTGGATGTGCAGACTCGCCTGCTGCGGGTGCTGGCGGACGGTCAGTTCTATCGGGTGGGGGGCCACAGCGCCATTAAGGTGGACGTGCGCATCGTCGCCGCCACCCACCAGGACCTGGAGACCCGGGTGGCCGAGGGGCAGTTCCGGGAGGATCTCTTCCACCGCCTCAACGTCATCCGTGTCCAGCTGCCGCCGCTCAAGGAGCGGGCCGAGGACATCCCGGCCCTGACCCGCCACTTCCTGGCGGCCGCCGCCCAGGAGCTGGGGGTGGAGGCCAAGCGCCTCAGCCTGGAGGCGGAGCGCCGCCTGTGTGCCCTGCCCTGGCCCGGGAACGTCCGCCAGCTGGAGAACGCCTGTCGCTGGATGACGGTGATGGCCTCGGGTCAGGAGATCCTGGCGGACGATCTGCCGCCGGAGCTCAAAGGGGCCCTGGGGGGCGCGCCCACCGTGGGCGACGCGACCCCCAACGGCGACTGGACCTCGCTGTTGGCCAGCTGGGCCAACCGGGCCCTGGCAGAGGGGGAAACCAACCTGCTGCAGGACGCCCAGCCGGCCTTCGAGCGCACCCTGCTCACCAGCGCCCTGAGCCACACCCGGGGCCACAAACAGGAGGCCGCACGGCTGCTGGGTTGGGGGCGTAACACCCTGACCCGCAAGCTCAAAGAGCTCAATATGGACGAATAACAACAGCGCGCCGAAATGGCGCGCTGTTGTGGGGATTTAAACCGGGTCCTGGTGGACGATGACGTCACTGCCGGGGAAGGCACTGCGTATTCGCTCCTCCACCGCGTCGGCCAGCGTATGGGCGTCGCGCAGCGGCAGGTTGCCGTCCAGCTCCAGGTGCATCTGCACACAGAGGGTGTGGCCGGAGCGACGGGTGCGCAGATCGTGCAGCCCCCGTACCGACGGGTCCTCCAGCACCAGCGCCTCCACCTGCTCCCGAACCTCCGGCTCCGCTTCCCGGTCCAGCAGCAGCTGTACCGCCTCCTGGCCCAGGCCCCAGGCGCCGTAGCCAATGTAGAGGGCGATGATCACCGCGAACACCCCGTCGGCCCACAACAGCCCCTGGCTGGCCAGCGCCAGCGCCACCAGCACGGCACCATTGAGCAGCAAGTCCGAACGGTAGTGCAGGGCGTCGGCGGCCACGGCGGTTGAGCCGGTGACGGCGATGGCCCGCTTCTGGATCGCCAGCAGCACCAAGGTGGCGACGATGGCGAACAGGGTCACGCCGATGCCGATCATCGAGTGTTGAACCGGGGCGGGGTTGAGGATGCGGTCGGCGCCATGGAACAGCAGCAGCATGGCGGAGCCAAGGATAAAGCCGGACTGCACTAGGGTGGCCAAAGGTTCGGCTTTGCCGTGACCGAAGCGGTGGTGCTGATCCGCCGGCAGCAGGGCCACCCTCAGCGCGTAGAAGTTCACCAGGGAGGCCATGGCGTCCATCATGGAGTCGGTGAGGGAGGCCAGCAGACTGGCGGAGCCGGAGTAGAACCAGGCGATCAGCTTGGCCAGGATCAGGATGGAGGCGGTGGCCACCGAGGCGCGGGTGGCCACCCGGATCCAGAAGGCGTACTGTTCAGGTTGGGTGGGCGACATGAAGGGTCCGATTCATCGATTCAGTGCCGCCCAGTTTACCATTTCACTGGCCGTGGTGGGCCCGGAAACGCTCGATACGCTTGTCCGCTTTTTCCGCCAGCTTGGCTTTTTGCTCGTCAGTAAGCAGCTGAATGATTTCGTGTTGCAGCTTCAGCCGCGCCAGCTCACGCTCGGTCTGCTTGGCCTGACGCTCGGCGATCAGGGCACGGGCGGCGGCTTCATCAAAGGTCGGGCTGGTCATCAGCGCCTGGCGGGCGGCCATCTGGGCCTCAACCTGGGTCAGATCCCGCTGGGGCTTCTCCCCCTTGGACTCGTGGGCCTGCTTGATCAGCGCCTTGACCTGGGCTTTCTGCTCGTCGGTCAGATCCAGGCCGCGCAGCATCTTGCGCACTTCGCCACCGTGGTGGCCGCGGTGTTCACCGTGTTTGGCGTGGTGGCCCTCACCGTGGCCCCCTTTGCCCGGGTAAGCCATCACGGCAACAGAAGTGGAGGCCAGGGCGGTGACCAGCAGGAGTTTGGCAGCGGTTTTCATGGTGTGTGTCCTCGTCGTCAATACCACGGTGCAAAGCGTACCAAGGTCAATGTCAAACAGGGTTTAGGTCGGGTAAAACAGTGTAAAGGTCGCTTGGGCGCCGGCCGGCCATGGGTTAGGCTTGGCCTGAATCGATAAGAGGGTGAGTCATGAATCGGATCTTACTGGTGGAAGACGACCAGGGTCTGTGCGAACTGCTGGGCCAACTGCTGGAGCTGGAAGGCTTCGAGCTGACCATCTGCCAGGATGGTCCCAGCGGCCTGACGGCGGCGCAAAGCGGCCAGCATGATCTGGTGCTGCTGGACGTGATGCTGCCGGGACTCAACGGATTCGATCTGCTGCGCCAGTTGCGGCAGAAGAGCGAAGTGCCGGTGTTGATGCTGACGGCCCGGGGCGACGACATCGACCGGGTGGTGGGGCTGGAGATCGGCGCCGACGACTACCTGCCCAAGCCCTTCAACGACCGGGAGCTCATCGCCCGGATCCGCGCCATCTTGCGCCGCACCAAGGACAAAGAGAGCGGCAGCGCCGGCCAGGACGAACTGGTCAGCGGCGACATCACCCTCTACCCCCGCCGCCAGGAAGCCTGGGTCGGCGACACCCTGCTGCCCCTGACTGCCACCGAGTTCACCCTGCTGCATGAGTTGGTCCAGACCCCCGGGGAACTGGCCAGCAAGGAGCAGCTGTCGGAGACAGTGCTGGGCAAGAAACTGATGCCCTTTGATCGCAGCCTCGACATGCACCTGTCCAACCTGCGCCGCAAACTGCCGGAGCGGGTCGATGGCCGGCCCCGGGTCAAGACGGTGCGTGGCAAGGGCTACATCTGGCTGGATTGACCGTGAAACTGCCTAACCATCTGTTTTTCAAGCTTCTTCTGGCATTCTGGATCACCTCATCTTTGGTCCTGGGGCTGGTTATCGGCCTGCCGCACATGCAGAAGCAGTCGGACCGAGAGCCCCTGGATCCGCGCCTGGCCCAGGTGCTCAACCGCACCGCCGAGCGGATGACCATGACGCCCCCCAACGAGTGGAAACACCTGTCCCACCGTCTGCGTCACTACCAGGACGAGCGGGGCCGGGAGTTTCGCATGAACTTCTACCTGGTGGACAAGGACGGCCGTCCCACCCACCGGGCGGATCGCCGCATGCCCCGGGAGGTGCGCCACTTCCTGCTGGAGCTGGACAGCTACGATGAGCCGATGCGCTTTCGCTTCCCCAACGAGGTGGTGTTTGGCCCCAAACCGGTGCAACTGAATGGCGAGACCCACTACCTGATTGGCAAGATCCGCGCCCCTCATCAGCGCCCCTGGCTGTTCTACCTGATGGCTCATCCGCTGGCCTTCCTGCTGGTGGCGGTGGCCTTCTCCGGCCTGGTGTTCGGCCTGCTGGCCTGGCACCTGGGCAAGCCCCTGCGCCACCTCAAGGACACCGCCGGCGCTCTGGCCAAAGGGGACCTGGACGCCCGGGTTGAGGGGGACACCCTGGGACGGCGGGATGAACTGGGCCAGCTGGCGTCCAGTTTCAACCGCATGGCGGACTCGGTCTCCACCATGGTGAAGGGGCAGCAGAGACTGCTGTCGGGGATCTCCCACGAGCTGCGCACCCCCCTGACCCGGCTGCAACTGGCCCTGGCCCTGGCCCGCAAGAAGGGAGAGGACACGGCAGAGCTGCAGCGCATCGGCCGGGAGGCGGACCAGCTGGACGCCATGATCCGAGAGCTTCTGGCCCTGTCCCGCCTCAACATGCAGATCACCGAGCGCAAGCACCGGCTGGACCTGGTGCAGGCCCTGGGCGACGTCATCGAGGACGCCCGCTTCGAAGCGGAGCAGATGGAGAAGCAGCTGACGGTCAATATGCCGGATCAGTTGCCCTTCAGGGGCATCGAAAATCTGCTGCAGCGGGCGGTGGAGAACCTGCTGCGCAATGCCCTGCGTTACGCCCGGGGCCACGTCAGCCTGGAGATCGCCCGGCTTCCCGGTGAGGTGCTGATCCGCATCAGCGACGATGGGCCCGGTGTCCCGGAAACCGAGCTGGAAACCATCTTCAAGCCCTTCTACCGGGTGGCGGAAGCGCGGGATCGGGACAGCGGCGGCTGGGGGCTGGGACTGGCCATCACCCAGGGCGCCGTCGAAGCGCACCAGGGTCGGGTTCAGGCCAACAATCGCGCCCCCCACGGGCTGACCATGACCATCACCCTGCCGTTGGCCTAAGCCAGCGGCAGATTCGGATCCGCCCCCCACTCCGCCCAGGAGCCGTCGTACACCCGCCACTGCCGGCGTCCCGCCAGCTCCGCCGCCAGCGCCAGGATGCAGGCGGTGACGCCGCTGCCGCAGCTGAACAGGTGGGTCATCTCGGGTTCGGCAAAGCGGGCGAAGATCGCCTCCAGTTCCGCCGCCTCTTTGAAGTGCCCCGCCTCCAGCAGCTCACCGAAGGGCAGGTTCACCGCCCCGGGCATGTGCCCACCCCGCACCCCAGGTCTGGGCTCCGGCTCCTGGGCCAGGAAGCGGCCCGGACTGCGGGCATCGAACACCCGCACCTGGGGCTGCGACAGGGCCTGGGCCAACGCTGGGGCATCAATGCCCCTGGAAGGGTCCGGCTGGGCCCGGTAGGCGGTGGGTTCCACCGGGGTTGGCGCCCCGCTGGCGGTGGTATGACCGGCGGCCAGCCAGGCCGGGAGGCCGCCATCGAGCACCGCCACCCGACGATGCCCCATGGCCCGGAACATCCACCAGGCCCGCGGAGCGGAGAAGACCCCCAGGCTGTCGTACACCACCAGAGTGTCCTCTGACGTCACCCCAAGCTGGCCCACCTCCCGCTCAAACTGGGTCGAGGGCGGCAGCATGTGGGGCAGGGTGCTGTGAGGGTCCGCCAGGGCCCCATCGAAATCAAAGAACCCGGCACCGGGGATCCGACACTGGTGCCACTGGGCCCGGGCATCCCGGCCGTCGCCGGGCAGAAACCAGCTGGCGTCCAGGACGCTCAGCCCCTCCTGGCCCAGCCGTTCGGCCAGCCAGGTTACGGACACCAGGGGGGAGGGAGGAGTGGGAAACATGGCACCTTGTCGATTGACCTTCCAAGCTTTCAGCCTACCCCATCCCCAGCCCGGACGCTTGCCTTTGGCGCAGCGCCGGAGTAAAAGGAGCGCTTCAGCGTCAGGAACCCCGATATGTTTGAAATTGCCCTCTACGAGCCCGAGATCGCGCCCAACACCGGCGCCATCATTCGCCTGTGCGCCAACACCGGCTGTCGTCTGCACCTGATCGAGCCGCTGGGCTTCGACATGGACGAGAAGCGGCTGCGTCGGGCCGGGCTCGACTACGCCGAGCTGACCACGGTGACCCGCTACCCCGACTACCCGGCCTTCCTCGAGGCCATGGCGGGCCGCCGCATCTTCGCCCTGACCACCAAGGGCAGCCGCCCTCACACCGAACCGCGCTACCAACCCGGGGACGTGCTGCTGTTCGGTCCGGAAAGCCGCGGCCTGCCCGTCGAGGTGCGCGAGGCGATCCCCACCGAGCAGCGGATCCGCATCCCCATGAGAGCCGAGGCCCGCTCGCTGAACCTGGCCAACGCCGTCTCCATCGTCAACTACGAGGCCTGGCGCCAACTGGACTTTAACGGCGCGCTTTGAGAGGGTTCGCCTAACGCGCTTTGCTCCTAATTACGAGGTCATCCCATGTCTCTGCAAGACCAACTGCTCAAGGCCGGGCTTGTTTCCAAGCACGACGCCAAGAAGGCCAACAAGGCCAAGCACCGGGCGCTGAAGTCCGGCAAGAAGGTGGTGAACGAAGCCAAGGCGGACGCCGCCCAGAAACGGGCCGAACAGGCCGAGCGGGATCGCCAGCTCAATGCCGAGCGTAAGGCCGAGGCCGAGCAAAAGGCGCTGCAGGCCCAGATCCGCCAGCTGATCACCGTCAACTCACAGCCCCGCGCCGGCGGCGAGGTGGCCTACAACTTCTCCGACAACGGCAAGATCACCAAGATCCTGGTGACCCCGGCGTTGCAGCAAGGGCTGGTCAATGGTCAGTTGGCCATCGCCCGGCTGGACGACCAGTACCACCTGGTCGCTGCCGCGGTGGCCGAGAAGGTGGCCCAGCGGGACGACAAGGCGATCGTGATGCTGAACGACAAGCCGGAGAATCAGCCGGACGAGGACGATCCCTACGCCGAGTTCCAGATCCCCGATGACCTGATGTGGTAAGCCAAAAACGCCCGCGAATCGCGGGCGTTTTTCTTTGTCCGTTGGCCTACTGGCCGGCGGCCCGCACCTGGATGGCCATCTCCCCCTCGTTGGCGAAGGGATCGATGTGGCTGTCGTTGATGAACTTCAGGGCGCTGCCCTCCTCGATGCGCACCCGCAGGCCATAGCGGTGACGCTCCTGGATGCGGGTCGGGTCGTATTGCAGCGCGAAGGGGAAGGGGGGCGGCCCCTGCACCTCGAAGCTCAGGCTGCTCACCGGCTCGGCGGCCACATCCATCTTGGAGATGTCCTCCAGGGTGACCGTCATCATGGTGCCGGGCTTAAGCAGAATGCGCTCCCGGTAGCTCACCTGGCCGGTCAGGGTGGCCATCTCGGCCGCCGCCGAAGGGGGCTCGGTGGGGGCCTCGCCCCCGCATCCGGTCAGCACTACTCCCACCGCCAGCAGCGGCACCATCAATATTCTTTTCATCATCCTTCCTCCCTGTGTTGACCTCATGAGTATAGGGGCCGGTCAGAACGGCACCTTCATCGCCTGGCAGAGGAAACGCATAAAGGGATCCGCCGCCTGGTAGGCCTCCTCCATCCGATCCAGCAGGCTCTCCCCCAGCACCTGATCATCCCTCAGGTTCATCACGGCGATGAAGTCCTTGCGCTTGAGGTCCTCCAGCATGGGGTTGTCCTTGTCGTAGCCCTTGGGGGGCCGCACCAGGCTGTCTCCGGACAGGGAAAACCGGCTGCAAAATTCACCGTCGTCCCGGGCCGCCAGCCAGCGAATGGGGGAGGCGTCGATCGCCTCGCGGATCCCCGCCAGGGCCTTGGGCTCCGGGTGCCAGCTGCCCACTCCGAGAAAGCAGTTACCGGGTTGTACGTGCAGGTAGTAGCCCGGGGCGTGCACGTCCTTGCCCAGGTCGTGACGAAACTGGATGCCGACGTTGAGCTTGATGGGGGCTTTGTTCTTGGAGAAGCGGGTGTCGCGGTAGGGCCGCATCAGCGAACCGCCCACCTTGCGCGCATCGGCGCGAAACCGCGGGGCAAACTCCGCCAGCCGGGGGGCAAAGCTGGCAATGACGTCCAGTGCCGGCCCGCGGACCTGCTCTTCATACCGCGCCTTGTTGTCGTTGAACCAGTCCCGGGTGTTGTTGGCCTCCAACTGGGTTAAAAAGGCCAGCGTTTCAGTGGCAAAGTAGCCGTCGTTCATACCCTCTCCCTGCCCGCAATGGGCTGCGCGGTCTATGCTGATGATCACCCTCCCCAAAAGCCTGCGAAAGGGACCCAGGATCCCAGGGGATCCCAAGGATCAGTGATTAAGCTGATCCCGGTCAAATCCTAGCCGTCTCGGCCCCCCTATAGTCAAGGGTGCACCTGATGGATTTAGGACAACAGGAGGCAGACATGCCCGAGTATCGCACCGAACAGATAAGGAATGCGGCTCTACTGGGCCACACCGGCAGCGGCAAATCCAGTCTACTGGAAGCCCTGCTGTATGGCGCTAGGGCCATCAGCTCGCGCGGCAGGGTCGACAACGGCACTAACCATGCCGATTTCACCCCGCAGGAAAAAGCGCACCACCACAGTCTAGAAGCATCCTTCCTCTCCCTCGACCACCAACAGACTCACATCAACCTCATCGACACCCCCGGACTGCCCGATTTCTTCGGCCGTGCCCAGCTGGTGCTGCCGGCGGTGGAAGGGGTGATCCTGGTGCTCAATGCCGGCCGCGGCATCGAACCTGTGGCCCAGCGCGCCTTCGAAGAGGCCCGGCGCCAGGGTAAGTCGATGCTGATCGTCATCAACCACATGGACGGCAACGGCGACGCCCTGGAGGAGGTGCTGGAGCAGATCCAGACCCAGTTTGGCCATGGCTGTCTGCCCCTGAACCTGCCCAATGCCGACTGCAGCGACGTGGTCGACTGCTACTTCAAACCCGATTACGACACCCCCACCCGGTTCGGCGACGCCCAAAGCTGCCATGATGAACTGATCGACACCGTGGTGGAGCAGGATGAAGCGCTGATGGAGCTCTACCTGGAGCAGGATGAGTCCATCACCCCCGAGCAGCTGCACGCCCCCCTGGAACAGGCCCTGCGCCAGGGTGAACTGGTGCCGGTGTGCTTTGCCAGCGCCGAGCAGGACATCGGCATCGCCCACCTGCTGGACGTGCTGGCCCAGGTGATGCCCAATCCGCTGGAAGCCAATCCCCCGCAGTTCGTCAACGGCTGGGATGACAAGGCCGAGCCCGTTGAGCTCTCCCTGTCGGCGGAAGATCACCTGCTGGCCCACGTGTTCCGGCTCAACATCGATCCCTTCGTGGGGCGCCTCGGCGTCTTCCGGGTGCACCAGGGCACCGTCCGCAATGGCCAGAAGCTGTTTATCGGCGCGGACCGCAAGCCCATCAAGGTCACCCACCTGCTGAAACTGCAGGGTCGGGAGCAGATCGAAGTGGCCGAAGCGGGCCCGGGGGACATCTGTGCCCTGGCCAAGATCGACGGTCTGGAGGTGAACGCCATCCTTCACGACAACCATGAGGAGGACAACTTCCACATGGTGGCCCTGGATCTGCCCCAGCCGCTGTTCGGCCTGGCGGTGCGGCCCAAGCGCCGCGGCGACGAGCAGAAACTGGCGGAGGTGCTGCACAAGCTGGTGGCCGAAGATCCCAGCTTGCAAGTCACCCACGCCGGGGCGGAGAACGAAACCGTGCTGCAGGGGCTGGGGGATCTGCACGTGCAGATCGCCCTGGAGAAAGCCCAGCAGGTGTTCAACCTGGACATGGACACCCAGCGCCCCTCGGTGGCCTACCGGGAAACCATCAATGGCCAGGCGGAAGCCCGCTACCGTCACAAGAAGCAGACCGGTGGCGCCGGCCAGTTTGGCGAGGTGCACCTGATGGTGGAACCCCTGCCCCGGGGCAGCGGCTTCCAGTTCGCTTCCAAGGTGGTCGGGGGCGCCATCCCCAGCCAGTTCATCCCCGCCGTGGAGAAGGGGGTGAAGGAGGCGATGAACGAAGGGGTGCTGGCCGGCTTCCCGATGCAGGACATCCGCGTGGTGGTGCTGGACGGCAAACACCACCCGGTGGACTCCAAGGAGATCGCCTTTTTGACCGCCGGTAAGAAGGCGTTCCTGGAGGCGGTGATGGAAGCCCAGCCGGTGATCCTCGAGCCCATCGTCGACATGCACGTCCAGGTGCCCCAGGAGAAGATGGGGGACATCACCGGGGATCTCAGCGCCCACCGCGCCATGGTGTGCGGCACCCAGGCCCTGGCCAATCGTCAGGTGGACATCAACGCCGAGGCGCCGTTGGCGGCCCTGGACGACTACGCCACCCGCCTCAAGGCGATGACCGGCGGTGAGGGGCAACTCTCCATGGCCTTCAGCCGCTACGAGGTGGTGCCGCCCAACGTGCAGCAGCAGCTGATCCAGCACTGAAGTGCATAAAATGCGGCGGCCCCCGGGCCGCCGCTTGTTTTCCGCCCCCCATCGGCCTAGAGTCAGGGCCACCTCCACACCAACGCCCAACCGCCATGAAACCCTGGATTGCCCTCCTTGGCCTGCTGGCCCTGCCCCTGGCCGCGCAGCCCCATGACCCCAACGCCCTCTTCGCCATCGAGGGACTCAAGATCGGCCAGCTGAGCGATCCCAAGGGGCTGACCGGCGTCACGGTGCTGCGCTTCGACGCCGGGGCCACCGCCTCGGTGGATGTGCGTGGCGCCGCCCCGGGCACCCGGGAGACCGATCTCCTCAAGCCGGAGAACCTGGTGGATAAGGTGCACGCCATCGTCCTGACCGGCGGCAGCGCCTTTGGCCTGGACGCCATGAGCGGGGTGGCCCGCCAGCTCGAGTCCGAGGGGATCGGCTTCGACACCGGGGTGGCCCGGGTGCCCATCGTCACCGGCGCGGTGCTGTTTGACCTGGCCCTGGGGGATCCCAAGGCCCGACCGGACGCCGCCATGGGCCAACAGGCCGCCAAGGGCGCCAAGCGGGACGGCCTGAGCGAAGGCAATGTTGGCGCCGGCACCGGCGCCAGTGTCGGCAAGATCCGCGGCATGGCCCACGCCACCAAGTCCGGCCTCGGCGTTTACAGCGTTACCCTGGACAACGGCCTGGTGGTGGGCGCCGTGGTGGCGGTCAACGCCTGGGGCGACGTCTACGACCGGCGGGGGCAGATCCTGGCGGGCACCCGGGATGAGCAGGGCTTCATCCCCGGCACGGCACTCATCTTCCAGGGGGCCAGCGAGCCGGGCTTTGTCGGCCGCAACACCACCATCGGCGCCATCGTCACCAACGCCACCCTGACCAAATCCCAGGCGCTGAAGGTCGCCCAGATGGCCCACGATGGCTACGCCCGGGCGATCCGGCCGGTGCACAGCCTCAACGATGGCGACGCCATCTTCGCCGCCGGCACCGGCGAGCTGGGGCCGGTGGACGTCAACACCCTGGGGGTGATCGCCGCCGAGGTGATGGAAACCGCCATCCACCGGGCGGTGCAGGCGGCGCAGCCGGCCGGCGGCCTGCCGGCGGCCAGGGATCTGGCCACGCCGGCCAGCCCCTAGCCCCAAACCCCGAAACTGGCCCCCGGATCACACCGGGGCGCCCCACATTCCCTTACCCTGACCTTTTCCAATCGGCCCCGGAACCATGCTGGACAGTCTTCAACCCCTGATCACCGACCTGGCCCCCTACCTGCAACAGTACGGCCTCTGGATCCTGGCGCTGGCCATCGCCGTGGAGGGAGTCGGGATCCCCGCCCCGGGTCAGTCGCTGCTGATCGTCGCCGCGGTGCTCGCCGCCGGGGGGGATCTCTCCCTGACCGGCGTCCTCACCGTGGCCACCTTAAGCGCCTTTTTCGGCAACCTGGCCGGATACTTTATCGGCCTTAAGGGAGACCGCTGGCTGCGCCGCCGTGGCTGGCTGTCCGAGCGCACCGAGCAGCGGCTGCACGCCTTTATCACCCGCCACGGCACCAGCGCCATGGTGATCAGCCGCTTTGTCGAGGGCTTGAAGCAGACCCTGCCCCTGGGGACCGGCCTGGCCCAGATGCCCCTGGCCGCCTTCCTGCTGGCCAATGCCCTGGCCAGCCTGATCTGGGTGGCGGTGTTTGGCGCCGCCCCGGCCCTGCTCCGCCACCACTTCGCCAGTTTGCAAAGCCTCTACCAGTTGCACCCCATGGCGGTCTGGGGCGTGGGCCTCAGCCTGCTGCTGGCCACCGCCGGCGGCCTCTGGCACCGGGCCCGTCGCCGCACGGCCGAGATCCGTTAGGCGCCCCCCTTGACACCCCGACGCGTTGCGCCCGAAATGGGTAAGGAGACGAGAGGGGGACACCATGCTATTTGATGTCTATGGACAGCGCCTGTCGGTGCGGCGCATCGACGGCCAGTGGCAGCTGTTTCGCGAGTCCGATACCGGACTGCGCAGTCGAGTCCGGGAGGTGGTGATCCCGCCGGATCTGGAGGCCGAGGCGATCGCCCGCTACCTGGCGGATCTCTACCACGAGCACGCCCGCCCTGGTCACGACGAGATACGCCGACTGGACTGAGTCGGGCAGCGCTGTCACGGCCAAGCTTGCCCTGCGGCCTCCCTTGGGCGACCTTGGGGCTTATCGCCATGGAAGGGGAGGAAATCGGTGAAAATCGCTCTGCTGCTGGCCCTGGCTGGGGCCCTGATCGGCCTGTTTGTCGCCCCCTACACCCCCTTATGGATCTTGGTGTGTGCTCTGCTGATGGCGGCGCTGCACCGCTACCCCATCCACTACCCCTCCCGTTCCCAGGTGGCCAGCCAGGCGCGCCAGACACTGCGTTGGTGGGCCAGCCCGCTGCCCTACCTGGCGCTGTTGCTGCTGGTCTTTCTCTGGCTCACCTAACCTTGGTGAGCCAACAAAAAAGGGCGCCCAGCGGCGCCCTTTTGCGTCAAGACTGACGGACTCTAACGCCCCATCACCGCCACCCCGAACAGGTAGGGGTGGGCCAGCAGCAGCGCCACGTAGAGCCCCAGGGCCACCACCGCCACCAGCAGCTCGTGGCGGCCGGTGTAGTCACTGCGTCGCTTGCTGCGGGAACGGAAGATCGCCACCAGGCTGTAGAGGCCGAAGCCGCCGAACAGCACCAGGGAGGCCAGATCGCCGTTGGCCAGCAGGTGGGCCAGGGCCCAGATCACGAAGGACCAGAGCATGGGGTTGGCGGTCAGCCCCTTAAGCTTGCCCCCCAGCAGGTAGGTGATCAGCAGGTAGCAGGCCACCAGCATCAGCAGCGGCGCCAGGTGCCGGGTCCAGACCGGCGGCACCCACACCGACAGATACTGGGCCTGGCCCTTGCCCCAGGCAGCCAGGACCACGGCCGCCAGGGAGAGCAGGGCGAAGATCCCCTTGTAGAGGGGCTCACCCATGGCCCCCACCAGCCGGGCCCGCAAGGCAGTGCCCGGCAGCAGGTGAAGGGCGATAAAGCTCAACATCCCCAGCAGTAACCAGGTCATGGTGTTGTCCTCGTCAGAACCAGAAGCCGTGGGCGTCGATGTTCACCTCCGCCACCTCGCCGTACTGGCCGGCGATATCACGGATAGCGTCCGCCTGGCCCACCAGCACAAACTGTAGATCCTCCTTGGGGAAGTACTTGGCCACCAGGGCCTGGGCCTTCTCCAGGGTCAGGCCATCCACCTCCGCCTGGAAGCGGTCGATCTGCTCCGGCCCCAGGTCGTAGAGGTACATCTGCCCCAACAGGCCGGCCAGCTGGGCGGAGGTTTCGTAGCGGGGCGGGAACTGCCCCTTCACGTAGGCCTTGGCGGAGTCCAGGGTGGCCTGGTCCAGCCCCTGCTGCCACAGGCGCTGGTAGGTCTTGAGTGCCAGATCGATGGCCGCCTGGGTGTGCTCGGTGGCGGTGAAGGTGCTGATCTGGAAACTGCCGGCCTGGCCGTAGCTGGTGAAGCCGGAGCGAGCACCGTAGGTCAGGCCGGCGTTGACCCGCAGCTCGTCGTTGAGCCAGGAGGTGAAGCGACCACCGAGGATGGTGTTGATCACCTGCAGCCCCACGTAGTCCGGGTTGTCCCGGGCCACACCGACGCCGCCGATAAGGAAGGTGGTCTCCCGGGCGTCCGGCTTGTCCACCAGCAGCACCCGGGCACTGTCATGACTGGGCACCGGCTGGTTAAGATCCGGCGGGGTGGGGGTGTCGCCATCGCGCCAATCCCCGAAGTGGCGTTTCACCTTGGCCAGCATCGCGTCGCTGTCGAAATCTCCGGCGATCACCAGGGCGCTGTTGCGCGGCTGGTACCAGCTGCCGTGGAACATCTTGAGATCGAAGCTGTCCAGTTGGGCCAGCCGGGCCCCGTCGCCCACCGTGGGGTTGGCGTAGGGATGATCGCCGTAGTAGAGGGCATCGAAGTAGTGGCGGATCACCTGACGCGGGCTCTCCTTCTGCTGGGCCAGCATCGCCACGTAGCGATCCCGGGCCTTGCTCACCTCATCGGCGGGGAACTGAGGCGCCCGCACCACCTCGGCCATCAGCGGCAGCATGGTATCCAGGTCCTTGGCCAGGAACCGGCTGGTCACCGTGGTGCCCTCCTTGCCGGCGTAGCTCGACAGACTGGCGCCCAGGCCATCCACCAGGGCTTCCATCGCTTCCTTGCTGTGGCTTTCGGTGCCCAGCAGCAAACCTTCGGCGGTCAGGGCCGCCATCCCGGGCTCACCGTCGTTCACCGCGCCGGCACGCACCACGGCGTTGACGGTGATCAGCGGCACCTGGGGACGCTCCATCAGGTAGACGGTCAGGCCGTTGGGCAGGATCAGGGTGCGGTAAGCCGGCAGCTCGAACTTGGGGGCCACCGTGGCGGCCGGCGGCACGATCGGCTGGGCGGTGTCCGCCGGGGTCACCAAGGGAGTGGGACTGGTGGCGGCACAGCCGGCCAGCACCAGGGCAGAGAGCATCATCGTCGGCGCTTTCATTGGTCGGTATCCTCCTCGGCGGCCAGGATGCCGACGGTGCGACGGGCCTTGGTCAGGTAGGTTTGGGCCACCCGCTGGATGTCCTCGGGGGTGACGGCCTGGTAGGCCTCTGGGGCACTGAACAGTTTGCGGTAATCCCCGAAGAACAGCTCGTAGGCCCCCAGGGTGTTGGACTTGCCGTTGATGGTTTCCAGGGTCTCGTAGAAGGCCATCAGCTTGCGGTTTTTCACCTTCTCCAACTCGGCGGCGCTGACCGGCTCGGCGGCCAGGCGGTTGACCTCGGCGATCATCGCTTGCTCCAGGGCCTCTGCCTCCACCCCACCGGCGGCGACAGCGTAGAGGTAGAGCAGGTTGGGATCGAAACTCTGGGGCAGGTAGCCGTCCACGGCGATGGCCAGCTGGCTGTCCACCAGGGCGCGGCTCAGGCGGCTGGAGTTGCCCTCAATCAACAGGGCCAGCAGCAGATCCAGGGCGTGGTGATCGGCGTCGGCGGTGGCCGGCACCTTGTAGGCCAGCATCAGGTTGGGGGTGGAGATCGACGGCTTCTGCACGTAGACCCGGCGCTCCCCCTTCTGCTCCGGCTCCACGGTGCGGATCGCCGGCGGCGGCGTCTGGGCCGGGATGGGGGCGAAGTATTTCTGTGCCAGGGCCTCGACCTGGTCGAAGGTCACGGCACCGGTGATCACCACCACGGCGTTGTTCGGCGCGTAGTAGGTCTTGTGGAAGGCGGTCAGGTCCTCCAGGGTCCAGGCGTGGATGTCGGACTGGTGACCGATCACCGGCCAGCTGTAGGGGTGGGCCCGAAACGCGGCCCCCTTGACCTCCTCCTGCAGCATCCGCCAGTTGGAGTTCTCCAAACCGGTGCGGCGCTCGGAGTCCACCACGCCGCGCTCGCTCTCCACCACCTCGGGATCGATGTTGAGGTGGGCAATGCGGTCCGCTTCCAGTTGGAAGATCACCTCCATCGACTGGGCGGGGAACCAGTCGGTGTAGACCGTGAGGTTCTCGGTGGTGTAGGCGTTGTTGGCGCCCCCGGCCGCTTCCATGGTGCGGTCGAACATCTTGGGCCCGAAGTTTTTCGAGCCGTTGAACATCATGTGCTCGAAGAAGTGGGCCAGGCCGGTGATGCCGGGCGCCTCGTCTCGAGACCCCACTTTCCAGAACAGGTACATGTTGGCGTTGGGGATGGTGTCATCCTCCAGCACCAGGATGCGCATGCCGTTATCCAGCTGCAGCTGCTGGACGTCATCGGCGGTGGTCGCCTGGCTCAGCGGGGTCAGCGCCAAGCCCAGGGCCAGGGTCGCCAAACGGACTCCCATGGCTCACTCCTTGTGATCTTTGGTGAGAAATTTGTTGGCCATAATGCCACCCCGGCGGGCCACCGCCAACCGGGGTGTACGGGATTTGAACGATTGAAAGGCCTATAAGTTCAATCAGTTGAATTATGGCGACCGAGACGACTCAGGGGATGAGCCTGCCACTGGGCACGCTGTATGCGGTAACACACCCAGTGGTGCCCCTCTTCCACAAAGCGGGACTCCTCGCTCATGCCCAGCTTTTCCAGCACCCGGATGGAGCCGGGATTGGCCAGCCGGGCCCGGCCGATCACGCTCTCCAGTCCGTACTGTTCGAACCCCAGGCTCAGGGCCAGGGCCGACGCTTCGGTGGCCAGGCCCTGCCCCCACAGTGCGCGAGGCAGGCGGTAACCCAGATCCACCTCACCCTCGGCGCGGCGCAGGCCGCAGAAACCGGCGTAGTCCCCATCCCGGGTGTACATCGACCAGCGACCGACGCCGTTGAGGCGGTACTGGTCATAGGCCCGCAAAAAGGCGCGGGTTTCCGCCAGGCTGGCAAAGGGGCGATCGCCGGTGTGACGCAGCACCTCGGGATCGGCGTTCATCGCCATAAAACCCTCGGCGTCGCGCTCGCCGAAGGGGTAGAGGCGCAGTCTGGGGCCCTGGATCAGCGGGGTCACGCGGTGGACTCCCGGGGGTAACCCTGGTCATCGAAGCGATCGCGCACCTGGGCCAGGACCGCCGCCTGCTCGCTCGGGGTCTGGGGATTGGCCAGGGCTTGGTCCAGCTGGGCCACCAGCTCGGGGGTCAGCTGCCAGATGGCGTCCGCCAGCTCACTGTCCGGCACCGCGTGCAGGAAGGCCCCGTGCAGCAGCGTCGCCGCCTCCACCAGATCCCGCTCCGGCACTTCCCCGTCGAAGTGAGCCAGGGCCAGCTCGAACATCGCCCGGGGCAACCGCCCGTACTGGATCGCTTCGCGGTAGAGGGCCACCGCGGTGCCCGGGTTGGCGTCCACGCCATCCCCGTCCAGGGTGCGCTGGGCCAGATCCGCCAGGGCATCCGGGTAGTGCTGCTCCGCCGAGCGTTGCAGCCAGGTCAGTCCCGCCTCGGGATCCGCCTCACCGCCCTCACCGGCGAACAGCATCACCGCCAGGTGGTACTGGGCGTGGGGATAGCCCGCCAACGCCGCCCGCTCGGAGCAGCTGCGGGCCCGGGCCAGATCCGGCGCCCCCAGCAGCCCCTGGTAGTAGAGCACCCCCAGGTTGGCCATGGCTTCGGGCTGGTCCTGGTCCGCCGCCTCGGTCAGGTAGCGCTCCGCCTTGATGGGGTCCTGGCCGTAGCCCTGACTGCCCGCCAGGTGGAAGTAGCCCACCAGGGCCAGGGCGTCCGCCACCCCCTGCTCGGCCGCCGCCTCAATCAGGCGCACCGCCTGCTTGGGATCCCGCTCGCCGCCGTAGCCGTTGAGCAGGGCCACGCCGTGCTCGAACCGGGCCGCCGGGTGTTCCGGGGCGGCGCGGCGGAACCAGTCCGCGGCCTGCTCCAGCACCCGCCGGGAATCGCTCAAGTCCAGGGCCTGGCCGTCGTTGGCCTCGGCGAAGGAGCGGGCCCGCTCCTGGTGCATCAGCGCCCGGGCCTTGAGGGAGAGCCCCACCAGGTACTGGGCCTCGGGATCGTCCTCCATCACCGCCCGGTAACACAGCTCCCGGCCGGCCACCACGTCCACCGGCTCAAACTGCCACTCCAGAGTGGGCTCGCCGGGGTGGAGCAGGGGGTAGACCTCGGCGCAGAGCCGGGCGGTGTCCTTGACGCTCTTGGCGGCCAGCTGCACCAGCTGCTCCAGCGACAGGTGGTACTTCTCTGGGTGGGCCCCCTTGTTGCCGTCCCCCCGCAGCTTGTGCAGCTTGCGGGCCAGGCGCATGTCGATGGTGCGGCTGCGGGCCAGCTGCTCGATGCGGTCGTAGAGGTTCTTGCTTTGGAAGGTCAGCTCCGCCCGCTCCCCCAGCCAGCTGGTGAGGCGGTGGGCGATGGAGCGCAGGTGCACCAGGGCGAAGGTGGGCACATCCAGGCAGTAGTTGCGGGCCAACTGGTAGTCGTCCACCAGACGACGGTCCAACCGCCGGACCAGCTCCAGATCGTTCATTTTCAGTCCGTTAAACCAATGGATTCGAGTCTCCACCGATAGTAACAGCTTCCCCTTGGGCTGCCAGCCTTGTCAGGGCCCAGGGGCGGGTCAATCCTGAGGGGAAACCGCCTGGCGGCGCATCAGGCGCCGGGCCAGTGCCCGTTGGCGATGTCGGGTCAGGGGGTAGCGCCAGGCCAGCAGCAGCATGGGCACCAGCAACAGGCAGGGCCAGATCACGAAGCCCAGCTTGAGCCCCCACACCGCCGACTCGGTGATCGCCCCCTTGCCGGAGAACCCCAGCCAGGCGGCCAGCCCCAGGGCCAGGGCGCCGCCGATCCCCTGGTTGAACTTGGTCACCATCGCCTGGAAGGCGAACAGGATGGCGGCCCGATCCCGACGGTTGCGCCAGCGGTCGTAATCCACCAGATCCGCCAGCATGGAGGGCATCGCCAACGAGGAGAGGCCGAGGAAGAAGCCGAACCCGGTCATCAGGCCGATCATCGGTCCCAGGGAATCGGGACCCGGGGCCAGGCTCAGCACCGCCAGCAGACAGAGGATCATCCCCACCCCGGACAGGGCCCAGGCCCGGTGCTTGTCCACCCGCTTGAGCAGCTGCAGCCACAGGGGCATCCCCAGCGCCATCGCCAGGGTCATGGGCATGGCGATCTTCGCCACCGCATCGGCGTGGCCCAGGTAGAAACTGGCGTAGATGACGAACAGCGAGGAGACGGCGCCGGTGGCCAGGCCAAAGAGGATCTGGGTCAGCAGGAAGTAGCGCAGGGGAGGGAGCTGTGCCAGGGCCCGGGCCAGATCCGCCAGGCTAGGCCGGGCCGGCGCGGGGTGGCGGGGCTCCGGCACCGCCCACCACATCAGGGCCAGGGTCAGGGGCAGGGCGATGACGATGAACAGCGCCAGGGCCTGGAACACCTCGGGGGTAAAGCCGCTGCGGCCCAGCAAAATCATCGGGCTGGCCATAAACAGCAGGCCGCCGACAAAACCCAGCATCTGGCGCCACAGGACGATGCGGCTGCGCTCCTGGTAATCGCCGGAGAGCTCCGCCGCCAACGCGCTGTGGGGGATCTCCACCGCGGTCCAGCCTAGGGTCACCAGCAGGTACCAGAAGATGAGGTGGCCCCCCCCGGCGTCTCCGGCGGGCTGATAGAGGGGCCAGAGCCCCAGCAGCACCAGGGCCACCCCCAGGGCCATCCAGATCTTGCGCCGGCCGCTGCGGTCCGACAGCCAGCCCAGCAGGGGGTCCGTCAGGCCGTCAAACAGCCGGGCCACCAGGGTGGCCGTGGCCAGCCCGGCGGCGGTCACCGCCGTGTACTCCAGGTAGAAGGCGGGCAGCATCGCCGCGGTGGGCGACATCAGCATCGACAGCGGCAGGTTCAGCAGCCCAAACAGCAGCAGCTGACGGCGGGGAAGGCTCACGTTCCGGGCCCGAAAAGCAGAGCGGATGGCCAAGGCCATCCGCTGAAGGTTATCCGGCGTCCGCGGTGTCGTGCATAACGCTGGCAGACTCTTCGGTGGCCAGCTGGGCCAGGTCCTTGTCCACCAGGTAGAGCCCCTGGCCGTCGTTGCCCACCAGCTCGATCTTGTCGAGGATGGACTTGAACAGCTTCTCCTCCTCGTGCTGCTCGGCCACGTACCACTGCAGGAAGTTGAAGGTGGAGTAGTCCTGGTTGGCGAAGGCGGTGTGGGCCAGCTCGTTGATCTTGCGGGTCACCAGCTGCTCGTGCTCGTAGGTCTTGGCGAACAGCTGATGCAGGCTTTCAAACTCGTGCTCCGGGGCCTCGATGGCGCCCAGCATGGGCAGGCCACCGGCTTCGCTGACGTAGGTGAACAGACGGCGCATGTGCTCCATCTCCTCGTCGGCGTGGGCGCGCATAAAGTGGGCGGCCCCCTCGAAGCCCTTGTCCTCGCACCAGGCGCTCATCTGCAGGTACAGGTTGGAGGAGAAAAACTCGAGATTGATCTGTTCGTTCAGCTTGTCGACCATGGCATCGGACAACATGGGTCACTCCTATTCTCTGGCAATGCGGTGAAGGCCGAAGCCCCGTTTGCATCACATGGTCGCAATAAAGCCTAGGGGTTTCAAAGGAAAAGTCGTGGACGATTCCACCATTCACGATGCGGATCCCACCCCGGACACACATTCGGTAACATGTAATTACACTCCATTCACCTTCCATCCCGTCAAAACGCATATCTTTCATGCCACCTGCCGACTTCAATTCACATCAAGATGGATCTGACCCGCTCCAGTTTGAAAAACCCCGCGGCCACCCTGGTGGTGCTCCTGCTGATCCTGCTGTTCGGCGCCCTGGCGATGATGAAGCTGCCGATCCGGTTGCTGCCGGACATCCAGCAGCCCCAGATCACCGTGTTCAACAACTGGCGTGCCGCCGCGCCGGAGGAGATGGAAACCAACATCATCGAGCCCCAGGAGCAGGTGCTGCAGTTCATCCCCGGTCTGGTGGAACTGAGCAGCAACATCAGCCAGGGGTTTGGCTCGGTGACCCTGACCTTCGAGGTGGGCACCGACATGCAGGAGGCGATGATCGGGGTGATCAACGCCCTCAATCAGACCCCGCCGCGCCCGGCGGACGCCAACGAGCCCTTCATCAACGTCGGCGGCGGCAACGGCGCCCCCACCATGGCCTCGCTGCTGATCCGCACCGCCCCGGGCAACCCCAACACCGACTTCGGCGACTACCAGAAACTGATTGATGACCAGGTGGAGCCGCGGCTGCGCCGCATCCCCGGGGTGGCCGCCGTGCAGCTGCAGAGCCGTCGGCCCAAGGAGCTGCACGTGGTGTTTGACCCCTTCCGCGCCGCGGCGCTGGGGATCACCATCGACCAGATGCGCCAGACCCTGGCCCGGGCCTCGGACATCTCCGGCGGCACCGCCAAGGTGGGGCGGCGGGAGTACACGGTGCGCTTTACCGGCCAGTACACCCCGGACTCTCTGGGGTCGATGATCGTCACCTACAACAACGGCCGGCCGGTCACCCTGGACGAGGTGGCCGAGGTGTCGGTGGAGTACGCCGAGCAGCGCGGTTTCACCCGGCGCAATGGCTTCCCCGCCTACTACATCACCCTGGCCGGCAGCTTCGACGCCAACACCGTGGCGGTGCTGGATGAGGTCAACCTGGCCATCGAGGAGCTCAACCGCGAGGTGCTGGCCGAGGCGGGCCTCATCATGGATCTCAGCTTCGACGCCTCGGTGCACATCAAGCGGGCCATCGCCCTGGTGCAGGGCAACCTGGGGATCGGGGTGGCCCTGGCGCTGCTGATTTTGTTCGCCTTCCTGCGCAACCTGCGGGCCACCGCCATGATCGGCCTGACCATCCCGGTGGCCATGCTGGTGACCTTCCTGGCCCTCGAAGCCCTGGGCCGCACCCTCAACGTGGTCTCCCTGGCGGGGATCGCCTTCTCCGTGGGCCTGGTGCTGGACGCCGCCATCATCGTCCAGGAGAACATCATCCGGCTGCGCCAGAACGGCCTGAGCCTGACCCAGGCGATCCGCCAGGGCTGTCGCCAGGTGCGCGGGGCGCTGTTCGCCTCCACCGCCACCACGGTGGCGATCTTCCTGCCGGTGCTCTTTATGCCCGGGGTGGAGGGGCAGCTGTTCTCGGATCTCGCCCTGGCCCTGTCGGTGGCGGTGGTCAGCTCGCTGCTTACCGCCCTGACCCTGACCCCGGTGTTCAACCTGGTGTGGGTCAAGACGGCCCCCGAAGGGGCTCAATCCACCAGCCGCTGGCCGGCACGGCTGGACCGGCTCTGCAACGCCCTGCTGACCCGGCGTCGGGCCTGGCTCGCCACCCTGGGCCTGCTGGGGGCCTCGGTGGCGCTCACCCTGGCCCTGATGCCCCGTCCGGACTTCCTGCCCCAGGCCCGCTCCGATGGGATCTTCACCTTCTTCTCGCTGCCCGCCGGGGCCAACATCGACACCCTGGAGCGGGAGCTGGGGGGCACCATCATCCGCCGTCTGCGCCCCTATTACGATCAGGAGGCATCCCCGGCCATCGGCGGCTACAACCTGTCGATGTTCGGCGCCTTCAACGTGCTGTTCGTCTACCCGGAGAACCCCGATGAGATCGAAGCGCTGATCGCCAAGCTGCGGGATGAGCTGCTGGTGGATCTGCCGGGCACCCAGGCCTTTGTCAGCCGCGGCTCGCTGCTGCAGTTCGGCTTCAATGGCGGTCGCGGCATCAACATCGATCTGCAGGGCCCGGACATGGAGGCGCTGATGACGGTGGCCGCCCAGGCGATGCCGCAGATCCAGCAGGCCCTGCCCGGTGCCGTGGTCCGCCCCCAGCCCGGCCTCAGCCTGGCCCAGCCGGAGCTGCGGCTGGAGCCCAAGGAGTGGCGCCTGGCCCAGGCCGGCATCGACCGGGCCAGCATCGCCAACGGGATCCGCGCCCTCACCTCGGGGCTCTTTGTCGGCGAGTACTTCGACGGCAACGAGCGAATGGACGTGCTGCTCAAGGCCCCCCGCTGGCACAGCCCGGAGCAGTTGGCGGCAATGCCGGTCTACACGCCGCTGTCGGGGATCCAGACCGTGGGCGAGCTGACCGAGGTGCGCCGCACCGTGGGCCCCACCCAGCTGCAACGGATCAACGGCGCCCGCACCGTCAGCCTGCTGATCTTCCCCCCGGAGGACATGGCGATGGATGAGGCGATGGAGCGCCTCAGCCAGGACGCCCTGCCGGGGATCCGCGCCCAGCTGCCGGACAACGCCAGCCTCAAATTCCGCGGCAGCGCCGATCGCCTGGAGCAAGCCATCACCGAGATGGGCAGCAACTTCCTTATCGCCCTGGTGATCCTGTTCTTGCTGATGGCGGCCCTGTTCCGCTCGGTGCTGGACAGCCTGCTGGTGCTGGCGGCCATGCCCCTGGCCATCGCCGGCGGCGTCACCGGCCTGGCCCTGCTCAACCTGTTCAGCTTCCAGGCCCTGGACCTGCTCACCATGATCGGTTTCATCATCCTCTTGGGGCTGGTGGTCAACAACGCCATCCTGCTGGTGGATTGCACCCGGGCCGGCCAGCGCGACGGACTGCCCCTGGCCGAGGCGGTGCGCCTGGCGGTGCAGACCCGGGCCCGGCCCATCTACATGAGCACCCTGACCTCCATCTTCGGCATGCTGCCCCTGGTGCTGGTGCCGGGCATTGGCACCGAGATCTACCGCGGCCTGGCGGCGGTGATCGTCGGCGGCATGACCTTCTCCGCCCTCTTTACCCTGATCCTGATCCCGGCGCTGCTCTGCATCGCCCCCGCCGGACGGCGTGCCCCCAACGCCCCGGCGCTGCAACAAGGAGTGCCTTCATGAAACCCCTGCTTTCCCTGCTGGCCCTGGCCGCCCTCTCCGTGCACGCGGCGGACGCGCCGCCCGCCCCGCCGGCGCCTCTGGTGAGCGTCACCCAGGCCCAGAGCCGGGATCTGGCCCCCACCATGACGGTCACCGGCACGGTGCACAGCCGCCACGACGCCCAGATCACCGCGTCGGTGGACGGCCGGCTGGACTGGGTGGCGGAGCCCGGCACCCGGGTGCGGGCCGGCGAAGTGCTGGCCCGCATCGACAAGACCGAGCTGGCCCTGCGGGTGGCCGAGTACGAGGCGGAGATCGAGCGGGCGGGGATCCGCCACCGCCAGCTCAGCCGCGAAGCGGATCGGCTGGAGACCCTGGCCCGCAGCAACAGCGCCGCCGCCAGCGCCCTGGACAAGGCCGTAATGGAGCGGGACCTGGCGGGGGCGGATCAGCGTCTGGCCCAGGCCCGGTTGGCCCAGCTGCAGGACCGTCTGGCCCGCACCGACATCCGCGCCCCTTTTGATGGCATCGTCACCGAGCGCCGCCACCGGGCCGGGGAGTACGTGGTGCGCGCCGAGCCCCTGCTCAGCGTCACGGATCCCGACCGGCTGGAGATCCGCCTGCACGCCCCGCTGCGCTACAGCCGCAGCGTCAAGGAGGCGGATCCGCTGCGGATCTGGGGCAGTGACGGCGAGTTCCAGGGCCGGATCAGCCGGGTGATCCCGGTGTCGGATCCCCGCTCCCAGACTTTCGAGGTGCGGGTGAGCCTGGCCCCGGAGCTGGAACGCCGCCTGGCGGTGGGGGAGCTGGTCAGCGCCGCGCTGCCCATCGGCCCGCAACGGCCCACCCTGGTGATCCCCCGGGACGCCACCGTGCTGCGCTCCAGCGGCGCCCACCTGTTCCGACTGAACGACCAGAACCAGGTGGAGCAGGTGTCCATCACCCTGGGGCAGGGGCAGGGGGAGTGGATCGCCATCGAAGGCGACGTCCAACCCGGCGACCGGGTGGTGATCCGCGGCGCCGAGACCCTGAGTGCCGGACAGCAGGTGCGGCTGAGCGAAGAGGTGGCCCGCCGGCCCGCCGGCGGCGATCCCGCCAGCGAAAAAGGCTAACTCCGACAATCATTTAACATTTCTGAAACCTGGCTGCCGTAGCCTTGGGGCACCCCAAAGATTTCAGAAATCGTTATGAACATCCGTGCTTTGGCCCTGATCTCCTCCGGGCTGCTGTTGCTGTTCGCCGCGGCCCTGCTGGCCACCCAGTGGTGGAGCAACGGCCAGCGTGACCGGCTGGACCAACAGGCGCGCACCCTGGGGGCGCTGGAGAACGGCTTTCGCCAGCAGCTGGCGCCCACCCTGCGCCGCTACCTGGAAAGCGGCGACGCCAGCCTGCTGAGCCAGGCCCAGCAACAGGCCGAGCAGTTGAATCAACAGTTGGCCGCCTTTCCCGACACCCTCACCGGCGAAGCCCGGGCCGAACTGGACCAGTTCCGGGCCGATCTGGCCGGCCCCTACCGGGCGGCGGGCAAACTGGCCGGGGATCCCCGGGGTCTGTTGGCCAACGCCGAACGCAACCTGCTGGCCAATGCCCGTTACCTGGGGGGCTACGCCCAATCCGGGCTGGCTCAGAACCCCACCCTGGCCCAGCGTCACCTGACCCTGGCCCTGGCCCTGCCGGAGCTGATCCAGACCCTGCGCGAGCGCACCGCCTTGGCACAGCTGACCACCAGCGAGCCGGATCCGGCCCTCGAGGCAGCCCTGACCGCCCTGGAGCGGTGGCGGGAGGAGCTCAGCGGCCTGGCGCTGCTGGGGCTGTACGGTGAGGTGGAGGACAACGACGATCCCCTGGCGGACAACGAGCCCGAGGAGCTGGGGGAGGGGTACCAGGCGGAGCTGGTGAGCCTGGCCGGCCGCTACCGCAAGGAGCTGGCCAACACCCAGTCGGTGCTGGCCACCAACGGCGAACTGCAGCGGGCGATCCAGGCCGACATCACCGCCATCCGCGACCGCCTCAGCGGCCTGGTGGCCGCCCAGCAGGACGCCCACACCGCCCTCAAGGGCCAACTTAATGGCCTGATGCTGAGCATTGCCACCGCCCTGGTGGCCTACGCCCTGATCTGGGCCCTGGTGCAGCAGCTGATGCTGGTCAAGCCGTTGCATCGCCTGCAGTCGGCGTTCCGCCAGCTGGTGGAGTCGGATCGGCGCGACCCCATCACCGATCTGGCCAACCGCAACGAAACCGGTCAGATCGCCCGCCACTTCAACACCCTGCTGACCCGGATGGCGGACGAGGATGAGCGCGAGCGCCAGCAGATGGGGCAGATCTCCGCCCAGCTGTCGAGCCTTATCAGCGAGATCGACGCCGTCAGCGAGGACAGCACCCGCAACCGGGCCACGGTGGCGGACACCCGGGGAGCGATGCACCAGCTGGCCCGCCTGGCCCGGGAGGTGGACCAGGCCTCCGATTCGGTGGCCGGGGCGGCCCGCCAGACCGAACAGCAGATGGCCAGCGGCCTGGGTCAGATCGACACCCTGGTGGCCAGCTCCCAGCAAACGGAGGCGGAGATCCTCGCCTGCCACCAGGCCCTGGATCAGCTCACCGGCTCGGTGGGGGACGTCACCAGCATCATCGACTCCATCAGTGAAATTGCCGATCAAACCAACCTGCTGGCCCTCAACGCCGCCATCGAGGCCGCCCGGGCCGGCGAGCACGGCCGCGGCTTCGCGGTGGTGGCTGATGAGGTACGCAACCTCTCCAACCGCACCCAGAACTCCCTCAACCAGATCCTCGCCATCCTCGCCCGGCTGGACCAGTCCAAGGCCAGCCTCACCGGCCACATGGACCAGATCCGTCAGGCGGCCCTGTCCCAGGTGGGCGGTGCCGAGGGGCTCAAGTGCACCCTGGAACGGGTGCGGGACCAGGCCCAAAGCGCCACGGTGGCGGCCCGCCAGAGTGCGGTCAGCGCCCACGAGCAGGTGGCGCAGTTGGACGGCTTCGAACAGACGATGCAGCAGCTGGATCAGCGGGCGGAGCACGCCGCCGGCAAGGCCCGCACCATCGCGGCCCAGGTGGCGGACAACGTGGCGGAGATCGGTCAGCTGCTGGGGCTGGAGTCGGCGTAGCGCAGCAGCACCAGGGGCTGGTGTTGTTGGTAGGCCCGCAAGGGGCCGAGGATCGCCTCCGGCGCCGCCGATTCGGTCACCGGCTCAAAACCGAGCGACCGGTAGAAGGGCACCAGCGGGGGCAGGGCGAAGCTCCAAAGGGGGCTGGGGGCCTGGTCCAGGGCAAAGCGCATCAGGGTGCGAGCCACCCCCTGGCCCTGGGCCCTGTGGGCCACCCTCAAAGCGCGCATCAGATGGTGGTCCTGGCGCGGACTGAAGCGTACCGCGGCACAGATCGCGCCGTCGGGTCCCCGGCACACCGCCACCCGCTCATCCCGGCGCACCTTCTCCTTCTGCCCCTCGCCGGCGTAGAAACGGCTGGCCAACGGGGCCTCCATGGGGGTCAGCCAATGGCAGCGCATCCACGCCCCCCAAACAAAGGCGCTACACTTAACCAGGTGCAGAAGGAGGGAATCGACCATGATTGCCATTGCCACCGAGCGCCGTAAAGGCGAACGACGGGACCCCATCGACCGACGCCAGTTCCAACGCTACGGTTTGCAGGGACAGGATAGGCGCCACCGCCTGGGACGACGCGCCAGCGATCAGGCGCCGCCCATACTCTGATCACCCGGACTCCATTGCCGCTTTGACGTAGACGTCAAAGCGGTTTTTCTTGGTGTCGATGGCCATGGTGGGGGCCTGCTGAGCCAGGGGTTCGGCGTAGTCGGGCCGTTTGACCACCACCCGCTTGCTGGCCAATGCCAGGGCCGGGGCCAGCAGACCGTCGGCGTCGGGATCCGCCCCCACCAGCTCCTGGAACACCCGCATCTCCTTTTTCACCTGGGCCGACTTGGCGCGGTGAGGGTACATGGGGTCCAGGTACACCACCTCCACCTGGCCCTCCAACCGGGCCAGGGCCTCCAGGCTGTTGCCGGGAAACAGGCGCATCCGCTGGGCCACCCAGGGGCCGATCTCCGGGTCCGCCTCGGCCCGGCGCAAGCCGTCCTCCAGCAGCGCGGCCACCACCGGGTGGCGCTCCACCAGGGTGACCTGGCAGCCCAGGCTGGCCAGCACGAAGGCGTCCCGTCCCAGGCCGGCAGTGCCGTCCACCACCTGGGGGCAGGCGCCGCTTTTCAGCCCCACCGCCTTGGCGATGGCCTGGCCCCGGCCGCCGCCGAACTTGCGCCGGTGGGCCACGGCGCCGCCCACCAGATCCACTTCGATGGCCCCCAGCTTCGGCTGGCGACGGTCATAGAGGCGCAGGTGGTCTTGCTCGACGGTGAGGCGAAAGGGGGCGTCATCCCGGTGCACCAGTTGCCAGCGTTCGGCCAAGCTGGCCAATCGCTCCGGCGACGCGCTGTCGGGATCGAGGTATACGAAGGTGGACATAGGGCTCCTCGGGTGATCTGCGGCAGGTTAGTGGATCACCGGGAGCCCTGCAAGTGAGCGCTTAGGCGGCGCTGCCTTCCAATGTTTCCGGCTCCGGCTGGGGTTGCCAATGCTCCAGAGCGCGGACGCAGCGGTTGCGCCAGTCCGGGTGGCCTTCGCTGAGGCCGACGCTGGTCAGCAGGCCGGCGATGGCCTCCATCAGCACCGGGATCTCCGCCAGCTCCGGGGTGGGCGCCAGGGTCTGGCGGCTGGATTGCAGTTGGAAGCCCAGCATCAGGGCGCGGGCACGGGCCACCAGGGCCGCGGACTCGCCGTCGTTCAGGGCCAGCAGCCCCTGCTGACGGGCGTCCTGCAGGATCGCCTCCAGCGCCTTGACCAGCTCGTCCACCATCCCCTTAAGGGCCAGTTGACGCTGATCCGCGGCACGGCGCCACAGCTCGGTGTGGCTGACCAGCAGCTCCAGCTGGGCCAGCACCTCGTCCTGGCTCAAACGGATGCGCTCCGACACCATCAGCACGACAAAGCGCTCCATGGGGGTCAGATCCAGCTCGTTGAGACGGGCGATCCACTGGTGACGGTGGTGCAGGCTGACCTGAACCAGGGCGGCCATCATGTCTTCTTTGCTGAGGAAGTGCCCGTAGAGGGTGCCAACGGAGCATTCCGCGGCGCGTGCGACATCCGCCATGCGGAAGTCCAACGCCCCTTTGCTCCGGGCCGTAGTGAGGGCGGCTGATAAAATGCGCTGTTCCCGCGCTTTGAACAATTCCGACTTGTTCATCTTGTTATCCCTTAAAGTCTGGATCCCATCCATTTCCGCACAGCAGTGACATGCCGTAGATTCGGATAGGGCATATCAAAGCAGAAAGCGGGCCTGCCATCTGAGCGGAAGATCACAGTAGCTGTCAAATTATTTCTTACATAACAATCGCTTGTGGATTGCTTCCGGGGGGTTTTGGCCAGTTTTCTCTCCGCATTTTGCTGCTAACTCACTATTTTTTAGCCAGTTTTACCTTCATGACCGGTATTGGCAGAATCGGGCTCGAGTCTCACTCACCCCTATGACGCCATAAACGCTGTGAATCCCCATTTTGAGCGCCGTTCCGAGCGCGGCCCCGGGCTGGAAAAGCCCCGGCAACGCGCCGTTAACTTTTTGAATTCAATGGTCGACTTATCTCTACGTAACCCAAGATCCCGTTCTGACCATGCACAAGGCACTGCTCCTCCCAATCGCACTGTTGTTGTTCACCGCGCTGCCGGTCCGGGCGGAGTGCTGGCCCCTGTGCCGCTACGTGACCCCGGTGGCCTACAACTACGCCCAGCTGGCCCTGGCCCAGTGGCGCAGTGAGGAGCAGCAGAGTCCGATGATCCGCTTCAGCGGCGCCCGTTTTCACCTGGCGGAGCGTTGGCTGGTGGGCCTGGACGCCATCACCACCCTGGATCCCAAGGATGAGGAGCACCTGGGCAGCCAGGAGCGCTACAGCGTGCAGCTGGGGTATAGAGTGGCCCTGGACGGCCAATGGGATCTGGTGCTGTCCAGCGGCATGGACACCCTGCATCGAGAGCGCCAGAGCGAGCTGGCACCGATGGCGGCGGTGGAGTTGAGAACCCGGCTGTGGGAGGGCCTGGAGGGGGAGGCGCGCTGGGCGGGGCACGACTTTCAGGGCCAGTGGCGGTCACGGCAGGTGATGGGACTGTTCTACTACCTGACCCCCAGGGTGGGGCTGGGCACCCAGGTTACCCGGGAACCCGATGAGCACGCCGCCAGCCTGTCGCTGCGTCTGCGGCTCTAATCGGTCAGCCAGTGACGGGCCACCAGGAACAGGGTCTGGGGCAGCATCAGCACCACCCCGAGCCCCATCAGAAAGCCCGGCTCCCAGACCAGGCTGCCCCCCTCCCACAGGGGCGGGGCACCACTGAACTGGCGCAGCAGGCCATAGAGCGCCAACACCAGACCCACTGCATTGCACCACACCAGGGCCTTGCCCCAACGACGTAATACGGCATCCATTTCCGACTCCTTGGCAACATCCTGTCGCACACCCCCAAGGTGCCCTCAGCCGCGGACAAAATCAAGTAAGTGCATGTAAAGAAAGAAAAACGGCGCCTTTCGGCGCCGTGATGCTTTACTGGGCGATGCCGCTGTGCCGCAGCAGGGCATCGATCTGCGGCGCCCGGCCGCGGAAGCGGGTAAACAGCGCCATGGGCTCCTCGCTGCCCCCCATCTCCAGGATGTGGTGCAGGAAGTCCGCCCCCACCTCGGGGTTGAAGATCCCCTCCTCCTCGAACCGGGAGAAGGCGTCAGCGGAGAGCACTTCGGCCCACTTGTAGCTGTAGTAACCGGCGGCGTAACCGCCGGCAAAGATGTGGCTGAAGCCGTGCTGGAAGCGGTTGAAGGCCGGGGCCTGGAACACCGCCACCTGGCCACGCACCTGGTCCAGCATCCCCTGGATGGGGTTGTCGCCCTCCAGGTCGGCGTACTCCAGGTGCAGGCGGAAGTCGAACAGGGCGAACTCCAGCTGGCGCAGCATCATCATGGCGCTCTGGTAGTTCTTGGCCGCCAGCATCTTCTCCAGCATCGCCGCCGGCAGGGGCTCACCGGTTTCGAAGTGGCCGGAGATCTCCGCCAAGGCGTCGCTCTCCCAGCACCAGTTCTCCAAAAACTGGCTGGGCAGCTCCACCGCGTCCCAGGGCACGCCGTTGATGCCGGCCACCCCGGGGGCGTCCTCGATACGGGTCAGCATATGGTGGATCCCGTGGCCAAACTCGTGGAACAGGGTCACCACCTCGTCGTGGGTGAACAGCGCCGGCTGATCTCCCACCGGGCCGTTGAAGTTGCAGGTCAGGTAGGCCACCGGCTTTTGCAGCTCGCCATCGGCGCGCACCCGGCGCCCCTGGCAGTCGTCCATCCAGGCACCGCCACGCTTGTTCTGGCGGGCGTAGAGATCCAGGTAGAAGCTGCCCCGGACGCTGCCGTCGGCCTCCAGCAGATCGAAAAAGCGCACGTCCGGGTGCCAGGTGTCCAGCCCGGTGCGTTCGGTGACCTTGACGCCGAACAGCCGCTCCAGAGTGTGGAACAGGCCGGACAGCACCCGGTCTTCCGGGAAGTAGGGGCGCAGGGCCTCGTCGGAGATCTGGTAGCGGTGCTGCTTCTGCTTCTCGGCGTAGTAGGTGACGTCCCAGGCGTTCAGCGACTCGACGCCGTGCTCGGCCCGGGCGAAGGCGGTCAGGGTCTTGAGCTCCTCCTCGCCCTGGCCCTTGGAGGCCAGCGCCAGCTCATTGAGGAAGCTGACCACCTGATCCGGAGCCTCGGCCATCTTGGTGGCCAGTGACTTGTGGGCGGCGCTGTCGAAGCCCAGCAGCTGGGCCAGTTCGTGGCGCAGCGCCAGGATCTCGGTCATCAGCGGGCCGTTGTCGTACTGGCCGGCGTGGGGCCCCTGGTCCGAGGCCCGGGTGCAGAAGGCGGTGTACACCTCGCGGCGCAGCTCGGCGTCGTCGGCGTAGGTCATCACCGCCAGGTAGGAGGGGAATTCCAGGGTCAGCAGGTAGCCCTCCTGCTCACGCAGGGCGGCGCTCTGCTTGGCCGCCGCCAGGGCGGAGTCCGGCAGGCCCGCCAGGGCGCCGACATCGGTCACCAGCTTGCTCCAGGCGTTGGTGGCGTCCAGCAGCTGGTTGGAGTAGGTGCTGGAAAGCTCCGACAGGCGCATGACGATCTCGCCATAGCGCTTCTGCTGCGCCTCCGGCAGGCCAATGCCGGACAGTTCGAAGTCCCGCAGGCCGTTCTCCACCACCTTGCGCTGGGCCGGGCTGAGCTCGGCAAACTGCTCGCTGGCCGCCAGCGTCTTGTAGGCCTCGTACAGCGCCTTGTTCTGCCCCAGCCAGGTGCTGTACTCCGACAGCAGCGGCAGGCAGGCGTCGTGGGCAGCCCGCAGCGCATCGTTGCTCACCACCGAGTTCATATGACTCACCGGCGACCAGATCCGGGACAGGGTGTCCTCCGCCTCATCCACGGGCAGCACCAGACTCTCCCAGGTCACCGGACCCGGTTGGGCCAGCACCCGCTCCACGGTCTCCCGACAGTGGGTGAGGGCGGCTTCCACCGCCGGCTGAACGTGCTCAGGCTGGATCTGGGAGAAGGCGGGCAGGGCTTGGGGATCCATCAACGGGTTGGTCATGGCGACTCCTTGAACGGGGCCGCACCTGCGACCCGGGGCATTGGGGGTTACCCAATAGATGGAGACTTTGCCCCATAAGTTCAAGTCCCTGGTCACGATTGGGGCCATCGCCCGTGCCACTCTGGGCTAGGCTTTGAGCACGGTCGACCCCCAGGAGCTTCCCATGGACAAACCCGTTATCGCCGCCAAGCGGCCCGCCAAGGTCACGCTGCAAAAGGGCAAGGAGTACTGGTTCTGCCGCTGCGGCCGGTCCGCCAAGCAGCCCTTCTGCGACGGCTCCCACAAGGGCACCACCTTCACCCCCCAGCCTTTCACCCCGGACAAGGATGGCGACGCCTTCCTGTGCCAGTGCAAGCAAAGCGGCAACCAGCCCTACTGCGATGGCAGCCACCAGAGGATCAGCGACGACCAGGTGGGGGAAGCGACCGCCCCAAAGGCTCAGGGGGATAAAGCCCCCACCGCCGAACCCACCCCCGAAGAGCCCGACGTCGCCTGGATCCACCGCCTGGCCCGGGAGGGGCTGGAGGGGGTTGGCCCCCATGGGCCCATGGCCGCCATGGGCGTGCCCCGAACCCGCCTGCCCCAGTGGGACGCCATCCAGCTGATGGTGGCTCAACTGGCCCGCCAGCCGCTGCTGGAATCGGCGTCGGTGGACACCACTCTGGTGGTGGGTCCGCGGGCACGACGGCCCCTGACCCTGGCCACCCCGCTGCTGATCTCGGACATGAGCTTCGGCGCCCTCTCCCGGGAAGCCAAGATCGCCCTGGCCCAGGGGGCGGAGGGGGCCGGCACCGGGATCTGCTCCGGCGAGGGGGGGATGCTGGACGCCGAGCAGGCCGAGTGCCAGCGCTACTTCTACGAGCTGGCACCGGCGCGTTTCGGCTTCGATGAGGCCAAGCTCAGGCGGGTTCAGGCGTTTCACTTCAAGGCCGGTCAGGCGGCCAAGACCGGCATCGGCGGCCACCTGCCCGGCAACAAGGTGACCGAGGAGATCGCCACGGTGCGGGGCCTGCCGCCGGGGCAATCGGCGGTCTCTCCGGCCCGCTTCGAGGACTTGAGCTCCCCGGCGGACTTTCGCCGCTGTGCCGACCGGGTGCGGGAGGTGACCGGCGGGATCCCCATCGGCTTCAAGCTCTCCGCCAACCACGTGGAGCGGGACATCCAGTTCGCCCTGGACGCCAGCGCCGATTACCTGATCCTGGACGGTCGGGGCGGTGGCACCGGGGCGGCGCCGCTGCTGTTTCGCGACCACATCAGCGTCGCCACCATCCCGGCCCTGGCCCGGGCCCGCCGCTACCTGGACGCCCAGGGGGCCCATGAGGTCACCCTGATCATCACCGGCGGCCTGCGCACCCCCACGGACTGCGTCAAGGCCCTGGCCCTGGGGGCCGACGGCATCGCCCTGGCCAACGCCGCCATCCAGGCGCTGGGCTGTGTCGGCGCGCGGATGTGCAACACCAACCAGTGCCCGGCGGGGATCGCCACCCAGGATCCCGCCCTGCGCCAGCGCCTGGACCGCATCGAGGGCCCCAAACGGGTCACCCGCTACCTGGACAGCGCCACGGAGCTGATGGCGGTGCTGGCCCGGGCCTGCGGCCATGCCCACCTGGCGGATTTCAATCTGGAGGACATCGCCACCGCCGACCGGGATCTAGTGGCCCTGGCGGGGATCCCCTACGTCGGCCTCGCCCCCTGACTCGCGGATCCGCACATTTTGGCCATACTTGGTTTCCTACGGCATTTCAGTCTGATGGAGGCGATGATGAGGGGCGTTTTGGGGCTGTTGGGCGGAATGATGCTGATCGGATGCAGCGGCACCGAACCCAGGGAAGCGGAGTTGATTGGCACCGACCGGGGCCAGAGCCAGGAGGAGTGTCTGGTGCTGCAACAGCAGTGCCGGGTGGACGCCTACAGCGAGTGGGAGCGGGCCGACGGCAGCTGGGGCTGTGCCTGCACCGAGCCGATGGACCCCAACCGTCAGGCCTTCAGCTCATTGCCGGATCATCGCTGAGCGGGGCGGCGATGCCGCCCCACCCAAGGGGGCTTAGAACTGCATCACCAGGTGAATGCCACCCCAGGTCTGTTCCTCTTCGATCCCCTCGTCGCGCACCACCTGGCGGTGGGCTTCGGTGTGCTCGATCACGCCGACGATCCCCAGGTTTTCACTGAACTGGTAGGCCAGCTCGGCCCCCACCGCCATGTGGTTCTGACCGTCGTGGTCCGGGTTGGCGTAGCCGTAATCCAGGCCGGCGATCACATAGGGGGTCAGCGCCAGGCGCTCGGTCAGGCCAAACTCCCGCTGGATCCCGATCTCCACGAAGCTGCCTTCCGCCTCGGTGCTGTAGACGTAGTCCACGAAGGGCTCAAACCAGCTCAGGCCACCGTAGGCGACGCCGGCGCTGATCTCGTTATCGGACTCGTCATCCTCGAAAAACTCCAGCCGGGTGTAGCCGACGTAGAAGCCGAAGTCCGCCAGCTCAAAACCGTACTCGATGCCCAGGTTGAGCTCGTCGTAGTCCACATCGGAGTCCGCCGCGTAACCGTAGGCGGCGCTGAAGGTCAGCCCGTTGTCCAGGGCCGCGGCACCGCCGGCCCAGTAGATCCCCCCCTGGTCCAGGTTGTCCCGGCCCTCGGAGATGTATTTGCTGTCGTAGCCCAGATCGAATTCCCACTCGACGGCTTGGGCCCCCAGGGTCATGGTGCCCAGTACCAGGGCCAGAAGAGAACGCTTCATCATACTTCGCTCGCGATTCGAGTTAACAAGGTTGAGTTGTTATTGCGAATCAATTGTATTTGCGTTGCCACTTACCAAGTTGTGACCGGGATCAATCCGCCACCGTTTTGTGTTGTTGCCGTTGCGCTTTTGTGAAGCCGGATCGCCCTGGCAGCATTGCAGAGTAAAATGATTGCTGAGTCGGGCCCCAAAGCGCGAATCCGGCTCACGGCAAAAAATCTGCGTCTTTTGCCGGGCGCCGCCGTCTGACCCTACTGGCCCACCATCCGCAGGAGAATTCTGTGCAAACCCATTGGCAGCAACACCGGGCGCAGCTGCGTCAGTACATCAGCAAGCGGGTGGACGACTCGGCCACCGTCGACGACCTGCTGCAGGAGGTCTACCTCAAGGCCCACACCCAGCTGCACCAGTTGCGGGCCCAGGGCAGCCTCACCGCCTGGCTCTACCGCATTGCCCACAACACCATCATGGACCATCACCGCCAGCAGCGACGCTGGCAGGCTCTGCCGGAGGCCGACGAGTTGGCGGCACCGGAGCCGGATCAGGCGGGGCTTGCCCACCAGGAGCTGGCCCAGTGCCTGGTGCCGCTGATCGACGAACTGCCGGAGCGCTACCGGGTGCCGCTCAAGCTGGCGGAGCTGGAGGGGATGGGCCAGCAGGCCATCGCCGATCGCCTCGACCTCTCCCTGTCCGGGGCCAAGAGCCGGGTGCAGCGCGCCCGCCAGCAGCTGCGCCAGAAACTCACCGCCTGCTGCGACATCGAGGTGGGCCGCGGCGGCGTGCTGGATTTTCAGCCCAAGGGCGACCGCTGCGGCAAGTGTTGAGCCCGCACACGAAAAAATCTGCGTCCCTTTGATGCCCACCGCGTCTTACTCCCCGAATCGACATTAATCGCGGGCCCCGACGGCCCCTTCGAGGAGTTTTCCCCATGTTGAAAGTGATCAGCTTTACCATCTGCCCCTTCGTCCAGCGGGTTACCGCCCTGCTGGAAGCCAAGGGGATCCCCTACCAGGTGGAGTACATCAGCCTGAGCGACAAACCCCAGTGGTTTCTCGACCTCTCCCCCAATGGCCAGGTGCCCCTGCTGGTGACCGAGCAGGGCGACACCCTGTTCGAGTCCGACGCCATCGTCGAATACCTGGAGGAGGCCTACCCCGCCCTGCAACCGGCGTTGAGTCCGGTGCAGAAGGCCCAGAACCGCGCCTGGAGCTACCTGGGCAGCAAGCAGTACCTGGTGCAGTGCGGTGCCCAAAGCAGCAAGGACGCCGACACCCTTAAGACCCGCAGCGAGAAACTGGCCACGGCCTTCGCCAAGGTGGAAAAGGTGCTGGGTGAGCACCGCTTCTTCAACAGCGACAGCCTCTCCATGGTGGACATCGCCTGGCTGCCGCTGCTGCATCGGGCCCAGATCATCAAGGACGCCACCGGCTACGACTTCTTGCACGGTTTCCCCAAGGTGCAGGCCTGGCAGGCGGCGGTGATGGCCACCGGGCTGGCCCAGAAGAGCGTCGCCGAGGCCTTTGACCAGCGCTTTGCCGACTACTACCTGTCCGAGCAGACCCTGCTGGGCCGTTGCCAACGCACCTGCGCCCCCTGCGACTGCCACGCCCAGAACCTGGAGGCCGACTGCTGTGCCGAGGCCGAGATCCGCCGCTGCACGCCAATGCCCGCCACCAGCGGGTGCTGCGACAGCAGCGGCTGCGGTGACGACAGCCGCTGCGGCTGAGCGCGTTCTGGGGAGGGCTGCCCTCCCCGAGTCGACTGGGGTACCATCGGAGCATCCGGCTTTTTAACAAGGAAGGTAAGAAGCATGAGGTGCACTACATCGGGGCGATGGCGCCCCATCGGCTTGACCCTTGGCCTGGCGCTGGTGCTCAGCGGCTGCCAGGGGGTGCGTGTGAACACCAACCTGGCGCAGGTGGTGCCCACGGTGGCCGCCCAGGCCGGCGTCAAGGAGTACGGCCAGTCCCAGCTCAACCGGGAGGAGACGGCCATCCTCGGCGCCCTGAGGGCCGAAGGGTGCCTGGCCCGAGCGCCCGGGCCCCAGGAGTCCGCCGCCGAGGCGTTTCGCCACACCCGGGGACGGGCGGTCGCCGAGCTTAAGGGCCAGGCGGTGGCTTTGGGAGGCAACGGCATCGTGCTGCACCGCTGTCAGGACCGCACTTTGGGCGATACCCACTGCCACTACCTCTCCGAGTGCGAGGCCACGGCGCTGTTGGTTCGTCGTACGCCCTAACCGTCCCCACCGATAGGGGCAATCCCTTGTTTGCGGTTGAGCCCGCCCCCAGATCAGGGTACAACTCCGCCAACGCGACTTTGCGCCCCACACGGGGCCTTTGAAAGGAAATCCACTCATGGCACAGCAATTTGACTACATCGTACTGGGCGCCGGTTCCGGCGGCATCGCTTCAGCCAACCGGGCCGCCATGCGCGGCGCCAAGGTGCTGCTGATCGAGGCCCAGCACCTGGGAGGCACCTGCGTTAACGTCGGTTGCGTGCCGAAAAAGGTGATGTGGTTTGGCGCCCAGGTGGCCGAAGCGGTGAACCTGTACGGCCCGGACTACGGCTTCGACGTCACCGTCAATAACTTCGACTGGGGCAAGCTGGTGCAGAGCCGGGAAGCCTACATCGAGCGGATCCACGGCGGCTACAACCGCGGCCTGGACAGCAACGGCGTCACCCTGGTGAAAGGCTTTGGCCGCTTCGTCGACCGCAACACCGTTGAGGTCAACGGCGAGCACTACAGCGCGCCCCACATCCTGATCGCCACCGGTGGCCGCCCCACCATCCCGGCCATCCCCGGTGCCGAGCACGGCATCGACTCCAACGGTTTCTTCGCCCTGACCGAGCAGCCCAAGCGGGTGGCCGTGATCGGCGCCGGCTACATCGCCGTGGAGCTGGCCGGCGTGCTGCACAGTCTGGGCAGCGAAACCCACCTGCTGGTGCGCAAGCACGCCCCGCTGCGCAGCTTCGACCCGATGATCGTCGAGACCCTGGTCAAGCTGATGGAGGCGGAGGGCCCGACCCTGCACACCCACTCCATCCCCAAGGAGGTGGTCAAGGAGGCGGACGGCAGCCTGACCCTGCACCTGGAGAACGGCAACAGCCTGAACGTGGACACCCTGATCTGGGCCATCGGTCGCGAGCCGGCCACCGACAAGATCAACATCGAAGCGGCGGGCGTCACCGTGAGCGAGCGCGGCTACATCCCGGTGGACGAGTACCAGAACACCAACGTCCCGGGGATCTACACCGTTGGCGACATCATGGAGGGCGGCATCGAGCTGACCCCGGTGGCGGTAAAGGCCGGCCGGGCCCTGTCTGAGCGCCTGTTCGGCGGCCAGCCGGAAGCCAAGATGGATTACTCCCTGGTGCCCACCGTGGTGTTCAGCCACCCGGCCATCGGCACCCTGGGGCTGACCGAACCGGAAGCCCGCGCCCAGTACGGCGACGACAATGTGAAGGTGTACACCTCCTCCTTCGCCGCCATGTACACCGCCGTGACCGCCCACCGCCAGGCCACCGAGATGAAGCTGGTGTGCGTCGGCCCCGAGGAGAAGATCGTCGGCCTGCACGGCATCGGTTTCGGCATGGACGAGATCCTCCAGGGCTTCGCCGTGGCGGTGAAGATGGGCGCCACCAAGGCGGACTTCGACGCCACCGTGGCCCTGCACCCCACCAGCGCGGAAGAGTTTGTTACCATGAGGTAGTTGGGTCGAAACCCCATCAGCACATGGGGTAAGGCTTTGAAAGTTATGCAGCTTAGGCTAGAAGGTGACCTTCTAGCCTTTTTTGTGCCCGAGTGAATCACGCCGAGTGCCACCTCATTTTCTCAAAGAGTTGGCTTCGCTCGACAACAAACCGGCCAGCTTTACGATGAAATCGGGCCATTTGAGCGGCCCCAAAGGTTGGATATATCTAGTCGGCCTTAGGCTGACCTTTCTCGGCGTTTCCTCTTTGAAGCGCAAAGAATGGGAAGAAAATCAGAGCAGCGACCATCATGGTTCTTTTGAACAGGTAGGCATAAAAAGGAAAAGTCTGGCTGATGCTGATTAACTCACCGCTTCTATAAACTTCCCCACTCCACAGAGCTTCAAGTATCCCAAAGAGAAGATTGCATGCGACTACTGCACAAATGATGCGAACCATGATCACCGTTCGGCCGCTTAAACCGCGCACTGCGTTAGACATCAATTTTAACCCTTGGGAGCGTCCGCTTTATCCTCAACCAATTAGGTGGTCGCATCAACCGATCTGAGAGTCACCTCAGTAGCAACGCCTGAAGCTCGGTTAGACGCCCGAGCCGCTTTAGCGACCTTTGGCTCCCGCCAAGCGCCGTCAGCAAACACTCGGCCCCCCATCGGCTCCTCTAAAAAACCGGCCTCTGGCCGGTTTTTTTGTCGCCCCTTTTGCCCCACCGTTCCCGACGCGAAACTCTGGCGCGCCCCATCGGCCGGTTTCGAGACGCCGTTCACAGTTCCACAACATGAGCAACGACTCCCGCCCCACCCCCGCCGGCCTCCGCAGCACAAAAACCTTTAAATTCATACGCATAAACACTTGTTAACGGGGTGTTTGATCCATATCAACAAAGCCTCATATAGGCCGAGCTTATACAGATTTATCTAATTAAGGGGGTTAGCATTTAGTTACAGGGACGTGGCCAAAACGCGTTCCCCATAACCAGAAATGCAACGGGAGACTCCTATGAAAACCCTCACCAAAACCACCCTGGCGGTCATGTTGGTGGCTTTTGCCACCGGGGCCCTGGCCGTGGATGGCGGCAACCCCAAGAAGGGGCGCCACCACTACAAGCGTGAATGCAAGGTGTGCCACAGCGCCGACGGCGCCGGCGGCGAACTGACCCCAATGTCCAAGACCATGAGCCAGTGGGATCGCTTCTTCCAGCGTGACAAGCACAAGAAGCAGCCCGAGGTGTTCCAGGGCATCGACGAGCAGAAGCTGCTGGACATCAACCAGTTCCTCTTCGACCACGCGGCCGATTCCGACCAGCCCGCCACCTGCGGCTAGGCCCTCACCGGACAAAGGAGTGTAATCATGAGAACCCTGATCGCCACCCTGGTTTCCCTGGCCCTGACCGCCCCCGCACTGGCGGCGGATCCCGCCGAACAGGAAGCCCTGAAACAGCGCCTCGATGACCTCAACGAGGAGCTTGAATACCTCTCCGAGCGGCTGGACAAGGCCGAGCGCCACACCGCCACCGATCGCATCCAGTTTACCGGTGACTTCCGGGTGCGGGCCCACACCCTGCACTACCAGGACGTCACCTGGAATCCGGCCATGCTGGTGGACTTCAATGACTTCGGCGCCAAGGCGATGTCCGGTCAGCTTGGGGACCCCAATGACCCGGCCTCCCCGTTGGGGGCCATGATGGCCGCCAACCCCGGCCTGGCCCAGGCCTTTATGAGCGGCCAGCTGCAGGGCGTGATGCCCATGGTGCTGGCGCCCAAGCAAACCTACGACGTCAACAACGACGTACTCTACAACACCCGACTGCGCCTGAACCTCAAGGCCCAGGTGTGGGACAACGTCAGCTTCGCCGGCCGCCTCACCATGTACAAGAACTGGGGCGACTCCACCGGCGTGCAGGTGTTCGACTCCTGGCGCAGCTTCACCATGGACGGCACCAACAGCGGCAACACCAGCGGCGACTGGCTGCGGGTGGAGCGGGCCTACTTCGACTGGAAGGACATCGCCGACAGCAACTTCTACCTCTCCATCGGCCGTCGCCCCTCCACCTACGGGCCGCCGACCCAGTACCGGGAGAACGAGCTGCGCGGCGGCACCCCCTCCGGCCACCTGGTGAACTTCAACTTCGACGGCGCCACCCTGGGCTACAAACTGGGTGAGATCACCGGCGTCGATGGCCAGGTGCTGCGCTTCTGCTACGGCCAGGGCTTCGAGTCCCAGTGGGGCAACGGCGAGATGTACGGCGACATCGTCACCAAGGACACCCACCTGGGCGGCTTCAACTTTGATGCGCTGAACGACGGCACCCACTTCCTGCAGTTCACCCTGTTTGGTGCCAAGGACGTCAACGACGGCTTCAAGGGGCTGATGGCCTTCCCCACTCAGCTGGCGGGGATCTTCGCCCCCACCATGTACCAGGACATGCAGAAGTTTGATGACTTCAACTTCGTCACCCGGGTGCAGCCCTCCAACGTCATCGGCGACATGTACCTGGGCGGCGTGGGTTACGCCTACGAAGGGGACAGCGGCTGGGTGGGCTTCGCCTCCCTGGGCTGGACCCGCACCGAGTCCAACGGCAACGCCGGCCTGTTTGGCGGCATGCTGGCGGACGCCCGCTTCGAGGCGGCGCTCAACGCCGATGGCACCGAGCTCCTGATGGTGCCGGCCGGCGGCCAGGACGCGGGTGATCACGACGGCTACGGCGTCTACGCGGGGATCCAGATCCCGGTCCCGGGCGGCAAGTTCGGCCTGGAGTACAACTACGGCTCCGAATACTGGACCCCCTTCACCCAGGCCCAGGACGATCCCATCGGCAGCAAGCTGGCCACCCGTGGCCACGTGGGCGAGGCCTACTACATCTTCGACATCAATCCGAAGATGTTCATCAAGCTGGCCGGCCTCTACTACGACTACGAGTACAGCGGCAGCGGCACTCCGGTGGGCGCCCCCCAGAAGGTGGACGACATCCTGGCCGGCACCGCCTACTCCATGCTGCCGGTGATCGACACCGCCTACGACATCAACGCCACCCTGGCCCTGAAATTCTGACGCCGACGCGCCCGGGTTCGTCCCGGGCGCCTTAGGAGGACCTATGAAACGGATCTTACTCCCCCTGATGCTCGGCCTGCTGGCCGGGCCGGCGTGGGCGGCCAACCCCCACGCCGAGTTCATCGAGGGGCCCATCACCAGCGGACCCGAGGCCACCGCCCAGTGCCTGACCTGCCACGAAGAGCACGCCGAGGACTTCATCAAAAGCTCCCACTGGACCTGGTCACTGGAGCAACAGCTGCCCGGCCGCACCGTGGACCGCGGCAAGCGCAACACCCTCAACAACTTCTGCACCGCCATCAGCGGCAACGAGCCCCGCTGCACCAGTTGCCACGCTGGCTACGGCTGGGAGGACAACAGCTTTGACTTCGCCGACATCGGCCAGGTGGACTGCCTGATCTGCCACGACACCACCGGCACCTACGTGAAGGACCCGGCCGGTGCCGGCGCCCCCCTGGCCAAGGTCAACCTGCTGCGGGTGGCGCAGAACGTCGGTGCCCCGGTGCGGGACAACTGCGGCAGCTGCCACTTCTACGGCGGCGGCGGTGACGGCGTGAAACACGGCGACCTGGACTCCAGCATGGGCTACCCGGACCGGCAGACCGACGTACACATGGACGTCGACGGCCTGGACTTCCAGTGCCAGGCCTGCCACGACGCGCCCAAGCACCAGATCGCCGGCCAGGCGATGGGGGTTTCCCCCGGCGGACAGAACCACTTCGGCTGCGAAAGCTGCCACGAGGCCGCGCCCCACGACGACGCCAAGCTGGACCGGCACGTCGCCTCCGTAGCTTGCCAGACCTGCCACATTCCGCACTTCGCCAAGAACGAGCCCACCAAGATGGAGTGGGACTGGTCCACCGCCGGTCAGGACCGGGAAGAGACCCTGGATGAGCACGGCCGCAAAGCCTACCAGCGCAAGAAGGGTGACTTTGTCTGGGACACCATGGTGGTGCCGGAATACGCCTGGTACAACGGCCACGGTGACGCCTACGTCATCGGCGACAAGATGAACCCGGAGCAGATCACCAAGCTGGCCTTCCCCCTGGGGGACATCCAGGATCCGGCCGCCAAGATCTACCCCTTCAAGGTGCACCGGGGCCAGCAGATCTACGACGCCGGCCACAACATCTTCGTCACCGCCAAGGTGTGGGGCGAAGAGGGCTACTGGAAAACCTTCGACTGGGATCAGGCCGCCCGACTGGGCATGGCCGCCAACCCGGAACTGCAAAAGATGGGGCTGAGCTACAGCGGGAAATACGGCTTCGCTCCCACCGAAATGTGGTGGCGCATCAACCACATGGTGGCCCCCAAAGAGGACGCCCTGGGCTGCATGGACTGCCACGGCAAGGGCACTCGAATGGACTGGGACGCCCTGGGCTATCCCGGTGATCCAATGAAGAAAGGCGGCAGACAGACCGACTAAGGGGTCTCCCACCCCTCCCTGCAGGTGATTGGGATGGCGAAAGCCATCCCTTTTTTATGCCCAGAACCCACCAAAGATAAGCGGCTTGGGGCGCAATTTTCTATCTGACGCGCTTGACAGCCCGGTGGCCATCGGCAGGTCGAAAAATCTTCACCGATGCCCTTGCAGGCCGCCCCAGATGGACTAGTTTGTTAAATTGCCGAGCCCAATAGGCTCATAAAATACATGGTCTTTGGGCCGTGGCGTTAGTCATTGCCCTGCATAGAGTTGTACTCGAGTTCGCGGTTGCCTGCGGAGGTTTCTATGCGTATCCCTACTCGCCCCCTGCCCATTCGTTTAAGGGCCCTGGCGATCGCCCGCCCCAGCGGGCCCTGATCGCCCTCACTCACCCGCTTTACCGACGCTGGCACAGCTGTTCAGCGCCGGGGTGTTTTTCGGGTCGGTCCTGACCGCTCCGAGAGACGGTTGTACCCCTCTGCTGGGAATGCCCCTATGAAAATCACACCTTCAGTCTCGCGCCTGACGCCCCTGTCGGCGTTAGTGGCCACGCTGGCCCTCGGCTACACCAGCGCCGTTCAGGCGGTGCCCGAGGCCAGCAATCCGGTCTGGAACGATCCGGCCAACACGGCGGACTCCTGCATGGCCGATGCCTACATAGAAACCGGCGGTAAAGGGCTCAAAGACCGCGTCGGTCAGGTGATCAACTGTACCGCGGAAGACGTGGAGATCGCCGAGGTCACCGTCACCGCGGTGGACGGCGAAGGCCCCGACAGCAGCGGCAACTTCACCTGCACCCTGGGGGACACCATCGAGGTGACCGCCGACCTTCGCGTGCGCACCAACGCCGCGGAGCGTTACGACACCACCTTCTTCGTCTCCCGCAATCTCAACTCGCCCCAGGTGGTGCAGCAGGACGATCAGGCCTGCAGCATCCTGGTGCCCAAGAACAACTTTATGGCCACCGGCAACGCCCAGATGCTGGACGCCGACGTCTGTGGCGACATCGCCAAGGCGGGCCTGACAGACGACGAATACACCCTGGTGAGCGCCGTGTTCACCATGACCTGTACCGCACCGGCGGGCAGCGACGAAGTGGAGTTCAACTACTGCGCCGCCTGGGACGTGCAGGAGGACAACAACTGCGCCGTCACCGGGGCCGCACCGGGCCAGGAGCCCAGTTCCAAGGCCAAGTGCAACTGCGACATCCTGCCGCTGGGGATCTTTATCGAACCGGATCCCGCCGGCATCACCAAAACTCTGGTGGGCTCCAACACCAGCGCCGAGCCCAACGGCACCTACGAATACAAGGTCACCATCACCCGTGGCAGCACTGACGCCGATCTGGTGATTACCGACATCGACGATCTCTACCGTTCGGTGGCCGACGACACCACCCCCAGGGTGAACACCAGTGACGCCCCGGTGGTGTTCGACCTGGACAGCACCAACACTGACACCACCACCCCGGATGGCAAGCTGACCCTGCTCGGCGCCGACAACGAGTGTTACGACACCCTGCCGGTGACCCTGACCGCGGGCAGCCCGATGTTCATGTGTAATTTCAAGGTGCGGATCAACGACGAGGATCTGCCGGACGCCGACGATCCCACCGACGAGGTCATGGCCCCGCCGGCCGGCATCGAGGTGTACCAGAACTTCATCCGCATCAGCTCCGAGGACATCAACGGCGACCCGGTTGGCGACGACACCTGTGACGTCACCGACAACGACCTCACCAACGACATGGGCAACTGCTCCGGCGTGATCTCGGTCAACCTGACCAACGTCGATCCGGCGGTATCCATCACCAAGGCGCCGGTAGCCGGCCCCGGTCTTCGGGACGTTGGCGGTGCCTGGTTCGTGGATAACCAGGGCCTGGTGACTTATGAGATCACCATCACCAACAACAGCACCGTGGACGCCCTGACGCTGTTGACGCTCACCGACACCTCGGTGGCCAACCTGCTGAACGACGACAGCGGCACCCCGGCCTGCGACACTGCGCCGATCTCCCTGGCCGCCAATGGGGGTAACTTTACCTGTCGCTACATCGTGGACGTGACCCTGGCCCAGGGGGCCAACTACGTGAACACCGTGGCCGTCACCGGTAAGGACAATGAGAACCGTCGGGCCAGCAACACCGCCTCGGTCACCATCACCCGCGCCACACCGCAGATCGTGCTGGCCAAAGAGGTGGCTCAGTCGGTCAACGTCTCCACGCCCTCCCCGGCGCTCAACTCCAGCCTGTTTATGGACTCGGTCACCATCAATGAGCCGGGCGGCGCCAATAATCCGGTGGTGTACCGCTTCACCATCACCAACGCCAACACCACCACCATGGAGGATCTCAGCGTCACCAGCCTGGTGGACGACACCCTGTTTGGCAGCTTGCGCGCCCTGAAGGCCAGCTCCCAACGGGCCGACGAGTGCAGCTTCCCGCAGACGGTGTCCGTGGGCACACCCTACGTCTGCACCTACGTGGCCGAAGTGGAGGGCAACGCCACCAACGTGGCAGCAACTGCCTACGACGACACCCAGCTGGTGAACACCGCCTACGTCAACGCCACCAGCACCAGCGGTGCGATGATCCAGTCCAACACCGACATGGCCACGGTTCTGTTCCAGGATGTACCGCCCAGCATGGACAGCGAGTTTGGCCTGCTCGGCACCGTCTTCCTCCGGGTGACCAACACCACCTTTGAGGACATCTACCTGAGCAACCTGGAGGTCCTGGACACCGAAGTGGTGGATGGCGCCAACAGCTCCACCGGCGGCTTCATGATCCAGAACGAGGGGGGCACCCTGGGCACCACCGCCGTGCTGGCCTGTCCGGAGCCCATCGCTCCGAACAACTACACCGGTGTGAAAACCCTGACCCCGGGCGAGTCCTTCACCTGCGCCTTCTCGGTGCGGCTCTCCGGCTTTACCGCCGAGGACTTTGCCGACTTCACCGCAGCGGTCACCTCCGGCGATGCCGTGCTGATCCAGTTCGTGGATGAAGAGGGCAGCCCGGCCAACGCCGATGCCGAGGTTCAGGTCACCTCCGATCTGCCCTGAATCGCAGTGATACCCAAAGCCGGCCCCGAGGGGCCGGCTTTTTTTCGGGTGAACAGAAGTTGACCACTTCCACCACTGAGTTAATCTGGTTCAAAACGTCATGGAAGACTGAGGGTTTTCAATCTCATGAGACCACTTCGCCCCGCCTTGCTGGCGGCCCTGCTGCTCGGCGGATGCGCCGGTGTGCCCCTGACCTACCACTCCAGTGGCCTGATGGCCCCCCTGCCCCACGATGGCCCCGGCCTGCCCCTGTGTGCCCTCGACGTTACCCTGAGCGATCCGGACCTGACCGCGGATCCTGTTCACGGTGCTCTGGAAGCGGAGATGGGGCGTCAGGTCACCCGCTTCATTCAGGGGGACGGCCGATTCACGCTGGATCCCGGCCCCAATTGCCAGGGCACTTCGGTGTCCATGGCGTTCACCGACATCAGCGACACCGGCCAGTTCGAGATCTACAGCGAGGGGATGCCCATGACCCTGACCGCCGTGGCCGAGGTGACCTACTGGCGCCAGAGCCAGTCGCCGGCCACCGCCCGAAGCTTCACCCACTCCAGCGTGATGACCGTCCAGCCCGAGATTGGCAACTCCATGGAGGGGCCCAACCTGCTGTTCATCAACAGCGTCCGCAACAAGACCCGGCTGATGGAAGGGGTCCTGACCGAACTGCAAGCCCGTCTGGAGGCCCCATGACCCTGCGCCCACTGCTGCTGACCGCCCTGCTGGTGCCCTTGAGTCTGGGCGCCCGTGAGATCCCGCCGGTGACCGGCAACACCGGCCCCCAGGGCAGCGCCCGGGCCATTGGCCTGTACGAGCTGGGCCGCTATCAGGAGGTGATCGACGGTTACTCCCCCTACGATCTGTCGGATCAGCCCCTGCGCCTGAACGCCTACTGCTCCTCGTTGCTGGCCACCAACCGTTATCGCCAGTTCTTCGACTGCATCGCCATCTGGGACAGTGCCGGTTTTGTCACCACTCCCGGGGTCTCCATGGGCGATAAGGGCCACTTTCCCGGCACCTTGCACACGCCCCCCACCGAACACAGCGACAGCATGCCCGCCGAGGAGATCGAAGCCCGCAAGCACCGCTTGCTGGCCCAGGCCTGGTTCGAGATGGGGGATTATGAGCAGGCCCTGGCCGACGCCGAGCGCGCCCTGGCCCTGTACGACATCGACCACCCCCGATGGCAGCCGGACAGCGAGCGCTACTGGACCCACATCAGCGGCTACGACAGCGCCCGGACCAACGCCGAAAACGCCCTGCCCACCGGCAACGGCAACTCCACCTGGGTGGGGGACATCCTCTACACCCTCTCCCTGGCGGCGCAAAGCGAGATCCTGCTGGGACGCACCGACACCCTGGACCGGCGCCTGGCTCAGCTCGAGCGGATCCACCGGGACGAAGACGGCGACGAGCCCCTCTCCCATTTCTGGCGCACCCGGCAGATCAGCAAAAACCAGGTGCTGTTCGCCGCCGGGCGCTACAGCGAGGTGATCCCCACCAGCAAAAGCGGAGCGGAGCAGTGGGAAGACGTCTGGGGCGGGATGAAAGTGGCCACCGGCGCCCTGGTGCTGGTGGGCAGTGTGCTCAGCGGCAACGGCGGCGCCTTCCACTCCGGCACCGCCTTTATGGAGAGCGGCGCCAACGATCTGCAGCGGGAGCTCAGCGCCCAGATGCAGCGGCGTGAGACCCTGCAGGCGGCCCGGATCGCCACCGAACGGGGCCAGAGCGAAACGGCCCTGACGCTGCTCGACGGCCTGCTGGCGGACAACACCGACGCCCTGGGGGAGGAGCTGCTGTGGTACCTGCATCTGCAGCGAGGCCGGGCCTACACCGCACAGGGCCATCACCAGGACGCCCTGGCGGCCTACCGGGCGGCCATCGACATCGTCGAACAAAGCCGGGGCAATGTCTCCACCGAGGCGCAGAAGCTGGGGTTTGCCAACCGCCGCACCGCGCCCTACCAGGGTGCCGCAGAGGCCCTGCTGGCCCTGGGCCAGGCCGAGGAGGCGCTGATGATGTCCGAGCGTCTTCGTGCCCGGGCCCTGGTGGACCTGCTGGCGGACAGCCGGCTGCGTCAGCCCCTGGCCACGGAGACCCTGGCCCTGGATCAGCTGGTGCCGCCCACCCATCCCGACACCGACTCGCCCTTGCCCACCGCCAGTGCCGAACGGGGCCTGAAGCGCAAGTCCACGGCACAGGCCGCTCCGGCGCTGACCCTGACCCAGAGTCGCCAGGTGGCCTCCCTCAGCCAGGGCGAGATCAGCACCCTGGCGCAGATCCAGGCGGGACTGGAGGAACACGAAGCCCTGCTGGAGTTTTTGGAGGTGGAGGGGCGCTGGTACGCCTGGAAGGTGGATCGGCACGGCGTCGAGGCCAAAACCCTGGCCGCCCCCAAGCTGAGCCAAGAGGTCTTCGACTACATGGGTCACCTGCGCCAGCCCCAGGGACCGGCCCCCACTGCCCAGGCCGAGGTCCTCTACCGCCAGCTGCTGGGGCCTTTCGATCTCAGCCCCTACCGCCATCTCACCCTGGTGCCCGCCGGGGCCCTTAACCAGCTGGCCTTTGCCAGCCTGGTGGACCGGGGCGAGTACCTGATTGAGCGCCACAGCATCAAGGTGTTGCCCAGCGCCTCGGTGGCCCGTTTCCTGGCCAAAGAGACCCGTCAACAGCGGATGTTGGCCCTGGGCAACCCCACCCTGGATCTCCCCGGCGCCGAGCAGGAGGTCCGCCAGCTGGGGCAGCTGGGTTACCAGAGCCACAGCCGGCTGCGCCAGGACGCCTCGGAGACCTTCCTGAAACAGGCCGCGGGGGGCTTTGATCTCATTCACATCGCCTCCCACGGCGTGTTCGACACCCGCCAGCCGGCGGACTCCAGGCTGCTGCTGGCCCAGGACGACCACAACGACGGCACCCTGACCCTGGCGGAGATCTACGATCTGCGCCTGGACGCCAACCTGGTGGTGATGTCGGCTTGTGAAACTGGCCTGGCGCAGGTCACCGAAGGGGAGGAGATCATCGGCCTGACCCGGGGTTTCCTCTACGCCGGCTCCAACAACGTGATGGCCAGCTTGTGGAAGGTGAACGATCAGGCCACTCAGGCGTTGATGACCGATTTCTACCAGGGGGCCCGGGACACCCGCTTCAGCGTCGCCCTGCAACAGGCCCAGATCCGCCGTCTCAAGGCCCAGCCTCACCCCTACTACTGGGCCGCCTTCCAACTCACCGGGGTACAATGAGGTTTATGATGAAACACCTGATGTGGCTGCTCCTGCTCACCCCCACCCTGGCCCTGGCCAACCTGAAACCGGACGCCCTGCCCGCCATCAAGGCGATACAGGTCAACGATGACCGGGTGGTCACCGCCGGCCTGCCCACCGCCGAGCAGCTGACCGCTCTGCCCGAGGCGGGGATCGCCGTGGTGATCAACCTCATCCCCCGGGATCACGCTCACCGCTTGGCCGGGGAGGCCGAACTGGCCACCCAGGCCGGGCTCACCTACTACCAGATCGACGTCGACTGGCAGGCCCCCAAGGCCGAAGACCTCGCCCGTTTCCAGTCCCTGATGGACCAGCATCGCCAGTCGGGGCTGCTGGTGCACTGCATGGCCAACTACCGCGCCTCGGCGTTCTACTACCTCTACCGGGCCCTGGAGGACGGCGAACCCACCCCCGAGTTGCTGGCCCCCTGGGGGGATCTGGAGGCCAGCCTGGCCGAGTACCCCCAGTGGCGGGACTTTATGGATAACACCCTGTCAAAGCAGTGATTTATTGACCTGGCCCTCATCGAGATCAAACCCACCAACCGGCCCGGTGGTTAGACTGGGCCCATCCCCCGGCTCTTTGGAGGTCCCATGGGCCGCTCCCCGCTTTGGTTGGTCGCCGGTGCGCTGCTGGGCGCCGTTTTAGGCTGGCATCTGGCGCCCCGGACCGTGGCCCAACCGCCCTCGCCCGACTGCCCCACCGCGCAACAACTGGCGCTGCTTGAGTGGGAAAACCGCATGCTGGTCGCCATGGTGCAGGCCGGTCTCCAGGGGGACATCGCCGGCCACCTGGACGCCTTTGGGGCGATGCAGGCCCCCTCGACCCAGCCCGAGCCCCCATCGCGCCCCGCCCCCGACCCCAGGGCAACATCCGAGGCCAACGCCGATGCCCTGCTGGTCCGGCTGCAATGGGCGGATCTCAAACTGCAGCGCCAGGCCCTGGCCGAGGGCTGGGCGACGGACGTCCGGCTGGTGACCGCTCGGCGAGATCTCTGGGACCAGGCGCGACGCCAGTTGACCGACCGCGAGTTCATGGCGGCCCTCTATCGGGCCGACCAGCCCAACCGGCTGTCCATCGACACTGTGCGCCCCGGCAGTGAGGCCCAGCGCCAGGGGCTGCGCCACGGCGACATTCTCTGGGCCCTGGATGGCCAGCGCACCCTGACCCGAGACCAGTACCGCACCCACCTGGGGACCCTGGCCGCGGAGGCGCCGGTCAGCGTCTCCCTGCGGCGGGACGGCGAAACCCTTGAGCGGATAGTGACCGGGCTGGAGCAGGCCATCACCCTGACCGCCGACTCGGTGCCACCGCCGCCCTGATCCCTCGATAGCGGGTTGTTGAGTCTAGGGTTTTCGCCGCCAGCTTCGCTAAGATAAGACCAAACCCTCGCAGCGAGATCATCATGTCCCAGGACCTTTACATCCTCGCCCTGGATCAGGGCACCACCTCCAGTCGCGCCCTGCTGTTCAACCGTCAGGGCGAGGTGATGGGCAGCGCCCAACGGGAGTTTACCCAGCACTACCCCGAGTCGGGCTGGGTGGAGCACGACGCGATGGAGATCTGGGCCAGTCAGCGGGCCACCCTGACCGAGGTGCTGGCCCGTTGCGGGGTGCGCCACGAGCAGGTGGCCGCCATCGGCATCACCAACCAGCGGGAAACCACGGTGATCTGGGACGCCCAGACCGGTCAGCCCATCCACAACGCCATCGTCTGGCAGTGCCGCCGTACCGCCGAGTTGTGCGAGCGCCTCAAGCAGCAGGGGCTGGAGCAGCACGTCCGGGACACCACCGGGCTGGTGCTGGACCCCTACTTCTCCGGCACCAAGATCGCCTGGCTGCTGGAGAACGTGCCCGGGGCCCGGGCACGGGCCGAGCGGGGTGAGCTGCGCTTTGGCACCATCGACAGCTGGCTGCTGTGGCATTTGACCGACGGGGCCGTGCACGCCACCGATCGCACCAACGCCTCCCGCACCCTGCTGTGGGACATCCACCAGCAGCGCTGGGACCCGGTGATGCTGGAAGCCCTGGGGATCCCCGCAAGCCTGCTGCCCGAGGTGCGCAGCAGCCGGGAGATCTTCGGCCAGGCCCAGATCGGTCAGGCGCGGATCCCGGTGGCCGGCATCGCCGGCGATCAGCAGGCGGCCCTGTTTGGCCAGCTCTGCACCACACCGGGGATGGCCAAGAACACCTACGGCACCGGTTGTTTCATGCTGATGCACACCGGCGAACAGGCGGTGCAGTCCCACCATGGCCTGCTCACCACCATCGCCTGCAGCGGTCCGGAGCGGGTGGAGTACGCCCTGGAGGGCTCGGTGTTTATGGGGGGCGCCAGCGTGCAGTGGCTGCGGGACGAGCTGGGCCTCATTCGCCACGCCAGCGAAACCCAGGCCCTGGCAGAATCGGTGCCGGACACCGCGGGGGCCTACCTGGTACCCGCCTTCACCGGGCTCGGGGCCCCCTACTGGGACCCGTACGCCCGCGGCGCATTGGTGGGACTGACCCGGGGCTGCAACCGCCAGCACATCGTCCGTGCCACCCTGGAGTCCATCGCCTACCAGAGCCGGGATCTGCTGGACGCCATGCAGCAGGACGCCGGCCTCACCCTGAGCGAGCTGCGGGTGGACGGCGGCGCCGTGGCCAACGACTTTTTGATGCAGTTCCAGGCCGACCAGCTGGCCACCCCGGTCTGCCGGCCCCAGAACCGGGAGACCACCGCTGCCGGTGCGGCCTACCTGGCGGGCCTGGCAGTGGGTTACTGGCCCAGCCTGGAAGCGCTCAAGGGGGTCAGCGCCACCGAGCGCCAGTTCACCCCGCAGATGGAGGACGCCCGGCGTCAATCCCTCTACCAGGGCTGGCAGGCGGCAGTGGCGCGCACCCGGGGATCAAAGCCGACACAGGCCAACTAACGGTCAAATACAGCGCATTTACCCCTACAACAACAGGCGGGAAAAGTCCCGTTCACAACCCGGATCTACTGCACAATTATGAGGGATTATACGGACTTAATTCGAGACAGCGGCTGGCGTAAGAGCTCTAATAGCGGCATAAGATTTAACCAGGAGTCCTTATGGCCGCGTCCCAAGACTGTCCGGCAGCCCGCTTGCATAGCTGGGGCCGCCCGACCACCCTCGTCATTGCGGCGATGGGAGCCTGGAATCAGTCCATCCCGATGATGATGGCGGGTCTGCTGGGCCTGGTGGCCCTGACCATCCACCTGCTGCGTCTGCGGGAAACCCAGTCCATGCTGCTGCAGTCCGAGATGGAGATGGTGGCCATCCAGAGCAACCTGGAGCGGGCCATGACCCTGGCGCTGGGGGTGTGCGGCACCGTGATGACCCTGCACCTGCTGTGGCTGCACCAGCTCAGCCTGGCCCTGCTGCTGGTGGCCACCGCCGCCATCACCAAAACCGTCTGGAACATCATCAACCTGGGCCGCCCCGGCCTGGGCGCCAGTCTCACCACCCTGACCCTCACCGTAGCGGTGATCTGGACCATCGCGCCGTAAATCCGGCTCACAATCTTCGCAGCCATCCCTTGACATCACTCTCTGGTGATTTTTAATTTCAGTGGTTTAACCGCGTAATTTTGACAAGGTGGTACAGCATCCTTCCGGCCGAACACACTCTCGCCCACGCTGCCCAGAGGCTTAGGTTGCGACTGACCCAACTGGAGCAGCAGCCGCCGGCCCACCTCTGTCTGCAGCTGAGCGAGCCTCTGGACCCGCCTCCCCTGATCGCCTGGCTGGCCAATCAGCAGCTTCTGCCCCGCCTTTACTGGCGGGGTCGTCGCAACGGTGAGGAGATCGCCACCGTTGGCGCGGCGCTGGATCTGCACTTCCCCGAGATGCCCAACGCCGAAGAGCTGGATCGCATCTACCACAAGTACCTGGGTGCGGCCCAGGACACCCAGCTGCGCCTGTATGGCGGCATGGCCTTCGACAGTCAGCAAAGCCCCTGGCCCGACTTCGGCCAGGCCCGCTTCGTGCTGCCCCGGGTGGAGATCCGCCGCCACGGTGACCAGGCCCAGCTGATGCTGAACCTCTGTGGCCAGGAGCGCCCCTGGGCGCAGGAGCTGGCCCGGGCCCGGGCGGCCCTGGACGCCCTGCAACCGGCGGCCCCCTTAAGCCCCCTGGGGCCGGCCCACGTGCTGGCCCGCCAGGACACCCCGGACCAGCCCCGCTGGCGCGAGCTCATCACCCACATCACGGATCCCGCCTTCATCCGCGAGACCCCCAAGGTGGTGATGGCCCGGGAGAGCCGCCTGGCCACCAGCGCCCTGCCCAACCACTGGACGGTGCTGCACGCCTGGCAACTGCTCAACCCCGGCAGCTACCAGTTCGGCTTCCAGTTCAGCGACCACCACAGCTTCATCAGCTGCTCCCCGGAGCGGCTGTTCCACCGCCTGGGGCGGGAACTCTCCACCGAGGCCCTGGCGGGCACCACGGTGCGCGGCTTCAACGAGGCGGAAGATCAGGCCCTGGCCAGCGCCCTGCTGGCGGACGGCAAGAACAGCCACGAGAACCTGCTGGTGCGCCAGCACATCGAACAGCAGCTGGTGCCGCTGAGCGACTACGTGGGCGCGGAAGAGAGCCCCACCATCCTCAAGCTCAACCACATTCAACACCTGCACCGGGCGATCCGCGCCGAGCTCAAGGCCGGCGTCAACGATCTGCAGCTGCTCGGCGCCCTGCACCCCACCCCGGCGGTGGGCGGCCTGCCCCGGGCGGCGGCGATGAACTACATCCGCCAGCGTGAGGGCTTCAGCCGGGGCTGGTACGCCGGCGCCTGCGGCTTCTTCGGTGCCCACGAAAGCGAATTCGCCGTGGCGATCCGCAGCGCCCGTTTCGAAGCGGAGCGGGTCACCCTGTTTGCCGGGGCGGGCATCGTCGCCGACTCAGAGGCGGACGCCGAATGGCAGGAGCTGAACAACAAACTCACCACGGTACTCGGGATCCTCAACGGACTATGACCACCACGCACTGCGCCGAATTGAACCTGCTGTGGGCGCGACTGATGCTGGAAGAGCTGCACCGCCTCGGCGTGCGCCACCTCTGCCTGGCACCGGGTTCCCGCTCCACCCCCCTGACCCTGGCTGCGGCCGGTCATCCCGACCTGACGCGCCACACCCATTTCGATGAACGGGGCCTGGGCTTCGCCGCCCTGGGGCTGGCCAAGTCCAGCCAGAGCCCGGTGGCCATCATCACCACCTCCGGCACCGCCGTGGCCAACCTCTACCCCGCCGTGGTGGAGGCCTACCAGACCGGCGTGCCCCTGGTGGTGCTCTCCGGTGACCGGCCACCGGAGCTCATCGCCTGCGGCGCCAACCAGGCGATCCGCCAGCCGGCGATCTTTGCCGACTACGCCCGCCGGCTGGACCTGCCGGCCCCGGATCAGGCGATGCCGCCCCAGGCCCTGCTGGCCCAACTGGACCAGGCGATGCTGGACCTGGACCGCCCATTGCACGTCAACTGCATGTACCGGGAGCCGCTCTACCCCGATGGCGAGAGCGTCGATTTCGACGACTACCTGGCCCCCCTGCGCCACTGGCGCCAGCAAGACACCCCCTGGAACCACACCCCGCCACTGAGCCGCAGCGCCCTGCCCAGCGCCAGCGAGTGCGCCGACTTTGGCCGCGGCAAGGGGCTCATCGTGGTGGGCAGCCTGGCCCCGCACCAGCAGCCGGAGCAGATCCTGGCTCTGGCCCGACGCCTGGGCTGGCCGGTGCTGGCGGACGCCCAGTCCCAACTGCGCCAGGCCGACGGCGTGGTGCACCACCTGGACCAGCTGTTTCATCATCCCCAGGCCCAGACGCTGCTGGCCGAGGCCGAGCACCTGCTGCTGATCGGCGGTCGTCTGCTGTCAAAACGGCTGATGACCTTTATCGCCCAACACCCCTGGAAGGCGTTCTGGCACTACCTGGACCGGCCCGAGAGCCTGGATCCGGCCCACCTGGCCAAGCGCCGCTTTATCGGCAGCCTGACCCTGTTGCCGGCCCTGCCCTGGCCCCAGGATCCCCACGCCGGCTGGGGCGATGCCCTGGAGTCCTACAGCGACCAGCTGGAGCAGCGCTTCGCCGAGCTGCACGACGTCGGTGCCCTCACCGAGCTCTCCACCGTACGTCTGCTCTCCCGCACCCTGAGTGACGACCACCAGCTGTTCATCGGCAACAGCCTGCCCATCCGCCTGTTCGACATGCTGGCCAGCCCCAAGGCCTCCGTCCCGGCGGTATTCACCAACCGCGGCGCCTCCGGCATCGACGGTCTGCTGGCCACCAGCTGCGGCGTGGCCCTGGCCAACGGCAAGCCCACGGTGTTGCTGGTGGGCGACCTGTCGCTGCTGCACGATCTCAACTCCCTGGCCCTGGCCCGCGCCCTGACCAGCCCCCTGGTGGTGCTGGTGCTCAACAACGACGGCGGCAGCATCTTCAACCTGCTGCCGGTGCCCAACGAGACGCTGCGCCAGGACTACTACCGTCTGGGCCACGGCTTCGGCTTCGAAGGGGCCGCCAGCCAGTTCCATCTGCCCTACCGGCGCCCGGACAGCCTGACGCAGCTGGCCGAGGCCCTCAGCGACGGGCTGAGCCAGAGCGGGGCCAGCGTCATCGAGGTGGTGGTGCCGCCCAACGAGTCCGCCCAGCTCATCGTCGATTTGGCTCAGCAGATCCAGGGCGATGACTGAAGCCCTGGGGCCCCTGTCCGGCCGCCGCTGGGGCCAGGGGGCACCGCTGGTGCTGCTGCACGGTTTTTTGGGGGATCACCGGGACTGGCCAGAGGCCCTGGGCGAAGGCTTTGACTGCCTGGCCCTGGATCTGCCCGGCCACGGCCTGAGCCGCCATTGCCCCCTGGACAGCCTGCCCGCCTTCGAGACGGTAACGGATCTGCTCCTGGCCAGCCTCGACACGGCCGGGTACGACCGTTTCCACCTGCTGGGCTACTCCCTGGGGGGCCGCCTGGCCCTCCACCTGGCCCAGCGCGCCCCTGGGCGCCTGCTGAGCCTCACCCTGGAGTCCGCCCACCCGGGCCTCACCGAGTTGGCGCAGCGCCGAGCCCGGCTGGCCAGCGACGGCGCCTGGCACCAACGGATGCAATCGGAGCCGGTGGAGCGGTGGCTCGACGCCTGGTATCAACAAGGAGTGTTTGCCGATCTCGACCCCGACGCCCGGGCCGCGCTGGTGGCCGCCCGCCGCCATAACGACCCGCAGGCCCTCGCTGCCCTCTATCTGGGCACCAGCCTGGGCCACCAGGGGGACTTGCGCGCCCTGCCCTGTCCCTTCCCGGCCCAGTTGCTCACCGGCGAGCAGGACAGCAAGTTCACCACCCTGGCCCGGCAGTGGCAGCAGGCCCAGCCCCACTGGCAGCATCGGGTGATCCCCGGGGCCGGCCACAACATCCACCGGGCCCGCCCCGACGCCTTTCTTGCTACACTGCGCCCATTGCACCGGATCCGCTGATCCACCCCATTGAGCAAAAGGGACTTTGATGATCCTCTACCCCTACTCCCTGGCCCTGAACACGCCGCTGCGGTTCCAGGGCCAGGCCCTGTCACAACGCCAGGGGCTGCTGGTAAAACTGGTTCAGGACGACCGCGTGGGTTGGGGCGATTGCGCCCCCCTGCCCGGCTTCTCCCGGGAATCTCTGGCCCAGTGCCAAGACGCCCTGATGGCGGTCGCCCAGGGTCAGACCGGCCCGGACAGCCTGCCCCCCGCCGCCCGCTTCGCCTACGACTGCGCCCAGTGGCAACTGACCCGAGAGGGGCGCCTGACGCTGCCCCCAACCGTACCCCTGCTGAGCGGGACACCGACGCAGCAGCTGGCCCAGTTTGACGCCCTGACCGAAGTGCCTTCGCAGCTCAAGCTGAAGCTGGCCCGGGCCCCCCTGCGCGAAGAGCTGGACCTGGTGTTCGCCCTGCTGGCCCGCCACCCCAAGCTCAAGCTGCGCATCGACGCCAACCGGGGCTGGGATTACGCCAGTGCCGCGGAGTTTGCCCTGGCGGTGCCCCGGGAGAACCTGCTGTACGTGGAGGAGCCCTGTGCCACCCTGGTGGACAGCCTGCGCCTGCATCAGCAGTACCGGCTGCCCCTGGCCCTGGATGAAACCACCCAGGCGTCGGACTACGAGTATGAGTCGCTGCCCGGCGTGAAGGCCCTGGTGCTCAAGCCCACGCTGATCGGCAGCCTGGCGCGCCTGCAGGCGCTGACCGAGGCCGCCACCCTGGACGGGGTGACGGTGGTGCTATCCTCCAGCTTCGAGAGCAACGTCGGCCTCACCCAGCTGGCCTGGCTGGCCCAGACCCTGACCCCCAATAGCCTGCCGGGGCTGGATACCCTGTCCGCCCTGGAGGCGGACCTGGTGAGCGCCAACCCCTGGGGCCAGCCCAAGCCGCTGATCCCCGAAGCGGAGCTCAACGCACTATGACTCGCATTGTCTGCCCCCTGCACAGCGCGGCCCGGCGCTGGGGGGATGCCCTGGCCCTCTGTGGCCCCGAGGGTCAGCTGACCTACGAAGCGCTGGATGGCCGGGTCACCGCCCTGACCCATCACCTGTCGGCCCAGGGGGTGCGCCCCGGCGAACACCTGGGCTACCTGGGCAGCAACCGCCAGGAGGCGGTACTGTTGCTGTTCGCCGCCCTGCGACTGGGCGCGGTGTTTGTTCCAATCTCGCCCCGCTTCCCCGACGACCAGCGTGACCGGCTGATCCAGGAGCTCGACATCCGCTGGTGCTGGAGCGAGTCGACGCCCCCCACCGGCGTCCGCGCCCTCACCCTGGTCAGCGGCCAGGGTGCCGAGGCCTGGCAGGTGGACACCGAGCGGCCCCTGACCCTGGTGCTCACCTCCGGCTCCAGCGGCCACCCCAAGGCGGCGATGCACAACCTGCAACAGCATTTGGCGGCGGCCGAGGGCAGCCACGACCAAACGCCCCTGGCCCGGGGGGATCGCTGGCTTTTGAGCCTGCCGTTGTTCCACATCGGTGGCATGGCCATCCTGTTCCGCTGCCTGACCTGTGGCGCCACCATGGTGCTACCCCACAAGACGGATCTGGCCAGCAACCTGCAGAGCCAGAAGATCACCCACCTGTCCCTGGTGACGACCCAGCTGATGCGGCTGCTGGAGCGGAAGGACGCCGAGCAGGTGCTGGCCTCGGTCACCACCCTGCTGTTGGGCGGCGGCCCCATCCCCAGCCAACTGCTGGCGCGGCTCAAACCCTATCCGCTTAAGGTGCTGACCAGCTACGGCATGACCGAGATGGGCAGCCAGATCACCACCGGGCCCGCCAACGATCAGGGCCTGTCCGGCTACCCCCTGGCGGGAAGGCAAGTCCGCATCGAAGCGGGGCTGATTGAGGTGCGGGGCGACTGCCGCTTTATGGGCTACTACGCCAACGGGGCACTGAGCCAACCCTTCGATGCCGATGGCTGGTTTGCCACCCGGGACCTGGGAGTGTTTGTGGGCGAGCAGCTCAAGGTGCTGGGCCGAGCGGACAACATGTTCATCAGCGGCGGCGAGAACGTGCAGCCGGAGGCGATCGAAGCGGTGCTCAAGCGCTGTGACGGCGTCGAGGAGGCGGTGGTGGTGCCCGTGGCGGACACGGAGTTTGGCCAGCTGCCGGTGGCGGTGGTCAAGGGCTCCTGGCAACCGGAGCTGTGGGAGAAACGGCTGCTCAAGAAGCTGCCCCGCTTTATGCGCCCCCGCCGCTACCTGCCCTGGCCCAGCGACGGCCACCATGGCGGGCTTAAGGTCAGCCGCAAGGCGATGGCCGAGTACGTGAGCAGGGTCGACGGCTGATCTTACCCGGCGGATGGCTTAGGTTATGGCCATCCCCTTTCAGCAAGGAACGCTGATGACCCTTTTCCTGATCCTGATTCTGAGCTACCTGGACGTTACGCTGGTCGCCGGCCTGATTCGGCTGCGTTTTGCCCTGCGCCATTTCGATCGCTTCGAGTGGCGCTACGGCGAGCACGTTCGCGTCTCTGCTTGGGAGCTGCTGCTCTGGCCCTTGCTGCTGACCGGCGGCGGGCTGCGCGCGCTGGTTCGACTGAGGCGATACCCCAGCGGACAGGCGAGGGTCGAGCGCCAATGGGCCCAGCTCAAGGATACCGCGCCACCAGGCTCCAGCCTCGATGTGGTTTTCGGCGGCAACCGCTACCGGGTCGACACCCAGTCATTGCTCGCCCAGCTAGAGCAGGCAAGCGGACGCTGCCGACCCGAAGGGATCCACTGGCTGCGGCGCTATCGCGCCGACTGGTCGACTCCCTTCCCCACCCCCAGCGTGCTTGCCGACACCCTGCACCGGCCCCTGTGGCGACTGATGGAGCAGGAGCAGGTCACGGTGCATTGCCGACGTTGTGGTAAGCCCTATGAAGGCCACGACGTGAGGCGCCACCCCCAAGCGGCGCTGGATGACCATCCGCACTACCGCTGCCCCCAGGGCCATCGCCTGTTGTCCGACCCCGACCAGCCCGGCGACCGCTATGAGGTATTTTGGCGCCTGCCCGCCGAAATCAACCGATTTGCCGAATGAGCCGCACAAAAAAGGGGCCGCAAGTGCGGCCCCTTTTTTAGGCGGTATCACCCGGGCAATTACATGCCGTAGGTGTAGGAGGCGCCCAGGCCCAGCGGCAGGCCGATGGTCCAGTAGATCAGCAGCCAGGCGGTCCAGCCCACCAGCAGCGCCAGGGAGTAGGGCAGCATGGCGGCGATCAGGGTGCCGATGCCGGTGCTCTTCACGTACTTCTGGCAGTACACCACTACCAGCGGGAAGTAGGGCATCAGCGGGGTGATGATGTTGGTGGAGGAGTCACCGATTCGGTAGGCGGCCTGGGACAGGTCCGGGGAGATCCCCAGCTCCATCAGCATGGGCACCAGCACGGCGCCGATCAGGGCCCACTTGGCGGAGGCGGAACCCATAAACAGGTTCACGAAGCCCACCAGCAAAATCATGCCAACGATGGTCACGCCCGCGGGCATGCCCATGGCCTTCAGGAAGTTGGCGCCTTTCACCGCCAGCAGCACGCCCAGGTCGGACTGGGCGAAGGCGGCGATAAAGAGGGCACAGAAGAAGGCCATCACGATGTAGGCGGCCATGCCTTCCATCGCCTTGCTCATCGCCTTGATGATGTCGGCGGAGCTCTTGAACGCGCCGTTGGCGTAACCGAACACCACGCCGGGGATGACGAAGAAGATGAAGATCAGGGGCACGATGGCCTGCATCAGCGGGGCGCTGAAGCTGGCCAGGGAGCCGTCGGCATCACGCAGGGTGGAGGACTCCGGGATGGCCATGGCGGCGACAGCAACCATGGCGGCGACCATGGCCAGGCTGGCCTTGCGGAAGGCGCTGTTTTCGCGGTCGCTGATCTCGTCCATGGCGGGGGCTTCGATGCCCTCGTCCAGGGGGGTGTTCTTGTTCAGGCGCGGCTCCATCACCTTGTCGGTCAGGTACCAGATGATGGCGATGATCGGCAGGGTGGAGGAGGCGGCGAAGAACCAGTTGTTCAGCGGGTTGAGCTGAACGCTGGGATCGGTGATCTGGGCCGAGGCCTGGGTGAAGGACTGCAGCAGGGGATCGATGGCCGAGGGGATGAAGTTGGCGCAGAAGCCACCGGACACCCCGGCAAAGGCGGCCATGATGCCGGCAATGGGGTGACGGCCCACCGCGTAGAAGATCACGCCGGCCAGCGGGATCACCACCACGTAACCCGCGTCGGTGGCGGTGTGGGAGATGATGCCCACCACCACTACGGCGGGGGTCAGCAGCTTCAGCGGGGTCACCTTGAGCATCTTCTTCAAGGCGGTGTTGATGAAGCCGGAGTGTTCGGCCACGCCGACACCCAGCATGGCCACCAGCACGACGCCCAGGGGGGCGAAGGCGGTGAAGGTGGTCACCATGCTGGTGAGGAAGCCGGTTAACGCTTCAGCAGTCAGCAGGTTCTTGATGACGACGGCTTCACCGGTACGGGGATCGATCTCGGTGAAGGTCATGCTGGCAAAGATGGCGGACACCACCCAAACCGTCACCATCAGACAAAGGAAAAGAATGGCGGGATCGGGGAGCTTGTTACCCACCCGTTCGATGCCATCCAGTACCCGGGCAAGACGCCCATTTTCGGCTTGCGGCACTTGTGCTTCGGAGCTCATGGTTTTATTCCACTTTTTTATCGGTATAGACCTGGTTCGAACAGTAGATATTGCCACCACCCTTGGTCAAATGCCCAGCAAAGTCCACATTTTCTACTCCGCTTCACAATTTCCTGCGCCCTTGTTATTGGCTCATGTCCGCCACGTTGGCCACTTCGCACATTGATTTTATTAAACGAGTGTTCGAAGTTACGACCGAATCACATAACAATAACGTGGAGATAACAAGATGCGGGAGAAGCCATCCTGGTTGCTGCCTACGCTTTTAGCGTCAGCAGTGGCCCTGACCCTCGCCGGTTGCGGCAGCGACGACGATACCGTTCAGATCACCGAGCCAGCCCCCCCGACCACCCCCGAGCCCTCCGGACCGGAATTCCCGGAAGGGGCCATCTTTGTGGAAGCCGGGGACAACCTGGGTGCCAACATCACCGAGGCCTTCATCAACGCCCAGAGCGGCGATGTGATCGTGCTGCCGGAAGGCACCTTCATGCTGGACCGGACCCTGCTGTTTGACGGCGACGCCGACGGCGATGGCGTGTTCGCCAAGAACGTGACCATCATGGGTTACGGCCAGGACGCCACAGTGCTGGACTTCTCCCAGGCGGACTCCGGTGACGGCATCTTCGTGCAGAACGCGGTCAACATCACCATCCAGGATCTCTCCGTCAACGAAGCCAAGAACAACGGCATCAAGCTGAAAAACTCCAACGGCATCATCCTGCGTCGACTGGCCACCGTCTGGGAGGGGGATCTGGACGAGGACAACGGCGCCTACGGCCTCTACCCGGTGGAGTGTCAGAACATCCTGATCGAAGACACCTACGTGCGCGGCTCCGCGGACGCCGGTATCTACGTCGGCCAGTCCGAGTACATCGTGGTGCGTCGCAACATCGCCAAGGAGAACGTGGCGGGGATTGAGATCGAGAACTCCAAGTACGCCGACGTCTACGACAACCAGGCCATCGGCAACACCGGCGGGATCCTGGTGTTCGACCTGCCCATCGGCAACCACCGCTACGGAAGCAGCGTGCGGATCTTCAACAACCTGGTGGAAGGCAACAACACCCACAACTTCGCCAACGCCAGTGCCAACCCCGCAGGGGTGCACATCGTGCCGCCGGGCACCGGGGTGATCATCCTCTCCACCCGGGATGTGGAGATCTTCAACAACACCATCCGGGACCACGACACCCTCTCCATCACCGCCACGAGCTTCTTCATCGCCGAGCAGGACATCGAGGGCGCCTTCATCCCCAACTACGCCATGCCCGGCGGGGTGATCGACGATGGCTGGCGTGCGGTACCCCGTAACGTGCACATCCACGATAACGACATCAGCAACAGCGGCAGCAACCCCAACGGCTACCTGATCACCGACATCATCGAAGCCTACCAGGGGATCCACGGGGTCTTCCCGGCCATCCTGTACGATGGCATGGGGGAGGCGATCGCCAATAGCCCCATGGGCAGCCTCTACTTCCAGGAAGCCCCCTTCGCCGAGGACGGCAGCGACAACGTCTGTGTCTCCAACAACGGCGACGTCAGCCTGGGTCAGCTCTACGCCGGCGACCACTCCGCGGGTGACCTGGCCACCCCGGACGTGCTCTACGAGAGCAGCCAGCAGAACCTGATGGCCTGTACCCAGGTCTCTCTGCCGGTGCACACCGTCACCTTCGGTGACCAGGTGTTCGGCTGCGGCATCGACGACGACACCGAAGGCTGTGACGGCGGCGAGATCATCGGCAACGGCGGCAGCATTGGCGAAGGGGAAGGCGGCCTGGTGGGCGACGGCGACCTCAGCCTCTGTGAAGCCAGTGGTAGCGAAGTGAACTGGGCGGCCCTGCTGGGCGCCAACTGCCCCAACCTGTCCGACTACAACCTGTTTGCCGACAGCACCAACCCCAAAGGGGTGGCCAACAGCGGCGGCCTGCCCTACGACCTGAACAGCGCCCTGTTCACCGACTACGCCACCAAGTACCGCTACGTCTTTGTGCCCGGCGGCCAGGCGGCCGAGTACAGTGATCAGGAGGTGTTCGACTTCCCGGTCGGCTCCGTGCTGGTGAAAACCTTCGCCATGCCGGACGACACCGCCACCCCGGGCAACGAGAACGAGGAGATCCTCGAGACTCGTCTGCTTATCCACCGTGAAGCGGGCTGGAGTGCCCTGCCCTACGTCTGGAACGCGGCCAAGGACGAAGCGGGGCTGGCCAAGCCCGGCAGCATCATGAACCAGTCCGTGGTGCACCAGGGCGAGACCATCGAGTTCGACTACGTGGTGCCCAGCATCAACCAGTGCAAGCAGTGTCACCAGTTCAGTGGCGACGACGGCATCGCCCGCTTTATGCCCATCGGGCCCAAGGCGCGCTACCTCAACGGTGACTACGCCTACAACGACGGCAGCGCCAACCAGCTGACCCACTGGGCCGGCCACGGCATCCTGACCGGCGTGCCGGCGGACCTGGCCACGGTGCAGACGGTGCCCGCCTTCGAGCTGCTGGGCAACGGCGACCTCTCCGGCGCCACCGACGCCCAGGTGATGGATCTGGCTAAGGGCTATCTGGACATCAACTGCGCCCACTGCCACCGCCCCGAGGGCAACGCCTCCAACACCGGCCTCAAGCTGGAGTACTGGCGTCCCTACGCGGGCAACGAGCAGGCCCACGGCGAGTGCAAGTCGCCGGTGGCCTACGGTGGTGGCAGCCTGGGCTTCGACATCGTCCCCGGTGATCCGGAGTCCTCCATCATGCACTACCGCATGGCCAGCACCGATCCGGGCGACCGGATGCCGGAGATTGGCCGCAGCCTGGCCCACGACGCCGGTGTGGACCTGATCCGCGAATGGATCACCCGCCTGCCCGCGGCCAGCTGCTCCCAGTAAGCCACCTCAAGGGCCGGCACTCGCCGGCCCTTTTTCTTTGGGAACCCAATCCATGAAGTACCTGCTTATTCCCCTGATCCTGGGGTTGGCCAGTTGCGGTGGCGGTGGCGACTCCACCCCAGAACCCACGCCGCCCGAGCCCCCGCCGGTGACCCCGGATCCCGATCCGCCCACCGCCGACTCCCCCTGTGACGCCACCACCAGCGAAGTGAACTGGGAAGCGCTGATGCAGGAGAACTGCGAGCGGCTCTCCCAGTACGGGCTCTTTGTCGACTCGGCGATACCCACCCGGGACCCGCGCCAGCCCGGTGAGCTCTACCAGCTGACCACGGCGCTGTTCTCCGACTATGCCAGCAAGTACCGCTTCCTCTTTCTGCCCCCGGGCAGTCAAATGACCTACCACGACACCGAGACCCTGGGGCTGCCGGTGGGCACCGTGCTGGTGAAGACCTTCGCCCTGCCCTCGGACACCGCACTGTCCGGCGAGGACAACGAACGGCTGATCGAAACCCGGTTGCTGATCCATCGGGAGAGCGGCTGGGTGGCCCTGCCCTATCTGTGGCAAGGGGACGAGGCCCAGTTCACCCCCGCCGGCGCCCTGGTGGCCCACGAAATGACCCACAGAGACCAGACCCTGAGCTTCAACTACGAGGTGCCGTCACAGCCCCAGTGCAAGCAGTGCCACCAGTGGAGCGACGGTGAGGTGGCCCGCTTCAGCCCCATCGGTCTCAAAGCGCGGCTGCTCAACCGTCCCGGCGAGGACGGCGACAACCAGTTGCAGGCCTGGCTGGCCAAAGGCTGGCTCGACCGGGTGCCGGACGACATCCCCACCGCGGCGGATTTGTACGACAGCTCGGCCAGCCTCACCGACCGGGCCAAGGGCTACCTGGACATCAACTGCGCCCACTGCCACCGGCCGGAGGGCTTCGCCAGCCTGTCCGGGTTGCGCCTGGGCTTTTTCGTGGATCACACCACCATGGAGTACGGGATCTGTAAGCAGCCCCCCGGCTACGACGGCGGGGCCGCCGGCCTGGACTACGACATCGTGCCCGGTGACGGCGCCAACTCCATCCTGCCCTACCGCATGGCCCAGTTGGACGCCAAGGACCGGATGCCCCCCATCGGGCGGGCCCTGGTCCACGACGACGCCGTGGCCCTGGTCCGCCAATGGATCGACAGCCTGGATCCCAGCCTGGGCACCTGCAGCCAGTGACCGCCCCGGCCCTGCGGGGCCGGGTTTACTGCTCTACCACGATGCGGGGGTCCGCCTCGCAGTAGATGGATCCCTCCTCCCCCCGGGCCACGCCATTGCTGGCCACCACCTGGTACTCGAAGCTCAGGGCATCGAAGTAGGCAAAATCCCCCAGAGTGCAGTTCTGAGCGTTGGTGAAGGAGAACTCACTGCCGCACTGGTTCTCGTTCTTGAACGGCGAGAACGCCTTGCCGGTGGCGTCGGTGGGGGCGGTAAAGGTGAGGGTGAACTGCACCCCATCCCCCAGGGTGCTGTCCTTGCTGAGCTTCCACTTCACCTTGTCGTCCTTCTTGCCACAGACGCAGGCGGCGGGTTTGCTGTCGGCGGCGCACAGGGGGGCGTTACTGCTGGTGCAGCCGCTGTCCGGGTCGCTGTTCTGACCGTCGTCCACACGATCGATGGTCAGGGCACAGTTTCCGTCGGCGTTTAGGCTGTAGTGGAGATACAGGGTTTTGTCGTTGGCGTGGGCGGCGGCGCTCAGCAGCAGCGCGGCCAGCAGCAGGAGTCGGTTCATCATCGCTTCCTCTATCGTCACAGGGTGGGTTGTAACCTGTCGATGTGGGCGCGATAGGGTTCAAACTGGGGATCCTTGTCGAGGAGGGCCCAAGGGTAGCCTAACTCCAGTGCTCGACGAATAAACCTCATCACATCCTCTGGCTGGCCACAGGGGATCTGGGCCAGGGCTAAATCATAGTAAACATAGGGGTCATCTGACGGCGAAGCCATTGCTCTGGCTTGATAAATTGTCGATTTGTCACAAGCGCCCAGCTCCGCCTGGTAGCGCGCCATCTGCACCAGCAGGGTTTCATCCGAGGGATTGATGCGTTCGTTCTCCGCAGCCAGGGCCAGGGCCTCTCGGAAGCCGGCCTGACTGGCCCCCCCCTCGCCGGGGATCCGCTTGAGGGCATCGGCACGGTTGGCGTGGTAGGTGTAATCCATCGGCCGCATCGCCAGGGCCAAGTCGTACATCGCCACCGCTTCGGGGAACAGGCCACTGAAGAAGTAGACGCTGCCCAGGTTGGAGTAGGTGGATGCCGTGGGGGCCACCTCCAGCGCCTGACGCCAGGCCTCGATGGCCCCGTCCAGGTCGCCCTCCAGCAGCAGCGCCCCGCCCAGGTTATTGAAGGCCGGGCCGTAGGCCGGTTGCAGCAGGGTCACCCGGCGAAACTGGGCGGCGGCCTCGGCGTAATCCCCGACCCCGAACAGGTGCACTCCGTAGAGGTGGTAATGACGCCAATAGCCTGGCTCTGCCGCCAGGGCCCGCTGGTAGTGGTGTTCTGCGGTCACCAGATCACCACGCCGGGCCGCCAGGGCGGCGATCCCCACCAGGGCATCGGCGTGGTCCGGTTGTTCGGCCAGCACCTGGCGGTAGTAGCGCTCCGCCCCTGGCAAGTCGCCAGCCAAACGCTGCAACTGGCCCAGGGTGGCCAGGGCATCCAGGTGATTCAGGGGGAAGTCACTGGCGTGTTCGCAGGCCCGCTGAGCGGCGTCGAACTGCTCACTGGCCTTGGTCTTGATGTAGAGCCGCAGGTAATCCTCACACAGGGCCGCGGAGGCGATGGCAAACTCCGGGTCCCGCTCCAGGGCTTGAAGCAGCAGGGACTCGGCTTCCTGCAGAGCCCCCTCGGTAGGGGTGTCCCGCATCAGGGCCCGGGCCTGCAGGTAGTGGTCATAGGCGGTCACGTCCCGGGTGTAGGTGAGCACCGGCTCGGACTGGTCGAGCTCCGGCAGTAAGATCCCCATAGCCAGCCACAACTGGCGGGAGAGCCGCTGAGCCAGTTCGAGCAGCTCATCGTCCCGGCCGGTAAAGCTTTGCTGCCAGTTCTGGTAACCATCCTCGGTGCTGCTGATGTGCACCTGAACCAGCAGCGCTTCGCCCTGGCGGCTGACCGCCCCCTCAATGACGTAGCGCACCCTCAGACGCTCCCGAAGGGCGGAGAGTGACGCCGAGGTGCTGACATCCTGGGTGGCCCGCATCGACGCCACCTTGAGTTGACCGGTGGCGGACAGGCTGGTGATGAGATCCCCCTGGATCCCCTCGACAAAGTAGTTGGGCAGGGCCACGTCGGTGCGTTTGACAAAGGGCAGCACCGCCACCGAATGGGCCGGTACCGCTATCCGTGGCGAGGGCGCCGCCTCAGGCTGGTTGAGGCCGTAAAACACGTGGGCCCCGATCCCAAGCGCCGCCAGGCTCAACAGCAGGATGGCCCCCGCTTCCGCACCGGAGCGACGACGCAGGGTGCGCTTGATCTCCGGCGTTACCCCCTGACGAACTTGCTGGCGCCGAGCCCTCAACTCCCGGGCCCAGGTGACGTAGAGCAGGATCGGCAGGGTCAGGGTCAACAGCAGCACCACCACCTTGTAGGCCACCGCGGGCAGGTCCAGCATGGGGAACACCACCGCCGCCACCTGAAGCAGCAGCCAGGCCACAATGAAGAAGCCGGCGCTGACCTGGATCACCCGGCTGGAGCGCAGTTCCGCCCCTAAGGTGGCCAGTTCGCGCCAGCCGCCACCGGTCACCAATCCGTGACCCTTGGAGGCCAGCGCCGTCTCTTTGAGTCGATAGCCCTGGCCCGGGCAGGTCTCGATGTAACGGCCGTGCTGGGGATCGTCCCCCAGGGCATGGCGCAGCTCGGTCATCAGGTGGGTCAAGGTGCCATCGGACAGGGGCTGACCGTTGCCCAGGGCCTCTCGCAGGTGCGCCCGGGAGATCACCTCCCCAGGGCTCGCCTTTAAGGCCAGGAGCAGTTGAAGGGCGCGTTGGGAGAGGCGGGCCTGTTGGCCGCCGACCCGCACACTCTGAGCGGCAGGGTCGATAAAGGCGTCACCAAGCCAAAAGGCGCCGAGGGCCAATGACGGCATGGGCCCGGCGTGCTTTGCGGCGCTGTGGGAGCGGGATCGATCAGCCAATAGGGCTTCTCCGCTGAGTTAATCGGGGTCAGCAGAAAAGCAAGTTTAGTCAGAAATCCGGGACTTAGAGTTGGTCTTCGGTGAGAAAGGCACCGGGAGGCTTCCCCACCCAGCGCTTGAACGCATGGCGGAAGTTGCTCACATCCTTGAAGCCAAGCCGTTCCCCTATCCACTCAATGTCGTGCTCCCCCCGCTGCAGCCACTCGATGGCCAGCTGGCAACGCACCTGATTGAGGATGCGTTGATAGGAGGTCCCCAGTTCGCTCAGCCGTCGACGCAGGGTGCGCTGGGACAGCACCAGGTGTTCGGCCAACTGCTCCTGGGTGGGGGGGGACTCGGGGTTACTCAGCAACAAACCCAGAATGCGGTTGACCAACGAATCATCGGGATCCGGCAGCGTCTGCTCTTGCTGAAGGGCGGACGCGCTGGGTCGCCACAGCACCGGCGCTTCCAGTTCCGCCAGGTCGATGCTCCACTCGAAAAATTCCCCCTCGAAGCGCACCGGGCACCCCAACAGGGTCTCATAGGCACCCACCTCCGGAGTCTCTGCACCGCAAGCGGAGAAGGTGACGTAGTTGAGTCGCACCGGGTGACCGGTAAGAGCCTGGGCAATGGCCAGCATGGAGCCAACGCCTTGCTCGAACACGAACTGGAGGGTATGACGTTCTATCTGGGCAATGTTGATGCTGCGCACCACCAGGGCACCGTCCACCACCCGCTCCAGGTTGTCCGTGAAGCTGCCGGTAAGGTTCGGGTTCTCCCGGGTGATGTGATAGGCCTCGGCCAGGGTTCGACTGTGGGACAGGGGGCCCTGCAACCCCTCCAGATCCTCCGGCGTAAAGATGGCCCCGAAGCGGATCCCGGCGGCAGGCCCGGGCAAGACCTCGGCCGCCAACTCCATGGCCCGCAGCATCTGCCAGGCCAGGATAAACTGCCGCTCCGCCAGTTCGCGAGCCCCCATGTCCACACTGCTCAGCACCCGATTCGCCACCTCATCACCGCACGCCACCTTGAGGTAGTCGTACAGCAGGCGCAGATCGAAAGCGGGATAGAGGAGGTCCCCATACAGGGTGGGATGCTGCTGGATAAAATCGTCGAGGGCGCGATCCGGGTTGGGCGCGGCCGGGGCATTAGAGCCGAAAAAAGTCACCATGGAGTTAGATGTAACCCAACTGACCATGGGAGTAAACCGCCGCCGACTCCAACGGGAAGTTTTCTTCAGTTTCGGTCCAGAAGGAGGCTGAAGCAGATTGGTGTAGCCATCTTCAGATACGAAAAAGGCCCATCCTTGCGGATGGGCCTCTCTCTGAATGGGTGCCTGGCGGTGACCTACTCTCGCATGGGAACCCCCACACTACCATCGGCGCGGTTGCGTTTCACTGCTGAGTTCGGCATGGGATCAGGTGGGTCCACAACGCTATTGCCACCAGGC
>NZ_JAHVHV010000007.1 GCF_019802085.1 Ferrimonas balearica
GACCTACTCAATGAATACTGAATTAACTTGGTGTCACTCAGTTAGCATTGAGATAAATGATGAAATCTCAATCCCGCGTGAGTGCCCACACAGATTGTCTGACTAATTGTTAAAGAGCGCGCTTCGAATTCTTACCGAAGCGGGATGCGCATTCTACGCTGTCCCTTAGTGAAGTCAAGCAATTTTTTCGTTCTTTCGAAGCGAATGCCATTCTTCAAAACTTTAAGTTTTGTGCCTTTCGGCTCAACTCTCAAAGCGGAGCGCCATTTTACTCAGCAAACTCATCAGGTCAAGGCCTTTTTCGATGAAGTTTATTGAGCGGCTGACGCCGAGTTAACCGGTTAGGGGTTTGGCCTTGCGACCCGCCCTGCGCCGTTAACGTGAGGGCGCATTATAGGGAGGGCGGCCGACAGCGCAAGGCTTTTTCACCGCGATGAGCCCAACCGCTCGGAAAGCCATCAATGGCGGGTATAATGGCCGCCATTCATTGCATTGAGGAGTCCGCCATGACCGTAGGCAGCTATATGGGTAACACACCAGAACTGGGCGAAGGGGTCTTTATCGAAGACAGCGCCGTGCTCTATGGCGACATCACCCTGGGCGACGACAGCAGCGTCTGGCCCCTGGTGGCGGCCCGGGGGGACGTCAACTTCATCCGCATTGGCGCGCGCACCAATGTCCAGGATGCCAGCGTGCTGCACGTATCCCGTCCGGGGAACGGTCATCCCGATGGCTTTCCACTGATCATCGGCGAGGATGTGACTGTGGGGCACAAGGCGATGCTGCACGGCTGCATCATCGGTGACCGGGTGTTGGTGGGCATGGGGGCCATTCTGCTGGACGGCGCCGTGATTGAAGACGAGGTGATCATCGGGGCCGGGGCCCTGGTGCCTCCGGGCAAGCGGTTGGAGAGTGGCTTTCTCTATATTGGCAGCCCGGTTAAGCAGGCTCGTCCGCTGACCGAAGAGGAGCGGGCTTTCCTCAAGGAATCCTCTGCCCACTACGTGCGTTTGAAAAACCAGTACTTGGCGGAGCGCCAAGGCTGACTCAGATGGGCGGGTGGCCGAGCCAGATCCGCCCCTGGGCGTCGAAGGCGTCGTCCTCGATCAGCCGCTCCGCTTCCGCTTCAAGATCGAAGCGCAGCTGCTCAAAGGCCGCGGCGGCCTCTTCCGCCGTGGTCAGGGTGCTGTCCAGCTTATTAGCCAGGGTATTCAGCCCCACCAGGCAGGGCACCCGTTGGCCGGCCACCATGGCGTCGAACTGGGCCCACCCCTGCTCCCACTGGATCTCCACATGATCGTTAAACAGGATCTGTTGATTCATTCTCCCTCCTGAAGCCGACGCATCAAGCGGTCGTAGACCGGCTGCACCTTGGGACGCACCCCTCGCCACAACGCAAAGCTTTCGGCGGCCTGTTGCACCAGCATGCCCAGCCCCGCCAGGCTCTGGCCGGCCCCCTGCGCCCGGCCCCAGCGCTGAAACGGCGTCGCTTCAGTGCCATAAGCCATATCATAGGCGACACCACCGGACTTCAGACAGGCCGGTGGCAACGGCGGCAGCGCGCCGCTGAGGGAGGCGGAGGTGCCGTTGATGACCACATCGAAGGTACCCTCGATGCCGTCCAGCCCCACACCGCGTACCGGTCCCAGCCCGGCAAACTGCGCCGCCAGCTGGTGCGCCTTGTCGGCGGTGCGGTTGGCGATCACCAGCTCACTGGGCTGACAGGCCAGCAGAGGCAGCAGTACCCCACGCACGGCGCCCCCCGCGCCCAGCAGCAGCACGCGGGCCTGGGCCAAAGGCGCGCCCTGAGCCAGCAGATCCGCCACCAGACCCGCGCCGTCGGTGTTGTCCCCCAGCAAGCTGCCGTCCTCCTGCCAATGCAGGGTGTTGACGGCCTGGGCCAGGCGCGCCCGCTCAGTCAGTTGGTCACAGAGGGCCACCGCCTCCTCCTTAAACGGCAGGGTCACGTTGGCGCCCCGCCCGCCCTCGGCGCGAAAGGCCGCCACGGCGTCGGCAAAGCCCGTCTTGGGTGCTAGGATGGCGCGGTAGACCATCGCCTGGCCGGTTTGCTCGGCGAAGGCCTGGTGGATGAACGGAGATTGACTGTGGGCGATGGGGTGGCCGAATACCGCGTATTGATCCATGGGTCCAAACGATTGAAGGGAAGTAGATGCTGTCACTTATACGCCGACACCTGAGTCCTAAGCAACCGCAGAGCGCCTACGAGCGCATGGGCGGCGAGCCGGTGGTGCGGGCGTTGGCCCACCGTTTTTACCAGTTGATGGCGCAAGACTCGGACTACGCCGAACTGCGTGCCCTGCATCCGGAGGATCTCGGCGGCAGTGAGCAGAAGCTGTTTGAGTTTCTCAGCGGCTGGCTGGGTGGCCCCCCGCTGTTCGAGCAGCGCCATGGTCATCCCATGCTGCGCGCCCGTCACCTGCCTTTCCCCATCGACAAGCGCCAGCGCAACCTGTGGTTGCACTGCATGAAACGCGCTTTGGAGGTGGAGGTCCGCGATCGCCAGGTGCGGCGGGCCATGCTGGAGGCCCTGATCCCCCTGGCGGATCACATGCGTAATCGTGAAGAGGGGTGCCCGGTGAGAGCGCCCTCTTAAGCCAGCTCCGCCAGCCAGTCCCGAGGTTTGAGGTAGTCGTAGAGCCGCGCCTCGGCACTGTCGGCGCTCGGCTGGTACTGGTATTCCCAGCGCACCAGCGGCGGCATGGACATCAGAATGGACTCGGTGCGGCCCCCGGTCTGCAGACCAAACAGGGTGCCCCGGTCGTACACCAGGTTGAACTCCACGTAGCGACCCCGGCGGTAGAGCTGGAACTGCCGCTCCTGCTCACCGTATTCGTCCGCCTTGCGCCGAGCCACGATGGGCAGATAGGCCTCCAGGAAGCCGTTACCCACCGCCTGCATCAGGGCGAAGCTCTGATCGAAGCCCGGCGCATTGAGGTCATCGAAGAACAGGCCACCGACGCCGCGGGTCTCGTCCCGGTGCTTCAGGTAGAAGTAGCGATCGCACCACTGCTTATACTCGGGATAGACCTGAGCGCCGAAGGGCTCACACACCGACTGCGCCACCCGGTGCCAGTGCAGCACGTCCTCATCCACCGGGTAGAAGGGGGTCAGATCGAAGCCTCCACCAAACCACCACACCGGCGCCTCACCTTCCTTCTCGGCGATAAAGAAGCGCACATTGGCGTGAGTGGTGGGCACATGGGGGTTGTGGGGGTGGATCACCAGGGACACGCCCATGGCCTCAAAACGGCGGCCCGCCAGCTCAGGACGGTGCGCGGTGGCGGAGGCCGGCATCTGAGCCCCCATCACATGGGAAAAGTTGACCCCTGCCTGTTCGAACACCGCCCCCTCTCTGAGCACCCGGCTTTCGCCGCCGCCCCCTTCCGCCCGCTGCCATTGATCCTTCTGGAACTGGGCGCCGCCATCTTCGGCCTCCAGCGCGCGACAGATCCGGTCCTGGAGATCGAGTAAGAAGGCTTTTACCGCCTGTGCATCCGGGGCCATGGGCTTTCCTTGTGATTGGGTTAAGAGCGCAACACCTGTTCGGTCAGGGCGTCGAGGATGGTGGAGGGGCTTTCCCGCCCCCCAACGTCGCCGATCACCACGCCGTCGATCCGGTCGCCCAGGGCCTGAAGCACCTCGTCGGCGGTGCGGGCGGGGGGTTCACCGGTCAGGTTGGCGCTGGTGGAGACCAGCGGGGCGCCAAAGGCGCAGCATAGGTCGGCCGCGACCGGGTGTTCGGTCACCCGCACGGCCAGGGATTCGAATTGGCCGGTGACCCAGTCGGGGACACTGGCTTTGGCGGGCATCACCCAGGTGGTGGGGCCCGGCCAACGGGACAGCACCGCCCGGCGCCGCTGGGGCGTCAGGGCGGTGTCATCCACGTAGGGGAGCAGCTGGCCGTAACTGGCGGCGATCAGGATCAGTCCCTTCTCCACCGGACGTTGCTTGATCGCCAGCAATCGCTGGACCGCGTCCGGGTGGCGGGGATCGCACCCCAGGCCAAATACCGCTTCGGTGGGGTAAGCCACCACACCGCCCTCGGCGATGATCTGGGCGGCCTGGTTGATGGTCACCAGTCGGCTCACGCCCGCTCCTTAACCTGCCAGCTTAGCTTGCAGGGCGGCGTCCTTGGCTTGAACGGCTTCGGCGCTCTTCTGACGCTCAGCTTTCACCGCTGCCGCCAGCTCATCATCGCCGACCGCCAGCATCTGGGCCGCCAGGTAACCGGCGTTCTTGGCACCGGCGCTGCCGATGGCCACGGTCGCCACCGGCACACCGCCGGGCATCATAACGGTGGAGAGCAGCGCGTCGTGGCCCTGCAGCGGACCATTGTCCACCGGCACACCGATAACCGGACGGGTGGTGATGCCGGCAACGGCACCGGCCAGGTGAGCGGCCAGACCGGCGGCGCAGATGAAGACCTTGCAGCCACGCTCTTCGGCGTCTTTGACGTAGGCGTGGGTAGCGGCCGGAGTACGGTGGGCAGAGGTCACCTTGGCTTCATAGCGAATACCAAAGCCCTTCAGGACGTTAAGGGTGCTCTGCATGGTCGGGAGATCAGAATCGGAGCCCATCAGTACGGCAACGAAAGGGGTGCTCATGGTGTAGTTCCTTGTTGTAGGTCACAGAAGTTTTGTTTTTGTGGCGCGGATTATATCGCCTCTGACTGGTATTTGCATGACCGCTGTGGACAAAGCCAGCGGCGCTGTCCGCGCACGTTTTTTTCCACCAGCAGGGGCCACCCACAGTCTGGGCAGGGCTGGGCCACTGGCGGGAAATTGAGAAGGTATTTGCACTTAGGGTAGCCCGAGCAGGCAAAGAAGCGCTTACCGAAGCGGTTGGTCCGTTCCACCAGGTGGCCGCTGCGGCAGCTGGGGCAAGCCACCTCCTGGGTCGGCTCCTTCGGCTCCTCCTTGGCGATGTAGTGGCAGCGGGGATAATCGCTGCAACCGATGTAGAAGCCGTATCGACCCGACTTGAGGGCCAGGGTGTGGCCGCACTCCGGGCACTCGGTGCCCTCCATCAGCTCCTCCTCCACCACCGGTTTCTCCACCAGGGGGCGGCGATATTGGCAGGTCGGGTAGCTCTGGCAGCCGAGGAAGGGGCCATGCTTGCTGTGACGCATCGTCAGTTCGCTGCCGCACTCCGGGCAGACCTCATACTCGCGCTCCAGCGCGTGTTCGTGCGTAGTGAACAGCTGATGGTCGATCTTGGACATGGACTCCCCCAAACCACAAGGCGGTGTGAGCGAATTTTACCAGTTCTGCCGCTGAGATTGCATCGCCTGGGATTGCTAGAATATTGTATACAAAAACAAACAAAGGAATGACAATGCGTTTACTCCCCCTGCTAGTCCTGACCGCGTTGATGGTCGCCTGCTCCAGCGTGGCGCCCCCACCGCCGCTGACCCTGAACGACTGGCGCACGCCGGATCCCCAGCAGCTGCCTCTGGCCCTGGCCCACCTGCAACGGGGAGACACCGAGCAGGCGCTTGACTACCTGCGGGCCTACTCCTATTTCGGTGACCCTGAACAACTGGGCAGCGCCCAGCGGGCCCAGCTGCACCGGGGGATGCTCGCCCTGGGCAATACCCTGGATCCCCACGTCACCCCCCGTCTGGCGGAGCAGTGGGCCGTCACCCTCTATCGCTACTACGGTGAGGCAAATCTGGCCGAACACTATGCCGAGCTCCAGCCGGCCCTCGTCCGTCAGCTCAACGCCTTCACCCAGCGCGCGCCGGCCAACCTGGCCCAGGAGTACGCCCTGTGGGAGCTGCTGCGCGCCCCGGGTTTGCTGATGCACACCGCCCGGCGCCAGGGTGAGGCCAGTGCGCTGCGCCCGGCCCTGACCCAACCGGCGTTGACCCAGACCCTGATGACCTTCGCTGCCAGCACACAGGCCCGTTACGACGCCCAGGACTGGCCACTGAAAAACCTCTACTGGGTGCTGGCCCACCAGCGTCTGCTGCTGGATGACGAGGCTGGCCAAGCCCAGGACAGCCAGGTGGCCGCCATCGCCCGCCAGGATGCGATCACGCGGGCCGACGCGGCCGGTGAGGCGTTCACCCTGGGTTATCTGGTGAACGCCTTCCTGGGGCAGGAGGCCTGCACCCGGGACTACCCGGATCTCTGCACGGTACCGGCGCCTGAGGCGGTTCTGCCCATCCTTCATCGCTGCAGTGCGCGCCTGGTGATCCGGGCCCAGGACCTGGCCGAGGCGGAGCTGGCCGACAGCTGCGCCCGGCTGACCGCCCAGGAGGATCACTTCCATCAACTGCTGGCCACCGACCGGACCCCGGTGGCCAATGATCATAACCACAATCTGGAAGTGGTGGTGTTTCGTAACTGGAGCCAGTACAACGCCTACGGCCAACTGCTGTTCGACATCGGCACCGATAACGGCGGCATGTACATCGAGGGGACGCCCCAGGCTGAGGGCAACCAGGCGCGCTTCTTTGCCTTTCGTGGCTGGTGGCTGCCGGAGTTTACCGTCTGGAACCTCAACCACGAGTATGTGCATTACCTGGATGGGCGATACGTGAAGTACGGAGGCTTTGGCCATTTTCCGGCGCAGATGGTGTGGTGGGCAGAGGGGTTGGCGGAGTACATCGCCAAGGGTGCGGAGAATCGCCAGGCTCTGGAACTGCTACAAACGACCCCGGCGGAAAAGCGGCCCAGTCTGACCCGGGTGTTCGCCACCGAGTATGCCGATGGGTTGGAGCGCACCTACCGTTGGAGCTACCTGGCGGTGCGCTATCTGGCGGAGACGGACCCGGCCAGCCTGCAGGCCATCGCCAAGCCCTTAAAGCGGGATCACAACCAGGGCTACCTGGAGGCTCTGGCCAGCACCGCCGAGCAGCATCAGGCGGGCTTTGCCCGCTGGCTGGACGCCCTGGCCGCCGAGCCCCTACCGGAGGAAGAAGCGGCCTCCCCCTACCCGCGCAAGCTGGACCGCTACAGCTACCGGGATTACCTCAGACCCTCCCAACTGGCCAACACCGAAGGTCACCTGCACTTCTGAAACAGCAAGGGCGCCATCGGCGCCCTTATCAGTGGGTCAGTGCAGCAGCCCTTCCGGCTCCTCGAAGATGAGGTCCTCCATCTGGGTGTAGGCCTGTTCGTTGCCCGGGGCGTTGAACAGCACCATCAGCACCACCCATTTGAGGTCATCCAGGGAGAGCGGCTCGCCGTCCAGCTCCATCACCCGGTCCACCACCATCTCCCGGGTGGTGGGCGAGAGCACCTGGACCTGCTCGAGGAACATCAAAAAGCCGCGGCACTCGGTATCAAGGCGGGCCATCTCCTTGGCATTGAAGACCCGAAAGCCATCCTGGTTGTTGCCCACCAGGTAGGGTTGGCGGTCGGAGTCCTGAAGCTCCGCCAGTTTCTCGATCCAGATGAGGGCTTTGCCAATCTCATCGGAGCGGAAGCCAGCACGGCTCAGTTCGTCGGTTAACTCTTCGCGGTCGAACAAAAGTTCAACATCGCTCTGTACATAGGTTTCAAACAGGTACATTAAAATGTCGAACATCATCGTTTCCCCCTAAGCCGAACATAGCCACCGGGTACAGCTGCAACCCACCCGTCCAGTTCCATCTCGGTCAGTTGCTCAAGCACTACATCTACCGGCATCCTGCTGTGTGCAACCACATCATCTACCGGTGTCGCTTCATAACCCACACTATCCAACAACGTGGGGACTGGCAAATTTTCTACGTCCCCCCCGGAGGGGGCGATCACCCCCGCCGTCAGAGGCTCGGGCAACTGCGGCAGCAGCTCCTCAAGGATATCGACCGGCTCAGTGACCAATTTGGCACCCTGCTGGATCAGATAGTGGCAACCCGCGCGATTGGGATCGAGCACACTGCCGGGTACGGCAAACACCTCACGACCCTGTTCCGCAGCCAGGCGCGCGGTGATGAGCGAGCCGCTGCGCAGGCTGGCCTCCACCACCAGGGTTCCAAGGCTCAAACCGCTGACGATGCGGTTGCGCCGGGGAAAGTGGGAACGGCGAACCCCGGCCCCGGGCCAGAACTCGGAGACTCGGGCGCCCTGCTGCTGGATCCGCTGCGCCAATGACTGATGACGTCTGGGGTAGACGCCCGCCAGGCCGCTGCCCTCCACCGACACCGTGGCCCCCGTCTCCAGCGCCCCCAGGTGCGCGGCGCCGTCGATCCCCTCCGCCAGCCCGGAGATCACCAGCCAACCCTGCTCGGTCAACAGGCGCGCCCAGTGCTGAGCCAGTTCCCGACCCGCGGGCGAGGCGTTGCGGCTGCCCACCATGGCCAGGGCAGGCCGACTGAGCAGCGTCGGATCGCCGGCCACAAACAGCAGCAGGGGAGCGTCGGGAAGGTGTTTGAGCAGCGGGGGGTATCGGGGGTCGGAGAGGGTAAGCAGGTGGTGGTCGGGGCGGGCATTGAGCCAGGCCAGGGCGGCGTCGATGCTGTCCCGGTCCGGCCGGATCAGCGACCGCTGCTGGGCCGCCGACAACCCGGGTAACCGGCCCTGGGCCGCCCCTTCCCATATCGCCTCCAGGGAATGGGCCGCCAGCAGCGCCAGCTTCTTGCGCTGGCCCAGCCCGGACACGGCGTCCAGGGCCAGCCAGCGCATCAGGGTGTCAGTCACTGCGACTGCCGAACACCATGGGCTCGGGTCGGGCCAGCAGGTCCAGCACCCGCACCGGGCGACGGCCGTTGACGATGAGGCCCAGGCTGACCCGGTCGTAGGTCTTGAACAGCATCAGCTCTCCCCGGTACACCTCTGGCTGCTTGATGGTGCGCCCATCCGAGATCATCGCCACCATGTTGTCGTAGGCCCGACGGTCCACCGGTTCAACGAAGGTGCCGTCCTTGTGCTCCACCACCTCGGTGCCCTCCTTGTGGATGGCATACACCTGACCGGCGGCCGCGCCGTCCTGGGTGCCCCGGTTGATGATGGCCACTTCCAGGGGCCCGATCTCCCGCACCATGGCATCGGAAGCGATCACCCGGCCGTCGGCGCCCTCGGGCGCGGCGGTGGGCATCATGTAGGCGGGCATCATGAGATCTTCCTGGATGGGCATCACCCGCTGGCCCGGCTTCACCTCCTGGCGCATGCTGAGCAGCTCGATGCGGGAAACCTCACCGGACTCAATCACCCGGCCGGTGGCGGTCATCAGCGCCTCCTGGCCGAGAAACTCCTGGGTGTCCGGGTCGTTGAAACGGCGGGACAGCATGTAGACCCCGTACTTCTCCCCCAGGGGCAGTTGGGCGTTGATGAACACCACGTCCCCCATGGTGTAACGGGTGGCGTCGCGCTCACCGCCGATCACCTGGGGCGTGTCCAGCAGCGCCTCCTCCCCCAGCACCTGCTGGTAGCTGAGGTAGGGTTCAATCACCGACAGCGGCAACGCCGGGATGGCGCCCCCCTTGGACTGGATCCCCATCTCGGGCGACATCCGTTTGACCGGCTTGCGCACCAGTCGGGGCTCGCCGTCCAGGTAGACCAGGGTCAGGCGATCACCGGGGTAGATAAGGTGAGGGTTGGCGATCTGCGGATTGGCGCCCCACAATTTAGGCCAGCGCCACGGATCGTCGAGAAACAGGGCCGAGATGTCCCACAGGGTATCGCCCTTTTTCACCACGTACGTCTGGGGGTGGCCGGGCTTGAGCGTCAGGGTATCGGCGAACAGCGGCAGGCTCAGCAAGCCCGCCAGCAAGAGGGTCACGATTCTCATCCCACATCCTTGTCAAAATGCCGCCTCCCCGCCTTTCCTGTAAAAGGGGGAAGCAAAGGGTTAAAATTACCTCAAAGCAACCTAATTATAGGCAGGTTGTTACCAAAATCCCTATAGATATGAATGAGATTAGCAATGGCTGTAAGAGAAGTCCTGCGTTTTCCTGATGAACGTTTACGCACCCTGGCCAAACCGGTCACCGATTTTGGTCCGGCGCTTCAGCAGCTGGTGGACGACATGTTTGACACCATGTACGAGGAGCGGGGCATCGGCCTGGCGGCCACCCAGATTGACGAACACCTGCAGGTGATCGTCATGGACCACTCCGAAGACCGCAGCGCGCCCAAGGTGTTCATCAACCCGAAGATCGTGGAGGAGCGTGGCCACTTCACCAACGAAGAGGGTTGCCTGTCCGTCCCGGGGATCTACGCCAAGGTGGAGCGGGCCGAGCACGTCACCTTCGAAGCGCAGGACCGTGAAGGCAATCCCTTTACCGTGGAAGCCGACGAGCTGCTCTCCATCTGTATCCAGCACGAGATGGACCACCTCCAGGGCAAGCTGTTTGTCGATTACCTGTCCCCGCTGAAGCGCCAGCGCATCAAGCAAAAGCTGGAAAAGCAGGCCCGCCTCGACGCCAAACACGCCTCCTAGGACGCCACCTTGACTGCACTCAAAATCGTATTTGCCGGGACCCCGGATTTCGCCGCTCAGCACCTGGCGGCACTGTTAGACTCGCCCCACCAGGTGGTGGCCGTCTACACCCAGCCGGACCGGCCCGCCGGTCGCGGTAAGAAACTCACCGCCAGCCCGGTGAAGCAGCTGGCCCTGAGTCATGACCTGCCGGTGCACCAGCCCCAGTCCCTGCGCAAGCCCGAGGCCCAGCAGACCCTGGCCAACATCGAGTTCGATCTGATGGTGGTGGTGGCCTACGGCCTGATCCTGCCCAAGGCGGTCCTGGAACTGCCGCGACTGGGCTGCATCAATGTCCACGGCAGCCTGCTGCCCCGCTGGCGGGGCGCCGCCCCCATTCAACGTGCTATCTGGGCCGGCGACACCGAAACCGGCGTAACCATCATGCAGATGGACGAGGGGCTCGACACCGGGGCAATGCTGCATAAGGCCGCCCTGCCCATCGAGGACAGCGACACCTCCGCCAGCCTCTACACCAAACTGGCTGAGCTGGGTCCCAAGGCGCTGCTGGAAGCCCTGGAGCCTTTGGCCGCGGGCACCGCGCACGCCGAGGTGCAGGACAACGCTTTGGCCAACTACGCCGAGAAGCTCTCCAAGGAGGAAGCGGCGGTGGACTGGCGCAAGAGCGCCCTGGCCCTGTGGCGCGAGTGCCGCGCCTTCAACCCCTGGCCCGCCAGCCATTTCCAGGTGGCCGAGCAGACCATCAAGCTGTGGGGCTGTGAAGTGGCCGACGAGGCCCACAACGCCGCACCGGGCACCGTGTTGTCCGCCGACAAGCGGGGGATCCGCGTGGCCACCGGCGACGGCGTTCTGGTGCTCACCAACCTTCAACTGCCGGGCAAGAAAGCGATGGCGGTGGCGGACATCCTCAATGCCCGCAAAGAGTGGTTTGAGGTGGGAAGCCAACTGTCATGAGCCAACCCAATCTGCGCGCCCTGGCCGCCTCGGTGATCATCCAGGTGATCGATCAGGGTCACTCCCTGTCCCAGGCCCTGCCCAAGGCCCAAACCAAGCTGACCGACTCCCGTGACAAGGCTCTGCTGGCGGAGATCGCCTACGGCGTGATGCGCCAGTTACCTCAACTGGACACCCAGGTCCGTCGCTGCCTGCAAAAGCCCCTTAGCGGCAAGAAACGGATCATTCATGGACTGCTGCTGGCCGGGCTGTATCAACTCAAGCACACCCGGGTGGCCCCCCACGCGGTGGTGGCCGAATCGGTCAACGCCTGTCGTGAGATCGGCGCCCCGGGGATGACCGGTCTGGTCAACGGCGTGCTGCGTGCACTGGACCGGGATCTCGATGCTCTCAAAGCGGAGCAGTTCGACGCCCCGGCGCTGCACCATCGCCACCCTGGCTGGTTTGTTCGCCGCCTCCAGGCCGCCTACCCGGCCCAGTGGGAAGCCATACTCGAGGCCAACAACCAGCAACCGCCCCTGTGGCTGCGCAACAACGTCCTCCAGCAGAGTCGCGACGCCTACCTGGCGCAGCTGGCCGAGGCGGGCATCGAAGCGGTGGCCGGTGACGAACCCGAGTCCCTGCGCTTGCTCAAAGGCTGCGATGTCACCACCCTGCCCGGCTTCGCTGCTGGCGCGGTGTCGGTGCAGGATCTCTCCGCCCAGAGCAGTGCCCGTTTGCTGGCCCCGCAGGCGGGTGAGCGGGTGCTGGATGCCTGCGCCGCCCCCGGCGGCAAAACCTGTCACCTGCTAGAGCTGCAACCTCAGATGGCGCAGCTGGTGGCCATGGATGTGGACCCGAGCCGCCTGACGCGGGTGCGCCAGAACCTGGACCGCCTGAGTCTGGAGGCCACCCTGGTGCAGGGCGATGGCGCCGAGCTGTACAGCTGGTGGGACGGCGAAGCCTTTGATCGCATCCTGCTGGACGCCCCCTGCTCCGCCACCGGGGTGATCCGCCGCAACCCGGACAGCAAATGGCTGCGCCGGGACGAGGACATCGACCAGCTGGCTCAGCTCCAGCGCCGGATCCTGGCGGCCTGCTGGCGGGCCCTGAAGCCCGGCGGCACCCTGGTGTACGCCACCTGCTCCGTTCTTCCGGACGAAAATGTTGAGCAGATCCAAGCATTTCTAAAGGAAAACCCCGATGCTATGCTCGATCCCATCCTTGAGGGTGAGGATGAGACTCGCCCGGGGTGGCAGCTGTTGCCCACCCCGGAGGGGGGAGATGGCTTCTACTACGCCCGCTTAGTGAAGCGGCAGGATGGACCCACGCACACGGCATGAAAATCATCATTCTCGGCGCCGGCCAGGTCGGCGGCACCCTGGCGGAGAACCTGGTCGGGGAAAACAACGACATCACCATCGTCGACAACAACCTCCGCTCCCTGGGCAACCTCCAGGACAAGCTGGATCTTCGGGTGGTGCACGGCCATGCGGGGCACCCCCATGTGCTGCGGGACGCCGGGGCCGAGGATGCGGACATGCTGATCGCGGTCACCAACTCCGACGACACCAACATGGTGGCCTGCCACCTGGCCTACACCCTCTACGGCACCCCCACCAAGATCGCCCGGATCCGCAGCCCCGCCTACCTGACCAAGCAGGACGAACTGTTTCAAAGCGGCAGCGCCGATCCCGACAGCCGGGGTCGCTTCTTTATCGACGAGCTGATCGCGCCCGAGCAGTTAGTGACCAATTACATACGCCGGTTAGTGGAATATCCGGGGGCTTTGCAGGTGCTGGAGTTTGCTGGCGGCAAAGCGAGCCTGGTGGCGGTGAAGGCGTACTACGGCGGCTCTTTGGTGGGCAGCGCCCTGTCCGCCCTGAAAGAGCACATGCCCAACATCGACACCCGGGTGGCCGCAATTTTCCGTCAGGGTCGGCCCATCATGCCCCGGGGCACCACGGTGATCGAGGCGGACGACGAGGTGTTCTTCGTTGCCGACTCCAAGCACATCCGGGCGGTGATGAGTGAGATGCAGAAGCTGGAGTCCAGCTACCGCAACATCATGATCGCCGGCGGCGGCAACATCGGCTTCGGCCTGGCCAAGGCGCTGGAGCCCTTCCACGAGGTGAAGCTCATCGAGCGCAACCTGGAGCGGGCCAACCAGCTGTCGGAGTACCTGGAGGACACCACGGTGTTCCACGGGGATGCGTCGGACCAGGAGCTGCTGAGCGACGAGCAGATCAGCCAGGTGGACGTGTTCATCGCCGTCACCAACGACGACGAGGCCAACATCATGTCCGCATTGCTGGCCAAGCGGATGGGGGCCAAGAAGGTGATGGTGCTGATCCAGCGCGAAGCCTACGTTGACCTGGTGCAGGACGCCAACATCGACATCGCCATCTCCCCTCAGCAGGCCACCATCTCGGCGCTGCTGACCCACGTGCGCCAGGGGGACATCAACAATGTCTACTCCCTGCGTCGGGGGGCGGCGGAGGCCATCGAGGCGGTGGCCCATGGCGATCCCAGCACCTCCAAGGTGGTGGGCCGCCAGGTGCAGGAGATCAAGCTGCCGCCGGGCACCACCATCGGCGCCATCGTGCGGCGCGATGAAGTGATGATGGCCCACGACCGCACCGTCATCGAGCAGGACGACCACGTCATCCTGTTCCTGGTGGATAAGAAACACATTCGAGAAGTGGAAAAACTGTTCCAGCCCAGCGCCCTCTTTATCTGACGCGAGAAACGCGCCTAAGGAGACCGGGATGATCAACGTCCGCCCCCTGCTGCTGTTGCTCGGCCTGTTCCTGGCCGTGCTGGCGGGGTTGATGCTGATCCCCGTGGGCTTTTCCCTCTACCACAACGAAGGCCTGGTGCAGGATTTCCTGCTCGCCGCCGCCCTCACCGGCGGCGTCGCCTTTGTTGCCCTAGGCAGCAGCTGGGGCTGCAAAATCACCCTGCACACCCGCGATTTCTACCTGTTTACCACCCTGACCTGGTTCGTGGTCGCCCTGTTCGCCGCCCTGCCCTTCACCTTTTTCCACGCCATCAGCTACACCGACGCCTTCTTCGAAACCATGTCGGGGATCACCACCACCGGCTCCACGGTGCTCAGCGGCCTGGATCAGGCCCCCTGGTCAATTCTGATCTGGCGTTCGTTGCTGCAGTGGCTGGGGGGGATCGGCTTTATCGCCGTCGGGGTGGCGATCCTGCCGATGATCAACGTCGGGGCGATGCGCCTGTTTCGCACCGAATCGTCGGATTGGTCGGACAAATCCCTGCCGCGCACCAAGGCGATCGGCCAGGGGCTGGTGAAGGTCTACCTGTCACTGACCGCCCTGTGCGGCATCGGCTATTACCTGGCGGGGATGACGGCGTTCGAGGCGCTCAACCACGCCATGACCACCATCTCCACCGGCGGCTACTCCACCACCGACAGCTCCATGACCCACTTCAGCACCGCGGCCCACTGGAATGGCACCCTGTTCATGTTTCTCAGCGGCTTGCCGATGCTGCTCTACGTACAGAGCCTGTACCGGCGCTCCTGGGCCCCCTGGCGGGACCAGCAGGTGATTGGCTACGCCCGTTTCGTGTTGATCAGCGCACTGCTGCTGGCCCTGTGGCTGATGGAGGCGCAGGAGATGGCCTTCCTGCCGGCACTGACCCTGGCCGCCTTCAACTTGGTCTCCGTGGTCACCACCACGGGGTTTGCTTCCACCGACTACAGCCAGTGGGGGCCGGCGGCCAGCATCATCTTCTTTCTGCTGATGTTCGTCGGGGCCTGCTCCGGCTCCACCTCCGGGGCCATCAAGATTTTCCGTTTCCAACTGGCCGGGGCGGTGGTGATCAAGGCGTTGCGTCAACACATCCACCCCAACGCCGTGGTGCCTCAGCGCTACAACCGGCGCACCATCAACGAGGGGATCCTGCGCTCCCTGGTGGCCTTCACCATGTTATTTATGGCCACCATCGCGGCCCTGTCGCTGTTTCTGGTGCTGGTGGGGGTGGATCCGGTGTCCAGTCTGACCGGTGCGGTGACGGCGGTGACCAATGTGGGGCCCGGGCTGGGTGAGGTGATCGGGCCGGCCGGCAACTTTGCGTCGTTGCCGGACAGCGCCAAGTGGGCCCTGAGCGTGGGGATGCTGCTCGGAAGGCTGGAGATCGTGACCGTGGCGGTGCTCTTTTTGCGCACCTTCTGGGGATACTGACCCGGCGTTACGCCGCCGGCAGCAGGGTCACCAGGTGGCGGGCGTAATCCCGCACGTCGTCCCAATCGGTGTAGTCGAGCACCGTCTTGGGATCCGTCGGCCCGTCGGTCATTTTCATGATCAGGCGGATCGCCAGGCTGTCCCAGAACCCCCAGTTGGGGTAATCCACCTTGCCGGCGATCACCTTGAGATCACCGGGGCGCCAGGGGGAGAGTTCCAGGAACTTCTGCATGTAGCGGTTGCCCTCCACCGTGGCCTTTTCCGGAGTGCGGGCGACAACGGAGATGTTGAAGAAGCTGCTGGGTCGGGCCTCCAACTCGGCTCGGTTGGCCTCGATAAAGGCAAACACCGACTTGTCGTAGGTGCCGTAGAGCACCGGGGCGCCCATCACCACCAGGTGGTAGCGATCCCAGTCGACCCCCTCACGCTCCGCTTCCAGGAGATCCATCATGTCGCAGGCCTGCCCCGCCTCCTGCAGGGTTTCCATGATGGTGCGGGCCACCCTGGCGGTGTGGCCGCCTCGGCTCATGTACAACACCAAGGTCCGTTTCATTGTCGCTCCTGTGAATTGCGCAAAGGGATGGCCCAGTGTGACCGGCGCGCGACGCCGTTACCGGGCCGATGATCACAAAGCCCCCGCCTGCGGGATGGAAGGGTGAAAAAACGGGATCCACCTCTAAGTATTAACAATCCCAACAGATAGAATTAATATTAGTTCTGACTAATTTTTCGGCGAGGTCGTAATGACGCCCCAAATCGACATTGAAAACATGGCGGACAACGCCGAGGCGGCTTCCCGCCTGCTCAAGTCCATCTCCAATGGCCACCGCCTGATGATCCTCTGTCTGCTGCTGGACAACGAGCTGACCGTGGGTGAGCTCAACGACAAGGTGCCCCTGAGTCAGTCGGCCCTGTCTCAGCACCTGGCGGTGCTGCGCAAAGAGGGCCTAGTCAGCACCCGCAAGGAGGCGCAGATGGTGTGGTATCGCCTGGCCAGCGCCGAGGTGGAAGCGATCCTGGCCACCCTGCATCAGATCTACTGCGCCCCGGCGGCCACCGCCTCATAAGTCCGCGCAGCGATCCGCGAACAGCTCCACCTGCCCCCAGTCGGTATACTCCACCACCGCATCCGGCGCCGTGGGGCCCTTGGTGATCCACATGATGAAGCGGATCACCTGCTTGTCCCAGAACCCGTAGGCCGGGTAGTCGAGCTTGCCGGCAAACACCCCCAGCAGATTGGGCTGCCAGGGGCTCAGCTTGGCGAACTTGGTCATGTAGGGATTGGTGTCCGGGGTGTTCTTGTTGGCCTTGCGGGCCACCAAGTTGACGCTGAAAAACGCACTGGGCAACCGCTCCAGGTGGCCCTGGTGACGACGGATAAAATCAAACAGCGCCGGGCGGAACTTGCCGTAGCGGATGGAGGCGCCGATGATCACCGCGTCGGCTTCCGCCAGCAGCGCCCCACCGCGGGCCAGGTCCGCCACCGTCACCTGATGCTCCTGGGCTTCCAGCCGGGCCTGCAGGCGTTCGGCGATGTGCCGAGTCTGGCCATCCACCGTGGAGTAAAGGATCAGCACCCGTTTCATCGTCTTCCCTCTTAACTTTTCCAGAACGCCGGCGAGAACAGCACCAGCAGGGTGAAGATCTCCAGTCGGCCGAACAGCATGGCCACCACCAGCACCCACTTGGCGGCGTCGTTGATCTCACCGTAGTGGCTGGCCACCGCCCCCAACCCGGGCCCCAGGTTGTTGAGGCAGGCCACGGTGGCGCTGAAGGCGGTGATGTCATCCAGCCCGGTGGCCATCAGGATCACCAGGCACAGGGCAAAGATGGCGGCGTAGGCGGCGAAAAAGCCCCAGACCGCGTCGATGACCCGATCGGCCACCGCCTTGTTGTTCAGCCGGATGGAGTACATGGCCCTGGGGTGGATCAGGCGGTTCACCTCCCGTCCCCCCTGCTTGAGCAGCAGCACGAAGCGCACCACCTTCATCCCCCCGCCGGTGGAGCCGGCACAGCCCCCCACGAAGCTCGAGAGGATCAGCAGCATGGGCAGGAACAACGGCCACTCGGAGAAGCTCTGGGTGCCGAAACCGGCGGTGGTGGAGATGGACACTGCCTGGAACATGGCGTGGTCCAGAGTCGACTCCGGCGAGTCGTAGATCCCACTGTTGAGCAGCACCAGGAAGCAGATGCCGGTAAGCACCAGCTGGAAGCCCAGGAACACCCGCACCTCGGTGTCCCGAAAATAGGTCTTCAGGTTGATGTTACGCCGGCCGAAGGCGGTGAAGTGCAGCGTGAAGTTGATGCCGGCGATCAGCAGGAACACCACGCAGATGGCGTTGATCAGGCGGCTGTCGAAGGCCCCCATGCTGCCGTCGTAACTGGAGAAGCCACCAATGGATACGGTGGAGAAGGCGTGACCGATGGCATCAAACAGGTTCATCCCGGCCAGCCAGTAGGCCAGGGCACAGGCGATGGTGAGGGTCAGGTAGATGTACCACAGCGCCTTGGCGGTCTCGGCGATCCGCGGCGTCATCTTGTTGTCCTTGACCGGCCCGGGGGTCTCGCAGCGGTACAACTGCATCCCCCCGATCCCCAGCATGGGCAACACCGCCACGGCCAAGACGATGATCCCCATGCCGCCCAGCCACTGCAGCAGGTGGCGGTAGAACAGGATCGCCTTGGGCAGCTCATCCAGGCCGGTGATTACCGTGGCCCCGGTGGTGGTCAGTGCCGAAAACGACTCGAACATGGCGTCCGAGAAGCTCAGGTTGGGGGAATCCGCCAGCAGCAGGGGGATGGCGCCGATGGAGCCCAGCACCGTCCAGAACAGCACCACGATCAGGAAGCCTTCCCGGGAGCGCAGCTCCTGCTTGGCGTAGCGGTTGGGATACCAGAGCAACAGGCCCAGCGTCAGGCTGACCACGAAGGCCTGCACAAAGGTGGTTCCTCCGCCGTCCTTGTAGATCACGGCGATCAGGGCCGGCGGCAGCATGGTGATACTGAACAGCGCCACCAGCAGGCCGATAATCCGGGTAATGGTCCGGTATTCCATTGACAGTTCGATGAATTAATTTGGGCTAGGATACTCGACAGCGGGCCATAATTTCACCCCTTTGGGGGGCGAGACAGGCTCAGGCGACCGCCGCTGCGCTGTCGCAGGTCCCCTTCGAAGGCCGCCAGGGCCGACTGGGGCAGGGATAAAGTCAGGCGCACGGCGCTGTCGTAATGCTGGTCTACTACGGTGCCACGGTGCTGGGTTACCAGGTACTCTAGCAGGGGCAGATCGCCGTATTCGCCCCGCACCTCGACCTGAGTCAGGGCCACGTAGGGTGTGGTGTCCAAGGACTCCAGCGCCAGCTTGACGCCGCCGGCGTAGGCGCGCACCAGGCCCCCAACTCCGAGTTTGGTGCCGCCATAGAAGCGCACCGACACCGCCGCCAGCTGGCCCACCTCGCTGCCCAGCAGCACGTTCAGCATGGGGCGACCAGCAGAGCCTGCCGGCTCCCCATCGTCGGAGGCCCCGATCTCCCGGGTGCAACCCGGTGGACCGGCCACAAAGGCCAGGCAGTGGTGGCTGGCTTCCGGGTGGGCGCTTCTCAGCCGGGCCTGCAGGGCCCGGGCCTCGGCGCCGCTGGTGATCCGCTCGATCACCGTCAGGAAGCGACTGCGTTTGATCACCTCCTCCACCTGGACCGGCCCGGCGGGCACCACAAAGTCGCCGCTCATCAGGCCAGGTCGTGCTTCCGGGTCAGGTTGCGGGTGCCGTCGTCGGTGACCACCACGTCGTCTTCGATGCGGATCCCGCCAAAGGGACGCAGCTCGTCGATCACCGGGGTGTTCAGCAGCGCCCGAGCCGCGTCCGACAGATCGGCGATCAGGCTGTCGATGACGTACAGGCCCGGCTCGATGGTCAGCACCATGCCGCTCTCGATCACCCGAGTACAGCGCAGGGCCGGGTAGGCCTCGGGGGCCGCTAGGTGGGTGCCCTGCTCGTCCTGCATAAAGCCGGCCACATCGTGAACCTGCAGGCCGATGGGGTGGCCCAGGCCGTGGGGGAAGAAGGCGCGGGTCACCCCGCTGTCGAAGGCCGCTTCGGCGCCGCCCTTGACCAGTTCAAACCGGGCCATCAGCTCCGCCACCTTGTGGTGCATCTGCTGGTGCAGGTCGGTGTAGCGCAGGTCGGGACGGATGGCGGCGATAATATCGCGCTGAGCCATGTCCATCGCCTGGACCAGCTCACCGAACCGGGTGGTCTGGTCGAAGGCGTAGGTGCGGGTGATGTCGGCGGCGTAGCCGTTGACCGAGGCCCCGGCGTCGATCAGGAAACTGCGACGCTGCGCAGGGGCCCGACGCTCCAACTTGGTGTAGTGCAGGATGGCGCTATGCTCATTAAGGGCGACGATGTTGCCGTAGGGCACCTCGTTTTCACCGTGCTCGGTGGCCGCCAGGTACGCCTGCTGAATGGCAAACTCGGACTCGCCCTGGAAAAACGCGTCCCGGGCCGCCTTGTGGCCCAACACCGCGATGCGATTGGCCTCGTCCATGCAGGCGATCTCGTAGTCGGTCTTGATGCTGCGGTGGAAGTGCAGGTAATCCAGCAGCGCCTGGGGGTTCACCTGGTTGAGGCCCAGCTCGCAGGCCCGTTGGGGGTGCTCCCCCAGGTAGGCAAACCGGCTTCGCTCCGCCGGCAGCAGGCCGGGCACCTGGTCCAGCCGCTCGAAGGGCACCAGCTCGACCCCGTCCACCCAGTATTCGGTGGGCAGCGGCGGCACCTTGTGCCAGAAATCCACGGGACGATAAAACAGCAAGCGGGGTTTTTCCCCCACGGTCACCACCAGGTAACAATGGGGGTTGTCTACTACCGGAACCCAATGCTTGAAATGGGGATTGACCTTGAAGGGGTAGTCCATGTCATCCAGGAAGATCCGGTGCGGTTCACCGGCGTGGATGATCATCCCCTCCAGGCCCAGGCGCGGCAGGATCTCATCCACCCGCTGGCGCAGGGTCTGCAGGTGGTCCGGATAGGTGTGGGCGAGTCGTTCCATGGCAATCTTCACGTCGTTCGGCATTGAGTGCTCGGCAGTGTATCACCGGCCCTGAGGCAGATCACATAACGAGGTTCAAACACCCGTTTTAAATAGGTGTTGCAATTTACCGTGACCCGCCTCACACTTGCTCACAATGCCATCACTCGGATGTGGTAAATAAGGAACCCAACCATGATCTTTGAGAGTAATGCCCTCAGCGTCGATTGGCTGGAACCCGGCATCGCCCAGATGACCTTCGATGCCGAAGGCTCCGTCAATAAGTTCGATCGCAACACCCTGACGCAATTCCACAACGCCCTTAACGTCCTCCACGATCTGCCCGACCTTCAGGGCCTGGTGGTGGCCTCCGCCAAGGGTGCCTTTATTGTCGGTGCGGACATCACCGAGTTTCTGACCCTGTTTGCCGAGCCGGAATCGGTCCTGCAGCACTGGCTGGAAGAGACCAACCTCATCTTCAATAAGCTCGAAGATCTGCCGGTTCCCACCATCGCCGCCGTCAATGGCTATGCCCTGGGCGGCGGGTGCGAAGCCATCCTCGCCTGTGACTTGCGGGTCGCGGACACCTCCGCCCGCATCGGATTGCCGGAAACCAAGCTGGGGCTGATCCCCGGCTTTGGCGGTACCGTCCGCCTGCCCCGGGTGATCGGCGCCGACAACGCTCTGGAGTGGATCACCACGGGTAAGGAGCACCGCCCCGACGCCGCCCTGCAGGTAGGAGCCGTCGACGCCGTAGTGGCTCCGGACGCCCTTTCCGCCGCCGCCGTGGCCATGCTCAAGCGCGCCATCGCCGGCGAGATCGACTGGCAAGGCCGTCGAGCCCGCAAACAGGCGCCGCTCACCCTGTCCAAGATTGAAGCGGCCATGTCCTTTTCCACCGCCAAAGGCATGGTGGCGATGAAGGCGGGTCCTCATTACCCCGCCCCGCACGCCGCCGTGGCCCTGATTGAGCAGGTGGCCGGTCAGGGTCGTACCGAAGCGCTGCTCGGCGAGCACGCCGCCTTTATTAAGCTGGCCAAAACCGAGGTCGCCACCGCGCTGATCGGCCTGTTCCTCAACGACCAGTTCGTTAAGGGCAAAGCCAAGAAGGCCACCAAACTGGCCAAACCGGTGGAGCAGGCGGCGGTCCTGGGCGCCGGCATTATGGGTGGCGGCATCGCCTACCAGTCCGCCGTCAAAGGCACGCCTGTGGTGATGAAAGACATCGCCCAACCGGCGCTGGATCTGGGCCTCAACGAAGCCGCCAAGCTGCTGGGCAAGCAGGTGGAGCGCGGTCGCCTCAAGCCGGACGGCATGGCCAAGGTGCTTAACGGCATCGTGCCCAGCCTGGATTACGCCCCGGTGGCCCACGCCGACGTGGTGGTGGAAGCGGTGGTGGAGAACCCCAAGGTGAAAGGCATGGTGCTGGCCGAAGTGGAAGCGGTGGTGGCCGAAGACGCGGTGATCGCCTCCAACACCTCCACCATCTCCATCGACCTGCTGGCCCAGAGCCTCAAGCGCCCGGAAAACTTCTGCGGCATGCACTTCTTTAACCCGGTGCACCGTATGCCCCTGGTGGAGGTGATCCGCGGCGCCAAGACCTCCGACGAGACCGTGGCCAAGGTGGTGGCCTACGCCGCCAAGATGGGCAAGACCCCCATTGTGGTGAACGACTGCCCTGGCTTCTTCGTCAACCGCGTGCTGTTCCCCTACTTTGCCGGCTTCAGCCTGCTGCTCAAAGAGGGCGCCGACTTCCAGCAGATCGACAAGGTGATGAGCAAGCAGTTCGGCTGGCCCATGGGCCCTGCCTACCTGCTGGACGTGGTGGGGATCGACACCGCCCACCACTGCCTCGATGTGATGGCCGCCGGCTTCCCCGAGCGCATGGGCAAGCTGGACAACGACCCGGTGGACCTGATGTTCCAGGCGGACCGCTACGGCCAGAAGAACGGCAAAGGGTTCTTCCAGTACGCCCCGGACCGCAAGGGCAAGCCGAAGAAAACCGTCGACGAGGCCGCGCTGGCTCTGCTGGCGGACGCCTACGGCGCGCCCCAGGCCTTCGACGCAGAGACCATCATCGCCCGCACCATGGTGCCGATGATCAACGAAACCGTCCGCTGCCTGGAGGAAGGCATCGTCGCCTCTCCGGCGGAAGCCGACATGGCACTGCTGTACGGCATCGGTTTCCCCGCCTTCCGCGGTGGGATCTTCCGCTACCTGGACACCATCGGCCTCGACCGTTTCGTCGCCATGGCCGACCAGTACGCCCACCTGGGCCCGCTGTACCAGGTCACCGATAAACTCCGCGAAATGGCCGCCCAAGGCGCCCGTTTCTATCAAGGACAGTGAGGAGCGAGAAGATGAACCAGGCTGTAATTGTCGATTGCATCCGTACCCCCATGGGCCGTTCCAAGGGCGGGGTATTCCGTAATGTGCGGGCCGAGACCCTCTCTGCCCACCTGATGAGCCAGTTGCTGGTGCGCAACCCGGCGCTGGACCCCAACGAGCTGGAAGACGTGATCTGGGGCTGTGTTCAGCAGACCCTAGAGCAGGGCTTCAACGTCGCCCGCAATGCCGCCCTGCTGGCAGGGCTGCCCAAGCAGGTTGGCGCCGTTACCATCAACCGCCTGTGCGGCTCCTCCATGCAGGCGCTGCACGACGCCACCCGGGCCATCGCCGTTGGCGACGGTGACGCCTTCATCATCGGCGGGGTGGAGCACATGGGCCATGTGCCGATGAACCACGGGGTGGACTTCCACCCGGGTTTGGCCAAGTCCGTGGCCAAGGCCGCCGGCATGATGGGCCTGACCGCGGAGATGCTGGGCAAGATGCACGGTATCACCCGCGAGCAGCAGGACACCTTCGGTGCCCGCTCCCATCAGCGCGCCCACGCCGCCACCCTGGAGGGACGCTTTGACCGCGAGATTGTCGCCATCGAAGGCCACGACGCTGACGGCAGCTTGATCCAGGTGCGCCACGATGAGGTGATCCGCCCGGAAACCACCGCCGAGAGTCTGGCGGGCCTGCGCCCGGTATTCGATCCGATCAATGGCACCGTGACCGCCGGCACCTCCTCCGCCCTGTCCGACGGCGCGGCGGCCATGTTGGTGATGAGCGAGGCCAAGGCCAAGGCACTGGGGCTGCCCATCCGCGCCCGCATCAAGTCCATGGCCATCGCCGGCTGCGATCCCTCCATCATGGGCTATGGCCCGGTGCCCGCCACCCAGAAAGCACTCAAGCGCGCCGGACTGACCATTCGGGACATTGACCTGGTGGAGCTGAACGAGGCCTTTGCCGCCCAGTCCCTGCCCTGCGTCAAGGATCTGGGCCTGATGGATCAGGTGGACGACAAGGTGAACCTCAACGGCGGCGCCATCGCCCTGGGGCACCCCCTGGGCTGCTCCGGGGCCCGGATCTCCACCACCCTGCTGAACCTGATGGAGCACAAGGACGCCACCCTGGGGCTGGCCACCATGTGCATCGGCCTGGGTCAGGGGATCGCCACGGTATTCGAGCGAGTCTGACCGCTCTGAACCTTGCAAAAAAGGGCAGCACACGCTGCCCTTTTTGATACCCGGATCACTCTGCTAAGCTCGAAAAATGAGCAACGGTTGATCCCCCGTTACGGCGGCGTATCATAGCCGCTTCCTGAGTTTGTCACCGGTACACCCCATGTCTGATCTCTTCGTTTCCGCCCAACACACCCTGGATGCCATCGGGCTGCGCTGCCCCGAGCCGGTGATGATGGTGCGCAAGACCGTGCGCAAGATGGCCGAGGGCGAGACCCTGCTGGTGACCGCCGATGATCCCTCCACCACCCGGGACATCCCCAGCTTCTGTCGCTTTATGGACCACACCCTGGTGGCCAGCGACACCGAACAGGCCCCCTTCCGCTACCTGATCCGCAAAGGCGCCTGACACACTTTTTAAACGTTTTCCGCAGGGGGCGCATGGCGCCCCCTCTTCGTTTCCCTGGTGAAATTGGTACTATGGAATCCGCCACATCTCCATAACAACAACACCACAGGGATCGTCATGTTTACCAAATCCCCCGTTACCGCCGCGCTGCTCAGCGCCGGCCTCTGCTTCAGTGCGCCCCTCTGGGCCGCGGACGACAACACCGACAAAGCCCCCGCCTGGGACGTTAACGCCCCCCTGGACGCGCCCCTGGAGACCATCCAGATCAACGTCAGCCAGGGCACCTGGATGAACCTGGACATCAGCCCCGACGGCAAGACCCTGGTGTTCGACCTGCTGGGTGATCTCTACACCCTGCCCATCGAGGGCGGGGAAGCCACGCCGCTGGTCAATGGCATCGCCTGGCACATGCAGCCCCGCTTCAGCCCCGATGGCAGCCGCATCGCCTTCACCTCGGATCAGGACGGCGGCGACAACATCTGGACGGTTAAGCCCGACGGCTCCGACCTGCAGCCGGTCACCAAGGAAACCTTCCGCCTGCTCAACAGCCCGGCCTGGAGCCCCGATGGTCAGTACCTGGTGGGTCGCAAACACTTCACCGCCCAGCGCAGCCTGGGGGCCGGGGAGGTGTGGCTCTACCACGTTGCCGGGGGCGAAGGGATCAAGCTGACCGAGCGCCCCAATGACCAGAAGGATCTCGGTGAGCCGGCCTTCTCCCCGGACGGCCGCTACATCTACTTCTCCCAGGACGCCACCCCCGGCAAGACCTTCCACTACTCCAAGGATTCGGTGAAGGGGATCTACAAGATCAAGCGCTACGACCGCGAAACCGGCGAGATCGAGGTGCTGCTGGAGGGCAGCGGTGGCGCCATCCGCCCCACCCCCAGCCCGGATGGCCGCTACCTGGCCTACATCGCCCGTGACGGCTTCCAGAGCGCCCTCTACCTGTACGACCTGACCTCCGGAGAGCAGCGCAAGGTCTACGACCAGCTGGACCGTGATATGCAGGAGACCTGGGCCATTCATGGGGTGTACCCCACCATGGCCTGGACCCCGGACAACGACGCCATCCTGTTCTGGGCCGGCGGGGAGATCCGCAAGCTCACCCTGGACAGTGGTGAAGTTGCCACCATCCCCTTCCAGGTCAACGTCGAGAAGCAGGTGCAGCCGGCGGTGCGTTTCCAGCAGGATCTGGATCAGGACAAGGTGGACCTGAAGATGCTGCGCCAGGTGCAGATCAGCCCCAAGGGGGACCAGGTGCTGTTCGAGGCCCTGGGCAAGATCTGGCTGCGCAGCCTGCCGGACGGCAAACCCCAGCGCCTCACCAAACAGGACGATACCTTCGAGCTTTTCCCCACCTGGTCCCGAGATGGCCGCAAGGTGGCCTACGTCACCTGGACCGACAAGGAGCAGGGCAAGGTGGTGGTCCGCGACCTGCGCCGCAAACGCGACACCGTAGTCACCCTGGAGCCCGGCAAGTACGTGGAGCCGGCGTTCTCGCCGGACGGCGAGGCCCTGGTGTTCCGCAAAGCCCGCGGCTACTACATCACCCCCCGCAGCTGGAACCGCGAGCCGGGGATCTACTGGGTTGACCTGACCGAGAAGAAGGCCGAGCCCCAGCGCATCAGCAAGCGCGGTCACACCCCCCATTTCGGCGGGCGCAGCGACCGGGTTTACTTCTCTACCCTGCAGGAGGGCAAACCGGCCCTGGCCAGCGTCGGTACCCATGGCTTCGAGGAGCGGGTGCACTTCACCTCGGATCACGCCAGCGAGTGGCACGTCTCCCCGGACGGTCAGCACCTGGCCTTTGCCGAGCGCTTCAAGGTGTTCGTCACCCCGCTGGCCCAGCACGGTGAAACCCTGCACATCGGGCCCAATGGCGGCAGCCTGCCGGTCAAGCAGCTGTCCCAGCGTGCCGGCGAAAACATCAGCTGGCGCCTGGATGGTCAGGAGCTCTACTGGAGCCTGGGCCCCAGCCTCTACCAGGTGGCCCTGGAAGGGGTAATGAACCCGGGCAGCGAACTGGAGGTCAGCCCCAGCATCACCGAGATCGGCTTCCAGGCCGATGCCGATGTTCCACGTGGAACCATCGCCTTTGTCGGCGGCCGGGTGATCACCATGGAGGGCGACAAGGTGCTGGAAGACGCCGTGGTGGTGGTTAGCGACAACAAGATCACCGCCGTCGGCCCTCGTGACGAGGTGTCTTTGCCCAAGGGAGTCCAAGTGATCGACATCCAGGGCAAGACCCTGATGCCCGGCATCTTCGATGCCCACGCCCACGGCGCCCAGGGACAGGATGAGATCATCCCGCAGCAGAACTGGATCAACTACGCCGGCCTGGCACTGGGGGTGACCAGCATCCACGACCCCTCCAACGACACCACCGAGGTGTTCGCCGCCAGCGAGATGCAGAAAGCCGGGGTGATCGCCGGTCCGCGGATCTTCTCCACCGGCACCATCCTCTACGGCGCCAACAGCCCGGGCTACACCGCCCACATCGACAGCCTGGAAGACGCCAAGTTCCACCTGGAGCGCCTCAAGGCGGTGGGCGCGTTCAGCGTCAAGAGCTACAACCAGCCGCGTCGCAACCAGCGCCAGCAGGTGATCAACGCCGCCCGCGAACTGGAGATGATGGTGGTGCCGGAAGGGGGATCCCTGCTGCAGCACAACCTCAGCATGATCGCCGACGGCCACACCGGCATCGAGCACGCGCTGCCCGCCGCCAAGCTGTACGCCGATGTGCAGCAGTTCTGGTCCCAGACCGAGGTGGGCTACACCCCGACCCTGGTGGTGGCCTACGGTGGGATCTGGGGCGAGAACTATTGGTACGACAAGACCGAGGTGTGGAACCACCCTCGCCTGTCCGCCTACGTGCCCAACGACATCCTGCGCAGCCGGTCCATGCGTCGCCCCACTGCCCCGGAGGAGCACTACAACCACTTCAACGTGGCCCGGGAAGCCCAGGTGGTGGGTGAGCTCGGCGTTCGCAGCAACATTGGTGCCCACGGTCAGCGGGAGGGCCTGGGTGCCCATTGGGAGATCTGGATGTTCGCCCAGGGTGGCATGAGCAATCTCGAAGCGCTCAAGACCGCCACCCTCAACCCGGCCATCCACTTCGGCATGGATCACCAGCTGGGCAGCGTCACCCCCGGCAAGCTGGCGGATCTCATCGTCATCGACGGCAACCCGCTGGAGGACATTCGCCAGAGCGACCGGGTGCGCTACACCATGGTGAACGGCCGGCTCTACGACGCCGCCAGCATGGATCGCATCGACGGCAAAGGCGAAGCGCGCCAGGCGTTCTTCTTCGAAAAAGTGAAGCTGTAAGCGCGTCGCGCGAAGGAAAAAGGGGGAGCCGACGGCTCCCCCTTTTTTTAGCTTTCCTGGCAGGCCCGATATTGTGGGCAGCTGACCAGATGATCGTTCACCATGCCCACCGCCTGCATAAAGGCGTAACAGATGGTGGAGCCAACGAAGTTGAAGCCGGCCTTTTTCAGCGCCTTGCTCATGGCATCGGACTGGGGTGAAGTGGCGGGCAACTCCCGGGTCTCCCGCCACTGGTTGACGATGGGCCGGTGATCGACAAAGCCCCATAGGAAGTCGGCAAAGTCGATCCCCTGCGCTTCCAGCGCCAGATAGGCCCTGGCGTTGCGGATGATGGAGTTGACCTTGAGCCGGTTGCGGACAATGCCGGGGTCTTGCAGCAAGCTCTCCACCTTGGCCTCGTCGTACTGGGCAATTTTCACCGGATCAAACCCGTCAAAGGCAGCGCGGTAGCTTTCCGTCTTGCGCAGAATGATGAGCCAGGAGAGGCCCGCCTGCTGACCGTCCAGGCACAGCTTCTCAAAGAGTTCGAGTTTGTCCCGCACCGGGCGGCCCCACTGCTGGTCGTGATAGGCCACGTACTGGGGATCCTCACCACACCAGGTGCAACGTCCTTCACTCATCGCTTTTCCTTATTGCTCAACGGCTCTGGGCGTAAAATTTAACCTACATTCGCCCAGGGGCACAGGGTATAATCACCCCCATTTACGTAAATCTCTTACCGCATTCAGGTCAGATCCCATGCAGAAGTACGATACCAAGACCTTTCAGGGCATGATCCTTGCCCTGCAGGACTATTGGGCCCAGCAAGGCTGCGCCGTTGTCCAGCCGTTGGACATGGAGGTGGGGGCCGGCACCTCCCACCCCCTCACCTGCCTGCGCGCACTGGGCCCGGAGCCCTTTGCCGCGGCCTACGTGCAGCCCTCCCGCCGTCCCACCGATGGCCGCTACGGCGAAAACCCCAACCGTCTGCAGCACTACTACCAGTTCCAGGTGATGCTCAAGCCGAGCCCGGACAACATCCAGGAACTCTACCTCGGTTCCCTGCGCGCCATGGGCGTCGACACCGAAGTGCACGACATCCGCTTCGTCGAAGACAACTGGGAAAACCCCACCCTGGGTGCTTGGGGTCTGGGCTGGGAAGTCTGGCTGGACGGCATGGAGGTGACCCAGTTCACCTACTTCCAGCAGGTCGGTGGCCTCGAGTGCAAGCCGGTGACCGGTGAGATCACTTACGGCATCGAGCGCCTGGCGATGTACATCCAGGGCGTCGACAACGTCTACGACCTGGTGTGGTGTGACGGCCCCTTCGGCACCATCACCTACGGTGACGTATTCCTGCAAAACGAGATTGAGCAGTCCACCTACAACTTCGAGCACGCCGACGTGGACTTCCTGTTCAGCTACTTCGACCAGTGTGAGAAGGAGTGTCAGCACCTGCTGGCGCTGGACACCCCGCTGCCGCTGCCGGCCTACGAGAGGATCCTGGACGCCGGCCACGCGTTCAACCTGCTGGACGCCCGTAAGGCGATCTCGGTTACCGAGCGCCAACGCTACATCCTGCGGATCCGTACCCTGACCAAGGCGGTCGCCGAGGCGTACTACGCCTCCCGCGAAGCCCTGGGCTTCCCCATGTGCAAACCGGCGAAATGAGGCAGTAATGGAACAACAGACTTTCCTGGTAGAGATCGGCACCGAAGAGCTGCCGCCGAAGGCACTGCGCACCCTGGCGGAGTCCTTTGCCGCCAACCTGACCGACGGCCTGGCCAAGGCCGAACTGCCCTACGGTACCCTGACCTGGTTTGCCTCTCCCCGTCGCCTGGCCATCAAGGTCAGCGCACTGGCCGCCCAGCAGGCGGACAAAGTGGTGGAGAAGCGTGGTCCTGCGGTCAAAGCGGCCTTTGATGCCGACGGCAACCCCACCAAGGCTGCCGAGGGCTGGGCCCGCTCCAACGGCATCACCGTAGCCGAGGCGGACCGCCTGGCCACCGACAAGGGCGAATGGTTGCTGCACAAGGCCGAAGTGAAGGGCCAGGAGGCAACGGTCCTGCTGCCCCAACTGGTCGCCGATGCCCTGTCCAAGCTGCCCATCCCCAAACCGATGCGCTGGGGAGCCTACGACACCCAGTTCATCCGACCGGTGCAGACCGTCACCCTGCTGATGGGCGATCAGCTGATCCCCGCCACCATTCTGGGCAAGGCCAGCGGCAACACCCTGCTGGGCCATCGCTTTATGGGTCAGCAATCCCTGACCATCGCCCACGCCGACCAGTACCCCGCCCTGCTGGAGCAGGAGGGCAAGGTGCTGGCCGATTACGAGGCCCGTAAGGCTAAGATCCTCGCCGACATCCAGGCCGCCGCCGCCGAGATCGGTGGCCAAGCCGATCTAGATGACGAGCTGGTGGAGGAGGTGACCTCCCTGGTGGAGTGGCCGGTGGTGCTCACCGCGTCGTTCGAAGAGAAGTTCCTGGCGGTGCCCGCCGAGGCCCTGGTCTACACCATGAAGGGTGACCAGAAATACTTCCCGGTGTACGACGCCGACGGTCAGCTGCTGCCCAAGTTCATCTTCGTCTCCAACATCGAGTCCAAGGACCCGGCGGTGGTGATCACCGGCAACGAGAAGGTGGTGCGCCCCCGCCTGGCCGATGCCGAGTTCTTCTTCGAGACCGACAAGAAGCAGACTCTCGAGTCCCTGCTGCCGCGCCTGGACAGCGTGCTATTCCAGAAGCAGCTGGGCACCCTTAAGGACAAGACCGACCGGATCCAGGCCCTGGCGGAGCACATCGCCGGACTGATCGGCGCCGACCAGGGCCATGCTGCCCGTGCCGGCCTGCTGTCCAAGTGCGACCTGATGACCAACATGGTGTTCGAGTTCACCGACACCCAGGGGATCATGGGGATGCACTACGCCCGCCACAACGGCGAGCCCGAAGCCGTGGCCCTGGCGCTGAACGAGCAGTACCAGCCACGCTACGCCGGTGATGCGCTGCCCTCCTCCGGCGTCGCCCAGGCCCTGGCCATTGCCGACAAGATGGATTCCCTGGTGGGGATCTTCGGCATCGGCCAGGCCCCCAAGGCGGACAAGGACCCCTTCGCTCTGCGCCGTGCCGCCATCGGTGTGCTGCGCATCGCCGTGGAGAAGTCCCTGCCCCTGGATCTGTTCGATCTGGCGGCCTTCAGCTACAGCCTGTTCGCCGAACAGGAGAAGCTGGACGCCGACGGCAAGAAAGGCGCCGAGGTGTGCAACCAGGTGGTGGACTTCATGCTGGGCCGTTTCCGCGCCTGGTACCAGGAGGAGGGCTTCCCGGTGGACGTCATCCAAGCGGTGCTGACGGTGCGCCCCACCCGCCCGGTGGACTTCGATCGCCGCATCAAGGCGGTGCAGCACTTCCGCTCCTTGGATGCGGCCGAGGCCCTGGCCGCGGCCAACAAGCGGGTGGGCAACATTCTGGCCAAGGTGGAGGGCGACATCCCCGCCGAGGTGAACCCCGCCCTGCTGCAAGAGGACGCGGAGCGCGCCCTGGCCGAAGTGGTGTCCAAGGTGACGGCCCAGGTACAGCCGATGTTCAACAGCGGCGACTACCAGGATGCCCTGCTGGCCCTGGCGCAGCTGCGCGAACCGGTGGACGTGTTCTTCGAAGCGGTAATGGTCAATGCCGAAGACCCGGCCCTGCGGGCCAATCGTCAGGCCCTGCTCAAGCAGCTGCGCCACCTCTTTATGCAGGTGGGCGACATCTCTTTGCTGCAGCAGTAATTGCCGAACCATCGAAAAGAGGCCACCGCAAGGTGGCCTCTTTTGTTTGGCCAATGAAACACAGTGTTCTGTACTTATCTGTTGTTTCCGCCCAATGTCCCGTTAGAATGCCGAAAACCGGTGCGCGTGCTCATTCTGTTAGGTCAGATGTACCGGTTGAATAGCCTCCCTATTCCCCGTTCGTCTGCCCTGATTTCACCGTGGTTTTTGTTGAAATAGGGTAACTCCATGCATATCGAAGCGGATCTGAAGCTGGGCTTCAAAGACGTCCTGTTCCGTCCCAAACGTTCCACCCTCTCCTCCCGGTCCCAGGTGGACATCCGGCGCACTTTCCAGTTCAAACACGCCGAAGGCGATTGGACCGGTGTTCCGGTGATCGCCGCCAACATGGACACCGTCGGCACCTTCGCCATGGCCGAAGCCCTGGCTCAACATCTGATGCTCACCGCCGTCCACAAGCACTACAGTCCTCAGCAGTGGCAGCAATGGCTGTCCACCCAGCCCCAGAGCATCTACGACCACGTGATGGTGTCCACCGGCACCTCCCAGGCCGATTTTGAGAAGCTCAACGCCATCCTCGACGCCAACCCCCAGCTGCACTTTATCTGCATCGATGTAGCCAACGGTTACCAGCAGAGCTTCGTGGACTTTGTCCGCAAGGTGCGCCAGGCCCACCCCAAACGGGTGATCGTGGCCGGCAACGTGGTGACCGGGGAGATGGTTGAGGAACTCATCATCAGCGGAGCGGACATCGTCAAGGTGGGGATCGGCCCCGGTTCCGTCTGCACCACCCGGGTCAAAACCGGCGTGGGCTACCCTCAGCTGTCCGCGGTCATCGAGTGTGCCGACGCGGCCCACGGCCTGGGGGGTCAGATCATCTCCGACGGCGGCTGCACCTGCCCCGGCGACGTCGCCAAGGCCTTTGGTGGCGGCGCGGATTTTGTGATGATCGGCGGCATGTTCGCCGGCCACGAAGAGTCTGGTGGGGAGCGCGTCGAGCGGGACGGCAAAGCCATGATGCAGTTTTACGGCATGAGTTCCGACACCGCGATGAACAAGCACGCCGGGGGCGTGGCCAACTACCGAGCCTCCGAGGGCAAAACCGTCCTGGTGCCCTTCCGGGGGCCGGTGGAGTACACCTGCCAGGACATCCTGGGGGGCGTGCGCTCCACCTGCACCTACGTGGGTGCCGCCAAGCTCAAGGAGCTGACCAAGCGCACCACCTTCATTCGCGTTCAAGAGCAGGAGAACCGGGTCTTCGGCTAAACTGGACGCTCCATAAAATGAGGGGGAAGGCATCGGCCTTCCCCTTTTTCGTGGCCTAACGCAGGTAAGGTTCCACGTGGAACCTTTGTAAGGACGTCAAGCGTCGGCCTGTTCGCGATGTTCCACGTGAAACATAGAATGGCTTTACAAAGCTTTACGGCGTCTTTACTGAATCGACTGGCTGTGGGCGCTAGCATCAATGGGCACATTCACTCGCGACAACGGATTGCGCCTTTGAAAACTCAATACTACCCAACCCTGCTATTGGCCCTGGTGCTGCTCGGCGCTTGCGGCGGCAGCGATTCAACCTCAAGCCTTCCTGAAGGGGATCCGGCCCCCGAGCCGACCCCACCCTCCTCCCGCTGGACCCTGCCGGACGCGTTACTGTCCTACGCGGATCAACCCCTGCCCCGCCACTTCGAGGTCAACGATTTTGCCGAGGGCTTCCAGTTCCAAAACTCCGCCATCGATAACGACAATACCCCCGATACCAACCCCATTACGGACGCAGGGGCCACTCTGGGCCGGGTGTTGTTCTACGACCCCTGGTTAAGCGAGAACCGCAGCATAAGCTGCGCCAACTGCCACCAGCAGGCCGTCGCCTTTTCGGACCCGAGAACCCTGAGCCTGGGAGTGGATGGCGGGGAGACCCGGCGCCACGCCATGGGCTTGGGTAATGCCCGCTTCTACCAAAGCGGAAAGTTCTTCTGGGACGAGCGCGCCGAGACCCTGGAGCAGCAGGTGTTGATGCCCATCGAGGATCCCGTGGAGATGGGGATGACCTTGGACGACTTGGTCGAGCGTCTTCAGAGCGACCCCTTCTACCCGCCGCTGTTTGCCGACGCCTTTGGCGATGAGGCCATCACCGCGGAGCGGATCGGTCGTGCCCTGGCGCAGTTTGTTCGCAGCCTGGTCAGCTTCAATGCCCGCTATGACCTGGGCCGAGCCCAGGTGACAAGCCCACTGGATCCCTTCCCCAATTTCTCCGACCAGGAGAATCAGGGTAAGGCGCTGTTTATGCGGGCCGCCAGCTGCGGCGCCTGCCACATCAGCGAGGCCTTTGTGGGCCCCACCCCGCTGCGAGAGGCGCCAAACATCATCAGCAACGCCACCAACAATGGCCTGGACGCGGTCTCCAGCGACGACCTGGGCCTGGCCGAGACCACGGGCAACCCCCTTCACGAAGGCCGCTTCAAGGCGCCCTCCTTGCGCAATATCGAGGTGACCGCGCCCTACATGCACGATGGTCGCTTCGCCACCCTGGAGTCGGTGGTCATTTTCTACAACGAGGGGATCCAGCCCCACGCCAATCTGGCGGCGGTGCTGCAGGAGGCCTCCGGTGCCCCCCGACGCTTCGGCTTCAGCGACCAGGAGGTGCAGGCCCTGGTCGCCTTCCTGCGCACCCTGACCGATCCCCAGTTCCTTACCGACCCCCGTTTCGCCGATCCCTTTATCGCCCCGTGATCTGCCAAAGACAAAAAAACGCCGCTCCTGGGAGCGGCGTTTTTGTTGGCTTGGCCCGGAGGTTTACACGTCCAAATTGGCCACCAGAAGGGCGTTCTTCTCGATGAAGTCGCGGCGGGGTTCCACCTGGTCGCCCATCAGGGTGGTGAACAGCTGGTCGGCGCCGATGGCGTCTTCGATGGTCACCTGCAGCATGCGGCGGGTCTCCGGATCCATGGTGGTTTCCCACAGCTGATCCGGGTTCATCTCGCCCAGTCCCTTATAACGCTGAATGTAGAGGCCACGCTTGGACTCGTTCATCAGCCACTCCAGGGCCTGCTCGAAGGTGTCCACCGGGCGGGTACGCTCACCCCGGCGCACGTAGGCGCCCTCTTCGATGAGATCGCCGATGGCTTCACCCAGGGCTTTGATGCGGCCGTAGTCGCTGGAGTGCAGGAAGTCGTAGGTCAGGACGTACTCGCTCTCCACGCCGTGCTGACGCAGGACCAGCTTGGGCTGCCAGAGCCCACGCTCTTCATCCTCTTCCAGCTCGAAGCGGTAGGTGGCACCATCCAGGTCCAGCTCATTGAGGCTGGCCACCAGGCCTTCGCTCCACTGGGTGATCTGGGCCTTGTCCTTGAGCTCACCTTCACCGATGGCCGGCACGTAGATCAGCTGGTTGATCAGGCTGGTCGGGTAGCGACGGCTCTGACGCTCCACCACGTCCTGTACGGCGCGGAACTGGTGCACCAGCTTCTCCAGCGGCTCACCGCCGATCCCCGGGGCGTCGGCGTTGACGTACAGCGCCGAGTTGTCCAGGGCCAGGGTGGTCAGGTACTCGGTCAGGACCAGGTCATCCTTGATGTAGCGCTCCTGCTTGCCCTTCTTCACCTTGTACAGCGGCGGCTGAGCGATGTAGACGTAACCCCGCTCAATCAGCTCCGGCATCTGACGGTAGAAGAAGGTCAGCAGCAGAGTCCGGATGTGGGAGCCGTCCACATCCGCATCGGTCATGATGATGATGTTGTGGTAGCGGGTCTTGTCCGGATCGTATTCGTCGCGGCCAATGCCACAGCCCATGGCGGTGATCAGGGTGGCCACCTCCTGGGAGGAGAGCATCTTGTCGAAGCGGGCCTTCTCCACGTTGAGGATCTTACCCTTCAGCGGCAGGATCGCCTGGAACTTCCGGTTACGGCCCTGTTTGGCCGAACCGCCGGCGGAGTCACCCTCCACAATGTAGAGTTCAGACAACGCCGGGTCTTTTTCCTGGCAATCCGCCAGCTTGCCGGGCAGGCCAGCGAGATCCAGGGCGCCTTTGCGTCGGGTCATCTCCCGCGCCTTGCGCGCCGCTTCCCGGGCCCGGGCCGCGTCGATGATCTTGTTGACCACGATCTTGGCGTCGCCGGGGTTCTCCAGCAAAAACTCCTGCAGCTTCTCACCCATTGCCTGTTCGACGGCGGTCTTCACTTCGGAGGAGACCAGCTTGTCCTTGGTCTGGGAGGAGAACTTGGGATCCGGCACCTTCACGGAAACCACCGCGGTCAGACCTTCCCGGGCGTCATCGCCGGACGCGCTGGTCTTGGCCTTCTTGCTGTAGCCCTCCTTGTCCATGTAGCTGTTCAAGGTACGGGTCAGCGCCGCACGGAAACCGGCCAGGTGAGTCCCGCCGTCCCGCTGCGGGATGTTGTTGGTGAAGCAGTAGATGTTCTCCTGGAAGCCGTCGTTCCATTGCATGGAGACTTCCACACCGATGCCATCTTCCCGCTCGGTGGTGAAGTGGAACACCTGCTGGTTGACCGGGGTCTTGTTCTGATTCAGGAACTCAACAAAGGCGTGGATCCCGCCCTCGTAACAGAAGTGGTCTTCCTTGCCGTCCCGCTCGTCCACCAGACGGATGGAGACGCCGGAGTTCAGGAAGGAGAGCTCCCGCAGGCGCTTGGCCAGGATGTCGTAGTGGAAGGTGGTGTCGGAGAAGATCTGAGAGCTCGGCCAGAAACGGATCATGGTGCCGGTCTTCTCGGAATCCCCCACCACTTTCAGCGGGGCCGCGGGATCACCCAGGTGGTAGGTCTGCTCGTGGATGTGCCCCTGACGACGCACGGTCAGATCCAGTTTGTCGGACAGGGCGTTCACCACGGACACCCCCACCCCATGCAGACCGCCGGAAACCTTGTAGGAGTTGTCGTCAAACTTACCGCCGGCGTGCAGCACGGTCATGATCACCTGTGCCGCAGACACCCCCTCTTCGGGGTGCATGTCGACCGGGATCCCCCGGCCGTCGTCTTTCACGGAAACAGACCCATCGGCGTGGATGGTCACCACGATGTCGTTGCAGTAACCCGCCAGGGCTTCATCGATGGAGTTATCCACGACCTCAAACACCATGTGGTGCAGACCGGTACCGTCGTCGGTATCACCGATGTACATGCCAGGGCGCTTACGCACCGCGTCCAGGCCTTTGAGTACCTTAATACTCGAGGAATCGTAGCTATTTTCTGCCATACGCCTGTCTCGTTGATTAATTCTGTTCGGTTACCCGACCCTGTTCCACGTGGAACCGCTTGTTCCATTGCACCATCACCAACTGCGAAGGCTCAATGGCGGTCACGAACACCTGCTCGCCAGTGCACTTCAACTGGTCGAGCAACAGCGCTCGGTGGCTCTCATCCAGCTCGGAAGCCAGATCGTCCACCAGGTAGACGCAACCCCGCCCCGCCTCCTTCTCCTCCAGGATCCGGCCCTGGGCGATCTTGAGCGCACACACCAGCAGCTTCAGCTGCCCCCGGGACAAGCCGTCCTGCACCGGGAGGTTACCCACCCGAAGGCGCAGATCCGCTTTATGGGGGCCGGACACCGTGTAGCCCAGCTGTTTGTCGCGCTCGAGCTGGCCGTGGATCACTTCGGACAAGGGGGTTTTGGCGTCCCATCCCTGGCTGAAATTGACCCGGATCGGCAGGTCGGGCAAAAACTGACTTATTATACCCGTCAACGTCGCATTTAACGAGCTTACCCAGCGTTTCCTTATCGCCGTCAGCGCTTCACCGTATTCGCTTAACTGCTTGTCCCAAATGGCGAACTGGGCATTGGGCGCCTGCTGGCGCAGCAACTGGTTGCGCTGCTTGAGCAAACGGCGGTAACGGGACCAGATCCCGATGAACTGAGGGTCGCTGTGAAAGGCCCCCCAGTCGATGAATTCGCGGCGGGCCTGGGGGCCCTCGAGCAACAGAGCGAAGCTCTCGGGGCTGATCAATTGCAGGGGCAGGCAGGCGGCCAGGTCCGCGAGCCGCTCCGGCCGCTCACCGTTGATCCGCACCTCGCTCTCCCCCTCGCGACCGCGACGCAGCCCCAGCTTCTCTCCTGCCTGGGTGCGGGCGAAGAGCACCATGTCCGGCGACTCATGTCGAATGGCCCGGGGCGCCAGGTGGGTACGAAAGGATCGACCGACGCTGAGAAACCAGATCGCCTCCAGCACCGAGGTTTTCCCGCTGCCGTTATCGCCGTAGATAAGGTTCAGGCCACCGGCTGGTTGCAGCGTGGCGGCCTGAACGTTGCGCAGATTCTGGATCTGCAGACGGTCGATGCCCATCAGAGGCGCATCGGCATCACCACGTAGAGTGACTCGTCGTTGTCGCCGTTCTCAAACAGCGCACTGCTGTTGGGTTCCCCCAGGATGATCTTGACCTGCTCCTGCCTGAGTGCGTTGAGCACATCCAGCACATAGGATACGTTGAAGCCGATCTCCAGCGACGGGTAGGGGTAAGCCACGTCCAGCACCTCTTCCGCCTCCTCCTGCTCGGGGTTGTTGGCGGTGATGGTCAGCCGGCCGTCCTCTAGGTGCAAGCGCACCCCGCGGAACTTCTCGTTGGAGAGGATGGAGGCCCGGGCAAAGGCCTGACGCAGGGTATCCCGCTCCGCCAGTACCACCTTGTCACCGTCTTTGGGCAGGACGCGGCGGTAATCGGGGAAGCGACCATCCACCAGCTTGGAGGTGAAAATGGCGTCCCGGGTCACCGCGCGGATGCTGGAGTCACCGATGCACAGGGTGATCTCCTCCTGCTCATCCTCGAACAGGCGGCTGAGCTCCACCACCCCTTTGCGGGGCACGATCACCTGCTTCTCCGGCAGAGAGGCTTCGATCACCCGGTAACTGACCGCCAGGCGGTGCCCGTCGGTGGCCACGGTGCGCAGCACGTTTCCTTCGGTCTCAAACAGCATGCCGTTGAGGTAGTAGCGGACGTCCTGATGGGCCATGGAAAACTGGGTGGCTTCGATAAGCGACTTCAGCACGCCCTGGGGCAGGGTGAACTGAAGATCCCCTTTCCAGTCGCCGATCTCGGGGAACTCGTCCGCCGGCAGGGTGGAGAGGGAGAAGCGACTGCGCCCGGACTTGATCAGCAGGCGGTTGTCCTGCTGTTCGATGCGCAGCTCGGACTGGTCTGGCAGGCTTTTGCAGATGTCGAGAAACTTGCGGGCGGGCACCGTGGTGCGGCCGGGACGCACTTCCCCTTCCACTTCCACCTGGCCGATCAGTTCCACTTCCAGATCGGTGCCGGTCACTTTAAGTAAGTTACCACTCACTTCCAGTAGGACATTAGCCAGGATAGGCAGGTTGTGACGACGTTCCACGGCCCCGGAGACCAGTTGCAACGGCTTCAGCAGGGTTTCCCTGTTGATGATAAATAGCATGCGTACTCACCCGTCAGGAGGATAAGGTTCGGATCAGGTTCGCGTAGTCTTCCTTGATGTCATGACTCTCCTCCCGCAGCTGCTCGATTTTGCGACAGGCATGAAGCACCGTAGTGTGGTCGCGGCCCCCAAAAGCATCCCCGATCTCGGGAAGACTGTGGTTGGTCAGCTCCTTGGCCAGGGCCATGGCCACCTGACGGGGACGGGCGACGGAACGCGAACGACGTTTTGACAACAAGTCGGCGACTTTAATCTTGTAGTATTCCGCCACCGTTTTCTGAATATTGTCAATCGTAACAAGCTTTTCCTGCAAAGCCAGCAGGTCACGAAGGGCCTCGCGGACAAAATCGATGGTGATGGGGCGGCCGGTGAAGTTGGCGTTGGCAATCACCCGGTTCAGTGCCCCTTCGAGCTCGCGGACGTTGGAGCGCAGCCGCTTGGCGATAAAGAAAGCCACCTCGTCCGGCAGGTGAATGCTGCTCTCCTCGGCCTTGCGCATCAGGATCGCCACCCGGGTTTCCAACTCCGGCGGCTCGATGGCCACGGTCAAACCCCAGCCGAATCGCGACTTGAGCCGGTCCTCTACCCCATCGATCTCCTTGGGATAACGATCCGAGGTCAGGATGATCTGATGATTGCCCTCCAACAGCGCGTTGAAGGTGTGGAAGAACTCCTCCTGGGAGCGATCCTTGTTGGCAAAGAACTGGATGTCATCAATCAGCAGGGCATCAACACTGCGGTAGTAGCGTTTGAACTCGGCGATGGCGTTGTTCTGCAGCGCCTTGACCATGTCCTGGACAAAGCGCTCGGAGTGCATGTACACCACCTTGGCGTTTGGCTTCTTGTTGATGATGCCGTTGCCCACCGCATGCAGCAGGTGGGTTTTACCCAGGCCGGTGCCGCCATAGAGGAACAGCGGGTTGTACGCCCCGCCGGGGTTGTCCGCTACCTGGCTGGCCGCGGCCCGGGCCAGCTGGTTGGACTTACCCTCGACAAAGTTATCGAACTGGTAGTTGGGATTGATGTTGCTGCGTGTCCCCTGGCTTGGGCTGGCCGGGGCTTCGGTGCGCACCGGGGCCGCCGGGGCCGCCGCCGTCACCGGGCGCTGGGTGCCGATGTCCACCTTGGGACGCACCTCGGGCTTGCTGCCGATGTCGAACTGCAAAGAGGGGGCCTGGTCGCCCAGGGTTTCGGACAGAAATGCGGTGATGGAGTTGAGGTACTTGTCCCGTACCCAATCGAGTACGAACCGGTTCGGCGCGTAGAGTACCAAGGTGTTACCCATGAGCTCCGCCTGCAAAGGGCGAATCCACATGCTGAATTGCTGTGCCGGCAACTCCTCCCGGAGTCGATCCACACACTGCTGCCATACCGGTAAGCTCACCGCGATTGTCCCAGATTTATCAGTCCCAAAGAGGGTCAATTTTACTCCCCTTGGGGCGGGATCGCTATAGCCAATAGAGAGGTTATCCCCAGAAAGGATCTTTGATCGTCGATTTGCGATCCGATCGGGCGATCCTCCGCCGGGGCGGCGCAAATCCGCGATATAAAAGGGCTGGAAAGGGATCGCCGAGATCCCTATAATTGGGCCAGCGCCGATCCGATCTGGATCGGCCTGTCTATATCTAGGGGCTGATGCACAATGTTATCCACAATAACTGGTGCTCTCGCCCCTTATTTTGGACGCCGTCAACTTTTTCATTGACGCAGTGGGTCGACTTTTATTAGAATTCGGCCTCTTTTTTGACCCGCCAAGCGCTTTAGCTCTGGCGTCGAAAGTTAATCTGTACAGTTAACTGAACGGTAAAAGCCATGAAACGTACTTTTCAACCGAGCGTACTGAAGCGCAAGCGTAACCACGGTTTCCGTGCCCGTATGGCCACTAAAAACGGTCGTCAGGTTCTGGCCCGTCGCCGCGCCAAAGGCCGTGCTCGCCTGTCCGCGTAATTCCGATCTTCGGAGCGCCGCAATGGTGCAATACGCTTTCAGCCGGGAGCAACGTCTGTTGACTCCCGGCGATTTCAAACCCGTCTTTGCTAACCCCGTCCGGGCAGCCTCCCCTCAACTGACGTTACTGGCCACGCCAACTGGGCACTCTCACCCGCGCATTGGACTGACCATCGCCAAGAAACACGTCAAAAAAGCGTGTCAGCGCAACCGCATCAAGCGCGTTGTCAGAGACAGTTTCCGTCTGCACCAGCATGAACTCCCCGCCGTCGACATTGTTGTGATCGGCAAAAAGGGGCTGGATGAGCTGGACAATGCCGCCCTGCACAAGCTGGTCGAAAAGTTATGGCGCAAGCTCTCTCGCCGCTGCAACGCGTCCTGATTGCGCTGGTCAAGGGCTATCGCAAGCTGATCAGTCCCTTGCTCGGCCCCAACTGCCGCTTTCATCCGACCTGCTCAAGCTATGCCATCGAGGCGATTTCTCGTCACGGAGTGGCATATGGGTGTTGGTTAGCAATCGTCCGCATACTAAAATGTCACCCTTTGCATCCGGGCGGCCCAGACCCGGTACCACCCGCCAAACGAGGCAGAGATCAATAACCTATGGATTCTCAACGTAATTTAATCCTTATCGGCCTGTTGTTTGTCAGCTTCCTGCTGTGGCAACAGTGGACGCTGGACCAAGCGCCGCAAGCCGAGACGCCGGCCACTCCGACCGCGACCGCCTCCGGAAGCGTCAGCGATGTGCCCCAATCCGCGACCAACACCCAGGCCCCGGCGGCGTCCGAGATCTCTGATCGCCTGATCCAGGTCCAGACCGACACCCTGACCCTGACCATCGACGCCACCGGCGGCGACGTCATCTTCGCAGCCCTGCCCGAGCACAAGCTGGAGCAAGGCGGTGAAGAGGCGCTGACCATCCTGGAGAACGAGCCCGGTTTCGCCTACGTGGCCCAGAGCGGTCTGATTGGCGCCCAGGGCCCCCACGCCAGCGGCGAACGCCCGGTGTACCAGGTCCAAGCAACCCAGTACGAGATGGCCCAGGGTCAAGACCAACTGGTGGTGCCCCTGACCTACACCAATGATCAGGGCGTGGTGTTTGAAAAGCGCTTCACCTTTACCCGCGGCGAATACGACGTGCGCGTCGACTACCTGATCCGCAACGGCAGCGATGACGCCATCCAGGTTCAGATGTACAGTCAGCTGAAGCAGACCATCGGCCAGAGCGAAGGCAGCATGATGATGCCGACTTACCGTGGGGGCGCCTACAGCACCGCTGACGCCCGTTACGAGAAGTATGCCTTCGACAAGATGCAGAAGAGCAACCTGAACCAGACCACCCAGGGTGGCTGGATCGCCATGCTGCAGCACTACTTTGTCTCCGCCTGGGTGCCGGAAGCCAACGCGCAGAACGAGATCTACTCCCGCGTGGTGGGCAATGACGCCATCATCGGTGTGAAGCAGGCCAATCATCAGATCGCCGCCGGTACCGAGCAGACCCTGGGGGCCACCCTCTACGTGGGTCCCAAGAACCAGGAAGCCCTGTCCGCCCTCTCCCCCACCCTGAACCTGGTGGTGGATTACGGCTGGCTGTGGTTCATTGCCCAGCCGCTGCACAGCCTGCTGATGTTCCTCCAGGGCCTGGTGGTCAACTGGGGTGTGGCCATCATCCTGATGACGCTGATCATCCGTGGTTTCATGTACCCGCTGACCAAGGCGCAGTACACCTCCATGGCCAAGATGCGCAAGCTGCAGCCCAAGCTGGCGGATCTGAAAGAGCGCTTCGGTGACGATCGCCAGCGCATGAGCCAGGCGATGATGGAGCTGTACCAGAAGGAGAAGGTGAACCCCATGGGCGGCTGCCTGCCGCTGCTGCTGCAGTTCCCCATCTTCATCGCCTTCTACTGGGTGCTGCTGGAGAGTGTGGAACTGCGTCACGCGCCCTTCTTCGGCTGGATCACCGACCTCTCCGTGAAGGATCCCTTCTACGTGCTGCCCCTGCTGATGGGCGCCTCCATGTTCATCATGCAGAAGATGCAGCCGACCATGGCCACCATGGACCCGATGCAGCAGAAGATCATGCAGTACATGCCGGTGATGTTCACCATCTTCTTCCTCTGGTTCCCGTCCGGTCTGGTGCTCTACTGGCTGGTGGGTAACCTGGTGTCCATCGCCCAGCAGGTGATCATCTACCGGTCGCTGGAAAAACAGGGACTGAAATAATCCCAGAAGGCGGCGCTTGCGCCGCCTTCTTTTTTATTACACTTGGCTCAATCACTTCGAATTCGTTTCTATGACTGATCATCAGGACACCATCGTGGCCCAGGCCACCGCGCCCGGCCAGGGCGGGGTGGGGATCGTGCGGGTCTCCGGCCCTCTGGCGGCCTCTGTGGCGCAGCAGGTGCTGGGCAAGGTGCCCAAACCCCGCTACGCCGAGTACCTGCCCTTCAAGGACCTGGGCGGCGCCACCCTGGATCAGGGCATCGCCTTGATGTTCAAAGGCCCCAACTCCTTCACTGGCGAGGATGTGCTGGAGCTTCAGGGCCACGGCGGTCCGGTGGTGATCGACATGCTGATCCGCCGCATCCTCACCATCGAGGGACTGCGCACCGCCCGGCCCGGAGAGTTCTCCGAGCGCGCCTTTTTGAACGACAAGCTGGACCTGACCCAGGCCGAAGCCATCGCCGATCTTATCGAAGCCAGCTCCGAGCAGGCGGTGCGCAGCGCCATGCATTCGCTGCAGGGCGAGTTCTCCGGCCAGATCCATCAACTGGTGGAGCAGCTGACTCACCTGAGGATCTACGTCGAAGCGGCCATCGACTTTCCCGACGAAGAGGTGGATTTCCTCTCCGACGGCCGCATTGCCGGGGATCTCAACGCCATCATGCGCCAGCTGGATGAGGTGCGCCGCAGCGCCCGCCAGGGGGCCCTGATGCGCGAGGGGATGAAGGTGGTGATCGCCGGTCGGCCCAACGCCGGTAAGTCCAGCCTGCTGAATGCCCTGGCCGGGCGGGAGTCCGCCATCGTCACCGACATCGCCGGCACCACCCGGGATGTGCTGCGTGAGCACATCCACATCGACGGCATGCCCCTGCACATCATCGACACCGCCGGCCTGCGGGACGCCTCCGACGAAGTGGAGCGGATCGGCATCGAGCGGGCCTGGAGCGAAATTGAGCAGGCCGATCGGGTGCTGTTGATGGTGGACGGCACCGAGACCGACGCCACCGACGCCGAAACCATCTGGCCGGAGCTGATCCACCGTCTGCCCAAGGAGATGGGCCTGACTCTGATCCGCAACAAGGCGGACCTGACAGGTGAGCCGTTGGAGCATGGCCAGAGCGATGGCCACCCGCTGTTCCGTCTCAGTGCCCGCACCGGCGAAGGGGTCGATGCCCTCAAGCAGCACCTCAAAGCCTGCATGGGTTACCAGGGCACCACCGAAGGCGGCTTTATGGCCCGACAGCGCCATCTGGAGGCGCTCACGCTGGCCGCCCGTCACCTGGACCAGGGCAAGGAGCAACTCGAAGTGTTTCAGGCCGGAGAGCTGCTGGCAGAGGAGCTGAGACTGGCCCAGCAGTCCCTTTCCGAGATCACCGGAGAGTTCAGTTCCGATGATCTGCTCGGGGCCATCTTCTCCTCCTTCTGCATCGGCAAGTAACCGCCTCAGCCCGCCCCCTTCGGCGGGCTGTCGCTTTTCCTGGCTTTTCCCCCGCCCCCTTCGGACAATGTGCCCATCCGGCTCCCTCGGAGCCCCACCCGGATGAGGACCACCCCATGACCCAGATCGCCTTGATCATCGGTACCACCATGGGCGGCGCAGAAGCGGTCGCCGATGAGCTGCAGGAGCGGCTCGAGCAAGCCGGCCACCAGTGCCACCCCACCCTGACCCCCGAGCTCACCACACTTCGCCAATTCGACCACTGGCTGGTGGTGACCTCCACCCATGGCGCCGGCGATCTGCCCGACAACCTGGTGCCCTTCCAGGCCGAATTGACCCAGCAAAAACCGGATCTCGGCACCACTCGGTTGGCCCTGTGTGGGATCGGTGACTCCAGTTACGACACCTTTTGTGGCGCGCTTGATCATCTGGAGCCACTGATGCGATCCCTGGGTGCGATCCCCCTTGTGGACAGGATCGAAATCGACGTTCAGTCACCTGAAATCCCAGAAGATCAAGCACTAAGGTGGATTGAAAGCTATCTGGAGCGGCTTTGATCGCACCTATGGGATCCGATCCTTCCACAGGTTAAGGCGAGTCATTCACAGATCAAGGATCTAACCACAGGGATCTGTGCATAAGGTTGGATCCATCTGTGATCTAACTGGGACTTACTCCCACTCCTAGGAAGTCCGGATCCACCCCTGTGCATAAGATCGCGATCTATCCTCACCTTTTGATCCCATATGATCGCCCGTTGATCACAGCAAACGATCCGCCTAAAACCCTTGGTGTTACTGGCTTTCAGGCAGTTACCCACAGAGATCGCGATCCCTAATAGTAAGAACAATAAAGGATCTTTAAATAGATCTTTTAAATATTAGGGATCGAGGGAGTGGGGAACGGTTAAGAAGTAACCTTCTCTAGATGCATAAGCGGTGATAGAATGCAGCGCTTTTTTGAAACCGACAGAGTGAGCAACCCATGCGAGTTCAGGAACATTATGATGTCATCGTAGTAGGCGGCGGCCACGCCGGTACCGAGGCGGCCTTGGCCAGCGCTCGGACAGGTGCCCGCACCCTATTGCTGACCCATAACCTGGACACCCTGGGTCAGATGTCTTGCAACCCCGCCATCGGGGGCATCGGCAAAGGGCATCTGGTTAAGGAGATCGATGCCCTCGGTGGGATCATGGCGCTGGCCGCGGATCGGGCCGGGATCCAGTTCCGTACCCTGAACGCCTCTAAGGGCCCAGCCGTGCGCGCCACTCGAGCCCAGGCGGATCGCGCCCTCTACCGCCAGGCGATCCAGCAGATGCTGTTCAACCAGCCGGGCCTGACCGTATTCCAGCAAGGGGTGAACGATCTGGCCCTCGATGGGGATCGGGTGGTCGGGGTGATCACCGACGCCGGGATCCGCTTCGATGCCGACGCCGTGGTGCTGACCGTAGGCACCTTCCTCGATGGCAAGATCCACATCGGTCTGGACAACTACGCCGGCGGACGCATTGGCGACACCAACGCGGTGCGCCTGGCCCACCGACTGCGCGAGCTGCCTCTGCGCATCGACCGGCTGAAGACCGGCACCCCGGCCCGCCTGGACGCCCGGAGCCTGGACTTCTCGGTGATGCAGGAGCAGCCCGGTGACTCACCGACGCCGCTGTTCTCCTATATTGGTGACCGGGCCGAGCAGCCCCGCCAGATCTCCTGCTACATCACCCACACCAATGAGCGGACTCACGAGATCATTCGCCAGGGGCTGGATCGCAGCCCCATGTACACCGGTGTGATCGACGGGATCGGTCCCCGCTACTGCCCGTCGGTGGAAGACAAGGTGATGCGCTTTGCCGACAAAACCTCGCACCAGATCTTTGTTGAACCGGAGGGGCTCAACAGCATCGAGATCTACCCCAACGGGATCTCTACCTCCCTGCCCTACGACGTGCAGGTGGCCCTGGTGCACTCCATCAAGGGCTTTGAACAGGCCCAGATCTTGCGCCCCGGCTACGCCATCGAGTACGACTACTTCGATCCGCGGGATCTCAAGGCCTCGCTGGAGAGCAAGTTCATCGAGGGGCTCTACTTTGCCGGTCAGATCAACGGCACCACCGGCTACGAAGAGGCCGGTGCGCAGGGGCTGTTGGCCGGGCTCAACGCCGCCCGCCGCACCCGGGGACAGGACAGCTGGAGCCCCCGCCGGGATCAGGCCTACCTGGGCGTGCTGGTGGACGATCTCTCCACTCTGGGCACCCAGGAGCCCTACCGCATGTTCACTTCGCGGGCGGAACATCGCCTGCTGCTGCGGGAGGACAACGCGGATCTGCGCCTGACCGAGCTTGGGCGTGAGATGGGGCTGGTGGATGATCACCGCTGGGCCAAGTTCAATGACAAGGTCGAGGCCATCGAGCAGGAGCGCCAGCGCCTGCGCGGCACCTGGGTGCAGAAAGACAGCCCCCAGGCCGAGGCACTCAATCCTCAGCTCAAGACCCCCTTGTCCCGGGAGGCGAACCTGGAAGAGCTGCTGCGACGGCCGGAGCTCGGCTACGCCCAGTTGATGACGGTGGAGGGACTGGGCCCGGCCCTGGCGGACGAACGCGCCGCCGAGCAGGTGGAGATCCAGGTCAAGTACGCCGGTTACATCGAGCGTCAGAAAGACGAGATCGAGAAAACCCGCCGTCACGAACAGACGCCGCTGCCGCTGGACCTGGATTACCGCCAGGTGAAGGGCCTGTCCAATGAGGTGATGGCCAAGCTGCTGGAGCACAAGCCGGAAACCCTCGGCAGCGCCTCCCGAATCTCCGGGGTCACGCCGGCGGCCATCTCACTGCTGCTGGTTTACCTCAAAAAACAGGGCCTGCTTCGCAAGAGCGCCTAAGCTGAACGCCTCTCACGGCGGCGGGGCTTCCCATGCCCCGCCGCCGCCTTCATAATGACTCTTTGATTCTTTTTAGGGGACCCATCCGTGCTGGCGAAACGCCTTTCGACCCTCATTGCCGACAGTGGTCTGACTGTCAGTGCCGAGCAACAGGACCAACTGCTGCAGCTGGTGACCTTGCTGGACAAATGGAACAAGGCGTACAACCTCACCTCGGTTCGGGATCCCATGGAGATGCTGGAGAAGCACATCCTGGACAGCATCGTGGTGGGGCCGCACCTGCAGGGACAGCGGTTTATCGATGTGGGCACCGGCCCCGGTCTGCCGGGGCTGCCTCTGGCGATCTGTCATCCGGACAAGACCTTCGTGTTGCTGGACAGCCTGGGCAAACGGATCCGCTTTATCCGCCAGGTGATCCACACCCTGGGGCTGACCAACGTCACCGCCGTCGAAAGCCGCGTGGAAGCCTACCAGCCGGAGCAGGGCTTCGATGGCGTGCTGAGCCGTGCCTTCGCCTCCCTGGAGGACATGCTGAGCTGGTGCGCTCATCTGACGGCCCCCCAGGGTCGCTTTCTGGCTCTGAAGGGGCAACTGGACCCGGACGAGTTGCAGTCCATCCCGCCCCAGTTTGAGATCGAACAGACCCTGGTGCTGCAGGTGCCCGGTCTGGACGCACAACGCCATCTGGTCCGGGTGAAAACCCGCGACTCCGAGGATTGAGGGAACAGCCGTGGCACAAGTGATTGCGATTGCGAATCAGAAAGGCGGGGTGGGCAAAACCACCACCAGCATCAACCTGGCGGCGTCCATGGCGGCCACCCGACGCCGGGTGCTGCTGATCGACCTCGATCCCCAGGGCAACGCCACCATGGGATCCGGGGTCGATAAGTACGAGGTGCCCCGCACCGCCTACGATCTGCTGGTGGAAGAGGTGCCGGCGGACGAGGTGATCGTTCGTGAGACCAGCGGCAAGTACGATCTCATCGCCGCCAACGCCGACGTCACCGCCGCCGAGATCAAGCTGATGGAGTTCTTTGCCCGGGAGGTGCGCCTACGCAACGCCCTGGCGCCGATCCTCGACCAGTACGACTACATTTTCATCGACTGCCCGCCCTCGCTGAACATGCTGACGGTCAATGCCATGGGGGCGGCGGACTCCGTAGTGATCCCCATGCAGTGCGAGTACTACGCGCTGGAGGGGCTGACCGCCCTGATGGACACCATCGGCAAGCTGGCCCAGGTGGTGAACCCCGCCCTGACCATCGAGGGGATCCTCCGCACCATGTACGATCCCCGTAACCGACTGGCCAACGACGTGTCCGATCAGCTCAAGCAGCATTTTGGCGACAAGGTGTACCGCACGGTGATCCCCCGCAATGTGCGCCTGGCGGAAGCCCCCAGTTTCGGGGCGCCGGCCATGTATTACGACAAGAGCAGTGCCGGAGCCAAGGCCTACCTGGCCCTGGCCGGTGAGATGCTGCGCCGGGCCGAGTCCGCCCGGGTAACCGAAACCGAACAGGCTGAATAAGAGGATACCGATGTCCCCGAAAAAACGCGGATTGGGTAAAGGGCTGGATGCCCTGCTGGGCGGCAGTCAGGCGGTGGCACAGCGTCAGCCGTCGCAAGAGGTGCCGGTGGACGTCGAGCGCGAAGGCCTGTCTCAACTGCCGGTGGAGGTGCTGCGCCGCGGTGTGTACCAGCCGCGCCGGGACATGTCCGATGAGGCCCTGGAGGAGCTGGCCAGTTCCATCAAGGCCCAGGGGGTGATCCAGCCCATCATCGTGCGACAGCTGGCGGGCGACCGCTACGAGATCATCGCCGGCGAACGCCGTTGGCGGGCGGCCCAGATGGCCGGCCTGGCCACGGTGCCCTGCCTGGTTAAGCAGGTGGAAGACAACGCCGCGGTGGCCATTGCGCTGATCGAGAACATCCAGCGCGAAGACCTCAACGCCATGGAGGAGGCGATCGCCCTCAAGCGCCTGGCGGACGAGTTCGAGCTGACCCACGCCCAGGTGGCGGAGGCGGTAGGCAAGTCCCGCACCACGGTCACTAACCTGCTGCGTCTGAACAGCCTCAACGAGGAGGTCAAAACCCTGCTGGAGCATGGGGACCTGGAGATGGGCCACGCCCGCGCCCTGCTGGCGCTCTCCGGGGATGAGCAGACCCTGACCGCCCGCCAGGTGACCGGCAAGGGGCTGACGGTGCGGGAGACCGAGAAGCTGATCCACAAGCTGCTCAACCCCGAACCGCCCAAGACACCCAAGGCGCCGGATCCGGACATCGCCCGTCTGGCGGACCAGCTGACTCAACGCCTCGGAGCGGAAGTGGCCATCAACCATGGCAACAAGGGCAAGGGCAAACTGGTGATCAACTACACAGACCTGGACCAGCTGGATGGGATCTTGATCAAACTTGCGCCGGAGTTGATTGAGAAGTAACACCCCGCATTCCCCGGGAGAGCGCGTTGATTTTTTGCGCTCTCCTGGTTAAAACCCCTCAGTTTTCGAAACTTTATCGACATTTCTGCCGACCAATTCATACGCCCGCGTTTTGGTGTGATATCCAGGTCGAATTATGTCTCACTGGCGTGCCACGGATCACAGTCAGGCCACGTCGGTTAAGTTGCATCCGACCCCCAACCCGGTATACTTTCGCAGGCTTTTAAGGTGAAGGTCGGCTAACGCCGATTTTTTTCCATAAAAACTCAGCGGAGCTTGAATCATTGATTAGCCAATTGGCTCGCCAGCGACGGAGTGCGGCCTACAAAGTAGTACTCGCACAGCTGGGAACCACGTTGCTAATCAGTGGACTGGGCTTCCTGATCTGGGGACGAGAGCTGGCATTGATGATCGCCAAAGGCGGCTCAATCGCTGTCATTCCCGGGTTCGTGTTCGCCACGTTGGCGTTTTACAAGGTCAGAGCCAGGGACGCTGCTTCCGCTCTGGGCCTGTTTTACCTCGGCGTGACGATCAAACTGATGCTAACCATGGTGCTGTTCGCCTACGTGCTGGCCACGACTGACCTTGTCGCCCCGAGCGCTCTGTTTGTCGGCTACATCGGGGCGCAGATGGCACATTGGGCAGCACCTTTGTTTTTCAAATAAAAACAATTGGGATGAACAATGGCAGACACTCCGCAGGAATATATCCGCCACCATCTCACTAACGCCCGAGTCTGCTCTACCGAAGACGGTATCGGCTGGATGGGCGAGTGTGCAGATGCTGGTTTCTGGACCTGGCATTTTGATTCATTACTGTTCTCGGTTGGTCTCGGTGTCCTCTTCTTGTGGCTGTTTTACCGTGTAGGTGCCCGCGCCACCACCGGAGTTCCCGGCAAGCTTCAGTGCTTTGTCGAGATGATGGTGGAATGGGTAGATAGCACGGTGAAGGATACCTTCCATGGCCGCAGCAAGCTCATCGCCCCGCTGGCGCTGACCATCTTCGTCTGGGTTTTCCTGATGAACCTGATGGATCTGGTGCCCGTGGACTTTATCCCCCATGCCGCTTACCTCTCCGGTGTTGAGTACTTCAAGATCGTTCCGACGACCGACTTGAACATCACCCTGGCGATGGCTCTGGGCGTGTTCTTCTTGATGATTGGTTACAGCATCAAGGTGAAGGGGGTGAAGGGCTTTGTGAAGGAGTTGACACTCCACCCGTTCAACCACCCGGTAATGATTCCGTTCAACTTCGTACTGGAAACAGTCACCCTGCTGGCGAAGCCGATCTCTCTGTCGCTTCGTCTGTTCGGTAACCTGTATGCCGGTGAGTTGATCTTTATTCTTATCGCCATTCTTTATGCCAGCGGCATGGTGATCGGTTCTCTGGGTGTGGTTCTACACATCCTGTGGGCGATCTTCCACATCCTGGTCATCGTATTGCAGGCCTTCATCTTCATGATGCTGACGATCGTGTATCTCAGCATGGCCAGCGAAGACCATTAAGAATCTGGCAAGAAAAAAAAGTTTTAATCGTTAGTTCAAGCTTATTTTGGAGACAATCATGGAACTGACCTACATCGCTGTTGCTGTACTGCTGAGTTTCTGTGCCCTGGGCACCGCTATTGGTTTCGCCCTGCTGGGCGGCAAATTCCTGGAAGCAACCGCTCGCCAGCCTGAGATGGCCCCTGCTCTGCAGACCAAGATGTTCATCGTCGCTGGTCTGTTGGATGCCGTACCGATGATCGGTGTTGGTATCTCCATGTACATGCTGTTCGCGTAAGGCCCCCGATCCGCAATAGCAATCAAGGGTTTCGCCTAGAGCGAAACTTGCTTTGGATTAGAGAGGAGATGCCGTTGTGAATATCAACGCGACCCTTATCGGTCAGGCCATCGCCTTCATCATTTTCGTCTGGTTCTGCATGAAGTACGTATGGCCGCCGCTGATGGCAGCCATCGAAGAGCGCCAGAAGAAGATTGCTGACGGCCTGGCCAGCGCCGAACGCGCTAGCAAGGACCTGGATCTGGCTCAGCAGAAAGCGACTGACCAGATCAAGGAAGGCAAGCAGCAAGCGGCCGAGATCATTGAGCAAGCCAACAAGCGTGGCGCTCAAATCGTGGAAGAAGCCAAGGCGGAAGCCGAGGCGGTCCGCGCCAAGATCATCGCGCAAGGCGAAGCTGAAATCGAAGCCGAACGTAACCGCGCTCGGGATCAACTGCGTGCACAGGTGGCCACTCTGGCCGTCGCGGGCGCCGAGAAGATCCTTCAGCGTTCCATTGATGCCGACGCGCACAGTGACATTGTCGAAAAGCTGGCTGCGGAGCTGTAAGCAAAGGGAGAGGGCTAAATGTCTGAACTGACCACCGTTGCTCGCCCTTACGCCAAAGCCGCTTTCGAGTTTGCTGTCGAAAAGCAGGCGGTTGACCACTGGGCAGAGATGCTGGCCTTCTTGGCCGAAGTCACGGTAAATGACACCGTGGCGAATCTGCTGTCCGGTCAGGTTAACGCCGACCAGCTGGCCCAGATCTTTATCCAGATCGGTGGCGAGCAGATCGACGAGCATGGCCAGAACCTGATCAAGGTGATGGCAGAAAATGGACGCCTGGTCGCGCTGCCGGCCGTTGCTCAACAATTCGCGCAACTGCGCGAAGAGTGGCAGAAAGAGGTGACCGCGGATGTGCAATCCGCCACCGAACTGGATGCCGAGCAACAAGCCAAAATCGCAGCGTCGCTGGAACAACGTTTGGCACGTAAAGTGAAGCTGAACTGCAGCGTCAATCCGGACCTGATCGCCGGGGTGATCATCACCGCCGGTGATCTGGTTATCGACGGATCGGTACGCGGCAAGCTCAGCCGCTTGTCCGATACGCTGCAATCCTAATTGGGGATGTGAGCATGCAACTGAATTCCACTGAAATCAGCGAACTGATCAAGAACCGTATTGAGCAGTTCAATGTTGTCAGCGAAGCTCGCAATGAAGGTACCATCGTTTCTGTAAGCGACGGTATTGTCCGCATCCACGGCCTGGCCGATGTGATGCAGGGCGAGATGATCGAGCTGCCTGGCAACCGTTACGCCATCGCACTGAACCTGGAGCGCGACTCCGTAGGTGCCGTTGTGATGGGTCCTTACGCCGACCTGGCGGAAGGCGTAAAAGTTAAATCCACCGGCCGTATTCTGGAAGTTCCGGTTGGCCGTGGCCTGCTGGGCCGTGTGGTCAACACCCTGGGTGAAGCGATCGACGGTAAGGGCCCCATCGACAACGATGGCTTCGCTCCTATCGAAGTGATCGCTCCGGGCGTAATTGACCGTGAAGGCGTTGCCCAGCCGGTACAGACCGGCTACAAGTCCGTTGACTCCATGATCCCGATCGGTCGTGGTCAGCGTGAGTTGGTCATTGGCGACCGTCAGACCGGTAAGACCGCGATGGCCATCGACGCCATCATCAACCAGCGTGACTCCGGCATTAAGTGTGTCTACGTAGCGATTGGCCAGAAGGCCTCCACCATCGCCAACGTGGTACGCAAGCTGGAAGAGCACGGTGCCCTGCAGAACACCATCGTGGTGGTGGCCTCCGCTTCTGAAGCGGCTGCCCTGCAGTACCTGGCGCCCTACTCTGGTTGCACCATGGGTGAGTACTTCCGTGACCGCGGTGAAGACGCTCTGATCGTGTACGATGACCTGTCCAAGCAGGCCGTTGCCTACCGTCAGATCTCCCTGCTGCTGCGTCGCCCGCCGGGCCGTGAAGCTTTCCCCGGTGACGTATTCTACCTCCACTCCCGCCTGCTGGAGCGTGCCTCCCGTGTGAACGCGGACTACGTGGAGAAGTTCACCAAGGGTGAAGTGAAAGGCCAGACCGGTTCTCTGACCGCCCTGCCGATCATCGAAACCCAAGCCGGTGACGTATCTGCTTTCGTACCGACCAACGTAATCTCCATTACCGACGGTCAGATCTTCCTGGAAACCGACCTGTTTAACGCCGGCCTGCGTCCTGCGGTAAACCCCGGTATCTCCGTATCCCGAGTCGGTGGTGCGGCCCAGACCAAGATCATCAAGAAGCTGTCCGGTGGTATCCGTACCGCCCTGGCTCAGTACCGCGAACTGGCGGCCTTCGCCCAGTTCTCTTCTGACCTCGATGACGCCACCCGCGCCCAGCTGGAGCACGGTGAGCGCGTAACCGAGCTGATGAAGCAGAAGCAGTACGCCCCGATGAGCGTGGCCGACCAGGCTGTCTCCATCTTCTCCGCCGAGAAGGGCTTCCTGAAGTCCATCGAAGTGGCCAAGATCGGTGACTTCGAGGCCGCTCTGCTCTCCTACATGAACAGCGAACACGCTGAGCTGATGAAGCTGATCAACGAGACCGGTGACTACAACGGTGACATCGAAGGTCAGATGCAGGCGGCTCTGGATAAGTTCGTTGCCACCCAAACCTGGTAACAGGTCAAGGAGAGTAAGAGATGGCCGGCGCTAAAGAGATCCGTACCAAGATCGCGAGTGTGAAAAACACTCAGAAGATCACTTCTGCGATGGAGATGGTGGCCGCATCCAAGATGCGTCGTGCGCAAGAGCGCATGAACGCCAGCCGTCCCTACGCCGATAGCATGCGTAAGGTGATCGGTCACATCGCGCAGGGCTCTCTCGAGTACAAGCATCCTTACTTGGAAGATCGTGAGGTCAAGAACGTGGGCTACGTTGTCGTGTCCACCGACCGTGGCCTCTGTGGCGGTCTCAACGTCAACCTGTTCAAGCAGGTGATGTTGTCCGCCAAAGACTGGGAAGCCAAAGGGGCCAAGGTGCAGTTCGCTGCCGTTGGTTCCAAGGGCGCCCAGTTCTTCCAAACCTTTGGCGGGAAAGTCACCGCTCAGGTGTCCGGTCTCGGCGATGAGCCGAGCCTGACCGACCTGATCGGTTCCGTGAAAGTGATGCTGGATGCCTTCGATGAGGGCAAGCTGGATCGCCTGTATCTGGTGTACAACCAGTTCGTGAACACCATGAAACAGGATCCGGTGATCGATCAACTGTTGCCGTTGCCCAAGATGGACGCGCCCGAAAAGCCCCATACCTGGGACTACCTGTACGAGCCCGGAGAGCCCCAGCCGATGCTGGACAAGCTGCTGGTTCGCTACGTGGAGTCCGTGGTGTATCAGGGTGTGGTGGAAAACGTCGCGTCTGAGCAGGCCGCCCGAATGGTTGCGATGAAAGCCGCAACCGACAACGCGGGTAACCTGATCGACGATCTGCAACTGGTATACAACAAGGCTCGTCAGGCTGCCATTACTCAGGAGCTTAGCGAGATTTGTGCCGGTGCCGCAGCGGTTTAAGGCAACGGTTAAGACAGAATCAGAGGATTAATCATGAGCACAGGTACTGTTGTTCAGGTGATCGGGGCGGTAGTCGATGTGGAATTCCCGCAAGACGCCGTTCCTCAGGTCTATGACGCCCTGACCGTATCCAATGATGGTGCCAGCCTGGTGCTGGAAGTTCAGCAGCAGCTGGGCGGCGGCGTAGTCCGTACCATCGCAATGGGTGCGTCCGAAGGTCTGCGTCGCGGCCTGGAAGCAATCAACACCGGTAACACCATCCAGGTGCCGGTGGGCACTGCGACCCTGGGTCGCATCATGAACGTGCTGGGTGAGCCCATCGACGAAGCCGGTGATATCGGTGAAGAAGAGCGTTGGTCCATCCACCGCGAGGCTCCGAGCTACGAAGACCAATCCAGCGCCACTGAGCTGCTGGAAACCGGCGTTAAGGTAATTGACCTGGTTTGTCCGTTCGCCAAGGGCGGTAAAGTTGGTCTGTTCGGCGGCGCGGGTGTGGGTAAGACCGTTAACATGATGGAGCTTATCCGGAACATCGCCATCGAGCACTCCGGCTACTCCGTATTCGCCGGTGTGGGCGAGCGGACCCGTGAAGGTAACGACTTCTACCACGAGATGAAAGAGTCCAACGTACTGGACAAAGTATCTCTGGTATACGGTCAGATGAACGAGCCGCCGGGTAACCGTCTGCGCGTGGCCCTGACCGGTCTGACCATGGCTGAGAAGTTCCGTGACGAAGGTCGTGACGTACTGTTGTTCGTGGACAACATCTACCGTTACACCCTGGCCGGTACTGAAGTATCCGCACTGCTGGGCCGTATGCCCTCCGCAGTAGGTTACCAGCCGACCCTGGCGGAAGAGATGGGCGTTCTGCAGGAGCGTATCGCTTCTACCAAGACCGGCTCCATCACCTCCGTACAGGCCGTTTACGTTCCCGCGGATGACTTGACTGACCCGTCTCCGGCCACCACCTTCGCCCACTTGGATGCGACCGTGGTACTGAGCCGTGACATCGCCGCTCGCGGTATCTACCCGGCGATCGACCCGCTGGATTCCACCTCTCGTCAGCTGGATCCCCTGGTCATCGGTCAGGAGCACTATGATGTGGCTCGTGGCGTGCAGTCCGTACTGCAGCGCTACAAAGAGCTGAAGGACATCATTGCCATCCTGGGTATGGACGAACTGTCCGAAGAGGACAAGCAGACCGTAGCCCGCGCCCGTAAGATCGAGCGTTTCCTGTCTCAGCCGTTCTTCGTTGCGGAAGTGTTCACCGGTGCCCCCGGTAAGTACGTTCCGCTGAAGGAAACCATCCGTGGCTTTAAAGGCATCCTGGCCGGTGAGTACGATCACCTGCCGGAGCAGGCCTTCTACATGGTCGGTTCCATCGACGAAGCCATCGAGAAAGGCAAAAACGTTTAATCAATCCGGGAGGATGAGATGGCAATGACTGTTCACTTGGATGTCGTCAGCGCAGAAAAGCGCCTCTTCTCCGGCCTTGTGGAAACCCTGCAAGTCACCGGTTCCGAGGGTGAGCTGGGCATTTTGCCCGGCCACGTGCCGCTGCTGACTGCCATCAAGCCCGGTATGGTTCGAATCGTTAAGCAACACGGCGACGTTGAGGTGATCTACCTGTCCGGTGGGATCCTCGAAGTGCAGCCCGATTGCGTGACCGTATTGGCCGACGTGGCCGTACGGGCGGAAGACATCGACGTGGAAGCGGCCCGCGAAGCCAAGCGCAACGCGGAAGAGCGCATCGCCAACGCCGGTGTGGACTTCGACTACGACGCGGCCCAGATTGAGCTGGCGAAAGCCCTGGCTCAGCTGCGCGTGGTCGACACCATCCGCAAGAACCTGGGTAAGTAAACACGCCCAAGGCAAAAAGCGCCGCTTCTGCGGCGCTTTTTTTATGCCTGTTCGCGGCGGTCCAGTCTCAACAGTGCCACCAGGGCCAGGGCGGTCAGCCCCACCCCGGGCAGCACCTGCCACCCCGGCAGCGCACTGCCCAGCGGCCAGGCGAGCAGAAGCACGAACCCTGGCGTCAAGAGGCTGTAGGCGTTGGCGCTGCTGGCCCCCACCACCAGGCTGGCACTTTGGAACAGGAAGAAGGTGACCATGGTGGTGGCGGTGGCCAGCCAGAGGATGGCCGACAGTTGCGCCCCGTCCGGCCATTGCAGCTCTGGTTGCCACAGCACCGTGGCGATCAGCAGCCACCCGGTGCCGGTGATAAGCGACCAGCCGGTCACCTCCAGCATGGGCTCACCCCGGTGCAGCCGTTTCAGCACCAGGGGGTAGATCCCCATCAACAGGCACGCCAGCAGGAACACCGTGTTGCCGGTCGGCCACCCCCCCGTCATCAAGCGATCAGGCTGGCCTCCGGTCAGTACCCACAGGGCCCCCAGGGCGCCGAGGACCAGGGCACCGACTCGCACCGCGTGCGGCCGCTGCCCCAGCCACAACCAGGCCAGCAGGCAGCTGAACAGGGGCACCAAAGTGGAGAGACTGCCCATGGCCAGGGCCGTGGCGCTCTGCCCGGCGATGAACATCAGCAGGAAAAAGCCGGTCAGGGGCAGGCTAATAAGCGCAAAGCGCCCCACCCGCGCCCAGCCGGGCCAGCGGAGCCGACCGCGTTGGGCCAGCAACAGGCCAAAGCCCAGGGCGGCGATGGCAAAACGCAGCAAGGTGGTCAGCAGCGGCGAGTAGTGGGCACCGAGAAAGCTCGCCAGGGGAAAGGAGGTGCTGATCAGGAAGGCATACAGCAACAGGGCCAGGTGGGCTTTGGTGGCGGATGAGTGTGGCCCCATGTTCCTCCCAATGAACGGTTATCTTCTGGATTACTGTGCGTATAATGTGCCCTTTGTTCAAGCCAAAGAGACCCCAGAAGATGAAGTTGGAAGTCGTCATCCTTGCCGCAGGGATGGGCACCCGGATGAAGTCCAAGCTGCCCAAGGTCCTGCACCCGGTGGCCGGCAAACCCATGGTTCAACACGCCATCGATGCTGCCGCCCCCCTGGCCCCCCATCGCACCCACCTGGTTTACGGCCACGGTGCCGATCAGCTCAAGGCGGCCCTGGGCCAAAACAACGTCGAATGGGCCCTGCAGGCCGAACAGCTGGGCACCGGACACGCGGTGGACATGGCCCGCTGGGACGACGACAGCACGGTGCTGGTGCTCTACGGCGATGTGCCGCTGATCCAGACCCAGACCCTGGAGCGCTTGCTGTCAGTCCAGCCCCAGGAGGGCATTGGCCTGCTGACCGTCACCCTGGACAACCCCACCGGCTACGGCCGCATCGTCCGTGAGCAGGGCGTGGTGAAGGCCATTGTGGAGCAGAAGGACGCCACCGAAGAACAGCTGGCCATCACCGAGGTGAACACCGGCATCCTGGTGGCCCCAGGGAAGGCGCTGAAGCGCTGGCTGAGCAGCCTGTCCAACGACAACGCCCAGGGCGAGTACTACCTGACCGATGTGATCGCCATGGCCGCGGCCGAAGGCGGGGTGGAAACCGCCCACCCGGACAGCGCCATCGAAGTGGAAGGCGCCAACAACCGGCTGCAACTGGCGGCGCTGGAGCGCGCCTACCAGGCCCGGGCGGCGGAGCTGTTGATGCTCAGTGGCGTCACCCTGATCGATCCGGCCCGCTTTGACCTGCGGGGCACCCTGACCAGCGGCAACGACATCACCATCGACGTCAACGTGGTGGTCGAAGGCAAGGTCACCATTGAGGACGACGTGGTGATCGGCGCCGGTTGCCTGCTCAAGGATTGCCACATCGGCAAGGGCAGCGTCATCAAGCCCTACACCATCGTCGAAGGCGCCACCGTGGGTGAGATCTGCACCGCCGGGCCCTTTGCCCGCCTGCGTCCGGGGGCCGAGCTGGTCGAGGACAGCCACATCGGCAACTTTGTGGAGATGAAAAAGGCGCGCCTGGGCAAAGGCTCAAAGGCCAACCACCTGGCCTACATCGGCGATGCCGAGGTGGGCGACAAGGTCAACATTGGCGCCGGCACCATCACCTGCAACTACGATGGCGCCAACAAGCACCTGACGGTGATCGAGGACGAGGTGTTTGTCGGCTCCGACAGCCAACTGGTGGCCCCGGTGCGTATCGCCAAGGGCGCCACCATCGCCGCCGGCTCCACCATCACCAAGGACGTGGGCGAAGGCGAGCTGGTGCTGACCCGCACCAAGCAGAAGCACATCAGCGGTTGGCAGCGTCCCAAGAAACAGCGCTGAGCCAGCGGTTTCGAACGCAAAAAGCGGCCCTAGGGCCGCTTTTTTTGGTTCCGACTTGCACCGATTGATTTTGTTTTTATACTACTCATCTTTCGAATCGAAACTTTTGCTTGGCATGTCGAAACGTAATACCCAGCAGCGCCGCCACCGCATCATGACCCTACTCTCCGAACAGGGGGAGGTGAGCGTCGATGCCCTCTCCCGGGAACTGGCCACCTCCGAGGTGACCATCCGCAAGGACTTGGCCACCCTAGAGGCCGGGGGCATGCTGTTGCGCCGCTACGGTGGTGCCGTGCTGATGCCGACGGAGATCCTGCAGGACGACCCCATCCACAGCCCCTCCCGCTTCAAGGCGGCCATCGGGCGAGCGGCGGCCCGGCAGATCCGCGATCACCAGCGCATCGTCATCGACAGCGGCCGCACCACCGCGGCGCTTATCGGTGAGCTGGGGCAAAAGCGTGGTTTGGTGGTGATGACCAACTCCCTGAACAGCGCCAACGCGCTGCGGGAGCTGGAGAACGAGCCCACCCTGCTGATGACCGGGGGCACCTGGGATCCCCACTCCGAGTCCTTCCAGGGCCAGGTGGCGGAGCAGGTGCTGCGCTCCTACGATTTCGACCAGCTGTTTATCGGAGCCGACGGCATCGATGTGACCCGGGGCACCACCACCTTCAACGAGCTGTTCGGACTCTCCAGAGTGATGGCCGAGGTGGCCCGGGAGGTGAACGTCATGGTGGAGTCCGACAAGGTGGGGCGGCGGATCCCCAACCTGGAGCTGCCCTGGGACAAGGTGACCCGGCTTATCACCGACGACCGCCTCGATGACGAGGCCAAACACCAGATTGAATTACAGGGGGTGCAGGTGATCTGCGCCGCCGTACAAGACTAGGAGAGAGACAATGTGTGGGATTGTGGGCGCGGTAGCGCAACGAGACGTGGCGGAGATCTTGGTAGAGGGGCTTAAGCGCCTGGAGTACCGGGGTTACGACTCCGCCGGGGTGGCCATCCTGGATGGTGAAGGCCAGCTGGGTCGACTGCGTCGGCTGGGCAAGGTGCAGGCCCTGGCCGATGCCCTGGCACAAACGCCTCTGGCCGGTGGCACCGGCATTGCCCACACCCGTTGGGCCACCCACGGCGAGCCCTCCGAGCGCAACGCCCACCCGCACCTCTCCTCCGATCGCATCGCCGTGGTGCACAACGGCATCATCGAGAACCACGCCGAGCTGCGTGAGCGCCTCAAGGGCGAAGGCTACACCTTCACCTCCGATACCGACACCGAGGTGATCTGCCACCTGGTGCACCATGAGCTCAAAGCCCATGACACCCTGCTGGCGGCGGTTCAGGCCACCGTCAAGCAGCTGGAAGGCGCCTACGGCACCGTAGTGATCGACAACACCCAGCCCGAGCGGATGATCGTCGCCCGCTCCGGCAGCCCGCTGGTGGTGGGCTACGGGGTCGGCGAACACTTCGTGGCGTCCGATCAGCTGGCCCTGCTGCCGGTCACCCGCCGCTTTGCCTTCCTCGAAGAGGGGGACGTGGCGGAGATCACCCGTCGTGAGGTGAACATCTTCGACATCGACGGCAACCCGGTTGAGCGGGAAGTGAAGGAGTCCGAGGTCAGCCACGACGCCGGCGACAAGGGCGAGTTCCGTCACTACATGATGAAGGAGATCTACGAGCAGCCGCTGGCCTTGCAGCGCACCCTGGACGGTCGTCTGGCCGGTGGCAAGGTGGTGCCGGAAGCCTTCGGTGACAACGCCGCCGAGCTGCTGGCCCAGGTCAAGCACGTGCAGATCATCGCCTGTGGTACCAGCTACCACGCCGGCATGGTGGCCCGTTACTGGCTGGAGCAGCACGCCGGGGTCTCCTGCAACGTGGAGATCGCCTCCGAGTTCCGCTACCGCAAGTCCCACGTTTTCCCCAACAGCCTGATCGTCACCATCTCCCAGTCCGGTGAAACCGCCGATACCCTGGCCGCCCTGCGCCTGGCCAAGGAGATGGGTTACATGGCCAGCCTGACCATCTGCAACGTACCGGGCTCCTCTTTGGTGCGTGAGTCCGACATGGCCTACATGATGAAGGCCGGTGCCGAGATCGGCGTGGCCTCCACCAAGGCCTTCACCGTGCAGCTGGCGGCCCTGGCGATGCTGACCGGGGCCATCGGCACCCACAACGGCATGAGCGACGAAACCGTGGCCGCCCTGGTGGCCAGCCTGCAGCAGCTGCCAAGCAAGGTGGAGCAGGCCCTGGGCCTGAACGACGCCATCGAGGCACTGGCGGAGGACTTTGCCGACAAGAACCACTCCCTGTTCCTGGGCCGGGGCGATCAGTACCCCATCGCCATGGAGGGGGCGCTGAAGCTCAAGGAGATCTCCTATATCCACGCCGAGGCCTACGCCTCCGGTGAGCTCAAGCACGGCCCCCTGGCGCTGATCGACGCCGACATGCCGGTGATCGTGGTGGCGCCCAACAACGAACTGCTGGAGAAGCTGCACTCCAACGTCGAAGAGGTGCGCGCCCGGGGCGGCCTGATGTACGTCTTTGCCGACGTGGACGCCAAGTTCGAAAGCGACGACACCATGAAGGTGATCAACGTGCCTCACTGCGACGAGTTCATCGCCCCGATCATCTACACCCTGCCCCTGCAGCTGCTCTCCTACTATGTGGCGCTGATCAAGGGCACCGATGTGGACCAGCCCCGCAACCTGGCCAAGTCGGTTACCGTGGAATGATCCCAAGGGGGTAATAAGCGCTGCTTCGGCAGCGCTTTTTTTTGCCTGGATGAAGGGGCCGGTATGACGACCAGCCGGCCTCTGGGTCTTTAAGTGGGGAAAGCTCGCCGCCAAGCTCCGGTTTTTAGTATCATCCGTGATCAAGGTCACCCTGTTGGTGTTGCGAACTTGTTAGGGTGTGCCCCATCGAAGTCAGGAGCAGGCCGTCGTATGGACCACCGCAACGAGAACGCCGTCAAACCACACTCTGCCGAGGCCAAGCCCATCCAGATCCAGCCGGCCCGTCCGGGCAAGGTGGATCGGGGCAACCCCCGAAACCGCATCTACGTGCGCAAGACCGACGGGATCTGGACCCAGCTGCGCCGGCGCATGGGGTGGGTAATGATGGCGCTGTTCCTGCTGCTGCCCTGGTTGCCCTGGGGAGAGCGCCAAGCGGTGCTGTTCGATCTGGCCGAACGCAAATTCCACGTCTTTGCCCTGACCATCTGGCCCCAGGATCTCATCCTGCTGGCGCTGCTGTTCATGATCGCCGCCTTTGCGCTGTTCTTCTTCACCACCTTCCTGGGGCGGGTCTGGTGCGGGTACATGTGTCCCCAGTCGGTGTGGACCTTCATCTTCATCTGGTTCGAGGAGAGGATTGAGGGGCCCCGCAACAAGCGGATGAAGCTGGACCAGGCCCCCTGGGACGGCAACAAGCTGTGGCGTAAGAGCGCCAAGCACGGTGCCTGGCTTGGGGTCGCGCTGATCACCGCCCTCACCTTCCTCTCCTACTTCTACCCCAGCCGCGAGCTCTACCTGGACTTCTTCACCGGCCAGGCACCGGGGGTGATCTACTTCTGGACTCTGTTCTTTACCCTCTGCACCTACGGCAACGCCGGCTGGATGCGCGAGATCATGTGCCTGCACATGTGCCCCTACGCCCGTTTCCAGTCCGCCATGTTCGACAGCGACACCTTTATCGTCGGTTACAACACCGACCGGGGGGAAACCCGCGGCCCCCGAGGGCGCAAACAGGATCCCAAGGCGATGGGCCTGGGGGACTGCATCGACTGCAGCCTCTGTGTCCAGGTCTGCCCCACCGGCATCGACATCCGCAACGGGTTGCAGTACGAGTGCATCAACTGCGGTGCCTGCATCGATGCCTGTGACGACGTCATGGCCAAGATGGGTTACCAGAAGGGGCTGATCAGCTACACCACCGAACGCCAGCTCGATGGGGGGCACTCCCAGGTGGCTCGGCCCAAGCTGCTCGGCTATGGCGCCGTACTCGGGGTGATGGTGGCGGGCTTTATCGTCACCTTGATGTCTTTGGCGCCGGTACAGATCGACGTCCTTAGGGATCGCAACCAGCTGTTCCGAGAAACCCGGGATGGCCTGGTGGAAAACGTCTACACCCTGCGCCTGCTTAACAAGACCGAGCAGCCCCAGGTGTTCAACCTGGCGGTGGAGGGGTTGCCCGAGTACCAGTGGAGCGGTGAGCAAACCGTGTCGGTGGCGGCGGGCGAGGTCTTTACCCTGCCGGTCAGCGTGGCGGTGGATCCCTTCCACCTCAAACAGGCGATGACCGACATCACCTTTGTCCTGAGCAGCCAGGACGGCAGTTTGAACAGCACCCAGGAGTCGCGCTTCATCAGCGGTCTCTAGTCCGCTTTCTGGACAATATGTAGAAAAAAAGCACGTTGAGAGCGTTATTTGCTCGAACGTGCTTTTTTTCTAAGAAAACACTTGCGACAGAAAATCCCCTCCCTATAATGCGCTCCCTGTCGACGGGGCACAGCGGGAAACAACGCGCTGCGCTGCCAGAGGGCCCCAAGGGGTGCTGGTTAAAATGTCGACAGTCGAATGGGAAAGTTCAAAACGGCCCTTGACGACGACGGAGGAAAGCGTAGAATGCGCCTCCTGCCTTGAGAGAGGCAACGCTCTTTAACAATTAGTCAGACAATCTGTGTGGGCACTCACGCGGGATTGAGATTTCATCATTTATCTCAATGCTAACTGAGTGACACCAAGTTAATTCAGTATTCATTGAGTAGGTC
>NZ_JAHVHV010000008.1 GCF_019802085.1 Ferrimonas balearica
TGAGTGACGCCATGCGTCGTTCGCACCGAATAGTGCGGAGTGGTAGTTCAGTTGGTTAGAATACCGGCCTGTCACGCCGGGGGTCGCGGGTTCGAGTCCCGTCCACTCCGCCATTATTTGCATCAAGCCTGAGTCGAGAGACTCAGGCTTTTTTGCGTTTTGAGGCCTGGGCGGCTGAGCGTTTTGTGTCAGTGCGGTGCGAGCAAGCCGTCCCTGGTGCTCCCCTCCGCTCGGCGTCCTGCCTCGCGCTCAAGCGCTGCGTTGCTGCGAAACGGTCGCTCTCACCCATGCCTCCACCTCAGCGAACTGCGTAGCTGCGCTTCGGTTCCGCTTCGCCCGGCAATATTGCGGTAAATCCTGTCTGGCGCCTGGTTATCCGCTATTTCTCTGCGGCTCTTTATAAGAGACTATTTTAATTGGCTTTCTTCCAAGTGCTTTCCATAATTGGTGCGAGCCTTTCGGTCGGGTCGACAGGGCTCCTGGTGAAAATATGAGCTGGGCGGTCGATCTTGGCGGGCAGATTCATTAGACTGCGCCTTCTTTTTCAAACGGCGCTTAGCGTCAATCTTGGGTGAGCGGGTACTGTGCCTCTTTCTTTTACCTTCGATGCGGATCTTCGGGATCATCACACTTTCGGTGTTTCTGCCAAGGCCAAGGCCCTGGTGGAGGTCGACAGCGTGGCCGAACTGGCGCGCAGCTATCACGGTCCGCAGTGGCAGAACCTGCCCAAGCTGGTGGTGGGTGAGGGCAGCAATCTGCTGTTCACCGAAGACTTTGAGGGTCTGGTGATCCTAAATCGCATTCCCGGCCGTCAAGTTACCGAGTCCAGTGACGCCTATCATCTGCGCCTGGGCGCCGGAGAGAACTGGCATCAGGTTGTCGCCTGGTCTCTCGCGCAGGGGATGCCTGGGTTGGAAAACCTGGCACTCATTCCCGGCACCGTCGGTGCCGCACCGGTGCAAAATATTGGAGCCTATGGTGTCGAGCTTTGCGATCTGTGCGAGTACGTGGAGTACTGGGACTGCGTCAGCGGCGAGGTGATGCGTTTGGATGCCCACCAGTGCCACTTTGGGTACCGGGACTCCATCTTTAAAGGCGAGCTTAAAGGGAGGGCCATTGTCGTGGCCGTAGGCCTTAAGCTCACCAAAGCCTGGCAGCCTGTCATCGGTTACGGCCCCTTGGCAAAATTGGGCACCGATGCCACCCCTTCGGCCATCTTTGACGCCGTGTGCTCGCTGCGCTCTGCCAAACTGCCCGACCCGACCCGGGTGGGTAATGCGGGCAGCTTTTTTAAGAACCCGGTGGTGCCGACGCCTCGGTTCGAAGCGCTGCGTCAACGTTACCCCACCATGCCCAGTTACCCGGCGGGGCCGGAACACACCAAGATCCCCGCCGGCTGGCTTATCGATCAGGCGGGACTGAAGGGCTACCGGCTGGGCGATGCCGCGGTGCACACCGAGCAGGCGCTGGTGCTGGTCAACAAAGACCGGGCCAGTGGCCAGGACGTAACCGCCCTGGCGCGCCACGTAGTGCAAACGGTGTCCGACCGCTACGGCGTCGAGCTGGAGCCCGAGGTGCGCATTCTCGATCGCGACGGGGCGCTGTGCTGGTAACCCATGCTGACCCCGATTCGACAAGACCTCATTACCCTGCTGGCCGATGGCCAGTTTCATTCCGGCGCGCAGCTGGCCCAGGACCTGGGCGTCAGCCGTGCCGCCATCCATAACCACATCGAGTCGCTCGAGGCTCTGGGACTGGACCTGTTCCGGGTCAAGGGCAAGGGCTATCGCCTCGCTCGCCCTCTGAGCCTGCTGGACCCGGAGACCCTGGGGGCCAGCGCACGTCCTGCCCCCCTTCATCTGTTTTGGCAGCTGGAGTCCACCAACGGATTTTTGCTCGAGCGGACTCGTCACTGCCGAAATGGCGAAGCCTGCCTGGCAGAGCTGCAAACCGGTGGCCGGGGGCGTCGTGGGCGCACCTGGGTGTCGCCGGTGGCCTCCCACCTCTACCTCTCCTACTTCTGGCGCCTGGAGCAGGGCCTCAGTGCCACCGGAGGCTTGAGCCTGGCAGTGGGGGTCATGCTGGCCGACGCGCTCCATTCGATGGGGGTCGATGATCTTTCCCTAAAGTGGCCCAACGACCTCTACCTGTCCGGACGCAAGTTGGCGGGTGTTCTGGTGGAGATCTCCGGACAACAGGGGGAGGCCTGCGACCTGGTCATCGGCTGTGGCATCAACGTGGCCATGCCAGAGAGGGTGGCGGCGCAGATCGACCAACCCTGGGCTGATCTCAGTGAGCAGCTCGATGGGGTAGACCGAAATCAGCTGGCCCGCGCCGTACTTCAGAGTCTGGATAGTGGCATGGCGCTGTTCGAACAGGAGGGGCTGTCGCCCTTTGTGGACCGTTGGAAGGCCCTGGACCGTTTCGCCAATCAGCCGGTCAGGCTGGTGCTGGGCAAACGTGAGGAGCGGGGAATAGCGCGAGGCATCGATGAGCAGGGCCACCTGCTGCTGGCGCTGCCCGATGGCAGCTTGAAGCGTTTTGCCGGCGGTGAGCTGAGCCTGCGCCCCGGGGATTAACCCCGCAGACGAACCTGCTCAATCCGGTGCTGCTCCCCTTTGCCCAGAATGAGGTTGGCCCGCTCGCGAGTGGGGAGGATGTTCTGGTTCAAGTTGGGCCCGTTGATCGCCTCCCAAATCTTGCTCGCGGTCTTGCGGGCCTCCCCCTCGCTCAACTTGGCGTAGTGGTGGAAGTAGGAGTTGGGATCGCGAAAGGCGCCGTCCCGGAAACTCAGGAAGCGGTCGACGTACCAGGTTTTCAGCAGATCCTCCTCGGCATCGACGTAGATGGAGAAATCCACGTAGTCGGAGACGAAGGAGCGGTTGGCGTTGTCCGGGTAGTCCATGCCGCTTTGCAGGACATTGAGCCCCTCCAGTATCAGGATGTCCGGGGAGTGGATCTCCTGCTGGGCATTGGGGATGCGGTCGTAGCTCAGGTGGGAGTATAGCGGCGCGGCGGTGCGTTCACCGGATTTCACGTCACGGACAAACTCCAGCAGCATCCGGCTGTCGTAGCTCTCCGGGAACCCTTTGCGTCTGAGCAGGTCGCGCTTTTGCAGCTCCTCCAGTGGGTAGAGAAAGCCATCGGTGGTGACCAATTCCACCTGGGGGTGTTCGGGCCAGCGCTGTAGCAGGGCCTGGAGGATCCGGGCGGTGGTGCTTTTGCCCACGGCCACGGAACCGGCCACGCTGATGATGTAGGGCCCGCGTGAGGGGCGGCGACCGAGAAACTGCTGGAGCACGTCGCCCCGGCGCTGACTGGAGTGCACATACAGGTTCAGCAGTCGCGACAAGGGCAGGTAGATCGCCTCCACCTCTTCCAAAGAGACACTCTCATTGATACCCCGAAGCCGCACGAGTTCCTCTTCGCTTAATGGCAGAGGGACGGCGTCCCGCAGGGCCGCCCATTGTGCGCGGGTAAAGGCCTGGAAGGCGCCCTGTTTGTCTTGCTGGTTCAAAGGTATCTTTTCTCCATGGGGTGCGACGGCGACCATACCCTATGCACACCCAAAGGTACAGCGCCCAAATGCGCTTCACTGGGCGCGGGTGGGCCCGTGGCAAGTGCCCCTTCAGGCTGGTTAAAAGCTGGTCATTCGGCGATGGCGGTCGTTTTTTTTTGAAAATCCTATTGCGCTGATTCGGGCGTTTTCCTATTATGCGCACCGCACATTGGTGCAGTGCCGGCATAGCTCAGTTGGTAGAGCAACTGACTTGTAATCAGTAGGTCCCGAGTTCGACTCTTGGTGCCGGCACCATCTGGAGGGGTTCCCGAGTGGCCAAAGGGATCAGACTGTAAATCTGACGGCTCCGCCTTCGTAGGTTCGAATCCTACCCCCTCCACCACTTTCTCCTTGGCAGACTGCCCGAGGGAAAATGCGGGCATCGTATAATGGCTATTACCCTAGCCTTCCAAGCTAGAGATGCGGGTTCGATTCCCGCTGCCCGCTCCAAAATGATGTGCTGATATAGCTCAGTTGGTAGAGCGCACCCTTGGTAAGGGTGAGGTCCCCAGTTCAAATCTGGGTATCAGCACCACCTTTCTCTCGCATCACGCCAAATTTTCCTTGTTATACTCAATTTCCGAGTCTACTAAGCCCCGGGGCTGAGCCCATTTCGTTTGGATCGAGGCAACACCATGTCTAAAGAAAAGTTTGAACGTACAAAACCCCACGTTAACGTTGGTACCATCGGCCACGTTGACCACGGTAAAACCACTCTGACTGCTGCTATCACCAACGTGCTGGCCAAGCACATGGGTGGTGAGGCCAAGGCTTTCGACCAGATCGATAACGCTCCGGAAGAGCGCGAGCGTGGTATCACCATCGCCGCTTCTCACGTTGAGTACGACACTGAGATCCGTCACTACGCTCACGTAGACTGCCCCGGCCACGCTGACTACGTAAAGAACATGATCACCGGTGCTGCTCAGATGGACGGCGCGATCCTGGTAGTAGCTGCTACCGACGGTCCGATGCCCCAGACCCGTGAGCACATCCTGCTGTCCCGTCAGGTTGGCGTACCGTACATCATCGTGTTCATGAACAAGTGCGACATGGTTGATGACGAAGAGCTGCTCGAGCTGGTAGAGATGGAAGTGCGTGAGCTGCTGTCCGAGTACGACTTCCCGGGCGACGACACTCCGGTCATCCAGGGTTCCGCTCTGAAAGCACTGGAAGGCGACGCCGACTGGGAGAAGAAGATCCTGGAGCTGGCCGAAGCCCTGGACACCTACATCCCGGAGCCGGAGCGTGCCATCGACGGTGCCTTCATCCTGCCGATCGAAGACGTATTCTCCATCCAGGGTCGTGGTACCGTTGTTACCGGTCGTGTAGAGCGCGGCATCATCAAGGTTGGTGATGAAGTGGAAATCGTGGGCATCAAAGAGACCCAGAAGACTACCTGTACTGGTGTAGAGATGTTCCGCAAGCTGCTGGACGAAGGCCGTGCAGGTGAGAACTGTGGTGTTCTGCTGCGTGGTACCAAGCGTGAGGAAGTTGAGCGTGGTCAGGTTCTGGCTGCTCCGGGTTCCATCACCCCGCACACCAAGTTCACCTCTGAGGTTTACGTACTGTCCAAAGAAGAAGGTGGTCGTCACACCCCGTTCTTCAAAGGCTACCGTCCTCAGTTCTACTTCCGTACCACCGACATCACTGGCACCATCGAGCTGCCGGAAGGTGTTGAGATGGTAATGCCGGGTGACAACATTCAGATGACTGTTACCCTGATCGCGCCGATCGCGATGGAAGAAGGCCTGCGTTTCGCTATCCGTGAGGGTGGCCGTACCGTAGGTGCTGGTGTTGTTGCCACCATCGTTGAGTAATCAACAATAGCGACAGTATTCGAAAAAGGACGCCTTCTGGCGTCCTTTTTGCATTTCCCCCGGGTTGTCATCTTGTCACCGGTGGTGAGAATGCATAGAATCTAGGGCTGCTTTTTTGCCGGTGGATGGCCCAACAGAGGCGGTCCAACATTCAGCTGCCGGCCCACAACGGCATTCGGTGACAAAAACCGGGTGCGACAGACTCGAATACGGGATTGTAGTAATGAGTACCAATACTGAAAACCAAGGCAGCTCCATGGATACACTGAAATGGGGTTTGGTGGCGTTGATTCTTGCGGCTGCCGTGGTTGGCAACCACTATTTCAGTGCGGAATCCGTTCTGATCCGCGCGATCGGCGTGGTAGTGGCCATCGTTATCGCCCTCTTTGTTGCTGCCCAGACTGAAAAGGGCAAGGCGGGCTGGGCCTTTGCCCAAGAGTCCCGTATGGAAGTGCGTAAGGTGGTCTGGCCGACTCGCCAGGAAACCGTGCAGACCACGCTGATCGTGTTTGCCGCCACCGCCATTGTGGCGTTCTTCCTCTGGCTGCTGGACATGGGCCTGGTGTGGATCGTCAATCTGATTACAGGGGTATAACCGAATGTCTGAGCAACCGAAAATGCGCTGGTATGTGGTCCAGGCTTTCTCCGGTTTTGAGGCGCGCGTAGCCCAATCCCTGAAAGAGCACATCCAGATGCACGCGATGGAAGAGTTCTTTGGCGAGGTGCTGGTGCCCACCGAAGAGGTGGTCGAGATGCGCGCCGGTCAGCGTCGCAAGAGCGAGCGCAAGTTCTTCCCCGGTTACGTGCTGGTGCAGATGGTCATGAACGACCAGTCCTGGCACCTGGTGCGTAACGTGCCTCGCGTGATGGGCTTTATCGGCGGCACCTCCGACCGTCCGGCCCCGATCACCGAAAAAGAGGCCAACGCCATTCTCAACCGTCTGCAGGAGTCCACCGAGTCTCCGCGCCATCGCACCCTGTTCGAGCCGGGTGAAGTGGTTCGCGTCAACGACGGTCCCTTTGCCGACTTCAACGGCACCGTCGAAGAGGTGGATTACGAGAAGAGCCGCGTGAAGGTGTCGGTGATGATCTTCGGTCGTTCCACCCCGGTGGAGCTGGACTTCGGTCAGGTCGAAAAGAGCTGATCAAAAGATCACCACAAAACGTTTGTCCTGGTGCGGCGAATTTGTCTATAATTCGCCGCCCCTTTTTTCCCGGGGAGCTGAACCTCGCGTTCGGCGCTTGAACCCAAGTAGAGGTATTTACCATGGCTAAGAAAGTCCAAGCATATATCAAGCTGCAGGTTGCAGCTGGTTCTGCTAACCCGTCCCCGCCGGTTGGTCCGGCTCTGGGTCAGCACGGTGTGAACATCATGGAATTCTGTAAGGCGTTTAACGCTCGTACAGACAAGGTAGAGAAAGGTCTGCCGATCCCGGTTGTTATCACTGTATACGCCGACCGTTCCTTCACTTTCGTTACCAAGACTCCGCCGGCTTCCGTTCTGCTGAAGAAAGCTGCTGGCCTGAAGTCCGGTTCCAGCCGTCCGAACACTGAGAAGGTGGGTACTGTCACCATGGCTCAGGTTAAAGAGATCGCTGAAACCAAGGCTGCCGACATGACTGGTGCCGACATTGACGCGATGGCTCGTTCCATTGCTGGTACTGCCCGTTCCATGGGCCTGGTAGTGGAGGACTAATCGATGGCTAAGATTTCTAAGCGCATGCGCATAATCCGCGAGAAGGTTGATGCCACTCGCGAGTACGAGATCAACGAAGCTGTAACTCTGCTCAAGGAACTGGCCACCGCCAAGTTCGTTGAGTCCGTAGACGTTGCTGTAAACCTGGGTGTTGACCCGCGTAAATCCGACCAGAACGTGCGTGGCGCCACCGTGCTGCCTCACGGTACTGGCCGTGACGTTCGCGTTGCCGTGTTCACTCAGGGTGCCAACGCCGATGCCGCCAAAGAAGCTGGTGCTGACCTGGTAGGCATGGACGAGCTGGCCGCTCAGGTGAAAGCCGGTGAGATGAACTTCGACGTGGTTATCGCTTCCCCGGATGCGATGCGCGTTGTGGGTCAGCTGGGCCAGATCCTGGGTCCCCGTGGCCTGATGCCGAACCCGAAGACCGGTACTGTTACCCCGAACGTTGCCGAGGCGGTTAAGAACGCCAAGGCCGGTCAGGTACGCTACCGCAACGACAAGAACGGTATCATCCACACCACCATCGGTAAGGTTGACTTCGACGCTGACAAGCTGAAAGAAAACCTGGAATCCCTGCTGGTAGCGCTGAAGAAGGCCAAGCCTGCTTCCGCCAAAGGCACCTTCATCAAGAAAGTGTCCATCTCTACCACCATGGGTGCCGGTGTTGCGGTTGACCAGGCCAGCCTGGAAACCCAAGCCTAATTTGCAGGGCGCCAAATTATCTGTATAATTTTGCGCCCTGAGGTCGAAGCCCGTGACTCACGAAGCGGGCTTTCGTCCAAGACCGCAGGTGGGGCTCAAACCCCTTAATTTCCTGCGTAGACGGTGAAGGACCTGAGAAGATTTTTAATCTTCTGGAACTCCCAGCCGTATGGAATCCCCACTTTGTGGGGTTGTTAAGTTTCTAGGCGAAAGCCTAGGTGGAATCCAGGAGTGAAGCCCAATGGCATTAAACCTCGAAGGCAAGAAAGCAATTGTTGCTGAGGTCAATGAAGTTGCCAAAGGTGCTCTGTCTGCTGTTGTCGCCGATGCACGTGGCGTCACCGTAGGCAAGATGGCCGCTCTGCGTAAGCAAGCTCGTGAAGCCGGTATCGTTATGCGCGTTGTGCGTAACACTCTGGCCAAGCGCGCTGTTGAAGGTACCTCTTACGAGTGCCTGAGCGACGCATTTGCAGGTCCGACCCTGATCGCCTTCTCCGTAGAGCACCCCGGTGCCGCGGCGCGTCTGTTTAAAGACTTCGCCAAGGAAGAAGAAGCGTTCGAGGTCAAAGCACTGGCGTACGAAGGGGAACTGATCCCTGCCGAGCAAATTGACCGTCTGGCTAAGCTGCCGACCTACGACGAAGCGATTGCACAGCTGATGATGACCATGAAGGAAGCATCTGCTGGCAAGCTGGTACGTACCCTGGCTGCTCTGCGCGACCAAAAAGAAGAGCAAGCTGCCTAATTCTGTTGGCCGCTTAACCTTTTACAGTAATTTTTAGGATTGTTAGTAATGTCTATCACTAAAGACCAAATCATCGAAGCCGTTGCAGAAATGTCTGTAATGGACGTTGTTGAACTGATCGAAGCTATGGAAGAGAAGTTCGGTGTATCTGCTGCTGCTGCTGTTGTAGCTGGTGGTGCTGGCGACGCCGGCGCTGCTGAAGAGCAGACCGAATTCGACGTAGTACTGAAGGGCGCTGGCTCCAACAAGGTTGGTGCTATTAAGGCCGTTCGTGGCGCTACCGGTCTGGGCCTGAAAGAAGCCAAGGCTCTGGTAGAGTCTGCTCCGGCTGCCATCAAAGAAGGTCTGTCTAAAGAAGAAGCTGAAGCTCTGAAGAAAGACCTGGAAGAAGCCGGCTGCGAAGTTGAGCTCAAGTAAGCTATCCTATAGCTTATTGACCTGAGTAATCAGGTTGGGCTGGTGGTTATTTGACCACCGGCCCTTTTGCGCTATAAGCGCAAGCAAGCCCCTCGCGGGGTTTGCCCCCCTCTTGGAACGCGGGCCTGGCAGAGATTATTGGTTGGGTTCTTGCGCATAATAGGACGAAATGCCTCCCTCGGAGCGCATTTTGGATCTTCAATCACGAGCAGAGGAACCACATGGTTTACTCCGATTTCGAGAAAAAACGCATCCGCAAGGATTTTGGTAAGCGTCCCAAGGTGCTGGACGTTCCTTACCTGCTTTCGATCCAGCTGGACTCGTTCCAAAATTTCCTAGAGCAGGATCCGGAAGGCGAGCGTGGCCTGGAAGCGGCCTTCCGCAGTGTCTTTCCGATCAAAAGCTTCTCCGGTTACTCCGAACTGCAGTACGTCAGCTATAAGCTGGGCGAGCCGGTATTTGACGTCAAAGAGTGTCAGATCCGCGGTGTAACCTATTCCGCTCCCCTGCGCGTTAAGCTGCGCATGGTACTGATGGACAAAGAGGCCGGTGGCGCCGTCAAGGACATCAAGGAGCAGGAAGTGTACATGGGCGACATTCCGCTCATGACCGAAAACGGTACCTTCGTGATCAACGGTACCGAGCGTGTGATCGTTTCCCAGCTGCACCGCAGCCCGGGTGTCTTCTTCGATCACGACAAGGGCAAGACCCACTCCTCCGGCAAGGTTCTCTACAACGCGCGGGTGATCCCCTACCGTGGCTCCTGGCTGGACTTCGAATTCGATCCCAAGGACAACCTCTTTGTCCGTATCGACCGTCGTCGTAAGCTGCCCGCTTCCATCATCCTGCGTGCCCTGAGTTACTCCACTCAGGAGATCCTGGATCTGTTCTTCGAGAAGGTGCATTTCCACCTGAAGAAAGAGAAGCTGGTGATGGACCTGGTGCCCGAGCGTCTGCGCGGTGAAACCGCCCTGTTCGACATCAAGGACAACGACGGCAACATCATCGTCGAGAAGGGCCGTCGTGTGACCGCCCGCCACATCCGCCAGTTCGAAAAAGGCGATGTGACTCAGCTGGAAGTGCCGGTTGAGTACCTGGTGGGCAAGGTATCCGCCAAGGACTACATCGACGAGGCCACCGGTGAAGTGGTGGTGGCTGCCAACCAGGAGATGTCCCTGGAAGACGTGGCCAAGCTGTCTCAGGCCGGCGTCAAGGCCTTCGACACCCTGTACACCAACGATCTGGACCACGGTCCCTACATCTCCACCACTCTGCAGGTCGATTCCACCTCCGACCGGATGGAAGCCCTGGTTGAGATCTACCGCATGATGCGCCCGGGCGAGCCGCCGACCCGCGAAGCCGCCGAGGCGCTGTTCGAGAACCTGTTCTTCTCTGAAGATCGTTACGACCTGTCCACCGTTGGCCGGATGAAGTTCAACCGTCGTCTGGGCCGTGGTGAGTCCACCGGCGTTGGCATCCTGACCAAGGAAGACATCGTCGAGGTGATGCGCAAGATCATCGAGATCCGCAACGGCGGTGACGAGGTCGACGACATCGATCACCTGGGCAACCGTCGTATCCGTTCCGTCGGTGAGATGGCCGAGAACCAGTTCCGCGTGGGCCTGGTACGGGTAGAGCGCGCCGTGCGCGAGCGTCTGTCCCTGGGCGATCTGGACAACCTGATGCCTCAGGACCTGATCAACGCCAAGCCGATCTCCGCCGCGGTGAAGGAGTTCTTCGGCTCCTCCCAGCTGTCCCAGTTTATGGATCAGAACAACCCGCTGTCCGAAGTGACCCACAAGCGCCGGATCTCCGCGCTGGGCCCGGGCGGTCTGACCCGTGAGCGTGCTGGCTTCGAGGTGCGAGACGTACACCCGACCCACTACGGTCGTCTGTGTCCCATCGAGACCCCTGAAGGTCCGAACATCGGTCTGATCAACTCCCTGTCCACCTTTGCTCGCACCAACGAGTACGGTTTCCTGGAAACCCCCTACCGTCGCGTAGTGGATGGCAAGGTGACCGAAGAGGTGGATTACCTGTCCGCCATCGAGGAAGGTCACTTCGTGATCGCCCAGGCCAACGCCCAGATCGACGACGACGGTAACCTGATCGACGAACTGGTGGCGGCGCGTCATAAGAGCGAGTCCACCTTCGTGACCACCGATCAGGTGCAGTACATGGACGTCTCCCCGCAGCAGATCATCTCTGTGGCCGCGTCCCTGATCCCCTTCCTCGAGCACGACGATGCGAACCGCGCCCTGATGGGTGCGAACATGCAGCGTCAGGCGGTGCCGACCCTGAAGGCGGACAAGCCGCTGGTGGGTACCGGCATTGAGCGTGCCGTGGCCGTGGACTCCGGTGTGACCGTGGTGGCCAAGCGTGGCGGTGTGGTGGACTACGTGGACGCCTCCCGCATCGTGATCAAGGTCAACGAAGATGAGCTGATGGCCGGTGAAGCCGGTATCGACATCTACAACCTGACCAAGTACACCCGCTCTAACCAGAACACCTGCATCAACCAGCGTCCGGTGTGTGCCATCGGCGAGCCGGTAACCCGCGGTGACGTACTGGCCGACGGCCCGTCCACCGACCTGGGTGACCTGGCCCTGGGTCAGAACCTGCGCGTCGCGTTCATGACCTGGAACGGTTACAACTTTGAGGATTCCATCCTGCTGTCCGAGCGTGTGGTTCAGGAAGATCGCCTGACCACCATCCACATCCAGGAACTGTCCTGTATTGCTCGTGACACCAAGCTGGGTCCGGAAGAGATCACCGCCGACATCCCCAACGTGGGTGAGTCTGCGCTGTCCAAGCTGGATGAGTCCGGCATCGTGTACGTGGGCGCCGAGATGAAGCCCGGCGACATCCTGGTCGGTAAGGTGACCCCGAAAGGCGAAACCCAGCTGACTCCGGAAGAGAAGCTGCTGCGCGCCATCTTCGGTGAGAAGGCCTCCGACGTGAAGGACTCCTCCCTGCGCGTACCCAACGGCGTCTACGGCACCGTTATCGACGTTCAGGTGTTCACCCGTGACGGCGTCGAGAAAGACAAGCGCGCCGTCGACATCGAGAACATGCAGCTGCGTGATGCCAAGAAGGATCTGACCGAAGAGTTCAGCATCCTGGAAAACGGCATCTACGACCGTGCCCGCACTCTGCTGCTGGGCGCCGGCGTCACCGAGGCTCAGCTGAACAAGCTGGGTCGCGAAAAGTGGCTGGAGCAGCCGCTGGACGACGAAGGCAAGCAGACCGAGCTGGAGCAGCTGGCTGACCAGTACGAAGAGCTGAAAGCCGAGTTCGACAAGAAGTTCGAAATCAAGCGCCGCAAGATCACCCAGGGCGATGACCTGGCTCCGGGTGTCCTGAAGATCGTCAAGGTGTACCTGGCGGTTAAGCGTCGCATTCAGCCCGGCGATAAGATGGCCGGTCGTCACGGGAACAAAGGTGTAATCTCCACCATCGTTCCGGTGGAAGACATGCCGCACGACGAGAACGGTCAACCGGTGGACATCGTACTGAACCCGCTGGGTGTACCGTCCCGTATGAACATCGGTCAGATCCTCGAAGTGCACCTGGGCATGGCGGCCAAGGGCATCGGTGACAAGATCAACGCCATGCTGGAGCAGCAGCGCAAGGTTGAGGAACTGCGTGAGTTCATGCAGAAGGCCTACGACCTGGGCGACACCCAGCAGAAAGTGGATCTGACCACCTTCTCTGACGCCGAAGTGCTGCGCCTGGCGGACAACCTCAAAGGCGGTCTGCCAGTAGCCACTCCGGCCTTCGACGGTGCCGCTGAGGCGGAGATCAAGGAGATGCTGCGCCTGGGCGACCTGCCGGATTCCGGTCAGTTCACCCTGTACGATGGCCGCACTGGCAACGCCTTCGAGCGTCCGGTGACTGTCGGCTACATGTACATGCTCAAGCTGAACCACCTGGTTGACGACAAGATGCACGCCCGTTCCACCGGTTCCTACAGCCTGGTTACTCAGCAGCCGCTGGGTGGTAAGGCTCAGTTCGGTGGTCAGCGTTTCGGTGAGATGGAAGTGTGGGCCCTGCAGGCCTACGGCGCCGCCTACACCCTGCAGGAGATGCTTACCGTCAAGTCTGATGACGTCAACGGCCGTACCCAGATGTACAAGAACATCGTGGACGGTAACTACCAGATGTTGCCTGGCATGCCTGAATCCTTCAACGTGGTGCTCAAGGAGATCCGTTCTCTGGGCATCAACATCGAATTGGATCAGGACTAAGCCGTCCGCTGCATTGTTGCAGCCTGGTATCGGTCGAGTGCCCCGCTTGCGGGCGGGGCACACGGGTTAAAACCTCCATTTAGGAGACGATCGTGAAAGACTTACTTCAGTTTCTTAAGAAACAGAATGCGTCCGAAGAATTTAACGGCATCAAGATCGGCCTTGCGTCGCCGGACATGATCCGTAGCTGGTCTTTCGGTGAAGTGAAAAAGCCGGAAACCATCAACTACCGTACCTTCAAGCCCGAGCGCGATGGCCTGTTCTGTGCCCGCATCTTTGGCCCGGTGAAGGACTACGAGTGTTTGTGCGGTAAGTACAAGCGCCTGAAGCACCGCGGTGTGATCTGTGAGAAGTGTGGCGTTGAAGTGACCCAGACCAAAGTGCGTCGTGAGCGCATGGGTCACATCGAGCTGGCTTCTCCGGTGGCTCACATCTGGTTCCTGAAGTCCCTGCCCTCCCGCATCGGTCTGCTGCTGGACATGACCCTGCGTGACATCGAGCGCGTGCTCTACTTCGAAAGCTACGTGGTTATCGAGCCGGGCATGACCGCCCTGGAGCGTGGCCAGATGCTGACCGAAGAGGAGTACCTGGATGCCCTCGAGGAGCACGGTGACGAGTTCGACGCCCGCATGGGTGCCGAAGCGGTTCAGCAGCTGCTTAAAGACATCGATCTCGAGAGCGAGATCAACGTCATGCGTGAAGAGCTGCCGCAGACCAACTCCGAAACCAAGCGGAAGAAGCTGACTAAGCGTCTGAAGCTGATGGAAGCCTTCTACAACTCTGGCAACAAGCCGGAGTGGATGATCATGGGCGTTCTGCCTGTCCTGCCGCCGGACCTGCGTCCGCTGGTCCCGCTGGACGGTGGCCGTTTTGCCACCTCGGATCTGAACGATCTGTACCGCCGGGTGATCAACCGTAACAACCGTCTGAAGCGCCTGCTGGATCTGGCCGCTCCGGACATCATCGTCCGCAACGAAAAGCGGATGCTGCAGGAGTCCGTGGACGCTCTGCTGGACAACGGCCGCCGCGGTCGGGCCATCACCGGCTCCAACCGTCGTCCGCTGAAGTCCCTGGCCGACATGATCAAGGGTAAGCAGGGTCGATTCCGTCAGAACCTGCTGGGTAAGCGCGTGGACTACTCCGGTCGTTCCGTAATTACCGTGGGCCCGACCCTGCGCCTGCACCAGTGTGGTCTGCCCAAGAAGATGGCGCTTGAGCTGTTCAAGCCCTTCATCTACGGCAAGCTGGAAGCCCGTGGCCTGGCCACCACCATCAAAGCCGCCAAGAAGATGGTCGAGCGTGAGATGGGTGAGGTTTGGGACGTACTGGACGAAGTGATCCGGGAACACCCGGTACTGCTGAACCGGGCGCCGACCCTGCACCGTCTGGGTATCCAGGCGTTCGAGCCGGTGCTGATCGAAGGTAAAGCGATCCAGCTGCACCCCCTGGTGTGTGCGGCCTACAACGCCGACTTCGATGGTGACCAGATGGCGGTACACGTACCTCTGACTCTGGAAGCCCAGCTCGAAGCCCGTGCGCTGATGATGTCCACCAACAACATCCTGTCGCCCGCCTCCGGTGACCCCATCATCGTGCCTTCTCAGGACGTGGTACTGGGTCTGTACTACATGACCCGTGAGATGGTGAACGGCAAGGGTGAGGCCATGGTGCTCTCCTCCGTGGAAGAAGCGGAGAAGGTGTACCGGACCGGCGACGCCGAGCTGCACGCTCGCGTTAAGGTGCGCATCACCGACAGCTACAAGACCGAAGAGGGTGAGATCGTCGAGGAGTCCAAGATCGTCGACACCACCATCGGCCGTGCCATCCTGTCCATGATCCTGCCCAAGGGCCTGCCCTTCGAGCTGATCAACCAGGACATGGGTAAGAAGCCGATCTCCAAGGTGCTGAACAGCTGCTACCGGGTACTGGGTCTGAAGTCCACCGTGATCTTCGCCGACCAACTGATGTACACCGGTTTCCACTTCGCCACCGTTTCCGGCACCTCCGTGGGCATCAACGACATGGTGATCCCGGACGCCAAGAAAGAGATCGTGGCCGCAGCCGAAGAGGAAGTGGCGGAGATCTCCGAGCAGTTCCAGGCCGGTCTGGTGACCGCCGGTGAGCGCTACAACAAGGTGATCGACATCTGGGCCAGCGCCAACGAGAAAGTCTCCAAGGCGATGATGGAAAACCTCTCCACCGATACCGTGGTAAACCGCGACGGTGAAGACGAAGACCAGAAGTCCTTCAACAGCATCTACATGATGGCCGACTCCGGAGCCCGGGGTAGTGCCGCTCAGATCCGTCAGCTGGCGGGGATGCGGGGCCTGATGGCCAAGCCGGACGGCTCCATCATCGAGACCCCCATCGTGGCCAACTTCCGTGAAGGTCTGAACGTACAGCAGTACTTCATCTCGACTCACGGTGCCCGTAAGGGTCTGGCGGATACCGCACTGAAGACCGCGAACTCCGGTTACCTGACTCGCCGTCTGGTGGACGTGTCCCAGGATCTGGTGGTGGTAGAACCGGATTGTGGCAGCGAAGAGGGTCTGACCGTGAAGCCGCTCATCGAGGGTGGTGACGTGGTTGAGCCGCTGCGCGAGCGCGTTCTGGGCCGCGTGGTGGCCAAGGACGTGATCAAGCCCGGCACCGAAGACGAAGTGCTGCTGCCGCGCAACACCCTGATCGACGAGAAATGGTGTGACATCATCGAAGCCAACTCCGTCGATGAGATCGTGGTGCGCTCCGTGATCACCTGTAACACCGACTTCGGTGTCTGTGGTCACTGTTACGGCCGTGACCTGGCCCGAGGCCACATGGTGGCCGAAGGTGAGGCCATTGGTGTCGTGGCGGCTCAGTCCATCGGTGAACCCGGTACCCAGCTGACCATGCGGACCTTCCACATCGGTGGTGCGGCTTCCCGTGCCTCCGCGGAATCCAACGTTCAGATCAAGAACTCCGGTTCTCTGAAGCTGCAGAACGCCAAGTACGTGACCAACGCCGATGGCAAGATCGTGGTGACCTCCCGTTCCACCGAACTGGCGGTGATCGACGAGCTGGGCCGTGAGAAGGAGCGCTACAAGCTGCCTTACGGTGCCGTACTGGATAAGGCCGAAGGCGATGCCGTGGCCGCCGGTGACATCGTCGCCAACTGGGACCCGCACACGCACCCCATCATCACCGAGGTAGAGGGTCGCATTAAGTTCGTCGACATGATCGACGGCGTGACCATGACCAAGCAGACCGATGAACTGACCGGCCTGTCCAGCATCGTGGTGCTGGATGTGGCGCAGCGCGCCAGCGCCGGTAAGGACATGCGTCCGATGGTGAAGCTGGTGGACGCCTCCGGCAACGACATCCTGATCCCGGGCACCGAAGTGCCGGCACAGTACTTCCTGTCCGGTAACGCCATCGTGAGCCTGGAGGACGGTGCCGAAGTGAACGTCGGTGACGCCCTGGCCCGTATTCCTCAGGAATCCGGCGGTACCAAGGACATCACCGGTGGTCTGCCCCGCGTGGCCGACCTGTTCGAAGCCCGGAAGCCGAAAGAGCCGGCCATTCTGGCCGAGATCACCGGCACCATCTCCTTCGGTAAGGAGACCAAGGGCAAGCGCCGCTTGGTGATCACCCCGCACGACGGTGGTCAGCCTTACGAGGAGATGATTCCGAAGTGGCGTAACCTGAACGTGTTCGAAGGTGAAAAGGTTGAGAAGGGTGAAGTGATCGCTGACGGTCCGGAAGCGCCGCACGACATCCTGCGCCTGCGTGGCATCCACGCGGTGGCCAACTACATCGTCAACGAGGTCCAGGACGTTTACCGCCTGCAGGGTGTGAAGATCAACGATAAGCACATCGAGGTGGTGATCCGCCAGATGCTGCGTAAGTGCATCATCCTCAACGGTGGCGACTCCGAGTTCCTCGAAGGCGAGCAGGTTGAAGTGGCCCGCGTGCACCAGGCCAACCGCGACCTGGAGGCCGAAGGCAAACAGCCGGCGACCTTCGAGCGCGAACTGCTGGGCATCACCAAGGCCTCTCTGGCCACCGAGTCCTTCATCTCCGCGGCCTCCTTCCAGGAGACCACGCGAGTGCTGACCGACGCGGCCACTTACGGCAAGCGTGACGATCTGCGTGGCCTGAAGGAGAACGTGACTGTGGGTCGTCTGATCCCGGCCGGTACCGGCTACGCTTACCACCGTAAGCGTCAGCAGGAAGCCCAGGTGGAAGCCCCCACTGTGAGTGCCTCCGAGGCCGAGCAGAACCTGGCTGACCTGCTCAATGCCGCAGGCCCCGGCGAGCAGTAAACGGAAGCGAAATCCGTAAACAGGGGCGTCTTAGGACGCCCCTTTTTTTGTCTGGGACGAGAATGCGACCTAAGCCCCTTGGCTAATTCTTGACACCCACCTGGCAGGTGCTTAAAATTTCGCGTCCCCTCAATACGGGGATCGATTTTTCGCACCTGAAACTGAGTAGTTGAAGCTAATCAGGAGATATGAATGGCTACTGTTAACCAGCTGGTACGTAAGCCGCGCAAGGACAAGGTCAAAAAGACCAACGTTCCGGCGCTGGAAGCGTGCCCCCAAAAGCGTGGTGTTTGCACTCGCGTGTACACTACCACCCCGAAGAAGCCGAACTCCGCACTGCGTAAAGTGTGCCGTGTTCGTCTGACTAACGGTTTTGAAGTCACCTCCTACATCGGTGGTGAAGGTCACAACCTGCAGGAGCACTCCGTAGTGCTGATCCGCGGCGGTCGTGTAAAAGACCTGCCGGGTGTTCGCTACCACACTGTACGTGGTGCCCTGGATACCGCCGGTGTGAACGACCGTCGTCAAGGTCGTTCCAAGTACGGCGCCAAGCGTCCTAAGTCTTAATGGTTCTCCGTTAAGTAAGGCCAAGCACTTAAATCGTTCATCCTGTTTTGGATAAACCTGAAGAAATCGGAGAAATCCCATGCCAAGACGTCGCGTCGTAGGTCAACGTAAAATTCTGCCGGATCCGAAGTTCGGATCTGAGCTTCTGGCAAAGTTTGTCAACGTGGTAATGCTGGACGGTAAGAAGTCCACCGCTGAAAAGATCATCTACGGTGGTCTGGATGCGGCTGCCGAGAAGTCCGGCAAGTCCCACCTGGAAATCTTTGAAACTGCACTGGACAACATCCGTCCGACCGTGGAAGTGAAGTCCCGCCGTGTTGGTGGTTCTACCTACCAGGTACCGGTGGAAGTGCGTCCGGTTCGTCGTAACACTCTGGCCATGCGCTGGTTGGTGGAAGCGGCTCGTAAGCGTAGCGAAAAATCGATGGCTCTGCGCCTGGCAGGTGAACTGCTGGACGCGAGCGAAAACAAAGGTTCTGCGGTTAAGAAGCGTGAAGACGTTCACCGCATGGCCGAAGCGAACAAAGCGTTCGCTCATTACCGCTGGTAATAGCTTGGGCGCAGCACTTCGGTGCTGCGCCACTTTTGCAAGAACTAGGGCGTTTGACTCTAGTAAGAGGACTTTATTGTGGCTCGTACGACCCCAATTGAGCGCTATCGCAATATCGGGATTGTGGCGCACGTAGACGCCGGTAAAACGACGACTTCTGAGCGCGTGCTGTTCTACACCGGCTTGTCGCACAAGATCGGTGAAGTGCACGACGGCGCCGCGACCATGGATTGGATGGAACAGGAGCAGGAGCGGGGTATCACCATCACTTCTGCGGCCACCACCACCTTCTGGCGGGGTATGGAAGCCCAGTACCCTGAGCATCGCATCAACATCATCGACACCCCCGGACACGTGGACTTCACCATCGAGGTGGAACGTTCCCTGCGTGTGCTGGACGGCGCGGTGGTGGTGTTCTGTGGTGCCTCTGGGGTGGAACCTCAGTCTGAAACCGTATGGCGTCAGGCCGACAAGTACCACGTGCCGCGTCTGGTGTTCGTCAACAAGATGGACCGGGCCGGTGCGGACTTTGACCGTGTTGTGGAGCAGATCCGCAACCGTCTGGGTGCCACCTGTGTTCCCATCCAAATGAACGTGGGCGCTGAGGACGAATTCCAAGGCGTCATCGACCTGATCAAGATGAAGTTCATCAGCTGGAACGCAGCGGATCAGGGCATGACCTTTGACTACCTGGATGTGCCTGCCGAGCTGGCCGACAAGGCCGCTGAGATGCGGGAATACCTGGTGGAGTCCGCCGCTGAAGCCTCCGAAGAGCTGATGGAGAAGTACCTGGAAGAGGGCGAATTGTCCGAAGAAGAGATCAAGAAAGCTCTTCGCCAGCGTACCCTGAACAACGAAATCGTCCTGGCCACCTGTGGTTCTGCATTTAAGAACAAAGGGGTTCAGGCGGTCCTGGATGCGGTGGTGGAATACCTGCCGGCACCCATCGATGTTCCGGCCATCAAGGGCGTGGACATGGACGACAACGAGGTTGCTCGTGAGTCCGATGACAACGCGCCTTTTGCCGCCCTGGCATTTAAGATCGCAACCGATCCTTTTGTCGGCAGCTTGACCTTTATGCGGGTGTACTCCGGTACCGCCAACACCGGCGAGGCCGTGTACAACTCCGTCAAGCAAAAGCGCGAGCGCTTAGGTCGTATGGTGCAGATGCACTCCAACGACCGTAAAGAGATCAAAGAGGTCCGCGCTGGCGACATTGCTGCTGCCATTGGCCTGAAAGACGTCACAACGGGCGACACCCTGTGCGACATGGACCACAAAGTGGTGCTGGAGCGCATGGAGTTCCCTGAGCCGGTGATTCAGATCGCGGTTGAGCCGAGAACCAAGGCCGACCAAGAGAAGATGGGCATTGCCCTGGGCAAACTGGCCGCCGAAGACCCGTCCTTCCGCGTGGAAACGGACGAGGAATCCGGCCAGACCCTGATCTCCGGTATGGGTGAGCTGCACCTGGACATCATCGTTGACCGCATGAAGCGGGAGTTCAGCGTTGAATGTAACGTAGGTAAGCCCCAGGTCGCCTACCGCGAAACCATCCGCTCCTCCGTGGAAGTGGAAGGCAAGTTTGTGCGTCAATCCGGTGGCCGTGGTCAGTTTGGTCATGTCTGGCTGAAGCTGGAGCCCCGAGAAGCCGGTGCCGGCTACGAATTCGTCAATGAAATTGTTGGCGGCGTGGTGCCGAGGGAATATATTCCAGCTGTAGATAAAGGCATCCAGGAACAGATGGCTCAAGGTGTGCTCGCGGGCTTCCCCGTGCTGGACGTTAAAGCTACTCTGTTCGACGGTTCATACCACGATGTGGACTCCAACGAAATGGCGTTCAAGATCGCCGGCTCCCTGGGCTTCCGTAAAGGTGCCCTGGAAGCGAGCCCGGTGCTGCTGGAACCCATGATGAAAGTGGAGGTCACCACTCCTGAGGACTGGATGGGCGATGTGGTGGGTGATATCAACCGCCGTCGCGGCATCATCGAAGGTATGGATGACGGTACTGCCGGTTTGAAGATCGTGCGTGCTAAGGTGCCGCTGGCCGAGATGTTTGGCTATGCCACCGACCTCCGTTCTGCCACCCAGGGCCGTGCTTCCTACTCCATGGAGTTCAGCGAGTACGCCGAAGCCCCGCAGAACGTAGCGCAAGCGGTTATCGAAGCGCGCGGATATTGACGCCTTAAAGGCGAAAACTCAGTTCGTTAACAGACCTGATCCTCTGGGTCCGGTCGCAAATTGAAAGGAAAGACGTCGTGTCTAAAGAAAAATTTGAACGTACGAAACCCCACGTTAACGTTGGTACCATCGGCCACGTTGACCACGGTAAAACCACTCTGACCGCTGCTATCACCAACGTGCTGGCCAAGCACATGGGTGGTGAAGCCAAGGCTTTCGACCAGATCGATAACGCTCCGGAAGAGCGCGAGCGTGGTATCACCATCGCCGCTTCTCACGTTGAGTACGACACTGAGATCCGTCACTACGCTCACGTAGACTGCCCCGGCCACGCCGACTACGTAAAGAACATGATCACCGGTGCTGCTCAGATGGACGGCGCGATCCTGGTAGTAGCTGCTACCGACGGTCCGATGCCCCAGACCCGTGAGCACATCCTGCTGTCCCGTCAGGTTGGCGTACCCTACATCATCGTGTTCATGAACAAGTGCGACATGGTTGATGACGAAGAGCTGCTCGAGCTGGTAGAGATGGAAGTACGCGAGCTGCTGTCCGAGTACGACTTCCCGGGCGACGACACTCCGGTCATCCAGGGTTCCGCTCTGAAAGCACTGGAAGGCGACGCCGAGTGGGAGAAGAAGATCCTGGAGCTGGCCGAAGCCCTGGACACCTACATCCCCGAGCCGGAGCGTGCCATCGACGGTGCCTTCATCCTGCCGATCGAAGACGTATTCTCCATCCAGGGCCGTGGTACCGTAGTAACCGGTCGTGTAGAGCGCGGCATCATCAAAGTTGGTGATGAAGTGGAAATCGTGGGCATCAAAGAGACCCAGAAGACCACCTGTACTGGCGTAGAGATGTTCCGCAAGCTGCTGGACGAAGGCCGTGCCGGTGAGAACTGTGGTGTTCTGCTGCGTGGTACCAAGCGTGAAGAAGTTGAGCGTGGTCAGGTACTGGCTCAGCCGGGTTCCATCACCCCGCACACCAAGTTCACCTCTGAGGTTTACGTACTGTCCAAAGAAGAAGGTGGTCGTCACACCCCGTTCTTCAAAGGCTACCGTCCTCAGTTCTACTTCCGTACCACCGACATCACTGGCACCATCGAGCTGCCGGAAGGTGTTGAGATGGTAATGCCGGGTGACAACATTCAGATGACTGTTACCCTGATCGCGCCGATCGCGATGGAAGAAGGCCTGCGTTTCGCTATCCGTGAGGGTGGCCGTACCGTAGGTGCTGGTGTTGTTGCCACCATCGTTGAGTAATCAACGATAGCGGTTTCACGCTAAAGAGGGGCGCCGTCAGGCGCCCTTTTTTTGTGCCTGCTTCACTGTGAAACCCAAGCGCACTCGAGACTGGAAAATTTCCTCATTACCCCGCCAAGCCACGCTGCGCATTAGCCATTTTTGACTACGCTTAGATCTCATTCTGTCTGGGTCTGTGGTTGAATTATGGGGGCGGTAGCGGATGGAAAAAGTCGATGAGGTGGCCTCACCAGGGCCTGCGGTCTTATCGCCGGCGGGCCCCTGCCGCATCTCCGTGTTGATCGCTTCCCTTGGCCGTCCCTCCCTGATCTGCGCATTGCGCTCCGTATTGACCGATGCCGCTGTCCCGCTTGAGGTGGTGTTGGTGCTCGACGACCCCGACGTCGCCCCCGATAAGCTGCTCGCCCCCCTGCCGCTGACCCAGCGCAGTCGAGTCCGTGTCCTGCAGAACGAACGCAACCTGGGGCTGACCCGCTCCCTCAACCGCGGCATCGAACACTGCCAGGGTGAGATCCTGGCCCGCCTGGACGACGACGACCGATTCGCCCCACGACGCCTGGAAAGGGTATTGGAAACCTTTGACGCCCACCCGGAGGTGGATGTGGTGGTCAGCGATACCCAGGTGGTGGCCGGGGAGCGCCAGTATCGCCTGACGGTACCCCGGGGCCACGACCACATCAGCCGGGCGCTGCAGCGGCGCAATGTGTTGGTCCATTCCGCCTTCAATGTGCGCCTGAGCACCCTCAAAGCGGTGGGGGGCTACAACGACGCTTATCGCTATGCCCAGGATTACGAGCTTTACCTGCGCCTTTTGCGCCATGGCGCCCGCTTCCTGGCCCTCAGTGAGCCTTTGGCAGAGCGGGTGGAAGCCGAGGGCACCATCACCATCAACCGCCGTCAGCACCAGGCGCTGTACTCCCTGGCGGCGCTTTGCCTGCATCACGCCACAACCTGGCAGGGGGAGGGAGCCCAGGTCCGGGCCGTGTGCGCGGCTTTTGCGCGCTTTGCCGCTCCCCAGTCGCTGCGGCGCAGCGTGCGTTGGTGGCGGGCCATCTCCCGGAGGGCGGACGGATGAGCAGCACGACGATTCTGGTGGTGTTCTCCTACGGCATGTCCGTCAGCCGCTGGAAGTCCATGGGGATCCTGGCCAAAGAGAAGGTGATCTTTGAGGCCTACTTGAGCTCGGGCCTGGCGGACCAGGTGCTTTGGTTTACCTATGACCCCAATGACGCGGCACTGGTGGCCGAGGAGCAGGCGGCGGGCCGACTGGCGGCGGGGATCCGGGTGTTGCCGGCCCCGAGCTGGGCCTCGGGCGCGCTGGGTAAGCTGGCCTATTCCCTGGTGGGCCCCTGGTTGAAGCGGGATGATTTTGCCGGCGCCCAGGCGGTGATCAATCACCAGACCAGCGGTTGCTGGACCGGGCTCATTGCTCGCACGCTTACCGGCACCCGCTTTGTGTATCGTTACGGCCACTCCCTGTGGCGGCGCCACCTGGATCGGCGGCAATACGCCCGCTTGGCGTTCTCCTGGCCGTTGGATCGCCTGGCTCTGGCCTGTTCCGATCATGCTTTGGTGTGCACCCACAGCGACTACCAGGCCACCCCGAGAAGCAGCAAAATCAGCCACTGTCCCAACTTTATCGATCTGGCGGGGGTGCCGCAGATCAGCTGGCCCCCCGCCAAGCGCGCCGACCGCGCGGTGTACGTAGGGCGCCTGATGCCCTTTAAGAACCTCTTCTCCCTGGTGGAGGCGTGCGCCGACGCCCGCTTGCCGCTGGATCTCTATGGTGACGGCCCCTTAAGGGAGGAGTTGGAAGCCCTGGCCAACCGTCTGGGGGCCGATTGCCGGTTTCTTGGGGTTCGCCCCAATGAAGAGGTCCGGGCGGCCCTGGTGGAGTACCGCTGGTTCTTCCTGGTGAGCAACTACGAGGCCATGCCCAAGGCGCTGCTGGAGGGGATGGCCGCCGGGTGTGCCTGCATCGTCAGCCCCAACTACGGCTGTGCCGAGGTGGTGGAGGACGGTGTGGATGGCCTGATCACCGAGGACTTCAGCGCGGACGCCATTGTGGCGGCCATTGAACGGGGTCGGCAGGCGGATCTGGATGCGCTCAGCCAGGCCGCGGTGAGCAAGGTGCGGCATCACTATTCGCTGGACAGGGTCCTGGCGCTGCATCGACGCGCACTGGTAGGGAGGTCGGCATGAATCAACGCGCCCTGGTTTGGCAGCCAACCACGCCCATCAGTTTGGTGCTGGGCAGCTTCCTGCTCTACTGGGTTCTGGCGATCACCATGGTCAAGCTGGAACTGGTTCTGCCGGTGCGGGTCTGGGTGCTGCTGGTGGGGCTGGGCAGCCTGTTGCTGCTTTATCGGGTGCAGACGGCGGACCTGTTTAACGACAACCCCCACCTGCCCGCCTTGGGGGCCCTGACGGTGATCGGGGTGCTCACCTCGCTGTGGGGAACCCTGGATTGGGCCGGCACCCTGCTGATGACCATCAAGTGGATGCTCCAGCCCGCCATGACCTTCCTCTTCACTCTTCTGATCTGCCGCTTGATTGGCGTACGACCGGTGGCGCAGGTCTTTGTCCTGGTGATCGCCCTGACCTGCACGGTGGCGGTAATGCAGGGGCTGGATATCCAGGCGGCCTGGGATCTCAAATACCGGTTCGAAACCTGGCAGGGGCTGGATCGCGACCAAGTGGTGGCTTTGGAGCAGGTGCGCGGCAGTGGCGAATTCGATGACCAATACCGGGCCCGCGGCCTCTCCTACTCCCCGGTGCATCTGGGCTATCAGATCGCCCTGGTGGTGGCACTGTTCTATTACGCCCGCAGTCGGGCGCCGCAGTTGCAACCCTTCTCACCGCTGGTGGTGAAGGGGCTGCTGGTGCTGCTGTTTGCCGCCGCCATCTTCTCAGGCACCCGGTCGACCATCGGTGGCCTGCTTCTGTTGTGGCCGGCCCACCTGCTGCTGAACGGACGAAACCGGGGGATGGGGCTGATGCTGGTCTTGGCTGGCATTGCCATCGCCCCGCTGCTGTTCGTATTAGCCGCCCAGGTGCTGGAGCTGCGCATCTTCAGCACCTCGGACACCAGCCTGGCGGCCCGCGTGCCCCTGTCGCTGTTGGGGCTGCAGCTGTTTTTGGATAACCCCCTGGGCCACGGTTGGCTGGTGGAAGCCAGTGATCTGGCGGATCAGTATTGGCACCAGCTCTACCGCATCAATAACGCCGAGGTGGTGGTCTACCGGGGGATCCACAACCATGCGGTCAAGATGCTGTTTGTCTACGGCCTGCTGGGGGCGGCGGTGTTCCTGGCCTATCTGTTGAGATTGAAGCGCCAGTACGGCATGGCCATCTGGGTGGCACTGGTGCCCTACGCCTTCCATGCCCTGTTCCATAACGACGGCATCTTCCTTGGGGGGAACTACATCTGGGTTTGGCTGGCGATGATCCACTTTGACTATCTGGAGCGCAGGGCCCATGACCAAGCCGATTAAAGTCGCCTGGGTGGGCGGTCGGGGTTACCACTCCAGCTATGGCGGGGTGGAGAACGCCATCCGCCAGTTGGCTCGGGCCACGGCGAGCATGCCCGACATCGACTCCTGGGTGACCGGCCGGGGCCAGGGCCTGGGGTTTGTGGAGCGGCAGGAGTCGGGGCTGCAACTGGTAGAGGCCCCCAAGTGGCTCGGCCGGATGGGGCAGGGGCTTTGCACCCTGGGATTGCTGCTCTATGTGCTGGTGCGGGTACGGCCGGATACCCTGTTCCTGTTTGCCTCAGGGCCCAGTTTGCTCTCTTTTCTCGGCCGGCTGTTTGGCGCTCGCACCGTGGCCTGTCTGCGTGCCATCGACAGCCAGCGGGATGGCTGGAAAGGGCTTAACCAGCAGGTACTCAAGCTGGGGGAGTACTCGGCAACCCGGGTGGCCCACCAGTGCACGGTCAACAGCCTGGCGATGCAGCGCCATTTCGCCGCGCAGGGGCTGGAGACGGTGTACATCCCCAATGGCATTACCCCGCTTGAGCCCGACAGACCGGGCTTCCTGGCGCAGAAGGGGCTGGAGTCCGGCCGCTTCCTGCTCTACGCGGGGCGGCTTGATCCCGTCAAGCGGTTGGACGTGCTGCTGGCGGCGCACCACAGCTTGCCCAAAGAGTCGAGGCTGCCGCTGGTGGTGGCGGGGGGCAAGTGCAAAAACCGGGCGTACCAGGCCCAGTTGGAAGCGATGGCCGCCGATGACGTCCACTTTCTTGGCCACCTTGGCCAGCAGGAGCTGTCGACGCTGATGCGTCACTGCGCCCTGTTTGTGCTGCCCTCGGTCTTGGAGGGGATGTCCAACAGCCTGCTGACCGCCATGGGGGCGGGGCGCTGCGTCCTTTGTGCCGATGTACCTGAGAACGCCGATGTGGTGTCCGGGGATCCCAGGGTGCTGTTCGAGGCCGACAACGTTGAGGCTCTCAGGGGCAAACTGACCGAATACCTGCAACATCCGCCGTACCGTGACGAAGTCGCGCTGGCGATGAAGACCTTATCGCAGCAGTTCAGCTGGCAGCGCTCCGCGCACGCGTTTTGCCAACTGGCAAGAGAGGGGAGGGGTTATGAATAAGACCGCCTTGGTGACCGTGGTGATCACCACCTACAACCGGCCCGATCGCCTGGGCAAGGCGATGGCCAGCGTCGCCAAGCAGGATCACCCCAATATCGAACTGATCGTGGTGGATGACTGCTCCACCGAGGACTACTCCGAGGCGCTGCGCTCACCTCCCATGCCACTGCGCTATTTGCGCCAGCCTCGTAACCAGGGCGCCTGTGCAGCGCGCAACCGGGGGATCCGGGAAGCCAAAGGCGAGTTCATCGCCTTTTTGGACGACGATGATCAGTGGGTGCCGGAGAAGATCAGCCGTCAGCTGGCGGCCCTGGGGGATGCTGATCTCTGTCTTTGCGGCTACCGGGTGATTGAGAACGGGCACGTCCAGACCCTGCCGCTCAAGCGGATCAGCGCCGAGCGACTGTATCGTTACAACCGGGTCTGCGGCACCAGTGGGGTGCTGGGGCGGGCCAAGGCGCTTAAGGCCGAGGGGTTTGATGAGTCACTGGTGTGTTCCCAAGACTGGGACCTTTTCCTGCGCTATGCCCTTAAGCAGCCGCTGAGCTACGTGCCGGAACCGCTGTGCCTGTTCAGCGACGGTTCCCACGGCCGGATCAGCAACAGCGCCAAGGAGTTGTCCATTGAGCAGATCGAGCGTCGGTTGCGGGCGGTGGAGAAACACCGCTCGGTGATCGGAGAGGAGTGTTACCGGTCAAAGGTCGCCGCCACCGCCCTGGCCTACATCGGCTCTCGCAAGGACAAGTGGACCCCCCTGCGCTTTGCCTTGGATCGGGCGGGCTGGAGGGCCACCCTGGGTTACCTGCTGAGCAAGACCGGGCGGCGCGGCAGCGCCGCCAACCAAGAAAAGCTGGCGGAGGAGTGATGGGGTGAAGTTCAGCGTCATCATCCCGGTGTTTAACGACTTTGATCGGCTGGAACACTGTGTCGAAGCGCTTCTTGGGCAACAGACCGAGGAGACGTTCGAGCTGCTGGTGGTGGATAACGGCAGCCAGCCCCCCCTGCCCTTGAACAGTTGGGCGGATCCCAAGGTTCGCATATTGTCTGAGCCCAGCCCGGGGTCGTACGCGGCTCGCAACCGGGGCGTGGGGGCCGCACAGGGTGAGGTCCTCCTGTTCGTGGACGCCGACTGCTTGCCGGAACCGGACTGGATCCGCCGCGCGGGCGAAGCCCTTTCGCGCACCGGAGCGGATCTGGTGGCGGGCAAAGTGGAACTGTATGCCGCCAACCCGGAGCGGCCCAATGCCGCCGAACTGTTCGACATGCTCTGCGGCTTGGATCAGCGTCGGGCGGTCAGCCGGGATCACGCCTTTACCGCGAACCTGGCGGTCCGCCGCAGGGTCATGGATCAACTGCAGGGCTTTAACGCGTCGGCCACCTCCGGCAGCGATGTAGAGCTGACCCGCCGTGCCGTGACCCAGGGGTTTACCCTGGCCTACTGTGACCGGATGCTCGTGCGGCATCCGGCCCGTAACTCCCTGTCCGAATACCGGCGTAAGATCCGGCGCTTGGTCAGTGGCTCCTACCAACTGCGTGACGAATCGGAGTACTTTCGCAGCTCCTTTACTCTGCTTAGGATCCTGGGCAACTGCCTGAGACCCCCGCTGACGGCGATGCGGGTTTATCACTGTGACCGGGCCGCCCCCTTCAGCTGGCTTCAGCGGTTCAAGGCGATTGCCGTGCTGTTTCACAACAAGTACTACATGCAGTGGCTGCGGGTGGAGTACCGCTTCGGCCTGCAATCTGAGCAGTACAGGTAATATCGGTGAGCCTGGTTAAGAAAACCATCACCGCCGTCAGTTGGACCCTGGGGGGACGCCAGCTTCAGCAGCTGGCCACTTTGGTGATCACCGCCATACTGGCCAAGCTGCTCAGTCCGGAGGATTTCGGTTTGATGGGCATGGTGACCGTGCTCTCGGGCATGGCCATGATCCTGTCGGATACCGGGTTTTCAGCTGCGGTGATCCAGCGCAAGGATCTGAGCCAGATCCATTACTCCACGTTATTCTGGGTCAACATGGGGATCAGCGTGCTGGTGGCCGGGGCCTTTTTCCTGGCGGCACCGGCCATCGCGGACTTCTACCATCGGCCGGAGCTGGTGGCCATCAGCCAGGCGCTCTCCTGCACCTTTGTCTTGTCGGCCCTCAATACCATCCCTCAGGCCCTAATGCGCAAAAAGATGCGGTTCAAGCGCCTGACCATCATGGACACCGGGGTACACCTGGCCACCGGGCTGGTGGTGGTGACCCTGGCGCTGATGGGGTATGGAGTATGGGCCCTGGTGGCCCAGCCGATCATCCAGCAGAGCTTCAAGGCGGTGGCCCTGTGGAACAACTGCCCTTGGCGCCCCGAGTGGCGCTTCTCCCTGGCCGCCCTCAAAGACGTGTTCAGTTTCAGCATCAATATTTTGGGGATCCAGTACCTGCAGTACTTCATGCACAATCTGGACTATCTGCTGGTGGGGCGGTTTTTGGGGGCCGAGGCTCTGGGCTACTACACCCTGGCCTACAAACTGATGTTTGTGCCCATCCGAAATATCTGCCAGGAGATCGTCAAGGTATTATTTCCTGCACTGTCCCAATTACAAGACGATGCCGTCGCTTTAACTCGCGGTATTATAAGGGCATTGAGGTCGACTTGTTTTATAGTTTTCCCCATGCTGATGGGCATGTATATGGTCGCCGACGCCTTTATTTTAAGTATCTTCGGCGAGACCTGGTTTAAAACCATCGAAGTACTCAAAGTGCTTTGTCTGGTTGGGTTGGTTCAGTCCGTTATCACGGTATTGTCGGTCGTCTTTAAATCTTTGGGCAGACCGGAAGTTGAATTGAAAGTCAATATTGTACGCTTGATCGTCATGTCGATGGTGCTCTATACCGCCATCGATTGGGGGTTGGTCGCCTTTACCTGGGCTCTGTTCTTCGTCACCGCCCTGTTCCTAGCGGTGTACCTGAAATCGGTTTCGGTACTGCTGGGCACTCAGCCCGCCACGCTGCTCAAAGCCTTGCTGCCTTCGCTGGTTATCTCCAGCCTGATGGCATTGGCACTCTGGTGGCTGCGCGGTGTACTCAATGCCGGGGCCTACACCGGGCTGTCGGAACTTTTGGTGCTAGTGCTAGTGGGGGCGGTGCTCTATGCCCTGGGTCTGGGGGCGCTTTGGCTGCACTACCGACGTTTGAACCAGAGCCTGGTGTAGCCGTTGTCTCCTGGCCTTATCGACGGCGAAGGCGGCTTTCCGCCATAACTGCTACTAATCCTTTCTATATCACTGAAAAAAAAGCCATTAAAAATAATTCCTGAGCGATTCACTCAAACTCTCTATGTTAAGCCCATATCACCAACTTCGCCTTGGATACGCAGCCGAGCCAAAAATCACCTCACCTTTATAATTGATTGAGAAAAATGAATATAACTTGAGGTTCATCTTCGAGTTCAACTCAATCAAAAAATAATAATTCGGCATTACAGTGTGTTATGAAAAATCTCCCAGCTTACGCTGATTATTTAGGGCCTTGCGCTATGCTTTTTTACGTTAAACCTGCCAAAAGGCATCTGATGTAACAGGGAAGTATCATCTCAATCACCCGCTGTTGGAACCGTCATTCCAGATTGGGAGCAACCAGTGATGCTAAGCCGATACCTTGCTCGATATGGGATTGTATTCAGTTTATTTTTTCTTCTGGTAACCGGGGCTCATGCACAGCTCAGGGTCAGCGCGGAGGCCGATAAAAACCCCTCCCAGGCGCTGGCAGGCAACACGGTGGAGGGGGTGGTGTACATCTTCTATGAACCCGCCCAGCCACTGAGCCAAGTAAAATTCTTCCTCGATCAAGGTACTGGCGGTTCGTCGTTCCAGACGGAGAACATCAGCCCCTATGACTTCGCTGGCACCGCCGGCGGGGGCAATGGTCAGCCTTTCGACACCAACAGCCTCTCTGACGGCTCCCACTTCATCACCGTCCTGGTGACACCGCAATCGGGTGACCCCTTCGAGGCCCAAGCGAGCTTTACCGTGGACAATGGGGGGGGCAGCACTCCGAGTCTGACCTTCACCCCCACCAGTCGCAGCGTCTCTTTGGCGGCCGGTCAGACCCAGGGTGGCAGCGCCAGCCTGGATGTCAGCAGTGGTGGCGGGGTAACGGCGAACCTGTCCAGCTCCGCCAGCTGGCTGCAGTTGGGCAGCCAGACTCAGTCGGCGCCCGGTAACGTCAACTACACCGTCGATACGGCCGGCCTGAGTGCCGGCAGCTACAGTGGCACCATCACGGCCTCAGCCTCTGGCTATCAGGGTGCCACCCATCAGGTAAACCTGACGGTGTCCGGTTCCAGCTCGGGTTACAGCCTGCTGGTCAGCACTCAGCCCGACCGTTCCAGCCCCAGCCCGCTTACGGGTCAGAGCCTCTCCGGCAACGTCTACATCTTTGTCAGCCCCGAGTCGGGGATCTCCAAGGTACGCTTCTATCTGGATGACCCGGATCGTAGTGGCTCGGCCGCCAAGACCGAAAGCGTGGCGCCCTACGATTTTGCCGGCACCGAGTCGAACCGCGACGCTAAACCTTTCAGCGTCGACAGCCTGACCCAGGGGAGCCATCAGGTGACGGCTCAGGTGCAAACGGCCGATGGGAACGTGATCCTCCAGGGCAGCTTTACCGTCGGCCAGGGGGGCGCTGCACTGCAGGCCTCGCCCGGCTCAATCAACTTCAATAGTCTGCCGGATAACGGGGTCTTGAGTGCCAACAGCACCATCACCGCCTCCGACGGCGCCTCGGTGATCTTCAGCGAAGACCACGACGCCAACTGGCTGTCACTGGACCTCGGTGGCGACACCACCCCCCAGAGCGTCACCTTCCTGGCCAACACCAACGGCCTCTCTCCGGGTTCCTACTCGGATACCGTGACCTTCTTCTCCTCCGGCTACGACTCGGTGCAAGTGCCAGTGTCGCTGGTGATCACCGATCCCGGTGGTGGCGGCGGAGGCGGCGGTGACTGCGGTCCGGTGCCCTGTGCCGGGATCAAGGTTTCCCTACCCTACACCCTGGAATTTGACCAGGACTCCGGCGGGCTCGAGGACAGCAATGGGCTGGGCACGGGCTTCACCTATCTGCAGCCCACCAGTAACGGCAGCGGCTACCTGCCCGGCCTGCTGGACATGAACACCTCCACCGAACGGCTGGTGATCACCACCACCAAGGGGCTCCAGCACCAGGGGATCAACAACCTGGATAATGCTGTGGGCATCGGCTATGCCGGCCCCAATGACGTGGCCCGCATCAGCACCATTTTGGTGGACCCGCCAACCGGCACCGGCAAGTACGAGCAAGCGGGGCTGTGGTTTGGCTATGACGAGGACCACTTCGTCAAGCTGGTCTACAACTCCACCCCCGGCGGCCAGGTGGTGGAATTCATCTACGAACTGGGCGGCGTGGTGCTGGGCAAGTTCGACCCCAGCGTCGGAGACCTGTCCAGTGACACTCTGGAACTGGTGCTGATCGCCAATCCGGACACCCAGACCATCAACGCCCGCTACAGCATCAACGGCGGCAGCGAGGTGAATGTTGGCAGCTTCGATCTGGAGCCGGAATTCTTCAGCTTTGATGCGGCGGGGATCGATCCTGTGGTCGGCACCCGAACCTTTACCGGTCTGATGGCGAGCCACCGTAACGGTGCGGCGTCCATGCAGTTCCAGTTCGAGTCGTTCAGCGTCGAGAGCCTCGGCAGCTCCGGCGGCGGTGGCGGCGGTCCCGGCACCGGAGACTGGAGCTTTGACAAGGTCAGCAGTCACGAGCTGGATTTCCCCACCTCCATGGTGTGGGGCCCCGACGGCCGGCTGTATGTCACCGAACTATTCGGCACCATCCATGCGTTGACCTTTAACGACAACCTTCAGGTGGTAAGCGATCAGGTGATCACCGGCCTGACCGACCGCCACGGGCCGCGCATGACCCTGGGCATCGAGGTGTACCATGACAATCCAACGGACCCCGATGACTTCTCGCTGTGGGTGAACCACTCCAGCTCGTCCACCAGCAATGGGGAGATCAACTCTGGCGAAGTCACCCGCCTGTTTGGCAACAACTTTGCCAGCTCCGAGGTGGTGATCTCCGGGTTGCCCAGGGCCAAGGCCAATCATGGTCCCAACAGCTTGCACTTCGGGCCCGATGACAAGTTGTACATCGCCATTGGTGGCATCACCGGGGCGGGCGCTGCGGTGGATCCAAACATCGCCGATACCGAGTTTGGCGATCGGGCGGAGCAGCCGCTGTCGGCGGCCATCCTGGTGGCGGATGTCTTTGCCTCCAACTTCGATGGCACCTGCGACAACAGCCCGAACATCTTCGGTCCCAACCCCTGTGATGTGGAGAACTGGGTCACCGGGCTGCGTAATGCCTACGACTTCGTGTTCCACCGCAACGGCGAGGCCTATGCCACCGACAATGGCCTGGGTGTGCAGGGGGCTTACCCGCCCCAGCCCACCCCGGACTGCAGCGGCCTGGGGGATCCGGCGCCCTACGACGAGGGGGGTGACAACCCGGGTACCCAGCCGGATCTGCTGCTGAAACTGGAGCAGGGCAAGTATTACGGTCACCCGAACCCGACCCGTGACGAATGCGTCTTCAAGGACGGCAGCTACCAAGGGGTTTCGCCGCTGTCCAACTACGAGCCCGAGATCTTCGTACTCGGTAACAACAAGTCAGCCAACGCGTTGATCGAGTTCCGCTCCGGTCGAGCCTGTGGCGCACTGAACGGCGATCTGATGACCACCTACTACTCCAAAGACGACGGGGTGACCCGGCTGCAGCTCGACAGCAGCGGTAACCAAGTGGTGCTGGCGGAGAAGGTGTATTCGGATCTGGTGGACCCCTTGCCGCTGACCGAACGCAACGGCAACCTTTATGTGGGTGAATTTGGCTCCGGCGTGGTCTCGGTGCTGGAACTGAGCGGCTCCTCCTGCTGGTTCGAGCTGGCGGACGCTCCGGCGTCCCTGCTGGACAGCGGTTCGGCCGTGCTCAATGGGCGCCTGCACCTGGTGGGGGGCAAGACCGCCTCCGGCCACGTGAACACCCACTACGCTTACGACATCGATGATGATCAGTGGGTCACCCTGGCCGCCAAGCCCGGGACCGCAGTGGAGAACCTGGCAGTGGCCGCCTACAACGGAGATCTCTACGCCTTTGGTGGCTCCTCCGGCCCCTTCTCCGGCGCCGTCAATGACAGCTACCGGTACGATCCCGGCAGCAACAGCTGGCAGAGCATCGCCGACATGCCGGTGGCCCTTGGGGGGATCCGTGCCGAGGTGATCGGCAACAAGATCTACATCGCCGGCGGCATGGACGGCAACGGCGCCTCGGTGAACAGCCTGCTGATCTACGATCCGGCCAACAACAGTTGGCAAACCGGACCGTCGATGAGTCAGGTGCGGGACAACCCGGGCACCGCCGCGGTGAATGGCAAGCTCTATGTGATGGGCGGTCGCCATCGTCAGTCCAATGGCGACACCGTTGAGGGCGAGCTCAACACCATGGAGATCTACGATCCGGGCAGCAATAGCTGGAGCAACGGAGCGAACCTGCCCACCGGGCGTCGTACCTTTGCAGTGGGTACCCTGAATGGTCGTATCCAGATCATCGGGGGTGAGTTCGCCAGCGGGGTGCCTGGCAACGTCTTTACCCAGTATGAGGAGTACAACCCGGCCACAAACAGCTGGCAGTTCCTTGGGGATGCGCAGTTCCCCACCCACGGGGCCGGTTTTGGCACCTACCAGGGACAGTTGATACTGGCGACCGGTGGACCCTCTGCAGGTTCCTCTTATTCAAATAAAACCTACTCGGTCTCAGGCCAGTGACTACACTGAAAGGGCGCAGGAAGCGCCCTTTGTTTTTGACCCTTGAACGCTAGTCAGTTGATGTAAGAAGTTGGTGAGTTGTAGGAGGGGAAGGTGATTGACCGCGAGTTCGATGAGGGCGCGGGCCGGGGGCTGCATCCTGGGTGGGTCCGCCTGTTCGATTTTTCCTCTGTGTTGTTGGGATTGGCCCTGGTCTGGTCGCTGGGCGGGCCGTTGTACCTGCCTCCGGAGCAGCTCGTGCTCTGGGCCTGCATCGCTGCTTTGATGATGCTCTATCTGTCCGAAATCTTCTCTCTCTACCGCTCCTGGCGTCTGGCCCCCTTTTCCGAGGTGATACTGGTTACCCTGCTGGTGTGGTGCGCTGTGGCCATCGCCATGGTGCTGGGGCTCTACTTCCTCAAGCTGGGGGTGACCTTCGGCCGGGTGGGCTTTGCCTACTGGATGGCGGCGGTAGCGGCCCTGCTGGTGGGGTGGCGCTGGCTTTTGCGCCATCATCTGCGCCGGCTCAGGGCGGAAGGCAAAAACCTTAAAACGGCCCTGGTAGTCGGCGCCACACCTTTGGGGATCCAGTTGGCGGACGCCATGGCGGAGCAGCCGGAGTTAGGGGTTCGAATCCTCGGGTTCTGTGATGACCGGGAGAAGCACCGGCTTGACCCCATGGTTCAGCCCCGACTGCTGGGTGACATCGATTTTGCCCTGGAACGGGCGGCCAAGGGCGGGGTGGACCAAATCTTCGTGGCGCTGCCGATGAAAGCCGAGGATCGCATTGCCGCCATTTTGCAGCGCTGCGCCAACACCACCAGCGAAGTGCACCTGGTGCCCAACTTCTTCATCTACAACCTGGTGAACGCCGCCTGGTACCAAGTGGGTGGGATCCGCACCTTGAGCGTCTATGAGTCGCCCATCCGCGGCCCCTGGGGGGCTCTGAAACGGGCCGAAGATCTCACCATCGCCTCCCTGGCACTGTTGGTGTTTGCCCTGCCCATGCTGCTGATTGCCGCGGCCATCCGGCTGGAGTCCAAGGGGCCGGTGTTGTTCAAGCAGGTGCGCTACGGGGTAGATGGGCGCCGAATTGAGGTGTGGAAGTTTCGCTCAATGACGTGCGTTGAAAATGGATCTACTATAAAACAGGCCACCAGAAACGATAGCCGGATCACTAAGATAGGCGCGTTTCTGCGGCGAACTTCCCTGGATGAGCTGCCTCAGTTCATCAATGTACTCCAGGGGCGAATGTCGGTTGTGGGGCCCAGGCCCCATGCGGTGGCACACAATGAGCAATACCGAGCCCTTATCCAGGGCTACATGTTGCGACACAAAGTGAAGCCGGGTATCACCGGTTGGGCCCAGGTCAATGGCTGGCGGGGCGAAACCGATACCCTGGACAAGATGGCCAGGCGGGTAGAGTACGACATGCACTACATCACCCACTGGTCTGTGGTTCTTGATATCCATATCCTGCTGTTGACGTTGAGGAGAGGCTTTCTACACGAAAACGCTTACTGAAGAGAGGTGGCGTGTGAGAAAGAGCGTGGGATGGTTATTGGGGGCCTGGGCCAGTGCGGGTCTGGCCGCGGAGTTTGAGCCTGCCCGAGTGGACCTGGGCGAAGGGATCCGCATGGAGCCCAGAATCGGGCTGGAGTACGGTTACGATGACAACCTGCTTCACTCCGGTGCCGACACCCTGGACTCCCAATATCTCAGGGTGTTGCCCGAGGTGCGGGTGCTGTTTGGGCGCCGCATCAGCCACCTGAGAGTTGATTACCTGCTGGACTCCACCACCTACTTTGATTCTTCCGACGACAACTACCTCGACCACACCCTGGATCTGACCGGCCATCACGAGTTCACGGCGCGGCACCGGGTGGACGCCAATTACGAATTTCACAAGGGGCACCAGGCTCGAGGCACCGGCATTGCCGAGTTCGATCAGACCGATGAGCCGGTGGAGTTCACCTCCCACGACGTCACCGGGGCGTACGAATTTGGCGCATTGTCGGCGCGCATGCAGATCGGCGGCAACCTGGGATACTACCAGCGCACCTACGACAACTTCCGCGAACGCAGCCAGTATCGAGACCATGACAAGTTTCGCTATGGGGCCACCTTCAAATGGCGCATGGGCGCGCGCACCCGCCTGCTGTTGGACTTGTCGGAAACCGACACCAGCTATGACCGGGTAGAGCCGGGAGAGCTGGCACGGGACAGCAAGGTCACCCGTGGCCTGGTCGGACTGATTTGGGAGGCTTCGGCACAAAGCGAGGGGCGGGCGGCCTTCGGCATCGAAGATAAGCGCTTCGATGACTCGGGACGCGAGGATTTCACCGGCTTCGCCTGGGACATCGCCTTTACCTGGCGGCCCACCTCCTACTCCACGGTGGATCTCATCAGTGCGCGGGAGACCAAGGATCCCTTCACCGACGGCGACTACGTCGAAGAGTCCCGGTACGAGATCACCTGGGAGCACTTCTGGCAGACACGCTGGGGCACCAGCCTCGGCGCCAGCTACACCGATAAGGATTACACCGGAGATGACAGGGAAGATGAGATCACCCGACTTCGCCTGGGAGTCATATACGATTTTCGTCGCTGGTTGCGCTTCGAGCCCTATTACAGCTACCGCGACAACAGCTCAACCCGGGATGACCCTGAGCTGAATTACGATAAAAACCAGTATGGATTGATGATAACCGTAGCGCTCTGAGGATGTTAAAGATGAGATGGTTAATCGGCTTGTGCTGCCTGTGGAGCGCCATTGCCTGGGCGGACGATGCATCGGGTTACCTGTTGGGACCTGGAGACCAGATTCGGATCCAGGTGTTTGGTGAGGCAGACCTGAGCATTTCGGAGATCCGGCTCAGTGAGTCTGGGGTGATCTCCTATCCCTATCTGGGGCAGTTGAAGCTCTCGGGCCTCAAATTGACCCAGGTGGAGCAGCTCATTCACTCTGGGCTGAAAGGGGAGTACCTGATCAACCCCAGTGTTTCCGTCAGCATCGTTGAATACCGGCCTTTCTACATCAATGGCGAGGTCCGCCGCCCAGGCGGCTATCCTTTCCAACCGGGCCTGACGGTGCGCAAAGCGGTGGCGCTGGCCGGGGGGCTGACCGAAAGGGCCTCCAGTCGGGGGATCACCCTGACCCGCAGAACCCCAAATGGTGAGAGGGTGATCGACGTTTCGATGGCCACGGAAGTATTACCGGGCGATTCCATATACATCGAAGACTCCTTCTTCTGACCCGCCCTGGGAGAGACCTATGAAACGCGATATCAGTTCTCGTAGGGATGAGGTTTTGGCCATGGAGTGGGTCGGGTTGGGTGGCAGGCTGGCGGTGCTGGCCCGCTACAAATGGTGGATTGCGCTCTTCACCTTGGCAGTGACCCTTGCTGGTGCGGCCGTGGTGCTGCAACTGCCCCACATCTACAGCTCCACTGCCACTCTGCTGCTGGAAAACTCTCCCTCAAAGGTGGTGTCCATCGAAGGGGTCTACGGCGTGGACTCCAGCCGGGATGAGTATTTCCAAACCCAGTACGAAATCATCCAGTCTCGCAAGATCGCCGATGTGGTGATCAACCAGCTGAACCTGGCAGAACGGGCAGAGTTCCAACCGGAAGAAGGCATGGACTTCGGCTTGTCCATGGTGAAGGACTGGGCAGAGGCCAAAGTGGACGCCTTATTGGGGGGTGAGGAGGGGCCTCCACTCAGCGAGGAAGCCGTGGCATACCGCCGCCATCAGCGACTACTGGGCGAGTACTACGACCGTCTGACCCTCAAACCGGTGCGCAACACCCAGCTGGTGAGCATCCAGTTTGAGGCGGAGGATCCGGCGCTGGCGGCCGAGGTGGCCAATGCCATCGGTCAGGCGTACATCGAGTCCTACATGGAAGACAAGCTGGTCGCCACTCAGGAGGCGACGGGCTGGATGCGAGAGCGTTTGGAGCGGCTCAAGGCGAATTTGCGGGCCTCCGAGGAGGCGCTGCAGCAGTTCAGGGACCAAGCCGGCCTGGTGGATGTGGAGGGACTGCTTACTCTGGAAGGCCAGGAACTGGAGACCATCGCCGGTCGCTTGTCGGAAGCGAAGAGTCGCCGAACCATGGCCGAGTCGGTGGCGCGAAACGTGGCGTCTTCCGGGGGAAATGACATGGAGGCCTTGGCGTCATTGCCTGAGATCAATCGTCACCCCACTGTCGAGCGCCTGCGGAACGCTGAGGCACAGGCCGAGCAGAAAGTCGCTCAGCTCTCTCAGCGATACGGCCCCAAGCACAAGACCATGATCGCCGCCCAGGCGGAGCTGCGGGAGGTGCGAGCTGCGCTGCGCCGTCAGATCCGACAGTTGGTCAGCGGCATTCAGCAGGAGTATCAAACTGCGCGAGCCCAGGAAGCCACCCTGTCGGCCGAGCTGGTGGCGGCGCGGCAGAACTACCAGGGGCTGAGCAAGAACGAGAGCCGATATCGAGAGTTGCAACGGGAGGTGGAAACCAACCGCCAACTCTATGACACCTTCCTGACCCGGATTAAAGAGACCGGCGTGGCCGGCGATTTCAATGAAGCGATCGCGCGATTTACCGATCGGGCACTGCCGGCACTCAAACCCAGCAAACCTCAGAAAGGGCCCCTGCTTGGCATGATCATGCTGGCGGCTCTGGCGGTGTCGTCGATATTGGCGCTGCTGCACGCGCGCTTCGTCGATGTGATCAGCCGTGCAAATGAAGTGGAAACCGAGTTGGCTGCCAAGCTGCTTGGGATCATTCCCGAGGTGAAGGCCATTGGCGGCTCTGCCCTGGCCAAGAGCTACTTCAATCGAAGTCGGCCGGAGTTTGGTGAAGCGTGGCGCAGCGTGCGGACTGCATTTACGCTCCAGCATCTCAATACCAGCGGGATCTCCCTGGCCATCAGTTCTGCGGCTCCGGGGGAGGGCAAGACCACCTCGGCCATCAGCCTGGCGCTGTCGCTGCAGCAGGTGAAAAAGGTGCTGCTGGTGGATTGCGACTTGCGTAAACCCTCGGTCGGCAAAGCCTTTGAGCTGCCCTCCTACCAGCCAGGGCTGACCAACACCCTGAGCGGCACTCACTCTCTGGAGGAGTGCATCTATAAGGATGAGGAAACGGGTCTGCACATTCTGTCGGCGGGTACGGTACTGTCCCACCCGCTGGAAGCCCTCTCTGGCGACAGCTTCCGCCGAGTGTTGCAGTTGGCCAAGTCCGAGTACGACATGGTGCTGTTGGACACGCCGCCCATCCACTCGGTATCCGATGCCCTGGTGGTGGCTCGGATGGCGGGCTCCATGCTGTTTGTGGTACGCGCGGACCATACTCGCGCCCGCCTGGCGAAAAGTGCCATCGACCGAGTCTTGGAGAACAAGATCCTGTTGGAGGGCGTGGTGCTCAACCGAGCTGGCAAGGGGGCCATGCAGGCCCAATATGGCAGCGGTTACGACAACTACTATGGCCACGGTTACGAAGAGAAGCCGGCCAGCTTGTCACCCAGGGAGAGCGCAGCCTGACTCGAAAGGCGCCGTGGCCACACCACGGCGCTTTTTTTCTGCTTTGCCCTTGCGTTTGGACCAGGTCTGCGTATAATTCGTCCGGCTCGGGCAATTGGCCCGGCTGCATCATCTGATGTAAGGCGCAATGCGCGCCTATGAATACAGCAACTCCGATTTGGAGTTGATTGGTTAGCGAATCGTCTCTTCCCCTTTCTATAGAAGGTGGTGAAGGGATTGGTTTATGTGTTTCTTAGAGTTGGAGCTCTGGTCAATGCAGAACCAAAGAATCCGTATCCGCCTGAAGGCGTTCGATCACCGTCTGATCGACCAGTCTACCGCGGAAATCGTTGAGACTGCTAAGCGCACTGGTGCTCAAGTTCGCGGTCCCATCCCGCTGCCCACCCGTAAAGAGCGCTACACCGTACTGATCTCTCCTCACGTGAACAAAGACGCACGTGATCAATACGAGATCCGTACTCACAAGCGCCTGGTGGACATTGTTGAGCCTACCGATAAGACTGTTGACGCGCTGATGCGTCTGGATCTGGCTGCTGGCGTCGACGTGCAGATCAGCCTGGGTTAAGGCTGAGATCCTAAGCGGAAAGAGGTTTAGAAGAATGGCTATCGGTCTTGTAGGTCGCAAAGTAGGTATGACTCGCATCTTCACTCCTGAAGGCGTGTCTATCCCTGTGACCGTAATCGAAGTAGAACCGAACCGTGTAACCCAGGTTAAGACGCTGGAAACTGACGGCTACCGTGCCCTGCAGGTAACTGCTGGCACCAAAAAAGCCAACCGCGTCACCAAGCCTGAAGCTGGTCACTTTGCCAAAGCCGGTGTTGAAGCCGGTCGTGGCACTTGGGAGCTTCGCCTGGGTGAGGGTGAAGGCGAAGGCATCGAGCTGGGTGCTGAGCTGAAAGTCGACATCTTCACTGATGTCGCAAAAGTAGACGTTACCGGTCAATCCAAGGGTAAAGGCTTCCAGGGTGCTGTAAAGCGCTGGAACTTCCGTACCCAGGACATGACTCACGGTAACTCCTTGAGCCACCGTGCTCCGGGTTCCATTGGTCAAAACCAATCCCCGGGTAAGGTATTCAAGGGCAAGAAAATGGCTGGCCACATGGGTGATGAGCGTGTAACCACTCAGAACCTGGATGTGGTACGTATTGACGCTGAGCGCAACCTGCTGCTGGTCAAGGGTGCTATCCCTGGTGCCAACGGCGGTGACGTGATCGTTAAGCCTGCCGTTAAAGCGTAACGTCTGAGGAGATAGTAATGGAATTGGTAATGAAAGACGCGCAGAGCGCTCTTGAAGTTTCCGAAACTACCTTCGGTCGTGAATTCAACGAGGCTCTGGTACACCAGGTGGTAGTGGCTTTTGCCGCTAACGCTCGTCAGGGTACCCGTGCTCAGAAGACCCGCGCTGAAGTGGCTGGCACCGGCAAAAAGCCGTGGCGTCAGAAAGGTACTGGCCGTGCTCGTGCCGGTACTGTTAAGAGCCCGATCTGGCGTTCTGGTGGCGTAACCTTCGCTGCCAAGCCTCAGGATCACGGCCAGAAAGTGAACAAGAAGATGTACCGCGCCGCTCTGCGCAGCATTCTGTCTGAGCTGGTACGTCAAGACCGTCTGATCGTTGTTGAGAAGTTCGCTGTTGAAGCTCCGAAAACCAAAGAACTGGTTTCCAAGCTGAAAGAGCTGGAGCTGAACGACGTACTGATCGTGACCGGCGAAGTGGACGAGAACCTGTTCCTGGCTTCTCGCAACCTGTACAAGGTTGACGTTCGCGACGTGGACGGCATCGATCCGGTCAGCCTGATCGCCTTTGACAAGGTTCTGATGACTGCTGATGCAGTTAAGCAGATTGAGGAGAAGCTGGCATGATCCGTGAAGAACGTTTGCTGAAAGTGCTGCTGGCTCCGCACATCTCTGAAAAGAGCACCATGGCTGCCGAACTGAACAACACCATCGTGTTCAAGGTTGCCACGGACGCTACCAAGGCAGAGATCAAGGCTGCGGTTGAGAAGCTGTTCGAAGTGCAGGTCACTGGCGTTCGCACCAGCGTGGTTAAGGGTAAGGTCAAGCGTCACGGCGCTCGTTTCGGTCGTCGTAGCGACTGGAAAAAAGCCTACGTCACCCTGGCCGAAGGCGCTGACATCGACTTTGTCGGCGGCGCTGAGTAAGCAGTAGGAGTTTAGATAATGGCTATTGTTAAGTGTAAGCCTACCTCTGCGGGTCGTCGCCACGTCGTTAAGGTCGTGAACAACGAGCTGCACAAGGGTAAGCCTCACGCTGCTCTGTTGGACAAGAAGTCCAAGTCTGGTGGTCGTAACAACGCCGGCCGCATCACCACTCGCCACATCGGCGGTGGTCACAAGCAGCACTACCGTATCATCGACTTCAAGCGCAACAAAGATGGCGTTCCGGCCAAGGTTGAGCGTCTGGAGTACGATCCGAACCGCAGCGCCAACATCGCTCTGGTTCTGTACGCTGACGGTGAGCGTCGCTACATCCTGGCCCCCAAAGGCCTGCAAGCTGGCGATTCCATCGTTTCCGGCCAGGAAGCTGACATCAAGGTGGGCAACGCCCTGCCGATGCGCAACATCCCGGTTGGTTCTACCGTACACAACATCGAGCTTAAGCCCGGTAAAGGCGGTCAGATTGCCCGCTCCGCTGGTGCCTATGCCCAGATCGTTGCCCGTGATGGTGCTTACGTAACCCTGCGTCTGCGTTCCGGCGAGATGCGCAAGGTGCTGGCCGAAGGCCGTGCCACCCTGGGTGAAGTAGGTAACTCCGAGCACATGCTGCGTCAGCTGGGTAAAGCTGGTGCCAAGCGCTGGCGTGGTGTTCGTCCGACCGTTCGTGGTGTTGCCATGAACCCGGTAGATCACCCGCACGGTGGTGGTGAGGGTCGTACCTCTGGTGGTCGTCACCCGGTTTCTCCGTGGGGCGTTCCGACCAAAGGTAAGAAGACCCGCAGCAATAAGCGTACCGATAAGTTCATCGTACGTCGTCGTACCAAGTAATTTAGAGGATTCACCATGCCACGTTCTCTCAAGAAAGGTCCGTTTATCGACCTGCACTTGCTGAAGAAGGTAGAGAAAGCGGTGGAAAGCGGAGACAAAAAGCCTGTTAAGACTTGGTCCCGTCGTTCGATGATCATTCCCGATATGATTGGTCTCACCATCGCTGTCCATAATGGTCGCCAGCACGTTCCGGTTTTCGTTACTGAAGACATGATCGGTCACAAGCTGGGCGAATTTGCGCCGACTCGCACTTACCGCGGCCACGCTGCGGATAAGAAAGCGAAGAAACGCTAAGGGGTAGAAGAAGATGGAAGTTTTAGCTAAACACCGTTTTGCTCGTACCTCTCCGCAAAAGGCTCGCCTGGTTGCCGATCAGATCCGTGGTCTGCCGGTTGACCGTGCCCTGGACATCCTGGCTTTCAGCCCCAAGAAGGCTGCCAGCCTGGTTAAAAAGGTACTGGAATCTGCCATTGCTAACGCAGAGCACAACGAAGGTCTGGATATCGACGATCTGAAAGTCGCCAAAATCTTCGTTGACGAAGGTCCGACCATGAAGCGCATCATGCCGCGTGCTAAAGGCCGTGCCGATCGCATCCTGAAACGTTCCAGCCACATCACTGTGGTTGTGGCCGATAAGTAAGGGGAGCCGCAATGGGACAGAAAGTACATCCTAATGGTATCCGCCTTGGTATCACCAAGCCCTGGTCTTCGACCTGGTACGCGGAGAAGAAAGACTACGCTGACAACCTGTTCAGCGACCACGAAGTGCGTGAGTTCCTGAAAAAGGAACTGAAGAACGCTTCCGTTTCCCGCATCACCATTGAGCGTCCGGCCAAGAGTGTTCGTGTGACCATTCACACTGCTCGCCCTGGCGTTGTCATTGGTAAGAAAGGGGAAGATGTTGAGAAGCTGCGTCTGAAAGTCGCCAAGCTGGCCGGCGTTCCTGCGCAGATCAACATCAGTGAAGTACGCAAGCCGGAACTGGATGCTCAACTGGTAGGTGACTCCGTTGCCTCTCAGCTGGAGCGTCGTGTGATGTTCCGTCGCGCTATGAAGCGCGCGGTTCAGAACGCCATGCGTTTGGGTGCCAAGGGCATCAAGATCGAAGTTTCTGGTCGTCTGGGTGGTGCCGAGATCGCACGTACCGAATGGTACCGTGAAGGTCGTGTGCCGCTGCACACTCTGCGCGCTGACATCGACTACGCCACTTCCTCCGCTCACACCACCTACGGTGTTATCGGCATCAAAGTCTGGATCTTCAAAGGCGAAGTTCTGGGCGGTCTGCCGGTAGTTGCGGAAGAGCCGAAGGCGCAGCCGAAGCGCAAAGGTCGTGGTAAGTAAGGGGAACCGAGATGCTGCAACCTAAACGTATGAAGTTCCGTAAGATGCACAAGGGTCGTAACCGCGGTGTAGCCACCAGCGGTGACAAGGTATCCTTTGGCACTTTCGGCCTGAAAGCGACCACCCGTGGCCGTCTGACCGCTCGTCAAATCGAAGCGGCCCGTCGTGCCATGACCCGTCACATCAAGCGTCAGGGCAAGATCTGGATCCGTGTATTCCCGGACAAGCCGATCACCAACAAGCCGCTTGAAGTGCGTATGGGTAAAGGTAAAGGTAACGTCGAGTACTGGGTAGCTCAGATCCAGCCGGGTCGCGTCCTGTACGAAATGGAAGGTGTTCCGGAAGAGCTGGCTCGCGAAGCCTTCTCCCTGGCTGCCGCCAAGCTGTCCGTACAGACCACCTTTGTAACTCGTAAGGTGATGTGATGAAAGCACAAGATCTGCGTGAAAAGAGCGTTGAAGAACTGAACGCCGAGCTGCTGAACCTGCTCCGTGAACAGTTCAACCTGCGTATGCAGAACGCGACCGGTCAGCTGAAAGCGACTCACGAAATGAAGAAGGTACGCCGCAACATTGCGCGCGTTAAGACCATTCTGACTGAGAAGGCAGGTGCGTAATGTCTGACAAAATCCGTACTCTGCAGGGTCGTGTGATCAGTGACAAGATGGACAAGTCCATCACCGTAGCCATCGAGCGCAAAGTTAAGCACCCGATCTACGGCAAGTTCATGAAGCGCACTACCAAGCTGCACGTTCATGACGAAACCAACCAGTGCGGTATCGGCGACCTCGTGGAAATCCGCGAGTGCCGCCCGCTGTCCAAGACTAAGTCCTGGACTCTGGTGAGTGTTGTAGAAAAGGCCTAAGTTTTAGGCCCTTACAGCAACACAAAACGACCGGCCCGGGTTCTCCCGGGCCGGTTAATTTTTATCTACCCTTTCTCTTGCGGTTGGTGTTATAATTTCGCGCCTTTTCATGGCAGCCAACAGCCCGAAAAGGGTAATTGAAGTAAATTAGCGGAGCACTGAAATGATCCAAATGCAATCTGTGCTGGATGTTGCCGATAACTCCGGCGCACGCAGCGTGCAGTGTATTAAGGTCTTGGGTGGCTCTCACCGTCGTTACGCCGGCATCGGCGACATCATCAAGGTTTCCGTGAAGGAATCCATCCCGCGCGGTAAGGCCAAGAAAGGTGATGTATTTAACGCGGTGGTAGTACGTACCAAGAAGGGCGTTCGTCGTCCCGACGGTTCTGTCATTCGCTTCGACCGTAACGCTGCTGTTTTGCTGAACGCAAACAACCAGCCGATCGGCACTCGTATCTTTGGCCCTGTGACTCGTGAACTGCGTAATGAGCAGTTCATGAAGATTGTGTCCCTGGCGCCGGAAGTACTGTAAGGAGCTAAACATGGCAGCAAAAATCCGTCGCAACGACGAAGTGATTGTACTGGCCGGTAAAGACAAGGGTAAGCGCGGTAAGGTTTCCCAAGTCCTGACCACCGGTAAGATCCTCGTCGATGGCGTCAACCTGGTGAAGAAGCACCAGAAGCCGAACCCCCAACTGGGTGTTCAAGGTGGCATCGTAGAGAAGGAAGCCCCCATCCACGCGTCCAACGTGGCTCTGTTCAACCCTGCCACTGGCAAGGCTGATCGTGTGGGTTTCCGATTTGAAGACGGCAAGAAAGTCCGTTTCTTCAAGTCCAACGACGAAATCGTTAAGTAATTTTGGAGTAAACGATGGCGAAACTGCATGATTACTACAAAGAAGCTGTAGTAAAAGAGCTGATGCAGCAATTCGGCTACAAGAGCATCATGCAAGTCCCTCGGATTGAAAAGATCACCCTTAACATGGGTGTCGGTGAAGCCGTAGCGGACAAGAAGGTGCTGGAAAATGCCGTTGCTGACATGGCAGCGATTTCCGGTCAGAAGCCTCTGGTTACCAAAGCTCGCAAATCTGTTGCTGGCTTTAAGATCCGTGACGGCTATCCGATTGGCTGTAAAGTGACCCTGCGCGGCGAGCGTATGTGGGAGTTCTTCGAGCGCCTGGTATCCATCGCGGTACCGCGTATCCGTGACTTCCGTGGCCTGAACCCGAAAGCGTTCGATGGTCGTGGTAACTACTCTATGGGCGTTCGTGAGCAAATCATCTTCCCGGAAATCGATTACGACAAAATCGATAAGCTGCGCGGTATGGATATCACCATTACCACTTCCGCCGGCTCTGACGAGGAAGGGCGTGCTCTGCTGGCTGCCTTCAACTTCCCGTTCCGCAAGTAAGGTGTAGGGTTATGGCTAAACTTTCCATGAAAGCGCGTGAAGCAAAGCGCGCTAAGCTGGTAGCTCAGTACGCCGAAAAGCGTGCTGCGCTGAAAGCGATCATCAAGGACGTCAACGCTTCTGAAGAGGAGCGCTGGGCCGCTGTCCTGAAACTGCAACAACTCCCGCGTGACTCCAGTGCGTCCCGTCAGCGTAACCGCTGTAACGTCACTGGCCGTCCCCATGGCTACCTGCGTAAGTTCGGCCTGAGCCGAATCAAGCTGCGTGAAGCCGCCATGCGTGGTGAAGTTCCTGGCCTCAAAAAGGCCTCTTGGTAATTCGGGAGTAAGCGAATATGAGCATGCAAGATCCGATCGCGGATATGCTGACGCGCATCCGCAACGGCCAGGCTGCCAACAAAGTTGCAGTGACCATGCCGTCCTCAAAGCTGAAACTGGCTATTGCTAACGTTCTGAAATCTGAAGGTTACGTAGCTGATTTCGCCGTCTCCGGTGACGTTAAACCGACTCTGGAAGTGACTCTGAAGTACTTCCAAGGTAAGCCGGTGGTAGAATCCATCGAGCGTGCCAGCCGCCCCGGCCTGCGCATCTACAAAAAGAAAGATGAGCTGCCGAAAGTAATGGGTGGTCTGGGTATCGCTATCGTGTCCACCTCTAAAGGTGTGATGACCGACCGTGCAGCCCGTAATCTGGGTCTGGGCGGTGAGATCATCTGCTACGTAGCGTAAGGAGGTAGCAATATGTCTCGTGTAGCTAAGGCACCCGTTGCTATCCCTGCTGGCGTAGAGGTATCTCTGAACGGCCAGGAAGTCACCGTTAAAGGTGGTAAGGGCACCCTGACTCGCGTCCTGAACGACGCCGTAGTTGTTGCCAAAGAAGAGAACCAGGTGACCTTTGGTCCCCGCGAAGGCGCTGCCAACGCTTGGGCCCAAGCCGGCACCGCTCGTGCTCTGGTTAACAACATGGTGGTCGGTGTCACCGAAGGCTTCACTAAGAAGCTGCAGCTGAACGGTGTTGGTTACCGTGCAGCGGTGAAAGGTAACGCAGTCAACCTGACTCTCGGTTTTTCCCACCCGGTTGAATACGTTCTGCCGGAAGGTGTGAAGGCCGAATGCCCGAGCCAAACTGAAATCGTCCTCACTGGCGCAGACAAGCAGTCTGTTGGTCAGGCGGCCGCGAACATCCGCGCTTACCGTGCTCCCGAGCCCTACAAGGGTAAAGGTGTGCGTTACGCTGATGAGAACGTGCGTCGTAAAGAGGCCAAGAAGAAGTAAGGTAACACGATGGACAAGAAAGCAGCTCGTCTGCGTCGCGCTACCCGCGTGCGCAAACAAATTCAGGAAATGGGCGCGACTCGTCTGGTCGTGCACCGTACTCCTCGTCACATCTACGCCCAGGTTATCACTGCAGACGCAAATGTAGTGGTTGCCGCTTCCACTGTAGAGAAGGCGATCAAAGAGCAACTGAAAGGCACCGGCAACACCGACGCTGCCAAGGCAGTTGGTAAAGCTGTAGCTGAACGCGCTCTGGAAAAAGGCATCAAAGCCGTTTCCTTCGATCGCAGCGGCTTCCAGTATCACGGTCGCGTAGCCGCTCTGGCTGACGCTGCTCGTGAAGCTGGCCTCCAGTTCTAAGTTGGGAGTGGATCATGGCGAATATTGAAAATCAAGCCGGTGACCTGCAAGAGAAGCTGATTGCAGTTAACCGCGTTTCCAAGGTGGTTAAAGGTGGTCGCATCTTTAGCTTCACCGCTCTGACTGTTGTTGGTGACGGTAACGGCCGCGTTGGCTTTGGCTACGGCAAAGCCCGCGAAGTACCCGCCGCCATCCAGAAAGCGATGGAGAAAGCCCGTCGCAACATGTACACCGTGTCCCTGAACAACGGTACCCTGCACCACCCGGTGAAGGGCCGTCACTCCGGTTCCAAGGTTTACATGCAGCCCGCCTCCGAAGGTACCGGTATTATTGCCGGTGGTGCGATGCGTGCGGTTCTGGAAGTTGCTGGCGTACACAACGTACTGGCCAAAGCTTACGGTTCCACCAACCCGATCAACATCGTGCGCTCCACCGTTGACGCGCTGGTGCACATGAAGTCTCCCGAGCAGATCGCCGCCAAGCGTGGCCTGTCTGCCGACGAGATCCGGGGGTAATCTGACATGGCTAAAACTATCAAGGTTACTCAGATCAAGAGCTCCATCGGTCGTCTGCCTAAGCATAAGGCGACTCTGGTGGGCCTGGGTCTGCGCAAGATCGGTCACACCGTAGAACTGGAAGACACTCCTTCCGTTCGCGGTATGGTGAACAAAGTTTCCTACATGGTAAAAGTGGAGGAGTAACATGCGCCTGAATACCCTTTCTCCGGCCGCTGGCTCCAAAACTGCTGCCAAGCGCGTAGGCCGTGGTATCGGTTCTGGTCTGGGTAAGACCGGTGGCCGTGGTCACAAAGGTCAGAAGTCCCGTTCCGGCGGCAGCGTACGTCCTGGCTTCGAAGGCGGTCAAATGCCTCTGAAGCAGCGTCTGCCCAAGTTCGGTTTCACTTCCCGCAAGTCCCTGGTTTCCGCTGAAGTTCGTCTGAACGAAGTGGCCAAGGTCGACGGTGACGTGGTTAGCCTGGCTACTCTGAAAGACGCTGGCATCCTTTCCGCTAACATTCAGTTTGCGAAAGTAGTGCTTTCAGGTAAGATCGAGCGCCCAGTGACTGTAAGCGGTCTGAAAGTGACCAAAGGCGCTCGCGAAGCCATTGAGGCTGCGGGCGGCAAAATCGAAGAGTAACGGGAAAGTACGCAATGGCTAAGCCAGGACTTGAGTTAAAAAGTGCGAAAGGGGGCCTTTCAGAGCTGAAAGCGCGCCTGTTGTTTGTTCTCGGAGCGATTATCGTCTTCCGAGCCGGTTCTTTCGTGCCAATTCCTGGTATTGACGCCGCTGTACTTGCTGAACTGTTCAAGCAGCAACAAGGTACCATCGTGAGCATGTTCAACATGTTCTCCGGTGGTGCCTTGGAGCGTGCCTCCATCTTCGCCCTGGGGATCATGCCGTACATCTCTGCATCTATTATTATGCAGCTGCTGACGGTGGTTCACCCGACTCTGGCGGAGCTGAAAAAAGAGGGTGAGTCTGGTCGTCGTAAGATCAACCAGTACACCCGCTGGGGCACCCTGGTGCTGGCGACCTTCCAGTCCATCGGTATTGCAACTGGCTTGCCCAGCATGCTGCCTGGCCTGGTGGTCAACCCCGGCTTCGGCTTCTACTTCGTAGCGGTCGTAAGCCTGGTTACCGGCACCATGTTCCTGATGTGGCTGGGTGAACAGATCACCGAGCGTGGCATCGGCAACGGCATCTCGATCCTGATCTTTACAGGTATCGTCGCCGGTCTGCCTTCCGCGATCGGTCAAACAGCAGAGCAGGCGCGTCAAGGTGAAATGCACTTCCTGCTGCTGATCGGCCTGGCGGTCATCGTCAGCCTGATCACCGCCTTCGTGGTATTTATGGAGCGCGGTCAGCGCCGAATCGTGGTAAACTACGCCAAGCGTCAGCAAGGCCGCCGCGTGTTCGCTGCCCAAAGCACTCATTTACCGCTGAAAGTGAACATGGCAGGCGTTATCCCGCCGATCTTCGCGTCCAGCATCATTCTGTTCCCGGGCACCTTGGCCCAGTGGTTCGACAAGAACCAGGGTGGCATTTTGTCAGACATCTCTCTGGCACTGTCTCCCGGACAGCCGCTGTACGTGATGATTTATGCGGTCGCGATTGTCTTCTTCTGTTTCTTCTACACGGCGCTGGTGTTCAACCCCCGTGAGACTGCAGACAACCTGAAGAAGAGTGGTGCGTTCATCCCCGGTATTCGCCCGGGCGAGCAAACTGCCCGTTACATTGATAAAGTGATGACTCGCCTGACTCTGGCAGGTGCAGCTTACATCACCTTTATCTGCTTGGTTCCGGAGTTCATGATGATTACGACCAATGTACCTTTCTACTTTGGTGGTACCTCACTGCTGATTATGGTGGTGGTAATCATGGACTTCATGGCTCAGGTACAGACTCATATGATGTCTTCTCAATATGATTCTGTGCTGAAGAAGGCCAACCTTAAGGGCTACGGCCGTTAAGGTCGCCGAATACGGAGTACCAAAATGAAAGTTCGTGCATCCGTTAAGAAGATGTGCCGCAACTGCAAGGTCATCAAACGTAACGGCGTTGTACGTGTTATCTGCTCTGAGCCGAAGCACAAACAGCGTCAGGGTTAATCGGATTATCCGGTCTACCCACCAAAGCGCACAGGGCTGGCCCATGGTCAGCCCCTGTGTTGTTGCAAACTGGTCTGCTGTCGAGTATCCTATCGGGCTTTTCGCAGTAGACCCATTGGAATAGTAGGAGTGCTATAGTGGCCCGTATCGCTGGCATTAACATTCCTGAGCATAAACATGCGGTTGTTGCTCTGACCGCCATTTTCGGCATCGGCCAGACTCGCGCAAAAGCCATTTGCGCTGAGGCCGGTATCGCTGAAGATGTGAAATTCAAAGATCTCGACGACGCCACCATCGATAAGGTGCGTGACGTAGTAGGTCAGTTCACCGTTGAAGGTGATCTGCGCCGTGAGATCTCCATGAACATTAAGCGTCTGATGGACCTGGGTTGCTTCCGCGGCCTGCGTCACCGTCGCAGTCTGCCTGTTCGTGGTCAACGTACCAAGACTAACGCGCGCACCCGTAAGGGCCCGCGTAAGCCGATTAAGAAGTAAGGGGAATTAACCAATGGCTAAAACTCCTTCTCGTACTCGTAAGAAGGTACGTAAGCAGGTAGCTGACGGCATCGCTCACGTTCATGCTTCCTTCAACAACACCATCGTGACCATCACTGATCGTCAGGGCAACGCTCTGGCTTGGGCCACCGCTGGTGGTTCTGGTTTCCGTGGTTCTCGTAAGTCCACTCCGTTCGCTGCCCAGGTGGCCGCCGAGCGCTGTGCCGAAATGGCCAAAGAGTACGGCTTGAAGAATCTGGAAGTCGAAGTGAAAGGTCCGGGTCCGGGTCGTGAGTCTTCCATCCGTGCGTTGAATGCTGCGGGTTTCCGCATCACCAACATCACCGATGTGACTCCGATTCCGCACAACGGTTGTCGTCCGCCGAAAAAGCGCCGCGTGTAACGCCCGCTAGGACTGTTGGAGAAAGAACATGGCAAGATATTTGGGTCCTAAGCTCAAACTCAGCCGTCGTGAAGGTACAGACCTGTTCCTGAAAAGCGGCGTTCGAGCGATCGATTCTAAATGTAAGATCGATACCGTCCCTGGTCAGCACGGCGCTCGTCGCGCTCGTCTGTCCGACTACGGTGTGCAGTTGCGTGAGAAGCAGAAAGTTCGTCGTATGTACGGCGTACTGGAAAAGCAGTTCCGCAACTACTACAAGGAAGCGGCTCGTCTGAAGGGCAACACTGGTGAAAACCTGCTGCAACTTCTCGAAAGCCGTCTGGACAACGTGGTATACCGCATGGGTTTCGGTGCTACTCGCGCTGAAGCTCGTCAGCTGGTGAGCCACAAGGCCATCAAGGTTAACGGTCGTGTTGTGAACATCCCGTCCTTCTCCGTTACTCCGAACGACGTCGTCGCCGTTCGTGAGAAGGCTCAGAAGCAGGCCCGCATTAAAGGTGCCCTGGAAGTTGCTGAGCAGCGCGAGAAGCCGACTTGGGTAGAAGTAGATTCCGCTAAGATGGAAGGCACTTTCAAGCGCCTGCCTGAGCGTAGCGATCTGTCTGCTGATATCAACGAACAGCTGATCGTCGAGCTTTACTCCAAGTAAAGCTTAACCATAGAGAGAGGACACAATGCAGGGTTCTGTTACCGAATTTCTAAAGCCGCGACTTGTAGATATTGATCAAGTTAGCCCCTATCGGGCCAAGGTGACTCTGGAGCCGCTCGAGCGTGGTTTCGGCCACACTCTGGGCAATGCGCTGCGTCGCATCCTGCTTTCGTCTATGCCTGGCTGTGCAGTAACCGAAGTGGAAATCGACGGTGTACTGCACGAGTACAGCAGCAAAGAAGGCGTGCAGGAAGACGTTCTCGAGATCCTGCTTAACCTGAAAGGGTTGGCAGTCAAGCTCGAGGGCAAAGACGAAGCGACTCTGACTCTGAGCAAGTCTGGTGCGGGCCCTGTCACTGCGGCAGACATCACCCATGACGGTGATGTTGAGATCGTCAATCCGGAACACCTGATCTGTACTCTGACCGGTGCTGATGCCGAAATCAGCATGCGTATCAAAGTCGAACTGGGCCGTGGTTACACCCCGGCTTCCGCTCGTGCTCAAGTTGAAGATGATGAGCGTCCCATCGGCCGTCTGCTGGTTGACGCTTCCTTCAGCCCCGTTGTCCGCATTGCCTACAATGTGGAAGCGGCTCGTGTTGAGCAGCGTACCGACTTGGATAAGCTGATCATCGACATGCACACTGATGGGACCCTGGACCCTGAAGAAGCCATCCGCCGCTCCGCCACCATCCTGGCTGAGCAACTGGAGGCCTTCGTGGACCTGCGTGACGTCAGTGAGCCGGAAGAGAAAGAAGAGAAGCCGGAATTCGATCCGATCCTGCTGCGTCCTGTCGACGACTTGGAGCTCACTGTTCGTTCGGCAAACTGTCTGAAAGCAGAAGCCATTCATTACATTGGCGATCTGGTTCAGCGTACCGAAGTCGAGCTGCTTAAGACCCCTAACCTGGGTAAGAAGTCGCTCACTGAGATCAAAGACGTGTTGGCCTCTCGTGGTCTTTCTCTGGGCATGCGCCTGGAGAACTGGCCGCCGGCCTCACTTGCCGACAACATGTAACCAAGTCTGGTAAAGATTTAGGTTAAAAGGATAAGGTCATGCGCCATCGTAAGAGTGGTCGTCAACTTAACCGCAACAGCAGCCACCGCCAGGCTATGTTCCGCAACATGGCTAGCTCCCTGGTTTGCCATGAGGTTATCAAGACGACCTTGCCTAAGGCCAAAGAGCTGCGCCGTGTAGTAGAGCCGCTGATCACGCTGGCTAAAACTGATAGCGTTGCTAATCGCCGTCTGGCATTTGCACGTACCCGCGACAAAGTTGTTGTAGGTAAACTGTTTAACGAACTGGGTCCCCGCTACCAGGAGCGCCCGGGTGGTTACACCCGCATCCTGAAGTGTGGTTTCCGCGCTGGTGACAACGCGCCGATGGCTTTCATCGAGCTGGTTGATCGTCCTGCCGGTGAAGAGGTTGCCGAAGAAGCTCAAGCTTCTGCCGAGTAAGCTCTCCCATTTCGAGAAAAGGGCTGGCATTTGTCAGCCCTTTTTGTTTTCCTGCACAGCCTCACAGCCTCACAGCCTCACAGCCTCACAGCCTCACAGCCTCACAGCCTCACAGCCTCACAGCCTCACAGCCTCACAGCCTCACAGCCTCACAGCCTCACAGCCTCACAGCCTCACAGCCTCACAGCCTCACAGCCTCACAGCCTCACAGCTTCATAGCTGCACAGCTTCATAGCCCCAAAGCCCCAAAGCCCCAAAGCCCCAAAGCCCTATAGGCCAATGGTCTCGCAGTCATAAAGCATTCAGTTGCATGCACGGGGTTGGTCCCAGTTGGAGATGCAAGGCAGCTCAGTGGTGCGAGTCTTATTGGGGCGCGCTGCCACTCAGGTGGCGATGGCCTAAAAGTGGGGGTGTACTTTGGTGCCTTGGAGAACTGCTTGAGGGCAAGAGAGAATGACAGGCACAAAAAAGCCCCCAAGGTTGGGGGCTTTTCTCAATAGAGGGGACTATCAGTAGCCGCCGCCTTTTTGCTCGTCGCTGTACTCCATCTGCTCATGGTTCTTGCCCATGGCTTCGGCGATCTCAGGCGACATGTAGTTCTCGTCGTGCTTGGCCAGTACTTCTGACGCTTCCAGAACGGTGGGCTCGACCAGGGTGCCCTGAGCGACGATGCCCTGACCTTCGCGGAACAGATCAGGCAGCATGCCGTCATAGAGTACGGTAACGGCCGGGCCGGTATCGGCAACCTGGAACGCGATCTTCAGGCTGCTGGGGTCACGCTCAACCGAGCCTTCAACCACCATGCCACCGATACGGATACGCTGGCCCACTTCTGGCTTCAGGCCGTTGTCACGGCCCTGAACCACTTCGGTGGCAGTGAAGAACAGGTCCAGGTTGGAGTTGAGCGCATAGATCAGCAAAGAGGCAATGGCGGCAACCCCACCAATCAGGGCGGAGGCGAAGACGAGTCGTTTTTTACGACGTGGGTTCATGCGGCATTACTCCTGTGTTGACGCAGTCGCTCTTCGCGCGCCTGCTTTTTGGCAATGTTGTTGAGTACAGTTTTGCGCTTTCGCGCGGAATTGACAATAAGCGCGATCAGCGCCAGGGCCCCAACACCGTAGGAGAGCCAAACGTAGAAGGCGTAACCGCCCATGTTCAGGAACTCACCCAGGGAGGCAAATTGGAAAGTCAGGTTCATGCGGATTTCTCCTCAGCGTCGACCATGGCGCGCACCCAGGGGCGCATGCTGTTACGGGCCAGCACTTCTGCACGGAATCGCAAGATGGACAGGGCGCCAATCAACATGGCAAAGCCAAAGATGTTGCACAGCAGCGGGATCAGCATCTCCGGAGGCATGGAGTTGCTCTTACCCACGGTGATGGCGTTGGGCTGGTGCAGGGTGTTCCACCACTCAACGGAGTATTTGATGATCGGCAGGTTGATGACGCCTACGATGGCCAGGATCCCCGCCGCCTTGGCGGCCATCACCTTGTCTTCGAACGAGGCGTACAGGGCAATAACGCCCAGGTAGAGGAACAGCAGCACCAGCTCGGAGGTCAGCCGCGCGTCCCACACCCACCAGGTGCCCCACATGGGCTTACCCCAGGCGGCACCGGTCAGCAGGGCGATAAAGGTCAGTACGGCGCCCACCGGGGCGATGGCGGCCGCAGCGATGTCGGCCAGCTTCAGCTGCCAGACCAGACCAATAAAGGCGCAGATCGCCATGGCCATATAGGCGCTCATGGACATGGAGGCGGCCGGCACGTGCAGGAAGATGATCCGGTAGGAGTCGCCTTGCTGGTAGTCGACGGGGGCGAAGCCCAGTCCCCAGACGGTGCCTGTAGTGATCAGTAGGGCGGCCAGGGTAGCAAACCAGGGCAGCATGGCACCGGCCAGATGGTATGCGCGCTCAGGGTGCGCGTAAGGGTGTAACCACTTCCACATGTTAGTTTGTACTCACTCTTAGAGATGCACCAATTGCAACCGGGGCCAGCACCAGGGCACCAACCAACATTGCACCAAGGATAGCCAGATGACCCGTGAACGGCATGTTCATCGATGCGGCATCAATGGCGCTGGTTGCGAAAATCAAAACGGGAATATAGAGGGGCAGGATCAGCAGGCTCAGCAGCACGCCGCCCTTTCTCAGGCCAACGGTTAGGGCCACGCCAATGGCCCCCAGCAGGGACAGAATCGGGGTGCCAACCGCCAACGTGGCCATTAGAGCTCCGTAGCTGTTGCTGTCCAGGTGCAGCAGAACGGCCAGCAGGGGGGCGGCCAGGATCAGCGGTACACCGGTGACCAGCCAGTGGGCCAGTACTTTGGCCAGCACCATCAAGGAGAGCGGCTGGGGGCTGAGCATCATCTGCTCCAGCGCACCGTCTGAGTAGTCAGACTTGAACAGGCGTTCCAACGACAGCATGGCGGAAAGCAGGGCGGCGACCCAGATGATCCCCGGGGCGATGCGGGTCAGGGTGTTCGGCTCTGGACCGATCCCCAGCGGGAACAGGGTCACCACCATGACGAAGAACATCAGCGGGTTGAAAATATCACCGGAGTGACGAAAAGCGATCTGCAGGTCGCGCTTCAGCACCGTCGTGAAGGCTTGGCGATAGTTAATCTGACGCATGAATCGCTTTTCCCTAAACAAATTGATAGTCGAGCCGCAGCTTGGCGAGCCGCTCGGCAGAGACCAGTTGCAGGTCCTGGTGAGTGGTGAGGATGACACAGCCACCGTTATCGGCGTGCTGCATGAACATCCGCTCCAACTCGGCTACGCCGCGCTTATCGATGGCGGTCAGTGGCTCGTCCACGATCCAGATCTTGGCCTCGGTATGCCAAAGGCGGGCCAAGGCGATGCGTCGGTGCTGGCCGGCAGAGAGGTGCCCCGCTGGGTGCTCTTCAAACCCGGTCAGGTTTACCTTGGCCAAGGTGTCGTGAATGGAGGCATCGGCGTACCCGGCGATCTTGAGGTTGAACTCCAGATTCTCTTCGGCGGTCAGCTCACTCTTGACCCCAGGCAGGTGACCGAGAAACAGCAGGTCGGCGTGAAAATCGTCACGGACATCCTCGATCCGCTCGCCCCGGTAATGCACTTGTCCAGCGTAAGGCCGGGACAGGCCAGCCAGGATCCGCAGCAAGCTGCTCTTGCCCGCGCCATTGGGGCCTTCCACCTGGATGATGTCACCGGGGAATACGTCGAAGCTCAGCTCGTCGAACAGGATCCGCTCTTCGCGGATACAGGTCAGTGCTTGGGCACTCAGCAGCGGTTGTCGGGTTACGTCGGTCACCTAGTCCTCTGGTGTTCAGGCCGGTTGATATGGGTCGGATTTTAACATAGGGGGCGAGGCGATCACCGAATAAGCTCCCAAATCCGTTCGGAACTGCCAAATTTTCTCAGTCCATTCCTTGAGATGTGAGCAATATAACAGTTAGGGCAACATCCCGCAGTCACCTCCGTTGTGACCGGAAATTGGGCGATGGGTTTCACCGAAAGTAGCAAAGTGGGAGTTGGCGCAAGGTGGGTGTAAAACTGTGATCCCTGTGGTACCCTGCGGCTAGCGCTGGCGTGTATCCATGCCTTGTGCTGAATATGTGAACGTCAACGGATTGGAATGAGACAATGAAAAAACTGATTGCTCTGGCTGCTGTAGCCAGCCTGACTATGGCCACCAACGTAATGGCCCAGGATGGTGAAGCGGTATACCAAAAGGCGTGCAAGACCTGTCATGAGATGGGCATTGCTGGCGCCCCCAAGGCCCACGATGCGGCCGCTTGGGAGCCCCGCATGGGTAAAGGTATGGACGCTCTGATTGGCAGCGTGAAGACCGGTATGAACGCGATGCCCCCGGGCGGTATGTGCATGGATTGCAGCGACGAAGACCTGAAAGCGGCCATCGAGTTTATGTCCAAGTAAGGCGTTTCGTCACAACAAAAAAAGCCTGGCATTTGCCAGGCTTTTTTTTGCGGAAGTGATTCACTCCACCAGGGTGTCGATCACAAGGGTGACGGTATCACCGATGGCCACCTGGTCCATCTTACCCAGCAGGTCGCCTGCGGTGGGTGCCGGGCTGCCATCGTGGTTGATGGTCGCCACCAGGTTGACCTGATCGTGGGCGCTGATCACCATGTCAGGAGACATGGCGTTGCTGTCATTCAGCACCACCTCGGCGGGCAGATCGCTGACACTCAGACGGGCCACGGCCAGGGGCATCGGGGAGCCGGACACCGGGCGGGCGAAGATGAACAGTGAATCCTGGGGGTTGGCGTGTTGCTTGATCTCTTCAGCCAGCTCAACGTTGATCACCACGCGCTTTTCACCACCGACGGCCGCCGCGCTGGGCTGGTGGTTTTCGTCGTTGGGCATGGCGTCGCCCTGCTCCAGGAACATCCGTGCCTGGGAGATGGCGCCCATGATGGCTTGACGGTCCACGTCTTGACGCGGGCTGGTCAGGATGATCTCCCAGTGCTCGATAGCATCTTCATAGTTGGCGCTGAAGAACGCATCCATACCCAGCAACAAGCGGGTGGACGGGTCCTTGCTGTCATCGGCCAGAGCCTGATCAACGATGGACTGGATTTCGGCGGTCATCTCCTGGCCACCCTGGTAGTACATGGCGGTGGCTTTGGGGCCCAGCAGCTCTGCGTGGACGCCTACCAACTCCATGGTGGTATCAAATGCCTGGATCGCCTTGCCGTACTGGCCGGCGGAGATGTAGGCGTGGCCCAGGGAGAACCAGGCTTGGCTGTTGCTCGGATCGGCCTGAACGGCTTGCTCCATCTGCATCAGGCGCATCGACATCATCTGCTCGGCACTCATGCCGGCGTGCGGGTCGTCGCCGCCTACCTGAGCACCTTGCCAGTCGTTGTAGCGGCCCAGGTCGTAATAGGTGTAGCCGGCTACGGCCACCAGTACGGCACTCATCAGCACGGGCCAGATGGGGCTGGGCTTCTTGGCCGCCAGGACGTCCTCTTCCTGCTCGGTGTTCTGCAGAAGGTTCATCTGCAGCTCTTTTTTGAACTCTTCGAACTCGTCATCGTTGATCCGGCCTTCGGCACGGTCCGTTTCCAGTTCCTTGAGGCGCTCGTTAAACAGGCTGAGGTTTGTCTGCTTACGCACCTGGGCGTCGGTGGCTGCGGCCAGGGCTTTCTGACGGCGCCAGAACGGGAGCCAGATGGTGAACAGGGCCAGTGCGGTGAGCACGGCAATACCGAACCAAAAAGTTGTCATAGCTATCTCTGTTGAAGCGAAGCAGTAACCATTGCGCCGTCGATATCAACCGATGAGGCAATCCGATTGAAGAAGGATTATACGGCAAGCGGTACTATTGAACAGGGCTCTGACCTTCGTGACGTGTCCCGGTCGGTGGGATTGAGGGAAATGTCACAGTTCGATAGACAATCGCAAAAGGGGTGGGAACTTTTCTCCCAGCCCCTAACCCAAGCCACGACAAGGGTCTCCAGACCTGGCGGATTTTTCGCTGCCGGCATCCATAAGGGATGTGAACTCCATCGGCAAAACGAAAGATTGCGGCAGACAACGACGGACAACCTGCCTAGAATGGCAGCAATGACCCCAATTCACAGTTCCGCAACAGTGGTTGCGGGCTGATTGGAAAACACTCCTCCGAGGTAAGCTGATGGTTCCGGAACTAGGACATTACTCACTCATCATTGGTATGGCGTTTGCGGCCCTGCTGGCCGTGGTGCCGCTGATCGGTGTCGCACGCAAGGACGCCTACATGGTGAGTTTCGCCCGCCCCATGGCCTATGGCATGTGCCTGTTTATGGCCTTCTCTGTAATCTGTCTGGGTTACGCCTTTGCCACTGACGACTTCTCCGTCGCCTACGTGGCACACAACTCCAACAGTCACCTGCCGGTCTACTTCAAGATCGCGGCGATCTGGGGCGGCCACGAAGGCTCCCTGCTGTTCTGGACCTTCTCCATCTCCATCTGGGCCGCGGCCGTGGCCATGTTCAGCAAGGGCCTGGAAGACGCCTTTACGGCACGGGTTCTGGCGGTTTTGGGGATGATCATCGTGGGCTTCGCCCTGTTCATGCTGTTCACCTCCAGCCCGTTCGAGCGCTTGCTGCCGAACGTGCCGATGGAGGGCCGTGACCTGAACCCCATGCTTCAGGATGTGGGCCTGATCTTCCACCCGCCGCTGCTTTACCTTGGCTACGTAGGCTTCTCCGTAACCTTCGCGTTCGCCATCGCCGCACTGATGAGCGGCCGTCTGGACTCCGCCTGGGCCCGCTGGTCTCGCCCCTGGGCGCTGGCCGCTTGGGCCTTCCTGACCGCCGGGATCTCCCTGGGCTCCTGGTGGGCCTACTACGAGCTTGGCTGGGGCGGCTGGTGGTTCTGGGATCCGGTTGAAAACGCCTCCTTCATGCCTTGGCTGGTGGGCACAGCGTTGTTGCACTCGCTTATCGTGACTGAGAAGCGCGGCACCTTCCGCAACTGGACCATCCTGCTGGCGATCTTCACCTTCTCTCTGAGCCTGCTGGGTACCTTCCTGGTGCGCTCCGGGGTGCTGACCTCCGTGCACTCCTTCGCAGCGGATCCGTCTCGCGGCCTGTTCATCCTGATCCTATTGGGGATAACCATTGGTGGCTCCTTGATGCTGTTTGCACTGCGTGCCACCGAGCTGGCCTCGCCGTCGCGCTTCGAGCTGCTCTCCAAAGAGACCATGCTGTTGCTGTGCAACGTGCTGCTGGTGGTCGCCACCGGGTCCGTCCTGCTGGGCACCCTCTACCCGCTGCTGGGTGACGCCCTGGGGCTGGGTCAAATCTCCGTTGGACCTCCGTACTTCAACACCGTCTTCAACCCCATTGTGTTGGTGATGTTCGTGTTCATGGGTATCGGGCCGTTTATTCGCTGGAAGAAGGCCAAAGAGGGTGAGCTCAAGAAGCTGCTGCCTTCCGCCATCATCGCAGCCGTGGTGGCCATCGCCGCACCGCTGCTGATTGGTGGCAAGCTGAACGCCTGGATCTTCGTCGGTCTGTTCACCGCGGTCTGGATCACCAGCACCTTGGTGCAAGGTCTCATCCGAGAGTGCCGTGACACCGATGGCAGCTTTACTCTGCGCCGCATCACCCGCAGCTACGTGGGCATGCAGGTGGCGCACCTGGGTATCGCCATGGCGATTGTCGGCGGCACCGTAGTATCCCACTTCGAGTCCGAGCGCTCCGTGCGCATGGGGCCGGGGATCAGCGAAGAGCTGGCCGGTTACACCTTCACCTACGAGCAGACTCGCATGGTGCAGGGCCCGAACTACACCGCCGAACAGGGTGTGGTCACCGTCACTCAAGATGGCGACTACGTCACCACCCTCTACCCGGATCGTCGCCAGTACAACGTGCGCACCATGGACATGACTGAGGCCGGCATCGACTGGGGCTTCTTCCGTGACCTGTACGTCACCATGGGCGACCCGCTGGACGCCAACCACTACGCCGTGCGCCTGAACTTCAAGCCGATGGTTCGCTGGCTGTGGATCGGCTCCATCCTGATGATGCTTGGTGGTGCCATTGCCGCAACTGATAAGCGGATCCGCGCCAAGAGCAAAGTTAAGGCGACCGACGCCAAACTGGCCAACGCGTAAGGGAAGCAACAATGAAACGCGCAGCACTCTTTATTCCGTTAGCGATCTTTCTGGGATTGAGTATCTTCCTGTTCAAGGGGTTGTTCCTCGACCCCTCCAAACTGGAATCCGTTCTGGTGGGCAAGCCCGTGCCCACCTTCGAACTGGAGACCCTGGAAAATTCTCAGGTTCGGATCACCAACGAGGAGCTTCTGGGTGAGGTGTACCTCATCAACGTGTGGGCCACCTGGTGTCCCTCCTGTAAGTACGAGCACCCCTTTCTTAACCAGCTGAAGCGTCGAGGCGAGATCGCCATCTACGGTGTGAACTACCGTGATGAGCGGGACCTCGCCATCCGCTACCTGGCGCAAAGTGGTGATCCCTACACCAAGAACATCTTCGATCCTGAAGGCTCACTCTCCTTCGATATGGGTGTTTACGGTGCGCCTGAGACCTTTGTGGTGGACCACCACGGTATTGTGCGTCACCGCTTTGCCGGTGTGCTCGAGCCCCAGGTGTGGGCCCGCGACTTTAAGCCGCTGATCGATCAGATCCGAGCTGAGGCGGCTGCAGAGGGGAACTCCTGATGAAGCGACTGATTCAACTCCTGGCCGTGATGGTGTTTGCCGGGGCAGCGTACGCCAGCCCCATCGACACCTACGAGTTCAAGACCGAGGCCGCGCGGGAGCGTGGCGTCAAGTTGGCGGCGGAGCTGCGCTGCCCGCAGTGTCAGAACCAGAACCTCCACGACTCCAACTCCCCCATCGCCATGGACATGCGCCTGCAGGTCTACCAGATGGTGGAAGAGGGGAAGAGCAACGACGAGATCGTGACTTACTTTACCGATCGCTACGGTGACTTTGTCCGCTATCGTCCCGGTTTTGATGCCCGCACCTACGTACTGTGGCTGGGCCCGCTGGTGTTCTTCGTCGCCGGTGCCGGTGCACTGTTCTTCTTTGTACGCAAACAGCGCCGTCAGGCCGCTGGTGAAGTTCAGGTCACGGCCGCCGATGAAGCCAAGCTGGCTAAATTGCTGGACCAGGATCAGAACCGCTGATGAAAGTCGTTGTGTACTTGGTAATGGCGCTGCTCTCGGGCAGCGCCTTTGCGTATCCAGGCGCGACCTCCGTGGGCCAGGATCCCGCTCTTGAACGCTTTATCCACCTGAGCAAACCCCAGGATCTGGGCAGCGTGACCCTGGTGGGGCCCGAAGGCGAACCCATCGCTCTGGAGCAGTTCAAAGGCCAGCCGGTGATGATCAACCTGTGGGCTACCTGGTGCCCGCCCTGCGTCCGGGAGTTGCCTTCCTTGGCGCGCTTTCGGGATGAGTTTGAGGCCCGGGGGCTGAAAGTGGTGCCCATCGCCATCGATCGGGACCCCCAGGTTGTGCAGCCATTCCTGGAGTCCCTGTCGCTGCCCGAGTTCGAAACCTGGTACGACTCCATCAACGCCATGGGGGAGATCGTGCCGACGGATCTGGTGCCTGCCACCTTTATCCTGGACGAGCAGGGCCGCCTGGTGGCCTTCGTCCGCAGCTTTGTTGATTGGGACAACCCGGCGGTACGTAAAGTGATGGAGGGCTACCTGCCCACCGCAGGCGAGGCACAGGGTCAGCCCTGATCCCGGGAAAGATCGCGGATCTGGTCAAAGAACCAACGAACGATCCGCGATCCTTAATTTACCCCTTGCGCCCTCGGAATCCGCCCCTATAATTCGCCCTCACGTTAACGGCACAGGGCGGCTCGCAAGGCCAAACCTCCAACCGGTTAACTCGGCGTCAGCCGCTCAATAAACTTCATCGAAAAAGGCCTTGACCTGGTGAGTTTGCTGAGTAAAATGGCGCTCCGCTTTGAGAGTTGAGCCGAAAGGCACAAAACTTAAAGTTTTGAAGAACAGCATTCGCTTCGAAAGAACGAAAAAATTGCTTGACTTCACTAAGGGACAGCGTAGAATGCGCATCCCGCTTCGGTAAGAATTCGAAGCGCGCTCTTTAACAATTAGTCAGACAATCTGTGTGGGCACTCACGCGGGATTGAGATTTCATCATTTATCTCAATGCTAACTGAGTGACACCAAGTTAATTCAGTATTCATTGAGTAGGTC
>NZ_JAHVHV010000009.1 GCF_019802085.1 Ferrimonas balearica
GGTGCCTGGCGGTGACCTACTCTCGCATGGGAACCCCCACACTACCATCGGCGCGGTTGCGTTTCACTGCTGAGTTCGGCATGGGATCAGGTGGGTCCACAACGCTATTGCCACCAGGCAAAAAAGCGCAATTTGGAAAAGCTGTAATCTCTCTTGTAAGCCTTCTTACAAGGTCGGATATCCGACTCGCAAAACCACTTGGGTGTTGTATGGTTAAGCCTCACGGGTCATTAGTACAGGTTAGCTCAACGCCTCACAACGCTTACACACCCTGCCTATCAACGTGGTAGTCTTCCACGGCCCTTCAGTGGACTTAAAGTCCAAGTGAGAACTCATCTTGAGGCTCGCTTCCCGCTTAGATGCTTTCAGCGGTTATCGATTCCGAACTTAGCTACCCGGCAATGCCACTGGCGTGACAACCGGAACACCAGAGGTTCGTCCACTCCGGTCCTCTCGTACTAGGAGCAGCCCCTCTCAATTCTCAAACGCCCACGGCAGATAGGGACCGAACTGTCTCACGACGTTCTGAACCCAGCTCGCGTACCACTTTAAATGGCGAACAGCCATACCCTTGGGACCGACTTCAGCCCCAGGATGTGATGAGCCGACATCGAGGTGCCAAACACCGCCGTCGATATGAACTCTTGGGCGGTATCAGCCTGTTATCCCCGGAGTACCTTTTATCCGTTGAGCGATGGCCCTTCCATTCAGAACCACCGGATCACTAAGACCTACTTTCGTACCTGCTCGACGTGTCTGTCTCGCAGTTAAGCTGGCTTCTGCCTTTGCACTAACCTCACGATGTCCGACCGTGATTAGCCAACCTTCGTGCTCCTCCGTTACTCTTTGGGAGGAGACCGCCCCAGTCAAACTACCCACCAGGCACTGTCCTCAACCCCGATAAGGGGCCTAAGTTAGAACATCAAACATACAAGGGTGGTATTTCAAGGACGGCTCCACCACATCTAGCGACATGGTTTCAAAGCCTCCCACCTATCCTACACATGTAGGTTCAATGTTCAGTGCCAAGCTGTAGTAAAGGTTCACGGGGTCTTTCCGTCTAGCCGCGGGTACACTGCATCTTCACAGCGATTTCAATTTCACTGAGTCTCGGGTGGAGACAGCGTGGCCATCATTACGCCATTCGTGCAGGTCGGAACTTACCCGACAAGGAATTTCGCTACCTTAGGACCGTTATAGTTACGGCCGCCGTTTACCGGGGCTTCGATCAAGAGCTTCGAACCGAAGTTCTAACCCCATCAATTAACCTTCCGGCACCGGGCAGGCGTCACACCGTATACGTCCTCTTACGAGTTTGCACAGTGCTGTGTTTTTGATAAACAGTTGCAGCCACCTGGTATCTGCGACCGCCGATAGCTTAGGGAGCAAGTCCCATCACCGTCAGCGGCGTACCTTCTCCCGAAGTTACGGTACCATTTTGCCTAGTTCCTTCACCCGAGTTCTCTCAAGCGCCTTGGTATTCTCTACCTGACCACCAGTGTTGGTTTGGGGTACGGTTGCTAACTACCTGAAGCTTAGAAGATTTTCCTGGAAGCCTGGCATCAACCACTTCACGTCCGTAGACGCTCGTCGTCAGCTCTCAGCCTTAGGGGTCCGGATTTGCCTAAACCCCCAGCCTACAACCTTAAACGCGGACAACCAACGCCGCGCTGGCCTAGCCTTCTCCGTCTCTCCATCGCAGTAATCAGCAGTACGGGAATATTAACCCGTTTCCCATCGACTACGTCTTTCGACCTCGCCTTAGGGGCCGACTCACCCTGCCCCGATTAACGTTGGACAGGAACCCTTGGTCTTCCGGCGAGCGGGTTTTTCACCCGCTTTAACGTTACTCATGTCAGCATTCGCACTTCTGATACGTCCACGGAGCTTCTCAACTCCGCTTCAACCGCTTACAGAACGCTCCTCTACCATGCACACAAGTGTGCATCCGCAGCTTCGGTGTATCGCTTAGCCCCGTTACATCTTCCGCGCAGGCCGACTCGACTAGTGAGCTATTACGCTTTCTTTAAAGGGTGGCTGCTTCTAAGCCAACCTCCTAGCTGTCTAAGCCTTCCCACATCGTTTCCCACTTAGCGATAACTTTGGGACCTTAGCTGGCGGTCTGGGTTGTTTCCCTCTCCACGACGGACGTTAGCACCCGCCGTGTGTCTCCCGTGATTGCACTCATTGGTATTCGGAGTTTGCCTGGGGTTGGTAAGTCGGGATGACCCCCTAGCCCAAACAGTGCTCTACCCCCAATGGTGAGACACGAGGCGCTACCTAAATAGCTTTCGAGGAGAACCAGCTATCTCCCGGTTTGATTGGCCTTTCACCCCTACCCACAAGTCATCCCCTAATTTTGCAACATTAGTGGGTTCGGTCCTCCAGTACCTGTTACGGCACCTTCAACCTGCTCATGGGTAGATCACCGGGTTTCGGGTCTACACCCTGCAACTCATTCGCCCAGTTAAGACTCGGTTTCCCTACGGCTCCCCTATTCGGTTAACCTCGCTACAGAATGTAAGTCGCTGACCCATTATACAAAAGGTACGCAGTCACCCTCGAAGGGCTCCTACTGCTTGTACGTACACGGTTTCAGGTTCTATTTCACTCCCCTCACAGGGGTTCTTTTCGCCTTTCCCTCACGGTACTGGTTCACTATCGGTCAGTCAGGAGTATTTAGCCTTGGAGGATGGTCCCCCCATGTTCAGACAAGATATCACGTGTCCCGTCCTACTCGATTTCACGCTAAGGTCGTTTTCATGTACGGGGCTATCACCCTGTATCGCCGGACTTTCCAGACCGTTCCATTAACTTCCAAATCGCTTAAGGGCTAATCCCCGTTCGCTCGCCGCTACTAGGGGAATCTCGGTTGATTTCTTTTCCTCTGGGTACTTAGATGTTTCAGTTCCCCAGGTTCGCCTCGCTGCGCTATGTATTCACGCAGCGATGACACCTTATGGTGCCGGGTTTCCCCATTCGGACATCCCAGACTCAAGTGGCTCTTACCGCCTCATCTGAGCTTTTCGCAGGTTAGCACGTCCTTCATCGCCTCTGACTGCCAAGGCATCCACCGTGTACGCTTAGTCGCTTAACCATACAACCCCAAGGGGTCTCGGTA
>NZ_JAHVHV010000010.1 GCF_019802085.1 Ferrimonas balearica
CGGGCAAGAATTCATGTCGTTAAGGAGGTGATCCAGCCCCAGGTTCCCCTAGGGCTACCTTGTTACGACTTCACCCCAGTCATGAACCACAAAGTGGTGAGCGTCCTCCCGAAGGTTAAACTACCCACTTCTTTTGCAGCCCACTCCCATGGTGTGACGGGCGGTGTGTACAAGGCCCGGGAACGTATTCACCGTGGCATTCTGATCCACGATTACTAGCGATTCCGACTTCACGGAGTCGAGTTGCAGACTCCGATCCGGACTACGACCAGCTTTATGGGATTGGCTCACTATCGCTAGTTGGCAACCCTTTGTACTGACCATTGTAGCACGTGTGTAGCCCTACCCGTAAGGGCCATGATGACTTGACGTCGTCCCCACCTTCCTCCGGTTTATCACCGGCAGTCTCCCATGAGTTCCCGGCCGAACCGCTGGCAACATAGGACAAGGGTTGCGCTCGTTGCGGGACTTAACCCAACATTTCACAACACGAGCTGACGACAGCCATGCAGCACCTGTCTCAGAGTTCCCGAAGGCACCAAACCATCTCTGGTAAGTTCTCTGGATGTCAAGGGTAGGTAAGGTTCTTCGCGTTGCATCGAATTAAACCACATGCTCCACCGCTTGTGCGGGCCCCCGTCAATTCATTTGAGTTTTAACCTTGCGGCCGTACTCCCCAGGCGGTCTATTTAATGCGTTAGCTTTGGAACCCACAGCTCAAGGCCACAGACTCCTAATAGACATCGTTTACGGCGTGGACTACCAGGGTATCTAATCCTGTTTGCTCCCCACGCTTTCGCATCTGAGCGTCAGTCTCTTGCCAGGGGGCCGCCTTCGCCACTGGTATTCCTTCAGATCTCTACGCATTTCACCGCTACACCTGAAATTCTACCCCCCTCTCAAGGACTCTAGCCAAGCAGTATCAAATGCAATTCCCAGGTTGAGCCCGGGGCTTTCACATCTGACTGACTTGGCCGCCTGCATGCGCTTTACGCCCAGTAATTCCGATTAACGCTCGCACCCTCCGTATTACCGCGGCTGCTGGCACGGAGTTAGCCGGTGCTTCTTCTGCGAGTAACGTCACAGCTGACGGGTATTAACCGTCAACCTTTCCTCCTCGCTGAAAGTGCTTTACAACCCGAAGGCCTTCTTCACACACGCGGCATGGCTGCATCAGGCTTGCGCCCATTGTGCAATATTCCCCACTGCTGCCTCCCGTAGGAGTCTGGGCCGTGTCTCAGTCCCAGTGTGGCTGATCATCCTCTCAAACCAGCTAGAGATCGTCGCCTTGGTGAGCCTTTACCCCACCAACTAGCTAATCTCACTTAGGCTTATCCAATCGCGCAAGGTCCGAAGAGCCCCTGCTTTCCCCCGTAGGGCGTATGCGGTATTAGCAGTCGTTTCCAACTGTTGTCCCCCTCGACTGGGCAAATTCCTAAGCATTACTCACCCGTCCGCCGCTCGCCGCCCAACAAATCACCCGAAGGGTCAATGTTGTCGCTGCCGCTCGACTTGCATGTGTTAGGCCTGCCGCCAGCGTTCAATCTGAGCCATGATCAAACTCTTCAATTAAAAGATTTTGATGGTCCGAAGACCTACTCAATGAATACTGAATTAACTTGGTGTCACTCAGTTAGCATTGAGATAAATGATGAAATCTCAATCCCGCGTGAGTGCCCACACAGATTGTCTGACTAATTGTTAAAGAGCG
>NZ_JAHVHV010000011.1 GCF_019802085.1 Ferrimonas balearica
AGTTTAACCTTCGGGAGGACGCTCACCACTTTGTGGTTCATGACTGGGGTGAAGTCGTAACAAGGTAGCCCTAGGGGAACCTGGGGCTGGATCACCTCCTTAACGACATGAATTCTTGCCCGCGTCGAGTGTTCACACAGATTGTCTGACGATGATAAAGAGTGGCTCGATAACCTTCAGTGGTTATCGCGCAGAGATTTGGCTTTAGGCCGAGGCGAACGACAAGCCCCGCAGGGAGCATAGTGAACTATGCGACCGAGGAGTGAGGAGTTCAACGACGGAATGAAGTCAAAGATCAAGCTAGAATGGGTCTGTAGCTCAGTTGGTTAGAGCGCACCCCTGATAAGGGTGAGGTCGGTAGTTCAAATCTACTCAGACCCACCAAATCTTCTTTATGCTTCGTTATTTAACTCGTCGTTTGGCTAACCAAACTTCCTCGTTAAATGCCTCGCCTAAATTCGATTTGGACGCTAGCTGAAAGCCACGGAGGGGCTATAGCTCAGCTGGGAGAGCGCCTGCTTTGCACGCAGGAGGTCAGCGGTTCGATCCCGCTTAGCTCCACCACTTACTCTTTATGGCAAAGAGGCCAAAGATAAATTGCGAAATTTACCTTTGGCTTTTTTAAGCCCTGTTCTTTAACAATTTGGATAAGCTGATAAATTTCTCGAGAAATTGTAAGAGTAAACTTCTTGCAAGTGTCTTGATATCCGGCGACTCAGCGTAAAGCTGAGTAACGAAACATTTGGTTGCGTCATATACGCATCGGACTTTGCAAAGTTCGATTCGTTTGCAACGAGATTTGGTTCTTCCAAAGCTCAAGCAAGACCCCTTGGGGTTGTATGGTTAAGCGACTAAGCGTACACGGTGGATGCCTTGGCAGTCAGAGGCGATGAAGGACGTGCTAACCTGCGAAAAGCTCAGATGAGGCGGTAAGAGCCACT
>NZ_JAHVHV010000012.1 GCF_019802085.1 Ferrimonas balearica
AGTGGCTCTTACCGCCTCATCTGAGCTTTTCGCAGGTTAGCACGTCCTTCATCGCCTCTGACTGCCAAGGCATCCACCGTGTACGCTTAGTCGCTTAACCATACAACCCCAAGGGGTCTCGGTATCACAACCAAATGTTCGTTACTCAGCTTACGCTGAGTCGCCGGATATCAAGACACTTGCAAGAAGTTTACTCTTACAATTTCTCGAGAAATTTATCAGCTTATCCAAATTGTTAAAGAGCGGGCTTTAAAAAAGCCAAAGGTAAATTTTGCAATTTATCTTTGGCCTCTTTGCCATAAAGAGTAAGTGGTGGAGCTAAGCGGGATCGAACCGCTGACCTCCTGCGTGCAAAGCAGGCGCTCTCCCAGCTGAGCTATAGCCCCATACCGTGTGGCGACCAATCTCAAGGAAGATTGGTGGGTCTGAGTAGATTTGAACTACCGACCTCACCCTTATCAGGGGTGCGCTCTAACCAACTGAGCTACAGACCCATCGCCGTGCGCTGCTTGCGCAGCAGACTCTCTATCTTCGTCAGACAATCTGTGTGAACACTCGACGCGAGCAAGAATTCATGTCGTTAAGGAGGTGATCCAGCCCCAGGTTCCCCTAGGGCTACCTTGTTACGACTTCACCCCAGTCATGAACCACAAAGTGGTGAGCGTCCTCCCGAAGGTTAAACT